>NZ_LR732544.1:3853152-3886060 GCF_902506575.1 Streptomyces mexicanus | reverse complement strand
GGCGATCGGGCGGTGCGGGGCCCGTGGGGAGCGCGGCGGGGGGAGCCGCCGGCGGCGCCGGGTGTGAAAAAGGGCCAGCGCGCCCCCGCCCGCGCCGGCGGCCCCGCGGCGGGGCCCCGCCCCGGCCGGCCCGCAGTCCGGTGACGCGGCCGGCGGCCCCGCGGCGGCCTCCTCGGGCGCGCCCGGCGGCGCCGGTGCCGCGCAGCCCTACGCCTCCTCCGCCCCCGGACCGCAGGGCCCGGGCATGCCGGGAGCGGCACCCCAGGGCAGCGGCGGCTCGCCCGTGGACGGCTCCTGGCCGCCTCCTCCGCCCCCGGCCATGCCCCCCTACGGCGGCGCCGGTGGCGGCTGGGGCGCCGGCTACCAGCAGCCCGCCCCCAAGCGCCCCGGTGGCCGACGCGGCGGACTGGTCGCCGCGGTGATCGTGGCCGCGCTGGTCGCGGGCGGCCTGGGCGGCGGCATCGGCTACACGCTGGCCAAGAACGACGACACCACCTCCACCACGGTCTCCGCCTCCGACAACGGTGCCTCGCAGGTCAAGCGCGACCCGAACTCGATCGCGGGTGTGGCCGCCAGGGCGCTGCCGAGCACGGTGACCATCGAGGCCGAGGGCAGCGACGGCCAGGGCGGCACCGGCACCGGGTTCGTCTTCGACACCCAGGGCCACATCATCACCAACAACCATGTGGTGGCCGACGCCGTGGACGGCGGCCGGCTGACGGCCACGTTCCCCAACGGCAAGAAGTACGCCGCCGAGGTCGTCGGCCACGCACAGGGCTACGACGTCGCGGTCATCAAACTCAAGAACGCGCCCGCCTCCCAGCTCAAGCCGCTCCCCCTCGGCGACTCCGACAAGGTGGCCGTCGGCGACGAGACGATCGCCATCGGCGCGCCCTTCGGCCTGTCGAACACGGTGACGACGGGCATCATCAGCGCCAAGAACCGCCCGGTCGCCTCCAGCGACGGCAGCGGCGACAGCAAGGCGTCCTACATGAACGCCCTGCAGACCGACGCCTCGATCAACCCGGGCAACTCCGGCGGCCCGCTCCTGGACGCGCGCGGCGCGGTGATCGGCATCAACTCCGCCATCCAGTCCTCCAGCGGCGGCGGCCTGGGCAGCTCCGGCCAGTCCGGCTCGATCGGCCTGGGCTTCGCCATCCCGATCAACCAGGCCAAGTACGTCGCCCAGCAGCTGATCAAGACGGGCAAGCCGGTCTACGCCAAGATCGGCGCGTCGGTCTCCCTGGAGGAGACCACCAACGGCGCCCAGATCACCGACCAGGGCGTCGGCGGCGCGGAGGCGGTCGAGCCAGGCGGCCCCGCCGCCAAGGCCGGCCTCAAGCCCGGCGACGTCATCACCAGGCTCGACGACACGGTGATCGACTCCGGCCCGACCCTCATCGGGGAGATCTGGACCCACAAGCCCGGCGACAAGGTCAAGATCACTTACAAGCGCGACGGCACGGAGCACACCACCGAGGTCACCCTCGGCTCCCGCGTCGGCGACAGCAACTGACCGGCACGCGCGCGGGGCGACCCGATAGTCTTGTCCCCGCGCCGCCGATCACGGGCGGCGCGGGGAGGTGTGCCCGAGCGGCCTAAGGGAACGGTCTTGAAAACCGTCGTGGCAGCGATGTCACCGTGGGTTCAAATCCCACCGCCTCCGCGCTGTGAGCAGTGAGAACGGCCCCCGACCTGGGTGTACGGTCGAGGGCCGTTCTCGCGCGCGGCTACCGTGACTGCCCGGTGTTCCCCGTTGTCCCCGCGCGTTCGGCAGACCTGTCGGCGACCCTGGTCGTCCGCCCCCGGAGGGCTCGGAGACGGCCTCGAATCTCGTTCCAGCGTGCCATGGGTCCTGCGTTCATGGATTGAGCGTGTAGAAGACCAGCATGAGCGCCTCGGAGCCGATCCCCGCGCCTGCCCACAGCAGGAACTTCGGAAACGTCGCCCTCTCGACGCCCTCTCTCCGGCTGAGCCACACCAGAAGGGCTACGAAGAGGCAGGACAATCCGAGCAAAAGGAAGCAGCTGCCGATAAGCCAGAACAGCACACCCACCATGTGTCCCCCCTGAGCCCCTGGACCGAGCCCTTGAGGGTACTGATCCGGGGGCCGACTGACCACGGTCTGCGCCCGTGACCGCCCCAGCCACGACGCCCTCCGGCCTTGTGCACCGTGTGCCTGCCTCTTGACGGGGATCGGGGGGGCGACGTTGATCAGCCTCGCGTGCGCTTCCCCTTCGCCGGGACGGCCGCTGCCGAAGCGCTTGCTGTCGGGGAGATCCGTCGGGTACGACGTGCGTCCGACGGGCATGCGTGTGCACCTGGGGCAGGTGGCGTTCCTGTGGTCCTAGGAGGCGGCCGCCTCTCTCAGGGTGTCGCGTACTTCCAGGACGGTGTCGGCGCCGGTGAGTTCGAGGAGGCGCTGGAGCTGGGGGGCGGGTGCGACCACGCGCAGGGGGGCCGTCTGGTGCGTGTGGATCAGCAGGTTCAGGAACGACGAGTCCGCGAAAGTGACGCCGGAGGTGTCCAGGACGACCTTCGCGTGCTTCCCGGCGGCGGCCTGCAGTGCCGCGGCCAGCGGCTTGATCGAGTGCACGTCGTAGGAGCCGTGCGCGACGACGACCCAGGCGCCGCACCATGCGTACTGGATGACTCCTGCTCCGGCCGGAGTCTCCTTACCGGCCTGATCGGGCGACCGCTGGTCGCCCACGCCGTCGTTGATCATCTGCCTCGGCACGACAGTCTCGTCCCACGACACCCGCCGGCTCCTCCTGTGAGGTCCCCCGCACACGTCAGCAATTACGCGAAAACTATGTCATGTATCTGGGTTCAGGTAAACGCGGCCACTAAAATGCAGCGCATGGTCGGAGTGCCCGAATCCCACACCGGATGGACGTTCATCACCAACCACGCGCGCGTACTGGCGGCCATCGCAGACAATCCGAGCATCCGGATCCGTGACATCGCCGCCCACTGCCGGCTCACCGAGCGGGCCGTCCAGCGGATCATCTCGGATCTGGAGCAGGACGGCTATCTCTCCCACACCCGCGACGGGCGCACGAACACGTACCGCATCGAGCCGGACAAGGTGCTGCGCCACCCGGCCGAAGCGGGCCTGTCCGTGGCGTCGTTGCTCTCCCTGCTCGTGCAGGACGAGACCGACCGCGGCAAGAAGCCGGTCGCCCGGTAGCCGGGGGCCGTTGCCCGGACGGCGCGTCAGGCCCTCCCCGACCGGTCATGAACGGCCGGCTGTCCGGCGGGCCGCGGAGGCGACGGTCGCGCGGGCTTCGTGCTCGGGCAGGCCGGTGGTCACGGCTGCCTCGACGAGGGAGGCGGCCAGGGCGGGGCCGATGCCGTTCTCGTAGGCGCGGCAGGCGGCCCAGAACAGGCGGCTGTTGCGCCGTCCCCGGTGTGCGGCGAGGACGAAGTGGACCAGGGCCTGCCCGTGTCGGTCCGGTGGTGGCGCGGCCGGGGCGTGGGACGGGCGCGGTGGCGGGGGCAGCAGCCGCAGCAGGGCCGGCGGGCAGGGCGCGGGTACCCGGTGGGCGGTGCCGGGGGCGGCCGTGTAGACGCCGTGCGCGGTGCGCGAGCCGGGTCCGACGAGGTAGCCGCCGGCGCCGCGGATGTCGATGCCGGGGGCCAGGCGACCGGCCGAGTTGGGGACGACGACGTCCGCCGGTCCGCTCAGCCACAGGTGGCGCCCGCCGCTGGGGGTCAGGACGACCACGGTGGCGGGGAGGGTGAACCGGTGGCGCCGGGCCAGTGCGCGCAGAGCCGCCGAGGAGTCGGTGCCCGTCTTGGTGTCCAGATCGATGCCGATCAGATGGTGCGGGGGCAGCCCGCAGGCGATGCCGTAGCCGGTGGCCCAGGGCGCGGCGGCGAACAGGTCCCGGATCCGGGCGGGGTCGGTGGAGGCGTCGTACACGCCGTGGCCGAAGCGGCCGCACTCGCCGTGGCAGGGCGGCCCGGTCGCGTCGGGGGCGTGGCGGTGCGGGGAGCGCAGGGCCGGGAGCTTCGTCCGGGACAGGGGGATGACGGCCAGCCCGCGTTCGGCGGCGGCCAGGGCGTGGGCCAGGGCCAGGGTCGTGGCCTGCCGGGCGGTGGGGGCCATGGATTAGGCTTCTGCGCCGTGACCGGGGCGGGCCGACGTGTGTGCGCGGGCGGGAGCCTGCCGGCTGCCTGTGCTGTCGGACGCCGGCCGGGCTGCATGCGCTGACCGGAGCCCGCCGGGCGGTGTTCGCTGACGGGAGCCTGCCCACTGGGTGCGCGGTCGGACCCCGGCCGGGCTGCATGCGCTGACGGGGGCGAACCGGCAGTGTGCTGGGCGCGGGTCGAAGGTGGGCCGACAGCGGGCTGGGCGCGGGCCGAGGGCGGGTTGAGAGTGGGCCGGAAGCGCGTGGGTGTGGGGGCGCGCGGCGCGAAGTGCCTGATCGATCAGCTCGGGCTAGTGACATACCGAGTGGTATGCGCGCAGAATCAGCGCAACTCGCTACCACCGCGCAGGCAACGCCGCCCCGGGAGGACCACCGTGCTGAGCACCATGCAGGACGTACCGCTGACCGTCACCCGCCTTCTCGAACACGGAATGCGCGTGCACGCACGGTCCCGGATCACGACCTGGACCGGCGAGGGCGAGCCGCAGCGGCGCAGCTTCGCCGAGGCGGGTGCCCGCGCGGTGCAACTGGCGCACGCCCTGCGCGACGAACTGGGCGTGCGCGGCGACGACCGTGTGGCCACCCTCATGTGGAACAACGCCGAGCACGTCGAGGCGTACTTCGCCATCCCCGCCATGGGCGCGGTGCTGCACACGCTGAACCTGCGCCTGCCCGCCGAGCAGCTGACCTGGATCGTCCAGCACGCGGCCGACCGCGTCATCATCGTCAACGGCTCGCTCATCCCCCTGCTCGCCCCGCTGCTGCCGCGGCTGACGACCGTCGAGCACGTCGTCGTCTCGGGCCCCGGCGACCGCTCCCCGCTCGACGGCTCCCACGCGCGCGTGCACGACTACGAGGAGCTGATCGCGGACCGGCCGACCACCTACGACTGGCCGGAGCTCGACGAACGCCAGGCCGCCGCCATGTGCTACACCTCCGGCACCACCGGCGACCCCAAGGGCGTGGTCTACAGCCACCGTTCCATCTATCTGCACTCCATGCAGGTCAACATGGCCCAGTCCATGGGCCTGACCGACCAGGACACCTCGCTGGTCGTGGTCCCGCAGTTCCACGTCAACGCCTGGGGCCTGCCGCACGCCACCTTCATGACCGGCATCAACATGCTCATGCCGGACCGCTTCCTGCAGCCCGCCCCGCTCGCCGAGATGATCGAGCGGGAGCGGCCGACCCACGCCGCCGCCGTGCCCACCATCTGGCAGGGCCTGCTCGCCGAACTCACCGCGCGCCCCCGGGACGTCTCCTCCCTGACCCAGGTCACCATCGGCGGCTCGGCCTGCCCGCGCTCCCTGATGGAGGCGTTCGACCGGTACGGCATGCGGGTCTGCCACGCCTGGGGCATGACGGAGACCTCGCCGCTGGGCACGGTGGCCCGGCCCCCGGCGCACGCGGTCGGCACGGACGAGGAACTCGGTTACCGGCTCACCCAGGGCCGCTTCCCGGCCGGTGTGGAGGCCAGGCTGACCGGCCCCGGCGGCGAACGCCTGCCCTGGGACGGCGAGTCCGCGGGCGAGCTGGAGGTGCGCGGCCCGTGGATCGCCGGCGCTTACTACAACGGCCCGGACGCCGAACCGCTGCGGCCCGCCGACAAGTTCAGCGCGGACGGCTGGCTGAAGACCGGCGACGTCGGCACCATCTCGCCCGACGGCTACCTCACCCTCACCGACCGCGCCAAGGACGTCATCAAGTCCGGCGGCGAGTGGATCTCCTCGGTCGATCTGGAGAACGCCCTGATGTCCCACCCGGACGTCGCCGAGGCCGCCGTCGTCGCCGTCCCCGACGACAAGTGGGGCGAGCGCCCGCTGGCCACGGTCGTCCTCAAGGAGGGCGCCAGTGCGGACTTCGCCGCCCTGCGCGCCTTCCTCGCCGAGGAGGCCAAGATCGCCAGGTGGCAGCTGCCGGAGCGCTGGACGGTCCTCGGCGCGGTGCCGAAGACGTCCGTGGGCAAGTTCGACAAGAAGGTGCTGCGCCGGCAGTACGCCGCCGGGGAGCTGGACGTCACGCGGCTGTGAGCCGTAGGGCCCGTCCCGTTCGCGGGTCGTACGGCCCGCCCCCGTACGCGGGTGGCGGGCCCTTTCCTGGTGACGCCGGTGGCTAGTTGGTGCCGATGCGGGCCAGCAGGTCGACGATCCGGGTCTGGACCTCCGTGCTGGTGGACCGCTCCGCCAGGAACAGCACCGTCTCGCCGGAGGCCAGCCGCGGCAGGTCCGCCTGGTCGACGGCGGCCGTGTAGACGACCAGCGGGGTGCGGTTGAGCTGCCCGTTCGCGCGCAGCCAGTCCACGATCCCGGCCCGGCGGCGGTGCATCTGCATCAGGTCCATCACGACCAGGTTCGGCCGGAACTGACCCGCCAGCGCCACCGCGTCGCCGTCGCTCGCGGCCTGTGCCACCTGCATCCCGCGCCGCTCCAGCGCCGCGGTCAGCGCCAGCGCGATTTCCACGTGCTCCTCGATGAGCAGCACGCGCGGCGGATGCTGCTCGCTGTCACGCGGTGCGAGCGCCTTGAGCAGCACCGCCGGATCGGCGCCGTAGGCCGCCTCACGGCTGGCCTGCCCGAGCCCGGCCGTGACCAGCACCGGCACCTGAGCGGCGACCGCGGCCTGGCGCAGCGACTGCAGCGCGGTGCGCGTGATCGGTCCGGTCAGCGGGTCGACGAACAGCGCGGCGGGGAACGCCGCGATCTGCGCGTCGACCTCCTCGCGCGAGTGCACGATCACCGGACGGTAGCCGCGGTCGCTGAGCGCCTGCTGGGTGGTGGCGTCGGGGGCCGGCCAGACCAGCAGCCGACGCGGGTTGTCCAGCGGCTCCGGCGGCAGTTCGTCGTCCATCGGCTGCGGCCGCGGCGGGTCCGCGACCTCCACCGCCCCGCCCGGACCGTCCAGCGGTTCGGGTCCCTCGGCGGCGTTCTCGTCCGGGGCCCCTATGGCGTACGACCGACCGGCGCCCTCCGTGGCCTGCGCGAGCCGCGACTGCCCGGCCGGCGGCTGCGCCGGGCCCGCCGGGACCCCGGAGGCGCCGCCCGGCGACGGCTGTCCGAGGGGCTGTCCGAGGGGCTGTTCGGCCGGCGGGTGCGGGCGGGCGCCCTGCTCGGGCCGCTGCTCCGTACGCGCGGCCGGATCGGGCGGCGTGCCCAGCTTGCGGCGGCGGCCGGAGCCGCCGGGCGTGTGCGGGGGCGGCGTGGCCGAGTGCTGCTGCACCTGGGCGGCCTGGCGGCTGAACGGCACGCCCTGGCCGAGGGTGCGCACACTGATCGCCCGGCCTTGCGTGGAGTTGGGGTCGACCGGCGCGGCGGTTTCCGCGGGCAGCGGCTGCGCCAGGCGCTGCGCCCGGCCGACGGGCCGCGCCGCCGGGTGTCCCGGTGCCTGGCCGGGCGTCTGCTCGGGCGGGAGCGGGGTGCCGGCGGCCGGGGTGCCCGGCGCGGGGGCGGTCGGCGCGGGGGTGCCGGGTGCGGTCGGCGAGGCTGCGCACGGCCCCGCTGCCCCGCCCCCGCGAGGCCGAGGCGACGCCGGCGCCACGGCCGGGCACGGTCCTGTCCGAGGCGGAGACGCGCCAGGGCGTGGACCTCATCGACGCGCTGAAGTCCCTGACCGCGCACTTCGCCGTCCGTGCCGTGGAGCAGATCCTGCCGGGGGGTGCGCCGTTCACCTGGGCCGACCTGTGCGCCGCCGGTGTCCTGCCGGAGTACGAGGAGCTGCTCGGCGTGCTGCTGGAGGAGGCCGAGGCCCGCGGCCTGGTGGCCGGCGCGGAGTCCTTCCGCGCCGGGGGAGCCTGCCGGCCCCTGTCCCCGGCCCGGCCCGCCCACGTGGCGCGCTCGCTGGCGGCCGGGCCCCTGCTGCACGGCCCGGAGCTGACCGCATACGGCATGTGCGGGCAGCGGCTGCCGGAGATCCTGACCGGGCGATGCGACCCGATGGAGCTGCTGTTCTCGGAGTCGGGCCGGTACCTGACCGAGGAACTGTACGTCTCCTCGCTCCAGTCCCGGATCGCCCACCGGGCCATGCGGTCCCGCGTGTGTGCCCTGACCGAGGCCTGGGCCGCCGACCGCCCGCTGAGGATCCTGGAGGTCGGCGCCGGAACCGGCGCGACCACCCGGGCCGTCCTGCCCCACCTGCCGCGTCAGCACACCCAGTACGTCTTCACCGATGTGTCGGAGTCCTTCTTCGCCCGCGCCCGCACGAAACTCGCCGCCTGGGACTTCGTCGAGTACCGGCCACTGGACCTCGACCGCGACCCGCGGGAACAGGGCTACCACGAAGGGTCCTTCGACCTCGTCCTCGCCTCGAACGTCCTGCACGCCACCGCGGACGTCCGCGCCTCGCTGGGCCGCCTGTCCTTCCTGCTCGCCGACGGTGGACACCTGCTGGTGCAGGAGATGCACGACACGGCGGCCTGCGCCCTGGTGTTCGGCGTCCTGAAGAGCTTCTGGAGCCGCACCGACCTGGCCGAACGCCCCGACACACCGCTGCTGCCGCTGCCGGACTGGCGCCGGCTGCTGCGGGAGACCGGCTTCGGCGACGTACAGGACACCCGGGCGGACGGCGACCTGGCCGAGGTGGCCTCGGTGTTCTGCGCACGACGTGCTCCCCGCGCCCACACCGCCGCCGTGCCACCGCTGCCGCAGGCGCCCTCGGGATCCGTGTGGCTGGTCGCAGGCGAGCCGGACGGTGAGCTGCCGTCGGCCCTTTCCGCGGCGCTGGCCACGGTCGGCGGCACCGTGCACACCCTCGGCCCGGACACGGGCGCCTGGACCGTGCCGCTCACGGCCGTCGGCTCCCCCGCCTCCGTCACCGCCGTCCTGGTCACCGACACCGACCCCGGCGCCGGCGCCCTCACCCCGTCCGAGGCCACCGCACGCTCGGTCCGGTACGCCGCGGCCCTGCGGACCCTGGCGAGCGCGCTGACACGCCTGCCCTCCGGCATTCCCCGCTCCCTGTGGCTGATCGCCCCCACCGACGGCGGCGTCCCCGCACCCGAGCCCGCGACCGTGCCGGCTGCCGCCGCCTGGGGCATGGCCCGCTCCCTCGCCAACGAGCACGCCGGGATCACCGTCCGGCGGCTGGCGGCCGACTACGGCGACCCCACACCTCACGCCGTACGCCGGATCGCGGAGGAGCTGCTGGACCCCGACGACGAGGACGAGGTCGTCACCACGCGCCACGGCCGGTTCGTGCCCCGCGTCACCGACCGCCCGGCCGTGCCGCAGGCGGCCACGCCGGAGCCGCCGGGCGCCTACGCGCTGCGGGTCCGGCGCCCCGGCTCCGCCTACGAGCTGGTGTGGCGCCCGGTATCCCCCGCCCCGCCCGGCCCGGGGCAGGTGTCCATCGAGGTCCGCGCCGCCGGACTGAACTACCGGGACGTCCTGCAGGCCCAGGCCGTCCTGCCGCCGCAGCCCTGCACGGACGGCACCCGGGAACACCCGCTCGGATACGAGTGCGCCGGGATCGTCACCGCCGTCGGCGCAGGAGTGTCCGCCGTCGCCCCCGGCGACCGGGTGTGCGCCGTCGCCCGGGGTGCGCTCGCCTCACACCTCACCGTCGACGCCCGAGCCGTCAGTCCCGTACCCGACGGCATGGACCTCGCCGCGGCGGCGACGATCCCGCTCGCCTTCCTCACCGCGCACTACGGCCTCGGGCATCTCGCCCGCCTGGCCCCGGGCCAGACCGTCCTGGTGCACGCGGCCGCGGGCGGCGTGGGCCTGGCCGCCGTGCAGTACGCCCAGCACGTCGGCGCACGGGTCATCGCCACCGCCGGAACACCGCACAAGAGGAACCTGCTGCGTCTGCTCGGCGTGGAACACGTCGCCGACTCGCGCACCCTCGACTTCGTCGAGGAGGTCCTCGACGCCACCGAAGGGCGCGGTGTCGACGTCGTCCTCAACTCCCTCAGCGGCCAGGCCGTCAGCCGCAGCCTGGAACTGCTCAGGACCGGCGGCCACTTCGTCGAACTCGGCAAACGCGACTTCTTCGCCAACGAGCGCCTGCTGCTCGGGCCGTTCCTGCGGGCGCTGACCTTCTCCGCCGTGGACCTCGACCGGACGCTGCTGGACAACCCGGACGCCGCGGCACCCCACTGCGACCGGCTCGCCGCGGCGATCGCCGCCGGCGACATCCGGCCGGTGCCGCACTGGGCACGAACGGCAGAGCAGGCACCGGAGGTGTTCCGGCTGCTGCAGCACTCCCACCACGTCGGCAAGCTCGTCCTCACCTTCGACGAGCCGCCGCCGCTCACCCCGCACCTTCCCCCGGTGCCGCTCGACCCGGCGGCCACCTATCTGATCACCGGCGGACTCAGCGGCTTCGGCGCGGCCACCGCGCACTGGCTGGCCGAGCGCGGCGCACGCCACCTCGCCCTGGTGGGCCGCCGGGGCGCGGACACCCCCGGTGCTCCGCGGCTGCTGGAGGAGTTGCGCGCACGCGGTGTCGAGGCGACCGCGTACGCCGCCGACGCCGCGGACCTGGAGGCCATGCGCGCCGTCTTCACTCAGGCGGAGCGGCAGGGGCATCCCGTGCGCGGCGTCGTGCACGCCGCCATGCACCTGGACGACGCCCCGCTGCACGACCTCGACGACAGGCGTGTCGCCGCGGTCCTCGCCCCGAAGATCGGCGGGGCGATGGTGCTGGACGCACTGACCCGCGGACAGGACCTGGCCCTGTTCGTCGTGTACTCCTCCGCCGCCGCGCTCATCGGCAACCCGCACCAGGCGCCCTAGGCGGGCGGCAACGTCGCCCTGGAGTCCCTGGTCCGCGCCCGCCGCAGGCGGGGCGAGACCGCGCTGGCGGGGCAGGGGGGCGGCATCGACGAGGTCGGCTACGTGGCACGGCTGGGGCTGGACAGGATGCTGGAGAACAAGGGCATGGGCCTGCTCGCACCGGGCGAAGCGCACACGTGCCTGGAGCGGCTCCTCGCCGAGGGTGCCGAGGTCGCCACCGTCGGCAGGATGACGTGGGAGGCGCTGCGCTCGTTCTGTCCCACCGCCGACGCCCCGCGGCTGCGGCTGGTCCTCGCACCGGCCGCGGACGTGGCCGGGCACACCACCGACGATCTGCGCCGGCAACTGGCCGTCCTGCCACCGGCTCAGGCCCGCGACCTGGCGCTGCGGGCACTGGCCGAGCTGGCCGCCACCGTCCTGCAGACCGTGCCCGAACGTGTGCCGATGGAACGACCGCTGGGCGAACTGGGCATGGACTCGCTGATGGCCGCCGAACTCGCGGTCCTGGTGCAACGCCACTTCGACTGCGCCATCCCGACCATCGAAGCGGTCGCCAACCCGACGCTGACCGCGCTGGCGGACCTGGTCCTCAAGCAGCAGGGTCTCCGCGCCGCCGAGGCCACGCTGCCGGCCCAGCAGACCGGCACCCGGCCGGCCACCGCCGGGACGGCGCGGCCGTGAGCACCCGCCCGGTGTCCGCGTCCACCGGCGGACGCGGACACCGGGTGGTCCATGCCGCTGCCCCGGCCGCCGCCGGCCGAGGCCGGCCCCCGCCGACGGAAGGACCGAGAGGTGACCCCTGAGAACGGAACCACGGCCGGCGTCGTCGGCTCGCTGTGGACCGCGGGCGCCGTGCGACGCCCGGACGCCGCGGTACGCCTGTACTGCCTTCCCTTCCTGGGCGGGCCCGCGGACTTCTTCCAGCCGCTGGTGCGCGAACTTCCCGGCTGGGTCGAGCCCTGCCCGCTCGAACTGCCCGGCAGCGGGCGGCGGTTCAGAGAACCCGCCGTGCGCGCCGTGCCCGAACTGGCCCGGCTGTTGGCCGAGGTCATCGACCAGGACGGCGCGGGTCGCCCCTACGCCCTTTTCGGCCACTGCGCCGGCGGGTTGCTCGCCTTCGAGGCGGCGCGGCAGCTCAGACGCCGCGCACGTCCGCAGCCGGTGCTGCTCGCTGTCTCCGCGACCGCTCCCCCGCACCACTGGCACCGGATGGTCGCGGCGCTGTGGGCGCAGCCGATGCACCGCTTGACGCCGCTGCTGGGCGAACTGGCCGCCCGGCGTTCCCTGCATGTGGCGAGCGGCACCGCGATCGTCAAGCGCGAGCTGGCCATGTACCTGCGCTACCGCCACCAGGACGACTCCCCGCTCGACTGCCCGATCAGCGTGTTCGGCGGCCGGGAGGACTCAGTGGTCGCGCCGCGGTTCCTCGGCGCCTGGAGCGACCTGAGCACGGACCGGGTGCGTCACCGCATCTATCCGGGCCGCCACTTCTACGTCGACGGCCAGTGGCGGGACATCGCACGCGGCCTGACGTGCGACCTGCGGGGCGCGCTCGGCCCGCCCCGCCCTCGCTAGGGGCGTCCCGCCGCACGCCCACGCGGCAGCGGGAGCGTGGGACGGACCGGGACGGCCCCGACGCTCACCCGGAGGCGGAGCCGTCCAGGTTCATCCGCGCGAAGAGGGAACGGAAACGGGCGGCGTTCTGCGTCAACTGCTCCAGGTGGAGCCCGAGCCGTTCCCGGGCCTGCTCGCCCACGGCGGTGAGATCGGTGCGCTTCCACACGTCGAGGGTGCGCAGCAGCGGCAGCAGCACGTGCTCACGGTGGATCTCCAGGTTGTAGATGCCGGCCGCGGCGATGCGCAGGGAGCGTTCCTGGAAACCGGGCAGGGCGGCACCCGGCATCCGGAAATCGCAGACGACGTCGGCCAGCGCGGTGACCGCGGCGTCCGGGGCCAGGTCGAGGGCCGCCCGGTACAGGTCGCGGTAGAAGAGCATGTGCAGGTTCTCGTCGGCCGCGATCCTGGCGGTCAGCTGCTCGCCGAGCGGGTCCCCGCACGCCTTGCCGGTGTTGCGGTGGGCTTCCCGGGTGGCCATCTCCTGGACCATGACGTAGGCCAGGCCGTGCAGGACGCTGCGGTTGCCGCTGTCGTAGCCGTGCGAGAGGTGCTCCATGCGCTGCTCCTCCAGCAGCACCGGGTCCAAGGCCCGGCGGGCGTGCAGATAGCTGCGCAGCGCGTGGGAGTGCCGGTCCTCCTCCGCGGTCCAGCGGTGCACCCAGGTGCCCCAGGCACCGTCCCGGCCGAAGAGGGTGGCGATCTCGAAGTGGTAGCTCGGCAGGTTGTCCTCCGTCAGCAGGCTGACGGTGAAGGAGTCCTGGACGGCCGCGGACATCGCGGACTGGCCGGCCCGCCACGGTTCGCCGTCGAGCGGACCGTCGTAGTCGCTCGCCTCGCTCCACGGGGTGTAGGTGTGCGGGAACCAGGGCCGGGCGGACGAGAGATGCCGGTCCAGCAGACGGGCCACGACCGGTTCGAGTGACGTCAGGATGCCGGCGCAGGCGGGAGAGAAAGCAGACACAAGGGGCCTCGCAGAGCTGATCCGCCCGGGGCGGCGGGTGGGTCCCGGCCGCACCGGGCGGATCACGGCCGTGCCGGGGCACGGCCACGGACAGGGAACGGGGACGCGGGCGGCCGCATCCCGGGGGTGCCGGTTCGCTACCAGCTGGCCTTCACGCCGTTGTACGCCTGCCGGCAGGCGGCGTCGGGCGCCTGAACGGAGAGCTTCTGCAGGGCGTTGCGCCAGACCTTCTTGGCCACCGTCTCCGCGGACCGGGTCTCGGCCGGGATGGTGGGCGCGTACTTCTTCAGGGCGCCGATGGCCGCGGTGGCGAACTTGCCGCACACCGGACCGGTGGCCTGCTGGTAGGCGTTGTCCAGGTAGGTGGCCACGGCGGCCCCGTGCGAGGTCGCCCAGGTGTTCCACGCCGTGCACGCCGACTGGGTGAACTGCTGCTGGTCGGCCTCGCTCAGCCCGCCCAGCTCGGTCAACAGCGCGCTCTTGACCTCATCGGGGACCGTGAAGTACTTGACCGGGAACTTGGTCTGGGCGTCGGTGAGGGCCGACTGGCAGGCAGCGGGCAGGTCCGCCGCCTGCACGGAGGACGGCGCGGTCAGCAGGGACGCGGACAGCAGGGCCGCGGCGACGGCGACGCGCTGAAGGGTACGGCGGACGGTCATGACGTCGGATGCTCCTTGCGCAGACAGGTGTTCCGATGGACATGCGGAACCCACCCGTCTCAACGGCAGAGATCAGCGCAGGTCACGGGCGATCTTCCGGTCGAACGGAGTACCGGACCGAGAAGGCGGCCGGCCGGGCCGTCATCGGACCGGCCGGGTCAGGCGCCTGCGCCGAGAAGGGTGTCGAGGTTGCCCAGGACATGAGGCCACCCCTTGCCCATGCCCTCGTATGCCTGGCGGCCCATCGGTGAGTCGAGGTCGAAGCCGCTGTGGACGAGAACGAGGCGGGTGCCCTTGTCCTCCGGTCGGAGCGTCCACGTGATCGTGGTGTCGAGCGAGCCCTCGGCGAAGCGGAAGGACAGCAGGTGCTCGTCGTCCACCTCCGTCACTTCACAGGGCTGCCGGCCGAAGGATCCCATGTCGAGGGTGAAACGGTGTCCGACCACCGGCCTGATGTCCCCCGCCGCCCACCAGCGGGCATGCAGATCCGGATCGGTCAGGGCTTTCCAGACCGCCGCCGGCGCGTGGGGCAGGAACTTCTCGCAGGTGATCGTGTTGTTCTCGGTCACGGCTTCTCTTCCTCGTCCAGGAGACCGGCCGGCGCGTCCAGGCGCTGATTCCAGTAGCGCTCGAACGGATGCAGCCACGCACCCACCTCGGCCAGGCGGGCCGCTTGAAGGTGGTAGAAGCGATACCGGCCGCGGGGTTCCTCACGCACCAGTCCGGCAGTACGCAGCACCGCCAAGTGCTCCGACACCGCGGGCCTGCCCAGCTCGAACAGGCCGGCCAGCTCACTCGCGGAGCGCGGGCCCTCACGCAGCGTTTCGAGCAGCTTGCGGCGCACCGGGGTGGCCAGCACACCGAACACGTCGGGTGGCATCCCACCACCATACGTCGGAAACACCTGACGCGTCGAAAACTCCCGACGCATCCACGCGAGGTCGAGGAGCTATGGCTCAGGCATCCCGGACGAACTGCGCACAGTCCGGACAATCATCGAGATACCGGTGTCGGCACTCAACGGTGTGCTGCAGGAAGACGATGGCCTGTTGCCTGCGGACGACCTCACGTTGGAGCGAGGCGATCTTGGCCCTCACGACCGCCTGGGCATCCCGTTTCTTCGGCGCCATGGCGGCGACGACCTCCGGCAACGAGAGCCCGACGCGTCGCAGCTTCAGCACGGTTCGCGCCTGCTCCAGAGCGGTCTCGTCGTAGATGCGGTAGCCGTTGCCGTCGCGGCGCACGGTGAGTGCCCCCACCTCCTCCCAGTGCCGCAGCACGTGAGCCGCGACGCCGAGTTCTGCGGCCGCTTCTCCGATCGTCTGCATCACACACCTTGCCTTCATGTCGACCTGAACCCTTAGCGTCTCGATCATGCCTGACACCCATCACCCCACGGGTCCTCATCGCAGTGCATCGGTGCTGGTCACCGGTGCGACCGGCAACCTCGGCCGCGAGGTCGTCCAGCGCCTCCGGGCACGCGGCGCACAGGTACGCCGCCTCGTTCGCCACCGAACCGGAGCCGACCACGGAGTCGAGTCGGTGGTCGGCGACCTCACCGACCCCACGGCGTTCCGCGCTGCGCTCCTCGGCGTCGACGCCGTCCTTCTCATCTGGCCACTGCTCGATTCCGCCCCTGCTCACGAACTGGTCGCAGAACTCGTCGCAGCGGCTCCCCGCGTCGTCTACGTGTCCTCGACAGCCATAGACGACGCGGCCGCCCGCCAGAGCGATCCCATCGTTCAGGTGCACGCCGACATGGAAGTCCTGCTCCGTGACGCCGGGCTGCGACCCGTGTTGCTGCGCAGCGACACCCTGGCCTCCAACGCTCGCGGATGGGCGGCGCAGTTGCGGTCGGGCGATGTGATCGCGGGTCCGGACGTCGCGCGTACAGCCGTCGTCGACGAACGCGATGTCGCCGATGCGGCGGTAGCCGTACTGCTCGCGCCACCTCATGCCCGACTCGATCCGCATCCTTACCTGTTGACCGGACCGGAGGTGCTCAGTCGCGCCGATCAGGTGGCTCGACTTGGTGCCGCACTCCGGCGCCGGCTGAGCTTCCAGGCACTTCCCGCTGATCTCGCCCGCTCACGCATGCTCGCAGACGGTCGTCCCGAGCGCCTGGTGGAGGCGCTGCTGGCCGCTTCGGCGCACCGACCGGATTCCCACCGCGTCACCGACCATGTCGAGCGCCTCACCGGCCGACCGGCCGGCACCTTCGCGCGGTGGGCCGTCGACCACGTGGCCGAGTTCCGCTGACCGGAGAGCCCCGTACGGCCCGCCAGGCCAGACGTACAGCGACGCGGGGTTCGGCCGGGACCTCGACCTCGGGCTCGTCCGCTGCCGTGCCCTGCCCCTGCGCCTGGGCCGGCCGCGGGCGCCGGACACAGGGAAGACGTTCGGCTGCACCGGCCACGAGGAGACCGCCGCCGGTGCAGGGCGTCCAGCGATAGCGAGGCCGAGGCCCTCACGGCCGCGCGTGCGCGGGCAGGGTGAGGATTTCGGCTCCGTCGTCGGTGATGGCGACGGTGTGCTCGCTGTGCGCAGTCCGACAGCCCGTCGCGCTGCGCAGCGTCCAGCCGTCGGCGTCGGTGACGAGCGTGGCGGTGTCGGCCATGACCCAGGGCTCCAGAGCCAGCAGCAGTCCGGGACGCAGTGTGTATCCGCGGCCGGGCCGTCCGGTGTTCGCAACATGCGGGTCCTGGTGCATGGTCGAGCCGATGCCATGCCCGCCGAACTCGGTGTTGACCGGGTAGCCCGCTTCGCCGAGGACCGTTCCGATGGCGTGGGAGATGTCGCCGACGCGCGCTCCCGGCTCGGCAGCGGCGATCCCCGCGGCGAGCGCGCGCTCGGTCGTCTCGATCAACGCGACGCTCTCCGCGGGCCTGGCCTTGCCTACGAGGAAGCTGATGGCGGCGTCCGCGGCCACTCCGCGTTTGGAGATGGCCAGATCCAGCGTCACGAGATCGCCGTCGGCCAACGTGTAGTCGTGGGGCCGACCGTGCAGCACGGCGTCGTTGACGGACGTGCAGATGTAGTGGCCGAACGGGCCGCGCCCGAAGGAGGGCGCGTAGTCGACGTAGCAGGACTGCGCCCCCGCCCCTGTGATCATTTCCTTGGCCCACCGGTCGATGTCCAGGAGGTTCGTGCCGACCGTGCTGCGGTGCTTCAGGGTCTGCAGAATGTCGCCGACCAGCGCGCCGGTCTCTCTCGCCCGGTCGACCATGGGGCGGCTCAGGATCTCGATCATGGGGGCCTCTCGCACGCTTCCGATAACTATCCCGCCTAACTATACCGGTATTAGAATGGGCTCATGGTCGGGTGAGGCGCCCAGGCGCTCGCAGCGTTCTGCCCCGGCGGGGGGGGAGCGGCAGGACAGGACAGGAGCAGGGCACGTTTCCAGGTCACTCCACGATCCGGAAACGGCCCAAAGCGATCTTGATGAGTTCATCGGTGATCTCCTCGACGGTCGCGTCGACCCAGCCGACGACCCAGTCGTGCATGAGCCCGTTGACGGCTCCGACATAGGCGGGGCCGGCGATGCGGTAGTCGTCGGGCGGGAGTTCGCCGCGTTCGAGGGCGTCGTCGATCTGCCGGCCCAGCAGATCGATCCAGACCGCGCGGCGCTCCAGGCGCTGGCGGTCCAGGCGGGGACTGACGCCGACGATCTCGACATAGGCGATCCGGGCATGGCGGGGATCCGATACGGCGCCCTTGACATAGGCACGGAGCATCAGCTCGAGCCGCTCGCGCGCCGGCTTGTCCTGGATCGCGGGCAGGATGTCGAGCACAGCCCGCTCGGCGACGTCATTGACGTACAGGTGCAGTTGGGCCAGCAGGTCTTCCAACGTCCGGAATTCTTCGTAGAACTGTCGGCTCGACAGCCCGGCGGCCTTGCACAGGTCGGCGATCTTGGTGCCCCGGTAGCCGTGGACGGCGCCGAACATCTCCAGACCCGCCTCAAGGAAGCGGCGGCGACGCTCGGCCCGCCGCTCGGACGCGTCCCTGCCTCCGTACCGCCCTGCCGCCGGGGTGATTCTGCCCGCCACTGTGCCTCCATCGAGTGCTACGGAGAATCTTCCCGCACCGGCCTTGCGGTGGGCGTCACCCCTCCCTACCATTCAGTAACCAAGTTCGAACATGGGGATGTTCAGACTCGGAGAGGTTTTGACCACGGCTCATAGGGCCGGGTCGGACCGAGGCCGGTCATGCGCGGAACCTGCATCACCGTTCGCCGACCGTCGATGCCACAGCCCGCACCATGCGCCGTTCCCGAGCGGCCGAGCCGCGTGCGCATCGACGAGGACCGCTACCGCTCCGCGTACCTCTGCGGACCCTCACCTATGGGAGAAGCAAGCATGCATGCTGCGCGTACCCATGCCCAAACGGCTCCCGCACGCACCAGAACCGGCTCTGGGCGCCGCTGCCTGCGCCATATCACCGGGGCCGCCGTCCTGGCCGCCGGTCTCGTCGTGCCCCTCTCGATGGACTCCGCCGACGCCGCGCCGGCCCTGCGCGAGGTGATGTTCGTCGGCAACAACTGGGACGGCACCGCCGACGTCATCAACCCCAGCGGCGACTTCGCCAGGATCGGACGGATCAACGTCGTCCCCGACAAGGCTCAGCGCCTCGCCTCCATCTACCTCAACCCCGTGAACCTGGCTGTCTACCTCGGCATCCGGGCGACCGCGGGCGAGGGGCACGATCAGCTCGTCGACGACCTGTACTCCACCCCCGACGGCCGCTCACTGGTCGCCTCCCGTCCCAGCTTCGGCGACGTCGTGTCCATCAACCTGACCACGGGCAAGGTGAACTGGCGGTTCGCGGTCTCGGGGTACCGCTCCGACCACATGGCCGTCTCACCGGACGGCACCAAGGTCGCGGTCTCGGCGTCCCTCAGCAAGACGGTCCACGTACTGGACATCAACACCGGTGAGCAGCTGGGCAAGTTCAGCACCGGGGACAAGCCGCACGAGAACATCTGGACCGACGGCGGCAAGTACATCTGGAACATGTCCATCGGCAACGTCGAGACCGACCTGGACGACCCGGCTCTGGACTGGACCAAGGGCGATCGGCACATCACCGTCGTCGACGCGGACACCTACAAGGTCGTCAAGACGATCGACATGCGGGCACGCCTGGACGCCTTCGGCCGCAAGGACCTGTCCAACGCGGTCCGGCCCGCGGTGTTCAGCCCCGACTTCTCCAAGCTCTATTTCCAGGTCTCCTACTTCAACGGCTTCCTGGAGTACGACGTCGCCACCGACAAGATCACCCGGATCAAGACACTGCCCGAGAACCCGGCCACCAGCGACGACCGCACCACCTTCGTCAATGACTCCCGCCACCACGGCATGTCCATGAGCCCCGACGGCAGGAAGCTGTGCATCGCGGGCACCATGGACGACTACGCCGCCGTCGTCGACCGGGACACCCTTCAGGAAGGCCCGCTCGTCACCGCGTCCAAGCCCTACTGGGCCACCGTCAGCGGGGACGGCCGCGACTGCGTGATCTCCGAGAGCGGCGCCGACCAGGTCACCGCCATCGACTTCGCCACCGGCCAGAAGGTCGCCTCCGTGCCGGTCGGCGACCATCCGCAGCGGGTCCGCATCGCCCACGTCCCCGCCGACTGGACCAGTCCCGCAGGCTGATCCCCGTCCACTCCCCCGGGGTGCGGGGACGGGATGTCGCCCCGCACCCCGGCACCGCGGGTTCGATCCGGCGGACGGCAGCCGGCAAGCCCCTGCGGGTGGCCGATCCGCAGCCGCCGGACGGCTCTCAGGAGGATGAAGAGCACGCACGGCACCCTACGGTCGCGAGTCGAAGATCCCGGCAGCAGCACAGCTGCCCGGCCGGTGAGGCCCTATGCTGCGGGAATGATCAAGCCCATTGAACTCGTCATATTCGACTGCGACGGCGTGCTGGTCGACAGCGAGCGCATCGCCGCACGCGTGCAGGTCGCCCTGGGCGTTCAGTTGGGCTGGCCGCTGACCGTGGACGAGGTCGTGGACAGGTTCATCGGGCGCTCACACGCGGCCATCCGGGAACAGGTCGCGGCTCGGCTCGGCGAGGACACGGCCGCGACCTGGTCGGACAGGTTCGAGCGACTTCACCGCGAGGCCGTGGACGCGGAGCTGACCCCGGTCGAAGGTCTGCCGGAAGCCCTCGACGCACTGACCGTGCCGACCTGTGTCGCCTCCAGCGGATCCCACGACAAGATGCGGCACACCCTCGGCCGCACCGGACTCTACGAACGCTTCGCGGGCCGCATCTTCAGCGCCACCGAGGTCTCCCGCGGCAAGCCCGCCCCAGACCTGTTCCTGCACGCGGCCCGGCACATGGGCGTCGATCCCGCAGCCTGCGTGGTGGTCGAGGACAGCCGGCCCGGTGTCCGCGCTGCCCGCGCCGCCGGCATGCGAGCTCTCGGCTATGCCGGTGGGCTCACCCCGGCCGAACGCCTCGAAGGCGCCGGCACCACCGTCTTCTACGACATGCGCGAACTACCGAAACTCGTCGCGGAGCGATAGTCACCTGCACCGTCCCGTCCCCGAGCGTGGGCAAGTCCTCTGGGCCCCCGTCCACGCGGAGACGGCGGGCCCGATACCCGGCCCGGTCGCACAGCAGGGCCGGCGCCGCTGCCGCCTCTCCCCCGTCGGCGTGCATGACCGCCATCTGAGACCACGGAGCCCCTGGCTCGGGCACCCCGACGGTCAGGCGTGGACCACCGTCCTGGTGAGGACGATGATCAGGCCAGCACAAGGGTGGCCAGGCAGGAGGGCACATGGGTGGCCAGGCAGGAGGCCGCCACCAGCCTCCGGGAGGCGCCGGTACGCACGGCGGCGACGGTGGGCACCACCCCGCTGATCGCGGCGGTGGAGGGTTGGGCGCTGGTGGGCGGCACCGAGATGGTCCTCACTGTGACCTCGTCGTCGCTGCCCGGAACGCCTCGTTCGGTCTGCCCGGGGTCACCCGCGGCATCATCGCCCCGGCAGGGGGGCTCGTACGGCTCCCGCGCCGGATCCTCGTCGCCCCGTCGCCGAGATGGATCAGTGGCACGTAGGCGAGCCGCACGTTGCCGCCCCTCAGCTCCCCCCACCCGTGAACTGCGCCAGCTGGTCCTTGATCCACGGGTCGTAGATCGCGATCCGGTGGGCGGCGGCGGGGTCGAACCACGCCAGTTGCCCCGCGATCCAGGGGTCCATGTGCCGGTGAGAGGCGGGCTGCCGGGAGGGTTGGTGGCGGACCACCACGGGGCTCTGCGCGGAAACGTGCGACGCGGGTCGCACGGTGGCGGCCGTCGCCGGGCCACCGGCGGCAAGGAGTGTGCCCGCGGCGACCATGGCGGGAGCACCCACGGTGGCAAGGCGGCGTATCGGCTTCCTCATGTCTGTTGTCCTCCAGCCTCTGTAGGGGCACGCCCGAAGGCGGAATGCATTACTCCGGTTCGGTGTGCCTACCCCACCCGGCACACCGCACACCTCGCCATCGCCGTTTCCGGGTCGCTGCGGTGCACGGGCCCCATGCAGGGACCACCGGCGACTGCCGAGTGGGCGGACGCATGCAGGCGTCGGCGGGGAGGGCGCCCCGCTCCGTCGCGGCGGGAGACCGACGTCACCGCGGACGGGCGGTAGCGGGCTTACCCGAGTGACGTGTCGATGGTGCCGGTCGCCGAGTCGAGGCAGCGACTCAACGCGAGCGCAGCGACCGAAGCCATGTCACTCGCTGTGCCTTCAGTCGCCGTGCCTTCAGTCACTCCGTCCACGCCCCGCATCCTCGCCCGGTGGTCGACGTGCTCACGACGATCCGTCCGGCGACCCAGTCCGACGCCCGGACGACATGACGGTCCGCCAGTGACGCCACGCAACCACGGGCTCACGGCTCCCCTCCCCGCTTCGGCTCAGCTGGGCTCCAGGACGTCACCTTGCAAGTCGGCCCCGGCTCCCCGCACGGGGCAGCAGCCCCTTCGGTCGCCGCGGCAAGGCCGACCTGTCTAAAACCGCTGAGCTGGGTAGTACATGAAGGCATCGTCCGACCGGGTGAGCACGGGACGGAAGCACACGGACGAGCCGAGCCGGCCCTTCGGTTCGTCGCGCGAGTCGAGGGAGGTTGGCATGCGGCTCCACCACAGTCGCCCCACTGACCCCGGGTACCGCCGCCTGCGCCACGGACGCGGCTTCCGCTACCTCGACGCGCACGGAGAACCCGTGCGCGATCCGGCCGAGTTGGCCCGGATCAAGGGGCTGGTCATACCGCCTGCCTGGCACGATGTGTGGATCTGCGCCCGGGCCAACGGGCATCTGCAGGCCGTGGGCACCGATGCCGCCGGTCGCCGCCAGTACCTTTACCACCCGCAGTTCCGCGCCGAGCAGGAGGAGGCGAAACACGAGCACGTCCTCGAGGTCGCCGAGGTGCTGCCCGCGGTGCGCGAGGCCGTCGAAGGGCATCTGAGCGACCGGGGACTGACCCGGCAGCGGGTTCTGGCCACCGCCGTACGCCTGCTGGACCTGGGCTTCTTCCGCATCGGCAGCGACCGTTACACCGAGCTGCACAACAGCTACGGCCTCACCACGCTGCTGCGCGAACACTGCCGCTGCCGGGCCGGGGCCGTGGCGTTCACGTACACCGGCAAGCACGGCAAGGAGATCGTCCGGAGGGTGACGGACCCCGCGGCCTGCCGGAGCCTTGCCGCGCTGCTGCGGCGCCGCGGCAGCGGCGAGCGGCTCCTGGCCTACTGGGAGCGGCCGTCCTGGCACGACGTCACCGGCGACGACGTCAACGCCTACCTCAAGGAGCTGGCCGGTCTGGAGATCACCGCCAAGGACTTCCGCACCTGGCACTCCACCGTCATGGCCGCCGTGGCACTGGCCGTCTCGGCGCCCGTGGCCCGCAGCGAGAGCGCCCGGCGCCGGGCCATCGCACGGGCCGTGCGCGAGGTGGCCGGATACCTCGGCAACACCCCCGCGGTCTGCCGTGCCTCCTACATCAACCCGCGCGTGATCGAACTGTACGAGGAGGGTGTCACGGTGGCCTCCGCGCTGCCCCACCTCGGTGACCAGGGCGCGGACGGCGTCCCCGCCACGCAGGGATCCGCCGAACGGGCCGTGCTGCGCATGCTGCGCACGGGGCGCCCCCCGGAAGCGGGATGAGGCACCCCCGGGCCACACCCGTGCCGAACGGCCCCCCGCCGGCCTCGTTCATGCCACAACGCGTTCCCAGTCCGTGCGTACGAGAGACGACGGTTCTCACGTTCGGGCGAGCCTGTCGGCGGTGGAGACGGTCAGCGCCCACGCGGGATGCCCAGCGCCCGCCTCGGTCGGCGCCTCGGGCGGCGGGTGAGCAACGGCGCCTCCAGATCGGCCCCGAGGTGGGCGATGTGCTGCGAGACCGCGGACTGGGCGCAGCCGAGGGCCTGGGCGGAGAACGAGCGGTGGTCGACCACGGCGATGAAGGTGCGCGGCTGCTGCGGATCCGATGTCACCGGCCTGTCCTGCGGCGGAGGGTCCCCGGGCCGGACGCGTGTGGCCGTGGTCGCCGACGCATCGCCCTGCTGGCCGGCGACTGAGGCGGTCCTGTCGGACGGTGCGACAGCTCGTCCCAGGTCGCCGCCGGTCAACGGCCTGTGAGGTCAGCGCACCCGTAGCACGAGCTTGCCGCCCGGCTTGCCGGACAGGCTCGGCTCGGCCGCCTCCCGCCAACGGTCGAGCGGACAGGTGCCGGCCAGGGGAAGGGAGAACCCGCCTGTTCGCGCCGACGGCGTCGTCGGTGCCCGCGGCCTCCAGACCGATGCCCCGGGGCAGGTCTCCGGCGAAGAGACCGCCGGCCAGAGCCCAGTCCGCGGGGGTGAGACCGCAGACCCGGACCGCCACGCGGATCTGGCCGGGGCCGGGCGTGGGTACGTCGGCCTCTTCGAGACGTATGACGTCGAGGGCGGGACCTGTCGTCACTGGCTGAAAGCCAACCCGTGGCCGGCGACGCTCAGCTTCCGGATCGGGGAGATGGAAGGAGTACCGGCCGAGCACGTTGATGTGATGGCGCACGAACGGGAGAGTTCCCGCCCGGCGCGCCCCGCCCCGCCGGCCCTACTTGATGCCCGTCGTGGCGACTCCCTGCACGATCTGCCGCTGGAAGACCAGGAACACCGCGATCAGCGGGAGGAATCCCAGGACCGAGGAGGCCATCACCTCGGCGTACTGGATGTTGGTGTTGCTGAGCAGGGAGGCCAGGCCCACCGGGACGGTCTGGGACTTGGTCTGGCTGAGGACGAGGAGCGGCCAGAGGAAGGAGTTCCAGGTGGTGATGAACGTCAGGATGGCGACCGTGGACAGGGCGGGACGGCACAGCGGCATGCAGACCCTCGCGTAGATCCGCCACCAGCTCGCCCCGTCGATGCGGGCCGCCTCGATCAGCGCCACGGGGATGCCGCGGAAGAACGACTGGAAGACGAATACGGCGATCGGCGCGGCGACGGACGGCAGGATCAGGGCCCAGAACGTGCCGAGCAGGTGGAAGGACCGGTACTCGATGAACTGCGGCAGCACCAGCGCCTCGCTCGGCAGCATCAGCCCCGCGGCGGCCAGGGCCAGCACCGCGGCCCGGCCGCGGTAGCGCAGGAAGGCCAGCGCGAAACCGGCCATCGAGCAGAAGGCCACGGTGAAGATCACGGCGAGGGCCGAGATGACCAGGCTGTTGAGGTACCAGGTGCCGATCGGATAGGTGTCCCAGGCATAGGAGTAGGCGCGCAGGGACCATCCGCCGGCGAACGGCGAGGTCGGTTTCTGGGTGATCGATCCGTCCGAGCGCAGGGAGGTGGCGATCGCCCAGAAGAACGGCACCAGCCAGATCAGGGCGAACAAGGTCAGGCACACGGCGCACAGGCGGTTGAACAGCTTGGCCCCGACGGCCGCCGGCGCGCCCTTCGCCGCGGTCGGCCGCGGCTGGGTGATGGTGGTCATGGATCCTCCGCTCAGGCCGCGGTGCCGGTCGCGCGGCGGCGCAGCCCGTACCAGGCCGCCGAGACCGCGACGATGACGACGAAATACACGATGGTGGCGGCGGCGCCGTAGCCGCCCCGGTAGGAGGTGAAGCCGGTGTCGTAGATGTACTCGATGACCGGGCGGGTGGACTGGTCGGGGCCGCCGGCCAGAAGCAGGTAGATCTGGTCGAAGACCTTGAGCGAGGCGAGGATCTGCAGGATCAGCACCAGGCTGGTGGTCCGGCCGAGCAGCGGCACCGTGATGTGGCGGATCTGCTGCCAGGGTCCTGCGCCGTCGATGGCCGCCGCCTCGTAGACGTCCGGCGGTACGTCCTGGATCGCGGCGGTGTAGAGGACGAAGTTGAAGCCGAAGGTCCACCACAGGGTCATCAGCGTCACGGCGGTCCAGCCGCCCGAGGTGCTGCCGAGGAAGTCGGGCACCGGCAGTCCGACCGCGCCGAGGACCTTGGGGACGAGCCCGATCTCCGGGGTGTACATCCACAGGAAGATCAGCGCGACGACGGACGACGGCACCACGTACGGCGCGAAGAACGCCAGGCGGTAGAAGACCCGGCCGCGCCGCACACGGGAGGCGAGGATGGCGCCGGCCAGCGCCAGGACGACCAGCGGGGGTGTGGTCAGCAGGGTGAAGAGCACCGAGTGCCACATCGCGTCCCAGAACTGCGGGTCGGTGACCACCTCGGCGTAGTTCGACAGGCCGACCCACTCGCCCAGGCCGCTCTTGACGGTGGTGGTGTTGAAGAAGCTCAGCACCACGCCCACGAGCAGCGGGCCGACCAGGAACACCAGGTAGATCACGAGGAAGGGGGCGGTGAGCAGCACACCGGCCCGGCGTTCGGAGCGGGGCG
Organism: Streptomyces mexicanus; assembly: GCF_902506575.1. Classification (GTDB taxonomy): domain Bacteria; phylum Actinomycetota; class Actinomycetes; order Streptomycetales; family Streptomycetaceae; genus Streptomyces; species Streptomyces mexicanus. The sequence goes on along the minus strand of NZ_LR732544.1, from coordinate 3,860,097 downwards.
GCCGGCCGGTCGGCACTCCCGCGGCGGACGCCGTGGGTGCCGGTCGCGTCGGGACGACGGTCGTCATGGTGGACTGCCTCCTACTTCATCGTGACCGGCGGTCGGGCCGTGGTGAACCGCTTCAGGTCGGAACGCAGGGTCGGCACCGCGCCCTTGGGTGTGAGCCGCCCGGCGAGGGCCTCGATGATCGTTCCGCCCACGACGCTCTGGAAGTCCGATCCGGCGCCGGTGTACCAGGCCGCGGGATCGTACTGGGCGTTGAACGCGGCCCGTACGTAGTGGCGCTGCGGCGACTGGTCGAGGAACGCCTTGCTGCGCTGGGTCGGCAGCCAGGCGGGGATGTGCCCGCCCTCGGCCCACACGGCGCTGTTGTCGAGCAGACTCCTGATGAACAGCGCCGCGTTCCGGGTGCGGGCCCGCGAGCGCGCCTCGTTCCGCGGGACGACCAGGGCGTGCGAGTCGGCGTACGCGACCGGTTCGGGGCCCAGCAGCGCCGGGAACGGCACGACGTCGAAGCGCAGACCCTTGACCTGCCGGTACGACGGGATCTGCCACTCGCCGTCGAACAGGAAGCCCGCCTTGCCCGTGCTGAACAGCGCGTTGGCACCGGAACCGTTGAGGTTTCCGGGCATCAGGCCAGTGCCGGTGAGCCTCTGCATGAAGGCGATGGTCTCCTGGCCCGCCTCGCCGTCGAGGTCGATCCTGGTGCCGGAGTCCGTGACGACCGGACCCGCCAGGCCGGAGTAGATCATGCTGAAGTAGCGCCACGCCGTCGACGGGTCGGCGGTGATCGACATCACCGCTCCGTACTGGGCGCCGCCCGCGGTCTTCATCGCCTTGACCGCCGCCAGGAAGTCCTGCGCGCCCTTGAGCGGAACGAGGCCGTCGCCGCCGGAGTCGAGAAGGCCCGCCCTGCGAGCCAGGTCGACGTTGTAGTAGAGGACGAAGGGGTGGGTGTCCAGGGGCACCGCGTACACGGTCCCGTCCACCGTGGCCTTGCGCCAGGCCGCGGGGGTGAACTTGTCCGCGGTGACGCCCAGTTCACCGAGGCCGGCCTGCTCGATCGGCTCCAGCAGGCCGGACGCGGCCAGCAGCGGGAGCCGCGACAGGTGAGCGATGCCGACGTCCGGGGGCGTCCCGCTCGCGGTGGCCAGGGCCAGTTTCGTGTAGTAGGGGTTGCCCCAGGCGAGGACGGTGGCTTCGACCGACGTCCCTGGGTGGGTCTTCTTGAACCGGTCCTCCATCACCACCATGTTGGCGCCGTCACCACCGGTGAACAGGTTCCAGAAGATGACGTCCGCGGTGTCCGGCTGGGAGCCGGTCAGACCGGAGGCGAGCGGGGAGGAACATGCCGCGAGCCCCCCGGTCAGGGCAAGTCCACCGCCGAGGGCCAGGAGCCGCCGGCGCGCCATCGCTCCACTCATAGGGCTGTGCACCTCGTTGATTCGATGTGGCCTCGATGGCGCAGACCCTGACACACGCTTTACATCGATGCAATAGATCGTCCGGAAGAAGTCTGCTCGTCGATCCACCCCTCCCCGATACTGCGGCCGCATCACGCCGACGACACCCACGTCGACATCCGATCCGGCCTTGCATCGATGTAAATGATCACTCATGATGTCAGCACTTCGACCCGTGGAACGCCGTCGCCGGGTATCTCCGGACGGCAGAAGGAGGATCCGTGAGGGTGAGCGAGCAGGACGGGACGTATCCGAGGCCGATCCTGCAGCGGGAGCGGTGGCACAGCCTCGACGGCGTCTGGGAGTTCGGCTACGACGACGCCGACGAGGGCGAGGGCGCCGAGTGGTTCGCCGAGGGGGTGACCGGCGCGTTCGACCGCGAGATCACGGTTCCGTTCCCGCCCGAGTCCCCCGCCTCCGGCATCGGCGAGACCGCGCCGCACGCGGTGGTCTGGTACCGCCGCCGCATACCCCACGACGTCCTCGCGGTCGGCGACGGCCGACGGGCGCTCGTGCACTTCGGGGCCGTCGACCACCGGGCGAAGGTGTGGCTGGACGGCCGGCTGGTGGCCGAACACGTGGGAGGTCAGACCCCCTTCACCGCCGACGTCACCCACGCGCTGCGACCCGGTGCCGACGAGCACCTGCTCGTCGTGCGGGCCGAGGACCGGCCGGCCGACCTCGCGCAACCGCGTGGCAAGCAGGACTGGCAGGACCGGCCGCACGAGGTCTGGTACGAGCGGACCACCGGCATCTGGCAGACCGTGTGGGCCGAGACGGTCTCCGCTCAGCACGTCGCCGACCTGGCCTGGATCCCCGATCCGGCGCGCGGCGTGCTGGCCGAGGTCACCCTGGCCCGGGTGCCGGACGCCCCGGTGAGCGTGGAGATCGTGCTGAGCCACGACGGCGAGGTGCTGGCCGAGAGCACCAGCACCGTACACACCCCGCGCAGCCGGATCGACCTCGTCGTCCCCGCCCTGCGCAACGGCATCGACCGCGAGCAGCTGCTGTGGAGCCCGGAGCGGCCGACCCTGCTGGACGCACGGGTGACCGTGCGCGACACCGGGACGCGCGCGGTGCTCGACACGGTGGACAGCTACGTGGGCCTGCGCAGCGCGGGTGTCGGCCGCGGCGCCTTCCTGCTGAACGGGCGCCCCTATTACGTGCGTTCGGTGCTCAACCAGGGGTACCGCCCCGACACCCTGATCGCCAACGCGGGCACGGCGGAACTGCGCCGCGAGGTGGAGCTGATCAAGGCGATGGGTTTCAACGCCGTGCGCATCCACCAGAAGGCCGAAGATCCGCGCTTCCTGTACTGGGCCGACCGGCTGGGCCTGCTGGTGTGGGGCGAGACCGGGGCGGCGTACGAGTTCGGCGCCGAGGCCGTGGAGCTGCTGACCCGCGAGTGGCTGGAGATGGTGCGCCGCGACCGCAGCCACCCGTCGATCGTCACCTGGGTGCCGCTCAACGAGAGCTGGGGCGCCTCGGACATCCCCCACGACCCCGCGCAGCGGCACTACTCCCTCGCCCTGGCCAACCTCACGCGCGCCCTGGACCCGACCCGACCGGTGATGTCCAACGAGGGCTGGGAGCACACCGACAGCGACATCCTCGGCGTGCACGACTACTCCTCCGACCCCGCCGAACTCACCCGGCGCTACGGCGACGCCGCCGCGTTCGACCGACTGCTCACCGGCCCCGGCCCGCAGGGACGTGTGCTGTCGGTCGGCGCCGGGCAACGGCAGCGCTACGCCGACGGCACCGCCCCCTTGATGATCACCGAGTTCGGCGGTCTGTCGGTACGCGCCGACGACGACGCCTTCACGTACACCCGGACCGGCTCCGAGGCGCAGTACGCGGCCCTGCTGGGCGACCTCTTCGGTGCGCTGCACGCCAGCCCGGTCGTGGCCGGCTTCTGCTACACGCAGTTCATGGACACCGCCCAGGAGACCAACGGCCTGCTGTACGCGGACGGTTCACCGAAACTGCCGTTGGAGACGATCCGGCGCATCGTCACCGGCGCACAGCCCGGCCCCGACGAGAAGCCGGAGCACCCGTCCGCCTCCTGATCGCCGATAGGATCCCACCGGAGCGGAAGGAAGTGAGCGTGGCGACCAGGCCGAGGATCAAGGACGTTGCGGAGTACGCCGGCGTCTCCCCCAAGACGGTCTCCAACGTGATCAACGACTTCGAGCACGTCTCGGAGCACACCCGGGCCGCCGTGCGGGAGGCCATCGAGGCCCTGGGGTACCGGGTCAACCTCGCCGGCCGGCAGCTGCGCCAGGGGCGCACCGGCATGATCACGCTGGCGGTGCCGGAACTGGACGTCGCCTACTTCTCCGAGCTGGCCAAGCACGTCATGGCCGCCGCGGACCGGCGCGGCCGCACCGTTCTGCTGCACCAGACCGGTGCGGTGCGCGAGCGGGAACTGTCCGCTCTGCACGGGTTCGACGCCCAGTTCACCGACGGAGTCATCCTCAGCCCGCTGTCGCTGACGCCGCGCGACCTCGCCACACGGGACACACGGCTGCCTGTCGTGCTCCTCGGGGAGCGCCAAGCCCCGGGAGCGGTGGACCACGTGGGCATCGACAACGTCGCCGCCGCCCGCGAGGCCACGGAGCACCTGCTCGTCCGGGGACGACGCACCATCGCGGTCGTCGGCGGCGCGCTGAGAGGCCGGCAGGGCACCGACAGGCTGCGCACCAAGGGCTACCAGATGGCACTCCGGGCCGCCCGGATCCCGTTCCGACAGGACCTGGTCGTCCCCGTCGAGCAGTACCACTGGCAGGACGGCGCCCGGGCCGCGGCCGCCCTGCTCGGCCGGCGGCCCCGCCCGGACGCCCTGCTGTGCCTGAACGACCACCTCGCCCTCGGCGCCCTGCGCGCCCTGCACGAGGCCGGTCTGCGCGCCCCGGACGACCTCGACGTGGTCGGGTTCGACGACATCGAGGCCGCACGCTTCAGCGTGCCCAGCCTCACCACCATCGCTCCCGACAAAGAGGCCATCGCGGACATCGCGGTGTCCCTGCTGCTCGACCGGATCGACCGGCCGGGCACCGAGGACACCGCCGACCACATCGTCGGCCACCGGCTGGCCGTGCGGGAAAGCACCGGCGGGCGTCCCTGACCGGCCGCGGCGCGCGGTCCGGGCGGTCAGGGACGCCCGCGGCACCGGGGCGAGCCAACACCGGGGGCGGCGTCATGGACCTCAGCAGCCGCCCTGATCGGCGCGGGTCTCATGACCTGTTCGCGGAGGACTCCCTGCCCACACCGTGGGGGTTCGGCCCGACCAGGGGCTTGCCTGTTCGAGTTGGCCGGCGAGGCGGAAGAGGAGGCCTTCGCGTCCGTAGCCGGCGGCGAACTGCATACCGATCGGGAGCCCCGTCTCGGCGTCGGCCGTCACGGGCACGGACATGGCGGGTGTGCCCGCCACGTTGAACACCATGGTGAACGGTGAGCGGTCGTTGATGCGGTCGATCCAGCCCAGGCCGTCCAGCGCCTGTGCGCCCTCGGCGTAGGTGCCCAGGGGCACGGGCAGTTCCGGCAGGGTCGGGGTGAGCAGCATGTCGTGGGTGTCGAAGTACCGTGCGAGGCTTCGGGCGACCCGGTTCCGGATGGTGAGAGCGGTGACGAACTCGGCTGCGCTGACCCGCTGTCCGTAGCGGTAGCCGGCGAGGGTGGGCGGCTCCAGGGTCGAGGAGTCGACGGGCCGGTCGAAGGCGGCAGCCAGTTCGTCGATCTGGGCGGTCAGATTCGCCGTCATCAGGCGGGCGTTGGCCAGGACGAACTCCTCCCAGTCGGCCCCGAGGCCGATCTCGGCCTCCTCCACCTGATGGCCGAGGGACGCGAGCAGACGCACGGTGCGGGAGAGCGCGTCGGCGACGGGCGGGGTGGTGCGCCGTCCGCCCCACGCCTGGGCGAGGACACCGATCCGCAGCCGGCCCGGAGTCCGGGTGACTTCCTGCGCGTAGGGGCGGGACGGCTCCTGGGCGAAGTAGGGGTCGCCCGGTTCCGGGCCGCGGATCAGGTCGAGCAGCACCGCACTGTCGCGTACCGTGCGGCTGACGCTGCCGTGCACGGCCAGGCCGTTGAAGACCTCGTCGGCGCCGGGGCCCATGGAGACCCGGCCACGGGTGGGCTTCAGCCCGAAGAGGCCGTTGCAGGCGGCGGGGATGCGCAGCGAGCCGGCGGCGTCGGTGGCGTGGGCGATCGGGACCACTCCGGCAGCGACGGCCGCGCCCGCGCCCCCGCTGGATCCGCCCGCGCTCCGCTCGATGTCCCACGGGTTGCGGGTCGCGCCGTACAGCAGTGGTTCCGTGGTGATGCTGTAGGCCATCTCCGGTGTCGCGGTCCGCCCGAACGTCACGAGGCCGGCGCGGCGAAAGCGCAGCATCAGGGAGGAGTCGGCGCCGGCGACGTTGCCCCGTGCGAGACGGCTGCCCAGCTCCATTCGCCTCCCGGCCATGGCGACCGCGATGTCCTTGATCAGGAAGGGGACCCCGGCCAGCGGTGTGCTGCCGGGGCGGGGCGCGTCGTCGGTCGGCCATGTCTCCACGAGGGCGTTGATGTGCGGATCGACCGCCTGCGCGGCCTCGCGTGCGGCCGCTTCCACTTCGGCGGGGGCCACCTCGCCCGTGGCCATCAGCTGCGCGAGCCCGACCGCGTCGAAGCTCACGTACTCGGAAATTTTCACTGTCACTCCCAGCCGGACAGGACGATACCGTTGAGTCTCTAGTGATACCGAACGGTATCGCATGGAACTGACTGGTACCGTAGCAGTGGGTTTGCGGAGGCCCACACAGGACCGGACGTCACGGAGAAGTCATGGCATCGACCGCCGGCAGGCCGAGCAGGGTGGCGAAACTGCCGCCCCGTGAGCGCATCCTCGACGCAGCGGAAGAGCTGTTCCAGAGCGAGGGGATCCAGCGCGTCGGCGTCCAGGCGATCGCCGAGAGGGCCGAGACCACCAAAATGGCGATCTACCGGCACTTCGAGACCAAGGACGCGCTGGTCGCGGAGTGGCTGCGGATCGTCGCCGCCGATTACCAGGCGGCCTTCGACCGGGCCGAGGCCGAACACCCCGGCCGGCCCAAGGAGCAGATCCTCGGCCTGGCCCGCTTCATCGCCGAGGGACTGCCGACGATCTCGCACCGGGGCTGCCCCTTCATCAACTCCCTCGCCGAGCTGCCCGACCGCTCCCATCCCGCACGGCAGGTGATCGAGAAGCACAAGGCGGACCAGACCCGCCGACTGGTCGGCATGTGCGCGGAGGCCGGGCTGAGCGATCCCGAGCAGGCCGCGGCCGAGATCACCTTCGTACTGGAAGGCGCGCAGGTCAGTATGCAGAACGGAAGCATCGACCAGGTGGGGAACCGGCTGATGAGGACCGTCGAGGGCATCCTGGATCGCTACGGCTCCTCTCTCGGCACATCCCGCACGACCACCGGCTGACCGCCCGCACCCGCACCCACGCCCCCACCAC
>NZ_LR732544.1:3823186-3853051 GCF_902506575.1 Streptomyces mexicanus | reverse complement strand
CCGGGGGACGGGTCCGCCGGCTCCGTCTCCCGGCCCTGTCCGCCGGACCCGTCCCCCGGCCCGTTCCTCGGTCCTGTCCCCCGGATCCACCATCGCGCCGACGCCACGGTCAAGGGCTTTGCTCTGGGCCCGTTCCGCCTAGTACCGTGGGGGGCGATTGGTGACACCCCGCTCGACTGTGTCATCATCTGCACGCACCACTCACGCGCTCGCGTGAGCGGTTGTGCTGGAGGCGTCGCCTAGTCCGGTCTATGGCGCCGCACTGCTAATGCGGTTTGGGCCTTAAAGCCCATCGAGGGTTCAAATCCCTCCGCCTCCGCGCAAGATCCCGAAGCCCCGGTCCCAGGACCGGGGCTTCGTCGTTCCGGGGACCGTGGGTCCCTGCCCCGGCTTCGTCCGTACTCGGATCCCTCCGTGCCCGGGTCCGGTCCGCCCGTCCCCGCTCCCCTTCTCCTCGTGCATCGCGTTTCCGCAGGTCAGATGGGGTGCGGGGAATGGATTTCACATGACGGCGGCAGTCATGTAATGTTCTTCCTGTCGCCGCGAGCGGGCCGAAAGGAACGGGATCGGGGGCAAGAAAAAAGAACAAGCACTCGTAGCTTAACGGATAGAGCATCTGACTACGGATCAGAAGGTTGCAGGTTCGAATCCTGCCGAGTGCGCACAGACCAGAGGCCCCGGAGTGATCCGGGGCCTCTGGCGTTTCTCTCTCCTGCGCCCGTGCTGATCGCTTCTAGGCTGTTGTCGATCGCGTGCTTCTGGATCGCGACGAGCCGGGGAGCGAGGTGGCCGACGGTGGTGGAGCGGTACGAGACGGTCCCCGAGGAGGGGCGCGGGCAGCGGCAACGGGCCGAACGGTGCAATCTTCGGCACCAGTGGGAGAAGGACCGCGTGCGCGCGGGTGTGCGGGAGCGTCGCAGCACCGGGGCCACCGAGCGGGAGACGGGGCTGGACACCGGGCAGCTGGCGTTCCGGGCCGCGTACGAGCGGATCGAGGCGTCCGCGGAGCTTGCCGCCGTCCTGGGTGTCGAGGAGGGCACCGCCGTGCTCCGGCGGACCTATCGCACGCGCAGCGCCGACGAGGACGCGCCGCTGAACGTCTGCCGTTCGCACATCCCCTACGCGCTGGCCGCGCGGAATCCCGACCTGCTCGACGCCTCCCGGGAGCCGTGGCCCGGAGGGACCATGCACCAGCTCTCCACGGTGGGCGTCGAGGTGGACCGGGTCGAAGAGGTCGTCACCGCGCGCCCGCCGACCGGTGAGGAGGCCGGGGAGCTGGGGCTGGGGCCCGGGGTGCCGGTCATGGAGATCCGCAAGACCCTGCACGACGTCCGCGGGCGGGTCGTGGAGGTCGCCGACGTGGTGCTGCCCGCCGATCGCTACGCCGTCCGGTGCGTGACCCGACTGGAAAGGTGGTGAAGGCGCCGTGGCGCACATCGTCTCGGTGATCACTCCGGTGCACGGACCGAGCGCACACCACCTGCGGGACGCCTACGCCTCGCTCACCCGGCAGGAGATGCCGCCGGGCTGGGAGTGGGAATGGGTCCTTCAGGAGGACGGGGAGAGCACGGAGGTGCGGCCGCACGTCCCCGCCGACCCCCGGGTCCGCTTCGGGCAGGGACGGCAGGGGCGGGCCGGCATGGCCCGGACCATGGCGCTCGCCCGCGCGCGCGGTGACCTGGTGAAGGTCCTGGACGCGGACGACATGCTCACCCCGGGGGCGCTGCGGCGCGACATCGAGGTGCTGGCCGGTGACAGCGGTGCCGCGTGGACCACCTCGCGCGTGCTCGACCTGCTGCCGGACGGTTCGACGGTCGGCTTCGACGGCGACCCGCCGCCCGGCCCGATCGCCCGGAACGCCGTCCTCGAACGCTGGCGCACCCACGACTACCGGGCGCAAGTGCACCCGGCCACGCTGTGCGCCCGCCGAGACCTCGTGAGCGCGCTGGGCGGCTGGATGGCCCTGCCCTCGTCCGAGGACACCGGGCTGCTGATGGCCCTGAACGCGGTGAGCACCGGGTGGTTCATCGGGGACTGCGGGCTGCTGTACCGCAAGTGGCCCGGGCAGACGACCGCCCAGAGCGAGCACCACGACGACGCCGAGCGCCGCGCCCGGATGAAGGTGATCGAGGAGCGGGCGGAGGCGCTCGGCAGGCTCAGTACCTGGTGTCTGTGAGCCGCGGCGGCTCGGTTGCCGGGCGACCCCGCCGCCCGCCGGTCGCCCGTTGCCCGTGGTCAGTCGGTTGCTGTGCCGTCCGGTGCCCGCCGTCCGCCCGTCGCCCGCCGGTCGCTGTGTCGTCCGCGGGCCGGCGTGCGCCGTTCGCAGGCTGTCGCACCGCCGTCGTTGTGCCGTCCGCCGTCCGCCGTCCGCCGTCCGCCGTCCGCCGTCCGCCGTCCGCCGTCCGCGGGCCGTCGCCCGTCGCGCGCCGAGTGGCGGGCGTCGTCGGCTGGTCCGGCGGCGTTGTCAGTGGTGGCTCGTAGTCTCGTGAGGGATGGCGCAGGTGTGGAAGTGCTCGGGGCTGCGCTGGTCGGCGGACGGCCCCGTGCTGGTGTGGCAGGGCGGGCGCAGGAGCGCGCTGCCGTGGGGGAAGCACGTGGCCTTCGGGGTCGCGGAAGGGGGAGTGCGGACATGCGTGGGGGCACGGGGGAACGCGTGTGCGGCCCAGGCGGTGGTGCCGGGCCGGAGCACGGGGGCGCGCTGCGAGGAGTGCGCGCGGCTGGAGCGGGCGCATTCGGTGGCCGCCGACACCGTCGCGGACGATGCGCGGCCCTACCGCGTCTACCTGGCGTGGTTCGGGCCCGGCCTGACCAAGGTCGGGATCACGGCGGTCGAGCGGGGCCCGGCGCGGCTGCTGGAGCAGGGCGCCGTCTGCTTCAGCTGGCTGGGCACCGGCCCGCTGATGGCGGCGCGGCGCACCGAGGAGCTGCTGCGCGCCGCGCTCGGCGTGCCGGACCGGATCCCGTACGCCGAGAAGCGGGCCGTGCGGTCCGCGCTGCCGCCCACCGCGGCGGAGAGGGCGGCGGAGATCGAGCGGCTGCACGGGCGGGCGGGTGCGCTCGGCGGCTGGCCGGAGTCGCTGCGGCCGGAGCCGTTCCGGCCCGTCGACCACGTGTCCGTGTTCGGGCTGGCCCGGCTGCCCGCCGCCGTCGGGGAGGTGCGGGAGCTGGTGGCGGGCGGGGCGGTGCGCGGTGACCTGGTCGCGGCCGCCGGGCCGGATCTGCACCTGGCGACCGGGGGCGGGGTGGTGGTGCTGGACACGCGGCTGATGGCCGGCTGGCAGCTCGGTCCGGTCGCCGCCGAGGGCGGACTCGCCGTCCCTGTAAGGGAGTTCAGGCGGGTACCCGGTGTGCAGGAGGGGCTGTTCTGAGCGGCGGCTGGGGGTTTCTCAGGGAAATCACAGATCCGTGAAAGCGTGCTCTCAGAGGGTGTCGCCAGGGTGTTCCCATGACCACGACTTCGCCCCAGGGGCGCACCGAACTGCTGAGGCCGGACGGGAGCCCCGTCCGGGTGCTGGTGGTGGACGACGAGCTGTCGATCACCGAACTGCTCTCCATGGCCCTGCGCTACGAGGGCTGGCAGATCCGCACCGCGGGGGACGGCCGCAGCGCCGTCCAGGCCGCGCGCGAGTTCCGGCCCGACACCGTCGTCCTGGACATGATGCTGCCCGACATGGACGGGCTGACCGTCCTGGGGCGGCTGCGCCGCGAGCTGCCCGACGTGCCCGTGCTGTTCCTCACCGCGAAGGACGCCGTCGAGGACCGTATCGCCGGCCTCACGGCGGGCGGTGACGACTACGTGACCAAGCCGTTCAGCCTCGAGGAGGTCGTCGCGCGGCTGCGCGGGCTGATCCGCCGCTCCGGTGCCGCCGACCGGCGGTCCGACTCCGTGCTGGTGGTCGGTGACCTCACCCTGGACGAGGACAGCCACGAGGTGTCGCGGGGCGGCGAGAACATCCACCTGACCGCGACCGAGTTCGAACTGCTGCGGTTCCTGATGCGCAACCCGCGCCGCGTGCTGAGCAAGGCGCAGATCCTGGACCGGGTCTGGTCCTACGACTTCGGCGGCCAGGCCAACGTCGTCGAGCTGTACATCTCCTACCTGCGCCGCAAGATCGACGCCGGACGCGAGCCGATGATCCACACCCGGCGCGGCGCCGGTTACCTGATCAAGCCCGCGACTTCATGAGCGGACGGCGACGGCCGCGTCCGCAGAAGCGGGAACGCACCCCGCGCCGTCCGGGCGCGGCGCGCACCCCGCGTGCTCTGCGCCCTCCGCGTGCTCCCCGCCCCCCGCGGACGCTGCGGACGCGGCTCGTCGTCGCGTCCGTGCTGCTGATCGCCGTCGTCTGCGCGGTGATCGGCACCGTCACCACGCTGGCCCTGCGCTCCCACCTGTACGAGCAACTGGACGAACGGCTCGGCGAGGTCGCGGCGCGGGCCTCCGGGGTCATGCCGCCGGACGCGCACCAGGGCACCGGCCACGCCCCCCAGGTGCAGCCGGGCAAGGAGATCGACCTGACCGAGTTCGTCACCCGGGGCCCGCAGCCGCAGGGCACGATCGTGGCGGCGGTCGACGGCGGCTCCGTCACCGAGGCGCGGTTCGGCAAGAAGACCAGCGACAACAACATCCCGCAGCTGACCGCCCAGGCCCTCGACCAGGTGCAGACCGCCGCGCTGGCCACGGTCGCCCGGGACCGGGTGCCGCACACCGTGGGCATCCCCGGCCTCGGCGGATACCGGGCCCGGTACGTCACCGGCCCCAACGGCACGTACTACGTCGCCATCCCCACCGCCGACGCCGACAACACCATCAGCACCCTGATCCTGGTGGAGATCAGCGTCACCGCCGCCGGCCTCGTCGCCGCGTCCCTCGCGGGCGCCGCCATCGTCGACGTCGCCCTGCGGCCCCTGCGCAAGATCGCCGCCACCGCCACCCGGGTCTCCGAACTCCCCCTGCACGCCGGCGAGGTGAACCTCAGCGAGCGCGTACCGGAGTCGCAGACCGACCCGCACACCGAGGTCGGCCAGGTCGGCGCGGCCCTCAACCGCATGCTCGACCACATCCACGGCGCCCTGCACGCCCGGCAGCACAGCGAGACGCGGGTACGGCAGTTCGTCGCCGACGCCAGCCACGAGCTGCGCACCCCGCTGGCCTCCATCCGCGGATACGCCGAGCTGACCCGGCGCGGCCGGGAGCAGGTCGGGCCCGACACCCGGCACGCGCTGGGCCGGATCGAGTCCGAGGCCGGGCGGATGACCCTGCTGGTGGAGGACCTGCTGCTGCTGGCCCGGCTGGACGCGGGCCGGCCGCTGCAGTTCGAGCGGACCGACCTCGTCCCGCTCGTCGTGGACACCGTCAGCGACGCGCGGGCGGCCGGCCGGGACCACGACTGGCGGCTGGACCTGCCCGACGAACCCGCCTTGGTGTCGGCGGACCCGGCCCGGCTGCAGCAGGTGCTGGTCAACCTGCTGGCCAACGCGCGCACGCACACCCCGCCGGGCACGACCGTCACCGCGCGCGTGCGGCGGGAGGGCGCCTGGTTGTGCGTGGACGTGCAGGACGACGGGCCGGGCATTCCGCCGCGGCTGCTGCCGCACGTCTTCGAGCGGTTCGCGCGCGGCGACTCCGCGCGGTCCCGGGCCACCGGTTCCACGGGCCTGGGCCTGGCCATCGTGCAGGCCGTGACGACCGCGCACGGCGGCGCCGTCACCGTGGACAGCGTGCCCGGGCGGACCGTCTTCACCGTCCGCCTGCCCGCACTCGCGCCGACGGCACCGACACCGACGCCGACGTCGATTTCGGCACCGACACCGACATCCACATCGGCGTCGGCATCGGTACCGATGCCTGTTCAGGGTCCGGCCCCGGCGCCGGCGTACGTGACGTACGGGACCTACGAGGCGTACGACGGCGGACGGCAGGCGCACTCACAGGTGCAGCACAGCGTCACCACACGGACGGTACAGGGCGGTTGAGAAGAGTCGCCGCCATGCGAACCGACTCTTCTCCCGGCGCACTGCCGGCGCGGGAGCACCTTCCGGCCACAGACGCCGGAACGCCTGTCCTGGACGTCGTGATCCCCGTCTACAACGAGGAGAAGGACCTGCGGCCGTGCGTGCTCCGCCTGCACGAGCACCTCACCCGCACCTTCCCGTACGCCTTCCGCATCACCGTCGCGGACAACGCCTCCACGGACGCCACCCCGAGCGTGACCGCCCGGCTCGCGGCGGAGATCCCCGAGGTCACCGGCGTCCGCTTGGAGCAGAAGGGACGCGGCCGCGCCCTGCGGACCGTGTGGTCGGCCTCCGACTCGCCGATCCTCGCCTACATGGACGTCGACCTGTCCACCGACCTCAACGCGCTGCTGCCGCTGGTGGCGCCCCTCATCTCCGGCCACTCCGACCTGGCGATCGGCTCCCGCCTGACCCGCGCCTCCCGGGTGGTGCGCGGGCCCAAGCGGGAGTTCGTCAGCCGGATGTACAACCTGATCCTGCGCGGTTCGCTGCAGGCGCGCTTCTCCGACGCGCAGTGCGGGTTCAAGGCGATCCGGCGGGACGTCGCCCGGGTGCTGCTGCCGCTGGTGGAGGACACCGGCTGGTTCTTCGACACCGAGATGCTGGTGCTCGCCGAACGGGCCGGTCTGCGGATCCACGAAGTGCCGGTGGACTGGGTCGACGACCCGGATTCCACGGTGCACATCGTGCGGACGGCAGTCGAGGACCTGAAGGGCGTCTGGCGGGTCGGCAAGGCCCTGGCCACGGGATCGCTGCCGCTGGACCGGCTCGCCCGCCCCTTCGGCGACGACCCCCGCGACCGGGAGATCCAGGACGTGCCCCGGGGGCTGGCACGCCAGCTCGTCGGCTTCTGCGTCATCGGCGTCCTGTCCACCCTGTTCTACCTGCTGCTCTACAGCCTGTTCCGGCAGTTCTGCGGCTCCCAGATCGCCAACGCCCTCGCCCTGCTGGTCTCCGCGGTCGCCAACACCGCCGCCAACCGCCGGCTCACCTTCGGGGTGCGCGGCCGGGGCGGGGCCGTCCGCCACCAGGCGCAGGGCCTGGTCGTCTTCGGCATCGGCCTGGTGCTGACGAGCGGTTCGCTCGCCGCCCTGAACGCCGCGACCAGCCACCCGGCGCACTCCACCGAACTCGCGGTCCTGGTCGCCGCCAACCTCGCCGCGACCGTGCTGCGCTTCCTGCTCTTCCGCGCCTGGGTCTTCCCGGACCGCCGCGACCAGCAGCAGACCATCGCCCCGACGGATGCCGCCCCGGCGGATGCCGTCTCGGCGTACGCCTCCTGGACGGGTTCTCCCTCGTCGTACGCCACCTCGTCGTACGCCACCACCCGGCCGCACCCCGGCACCAGCACCACCACCGGCACCGGTGCCGGCCCGACCGCACAGCCCCAGCCAGGGGACGACACCGCCCGGCTGCGGCCGGTGCGTCCGCTCGGCACCGACCCGAGGGACCCGCGATGAGCACGGAGTACACCGCCCGCGCCGACCACACAGACCACCTCGGTCACAGGGACCACGACCACAGCGACCAGAGGGGCCACAGCGGCCACACGGGCCACAAAGATCACGACCGTACGAGCCGGCCCGCGGGCACGGCGCCCGCGCCCCCCTCCTTCGGGCCGCCCTTCGGCGAGGGCCCACCGCCGGCGGCCCCCGGCGCGCCGTCCCGCGCCCACCGCCTGTGGCGGGGCCGGCCGGAGGACCCGAGCTGGGTGCGCCCGTCCTTCCTCGCCCTGCTGCTCGCCACCGGCGTGCTCTACCTCTACAACCTCAGCGCCTCCGGCTACGCCAACTCCTTCTACTCGGCGGCCGTGCAGGCGGGCAGCGCCTCGTGGAAGGCGTTCTTCTTCGGCTCGCTCGACGCGGGCAACGCCATCACCGTCGACAAGCCCCCGGCCGCGCTGTGGCCGATGGCGCTGTCGGTCAGGATCTTCGGCCTGAACTCGTGGGCGGTGCTCGCGCCGCAGGTCGTCATGGGCGTGCTCACGGTCGCCGTGGTGTACGCGGCCGTGCGCCGCCGGTTCGGTCCGGCGGCCGGGCTGATCGCGGGCGCGGTGCTGGCGCTCACCCCCGTCGCGGCGCTGATGTTCCGGTTCAACAACCCGGACGCGCTGCTCGCGCTGCTGATGTCCCTGACCGTGTACTTCGTCCTGCGGGGCATCGAGGACGGGCGCACCAAGTGGCTGGTGTG
Source organism: Streptomyces mexicanus (assembly GCF_902506575.1). GTDB lineage: Bacteria > Actinomycetota > Actinomycetes > Streptomycetales > Streptomycetaceae > Streptomyces > Streptomyces mexicanus. The sequence goes on along the minus strand of NZ_LR732544.1, from coordinate 3,844,846 downwards.
GGCGGGGGCAGCGGTCGGCTTCGCCTTCCTCACCAAGACCCTCCAGGCCTTCCTGATCCTGCCGGCGCTGGCCCTGATCTACGGGTTCTGCGCGCCCGTACGGCTGCGCAGGCGGCTGGGACAGCTCCTGCTCGCCACGGTGGCGATCGTCGTCTCCGGCGGCTGGTGGGTCGCGATCGTCGAACTGTGGCCCGCGTCCTCCCGGCCGTACATCGGCGGGTCGCAGCACAACAGCTTCCTGGAGCTGACCTTCGGCTACAACGGCCTCGGCCGCATCAACGGCGACGAGACGGGGAGCGTCGGCGGCGGTGGCGGACCGGGCGGCGGTGGCGGCGGTGGCGGCCAGTGGGGCGAGACCGGCTGGGACCGGATGTTCAACTCCGAGATCGGCAGCCAGATCTCCTGGCTGCTGCCGGCCGCGCTGATCCTGCTCGTCGCCGGGCTCGTCCTGACCAGGAAGACCGCGCGCACCGACCTGACCCGCGCGTCCTTCCTCGCCTGGGGCGGCTCGCTGCTGATGACCGCGGGTGTCTTCAGCTACATGGCGGGGATCTTCCACCAGTACTACACGGTGGCCCTGTCGCCCTACGTCGCCGCCGTCGTCGGCATGGGGGTGACCGTCCTGTGGGAGGAGCGCTCCAGGGCGTGGGCGTCGCTGACCCTGGCCGCCGCCGCCACGGCGACCGCGGCCTGGGGGTACGTCCTGCTCAACCGCACCCCCGACTACCTGCCCTGGCTGAAGTGGCTGGTCCTGGTCGGCGGGCTGGCCGTGGCCCTGGGGCTGATCTTCGTCTCCCGGGTCGGCCGGCGGCTCGCCGTCGCCACGGTCGCCGCGGGCTTCGTGACCTGCCTGGCCGGACCGACCGCGTACACGCTGAGCACGGTGAATTCCGCGCACACCGGCTCCATCGTCACGGCCGGACCCGCGGGCGCGAGCCGTATGGGCTTCGGCGGCAGGGGCGGCGGGCCGGGCAGGGCCGGCATGCCCGGCGGCTTCGGCGGTGGCGGCATGCCCGGCCAGAACGGCCAGGGCGGTCAGGGTGCTCCTGGCGGCAACGGTTTCCCCGGCGGTGGCGTCCCCGGTCAGAACGGCCGGACCGGCCAGGGCACCCCGAACGGCCAGAGTCAGCAGAACGGCCAGAACGGCAACGGCTTCCCCGGCGGCGGCCGGACGGGCGAGGGCGGCCGGACGGGCGGAGCCGGCGGCATGGGCGGCCTGCTCGACGGCGCGAACGTCAGCTCCGCGGCCAAGAAGCTGCTTCAGGCGAACGCCTCGCGGTACACCTGGGTCGCCGCGTCCATCGGTTCCCAGAACGCGGCCAGCTACCAACTCGCCACCGCTGACCCGGTCATGGCGATCGGCGGCTTCAATGGCACCGACCCGTCACCGACGCTCGCCCAGTTCAAGACGTACGTGGCGGACGGCAGGATCCACTACTTCATCGCCGGCGGCGGCATGGGGGGAGGCATGGGCGGCAACGGCACCGCCTCGCAGATCAGCACGTGGATCGAGAAGACCTTCAAGAAGGTCACGGTCGGTTCGGCGACCTTCTACGACCTCACGCAGCAGACCGGCGACAGCTGACGGCACGCCGAGGGGTCAGGGGCGGTGCCCGCTCGGGCACCGCCCCTTCGCGCTGCGGCGCCGCCGCGGCGTTGCGGGCGGGGCCGAGCGGGAACACTCGAAGAGGGTGGTCGCCGGGACGGTCGGCACGGCGCAGCCGCACGTCAGGCGCGGTCACACGCCCTAGCATGACCGCCGTCGGAAAGCTGAGGAAGGTGCGCCATGGGGAAGCCGGCCGGGGGCAGGGGTGCGGCGCGGACCAGCGTGTGGCTCGAGGGGAAGGCGCGTCGCGGCGCACGCGGCGGCGGGCAGCCCTCCGGGCTCGACCTGGAGCGGATCACCGAGGTCAGCGTGCGGCTGCTGGACGCCGAGGGACTGGCCAAGTTCTCCATGCGCCGGCTCGCCGCCGAGCTGAACGTCACGGCGATGTCCCTGTACTGGTACGTCGACACCAAGGACGACCTGCTGGAGCTGGCCCTCGACGCGGCCTTCGGCGAGCTGCGGCTGCCCGGCGCGCAGGACGGCGGGGACTGGCGGGAGCAGCTGCGCGCCCTGGCCGGCGAGTACCGGGACCTGCTGGTGCGCCATCCCTGGCTGTCGCCGCTCGCCGGGACCTTCCTCAACATCGGCCCGAACCACCTGGCCTTCTCCGGCGCGGTGCAGCGGGTCATCCGCCGCACCGGGCTGCCCGAGCACCGTCTGGCCGGTGCGATCTCGGCCGTGTTCCAGTTCGTGTACGGCTACGGCACGATCGAGGGGCACTTCGTCGCCCGCTGTGCCGAGGCCGGGATGGCCCCGGACGAGTACTTCCGGCACGCGATGAGCGTGGCCACGCGGGCGCCGGACGCCGCCGAGGTGCTGCGGGAGTCGGCCGGCCTCATGGCGGCCCGCGGCGGTGACACCGTCGCGGAGATGCTGGACCGCGACTTCACCTTCGCCCTGGACCTGCTGGTCGCCGGGATCGAGGCGATGGTCGCCCGCGGCTGAGGCCGGCCCCGCCCGGCGCAGCGCGGCCTGCCTCCACCGCCCGCCCCGCTCCTTGCCCCTGCCTCTACTCCTGCTCCTGCCCCTCCACCAGCCGCGCCGGGAAGCCGCCGGTCGCCACCGGCCCCCACCGCTCCGGTGTGATCCGGATGATCGACTTGCCCTGCTTGACCATGGCCTGGCGGTACTCGTCCCAGTCGGGGTGCTCGCCGGCGATGTTGCGGTAGTACTCCACGAGCGGTTCCACGGAGTCCGGCGTGTCGATGACCTCCGCGGTGCCGTCGATCTGGACCCACGGCCCGTTCCACTCGTCGCTCAGCACGACGATGCTCACCCGGGGGTCCCGCTTGGCGTTCCGTGTCTTGGCCCGCTCCGGGTAGGTGGAGACCACGATCCGCCCGGAGTCGTCCACCCCGCAGGTCAGCGGGGACGCCTGGGGGCTGCCGTCGGTCCGCCGGGTCAGCAGCAGGGCCCGGTGGCGGGGGCGTACGAAGTCCAGCAGTTCCTCACGTGTCACGCGGGTGTTGGTCGCGATGTTCGGTGCCATGCCCGCAGCGTAGGGGGTGCGGGCGTCGGGGTGGACGTACGACGGCTGATCCCGTCGTGCCTACCACCGGCCGGGTCAGGCACGGCTCGCGTCCCGAGCCGGTGCGACGACGGTCTCCCCGAGCCGGGGCGGCGACGATCTTCCGATCCGGTGCGGCGACGGTCGCTGGCCGGTCCGGAGCGCACCGTCCACCAGGTGGAAACGATCGCGTGCGGACGATATACAGTTCTGTTCGTCCTGTGCTCGCAGTCGGGAATGTGCTGCGGAGCTCTCCTGCGCATGGCCGTACGGCCGTGCATGCTGAAGAGGTTCGTGGTGCCTGCGTCCGATTTTCCCGAACTGCCCTGTGCCTCCGAGGGCGACGTCCTGACGGACGACCTGGAGCTGTCCGAGGCCCTGACGGTGGTGGCGCGTCACCTGCACGAGACGGACACCCCGGACCACACCATGCGCACGGCCGTCCGGCTCGCCGTCCGTCTGCTGCCGGGCGCCGAGCACGCGGGCATCTCCGTGATCGAGCGCAGCGGCCACCGCCGTACGATCGCCTGGACCGACGAGGTCGTGCCCGCCGCCGAGGGCCGCCCGGCCGCCGACCGGCACCGGACGCCGTACTGGGAGCACCTGTGGCACACGCCCGTGGTGCACTTGGCGGACAGCGAGAACGCGGACGAGGACGGCGACGCCGCCCTGGCCGCAGCGGGCCTGAGGTCGGCGCTCGCCCTGCGGCTGCGCACCGAGAAGCGCCGGCTGACCGTGCTCACCGCCTACTCCGGCAAGCCGCGCGCCTTCGACGCGACCGCCACCCGGATCGGCCGGCTGTTCACCGCGCACGCGAGCCTCGCCCTGGACTCGGTGACCGTGCGCGAACAGCTCACCGAGGCCATGCGCACCCGGGACTTGATCGGCCAGGCCACCGGCATCCTCATGGAGCGGATGAACATCGACGCCGCGGAGGCGTTCGACAGCCTGGTGCGCGCCTCCCAGCGGGAGAACATCAAACTGCGCGACCTCGCCCGCCGCGTCGTCGACGCCAAGCGCGCGGACTGACCGGCGGGACCGACCGGCGGATCCCCTCATACGTGAGCCCTCCTGTGCGGAAGCGGGTGCTTCCGCACAGGAGGGCTTTCACTTGCCGCCGACGACCGCCTGCTGCCGGCGACCGGTGATCAGGAGGCCGGCTACCGGCTACCGGCTACCGGCTACCGGTGGTCAGGTGGTGGGGAGGGTGTCTCCTTGGACGGCTTGGATGTCGAGTTGGATTTTGAGGGTGGTGCCGATGGCGGCGATGCCGGCTTGGAGGACTTGGTTGTAGTTCATGGCGAAGTCTTCGAGGTGCCGTCGCTCTGGGCGACGGAGCGGCCCAGCTGGCGTCCGGCCAGGGAGATCAGCGTGATCGCGGCCTGCGGCACCGGAGCGCTCTCCGCACCGCGCACCACACCACGCACCGGAACACCACCGCCACTGCTCAGCGCGGGCGCCTCCTGCTCGATCGTCGCCACCGCGGCGAGCCGCTGATCGGCCCGCGCCTGCGCGGCGGGCTCGGCGACCTCGGAGGTGGTGCCCTGCCGCTCCTGGGCCTCGGCCACGACCGGAGCCGCGGCCGGGTCCACCGGGGCGGCCTCGCCCTCGGCGGCCTGCGCCAGCGCACCCTTCGTACGCAGCGGGACCTCCTTGATGAACAGCGTGATCAGGAAGGCGACGGCGGCCAGGACGGCGGCGATCAGGAAGACGTCGGCGATGCCGTGCCCGTAGGCGCTCTCCATGACCGTGCGCAGCGGCGCGGGCAGCGCGTCCATGTCCGGGATGCTGTCGGAGCCGGAACCCGAGCCGGAGGCCAGGTGCGCGTACTTCGGGCCGAGGTCGGCCAGGCCGTCCTTGACGTAGTGGGTGATCCGGTTGGCCATCACGGCACCGAGCGCCGAGACGCCGATCGCACCGCCCAGGGAGCGGAAGAAGGTGACCGTGGAGCTGGCCGAACCGAGGTCCGTGGGGGCGACCTGGTTCTGCGTGCACAGCACCAGGTTCTGCATCATCATGCCGATGCCGAGACCCAGCAGGGCCATGAAGACGGCGGTCTTCCAGTAGTCCGTGTCGTAGCGGATGCTGCCCAGCAGGCCCAGGCCGGCCGTGACCAGCACACCACCGCTGACCAGCCACGCCTTCCAGCGGCCGGTCCGGGTGATGAACTGACCGGAGACGGTGGAGGAGACGAACAGGCCACCGATCATCGGGATCGTCATGACACCCGACATCGTCGGGGACTTGTCCCGGGCCAGCTGGAAGTACTGGCTGAAGAACACCGTGCCGCTGAACATGGCGACACCGACGAACAGCGAGGCGAGCGACGCCAGCGAGATGGTGCGGTTGCGGAACAGCCGCAGCGGGATGATCGGCTCGGCGGCCTTGGCCTCCGCCAGCACGAACAGCAGGCCGAGGACGACGGAACCGCCGACCATCACGCCCGTCTGCCACGACATCCAGTCGTACTTGTCACCGGCGAAGGTCACCCAGATCAGCAGCAGCGAGACGGCCGCGGAGATCAGGAGCGCGCCCAGCCAGTCCACCTTGACCTGCCGCTTGACCACGGGCAGGTGCAGGGTCTTCTGCAGCACGATCAGCGCGATCACGGCGAACGGCACGCCGACGTAGAAGCACCAGCGCCAGCCCAGCCAGCTGGTGTCGGTGATGACACCGCCGAGCAGCGGGCCGCCGACGGTCGCGACCGCGAACGTGGCGCCCAGGTAACCGGAGTAACGGCCGCGCTCACGCGGGGAGATCATCGCGGCCATGACGATCTGCGCCAACGCGGACAGACCGCCGGTGCCGATGCCCTGGACCACGCGGCAGACGATCAGCATGCCGGGGTTCTGCGACAGACCGGCCGCCATCGACGCCACGACGTAGATGATCAGGGATATCTGGACGAGCGCCTTCTTGCTGTACAGGTCGGCGAGCTTGCCCCACAGGGGAGTGGCCGCGGTCATCGGCAGCAGGGCGGCCGTGACCACCCAGGTGTAGGCGGACTGGCCGCCCCCCAGATCACCGATGATCTTCGGCAGCGCGTTGGAGACGATCGTGGACGACAGGATCGCCACGAACATGCCGAGCATCAGCCCGGAGAGCGCCTCCATGATCTGCCGGTGCGTCATCGGAGCGCCGTCCGGGGAGCCGCCCCCGTGCTTGGCGTGAGCCCGCACACCGGCTGGTGTGGTCGTTGCCATGGGCTTCCTTTACTTACGTGTGCTTGCGGGTGTACGGGTGGTTTCTTCGGCTACGGGAGCGGCCGCGCGCGCGGTGGCGGCCACGGGCGCGGCCGTGGCGGCGCAGGCCCGGGCCGGGTGGGACCGGCAGTCGCCGAAGCTGTCGCGCAGCCGCGTCATCAGCCGGATCAGCTGGCCGACCTCGTCGTCGCTCCAGTCGCTGAGCCGATCGGCGAGCAGGCGGGTGGTCCGCCGGGACAGGTCGTCGAGCCGGTCCAGTCCGGCGGGCGTCAGGTGCAGGATGCGCGAACGCTTGTCCGCGGGGTCCGGCAGCCGCTCGATCCAGCCGCGCGCGGCGACGTGGGCGACGTGCCGGCTGGTCACCGACATGTCCACGGCGAGCAGCTCGGCGAGCTTGCTCATCCGCATGTCGCCGTGGCGGCCGAGGAGAGTGAGGACGGCGGCCGAGCCGGCCGGACAATCGGCCGGCAGGATCCGTCCCATGTCCCGCTTCACGGCTCCGACGGCGCTGAGCTGGCGCGCCAACTCTTCGTACTGCGCCTGCTCGGCCATCGCACCTCCCGTAGTCGTTGCTTGAGGCAACCATACGAACACTTGGTTGCCGCAGGCAAGCAAACAGCGGCCTCTGGGGGCAAAGACTTGGCAAAGGCAAGTATTGCGGATGCGAACTCCCAGGTGGGACGGCTCGTGCGGGCGGGGCGACCCGACCGGACGGGACGGCCCGTCCGGGCGCGGCGCCCCGTCCGGGCCGCAGGACGGGCGATGCCCTCGGCACCGGAGTGGTGCCGAGGGACATCGCCCGCTGAATCCCGGTGGTTCCGGGGACCGCCTGCTGGGGCTTCAGCGCGACGGCCCGCGACGTGGCGCGGCTCGGTGAGACGCCGCGCTGCGGCGGGGCGTGGGGGACCGCCCGCGCCGCCGGCGCAGGCGGTCGTCCGGATCGGTGTGCACCAAACTGCTAGCGACCATCGGGTCACCGACGCCCCGGGTCCACCGTCCGACCCGATGACCGCCTCCGGCGGCGAACCGACTCCTCCCCCGGCCTGCCGCCGCCCCCCGCGACGGTTTCCGGCCCCGCGACGGGGTCAGGGGCGGGCGGGCCGCATAAGCTTGCCGTCATGTCTAACCCTGATGAGCTGCTCGTCGCCATCGCCGCGGCAGTGGAGTCGGAGCGCAGCAATCAGATGTCGCTGACCGTGGTCGTCGGCGGCGCCGTCATCACCGGCCGGCTGGCTCCGGAGGCGGTCTGGCGGGAACGGGTGGCGGAGGTCCTGAAGGACTCCGACCGTCTCGGCCCGTTCTCGGACGTCTTCACCCGCCGCCCGCAAGGAAGCCGGCCCGGGCCCGGCCATGGCGAGGCGCCCACGCATCTGCACTTCCACCTCGCCCGGATCCTGCAAGGCAGCCTCGGCATCCCGGAGACGGGCGGCATGTACCGAGTCGCGATCAAGGACGTCAACGCCTGGACCGTAGGGGACCTCAGCTACGTCGACCAGTGAGCCGGCCCGCCGCCTCCTGAACGCAGCCCGGCCGACGACCGCGGGCGGCCGCCATGGGGCCGGCCGTCAGCGGCGACGGCCGGGCCGTAGCGTGGCCGTATGCCGACACCTCGACCCATCGTGCACCTCACCGAGCGCTCTCTGTGGGAGGCGGCTCGTGCGTCCGGCACCTACGAGATGTCCACCCGCGGCCGCACACTCCAGCAGGAGGGGTTCGTCCACTTCTCCACCCGCGACCAGCTCCCGCGCGTCGCGGCCTTCCTCTACGGCGACTACGAGGGCCCCGACGAGTTGGTGGTGCTGGTCGTGGACCCGGCCCGGCTCGATGTCCCGCTGAGGTACGAGGCCATGCCACCCGACGGCGAGGAGTTCCCGCACGTGTACGGGGCCGTACCGGTCGAGGCGGTGGTGAGCGTCGAGCCCTGGAGCTGAACGACGAGGCAGCGCTGCGCCGCCGCTCGGTGCCGGCGCCGACCGGGCCGGAGCGTTGCGGTGATCGGGGCTGTTCGCGGCAGTCCAGTGTCAGTGCTGCTCGCTAGCCTGTCCGGGTGACTCCCAGCGATGATCGTCAGTTCCCCGAGGCCCTGGCTGCCGCTCTGGCCCGTCCCTTCGACTACAACGAGGGCGACGGCGTCGACTTCGAGGCGTTCCCGGCCTTCCTGTCTGCCGAGGAGACCACCGACTGGTTCCGGTCCTGGACGGGCAACAGGGAGCTGGACGGCGACGCCTTCCGCGTGTTCGGCCAGGACGGCTCGGGAGGATATGCGGCATTCTGGCTCGTCCGCCCGCACCGCCCGCTCGTCGATCAGCCCGTGGTCTTTCTCGGATCGGAGGGTGAGACCGCCGTCGTGGCACGTGACCTCGGGTCGTTCTTGTGGCTGCTGGCCGCTGGATACGGCCCCGGCGAGGCGGCCACCTCGTACGACCCGGACTGGACCCCGCAGCACAACCAGGAGCTGGCGGCCGTCGCCGAACGATTCGCCGCGGACCACAAGCAGCCGGCGGCTGCCGTCATCGAGCAGGCGGCCCAGGAGTTCCCGGACTTCGACGACACCATCATGAGGCTCTGCCGCTGACAGGGCTCGGACGCAGCTCCGCCCCGGAAGCCGCCCTGACCGACCCCACCAAGGAACTGCCCGTCCCCCAAGGTGCCGGCCCCCGCCAAGTCGGAACGCGCCAAGAAGCTCACCGTCACCGGCAGGCTGAGGCGGCGAAGAAGAGGGCCGGCAAGCCCTGGCACGAATCCGGCACGCGGCCACTGATTGCCAGACACGACAACGAGGCCCAGGTAGGTCAGTACAGGGCCTTGTGACCCTGCCACCCAGTGGCGATCCCGTTTGGGCCGACCTGCGGCGGAAGCGTGTCGACGACTGGTGTGCGGGTCCGTTGGTTCCCCGGTGTTTCCCACGGTTCCCCGCACGACCTGGCCCGCGTCTGGCACGACATCTTCATCCCGAACTATCGGATGGATGGTCATTGCTGTCCATGGCGCTGGTCGTGAAGTCATCAACGGCCGCTGATAGCCGTCTTCGGTTGTGGTACTTCGCTGCTGTACACACCATCGTGGAGCCCACGACTCAGGACTCGGGCACCGGCCAGCGGCGCAATCGAGCTGGGCAAACACGGAGCGTCATTGTGGCCTTGGTTCGCTCACCTGACGATTGGGATCGTTCGAATTGGCTGCTCGTGACTGCAGGTCGCATTACGTTGCAATCATTTTTCTTGCATCTGTTGTCTGTGCACTCCTCGTTGGGGAAGTGGCGATGCTCTGTGGTGAGGCACCATGGGCTTCAGTGCGATGGGCAGCCACTTCCTTTGCGGGATCCTTCGCAATCACAGCGCAGGTCGCTAAGTTTCTTGGCTGGTTCAGCTCTCATGACAGCGGTTGATGAGGCATCAGGGAGCGACCACATGCGAAAGCTGTGATCATTTGGCGACGGTTGGGAGACGATACTGGAGGTTGGTGGAACGGCTTTGGGATGGAGCTGATTTGGCGCGAGTGATCACGCCCATTACGCTGGCCCGCGGATCGGGCAGGTTTGTGAACCTGCTCGTTAGTGCCTGATCTTGGGCCGTGATCTCCGAGGCTCGCGCCAAATTGGCTGCCTAAAGCCGTGGAGCCGACCGGCATCCGCCACACAGGAGCGATGTCCGTCTTCATCGATGGGGTGAGCGTCTCGGGCAGTCGTTGAAACGTGGCTGGCAGAACGTCGAGCAGGCTTTAGGGTCTGCTCGCCGGTCCGTACCGTCAGCAGCAACCGGCACCGCCGCTGCGGGGACACCTTGGGTCGGTGGCTCAGTTGGTGCACCAGCTGGGGGCTCCGTTCCGCCGCAGCACCTTCGGCCGGAAGTGGCGCAGGGCACGCGAGATCGTCGGTATGCCCGAGGGCTTCCGGTTCTACGACCTCCGTCACAGGGGACACACGCTGTCCACGCGGTCCGGCGCCACCCTCAAGGACAGATGGTGCGCGCCGGGCAGTCCTCCGAGAAGGCCGCACTGATCCATCAGCACTCCGACGAGGAGCGACAGGAGGAGGTCGCCGCCGGCCTCGACGCCACCGTCCGGAAGGCTCGGGCCGCCGTGGCCAGGAAGGCGGCCGAGAAGTCTTCTGGCACGAATTTGGCACGCGGCGAGTGATCACCAAAGACAGCAAAAAGGCCCGGGTCTCTGACCTGGGCCTTAATTATGGAGCGGGTGACGAGAATCGAACTCGCGCTCTCAGCTTGGGAAGCTGATGTTCTACCATTAAACTACACCCGCGTAAGACGCCGACCGGAGTCGGTGCTCGGCGCTCACTGTACCTCATCCTCGGCCCCCGGTGCTCGTGCCCCGGGGTCTTCGTCTGTTCGAGGGGGGAGGAGGGGTCCCTGCAGGGGGAGTTGAGGTGCCGTCGCTCTGGGCGACGGAGCGGCCCAGCTGGCGTCCGGCCAGGGAGATCAGCGTGATCGCGGCCTGCGGCACCGGAGCGCTCTCCGCACCGCGCACCACACCACGCACCGGAACACCACCACCGCCGCCGCTGGCCTGGGCCGGGGCGTCGTGCTCCAGCGTCGCCACCGCGGCGAGCCGCTGGGTGCCCTCCGCCTGCGCGGCGGGCTCGAACACGTCCGAGGTCGTCGCCCAGCTCGGCTTGCGCTCCTCCACGACAGGCGTGGGGACGGTGGCGGAAGCCTCGGCGAGCGGGGCCTCGGCCTCGGCCGGTGCGGGGGCCTCGCCGGAGTTCTGCTGGGCCGCCTGGGCCAGACCGCCGGTGGTGCGCAACGGGACCTCCTTGATGAACAGCATGAACAGGAAGGCGACGAACGCGCACGGCGCGCCGTAGAGGAAGGCGTCCGCGATGCCGTGGCCGTAGGCGCTCTCGAGCCAGGTGCGCACGGCGTGGGGCAGCGCGTCCATGTCGGGCAGCTGACCGCCGCCGCTCATCGCCTTGCCCGCGGCGGCCCGCGCCTGCGGGCTGAGCGACATGATCGTGTCCTTGGCGTGGTGCGTGATCCGGGTGGACATCACCGAGCCGAGGACACCGACGCCCACGGCACCGCCGAGGGTGCGGAAGAAGCTGACGGTCGAGGACGCGGCGCCCAGGTCCTGCGGGGCGACCTGGTTCTGCGTGGACAGCACCAGGTTCTGCATCGTCATACCGACGCCGACGCCGAGCAGCGCCATGTAGATCGACAGGTGCCAGTACGGGGTGTCGTAGCGCATGCTGCCGAGCAGGCCCAGACCTGCGGTCAGGCAGGCACCGCCGGCCACCAGCCACGCCTTCCAGCGGCCGGTGCGGCTGATGATCTGGCCGGAGACCATGGAGGCGATGAACAGACCGCCGATCATCGGGATCGTCATGACGCCCGACATCGTCGGGGACTTGTCCCGGGCCAGCTGGAAGTACTGCGAGAAGAACACGGTGCCCGAGTACATGCCCACGCCGACGAACAGCGACGCGGCCGAGGCCAGGGCGATCGTGCGGTTGCGGAACAGGCGCAGCGGGATGATCGGCGCGCTGGCCTTGGTCTCCGTGAACACGAACAGCAGCGCCAGCACGATCGTGCCGCCGACCATCGTGCCCGTCTGCCACGACAGCCAGTCGTACTTGTCGTCCGCGAAGGTCACCCAGAGCAGCAGCAGCGAGGCGGCGGCGGTGATGAAGAAGGCACCGGCCCAGTCGATCTTGACCTCGCGCTTGGCGACCGGCAGGTGCAGGGTCTTCTGCAGCACCAGCAGGGCGATCAGGGCGAAGGGGATACCGACGAAGAGGCAGTAGCGCCAGCCCAGCCAGCTGGTGTCGGTGATGACACCGCCGAGCAGCGGGCCGCCGACGGTCGCGACCGCGAACGTCGCGCCGGTGTAGCCGGAGTACCGGCCGCGCTCGCGCGGCGCGATCATCGCGGCCATGATGACCTGCACCAGGGCGGACAGACCGCCGGCGCCCAGGCCCTGGACGACACGCGCGGTGATCAGCATCGCGGGGTTCTGCGCGAGACCCGCGATGACCGAACCGGCGACGTAGATGACCAGGGCTATCTGGACGAGCGCCTTCTTGCTGAGCAGGTCGGCGAGCTTGCCCCACAGGGGTACGGAGGCCGTCATGGCGAGCAGCGCCGCGGTGACGACCCAGGTGTAGGCCGACTGGCCGCCGCCGAGGTCCTTGATGATCGTCGGCAGTGCGTTGGTGACGATCGTCGAGGACAGAATGGCGGCGAACAGTCCGAGCAGCAGCCCGGAGAGCGCCTCCATGATCTGCCGGTGCGTCATCTGAGCGCTGTCCGGGGAGCCTCCCCCGTGCTTGGCGTGAGCCCGCACACCGGCTGGTGTGGTCGTTGCCATGGGCTTCCTTTACTTACGTGTGTTTGCGGGTGTACGGGTGGTCTCTTCGATCACGGGAGCGGCCGCGGCCGCGGGGATCCGCACCGGGTGGGACCGGCAGTCGCCGAAGCTGTCGCGCAGGCGGCTCATCAGACGGATGAGCTGGCCGACCTCGTCGTCGCTCCAGTCGCTGAGCCGATCGGCGAGCAGATGGGTGGTCCGCCGGGACAGGTCGTCGAGCCGGTCCAGGCCGGCGGGTGTCAGGTGCAGGATGCGCGAGCGCTTGTCCGCGGGGTCCGGCAGCCGTTCGATCCAGCCGCGGGCGGCGAGGTGCGTCACGTGCCGGCTGGTCACCGACATGTCCACGGCGAGCAGTTCGGCGAGCTTGCTCATGCGCATGTCGCCGTGGCGGCCGAGGAGAGTGAGGACGGCGGCCGAGCCGGCCGGGCAGTCGGCCGGCAGGATCCGCCCCAGGTCCCTTTTCACGGCTCCGATGGCGCTGAGCTGGCGCACCAGCTCTTCGTACTGCGCCTGCGCGGCCATCGCACCTCCCGTAATCGTTGCTTAGGGCAACCATAGAGCCGGTTGGTTGCTACAGGCAAACAAATCGGGGGTCGGCGTCGCAAAACCTTGGCAAAGGCAAGTATTGCGAATGTAAATCCGCAGGTGAAAGGGTCTATACCAGTCGGAGCTGCTCACCCTCCGGGGCAGACCGGTACAGATCGTCCCGTCCGGGACGCACCACCGGTCGGCTCGACATCGCGGCGTGTGCCCGCGGAACGACCCCCGGGGTCCGGCCGCCCCAACTCGGCCGCGTGCCAAGCCGCATCGGCCCAACCCCCCGCTTGGGCAGCACCCGCGTTTTCGCTAGGGTCTCGGGCCATGGCTAACACCCAGGGCCCCCAGGGCAACTACGACCCCGCCGGCAGCACCCAGATGTTCCGCGCGTTCGTCGACGAGGCTCCCCAGGGCAGGCGGCAGCAGGCAGCCCCCAGCGGTCCTCGCGTCGGCCTGATCGTCGGCATCGTCGCCGTCGTGGTGGTCGTCGCGGCGGTCGCCTGGCTGGCGTTCAAGTAGGCGCGACGCACAAGGCGGCCGCCGGACCACGCGTGGGAGCGGTCCGGCGGCCGTGGGATGCGGTTTCTCCGCGGGTGTCCCGCCCGCCGGTGCGGTGCGCTCGCAGGGGGACTCGGGCGGGGCGGCGGCGGGTCAGTCAGAGATCAGGCCCTCCCGCAGCTGGGCCAGGGTCCGGGTCAGCAGCCGGGAGACGTGCATCTGCGAGATGCCGACCTCCTCGCCGATCTGCGACTGGGTCATGTTGGCGAAGAAGCGCAGCATGATGATCCGGCGCTCCCGGGGCGGCAGTTTGGCCAGCAGCGGCTTGAGCGACTCGCGGTACTCCACGCCCTCCAGCGCCGTGTCCTCGTAGCCGAGGCGGTCGGCCAGGGAGCCTTCACCGCCGTCGTCCTCCGGGGCCGGCGAGTCGAGGGAGGAGGCGGTGTAGGCGTTGCCGACCGCGAGGCCGTCGACGACGTCCTCCTCCGACACCCCGAGCACGGCGGCCAGTTCGCCGACGGTCGGGGAGCGGTCCAGCTTCTGCGAGAGCTCGTCGCTGGCCTTGGTGAGCGCCAGCCGCAGCTCCTGCAGGCGCCGGGGCACCCGTACCGACCACGAGGTGTCGCGGAAGAAGCGCTTGATCTCGCCCACCACCGTGGGCATCGCGAACGTCGGGAACTCCACGCCGCGTTCGCAGTCGAAGCGGTCGATCGCCTTGATCAGGCCGATGGTGCCGACCTGGACGATGTCCTCCATCGGCTCGTTGCGCGAGCGGAAGCGGGCCGCGGCGTAGCGGACTAGCGGGAGGTTCAGCTCGATCAGCGTGTCGCGGACGTAGGCCCGCTCGGGGCTGTCCTCGGCGAGCGCGGCGAGCCGCAGGAACAGGGAGCGGGACAGCGTGCGGGTGTCGATGCTCTCCGCGGCCGGCAGGGCCGGGGCGGGCGTGGCCGGGGCCGGAACGGCCTGAAGGGCCGCCACGTCGTCGAGGGCGTCGAACGGCTCGAGCGCCGGGGAAGGCGCCTCGCTCTTGGTGAGCGTCAGCACCTCGGAGCTGCCCTGGTCTGCGGACATGCCACCCCCTCTGGGTCGCGGGACGGTCGCGGGCCGGGTTCTGTGACGAGGAGAACTCAGCCCTCACCTGAATACCGGAGCCGAAGCTGCGGCAAACGCGCTTCCCGCAGAATGTCACATGTCGGCAACGCGCTGTAGTGACATGTCGACATCCGAGATGTGAATAGGCCCTGCATGGAAGGGGTCTGACGGTCTTTCGGGGCGCGGGTGTCGGTATCCGCCCTGGTGGGCGATTCGCTCGTGCCGGTGACGCCTCGCTCCTGTTTGCGGTTACGCGTCGGTCCGGTTCTCGGCCGGTTCTCGGTCGCGGGTCGATCCGATGTGCGGCTGGTTCTCGGTCACGCGTCGATCCGGTTCGCGGAGCGCAGCCGCTGGAAGCTGCGCGCCAGCAGACGGGAGACGTGCATCTGGGAGACACCGAGTTCCGCGCTGATCTGCGACTGGGTGAGATTGCTGTAGTACCGCAGCAGCAGGATGCGCTGCTCCCGCTCGGGCAGCTGGACGAGGAGGTGGCGGACCAGGTCGCGGTGTTCGACGCCGTCGAGGGCGGGGTCCTCGTAGCCGAGGCGGTCCAGCAGTCCGGGCAGCCCGTCGCCCTCCTGCGCGGCCTCCAGCGAGGTCGCGTGGTACGACCGGCCCGCCTCGATGCAGGAGAGCACCTCGTCCTCGGTGATGCGCAGCCGCTCGGCGATCTCGGCGGTGGTGGGGGACCGCCCGAACGCCGTCGTCAGGTCCTCCGTGGCGCTGTTGACCTGCACCCACAGCTCGTGCAGCCGGCGCGGGACGTGGACGGTGCGGACGTTGTCGCGGAAGTAGCGCTTGATCTCGCCGACGACCGTCGGCATGGCGAACGTCGGGAACTGCACGCCCCGGTCGGGGTCGAAGCGGTCGATGGCGTTGATCAGCCCGATGGTGCCGACCTGGACGACGTCCTCCATCGGCTCGTTGCGGGAGCGGAAGCGGGCGGCGGCGTAGCGTACGAGCGGGAGATTGGCCTCGATGAGCGCCCCGCGCACGCGGGCGTGCTCGGGCGTGCCCGGTTCGAGCTCCTTCAGCTGGGCGAAGAGCACCTGGGTGAGCGCCCGGGTGTCGGCGCCGCGACGCTTCTCCGGGGCGGGGGTCCGGGCGGAAGCCTCCTCCTGGGGCGGCGCAGTACTGGCCGACACGGTCAACGCCACCTCTTCGTCGATCAACTCATCCGTCAAAAGCGGTCATAGCATCACAAGACAGGAGCTAAGTGTTCAAGCACCGCATACATACGTGTTGAGCGACGAAACCCCGGAATGGGGGCCCGGAACGCGACAAGGCCCCGCACCGTTCCGGTGCGGGGCCGGCCGTCCGGCTGCCCGGTCGCACGGCCCCGGGGGTCGGCCGCCGGCCGAGCCGCCGGACCGCCCCTCGGGCCGCGCCCGCGGGCTAGAACTCGTAGTCCGCGATCACCCAGGTGGCGAACTCCCGCCACAGGGCCACGCCGGCCTGGTGGGCCGGGTGCTCCAGGTACCGCTGCAGGGCGTCGGCGTCCTCGACCGCCGAGTTGATCGCGAAGTCGTAGGCGATGGGCCGGTCGCTGAGGTTCCAGCCGCACTCCCAGAAGCGCAGCTCGTCGATCTGGCCGCCCAGGGCGCGGAAGGCCTCGACTCCCTTGACGACGCGCGGGTCGTCGCGCTCGACGCCCTCGTTGAGCTTGAAGAGCACCAGGTGGCGGATCATTACTTTCCTCCGTGGGCGACCCAGGTCATGAAGTCGCCGATGGCCTTGGCGGCGTCCGATATGCCCTCGAACCCTATCTGCACGTAGTCGGCGGCCTTGGCCGGGTCCGTGATGATCACGTACAGCACGAAGACCACGATCACGTAGAGGACGATCTTCTTGGCGTTCACCGCCATCGCGGCCTCCCCTGTCGCTGGTTGCCCGCCCGATGTTCCCACGACGATGCACGATGATCGCACGGAGGCCGCGGAGAGAGGGCAGAGAGACCGCGAGAGAGTCCGCGGAGAGACCGCGGAGAGACCACGCAAAGGGCCCCGTCCGCTGTCGGACGGGGCCCTTTCCTGGCGGTAGCGGAGGGATTTGAACCCTCGGTGACTTGCGCCACACTCGCTTTCGAGGCGAGCTCCTTCGGCCGCTCGGACACGCTACCGAGGGAGACCTTACAGCACACCGGGCCAAGGGTTGAAATCGGTTTGTGCCCGCCTGCTCAACGGGCGCGGAAGAAGTCGGTGAGCAGCGTGGCGCACTCCTCGGCGAGCACGCCCCCGATCACTTCGGGCCGGTGGTTGAGCCGCCGGTCGCGCAGGACGTCCCAGAGCGAGCCCGCGGCACCCGCCTTGTCGTCGCGGGCGCCGTAGACCACCCGGTCCACGCGGGAGAGCACGATGGCCCCTGCGCACATCGTGCATGGCTCCAGCGTCACCACCAGCGTGCAACCGGACAGCCGCCACTGCCCGGCGCGCGCGGCGGCCCGCCGCAGGGCCAGGACCTCCGCGTGGGCCGTGGGGTCGCCGGTGGCCTCGCGTTCGTTGTGCCCGGCCCCGAGGACGGTCGTGCCGTCGGCGGACAGCACGACCGCGCCGACCGGCACGTCCCCGCCCCGGACGGCCTCTCCGGCCTCCCGCAGGGCGAGCCGCATCGCGTCCCGCCATGGGTCGCGGACCGGGTCGGGGCGCCGGTCGGGGACCGGGTCGGGGGTCGGGTCGAGGTGCCGCCCGGGGCCGGACGTCGGGTCCGGGTGCCGGTCGGGGGTGATCGGGGTTTCCTGCACGGTCAGCGGACGGTCTCCAGCACCTCCGAGGCGCCCAGGGCCTCGGCGATCGCGCTCAGCGCGTCGTCGGCCTGCAGGGAGCGCAGCTCCTTCTCGCTGACGCCGAGGTCGTCGAGGATCTCGGTGTCGCCGAGCGGGCTGTGCGTGATCGCGTCGAGGCCGCCGGTCTCCTCCTCGACGTTCTCGGTGGACGCGGGCTCTCCGTCCTCCGTGCCGTCGAGGTCGAGGGAGTCCAGGTCGGGGCCGTCGTCGCCGGGTTCCCGGCCGAGCAGTTCGTCGGTGAGCAGGATCTCGCCGTACGCACTGCGGGCAGCGGCGGCGGCGTCCGAGACGTAGATACGAGGGTCGTCCTCGCCGTCCACGCGGACGACGCCGAACCACGCGTCCTCCTGCTCGATCAGGACGAGCACCGTGTCGTCCTCGGCCGAGGCTTCCCGGGCCAGGTCGGCCAGGTCGGACAGCGTCTCCACATCGTCGAGCTCTGTGTCGCTCGCTTCCCACCCGTCTTCGGTGCGCGCGAGCAGTGCGGCGAAGTACACCGTGACTCTCCCACTGGTCATAGGCGTGCCGGTTGGGGGTCCCCCCGGCGGAGGTTCTGGGCGGAGAGAGCTGGGCTCCGAGCCCCACCCACTCGGAATCGTGGCAGAAACAAGGCGTTCAGGGGATGTCTTCGGCTCCCTGTGTCCGGCTGGGGTGTCGTACGTCGGGAAGGCATCCACCGGCGCACTCGTTGCCGCCATCTGCGGATCGTACGCGGCTTTTCCCGGCGGTCACGTGCGGCCACCCCGGAACGTCGGCCGCTGGTGTCGGCCGACTGCCGGGGCCGGCCCTGTGAGGCGGGCTGTGAGACGGGCCGCCGGGGCGGGTTTTCCGGGCTTCTGCTGGGGGCTTTGTGCTGTCTTCTTTCGGGTGCCGACTGCTGTCTTCTTTCGGGTGCCGACCCACCGGCCGCCCTACCCGACCTACCAGCGGAACGTGCGCATGCGCATCGCGTGCCGCAGCCGGGCGGTCTTGGCACGGCGGGGCTGGACACGGTCCCGCAGCCGGCGCGCCTCGGCGAGGTCGCGCAGGAACTGCGCCCGCCGCCGACGCCGCTCGGCATCGGCCTGGGCGGGCTCGGCCGGGGCGGGCTCGGCCGTGCGGGCGGACCGGGCGGCGGGGCCGTGCGGTGCGGCGGTGTCCGTCGCGTTCGTCGCGTCTGTCGCGTCCGTCGTGACCGTCGTGTCCGTCGTATCTGTCGTGTTAGCGGTGGGGGGCCGTTGGGATCGGTGTGTGGGCTTCATGGGTTCCGGAATGTCCACCGCCTCCGGCTGCTCGCGGGGGAACGGGTTCTCCAGGGAGGGGTTGTCGACGGATCGCCGGTCGGCGGTCGCCGGTCGGCCATCGCTGCTTCCCCCCGTACGTCCCTCCCACTTTCCCCCGGACAGCGGGTTTGATGCCACAGGAGCGCCGGGCGGCCCGGTCGGGCGCCCGGTTACTGTTGGCACATGCGTCTCCATGTCGTCGACCACCCCCTGGTCGCCCACAAGCTCACCACGCTGCGCGACCGCCGCACCGACTCCGCCACCTTCCGTCGGCTCGCCGACGAGCTGGTCACCCTGCTCGCCTACGAGGCGACCCGGGACGTGCGCACCGAGCAGGTCGACATCCTCACGCCCGTCGCGCAGACCACCGGCGTCAAGCTGTCCCACCCGCGCCCGCTGGTCGTGCCGATCCTGCGGGCCGGCCTCGGCATGCTGGACGGCATGGTGCGCCTGCTGCCGACCGCCGAGGTGGGCTTCCTCGGCATGATCCGCAACGAGGAGACGCTGCAGGCCTCGACGTACGCCACCCGCATGCCGGAGGACCTCTCCGGACGCCAGGTGTACGTCCTGGACCCGATGCTCGCCACCGGCGGCACGCTGGTCGCGGCCATCCAGGAGCTGATCAAGCGCGGTGCCGACGACGTGACCGCGGTGGTGCTGCTGGCCGCGCCCGAGGGTGTCGCGGTCATGGAGCGGGACCTGGCGGGCACCCCGGTGACCGTCGTGACGGCCTCGGTCGACGAACGCCTCAACGAGCAGGGCTACATCGTCCCCGGCCTCGGTGACGCGGGCGACCGCATGTACGGGCTGGCCGGCTAGCGGTCAGCAGGTCGGCAGGTCAGCAGGTCGCGGGCAATGGCCGACCGGGCAGCGGTCGGCAGGTCGCGGGGAGCGGCTGGCCGGCCAGCGGTCGGCAGGCAGCGGACAGCGGGCCGCGGTCACGGAAACCGGGAAGCGGGCGCCCGGTCCTGGCGGCGTCCGCCCTCAGCAGCCCTTGGTCTCCGTCCTCAGCAACCCTTGGCCGGGGCGCTGGACGCCGGCTTCGGCGCGCTCAGGGCGGCCAGGGCCTTGTCGGCGGCCGGCCGCTGGGCCAGCTGCTGGAACCCGGTGCCGATGATCAGGTCGACGTCGGTCCCCTTGCGCGTGTCGGCGCGGCGCTCGGCGCCCGGCAGCTGGGTGCCGAGCACCGGCAGCGCGGTGTTCATCGACGAGGCCGGGCCGAGCAGGAGGCCGGCCCCCTTGACCTTCTTGTCGTACTCCTTCGGCGCGTTGCCCACCTGGCCGATGCGGAATCCGCGTTTCTTGAGTTCGTCCGCGGTCTGCTTGGCCAGGCCGCTGCGGGGCGTGGCGTTGAGGACGTTGACGGTGATCTGACCCGGCTTGGGCAGCGCCTGGGCCGTGCTCGCCGGGGAGGGCGAGGACTTGGCCGCCGCGCCGGTGGCGCAGTGGGTCGACGAGCCGGCCGCCGCGGCCTTCTTGCCGCCGGTGAAGACGTCGATGAGCTGCCACGTGCCCCAGCCGATCACTCCGAGGGCGGCCGCGGAGGCGACGAGAAGGAACACGAGCCTGCCGTGCCGCCGGGGCCTGCGCATCCGCGGGTACTTGTTCCCCGTGATCCGGTACTGCCCGCCCATGCCGGGGGGAGTCAGCATGCTCATGGGCGCAGCGTAGTGCGCCGGGGGCGCGATTCCTACTAGATGATCATTGGATCTGCTCAGCAGAACCCGAAAGGTCCAAGCCGTCCCCGAACGAAGGGTCCAGGCCGCCCACGAAGGAAGGGTCCAGGCCGCCTGCGAACGAAGGGTCCAGGCCGTCCCCGAACGGCCGGTGGGCGCGACGGCTCTCCGGCCGGCTTCGGGAGGCGGTCAGTCCAGCTCCAGCACGCGCGCGTGCAGCACCTGCCGCTGCTGCAGCGCCGCGCGTACGGCGCGGTGCAGGCCGTCCTCCAGATACAGGTCGCCCTGCCACTTCACGACGTGCGCGAAGAGGTCCCCGTAGAAGGTCGAGTCCTCCGCGAGGAGGGTCTCCAGATCGAGCTGCTGCTTGGTGGTCACGAGCTGATCGAGGCGGACCGGGCGCGGAGCGACGTCCGCCCACTGCCGGGTGCTTTCCCGGCCGTGGTCGGGGTACGGCCGGCCGTTTCCGATGCGCTTGAAGATCACACGGAAAGCCTACCGGCCCGGAGGTTGCGGGCGCAGCCTCGGCGACGTAGTGCGGCGCCGGAAAATCCATGACAAACCCGGGTGAACCGGGAACGGCACCGGGCCGGACGCCTCCGCCCCGGCGCCCGGCCCTACGACTGCCCGCTCAGCCGTGGCCGGATCCCCAACTGCTCGTCGTCCGGCCGGACTCCGGGCCGTGCTGCGCCCGGCCCGTCAGGGCCGCGGCCCCGAACTGCCCGCCTGCTCGCCTGCTCGCCGTTCGGTCGGACTCCGGGGCCGGACCTCCCCCGGCTCGGCCCCGGGCTGCCTGCGGCCTCCTTTGCCTCCGGCTGTCGGATGCCGGCCGTCGGCTGCGGGCTGCGGGGTGTCAGTCGCGTTCCGGTTCGTCGGGAGCGGGTGGCGGGTGTTCCCCGGTCTCGGGGCCGGGGGGATCTTCGAGGGCCGAGGGCGGTGGCTTGCGGGTGCTGCGGGCGGCCTCCGCGCGCACGAGGGCGCGCAGGACCGCGTAGGGATCGCTGGGCATGGCTGCGCTTCGCTTCCTTGCGGTCGTGTTCGGTGGAGCGGGTGCCGAGTGGCGGACCCGGTGGTGGCCGGACCGCCGCTCAGCATTTCTTTTACCCTCCGGCGCCGCCCACCACCCCCCTCCTATACACATCCGCCGGTTCCGGCACCGCTCTACGCTATAGCAGC
>NZ_LR732544.1:3790145-3823085 GCF_902506575.1 Streptomyces mexicanus | reverse complement strand
GCACGGCACCCCGCCACCGCCTGATCCGCGCCCCGCGCCCCGAAGCCGCACCGGAGGAGCCGCCACTCGCCTCCTCCAGAACGACGCCGGCACCCCCTGTGGCGACGACCACACCCTGACACCGGGGCGGCCGGACCGAGCCACCCGCAGACGATCACCGAGCCACCCGCAGACGACCACAGAAGGCCGACCGCAGACGACCACAGAAGGCCGACCGCCACAGCCGCGGTCGGCCTTCTCGCACCACCCTGAGAAGAGCAGGACGCGGTCGACGCAGGGCGGGGGGACAACAGAGAGGCCCGGCCTACGTTTCCGTAGACCGGGCCTCTGCCGGCGGAGGATACGAGATTCGAACTCGTGAGGGGTTGCCCCCAACACGCTTTCCAAGCGTGCGCCCTAGGCCTCTAGGCGAATCCTCCGCCGGAAACATTACATGACGCGGGGGAGTGCTCGCGAACTCGTTCCGGGCCCCCGGCATCGGGTAGTCTTGCGGCAGCCCCTCACGCGGCGCTATCTGACTGAACTCCCCCAGGGCCGGAAGGCAGCAAGGGTAGGTCGGCTCTGGCGGGTGCGTGGGGGGCGCTTGCGTTGCAGGGCCGGGGCCATGGCCCGGGGCCGACGTGCCGGGGCCGGCGTGCGGGGCAGGGGCCGGGGACCGGCGTTCGCGGGCCGGGCCGGTTGTCGGTGGGCGCCTATAACCTCGTATGCGTGTCGTCTCTCGCGCTGTACCGCCGCTACCGCCCGGAGTCCTTTGCCGAGGTCATCGGGCAGGAGCATGTCACCGACCCGTTGCAGCAGGCGCTGCGCAACAACCGGGTCAATCACGCGTACCTGTTCAGCGGTCCGCGCGGGTGCGGCAAGACGACCAGCGCGCGCATCCTCGCCCGCTGCCTGAACTGCGAGAAGGGGCCCACGCCCACACCCTGCGGCGCCTGCGAGTCCTGCCGCGACCTCGCGCGCAACGGACCCGGCTCCATCGACGTCATCGAGATCGACGCCGCCTCGCACGGCGGCGTGGACGACGCCCGCGACCTGCGGGAGAAGGCCTTCTTCGGGCCCGCGCGCAGCCGCTACAAGATCTACATCATCGACGAGGCCCACATGGTCACGTCGGCCGGTTTCAACGCGCTGCTCAAGGTCGTCGAGGAGCCCCCGGAGCACCTGAAGTTCATCTTCGCGACCACCGAGCCCGAGAAGGTCATCGGCACCATCCGCTCGCGGACCCACCACTATCCCTTCCGGCTGGTCCCGCCCGGCACCCTGCGGGACTACCTGGCAGAGGTGTGCCGCAAGGAGGACATCCCGGTCGAGGAAGGCGTCCTCCCGCTGGTCGTGCGGGCCGGCGGCGGGTCCGTGCGTGACTCCATGTCCGTCATGGACCAGCTCCTCGCCGGTGCCGGTGAGGAGGGTGTGACGTACGCCATGGCCACCTCGCTCCTCGGGTACACCGACGGCTCGCTGCTCGACTCCGTCGTGGAGGCCTTCGCCTCCGGGGACGGCGCCGCCGCGTTCGAGGTCGTCGACCGGGTCATCGAGGGCGGCAACGACCCTCGCCGGTTCGTGGCCGACCTGCTGGAGCGGCTGCGCGACCTGGTGATCCTGGCCGCCGCCCCCGACGCCGCCGAGAAGGGCCTCATCGACGCCCCCGCCGACGTGCTGGAGCGCATGCAGGCCCAGGCCCGCTCCTTCGGCGCCGCCGAACTGAGCCGCGCCGCCGACCTCGTCAACGAGGGGCTGACCGAGATGCGCGGCGCCACCTCGCCCCGCCTCCAGCTGGAGCTGATCTGCGCCCGCGTGCTGCTGCCCGCCGCCTACGGCGACGAGCGGTCCGTCATGGCCCGCCTCGACCGGCTGGAGCGGGGCGCGGGCGCCTTCGCGGGCGCGCCCGCCATGGGCTACGTGCCCGGCCCCGAGGCGCACGGAGGAGTCGGCGCGGGCGCCCCGGTTCCGCCCGGCGGCGGGGCCGCCGCCGCCCGGGCCGCGGTACGGGCCGCGGGCGCCACCGGGACGGCCCCGGGCGCCTCCGGCGGCGGTCCGGGCGCTGCGACCGGCGGCCCGGAGGCCGTGGCGCCGGCCCCCGGGCCTGGAGCCACCCCCACAGCGGGCGACCGGTTCCAGACCCGTCCCTTATACACCTCCGACGCTGCCGACGCCCCTTTACGTGTAGATCCCGGGGGTGGGCGGCCCAACTAAAAAAACAAAAACAAGCATGACGTGGACAGGCCCCACCACCTGCGCCCTGATCACCGACGCCGAGAAGCAGGCGATCCACGACCGCCTCGGCCCCGACCCCCTGCGCGCCGACGCCGACCCGGCCGCCGCCCACGCCCGCATCCGCCGCAGCCGCACCTCCATCGCGGCGCTCCTGATGGACCAGAAGGTCATCGCCGGCGTCGGCAACGTCTACCGCGCCGAGGTCCTCTTCCGGCACGGCATCGACCCCTACCGCCCCGGCAAGGACATCACCCCCGCCGAGTGGGACGCCCTGTGGTCCGACCTCGTCGCCCTCATGCGCGAGGGCGTCCGCGCCAACCGCATCGACACCGTCCGCCCCGAACACACCCCCGAGGCGATGGGCCGCCCGCCCCGCGTCGACGACCACGGCGGCGAGGTGTACGTCTACCGCCGGGCGCACCTGCCCTGCCACGTCTGCGGCACCGAGATCCGCACCGCCGACCTGGCCGCCCGCAACCTCTTCTGGTGCCCCACCTGCCAGCGGCGCTGAGCGCACCCGGCGGCACGGTCCACCGGTGCGGAACCCGTCAGAAGCCGTGCGGCAGCCACGGCGCCACCGCCGACCCGAAGGCCACCGACGCCTCCGCCAGCGCCCCGGCCCGCAGCTCCCGCACCCGCCCGGCCGCCGCCAGCGCCGTCAACGGCACCCCGCCGAGGTAGGCCGCGCCCAGCTCCCGCACGGACAACGCCAGGTCCGCCGCGTCGCGGGTCCGCTCGCACGAGGCGCCCTTCGCGTCCCCGCTGAGCCGCCACCGCCCGGCGTTCCACGGGCAGAAGTCGTCCGCGACCTCCACCACCACGTCCACCGGCACCAGGTACGTCCGCGCCGCCAGCGCCGCGCCCACGTCGACCAGCCGCACGTACAGCGCGTCCCGCAGCCGCGGCCGGCACCGCCGGATGTCGGACACCAGGTACTGCCAGGCGTCGTCGACCGGCCGGTCCGACACCGTCAGCGTCGTCATCAGGTCGATGCCGAACAGGAACCGCCACAGCGCCGCCTCGCTCGCCGGATCGAGCGCGGCCAGGTCCTCCAGCCGCACTGTGCCGTCGTGCCCGCTCTCCCCCCAGCCGAGCTTGGTGCGGTACCGGGCGAACCCGGTCACCTCGCCGTCCCGCTCGGCTACCACGCACTGCAGCGCGGAGGCGCCCTCGCGCTCGCTCTCCGGGTCGATCAGCGCGACCCGTTCCCAGCCCGGCTGCCGGGCCAGCATCCCCGGCCGCCCGGGCACCAGCCGCGCGTAGACCGCCTCGCACGCCTCCAGCACATCGGCGGGCGCCGCCCACCGCACCCGTACGCTGTCCGTACCGTCCGGGACGGACAGCGCCACCCGGGCCGTGTCGATCTCGGCGTCGAGCTGGGAGGTCGCGGCGCCGTAGCCGAACCGGCCGTAGATGGCCGGCTCCGAGGCGGTCAGCGCCGCCAGCGGCTCCCCCCAGGACCGTACGTCCTCCAGCTGCCGCCGCATCATCGACGTCAGCACGCCGCGCCGGCGGTGCGTCGGCGCCACACTGACCATGGTGACGCCCGCCGTGGGCACCGACGCGCCACCGGGCACGGTCATCCGGAAGCTGAACGCCCCCGCCGTCCCCACACACACGCCCGCGTCCCACACGCCCAGTGAGCGGTCGAACTCGGTCAGGGAACGATCCAGCTCACGCTCTTCCGGTGAAACCCCGCCGCCGAAGGCGCGGACCAGGTTGTCGAACCACGTGTCCCACTCGTCCCGCCGCAGCACCCTGGGCCCGGCCGCACACTCTGTCGCCATACGGCATGCCTAACAGGGCGACGCGAGCCGGGCCACCGAATTTCCCCGGCCACGACCGGATGGCGTTCCCGGCCACGACCGGGCAGCCTGCCCCGGCCGCCCCGGGGTGCCTGTCCCGGCCGCCACCGGCCGCCTTCCCCCGGCCACGACCGGGCGTCCGCCCGTCGCCTTCCCTGTGAACTCCGGCCTCGGACGGGGGATAAGTCGGACCTCCCGTGCCAAGCGGCGGCCGGGCTGGATAGGGTCCCGAACTGATGGCAGCAGGACGAGAGCGGCGCGCGGCGGCCGAGACGTTCCCGGCCCGGGTCAAGATGCGATGGCACCGGGTCCGCATCACCCTGCGCCGGGCCGCCGTCGACTACTTCCGCGGGGACGGCTCGGACTGGATCGCCCTCGGCGGCCTGCTGCTGACCATCCCGCTGCTGGCGGGCCTGACCCTCGTCGACTCCGTGTGGTTCTCGCCGGTCGCCCTCGTGCTGCCCATCGTCGCGGGCGGCCTGCTGCTGCGCCCGGCGAGCCTGCTCGGCCTGTACGCGGCCGCGGCCACCGCACTGATCGTGGAGTCGGTCAGACTCGGCCCGTACACCGAGGGCCCCTCCCGGGTGACCCCCGGCGTGGTCCTGGTCGTCGCCGCCTGCGGCTTCTTCGGCCTGCTGATCGCCCAGTTCCGCAGCCGGGTCGGCGTGCCCTGGCGGCGCGGCGGCACCATGCTGTTCGACCTGCGCGAACGCATCCGCGTCCAGAGCAAGCTGCCCGCGCTGCCCGCCGGCTGGCACCACGAGATGGCGCTGCGCCCGGCGGGCGGCCAGTCCTTCTCCGGCGACTTCGTCGTCGCCGCCCGCACCAACGGCGGCCGCACCCTGGAGGTCGTCCTCACCGACGTCTCCGGCAAGGGCATGGACGCCGGCTCGCGCGCCCTGCTGCTGTCCGGCGCCTTCGGCGGGCTGCTCGGCAGCCTGCCCCCGCACGCCTTCCTCCCCGCCGCCAACGGCTACCTGCTCCGCCAGGACTGGCAGGAGGGCTTCGCCACCTCCATCCACCTCGTCCTCGACCTGGACTCCGGCGACTACGAGCTGTACTCCGCCGGCCATCCGCCCGGCCTCCAGCTCAGCGCCGGCACCGGCCGCTGGGAGGAGAAGGCCGCCGAGGGCCCCCTGCTCGGGGTGTACGACGGCGCCCAGTTCGACTCGGTCAAGGGCTCCCTGCGCCCCGGCGACGTGCTGATGCTGTTCACCGACGGCCTGGTCGAGACCGCCGACCGCGACATCGCCGAGGGCATCGACCGCCTGACCGGCGAAGCCGACCGCTACGTGGCCGGCGGCTTCCACGGCGCCGCCTGGCACCTCATCGAGGCGGTCGCCAAGGACGTCAACGACGACCGCGCCCTGCTGCTGATCTGCCGCGAGGGGCCGACGGCGGCGGCCCTGCCGTGACGACCGGCCCGTTGGTTCCGGTCGACCGGCGGAGGGGGGCTTGTGATGCATCTGTGTGCATCGCGACCCTGGCCGGCCGGAGCGATGGTTGACTTGCTACAGATAGTGCAGCCATGCCGTGGCCGCGCGAGCGCGCGAACAGCCACGGCCCACGAGTTTGTTGAAGGGGGAGGCGAGTTCGGCGTGAAGTTCGACATGGGTGCGCAGACGCTGTCGACGCTGATGAGGGATTCGCGGGGGTCGAGTGATGATCTGGGGTCGTTGATCCGTCAGTTGGTGGCGGCGGCGGAGCCGTTGGAGGGGAAGTTCAACGGTGCGGGTCGTCAGGCGTTCGATCAGTTCAAGGCGCGGGCGGACGGGATCACGCGTGAGCTGAACTCGTCGTTGGCGGCGATTTTGGGTGGTCAGTCGGGGATGGAGTCGGCGTTCTCCTCGGGTGATCAGGAGCAGGGTGAGAACGCGCGGCAGCAGATGGGTGCGGCGAATTTTGATGCGGCGCGGTTCCGCTGAGGTCGTTCGCTGTTCCGGGTTCCGAGTCGCGGGTTCCGAGTCGCGGGCTCTGAACCCCGGGTGCCGGGTTCCGGGTGAAGGGTCCCGGGTTCGGGTTTCGTTCGTCTGATCGGTCAGTGGCCGTTGGTGGCCTTCTTCGGGGAGTGGTGTGTGATGGCGGGTTCTGGTGCGGATCGTCGGTCGTACGACACGGGTGCGTCGGCGGATGTGCAGGGGAGTCTGCAGTCGGTGATTGCCCGGTTGGAGGAGGTGATCGGGCAGCGGGATCGTCAGGTGAAGGCGGCGATGGCGGACTTCACGGCGGATGGTGTGGCGGATGAGTACCACGGCAAGGAGCAGCGGTGGAACCGGGCGTCGCATGAGGTGCGGAACATCATTCAGTTGGTGAAGTCGACGTTGGAGAAGAACGACTCGACGGCGCAGTCGACGCTGGCGAAGGCGAAGGCGGCGGTGGACAACATCGGCTGAACAGGCTGGTGGGTCCGTGAGGGTTGTGGGTGTTTTCGGGGGTTGACGGGTGTCTGGCTGGGATCTGAAGCCGCAGGGTATTTCGCAGGTGTTGAAGTCGACGGGTGAGTCGGCGTCGCATCTGGAGAAGTATGCGAAGGCGTACGGGGAGCATCTGACGTCGGCGGCGACGCATGCGGGGACGATCTCGGCGGATGCCGGCTCGGGCGGTTCGGGTGGCTCGGGTGAGAAGGCGCAGGGGGGTCTGGTCGCGCTTGCTCTGTCGCAGTACGCGGAGCATGCGTCGAAGGATCTGCAGTGGATCGCGGCGCGGGCGGGGAAGTCGTTGCAGGGTGTGGTGGATGCGACGACGGCGTATCTGCACGGGGATGAGGAGATGGCGGCGGAGGCTCAGCGCAAGACGTTGAGTGCGCCGAAGGTGGACATGCCCGGTGCGGGGAAGAAGGGCCGGCCGTGACCAATCTGATCAATCCGGATGAGATCCCGCAGTACACGGGGAATCTGGAGCTGCTGGAGCAGGATTACGCGGCGCTGAAGGCGGATGCGGGTCATGTCCGGGACACGGGCCGGGATGTCCACAACCGTTTCCAGGGCCTGTCGGCGTATTACACGGCTCCGGAGGCGGAGCAGCTGTTCGCGACGACGAAGCCGGTGAAGGACCGCGCGGACACCTTCGCGGATGGTCTGGAGACCGTGTCTTCGGCGCTGGCGGGGTATGCGACGGAGATCCGCCCACTGGCGAAGAAGCTGGAGGATCTCAAGCGCGAGGCCACGACGTTCGTCGACTCGGTCAAGGACGACCACGACTGGAAGTACGACCACGACAAGGTCGCCCACCACAACCGGATCCGGGACGAGGTCACGAAGACAGTGGCGGCGTTCTGGGCGGCGGAACGCACCTGCCACAACAAGATCACCGCGTTGTGGCACGGCACGCAGATGGTGGCCGGTGACGGCTCGAAGAAGGCCAACCAGTACGGCTTCAACGCGGAGGACCTGAAGAACGCCAAACTCCCCTGGGGCGACCCGGTCGAGGAGAAGCACCACTGGTGGGAGGTCGGCCACTGGGTCAAGTCGTTCGTCTGGGACGGGATCATCGTCGACAGCGTCTGGGGCACGATCAAGGGCCTGGGCACGTTGGTCGGCTTCGGCGGCTGGGACGCGATGGGCCAGGCGTGGAAGGGCCTGGCCCAGCTCGCCACGGGCCTGGTGATCTCGTCGCTTCCGGGGGCGCAGGCGATGTTCTGGGGGCTTCCCGACGACAAGCTCCCCTCCTGGCTGCGTGATTCGCGCAGGGCGATGAAGGAGACGGGCAAGGCGCTGGTGGCGTGGGACGAGTGGGGCAAGAACCCCGCCCGCGCCGCGGGCGCGGTCACCTTCAACGTGGTCACCACCGTCTTCACGGGCGGCGCGGGTGCTGCGGCAGCGGATGCGGGCAAGGCCGGTGCGGTGGCGAAGGCGTTGTCGGTGGCGGGCAAGGCGGGCAAGGTCATCGACCCGATGACGTATGTCGCCAAGGGCGTGGGCGCCGGTCTGTCGAAGATCGGCGACATCGCCAAGGGCCTGAAGGGCATCGGCAAGATCGACATCCCCACTCTCCCGGACAGCGCGGCCCATCTGCCCGAAGGCACGGTCCAACTGACCGACGGGCACCTGATGGACCCGAACGGCAACATCATGTCGTCGAACGGCACCATCGAGACCACGCCGGCGACGCACCAGCCGGCGGCCCCGAAGCTGCCGGACCACTGGACGGTCCAGGGCCATCAGCCGACATACACGGGTGCCCCTCAGACCGCTGGGAGCGGCATTCACGGCGGTATCCCGCACACCGTCAGCAACAGCGGTTACGGGGGGATGCCCACGACGGGCCACGGCATTCACGGTGGAATTCCGCACAGTATGGACGCATCCGTCCATACAGGTCCGACGCACGTCCCGGCCGACGGCATCCACGGTGGGATTCCGCACGGCACGGGCGACCCGATCCCGGCCGGCGGCCACTACGACACGATCGGCCCGGCCTCGTACGACCACACGCCGGTGAGCACGCCCGCGCACGACGCGCCCGTGGGCCCTTCGCACGGCACCTCGCCGGGCGTCCCGCACCTTCCGCACGAGCCCCAGGTTCCCTCACCGCATACCGGTGGGCATGACTTCTCCGGTGGCAGCGGCCACGATCCGAACGCGGCACCCCATGAGACGCCTGGAGGCCACACCGACGGCACCTCCCACGGAGCCGGTCACGACGGCCATGGTGCAGGACACGACGGCGGCCACAGCGCTCACGACGGAGGCCACCACACGGGCCACCCGGACGATGCCGCCCACGCGGGCGACCATCTGGACGGCGGCGACACGGCCGTGGACGTCGCGGCACATCACGGCACCGATGCGCCGGTCGCGCCGGGCCACGAACGCACAGATGTGCCGGGGCACAGCGGGGCGGACGAGCCGTTCGAGTACAAGCCGCACATGTCGGTTGACGACTTCAATCAGTTGTCCACTGATGCGGAGAAGCACGCTGTTGCCACGGCTGAACTGACACACGGGACGAACCCTGCGCCCAGCGTCAGTGACAAGGCGGGCCAGGCGTATGGCGACGCGTACTGGAATGACTTCCTGGACAACCTTGACCCGTCCGGGAGAGAGGCGTTGCATACTTACAGCGATCACTACTACAAGCAAATCAATGGCCATCTTCGGGGTGACTACCCGGATGTGTCCCCTAAGATTTCGCACACCATCGATGAGATGGATCGGGTCATGGGTGATCGGCCCGTGCCGGAAAGCATTATGGTGATTCGCGGTACCGGGATCGATCATCTGAATTTGAAGTCGCCGCTCGAAATGATGGGTAACATCTACGACGACCCCGGTTACACCTCAACGGCGCTTGGCAAGACCGTGCCAGGGCCCTTCAGCTATAAGCCGGTATACATGCACCTTCGAGTGCCGAAGGGTACTCCGGCTCTCTGGATCGACCATGTCTCTGCAAATCCCGGAGAACGGGAACTGCTTCTCGCTCGTGGTACCGAATATAGGGTGACGCGCGTCTTCATGGACCAATCGGGAAAGTGGCACGTCTACGGTGAGGTTCTTCCGAGACCGTAGGCTTCTTATAGGGAACGACATTGAGACAAGGGATGTGGAGTTAGTGAGTAACGAGCGGCCGATCAACCCGCGATTCGACGATGACCTCAGGTTCAGAGAGAAGCCGGGGGGTCCGCCCCGCTACCAGGACCGGACTGAAAAGCCAGTGAGATACTTCTCGGTGGTCGACAAGGAAAACGGCGGGGTCTTGGGGTATGTGTGGGCCGGCGATGAGGACGACGCCGCCGCGTACGAACCACGTCAGGCCGCTGGCCCCAAGGGGGTGAACGAGGGCATGTCCTGGATCATTCGGTTGCGTGATGCGAAATCGCGTGGCCTTCTACCGTCCCAGGCTCTCGCCGAGCTGTACAGCGAACGTGAGCCAGGCGGCAACGGCTGTCCCCTGCCGGGCTCGCTCACCAGCGCCCCGAACGCTGCCGCAGTCGAGGCACTCGCCCAGGCCGACTAGCATCCTCAGCCCATGCCAACCTCAAGGCAGTACATCACCCTCACCATGCCCGACGGTGAAATCGCCGGTTACTTCTGGGCCACCGACACGGACCTCGGGCGGGT
This sequence comes from Streptomyces mexicanus, assembly GCF_902506575.1. Lineage (GTDB taxonomy): Bacteria > Actinomycetota > Actinomycetes > Streptomycetales > Streptomycetaceae > Streptomyces > Streptomyces mexicanus. The sequence goes on along the minus strand of NZ_LR732544.1, from coordinate 3,813,007 downwards.
TCACCGACCGGCGGGCAGCGGCAGTGCCCACAGAGCAGTGCGGGAACTGTTCAGCAGAATGCAGGACGCTCACCGGCGTGGCTTGGCTCCGGCCGGTGTGCTCGCCCTGTTCAGTCGTGAGCCCGGGGTGGGGCCCGTCACCGAGGCCCCCGATCTGGCCGCGGTCGAGGAGCTGGCCCGGGTCGTCACCCCGGCCGACGACCAGCGCCTTCTCGATCAGCTGGTGCCCGCCGATCACCCGGCGTGGCAGGAGTTGGCCGAGGCCTACGAGGTCCTCACGGACGAGGACCGCGACATCCCTTGGGGCGGTGGCCGGCGGTCGCCCAGTGGCGCGATCCAGATGCCGTACCCGCTCTACGGAAAGCCCCTGAAGCGGGTGGTGGACGCGCTGCGCAGTGTCGGGGCGGTCACTTCCGAGTACCGGTGGATGGGCAACCCGCTTCCCGAGGTCCCGCCCTCCGGGCGGATGGCGCCCGCCGATGCCGTTCGTGCCGCCACCGCCATCGTGCTCGGAGAGCGCTGCTGCGACGGGATGATCGATGACGCGGTGAAGGACGGAACGTTCGATGCCGTGGTCGCCGCGCTCCGCGCCTGGCACGCCGGCGCCCGGACGGCTCGGGACGACAAGAACGACACAGCCGCCGCGCCCCGGGACCGGGTGGGCGAGAACTGATTTCATGCCCAGCCCCCTCCACTACATCACCGTCACCACCCCCGACGGCGAAATCATCGGTTACGCCTGGGGCAGCGCCGATGACGTCGGGTGGGTCCACCGGGCGGCGAGCAGCAGCGACGCCTACCGCGCCGGGGTGGAGTGGTACAGCAGGATCCGGGATGCCCACCGGAGGGGGCTCGCCCCCGCGGGGGTGCTCGCCCCGTTCAGTCGTGAACCCGGGGTGGGGCCCGTCACCGAGGCCCCCGATCTCGCCGCGGTCGAGGAGCTGGCCCGGGTCGTCACCCCGGCCGACGACCAGCGCCTTCTCGATCAGCTCGTACCGGCGCAGCATCCCGCCTGGCGGTGGCTCGCCGAGGCGTTCGACGCGCTGACGGCCGAGGACCGAGAGGTCGTATGGGGCGGTGGGCATATGCTGCCCAGCGGTGCGATCCAGGCGCCGTTCCCGGTGTACAGCAAGCAGGTGGAACGTGTGGTGAGCGCGCTGCACAGCGTAGGTGCCGTCACCGAGGAGTACCGGTGGATGGGGCATCCGCTGCCCACGGTTCCTTCGTCCGGGCACCTGTCACCCGCCGACGCCGTGCGCGCGGCCACCGCCCTCGTGCGCGGCGAACGCTTCTGCAACGGGCTGATCGACGAGGCCCTGCGGGACGGGCTCTTGGATGCCGTCGTCGGGTCGCTGCGCGCGTGGCATGCCGAGCTGGAGGCCGGCGGTTCATCGGCCGCGTACCGTGCCGAAGACCGTCCCGAACACCGCCCCGAAGAGGGCTCTGCCCGCACGGTGCCCGCCGCTGCGGTGCGCCCGTCCGTCGGCGGCGCCCGCGGTGCCCGGCGGGGCCCCGTCCGGTGCAGATACTGCGGAGGGTCCCCCGCCGTCGATGCGGCCTTCCGGGCGCACCGCGGGCTCCTCGTCCTCCTGGGGTTCCGGCGGATGGACGGGCCGGTGTGCAGGACGTGCGGACTGGGACTGCACCGTGCGTTGACCACGCACACCCTCTGCTGGGGCTGGTGGAGCCCGCTCTCGCTCGTCCTCTTCGGCCCGCTGACGCTCGTCCGCAACCTCCTCGCCGTGCGGCGGGTCAAGCGGCTTGCGGAGCCGGGACCCGGGCTGCTCGGACCGCGGTTCGACCCGGGGGTCCCCGTGCACCGGCGGCCCCGGGCGTACGTCGCGCTGGTCCCGCTGGCGTGGCTGCTCTGCCTGATCGGAGCGGCGGTGTTCGGCGGTGGCTGACCCACGCGGCACGACATGGCCCCTGGCCTCCCCGAAGCCCGTCATGCCGGGCATCACGAGAAGACGAGAAAGCCGAACCCCATGAGTCACGAGCAGCCGCAGCCCACCAGCCTCACCGAGCCGATGGCGGTCGTGGAGGCGCCCGGGAACCCGCCGCGCTACAAGCACCGGACGGACAAACCCGTCCGCTACTTCTCCATCGTGGACAAGGAGAGCGGCGCGGTCCTCGGCTACGTCTGGGCCGGTGACGAGGACGACGCTGCCGCCTATGAGTACTGCGTGTCGGGCGGGGCCCGCGCGGCGAACGAGGGCGGCTTCTGGTTCAGCCGGCTGCGCAGTGCCAAGGCGCGCGGCCTGCTGCCCTCCCAGGCCCTCGCCGAACTGGCGGCGGACCAGGACACGGAGGGCAAGGGCCGTCCCCTGCCCGGCTCGCTCGCCGAGGCCCCGAACGCCGACGTGGTCAAGGCTCTGGCCAAGGCCAACTAGAGGTCCATCGATGCATGAACGGGACGCCGCACCCGGGACCCGCACCCCGGGTGTACGGGCACCGTGTCCATGCCCTATGTTGCGGAAGCGAAATAGGGGGATTCGCATGCCGCAGGACAGCCCGCCCGGCGCAGGGCGGACGCAGGCGTCGGCCGGTGGTGCCGCGCAGATGACTCCCGCCGAGGTCGAGGCCGTCGCGCGCGCCGCGCACGAGGGGCAGCAGGACAAGGCCGGGCGGCCGTACGCCGAGCACCTGCGCGCCGTCGCCGAGGGCGTCCGTGCCCGCGGCGGAGGTGACGACCTCGTCGCCGCCGCCTGGCTGCACGACGCCCTGGAGGACGGCGTGCTCGACGCGGACTGGCTCGACGCGGCCCGGCTGCCGCAGCGCACCAAGGACGTCGTACGGGCGGTGACCAAGCGGCCGGGCGAGGAGCCGGAGGCGTACGCGCGCCGGATCCTGGCCACGCCCGGCGCCCGGCTGGTCAAGGCGGCCGACCTCGCGCACAATGCCGATCCGCGCCGGCTCGCCGTCCTGGACGAGCTGACGGCCCGGCGGCTCGCGCGCAAGTACGCCATCATGCGCGGTCTCCTCGGTCTCGGCCCGGACGACTGACGCACGGCCGCGGCACTGCGGGCACGCACGGGGGCGCCCGCCACCGGAGGCCCGGCACGCACGGGCCGGCACGACCCCGCGGGCTCCAGCACCGACCGGCAGCACCGCAGACAGCAGACCAGACCGCAGACAGCGGACCAGACCGCAGACAGCAGACCGCAGACAGTACGCATCTACAGGCAACGGGACGACGGAAATGGCACGGGACTACGACAGCCAGCTGCTCGAGTCGGTGGCGGTGCGCCGGCGCCGGATGCGCGACGCGCTGCTGTTCGGCGCGCAGCGCGGACGGCGCACGGTGGACGAACGGCTCGGCAAGGTCTTCGCCGGCATCGCCATCGCGGCCGTCCTGTGCGCCGGTTGCGTGGGCTGGTCGTTCCTCCAGGCCACCCTGGCCAAGCAGAAGGCCGAGCAGAAGAAGCAGCAGCAACAGCAGGAGCAGTTCTACAACCCGTCCCCGACGGCGAGTACGACGGGCACTCCGTCCTCCGGCGCGGAGAAGGAGGAGCGGTGAAGGCGGTGTGCAGGGCGGACATGGCCATGTCACGCAGAGCCCTTGATGGAGTCGACGCGATGATAGGTTCCGGTGAGTGGTGAGCACAGCAACGACGTCCCGGACCCAGTTGAGCCGGGTCACCCTGGTCGGTGAGCGACGACGTGCCGACATCGTCCTGCCGTCGGACACCCCGATCGGCCAACTGCTCCCCGACATCCTGCGGTTGCTCGACGACCGCGCGGCCACCCGGCCGGCCACCCGGCAGCTGATCACCTCCGACGGCTCGGTCCTGCCGCACGACGCGACGCTGGCGTCGGCGGAGATCCCCGACGGCGCCGTGCTGCAGCTCGTGCGCGCGCACGCCGCACCGCCCGCGCCGGTCGTGCACGACGTCACCGACCAGGTCGCCGACGACCTCGACCTGCGCGCCTGGCGCTGGCGCCCGGCCGCCCGCCGGGCCAGCGCCGGCGTGGCCACCGTCGCGTTCGCGGTGACCGCGGGTCTGCTCGCCCGGCGCGAGTTCGCGCTGGAGAGCGTGACCTCCGCGCTCGCGGCCGCCACCGTGGTCTGCCTGATCGCCGGAGCCCTCGTGGCGAAGATCGGCAAGGGCAACCGGGGCCTGGCGACCGCGCTGCTGCTCGCCACCGGCGGGCTCGGACTGCTCACCGCCTGGACCGCCGCCGACGCCTACGACTGGTCCGCCACGGCCCGCCTCGCCGGTGTCGTCGGCGCCCTGGTGATCACCTTGGTGCTGCTGGCCTACTTCTCGCCGCTCGGCCGCGGCGGGCTGATCGGCGCCGGATCGGCCGCCGTGATCGCCGTGGTGTGGGAGGGCGTCGCCGCCGTGCAGGACCGGCCGGACCGGCTCGGCGCCGTCATGGCCGTCGTCTCCGTCGTGCTGCTCGGACTGCTGCCCCGATTCGCCCTGATGGCCTCCGGGCTCACCGGGCTCGACGACCGGCGCTCCTCGGGCGTGTCGGTCAGCCGGCACGAGGTCGCCAACGCGCTCGCCGCCACCCACCGCGGGCTGGTGCTCGCCACCGTCGTCACCGCCGCCTCGGCCGCCGCCGGCGGCTGGCTGCTGACCGCCGCCCACGAGCCGACCGTGTGGACGGTGGCGCTGGCCTCGCTGACCGCCGTCGTCCTGCTCTCGCGGGCGCGGGCCTTCCCACTGGTCGCTGAGGTGGTGGCGGCGTTCGCGGCGGCGGCCGTGCTCGTCGTGCGGCTGGCGGTGCTGTGGCTGGACCACGCCGGGGGCGGCGGGGCCCTGGTGCTGCTCGGCGCGGCGGCGCTGCTGCCGCTGCTCGTCCTCGCGATCGAGCCGCCGGAGCACATCCGGGTGCGGCTGCGCCGGTTCGCCGACCTCATCGAGTCCCTGGGCGTGATCGGGCTGTTCCCGCTCGCCGTCGGGGTGTTCGGCATCTACGGGCAGCTGCTCAACAAGTTCTGAGGCTTCACGGACGACGCGCCGGCGCTCCGGGCGGGATGACGAGGCAGGGGAAGAAGGCGACATGCCGAGCGGGGACAACTGGCAGAGCGACGTGCTGCGCGATCTGAGGAGCGGCGGCACGCCCCGGAAGGGACCGGAGGGACCGGAGGAGGGCGCCCACGCGCCGCGCACACCCGGGCAGGAGGGCCTGCCGGACACGGCACCGCGGCCCGACGCGGCCGCGCAGCCCGGCGCCGAGGCCACGGGCGTACCGGCGCAGTCGCAGGGGCAGCCGCAGTCGCAGGTGCCGGGACAGGCGCAGTGGGCAGCGGGACAGCAGGGGCAGCCGCAGCCGCCCGCGCAGGGGGCCGCCGCCCCCGCCTACGGCTACCCGCACCAGGCGGCCGGCGGCTGGGCCGGGACGCCCGGCGGCGCGGGGGCCCAGCACCCGTACGGCGGCCTCGGCGCGACTCCGCCGTACGGCCCGGCGCCGACCGGCGCGGCCCCGCCGTACGGCCCGGCGCCGACCGGCTCGACTCCGCCGTACGGTCCAGCGCCGACCGGCTCCACACCGCCATACGGCCCGCGCCCCCTGCCGCGCCCGGTGCAGGCGCGCGGGGGCGGTCGCTCCACGGCGATGCTGGTCGCGGTCGCGCTGGTCGTCGCGCTGGGCGCGGGCGGATCGGTGTACGCGCTGATGCGCGGCGTCGGCGGCGACGACAAGGGCGGCCCCGGCCCCTCCCCGACCCTCACCGCGGCGCGGACCACCGGCCCCGGCCCGTCGCCCACGACCTCGGCGTCCGGCTCGCCCTCACCGGTGAACGGCGCGGTCCCGGCCGCGTACCTCGGCACCTGGACCGCGACGATCGACAACGCCTACGGCCCCAACCCGCGCCGGCTCACCCTCGGCCAGGGCGAGGTCGGTGACACGGTGCTCACCCTGGTCGCCGACGGCCCCACCGACTCCGGCGGCACCTACCACTGCGTGTTCCGGGCCCGGCTCATCCGGCAGCCGGGCAGCGACGGACCGCTGGAGATCGGGCCGTCCACGGTGACGGTCGGCAAGGACAGCCCGGCCTGCCGGCCCGGCGAGGCGACGCAGATCACGCTCCTGCCGGACGGCAGGCTGCGGCGGGTGAACACCAGCACCGGCGAGGAAGTCACCTACAGCAAGGACTGAGAGCGGCACGGCCGCACCGACCGCCACCGCCCCGCAGCGCACCTCACGCACCCGCGGCACCTCACCGCGTTCACGGTGCCGAGCCTCACCGCGGCTCCGGTGGCCGCTGCCGGGGCATGTTCGGCCGCGCGCCCCCGGGCGGCAGCGCGGAGCGCCCCTGGCCGGCGCCCACCTCGGGCCGCCCGCCCCCGGCCGGCACCGCCGACTGCAGCCCGAGCGGCACCGACCCGACCCGGAAGTCCACCATCCAGTCGGCGGTCTCCGTCCGCACCAGCTCGGCGACGTCCTCCGAGAACCGCCGCAGCACGCCGATGCACCGCTCGGCGGCCTCCCCGGCCGTGCCCTCGGCCGGTCCCAGCACCTCGCGCACGTTCTCCACCGCCCACTCGAACTGCAGCGCCTGCAGCCGCCGCTGCACGGCCTGCGCGGTGGCCACGTCCCGCATCCACCCGGAGGTCACGCCGAAGAACCGGTCGATCGCCACGCACGCCACGGACAGCAGCAGCGCCAGGTACCCCCAGGGAGCGGCGCCGTCCGCCGCGCCGGCCAGGCCGAGCAGCGGCAGCGCGGCCCCGGCCACCGCGCCCGCCGCGGCCCCGCACCGCAGCGTCCGCGCCCCGCGCCGCTTCCACCCCCGCTCGGCCAGGTACCAGGAGGCGGTGTCCAGCGCCCGGCGCTCCACCCACCGGTACAGCTCCTCCAGCCGTTCGGCGGGCTCGCCCCAGTCGCCGAGCGGAAGGGGCCGCCCGGTCAGATCGCCCGGCCGCAGCCCGGGCGCCCGGTCCCCCCGCCCGTCCCGAGACGGACGGTCGGGCTGCTTCTCCGGCTGACCCACCCGGCACTCCCTACTGATCACCGTCACGGTCCGTCCCGGACCGTGACGCCGGACGCTGGCTGACACGCCGGACCCCTTCCTACCCCCGGTCGGGTGGCGAAACGGAGGGAAGGACCGCTTTTCCGCCCGGAAGGGGGCGTCCACCAGCCGCAGGACTCACCTGTGACTCACCCGAAAGAGTGGCGGCGCGCTGTCCGCCCGGACCACGTAGGCTCGTGCCAGCGGGGTCACTGCGGACGGTCCCCGCCCGGATGCCGTACGACAGCGCACCCGGATGCCCGTACGAGAGCAGGAGCCGATCGTGATTCCCGGTGGTGGCCAGCCCAACATGCAGCAGCTGCTCCAGCAGGCCCAGAAGATGCAGCAGGACCTGCAGCGGGCCCAGGAGGAACTGGCGCGGACGGAGGTCGACGGGCAGGCGGGCGGCGGCCTGGTCAGGGCCACCGTCACCGGCGCCGGCGAGCTGCGCGCCCTGAAGATCGACCCGAAGGCGGTGGACCCGGAGGACACCGAGACCCTGGCGGACCTGATCGTCGCCGCCGTCCAGGCGGCCAACGAGAACGCCCAGACGCTGCAGCAGCAGAAGCTCGGCCCGCTCGCCCAGGGCCTGGGCGGCGGCAGCGGCATCCCCGGGCTGCCGTTCTGAGGCCGGCCGGAACCTGAGGCCGCTCGGGGCCGACATCGCCCCGGGTCCTCCGGTTTCCCCCGGGCCGCCTTTCTGAGGGGCCGCCCGGCCACTACGGTACGAAGCGAAGCAACACGCGGGAAGGGACGGCAGTCCGGTGTACGAAGGCGTGGTCCAGGACCTCATCGACGAGCTGGGGCGGCTGCCCGGCGTCGGTCCCAAGAGCGCCCAGCGGATCGCCTTCCACATCCTGCAGGCGGAACCGACGGACGTGAAGCGGCTCGCGCAGGCGCTGCTGGAGGTCAAGGCGAAGGTCCGCTTCTGCGCGACCTGCGGCAACGTCGCGCAGGAGGAGCTGTGCGCGATCTGCCGCGACGCCCGCCGCGACGCGTCCGTCATCTGCGTGGTCGAGGAACCCAAGGACGTCGTCGCCATCGAGCGCACGCGCGAGTTCCGCGGCCGGTACCACGTGCTCGGCGGGGCGATCAGCCCGATCGAGGGCGTGGGCCCGGACGACCTGCGCATCAGGGAACTGCTGGCCCGCCTCGCGGACGGCACGGTCACGGAACTCATCCTGGCCACGGACCCGAATCTCGAAGGCGAGGCGACCGCCACCTACCTCGCCCGGATGATCAAGCCCATGGGCCTGAAGGTCACCCGCCTGGCCAGCGGCCTCCCGGTGGGTGGCGACCTGGAATACGCGGACGAGGTCACCCTCGGTCGCGCCTTCGAGGGGAGACGACTGCTAGATGTCTGACGCCACGCTGCACGCGACCGGCCAGAACCCGGACGACTTCGCGGTCCAGGTCGCCGACCAGATCGAGAGCTTCCTCGTCGCGGTCACGGAGGTCGCCAAGGGCGACGAACCCGACTCCGCGATCCCCTTCCTCCTGCTGGAGGTCTCCCAGCTGCTGCTGGCCGGCGGCCGGCTCGGCGCGCACGAGGACATCGTCCCCGACGAGCGCTACGAGCCCGACCTCGGCCCGGAGCAGGACGTCGACGCCCTGCGGGAGAACCTGGCCCGCCTGCTGGAGCCGGTCGACGTCTACTCCGAGGTCTTCGACCCCTACGAGCCGCGCAGGGCCCCGGTGCCGGCCCGGATCTCCGACGACCTCGCCGACGTCGTCACCGACCTGCGCCACGGCATGGCCCACTACCGCGCCGGCCGCACCACCGAGGCCCTGTGGTGGTGGCAGTTCTCCTACTTCTCCAACTGGGGCCCCATCGTCTCCGCCGTCCTGCGCGCCCTGCAGTCCGTCGTCATCCACGTCCGCCTCAACCAGCCCCTGGAGGAACTGGACGGCTTGGACACCGACCAGGGCATGGGCGACGAGACCCTGGAGTTCGAGGCGGGCAAGGTCATGGCCCAGGAGATCGCGGGACCGCTGGGGCTGGGCCGGGCGCAGTGAGCGCCTGAGCCGCCGCCGGTACCGGTACCGGCCGGCCCGGTGCTGTGGTGACCAACGGCTCACCGCACCCGGCGCTGCCCCCTGACCTGCCGTGATACGCGGCCCGCATGCATCGTGCGGGTACCGCATTGGTGTCACGGCCGCCGCTCACCGTCTACTTCCCCCGTACGACACCGCCCGCCGGACCCACCGTTCCGGCGGGCGTCACTCGCCCGGCGGCCGGTCCGGCCGCCACCGAGTCCGACGGGGAGCGAGTCGGGATGACCGGCAACGACACCACCTGTGCCACCTCCGCCCACGGCAGCCGCTACGTGCTGCTGCCCGCCCTCGGCGCCTTCGCGCTGGGCCTGGACGCCTATGTGATGGCGGGCCTCCTGCCCCGGGTCGCGGACGACCTGGGCGTCTCGCCGGCCTCGGCCGGCCAGATGGTGACCGTGTTCACCCTGTGCTACGCCCTGGCCGCGCCGGTGTTCGCCGCCGCGCTGGCCGGCCGTTCCGCCAAGGCCGTCCTCACCTGCGCGCTGGCCGTGTTCACCGCCGGCAACGCGCTGACCGCACTCGCGCCCGCCCTGCCGGTGCTGCTGGTGGCCCGGGCCCTGGCCGGGATCGGCGCGGGCCTGTACTCCCCGATGGCCGCGGCGACGGCGGCGGGCCTGGCCGGACCGGAGCGCCGGGGCCGCAGCCTGGCGCTGGTGATGGGCGGGATGAGCATCGGCACCGTGGTCGGCGTCCCGCTGGGAGTGCTGGTCGCCGACCATGTGGGCTGGCGCGGGACCCTGTGGCTGATCACCGCCCTCGGGGCGCTCGCCCTGGCCGGGATCCCCCTGCTGCCGGCCGCCACCGCGGGTCCGCCGCCCGCCCTGCGGGACCGCGTGCGCGTGCTGGCCGACGGCCGGGTCGCGGGGATCGCGGTGGTGTCGCTGCTCGGCGGTGTGGCCAGCCTGGGGCTGTACACCTACCTGGCCCCCTTCCTCGCCGACGCCGCCGGCCGTACCGGCACGGTCGGCCCGATGTGGGCCTGGGGCGTGGGCGGGGTGCTCGGCAGCCTCCTCATCGGCCCGGTCGTGGACCGCACCCGGCGGCCCTTCGCCGTCGTCGGATGGCTGCTCGCGCTCCTGACGGCCGCCCACCTGGTGCTGCCTCCCGCCGCGGGCGCCCTGGGGACCCTCGTCGTACCCCTGGTCGTCTGGGGGGCGGCGGGCTGGGCGCTGCAGGTGCCCCAGCAGCACCAGCTCATGGCGGCCCGGCCCGAGCAGGCCCCCGTCGCCGTGGCGCTCAACAGCTCCGCCGTCTATCTGGGCAGCGCGATCGGTTCGGCGCTCGGCGGCACGGTCATGGCGGCCGGCGTGACCCCGGCCGCGCTGCCCCGGTGCACCGCGGCGGTGGCGGCCCTGGCCCTCGTCCTCCACCTCACCGCAGTACGGCACGTCGTCCGCCGCCGCGCGGCGGGCGAACGCGCGCACGACTCCGCGGCGAGGACGACCGCGTGACCGGCAGGACTAACGTGACCGGCATGGACATCGGCATCCAGCACCTGCGGTGCTTCCTCACCCTCGCCGAGGAAGAGCACTTCACCTGGGCCGCCGACCGCCTCGGGATCTCCCAGCCGACCCTCAGCCGCCAGATCCGGCGCCTGGAGGAGACGCTGGGCCGGGCGCTGCTGGACCGCAGCACCCGCCATCCCCGGCTCACCGCGGAGGGCCGCCGGCTCCAGGCGGAGCTGCACATCCTGCTGCCGCGTCTGGAGGCAGCCCTGCGGCCGCCCGAGCCCGAGGCGGCGTTCCGCCTCGGCTACGCGTGGGGCTTTCCCCGCACGCTCGGCCGGCGGGCCATGGAGTACATGGAGGAGCACCACCAGGTGCTCGTGCAGCCGGTCCGCACCGACGACCGGACGGCGGGCCTGCGGGACGGCGCGGTGGACGCGGCCCTGCTGTGGGGCGGTGTCACCGACCCGCGGCTGACCTCGGTGGAAGTCCTGCGGGACGGGCGGGTCGCGGCGGTCTCCCGGCGCTCCACGCTCGCCACCCGGTCCACGGTGACCTGGCGGGACATCGGGCGGCGCTGCCTGGTGGTCAACACGGTCAGCGGCACCCTCACCCCCGACGACTGGCCGAAAAGCGCCACTCCCGAGATCGGGGCGGAGACCACCAACATCGAGGAGTACCTGCACGCCGTCGCCGCCCGCCGCGGCGTCGGCGTGCTGCCCTCGTCGGTGGCCGCCCAGCACCCCGACCCCGACGTCCTCTACCTGCCGCTGACCGGTGCCCCGCCCGCCACCTTGCACTACGTCCGGCCCCGCACCGACCCGCACCCACACGCCACGACGCTTCAGACGGCCCTGCTCAGCGCGGCGTCCGACGCGCCGGCGCGGCCGGTGACGCACCGGGCTGCCCGCCGGGCCGAGCACGTGCGGTGAACGCCCGACCCGGCGTTGTGACCCCGCCCACGTTCCGAGTGGTGTCCCGGCCCCTGGGCATGAGTCGTCCTGAACGGCGGGCGCCGGAGGTCTCACCATGCGATACCGCAGGGGGAAAATTCGGACGCTCGATAGACTGAGCCGACCGCACCGCATATGCGTCGGTGCGACACACACGGACTGAGCGAGGAGCGCACGTGGGCCTTGTCGTGCAGAAGTACGGAGGCTCCTCCGTAGCCGATGCCGAGGGCATCAAGCGCGTCGCCAAGCGGATCGTGGAAGCGAAGAAGAACGGCAACGACGTTGTCGTGGTCGTTTCCGCGATGGGCGACACGACGGACGAGCTGATCGATCTCGCCGAGCAGGTTTCCCCGATGCCTGCCGGGCGCGAGCTCGACATGCTGCTGACCGCCGGAGAGCGGATCTCCATGGCCCTGCTGGCCATGGCGATCAAAAACCTGGGTCACAAGGCCCAGTCGTTCACCGGCAGCCAGGCAGGTGTCATCACCGACTCGGTCCACAACAAAGCCCGGATCATCGACGTCACGCCGGGCCGCATCCGGACCGCGCTGGACGAGGGCAACATCGCCATCGTGGCCGGTTTCCAGGGCGTCAGCCAGGACAAGAAGGACATCACCACGCTGGGGCGCGGCGGTTCCGACACCACGGCGGTCGCTCTCGCCGCCGCCCTCGACGCCGAGGTGTGCGAGATCTACACCGACGTCGACGGCGTGTTCACCGCCGACCCGCGCGTGGTGAAGAAGGCCCGGAAGATCGACTGGATCTCCTTCGAGGACATGCTGGAGCTGGCGGCGTCCGGGTCCAAGGTGCTGCTCCACCGCTGCGTGGAGTACGCCCGCCGCTACAACATCCCGATCCACGTCCGCTCCAGCTTCAGCGGACTGCAGGGCACGTGGGTCAGCAGCGAGCCGATCGAGCAAGGGGACAAGAAGGTGGAGCAGGCCATCATCTCCGGTGTCGCGCACGACACCTCCGAGGCCAAGATCACGGTCGTCGGCGTGCCCGACAAGCCGGGCGAGGCGGCCGCCATCTTCCGCACGATCGCCGATGCCGAGATCAACATCGACATGGTCGTGCAGAACGTGTCCGCCGCCGCCACCGGCCTGACGGACATCTCCTTCACGCTGCCGAAGACCGAGGGCCGCAAGGCCATCGACGCGCTGGAGAAGAACCGGTCCGGCATCGGCTTCGACTCCCTGCGCTACGACGACCAGATCGGCAAGATCTCCCTGGTCGGCGCGGGTATGAAGACCAACCCCGGGGTCACCGCGGACTTCTTCACCGCGCTGTCCGACGCCGGCGTGAACATCGAGCTGATCTCGACCTCCGAGATCCGTATCTCGGTCGTCACCCGCAAGGACGACGTGCCGGAGGCCGTGCGCGCCGTGCACACCGCCTTCGGGCTCGACTCCGACAGCGACGAGGCCGTCGTCTACGGCGGAACCGGGCGATGACGACCGCCCCCGCCCCCACCCTGCGCCCCGGAGGCGTACGGCGATGACCGGGCGACCGACGCTCGCGGTCGTGGGTGCGACCGGAGCCGTCGGCACGGTCCTGCTCCAGATCCTGTCCCAGCGTGCGGACATCTGGGGCGACATCCGCCTGATCGCCTCCCCGCGCTCGGCCGGCCGCAAGCTGGCCGTGCGCGGGGAGGAGGTCGAGGTGAGCGCGGCCTGCGAGGAGGCGTTCGACGGGGTGGACATCGCCCTGTTCGACGTGCCCCGCGACGTCGCCGCCCAGTGGGTGCCCGTGGCCGCGGCCAAGGGCGCGGTGGTGATCGACAACTCCGGCGCGTTCCGGCGGGAGACCGACGTGCCGCTGGTGGTGCCCGAGGTCAACGCGCACGCGGCACGGCTGCGTCCGCGCGGCATCATCGCCGGCCCCGGCTCCACCACCCTCACCATGATCGTCGCGGTGGGCGCGCTGCACGCCGAGTTCGGGCTGCGTGAACTGGCCGTCTCCTCCTACCAGGCCGTCAGCGGCGCCGGGCACGCGGGCGTGCAGACGCTGCGCCGGCAGCTGTCCCTGGTGGCCGGCACCGAACTGGGCACCGCCCCCGGTGACGTACGGCGGGCCGTCGGCGACGACACCGGGCCGTTCGCCGAGCCGGTGGCGCTGAACGTGGTGCCGTGGGCCGGGACGCTGTGCGCGGAGGGCTGGTCGTCGGAGGAGATGGCGCTGCGGGAGGAGTCCCGCAGGGTCCTCGGGCTGCCCCGGCTGCCGATCGCCGTGACCTGCGTACGCGTCCCCGTGATCACCACGCACTCGCTGACGGTGCACGCCCGCTTCGAGAGCGAGGTCACCGTCGACAAGGCGCGCGAGATCCTGGCCACGGCCCCCGGCGTGGTGCTGTGCGACGACCCGGCCGCGGGCGAGTTCCCCACGCCCGCCGACGTGGTGGGCACCGATCCGACCTGGGTCGGCCGGGTGCGGCGGGCGCTGGACGACCCCACCGCGCTCGAACTCTTCGTCTGCGGCGACAACCTGCGCAAGGGCGCCGCGCTCAACCTGGCCCAACTCGCCGAACTGGTCGCGACGGAGGCCGGCGCCGGCGAAGAGGGGCGGGGCCCCGGCCGCTGGACGGCCTCTTTGTAGGATCTGTGCATGTCATGTGGGGCGGGCCGCCGGTCCGTACCACTTGAACCGTGCTGCCTCGGCGTCCGAAGATTTCCCTCCCCGCCCTCCGCAACCGTGCGGAGGGCGGGGCGCGTCTATGCGGTCACCCTTCGGGGGCGTGGGGACGCGGCGGGGCATGGGGATGCCCCGGTCATTTCACGACACAGGGGAAGAGCGGGACGCATGAGGGCACGTGAGACAGCGTCTGTTGTGCTGCCTGACGCGAGAAGGGCGCCGATGGCGCCACCTGGACCACGCGGCGCAAAAGTGATGCCCGGCACGTACAACCCCCGAGGGGGGCAGGGTGTCCAACTGGCGTGGCAGAGGTACTCGACTTCGGCGCGGCGACCCGCGGCCCCGCATTGCACGCGCCCCGCGCGGCGCTCCGACCGCGCGTGCGCGTCATCCCCGGCGCGGCCGGCGGCATGCCGGTGATCGCCCCCATGCCCGCCGCGCGGCCCACCCGCATACCGACCCAGCGCGACGGCGCCGAGGAGACGGCGGCGGTCGGCACGACCGTCGACCTCCTCACCGAGACGTACCGCGCCCACTACCGTTCGCTGCTCGGCCTGGCCGCGCTGCTGCTCGACGACACCGCCTCCTGCGAGGACGTCGTGCAGGAGGCGTTCATCCGCGTCCACTCGGCCCGCAGGCGCGTCCGCGACCCCGAGAAGACGCTCGCCTACCTGCGGCAGACCGTCGTCAACCTCTCCCGCTCGGCGCTGCGCCGCCGCATCCTCGGCCTGAAGCTGCTCTCCAAGCCGATGCCGGACATGGCCAGCGCCGAGGAGGGCGCCTACGACCAGCTGGAGCGCGACTCCCTGATCAAGGCGATGAAGGGCCTGCAGCGGCGGCAGCGCGAGGTGCTGGTGCTGCGCTACTTCGCGGACATGACCGAGGCGCAGGTCGCCGAGACCCTCGGGATATCGATCGGCTCGGTCAAGGCGTACGGCTCGCGCGGCATCGCGGCCCTGAGGATCGCGATGGAGGCGCGACGATGAGCGAGCCTGCCGAAGGGCGTGAGGCGCGCCGCCGCCGCGAGCCCGATGCGCCGAACGCGCCCGGCGCACAGGGCGGGCCCGGGCACCCGCGCGGGGAGCGGAGCGGCGCACCGCCGCGGGGACGCGAGGACGCACCGCGGCCGGACGAGGGCGACACCCCGCGGCCGAACGAGGGCGACACCCCGCGGTCGAACGAGGGCGACACCTTGCGGCCGGAGGAACAGGACGACCCGCAGGCGCGGGAACCCGGTGGCGCCCAAGCCGACGCCCCGCCGCCCGGGGACGACGACACGGTCGCGCGGTCGCACGGCGAACCGGACCCGCAGCCGCAGAGCGACGCAGGTTCGCTGCCGCAGGGCGGCGACGTCGGCTCGTCGCAGCCGGACGGGCAGCAGGCCGCGCGGTCGCTGGACGGCTCGGACCCGCAGCCGCAGGGCGGCAACACCGGCTCGTCGCAGGCGGACGGGCAGGGCGGCGCGCGGTCGCCGGGTGACGCGCGTCCGGACGACAAGGGCGGCACGCCGTCGCAGGGCGGTCCGCATCCGCGGTCGGGGTCGCGGTCGCAGGCGCGGCTGCGCGGTGATGCCCCACCGCACGACGAGACGCCATCGCACGCTGGGAACCACGACGTGAACCACAGCCCCGACGACCAGGGCCTCGACGGGCTCGGCCCGGACGAGCTGGCCCTGCGCAGGTTGCTGCACGAGGCGGTCCAGGACGTCGCACCGCGCGAGGACGCGCTGGAGCATCTGCGGCGCGCGGTACCGGCGCGGCGGGCCCGCAAGCGGCAGGCCGTGGGCGGCATGGCCGCCGCCGCCCTGTTCCTCGGCCCCGCCGTCCCCGCCCTCGTGCACGTCTCCGACGTCGCCGGTGCCGACGCCAACCCGGCCATGGCCGGGCAGGCCTCGCAGGCCCACGGCGGCACCGGCCAGGGCAAGGGACCCGACGGCGGGGAGAGCGCCGTCGGCGGTTCCTCGGCGGCGGCCACGGGCCCGGGCAGGAACGACAAGAAGGACGGTCACCGCCCCGGGGCGAGCACCGCGCCCGGCGGAGTCGGCCCGGGAGCCGGCAAGGACGGCCCCTCGGCCTCCGCCGACGTCGGCGTCCCCGAGTGCACCGGAGCCCAGCTCGGCTCCGCCACCGCCACGGTCGGCGCCCCCGACACCACCGGCGCCGTCTACGGCACCTTCCACGTCGCCAACGTCTCCTCCACCAGCTGTGCCGTCAGCGGCCCCGGCACCGTGACCACCCACGCGCAGGGCGCCGCCGACGCCACGAGGATCAGTGTGGTGCCGCACACCTCCGGGGACGCCGCGAGCGGGCTGCCCGATCCGGCGGGCGAGGTGTCCGGGCTGGTGCTGGCGCCGGGTGCGGCGTACGAGGTGAAGTTCGCCTGGGTGCCGTCCGAGACCTGCCCCAGCACGGGAGGCGGCGACAGCTCCGGCGGCGGCGGTGGTGGCGGGGGCAGCGAGACCAGTGGCCCGTCCCCCGACCCGTCCCCGAGCCAGGACGCCGGCGAGACCGCCGGCGCCGCCCCGGGCACCGACACCGGTGCCACGCCCCAGCTGATGACGGAGGGCGGCACGGCGGAGGGCAGCGTCGAGGTCTCCCACACAACGGAGGCGGGCTCGCCGACGGTCTCGGCGACGGTCCCGAACGCCTGCGCCGGCACGGTGTACCGCACGGGGGTGCTGCCGGTGTCGTAGCCGGGCGCGGGCTGCTGCCGGTGTCGTGGCCGCGCACGGTGGGTGCTGCCGGTTTCGTATCGGCGCACCGGGTGGTGCGGGTGGGCGGCCGGGAGCGGGAAGCCGGGAGCCGAAAACCGGGAGCGGGGTGCCGCGGGCCTCGTGGGGTGTGCGCGCTCAGACCGTGGTGGTCCGCTCCTCCGGAGCCTCGGGCGCCCGGGGAGCGTCGGGGACCTGGGTGGCGTCGGGCGCCTGCGGGGCCAGTCCCAGCTCCGCGTCCCGTGCGGCCTCCACCTCGCGCCGCAGCAGGCGGAACCACATGAAGACGACGAATCCGGCGAAGACGAACCACTCACCGGTGTAGCCGAGGTTCTGGAACGCCTTCAGGTCCAGACCGCTGCCCTCCGGAGCCTTCGCCGGGACCGCCTTCATCCCGGGGTCGGCCTTGTCGAGCGTGATCCACGCGTCGTACACGCCGTAGGGCACGAGGTTCACCAGCGACGCCGCGCTGATCACCGAGGTCTGCCCGGACGGCAGCCCGCCCTGGGCGCTGACGCCGTTGTCGCCGGGGGTCTCGGACGCCTGCAGCGCCCCGGTGACCGTGACCCGGCCCGTGGGCGGTGCCGGGGCCTTGGCGGCGTCGGCGGTGCCGGGCAGCCAGCCGCGCACGACCGGCAGTGCCTTGCCGGAGTCGGTCCGCAGCAGCGTCAGGACGTAGTAGCCGCTCCTGCCGTCCAGCTCACGGTCGGGGACGAGCAGCTGCTTGGCGTACCGGCCGGTCGCGGTGGCCTGTCTGCCGGAGGTCGCCTTGTCGACGGGCAGCAGCCGGTCCAGCGGGCGCGGCGCCTCGGTGCGGGCCGAGGCGGCCTGCTCGGTCGCGCTCCGGTGGTCCCGCACATGCCCCTCGAACCGGCTCAGCTGCCAGGACCCCATGAAGACGCAGAACGGGATCGCGAGCAGCGCGAAGACGTTGATGCCCCACCAGCGGGGCGTCAGCAGAAACCGGTACACGCCCTCAACGGTACGGCCCCGCCGGACATCGGCCGGGCGCGGGGTGCGGGTTTTCCACAGGCCGCCGGCCGGCGGGTCGTCACCCGGGACGGTTTTCCACAGGCTGGGGAAGCGGGGCGGCGCGTTGTCGGCGCGGGCAGGCAGTATGGGGCCATGACTGAGAGCAACGGGGCCGCGCCTCTGGACGAGCGGGACGAGCAGGACCAGCGGGACGTAGGGGACCGGCAGGGGACGGCCGGGGAGATGCCGGACTGGGAGAAGCGCTTCCGGGCTCCCCGGGTGTCGCTGCCGGAGTGGGCGCAGGACGCCCCGGACCGCTCCTTGTTCGTGTCCAACGCGACGGGGACGTACGAGCTGTACGCCTGGGACCGGGCGAGCGGTGAGCAGCGCCAGGCGACCGACCGGCCGAACGGCACCACGGACGGGACGCTGTCCCCGGACGGCGCGTGGATCTGGTGGTTCGACGACAAGGACGGCGACGAGTTCGGCGTCTGGCGCCGCCAGCCCTTCGCCGGGGGCCCCGACGAGGTGGCCGTGCCGGGCCTGGAGCCGTCGTACCCGGCGGGTCTCGCGCTCGGCCGCGACGGACGGACGGTGGTCGTGGGCCGGTCCACGGACGAGGACGGCACGACCATCCACCTGGCGCGGCTGGGCTCGGACGAGCCCCCGGTGGAGATCTACCGGCACCGCGAGTCGGCCGGCGTCGGCGACCTCTCCCACGACGGCACGCTCATCGCGATCGAGCACACCGAGCACGGCGACGCCATGCACTCGGCACTGCGCGTGCTGCGCCCGGACGGCACGGCGGTCGCCGAGCTGGACGACACCAAGGGCGGCGCCGTCGAGCTGGGCCTGGAGGTGCTGGGCTTCGCCCCCGTCGACGGCGACACGCGCCTGCTGATCGGGCACCAGCGCCGGGGTCGCTGGGAGCCGCTGGTCTGGGACGTGGCCACGGGCGAGGAGACGGATCTGGCGCTGGACCTGCCCGGCGACGTCAGCGCCGAGTGGTACCCGGACGGCAGCGGCCTGCTCGTCGCGCACAGTTTCGAGGCCCGCAGCGAGCTGTTCCGCTACGACCTGGCGAGCGGTGAGCTGACGCGGATCCCCACCCCGCCGGGCACGGTGTCCGGGGCGACGGCCCGCCCGGACGGCAGCGTGGAGTACCTGTGGTCGTCGGCGGCGGAGCCGTCCGCGGTCCGCTCCACCGACGGCCGGGTGGTCCTGGACCCGCCCGGGATGAAGTGCCCCGGCTCGGTCCCGGTGGAGGACGTGTGGGTGGAGGGCCCCGGCGGGCGCATCCACGCCCTGGTGCAGAGGCCGGCGGGGGCCACGGGCCCGCTGCCCACGGGGTTCGACATCCACGGCGGCCCGACCTGGCACGACAGCGACTCCTTCGCCGCGGGCCCGGCCGCCTGGGTGGACCACGGTTACGCGGTGGTCCGCGTCAACTACCGCGGCTCCACGGGGTACGGCCGCGCGTGGACGGACGCGCTCAAGCACCGGGTGGGCCTGATCGAGCTGGAGGACATCGCCGCGGTGCGCGAGTGGGCGATCGCCTCCGGTCTCGCGGACCCCGAACGGCTGATCCTCACCGGCGGCTCCTGGGGCGGCTACCTCACCCTGCTGGGCCTCGGCACCCAGCCGGAGGCGTGGGCGCTGGGCATCGCCGCGGTCCCGGTCGCCGACTACGTCACGGCGTACCACGACGAGATGGAGGCGCTGAAGGCGATGGACCGCACCCTGCTGGGCGGCACCCCCGAGGAAGTCCCCGAACGCTTCGCGGCCTCCTCCCCGCTCACCTACGTCGACCAGGTCAAGGCCCCGGTGTACATCTCCGCCGGCGTCAACGACCCGCGCTGCCCCATCCGCCAGATCGAGAACTACGTCAAGCGCCTCGAAGCCCGGGGCGCCGTCCACGAGGTCTACCGCTACGACGCCGGCCACGGCTCCCTGGTCGTCGACGAACGCATCAAGCAGGTCCGCCTCGAACTGGACTTCGCCGCCCGCCACCTGCCGGGCTGACGACGCGGCAGCCGACCGGCACCCGGCCACCGCGGGGTGTGGAGGGGGCGGCGCGGGCGCCGCCCCGCGGGCTACCGGTCCGGCTGCGGTTCCCGGCCGCGCCGCCCCAGGAGTTCCGCCAGCCCGCGTCGCGTCGCCGCCAGCACGACCCGGTCCTCCTTGCGGAGCACGTACGTGGGGGGCAGGTTCGCGACGAGCCGCGTCCCCGGGGCGGGGCCGGTGTCCTCGGAGGACGGTCCCCCGGGGACGGGCTCGCGGCGCCCGCCCCCTCCGGCCGGCTCGCGGCGTTCGCCGCCCTGCGCGCCGGGGTCCAGCGCCAGAATCCGCCAGTGCCCGGGCCGGAAGGCATCCGCCACCGTCCGCCCCTCCAGCTGCGGATGCCCGGCCACGTCCACGGACGCGAACAGCAGCACCCGCCGCTCCACCGGGATCGCCCCGAGGATCTGCCGGCCGTACATGGCCCCGGCGAACGCGGGCGCCACCAGGTGCGACACACTGCGGCTCCGCGTCCGCGCCCGCGGGTGCGCGGCCCGCAGGGTGCGGTACACCGCGGTCGCGAAGTCGTCGTCGTACAGCCGCAGCACGACGCGCAGGTCGGGTCGTACGGTCCGCGCGTACAGCGCGGCCTCCAGGTTCGTGGTGTCCGCGCTCGTCACCGCGAGCAGCGCCTGCGCGCGGTGGATCTTCGCCGCCTCCAGCACGCCTTCCTGCGTGACGTCGCCGAGCCCCCCCGGCCCCCGCAGCCGCCGTGCCGTCGCAAGGCCCCGCGCCTCGGGATCCGACTCCACGCACACCCCCGGGCCCTGCAGTCCCCGCAGCCGCGTCAGCACCCGGGTGCCGATCTTGCCCAGCCCCAGCAGCACCACGTGCCCGCCGAGCCCGCGCGGCGGCTTGCGCAGCGCGGACGCCGTCCGGAACGTCCCCAGCGCCTCCAGCACCGCGGCCAGCAGCACCGGCAGCAGCAGCAACCCGACCAGTCCGGACAGCAGTTGCAGCACCTGCCGGCCCACCGGCTGGCCCACCGCGGGATCGTCGATGGCGAACAGGTCGAGCAGCGTCAGGTACAGCGCGCCGAGCGGATGCACGCCGGTCACCAGCCACAACGCCACCGCGAGCGCGAACACGCACGCCACCAGGCCCGCCACCGACCACCGCAGCCGCCGCGAGAACAGCGAGGCGAGCGGGGGCACGACACCGCTGCCGCGCCCGGCGGGAAGCGACCGGCCGGTGTCGACCTGCTCCAGCACCACCGTCCCGCGTCCGGTGGCCGCCCGTACGGCCGCCTCGTCCGGCAGCAGCCGGGGCCGCTGCTCGCCGCTGCCCTCGGAGCCGTCGGCCCCGGCCGGGTCGCTGCTCGTCGCCGACAGCAGCGCCAGGGTGCACAGCCCGGGGTCGGCGACCTGCCCGGGCGCGGGCGGCGGGCGTTCCACCGCGCGCAGCAGCAGCCGGTCCGTCTGCACCACCTTGGTGGTCCCGGCCACGGCGCTGGCGGCCAGCGCGGGCGCGGCGGTGTCGGCGTCGGACAGCACGGTCGTGGAGGCGTCACCGCCGAGGAGGACGCCGTCGTCCCCGGTCGCCAGGGCGGCCGCCTGGTCGAGGAGTTCCTCGATGTGCTGGCCCAGCCGCCGGTTGTACAGGCGCAGGACGAGCCGCAGCCGCGGGTTGAGCCGGCGGGCGGTGAGCGCGGCGCGGATGTTGGTCTCGTCGTCGTCGTACACGAGGGCCAGCGCGGCCGCCCGCTCCACGCCCGCCTCCGCCAGCACCGTCTCGGAGACCTCGGCGGCCTCCAGCACGCGGTCGGTGCCGCCGCCCGGGCGTCCGCCCTCCGCCGGGCCGCTGCCCGCCGGTGCGCCGCCGCTGCCGCCGCCGGCCCGGTTCACGGCCGCGCTGACCACGCGGTCCAGCAGGGCCGAGGCCGTGCGGGTGCGGCCGACCACCGGGGGCCGTACCGTGCGCTGGCGCGGCGGCACCACCAGCGTGACCTGCTCGCCGTACACGCCGCGCAGCTCGGCGGCCAACCGGTGCGCGAGCCCGTCGTCGCCGCACACCACCATGTGCGCGCCTCTGTCCTCGGGCGCACCACCCTGAAACGGAACGCTCCCCACGGGGGGAAAGACTGCCGGACCGGACGGGTGGTTCCAGGAAGTCGAGCGGCGGGCGCGGGCGGTGCGCGGTGGGGACGGGGGCGGTCGCCGGGGCCGAGCGGAAGCCCCTGACCAGGGAGACAATCGAGACAGCGCAATCCCTGGCCACAGGCGGGGCGTATATACGGCATGTCGAGGTTCCGGTTCCCCGTGGGGCGTCTCCCGGACGAGGCTCTGCTGTCCGGGCTGGCCACCGGTGACCCGGAACTGGCGGTCAGCTTCGTCCGGAGGTTCCAGCACCGGGTCTTCGGCGTCGCCGTCGCCGTCGTCGGGGATCCGCAGCTCGCCGAGGACATCGCCCAGCAGACCTTCGAGCGGGCGTGGCGCCACGCGCAGATCTACGACTCCCGGCGGGGTTCGGTGACCACCTGGCTGACCACCATCGCCCACAACCTGGCCATCGACGCCGTCCGCGCCCGGCGGGCGGGGCCGGTGGCACCCGAGGACCTGGACGCGGTGCTCGGCGTCGCCAGCCACACCCCCGAGCAGCAGGCCCTGGCGGACGAGGCGTCCTCCCGGCTGCGCGCGGCCGTGGCGCAACTGCCGCCCGAACAGGGCCGCGCCCTGGTGATGGCGGGCATCTACGGCATGACCGCCCAGCAGATCGCCGAACGGGAGGGGATACCGCTGGGCACCGCCAAGACGCGCATCCGGGCGGCGATGGGCAAGCTGCGCGCCACCCTCGCGTCCGACCGGCGAGGCGACGACCATGGCCACTGACCTGACCTGCGAGAAGCTGCGCGAGATCGGCCCCGAACTCGCGCTCGGGGTGCTGCCGGGCCGCGAACGCGCCGGTGCCGTGGAGCACCTGGAGCGGTGCGCGGACTGCCGCGAGCTGATCCGGCAGCTGACCGAGGTCGGTGACCGGCTGATCGGGCTGCTGCCGGGCAGTGAGCCGCCGGTCGGGTTCGAGATGCGGGTGGCCCAGGCGCTCACGCGGGGCGCGACGGGGCACGAGGGGCGTGTGCG
>NZ_LR732544.1:3778539-3790044 GCF_902506575.1 Streptomyces mexicanus | reverse complement strand
TGGGAACATGAGAAGGTGCGAGAAGTGAACAGAGAAGAAAAATGGTATTGGTGTTAGTCAAAAGAGAGGGCAAGCCCCCAGGGTCAACGCGGAAGGGGTCGTCGGCAGCGTCGGATGTGTATAAGAGCCAGCTCTGCTCCTCTTCACCCTCCTCCCCCCTCTTTCCCTTCCGCTTGAACCGAAGGAACCTTCCTTGCATCCGCCACGAACCACCGGGCGGCGCCTCGGCGCGGCCCTCGCCACCGTTCTCGCCCTCACGGCCGGCGGTGTCGGACTGACCGTCCCCGCGACGGCCGCGCCCGCGACCGCCACCGTGACCGCGGGGGCCGCCGACCAGTCCGTCCCCGCCTTCCCGAAGGGCGACGTGGTGGGTGGGGCCACCGCCTCGGGCTACCTGACCTGGAACAAGACCAGCGGTACGCGCAACTGGGTGCCTGCCTCGGGCGGCGACCCCGTGCAGTGGACGCGGTACACCGCCGTCCAGGGCACCGGGGTCGGCGACCTCGTGGCCACGTACTCGAGCCCGACGGCCAAGATCACGGACATGGCGACCGGATCGACCGTCTACAGCCTCGATCTCGGCCCCTCCGTCAACGGGGTGACGTACGCGGGTTCCGCCGGCACCTCCCTGTTCACCCTGCTGCCCGACGCCGAGGGCGGCAACACGCTCCGCATGCACAGCAAGGGCGTGGCGCCGCGCACGGTCACCGACTTTCCGCCGAACGCCACCGACGTCAAGGTCGCGGCCGGGACCGCCACCGAGGCCCAGGTGACGTATACGACCGGCACCGGGACGGACACCCGGCGCTTCCTCGGGCTGCTCGACCTCGCCACCGGCGCCGTGACCGAGACCCACGAGCTGCCGGCCGCCGCCGCACGCGGCGACATCGCCGTCTCGGCGACGTACGTGGCGTGGGTCGAGTACACCGGCTCCAACGAGGCCACGGTGGTCGTCACCGACCGTTCCTCGAAGAGTGTCCGGAAGGTCGCGGTGGGCAAGGTGTGGCCCCCCGACGTGGAGATCGGCCTCCAGGGCGACTGGCTGGCGTACGGCAACCGCGGCGGCCTGGACTCGATCTTCACGTACTCCTCGAACGCGCTGACCGCGTACAACCTGAAGACCGGCGCCACCCGCAAGCTGCTCGACCACCTCACCTCCGCGGCCACCGCCCCCGACGGCACGCTGGTCGTGCGCGGCGGCACGGTCGCCCAGAACGAGGGCGTCTACCGGATCGCGCCGGACCAGGACGGCGTCCCGGCCGCCACCTTGGCGGCGAGCACGGGCGAGCCCACCCGGGTCACCCTGACCGGCCACACCGTCCCCGCCGTGATCGACCTCGACGCGGGCGGCGGCAGGGCGACGCTGGGATGGACGCTGTCCCGGGGCAACGTCGAGATGACGGTCACCCTGCGGCACGTGCGCACCGGGCAGACCCGGACGGTGTCCTTCACCGACCCGGGCACGACCGCCCGCTTCGACTGGGAGGGCGGCCTGGGGATGGTGCCCACGGGCAGCGCCTACAACGGCGACTACACGTGGTCGCTGGTCGCCAAGCCGCTCAACGGCATCGGCCCGGACCTGACGTCCTCCGGTTCGTTCAAGGTCACCCGCACCGCCAAGCCGCACGACTTCGACGACAACGGTACGCCGAACGTGCTCGCGCGGGACACCTCCGGGCGGCTGTGGAGCAGCGACACCTACCACGACCCGTACAACCCCGGCTTCTTGTCGGAGCACGAGACGAAGCTGATCGGCTCGGGCTGGGGGACGTACAACCAGATAGAGACCGTCGGCAACGTGGGCGGCGCCGCCCACGCGGACCTGGTGGCCCGTGACGGCAGCGGTGTGCTGTGGCTCTACCTGGGCCGCGGCGACGGCACCTTCGCCGGCCGGGTGAAGGTGGGCGGCGGCTGGCAGATCTACAACAAGATCACCGGCGGCACCGACTACACCGGCGACGGCAAGGCCGACCTCCTGGCCACCGACACCTCCGGCGTGCTGTGGCTCTACAAGGGCACCGGCCAGTACACGTCCCCCTTCGCCAAGCGCGTCAAGGTCGGCGGCGGCTGGGGCGTCTACAACAAGATCACCGCCGTGGGCAACGTCGGCGGGGGCGCCGCCGGCGACCTGGTGGCCCGTGACGGCAGCGGTGTGCTGTGGCTCTACCTGGGCCGCGGCGACGGCACGTTCGCCTCACGCACGAAGATCGGTGGCGGCTGGAACGCCTACAGCCACATCATCGGCATCGGCGACGGCGACCGCGACGGCCGCCCCGACCTGTTCGCCTACGACAAGAACCACAACACGACGTACTTCTACTCCGGCACCGGCAACTGGCGAGCCCCCTTCGCCACCCGCAAGCCGTCCGCCTCCCCGGACTCCAGCGGCACGTCCTACGCGTACAACCACATGGCCTGACACCCACCGCCTCCCGGCGGCACCACGCCGCTTCCCCCGGAGCGCGGACCCCGCGCACGCCGCGGCGCCTGCGCTCCGGACCGGCGCGGTGGCCACGCAACCGGACACCCACACGAAAGCCCGCAGCCGTCCTCGGAACGCTCCGAGGACGGCTGCGGCCGTCAGTGGCCTGTGCCGCTGCTGCACGCACGACAGAGGGCCTGGTGCAACTTGCACACCAGGCCCTCTGACCAGCGTCGGGGTGGCGGGATTTGAACCCACGACCTCTTCGTCCCGAACGAAGCGCGCTGCCAAGCTGCGCTACACCCCGGTGTCGCTGCTTGTCGCGGCGACGACGTTTACTTTAGCCCACTGGTGGCCGGAGACGAAATCCGGTTCTGGCGGCACGGCGGATCGGGTTCGGGCGGACGTGGTCGAGGACGACCAGGAGCAGGCCCAGGCCGTAGCAGGCGAGGCCCAGGAGGAGGGCGTTGCCGAGGACGTGCTTGTAGCCGTGGCGGGCGGCGTCGAGGAAGGGGTAGAGGTAGCGGTCCTGCTCGGTCGGGGGCAGGAGGGCGCCTCGGGTGAGACAGAAGGCCAGGTAGGCCAGGGGATAGAGCATCCAGGGGGCGGTCTGGCGCAGGTGGAGGCGGGCGGGGGCGGTCAGCAGGAGCCAGTCCAGGAGCGCGGCGAGCGGGAGCGCGGTGTGGAGGAGGTGGCCGGCCGTCGACTGCCACAGCGGATGGGTGCCGGGGGAACCCGTGATCGAGTACGGAGGCGAGGTCGCGGTCAGGAACAGGTGGTGGATCAGGGCCGCCGTCGTGACGTAGAGCGTCACCGCCCCGGTGAGCGCGGCGGGGAGCGGGCGGCGGGCGGTCCACGCCCTGCGTGCCGAGAGCGCGAGGACCAGCGCGAGCGCGATCGCCGTCTGGATCTCGACGTGGCTCAGGACGCGGAGCGGGGGGCCGGTGAGCATCTCCAGGGCGACCGCGCCGGCCGCCACCACGGCGATCAGCAGGCGGTACGCCGCCGCCCAGGGGCGGCGTACCGGGGGCACCACCGCCGCCGCCGGGACGGCCGAGGGCATGAGCACCGGCATGCCCGGGACCGCGGGGAGATCGGGGATCTCCCGAGGGAACGAGGGCGTGGCTGACTGCGGTGGCGGCGGGGGCGTGGGGGGTATCGGCGACGTCTCGGCGGTCATGCCCTCACGGTAGGAATGAGGGGGAAAGCGGGCGATTCGGGTGGGCTGGACGGGTGATGCGGGTCTTTCCTCGCCCTCGCGTCCGCCCCGTCCTTCCCGCTGGTCCCGCCGCTCTCGCCGCTTCCGTTGCCTCCGCCGCGCCTTCGCGCCAGTCCCGTCCCACCAGGGTCAGCAGCGTCGCCTCCGGGGGGCAGGCGAAGCGGACCGGGGTGTAGCGGTTGGTGCCGCAGCCGGCCGAGACGTGCAGGTAGGACGTGTGGCCCTCGGCGGTGTGCGTGGACAGGCCCTTCACGCGGTCGGTGTCCAGGTCGCAGTTGGTGACCAGGGCGCCGTAGAAGGGGATGCACAGCTGGCCGCCGTGGGTGTGGCCGGCGAGGATCAGGGGGTAGCCGTCGGCCGTGAAGGCGTCCAGGACCCGCAGGTAGGGGGCGTGCACCACGGCCATGGAGAAGTCGGCCGCGCCGGAGGGGCCGCCCGCCACCTTGGCGTAGCGGTCCCGCTTGATGTGCGGGTCGTCCAGGCCGGTCAGCTCCACCGAGACGCCCTCGACCTTCAGGGTGCCGCGCGTGTTGGTCAGGTTGAGCCAGCCCGCCTCGTCGAAGCCGTCCCGCAGGTCCTCCCACGGGTTGTGGATCGCGCCGACCGCGGGCGGGTTGCCGTTCAGGCCGTGCCGACCGCTGGCCTTCTCCATCAGGTAGCGGGCTGGGTTGCGCAGCTTGGGGCCGTAGTAGTCGTTGGAGCCGAAGACGTACGCGCCCGGGAACTCCATCAGCGGGCCCAGCGCGTCCAGGACCTCCGGGACGCCCTCGGGGTCCGAGAGGTTGTCGCCCGTGTTGATCACGAAATCCGGGCGCAGGCCGGCCAGCGAGCGCAGCCAGCGCTGCTTCTTGCGCTGGCCGCCGACCATGTGGATGTCGGAGACCTGCAGGATGCGCAGGGGACGCATGCCCGAGGGCAGGACCGGGACCGTCACCCGCCGCAGGCGGAAGGAGCGGGCCTCGAAACCCGCAGAGTAGAGAAGTCCGGCGGCCGCGACCGCCGTGATGCCCAGGGGAACTCCGTATCGCGCGCGCATGGGTCCATCGTCTCAGCAGCGCGCCGGGCGAAGGAAATTGGGCCGGGGGAGCGCGCGGCGGAGGCCGTGGCGCGCGGCACCCGTTAAATCTTCGCGCGTCGGCGTCGCCGTACCTGCGACAATCTAGCCATGACCACGCTCAAGTCGAAGCTGCAGGACGACCTCAACGCCGCGATCAAGGAGCGTGACGAGCTGCGCTCCTCCACGCTCCGGCTGACGCTCGCCGCGATCACCAAGGAGGAGGTCGCGGGCAAGGCGAAGCGGGAGCTCTCCGACGACGAGGTGCTGAAGGTGATCACCCGCGAGGCGAAGAAGCGCCGTGAGGCGGCCGAGGCGTTCGCGCAGGGCGGCCGTGCGGAGTCGGCCGAGCGGGAGAAGGCCGAGGGCGAGGTGCTCGCCGCCTACCTGCCCAAGCAGCTCTCCGACGACGAGCTGAACGCGATCGTCGCCCAGGCGGTCGAGGAGGCCAAGGCGGCGGGTGCCGAGGGGCCGCGTGCCATGGGCGCCGTCATGAAGATCGTGAACCCGAAGGTCGCCGGGCAGGCGGAGGGCGGCCGGGTGGCCGCCGCGGTCAAGAAGCTGCTGGCCGGCTGAGGCCGCCGAGGACCGCTGCGGCGTCTGTCGCCTGCTGATCAATCCTCCGCCGAGCCGGAGAACGCGCCGAAGGGGCGCCGGCTGCTCGCCGTGCGCCCCTTCGTCGTGCCTCCTGCCGGCTCTGCCGGAGGATGTGCCTCCTGTCGGCTGTGTGCCGGAGGCTGTAGCTGCTGCCGGCTCCGCGCCGGCGGCCGTACTTCCTGCCGACTCCGCGCCGGCGGCCGTGCGTCTGGGGCTGTGCGCCGGGGGCGTGCGCCGGTCGGCTCAGGCTCAGCCGTGCCTTCCGCCGTTCCCGTGCTGACCGCGGATGCCGCCGTCCTGGCCCTGGATGAAGCCCGGGGGGAAGGAGAACGTCGGGGTCGGGAAGGGGCCGCCGTTGCCGGTTCCGCCGCCGGTGCCGGTCCCGCCGCCGGTGCCCGTGGCGCCGCCGGCCGGGCCACCGATCAGGCCCCCGATGACGCCGCCGTCGTCGTCACCGGTGCTTCCGTTCGTGTCCCCGTTTCCGGTCCCCCCGTTCTCGTTCCCCCCGCCCGGGCCTTTTCCCTTGTCACCACCGTCCGGGATGTCGACGAGGTGGAAGGACGGGGAGGCTTTGCCCTGCAGGGCGCCGGTCATCGCGTCGCGCCAGATGGGGCCGGGCACGTCGGCGCCGTAGACCAGGCCGTGCATGACGCCGCCGATGCGGATGTCGGTCATCTTGACCTGCTGGGTGGCGCTGCCCACCCACACCGCGCCCGCCATGTTCGGGGTGTAGCCGACGAACCAGGCGTTCTTGCGCTCGTCCGTCGTACCCGTCTTGCCGGCGTTGTCCCGGTCGGACAGGCCCGCCTGCTGGCCCGTGCCGGAGTCGATCACGCCTTGCAGCAGGGTGTTCACGGTGTCCGCGGTCTTCTGGGACATCGCCCTGGAGCAGGTGGTCTTCGGTACGGCGAGCGGCTTCTCCTGGTCACCGACCTTCTGCGTGATCGACTCGATGGCGACCGGGGTGCAGTACACGCCGCGGGAGGCGAAGGTGGCGTACGCGGAGGCCATGGTCAGCGGGGAGATGCCGACCGCGCCGAGCGCGATGGCGGGGGTCTGCGGAAGTTTCTTGCCGTCGCCCTGCACCACGTGCAGCTTGTCGGTCATGTTCACCACCGGGCACAGCCCGATGTCGGAGATCAGCTGGACGAAGTAGGTGTTGACCGACTTCGCCATGGCCTCCTTCATGGCGTACGGGCCGTGCTCGGAGGTGCTCTCGTTCTCCACCTGGTCGTGGTAGGTGTTGGCCCACTGCTTGCCGTTGCACGCCTGGACCGGGCTCGGGTACGGCATCTTGTACGGCGAGGAGTACTCCTGCGTCGGGGGCTTGCCGCCCTCGATCGCCGCCGCCGCCACGAACGGCTTGAACGTCGAACCGGTCGGGAAGCCGAAGTTCGAGCCGCCCCGGTCGCTGCCGACCGCGTAGTTGATCTCGGTCTCGTCCTTGCCGTAGCCGTACGGCTTGGACTGGCCCATCGCGACGATCTTGCCGGTGCCGGGTTCGACCAGCACGGCCGCGGACGCCACCGAGTCGGTCTGGTAGACGTGCTGCTTGAGCGAGGCCTGCACCGACGCCTGCGCCTGCGGGTCCAGGGTCGTACGGATGGTCAGTCCGCCCTGGTTCCAGATCTTGGCCCGGTCGGCGCGCGTCTTGCCGAAGACGGGGTCGCCGAGGAAGACCTGCTCGACGTACTTGCAGAAGAAGGACGCGCCCTTGACCGCCGTGATGCAGCCGTTGCGCGGCTGGGTCACCTTCAGGCCCAGCGGCTCCTTCTTGGCCTTGTCGGCCTCCGCCTGGGAGACGTCGCCGACCTCGGCCATGCGCTGCAGCACGACGTTGCGCCGCCGGGTGGCCTCCGCCTCGTCGTTGACCGGGTCGTAGCGGCTCGGGGACTGGACGATACCGGCCAGCAGGGCGGCCTCCGGCAGGCTCAGATCCTTGGCGTGCTTGGAGAAGTAGCGCTGGGAGGCGGCCTCGATGCCGTAGGCCTGCTCACCGAAGAAGGTGATGTTGAGGTAGTTCTCGAGGATCTTCTTCTTGCCCAGGTCCTGCTCGACCTGGATCGCGTACTTCAGTTCCTTGATCTTGCGGCCGAGGGTCTGCTGGGTGGCCTGGGCGACCTTCGTCGGGTCGTCGCCGGCCTCCTCCACGAAGACGTTCTTCACATACTGCTGGGTGAGCGTGGAGGCGCCCTGGGCGACGCCGCCCTCCTGCGCGTTCTTGTTCAGGGCGCGCAGCACGCCCTTGAGGTCGATCGCGCCGTGCTGGTAGAAGCGCGAGTCCTCGATGGCGACGATCGCCTTCTGCATGTACGGCGAGATGTCCTTCAGCGGCACCACCGTACGGTCGCGGGAGTAGACCTGCGCGATCTGCCGGCCCTGGGCGTCCAGGATCGTGGTGCGCTGGCTGAGCGGTGGACGCTTGAGATTGGCCGGGATGTCGTCGAACCCCTCGACCGAGCCCTTGGCCGCCAGGCCCAGCGCACCGGCCGCGGGCAGCGCGATACCGGCCAGCACCACTCCCGCGAGCACACTGACACCGAGGAACTTGGCGGCCTGCTGCGTTGGCGACAGACCACCGCCCGAGCGCTTCTTTGGCATGAGGGCAGCCTACGTTCTCATTCGCCGGACACGCGTATATGCCTTGGCCTAAGCTGCTCTCAACTGTCACAGCGGTGCGGCCATGTGTCCCCATGTGTCCCTACGTGCGGCGGTCGCGGAAGATTCCGGGTCCCTCGGATTTCTTCCGGTGCGGTGGGAAGTCCCGGGGGAAGCGGCGCGTCCGGGCGTCGTACGGGCGTGGTCCGGGCGTGGGCGATACCTGCTCGATACGCGCTCGAATTCGCCTCGTGTGCCACCTGGTGTCCGTTGTGGTGCACCGGAAAATCCCGCTCCGGCGGGAATGTCGCGCATGTCGGCGGGTCACTCGCCCGGGTGATCTGCGGCTCACCCATAGTCCGTTCGGACCATTCAAGATTGGGCCCGCTGGGGGTGTTGCGCTGTGCCCAGCCTTCCGTAACGTCCTCAACTGGCGGCGGTGAATATGCCGCTGCCGCCGTGGGGGAGCCTCGATTCGGGAGAGGACGGCGCCGGTATGGGCTGGGTAACCGACTGGAGTGCGCAGGCGGCCTGCCGCACTACCGATCCGGATGAACTGTTCGTTCAGGGAGCAGCGCAGAACAGGGCCAAGGCGGTGTGCACCGGATGCCCGGTACGCACCGAGTGCCTCGCCGACGCGCTCGACAACCGCGTCGAGTTCGGTGTCTGGGGCGGCATGACGGAGCGGGAGCGCCGCGCACTGCTGCGCCGGCGGCCCACCGTCACCTCCTGGCGCCGGCTCCTGGAGACCGCGCGCATGGAGTACGAGCGGGGAGCCGGACTGGTCTCCCTCGACGACGAGCGGGCGTACGAGAACTACGCGGCGGTGAGCTGAGGCATCCGCCGGGGTTTCGGCCCTCTCGGGTGTCTTCGGTCCTTCGGTCTTCTCGGAGCCTGTGGGGCTGTGGGCCAGTGGCCTTCGGCCGCTCGGGTGCGCCTGGTCATTCGGTCCTGCTCGGGTGCGTACGGTCCTCGGCCCTTGTGACGTTCTCGGTCGTTGGTCCTTTCAGGTGTCCTTGGTTCCGCCGGGGTGCTCTTGGTCCGTTCGGGTGCCCGGGTGTCTCCGGTGCTCCCTGGAGCGGTCCAGATCCGCTCCCCGTGCCCTCGCCCTCTTGCGGCCTCGCCCTTTCCGGGCGCGCCCCGGGTCAGGCGCTCGGCTCGGGCAGCTCGCGGCGGTTGTCCGCGAGCCGGTTCCCGATGTCCCGCAGCCCGGTGAGGTCGTGCACGTCCCCGGGCAGGGCGGCCACTTCGGCCACCGCCACCTCCGGGTGCCGGGCGGTGAACCGGTCACGCGTGCGCTGCTCGCGCGCGAGCAGCTGCATCCGCTCGGCATGCAGCCTCAGCAGACCCGCGGTGACCTGGTCGACCGGGTCCGCGGACGCCGCGTCGGCGGACGGCTCCGGCTCCGGGGTGGCGGCGGAGGGATCGGGAGAGTCTGAACGTCCTTGCGTTTCGGGGGAGTTACGAACTCCAGCTTTCCCGTCGCCCTGATCCACAATGCGGGAGTCTTCAAGATTTTCCGCGGCGGCGAGCGCGCGTTCGGCCGACAGCTGGTCGGCGCCGCTGCCGTGGACCCGGTTGAGCACCAGACCGGCCAGCGGCATCTTCTCCGCGGCCAGCCGCTCCACGAAGTACGCGGCCTCGCGCAGCGCGTCCCGCTCCGGGGCCGCGACCACCAGGAACGCCGTCCCCGGCGCCTGGAGCAGCTTGTACGTGGCGTCCGCGCGGGTGCGGAAGCCGCCGAAGGTGGTGTCCATCGCGGCCACGAAGGTCTGGACGTCCTTGAGCAGCTGACCGCCCAGCAGCTTGCCGAGCGTGCCCGTCATCATCGACATCCCGACGTTCAGGAACTTCATCCCCGCGCGCCCGCCGAGCTTGGCCGGGGCCGTCAGCAGGCGGATCAGCCGGCCGTCCAGGAAGGAGCCGAGCCGCTTGGGGGCGTCCAGGAAGTCCAGGGCCGACCGCGAGGGCGGTGTGTCGACGACGATGAGGTCCCACTCGTCCCGGGCACGCAGCTGCCCCAGCTTCTCCATCGCCATGTACTCCTGCGTGCCCGCGAAGCCCGCCGAGAGCGACTGGTAGAAGGGGTTGGCCAGGATCGTGGCCGCCCGTTCGGGATCGGCGTGCGCCTCGACGACCTCGTCGAAGGTGCGCTTCATGTCGAGCATCATGGCGTGCAGCTCGCCGTCGCCCTCGGTGCCCTTGACCCGGCGCGGGACGTTGTCGAGGGAGTCGATGCCCATGGACTGCGCCAGACGGCGGGCGGGGTCGATCGTCAGGACGACCACCTTGCGGCCGCGCTCGGCGGCGCGCAGCCCCAGGGCCGCCGCCGTCGTGGTCTTGCCGACGCCGCCCGAGCCGCAGCACACGATGATCCGGGTGCCGGGGTCGTCGAGCAGCGGGTCCACGTCGAGCACGCGCGTGGGTGCCAGACGGCGGGTGCCGTCCTGCGCGTGCCCCGAGGAACGGTCGGTCTCCGTGGCGCGGGCCGCGTCCGGGCTCATGACACCCCCTGCATTCCCTGCTTGCGCAGCTCGCTCGCCAACTCGTACAGGCCCGCCAGGTCCATGCCCTCGGCGAGCAGTGGCAGTTCGTGCAGCGGCAGGTCCAACTCGCCCAGGACCGAGCGCTGCTCCTGCTCCAGCGCGTACCGCTCGGCGTACTCCTCGGCCTGCGCCAGCAGCGGCTCCACCAGCCGCTCGGCGCTCCCGCCGCGGCGCGCTCCGCCGAGCCCGGCGAGCGACAGCGACCGGGCGAACGCCGTGCGCGGCGAGGTCCGCAGCAGCTCCAGGTCGGTGGCGTCCAGCACCTGCGGGCGCACCATGTTCACGATCACGCGGCCCACCGGCAGGCGGGCGGCGCGCAGTTCGGCGATGCCGTCCACGGTCTCCTGCACGGGCATCTCCTCCAGCAGCGTCACCAGGTGCACGGCCGTCTCGGCCGACTTCAGCACCCGCATCACCGCCTGCGCCTGATTGTGTATCGGGCCGATCTTGGCCAGGCCCGCGACCTCGTCGTTGACGTTGAGGAAGCGGGTGATCCGGCCGGTCGGAGGCGCGTCCATGATCACGTAGTCGTAGACGAACCGCCCGGCACGGTCCTTGCGGCGCACCGCCTCGCACGCCTTGCCGGTCAGCAGGACGTCCCTGAGACCCGGGGCGATGGTGGTGGCGAAGTCGATGGCCCCGAGCTTCTTCAGGGCCCGTCCCGCGCTGCCCAGCTTGTAGAACATCTGCAGGTAGTCCAGCAGAGCCAGTTCGGGGTCTATGGCGAGCGCGTACACCTCCCCGCCGCCCGGGGCGACCGCGATTTTTCGTTCCTCGTACGGCAGCGCCTCCGTTTCGAAGAGCTGTGCGATGCCCTGGCGGCCCTCGACCTCGACGAGGAGCGTCCGCTTCCCCTCCGTGGCCAGGGCCAGCGCGAGGGCGGCGGCGACCGTCGTCTTTCCGGTCCCGCCCTTGCCGCTGACGACCTGGAGCCTGCTCACGTCTTCGAGCGTAACCAGTCCGCGCGCCACTCACGCGGGAGGCTGTGGACAACCGGCGGTGTGGTGGGGTTCGGGGCGTGGCCGCCGAGGGGGTGCCGAAGGCCTCGGAGTGGCGCCGCGGGGAGCCC
>NZ_LR732544.1:3761828-3778438 GCF_902506575.1 Streptomyces mexicanus | reverse complement strand
AGGTCACGCCCCGGCGCGGCGGCGAGGGCTTCGGCGGCGGTGCCGTAGGCGGCCAGCGTGCGCAGGGTGGCGATGGTGGGCGCGTGGGCCGCGTGCCGGGTGCGACCGCGGCGGATGCGGGCCGATCGCAGCGGATACAGTCGGCCCATGACCAAGTGGGAATACGCAACCGTGCCGCTGCTCGTCCACGCCACGAAGCAGATTCTGGACACCTGGGGCGAGGACGGCTGGGAGCTGGTCCAGGTCGTGCCCGGGCCCAACCCCGAGCAGCTGGTGGCCTACCTGAAGCGGGAGAAGCAGGCATGAGCGCGGTCGAGGCGAAGCTGGCCGAACTCGGTCTGACGCTGCCGGAGGTCGTGCCGCCGCTGGCCGCCTACCAGCCGGCCGTCCAGTCCGGGCCGTACGTGTACACCGCCGGCCAGCTGCCGATGGCGGACGGCAAGCTGCCGGTCACCGGCAAGGTGGGCCTGGAGGTCACCCCGGACGAGGCCAAGGACCTCGCCCGCACCTGCGCGCTGAACGCGCTCGCCGCCGTCAAGTCCGTCGCCGGCGACCTGGACCGCATCGCGCGCGTGGTGAAGGTCGTGGGCTTCGTGGCCTCGGCCACGGACTTCACCGGCCAGCCGGGCGTCGTCAACGGCGCGAGCGAGCTGCTGGGCGAGGTCCTGGGCGACAAGGGCGTCCACGCGCGCAGCGCGGTCGGCGTGGCGGTGCTGCCGCTGGACGCGCCGGTGGAGGTGGAGATCCAGGTCGAGCTGGTGCCGTAGCCCTGCGGTGCGGGAACGCTCACCGTCCTGCGCGGTGCGCGAGTGCTCACAGTCCTGCGCGGTGCGTGCGAGCGCTCACCGGCCTCGGGCACCTCTCGAACATTCGCGCACCACGGGATAGCCTCCGCCCATGGCGAATGGGCAGTGGTTTCCCCCGGACTGGCCGGACCGCATCCGAGCGCTGGCGGACGGCCGTCTCACGCCGGTCACGCCCCGCCGCGCGGCCACCGTCATGCTGCTGCGGGACACCGGCGCCGGACCCGCCGTCCACATGCTGCGCAGACGCGCCTCCATGGCGTTCGCCGCGGGCGCGTACGCGTACCCGGGCGGCGGCGTCGATCCGCGCGACGACGACCACCGGGTCCGCTGGGCGGGCCCCACGCGCGCGTGGTGGGCCGATCGGCTCGGGGTGGAGGAGGCGGCGGCCCAGGCGATCGTCTGCGCGGCGGTGCGGGAGACGTTCGAGGAGGCCGGTGTCCTGCTCGCCGGGCCCGGCCCCGACTCGGTCGTCGGCGACACCACGGGCGCGGACTGGGAGGCCGACCGCGCCGCCCTGGTCGCCCGCGAGCTGTCCTTCTCGGCGTTCCTGGAACGGCGTGGCCTGGTGCTGCGCTCGGACCTGCTGGGCGCCTGGGCGCGGTGGATCACCCCCGAGTTCGAGCCGCGCCGCTACGACACGTGGTTCTTCGTGGCCGTCCTCCCCGAGGGGCAGCGCACCCGGAACGCCTCCTCGGAGGCCGACCGCACGGTGTGGATCCGTCCCGAGGAGGCGGCCGCCGGGTACGACAAGGGCGAGCTGCTGATGATGCCGCCCACCATCGCCACCCTGCGCACGCTGGCCGCCTACGGCACCGCCGCCGAAGCCCTCGCCGCCGCGCCGGGGCGTGACCTGACACCCGTCCTGGCGCGTGCCCGCCTGGTGGACGGCGAGGTCGTCCTGTCCTGGCCGGGCCACGACGAGTTCACCCGGCACATCACACACGCCCCGGCCGGTGGCCCGGCGCCCGCGTGAGCGCCCTGATCCCGATGCCTCCCACGACCGTGAGCGCCCTGATCCCGGTGCCTCCCACGACCGACGTCCAGGTAGGTCCCCTCGCATGACGCAGGAAGGTTCCCTCGCATGACGGACGCAGCAGCCCTCCCCGGCCAGCCCCGGGGCGGCGCCCCCGGCCCCGCCACCGCCCGGGCCGTCAACGTCCTCGCGCCCAACGCCTCCGCCATGACCCTGGACGGCACCAACACCTGGATCGTCGCCGAGCCCGACTCCGACCTGGCGGTCGTGATCGACCCGGGCCCGCTGCACGAGGGCCACCTGAGCAACGTCGTGGATCCCGCCGAGAAGGCCGGCAAGCGGATCGCGCTGACCCTGCTGACGCACGGCCACCCCGACCACGCGGAGGGCGCCGCCCGGTTCGCCGAGCTGACCGGCACGCGCGTGCGTGCCCTCGATCCGGCCCTGCGGCTGGGCGACGAGGGCCTGGGCGCCGGTGACGTGATCACGGTCGGCGGACTGGAGCTGCGGGTCGTGCCGACCCC
Organism: Streptomyces mexicanus; assembly: GCF_902506575.1. Taxonomy (GTDB): domain Bacteria; phylum Actinomycetota; class Actinomycetes; order Streptomycetales; family Streptomycetaceae; genus Streptomyces; species Streptomyces mexicanus. The sequence continues at coordinate 3,776,135 of NZ_LR732544.1, read as the reverse complement.
CGGCCACACCGCGGACTCCCTGTGCTTCCACCTCCCGGCCGACCGGGCGGTGCTGACCGGCGACACCGTCCTGGGCCGCGGTACGACGGTCGTGGCGCACCCCGACGGCCGTCTCGGCGACTACCTGGACTCGCTGCGCCGGCTGAGGTCCCTGACGGTCGACGACGGGGTGCACACGGTCCTCCCGGGCCACGGACCGGTCCTGGAGGACGCGCAGGGCGCCGTCGAGTACTACCTCGCCCACCGCGCCCACCGGCTCGCCCAGGTGGAGACGGCCGTGGAGGACGGCTACCGGACCCCGGCCGAGGTGGTCGCCCACGTCTACGCCGACGTGGACCGCTCCCTGTGGCCGGCGGCCGAGCTGTCGGTCCGGGCCCAGCTGGACTATCTGGCGGAGCACGGGCTCATCTAGAGGGCGGGAGCTGCCGTCCGTCAGGGCCGGGGCGCCTTGACGCCGTGCACGCGCGCGTACTCCTCGGCGAGCCACGGGCCGAGGTCGTCGACGTAGGACCGCAGGACGTCGGGGTCGCCGACCGGCTCGTAGCCGTACCCGGCCGCCGCGCCCAGCTGGGCGGCGCGCGCCGGGTAGTAGGCGCCGAAGGCAGCGGCCATCTCGTGCAGGTCGCTCGTCCAGCCCCGCCAGCGGCCCATGACGAGCGTGAAGCCGGTCCTGACCAGATGCCGGGACATGAACCGCACCAGGGGTCTGCGGGCCGCCTCGGTGTCCGGTGCGGCGGCGACCCGCTCCCGCCAACGGGGCAGGAGCTGCGCCAGGTCGCCGTTGGTCTCCCGGGCCAGCAGGGGGTCCTCGGGGCGGTAGCGGGGCAGGTGGGCGGCGAGGTCGGGGCCGAGCAGGGGCGTGCACAGGCAGGCGACGAACCAGCCGAGGTCGTACCGCTCCCGGTCGCTCAGCAGCCGCCCACGGCCGAACAGCAGCGTGCCGACCCCGTCGATCTGGTCGAACCGCGCATCGAGCGCCCGGCCCAGGGCCTGGGCGTCCTGCCGGTCGATGTCGGTCGGCTCGTCCCGCAACGCCACCAGCAGGTCCATGTCGCTGCGTCCCACGCGCGCGGTGCCGCGCGGGATCGACCCGTAGAGGTACGCGCTGTGCAGCCGCTGCCCGTAGACGTCCGGCAACCGGTCGCGGACGGCCGCGACGACCGGACGGAAGGCGGGCTGCACGCGCGCGAGGGAGCCTTCACGCACGATGTGTCCGTCCGGGGCGAGCCCCTTGGGCGGAACGCCCTCGGGGAACCCCCGGAGCGGGACGTGACCGGGAGGTGTCAGCGCGACCTCTTGGCCAGTCGCTCCACGTCCAGCAGGATGACCGCGCGGGCCTCCAGGCGCAGCCAGCCGCGCTGGGCGAAGTCGGCCAGCGCCTTGTTGACGGTCTCGCGGGACGCGCCGACCAGCTGGGCCAGCTCCTCCTGCGTCAGGTCGTGCACGACGTGGATGCCCTCCTCGGACTGCACGCCGAAGCGGCGGGACAGGTCCAGCAGGGCGCGGGCCACACGGCCCGGCACGTCGGAGAAGACCAGGTCGGACATCTGGTCGTTGGTCTTGCGCAGGCGGCGGGCGACGGCGCGCAGCAGGGCGCCGGCCACCTCGGGCCGCGCGTTCAGCCAGGGCTGGAGGTCGCCGTGGCCGAGGGCGAGCATCTTGACCTCGGTCAGCGCGGTCGCCGTGGCGGTGCGGGGGCCGGGGTCGAAGAGGGACAGCTCACCGATGAGTTCGCCGGGGCCCACGACGGCCAGCATGTTCTCGCGGCCGTCGGGAGACGTGCGGTGCAGCTTGACCTTGCCTTCGGTCACCACGTAGAGACGGTCGCCCGGGTCTCCCTCGTGGAACAGCGAGTCGCCACGGGCCAGAGTCACCTCCGTCATGGAGGCGCGGAGCTCCGCGGCCTGCTCGTCGTCGAGCGCCGCGAAGAGCGGATTGCGCCGCAGAACGTCGTCCACGAGTTCTCTCCTTGTCGACCTGCTCAGAGGATCTTGGTCCCCGTGTGCCAGGGGACCGTGTTCCCCATTTTGCCGGACGGTCCAAACAGTGTGATCTGTCACAAGGATGCCGCACAGATGTCCGGAGGTACGCGGCAGGGGTCGGAAACGGCGGTCGATCGTCCGGGTCCGGGGCGGATGTCGGTGCCGGGCCTTAGGCTGGCCGGGTGTCCAAATCGCCGGTGAGAACACAGGCCGAGGGGGCTGGACGGGTGGTTGCACGGCAGGATTCCGCTGTGGGCGAACAAGGGTCCGACGGCGCGAAGACCGAGGAAACGACCGCGGCCACCGCGGCTGAGAAGGCTGCGGGCAGCAAGCCCGCGGCCAGAAAGGCGACGGCCGAGAAGACCCCCGCCGGAAAGACCACGGCTGAGAAGACCACGGCTGCGAAGTCGACTGCCAAGAGCACTGCGGCCAAGAAGACCGCGGCCAAGAAGACCGCGGCCAGGAAGACGGCGGCCAAGAAGGCGACGGCCAAGAAGGCCGCCCCGAAGAAGGCGGCGGCCGAGAAGGCCGCCGTGCGGAAGGCCACGCCTCCCCGGAAGGTGGACGTCGCCCCGGAGAAGGCCACCGCCGCCGTCCGCAAGGCCTCCCCGCCCCGGACCGTCGCGCCGAAGACGCCGCAGGGCGAGTCGCGCACGGCGCTGGTGCGCCGGGCTCGCCGGATCAACCGCGAACTGGCCGAGATCTACCCCTACGCCCACCCCGAGCTGGACTTCGAGAACTCCTTCCAGCTGCTGATCGCCACGGTGCTGTCCGCCCAGACCACCGACCTCAGGGTCAACCAGACGACGCCCACGCTGTTCGCCTCGTACCCGACCCCGGAGGACCTGGCCGCCGCCGACCCGGAGGTGGTCGAGCAGATCCTGCGCCCCTGCGGGTTCTTCCGGGCCAAGACCAAGTCGGTCATCGGGCTGTCGAAGGCCCTGGTGGAGGATTTCGGCGGGGAGGTGCCCGGCCGACTGGAGGACCTGGTCAAGCTGCCCGGCGTGGGTCGCAAGACCGCCTTCGTGGTCCTCGGCAACGCCTTCGGCCGACCCGGGATCACCGTGGACACGCACTTCCAGCGCCTGGTGCGGCGCTGGAAGTGGACCGAGGAGACCGACCCCGACAAGATCGAGGCGGCCGTCGGCGCGCTGTTCCCCCAGAGCGACTGGACGGATCTGTCCCACCATGTGATCTGGCACGGCCGCCGCATCTGCCATGCACGCAAGCCCGCCTGCGGCGCCTGCCCGATCGCCCCGCTGTGCCCGGCCTACGGCGAGGGCGAGACCGACCCGGAGAAGGCGAAGAAGCTGCTCAAGTACGAAAAGGGCGGCTTCCCCGGTCAGCGTCTCAAGCCCCCGCAGGCCTACCTGGACGCGGGTGGCAAGGCGGCACCGCCCCTGGGTGCCGCATGACGGAACGATCTCGGTGCCGCCACACGTTGGCAAGGACAGGACGGCGGGGACGGGGGTGGCGATGACGCGGGCGAGCGAGACGGCTTCGGAGGCGGTGAGCCGCGCGGCGGACGGCGCGACCGGTGTGCCGGGTGGTGCCGCGAGCGGTGTGCCGGGTGGTGACGGAAGGGGCGGCAGTGCGGCCGGCGCGGCGGGCGGTGTCGTCGGCACGGCGCGGCACGGCTCCGTGGTGATCAGCACGGAGGGACTGCCGGCCTGGCTGGATCCGGTGGTGCGTCTCGTCGAGACGGTCCAGCCCCGGCAGCTCAGCCGCTTCCTGCCCCCGCAGGACGGCGCGGGGCGCCAGTCCGCCGTGCTGGTGCTCTTCGGAGAGGGCGAGCGCGGGCCCGAGCTGCTGCTCATGGAGCGGGCCGGCTCGCTGCGCTCGCACGCCGGGCAGCCGTCGTTCCCCGGCGGGGCGCTCGACCCGGAGGACGGCGATCCGCAGGGCGAGGGGCCGCTGCGGGCCGCGCTGCGCGAGGCCCAGGAGGAGACCGGCCTCGATCCGGCGGGGGTCCAGCTGTTCGGCGTGCTGCCCCGGCTCTACATCCCGGTCAGCGGTTTCGTCGTCCCCCCGGTGCTCGGCTGGTGGCGCGAGCCCAGCCCGGTGGGCGTCGTCGACCCGGCCGAGACCGCCCGCGTCTTCACGGTCGCCGTGGCGGATCTCACGCATCCGGACAACCGTGCGACGGCCGTCCATCCCAGGGGCCACCGAGGCCCGGCATTCCTGGTCGAATCGGCCCTCGTGTGGGGGTTCACCGCCGGAATCATCGACCGCCTGCTGCACTACGCGGGCTGGGAGGTGCCCTGGGACCGCGACAAGCAGGTCCCACTCGACTGGCGGGCATGACAGGGTGGGCACCGTCGTACAGGCCTCAGCCCGGGGGACGCCGTGTCCCCCTGCCGCCGCGTCGCGGACGGGCCCCGGCCGATCTGTGAGGACCGAAGACACGATGAGGCGAGGCTCGACGCGGTGAACGTGCTGGACATCCTGCTGCTGGTCGCCGCCGTGTGGTTCGCGGTCGTCGGGTACCGCCAGGGATTCGTCGTCGGCATCCTGTCGGTGATCGGCTTCCTCGGTGGCGGGCTGATCGCCGTGTACACGCTCCCGGTCGTGTGGGACGCCCTGACGGACAACTCGCCGGTCAGCACCACCGCCGCCGTCGTCGCCGTGATCGTCGTCATCGTGTGCGCGTCGGTGGGGCAGGCCCTGACCACCCACCTCGGCAACAAGCTGCGGGTGCACATCACCTGGTCCCCGGCCCGCGCCCTGGACGCCACCGGGGGCGCCCTCGTCAACGTCGTCGCGATGCTGCTGGTCGCCTGGCTGATCGGCTCGGCCCTCGGCGGCACGACGATACCGACGCTCGGCAAGGAGGTCCGCACCTCCAAGGTGCTGCTCGGGGTCTCCGACGCGCTGCCGGCTCAGGCGGACACATGGTTCGCGGACTTTACCTCGGTGCTCGCGCAGAACGGCTTCCCGCAGGTGTTCAGCCCGTTCGCCGACGAGCCCATCACCGACGTACAGCCCCCGGACCCGGCGCTGCGGGGCAGCGCCGTCGCCGCCCGCGCCCAGCGGTCCGTGGTCAAGGTGACCGGTACGGCGCAGGGCTGCGGCAAGGTGCTGGAGGGCACCGGCTTCGTCTTCGGCGACCGGCGCGTCATGACCAACGCCCATGTGGTCGGCGGCGTCGAGGAACCCACCGTCCAGATAGGCGGCGAGGGCCGCAGGTACGACGCGAAGGTCGTCCTGTACGACTGGCACCGCGACATCGCCGTCCTCGACGTGCCCGATCTGCACGCGCCCGCCCTGCACTTCACCGACGAGGACGCGCGCAGCGGCGACAGCGCGATCGTCGCGGGCTTCCCCGAGAACGGCTCCTACGACGTGCGCGCCGCGCGCGTGCGCGGGCGCATCACCGCCAGCGGCCCCGACATCTATCACCGCTCCACCGTCCGCCGTGACGTCTACTCGCTCTACGCGACCGTCCGCCAGGGAAACTCCGGCGGCCCGCTGCTGACCACCGACGGCAAGGTGTACGGCGTGGTGTTCGCCAAGTCCCTGGACGACCCCGAGACCGGGTACGCGCTGACCGCGGACGAGATCCGGCAGGACATCGCCCAGGGCCGCACCGCCACCCAGGAAGTGGACAGCGACACCTGCGCGCTGTAGCGAGCGCGGTGGGCGCCTGTCGCCCTGAGCTGCGGGGAAGAACGCGGTTCTGCCGGTTGTGTGCTGAGGAAGTCTCCGGGAGACGGCGGGTCAGCCGCGCGGATGGCGCAGCCGCACCGAGACCCAGCGGGCCCGACGGCGCAGGATGTGCGGAATGCCCACCCGGGGGTCGCTGCCGCTGAGTTGCGGGGCTTCCCGGTGGTGCGTGCCCGGACCGCTCGCCGAACGGCGGGTGCGTGCTACGTCACTGTAGTCGTGCGTCCAGCCCATACCGGGACGTCTGCCCCCACCCCAAGGTCGATAACCTCCCGCGAGCGCCTCAATTGGCCTATGCGCCGGGCACATGGCCGTTCGGGGAACAGACGTTCAGGTTCGGATACCGGGCGTACGGCCTCGGTCACGGACGGCCTCGGTCGCGGACGGGCTCGGTGACGGGCGGCCTCCGTCAGGAACCGGTTCCGCGGCCGGCCGGCTGCGTCACCGGTCCGGCTCGGGGTCCTGCAGCCAGTTGACCAGTTCGGTGGAGAAGGCCATGGGGTCCTCCTCGTGCGGGAAGTGGCCCAGGCCGTCGAACAGCCGCCAGCGGTACGGCGCCTCGACGTACTCGCCGGAGCCGGCCGCGCTGCGGGTGCGCTGCACCGGGTCGAGGGAGCCGTGCAGATGCAGCGTGGGCACGCGCACCGGGCGCTTCATCCGCCGGTAGAACTGGATGCCGTCGGGGCGGGCCAGGGAACGGACCAGCCAGCGGTAGGGCTCGATGGCGCAGTGCGCCGTCGACGGGATGCACAGGGCCCGCCGGTACGTCTCCACCGCTTCGTCGTCCGGCAGGCGCGGCCCCGACCAGTCCCGCAGCAGCCGGCCCACCAGTGCGCCGTCGTCGGCGACGAGCTGCCGCTCGGGGATCCATGGCCGCTGGAAGCCCCAGATGTGGGAACTGGCCGCCGTCTGCCGGACGTCCGCCAGCATCGCCGAGCGCCAGCGCCGGGGGTGCGGCATGGAGGCGACCGCCAGTCGCCGGACGAGCTTGGGCCGCATCGCCGCCGCCGTCCACGCCAGGTAGCCGCCCAGGTCGTGCCCGACCAGCGCGGCGTCCGGCTCGCCCAGGGAGCGGATGACGCCGGTGATGTCGAGGGCGAGGTTGGCCGGGTCGTAGCCGCGCGGTGTGCGGTCGCTGCCGCCGACGCCCCGCAGGTCCATCGCCACGGCCCGGAAACCGGCGTCGGCCAGGGCCACCAGCTGGTGCCGCCAGGTCCACCAGAACTGCGGGAAGCCGTGCAGCAGCAGTACCAGTGGTCCGTCGCCCAGCTCGGCGATGTGGAAGCGGGCGCCGTTGGCGGCGACGTCCCGGTGGCTCACCTTCCGCTCGCCGGGGATGTCGATCCGTACGACCGAGGTCGATTGCGCCGAAGGGGTGGCGGGCTCCGTCATGAGGACGAGCGTGCCACAGCCTCGATGGCCTGCGGGGTGCGGTCCTCGAGAGCGGGGGTCTCGGGGCGCGGGTGCGGCTTGGCCTTCTGCAGCACACCGGCGGTCTGCTTCATCGACGCGGCCACCTTCTGGGGGCCCTTGCTCTTCTGGGCCTTCTTCGCGAAAACCAGGCCGATCAGGCCCAGGAAGCCGGCGACCAGGACGTTGGCCGCGAAGGACAGCAGGAAGCACCAGCCGAGGTTCCAGCCGCCCCGGCCGTTGTGGCCGCCGGTCCAGGCGTGGATGCCGTAGGCCAGCGCGAAGTTCAGCATCGGCAGCGAGAACAGCAGGACGGCGCCGGCCACCGAGAACGCCCCTCCGCTGACCGCGCCCCGCTTGACGTCCTGCTTCAGCTGGGCCTTCGCCAGCGCGATCTCGTCGTGCACCAGCGCCGACATCTCCGCCGTCGCCGAGGCGAACAGCTCGCCGATGCTGCGTTCGGCGCCGACCGGGCTGCCGTCGGGTGCGCTCATCGCGTCTCTCCCTTTCCTGCCTGTCCTGTTCCTGCCTGTCCTGCCTGACGGAAACGGACCTGTCTTTTGTACCGTCCCGTCAGATCATGCCGGACTGTCGTTCTGCTCGCCTGCCCCGCCCGGCACTTCGGCACGCAGCCGGGCCCGTTCGGCTGCCTTCTCCTCGGCGAGGCGGCGGTGCTCCGCCGCCTGGCGTTCGAGCATGTCCGCCATGCGCAGGTGGTAGGCGGGGTCGTCCTCCTCGTAGACGTCCGGGATGCCGTCGTGGTCGTCGTCGCGTTCCTCCGCCTCGCACAGCCGCCGGTACTTGGCGTTGCGTATCTTCAGCAGCACCGTCGCCAGCGCGGCGGCGATGACGGAACCGGTGAGGACGGCGGCCTTCACCTCGTCCGTGAGTACCGCCTCGCCGTCGAAGGCCAGCTCGCCGATGAGCAGGGAGACGGTGAAGCCGATGCCGGCGAGCGTGGCCAGGGCGAAGACGTCGGCCCAGGCCAGGTCTTCGCTGAGGGAGGCCCGGGTGAACCGGGCGGTCAGCCAGGTCCCGCCGAAGACGCCGAGCGTCTTGCCGACGACCAGGCCGAGCACCACCCCGAGCGTCTCCGGCTTGGTGAACACGTCCGCCAGCGCCCCGCCGGAGATGGAGACACCGGTGCTGAACAGCGCGAACAGCGGTACGGCCAGGCCCGCGGACAGGGGCCGCACGAGGTGCTCGATGCGCTCGCCGGGGGAGTGGGACTCGCCGTCACGGGTGGTGCAGCGCAGCATCAGGCCCATCGCCACGCCCGCGATGGTGGCGTGCACGCCGCTGTTGTACATCAGCCCCCAGATCACCAGGGCCAGCGGTACGTACACGTACCAGCCGCGCACGCCCTTGCGCAGCAGCAGCCAGAAGACGACCAGGCCCGCCACCGCGCCGCCCAGGGCGGCCAGGTTCAGGCGGTCGGTGAAGAAGATCGCGATGATCAGGATGGCGAACAGGTCGTCGACGACGGCGAGGGTGAGCAGGAACGCGCGCAGGGCGCTGGGCAGCGCGGTGCCGATGACCGCGAGCACCGCGAGGGCGAAGGCGATGTCGGTGGCGGTCGGTACCGCCCAGCCGGCGAGCGAGCCGCCGCCGGTGACGTTGGTCAGGGCGTAGACGGCGGCGGGTGCCGCCATGCCGCACAGGGCGGCCACGACCGGCAGGATCGCGGCCCGGGGATCGCGCAGGTCGCCGGCGACCAGTTCCCGCTTGAGTTCGATGCCGGCGACGAAGAAGAAGACCGCGAGGAGTCCGTCGGCGGCCCAGTGGGCGACGGACAGGTGCAGGCCGAGCGCGGCGGGTCCGGCGTGGAAGTGGGCGACCGTCTCGTAGCTCGTGTGCAGGCCCGGGATGTTCGCCCACAGCAGCGCCGCGATCGCGGCGAGGAGCAGCAGGACACCGCCGACCGTCTCGGTGCGCAGCGCGTCCGCGACGAAGGTGCGCTCGGGCAGGGACAGGCGGCCGAAGGTCTTGCGGTCGGCGGGGCGGGGCGCGGTCACGGGAACCTCGGCGGGCACATGCCGACCAGACTTCCCGGCGCACCTGAGGATCGTGTGTTGAGGACCCTTTGTTGAGGATCGTGTGCTGTCGTCGAGGGGACTTTGCTTACTTTACCTAACGTACCTGAAGTGCGGGGCACCGGGCAGGTGCCGGGTGCCCCGCACGTCGCGGTGCTGCTCAGCCCCTGCTGCCGGAGTGCTGCGCAGCCCTCGTCGTCGGAATGCTGCGCAGCACTCGTCGTCGCAGTGCTGCTCAGTCCTCGCTCGGCGCTGCCGGGAGCTTCGCCTGGATGAGGTCCATGACGGTGGAGTCCGTCAGCGTCGTGACGTCTCCGAGCTGCCGGTTCTCCGCCACGTCCCGCAGCAGGCGCCGCATGATCTTCCCGGAGCGGGTCTTGGGCAGCTCCGCCACCGGCAGGATCCGCTTCGGCTTGGCGATCGGGCCGAGCGTGGCGCCGACGTGATTGCGCAGCTCGGCGACCAGGTCCTCGGTCTCGGCGGCCGTACCCCGCAGGATCACGAACGCCACGATCGCCTGCCCGGTGGTCTCGTCCGCGGCGCCGACCACGGCCGCCTCGGCGACCGACGGGTGGGAGACGAGCGCGGACTCCACCTCCGTGGTGGAGATGTTGTGGCCCGACACCAGCATCACGTCGTCGACGCGGCCGAGCAGCCAGATGTCGCCGTCGTCGTCCTTCTTGGCGCCGTCGCCGGCGAAGTAGCGGCCCTCGAAGCGCGACCAGTAGGTGTCGATGAAGCGCTGGTCGTCGCCCCAGATGGTGCGCAGCATCGACGGCCACGGCTCGGTGAGCACCAGGTAGCCGCCCCCGCCGTTGGGCACCTCGTTCGCCTCGTCGTCCACGACGGTGGCGGAGATGCCCGGCAGCGGCCGCTGCGCGGAGCCCGGCTTGGCCTCGGTCACGCCGGGCAGCGGGGAGATCATGATGGCGCCGGTCTCCGTCTGCCACCAGGTGTCCACGACCGGGGTCCGGTCCGCGCCGATGTTCTTGCGGTACCAGACCCACGCCTCGGGGTTGATCGGCTCGCCGACCGAGCCGAGCACCCGCAGGGAGGACAGGTCGAACTTCGCGGGGATGTCGTCGCCCCACTTCATGAACGTACGGATCGCGGTCGGCGCCGTGTACAGGATGCTGACCTTGTACTTCTGGACGATCTCCCAGAAACGGCCCTGGTGCGGGGTGTCCGGGGTGCCCTCGTACATCACCTGGGTGGCGCCGTTGGCCAGCGGCCCGTACACGATGTACGAGTGGCCGGTGACCCAGCCGACGTCGGCGGTGCACCAGTAGACGTCCGTCTCGGGCTTGAGGTCGAAGACGGCCCAGTGCGTGTACGCGACCTGCGTGAGGTAGCCGCCGGAGGTGTGCAGGATGCCCTTGGGCTTACCCGTGGTGCCCGAGGTGTAGAGGATGAACAGCGGGTGCTCGGCCTCGAACGCCTCCGGGGTGTGCTCCGCCGACTGCCGGCCGACGACCTCGTGCCACCACAGGTCGCGGCTGTCGTCCCAGGCGACCTCCTGGCCGGTGCGGCGGACCACGAGGACGTGGCGGACGTTGTCGACGCGGGCCAGTGCCTCGTCGACGGCCGGCTTGAGCGCGGAGGGCTTGCCGCGCCGGTAGCCGCCGTCCGCGGTGATCACGACCTGGGCGTCGGCGTCCTGGATGCGGGTGGCGAGCGCGTCCGCGGAGAAGCCGCCGAAGACCACCGAGTGCGCGGCGCCGATGCGGGCGCAGGCCAGCATCGCGATCGCCGTCTCCGGGATCATCGGCATGTAGATCGCGACCCGGTCGCCGGTGCGCACGCCGAGTTCGACGAGGGCGTTGGCCGCCTTGGACACCTCGTCCTTGAGCTGGGCGTAGGTGATGGCCCTGCTGTCGCCGGGCTCCCCCTCGAAGTGGATGGCGACGCGGTCGCCGTGTCCGGCCTCCACGTGCCGGTCCACGCAGTTGTACGCCACGTTGAGCGCGCCGTCCTTGAACCACTTGGCGAACGGCGGGTTCGACCAGTCGAGGGTCTCGGTCGGCTCCTTGGCCCAGGTCAGCCGGCGGGCCTGCTCGGCCCAGAAGCCGAGCCTGTCAGCCTTGGCCTGTTCGTACGCCTCCGCCGTGACATTGGCGTTCGCGGCCAGGTCAGCGGGCGGCGCGAAGCGTCGCTCCTCCTTCAAGAGGTTGGCCAGGCTTTCGTTGCTCACGACATCTCCCTTTCTCAGGGTGTCCGTTGTGTCCCAGGCCACAGCTCATCAGACCCGGGGGTCCGCTGACAAGGGCCGCCGGGTAAATGGTTTAGACCTGTTGTGGAGGGAGTGCGCAGCCGTACGCGCTGCTCGTGACGTGTGCCGGACCACGCCCGCGAGCTGCCCGTACGGCTGCGCCCGCCGGTCCTGGTGGCCGGCTCACCCGTGTGCACGGACGCCGGGCCGTCCGAGTTCAGCATGGCCCCGCGGGGCCGGGCCGGCCGTACGCGCCGCCGGTGTGTCGCCGCCCGGACCGGCCCGCCCGCCCCGCGCTCGGCCACGGCTCGTCACGCCGGGCTCGGCAGCTCCTGTGGGGCCTGTGCATCCGGGGCCTGTGCCTCCAGGGGCTGGGCATCCGTGCTTTCCACGCGGGTGAACACGCCGGTCCCGTCGCTCCCTGTGAGCAGGTACGCCTGCGCCTCGGCCACGTGGAAGTACATCCCGTGCAGCTCCAGCCTGCCCTGCCGCAGGGCCCGGGACACCGCGTCGTGGGCACGCAGGTGCTCCAGCTGCTGGACGACGTTGGTCAGGCACAGCCGCTCGACCGCGTCGGCGGGGCGCCGATCGTCCGGCCAGGGCGGACGGCGGCTGCCGTCGGCCATCCGCTCCAGGCTCGGCAGCCCGTGGCGCAGCCACCGCCCGAGCGGTGTCACCGGGGCGGGCGGTGCCTCCCCGTGCGCTGCCGCGCCGGGTGGTGTCTCCCCGTGCGCTGCCACGCCGGTGGAACGGGAGTCGAGCAGGGCCTGCATCGCCCCGCACCCGGAGTGGCCGCACACCGTGATCGAACGCACCCGGAGCACGTCCACCGCGTACTCGATCCCGGCCGCCACGGAGTCGTCGCCGTGCTCCTCTCCGGGGACCGGCACGAGGTTGCCCACGTTCCGGACGACGAAGAGGTCACCGGGGCCGCTGGAAGTGATCATCGACGTGACCAGCCGGGAGTCGGCACAGGTCAGGAAGAGCTGGGAGGGTCGCTGCCCCTCGCGCGCCAGCCGTGCCAGTTCCTCCCGGACGAGTGGTGCGGTGTTGCGCTGGAACGCGCTGATCCCACGGGCCAGTTGGTCCCGGCTCGGGGCGGACGTGCCCGAGTCTGTGTCTGTGTCGGGGGCTGTGTCCGGGGCTGGGCCTGGGGCTGTCTTTGGGCCGGCGTCCGCGTCCACGGTCGTGGCCGCGTCGGGGAGCGTGGGCACGCCCGTACCTGTGGGTGCGTACAGGGCCGTGCTCGCGTCTGGGCCCGCGCCCCCGCCAGCGCCCGCGTCCGGCGCCACGCCAACGCTTCCGCCTGCGCGGCCGCCCATGCCCATGCCCGAGGCTGTGCCCGCGCCCGGAGCCGTGGTCGAACCCTCGGCTGTGACCGTGCCCGTGCTCGAACCCGGGGCCGTGGTCGAACCCTCGGCCGTGTCCGGCGGTGACATCGTCCGGGGCCCGCCCTCGCACTGGTGGTTGCGCCAGGGCGTCCAGGGCCCGCAGCGGCAGCCGGAGGAGCCGGCCGGGCCGGACGGCTCGGCGATGCGGACCCCGGACCGGCGACCGGTGAGGCGCACCGAGCCGCCCTGCGCGGTGTGCGTGCGCTGCCAGTCCTGCAGTGACTCGTACGCGGCGTGGTCCATGAAGGAGCCGTCCAACTCGACGACCGCACGGGCGCCTTGAGGCACGTGGTGCAGGACGCGGCTGAGCCGCGGCACCGCGAGGAACGTCAACTGCCCTCGGACGCGTACACGATGGACTCCTTCCTGCTCGTCGTGCGTGATGCGGGTGCGGGTGAGGCGGTGCAGGGCGACGGCGACGGCCACGGCGACTCCGAGGGCCACGCCCTGGAGGACGCCGAAGACCACCACGCCGACAGTGGTGGCCGCGTACACCAGCACCTCTCGGTGGCGGGTCACTGTGCGAATGTGGTGCAGGGACACCATCTGGATGCCGACGGCCATCACCAGGGCGGCGAGCGAGGCGAGCGGGATCAGCTCCAGGACCGGGACCATCAGCAGCGCGGCGATCACTACGAGAACGCCGTGCAGCATCGTGGAGTTCCGGCTCACGGCACCCGCGCGCACATTCGCCGTACTGCGCACGGCCACCCCCGCGACCGGCAACCCGCCCAGTGCCCCGGAGACGACGTTGGCGGCGCCCTGGCCGAGCAGTTCCCGGTCCAGGTCCGAGCGGCCGGCGCGGAGCGGCGGCCCGGGACGGCCGGCGGCCAGTTTGTCCACCGCGACGGCGCCCAGCAGCGACTGCACGCTGCACACGAGCGTGGTGCTGAGCACGGCGGCGGCCAGGCCGAGCATCGGGCCCTCGGGCAGCCCGGCCAGTGCGTGGCTGCTCCAGGACGGCAGGTCGACCCGGGGAAGACGCAGCCCGGCCGCGGAGGCGATGGCGGTCGCGCCGGCCACGGCCACGAGCGCGGCGGGCGCGGTGCGCAGGATCCGCCCGGTGCGGCCGGGCAGCCGGGGCCAGAGCAGCAGCAGGACCAGGGTGAGCGCGCTCACGGCGAGCGAGGCGGGGGCCAGGTCGGCCACCTGGGCGGGCAGTGCGCGGAGGTTGGCGAGCACCGAACTCTGCGGGTTGCCGCCGAGGACGATGTGCAGCTGGGCGACCGCGATGGTCACGCCGATGCCGGCGAGCATGCCGTGGACCACGGCGGGACTGACGGCGAGCGCGCCGCGGGCCACGCGCAGGCAGCCCAGGACGAGTTGGGAGAGGCCGGCCAGGACGGTGATGGCGCAGGTCGTGCGCCATCCGTAGCGGTGGATCAGGTCGGCGGTGACGGCGGTGAGCCCGGCGGCGGGGCCGCTGACCTGCAAAGGAGAGCCACCGAGCCGGCCGGCGACCAGTCCGCCCACCGCGGCGGCCACGAGGCCGGCCTGGAGCGGGGCACCGGTGGCGAGGGCGATGCCTAGGGACAGGGGCAGGGCGATCAGGAAGACCGCGACGGAGGCGGAGAGGTCGGCGCCCGCGAGGCGGAAGCGACGCGGTGGCGGGGGCGGGC
>NZ_LR732544.1:3753663-3761727 GCF_902506575.1 Streptomyces mexicanus | reverse complement strand
GGAGTGGTGGGGCCGCGCGGGGTCGGCGGCGTGCGTGGGGACGCAGGCGGACATGGCTCGGGCCTCCTTCGGATCAGCTGAACCAATGCCAGGTAAAGCAAAGGTAATGCAACGTAAAGTTCGTGCTGGGATTTTCTGTGCAAATGGGGCATCAGTTCACCTTGTTGGGTGAAGTGAGAGTTTTATCGGCTTGTCGTATTAATTCCTTCTCGGCTCCGTGCGACCTTGGCGGCGCGCTGTCGGCACGACCGGCACAGGACCAGCACACGCCGTCTCGGCGTTGGACGAGAGAAGGAAGAAGGTGGGCGGAACATGGCCGCCACCCAGAGGATCGCCGCGAGCGTCGTCGCCGCCGCGGCGTGCGCCTCGTCGCTCGCCGGTTGCGCGAGCGGCACCGACACTCCCAGACCCGGCGCGCACGGTGCCCAGAGGCCCGAACACCGGCCCGCGCAGCCTCCCCGGAACGTCGTGCGCCTGATCGGCGACGGGTCGACCGCCTACACCGGAGCCCAGCCGCACATGCCCAGGCCGGAGCGGCTCAAGCCCGGTGAGAAGCCCCCGCAGTTCGTCGTCTTCTCCTGGGACGGGGCGGGCGAGGACAGCCAGAAGCTGTTTTCGCACTTCCGCAAGGTGGCCAAGGAGAACAACGCCAAGATGACGTTCTTCCTCAGCGGTGTGTACATGCTGCCCAAGGACAAGCGCGACCTGTACCGGCCGCCGCAGCACACGCCGGGCAGTTCGGACATCGGCTTCAACGACGAGCAGGGCATCGCCGACACCGCTCGGCAGGTGCGCCTGGCGTGGCTGGAGGGCCACGAGATCGGCACCCACTTCAACGGCCACTTCTGCGGCCCCGACGGCGGGGTGGGCCAGTGGTCCGTGGACGAGTGGAAGAGCGAGATCGACCAGGCCAAGCAGTTCGTGAAGACCTGGAAGACCACCAGCGGGCTGACGGATCTCCCTCCGCTGCCCTTCGACTACGACAAGGAACTCATCGGCGCCCGTACCCCCTGCCTGGAGGGCCAGCAGAACTTCATGAAGGCGGCGAGCGAGTTGGGCTTCCGATACGACAGCAGCGGTGTGAACAACCAGGTGTGGCCCAAGAAGCGCCACGGCCTGTGGGACCTGTCCATGCAACTGGTGCCGTTCCCCGGGCACACCTTCGAGCAGTTGACCATGGACTACAACTTCATGGTCAACCAGTCCGGCACGCAGACCCAGGGCGACCCCGCCCAGTACGACCACTGGGGGAACCAGATGCGCGACGGCCTGCTCAAGGGCTTCTACCGCGCCTACGACGGCAACCGCGCCCCCCTGGTCATCGGCAACCACTTCGAGTCCTGGAACGGCGGCACCTACATGCGCGCCGTCGAGGACGTCGTGAAGGAGGTGTGCACCAAGCCCGAGGTGCGCTGCGTCTCCTTCCACCAACTGGTCGACTGGCTGGACGCCCAGGATCCGCAGGTCCTCGCCAGGCTCCGGACCCTGGAGGTCGGCGAGGCGCCCCAGCGGGGCTGGGCGTCCTTCCTGTCGGCCCGCCCGGCTCCGGCGCCCAGGGGCGTACCCGGGGCGCCCAGGCCGTAGGTGGTGTCCGCAAAGTCCCGCCTGGCCTGCGGGCAGACGGCGCTACTTCGCGGACACGACCCAGGCGGGCTCCTGTGCGGCCGGTGCCCTGCTCAGGCTGGGGTGGCGACTCAGGCGGGGGTGGCGACGCCCTCGCCCAGGACGAAGCCGGGGTCGACCTGCGCGGCCAGGTCGGCTCCGGTGCGCTCGTTGCCCCAGGAGGCGGCGTTCTTCAGGTGGAAGTGCACCATCTGCTGGGTGTAGCGCTCCCAGTCGCGCAGCTCGTACGTGGCGTCGGCGGCGGCCTGCAACGTGTGCAGGGCCCGGCGGTTGGCGTCCTCCAGGAGCGCGAACCGGGGCGGCCGTCCCTTCTCCATGGCACGCACCCAGTCCGAGTGCCCGACCGTCACGAGCAGGTCCTCCCCGACCTCGGCGCGGAGGAAGTCCAGGTCGTCCTGCCCCTGCACCTTGTTGCCGACGACCCGGAGGACGACGCCGAAGTCGCGGGCGTACTCCTTGTACTGGCGGTAGACGGAGACCCCCTTCCGGGTCGGCTCGGCGACGAGGAACGTGATGTCGAAGCGGGTGAACATCCCGGAGGCGAAGGAGTCCGAACCGGCCGTCATGTCCACCACGACGTACTCGTCGCGGCCGTCCACCAGGTGGTTCAGATACAGCTCCACCGCTCCCGTCTTGGAGTGGTAGCAGGCGACCCCCAGATCGGCGTCCGTGAAGGGGCCGGTGACCATCAAACGGACGGTGCCGCCGTCGAGTTCCACCTCGCGTGCGCAGGCGTCGTACAGCGGGTTGTTCTCGCTCACGCGCAGCAGCCGGGAGCCCTCACCGGGAGGGGTCGTCTTGATCATCGTCTCGGCGGAGGCGATGCGCGGGTTGCTGCCGCGCAGGTAGTCCTTGATCAGCGGGAGGCGGTCGCCCATCGCGGGCAGCGCGGCCGCCTCCGCCTCCTCCAGGCCCAGTGCGGCCCCCAGGTGCTGGTTGATGTCGGCGTCGACCGCGACGACGGGCGCTCCGGCCGCCGCGAGATGGCGGATGAACAGGGAGGACAGCGTGGTCTTGCCGCTGCCGCCCTTCCCGACGAAAGCAATTTTCATGTTCACGAAGGGTAGTGAGATGATGGCTGTGCGTGGTGGGCGAAGTGAAGAAGACCACTCCTTCGTGGGGTCGGCCGGTCGGATGCGTAGGGTCGTACGCATGAGTACGACAGGCGCGACCGCCGAGCCTCCTCCGAGTTCTCGTACGAGTGCGGGCAAGGGGGATCCCCTTGCCGTCCTGGGCTCCCTGCCCGGTGTGGCCGAGTCCGTGGAGTCCGTGCGCAAGGCCGTGGACCGGGTCTACGGCCACCGGATCATGCGGCGCAGGAGCAACGCGATCACCTCGGAGGCGGCGCTGCGCGGTGCGCGCGGCTCCGCGGCGCTGTCCGGTGCGGACTGGGCGCTGGAGGAGGTGCGCCGGCGCACCGACTTCAGCGGGGACGACGAGGCGCGCGTGGTCGGCGCGGCCCTGCGGCTGACGGCCGAGGCCGGTCAACTGCTGTCCATCTGGCGGCAGTCACCTCTGAGGGTCCTGGCCCGGCTGCACCTGGTGGCCGCCGCCGGAGCGGAGGACGCCGTCGGCCGGCCCCGGCAGGAGGGCGAGGGCGTCGACGAGTCGCTGGTCGAACTGCCGCTGCCCGGTGCCGCCGAGGTCTCCGGTCGGCTGGAGGGTCTGGCCGAGCTGATCCTCGCCGGCACCTCCGCGCCCGCTCTGGTCGTGGCGGCCGTCGTGCACGGCGAACTGCTGGCGCTGCGCCCGTTCGTCTCCCACAACGGCCTGGTCGCCCGGGCGGCGGAGCGCATCGTCCTGGTCGGCAGCGGTCTGGATCCGAAGGCGGTCTGCCCGGCCGAGGTGGGGCATGCCGAACTGGGCCGCGCGGCCTATCTGGCGGCTCTGGACGGGTATGTGTCGGGGACTCCGGAGGGCATGGCCGCCTGGATCGGGCACTGCGCCAAGGCGGTGGAACTGGGCGCGCGTGAATCGACGGCGGTGTGCGAGGCGCTGCAGCGCGGAGCCGCGTGACACGGGCCCCCGTCGGGGGCGCTCGCCCGTACGGACACAGGGTTGCGGCGGTACGAGGTCTCGTACCGCCGCTGGCATGAACACCGAGTTACCAGGCGTCCTCGAATGTCGCCCATCAGGTCGGGATCTTTGCCCGTGACCTGGTGCGGCTGGCCCGTAATCGACGGGTCGACGTCGCGTGGGTGCCCGGTGTTCATGCTCGGTCCGTGGGGCCGGATGCGTCTAAAGGCAATCCTTTCGGATGTCCTTCGGTCTCGCGGGCCTTGAGTCCTTTGTACTGCACGCGGGGGACAAGCGGAACCCCTGGCTGCACTTCTTTACTTTTAGGTCAAAACGGTCATAAGCGGTCGCGTTTCCTGGTCGCCTACCGGTGTGCCGCCGGCCGTTCAGGCGACCGTGCCCCGGCGCCGGCTCGCGTACCACACGAGGCCCGCGGTCGCGGCGGCCGCTCCCACGGCCGCCGCCGCGACGAGCGCCGGACGGGGCGGCACGGACAGGCCGGGCAGCCGTTGCTTGAGCCGCACCGGACGGTGGAAGTCGAGAATCGGCCAGCCGCGGGCGACTGCCTCCCGGCGCAGCGCGCGGTCCGGGTTCACCGCGTGCGGGTTGCCCACCGACTCCAGCATCGGCAGGTCGGTGACCGAGTCGCTGTAGGCGTAGCACCGCCGCAGGTCGTACCCCTCGGACGCGGCCAGTTCCCGGATCGCCTCCGCCTTCGTCGGGCCGTAGGCGTAGTACTCCACCTCGCCGGTGAAGCAGCCGTCCTCGCCGACCACCATCCGGGTGGCCACCACCCGGTCCGCGCCCAGCAGTTCACCGATCGGCTCGACCACCTCCGCGCCCGAGGTGGACACGATGACGACGTCCCGCCCGGCCGCGTGGTGCTCCTCGATGAGGGAGGCGGCCTCGTCGTAGATGATCGGGTCGATCAGGTCGTGCAGCGTTTCGGCGACGATCTCCTTGACCTGCTGCACGTTCCAGCCGCGGCACAGCGCCGACAGGTAGGCGCGCATCCGCTCCATCTGGTCGTGGTCCGCGCCGCCGGCGAGGAAGACGAACTGGGCATATGCGGTACGCAAGACGGCCCTGCGGTTGATCAGCCCGCCTTGGTAGAAGGACTTGCTGAAGGTGAGCGTGCTCGACTTCGCAATGACCGTCTTGTCCAGATCAAAGAAGGCCGCTGTCCGCGGCAAGGAGTGGTTTTCCACACCCCTGAGCATAGGGGCAGCCCATTCGGCGTAAGGTGGGCGCGTGGGTTTGCCTGAGAGGCCTCTCGGGTACACCATGGAAGTCACGGATCGTTCGCGACCGTGCTAACCCGGCCCGACTCCTCCCCCCCCGAGTCGGCCGTGGAGACGACCCCCGCTCTCCCCCCCGGCGGGGGTCGTCGCATGTCCGGGTGGGTTTTCCCGTCATCGCCGACCGCCATCGGGCGGTCGGCTTCGCGCTGCCCGGGTGCTGTGCGCAGGCCCTTGATCCGTGACTGTCCGTAGCGGTGATGCTGCGCTGCGGAAGTCCTGGCGGAACGGGCCCGGCGGTCACCGGTTTGGGTGATGGCCATATTCACAGGCGCCGAGTTGTCCACAGATTTCGATCAAGATCCACAACATTTTCCGGATCGCTGCACCGTGATTCCTGCGCGCACCGCTCGCGGCCGGTTGATGGCCGGTTCTGTTTGCCGGGCGCGTATGGCCGGTTCGTATCGGCCGCCCATATGGAGGCCGGTTGCCGGTTCTTCACATGGTCGGGATTCGCGGGGCCCGAAGGGCCGCGCGAGACACAGCGAAGGGGGAGCGACCCGTGACCGGAACCGTCACACACGATCCGCCGCCCGGCACCGCAGGGCAGCAGGGCAGGCCGCTGATCGTCACCGAGGACGCCCAGCTCCTGGACGACCTGCTGCGCCTGTGCGCGGCCGCGGGCGCCACACCGGAGGTCCATCACGGGCTGCCGGAGCGCAGGGGCAGCTGGGAGGCCGCGCCGCTGGTGCTGGTCGGCGACGACGCCGCACGGCGCGTGCGCGGGGCCGCGCGCCGGCGTGGTGTGGTGCTGGTCGGCCGTGACCAGGACGATCCAGGGATCTGGCGGCGTGCCGTGGAGATCGGCGCCGACCACGTGCTGGTGCTGCCGGACGGTGAGCAGTGGCTGGTCGACCGCATCGCCGACGTCGCCGAGGGCGTCGGCCGGCCCGCCGTCACGGTGGGCGTCATCGGCGGCCGGGGCGGAGCAGGCGCGTCCACGCTGGCGTGCGCGCTCGCCGTCACCTCCGCGCGGGAGGGCCTGCGCACCCTGCTCGTGGACGCCGATCCGCCGGGCGGCGGGCTGGACGTCCTGCTCGGCGGGGAGACGGCCGAGGGGCTGCGCTGGCCAGCGTTCGCCGCCTCGCGCGGCCGGGTCGGCGGCGGCGCCCTGGAGGAGTCGCTGCCCGAGCTGCACTCCTTGCGGGTGCTCAGCTGGGCCCGCGGCGACTGCGCCGCCATCCCGCCGCCGGCCGTGCGGGCGGTGCTGGCCGCGGCCCGGCGACGCGGCGGGGCCGTGGTGGTCGATCTGCCCCGCCGTGTCGACGAGGGGGTCGCCGAGGCCCTGGCCCAGCTCGACGTCGGGCTGCTCGTGGTGCCCGCCGAGCTGCGCGCCGTGGCGGCCGCCGCACGGGTGGCCTCCGCCGTCGGCATGGTCCTGCGCGATCTGCGCGTGGTGGTCCGCGGGCCGTTCGCGCCCGGCCTGGACGAGCGGGAGGTGGCGCGGCTGCTCGGCCTGCCGCTGGTCGGCGAGGTGCCGCTGGAGTCGGGGCTGCGGCGGCCCGGCGAGGGCAGGACACCGCCCGGCGCGGCCGCGCGCGGACCACTGGCCCGGTTCTGCACGGCGTTCTGGGAGCGGACCCTGATCGAGGCGGGTGCCGCGTGGGGGCGGCGCGTGGGCAACGGCGCACGCCGGTCGCCGGCACGGCCGGCCCCGCAGACGGCGGGTATGCGGCCCGCCCCGGCCCGTCCGCGGAGTTGCTGGACGGCGTACGGCAGTGGCTCGCCGAGAGCGGCGCCGAGCCCACACCCGCGCGGGTGGCGCAGGCGCTGCGGGAGCAGGGCCGGGTGCTCGGGGACGCGGAGGTGCTCGGGGCGGCCGAGCGGTTGCGCTCCGAGCTGATCGGCAGCGGCCCGCTGGAGCCGCTGCTGGCCGATCCCGGCGTCACGGACGTCCTCGTCTCGGCCCCGGACCAGGTCTGGGTGGACCGTGGCGGCGGGCTGGAACGCACCGCCGTCGTCTTCCCCGACGCGGCGGCCGTACGACGCCTCGCCCAGCGGCTGGCCGCCGTGGCCGGACGCCGGTTGGACGACGCCCGCCCGTGGGTGGACGCCCGGCTGCCGGACGGCACCCGGCTGCACGCGGTGCTGCCCCCGGTCGCCGTGGGCTGCACCTGTCTGTCGCTGCGGGTCGTACGGCCACGGGCGTTCACACTCGGCGAACTGGTGGCGGCGGGCACGGTCCCGCCGGGCGGCGACCGGGTGCTGCGGGCACTGATCGGGGCGCGGCTGTCCTTCCTCGTCAGCGGAGGCACCGGCAGCGGCAAGACCACTCTGCTCAGCGCGTTGCTCGGCCTGGTCGGACCGGGCGAGCGGATCGTGCTCGCCGAGGACTCCGCGGAACTGCGGCCCGACCATCCGCACGTCGTCCGCCTGGAGACCAGACCCGCCAACCAGGAGGGCGCGGGCCTGGTGACCCTCCAGGACCTGGTGCGTCAGGCACTGCGGATGCGGCCGGACCGGCTCGTCGTGGGCGAGGTGCGCGGCGCCGAGGTGGTCCATCTCCTGGCCGCCCTCAACACGGGCCACGAGGGCGGGTGCGGCACGGTCCACGCCAACGCGGCGGCGGACGTGCCCGCCCGGCTGGAGGCACTGGGCACGGCCGCCGGGCTGGACCGGGCGGCGCTGCACAGCCAGCTCGCGGCCGCCCTGTCGGTGGTGCTGCACCTGGCCCGGGACCGCTCCGGGCGGCGGCGGATCGCCGAGGTCCGGGTGCTGGAGCGGGAGGCGTCCGGCCTGGTCCGGACGGTGCCGGCGCTGCGCTGGGGACCGCAGGCGTTCGTGGCGCAACGGGGGTGGCCGCGACTGCGGGAACTGCTCCGCGCGGACGGCGAGGAGCTTGCGGACGCCGAGAACCCTGCGGGCGGGACGGAGCTCACGGGCGGCGTGGCGGCTGCGGGCGGGACGGAGCTGACGGGCGGCGCGGCGGCTGCGGGCGTAGCGGAGCTGACGGGTGGCGTGGCGCCTCGGGGCGGCCTGGAGCTTGTGGGTGGTGGCGGGCGCGCCGACGGCGTGGTGGGCGCGGTGAGCAGGGAGGGGACGTGGTGAGCGGATGAACACGATGGGCGAGGTGCCCGCGGGGGCGGGAGCCCTGGGAGCGGTCATGGTGTGCGCGGGGGCGGCTGTC
>NZ_LR732544.1:3725082-3753562 GCF_902506575.1 Streptomyces mexicanus | reverse complement strand
GGCTCCGTGGGCGAGTGGGGGCCGAGTGGTGGGCGTTGGCCGCAGGGCTGCTGCTGGCGGTGCTGGGAGCCTCGGTACTGCCGGTCGTCGCGGGTGCGGCGGGGGTGCCGGTGCTGCGGCGCGGTCGGCGTGCCCGGGCCGCGCGGCGGGCGCGGGAGCGGCGGACGGACGCGGTGATCGCCCTGTGCGGGGCGCTGGCCGGGGAGGTGCGGGCCGGACGGCAGCCGGGCGAGGCGCTGGTGTGCGCCGCACGGGACTCGGACGGCCTCGGCGCCGCGCAGGCGGCCGTGATCGCGGCGGCACGGTTCGGCGGGGACGTGCCCGGCGCGCTCACCACAGCGGCCCGGCGGCCCGGCGCCGAGGGGGTGCGCGGACTCGCGGCCTGCTGGCGGGTGGCCGTGGACCAGGGTGCCGGGCTGGCGGCCGGGCTCGACCGGCTGGAAGCGGCGCTGCGCGCGGAGCGCGATCAACGTGCCGATCTGCGCGCTCAGTTGTCGGGCGCCCGGGCCACGGCCGTGATGCTCGCCTGCCTGCCCGCGCTGGGACTGCTGCTCGGTACGGCGATGGGCGCCGACCCCTTGCGCGTGCTGCTGCACACCGGGGCCGGCCTCGCCTGCCTGGTGGTCGGCGGGGCACTGGAGGCCGTGGGGCTGTGGTGGGCCTTGGAGATCGTGCGACGGGCGGAAGCGTCATGAGCGCGGACGTTGTCCACAGGTTGGGGACGGCGGTGGCGGCAGCCGGGATCCTGGGGCTGTCGGCGTGGTGGATCGAGGCGCTGCGCCGCAGGCGCGGAACGCGACGGCGGATGGCCCACCTGCTGCGAAAGGCATCGCACCAGGAGCACCGGGAGCGTGCCGACCCGCGCCTTTCGGCCCCGGCCGCCCTGCGCACGTGGGGGCCGGTGTCGGCGGTGGCCGCCGCCGGGTGGGTACTGATCGGCGGCCTCAGCGGAATCCTCGTGGGGCTGGCCGCCGCGGCCGGACTGCGGTGGTGGCAGCGGCGGATCGCGCGCCGGCCCGAAGCGGAGTTCGACGTCGCCGAGGCGGCCCGCCGGCTCCCGCTGGCCGCCGACCTCGTGGCGGCCTGCATCGCGGCCGGCGCGGGACCGGTGATCGCCGCCCAGGCGGTCGGGGAGGCCCTGGGCGGGCCCGTCGGAGAAGCGCTCACGCACGGAGCGGCGGAGGTACGGCTGGGCGGTGCGCCGAACGGCGCCTGGAGCCGGCTCGCAGCGATACCGGGGGCCGCCGCCCTGGCACGGCTGCTGGAGAGGGCCGACGAGTCGGGGCTCCCCGCCGCCGGCCCGGCCGGGCGGCTCGCGGCCGACGTCCGGGCCGAGCGGGCACGCGCCGCAACGGCCCGGGCGCGCCGGGCGGCCGTCCTGGTCACCGCGCCGGTGGGGCTGTGCTTTCTGCCCGCCTTCGTCGCGGTCGGCGTACTGCCTGTGGTGATCGGCCTGGCGGGCGGGGTGCTGAAAGGAGGTGGCGGCTGGTGAGGGCCATATGACGCGGTGCGCGCACCTGCATGACGCGATGCGTGCGCCTGCATGACGCGGCGCGCGGCTGCGCGACGAGGAACCGAGGAAGGACCGGACCGAAGTACGACCGGACCGAAGAACGACCGATCCGAAGAACGACTGAACCGAAGAACGACCGAGAACGAGACCTCACGGGGGTTCGAGATGCACCGAAGGATGCGGGCACGGCTGCGTGCCCTGACGGGCCGGATGCGCCGGGACGCGGGCATGGTCACGTCCGAGTACGCCATGGGCATCATCGCGGCGGTGGCGTTCGCCGTGCTGCTGTACGAGGTGGTGACGAGCGGGCAGGTCAAGACGGAGCTGCAGAACATCGTGAAACGGGCGCTCAGTGCGCGGATGTGAGCGGCGACGCGAGCGCGCCGGCGACGAGGGGTTCGTGACGGCGGAGGCGGCCGTGACCCTGCCCGTACTGGTGCTGGTGGTGACCACCCTGGTGTGGGGGCTGCTGGTCGTGCTCGCCCAGATCCAGTGTGTGGACGCGGCACGGGCGGGTGCCCGTGCCGCCGCCCGCCAGGATCCGGACGGCGCCGTCACCCGGTTGGCCCGCGAGGCGGCGCCGCACGGCGCGAAGGTCACGGTGAGCAGGGAGGGCGAGCACGTCCGCGTGGTCGTCGTGGCCGCCCCGCCGGGCCTGGGCGCGCTGCCCTTCGAACTGCGGGAGGAGGCCGTGGCCGAGGCCGAGGAGGCCGTGGGGGCGCAGGCGGAGAAGGGGGCGGGCTCGTGAGGGGCCGACTCCCTGGGAGTGGAGCGGGCCGTGGAGACGGTGGCCTGGCCACCGTCCGCGGCGACCGCGGTTCCGCCACCGTCTGGAGCGTGGGAGCGATCGCCCTGCTCTGCGTGGTCTTCGGCGTCGGCCTCGCCTTGGGGCAGGCCGTGGTCGTCCGCCACCGCGCGGCCGGCGCCGCCGACCTGGCGGCGCTGGCCGCGGCGGACCACTGGGCGGAGGGCCGGGCCGCGGCCTGCGCCCACGCGGACCGTGTGGCCCGGGCCCAGGGCGCCCGACTGGTCCGGTGCGCGCTCACGGGCACCGTCTCGGACGTCTCAGCGGCCACGGAACACGGGCCGTTGGCGGCGCAGGTGAGGGCACGCGCGGGCCCGCCGGCCACACCGGGACCGTCTGCGGGGTCAGGGCCGGGGCTACCGGATCGGTAGGCGGGCCGGACCGTCGACCGGGTCGGGACCGTCCACGGGACCAGGGCCGGGGCCACCGGCAGGTACAGAGCCGGGACCGTGGACCGGGACGGGGCAGGGCCACCTCCACCGGGACCGGGCCGGGCCACCGGCCGGGACCGGGCCAACCGGCCGGGACGGGCGCCTGACCGGACTAGGCCTCACCCTCCTTTTCCGGTTCCGGCTTCCCGTCCGCCTCCGGCGGCGCGCCCTTCAGCAGCACCGTCAGCAGCCGGACGGCGCCCCTCTTGTGGAGCGGGTCGTTGCCGTTGCCGCACTTGGGGGACTGGATGCAGGCCGGGCAGCCGGCGTCGCACTCGCAGGAGGCGATGGCCTCGCGGGTGGCGGTCAGCCAGGCGCGGGCGGTGTGGAAGGCCCGCTCGGCGAAGCCCGCGCCGCCGGGGTGGCCGTCGTAGACGAAGACCGTGGGCAGCAGCGTGTCGGGGTGCAGTGGGATGGAGACGCCGCCGATGTCCCAGCGGTCGCAGGTGGCGAACAGGGGCAGCATGCCGATCGACGCGTGCTCGGCGGCGTGCAGGGCGCCGCCGAGGATCTCCGGGTTGATCCGGGCCTCGTCCAGCTGGTCCTCGGTGACCGTCCACCACACCGCGCGGGTGCGCAGCGTGCGCGGAGGCAGGTCGAGCTTCGTCTCGCCCAGCACCTCGCCGGTGATGACACGCCGACGCAGGAAGGAGACCACTTGGTTGGTGACCTCGACGGAGCCGTAGCACAGGCGGCCGTCGCCCCAGGGGATCTCGACGTCCGTCTCCAGGACGGAGATGGACGTCGTGTCGCGGGCCACCGTCGTGTACGGCGGGTTCGCCTCCTCGACCAGGGCGACCGAGTCGTCCAGGTCCAGGGAGCGCACCAGATACGTACGGCCCTGGTGCAGGTGGACCGCGCCCTCGTGCACGCTCGTGTGCGAGGCCGCTTCGTCGACCGTGCCGAGCAGCCGCCCGGTGCCCGCCTCGACGATCTGCACCGGCCGCCCGCCCTCGCCGCGGATGTCGGTCAGGTCCGCGGCCCGTTCCCGCCGCGTCCAGTGCCAGGCCTTCGTCCGGCGGCGCAGCAGCTTCGCGGCCTCCAGCTGCGGCAGCAGCTCCGCGCAGGCCGGGCCGAACAGGTCGATGTCCTCCTCGGTGAGCGGCAGCTCGGCGGCGGCCGCGCACAGGTGCGGGGCGAGGACGTAGGGGTTGTCGGGGTCGAGGACGGTCGATTCCACCGGTCGGTCGAACAGGGCCTCGGGATGGTGGACGAGAAAGGTGTCCAGCGGGTCGTCGCGGGCGACCAGCACCGCCAGGGCGCCCTGGCCGGCCCGTCCCGCCCGCCCCGCCTGCTGCCACAGGGAGGCGCGGGTGCCCGGGTAGCCGGCGATGAGCACCGCGTCCAGGCCGGAGACGTCCACCCCGAGTTCCAGGGCGGTGGTGGCGGACAGGCCGAGCAGCTCGCCGGTGTGCAGGGCGCGCTCCAGGGCGCGGCGCTCCTCGGGGAGGTAGCCGCCCCGGTAGGCCGCGACACGCCGGGCCAGCGGGCGGTCGATCTCCTTCAGCCGTTCCTGGGCGATCACCGAGATCAGCTCGGCGCCGCGCCGGGAACGGACGAAGGCGACCGAGCGCACGCCCTGCAGGGTGAGGTCGGTGAGCAGGTCGGCGGTCTCGGCGGTGGCGGGGCGGCGGGCCGGGGGGCCCCTCTCGCCCCGCAGCTCGGGCAACGGCGGCTCCCAGAGGGCGAACACCAGTTCACCGCGGGGCGAGGCGTCGTCGGCCACCTCGACCACCGGCAGCCCGGTGAGGCGGCGGGCGGCCACGGCCGGCTCGGCCGCGGTCGCGGAGGCCAGCAGGAAGGCCGGCGACGCGCCGTAGCGGGCGCAGAGCCGGCGCAGGCGGCGCAGGACCTGGGCGACATGGGAGCCGAAGACGCCCCGGTAGGTGTGGCACTCGTCGATGACGACGTACTTCAGGGCCCGCAGGAAGGAGGACCAGCGCGGGTGGGACGGCAGGATCCCGCGGTGCAGCATGTCCGGGTTGGTCAGGACGTAGGTGCCGTACTGGCGGATCCACTCGCGTTCCTCGACCGGCGTGTCGCCGTCGTACACGGCCGGGCGTACGGCGGTGCCCAGCGGGCGGGCCAGATCCCGTACCGCGCGGCACTGGTCGGCCGCCAGGGCCTTGGTGGGCGCCAGGTACAGGGCGGTGGCGCCGCGGCCGTTCGGGGCCTCGGAGCCGTCCAGGAGCGTCGAGAGGACCGGGACGAGATAGGCCAGCGACTTGCCGGACGCCGTGCCCGTGGCGACGACCACCGAGTCGCCGTCGAGGGCGTGTTCGGCCACGCGTGCCTGGTGGGCCCAGGGGTGCTCGATTCCGCACGCCTGGACGGCGGCGACGACCTCCGGGCGAATCCGGTCGGGCCAGACGGCATGACGACCCGCCCGCGGGGGCAGGTGCTCCGTATGAGTGATGCGCGCGGCTCGGCTGGGCCCGGAGGCGAGCCGGTCCAGGAGCATGCCCGGCGGCAGGCGGGTTGCGTGGTCCGTCGGGGATCGATCGGATCGGTGATTCTTGGCCATTGGCACCGAGTGTGTCACCGGCGTGACGGACAATGGAGCCAAGGCGTCGTGCACGCCTGCCGGTAAGTGATTGAATGCCATCGCGGCTGGCGAACCGTCCTGGGGGCTTCAAGCCGAGGTGCCCCGAGGGGCGACCGCTCGATAGCAAGGTGCTGGAGGATCCGTGGACCTGTCCCTGTCGACCCGTACCGTCGGCGATCGTACGGTCGTCGAGGTCGGTGGCGAAATCGACGTGTATACCGCGCCCAAGCTGCGCGAGCAGCTGGTCGAGCTGGTGAACGACGGGAATTTCCACCTCGTCGTCGACATGGAGGGCGTGGACTTCCTCGACTCCACCGGGCTCGGCGTGCTGGTGGGTGGCCTGAAGCGCGTGCGCGCCCACGAGGGCTCGC
Source organism: Streptomyces mexicanus (assembly GCF_902506575.1). GTDB lineage: Bacteria > Actinomycetota > Actinomycetes > Streptomycetales > Streptomycetaceae > Streptomyces > Streptomyces mexicanus. Next base: position 3,747,897 of record NZ_LR732544.1, on the reverse strand, counting down.
TGCGCCTGGTCTGCAACCAGGAGCGCATTCTCAAGATCTTCCGCATCACCGGTCTGACCAAGGTCTTCCCGATCCACACCTCGGTCGACGAGGCCGTGGCGGCGACCGACTGACCGCGTTCCCGGGCCGCGGCCCGGGACGGAAGACGTTTCAGGCGGGGGACCGGGTTCTGCGGCGGTCCGGCCCCTCGACAGCACGCCCGTAGCTCCTAGGGGGAGATGCATGGCCACCGTCGAACTCCGCTTCAGCGCGCTGCCCGAGCACGTCCGCACCGCCCGTCTGGTGGCGGCGGCGGTGGCGCGCAGGGCCGGGGTGGACGAGGCCGTCCTCGACGAGGTCAGGCTCGCGGTCGGCGAGGCCTGTTCCCGTGCGGTCGGGCTGCATCAGAGCGGTGGGATCGCGGCGCCTGTCACCGTGGTGCTGACCGAGGAGGAGAAACAGTTCTCCATCGAGGTCGGCGACGAGGCGCGGCACCAGCCGCTGCACGCCGTGGGCGCTCCGGGCGTCGTGGACGAGGCGGATGCCGAGGAGGACGAGATGGGCCTCGCGGTCATCAGCGGCCTCGTCGACGACGTGGAGGTCACGGCCGGGGAGGGCGGCGGTTCGATCAGGATGACCTGGCCGACCACACCGTCGCCCACCGTCCTGTCCTGAGCCGGCCACGACCGCCGGCGGACCGGACGACGGCCTGACCTGCCCACGCCTGCCCGCACGGCCACATGACTGCCTGACCGTATGAGCGCATGGCCACATGACTGCCCGACCGCATGACCGCCTCATCGGGCACACGCGCACCGTCTGACGGACACACCCAAGGGCCCCACCTTCCGAAGGCGGGGCCCTTGCGCATGCCCGTCCGTGCAGTCCACGCCACGCCGTCCCGTGCGCTCCACGCCCCCGTTCCGCATCCGTTCCCCTTGCCTGTTCACCCGTATGGCCGTATCGCCGGCCACGGATGCGCCGCAGCGGTGACCGTGCCTACAGTAGGCAAGCAGCATTTCGTGAATTAATTCACGATCAATAACCCGATGATGGATCAAGGGTCAATGCGTTTGACCCATTACTCCTTTCGGGTTCCGTAGCGCCCGGCGATCATTTGCTGAGAAGCGTGTGACGGCTGATTCCATTTACCGCACACTGTTTTGTTCGGGTTTCGCTACCTACAATCCGTCCACATCTTGAGCTCAGCCCAAGCGTCAAGGAGGACGAATGGCGGGGCTTTCTACCCCTCATCAGTTGGGCCACTCCACACCCTTCGCAGCCGCAGTGCTGACCCACGACAATCGGATCATCGTGGCCGTGATCGCGGTCGTCGCGGTGGCCGCGCTCGTGGTCGCCGGCGTCCTGGTACGCCAGGTGCTCGCGGCGGGCGAGGGCACCGAGAGCATGAAACGGATCGCGGAGGCGGTCCAGGAAGGCGCGAAGGCCTATCTGGGCCGTCAGCTGCGCACCCTCGGCGTATTCGCCGTCGTGGTGTTCTTCCTGCTCATGCTGCTGCCCGCGGACGACTGGAATCAGCGTGCCGGACGATCGGTGTTCTTCCTGATCGGCGCGGCGTTCTCGGCGGCCACCGGTTATATCGGCATGTGGCTCGCCGTACGCAGCAATGTGCGGGTCGCCGCGGCGGCCCGGGAGGCGACGCCGGCGGTGGGTGAGCCGGAAAAGGATCTCACCACCGTCTCGCACAAAGCCATGAAGATCGCTTTCCGCACGGGCGGCGTCGTCGGCATGTTCACGGTGGGGCTCGGCCTGCTGGGCGCCTCCTGCGTAGTGCTGGTGTACGCGGCCGACGCGCCGAAGGTGCTGGAGGGCTTCGGTCTCGGTGCCGCGCTGATCGCGATGTTCATGCGGGTGGGCGGCGGCATCTTCACCAAGGCCGCCGACGTCGGCGCCGACCTGGTCGGCAAGGTCGAGCAGGGCATTCCGGAGGACGATCCGCGCAATGCCGCGACCATCGCCGACAACGTGGGCGACAACGTCGGCGACTGTGCGGGCATGGCGGCCGACCTGTTCGAGTCGTACGCCGTGACGCTCGTCGCCGCGCTGATCCTCGGCAAGGCGGCGTTCGGTGACCACGGGCTCGCCTTCCCGCTGCTGGTGCCCGCGATCGGTGTGATCACCGCGATGATCGGCATCTTCGCGGTGGCGCCGCGCCGCGCCGACCGCAGCGGCATGAGCGCGATCAACCGCGGCTTCTTCATCTCCGCGGTGATCTCGCTCGCCCTGGTCGCGGCCGCGGTCTTCACCTACCTGCCCTCGTCGTACGCCGACCTGGCCGGCGTCACCGACGCGGCCATCAAGGGCAAGAGCGGCGATCCGCGCGTCCTCGCCCTGGTCGCCGTGGCCATCGGCATCCTGCTCGCCGCGGTGATCCAGCAGCTGACCGGCTACTTCACCGAGACCAACCGCCGCCCGGTCAGGGACATCGGCAAGACCTCGCTGACCGGCCCGGCCACGGTCGTCCTCGCCGGCATCTCCGTCGGCCTGGAATCGGCCGTCTACACGGCGCTGCTGATCGGGCTCGGCGTGTACGGGGCGTTCCTGCTCGGGGGCACCTCGATCATGCTGGCGCTGTTCGCGGTGGCGCTGGCCGGCACCGGCCTGCTCACCACGGTCGGCGTGATCGTCGCCATGGACACCTTCGGCCCGGTCTCCGACAACGCCCAGGGCATCGCCGAGATGTCCGGCGACGTCGAGGGCGCCGGCGCCCAGGTGCTCACCAACCTGGACGCGGTCGGCAACACCACCAAGGCCATCACCAAGGGCATCGCCATCGCCACCGCCGTCCTGGCGGCCTCGGCGCTGTTCGGGTCCTACCGGGACGCGATCACCACCAACGTCCAGAACGTCGGGGCGAAACTCACCGGGCCGGGCTCGCCGCTGAGCCTGTCCCTGGACATCTCGCAGCCCAACAACCTCGTCGGCCTGGTCGCGGGCGCCGCGGTCGTCTTCCTCTTCTCCGGACTGGCCATCAACGCGGTCTCGCGCTCGGCGGGTTCGGTGGTGTTCGAGGTGCGGCGACAGTTCCGTGAGAAGCCCGGGATCATGGACTACAGCGAGAAGCCGGAGTACGGCAAGGTCGTCGACATCTGCACCAAGGACGCCCTGCGCGAACTGGCCACGCCCGGGCTGCTGGCCGTCATGGCGCCGATCTTCATCGGGTTCACGCTGGGCGTCGGCGCGCTCGGCGCGTACCTGGCGGGCGCGATCGGCGCGGGCACGTTGATGGCGGTGTTCCTCGCCAACTCCGGCGGTGCCTGGGACAACGCCAAGAAGCTCGTCGAGGACGGCCATCACGGCGGCAAGGGCAGCGAGGCCCACGCCGCCACGGTCATCGGCGACACGGTCGGCGACCCGTTCAAGGACACCGCGGGCCCGGCCATCAACCCGCTGCTGAAGGTGATGAACCTGGTCTCGCTGCTCATCGCGCCCGCGGTCATCAAGTTCAGCTACGGCCACGACAAGAGCATCGGCGTACGGATCCTCATCGCGATCCTGGCGCTGCTCGTCATCGTCGGCGCGGTCTACCTCTCCAAGCGGCGCGGAATCGCCGTGGGCGAGGAGGACCAGGCCGAACGAGTGTCCGAGTCAGCGGATCCGGCGGTGGTGCCGTAACCGGATACCGGATCCGATGGGCCGACTCGATCGGCCGGCCGGATCGGCCGACCCGACCGGAGGTCCGGTTGGCCTGGGCCGACCCGGACCGAGGCCTGGTTGGCCTGGACCGGCCCGGTCGGCAGGTCCGGCGGGCAGGCCGATCGGCGGGCCGGGTCGGCAGGTCCGGCGCAGGAGCGGGCGGGTGGCGCGTGCGACGCGCTGCCCGCCCGCTCGGCGTGCACGGTCTCACCGCCCGCATCCGTGAGCCTTCTCTCGCTTGGTGCAAATGGCTGCAAGACGGTACGCAAGGGGCGATCATGGCCGGTCTGTCGCCCACACGGCGTGTATGTTCCGGGGCCGAGAGCCATGGAAGGGACCAAACCGGTGAACAAGAAGCTCGCGGCCGCACTGTCCGGCGGTGCGGTACTGGTACTGGCACTGACGGGATGCTCCGGCAGCAGCGCCGACGACAAGAACGACGCGCTGGACGCCTGGGCCAAGCAGGTGTGCGAGGGCGTGCAGCCGCAGGCGAAGAAGATCGAGGCCGCCAACGCCGCGATCCAGAAGGAGACCTCCGACAACAGCTCGCCGGCCGACGTGCAGAAGACCGACGCCCAGGCCTTCCAGGACATGTCCGACGCCTACAAGGCCATCGGCGCCGCGGTGAGCGGGGCGGGCGCGCCGAAGGTGGAGGACGGGCAGAAGAAGCAGCAGGACGCGGTCAAGGAACTCAACACGCTCAGCACCTCCTACGCCTCGCTCAAGCAGCAGGTGGACAAGCTGGACACCAAGGACCAGGCCAAGTTCGCCGACGGCCTGAAGGACATCGCCACCCAGCTGGACAAGCTGAGCAAGACCGGCAACGACGCCCTGAAGAACCTGGATGAGGGCGACGTCGGTCAGGCGATGGCCAAGCAGCCCAGCTGCAAGTCCGCTTCCGCCCCGGCGTCCTCCGCACCGTCCTCGCCGACGGCCGGCTGACCGCTCGGGCCGCCCGGGCAGCTCTGGCCGTCCGGGCGGCCCGGACAGCTTCGGCGGCTTCAGCCGTCCGGGCCGCTTGCGCCCTCCGAGCCACCTGAGCCGTCGGGCCGCGCGCGTCCCGCGCCCCGGAGCCTCCGGCCGCGCGCGTCCCGCGCCCCGGAGCCTCCGGCCGCGCGTGTGCCGTGTGCCGCCCGCACGGCACGCGCGCGTGCGATGTCGGTGGGAGCCGACACAATGGGGTCGTGAGTGACTCCAGCCTGTCCGCACCGACCGTCCTGCCCGTCGCCGACCGCCCCGATGTGGCCGCCCGGCTGCGGGACGCCCTGCTCGGCGCCTCCTTCACCGCCGACGGACTGCTCGACCTGCTCGGCGCGCCCGCGTACGCGGCGCTCGCCCGCAGCGAGACCGTGCCCGCGCTGCGGGCCACCCGCGGGGACACGCCGTTGGAGCTGCTCGTCCGGCTCTTCCTGCTGCAACAGCCCGTGCCCTGCGCGCGCGTGGCCGACGTGCTGCCCGTCGAGGAGTGCCTGGAGGCCGGCTGGCTGATGCGCGCGGGCGCGGACGCGCTCGCCGCGACGGTGGACGTCCGCCCGTACGGCGGCCTGGACGGCGAGGACTGGTTCATCGTCTCCGACCTGGGGTGCGCGGTCGGTGGCGCGGGCGGCATCGCCAGCCGCGAGGAGGGCGTCGTGCTCGGCGTGGGCGGGGCCTCCACCACCCTCGCCGGCATCACGGTCCGTACGCCCGTCCGCTCCGCGCTCGACCTCGGCACCGGGTCCGGCATCCAGGCCCTGCACGCCGGTCGGCACGCCACGCGCGTGACCGCGACCGACGTCAACCCGCGCGCGCTGCACATCACCGCGCTCACGCTCGCCCTGTCCGGCGCCCCGGCCGCCGACCTGCGTCAGGGCTCGCTGTTCGAACCGATCCGGGACGACGAGACGTTCGACCTGATCGTGTCCAACCCGCCGTTCGTGATCTCCCCGGGCGCCCGGCTGACGTACCGGGACGGCGGCATGGCCGGGGACGATCTGTGCCGCACGCTCGTTCAGGAGGCGGGGGAGCGGCTGAACGAGGGCGGGTTCGCGCAGTTCCTCGCCAACTGGGAGCACGTGGAGGGGGAGGACTGGCAGGACAGGATCAGATCGTGGGTGCCCCGCGGCTGTGACGCGTGGATCGTGCAGCGCGAGGTGCAGGACGTCACGCAGTACGCCGAGCTGTGGCTCAGGGACGCCGGGGACCACCGCGGTGACCCGGCCGAGTACCAGGCGCGCTACGACGCCTGGCTGGAGGAGTTCGAGGCGCGCAAGGTGAGGGCCGTCGGCTTCGGCTGGATCACCCTGCGCAGGACGGGCTCCGCCGTGCCCTCCGTCACCGTCGAGGAGTGGCCGCACCCGGTCGAGCAGCCGCTCGGCGACACCGTCCGCGCGCACTTCGACCGCCTGGACTACCTGCGCGGTCACGACGACGCGGCGCTGCTCGACGCGCACTTCCGGCTCGCCCCGGAGGTCGTGCAGGAGCAGGTCGGGCTGCCCGGTGCCGAGGACCCGGAGCACGTCGTGCTGCGCCAGAACCGCGGGATGCGCCGTGCCACCACCGTGGACACGGTCGGAGCCGGTTTCGCCGGCGTGTGCGACGGCTCACTGAGCGCCGGCCGCATCCTCGACGCCATCGCCCAGCTCATGGGCGAGGACCCCGCGCTGCTGCGCGAGCGCACGCCCGCGCAGATCCGGCTGCTGGTCGAGCAGGGCTTCCTGGAACCGGCGGGCGGTGCGGACTGAGACACCCGCGGGCGGAGCGGACTGAGACACTCGCGGGGCGCGCGGACTGAGGCATCCGCGGACCGCGCGGACCGAGACACCCGCCGGGCGGGCCGGTGAGGCACCTGCGGGGCAGCCCGGTGATCCGCTCGTCTCTCCGGCCCTTCGGCCCGCCACCTCGATCCAGCCGGGCGGCCCGGGCTCGTCTGCCCGCCACCTCGGCCCAGCTCTGCGGCCCGGGCTCGTCGGCCCGGGCTCGGCGGTCCGCCTCTCGGCGCCGCTCGGCCGCCCGGCTTCTCGAGCCGGCTCATCGACCCGCCCGGTGGTCCGCTCGTCGGCCCGGTTCGTTCGTGCGGCCACCGCTTTTTCGGTCATGTGACGTGGTCGTCGTACGCCGACCGCACCTCACCGTCGGTGACGGGAATGGACACCCGTCCCCGCGGTGTTCACCACGCGTTGGCTCACCCGTCGCCCGGGGGTGCCAGCCTCCCCGGACCGGATCATCCGGCACGGGGAGGGTACGCACATGGAGAGCGGTCCGGCGATCTTCACGGGGTCGGTGTTCGCCCTGTTCGGAGCGGCACTGCTCGCGTGGACGGCGGTCCGGTCCCGGCACCGGCGGCCCGTCGCCGCGGGGGTGCACGGCATCCCGTCGGCGATCCTCGCCGTCCTGGCCGCCGCGGCGTCCCTGACGCTCGGGGCGTGGTGCTTCGCCCAGCTGTGAGGACCCCCGCCTTCCTTCTCTCTGTGTGACCGGACGGTGACCGCCCGCGTCGGCGGGATCGGGCCGGTGCGCGGTCCGGGCGGCAGGAAGGGCTGTAGTCGGGTTACCGTTCGAGTGGCCGTTGCGGGCTTTTCCCGTTTGACACGGGGGCGGGATGTACCGTCACACTCCGCAGCGTCAGCACGACCCCGACCCCGGAGCCAAGCCCTGGGGGAGACCCCAGCGAGACCAGCGTCGACCGGAGAGAAGAGCGAAGTTGTCCCCGACCAGCGAGACCGCACAGGGCGGCCGCCGACTCGTCATCGTCGAGTCGCCTGCCAAGGCGAAGACGATCAAGGGCTACCTCGGCCCCGGCTACGTCGTCGAAGCGAGCGTCGGGCACATCCGTGACCTTCCCAACGGCGCCGCGGAGGTTCCCGAGAAGTACACGGGTGAGGTCCGCCGCCTCGGTGTGGACGTCGAACACGACTTCCAGCCGATCTATGTGATCAACGCGGACAAGAAGGCTCAGGTCAAGAAGCTCAAGGACCTGCTGAAGGACTCCGACGAGCTGTTCCTCGCCACCGACGAGGACCGCGAGGGCGAGGCCATCGCCTGGCACCTGCAGGAGGTGCTCAAGCCGAAGATCCCGGTCAAGCGGATGGTCTTCCACGAGATCACCAAGGACGCGATCCGCGCGGCCGTCGCCAACCCGCGCCAGCTCAACCAGAAGCTGGTCGACGCCCAGGAGACCCGCCGCATCCTCGACCGCCTCTACGGCTACGAGGTCTCGCCGGTGCTGTGGAAGAAGGTCATGCCGCGGCTGTCGGCCGGCCGGGTCCAGTCGGTCGCGACCCGCCTGGTGGTCGAGCGGGAGCGGGAGCGCATGGCGTTCCGCTCCGCCGAGTACTGGGACCTGACGGGCACCTTCGGCACCGGCCGGAGGGGCGACGCCAGCGACCCGTCCTCCCTGGTCGCCCGCCTGCAGACCGTCGACGGCCGCCGGGTCGCGCAGGGTCGCGACTTCGACTCCGTGGGCCGGCTCAAGAGCGACAACATCCTCCACCTGGACGAGGCGAACGCCCGTGCGCTCGCCGCCGCCCTGGAGCGCACGGAGTTCTCGGTGCGCTCCGTGGAGTCCAAGCCGTACCGCCGCTCGCCGTACGCGCCGTTCCGTACGACGACGCTGCAGCAGGAGGCCAGCCGCAAGCTCGGCTTCGGCGCGAAGGCGACCATGCAGATCGCCCAGAAGCTGTACGAGAACGGCTACATCACGTACATGCGTACGGACTCCACTACCCTGAGCGACACGGCGATCTCCGCCGCCCGCGCCCAGGTCACGCAGCTGTACGGCGCCGACTACCTGCCGCCGCAGCCGCGGACGTACGCCGGGAAGGTCAAGAACGCGCAGGAGGCGCACGAGGCGATCCGTCCCTCGGGCGACCGCTTCCGCACGCCCGCCGAGACCGGTCTGACCGGCGACCAGTTCAAGCTGTACGAGCTGATCTGGAAGCGGACGGTCGCGTCCCAGATGAAGGACGCGACCGGCAACAGCGTGACCGTGAAGATCGGCGGCACCGCCGCCGACGGCCGGGACGTCGAGTTCAGCGCGTCCGGCAAGACGATCACGTTCCACGGCTTCCTGAAGGCCTACGTCGAGGGCGCCGACGACCCGAACGCCGAGCTGGACGACCGCGAGCGCCGGCTGCCGCAGGTCGCCGAGGGCGACCGGCTCACCGCCGAGGAGATCACGCCCGAGGGCCACGCCACCAAGCCCCCGGCCCGCTACACCGAGGCCTCCCTGGTCAAGGAGCTGGAGGAGCGGGAGATCGGCCGTCCGTCGACGTATGCGTCGATCATCGGCACGATCCTCGACCGCGGCTATGTGTTCAAGAAGGGCACGGCCCTGGTGCCGTCCTTCCTGTCCTTCGCCGTGGTCAACCTGCTGGAGAAGCACTTCGGCCGGCTGGTCGACTACGACTTCACCGCCCGGATGGAGGACGACCTCGACCGCATCGCGGCCGGTGAGGCCCAGGCCGTCCCGTGGCTGAAGCGGTTCTACTTCGGCGAGGGCAACGCCACGGGCGGCGCCGCGGACGCCGGCAACGGCGACGGCGACCACCTCGGCGGCCTCAAGGAACTGGTGACCGACCTGGGCGCGATCGACGCCCGCGAGGTGTCGTCGTTCCCGGTGGGCAACGGCATCGTGCTCCGCGTCGGCCGCTACGGGCCCTACATCGAGCGCGGCGAGAAGGACACCGAGGAGCACCAGCGCGCCGACATCCCGGCCGACCTGGCCCCGGACGAGCTGACCGTCGAACTGGCCGAGAAGCTGCTGGCCGAGCCCAGCGGCGACCGCGAGCTGGGCACCGACCCGGCCACCGGCCACACGATCGTCGCCAAGAAGGGCCGCTTCGGCGCGTACGTCACCGAGGTGCTCCCCGAGGGCACCCCGAAGACCGGCAAGAACGCGGTCAAGCCGCGCACGGCGTCGCTGTTCAAGTCGATGTCCCTGGACACGGTCACCCTGGACGACGCGCTGAAGCTGATGTCGCTGCCGCGGGTCGTCGGCACCGACGCCGACGGGCAGGAGATCACCGCGCAGAACGGCCGCTACGGCCCGTACCTGAAGAAGGGCACGGACTCGCGCTCGCTGCAGTCCGAGGACCAGATCTTCACGATCACGCTGGAGGAGGCCCAGGCGATCTACGCCCAGCCCAAGCAGCGCGGTCGCGCCGCGGCCAAGCCGCCGCTGAAGGAGCTGGGCGAGGACCCGGTCAGCGGCAAGCCGGTCGTGGTCAAGGACGGGCGCTTCGGTCCGTACGTCACCGACGGCGAGACCAACGCGACCCTGCGCTCCGGCGACAGCGTCGAGACGATCACCCCCGAGCGCGGCTTCGAGCTGCTCGCGGAGAAGCGCGCCAAGGGCCCGGCCAAGAAGACCGCGAAGAAGGCCGCCGCCAAGAAGACGACGGCCAAGAAGACCGCGTCCACGACCGCGAAGAAGACGGCGGCCAAGAAGACGACCACGGCGAAGAAGACGACCACCAAGAAGACCACCACCGCCAAGAAGACCGCCGCGAAGAAGGCGACGGCGGCCGCCCGGGCGGCGGAGGACTGACCCCGAGCGGCGCCGGGAGATCTTCACGATCCGCCCGCACCGCCCACGCCCCGGCATCATTTCGGTGTCGGGGCGTTCACACGTTCGGACGGTCACGGCGTGCTGTCGTTGCGTCCCGATAGGCTGAACGCATGACGCGAGCCGAGCAGCCAACGGCCCCCCTACCGGCCCCCGACGACGCCCTGGTAGCGGATTCCCGCGAGCGCGCCGTTCGCGCGCTGCTGCGCCGTCCCCAGCTCAGGCGGCTGTGGAGCGTACAACTGGTGGGCGGCGCCGGAGACGTCCTCGCACTGCTGGTCCTGATCGTCCTCGTCCTGCAGGCCACGAGCGCCCAGGGCGCCTTCGGCGGCGGCTACCGGGGCGCGGCGTTCGCAGTCGCGATCGTCTTCGCGGTACGCGTCCTGGCGACGCTGCTGTCCGGAGCGGTGCTGCTGGGTCCGCTCACCTCGCTCATCGCCGAGAACGGGCCGCTCGACCGGCGCTGGACCATGGTCGGCGCCGACGGGGTGCGGGCCGTCCTGCTGATCATCGCTCCGCTGTGGATCGACTGGACCCCGGCGAACGCGTCGACCGCGCTCCTGGTCACCGTCTTCGTGACCGGGCTCGCCGAGCGGCTGTGGACGGTGTGCCGGGAGAGCGCGGCCCCCGCGCTGCTGCCCGCCCCGCCGCCCGAGGGCGCCACCGTGCGCCCGCTGCCGGACCACCTGGACACCCTGCGCCGCCTGTCGCTGCGGACGACCTTCCTCGCGATCCCGCTGGCCGCCGCCGTCCTGATCGTCGCGTCCCTGTTCAACAACCTCCTGGGCACCGGCGTCGCCTGGTTCGACCAGCACCAGGCCGCCCTCGGCGCGTACGTCGCGGCGGGGCTGTTCGCCGCCTCCCTGTCCGTGCTGACCTCCCTGGACCTGCCCGGCACGCGCACCCCGCGCGCGCGGTCGCCGCTCGAGGGTCTGCGCCGCCCGAAGACGGGTGCCGGTGTCGACAAGGGCCGCACGGGCGCCGTCCCGCTGCTCCTGCTCGCCTGCACCGCCGTCGCCGGGGCCGTCGCCGCCGCGGTCGCGGTGTGCGCGCTGCACACCAGGGACCTGGGCGGCGGCCCGGTGCTGTACGGACTGTCGGTGCTCGCCCTGACCGGCGGGGTCGCCGTCGGCATCCGTACGGCGCCCAAGGCACTCCCCTCGCTGTCCCGGCGCCGGCTGCTCGCGCTGGCCATCGCCGTCACCGGCATCGCCCTGCTCGCCGCCGGGCTGGTCCCCGACGTCACCACCGTGCTGATCCTGCTGGCCCTGGCCGGCGTCGGCGCGGGCATCGCCGCCAACACCGGGCACACCCTGCTCGACCAGGAGACGGAGGACCACCGCCGGCCGCGCCTGACCGAGCACCTGCACGCGGTGGTCCGCGTCCTCGTCGCGCTCGGCGCCGTGCTCGCCCCCCTCGTCGCGGCCGGGATCGGCCCCCACCGCCTGGAGGACGGCCGCTTCGTCTTCGCCCACGGCGGCGCCGCCTTCACGCTGATGCTGGTCGGCGCGCTGCTGCTGCCGGTGGCCGCGCTGGTGCTGGCCAAGGTCGACGACCGCTCCGGCGTACCGCTGCGGCAGGACCTCGTCGACGCGCTGCGCGGCGGCGACGAGCCGGTGACCGCACCCTGTGCCACCGGCTTCTTCATCGCCCTGGAGGGCGGCGACGGCGCGGGCAAGTCCACCCAGGCCGAGGCGCTGGCCGACTGGATCAGGGCCAAGGGCCACGAGGTCGTCCTGACCCGCGAGCCGGGCGCCACGCCCGTGGGCAAGCGGCTGCGCTCGATCCTGCTGGACGTCTCCTCGCAGGGCCTGTCGCACCGCGCCGAGGCGCTGCTGTACGCCGCCGACCGCGCCGAGCACGTCGACACGGTGGTCCGGCCCGCCCTGGAGCGCGGCGCCGTGGTGATCACCGACCGGTACATCGACTCCTCCGTGGCCTACCAGGGCGCCGGCCGCGACCTGTCCCCGACCGAGATCGCACGGATCTCCCGCTGGGCCACGAACGGGCTGGTGCCGCATCTGACGGTGCTGCTGGACGTGGACCCCGAGACCGCCCGCGAGCGGTTCACCGAGGCGCCCGACCGCCTGGAGTCGGAGCCGGCCGAGTTCCACGCGCGCGTGCGGTCCGGTTTCCTGGCGCTCGCCGCCGCCGACCCCGGGCGGTACCTGGTGGTGGACGCCGGACAGGAGCCCGAGGCGGTGACCACCGTCGTACGGCACCGGCTCGACCAGATGCTGCCGCTGTCCGAGGCCGAGAAGAAGGCCCAGGAAGAGGCCCGGAAGAAGGCCGAGGAGGAAGCGCGCCGCAAGGCCGAGGAAGAGGCGCGCAGGAAGGCCGAGGAGGAGCGCCTGGAGCGCGAGCGCCAGGAGCAGCTCGCCCGGCTGCGCGCCGAGGAGGAGGAACGCAAGCGGCGCGAGCTGGAGGAAGCCCAGCGGCGCGAGGCCGAACGGCAGGCCGAGGAGGCCCGGCAGCGCGCGGAGGAAGCCCGGCGCCGCGCCGAGGAGGAGCGCGCCCGGCTGCTCGCCGAGGAGCAGGCTCGCGCGGAGGCCGAGGCCCGGCGCAAGGCCGAGGAGGAGCGGCTGCGCCGGCAGGCGGAGGAGGAGGCCCGGCTGCGCGCCGAGGCCGAGGCCCGCCGCCTGGAGAAGCAGCGCAAGGCCGAGGAGGCCCTGCTGCGGGCGGAGGAGGCCCGGCGGGCGGCCGAGCAGGCTGCCGCTGCCGCGCAGGCGGGTCCCCGGCCGACGGTTCCCGCCGCCGCCGAAGTGCCGCCGGAGGCGGCGACCGTGCCGACGCCGGTGGTGACGCCGCAGGACGCGCCGGTCGGCCCCGCCGACGAGACGGCCGTGCTCCCGCAGGTGCGTGACGACCGACGCGACGAGGCGCACGGTGACCGGGGTGACGACGGGCGCGGCGTTCGGGGCGAGGAACCGGGCGCGGGGGTAAGGCCCGGGTCGGGTGACGAGTCCGCCTCGGAGGTCACGGCGGAACTGCCGCAGCCCCCGGCGACCGCGATCCCGCCGGGCGCGGCCGACGAGACGGCGGTGCTGCCGCAGGTGCCGCCCGCCGGGGCCGCCGACGAGACGGCCGTGCTGCCGCCGGTCGGTGGCCAGGACCCCGTCGGCGCCCGGGAGGAACACGGCGCCTGGGGCGCGGACCTCGCCGACCGGGTCCCGCCGGGATACTTCCGCGACGAGCGCCCGGCCGCCCCCCACCCGGACGGCTCCGAGGACCGTACGCGCGAACTGCCGCAGGTCGATCCGGACGGCGGCGTGCGCGAAGGCGGCGTACGCGAGGGCCGCGTGCGGCGCCGGCCGCGCCCGGAGTGGGCCGAGGAGACGCCGCTGGACGACCTGCCGACGGTGGCGGACGAACTGCGCGGACCCCGCGAGTACGGCGACCACGGCCACCGTGACGACCAGGGCGACCGCGGCGAGTACGCGCCGGAAGGCCAGGACCACCGGGAGTGGGAGGACGGCCGGGGCGGCGGCCACGGACGCGGTCGCGGCCGGCGCTGAGCCGGTTCACGATCGCGCTCGCGCGCGACGCTGAGCCGGTCGTCGAAGCGGTTGCGGGCGAGGCCGAACCGGTCGCGGTCGCGGGCGCGGCCGACGCTGGGCCGGCCGCGTTGTCAGTGGTCCCCCGCACAATGGATCCCGCACCACGAACCATGACGAAAGGGCGGCGTGACCCATGAGCGTGTGGGACGACCTCGTCGGCCAGGAGAAGGTCAGCGAGCAACTGGCCGCCGCTGCCCGGGACGCCGACGCCCTGGTCACGGCGGCGGCCGCCGACGCCCCGCCGCCGGAGGCGTCGAAGATGACGCACGCCTGGCTGTTCACCGGCCCGCCCGGAGCGGGCGTCACACAGACCGCGCGGGCCTTCGCCGCCGCGCTGCAGTGCGTCAGCCCGGACCGCGCGCTCGGCGGCGCCCCCGGCTGCGGCTTCTGCGAGGGCTGCCACACGACGCTCGTCGGCACCCACGCCGACGTCTCCACGGTCGCCGCGGTCGGCACGCAGATCCTCGCCGAGGACATGCGGGACACCGTCCGCAAGTCGTTCACCTCCCCGGCCACGGGCCGCTGGCAGGTGATCCTCGTCGAGGACGCCGAGCGGCTGAACGAGAAGTCCGCCAACGCCGTCCTGAAGGCCGTCGAGGAGCCCGCCCCACGCACGGTCTGGCTGCTGTGCGCCCCCTCGATCGAGGACGTCCTGCCCACGATCCGCTCCCGCTGCCGCCACGTGAACCTGAGCACCCCGTCGGTGGCCGCCGTCGCCGACATGCTGGTTCGCCGCGAGGGCGTCGAACCCGAGGTGGCCGCGGCCGCCGCGCGCGCCACCCAGGGCCACGTCGACCGGGCCCGCCGCCTGGCCACCGACCCGGCCGCGCGCGAGCGTCGCGCCGCCGTCCTGAAACTGCCGCTGCGCCTGGACGACATCGGCGGCTGCCTCAAGGCCGCCCAGGAGCTGGTCGACGCCGCGGCCGCCGACGCCAAGGCGCTCGCCGAGGAGACCGACGCCAAGGAGACCGAGGAGCTGAAGACGGCGCTGGGCGCCGCCCAGGGCGGCCGGCTGCCGCGCGGCACCGCGGGCGTGATGAAGGACCTGGAGGACAAGCAGAAGCGCCGCCGCACCCGCACGCAGCGCGACAGCCTCGACCTCGCCCTGACCGACCTCACCGGCTTCTACCGCGACGTCCTCGCCCTCCAGCTCGGCTCCCGGGTGGCGATCGCCAACGCGGACGTGGAGGACGCCCTGGAGCGCATCGCGCGCGGCAGCACTCCCGAGGCCACTCTGCGCCGGATCGAGGCGATCGCCGCCTGCCGCGACGCCCTGGACCGCAACGTGGCCCCCCTGCTGGCGGTGGAGGCGATGACGATGGCCCTGAGAGCCGGCTGAGGCGCCGCCGGCAGGTCGGGGGCCACGGCGGTGGGTCACTCGTACGAGGCACGCCACCCACGAAGCGCCCTCGGTCGAACGCGGAGAGTTACGCTCGCGGGATGTACTTCAGGCGCGTCTTTCGTCCGACTGGCCCTGACAGCACCCCCTCCGGCGGCCCGGGGAGCGGCCCGGCAGGAGGGCGGCCGCCCTCCCGGGAGCCCGGCCCCGGCACCCGTACCGCCGCCGTCCGCGCGCTGCGCGGGGGCGGTGGACTCCTGGTGGCCGCCGCGCTCGTCCTCGCGGCCTGCTCCGCCGGGGAATCCCGGCACCAGCCGGTGCCCGCCGCGGAGGCGGTGCTGGCGGCGCTGCCACGGTCCACGCCCGCGGCCCTGGTGCCGTACTACGAGCAGAAGCTGACCTGGCGCGACTGCGGAGTGCCCGGCTTCCAGTGCGCCACGATGAAGGCGCCGCTCGACTACGCCAAGCCCTCCGCGGGTGACGTCCGGCTGGCCGTGGCCCGCAAGAAGGCCACGGGACCGGGTGCCCGCCTGGGCTCGCTGCTGGTGAACCCGGGCGGGCCGGGCGGCTCGGCCATCGACTACCTGCAGCAGTTCGCCGGCACCGGCTACCCCGCCGAGATCCGGGCCCGCTACGACCTGGTGGCGATGGACCCGCGCGGGGTGGCGCGCAGCGAGCCCGTGCAGTGCCTCGACGACCGGGCCATGGACACCTTCACACAGACCGACGTCACCCCCGACGACCGGACGGAGATCGACGCGCTCGCCGGGGCCTACCGCCGGTTCGCGGAGGGCTGCGGGGCGCACGACCCGCGACTGCTGCGGCACGTCTCCACGGTGGAGGCGGCCCGCGACATGGACGTCCTGCGGGCGGTGCTCGGCGACCGGAAGCTGACGTATGTGGGCGCGTCGTACGGCACGTTCCTGGGCGCGACGTACGCGGGACTGTTCCCGGACCGGGTGGGACGCCTGGTCCTGGACGGCGCGATGGACCCGTCCCTGTCCGCCCGCCGGATGAACCTCGACCAGACCGCGGGCTTCGAGACGGCGTTCCAGTCGTTCGCGCGGGACTGCGCGCGCCGGAGCGACTGCCCGCTCGGCGGCCGGGGCACCACACCGCACCAGGCCGGCGACCGCCTGGCGGCCTTCTTCCGCACACTGGACACCCATCCGCTGCCCACCGGCGACCCGGACGGCCGCAAGCTCGGCGAGGCACTCGCCACCACCGGGGTGATCGCCGCGATGTACGACCAGGGCGCCTGGCCGCAACTGCGCGGCGCGCTGAACACGGCGATGAAGCAGAAGGACGGCGCCGCCCTGCTCGCCCTCTCCGACAGCTACTACGAACGCGACACCAGGGGCCACTACGCGAACCTGATGTACGCCAACGCCGCCGTGAACTGCCTGGACCTGCCGGCCGCCTTCACCGGTCCCGAGCAGGTGGAGCGGGCCCTGCCCGTCTTCGAGAAGGCCTCCCCGGTGTTCGGCCGGGGCCTGGCCTGGGCCTCCCTGAACTGCGGCTACTGGCCGGTGAGGCACACCGGCGAGGCGCACCGCATCGAGGCCAAGGGCGCGGCGCCCATCGTGGTGGTCGGCACCACCCGCGACCCGGCGACCCCCTACCGCTGGGCCCAGTCCCTGGCCGGCCAGCTCTCCTCGGCCCATCTGCTCACCTACGACGGCGACGGCCACACCGCCTACGGCCGCGGCAGCCGCTGCATCGACTCCGCGATCGACACCTACCTCCTGCGGGGCACCCCGCCCGCGAAGGGAAAGCACTGCTCGTAGCTCCCCCACCCGCCCCGGAGGAGGTCCCTCCGGGGCGGGTACGAAGCACCCCCGGAAACTGTGTAGACTTACGGTCGTTGCCGATCGCACCATGGTGCGACCAGCACGCCGCTTTAGCTCAGATGGCCAGAGCAACGCACTCGTAATGCGTAGGTCTCGGGTTCGAATCCCGAAAGCGGCTCCACTGAAACCCCAGGTCGGATTGGTCCCGACCTGGGGTTTTCTCGTTCAGCGGAGGGTCTGATGCCGCGGCCGGGCACCGCTGCGGACCGCTGCGGACCGGTGCGTCACCCGCATCGTGGTGCGGGTGACGCGGTGCTCGGCCGGGGCGGGCGGTCGGCTCAGCCGAGGAGGCGGATCGGCTTTCCGGCCAGGTACGCCTCGATGGCCTCGATCGCCTGGCCGTAGTAGCGCTCGTAGTTGGCGCGGGAGACGTAGCCGAGGTGCGGGGTGGCCAGGAGGCGGGGGGCCGTGCGCGTGCGCAGGGGGTGGTCGGCGGGGAGCGGTTCGGTGTCGAAGACGTCGAGGGCCGCGCCGGCGATGCGGCCCTCGCGCAGGACCGTCAGCAGGGCCTCCTGGTCCACGATCGCGGCCCGGGAGGTGTTGATCAGGTACGCCGTCGGCTTGAGCAACGCCAGTTCCGGGGCACCGAGCAGGCCACGGGTGCGGTCGCTCAGGGCCAGGTGGACGGAGACGAAGTCAGCGGTCGCCAGCAGCTCCTCCTTGGAGGGGGCCAGGGCGACGCCGACCTCGTCCGCGCGTTCCCGGGTGAGGTTCTGGCTCCACGCCGTGACCTCCATGCCGAAGGCGAGACCGACCTGTGCCACCCGGCTGCCGATCTTTCCCAGGCCGAGCAGGCCGAGGCGGCGTCCGTACAGGTCGGCGCCGACCGTGGACTGCCAGGGGCCGCCGCCGCGCAGCGCGGTGTTCTCCGGCACGATCCCGCGGGCCAGGCCCAGCAGCAGGGCCCAGGTCAGCTCCACCGGCGGGGTGGAGGAGCTTTCCGTGCCGCACACGGTCACGCCGTGCTCCCGTGCGGCGGCGTAGTCGATCACCGAATTGCGCATGCCGGAGGCGATCAGCAGCTTCAGGCGGGGCAGCCGCTTCAGGAGCGAGCCGGGGAACGGCACCCGCTCGCGCAGGGTGACCACGATGTCGGCGTCGGCGAGCGCCGCGGCCAGGGCGTCCTCGTCGGCGAAGTGCTCGCGGTAGGACACCACCTCCACCCGGTCGCTCAGCGGTGACCAGTCGGCGACGGTGGTCGCGGCGTTCTGGAAGTCGTCGAGCACGGCACAGCGCAGTCGCATGCGGGTTCTCTCCCTGCGGTCGATGGTTGCCGGGGCTCGATCTTCGTCGTTCGCGGGCGCCGGGCCAACCGCCCTGTGCCGGCGGGAGGCGGGCCGGACGGCGCGCGGGCGGCACAGCGCGTGGTGGCGGCGGACAACCGGCGTGGTTGCGGCAACATCTTCGTGAACGACGAGCGCCCTCGCGGTCCCGGCCGGTGTCCACGGCCGCCGCGCGGGTGCCGCCGGCGCCGATGATGTCGACGAGGTGAGGAAGCCGTGTCCACTGGTCCGAGGATCGCCGTTGCCGTGGTGACCATGGGGAACCGGCCCGCCGAGGTCGACGCCCTGCTCCAGTCCGTGGCCAAGCAGGACCTGGAGCCTGCCCGCATCGTGATCGTGGGCAACGGCTGCCGGCTGCCCGAATTCGCCCGCCGGCTCTCCCTGCCCGGCGAGGTGACGGTCGTCGAGCTGGACGACAACCTCGGCTGCCCCGGCGGACGCAACGTCGCCCTCGCCCGGCTGCGGGAGTTCGGCGACGTGGACGTCGTCGTCGATCTCGACGACGACGGGCTGCTGGTCGACGCCGACGTGCTGCGCCGCGTACGGGACCTGTACGCCGCCGACGACCGCCTCGGCATCGTCGGCTTCCGCATCGCCGACGAGTACGGCGAGACCCAGCAGCGGCACGTGCCCCGGGTGGGCGCTTCCGACCCGATGCGGGGCGGATACGTCACCGGGTTCCTCGGCGGCGGGCACGCCCTGAGCATGCGGATGCTGGAGCAGACCGGCGACTGGCCCGCGGAGTTCTTCTTCGCGCACGAGGAGACCGACCTCGCCTGGCGCGCCGCCGACGCCGGCTGGAAGATCCTCTACGCCCCCGAACTGCTCCTGCGGCACCCCCGGACGTCACCCGCCCGGCACGCCATCTACCACCGGGTCACCGCGCGCAACCGTGTCTGGCTGGTGCGGCGCCGGCTGCCGCTCGCGCTGATCCCGGTCCACCTCGGGGTGTGGACGCTGCTCACCCTCCTGCGCACCCGGTCGCTCGCCGGACTGCGGGCGTGGTGCGGCGGGTTCTGGGAGGGGCTGCGCCGGCCCGCGGGGGAGCGGCGGCCCATGCGTTGGCGGACCGTGTGGCGGCTCACCCGGCTGGGCCGCCCCCCGATCGTCTGAACGGCGGGCACCACGTCCCTTCCGAACCGCCCCGCCCCCTTCCCCGGAGCCGGCCGCGAGCACGTCACTTGGCGTCCGCGTAGCACTCCACCACCGCCGTGGTGAACGGGAACCGCACCGGTGTCTCGCCGAAGGTCAGCCGACCGGCCAGTTCCGCCGCCTGTCGGATGGCGGCGACGACGGTGTCCGCCTCCTCCTCGGGGCAGTGCACGATCACCTCGTCGTGCTGGAAGAACACCAGCTCGGCCGCCAGGTCCCGGCAGGCGCGGCGCAGGGCCGCGAGCAGCAGCAGGGCCCAGTCGGCGGCGCTGCCCTGGACGACGAAGTTGCGGGCGAAGCGGCCACGGGCGCGCGCGTCGGCGGAGGCGTACCCAGGACCCCAGCCGTGGTCGGCGGACCGCCCGCCCTGCTCGGGGCCGGCCGGTTCCGTGCCGTCCTCCTGGGGCAGTCCGGCCTCCTCGGCCACGTCGTCCGCGGCTCCCGAGGCCGGGGGACAGGTGCGCCCCAGCCAGGTGCGGACCAGGCGCCCCTCCTCGCCCGCCCGGGCGGCCTCGTCGACGTAGGCGACCGCGTGCGGGAATCGGCGTCTGAGGGCGGCGAGGTTCTTCAGCCCGTCACCGGAGGTCTGGCCGTAGACGGCGCCGAGCACGGCGAGTTTGGCCTGGGCGCGGTCGCCGGAGAAGGCGCGGTCCGAGACGGCCTGGTACAGGTCGGTGTCCCGGCCGGCCACCTCCATCAGGCCGGGGTCGCGGGAGATCGCCGCGAGGACGCGGGGCTCCATCTGGTCGGCGTCGGCGACGACCAGCCGCCAGCCCGGGTCGGCGACCACCGCCCGCCGGATCACCCGGGGGATCTGCAGCGCGCCGCCGCCGTTGGTCACCCACCGCCCGCTGACCGTACCGCCGGCCTGGAACCCCGGCCGGAACCGTCCCTCCCGTACCCAGTCCTGCAGCCAGGACCAGCCGTGGGCGACCCAGATTCGGTACAGCTTCTTGTACTCCAGCAGGGGCTGGACGGCCGGGTGGTCGACGGTCTGCAGCTCCCAGCGGCGGGTGGACCGCACCTTGATCCCGGCGCGGGCGAACGCCTTGACGACGTCGGCGGGCAGCTCGGGCCGCACCCGGTGCCCGAAGGCGGCCGACACCTCGTCGGCCAGCTCGGCCAGGCGGCGCGGCTCGCCGCCGCCCGCGTACCGCTCGCCGAGCAGTTCGTGCAGCACCTGGCGGTGCACATCGGCGCGCCAGGGCAGGCCCGCGTGGTTCATGTCCGCCGCCACGAGCATGCCGGCCGACTCGGCGGCGGTCAGCAGTCGCATGCGCTCGGGGTGCTCGGCCCGCTCGTGCCTGCGCTGCTGCTCGGCGTAGACCGCGATCAGGTCCTCCAGCGGCAGCCGGGCGGCCGGCGGCTCGAACAGCGGGGACTGTGCTCCGGGGGTGGCGGTGGGCTGGGGCGGGTCCGGCGGTACGGGGCCGCCGCGCAGCCTGGCCAGCGCGGCGGCCGCCGAGCGCGGTGCGCCGTAGCGTCCCTCGTGGCCGAGGAGGAGGGTCTCGGCGCCCTCGATGTCGTAGCACCGCTCCACGTGGACGCCCGCCTCGATCAGACGCGGGGCGACCTCGGCGGTGGACCGCCACACCCAGCGCGTGACTTCCGGCCGGCTCCGGACGGCCTCGGCCAGGTCGGCCTCCCGGAGCACCGGGCCGGCGGGCAGCCCGTCCGGGCCGAGGGGGGCGATGTTGGCGCCACCGTCCTCGGCCGGAGCGAGAGCCCATCGACCGGTCATGTGGGCGAGTCTCGCAGGAGGGTCTGACACACGGCTCCGACCTGCGGTGTCAGGCGCCCTCGCCGTCGGGGTCCGGCGCGGACTCGGCCGGCTCGGCCGCCTCCTGCCGAACCTGCTGCCGAGCCTCCTCGCGACGGTCCTCGAGCAGGGCCGACAGCGTCGTCAGGACGTACTCCTCCGTACGGGTCTTGTCGAGGCCCAGACCGCTGAGGAGTCCTTCGCCGTTCTCCAGCTCCAGCAGCGCCAGCAGGATGTGCTCGGTGCCGATGTAGTTGTGGCCGAGGCGGAGGGCCTCGCGGAAGGTGAGTTCGAGGGCCTTCTTGGCCGCAGGGCCGTAGGGGACCAGCTCCGGGGCGTCGGGGGACGCCGGCGGCAGGGCGGCGGTGGCGGCTTCGCGGACCGCCTCCAGGGTGACGCCCTGGTGCTGGATCGCCTTGGCGGCCAGGGCCTCGGACTCGGTGAGCAGTCCGAGGACGAGGTGCACGGGCAGGCCCTCCGGGCTCCGGGCCGCCTTGGCCGCGTCGTGGGCGGCCATGACGACCTTCCGAGCGCGCGGTGTGTAGCGGCTGAAGCCCTGGTTGGGGTCGAGATCGGTGGACTCCTTCGGCACGAACCGCTTCTGCGCGGCCTGCCGGGTGACGCCCATGCTCTTGCCGATGTCGGTCCAGGACGCGCCGGAGCGCCGGGCCTGGTCCACGAAGTGCCCGATGAGGTGGTCGGCCACCTCACCGAGGTATTCGGCGGCGAGCACCGCGTCCTGCAGCTGCTCGAGAGGCTCCTGATGGGCCGTCTTGATCGCGGTGATGAGGTCGTCGAGACGGACCGACGACCTGAAGGTGGGGTTCGTCATGTGGCAACCGTAGGTTGACAGCCCAGGGGTGTCAACCGTCGGTTGACAGTCAGGAAGGGTGGACGTCGAGTGCTCTGTCCACAGGCTGTGGACAGAGAAAGCGGTGCGGAAGTCGCTCATGGCACGATCGGTGCGTGAGTCCCTCCAGCACCTCCGCCTCCGGCTCGTCCGGTCCGTCCGGCACCGTCGAGCGCGCCCTTCGGGTCGCGCTGCACACCGCCACCGACGACGCCCTCGACACGGGCGCCTCCCTGCTCGCCGCCGACCCGGCGTCTGATGCCGAACTCGCGCGGAGGGGCGAGGAGTTGGTGGCCGCCGCGTGGCGGCGAGGGTGGCAGCCGGCCGATGTCGTGCGCATCGTGCGGCGGGAGCTGGACGAGGCACACGTACGGCTCGTGGCGGGGCTCATCCGCGCGCAGGCCGCCACCGACCGGCCGCGCGGCCGGCGCTGGGCCTCCCAGCTCGCTCAGCTCGACCGCCTGCTCCGACCTGACGAGCCGGCCGCCCGCCCCGCGCGTGCCCGCACCGACCGCCCCGGCCGTTCCGCCGACCGCGACCGCCCCGATCGTCCCGCCGGTTCCGACCGCACCGACCGCTTCTCGCACGCCACAGCCGTACTGGAGCTGTACCGGCTGCTGCTGCGGTTGCCCGCCCTGGAAACGCTGGACGACCCCGGCGAGCCCGGGCGGGCCGCGCCGCGCGGCGAGTCGCGCGTGCTCGGCCGGATCCGCGCGCTGCTCGCCAAGGCCGAGGCGACCGGGTACCCGGAGGAGGCGGAGGCCCTGAGCGCCAAGGCGCAGGAGCTGATGGCGCGGCACAGCGTGGACGAGGCGCTGCTGGCCGCCCACGCCCCGTCCCCCGAC
>NZ_LR732544.1:3700033-3724981 GCF_902506575.1 Streptomyces mexicanus | reverse complement strand
GGCCCCCGGCCCCCCGGCCCCCGAGTCCGAGCCGCCGCTGTCGCACGCGGTCAGCGCCAGCGCGCCGAGCAGTGCCGCGGCCGCGATCCGCGCCGTGGCCCTCCGCACCCGCGCCGCCCGCACAACTCGCGCCGCCCGCACAATTCGTGCCGTCCGCGCCGTGGTGGTGCTCCTGGTCGCCGTGGTCACTGCAAGCCCCCCAACTCGGAAGCGGCCGGCCGCCGCGCGGCCGGACGTCACCCCCGGCAAGCTACCAGGGAGTAGGCAGCGCGGGGAGGATGTGCGCGGCCCTCGCATGGTCGGTGCGTTCCGGGGCAGACGCTGGGGGACAGTTGGCAAAGGACACGTCAAAGCCGGTCGTCACCGGCCGGTCGTGTAATCGCCGCACCACTGCGCGTGCACGTGCATATGCTCGCGCAGCTGCACGTGAACCACGTTATGATCCGGGTCAGTTGACCAATGCATCCATGGCCACACCAGCCAGTGCACCATCGGGGAGCGACCTGTGGACCACGACGTTGACGGCGGGTACGGGGAGTGCGACGTGTACAACGGCATGGCGGCCACACTGCTGCGCGGGGTGACCTGGCAGAAGAGCCGGCACAGCAACTCGCAGGGGTCCTGCGTGGAGTTCGCGCGGCTGCCGGGCGGCGAGGTGGCGGTGCGCAACTCGCGTTTCCCGGAGGGGCCGGCGCTGGTCTACACACGCGCCGAGATCGAGGCGATGCTGCTGGGCGTGAAGGACGGCGAGTTCGACCACCTGGTCGCGGGCTGACCCGGTGTCAGGTCACAACCGCAGCGCGGCCGGTGCGCGCCGACGTACGCGTCCCGTGTCGTGACACGCGTAGAACCGCAGCGTCGGCCGAGCCGCCCCCGGCCGACGCTGCGCCTGCCGTCGTCACACGGTCGTCCGACCGCCGTCCGTCAGCCGGAACAGCGCCCACACGACCTTGCCGCCCAGCGCGCCCGCGAGCGGATGCCAGCCCCAGCCGTCGCTGAAGGAGTCGACGAGGAACAGTCCCCGGCCCGACTCGGCGGAGTCGGCGCAGACGTCGTCCGGGTCGCGGGTGACGGGATTGACCTGGCTGGGGTCGCGCACGGCGCACACCAGGTGCCCGGTCCGGTGCATCAGGTGCAGCCGCACCGCCGGCGCCGGGTGGGACGCCACCTGCTCGCGTCCGCGCGCCGCCGGCAGTGCGTGCCGCAGGGCGTTGGTGACCAGTTCCGAGACCACCAGGCAGACGTCGTCGCAGCGCTCGTCGAGTCCCCACTGGTCGAGCGTGCGGCGGGTGAACCGTCTCGCCTCGCGCACGGCCTCGTAGCGGGCCGGCAGGGCGCAGGAGGCGGCATCGGACACGGCCGCGGGGTCCAGTGGCGGAAGGCCCTGCCGTAACGGCTCGAGCATGGTCGATCCATTCGTCCCCATGCGAGGCACTCCCGGGATTTCGCGGTCGTTGCGATGCAGATCGTTGCGATGCAGCGGTGGCGCGGGGACCATGGTTTCGGATGCGGCGGGCGGATGCAAGGGCAGATGCACGTGCACGTGACCGGAATCAGCCCTCCCGTACCGCTTGCTGGCCATTTTTTCCGCCGTCTTCTCGTCTGCCGTGCGCCTTCTTCTTGACGCCTGCTTGCCGTGTTCCGTGCGTTTTCGGTGAAGACCGGCCGGGGCGCGGCCTCCACGGTTGCGTAATCGCGCGAGTACTGCTCGGAGTGATTTAGTGGCAGACTTCGGCCCTTGAAGGACCGTTGGGGAGGCTGGCGAACGTGAGCGCGGGAGAGCCCGGATCGGTGGTGCGGCGGATGCTGCTCGGCTCGCAACTCAGGCGGCTGCGGGAAGCGCGGGGGATCACCCGGGAGGCGGCGGGGTACTCGATCCGCGCCTCGGAGTCGAAGATCAGCCGGATGGAGCTGGGCCGGGTGAGCTTCAAGGCACGTGACGTCGAAGACCTGTTGACCCTGTACGGCATCACGGACGAGGCGGAGCGCACCTCACTGCTGTCCCTCGTCAAGGAGGCCAACGTCGCGGGCTGGTGGCACAGTTACTCCGACGTCCTGCCCAGCTGGTTCCCGACCTACGTGGGCCTGGAGGGCGCCGCGTCGCTGATCCGTGTCTACGAGGTGCAGTTCGTGCACGGACTGCTGCAGACCGAGGCGTACGCCCGCGCGGTGGTCCGCCGCGGCATGAAGGACGCGAGCGAGGCCGATGTGGAGCGGCGCGTCGCCCTGCGCCTGGAACGGCAGAAATACCTCGTCTCCGAGCACGCTCCCGAACTGCACATCGTCCTGGACGAGGCCGCCCTGCGCCGCCCCTACGGCGACCGCGAGGTGATGCGCGGCCAGTTGCAGCACCTGATCGAGATGTCCGAGAGGCCCAACGTGCGCCTGCAGGTGATGCCGTTCAGCTTCGGCGGCCACGCCGGCGAGTCCGGCGCGTTCACGCTGCTCAGCTTCCCCGAGCCCGACCTGTCCGACGTCGTCTACGTCGAGCAGCTGACCAGCGCCCTGTACCTGGACAAGCGCGAGGACGTCGCCCAGTACGACAAGGCGCTCACGGAGCTGCAGCACGACAGCCCCGGCCCGGACGAGAGCCGCGACCTGCTGCGCGGACTCCTGCAGCTCTCCTAGGACCACGGCTCTCCCAGGACTGCGCTTCTCCCAGGACCACGGCTCTCCTAGGGGCCTTCGCCGCTCCCCGAAGACCGCGCGAAGACCCCCAACCCGACTCGCCCACACGTACGATGACGTCCCATCAGACTCCGCGAGCCCGGGATGCGAGGGAGCACATGTCGTCCTACTTCACCGACCTGGCCCAGCAGTACATCGACGGCGAGTGGCGCCCGGGCACCGGCTCCTGGGACATCATCGACTTCAACCCGTACGACGACGAGAAGCTGGCCTCGATCACCATAGCCACGGTCGAGGAGGTGGATCAGGCCTACAGGGCGGCGGCCCGGGTCCAGAAGGAGTGGGCCGGAACCAACCCCTACGTCCGCCGTGCCGTCTTCGAGAAGGCACTGCGCCTGGTCGAGGAGCGCGAGCAGGAGATCACCGAGCTGATCGTCGCCGAGCTGGGCGGCACCCGCCTCAAGGCCGCCTTCGAGCTGCACCTCGTCAAGGAGTTCCTGCGCGAGTCGGTGCACCTGACGCTCAGCCCGCAGGGCACCATCCTGCCCTCCCCGGGCGACGGCAAGGAGAACCGCGTCTACCGCGTCCCGGTCGGCGTCGTCGGTGTGATCAGCCCCTTCAACTTCCCCTTCCTCCTGTCGGTGAAGTCGGTCGCCCCGGCCCTCGCGCTCGGCAACGGCGTGGTGCTCAAGCCGCACCAGAACACGCCGATCGCCGGCGGCACCCTGGTCGCGAAGATCTTCGAGGACGCCGGGCTGCCCGCCGGTCTGCTCAACGTCGTCGTCACCGACATCGCCGAGATCGGCGACGCCTTCATCGAACACCCCGTCCCCAAGGTGATCTCCTTCACCGGCTCCGACAAGGTCGGCCGGCACGTCGCCACCGTCTGCGCCTCCCACTTCAAGCGCGCGGTGCTGGAACTCGGCGGCAACAGCGCCCTCGTCGTCCTGGACGACGCCGACCTCGACTACGCCGTGGACGCGGCCGTCTTCAGCCGCTTCGTCCACCAGGGCCAGGTGTGCATGGCCGCCAACCGCGTCCTGGTGGACCGCTCCGTCGCCGAGGAGTTCACCGAGAAGTTCGTCGCCAAGGTGAAGTCGTTGAAGTCCGGCGACCCGCGCGACCCGCTGACCGTCATCGGCCCGGTGATCAACTCCACCCAGGCCGCCGCCGTCGCGGCCGTCGTCGAGCAGGCGCTCGCCGAGGGCGCGACGGCGCTGGTGCGGGGCACGAGGAGGGACAACCTGGTCGAGCCCTCCGTCCTGACGGGCGTCCCCGCCGACTCGCCCCTGCTCCAGCAGGAGGTCTTCGGCCCGGTCGCCTTCCTCGTCCCCTTCGACGGCGAGGAGGAGGCGGTCCGGATCGTCAACGACACCCCCTACGGCCTGAGCGGCGCGGTGCACACGGCGGACATCGAGCGGGGCGTCGCCTTCGCCCGGCGCATCGACACCGGCATGTTCCACGTGAACGACGGCACCGTCCACGACGAGCCGCGCGTCCCCTTCGGCGGCGAGAAGCACTCCGGCATCGGCCGCCTGAACGGCGAGACGACCGTGGACGCCTTCACCACGCTGAAGTGGATCTCCGTGCAGCACGGGCGGAGCGGCTTCCCGTTCTGAGTCCTTCGGCGCTCCCCGGAAGCAGCGACGAGAACGGCCTCCACGGCGGACGGCATGTGACCTGACGGCTCCGTCGCCGGACGGGAAGACGGCGTTCGCGCTGGTGGAGCCGGCAGGCGCGGCCGGTCCGCGGGAGCAACCGCGCCCCGTACGCTCACGGACTTGCACCTCACGCCACGTCAGGGCCGACCGTGGAGTGCGTACCGAGAAGGGAGCGGGGAGTGAGCTACTCCGTGGGACAGGTCGCCGGTTTCGCCGGGGTGACGGTGCGCACGCTGCACCACTACGACGACATCGGCCTGCTCGTACCCAGCGAGCGCAGCCACGCGGGCCACCGGCGCTACAACGACGCCGACCTCGACCGGCTGCAGCAGATCCTGTTCTACCGGGAGCTGGGCTTCCCGCTCGACGAGGTCGCGGCCCTGCTCGACGACCCGGACGCGGACCCGCGGGAGCACCTGCGGCGCCGGCACGAGCTGCTCACCGCCCGGATCGAGAAGCTGCAGAAGATGGCCGCGGCGGTGGAGCACGCCATGGAGGCACGCACGATGGGGATCGATCTCACGCCCGAGGAGCGTTTCGAGGTCTTCGGCGACAAGGACCCCGCGCAGTACGCGGAGGAGACCGAGCAGCGCTGGGGGAACACGGAGGCGTACGCCGAGTCCCGGCGCCGCGCCGCCACCTACACCAAGGAGGACTGGAAGCGCATCCAGGCCGAGGTCGACGACTGGCAGGAGCGGTACGCCGCCCTGGTGGCCGCCGGC
The DNA here is from genome assembly GCF_902506575.1 of Streptomyces mexicanus. Classification (GTDB taxonomy): domain Bacteria; phylum Actinomycetota; class Actinomycetes; order Streptomycetales; family Streptomycetaceae; genus Streptomyces; species Streptomyces mexicanus. The sequence continues at coordinate 3,719,970 of NZ_LR732544.1, read as the reverse complement.
GAGCGGCCGACCGGCGAGGCGGCCATGGACCTGGCCGAGGAGCACCGGCAGCACATCAGCCGGTGGTACTTCGAGGTGCCGTACGAGATGCACCGGTGCTTCGCGGAGATGTACGTCTCCGACGAGCGCTTCAAGGCGTACTACGACGCGATGCGGCCGGGCCTCGCCGAACACCTGCGCGAGGCGATCCTCGCCAACGCCGGGCGCCGCACCGCCGGCTCCTGACCGGACCCGGAAGGGGCTGACTGACCGGGCCGGGCGGGCCTGACCGGGCCGGCCGGGCCCGGGCGGGTGAGGACCGGTCGGCGGGGTACCCTTCCGACCCCTGTGGAACGCGAGCCGTACACCATGCGTTGATAGTTTGTGCGGCAGCATCACGGAGGCCGAACCGCCGCCGTCCGTCCTCACCCCTTCAGGAGCCCGGTAACGTGACGACGCTTGCCCTCGGCCCGAGCTGGCTCGATCCGAACTACCTCCTCGACACCTTCGGCATCTGGGGCCTGCTCCTCGTCGTGTTCGCCGAGTCGGGTCTGCTGATCGGGTTCTTCCTGCCGGGCGACTCCCTGCTGTTCACCTGCGGCCTGCTGATCACGTCGCACCAGATGGACTTCCCCCTGTGGGCGGCCATCGCGCTGATCTGCCTCGCCGCGGTCCTCGGCGACCAGGCGGGCTACATGTTCGGCAGAAAGGTCGGCCCGTCCCTCTTCAACCGGCCGGACTCCCGCCTGTTCAAGCAGGAGAACGTCACCAAGGCGCACGAGTTCTTCGAGAAGTACGGCCCCAAGTCGCTGGTGCTGGCCCGTTTCGTGCCCATCGTGCGCACCTTCACGCCGATCATCGCGGGCGTCAGCGGCATGCGGTACCGCTCGTTCCTGGTCTTCAACGTGATCGGCGGTGTGCTGTGGGGCGCGGGCGTGACCCTGCTGGGCTCCTGGCTGGGCAACATCGCCTTCGTCAAGAACAACATCGAGGCGATCCTCATCCTGATCGTCCTGGTCTCGGTGATCCCGGTCGCCATCGAACTGCTCAGGGCCCGGGCGAAGGGCAAGAGGGAGCCGCAGCCGCCCGCCGCGCCCCAGCACCCGCAGGCGCAGCAGCCCTACGCCCAGCAGTACGCCGCGCAGCCGTACCCGCAGCAGCAGCCGGTCATGGACGACGCCACGACCCGCCTGCGCCGCATCGAGCCGCCCTACCAGCAGTACGGCGAGCAGAACCAGCAGTACGGCGAGCAGAACCAGCAGTACGGCGAGCAGCAGCCGTACCCCCAGCAGCCGTACCCTGAGCAGCCGGACCACCAGCAGGGCCGGCCGCAGAACCACCCGCAGGGTCACCAGCAGAACGAGCAGCACTACGGCGGCGGCTACGGTCAGCAGCCGTACGCCCAGCAGCCGTACCCCGAGCAGCCCCACCCGCAGCAGTCCTACGGTGCCCCCGCGGGCGACTACGCCCCGCAGCCGGGTCCGGACCCCCGCTACCGCCACCAGGACCCGGACGCGCCCTACCCCGACGGCGGCGGCTCCTACCGCCGCTGAACCCCCGCACCCGGACGACAGGGCCGAGGGACCCCTCGCCCGCTTCCGAAGGCGACCGCGTCCGCCGGCTAGAAGCCCCTCGTCCGCTTCGCCGCCCGGCGGCCCGCCGCACGGCCGGCGCCGGGCACCCGCAGGAACAGCCGGGAGATCTCAGAGCCGAGGTTCACGCCGATCGCGATGGCCATGGCGAGCGAGACCGCCTTGGCCAGTGACACCAGCCCCTTGTCGATGTGGTTCTGCGCGATCGACAGCAGCCCGAAGTACGTCGACGAACCGGGCAGCAGCGGGCCGATGGCGGCGGTCGTGTACGGCAGCGCGGAAGCGAACCGGTAGCGGGCCATCAGCTGCCCGAACAGGCCCACCAGTCCCGCCGCGACCGCCGTGGAGGCCACCGGGGAGAACCCGGCGACGTAGTGCATCGCGCCGTACACCACCCAGGCGACCCCGCCGTTGAGCGTCACCAGCAGCACCGTGGACCGCTCCTGCTGCAGCAGCACCGCGAAGGTCAGCGACAGCAGCATCGACGCGACGATCTGCATCACCGGCCGGTTGCTGACCCCGAGCATCGCGTCCGGGTCGAGCGGGGCGCCCAGCTTCACGCCGAAGTACAGGACGGTCAGCACGCCCGTGACGATGCCGACGAAGAAGTACATGACCTCCAGCAGGCGCGCGGAGGCGGTGATGTAGAACCCGGTGAGGCCGTCCTGCACGCCCGCCACCAGCGCCCGCCCCGGCAGCAGCGCGAACAGACCACCGGTGATGACCGCGGAGGCCTTCACGTCGACGTGCGCCACCGTGAGGGCGACGCCGAGCGCGGCCGGCGGCATCGCGGCAACGGTGAACTGGTAGAACTCCGGCAGCCCGCGGCCCGCGCACAGCCAGGCCAGCCGGTCGCCGAGCATCGCGCCGACCGCGGCCGCCACGAACACGATCAGGTCACCGCCGACCAGCAGGGAGGCCGCACCCGCGAGCAGCCCGGCGGACGCGGTGAGCGCCCAGCCGGGGTAGGGGTGCCGGTTGCGTCGGATCTCGGCCAGCCGCCGGTAGGCCTCCTCCAGGGAGACGTGGGTCTCCGGGTCGCTCAGATCGTCGACGAGCTGGAAGACGGCCGCGAGGCGGGTGTAGTCGGTGCCCCGGCGGCGCACCACGCGGGAGGCCGACACGGGGTCGTCCACCAGGGACGGCTGGTAGGAGATGGACAGCAGGGTGAAGGTGACGTTCGGCTCGCAGCGGTCCAGGCCGTAGGAACGGCAGACCGCGAACATCGCCGTCTCCACGTCCTCGGCGCCCTCGCCGCCGGCGAGCAGCAGCTCGCCGATACGCAGCGTCAGGTCGAGCACGCGCGGGACGGCCGGGCCGCCCTCCTCCGTCTTCTGCACCGGCTCCAGGGCCGGACGCTCGGCCACCGGCATGCGCAGCATCGTGCGCATCCGGTCCTGCCAGGGGACGTCCTTGGTCAGGCTGACCGCGGGGACGCCGCCGGGCGGGGTGAAGGCGGCCGGCGCCTGCCGGGCGCTGTAGATGCGCGGCAGGCTGAACGCCGAGCCCTCCGGCTCCGCGGTCGGCGGCTCGGGCACCTCCAGGCCGTCCGGGATGGCGAACTCCGAGGTGGTCTCGGACTCGCTGCCGGTCCGCGGCACGGCCAGCCCTTCCGGGACGGCGAACTCGGACGTCGTGGACGACTCCCCGTCCGGCCCGGAGGGCACGACGGGGAGGGGAATCACCTGGGTCACCGAGGAGGGCGAGACGGCGGGAGAGGCCTTGGCCTCTCGGGTCGCCTGCGTTTCCTTGGTCGCTGAGGCCGCGGCGTTCGCCCCTGCCCCGCTGGTCACGGTGGCCCCACCGGCCTCAGTGGCCGCATTGTTCGCCTTCGCCTGCTCCGTCGCAGCAGCCGCAGTATTCTCCTTTGACCCCTTGGTCACAGAAGTCCCACCGGCCGCCTTGGTCGCATGTGGCACGTTCATCACCTGCGTCGCCTGCGTCACCGACGATCCCGCGCGGCGCCCGAAGGCGCTCCTCGCCTCGTCCGACTTCGGCTTGCGGTCCTCCGCAGGCTTGCGGTTCTCCGCATCCGTCACTGGGCAACGCTCCCTGAACTACACGTTCCGTAGGCCTCAGTATGCGCGGCGGTCCGGGCCCCAAACCGAAAGGGCCGCGTCACCCACCCGGGGTGTCCGCGGCCCTTTCCGTGTCGTGGGTCAGTGACCGCCGTGCTCCTGGAAGCGCTTGATGGACCGCTCGATCTCCGCCTCGGCGTCGGCGCGGCCGACCCAGTTGGCGCCCTCGACCGACTTGCCGGGCTCCAGGTCCTTGTAGACCTCGAAGAAGTGCTGGATCTCCAGGCGGTCGAACTCCGACACGTGGTGGATGTCGCGCAGGTGCTCCACCCGCGGGTCGGAGGCGGGCACGCACAGCACCTTGTCGTCGCCGCCGGCCTCGTCCGTCATCCGGAACATGCCGATCGCGCGGCACTTGATGAGGCAGCCGGGGAAGGTCGGCTCGTCCAGGATGACCAGCGCGTCCAGCGGGTCGCCGTCCTCGCCGAGGGTGTTCTCGACGAAGCCGTAGTCGGCCGGGTAGCTGGTCGAAGTGAAGAGTCGACGGTCCAGGCGGATACGACCGGTCTCGTGGTCCACCTCGTACTTGTTCCGCGAACCCTTCGGGATCTCGATCGTGACGTCGAACTCCACCGGTGGCTCCTCCATGATCAGCACATAGTTCTGGTGATTAAGTGTCCCCCACGCAGGTGTGTGATCGCGAAAGGGGCTGGTGGTCGTGCCGGAGCCGAGGGGCTGGCGGGCCGCGAAACCGCGTCTGACGGGCCTGGCGCGGGCCGCAGGGCCACGTCTGGCTCGACTGACACAGACCGCACGACCACGGCTGGCACGCGCCGTACGGCCGCGGCTGGCACGGGCCGCACGGTCCGTGACACCGCGGATCGCACGGCTCACGACCGCCGCAGGCCCGCGGCCGGCACGGCCACGGCCCTGGCAGTCCCCCGCGCCCGCCGCCACCGCCGGTCTGGCACTGGCCGCCGGTGTGGTGACCGCCGCCGGTCCCTGGGACTCCTCCGGCCAGCGTACGGCCGAGCGGGACCGGGCCGCCGCCCTGGAGCGCGCGGGTGGCGCAGATCACGGCCGTGGTTCCGATACGTCCGCTCCGTCCGGCACCGCCGCCGACGGGCTGCGGCCCGCGCCCAGCGCCCCGCCCGTGCTGGTCGGGCCCGGGCGAAGCGGGCGCCAGGCGAACCCGGCGGCCGGAGCGCCCGCCCTCGCCGGCGTCCTCGCCCCGCTGCTGCGCGACCCCGCGCTCGGCGGCCGCCACTCCGCCGTCGTCCTCGACCTGACCACCGGCCGGCGGCTCTACGGCCAGGACGCCGACGCCGCGTTCACCCCCGCCTCCACCACCAAGATCGCCACCGCCACCGCCGCGCTGTCCGCCCTCGGCCCCGACCACCGCTTCACCACCCGAGCCGCCCTGGAGCCCGGCACCGCCGGCCTCGTCCTGATCGGCGGCGGCGACCCCACCCTCACCGCCCGCGCCCAGCCCCGCGGCTGGGCGAGCCTGCGCACCCTGGCCGACCGCACCGCCGCCGCGCTGACCGAGCGCGGGCTGAAGGAGGTGACGCTGTCGGACGACACCAGCCTGTACGCCGGCCCCGACCTGCACCCCATCGGCGTCAACGACAACCTGGCCCGGGTCACCGCCCTGATGGCCGACGAGGCCCGCACCGACGGCTCCGGCAGCGGCCCCGCCCCGCGCGCGGCCGACCCGGCCGCCGCGGCCGCCCGCGCCTTCGCCGGCTTCCTGCGGGACCACGGCATCCGCACCGGCGCGCCCGCCCCCGCCAAGGCGACCGGCCGCGCGCAGACCCTCGCGTCCGTCTCCTCGCCGCCGCTGTCCGACGTGGTCGAGCGCATGCTCACCAACAGCGACAACGACATCGCCGAGGCCCTGGCCCGCCAGACGGCCGCCGCCACCGGCGAACGGCCCGACTTCGCCGGGGGCGCCCGGGCGATCGCCGACCGGCTGGCACGGCTGGGGCTGCCCCTGACGGGCGCCGCCTTCCACGACGGCAGCGGCCTGGACCGCTCCGACAAGCTCACGGCGGACCTGCTCACCGCGCTGCTGCGCGAGGCCGCCGACCCCGCTCACCCCGGTCTCCGGCCGATCCTCACCGGGCTGCCGGTGGCCGGTTTCACCGGCACCCTCGCCGACCGCTACAGCGGCGACGGCGCGGCCGGGATCGTCCGCGCCAAGACGGGCACCCTCACCGGCGTGAACACACTGGCCGGAACCGCCGTCGACCGGGACGGCCGCCTGTTGGCCTTCGCCTTCCTCGCCGAGGACACCACCGACCCCCAGGCGGCCCAGTCCGCCCTGGACCGCGCGGCGACGGCCCTGGCGGGCTGCGGATGCCGCTGAGCCGTCCGCGTCCGGCCGGCGGACGACCGTGGCGACCGGGCGCGGGCGGGACGAGGGCATGCCGGGCACCCGCGGCGGGCGGACGCGGGCAGGACGGCGGAAGCAGACGCCCACGACGGCCGGACGCGGCCGGGACGACGGAAGCAGACACCCGCCTTCCGTCGGCCCACCCGCCCGCGCGACCCGGACCGCACCCACGTCACAGCCTGCCCCCAGCGGCAGTGCTCACGTACGGTTGACGCATGACGAGCATCGGTGGTGCCGCAACTCCCGGGATGATCGACTGGAATCTCGCGGTGGCGACCGCGACCCGGCTGGTCAGGCCGGGCCCCGAAGTCAGCCGCGACGAGGCCCGCGCCGTCGTCGCGGAGCTGCGCCGGCATGCCAGAGCCTCGGAGGAGCACGTCCGGGGCTTCACTCGTCTGGGCACGGAGGAGGGCCACGACACGCCCGTCCTCGTCGTGGACCGCCCGGGCTGGGTCAAGGCGAACGTCGCCGGCTTCCGCGAGCTGCTCAAGCCGTTGCTGGACAAGATGCAGCGACGGCGCGGCGGCGGCCCCGGCGGCGCGGTCCTGGGCGCCGTGGGCGGCAAGGTCACCGGCGTCGAGCTGGGCATGCTGCTGTCGTTCCTCGCCTCCCGGGTGCTCGGGCAGTACGAGACGTTCGCCCCGGCCTCCCGCGAGCTGCCGGCGGGCGACGGCGGCGGACGGCTGCTGCTGGTCGCGCCGAACATCGTCCACGTCGAGCGCGAGCTGGACGTCGCACCGCACGACTTCCGCCTGTGGGTGTGCCTGCACGAGGAGACGCACCGCACGCAGTTCACCGCCGTGCCCTGGCTGCGCGATCACCTCCAGGGGGAGATCCAGGCGTTCCTGGCGGAGACCGACGTCGACCCGATGGCGTTCCTGGAGCGGCTGCGCGAGGCCGCCCAGTCGCTGGTCGGCGGCCGCCCCGAGGGCGAGGAGGACGACGCCGGGCACTCCCTGGTGGAGCTGGTGCAGACCCCGGCCCAGCGGGAGATCCTCGGCCGGCTCACCGCCGTGATGTCCCTGCTGGAGGGCCACGCCGACTACGTCATGGACGGCGTCGGCCCGGACGTCGTGCCGAGCGTGGCGGAGATCCGCGAGAAGTTCCAGCAGCGCCGCGCCAAGGGCGCCTCGCGCCTGGACACGGCCCTGCGCAAGCTGCTCGGCCTGGACGCCAAGCTGCGCCAGTACCGTGACGGCGAGCGGTTCGTGCGCGCCGTCGTCGACCAGGTCGGCATGGACGGCTTCAACCGTGTGTGGACCTCCCCGAACACGCTCCCGACCAAGGCGGAGATCGCCAAACCGGCGGACTGGATCGCGCGGGTGCACCGCAAGGCGGAGTCGTGAACCGATGCGTACGGGGGTGAACCGAATCCGGCCGACGGCAGGCGAACGCCCCGCCAATCACCCGTCCGAGGGACCGTGGTCGATGGGTAGGCGTGCAATGCTCGGGGAACGGCCCGTTTCTGTCACCATCGACACACTCTGAGTGACCGACTCGGGCTCACCCCCCGAAAACTTCCGTGAAGGGAACCGGACATGGGTCCCCATCCTGCGGTCGCGGCGATACGCCTGGCGGTACGCCGCGTCCTCCACGACATCCTGAACGAGCAGACCTCCCGCGCCCCGTACGCCGTGCACGCCCCGGCTGTCGCGCACGCCCCCTACGCCGCGCCGGGCGCCCCCCTCGCACCGGCGCGGCGTAGGGGGCGTGCGCGACAGCCGGGGCGTGCACGGCGTACGGGGCGCGGGAGGTCTGCTCGTTCAGGATGTCGTGGAGGACTCCCGGTGCTCGTGCGCCGCCCGCCCCAGTGCGGCCGCCTCCGCCTCGGCCAGCCGCTGCTCGGCCGCCCCGTCGGTGGACCGGGGCAGCCACCAGTACAGCAGCGCCGAGGCGGGCAGTCCGACGACCGTCTCCTATACCCCACTGACGCTGCCGACGACCCCCCACGGCGCGCACCCGGCGGGCCCCCGCGGACCCGTCGGCGCCCCTCGTGCTCGTGGCCTGCTCCGGCGGCGCCGACTCCATGGCGCTCGCCTCCGCCCTCGCCTTCGAGGCCCCCCGGCTCGGCGTCCGCGCCGGCGGCGTCACCGTCGACCACGGCCTGCAGGCCGGCTCCGACCAGCGCGCCGAGGAGGTCGCCCAGCGGCTGCGCGAGCTGGGCCTGGACCCGGTGGAGGCCGTCGCCGTCCGCGTGGGCCGCGAGGGCGGGCCCGAGGCCGCCGCCCGCGACGCGCGCTACGCCGCCCTGGACGCCGTCGCCGAACGCCACGGCGCCGCCGCGGTCCTCCTCGGTCACACCCGCGACGACCAGGCCGAGACGGTGCTGCTCGGCCTCGCCCGCGGCTCCGGCATCCGCTCCCTGTCGGGCATGGCCGCGGTCTCGGGGGCCGGCGGCCGCTACCGGCGCCCGTTCCTGCACATCGACCGCCAGACGGCCCGCAAGGCCTGCATGGTCCAGGCCCTGCCCGTGTGGGACGACCCGCACAACACCGACCCCGCCTACACCCGCTCCCGGCTGCGCCACGAGGGACTGCCCGCCCTGGAGAAGGCGCTCGGCAAGGGCGTCGTCGAGGCCCTGGCCCGCACCGCCCAGCTCTCCCGGGACGACGCCGACGCGCTCGATGCCTGGGCCGGCCAGGCCGAGGCCGCCGTACGCGACGACACCGGCCGCCTGGAATGCGCCAAGCTGTACGCCCTGCCCCCCGCCGTACGCCGCCGCATCCTGCGCCGCGCCGCCATCGAGGCCGGTGCCCCGGCCGGTTCGCTGTTCGCCCGCCACATCGAGGAGATGGACCGGCTGATCACCGGCTGGCGCGGCCAGGGGGCCATCAACCTCCCCGGCAAAGTCGTCGTCCGGCGGCAGGGGGGCAGACTGGTGATTCGGCAAGGCTGAATCCTTCCCCCGCGGGGGAGGCGCCGGTCTCCCCGAGGGGGAGGGTCCCGGTGGCCGGTCCCCCCAGCCGGGGCGGGCCGCGGCAGCCGGTGGGACGACCGACCGAAAGTGATGCGGGTGGACGCGAAAGACATGGGTGCCGACCTCGAGAAGGTGCTCATCACCAAGGAAGAGATCGACGCCAAGCTGGCCGAGCTGGCCGCGAAGATCGACGCGGAGTACGCGGGCAAGGACCTGCTGATCGTCGGTGTCCTCAAGGGCGCCGTCATGGTCATGGCCGACCTGGCCCGGGCGCTGTCCACCCCGGTCACCATGGACTGGATGGCCGTGTCGTCCTACGGGGCGGGCACCCAGTCCTCCGGCGTCGTGCGGATCCTGAAGGACCTCGACACCGACATCAAGGGCCGGCACGTCCTGATCGTCGAGGACATCATCGACTCCGGCCTGACCCTGTCCTGGCTGATCAACAACCTCGGCTCGCGCGAGCCCGCCTCCCTGAAGGTGTGCACGCTGCTGCGCAAGCCGGACGCCGCGAAGGTCGCCATCGACGTGGAGTGGGTCGGCTTCGACATCCCCAACGAGTTCGTCGTCGGCTACGGCCTGGACTACGCCGAGAAGTACCGCAACCTGCCGTTCGTGGGAACGCTCGCGCCCCACGTCTACGGCGGCTGAAACCCCGGGCGGCCGTGGGCCGCGCGGTGATCGGGAACCCCGGCGGCGCCGTGCGCGTTGGAGCATGCAGACGGGAACGCCAGCCGTCCCGTGCGGCTTCGAGCCACAATGCTGGGGTACCGTCAGAAGAACTGTCTTATCAAACTCACTATGGCAGGAGGGACGGGGCGGCACCGCTCCGTATGGATGGACGTGAAGCGATACTTCCGTGGGCCGGTCATGTGGATCGTGCTGGCCGTCCTTGCCGTGGTCGTGTTGATGCAGGTCGTCGGCTCGTCCGGCGGCTACAAGACGGTGGACACAGGCCAGGTCGTAGCGGCGATCAATGACAACCGGGTCCAGCAGGCCAAGCTGACCACCGGCGACGAGCAGACCATCAAGGTCGAACTCAAGGACGGCCAGAAGGTCGACGGCAGCTCCAAGATCCAGGCGAGCTACATCGGCGACCAGGGCGTGACCATCGCCAACACGCTGCAGACCAAGTTCCAGGACAAGCAGATCCCGGACGGCTACACCGTCTCGCCGTCCAAGCAGAACCCCTTCGTCGGCGTGCTGCTCTCCCTGCTGCCCTTCGTCCTCATCGTCGTCGTCTTCCTGTTCCTGATGAACCAGATGCAGGGCGGCGGCTCCCGGGTGATGAACTTCGGCAAGTCCAAGGCCAAGCTCATCACCAAGGACACCCCGAAGACGACCTTCGCGGACGTCGCGGGCGCGGACGAGGCCGTGGAGGAGCTGCAGGAGATCAAGGAGTTCCTGCAGGAGCCGGCCAAGTTCCAGGCCGTCGGCGCGAAGATCCCCAAGGGCGTGCTGCTCTACGGCCCGCCCGGCACCGGCAAGACCCTGCTCGCGCGGGCCGTCGCGGGCGAGGCCGGCGTGCCGTTCTACTCGATCTCCGGTTCCGACTTCGTCGAGATGTTCGTCGGTGTCGGTGCCTCCCGGGTCCGTGACCTGTTCGAGCAGGCCAAGGCCAACGCGCCGGCGATCGTGTTCGTCGACGAGATCGACGCCGTCGGCCGCCACCGCGGCGCCGGCCTGGGCGGCGGTCACGACGAGCGCGAGCAGACCCTGAACCAGCTGCTCGTCGAGATGGACGGCTTCGACGTCAAGGGCGGCGTGATCCTGATCGCCGCGACCAACCGGCCCGACATCCTCGACCCGGCGCTGCTGCGCCCGGGCCGCTTCGACCGGCAGATCGCCGTCGACCGCCCCGACATGCAGGGCCGGCTGGAGATCCTCAAGGTCCACCAGAAGGGCAAGCCGGTCGCGCCCGACGTCGACCTGGCCGCCGTCGCCCGCCGCACCCCCGGCTTCACCGGTGCCGATCTGTCCAACGTCCTGAACGAGGCCGCGCTGCTCACGGCCCGCAGCGACAAGAAGCTGATCGACAACAAGATGCTGGACGAGGCGATCGACCGCGTCGTCGCCGGCCCGCAGAAGCGGACCCGGATCATGTCGGACAAGGAGAAGAAGATCACCGCGTACCACGAGGGCGGTCACGCCCTGGTCGCGGCGGCCTCGCCGAACTCCGACCCGGTCCACAAGATCACGATCCTGTCCCGCGGTCGCGCCCTCGGCTACACGATGGTCCTGCCGGACGAGGACAAGTACTCCACCACGCGCAACGAGATGCTGGACCAGCTGGCCTACATGCTCGGCGGTCGCGCGGCGGAGGAACTGGTCTTCCACGACCCGACCACGGGCGCCGCGAACGACATCGAGAAGGCCACGGCCACGGCCCGCGCGATGGTCACCCAGTACGGCATGACCGAGCGCCTCGGCGCCATCAAGTTCGGCGGCGACAACACGGAGCCGTTCCTCGGCCGTGAGATGGCCCACCAGCGCGACTACTCCGAGGAGGTCGCCGCCCTGGTGGACGAGGAAGTCAAGAAGCTCATCGAGAACGCGCACAACGAGGCCTGGGAGATCCTGGTCGAGAACCGCGACGTGCTCGACAACCTCGTCCTGGCCCTGCTGGAGAAGGAGACCCTGGGCAAGGAGGAGATCGCGGAGATCTTCGCACCGGTGGTCAAGCGCCCGCCGCGGCCCGCGTGGACCGGCTCCTCCCGGCGCACCCCGTCCACCCGTCCGCCGGTGCTCTCCCCGAAGGAGCTGGCTCTGACCAACGGCGCGAACGGCGCGGCGATCAGCACCGTGAAGTCCACGGCCGCGGACCCCGCCCCGGCGACGGAGCAGTCCCCGGAGGACCGTCCGGAGAACTGACGAACGGCCCCTCCGGGCGCCCTCCGGCCCCGGAATGTATGCCGCGCCCCCTGGGTTCTAGCCTGGGGGCGCGGCATTCTGCATGTCCGCAGCTGAGACACACAGGAACGAGGCTTCACATGACCGACCCCGTGACGCTGGACGGCGAAGGCACCATCGGCGAGTTCGACGAGAAGCGCGCCGAGAACGCCGTACGCGAACTCCTGATCGCGGTCGGCGAGGACCCGGACCGCGAGGGCCTGCGCGACACCCCGGCCCGGGTGGCGCGGGCGTACAAGGAGATATTCGCGGGGCTGTGGCAGACGCCCGAGGACGTGCTGACGACGACGTTCGACCTGGGCCACGACGAGATGGTGCTGGTGAAGGACATCGAGGTGTTCTCGACCTGCGAGCACCACCTGGTGCCGTTCCGGGGCGTCGCCCACGTCGGCTACATCCCGTCCGCCAGCGGGAAGATCACGGGCCTGTCGAAGCTGGCCCGGCTCGTGGACGTCTACGCCCGCCGGCCGCAGGTGCAGGAACGACTCACCACGCAGATTGCCGACTCCCTGATGGAGATCCTGGAGCCGCGCGGGGTGATCGTGGTCGTGGAGTGCGAGCACATGTGCATGTCGATGCGGGGCATCCGCAAGCCCGGCGCGAAGACCCTCACCTCGGCGGTGCGCGGCCAGCTGCGCGACGCGGCGACCCGCAACGAGGCGATGAGCCTGATCATGGCGAACTGACGAGCCTGGCCATGGGGGAGTGACGAGCCCTGGCCGTGGCGCAGTGACGGAGCCGGCGGCGGACCGGACGGGCCGGCGGCCGGGCTGTCGTCCGGTGCGACGGCGCAGGCCGCCGGGCGGCTCATGTCGTGCGGGCGGGCGGCTTCACGCCGCCGGTTCCGCCCCGCCGTGGTTGTCGTCGTCGTCCTCGGGGAGTCTGCAGACCCGCTCCAGGAACAGGGCCGCCGCTATTACCGCGAGCCCCGCCAGGACCGAGAACCCGGCGTAGAGGGCCTGGTCGCGGCGGGTGGGGATGTCGAGAAGTTCGAGCAGGAAGACGCCCGTGCCGCCGTACATGCCGGCGACCAGGGCCGCCACCAGGGCGCTGGCCTGGCCGAAGACGACCGCCCGGGCGGCCATCAGCGGATCGACGCCCTTGGCGCCGGGACGCCGCTCGCGCTGGGCCTTCAGACGGGCGCGCAGCGACAGTGCCGTGGACAGCAGGACCACGGCGATCAGCGCCAGGACGACGGGAGCGGCCAGGGGCACGCTGGGCAGTGTCCCCACCGCGTTCCACAGGCGGGCGCCCGCCCACGACAGCACGCCCGCGACGACGAACACGCCGATCAGCACCCTGATGCGCAGCTCTTTCACGGTGTCCCTTCAGCTCCCCCGGACCGCGGTCGGGCGTGGTCGGCCCGGTCCGGCCCCCCGTCGGGGCAGGTCGCGCCGCTAACGTCGTTGAGGATCTTCTTGACCTTAACGACTACTCGGGCAGGTGGAGTTCCAGGTCCGCGCGCGGGGCGACGCCGGCCCGGGTGACGGCGGTGAGCAGGCCGGCCACGGGCCCGTGCCCGGGCAGCTGCGCGTCGGGGTCCACGTCGTGCCACGGCGCCAGCACGAAGGCGCGCTCGTGGGCGCGCGGGTGGGGCAGGGTCAGCCGCGGGTCCTCGCAGACGACGTCGGCGTAGGAGACGATGTCGACGTCGATGGTGCGCGGGCCCCAGCGCTCGTCGCGCACCCGGTGGAAGGCCTCCTCGATGGCGTGGGCCCGCTCCAGCAGGGAGGACGGCGGCAGCGTCGTCTTCACGACGACGACCGCGTTGAAGTACGACGGCTGGGAGCCGGGCTCGACGCCCCACGGTTCCGTCTCGTACACCGGGGAGACCGCCTTGACGCGCACGCCGGGGGTGTCCTCCAGGGCGTCGACGGCACCCTGGAGGGTCTCCAAGCGGTTGCCGAGGTTGGAGCCGAGGGAGAGCACGGCCCGTTTCGGGTTCTGCAGGGTGGTGTCGGCTGCGTCGACCTTCTCGACGACGGAGGCGGGCACCGGCTGGACGGTCGGGTCGGTGGGACCCTGGCTGAAAGGTGCGGTCATACTCGGCTCCGGGTGATGGTGACGGTCACGTCGTCGAAGGGCACCGTGATCGGCGCGTCCGGCTTGTGGACGCACACCTCGACCTCCTGGACCCCTTCGTGCTTCAGACAGGTCCGGGCGATGCGCTCGGCGAGCGTCTCGATCAGGTTCACGGGCTCGCCCTCCACCACGGCCACGACCTCTTCGGCCACGATGCCGTAGTGCACGGTCTTCGCCAGGTCGTCGTCCGCCGCGGCCGGACGGGTGTCCACGCCCAGGACGACGTCCACGAGGAAGGTCTGGCCCTCCTCGCGCTCCTTGGGGAACACTCCGTGGTGCCCGCGGGCCTTCAGGCCGCGCAGCGCGACACGATCCACGCGAATCACTCCTGCAATCGTCGGTGACGGCCGGTTCCCACCGCGTGCGGGCGGTGCGCCGGCCTCGAACGAATCTACCCGCGGCCACCGACAGCGCCGGGCCGCGGGGACGGCCGCGCGGCCCGGGCGGGGGAAGCTTCACCTGACGTTTCCCCTGGAGAACCCGGTCGCTCACGGACCGGTGGCCGCCCGCGCCCGCGTCATCGTGATTCCGGCCACGTCCAATGCTCGCCTGCGTTCGCTCATGCTGCGCCTACCCGCTCAGGCGGCGCTGTCGTCCGGATGTCCCTCGTCCGTGTCGTTCTCGGCCAGGACCGGGGAGGCGTGGTGCGACCACAGCTTCCAGCCGATCGGGGTGCGCCGGAACACGTTCGTGGCGACCACCAGCTGCCCGACCAGCGGGCCGGGCTCGTCGCCGCCGTCGGGGGCGGGGCCGCCGCTGAGGATGTTCTCGGTGCAGGTCACCAGGGCGGTGTCGCCGGTGACCGAGACGTGCACGTCGGTGAGGAAGAACTGGATGTAGTCGGTGTTGGCCATGATCAGCGCGTACGAGCGCAGAACCTCGCCGCGACCGGTGAGCACCGGCCAGCCGGGGTGCACGCAGGAGATCACGCCGGTCTCGGCCGGGTCGTGGTACTCCTCGTCGACGCCCAGGTCGGCGGGGGTGAGCCAGAGCGAGGTCAGTTCCTCGAAGTCGCCGCGCTCCAGTGCCTCGTAGTAGGCGGTGTTCGCCGCCTCCACCTGCTCGACGTCGGTGTGCGGGGCGCTCACCGGGCGTCCTCGGCTCCCCGCGCGGAGCCGGACGCGCCGGAGGCGGTGCGCGCCTTTGCCACGGCGCGCGCGACGCGTACCGCGTCCGCCGTGGCGCGCACCTCGTGCACGCGCACCGCCCACGCGCCGGCCTGCGCGGCGAGCGCGGAGACCGCGGCGGTAGCCGCGTCACGCTCGCGCGCGGGCGGCGGCGCGCCCTCGGGGCCGGCCAGCACCCGGCCGAGGAAGCGTTTGCGGGAGGCGGCGACCAGCAGGGGGTGGCCGAGGCCGAGCAGGCGGTCCAGGTGGGCCAGGAGCGTCAGGTCGTGCTCGGCCTCCTTGGAGAAGCCGAGCCCGGGGTCGATCACGACGCGGTCGGGGCGGATGCCGCCCTCCAGCACGGCCTCCACGCGCGCGTGCAGCTCGTCGACGACCTCGGTGACGACGTCGTCGTAGACGCCGTGGACGGCCGCGCCCTGCAGGAAGCCGCGCCAGTGCATGACCACGAAGGGGGCGCCCGCGTCCGCGACCACGGGGATCATGGCGGGGTCGGCGAGGCCGCCGCTGACGTCGTTGACGAGGGCGGCGCCGGCCGCGAGCGCCTGCTCGGCGACGCGGGCCCGCATGGTGTCCACGGAGATCGTCACGCCCTCGGCCGCCAGGCCGCGCACCACGGGGATCACCCGCCGCAGCTCCTCGGCCTCGTCGACGCGGGGTGCGCCGGGCCGGGTGGACTCGCCGCCGACGTCGACCAGGTCGGCGCCCTGCGCGACCAGGTCCAGGCCGTGCTTGACGGCGGTGGTCGTGTCGAACCAGCGGCCGCCGTCGGAGAAGGAGTCGGGGGTCACGTTCACGACCCCCATGACCGCGCACCGGTCCCATGCCGGAAGGCCCGCCACTCGGCCGCGCCCGCTGTGGTTGCTCATACGTTCAGCCTAGGGCCTGTCCCGAAGGCCCCGCCTGCCCCGCCGGGCCCGCCTCCGGAGCGCCGCTTGTGCGCCGGGAGCGGGCCGGCCCCCGCGGGGAGCGGGGGCCGGGGCGAGTGTCAGGCCGCGCGGACGTCGTGCTCGGCCACCGTGTGCGCGCACGGGCGCTCGGCGGCGCGGCGGCGGCGCAGGAAGCGCGGCAGCGGCAGCGCGAGGTTGACGAAGCCCTCCGCCTGCATGGCGGCGAAGCCGATGCGCGGCAGGTCCGCGGAGGCGCGGTAGACGACGAACCGCGGCTCCCAGCGCGGCTGGAACTTGGCGTTGAACTTGTACAGCGACTCGATCTGGAACCAGCGGGAGAGGAACACCAGCAGCCCCCGCCAGGCCCGCAGCACCGGCCCCGCGCCGATCTTCTCGCCACGCGCCAGCGCCGAGCGGAACATCGCGAAGTTCAGCGAGACGCGGGTGATGCCGAACTTCGGGGCCGCCTGCAGCGCGGCCACGATCAGCAGCTCGTTCATCCCCGGGTCGGCCGAGCGGTCGCGCCGCATCAGGTCCAGCGAAACGCCGTCGGGGCCCCAGGGCACGAAGTGCAGGATCGCCTTCAGGTCGCCGTACTCGCCCGGCTCGTCGTCCTGCTTGTGCGCGGTCGCTATGAGGCAGTCACCGTCGGCGGGGTCGCCGATGCGGCCGAGCGCCATGGAGAAACCGCGCTCGGTGTCGGTGCCGCGCCAGTCGTCGGCGGCGCGCCGGATGCGTTCCAGTTCGGCATCGCCCAGGTCAGCCACGCGCCGCACCCGGGTTTCGTAGCCGGCCCGCTCGATGCGCTTGACCATCTGGCGGACATTGCGCATCGCGCGTCCGGCGAGCGAGAAATCCGCGACGTCCACCACCGCCTCGTCGCCCAGTTCCAGGGCGTCCAGGCCGGTCTCCCGGGTCCAGACCTGGCCGCCGGTCTCCGAGCAGCCCATCACGGCGGGCGTCCAGGAGTGGGCCTTGGCCTCGTCCATGAAGCGCTCGATGGCGCCCGGCCAGGCCTCGACGTCACCGATCGGGTCGCCGCTGGCGAGCATCACCCCGGAGACGACGCGGTAGGTGACCGCGGCCTTGCCGCTGGGGGAGAAGACGACCGCCTTGTCGCGGCGCAGCGCGAAGTGGCCGAGGGAGTCCCGGCGGCCGTGCTTGGCCAGCAGCTCGCGCAGCCTGGCCTCGTCCTCCTCGGTGAGCCGGGCGGCCGGGTGCTCGGGGCGGAAGGCCAGGTAGATCGTGGTGACCGCGGTGATCCAGCCGAGCGCGCCCAGGGAGAAGGCGACCGTCCAGGAGGTGTTGCCCTGGTAGTCGACGGGGCCCTCGAAGCCGACCAGGCCGTAGACGACGTGGGTGAGCCGGTCCGCCAGGCTCGGGTTGCCGACCATGCGGTGCGGGTGGACGCTCACGATGAGCAGGCCCAGGAGCACCGAGCCGGTGCTCATGAGGACGAAGTTGGTCAGTGCCCGCCAGCGGCTGCGCGGGTCCGGCAGGGCCGCGAACTCCTTGCGGTGGATGATCAGCGGCGCGAGCAGCGCCAGTGCGATGATGACGCCGATCACGGAGTGCCGGTAGACGAACTCGGCGGCGGCACCGGCGGGCAGCAGGGCCACGGCGGCGCGCCAGGCGCGCCGTTTGCGTCGTTTCAGACCGTGCGCGAGCAGCAGCAACAGCACGCCCGCGCTGAGCGAGAGCGCCGCGGCGAAGGGGCCGAAGGAGCCGGGCAGCACCTCGGCCATGGCGTGCATCCGGCTGTGCCGGAAGCGCGGGAAGACGCCCGCGGCGATGTCCAGGAGCCCCACGACCGCGCACGCCCGGCCGATCAGCGCGGGAACGGCCTCGGGGCGCGGGCCGCGCAGGATGCGCCGCAGTCGGCCGGAGCGACCCGGAACCTCACCCGACATTTCCCCATCTATCCTGACAGACATCGCATCCCGTAGTTCCGCGAGAGATCTTGATTCCGGTGCCGAACCGGGCAACCGGCGACATTGCGCCCTCTAGGACGGTGTCTGGGGGAAGCAGGTTCACTCGCCACCGGAAAACCGGGTCAAAGGCCAGGGAAAGTCCGGGCAAGCCACCGCCAGGCGGGGGCGGCCCGGGGGGAAGTGCAGGCAGGAAAGAGCCCATGGGTCTCACAAGCAAGAAAGTGCTGGCGCTGGCGGTACTGTGCGCCGTGCTGCTGTTCGTCGCCACGGTGTGGCTGTGGCCGCGGCTGGCCCGCCGCAACTGGCGGGCCGTCAGCGGACGCGTCGGCATCCTGCTGGCCACGCAGGTGGCGCTGTTCGCCTGCGTCGGGCTCGCCGCCAACCAGGCCTTCGGCTTCTACGCGAGCTGGGCGGACCTGTTCGGGCAGGAGACCGGCCAGGGCGTCGTGGTCGACCACGCGGCCGGTGGCGGAGCGGGCGGCGCGTTGCAGGTGGTCGGCACCCAGAAGGTGCAGCTGTCCGGCGGATCCGTGCCGCAGCTGACCGGGCAGATACAGAAGGTCGACATAGAGGGCCGCAGGACGCACATCGCCACGCCCGCGTACGTCTACCTGCCGCCGGAGTACTTCCAGCCGCAGTACCGCGCGCGGACGTTCCCCGCGGCCGTGGTCCTCACCGGTTACCCCGGCACCACCGAGGCGCTCATCAGCAAGCTCAACTACCCGCGCACGGCGCACGACCTGGCCAAGAAGGGGCGGATGCAGCCGATGATCCTGGTGATGCTGCGGCCGACGCTGGCGCCGCCGCGGGACACCGAGTGCGTGGACGTCCCGGGCGGCCCGCAGACCGAGACGTTCCTCGCCAAGGACCTGCCCGACGCCGTCCTGTCCCACTACCGGGCCGGCAGGGGAGCCGGCAGCTGGGGCATCATGGGTGACTCCACCGGGGGTTACTGCGCGCTGAAACTCGCCATGCACCACCCCGAGCGGTACACCGCGGGCGTCGGTCTGTCGGCGTACTACAAGGCGCCGATCGACCCGACGACGGGTGATCTCTTCCACGGGAACAGGAATCTGCGCAATCGCGCGGACCTGATGTGGAGCATCAAGCACCTTCCCGCTCCGGAGACTTCACTGCTCGTCACCAGCAGTAAACACGGCGAGACCGACTACAAATCCACGCTGAAGTTCATCGAGGCGGTCAGGGCGACGAACAAGACCCGTATCGCCTCGATCATCCTCGACAGCGGCGGGCACAACTTCAACACCTGGAAGCGCGAGATCCCCCCGGCGCTGCAGTGGATGAGCGGGCACCTGATGGACCGCTGAAAATGATCTTGAAAGGAGGGTCGCGGGCCTGTGGAGAAGCACCGGAAAGGGCCCTGAACTCGGCTTCGCCGGTCCCCGGCGGGCGTTGGGAACTGCTGACGTCCCGTTAAGATTTCGGTATGGCCGCCTTTTTGCGGGGCGGCCCACCATGATTCACCTACGCGCGGTAAGTTTCTGGCCATGCCACGTGGACGTCACCGCCATTCCCCACCCCTGCACAGATTGCTGCCGCCCTCGGCGATCGCCGGTGTCTCCCTCGTCTGCGCCGTGGGCCCGTGGGTGTCCACGACACCGGTGGTGCTGCGCCTGCTCGCCGCGGCCGCCGCGGTGACGGCGGTGTCCGGGGCGGTCGTCATGCGCCGCTGGGACGCGCAGGCCGGCCGGAAGGGCGCCGACCTCACGCGCGCGCGGGCGAGCGACGAGTGGCGCTTCGAGGAACGCCTCGCCGAACTCGAGGGCGATCTGGAGGAGTCGCGCGAGCTGCGCGTCCGCCTGGAGAACAAGCTGCGCGCCAAGCGGTCGGAGCTGGCGGGCCTGCGCAACGAGCACGCGGCGCTGCTGCGCCGGTACGCGACTGCCGAGACCGAACGCGCCAGCGCGCTGGAGGGCCGCCGCCAGCTGGAGCTGGGGGCCGGCTCTCCGTCCCGCGCGCTGCCGGCCGCGGCGGCCGACCGCCGGCCCGCCGCGCGCGAGCTGGCCGCGGGCGCCGTGGCCGGCGGAGGCTCGGGTGCCGCGGACACGGCGCTCCGGGACGCCGCGGAGAAGCAGGTG
>NZ_LR732544.1:3687539-3699932 GCF_902506575.1 Streptomyces mexicanus | reverse complement strand
GGACGACCGGACGGCCGTCCCCGGCGCGAGCGGAACCCCCACCGCATCCCCCGCCGGGAAACCGTCGACCACCCGTGGCAAGGCCGCACGGCGGCGCGGGACGCCCCCGCCCCGCCCCCGGGGCCCCCCCCCCCGGGCCCCCCCCCCCGCGCCCCCCCCCCCGCCCCCCCGCCGCCGGCCGGACCGCCGCCGTCGGCCGGTCCGCCGCTGCCGGTGGTCCCCTCGGCGAGGACGCCCAGCAGGTCCTCGGCCAGCTCGGGCTTGAGCAGGCCGTGGGCGAGTGCGCGGTCGGCGGTGGCGCGGGCCATCGCCAGGTACCCGGCGACGGTCTGCGGGGCGTGCCGGCGCAGCTCGGCGACGTGTGCGGCGACCGTGCCCGCGTCCCCGCGCGCGACGGGCCCGGTCAGGGCCGCGTCACCGGAGCGCAGGGCGTTGTCCAGGGCGGCGCCGAGCAGGGGCCCGAGCATCCGGTCGGGGGCGCCGACGCCGGCCTGCCGCAGCAGTTCCATGGACTGGGCGACCAGCGTCACCAGGTGGTTGGCGCCCAGGGCGAGCGCCGCGTGGTACAGCGGGCGCATCTCCTCGGCGATCCACTCCGGCTCGCCGCCCATCTCGATGACCAGCGCCTCGGCGGCCAGCCGCAGCTCCTCGGGCGCGGTGACGCCGAAGGAGCAGCCGGCCAGCCGCTGGACGTCCACGGGGGTGCCGGTGAAGGTCATCGCGGGGTGGAGGGCCAGCGGCAGCGCGCCGGCGCGCAGGGCGGGGTCGAGCACGCCGGCGCCGTACCGCCCGGAGGTGTGCACGAGCAGCTGCCCGGGGCGTACGGCGCCGGTCTCGGCGAGGCCGGCGACCAGGCCGGCCAGGGCGTCGTCGGGGACGGTCAGCAGCACCAGGTCGGCCCGCTGGAGCACCTCGGCGGGCTGCACCAGGGGCACGCCGGGGAGCATCTGCTCGGCGCGCCGCCGGGAGGCGTCGGAGACACCGGAGACGGCCACGGGACGGTGCCCGGCGAGCTGGAGGGACGCGGCGAGCGCGGGGCCCACCCGGCCGGCGCCGACGACGCCGACGGTGAGCCGCGCGGGACGGTCCCTGGGATCTGGCTGCTGGCTTGTACTCACGCGTCGGTGGCCTTCCCGTTCCAGTCCGCTGGGGGTACCGGACGATTTCTCGTCATGTTAACGCTATCGCCCCGGCGGGCGTCCGGTCGTTCACAGGCTGTGGGCTACCCCACGCCCCGCCGTTCGCATATCCGGGTGCCCAGGGACGCCCGGGCGCGCAATGATCCGGGGCATGAACGAGAGCGCGGATCAGGACGCGGAGCAGCCGGAGCAGTCGGAGCGGCGGGCGCCACGGGCAGAACAGGATCAGTCGGAGCGGCGGGCGCGGCCGGAGCAGTCGGAACAGGCGGAACAGCGGGAACCGGCGGAACAACCGGAACCGAGCCCGGAGGAGGAGCGGCGCAAGCAGCTCCGCGAGCGGCGCGTGGCCGCGCGCCGGAACGCGAAGCGGGCGCTCGCGCGCCCCGCGGCGCTGGGCACGCTCCGGGAGCGCCTGGCGCTGCTGGAGCGCGCGCCGGAGCTGTACGACCTGGACGAGGCCGCGGACATCTACGGCGACGGCGTCGTCGCGGCCCTGGAGGAGAAGGTCGCCGGCCTGCTGGGCACCGAGGCAGCCGCCTTCTTCCCGACCGGCACGATGGCCCAGCAGGTCGCCCTGCGCTGCTGGGCGGGGCGCACCGGCAACCCGGCCGTCGCCCTGCACGCCCTGAGCCACCCCGAGGTGCACGAACGGCACGCCCTCAGCCAGGTCAGCGGTCTGCGCCCGGTCCGGGTGAGCAGCGCGCCCCGGCCCCCGACGGCCGACGAGGTGCGCGGCCTGGACGAGCCCTTCGGCACGCTGATGATCGAACTCCCCCTGCGGGACGCCGGCTTCGTCCTGCCCTCCTGGGAGGAGCTGACCGAGGTCGTCGAGGCGGCGCGCGAGCGCGACGCGGTGGTGCACTTCGACGGCGCGCGCCTGTGGGAGGCCACCGAGCACTTCGGCCGCCCGCTGCGGGAGATAGCCGACCCGGCCGACAGCGTGTACGTGTCGTTCTACAAGTCCCTCGGCGGCTACGGCGGCGCCGCCCTCGCCGGCCCCCGGGATCTGATCGAGGAGGCGAAGGCCTGGCGCCACCGCTACGGCGGCGCGGGGTTCCAGCAGTTCCCGACGGCGCTGTCGGCGCTGGCCGGACTGGAGCGCGAGCTGCCCCGGCTGCCGGAGGACGTGCGGCACGCGCGCGTGGTGGCCGCCGCGCTCGACGAGGGCTTCACGGCGGCCGGGCTGCCCTGGGCGGGCATCCACCCCGAGGTCCCGCACACCCACCAGTTCCAGGTGTGGCTGCCCTACGACGCCGACGTGCTCGCCGAGGCGGCGGTGCGCCAGGCCGAGGAGACCGGCACCCTGCTGTTCTCCGGCGGCTGGGAACGGAAGGGGCCCTTGGGGCTGGCCGTCACCGAGGTGGAGGTGAGCGCCGCAGGGCTCGCCTGGACGGCGGACGACGTGCGGGCCGCGGTGGCGGACTTCGCCGCCCGGCTGCCCGGCGGCCTCAGCAGGTAGCGCGGGTGGCCCGCGGACGCGGGTGCGCCCACCGGCCGAGCCGGCGGCCCAACCGCCGGCGCAGCCCGCGGCGCAGCCGCCCGTGGGCCGGGCGGCCCGCAAGGACCGCCCGGAACCGCCGCTCGTCGCGCAGTTCGCGCACCACCTGCCAGTCGTGGGCGCCGGGTGCCGGCGGGAGCGGCTCACCGTGGCGCCGGGCACGGTGCAGGTCGAGGAGGTACTGCTCGGTGACGCTCATGGTCGTGTCGTCCTCTCGAGACTTTCGGGACTTTTGGGACTCTTCGGACTGTCGGAACCGGGGCGCTCAGGGCGCTGGCGCGACTTGGTGGGCTCGGGACGCGGCTGTGCCGCCTCTCGGCGTGCGCTCTCTCGGGGCGTTCGGCGCACGCCTTTCGGGGAGGCGACGGTTCGCCGCTCCGCGGCTGCCCCGGTGGTCCCAGCGTGCGGCGGAGCGCGGTCGAAGTCCCGCCGATTGACGGCCGCCGTCAATCGGCGGCCCCGTTGTCAGTGGTGGCGTGCACCATGGGGGCATGAGCGTGCGCATCGACATCACGGGGCTGCGGCCGGAGAGGGTCGCCGTCGTGCCCTCTCCCCTGGCCGAGCTGGGCATGGCGCTGCACGCGCTGTCCGAACCGGGCCACCATCCGGGCCTGCAGGGCTGGGCCACGGGCGTCACCGCCCGCCTCGACTCGCATCTGGCCGACCGGATGTGCGAGGCGGACTTCCTGTGGCGGACGACGTTCTCCGACCTGTTCCTGGGCTACGCCGGCCTGCCCGGCGGCACCGCGCTGCCGGGCAGCACCCTGGCGGAGGAGCTGGACCTGCTCGACAAGCTGTCCGACGAGCAGTTCGTGGACGCGGCGCTGGAGTTCACCTGCGCCCTGTCCTACGGCAGCCCCGGCCCCGGTCCGCTCACCGACGCCGGGCTGCGCCGCCGCGCCCTGGAGCTGGCCGCCGCGCGCGGACCGCAGCAACTGCGCTTCAGCGAGCGGCTGCTGGACGACCCGCCGCGGATCCGGGCCTGGCTGCGGCAGTTCCTGCTGGACTGCGACGAGGCGTTCTTCGCCGAGACCTGGTCCCGGCTGCGCCACCAACTCGCCGCGGACGCCCGCCACAAGACGGAGCTGCTGCGTCGCAAGGGCCTGGCCGAGGCGCTGGCCGCGGTGTCCCCGGCGGTGACGCTGGAGGAGTCGGCCGAGCGGATCGTCGTGGACAAGCTCGGCGACGGCCGTACGGCCACCGCGGACGGCGGCCTGCTGCTGGTGCCGACGAGCCTGGGCTGGCCCCACCTGATGGTCCTGCACCGCCACGGCTGGCAACCGGTGCTGCACTACCCGGTCGGCTCCCCGGAAATGGCCGCGCCGCCCTCGGTGGACCAGCTGACCCTGCGGATGACCGCCCTGTCGCACCCGGTGCGGATGCGGCTGTGCCGCAGCCTGGCCCGCAGCGCGTTCACCACCGGCGAGCTGACCCAGACGCACGGGATGACGGCGCCGGAGATATCCCGGCACCTGAGCGTGCTGAAGAAGGCGGGCCTGGTCACCACCCGGCGCCGCGGACGGTACGTCTACCACCAGCTGGACGTGGCGATGGTGGCCCGGCTGGGCAGCGACTTCCTGGAAGGGATCCTGCGCTAGGCCGTGTCCGACCCAGGCGGCCCGGCCCCGCGCAGAACACCGGCCGGCGTCAGTCGAACCGGATGTGCCGGACGCCCACCGTCGCCTGCCGCAGCCGGGTGCGTACCCGGCCCTCGGTGTGGGGGCGCAGGGTCAGTCCGGCCAGGACGGCGATCCGGTCCGCGGTCTTCGGGACCGTGGAGCGGTCCGTCCACAGGTGCTCGGCGAACTCCGGCTCGCGCAGCCGCTCCAGGCAGTGGTCGAGCTGCCGCACGGCCCAGGTGTCCCCGGCCGGGCCCGGGTTCTTGCCGCCCGCGCGGCGCAGGAGGCGCCCGAGCCCGCGTTCCCTGAGCCTCCTCAGCACGGTCTCCCGTTCGGCGAGGAGGGTGAAATGGCGTACGTCGTGGCCGAGTTCCCGCAGCCGGCCCACGGTCTCGGCGAAGCAGCCGGAGTCGGTGACGGTCATCGGGGCGATCACCACGCCCTCGTGCCGGGTGAGCGCCAGGTCGAGCACCTCCACCACGCCCTGCCGCCAGGAGGCCAGGTCGCGGAAGTCGCCGCGCAGTGCGGGCGGCAGCATGCGGTGCAGGCCGAAGCCGACGTGCTCGGGATCGCAGATCACGCTGCCGGGCAGACGGTGGTGGATCTCGTGTGCGGTCTGTGTCTTGCCGCCCCCGAAAGGGCCGTTGATCCACAGGAGCATGCGCAGACCCTACCGACGCGCGGGGCGCGGCGTACGCCGCTCAGCCGTGCCCGCCCGCGCGCACCAGGCCCGTCTCGTAGGCCAGCACCACCACCTGCACCCGGTCGCGCAGGCCCAGCTTGGTCAGGATGCGGCCCACATGCGTCTTCACGGTCGCCTCGGACAGCACCAGCCGCGCGGCGATCTCACCGTTCGACAGGCCCTGCGCGACCAGCACCATGACCTCCCGCTCGCGGTCGGTGAGCCGCTGCAGCTCCTTGTGCCGGGGCTCGTGGCCCGAGGCGGGCAGCATCGGCGCGAACCGGTCGAGCAGCCGCCGGGTGGTGGAGGGCGCGACGACGGCGTCCCCGCTGTGCACGGCGCGGATCGCGGCGAGCAGGTCGGCGGGCGGCACGTCCTTGAGCATGAACCCGGAGGCGCCCGCCTTCAGCCCGGAGAACGCGTACTCGTCGAGGTCGAAGGTGGTCAGGATCAGCACCTTCGGCGGGTTCGGCTCCGCGCAGATGCGCCGGGTGGCCTCCACCCCGTCCAGCTTCGGCATGCGGACGTCCATCAGGACGACGTCCACGGGCGTGGACCGCACCACCTGCAGCGCCTCGACGCCGTCGCCCGCCTCGGCGACGACCTCCATGTCCGGCTGGGCGGCGAGCACCATCCGGAATCCGGTGCGCAGCAGCACCTGGTCGTCGACGAGCATGACGCGGATGGTCATCGGGGTCCTCTTCCGTTGGTCGTACGCGGGTCGGGTGGGCGGGCTCGTACGCTGCCACGGGCAGCGTTGCAGGCGTGGAAAGGGGCGTGCGTCGAACACATCGGTGCCCCGGCGCGTGAATGCGGCGGCACGTCAGCGCGTCGAGCACGTCAGTGCGCCGGTTTGAGCGGCAGCAAGGCGCTGATGCGGAAGCCTCCCCCCGGGCGCGGGCCCGCGTCCAGCGTGCCGCCGACCATCCCGACGCGTTCGCGCATGCCGATCAGCCCGTGGCCCTGCCCGTCGGCGCCGCCCTCCTCGTACAGCTCGTGCGGGGCGCCCTTGCCGTCGTCCTCGACGAGCAGGCCCAGCCCGTCGTCGAAGTACACCAGCCGTACGCTCGCGCCCGCGTTCGGCCCGCCGTGCTTGCGGGTGTTGGTGAGGGCCTCCTGCACGATCCGGTACGCGGTCAGCTCCACGCCGCTGGGCAGCGGGCGCGGCGTCCCCTCGATCCGGAAGTCGACGGGCAGCCCCGAGCCCCGGCACTGCTCCACCAGCTCCTTGATCTGCTCCACGTCGGGCTGCGGGACGTACTCACCGCCCTCCTGGTGCTCGCCGGTGCGCAGCACGCCCAGCAGGCGGCGCATCTCGGCGAGGGCCTGGCGGCCGGTGGAGGAGATGGTCTCCAGGGCCTTCTTCGCCTGGTCGGGCGCCGCGTCCAGGACGTAGGCGGCGCCGTCGGCCTGCACCACCATCACCGACACGTTGTGCGCCACCACGTCGTGCAGTTCGCGCGCGATCCGGGCGCGTTCGGCGGCGACCGCCACCTTGGCCTGCGCCTCGCGCTCCTTCTCCAGGCGGGCGGCCCGCTCCTCCAGCTGCGCGAAGTAGGCGCGGCGGGTGCGCATCGAGTCGCCGAGCACCCACGCCAGGGCGAACGGCACCGTCTGGAAGACGGCTATCGCGATCTGCCCGGCGGGGCTCGCCTCCTGCTGCGGCCAGCGGATCTGCGCCAGGGCCGCCGCGCACAGCCCGCCGCCCAGCGCGAACCGCGAGGCCCACCGGGCACCGACCGCGGCGACCGTGTAGATGATCACCAGCATGGCGAAGTCGGCGACCGTCGTCTCCACGTCGAGGACCAGCTGCACCACCCCGGTCGCCGCCGCCAGCAGCACCATCTTCTCCGGCATGAGGCGGCGCAGCGCGACGACCACGCTCAGCACGAAGGACACCGCGAGCGCCGCGCCCAGCGACCCGTGGTGAGGGCCCGGCGCCCCGTTGACGCTCCACACGCTCATGCCGGACAGCCCGAGCAGGACGAGGGCCCAGAAGCCGTCGACCCACGTCGGGTGCCTGCGGAGGAAGTCGTAGAGGCGCTGCACGTAACCCAGAGTAGGGAAGCGTGAGAGGTGCACGGGTCAACCGGAGGGCCGATCCCCGTCCGCCCCTCGTACTCCACAAGGTGGAGGGGGTGGTCGGCTGTACGCCTAGGCTGGCGCTGTGGCGGACAGCACCAAGGACGGCGAGTGGCGCGGCTGGCGGGAGGCCGCCCAGGAGGCGCTGTACGGGCCGGGCGGCTTCTGCCGGCGGCCCGAGGGGCCGGCCGGGCACTTCCGAACGTCCGTGCACGCCTCCCCGCTGTTCGCGGCCGCCGTGGCACGGCTGCTGTGCCGCCTCGACCGACTGCTGGGGCACCCGGCGGCGCTGGACTTCGTGGACATGGCGGCCGGGCGGGGTGAGCTGGCCGCCGGGGTGCTCGCCGCGCTCCCGGCCGAGCCGGCCCGCCGCGTACGCGTGTACGCCGTGGAGGTCGCCGATCGGCCGGCGGGCCTGGATCCCCGTGTCGAGTGGCTGAGCGAGCCGCCGGAGGGGATCACCGGGCTGCTCTTCGCCAACGAGTGGCTGGACAACGTGCCGGTGGAGGTGGCGGAGGTGGACCCGGACGGCGTGCCCCGCCGGGTGCTCGTCCGGCGGGACGGCACCGAACGGCTCGGGGAGCCGCTGTCGGAAGCCGAGGCCGCGTGGCTGGCGCGGTGGTGGCCGCTGCCCGCCGAGCCGGGTGCGCGGGCCGAGATCGGGCTGCCCCGGGACGCCGCCTGGGCCGGAGCCGTCTCCCGGCTCGCCCGAGGGCTGGCGGTGGCCGTGGACTACATGCACCTGGCCGGTGCGCGGCCCCCCTTCGGCACGCTCACCGGATTCCGGGAGGGGCGGGAGACGGCCCCGGTGCCGGACGGCTCCTGCGACCTGACGGCGCACGTCGCCCTGGACGCGTGCGCCGCGTCCGCGCCCCCCGACATGACCGGCGCACGCCTGCTCCCCCAGCGCGCCGCCCTGCGCGCCCTGGGCATCACCGGGGCACGCCCGCCGCTCACGCTCGCCTCCGAGCGCCCCGCGGAGTACGTACGCGCGCTGGCGCGCGCCGGGGAGGCCGCCGAACTCACCGCGCCCGGCGGCCTGGGCGACTTCGGATGGCTGCTGCAGCCGGTCCGGCTGCCGGAGGCCGCGGACCCACTGCCGGGTACGGCGAACCCACTGCCGGGTACGGCGGACACATAGCAGGACGTGCGGCGGACACATAGCAGGACGTGGCCGGCGCACGCCGGACGCAACGGACGCACTGCCGGACACGACAGACGAACTGCCGGACGCAGCGGACGCACTGCCGGACACGGCAGATGCACCGCCTGACGCGGCAGACGCGCTGCCGGACGCGACCGGTCCCGAGGATGAGCTATTCGGAGCCGTCTGGAGCTATTTGTCGATGTCCCCGACCACGAAGAACATCGACCCCAGGATCGCCACCATGTCCGCCACCAGGGTCCCCGGCAGCAGCTCGGTGAGCGCCTGGATGTTGTTGTACGACGCCGAGCGCAGCTTGAGCCGGTACGGGGTCTTCTCGCCCTTGCTCACCAGGTAGTAGCCGTTGATGCCGAGCGGGTTCTCGGTCCAGGCGTAGGTGTGCCCCTCGGGGGCCTTGAGGACCTTCGGCAGCCGCTGGTTGATCGGGCCGGGCGGCAGCTCGGCCAGCCGGTCCAGGCAGGCGTCGGCGAGGTCGAGCGCGTTGTGGGTCTGCTCCAGCAGGCACTCGAAGCGGGCCAGGCAGTCGCCTTCCTGCCGGGTGACCACCTTCAGGACGTCGGCCAGCTCCCCGTAGGCGAGATACGGCTCGTCGCGCCGCAGGTCGAAGTCGACGCCCGAGGCGCGCGCGATGGGCCCGCTCACGCCGTAGGCGTGCACGGTCTGCGGCGCGAGCGCCCCCACGCCCCGCGTACGCCCCCGGAAGATCTCGTTGCCGAGCACCAGGTCGTCGAAGACGTCCATGCGGGAGCGCACGGCGGCGACGGCGGCACGCGCGCGCGTGGTCCACCCGGCCGGCAGGTCCTCCTTCAGGCCGCCGACCCGGTTGAACATGTAGTGCATCCGGCCGCCGGAGACCTCCTCCATGACGTTCTGCAGGACCTCCCGCTCCCGGAACGCGTAGAAGACCGGCGTGATGCCGCCCAGCTCCAGCGGATAGGAGCCGAGGAACATCAGGTGGTTGAGCACCCGGTTCAGCTCCGCGAGCAGCGTGCGCGTCCACACCGCCCGCTCGGGCACCTCCATGCCGAGCATCCGCTCCACGGCCAGGACGACGCCCAGCTCGTTGGAGAACGCCGACAGCCAGTCGTGGCGGTTGGCCAGCACGATGATCTGCCGGTAGTCGCGCGCCTCGAACAGCTTCTCCGCACCGCGGTGCATGTAGCCGATCACCGGCTCGGCGCGCGTGATCCGCTCGCCGTCCAGCACGAGCTTCAGCCGCAGCACCCCGTGCGTGGACGGGTGCTGCGGACCGATGTTGAGCACCATGTCGGTGCTCTCCGCGGCGCCGCCGATCCCGACCGTGGTCTCCGTCGTAGGAGTCATGCACCCAGTGTCTCGTACGTACGCTGGGCCCATGGAAACGGGGAGCCGCCAGGACGTGCGCGCAAGCGGGGACGAGCCGGTGTGGACGGCGCTGCCGCCGGGCCTGCTGCGGATGCGCCGGCTGCTGCTGGTGGTGTGGTCCGGGCTGACGGCCGTGACGGCGGGGGTGCTGCTCGGGCTGTTCCTGGCGCCCGCCTGGGCGGCGTGCGCGCTGGTGCCGCTGGGGGCGGCGGCCTGGGGCTGGGTGCTGCTGGGCCGCAACTGGCGCTCCTGGCGGTACGCCGAGCGCGCCGACGACCTGCTGATCAGCCGGGGCGTGCTGTGGCGGGAGGAGACCGTCGTGCCCTACGGGCGGATGCAGTTGGTGGAGGTCACCTCCGGTCCCGTCGAACGGCACTTCGGGCTGGCCACCGTCCAGCTGCACACGGCCGCCGCCGCGACCGACGCGACCATCCCCGGCCTCGACCCGGCCGAGGCGGAGCGGCTGCGCGACCGGCTCACCCAGCTCGGCCAGGCCCGATCGGCGGGCCTGTGACGGCGCCGGGGGAGGAGACCGGCCCGGGCGGCGACGAGCGGCGGCTGCACCCGGTCACGCCGCTGCGGCGGGCGTGGGCGCCGGTCGCGGTGCTCGCCGGATGGGCCGTGCACGATCCCGACCAGGCCCATCGGCAGCTGACGAGGCTGACCACCACCACGCTGGTCGCCGGGCTCGCGGTGCTCGTCCCGGCGGCCGCCCTGTACGGGTTCCTGTCCTGGTGGTGCACGCGCTACGCGGTCACGGACACCGAACTGCGCATCCGCACCGGCCTGTTCTTCCGCCGCACCGCGCACATCCGGCTGGAGCGCATCCAGGCCGTCGACGTCACCCGGCCGCTGCTGGCGCGGGTCGCGGGGGTGGCCAAGCTCAAGCTGGACGTCATCGGGACGGAGAAGAAGGACGAACTGGCGTTCCTCGGCGAGGCCGAGGCCCGTGCCCTGCGCGCCGAACTGCTCGCGCGGGCCGCCGGTTTCGCCCCCGGCACGGCGCGGGAGGTCGGCGAGGCACCCGCGCGGCAGCTCGTGCGCGTGCCCGCGGGCGTGATCGCCGTCTCGCTGCTGCTGGTCGCCTCGACCTGGGCCTCGCTGGCCGCGGCGCTCGTCGTGCCGCCGCTGCTGTGGCTGGCCACCCACAGCCTGTGGACGGTGCTGGCCACCGCGGTGCCGCTGTTCGGCGGCGCGGTCACGAGCAGCGCGGGACGTTTCGTCGCCGCCTACGACTGGACGGTGAGCGAGTCCCCGGACGGGCTGCGCATCGACCGGGGCCTGCTGGACCGCACCCATGAGACGGTGCCGCCGGGGCGGGTGCAGACCGTGCGGATCGTGGAGCCGCTGCTGTGGCGGCGGCCGGGCTGGGGGCGGGGGGAGCTGGACGTGGCCGGATCGTCGAACTCGGTGCTGCTGCCGGTGGCTCCCCGCGAGATCGCCGCATCGGTGATCGCCCGGGTGCTGCCGGGGGTGGCGGTGCCGCAGACCACCGGGCTGCTGCGGCCGCCCCGGCGCGCCCGGTGGTGCGCGCCGGTGTGGTGGCGGGGGCACGGGATCGCCGTCACGGACGCCGTGTTCGCCGCCCGGCACGGCCTGCTGCGGCGCCGGCTCGCCCTGGTCCCGCACGCCAAGGTGCAGAGCGTACGGCTCACCCAGGGGCCGTGGCAGCGGGTGTGGCAGGGGGCCGACGTCCGGGTGGACACCGGCGCGAACCGGACGGTGACGGCGCGGCTGCGGGACGCCGGGGAGGCGGCCGGGCTGCTGCGGGCGCAGGCGGAACGGTCACGGACGGGACGGCGCGGGGCACGGCCCGACCGCTGGATGGCGTGAGCCGCGCGGCCGGACCGCCGAACGGCGCCAGCCCCACGACCGGACCGCTGAACGGCGCGAGCCGCGCGGCCGGCCGGCGCGGGCGGCGGCATCCGGAGTCGGCAGGGGCAGCGGTAAGGGGCGTGGCCCCATGGACCACGCCCCTTACCGGCTCGGCTCTGTGCGCGCCCGCCTCAGGACGCCGCGGACCGCAGGCCCTGGACGTCGATCTGCTCCGTCTCGTCGTGCGCGGTGAGGTCGATGACCTGGCTGACGGCCCCGGCGTCGGCACCGGGCTGCTTGTAGCCGGACTCGGTGTCGGCCTTGTGCGCGGCGAGCGCCTCCTGCCCCACCACGTCGGCCAGATCCTCGTTCTGGACGGCCTCCAGGGCGGCGGGCGACGCCTGCTTCTTCGCGCCCTTGGACATGCCCTCCTTCGCGCCGCCCTTGGTGCCGAAGAAGTCGAAGCCGCCCTCGACCACCGGGCGCGGAGCGGGCGCGGCCGGTACGACGGCCACCGCGGTCGGCACGGCGAAGTGCCCGGCGGGCGGCTGCGCGGAGCCTGCCGGCGCGGCGGACGGGCCGGGGCGGACGGAACCGGCGGAGTCGTCCTGCCCACCGGACCGGGCCGCGGACTCCTGTGCGCCGGACCGGGCCGCGCCGTCCTGTGCGCCGGACCGGGCCATGGCGTGCTGGGCGCCGGGTGCGGCCGGGGCGGCGGCCGCGGGCGCGGGCGCGTCCACCGCCCGAGGCCGCCCCTGCGGGTCGTCCTCCCGGGCGGGCGCCGCCTGCGGGCCCGCACCCTTGTCGGCCGGTCCGCTCGCCGGCCCGGCCTCCGGGGCGGCGAGCCGGGCCAGCGCGGCCCCGGCCCGCCGGAACAGCTCGACGCCCTGCGGGGAGGTCAGGGCGGGAAGGGCCGGCACCGGCCTCTCCCCCGCGTCCCCGAGCGCCGTGTCCGCGGCCCCCGAGCCTCCCCCGGCCACGGCGCCCGCCGCCCGCCCGCCCCCGGCCGGCCGGCCGCGCGCCCCACCCCCCGCCCCGCGCGCCGACGG
>NZ_LR732544.1:3664764-3687438 GCF_902506575.1 Streptomyces mexicanus | reverse complement strand
CCCGGCGCCGCCCGCGGCCCGTCCGCCGGTCGCGGCACCCCGCCCGGCGCACACAGCACTCAGGACCCGCCGGGCACCCGCAGCGCGCCCGGCCTCCCCGGACCGCCCGGTCATACCGGTGATCCCGGTGACCGCGGTGGTGCCCGAGAACGCACAGGAGGGCGGTCCGGTGACCCCGGCGCCCGAGAACGGAGACGCCCGATGACCACCACCGCCCTGCTGCGCACCGCCGACGAGCTGCACGCGCGCGCCCCCCGAGGCCGCCGCGCCGTCGTGATGACCATGGGCGCCCTGCACGACGGCCACGCCACCCTGATCCGCACCGCGCGGGAGATCGCCGGCCCCGAGGGCGAGGTCGTGGTCACCGTCTTCGTCAACCCGCTGCAGTTCGGCGCGGGCGAGGACCTCGACCGATACCCGCGCACCCTGGAGGCCGACCTGAAGGTCGCCGAGCAGGCGGGCGCCGACGTGGTGTTCGCGCCGTCCGTGGAGGAGGTCTACCCGGGCGGTGAGCCCCAGGTGCGCATCACCGCGGGCCCCATGGGCGAGCGCCTGGAGGGCGCCTCGCGCCCCGGGCACTTCGACGGCATGCTCACCGTCGTCGCCAAGCTGCTGCACCTCACCCGCCCCGACGTCGCCCTGTACGGCCAGAAGGACGCCCAGCAGCTCGCCCTGATCCGCCGCATGGTACGCGACCTGAACTTCGGCGTGGAGATCGTCGCCGTGCCCACCGTGCGCGAGGACGACGGCCTGGCCCTGTCCAGCCGCAACCGCTACCTGTCCCCGCGGGAGCGGCACACCGCCCTCGCCCTGTCCCGCGCCCTGTTCGCGGGCCGCGACCGGCACGCCGCCCAGGAGGCGCTGCGCGCCCGGGCCCGCGAAGTGCCCTCCACACGCGCGCGTGCCGAGGCCCTGAGCGCCCTGGGGGAGTCCCGGGCGGCCGCCGACGCCGCCGCCGTGGCCAAGGCGTCCCCCGGCGCGGCCGACGCCGTCCGCGCGGCGGCCCGGACGGTCCTCGACGGGGCCGCCCGGCTCGCCCCGCCGCTGGAACTGGACTACCTGGCCCTGGTGGACCCCTCCGACTTCACCGAGATCGGGGACGACTTCACCGGCGAGGCCGTCCTCGCCGTGGCCGCCCGGGTCGGCACGACCCGGCTGATCGACAACCTGCCGCTGACCTTCGGCGCGCCCGAGGCCCCCGTCGCCGCGGTCACCGCGGCCACCAACGACACCGTGGCCACCAACGACACCCTGGCCACCCCCGTCACCTCCGACACCGCCACCACCCCCGGATCCGCCGAAGCCCCCGCATCCGCCGAACACCCCGGAGCCGCCTCGTGACCAGCACAGGCACCAGCACAGGCATACGACTGCACGCGCCCGCCCCCGGGTGGTCCCTCGACGCGGACGTCGTGATCGTCGGCTCCGGCGTGGCCGGCCTGACCGCCGCACTGCGGTGCCAGGCGGCCGGCCTGGCGACGGTCGTCGTCACCAAGGCCCGCCTCGACGACGGCTCCACCCGCTGGGCCCAGGGCGGCATCGCCGCGGCCCTCGACGAGGGCGACACCCCCGAGCAGCACCTGGACGACACCCTGGTCGCCGGGGCCGGCCTGTGCGACGAGGAGGCCGTGCGGATCCTCGTCACCGAAGGTCCCGGCGCGGTGCGGCGGCTGATCTCCACCGGCGCGCAGTTCGACACCGACGACACGGGCGTCATCCACCTCACCCGCGAGGGCGGCCACCACCGGCGCCGCATCGTGCACGCCGGCGGCGACGCGACCGGCGCGGAGGTCTCCCGGGCGCTGGTGGAGGCCGTACGCGCGCGGGGCGTGCGCACCGTCGAGAACGCGCTCGTGCTGGACCTGCTCACCGACGCCGAGGGCCGTGCCGCCGGTGTCACCCTGCACGTCATGGGCGAGGGCCAGCACGACGGCGTGGGCGCGGTGCACGCGCCCGCCGTGGTGCTCGCCACCGGCGGTATGGGCCAGGTGTTCTCCGCGACCACGAACCCGTCCGTGTCCACGGGCGACGGCGTGGCGCTCGCCCTGCGCGCGGGCGCGGAGGTCTCCGACCTGGAGTTCGTGCAGTTCCACCCGACCGTGCTGTTCCTCGGTGCGGACGCCGAGGGCCAGCAGCCGCTGGTGTCGGAGGCGGTGCGCGGCGAGGGCGCCCACCTGGTCGACGCCGACGGCGTGCGCTTCATGGTCGGCCAACACGAACTGGCCGAGCTGGCCCCCCGGGACATCGTCGCCAAGGGCATCCTGCGCCGCATGCTGGAGCAGGACGCCGAGCACATGTTCCTCGACGGCCGGCACTTCGGCCGTGACATGTGGGAGCACCGCTTCCCGACGATCCTGGCCGCCTGCCGCGCCCACGGCATCGACCCGGTCACCGAGCCCATCCCGATCGCCCCGGCGGCCCACTACGCCTCCGGCGGCGTGCGCACCGACTCCCACGGCCGGACCACCGTGCCGGGCCTGTACGCGTGCGGGGAGGTCGCCTGCACGGGCGTGCACGGCGCCAACCGGCTCGCCTCCAACTCCCTGCTGGAGGGCCTGGTCTACGCCGAGCGGATCGCCGCGGACATCACCCGGGAGCGGGAGAGCGGCGGCCTGCGCGCGCGCGTGCCGCAGCCCGTCCCGTACGCCGACCGGCCCGCCCACCCGCTGCTCGCGCCCGAGACCCGGTTCACGATCCAGCGGATCATGACGGAGGGCGCGGGCGTGCTCCGCTCGGCCGCCTCCCTCGCCGGGGCCGCCGACCGGCTGGAGCGCCTGCACGCCGAGGCGCTGAGCGCCCTGGAGGACCACGGCAAGACCGCCGAGCCCGGCGTGGACACCTGGGAGGCCACCAACCTCCTGTGCGTGGGCCGCGCCCTGGTCGCCGCCGCCCGGCTGCGCGAGGAGACCCGCGGCTGCCACTGGCGCGAGGACCACGCCGACCGCGACGACGCCCACTGGCGCCGCCACATCGTGGTACGCCTGAACCCGGACCGGAGCCTGGCCGTGCACACCACGGACAGCGCAGACTTCCCCCCGACCCCCCGCGCCCCGCCCGTCCCAGGAGCAGTGACACACGTGAGCACCGACGACCTTCCCCTCGCCCCGACCGGCGGCTGCGGCGACGGCTGCGCCTGCGGCGCGGACGGCGACGAGGAGTACCTCGAGTGCGGGCTGGACCCCGCGCTCGCCCAGCTCCTGGCGGACGCCGGGCTCGACCCCGTGGAGGTCGAGGACATTGCGAACGTCGCCATCCAGGAGGACCTGGCCCACGGCGTGGACGTGACGACGGTCGCGACCATCTCCGAGGACGCCGTGGCCACCGGCGACTTCACCGCGCGCCAGGCCGGCGTGGTGGCCGGTCTGCGCGTCGCCGAGGCGGTCCTGTCGGTCGTCTGCACGGACGAGTTCGAGGTCGAGCGGCACGTCCTGGACGGCGACCGGGTGGAGGCCGGGCAGAAGCTGCTGTCGGTCACCACGCGCACGCGTGACCTGCTGACCGCCGAGCGCAGCGCGCTGAACCTGCTGTGCCGCCTGTCCGGCATCGCCACCGCCACGCGCGCGTGGGCGGACGCCCTGGAGGGCACCAAGGCGAAGGTGCGCGACACCCGCAAGACCACGCCGGGCCTGAGGTCCCTGGAGAAGTTCGCCGTGCGCTGCGGCGGCGGCGTCAACCACCGCATGTCGCTGTCGGACGCGGCCCTGGTCAAGGACAACCACGTGGTGGCCGCCGGTGGTGTCGCGGCGGCCTTCGACGCCGTGCGGAAGGCCTTCCCGGAGGTGCCGATCGAGGTCGAGGTCGACACGCTGCACCAGCTGCGCGAGGTCGTGGACGCGGGCGCCGACCTGATCCTGCTGGACAACTTCACGCCCGGGGAGTGCGAGGAGGCCGTCGCGATCGTCGACGGCCGCGCCCTGCTGGAGGCCTCCGGCCGGCTCACCCTCGACAACGCGCGCGCGTACGCGGAGACCGGCGTCGACTTCCTGGCCGTGGGCGCCCTGACCCATTCCTCGCCGATCCTGGACATCGGCCTGGACCTGCGCGAGGCGGGGGAGTAGGACCGTCCATGCTGCTGACGATCGACGTAGGCAACACGCACACCGTCCTCGGCCTGTTCGACGGCGAGGACATCGTCGAGCACTGGCGCATCTCCACCGACGCGCGCCGCACCGCGGACGAGCTGGCGGTGCTGATGCAGGGCCTGATGGGCATGCACCCGCTGCTGGGCGACGACCTGGGCGACGGCATCGACGGCATCGCGATCTGCGCGACCGTGCCGTCGGTGCTCCACGAGCTGCGCGAAGTCACCCGCAGGTACTACGGCGACGTGCCGGCCGTGCTGGTCGAGCCCGGCGTCAAGACGGGCGTGCCGATCCTGTTCGACAACCCCAAGGAGGTCGGCGCCGACCGCATCATCAACGCGGTCGCCGCCAACGAGCTGTACGGCGGCCCGGCGATCGTCGTCGACTTCGGTACGGCGACGACGTTCGACGCGGTCTCCGCGCGCGGGGAGTACGTCGGCGGGGTCATCGCGCCCGGTATCGAGATCTCCGTGGAGGCCCTCGGCGTGAAGGCGGCGCAGCTGCGCAAGATCGAGGTGGCCCGCCCGCGCAGCGTGATCGGGAAGAACACCGTTGAGGCCATGCAGGCAGGCATCGTCTACGGCTTCGCCGGCCAGGTCGACGGGGTGGTCAGCCGGATGGCCCGCGAGCTGTCCGACGACCCGGACGAGGTGACCGTCATCGCGACCGGCGGCCTGGCGCCGATGGTGCTCGGCGAGTCCGCCGTGATCGACGAACACGAGCCCTGGCTGACCCTGATCGGCCTGCGCCTGGTCTACGAACGCAACGTCTCCCGGCTGTGACCGCGCGGCGGCGGGGGCGCGGGCGGCCCGAGCGGCCTGTGCGCCCGCCCGCCGCCGGCCCGGCAGGGCCGGGGGCACGGACGGTGGTCCCGCCCGCGTCTAGGATGATCGCCCGTTGAGCGTCGAGATGCTGGACTCGGGGGAGAGCATGAGCGCGGACCGACGGGGCCGGGGCCCCGCACGGTGGGCAGGCGCGGTCCTTGCCGCCATGGCTGTCATGGGCACGCTGACCGGCTGCGGCGGCCACGACACGGCCGACGCCCGGACCGGCGCGGCGACCGGTGCCACCGCGGCGACCGGCCCGACCCGGGCGACGGACCCAGCCGCGGCGTCGTCCCTGGCGCCCTCACCGGCGAAGAACCCGACCGACCAGCCCTCGCGCCCCACGCTGCCCCCGGTGCGCAAGCCGGTGCTGCACGTGCACCGCAGGTACACCTACACGGTGCAGATCCTCGACGCCCGGACCATGGTCGACGTGCCGGACGATCCGCCGCCGGCCGGCACGAAGGCGGTGGGCCTGCTGCTGCGGGTGGAGGCCGAGCCGCGCAACCGCAGCGTCCACGCGCCGTACGCGGACCTGGCCGTCGACTATCCCAGCCTGGAGGCGGAGAAGAACCAGTACATCGGGGGCGTGATGGACGGCGCGACGCCCTACATGACCGAGGACCAACTGCTCTTCGGTGACGACGGGGTGGCGGGCGTGGACCCGGTGTTCGGCACCCTGGAGGCGAACACCGTCTACTACCACTGGGCATGGCAGCTCGTGTCGGAGAAGGCGGACCTGACCGGCGCTTCCCTCTGTGAGGTGCGGCTGTCCGGGCGAAACTGCATCCCGATCGGAGCCATCACGGCCGATTCCTGACCCGCGCGGGCCCTTGCGCCGCCCGGGGGTTCCCGCGTCCGCGCGCAGGGCGCGCCAACGGCCGCGTCGTGTGTCGAATTTGTCCGATTAGCGCGTATGGTCGGGCCATGCCCACGCCATACGGAACCCGCGGCGGCATGGTGTTCGGTGCGGAGGAGCTGCGTGTGCTCCGCCGCGCCCTCGCCGTTGCCCTTCATGAACGTCCCGCCCGCGCCGAGGACGTGCAGGACTGCCTCCGGCTCGCCGAGTCGCTGGACGAGGCGATGCGCGAAGGTGCCCGGCTGCGCGCGTTCCTGGTGGCCGATCTCGCCCGCTACCGCGCCGCCCTGCCCGGCACGACCGTCGGCTACTGCGCCCTGCTGGCGGAGGCGCTGGACGGCGGGTACCGCCCGGGTTCCGACGACCTGGCGGCGCTGCGCGCCCTGCGCGGCAACCCGGCCGCCGCCGCCCTGTTGCGCCGCTGCGGCGCCCAGGAGCCCCCGCAGGCGCCCGGCACCGCGCCCGCCGCCGACCCTGATGAAGATGGAATTGAGAGCCATGAGTCAGTGGTCTTTTGTTTTTTTCCAAGCAAAGGACGGCACACGGGATTCCTGCCTCTCTGGTGGGCGCAGATATGTGAAAAAGAGCCAGCCCCGCCGGCAGTCCGCAGCCGCAGCAGCAGCGGCTCGCGGTGTAGCAGGCAGGGGACCGGTGCCGTCCCCCGCACGGCGGCACTACGCGCCACCCCGCCCCTGTTTGTCCCGCCGCCGTGGCTACTCTGGACCCATGGACTACGTCTCCGCACTCGTTCCGCCGGTCGTCATGGCCGTCTTTTTCATCGCTCTGGTCAGGGTGATCGTGAAGACCCAGGGCGGCGCAGCCAAGGCGAAGGAGGACGCCGCCGTGGACGCCGCCATGGCGCGTGCGCACAGCGGCGGGACCTCCCAGGGCGGCGCGGCCACCGACGCCTGACCCGCCGGGCCGGCCGGTCGAGGGACGGTCCGGCCGCCCTGGCCGGCACGCGCCCCGCGTGCGACCGGCGCCTTGCGCGGCGTACGGCCTCTGCCGGTGGACCCCTCCCGCCGGACACGGGTCGTACGTCCTTTTTGTTCACATTTGCTGGCATAGTGCCCGTCCGGCACGCCATGACCCGCATTAACCACTATCGTCTGAGTTGTGCCTCGCCCCCTGGGAGAACTCGAAGACGCGGTCATGACACGGGTGTGGAAGTGGAACCGCCCGGTGACCGTTCGGGAAGTCCTGGAAGACCTCCAGCGGGAGCGGTCCATCGCGTACACCACGGTGATGACCGTTTTGGACAACCTCCATCAGAAGGGCTGGGTGCGCCGCGAGGCGGAGGGCCGGGCCTATCGATATGAGGCGGTCTCCACACGGGCCGCCTATGCCGCCGCGCTGATGAACGACGCCTGGTCGCAGAGCGACAACGCCGCGGCCGCTCTCGTCGCCTTCTTCGGGATGATGAGCGACGAACAGCGCCAAGCGCTGCGTGATGCCGTACGCATCGTCGAAGGCACCAGGGAAGGCCGCACGGAAGGCATCACGGGACGTACGGCCGAAGGCGCCGCCGGAGAACCCGCTCGCGAACCTGCCGAACACCCGGCCGAACCCGCCGGAGAAGGCGCGCGGGAAGACGCCGGCGAAGACACCGGGGAACGACCCGCGGAACACCCCGGCGATGACGTGCCGGAAGTCACCGGCGAAGTCCCGGATACCCCCGAAGCGGCTCCGGCCGGCGAAACCGCCGGTACCGCCGAATCCGGCGACCGGAACCCCGGCTCCGCGCAGGGCGGCCACGGGCGATAGCGTCCGCTCATGTCCGCAGAGCGTCCCGAAGTCACCGCAAAAGCCATCACCGTCCGACGGGCCCGGACCGGCGATGTCCCGGCCGTGCGCCGGCTGCTGGACACCTACGTGCGCGAGCGCATCCTGCTCGACAAAGCGACCGTGACGCTTTACGAGGACATCCAGGAGTTCTGGGTCGCCGAACGCGACGACAACGCCGAGGTCGTCGGCTGCGGCGCACTGCACGTGATGTGGGAAGACCTGGCGGAAGTGCGCACCCTCGCCGTGAAGCCGGGCCTGAAGGGCGCCGGCGTCGGCCACCAGTTGCTCCAGAAGCTGCTGCAGACCGCGCGCTGGCTGGGTGTTCGCCGCGTATTCTGCCTGACCTTCGAAGTGGAGTTCTTCAGCAAGCACGGCTTCGTGGAGATCGGTGAGACGCCGGTCGACACTGATGTCTACGCCGAGCTGCTGCGTTCCTATGACGAGGGCGTCGCGGAGTTCCTGGGCCTCGAACGAGTGAAACCGAACACCTTGGGCAACAGCCGGATGCTTCTGCATCTGTGACCGACCGGTGCGGCAGAGGGAACCCTATGTCCGAAACGCGCATGTTTCCGCGCCGGGGTGAGGGTCCGGGCTCGGCCAGGGGTTTGTGTTTTTCGGGCAAAAGCGGTTTGCTTTCCGACGTACTGCAGTACTGCATATAACAGGGGACGGCGAAACGGCGGACGCCGACCAACCCCGGCCCTCACGTTATCGATGAAAGGAAATCCGGTGGCACAGAAGGTTCAGGTCCTTCTTGTCGACGACCTCGACGGCGGCGAGGCGGACGAGACCGTGACGTTCGCGCTGGACGGCAAGACGTACGAGATCGATCTCACCACCGCCAACGCGGACAAGCTCCGCGGCCTTCTCGAGCCGTACGTCAAGAACGGGCGCCGTACCGGCGGCCGTGCTTCCGGCGGCCGCGGAAAGGCCCGCGCCGCTTCCGGCGGCAGCCAGGACACCGCGCAGATCCGCGCCTGGGCGAAGGCGAACGGCTACGAGGTCAACGACCGCGGCCGGGTCCCGGCGAGCATCCGCGAGGCCTACGAGAAGGCCAACGCCTGACGCGCGGCCGAGCCGAGACCGACGGCCGCCGCCCGGCCGGCTCCAGGCGGGCGGCGCGAGGCTACGAGAGGTCCGGCCCGCGGCCGCACGCGCGCCGCAGCCGGAGCCGGTGGCAGTGCGCTGCCACCGTGTCCACGACTCGTACGAGATCGGGGGAGCCCCCGCTGCCCCCCAAGGCCGACAGCGTCGGCAGCGAGGCATCGACCTCGCACCCCGGACCGGGGGGCCGCAGCCACACGGCGGCCCCCTGCGAGACGGAACGGCCCCGGGCGGGCGGCCGTGCCCCGGCCGCCCCGGCACCGGGCGGCGGCGCGTCCATCAGCGTGCCCGCGCCCAGCGCCACCAGGTCCAGGTCGATCCCGCCCCACTCCAGCCACTGCAGCAGTCCCGGCAGCTCCGGAGCGCTGCCCGCGGCCACCAGCAGCCGCATCCGGTCGGCCTGGGCGGCCACCGGAGAGGCGGGCCCCAGATGGCGCAGTGCCGCACGCCCGGCCTCGACCGGCACGTCCAGGACGTCGAAGCGGCGGCCCACGACAAGTCGTACCGGTGTGCCGGGCACCGTCGCCCAGCCGAGTTCGTTCTCGTACCAGTGCCGGATCCACGCCTCCGGGCCGAGCGGCCGACGGGGCGAGGGGAAGGGCACGGGGAGCGTGGGGAGGCTGCCGACCATGACCGGTGCAACC
This sequence comes from Streptomyces mexicanus, assembly GCF_902506575.1. Lineage (GTDB taxonomy): Bacteria > Actinomycetota > Actinomycetes > Streptomycetales > Streptomycetaceae > Streptomyces > Streptomyces mexicanus. Next base: position 3,678,140 of record NZ_LR732544.1, on the reverse strand, counting down.
GAGGGAGAGAGCCGATGGTTACTCCGAGTGCCGTCACGTATGCGCCACGTGCTGAAATGCGGGGCGCTCGGAGGGCGGACGGGGCGCAAGGTTGTTCGCCCATAGCGGAGGGAACCGGTGCGCGCCGCATGGAGTGTCAGTCCCTGCGGGTAAGACATCCCTAGTGGGAGGGGGCGACACGCAGGCCGCACCCGGGCAGCGGAGCCCCACGTTCGCCATCGGCGTACTGGCGACTGGGGTAACTGCCTGGCCTGCGGGAACATCGTCTCGCACCATCGGGTTGGAGCAGATGTCGGCGTTCGGGGTCAGGAGGCCATCGACGGTGTCGGCAGTTGGAATGAGCGGTCCCCGCTTGCGGGACTAAGCTGCGGAAGGACAGGGAGGGGAAGTTCCCCTTACTGCCTGACCGCTCTGAGGAGCGATTAACGATGTTCGAGAGGTTCACCGACCGCGCGCGGCGGGTTGTCGTCCTGGCTCAGGAAGAAGCCCGGATGCTCAACCACAACTACATCGGCACCGAGCACATCCTCCTGGGCCTGATCCACGAGGGTGAGGGTGTCGCCGCCAAGGCCCTTGAGAGCCTCGGGATTTCGCTCGAGGCGGTCCGCCAGCAGGTGGAGGAGATCATCGGCCAGGGCCAGCAGGCGCCGTCCGGTCACATCCCCTTCACTCCCCGTGCCAAGAAGGTGCTGGAGCTGTCGCTCCGCGAGGCGCTTCAGCTGGGCCACAACTACATCGGCACGGAGCACATCCTGCTCGGCCTGATCCGCGAGGGCGAGGGCGTGGCCGCCCAGGTCCTGGTCAAGCTGGGCGCAGATCTGAACCGCGTGCGGCAGCAGGTGATCCAGCTGCTCTCCGGTTACCAGGGCAAGGAGACCGCCACCGCCGGCGGCCCTGCGGAGGGCACCCCCTCGACGTCCCTGGTCCTCGACCAGTTCGGCCGGAACCTCACCCAGGCGGCCCGCGAGTCCAAGCTCGACCCGGTCATCGGGCGCGAGAAGGAGATCGAGCGGGTCATGCAGGTGCTGTCCCGCCGTACCAAGAACAACCCGGTCCTGATCGGTGAGCCCGGCGTCGGCAAGACCGCCGTCGTCGAGGGCCTGGCCCAGGCCATCGTCAAGGGCGAGGTGCCCGAGACCCTCAAGGACAAGCACCTCTACACCCTGGACCTCGGTGCCCTGGTCGCCGGCTCCCGCTACCGCGGTGACTTCGAGGAGCGCCTGAAGAAGGTGCTCAAGGAGATCCGCACCCGCGGCGACATCATCCTGTTCATCGACGAGCTGCACACGCTGGTCGGTGCGGGTGCCGCCGAGGGCGCCATCGACGCGGCTTCGATCCTGAAGCCGATGCTGGCCCGCGGTGAGCTGCAGACCATCGGTGCCACCACCCTGGACGAGTACCGCAAGCACCTGGAGAAGGACGCGGCCCTGGAGCGCCGCTTCCAGCCCATCCAGGTCGCCGAGCCGTCCCTGCCGCACACCATCGAGATCCTCAAGGGCCTGCGGGACCGGTACGAGGCGCACCACCGCGTCTCCATCACCGACGAGGCGCTGGTCCAGGCCGCCACCCTGGCCGACCGGTACATCTCCGACCGCTTCCTGCCGGACAAGGCGATCGACCTGATCGACGAGGCCGGCTCCCGGATGCGGATCCGCCGGATGACCGCGCCGCCGGACCTGCGGGAGTTCGACGAGAAGATCGCCGCCGTGCGCCGGGACAAGGAGTCCGCGATCGACTCGCAGGACTTCGAGAAGGCCGCCTCCCTGCGCGACAAGGAGAAGCAGCTCCTGGCCGCCAAGGCCAAGCGGGAGAAGGAGTGGAAGGCCGGCGACATGGACGTCGTCGCCGAGGTCGACGGCGAGCTGATCGCCGAGGTCCTCGCCACGGCCACCGGCATCCCGGTCTTCAAGCTGACCGAGGAGGAGTCCAGCCGCCTGCTCCGCATGGAGGAGGAGCTGCACAAGCGGGTCATCGGCCAGGACGACGCCGTCAAGGCGCTGTCCAAGGCGATCCGCCGTACGCGTGCGGGTCTGAAGGACCCCAAGCGCCCCGGTGGCTCGTTCATCTTCGCCGGCCCGTCCGGTGTCGGTAAGACCGAGCTGTCCAAGGCGCTGGCGGAGTTCCTCTTCGGTGACGAGGACGCGCTGATCTCCCTCGACATGTCGGAGTTCAGCGAGAAGCACACGGTCTCCCGCCTCTTCGGTTCGCCCCCCGGCTACGTGGGCTACGAGGAGGGCGGCCAGCTGACGGAGAAGGTGCGGCGCAAGCCGTTCTCGGTGGTCCTCTTCGACGAGGTCGAGAAGGCCCACCCGGACATCTTCAACTCGCTGCTGCAGATCCTGGAGGACGGTCGCCTGACCGACTCCCAGGGCCGGGTCGTGGACTTCAAGAACACGGTCATCATCATGACGACCAACCTCGGCACCCGGGACATCTCCAAGGGCTTCAACCTGGGCTTCGCGGCCTCGGGTGACACGAAGACCAACTACGAGCGCATGAAGAACAAGGTCCAGGACGAGCTGAAGCAGCACTTCCGGCCCGAGTTCCTCAACCGCGTCGACGACGTGGTGGTCTTCCCGCAGCTGACGCAGGAGGACATCCTGCGGATCGTCGACCTGATGATCGGCAAGGTGGACGAGCGCCTGAAGGACCGGGACATGGGCATCGAGCTGTCCCAGTCCGCCAAGGAGCTGCTGTCCAAGAAGGGCTACGACCCCGTGCTGGGCGCCCGGCCGCTGCGCCGGACCATCCAGCGCGAGATCGAGGACTCGCTGTCGGAGAAGATCCTCTTCGGCGAGCTGCGCCCCGGCCACATCGTGGTCGTGGACACCGAGGGCGAGGGCGAGGACAAGACCTTCACCTTCCGCGGCGAGGAGAAGTCGGCCCTGCCGGACGTCCCGCCGATCGAGCAGGCGGCCGGCGGAGCCGGTCCGAACCTGAGCAAGGACGCGTAAGCGTTCCGGGCATGTGAAGGGGCCGGTGCTTTCGAGCACCGGCCCCTTCGGCATGTCCGGACGGCGTGTCCCGACGGACCGCTCCGTACGCCCTACGACAGTTGCCCGTCGTAGTCCGGCAGCTTGAACGTCCGCTCGGCGTGGCCGCCGGTCAGGTCGGTGGCGCTGTTGCCGATGTTCGCGATGATCGTGTAGCCGGCGTTCTCGATCCGGACGCGCTGGGCGGGCTTGTAGGCGGCGACGTCCTGGAAGAGGTCGAGCAGGCCGCGGACGTACAGGCCGGAGACCTCGTAGCCGTCGTGTTCGAGGTTGTACTCGGTCGGCGCCTTGATGATGCCGGGGCGGGCGGTGACGAAGAACAGCGCGACGCCGTGCTCCTGCGCGTACCGGGCGACGTCGAGGACGGGCCGGTTGGCCGGTTGGGGGTAGCGGAAGCCGAAGTCGGTCTCCAGGGCCGTGTTGTCCACGTCGAGGACGACGGCCTGCTTCTCGCCCGGCCGGGCGCTCGCGACGCGCTGCTTCAGATAGGGCAGGGCCTGGTCCATCACGGCCTGGCAGTCCTGCTGCCAGGTGGCGTGGTCGACCGTGCCGGAGGCGGCCGCGGTGGCCGCCATGTCCGCGGACTGCTGAGCGGCGGTCGGGTGCGCCGGGGCGGAGGCGACCGTATGCGCCGGGGCGGGGGCCGGTTGCGCCGCCCGGCCGCCCGCTGCGTGCGCCGACGGCGCCGACGCGGCGGCAGGGCCGTCCGGCGCCGCCTGCGCGGCCACCGGGACGGCCAGCGCCGTGACGGCCACCGTGGCCAGGGCGGTCGTGGCGATGCGGCGCGTGAAGGTGCCTGGGGTCATGGGGGTCCTCTCCCGTCCGTCCCACTGCGCGGTTGTTGTGGGCATGCTCATGCAGCAGAGTGGCGGAAGGGGAACCGGATGATTACCAGGCAGTAACTCTGCTGAGACGGGAGCCACATGAGCCCCGTCACACGAAAACCCCGCGACCCGGGGCTTATCAGTGACATGCGGCACAGGCGTTTTGTCCGGTACTAGGGGTCTTAGTGACGGACATGCGCCGATAAAGCGGGCATTTCCCCGCGAGAATTGCCGGTGGATGGGGGTTTAACAGGCGTTTTGTCCCTAATGGGCGTGCTGTCAAGAGACCTGAATCACTGACCCCTCTTACTAGTTTCGGTCGTAGTGGGGGTGTTTGAGGGGCGATGACGGGCCGGGTTACCAAGGTGGGGCCCGCCCGGCGAACGCATAGGCGTCCGGGTGGTCCTCATGTCCCCCACCCGCAGAGGTTTCGATGTTCCAGCGCGCCACGTCCCGTTCCGCCCGTGCGACCAAGCTCCGTACCCGTGCCGCCGTCCTCGCCGCCGGCCTGGGAGTCTCGGCCGCCGTGGGCGCGGGAGTAGCGAACGCCGCCGAGACCACGGCGGCCCCCACCGCCGCCGCTGCCGCCACGTCGGCCGCCGCCTGGATCGACCCGGTGCAGCACTACACGCTCACCGCGACCTTCGACCAGGGCGGCAGCCACTGGATGCACAAGCACAGCGGTCAGGACTTCGCCGTGCCGATCGGCACGAACGTCGTCGCCGCGCACGGCGGCACCGTCGTCAAGGCCGGCCCCAACGGCGGCGGTGACGGCCCCGCCTACGGCAACGCCATCGTCATCAAGCACGCCGACGGCCTGTACACCCAGTACGCCCACCTCTCCCGCATCGACGTGAAGGTCGGCCAGGTCGTCTCCACCGGTCAGCACATAGCCCTGTCCGGCAACACCGGCAACACCACCGGCCCCCACCTGCACTTCGAGGTCCGTACGACCCCGAACTACGGCTCGGCCGTCAACCCGGTCACCTTCCTGCGCGCCCACGGCGTGAAGGTCTGAGCGACCGCCTGAACGAGGGCGACCGCCCGCACGTCTCCCCGCACCGCCGTCCGCTGCTCGCGCAGCGGGCGGCGGTGCGCTGGTGTCCGCCGGGCGTCAGGCGTCGCCGTGCGCGCCCTGGTGGGCCTGGGTGACCAGGTCGATCGCGACCTCCAGGACGGCCTTGCGCCGCTCCTCGGGGTCGCCTTCGAGGTCCTGCATGACGAACATGCCGGCGTGCAGCGTGAACAGGGCGCTGACGCAGCGGACCTGGTCGGTCAGGCGCGCCTCCGGGTCGATGATGATGTCCCGCAGACCCGTCATCCGGCTCTTGAAGGTGTCGCCGATGCGCAGCTCCCGCACCGTGGCCTGGTTCTCCTGCATGAAGCGGAACAGCGGCGCGGCAGCGGCCAGGGCCTCGCTGTAGCGGCGCACGATCTCCTGTTTGGTCTCCAGGGTGTGCGGCTGCTGCCGGCCCCACTCGATCAGCTCGCCCAGCGGCCTGGTCAGATCCTCGAAGAGACTGACGATGATCTCTTCCTTGGTCTTGAAGTGGTAGTACAGCGCCGCTTTCGTGACGCCCAGGCGCTCGGCGATCTCCCGCAGCGAGGTCTTCTCATAGCCCTGCTCGGCGAAGAGTGCGAGCGCCACGTCCTGGATGCGCTGGCGGGTGTCTCCGCGGCGCTGTTGCTTGGTGCCGTCCATGGTGCCGCCCATCCTCGTACTCCTCGCGCTCCCTGAAAACTTACCTGCCGCCCGGTCAGCACAAACTTACTTGACGCCCGGCTAGTAGCGCTCTACCTTCGGAGTGAAGCAACTTGCCGGTCGGCAAGTAAGTAGTGAGTCACATCTGGGGGAGTCGCGAGGATGGCGCAGGCAGTCATAGCCGAGACGGAAGCCGGTTCGGCCGGCAAACAACCCAAGAGCGTGCGGGTCGTGCTGCTCGCGCTCATGATCGCGATGATGCTCGCGATGCTCGACAACATGATCGTGGGCACGGCGATGCCCACGATCGTCGGCGAACTCGGCGGTCTGGAGCACCTCTCCTGGGTAGTGACCGCCTACACCCTGGCGACGGCCGCGGCCACGCCCCTGTGGGGCAAGCTCGGGGACATGTACGGGCGCAAGGGCGCCTTCATGACCTCGATCGTGATCTTCCTGGTCGGCTCGGCGCTCAGCGGCATGGCGCAGAACATGGGCGAGCTGATCGGCTTCCGGGCCGTGCAGGGCCTGGGCGCGGGCGGTCTGATGGTCGGCGTCATGGCGATCATCGGTGATCTCATCCCGCCGCGCGAGCGGGGCAAGTACCAGGGCATGATGGCGGGCGTCATGGCGCTCGCGATGATCGGCGGCCCGCTGGTCGGCGGCACCATCACCGACAACTGGGGCTGGCGCTGGGCCTTCTACATCAACCTGCCGCTCGGCGCGGTGGCCCTCGTCGCGATCAGCGCCGTCCTGCACCTGCCGAAGAAGCGCGCGCAGGCCCGGGTCGACTACCTGGGCGCCGCGCTGCTGACCCTCGGCATCAGCGCGATCGTGCTCGTCACCACCTGGGGCGGCACCGAGTACGCCTGGACCTCCGCGCGGATCATGGAGCTGATCGCGATCGGCGTCGCCGCGCTGGTCGGGTTCGTCTTCTGGCAGACCAAGGCCGCCGAGCCGATCGTGCCGCTGCACATCTTCCGCAGCCGCAACTTCACCCTGATGTCGCTGATCGGCTTCATCACCGGCTTCGTGATGTTCGGTGCGGTGCTGTTCCTGCCGCTGTACCAGCAGTCGGTGCAGGGTGCCTCGGCGACCAACTCCGGCCTGCTGCTCCTGCCGATGCTGGGCGCGATGATGGTCGTGTCGCTGATCGCCGGCCGGGTCACCACGAACAGCGGCCGGTACAAGATCTTCCCCGTGGCCGGCGGCGTCCTGATGATCGTCGGGCTGTACCTGCTGTCGCTGATGGACACCGGCACCACTCGCCTGACCTCCGGCCTGTACATGGCGGTGCTCGGCGCGGGCATGGGCTGCCTGATGCAGATCACCATGCTGGTCGCGCAGAACAGCGTCGAGATGAAGGACATGGGCGTGGCCTCCTCGTCCACCACCCTCTTCCGCACCCTCGGCTCCTCCTTCGGCGTGTCGATCATGGGCGCGCTGTTCAACCACCGGGTCCAGGACGTGATGGCCGAGCGGGCCGGCGCGCTGGGGTCGAAGATCACGGAGCAGTCCGCGCAGCTGGACGCCAAGAGCCTGGAGAAGCTGCCGGCGGTGGCCCGCGAGGCCTACCAGCACGCGGGGTCGGCCGGCACCCACTCGGCGTTCCTGCTGGGGTCGGTGGTGGCGGTGATCGCCCTGGTGGCGGCGGTGTTCGTCAAGGAGGTGCCGCTGCGGGGAGCGGGACCGGCCGCGGCGAAGCCGGACCCGCAGGACGGCCCGGCGTCTCGCGAGGGCGTCACGGAAGCGGTCTGACCCGCACGGTGCGGCACCCGGACCCGTCCGCGCCCCCGAGGCGCGGCACCCGGACCCGTCCCGCGCCCCCGAGGCCCGGCACCCATCGGTGCCGGGCCTCGCCCATGCCCCCTGCGTGCCCGCTGCGTGTCCCTTGCGTGCCCTCTGCACGTCCCTCGCAGTTCCCGTGCACGTCCCGCGCGGCCGGGGCGGACCGCACCCGGCCGCCCGTTGTCCGGCCGCCCGTTGTCAGTGCCGCGTGCCACCATCGGCCGTATGGAAGCAGTGGCGCAGGCGGTGGCGGGCAGGATGCGGCAGTTGCGGCGGGCCAAGGACGCCATGGACCGCGACTGGGCGGACCCGGACCTCGACTTGGACACGGTGGCGGCCCACGCCGGGTACTCGCGCTACCACTTCATACGGGCCTTCAAGGAGGCGTACGGCGAGACGCCCGGCCAGTACCTGACCCACCGCCGCATCGAGCGGGCCGAGGACCTGCTGCTCACCGCGAACCTGTCGGTGACCGAGATCTGCACCCTGGTCGGCTTCAGCAGCCTGGGCACGTTCTCGGCGCGGTTCAAGACCTGGACCGGACTCACCCCGAGCGAGTACCGCGCCCGGCACGTCGGCCGCGGGGCGGCGCTCATCCCCGGCTGCTACGCCATGCTCTGGGCGGGCGGCTTCCGGCCCGGCGGCGCACCGGCCCGGCACCGCAATTCCGAAGAAGCGCCCTGATCGCCGCCCTGCCTACGGTGGCAGGGCAACAGCGTCCTGTGCCCCGAAAGACAACGTTCGCCCCGTCGTGAGCGTGGCCTGCCGGGCACCAGCACCCCCGGGAGACACGATGATCAAGGGGCTCGCCATCGCCACCGTCTGGGTCCTCGACCAGGACCGGGCCAAGGAGTTCTACACCGAGAAGCTGGGCCTGGAGGTCCGTACGGACCTGAGCATGGGGGACGGCGGGATGCGCTGGCTCACCGTCGGCGCCCCCGACCAGCCCGACGTGGAGCTGACCCTCATGGTGCCGGGGCCGCCCGCGATGGATCCCGAGTCGGCCGAGATGATCAAGAAGCTGGTCGCCAAGGGCGCCTTCGGCGTGGGCGTGCTGGCCACCGACGACATCCACGGTGACTACCGCAGGCTCAAGGAGCGCGGGGTGGAGTTCCTGCAGGAGCCGCAGGAGCGGCCGTACGGCACCGAGGCGCTGTTCCGGGACGACTCGGGCAACTGGTTCTCCTTCACCCAGCGGCGCGAGGGCGACCTGGACCTGGACAAGGGCTGGTCGTAGCCCCGCCGGGGCCGGGGCGGGCGGTGGCCCGGCCGGGGACGGCGCCGCCGTCCCCGACGGCGTCACCTGCTCTGCTGGGGCAGCATCGGGTAGCTGCCCGTGTTCGTCGGCGCGTGTTCCGGCAGCCACAGGACCGCGACCGCGCCCTCGGCCGGGACGTGCTCGGGGGCGCCCGCGGGCCGTACGTTGCGGAAGGTCAGCCGGGCGCCTAGGACCCGGGCCTGGCCCGCGGCGATGGTCAGGCCCAGGCCGTGGCCGTGCCCGGCGCGGTCCGCGCTGCCGGTGCGGAACCGGCTCGGGCCCTCGGCCAGCAGTTCCTCCGGGAAGCCGGGGCCGTGGTCCCGCACCCGGATCACCCGGCCCTCCACGGTCACCTCGATCGGCGGCCGGCCGTGCCGGGCGGCGTTGGCGAGCAGGTTGAACAGCACGCGCTCCAGGCGCCGCGGGTCGGTGGTGACCTCCGACTCGTGCACCACCCGCACCTCGACGTCCGGGTCCTTCGCGGCGACCCGCCGGGTGACGAACTCGCCCAGCAGGATGTCCTGCAGCTCGGCCCGCTCCGAGGCACCGTCGAGCCGGGCGACCTCCAGCACGTCCTCCACCAGGGTGCGCATCGCCTTGGCCCGGTCCAGGACCAGCTCCGTGGGCCGGCCCGGCGGCAGCAGCTCGGCCGCCGTCAGCAGCCCGGTGACGGGGGTGCGCAGCTCGTGCGCGATGTCCGCGGTGACCCGCCGCTCCGCCTCCAGGCGCTGCTGCAGCGCGTCGGCCATCGCGTCCACCGCGCGCGCCAGGTCGTCGGTCTCGTCCCGTACGACGCCGCCGATGGCGTCGCGCACCCGTACGTCCGTCTCGCCCTTGGCGACCTGGTTGGCGGCCGCGGCGGCCTTGCGCAGCCGGCGCGAGAGCTGCCCCCCGATGAGCACGCCCAGCGCGCTGCCGCCCAGGACGACCGCGATGGATCCGATGACCAGGGCCTGGTCGAGGTCCTGGAGGATGTCCGTGCTGCGGTCGGTGAAGTGCGTGTGCAGGGACAGTACGTGCCCGCCCTTGATCGGCGTGGCCGCCCAGATGTCCGGGGCGCCGCCCGGGTGGTCCGTGACGTAGGTGGCCCGCCGGCCCCGCTCGACCTTTTCGCGCAGCGCGGCGGGCAGCGCCGGGTCGTCGATCTTGTACGTCCCGGAGGCCGGCCGCCGGCCCGGGCGCTCGTAGATCGGCTGGGCGAACTGCAGCCGCTGGTCGGCGAGGTCGCGGGCGTTGTCCAGCATCGAGACCCGGGCGGCGTTGTGCACCACCAGGCTCAGCGCGATCGCGACCAGCGCGCCGACCAGCGCGATGGCCGCGCTGAGCTTCCATCTCAGCCCGGTACGCATCTCCGCCTGCTCCAGGCGCTCGGGGAGCAGGCGCCGTGTGCTGCCTCGCATGCGGCCGCCCCGCTCAGGACTTCAGCTTGTAGCCGAAGCCGCGGACCGTCTCGATCCGGTCCTGGCCGATCTTCGTGCGCAGCCGTTGCACGTGGACGTCGACGACGCGGGTGTCGCCGCCCCAGCCGTAGTCCCACACCCGCTCCAGGAGCTTGTCCCGGGAGAGCACCGTGCCCGGCGCGGCGGAGAACTCCAGCAGCAGCCGCATCTCCGTCGGGGTCAGCGCCACCGGCTGCCCGGCCCGGCGCACCTCCATGCCCTCGGTGTCCACCTCCAGGTCGCCGAAGGTGAGCACACCGCCGGTCACCGCGGCGGAGCCGGACTCCCCGCGGGCGCCCGCCGCGTGCCCGAAGCGGCGCAGCACCGCCCGGATGCGGGCGACCAGGACGGCACCGTCGAAGGGCTTGGTCACGTAGTCGTCGGCGCCCGCCTCCAGGCCCAGGACGACGTCGATGGAGTCGGCGCGCGCCGAGAGCATGATCACCGGCACCGTCGACTCGTCGCGGATCCGCCGGCACAGGCTGACGCCGTCCAGGCCGGGCACCATGACGTCCAGCAGCGCGATGTCCGGCCGCTTGGCCCGGAACGCCTCCAGGCCCGACAACCCGTCGGGCATGGCCGTGACCGCGAAGCCGTCCCGCTCCAGGGCGAGCTGCGTGGCCTCGCGGATGACGTCGTCGTCCTCGACGAACAGGACGTGGGTCTGCTCTGCCATCCCGGTGCTCTCAGTCCTCGTCTGCTTCGGTGCTGCGACCGCGGCCGGCGGTGCGGTCGCGGCCGGTGGTACGGGGTCCGGCTCCATGGTGCGGGTTCCGGCCGGTGGCGCGGGGTCCCGGCCGGGCGCGCCCCGTCGGCCCGCCGTGCGCCGCCCGTCACGGTGCGTGCGGCGGCCGGTGCCACCGGCGGAGGCCGGGCACGGCCCGACCGGCGGCCGCCGGCTCAGTTGTCCGGCGCCGGCTCCGCGCTGGCGGCGCCGCCGACGGCCTTGCTGTACTCGTTGCGGGTGCTGAAGACCTTGGTGAAGCCGCTCCCGGACCAGCGGTAGGTGATCACGTCGTCGGCGGACGGGTTCGAGACGGGGTCGCCCTTCTCGTACACCTGCTTGGTCACCACCAGGTCACCGCGGTCGATCTCGGCGTAGACCGGCGGTTCCTCGGCCCTGAACACGTTCTCGTACCGGTCACCCTGCTCACGGTACACATAAGAACCCATCCCGACCGCGTCCCCGCAGGTCAGCACGTTGATGACGATGTCGTCGGCGGAACCGCCGGTCAGCTTGCCGTAGGAGACGTCGACCGGGTACTGGTCGGCCGTGCACGGCTTCAGGCCGCGCTTGACCGACGCCGAGACCTTCGGGTCGTCCTTGACCAGCCGGACCGCGTCCACCGCCGGCCGCGGGGAGTCGCTCGCGCTGGGGGAGGGGCTGGCGGGCGGGACCGCCACCGTGCCGGCGCCGGCCGGTCCCTCGTCCCGGGCTCCGGTGCCGCCCGTGCCGCAGCCGGACAGCAACAGGCCGAGGGCGGCGAGCACGGCCACCGCCGCGATCACCGCCGGAACAGTCCCCCGGGCCGGGGTGCAGCTCTCAGGGCCGGACCCGGCCCCGCCGCTCAGGCCGCGCAACGCTCCCGCTCCTCACGCTCCAGCGCGCGTGCGTCCAGATCGCGGGCCTGAAGCTCCTCGCGGAGCCGGGCGAGCGCCCGGTGCAGCGTGCTCTTGACCGTACCCGTGGACATGCCAAGGGCAGCGGCCGTTTCCTCCGTGGACATCTGCTCCCAGTGTCGCAGCACCACGACGCTGCGCTGCTTGGGAGCGAGAACTTTCATGATGTCCATCAGCAGGGCGCGGTCGGCGTGCTGCTCGGTGGAGTCCTCCACCGAGGCGTCCGGCAGCTGCTCGGTGGGGACCTCCTCCAGCTTGCGGGCCCGCCACCACTCGGTCCGCGTGTTGATCATGACGCGGCGCAGGTAGGCGTCGGCGAGCCGCTTGTCGGCGATGCCCTCCCAGCGGCCGTAGGTGCGCACCAGCGCGGTCTGCAGCAGGTCCTGGGCGTCGACCGGGTCCGGCACCAGCCGGCGTGCGCTGCGCAGCAGGGCCTCCTGCCGGGTGCGCACGTACTCCTCGAACTCGAGCACCTCTCCCTGCGCCATGATCAACCGCCTCCGTCCCCGTTGTCCCGGCCCACCGTCGCCGGGTCCCACGCCGTGTGCGGGCCGGCTGTGGTCGGCAGCCGCCCGGTGCCCTTCGGCGGGCACGCGATCGAAGGTACGGAGGGGTTGTCACGGCGTTGTCCGAGGCAGCCTGCGGACAACGCGCGGCTGTGCGTCAGTTGTGTAACGGACGGAGAAAACGGGCGGGATGGCGCTCCGACTTTTCCCGTTTCGGGGTGGTTTGTCGCCTTGGATGATATGCGGACGCGGTGCGCGAAGGCCCGCGCCGCCTCCTGAACCTGTGGGACGCCTGTGAGGTGAGGGTGGGTCAGGTGTGGGGGTGTCAGGTCAGGGGCAGCCGGTACAGCCCGCCCGGCAGCGGCTCGACCAGACCGTCCGAGACGAGCCCGTCCAGTGCCCGTGCGCGCTGCACCGGTTCGTGCCACACCCGGTCCAGGACCGTCTGCGGCACCGGCGCGTGGGCCTCCCGCAGCACGGCGAGCAGCTTGCCGCGCACCTGCCGGTCGGTGCCGGCGTACGTCTGCCCCCGGCGCGGCGGGCCGTCGTGCTCCGGCTTGCCCGCCAGCCGCCAGGCGCAGTGCGCGGCGATCGGGCAGCGGTGGCAGGACTCGTTCTTCGCCGTGCACACCAGCGCGCCCAGCTCCATGGACGCGGCGGCCCAGCGGGCCGCGGTCCGCTCGTCCTCGGGCAGCAGGGCCCGCGCCAGGCGGCGCTCGGCGGCGGTGGTGGCGTTCGGCGGGTACTGCACACCGGTGACCGCGCGGGCCAGGACCCGGCGGACGTTGGTGTCCAGCACGGCATGGCGCTGGCCGTAGGCGAACGACGCGACCGCGGCCGCGGTGTACTCGCCGATGCCGGGCAGCGCGAGCAACTGGGCGTGCTCGGTGGGCACGTCGCCGCCGTGCCGTTCCGTTATGGCGACCGCGGCGCCGTGCAGGCGCAGGGCGCGGCGCGGGTAGCCGAGCCGGCCCCAGGCGCGCACGGCCTCGCCGGGCGCCTCCTTGGCGAGGTCGGCGGGCCGGGGCCAGCGCTCCAGCCACTGTTCGTAGACGGGCAGGACGCGGCTGACGGGGGTCTGCTGCAGCATGAACTCGCTGACCATCACGCCCCAGGCGCCCGCGTCGGGGCGCCGCCAGGGCAGGTCGCGGGCGTTGTCGTCGAACCAGCTGATGACCTGGGTGTGCAGGGTCTCGCCGAGCGGGGTGCCGGGCACGCCGGCGGGGCGGCCGGCGACGGGGGCCGGGGC
>NZ_LR732544.1:3628956-3664663 GCF_902506575.1 Streptomyces mexicanus | reverse complement strand
GGTCAGGGGCGGTTGTCCCAGGGGTGGTCGTCCCGGGGGCGTTTCCTGCCGTCCAGTTCGTCCCACCACTCGTCGGACTTCGGGTCGCCGGAGGGGTCGTCCCACCAGCGGTCGTCGGGCCCGCGCCGGTTGGCGACCATGGCGGCGACCGGCGGGATCACCATCGCGAACAGGCACATGCCGACGGCGGCCGGGACCGACCAGATGCGCACGACGCCCCAGGCCAGGACGAACAGCGTGATGCAGGTGCCCATCATGGCGAAATACGCGTGACGCCGTCGTGCGTACATACGTCCAGGATAGGGCGGTCCGGGCGGGGCGCGCCCGCCTCGGCCGGGCATGCCGAAGGGCCGCACCCCAGGTGTCCAACCCGCGGGGTGCGGCCCCAGGCCCGTCCGGTCTCAGACCGCGATCGCGACCTCCGCCAGGCCGCCCTTCTGGGCGACGACCGTGCGGTCGGCGGTGGCGCCGGGGACGAGGGCGCGCACGGTCCAGGTGCCCTCGGCCGCGTAGAACCGGAACTGCCCGGTGGCGGAGGTGGGCACCTCCGCGGTGAACTCGCCGGTCGAGTCCAGCAGCCGGACGTAGCCCGTCACCGGCTCGCCGTCGCGGGTCACCTGCCCCTGGATCGTCGTCTCACCGGGCTTGATCGTCGAGGCGTCGGGGCCGCCGGCCTTCGCTCCACACATGTCGTACTCCTGAAGAGGGGTCTTGAAAGGTCGGTACGGTCGTTGTCCGTCGTTCCGGTCGGCTACTTGCCGGAGCCCAGCTCGATCGGCACGCCGACCAGGGAGCCGTACTCGGTCCAGGAGCCGTCGTAGTTCTTGACGTTCTCCACGCCCAGCAGCTCGTGCAGCACGAACCAGGTCAGCGCGGAACGCTCGCCGATGCGGCAGTAGGCGATGGTGTCCTTGCCGAGGTCGACGTTCTCCTCGGCGTAGAGGGCCTTCAGCTCCTCGTCCGACTTGAAGGTGCCGTCGTCGTTGGCGTTCTTCGACCACGGGATGTTCTTGGCGGTCGGGACGTGGCCCGGGCGCTGCGACTGCTCCTGCGGCAGGTGGGCCGGGGCGAGCAGCTTGCCGGAGAACTCGTCGGGCGAGCGGACGTCGACCAGGTTCTGCGCGCCGATCGCCTTGACCACGTCGTCGCGGAAGGCGCGGATCGAGGTGTCCTGCGGCTTGGCCTTGTACTCGGTCTTCGCCCGCTCGGGCACGTCCGTGCCGTCGACCAGCTCGCGGGCGTCCAGCTCCCACTTCTTGCGGCCGCCGTCGAGGAGCTTGACGTTCTCGTGGCCGTAGAGCTTGAAGTACCAGTAGGCGTAGGACGCGAACCAGTTGTTGTTGCCGCCGTAGAGGATCACCGTGTGGTCGTTGGCGATGCCCTTCTCCGACAGGAGCTTCTCGAAGCCGGCCTGGTCGATGAAGTCACGGCGCACCGGGTCCTGGAGGTCCTTCGTCCAGTCGATCCGGATGGCGTTCTTGATGTGGTTCTTGTCGTAGGCCGACGTGTCCTCGTCCACCTCGACGATGACGATGTTCGGGTCGTCCAGGTGCTCCTGGAGCCAGTCGGCGTCGACCAGGACGTCACTACGGCTCATGCTCAATCTCCTCCGGGGCAGTTGCGGGGGCGTACGAGTGCGAGGGGCGCGCGGGTACGCGAGCGTTTCGACACCGGCGTACGGGTGCGCGGACGGCCCCGGGTCAGGTACGGGGCCGGTGGACGCGGGAGGCGGAACTCCCGCTCAGAAGGGGCGACAGAGCATGGCGGCAACGCGGCACAGGTCTACTGCCCGCCGCTTCGTGAGATCCGCCTGTCCCCGCGACCGGAGGACGCTCGTCTGGCACCGCATGCGGTCGATCGTAGGGAGGGACAGGGGGGCGTGTCACCGATGTGTCGCATGGTGAGATGCGATCGTCCGCCATTCGGGATCAGTGGTGGGTAGACCGTGTCCGCGCACCGGGCCCGGACAGCGGCCTCCGGCAGCGCATCTGCGCTGCGGACGGGACGTCTCGCCCCTCGGACAGGGGCCGCGGCCAGCGGGTCCGGTGGTCGCCGGCGGTCACCGGGCGCCGACGGGGCGTTCACCGGCGGGTCGATCGGTCGGTGCCGTGGTCGGTGCCGGTCGGGGGGAGGTTACCCGGCCAGCTTGACGTGTGAACCCTTCACCGTGATCTGTACGCCTTTCTCGGCGGCCCGCACCGAGTCCAGCCTGATGTCCCCGGGCAACTGGTCGATGACCTGCTGGAAGTCGGTGATCGAGCGGAACCGGCTCTCGATGAGCCGCACGCCCACGAGCCGGGGCAGCGTGTCGGCCCGCACCTGCAGCTTGTTGTCCTTGACGGTGACCGAGCTGAGCACGGAGACCGGCTCGGGCAGCAGGGAGAACTTGACGCTGACCTTGATCTTGCCGTTGCCGCCGTCCGACAGCCCCACCACCTGGGCCGTGATCCCGAGGCCGATGTCGGTGGGCTCGGACCTGGCCGCCTTCAGCAGCTCGTCGTAGGCGATGGTCGCCGTACCGGTGGCCGCCTCGGCGGTGGCGGAGCTGTAGTCGCCGGAGAACGACACGCCCCTCATGTCGGCCCGGAGGTCGTCGATGCGGATCTTCTGCCCGTCCGTGCCGGTGTCCGCCTCGTAGTTCTTGATGCCGACCTCGACGTCGTCCAGTTCGCCGCCCGCCAGCTGGGTGAGGAACGGGAAGCCCTTGATGGACACGTCCGGGGTGCTCGCCAGGTTCTCCGTGGTCCTGAGCCGGTCGGCGGCCTGACCCTCCGCGAAGTGGACCGCGACCCGGTCGACGATCACGAAGAGCACGCCCAGGATCACGACGACGACCAGCAGTACTCGCAGCGCGCGCATCGATGTTCCCCACCTCGGCGGTCCGGGACGACCGGACGGCCGTCCCGGGCGCGAGCGTAACCCGCACCGCATCACCGGCCGGGAAACTGTCGACCACCTGTGACAAGGCCGTACGGCGGCGCGGAACGCCCCAGCCCGGCGCACGGGGCCCCGCTCACGGGGCCCCGCTCACGGGGCCCCGCTCACGGCCGTACCGCGGCGGGCAGTACGGCGGCGGGTGTCAGCCCACCGCGCGCCCGAGCACCCACACCGCCGGGGCCGCCGCCGCCAGCGGCAGCGCCACCCCGGCCGTGAAGTGCACGAACCGCGAGGGGTAGTCGTAACTGGCCGCCCGGTGCCCGATCAGCGCGCACACGGCCGCGCCGGCGCCCAGCAGGGCGCCCTTCGCGCCGAGCCCCGTCATGCCGCCGACCGCGATGCCCGCGCCGGCCGCCGCGAGCAGCGCGACCACCACCGCGGCCGCCGTCGGCAGCGGCAGCGCACGCGCGCCGACGGCCGCGGCGACCGCCACGGCGCCGACCGCGACCGCGTCCGCCGGGCCGGCCAGGTAGCCGGTCGCGATGATCGCCAGCGCCGCCGCGGCGACGGTCGCCATCAGGCCGTACATCCGCTCGTCCGGGTCGGCGTGGGAGCGCAGCTGCAACACCAGGGAGAGCAGCACCCACACGCCGAGCGTGCCCAGGATCGCCGCGGGCGCGTGGTCGCGGCCCGCGCCCAGCACGGCGGCGTCCGCGACGAGCGCGCCCGCGAACCCGAGGGCGATGCCCTGCCGGGCGGGCCACATGCCGTTCAGCCGGAACCAGCCGGCCGCCGTCACGCCCTGGAGCACCACCAGCGGCACGAGCAGCGCGTACGTGCCGACCTGCGCCGCACCGGCCAGCAGCAGCCCGAGCAGCGCGGTCAGCCCGGCCGGCTGCATGCCCGGCTCGATGATCGGCGAACGGCCCTCGGCGCGGGCCCGCTGGGCGTCGGTCACGCGGGCGTTGCCGCCGATGGTGGCCGGGCCGTAGGCGGGTTCGGCCGTCGCGGCGGCGGCCGGACCGGCGGGTGCGCCAGGGGTGCCGGAAGGGGCGGCGGCCTGGGCACCGTGCGCCGGGGCCGCGGCTCCGTACGCCGGGGGCTGGGCTCCGTACGCCGGGGTCGGCTCCCGGTGGCCCGGTGCGGGATGGTGGTCCAGTGCGGACAGGTAGGCCGTCGGCGCGGCGGGGTCCGCCGCCTGCGGGGCCGCGGTGACGGGCCGTGCGTGGGTCTGGGTGTCCCAGGTCGGCCCCTGCCACTGCTGCGTGTACTGCTGGGCGTCCTGGTCCTCGGCGTACGCCTGCTGCTGCCCGGACCAGGCGGCCTGCTGCTGCGGCTGCGGGTACGGCTGGTGGGCGGGCGCCTGCGCGTAAGGGTCCGCTCGCGGGTGCTGGTGCGGGTGCGGGTACTGCTGCTGTGGCTGGGGCTGCGGCTGCCCGTACGGGTTCTGTCCCTGCGGCTGCCCGTACGGGTTCTGTCCCTGGTAGGGCGCCCCGTACGAGCCCTGAGGGGCAGCCCCGTAGGCGCCCTCGTACGCCGAGCCCTCGTAAGGGGTCCCCTCGTACGGGGTCCCTTCGTACGGCTCATACGGCCGTTCGGTCATCGCTCACCCTCCTGCGAACGGGGGGAGCACCTCGACCGTGCCGCCCTCGGTCAGCCGTACCGTCTCATGCGCGCGCGTGCCCACCGGATCGCCGTCGATGAGGAACGAGCAGCGCTGCAGCACGCGAGCGAGTTCGCCGGGGTGCCGCTCGCGCACCGCGGTCAGCGCCTCGGCGAGCGTCTCCGCCTCGTACGGCTCCTCGGCGACCCCGGCCGCGGCCTTCGCCGCCGCCCAGTAGCGCACCGTGACCTTTGCCATCCCGTTCCTCTAGCACTCGGCAATGAGCCGGCAATGAACCATGAACCGGCAATGAACAGGCTCAGGCTAGCCCGCCGGTGCGGTGGCCCAGCGCGCGATGCGGTGCAGGAGATCGTCGGCGGCGGCGTTCTCGGCGTGGCTCATCCCTGGCTCCAGCCAGAGTTCGCCGTGGTCACCGGCGGCCTCGGCGAGCATGCGGGGGTGGTCGAGGGGGAAGTAGGCGTCCCGGTCGCCGTGCACGATCAGCAGCGGGGCCGGTGCGATGCGCGGGACCGACTCGACCGGGGAGAGCGGGACGGGGTCCCAGTCGCGGTGGTGGATGCGGGTGCGCAGCCCGTAGCGGCTGAGCAGGCGGCCCTCGGGGCGCAGAACCAGCCAGTGCAGCCGGCGCATGGGGGCCGTGCCCCGGTAGTACCAGCGGGCGGGCGCGCTCACCGAGACGACCGCGTCTGTCCAGGCACCGGCCTGCGCGCCCGCGGGCACCTCGGGTTCCACGGGCTCGTGGGAGGTTGCGGGCTCATCGGGGGCTACGGACTCATGGCGGGAGCCCCCGGGGGCCGCGGAGTCCTGCGGGCGGTACAGGGCCGCGTGCCGCAGCACCACCGAACCGCCCATGGAGAAGCCGACGGTCGTCACCCGCGCATGGCCGAAACCGCGTGCCCACGCCACCGCCGCCGCCAGGTCCAGGACCTCCCGGTCCCCGACCGTCGAGCGCCCGCCGGAGGCGCCGTGGCCGCGGAAGGAGAACGTGACCACGGCTCCGTGGCGGGCGAGCGCCCGCGCCACCCGGCGCACGTGCGGCCGGTCCAGGTCGCCGGTGAAACCGTGTGCGACCACGAACACGTGGTCCTCCGTCCCCGGCGTGCGGGGTCCCGGCTCGTACAGGGCGTCGACCGCCACCCCGTCCGCGGTGCGCAGGAACCTCCTGACACGTGTCCACGGGCGCGTCTCGGATTCCGGGACGATCGTCGAACGCGTCACATGTCCTGCCGACTGCCAGCTCATGTCGGCTATTCTGCTGGGAAGAGGACTCGGGCAGCGAAGCCCCCGGGTCCTTTTGTGCTTTCGGGAGCGTTGTATACGACGCGGGAAACCGCAGGTGTACGGGCCGTCGATCGCATAGCGGCCCACCGGGGCCGCGGCGGGTCCCAGGGGCGCGGGATTCGCACCACGGAACGAACCGACGATGCAGAGCCGCAAGTCCTCGCCGGGACCCGAGGAGGAACCAGACGCCATGGACGAGCGAACCGTGCACGACCCCGCGACGGCCCGGACAGGAGGGGCCTCGTGAGTTCTCTGCTGCTGCTGACCAACGCCCTCCAGCCCTCCACCGAGGTGCTGCCCGCCCTCGGGCTGCTGCTGCACACCGTGCGGGTGGCCCCCGCGGAGGGGCCGGCCCTCGTCGACACCCCGGGCGCCGACGTCATCCTGATCGACGGCCGGCGCGATCTGCCCCAGGTGCGCAGCCTGTGCCAGCTGCTGCGCTCCACCGGCCCCGGCTGCCCACTGATCCTGGTGGTGACCGAGGGTGGCCTGGCGGCCGTCACCGCCGACTGGGGCATCGACGACGTGCTGCTGGACACCGCGGGGCCCGCCGAGGTCGAGGCCCGGCTGCGGCTGGCCCTGGGCCGGCAGCAGATGACCGGCGACGACTCCCCCATGGAGATCCGCAACGGCGATCTGTCCGTGGACGAGGCCACGTACTCCGCCAAGCTCAAGGGGCGGGTGCTGGACCTGACCTTCAAGGAGTTCGAGCTGCTGAAGTACCTCGCGCAGCACCCGGGCCGCGTCTTCACCCGCGCCCAGCTGCTGCAGGAGGTGTGGGGCTACGACTACTTCGGCGGCACCCGGACGGTCGACGTCCACGTGCGGCGGCTGCGCGCCAAGCTCGGCCCCGAGCACGAGTCGCTGATCGGCACCGTGCGCAACGTCGGCTACCGCTTCGTCACCCCGGAGAAGACCGACCGCGGGGCCGAGGAGAGCAAGGCCAAGGCCGGTGTCGAGGCGAAGCCGAAGACGGACCGGCGGAGCTCGGACGGCGGCCCGGACACCGCGAGCGGCCGGGGCGGGGAGCAGACCGCGCGGACCCCGGGTCCGGCCAAGGCGCAGGCGAAGGCATAGGCACACCGCGGGCCAGGGCACAGGCGCACCACGCCGAAGGCAAAGGCGCACCGCGGGCCACGGCACAGGCGCACCACGCCGAAGGCAAAGGCGCACCGCGGGTGAAGGCAAAGGCGCACCGCGGGTGAAGGCCGAGCCCGCGGTGCGCCTGGCCCTCGCCCGCGGGCGGCAGGGCATCCGCACACGTCGGCCTGGCCGCCGGCGGGTCGGGCGGGGCGTTGCGTCCGCACATCCACGGCGTGATACGGCTGCCCGAGAGCGGTTCCATCCGCGTAGACTCCGCGCGTGGCCAAGGTGACTCGGGACGACGTGGCAAGACTGGCGGGGACGTCCACCGCCGTGGTCAGCTACGTCATCAACAACGGACCCCGGCCGGTCGCCCCGGCCACGCGCGAGCGCGTCCTCGCCGCGATCAAGGAGCTGGGGTACCGGCCCGACCGGGTCGCCCAGGCCATGGCCTCCCGCCGCACCGACCTCATAGGCCTGATCATCCCCGACGCCCGCCAGCCGTTCTTCGGCGAGATGGCGCACGCGGTGGAGTGGGCCGCCGCCGAGCGCGGCAAGATGGTCCTGGTCGGCAACACCGACTACGTCGCCGAGCGCGAGGTCCACTACCTGCGCGCCTTCCTGGGCATGCGGGTCTCCGGCCTGATCCTCGTCTCCCACGCCCTCAACGACCTGGCCGCCGCCGAGATCGAGGCCTGGGACGCCCGCGTGATCCTGCTGCACGAGCGGCCCGAGGCCATCGACGACGTGGCCGTGGTCACCGACGACCTGGGCGGCGCCCAGCTGGCCGTGCGCCACCTGCTGGAGCACGGCTACGACTACGTCGCCTGCATGGGCGGCACCGCCGAGACACCGGCCGTGGGCGACCCGGTCTCCGATCACGTCGAGGGCTGGCGGCGCGCCATGGCCGAGGCCGGGCTGTCCCCCGAGGGCCGCCTGTTCGAGGCGCCGTACAACCGCTACGACGCCTACCGCATCGCCCTCGACATCCTCTCCCGCCCCGACCGGCCCCCGGCGGTCTTCTGCTCCACCGACGACCAGGCGATCGGCCTGCTGCGGGCGGCCCGCGAGCTGCGCATCGACGTGCCGGGCGAGCTGGCGGTGGCCGGGTTCGACGACATCAAGGAGGCGGCGCTGGCGGACCCGCCGCTGACGACGGTCGCCTCCGACCGCTCCGCGATGGCCCGCGCGGCCGTGGACCTGGTGCTGGACGACGGGCTGCGGGTCGCCGGTTCGCGGCGCGAGCGGCTGAAGGTGTTCCCGTCCCGGCTGGTGGTCCGCAGGTCCTGCGGCTGCGCCTGACCGGCCGGACGCGGCTGGCGCCCACCCCGCTCACGCTTCACGGCACTCGCGGCACTCGCGGCACTCGTCCCGCGCACGGCGCTAGCGGCGCTCACGGCGCGCTCATCCGCGCGTACGGCCCGTTCTTTATATCGGGCATACGAGGTTCTGCCGGGCTTCTCAGCGGGGACTCAGGCGGCTCTCATGATCCCGGGTCACTCTCATTGACATGACCGAGAGCATCCGCCGCAGCGGCGAGTACGCAGACCCCTCCCAGGGTGAGGGGCAGGCCCCGTTCCCGTACGAGCAGCAGCACGCCTCGTCCTTCCCGCACCCCTCGCCCGTGCACCCGGAGTGGCCGCCCCCGCCCGCCTACCCTCCGGCGCAGTCGTACGGCGGCGGGAGCGGAGACGGCGGCGGTTCCGGAGGCGGCGGCACCGCCCTGCTGCCGGCCGCTCCCGCTCCCGCGCCGAAGAAGCGCGCCAAGGGGCCGCTCGCCCTGCTCGCCGCCGTGGCCATCGCCGCCGCGGCCGTGGGCGGCGGCACGGCGTACGCCATCCAGGAGCTGACCGGCAAGGACACCGTCGCCTCCAGCAGCACCAGCACCGAGGTGGTGCCCACCGGCCAGCGCGGCAGCATCGCCGCGATCGCCAAGGCGGTCAGCCCGAGCGTCGTGGAGATCACCGCCGCGCTGCCGAACGGCACGTCCACCGGGTCCGGCGTGATCATCTCCGGCGACGGCGAGATCGTCACCAACAACCACGTCATAGCGAACGCCACCTCCGTCAAGGTGCGCACCAGCGACGGCTCCACCTACAGCGCCCAGGTCGTCGGCACCGACAGCTCCAAGGACCTGGCCCTGATCAAGGCGGAGGGCGCCTCCGGCCTGAAGGCGGCCACCCTCGGCAACTCCGACGGCGTGGCGGTGGGCGACCAGGTGGTCGCGATCGGCTCGCCCGAGGGCCTGACCGGCACCGTCACCAGCGGCATCGTCTCCGCCCTGAACCGGGACGTGACCGTGTCCACCGACGAGAGCCAGGCGCAGGGGCAGGACGACGGCCAGTGGCCGTTCGAGTTCGGCGGCCGCCACTTCAACGGCGACACCGGCTCCTCCACCACCACCTACAAGGCCATCCAGACCGACGCGTCCTTGAACCCGGGCAACTCCGGCGGCGCGCTGATCGACGCGAACGGCAACGTCATCGGCATCAACTCGGCGATGTACTCGGCCGCGGCCGCCTCGGACTCCTCCAGCGCCGGCAGCGTGGGCCTGGGCTTCGCCATCCCGGTCAACACCGTCAAGGCCGACCTGGCCAAGCTGCGCTCCGGCTCCCAGAGCTGACGGCGCCGCCTCGGTCCGGCGAGGGGGACGACGCACCACCGCACGACGGCGGGGGGACGACGCACCATCGCACGACAAGGAGTACGCCATGATCGACCAGGTTGTGCACGAGAAGGCCGACACCGTCGACGCGACCCGCCCCGAGGGCGTCGCCCTCGCCCTCACCGTCGCCGAGGAACTCCACTGCCCGTCCGGACCCGCCCTGCCGGTCGCGGCGGTGCCCGAGCTGATGGGCCTGCGCACCCCCGCCACCCGCCCACACCGCCACAAGGTGCCGCTGAGGCGCCTGACGACGATGGCGGCCTGAGCGGGCCGGTGCGGACGAGGACGCCGTGCCGGAACGTCGTCAGGACGGCGTGGGCGAGGACGTCGCGCGCGCGGCCGGTGCGAGACGTGGGACGCTGAAAGGCGCCCCCCGACGAACCCGAGGAATCCGAGGAACAGCGAGCGATGAGCCCCGCCGACGGCGACCGTGACCGTGACCCGCAGCGCATCCTGATCGTCGACGACGAGCCGGCGGTGCGCGAAGCGCTCCAGCGCAGCCTCGCCTTCGAGGGGTACGCCACCGAGGTCGCCGCGGACGGCGCCGAGGCGCTGGAGAAGGCCACCGCGTACAAGCCGGACCTGGTGGTCCTCGACATCCAGATGCCCCGCATGGACGGCCTGACCGCCGCCCGCCGCATCCGCGGTGCCGGCGACACCACGCCCATCCTGATGCTGACGGCCCGCGACACGGTCGGCGACCGGGTCACCGGCCTGGACGCCGGCGCGGACGACTACCTGGTCAAGCCGTTCGAGCTGGACGAGCTGTTCGCCCGGATCCGCGCCCTGCTGCGCCGCAGCTCCTACGCGGCGGCCGTGGCGGGCGCGGCCGAGGAGGACGACGTGCTCACCTTCGCCGACCTGCGCATGGACCTGGCCACCCGCGAGGTCGCGCGCGGCGCGCGCCCGGTGGAGCTGACCCGTACGGAGTTCACGCTGCTGGAGATGTTCATGGCCCACCCGCGCCAGGTGCTCACCCGGGAGCAGATCCTGAAGGCGGTGTGGGGCTTCGACTTCGAGCCGTCGTCGAACTCCCTCGACGTGTACGTGATGTACCTGCGCCGCAAGACCGAGGCCGGTGGCGAGCCGCGCCTGGTGCACACGGTGCGCGGGGTGGGGTACGTCCTGCGGCAGGGCGGCGCGGAGTGAACACGCTGCAGCGCCGGTTCCGGTCGCTGCCGATCCGGTCGCGGCTGGCGCTGCTGGTCGCGGCGGCGGTGGCGTTCGGCGTGGCCGCGGTGTCGGTCACGTGCTGGTTCATCGTCCAGGGCAAGCTGTACGACCAGGTCGACGACGACCTGAAGCAGGCCACGAAACGGCCGCAGCAGTACTCGGAGGTGGTCGGCGCCCTCGCCGACTGCACCCAGACCCCGCAGGCCACCCCCAACGAGCTGCGCACCCGGGACACTTACTACCTGCAACTGGTCAAGGCGGACGGCACGCCCTGCGTCTCCTCGAACTCCGCGGGCGTGGTCAAGGTCACCGCCTCCGACAAGGACGTGATCCGCCGGGCGGTGGCCGGGCAGGGCCGGCTGGTGTTCCGCAACGGCGTCGACGGCGACGGCAACGCCGTACGGGTGCTGACGCTGCCGCTGATCGTCACCCAGGGGCTGGGCGACCAGCCGCACCTGTTCCCCGGCACCGCGCTGCTCGTGGCGAGTCCGCTGAAGAGCACCCAGACGACGCTGAAGGACCTGGCGCTGATCCTGCTGCTGGTCTCCGGGATAGGCGTGGTCGGGGCGGGCGCCGCGGGCCTGGCCGTCGCCCGCGCCGGGCTGCGCCCGGTGGACCGGCTCACCGAGGCCGTCGAGCACGTGGCCCGCACCGAGGACCTGACCATCCGCATCCCCGTCGAGGACGACAGCGAGGACGAGATCGCCCGGCTGTCCCGCTCCTTCAACTCGATGACCGCCTCCCTTGCGTCCTCGCGCGAACTGCAGCAGCAACTGATCGCCGACGCCGGGCACGAGCTGCGCACGCCGCTGACGTCCCTGCGCACCAACATCGAACTGCTCACCCGCAGCGAGGAGACGGGCCGCCCGCTGCCCGAGGCGGACCGCAAGGCGCTGCTGGCCTCGGTCAAGGCGCAGATGACCGAACTGGCCTCCCTGATCGGCGACCTGCAGGAGCTGTCCCGCTCGGAGAGCCAGCGCGGCGAACGCATCCAGGTGATCGCCTTCCACGACACCGTGCACGAGGCGCGGCGCCGCGCCCGCCTGCGCGGCCCGGAACTGACCCTCACCGCCGATGTGGATCCCTGGTACGTGCGCGGGGAGCCGGCGGCCCTGGAGCGGGCGGTGGTCAACATCCTGGACAACGCGGTGAAGTTCAGCCCCGAGGGCGGCACGATCGAGGTGCGGCTCGTCGACGGCGTCCTGACGGTACGGGACCACGGGCCGGGCATCGCGGCGGAGGAACTCCCCCACGTCTTCGACCGCTTCTGGCGCTCTCCCAGCGCCCGCGCCCTGCCCGGCTCGGGCCTGGGCCTGTCCATCGTCGCCCGCACCGTCCGGCAGGCCGGCGGCCAGGTCGCCCTCGCCCCGGCCGAGGGCGGCGGCACGGTCGCCACGGTCCACCTGCCGGGCGCCCCGACCCCGCCACCGGACATCCCGCCCTCCGCCGGGTCCCCGCCTCAGTAGAGGCCGAGCATGCCGAGGAGTCGATGTCGAGCTCCTGTGGCAGTGACCGTCCCAGGAGGCCCTTCGGGGGCCTCCTGGGAGCTTCCGCACGGGGACGGGCGGTGGCTCAGGCGGACGGACCAGGCGGAAGGGACCGAAGACCGTCCTGGCGGCCATGGCGCCGACCGGGCCGGACGCATCGGCAGACCGTGAGCGCGCTCTGTACGCTCAGTCGCATGACCAGCGACGACACCGCACCGATCGCCCGCTCACTGGAGACCCTCGCCGAACTCTCCTCGGACCAGGCCGACGCCGTGCTCGGGCTGCTGGCGGCAGCCGCCCGCGCCGACGGGCAGCAGGCGGTGTCCGAGCAGGGCCGGCTGCAGTTGCGCGGCGGCGCCCGCGAGGGCGTCTCGCACCTGCTGCTGCACGTCGACGGCGCACTGGTCGGCTACGCGCAGCTGGAGGACACCGACCCCGTGGAGGCGCCCGCCGCCGAGCTGGTCGTCCACCCCGCGCACCGCGGGCACGGGCACGGGCGGGCGCTGGGCACGGCGCTGCTGGCCGCCTCCGGCAAGCGGCTGCGGGTGTGGGCGCACGGCGGGCACTCCGCGGCCCGGCACCTCTCGCAGGTGCTCGGGCTGACCCTGTTCCGCGAACTGCGCCAGATGCGGCGGCCGCTGACCGGTTTCGAGCTGCCCGAGCCGGTGCTGCCCGAGGGGGTGACGGTGCGGGCGTTCGTGCCGGGCGAGGACGACGCCGCCTGGCTCGCGGTGAACGCCGAGGCGTTCGCCCACCACCCCGAGCAGGGCTCCCTCACCCAGCGGGACCTCGACGCCCGCAAGGGCGAACCCTGGTTCGACCCGCGCGGGTTCTTCCTCGCCGAACGCGAGGGCCGGCTGATCGGCTTCCACTGGACCAAGGTGCACGCCGAGGAGCGGCTGGGCGAGGTGTACGTCCTCGGGGTCCGGCCCGGCGCCCAGGGCGGCGGCCTCGGCAAGGCGCTCACCCTGATCGGCCTGCGCCACCTGGCCGCGCAGGGCCTGCCGACCGCCATGCTCTACGTCGACGCCGACAACAAGGCGGCGGTGTCGGTCTACGAGCGGCTGGGCTTCACCACGTACGACACGGACCTGATGTACCGCACCGAGACCTGATGCCCTGACCCGTGCGCACGGCATCCGAGACGCACAGCATCCGAGCGCACGGCACCCGGACACATGGCGCCCGGACACATGGCGCCCGAGGGGCCCCCGCATGCGGGGGCCCCTCGTCGTGTCCGCGCCCGCGCGGTTTGACTTCCCCCACCCCCTTGCACCCCCCTTTCACTACTCAATTAGTGAGAGGGGTGGTCGTCGGCGTGCTCGAGTACCCCATCGACCGGCACAGCGGCGTGGCCACCTACGTCCAGATCGTGCAGCAGACCAAGCAGGCCCTGCGCCTGGGTCTGCTGCGCCCCGGCGACCAGCTGCCCACGGCCCGCGAGGTCGTGGAAGCCACCGCCATCAACCCCAGCACCGTCCTCAAGGCCTACCGGGAACTGGAGCGCGAGGGGCTCGTGGAGGCCCGGCGCGGACTCGGCCCCTTCGTGCGGCGCCCCCGGGGCGCCGCGCCCGCCGACGACTCCCCGCTGCGGGCCGAGCTGGACGACTGGGTGCGGCGGGCCCGCGAGGCCGGGCTGGACCGGGACGACGTGACCGCGCTCGTCACCGCCGTACTCGACCGACACTTCGCGCCCCGCGCAGCGCACCTTCAGGGAGACCCGCAATGACCGACACCGGCACGGCCCTCGAGGCAGCCGCGCCGGCCAAGCGCTACCGCGGGCGCGCCAAGAGCTGGGCGCTGCGGGACTGCGGCTTCCGGCTGCCCGCGGGACGCGTGTGCGCCCTGGTCGGCCCCAACGGGGCGGGCAAGTCCACCCTGCTGTCCCTGGCCGCCGGGCTGCTCGCGCCGACCGAGGGCCGGCTCACCGTGCTGGGCACCGACCCGGCCACGGCCCGCCCCCGCGTCGGCTACCTCGCCCAGGACAAGCCGCTCTACCCGCAGCTCACCGTCGCCGAGACCCTGCGCCTGGGCGCCGACCTCAACCCCGAGCGCTGGGACGCGGCGGGCGCCGAGCAGGTCGTGGCCGCCGGCGGCCTGGACCCGCGGGCCCGTGTCCGCGCCCTGTCCGGCGGCCAGCGCACCCGGGTCGCGCTCGCCCTGGCCCTGGGCAAGCGGCCCGAACTGCTGCTGGACGAGCCGATGGCCGACCTGGACCCGCTGGCCCGGCACGAGCTGATGGGCACGCTGATGGGCCAGGCCGCGCGGTACGGCACCACGATCCTGCTGTCCTCGCACGACTGGTCGCCGAACTGGAGGAGTCCTGCGACCACCTGCTGCTGGTCGGCGGCGGCCGGATCCGCCTGGCCGGCGACATCGACGACCTGCTGGCCGCGCACACCCGCGTCACGTCACCTCCCTGCGGCAGGGCCCCGCGGGCGAGGGGATCCAGATCGCCGAGGGCGTGGTCACCTCCACCGGCGCCCACGTCCCCTACCCCGACTGCGGCCTGCGGGAGCTGCCCGGGTGCGCGCCGGTGTACGCCCGGCTGCACGCCACCGGCTACTACGCCCAGACCCATCCGTACTCCCACTACTGGCCGCTGCAGATCACCACCAGCCTGCTCGTCCTCGCCGTCGCCGCGGTGTGCGCGGTGGCCGCGTTCTGGCTGACCGGGCGTGCCACCGGCCTGCCCCTGCGGGGCCGCTCCGCCGAGGGGAGCGCGGCGTGAGCCCCGTCGCCCGGCCCGGCGCACTCCTGACGGGACTGCCCCGTACCGTCCTCGCCCTGCACCGTTCGGCGCTGCTGGTGTGGGCCGCGTCGGGCAGCGCCTGGACGGTGCGCTCGGGCCGCGACGCCCACGGCTACTACGCGGTCTACCACCCGCAGAGCCACTTCTGGCCGCTGCAGCTGACGGAGACCGGCATCGTCCTGGCCGTGACCGTCCTGGCCACCGCCGCGGCCTTCACTGTCCTGCGCCGCCGCACGGGCTGAGCCCGGGGACTGCGCGGGCCGCACGCCGCGCGGGCCGGCCCGCGGGACCGACGCGAACCGCACGCCGCGCGAGCCGAGCCCGAAGGGCCACCGCGGGCCGCACCGCCGCGCGAGCCGAGCCCGGAGGGCCACCGCGGGCCGCACCGACACACGAGCCGAGCCCGAAGGGCCGAGGCGCGAGCCGCACCGCCGCACGAGCCCAGCCCGAAGGGCCGACGCGGCCCGCACGATCATGCGCCGGCCGAGCCCCGGCGACCCGTACGGGGCCGTACCGACGGCGGTGCGGCCCTCGCGGGCTCCCCGCCGCGTGATCCTGCGGGCCGCCCCCCGCTATCCCGCACGTCATGTCGCCGTAACCGGCGATTCAGACGGGCTTGCGACGCTCGCGCAATGAAACCCGCCGTGCCAGAGCCCTCGCCGCCCGCAGAGGCGACCGCAGCCGTGCTCCCGCCCGCGCTTTCCGACGCGCCTGTCTCGCTCCCGGCGCGGAAGAATGGGTTCATGAGCCAGCCAGACACCCAGGCAGCCGCGCCGGTCCCGCCGCTCCAGCCCTCCGTGGGCTCCATAGCCGCCCACCGGTCGCACACCGTGGCCGCGCCGGTCTCCGATCTGGACCCCGACCTGGACGCCGACCTCGACTCCTACGAGGCGGCCCCGGGCGAGGGCGCCGAGCAGTTGCCGCAGGGCCGGTTCCTCGACCGGGAGCGCAGCTGGCTCGCCTTCAACGAACGCGTCCTGGAACTCGCCGAGGACCCGAACACACCGCTGCTGGAGCGGGCGAACTTCCTCGCGATCTTCGCCAGCAATCTGGACGAGTTCTTCATGGTCCGCGTCGCCGGCCTCAAGCGCCGCATCGCCACCGGCGTGGCCACCCGCTCCGCCTCCGGGCTGCAGCCGCGCGAGGTGCTGGAGATGATCTGGGCCCGCTCGCGCGAGCTGATGGCCCGGCACGCCGCCTGCTTCCACGAGGACGTCGCCCCCGCCCTCGCCGAGGAAGGCATCCACCTGGTCCGCTGGCACGAGCTGACGGACAAGGAGCAGGCCCGCCTGTTCACGCTGTTCCGCCAGCGCATCTTCCCGGTGCTCACCCCGCTGGCCGTGGACCCCGCGCACCCCTTCCCGTACATCTCCGGCCTGTCCTTGAACCTGGCCGTCGTCGTGCGCAACCCGGTCACCGGCCACCGGCACTTCGCCCGGGTGAAGGTGCCGCCGCTGCTGTCCCGCTTCCTGGAGAGCTCCCCGGGCCGCTACGTCCCCCTGGAGGACGTCATCGCCGCCCACCTGGAGGAGCTGTTCCCCGGCATGGAGGTGCTGGAGCACCACACCTTCCGGCTCACCCGCAACGAGGACCTGGAGGTGGAGGAGGACGACGCCGAGAACCTGCTCCAGGCCCTGGAGAAGGAGCTGATGCGGCGCCGCTTCGGGCCGCCGGTGCGCCTGGAGGTGGAGGAGTCCATCGACCGCGAGGTGCTGGACCTCCTCGTGCGCGAGCTGAAGATCTCCGAGGCGGAGGTCTACCCGCTGCCCGGCCCGCTGGACCTCACCGGCCTGTTCCGCATCCACAGCCTGGACCGGCCCGAGCTGAAGTACCCCAAGTTCGTCGCCGGCACCCACCGCGACCTGGCCGAGGTCGAGTCGGCGACCCCGCCGGACATCTTCGCCGCGCTGCGCAGCCGCGACATCCTGCTGCACCACCCCTACGACTCCTTCTCCACCTCCGTCCAGGCCTTCCTGGAGCAGGCCGCCGCCGACCCGGACGTGCTGGCCATCAAGCAGACCCTTTACCGCACCTCCGGCGACTCCCCGATCGTGGACGCCCTCATCGACGCCGCCGAGTCCGGCAAGCAGGTCCTGGTCCTGGTGGAGATCAAGGCCCGCTTCGACGAGCACGCCAACATCAAGTGGGCGCGCAAACTGGAGGAGGCCGGCTGCCACGTCGTCTACGGCCTGGTCGGGTTGAAGACCCACTGCAAGCTGTCCCTGGTGGTCCGCCAGGAGGGCGACGACACCCTGCGCCGCTACAGCCACGTCGGCACCGGCAACTACCACCCCAAGACCGCCCGGCTGTACGAGGACCTCGGCCTGCTCACCGCCGACCCGCAGGTCGGCGCGGACCTGTCCGACCTGTTCAA
Organism: Streptomyces mexicanus; assembly: GCF_902506575.1. Taxonomy (GTDB): domain Bacteria; phylum Actinomycetota; class Actinomycetes; order Streptomycetales; family Streptomycetaceae; genus Streptomyces; species Streptomyces mexicanus. Next base: position 3,647,347 of record NZ_LR732544.1, on the reverse strand, counting down.
CCGGCTCTCCGGCTACTCCCGCCGGGAGACCTACCGCCGGCTGCTGGTCGCCCCCAAGTCCCTGCGCGACGGTCTGATCTCCCGGATCAACAAGGAGATCCAGCACCACCGCGCCGGACGGCCCGCGTTCATCCGCATCAAGGTCAACTCGATGGTCGACGAGGCGGTCGTCGACGCCCTCTACGGCGCCTCGCAGGCCGGGGTGCCGGTCGATGTGTGGGTGCGCGGCATCTGCGCGCTGCGTCCCGGCGTGCCAGGCCTGTCGGAGAACATCCGGGTCCGCTCCGTCCTCGGCCGCTTCCTGGAGCACTCCCGGGTCTTCGTCTTCGGCGGGGGCGGCGAGCCGGAGGTGTGGATCGGCAGCGCGGACATGATGCACCGCAACCTCGACCGCCGCATCGAGGCCCTGGTCCGCGTCACCGACCCCGCCCACCGGGCCACCCTCAACCGGCTCCTGGAGACCGGCATGTCCGACACCACCGCCTCCTGGCGCCTCGGCCCGGACGGCGAGTGGACCCGGCACGCGGTCGACGGGGACGGCCAGCCCCTGCGCAACATTCAGGAGATGCTCATAGACGCCCGGAGGCGCCGGCGTGGCACAGCGACACCTTGACCCGACGGACCCCGCGGCCACCGGTCCGGTGCCCGCCGACGCCCTCGCGGCGTATCTGCGGGCCCAGGCCACGGAGTTCCTGCGGGCGCTGCGCCTGCACCGGGAGACCGGCGGCGGCGCGGCCGGCGCCACCGCCGAGTCCCTCGACGCGGCCCGCGCCCTGCGCCGCTCGGCCCGCCGCATCAGCGGCAGCCTGCACACCTTCCGCCCGCTGCTGGAGGAGACCTGGGCGGAGGAACTGCGCCCCGAACTGGCCTGGGTGTCGGGCACGCTGGCCCGCGAACACGCCTACCAGGACCGTCTGGAGCGGCTGTTGCTGGCTCTGCAGCGGCTGTCGCCGCAGACCCCGGCGCGCGGCGACGCGGTGACCGCGCGCCGGGGTGCCCCGGCAGTCGCCCTGCCCGCGCCGGCCCTCCCCGAGCGCGGCACCGGCACCGGCAACCTCACCGTGGGCGCCGCCAAGGCCGGCGCCCTGCTGGACCGTCAGCTCACCCTCGCCCGCACCCGCGCCCACTCCGCCGCCCTGCAGGCCCTGGGCTCCGCCCGCTTCCACGCCGTCGCGGACAAGGTCGCCGTGCTCGCCAGCGACGTCCCCCTCACCCCGGCCGCCCGCACCACCGACCTGCGCGAGGCGGCCCGCGCCGCCGAGGAACGCCTCACCGACGCCGTCGCCGCCCTGCCGCTGGTCACCGCCGGCAGCCCGTACAACGCCGCGGCGCTGGCCGCCGGCCTGTCCCCGGACCCGTCCCCGCACCCGCAGGACGCCCCCTGGCACCAGGTCCGGCTGCTGCTGCGCCTGCACCGGTACGCCCGTGAGGTGCTGCACGGCGCCGGCGAGGTCCCGGTGGACGTACGGCTGCCGGCGGCGGGCCGGGCCCTGGACCGGCACCGCGACGCCTCGGAGGCGGCGGCCGCCGCGGCCGCCGCGGCCCGCACCCCGCGCATCGCCCCGGCGACGGCGTACGCGCTCGGCGTGCTCCACGCCGACCAGCGGCACGAGGTGGAGGCGGCCCGCTTCGCCTTCCAGCAGGCCTGGCTCAAGCAGCCGGTCGGCGCCGGCCGCGGGGGCGGTGACCCCTGGTGACCTCCGCGCACGACGGTGTCGTCCGCGCGGCCGGCTGTGTGCTGTGGCGCCGCTCGCCGGTGGACGGCGCCCTGGAGCTGTGCCTGGTCCACCGGCCCAAGTACGACGACTGGTCCTGGCCCAAGGGCAAGCTCGAACGCGGTGAGGACCCGCTCGCGGGCGCCCTGCGCGAGGTGGCGGAGGAGACCGGGTACACGGCCGTGCCCGGCGCGGAACTGAGCACCGTCCACTACATGGCGGGCGGCCGCCCCAAGCAGGTGCGGTACTGGGCGGCCGAGGCAACCGCGGGCCGTTTCACCCCCACCAAGGAGGTGGACCGGCTGCGGTGGCTGCCGCCGGACGCCGCGCGGGCCCGGCTGACCCAGTTCCGCGACCGCGCCCTGATCGACGAGGTGCTGGCAGCGGTACGCCCGGCCTGAGCCCGAGCCGTCCGTCGGCCCGCCCGCCCGCACACCGAACGGCCGCGCCGCACGGGCGCGTTCGCGCCGCCCTCATCGCCGCTCAAGCCCCCCGCATTCCCGGACGCGCCCCTCACGCCTCCCGTGCGTGCGCCTCCGCGTCCGTGCGGGCCAGGCTGCGTGCCCGGCGGGCCGGGCCGCGCCAGCCGCAGCTGCACCGGGCCAGGCAGAACCGCCCCTGTTCGACGGTCACCGTGCGATGTGCGGGCTCTTCCCCGGGGTGCTCGGGACGTGCGGGCCGCTCCGGCTGCTGCTGCCGCCGGGCGAGGCCGGTCCCCTCTTGTCGCGCCACGGTGACGACGCTAACCGGTCCAGGTGAACGGCGGGTTGCCGCGTCCGCGTGCCCGGCCCGGGGCGTGACGGCGTTCCCTACCGGTCGTTAACCGGACGACCCGTCGTCGAGCCGAACGACGCGGGGCCCGACGGACGCGAGCGGCTGGGGGTAGGCGGGCGATGGCTGAGGGGCAGCGGCGGCAGACGGCGGCGGTGCTCGCGGCGGGTCTGGTGATCTGCGCCGGTGCCACCGGATGCTCCGGTGGCGGTGCCGCCGCCCAGGACGCGCGCGCGGCCACCGACCCGGTGCAGACCCTGCGCCAGGCCCCCGACGCCCTGCGCGAGGCGGGCAGCGCGCAGGCCCGTACGTCGATGGAGATGGCGACCGGCGGGACCCGGGTGACGATCCGCGGCGAGGGCGGATACGACTTCCGCCGGCAGCGCGGCCGGCTGACGGTGGTGCTGCCGCAGGACCCGACCGGGACCCCCGAGCACCAGCCGATCACCGAACTCCTCGCCCCCGGCGCGCTGTTCATGAAGAACCGGGGCGCGGGCGTCCCGGCCGACAAGTGGGTGCGGGTGGAGACGGCCACGCTGTCCGACGGCAATCTCGTCACCGGCGGCGCCACCGACCCCTACGCCGCGGCCGAGGTGCTGCGCGGCACGCGCACGGCGGACTTCGTGGGCGACACCCAGGTGGCGGGGGTCGCGGTGCGGCACTACCGCGGCACGGCCGACCTCGCGCTGGCGGCGCGCAGCGCCGCGGCGTCCGACGCGGCGGCGCTGCGGGCGGCGGCGAAAGGGTTCGCCACGGCCGAGGTCCCGTTCGACGTCTACCTCGACGACCAGGGCCGCGTCCGCAAGCTGCGCCAGCGCTTCGCCTTCGTCAACGGCCGCCGCGAGAACACCGTGGCGGTCTTCGCCACCACGCTGCTGTACGCGTTCGGCACCCCGGTGAACGTGACGCTGCCGGAGGCGAAGGACATCTACACCGGGCGGATCGCCGCACCCTGAACCGGCGCCGGACCGGCCGGAAATGACCGGCGAACTAGCCCTTCCGTGCCATGCGCGGCGCACGGCCCGCTCCCTACCCTGGGTCCTGTCGCCGCGTCCTGCTGCCACCGCCGCCCCGGCCCGGGGCGCACGGCGGCAGGCCCGGACGGCGACGGGACCCGGCATCCGGTGACGGCGGAGAAGAGGTGGTGCGCGTGGCTCCGGTCGGCGGTACGACGGTGCAGGACCACGTGGCCCTCGCCGAGATCGAGCTGTGCGGAGAGCTGATCATCGCCGCCTCGGCGGCCCACGAGCGGCTCAGTCTGGAGAGCATCGACGAGGTGCTGCGGGTCGCCGAGGAACGCCGCGGCGACACCGCCTGACCCACCCCCGGGCCGCTCAGGTGCGCAGCAGCCGCCCGATCGCCTTGGTGGCCTCCTCCACCTTCGCGTCGATCTCGGCGCCGCCCTTGACGGCCGCATCGGCCACGCAGTGGCGCAGGTGCTCCTCCAGCAGCTGCAGCGCGAAGGACTGCAGGGCCTTGGTGGAGGCGGAGACCTGGGTGAGTATGTCGATGCAGTAGACGTCCTCGTCGACCATCCGCTGCAGCCCGCGGATCTGCCCCTCGATCCGGCGCAGCCGCTTGAGGTGCTCGTCCTTCTGCTGGTGGTAGCCGTAGGTGGCGTGCTCGTGCCCGTCCCCGGACGTGTCCTGAACGGTGGCCCCGGAGGGCGCCGGCACGTCGGCCTCGGTGGTCGTCATCGCGTCCTCCCTGTCGGTACACCGTCATAAGGCCCCGGGGCCCGAATATACCCCTGGCGGGTATATCGTACCGAATTTTCCGGGGGAGGGGCCCCTCACGACCGACCACCGTTGGCGATGGGCGACACTGGGGAACGGCCCCCTGAGAGCCCCTGGCTCTTAGCCGTGGCCGGATGATGCGCTTAGCATCACCCTGACCGAAACCGAAGCACCCCGAGGACCCCACGTGCGCTTTCGTCTGACCCCCAGGGAGACGAGCTTCTACGACATGTTCGCCGCGTCCGCGGACAACATCGTCACGGGCTCGAAACTCCTGATGGAACTGCTCGGGGCGGACGCTTCCGCCCGGGCCGAGATCGCAGAGCGTATGCGGGCCGCGGAACACGCAGGCGACGACGCGACGCACGCGATCTTCCACCAGCTGAACTCCTCGTTCATCACGCCCTTCGACCGCGAGGACATCTACTCCCTCGCGTCGTCCCTGGACGACATCATGGACTTCATGGAGGAGGCCGTCGACCTGGTCGTCCTCTACAACGTCGAGGAACTGCCCAAGGGCGTCGAGCAGCAGATCGAGGTGCTGGCCCGGGCGGCGGAGCTGACCGCCGAGGCCATGCCGCACCTGCGCACGATGGACAACCTCACGGAGTACTGGATCGAGGTGAACCGCCTGGAGAACCAGGCGGACCAGATCCACCGCAAGCTCCTCGCCCACCTGTTCAACGGCAAGTACGACGCGATCGAGGTGCTCAAGCTGAAGCAGATCGTGGACGTACTGGAGGAGGCGGCGGACGCCTTCGAGCACGTGGCGAACACGGTGGAGACCATCGCGGTCAAGGAGTCCTGAGGCGTCCATGGACACCTTCGCTCTGATCCTGACCGTTCTGGTCGCCCTGGGCTTCGCCTACACCAACGGATTCCACGACTCCGCCAACGCCATCGCCACCTCCGTCTCGACCCGCGCGCTGACCCCGCGGGCCGCGCTGGGCATGGCCGCGGTGATGAACCTCGCCGGCGCCTTCCTCGGCAGCGGCGTCGCCAAGACCGTCAGCGAGGGCTTGATCGAGACCCCCGCCGGCGGCCAGGGCATGGGGATCCTCTTCTCGGCGCTGCTCGGCGCGATCGTCTGGAACCTGATCACCTGGTACTTCGGCCTGCCCTCGTCCTCCTCGCACGCCCTGTTCGGCGGCCTGGTCGGGGCGGCCCTCGCCGGCGGCACGGCCGTGCACTGGTCGGGCGTGGTCGACAAGGTCGTCACCCCGATGTTCCTCTCGCCGGTCGTCGGCCTGATCGTCGGCTACCTGGTCATGACGGCCATCATGTGGATCTTCCGCCGGACCAACCCGCACAAGGCCAAGCGCGGCTTCCGCATCGCGCAGACCGTCTCGGCGGCCGGCATGGCGCTCGGGCACGGCCTGCAGGACGCCCAGAAGACCATGGGTGTGGTGGTGATGGCCCTGGTCATCGGCGGCGTCGAGACCTACGGCGACCCGATCCCGGTGTGGGTGAAGCTGGTCTCCGCCCTGATGCTGTCGCTGGGCACCTACGCGGGCGGCTGGCGCATCATGCGCACCCTGGGCCGCAAGATCATCGAGCTGGACCCGCCGCAGGGGTTCGCGGCGGAGGCCACCGGCGCGTCGATCATGTTCGGCACGGCGTTCCTGTTCAAGGCGCCGATCTCCACCACCCACGTGATCACCTCGGCGATCATGGGCGTGGGCGCGACCAAGCGGGTCAACGCGGTCCGCTGGGGCGTGGCGAAGAACATCGTGCTGGGCTGGTTCATCACCATGCCGGCCGCCGCGATCGTCTCCGCGGTCGTCTTCTGGGTGATCAACCTGGTGTTCCTGTAGGAGGCCGCCCGCACGGGCGGGCGCACGACGCGCGGGCCCGCCCCCGGATCACGGGGGCGGGCCCTTCTGCGTCCTCACGGTGGCACCGCCATGCAGCACCGCGAGGGGTCCGAGAACGTCCGGGGCCGCTCGCCGGTCAGCCGAAGCGGCCGGAGATGTAGTCCTCCGTCGCCTGCACCGAGGGGTTGGAGAAGATCCGCTCGGTGTCGTCGATCTCGATCAGCCGGCCCGGCTGGCCCACCCCGGCGAGGTTGAAGAACGCCGTACGGTCCGACACGCGCGCCGCCTGCTGCATGTTGTGCGTCACGATGACGATCGTGAACCGTTCCTTCAGCTCGCCGATCAGGTCCTCGATGGCGAGCGTCGAGATCGGGTCCAGGGCGGAGCACGGCTCGTCCATGAGCAGCACCTTCGGCTCGACCGCGATCGCGCGGGCGATGCACAGCCGCTGCTGCTGACCGCCGGAGAGCCCGGCGCCCGGCTTGTTCAGGCGGTCCTTGACCTCGTTCCAGAGGTTGGCGCCCTTGAGCGACTTCTCGACGACGTCGTTCAGCTCGCTCTTCTTCGTGACGCCGTTCAGCCGCAGCCCGGCGGCCACGTTGTCGAAGATCGACATGGTGGGGAAGGGGTTCGGCCGCTGGAAGACCATCCCCACCTCGCGCCGCACCGACACGGGGTCCACCCCGGCGCCGTACAGGTCCTCGGCGTCCAGCAGCACCTTGCCCTCGACCCGGCCGCCCGGGGTGACCTCGTGCATCCGGTTGAGCGTGCGCAGGAACGTGGACTTGCCGCAGCCGGACGGCCCGATGAACGCCGTCACCGAACGCGGCTCGATGGTCATCGAGATGTCCTCGATCGCCTTGTGGGCACCGTAGTAGGCGGTGAGCCCGCTCACATCGATTCGCTTGGCCATGATTACTTCTTCACTTCCGGTCGTCTCAGTCGCTTCTCGGGCCGCGTCAGCGACCGGTCTTGGGCGCCTTCCAGCGGGCGATGCCGCGCGCCACCAGGTTGAGGATCATCACGAAGGCGATGAGGGTGAGGGCCGCCGCCCAGGCCCGGTCGTAGGCCGCACCGGAGCCGGAGCTGTTGGCGTACTGCTGGTAGATGAACAGCGGCAGCGAGGCCTGCGGGTCGCTGAAGGGGTTGGAGTTGATGAAGTTCGTCCCCCACACCAGCAGCAGGACGGGAGCGGTCTCACCGGTGATGCGCGCGATGGAGAGCATCACGCCGGTGGCGATGCCGCCGAGCGAGGTCGGCAGGACCACCTTCAGGATGGTGCGCCACTTCGGGATGCCGAGGGCGAGGGAGGCCTCGCGCAGCTCGTTCGGCACGAGCTTGAGCATCTCCTCGGTGGAGCGGACCACCACGGGCATCATCAGGATCGCCAGGGCGAGCGAGCCGGCGAAGCCGGAGTAGCCCATCTTGAGGATCAGGATCCAGAAGCTGAGGACGAACAGGCCGGCGACGATCGAGGGGATGCCGGTCATGACGTCGACGAAGAAGGTGACGGCCCGGGCGAGCGCCCCCCGCCCGTACTCCACCAGGTAGATCGCGGTCAGCACACCGATCGGCACGGCGACCACGGTGGCCAGGCCCACCTGCTCCAGCGTGCCGAGCAGGGCGTGGTAGATGCCGCCGCCGGGCTCGGTGTCGGCGACGCCGGCCATGGAGTGGCTGAGGAAGTAGCCGTCCAGGACCTTCACGCCGCGCTTGACCGTGGCCCAGATCAGGGAGGCCAGCGGGATGACGGCGAGCAGGAAGCAGACCCAGACCAGGCTGGTGGCGATGCGGTCCCTGGCCTGCCGGCGGCCCTCCACGCGGGCGGCGACGACGTAGGTGCCCAGGACGGCGAGGATCGCGGCGATCAGCCCCCACTGCACCTTGCTGTGCAGGCCCGTGCCCAGGCCGATGGCCACGGCGACGACGATCGAGGCGGCGATGACGGCGAGCGGGAACCACCGGGGCAGGCTGCCGCCGCGCAGCGAGCCGGTGGTGCGGTCGGTGACGGCTGGCGTGCTCATGCGTTGGCCCCCGAGTACTCCTTGCGGCGGTTGATGATCATGCGGGCCGCGCCGTTGACGAGCAGGGTGATCACGAACAGCACGAGACCGGAGGCGATCAGCGCGTCCTGGCCGAACTCGGTGGCCTCGTTGAACTTGCTCGCGATGTTCTGGGCGAAGGTGCCGCCGCCCGGGTCGAGCAGGCTGGCCTGGATGTCGAAGGTCGGGGAGAGCACGGTGGCCACGGCCATCGTCTCGCCCAGCGCACGGCCCAGGCCGAGCATGGAGGCGGAGATCACACCGGAGCGGCCGAAGGGCAGCACCGCCATGCGGATCACCTCCCAGCGCGTGGCGCCGAGGGCGAGGGCGGCCTCCTCGTGCATGCGCGGCACCTGCCGGAAGACCTCGCGGCTGACGTTGGTGATGATCGGCAGGATCATGATCGCCAGCAGGATGCCCACGGTGAGCAGCGAGCGCGGCGCGCCGCCCTGCCAGGACAGGATCCCGGTCCAGCCGAGGTAGGCGTCGAGCCAGCCGTACAGGCCGCTCAGGTGCGGTACGAGCACCAGGGCGCCCCACAGGCCGTAGACGATCGAGGGCACGGCGGCCAGCAGATCGATCACGTAGGCGATGGGGCCGGCCAGCCGGCGCGGCGCGTAGTGGGTGAGGAACAGCGCGATGCCCACGGCGACCGGGACCGCCAGGGCCATGGCGACGATCGAGGAGACGACCGTGCCGAAGGCGAGCACGGCGATGCCGAACTTCGCCGGCAGCAGGCCGGTGTTCCACTCGAAGGTGGTCAGGAAGTTGCCGTCGTCCTTGCTGATGGCGAGGGCGGCCCGGTAGGTGAGGAAGACCGCGATCGCGGCCATGATCACCAGGAGCAGGATGCCCGACCCGCGGGACAGGCCGAGGAAGATGCGGTCGCCGGGGCGGGTCGCGCCCCTCGCGGCGCGCTTGCCGACGGCCGTGCTCGGCGCCGCGAGCGGCGGAGCGGGGTCTGTGTGCTGTGTGGATATCTCCATCGGGTTCTCCGGTCTGCGGAGCCTGCGTCGTCTCGCGGCTCCTGGCGGCGGTGCACCGGACGGTGCGGCCGGGTCCCGTGCGTACAGCGGGACCCGGCCGCACGCTCAGCTCAGCTCAGGCCCTCGATGGTGGTGCGGACCTTGGCGATGATCTCGTCGGGGATCGGCGCGTAGGAGGCGCCGGTCAGCTGCTTCTGGCCGTCCTCGGAGGCGATGTAGGACAGGAAGGACTTCACGGCCGGCAGGGTGGCGGCCTTGTTGCCCTTGTCACAGGCGATCTCGTAGGTGACCAGGGTCAGCGGGTAGGCGCCGTCCTCCTTGGGCGCGTAGTTCAGCTTCAGCGCCAGGTCCTTGCCGGTGCCGGTGACCTGCGCGGAGGCGATGGCCTTGGTGGCGTTCTCGACGGTGGCCTTGGCCGGGGTGGCGGCGTCGGTCTTCAGGTCGACGGTCTTGACGCCGTCGGAGGCGTACGACAGCTCGAAGTAGGAGATCGCGCCGGAGGTCTGCTTGACCTGCTGGGCCAGGCCCGAGGAGCCCTGCGCGGACTGGCCGCCCTTGGCCTGCCAGGCCTTGCCGCCCGAGTACGGCCAGTCGCTCTTGGCGGTGGCGATCAGGTACTTGGTGAAGTTGTCCGTGGTGCCGGACTCGTCGGAGCGGTGGAAGGCCTGGATCTTCAGGTCGGGCAGCTTGGCGCTCGGGTTGAGCTTCTTGATGGCCTCGTCGTTCCAGTTGGTGATCTTGCCGTTGAAGATCTTGGCGATGGTCGACGGGTCGAGGGTGAGGCTGTCCACGCCCGGCACGTTGAAGCCGATCGCGATCGGGCCGCCGACCATGGGCAGGTCGATGGCCTGGCCGCCGGAGCAGACCTTCTTGGACTGCTCGATCTCCTCCGGCTTCAGCGGCGAGTCGGAACCGGCGAAGGCGGTCTGGCCCTGGAGGAACGCGGTGATGCCCGCGCCCGAACCGGTCGGGTTGTAGTTGATCTGCACGTCCTTGCAGGCCTGGCCGTAGTTCTTGACCCAGGCGTCGATGGCGTTCTTCTGCGCCGACGAACCGGACGCCTGCAGCTGGCCCTTGGCGCTGTCGCACTTGACCGAGCCCGGGGCAGCCGCGGCGGAGGAGCTGCCGGAGCCGCCCTCCTTGCCGCTGTTGTTGTCGGAGCCGCACGCCGTGAGGGCCAGGGCGCCGGAGACGGCGAGAGCGCCGAGAGCGAGGGCCCGCCGGTTCATGCGCTGAAGCTTCACTTGAAAGAGTTCCTTCCAGGAGCCGCCGTCCTGATCGGCGGCGTGCGAAGAGTGAGGGACGCCGATGCGCCGAGATGCGCGCATCAGCACCGGGTACGGCCGAAATTAGGCAGAACAGGTGAAGCCGCCGATGGCCGGAAGTGAACGAGGGGTGAACCCCTGCCGTCGGTGCGGTGAGATCACGGAATGCTCACGGGGAGGGCACGCGAAGGTTCCGGTGCGCGCGGAACACCGCGGCACTCCCGCCGCCGTGCGGTAGGCGCGCAACCACCCGGCCCGCACGCTCGTCTCGCTCCACGACGGCACGGGCGGGGAGGGGACGGCATGGAACGGCGTGCGTTCATCGCGAGCGGTACGGTCCTGGCGGCGGCGGTCGTGACGGCCGCGTGCAGCGGCGCGACGGCGGGGGCGGCCGGCCACCCGGCCGGCTCCTCGGCCACGGGACCCATCCGGCCCCCGGCCACGGCCCGCACCCGGCTTCCGGGCGCCCGCACCGGCGTCGCCGCCTCCTGGTCGGCCCTCGCCCGCTCCCTGGACGGCACCCTGCTGCGCCCCGGTGACACCGGCTGGAGCACCGCCCACCAGCTGTACAACACCCGCTTCGACAGCCTGAAGCCGACGGCGATCGCCTACGTCGCCCACGCCGACGACATCCGCACGGTCCTGTCCTACGCCCACGCCCACCGGCTGCGCGTCGCCGTCCGAGGCGGCGGCCACTCCTACGCCGGCTGGTCCTCCGGCGACGACCGCCTCGTCGTGGACGTCTCGAAACTGAACCAGGTCAGGGCGAGCGGCACCTCGGCGGTCGTGGGCGCCGGTGCCAAGCTCATCGACGTCTACCGCGCGCTCGCCGCGAAGGGCGTGACGATACCCGCCGGCTCCTGCCCCACCGTCGGCGTCTCCGGCCTGGTCCTCGGCGGCGGCCACGGCGTCGTCTCCCGCGCCTACGGGCTGACCTGCGACAGCCTCACCCAGGCCACGATCGTCACCGCCGACGGCCGGCAACTGACCGCGAACTCCCAGGAGAACGCGGACCTGTTCTGGGCACTGCGCGGCGCCGGCAACGGCAACTTCGGCGTCGTCACCGAACTGCGCTTCCGCACCCACCCCGCGCCCCAGGCCGTGTCGGCCTACCTGACCTGGCCGTGGTCGCGGGCGGCGGCGGTGGTGACGGCCTGGCAGGAGTGGGGCCCGGGCCAGCCGGACGAGATCTGGTCCTCCCTGCACCTGTCGGGCACCCCCGGCGCCACCCCCGCCGTCTCCGTGGCCGCCTTCTCCCTCGGCACCTACGGCGAACTGCAGAACGCGGTGGACCGTCTGGCCGCGCGGATCGGCGCCTCCGCGTCCGGCGTGTCGTTGAAACGGCACTCCTACGAAGGGGCGATGGAGGCGTACGCGGGCTGCTCGTCCTTCCCGACCGAGCCCCAGTGCCACCTGCCCGGCTCCACCCCGGGCCGCTCCCCCGAGGGCCGGCTCGGCCGCGAGACCTACGCGGCCCGCTCCGACTTCTTCGACCGCTCGCTCACCGCCGCCGGCGTCCAGGCCCTGCTGGCCCAGCTGCGCACGGTGCGCGGCGGCGCGGGCAGCATCGCGCTGACCGCGCTCGGCGGTGCCGTCAACCGCGTCGCGCCCACGGCGACGGCGTTCGTCCACCGCCGCTCGCGCATGCTCGCCCAGTACACAGCCTCCTGGACCCCCGGCACCTCCGGCGCCGCGGCCCAGTCCTGGCTGACGGCGGCCCACACCGCCATGCGCCCGTACGCCTCCGGTGCGGCCTACCAGAACTACACCGACCCCACCCTGTCCGACTGGCGCACGGCGTACTACGGGGAGGCGGCGCCGCGCCTGGCCCAGGTGAAGCAGACCTACGACCCGGACCGCTTCTTCACCTACCCGCAGGGGCTGTAGGGCCTCCCGCAGGGGCCGTACCCGGCACCGCGCACGACAGGCGGCCCCCGCCCTCGGGCCACGCGGCCGGGTCCCCCGTCCTCAGGAGACGCGGCCCGGTCCCCCGCCCTCAGGCTGCCAGGCCAGCTCCCCGCTGTCCGGCCACCAGAGGCGCTCCCCGGCCCTCAGGCCGCCAGGTCGCGTTCCTCCGCACAGGCCTGCTCCTCGTCCCGTGCCCCCGACAGCACCGCGCCCTGCCCGGTCTCCGCCCGGCGGGCCCGTACGAACCAGCCGCCCCACCGGGAGCGTTCCACCATCGTCAGCAGCGGCGTCAGCAGCGCCATGGCCACCGGCGACAGCAGCAGCGCCACCGCCGTGCCCAGCGCGAACCCGCCGACCACGTCCGTCGGGTAGTGCACGCCCATGTAGACCCGGCAGAACCCCTCCAGCAGCGCCAGCCCGATCCCGACCAGCCCGAACCGCCGGTTGGCCACGAACAGCGCCACGCCCAGGGCCATGGTGAGCGTCGCGTGGTCGCTGACGAAGGAGTAGTCGTTCTTGCCCTGGACCAGGACGTCCAGCCCCTGGTGGTCGGTGAAGGGCCGGGGCCGGGCCACGAACCCCCGGATCGGCACGTTCACCAGGACCGCGATGCCGGCCGCCAGCGGCGCCCACACCAGCGCGGCCACGGACGCGGCGGCGTCCTGCCCGCCGCGCCGGCGCACCGACCACCAGCACCACACGACCAGCAGCACCAGGGCGAGCAGCAGTCCGTACTCACCGACGTACTCCATGACCCGGTCGAACCAGTGCGGCGCGTCCTTGGCCAGGCCGTTGATGTCGTAGAGCAGGTCGACGTCGGGGTTCGACCCGGATTCGGCGAGTCCAGCCATCGTGCTGCGGCCCCTTCGTCGTTCGGTTCCGGGCGCACCCTGTGTGCGCCGCCCCTGACACCCCCGTGGTCGTAGATCCGCTTCCGCTGCACGCGCGTGCGACACGCGCCGAGTCCGACGTCCGCTTGGCTACGTCAACAGGAACGCACGACCCGGTTCCCCGCGTTCCACGCTCCACCGAATGATCACGCAGACGTTATCGAAGAGATACGCGTCGTCGCAGCTCAGGGGGGAGTTTCACACTCCGCTCACACCGCCGTGGGGAGCGCTTTTGCGCCATCTTCGGTGACCCGGGTGGCCCCGAAGTAGTCCGGCGTGTCGATCGGGTCGAACCGGATCACGGCCCCCGTCCTCGGCGCGTCGATCATGTACCCGCCGCCGACGTAGATGCCCACGTGCCGGATGGCCCGCGAGTTCGTCAGGTCGTCGGAGAAGAACACCAGATCGCCCGGCAGCAGCTCCTCCCGCTTGGGATGCGGCCCCGCGTTGTACTGGTCGTTGGCCACGCGCGGCAGCGTGATCCCCACGCTCTCGTATGCCGCCTTGGTCAGCCCCGAGCAGTCGAACCGTCCACCCTGGTCGGCGGTGCCGTTCCCGCCCCACAGATACGGCGTGCCCAGCTTGCTCTGCGCGTAGGCGATCGCACCGGCGGCCTGCTTGGAGGGATCGAGCCGGGTGACGGGGGCGGCGAAGCTCTTCTCCAGCGTCTTGATCGTCTTCACGTAGTTGCGGGTCTCCGCGTACGGCGGCACGCCCCGGTACTGGATGACGGCGTACGCCCCCGCGTTGTAGGCCGCCAGCATGTTCTGCGACAGGTCGCCAGGCACGTCCTTGACGTACCGCGCCAGCTCGCAGTCGTACGAGGCGGCCGACGGGATCGCGTCGTCCGGGTCCCACACGTCCCGCTTGCCGTCGCCGTCGCCGTCCACGCCGTGCGTGGCCCAGGTGCCGGGGATGAACTGCGCTATCCCCTCCGCCGCCGCCGCGGACCTGGCGCGGGGGTTGAAGCCGCTCTCCTGGTACAGCTGGGCGGCCAGCAGCGCCGGGTTGAGCGCCGGGCACAGGTTGCCCCACTTCTGCACCAGCGTCTTGTAGGCGGCCGGCACCGCCCCCTTGGCCAGCCCGACGGACCCGCCGCCCGCGACGTTGCCGCCCACCAGGTACACGCCGACGACGAGCAGCAGCACGAAGGACAGCACGCAGCCCACAGCAGCGATCGCGACGATCCACGCCCTACGCACCGTCAACCACCCTTCGCCGCCCGGCAGTCCGCTCGGGTCAGTTTAGGTGCGCGCCCGCAGAGTTCCAGGGCCGATCGCGCCGGGACACGGCACGATCCGGCCGCCCGCCACCGCGGCCGCCCCTCCCCCACCGCGGCCTCCTTCCCCTACCGCGGCCGCCCCACCGGCCACAGGCCGAAGGTGACGGCCTTTCACGGATCGGCGGCGGCCTCCTTGTACAACTCGGCCGCCACCGCGCCGAAGACGACGCTGTAGGAGGTGTCCGGCGTCGACCCGCCCTGCTCGTGCCCGCCGAGGACGCCGACGACCTGGTGCTCCCCGTTGATCCAGGGGCTGCCGCTGGTGCCGCCGGTGAACTCCGGGCAGTCGATGCGCTGCTGGGTGGCGCTGTGCCGCTTCGGCCTGTTCGTACAGCTGATCGGCGTCTCACGGGAGTCGGGGTAGCCGGTGACGGTCACCGCGGTCGCCCCGGTGGCCGCCCCGGTGACGAAGCGGTTGCCGCCGACCACGTCCTCGACGGCCTTGCCCTGCGCGCCCTTGTCGGGGGTGACCACGGCGAACGCCAGATCGCTGTCCTCGTCCTGGTCCCGGCTCCACCCCTCCGGCAGGAAGCGCCGCTCGACCTTCCACAGGCCGTACGGCGCCGTGCCGTCCCGGTAGCCGGGCGCGAACACCAGATCGGTGCCGTCGTCGCCCAGGCAGTGCGCGGCGGTCAGGACGAGGTCGCGCTGCGGGCTGTGCACCACCGAGGCGGTGCAGAAGTGGTTGCCGGTCAGGTCGTCGGCCCGGTCGGCGTCGAAGAGCGCACCGACGCGCGCGCTGTGCGCGGTGTCCGCGACGACCGCGGTCACCCCGAGCGGCCCGGGGGCGTCGGAGGCCGACGCGACGGAAGCCGACGTCGCGGCGATCAGCACCAGGCCGACGAACAGCGCGTAGGGCCGCGTGCGGGCGCGCCGGCGTACGTGACGTGCGGGACTGTGGATACCCGAGGTGCGGTTCATCAGCCCTCACTGTGGCCCACGAAGGTGAGAAACGAACCCCGACTTCCCTGAGATTTTCCTGTGAACCCCCCGTTCACCGCACAGCTCGTCCCCCGCACCCCGCTCGCCCCGGACTCGCCCCGCTCGGCAGGGCGGCAGGCGGCGCCGGGCGTGAGACCATCGACGCGTCCACTCACCCGACTGGCCGTCACCACCCATGCCGGACCGTGAAAAGTGTCAACGACGGAACCACACCCCGGGTTCCGCTCCGACCTCATTGCCCGGCGTGACCTGCCGTGATACACAGAGTGACCATACGTACAAAACCCGCCACTCAATGGCGCCAAGTCGACATACCCAGGCCCCGTTGTCGGCGACAATGAGGCCTGACCTCTGCACGTCCGCAGGGGACGCGGAACTACCCACCAGGGGCGGTGACTTACATGC
Source organism: Streptomyces mexicanus (assembly GCF_902506575.1). Taxonomy (GTDB): domain Bacteria; phylum Actinomycetota; class Actinomycetes; order Streptomycetales; family Streptomycetaceae; genus Streptomyces; species Streptomyces mexicanus. Next base: position 3,631,591 of record NZ_LR732544.1, on the reverse strand, counting down.
TCTTTGCGGCCGACAAGGGAGACATCAACACCATCATCGGCGGTATCGCTCCGGACTGGGGCCCCTTCGGCAGCCTGGGCAACGAGGCGAAGGTGATGATCGAGGTGGTGATGGCCGTAGCCATCCTGCTCTGCCTCGGCATCGCCGTCTGGGGCGCCGCGAAGCAGCGCATCGGGGCGACCGCCCTGCGCGACACCTTCAGCGCCGAACAGGGCAAGGGCCTCATCATCGCCGGGCTGACCGGGGTGTTCATCATCGGCTCGCTCGGCACCCTGTTCACCATCGTGTACGGCATGGCGGTGTAGAGCACCGCTTCCCTGCCCGGCGCAGACCCGCGCACGCCGCGCACGGTGCCCCACCCGCGCCGTCCACCGGCCCCTCCGGGCGCGCCCGGTGCCTCCGCTGCCCCCACCTGTCCACCGTGCCCACCGGCCGAGGTTGCGTTTCCCTGATGTCGAGTCACCACACCGCGCCCGCGCGGGAACCAGCACGGCTACCGTCGTACTTCCAGGCGTTCCGCCACGAGGTCGAGGTCGAGGGGGCGTACCGGGCATGAGCCTCGGAGACGAGCACGGACACGGTGACCTGTCGCGCGCCGACGACGAGGCGTACGGCGGCCAGACCCGCACCCGGCTGCCCGAAAGAGCCGGCGACCCCTACGGCGGAGCACGGCGCGCCGGGCGCTCCTCCTCCCGCAGCATGATCACGGTGGTCGCCGTGGTCGTCCTCCTCATCGCCGCGATCGCCTTCGCCAACCGCGGCGGCGGCGACTCCACCACCGACGGCCGGGGCAGCGACCACGCACCCGAAGCGGCGGCCACCGCCCCGACCGGCAAGCGGCCCGTCACCACGAAGACCGGCGACATCCCCTCGGGCTTCGCCCACGACGAACAGGGGGCGCAGAGCGCTGCCGCGAACTACTCGGTCGCCCTCGGCTCCGCCGAGATGTTCGACGCCGCGCAACGACACCGGATCGTGAACACCGTCTACGCCCCGGACGTCGCCGCGCGCCGGCAGGCCGACCTGGACAACGCGTACTCGAACGAGACGTTCCTCAAAAACATCGGCCTCGACAAGGACGGCACGGCACCGGCCGGCCAGACCTTCATCTCCCGGGTCGTTCCCGTGGGCACGAAGACCGTCTCGCTGTCCGGGAACAGCGCGAGCGTCGCGGTCTGGTACACGTCGCTGTTCGGCCTGTCCGGAGAGGCGTCGACCAACCCGGTGTCCGAAAGCTGGTACACCACCACCTACCAGCTGACCTGGGTCGACAACGACTGGAAGGTCGTCGACTTCCAGCAGAAGGACGGTCCCGTGCCGGTGGGACGCGACCAGAGGGCCTCCACCGCCGACGACATGACGAAGGCCGTCGAGGAGTACGGAGGGTTCACGTATGCGCGCTAACCACCACGTCCTCAAGGTGGCGGCCGCCGTCACCGCCGTACAGACCGGCATGGTGCTGCTGGCCACCCGCGCCTTCGCCGCGCCGCCCACCCCGAGCGCGACGCCCTCGCCGTCGGCGAGCAAGGACGCGTGCGACCTGATCCGCGGCCCCGCCAAGGACTACTGCGAGAAGGGCAACGCACCCTCCGGCCAGAACGGCGTCACCACCGACCCCACCACCTCCCTCGACCCCCTCTCCTCCCTCGCCAAGGGCTGCGCCGACGCCGCCTCCTGGACCATCAAGAAGCTCAGCGAGGCCACCCAGGAGACCACCACCGTCGACTTCACCAACGGCCAGTTCGTGAAGCAGTACGCCGTCGTCTTCGCGGCCTCGGCCTTCCTCACCCTGCTCCTGTGGCTGCTGGCCGTCGCCAAGCGGGCCGTGCGCGGCGTACCGCTGACCACCGCGATCTCCGAAGCCGTCGGCTTCCTCTGGCTGACGGTGCTCGCCTCCGCCTTCACCCCGCTGATCCTCTACACCGTCGTCTCCGCCACGGACAGCATCAGCGACGTCCTCGCCAAAGCCACCGGCGACCAGACCGGCACCTTCTTCGGCACGTTCGCCGGCGCGCTGGACAAGGGCACGGACATCGGCGGCGGCCCCATCATGCTGATCCTGGTGTCCCTCGTCTCCATCCTCGCCGCGGGCGTGCTGTACCTGGAGCTGTTCCTGAGGGCCATCCTGCTGTACGTGGGCGCCCTGCTCGGCGTCGTCGTCTACTCCGGCCTCGTAGACAAGAACCTCTGGGGACACGTCCGCCGCTGGGCCGGCGTCATGATCGCCGTGATCATGGTGAAGCCCGTGATCGTCATCGTGCTCGGCCTGGCCAGCGCGCTGACCACGGACGACGGGCCGAACGCGCTCGGGGCCGTCGTCTCCGGCCTCGCCATCATCCTGCTCGCCATCTTCGCCTCGGCGATGATCTACCGCTTCGTGCCCGGCTTCGGCGACGAGATCGCCGCCGGCCGCAACAACCGCATCATGCGCGGCGCCGAGAACAAGGCCGCCGCCGTCATCAGCTCCCCGGCGACCCTCGTCGCCCAGGGCATCAAGACCCACAGCACCCGGGCCGACAGCAACGGCACCGGCGGCGGCACCCAGTCGTCCGCCCCCCGCCCGGCCAACCCCGCCTCCGGCGGCGTGGCCGCGCACAGCTCGCGCGTCCCCGACGGCGGCGGGTCCGTCCCGGCC
>NZ_LR732544.1:3618954-3628855 GCF_902506575.1 Streptomyces mexicanus | reverse complement strand
GTGCGGGTGCGGGGGCCCGCCGCCCCCGCCCTTGCAGCCGCCGCGGGGGCGAGCGGGACGGCGGCCCGGCCCCCCGCGCCGGCCCGCCCGCGGGTCAGGGCCACGGCGCCCACCCGCCCCTCCGCCTCCTCCACTCGGCCTTCGCCTCGCTCGACGCGCCCTACAGCGCGGGCCGGCGCGGCGGAGCGGCCCGCTTCCCCCGCCCCCGCGTCGTCGCCGACGTCACCGACCTGGGCGCCGTCGCCGACGGCACCACCGACTGCGCCCCCGCGATCAACCGCGCCCTCGACGCGGCCGGCCGGGCCGGCGGCGGCACGGTCCTCGTCCCGCCCGGCACCTATCGCATCGACGGCCTGATCCGCATCGGCCACTCCGGCGTCGTCCTGCGCGGCGCCGGCAGCGGCCGGACGACGCTGTACGCGACCAGGAACCTCACCGAGCTGATCGGCCCCTACGGCTCCCGCTACGGCGGCGACAAGTCGTCCTGGTCCTGGGCCGGCGGCCTGATCTGGCTCGCCCCCGAGGCCCGCTGGACCTCCCTGGTCGCCGCGATCCGGGACAGGGCCTGGCCGTTCGAGGGCTGGACCGGCAACCGGCGCGACGAGTGGACGACCCTGACGACGGTCGCCCCGGCCCGGCAGGGCTCCTGGACGGTGACCGTCGCCGACCCCTCCCGGCTGCGCCCCGGCCGACTGGTCCTGCTGCGCCTGGCCGACGACGCCGACCACACGCTGCTGCAGCACATGGCGGGCGGCGGCCCCGGCCCCGCGGCCTACTCCTGGGACGACAAGACCAAGCTGACCTCCTACGTCCCCTACGAGTGGCCCGTCCGCGTCACCCGCGTCCACGGCCGCACCGTCACCCTCGAACGCCCCCTTCCGCTCGACCTACGCCCCGAGTGGGACCCGCGGCTGACCACCCACGTCGAGGAGCTGACCGGCTCGGGCGTGGAGGGCCTGACCCTGGAGGCGATCGAGACCCCGCAGTCCCCGCACCTGCTCGACAAGGGCTACAACGGCGTGGTCCTGCAGTGCGCCTACGACTGCTGGGTGGACGACGTGACGGTCCGCCACGTCGACAACGGCTTCGGCCTGGTCGCCGCCTCCGCCTGCACCCTGCGCCGCACCCGCGTGGCCGGCCGCGGCTCCCACCACCCGTACTTCTGCCGCGAGGGCTCGCACGACAACCTGATCGAGGACTTCACCATCGAGCAGCGCACGGTCCCCGCCCCGCCCGGCACCCAGCTGCACGGCATCAACGTCGAGGGCCTGTCCTCGCACAACGTCTGGTCGCGCGGCGAGATGCAGATGGGCACCTTCGACTCGCACCGCGGCCTGCCCTTCGCCGACGTGCGCACCGACATCACGGTGAACAACAACGGCCGGCACGGCGGTGACGCCAGTGCCGGCCCGCTGTTCGGCGCCCGCTTCACGCACTGGAACATCCGCGTCACCAACGGCCGCGCGGGCCTGGTGAAGATCGACGGTCTGGCGCCGTACTCGGCCACCGTCGGCATCGACGAGGTCACCGAGTTCGACCAGATCGACGTCCCCGACTTCACCGGCGACCTGCACTCGCGCCTGGAGCTGTACGGCACCACGGACGTCGTGCGCCCGCGCAACCTCTACGACGCCCAGCGCGCGCTGCGCGCCCGGTAGCGTCCCGGCGTGATGCCGACCAGCTTCTTGAAGTGCCGGGTGAGGTGCGCCTGGTCGTAGAACCCGGCGACCGGGGCGACCTCGCCCGGCGGCACCCCGTCCAGCAGCAGCCGCCGGGCCCTGCCGACCCGCCGGGACATCAGGTACTGGTGCGGGGCGATGCCGTACGCGCCGCTGAACGCCCGCACCAGATGGGCGGGATGGGCGTGCAGCAGCCGCGCCGCCTCCTCCAGCGAGACCCCGGTCACCACCCGCGCGTCGAGCAGCTCCCGCAGCTGCCGTGCCAGCGCCGGGTCCCGGCGGGCACGCGACGCGGCACGCCGCGAGAGATGGCCGCGCAGCCGTTCGCCGACCAGCGTGAGCCGGCTCTCCGCCTCCAGCTCGTCGCCGGGCCGCCCGAGCGCGGAGTGCAACTGCCCCACACGCCGCCGCAGCACCGGGTCCCGCAGGTCCGGCCCGTCCACCGCCGCCCCGATCAGCTCCTCGCCCAGACGGCTGGTGTCGAGGTACACCACGCGCTTGCGGAACCCGTCCGGGGTGGCCGGGGAGCCGTTGTGCGGCACGTGCGGCGGCAGCAGGGTCACCGTGTCGAGCGGGGTGCCGTGCTCGTGCCGCTCCAGGTCGTACCGTACGGCGCCGTCGTCCACGATGAGCAGCGTCCAGGCGTCGTGGACGTGCATCGGGTAGGCGTACTCGGTGAAGTGGGCGTGGAAGACCTCCACGACACCCGGGACGCGCGGGCGCCAGGCGGAGACGTCGGCCCGTCGGGCCCGTTCGGCGGCCACGCAAAGAACGTACAAGACCCGCTGACCGGCCGCCGGGCAGTCTCACCCCATGAACACCGAACCGACCGAACGCGACCAGGCGACCGGACCCGACCAGGCGATCGGACCCGACCAGGCGATCGGACCCGACCAGGCGAGCGAACGGGGCGACCGGGCCACCGATGCCACGCAACCGATCCGCTTCGACACCAAGATCGCCGTGCTGCTGCGCGAGGACCTCGAACCCTGGCAGCGCCTGAACGTCACCGCCTTCCTGGTCAGCGGCCTGGGCACGGCGGTCCCGGAGGTCGTCGGCGAACCGTACGAGGACGCCGACGAGGTGTCCTACCTGCCGATGTTCCGCCAGCCGGTCCTGGTCTTCGAGGGCACGAAGGAGACGCTGACCCGGGCACACGCCCGGACCCTGACCCGCGCCCTGCCGCGCGCGGTGTTCACCTCCGACCTGTTCACCACGGGCAACGACCGCGACAACCGCGCGGCGGTCCGGGCCGTACCGACCGCCGAGCTGGACCTGGTGGGGCTGGCGGTGTACGGCCCGAAGAACGCGGTGGACAAGGTGCTGAAGGGGGCGCGGATGCACCCGTGAGGCGATCGCCGGGGTTGTGTATGCGCTCTGGGGCGCGGGGTCGCGGGGGTGGAGGTCGCCCGGACCCCTCGACCACGGCCCCCTCCACCACGGCCCCCTCCTTCACGGACACCACCGACTTCTCCGCGACCGACGCCCCGGCCACCGACTTCTCCACGACCGACTTCTCCAGGACCGACGCCTCCACCACCGACTCCTCCATGACGTCCCCCTCCACCCGAGGCTCCTGCGGCAGGCGCCGCATCAGTGCCCCGTAGCCGAACCCGGCCACCGTCCCGACCACCGCGCACGTCCCCCACAGCCACTCCGCGCCGAGGCGGTCGATGACCGTGCCGGACATCAGCGGTGCGACGAGGGCGGCGAGGGACCAGGCCAGCGAGTAGACGCCCTGGTAGCGGCCGCGCCCGTGGACCGGGGAGAGCCGGACGACGAGCCCGGTCTGGGTCGGCGCGTTGACCATCTCGCCGAGGGTCCACACGCACACGGTGAGGGCGAAGACGCCGACCGACCCGGCGAAGGCGGTGAGCCCGAAGCCGTACCCGGCGAGCAGGGAGGAGAAGATCAACAGTCGGCGGGGGTCGCGGTGCTCGATGAGCCGGGTGACGGGGATCTGCAGGGCGACGATCAGCACGCCGTTGACGGCGATCGCCATGCCGTAGTCGGCGGGGGTGAACCCGGCCTCGCCCATGGCGACGGGCAGTCCGACGGACCCTTGCTGGAAGACGAGGGCGACGAGGAAGGAAAGCCCGACGACACCCATGAACCGCCCGTCGCGCAGCACGGTCACCAGCCGCACGGAGTCGCCGCCGGCCGCCCCGCCCGCCTCACCCGGCCCGGACGGGCCGCCGGGCCGCGACTCGGGCAGCTTGAGGAAGACCACGATCGCGCAGGCCATGGTCATCCCGGCCTCGATCAGGAAGCCGGCGAGGTAGCTGAACTCGGCGATGAAGCCGGCCCCCATGGAGGAGACGGCGAAGCCGAGGTTGATGGCCCAGTAGTTCAGGGAGAACGCCCGGACGCGGTCCTCGGGCCGCACGATGTCGGCCATCATCGCCTGCACGGCTGGCCGGGAGGCGTTGGAGGCCATGCCGACGAGGAAGGCCACAGCGGCGATGGAGACGGGATCGCGGACGAACCCGAGCAGCGCGACGAAGACGGCCGTGGACGCCTGAGCGACGAGCAGGGTGGGCCGCCGGCCGAGCCGGTCGGCCATCACGCCGCCGGCGAGGGAGGAGACGACGCCGCCGAGCCCGTGCAGGGAGGCGACGAGACCGGCGTAGGAGGCGGAGTACCCGCGGTCGAGGGTGAGGTACAGCGCCATGAAGGTGGCGACGAATGCGCCGAGCCGGTTGACGAGGGTGCTGGTCCACAGCCACCAGAAGGACCGGGGGAGACCGGAGACGGTGTCGTGTGCGGCACGTCTGAGACTGGCGACGGACATGGACGACGACCCCCGGAACTGTCGATGGTGTGAGCGCGCGAGAGCGCGAGCGCCCGATGAGGCGCCGGCGCCCGATGATGTAAGTGCCGTAACCGGCAGACACAACTTACGAGAGCAGGTCGCGGCGGGGCCACTCAATTAACAGAACCCGTCAACCGTCCGCCGGTCGGGCACCGGCGCGGGGCGCCGAATGCGTGGATTACGCTCTGAAGCATGGCCGACGCACCGTACAAGCTGATCCTCCTCCGCCACGGCGAGAGCGAGTGGAACGCGAAGAACCTGTTCACCGGCTGGGTGGACGTCAACCTCAACGACAAGGGCGAGAAGGAGGCGGTCCGCGGCGGTGAGCTGCTGAAGGACGCCGGCCTGCTGCCCGACGTGGTCCACACGTCCGTCCAGAAGCGCGCGATCCGCACGGCCCAGCTCGCGCTGGAGGCCGCCGACCGCCACTGGATCCCGGTCCACCGCTCCTGGCGCCTCAACGAGCGCCACTACGGCGCACTCCAGGGCAAGAACAAGGCCGAGACCCTGGAGGAGTTCGGCGAGGAGCAGTTCATGCTGTGGCGCCGCTCCTACGACGTCCCGCCGCCCCCGCTGGACCGCGACGCCGAGTACTCCCAGTTCTCCGACCCGCGCTACGCCACGCTCCCGCCGGAGCTGCGCCCGCAGACGGAGTGCCTGAAGGACGTCGTCGCCCGCATGCTGCCGTACTGGTTCGACAGCATCGTCCCCGACCTCCTCGCCGGCCGCACGGTCCTGGCCGCCGCCCACGGCAACAGCCTGCGCGCCCTGGTCAAGCACCTCGACCAGATCTCGGACGCCGACATCGCGGGCCTGAACATCCCCACCGGCATCCCCCTGTCCTACGAACTCGACGCCGACTTCCGCCCGGTCACCCCCGGCGGCAAGTACCTCGACCCGGACGCCGCAGCAGCGGCCATCGAGGCCGTCAAGAACCAGGGCAAGAAGAAGTAACGAGACGCCGGTAAGCCCCCGACCTGCGCTTTCCTCGCAGGGCGGGGGCTTTTTTGGCATAGCTGGGCCGTGTCGGGGCCGTCAGGCTAGACGAGGCGGACGGTCACGCGGATGGACATTGCGAAAGCCAAGGTGTCGCGGCGGTAGACCTCGGCGCAGGCCGGGCAACGGGTGATGCGGCGGTTGTTGCAGCGGACGAGGAGTTGGCCGGCTGGGAGGGTGGTCGAGCAGTGGGGGCCGGCACTGCTCGGATCGTTCGACGCCTACTCGGCACCCCAGGCGGACCGTTGGGTCACGGTCGCCCTCCGCACGATCTCACCGGCTCTGGACACGGACGCCTCCGACAAGGCATGGGAGTGGCTGTACGAGGGCCAGATCGAAACCCGACAAGCTCTGTTGCGCGCCGAGCCGTGCACGGTGTCAGTGACCCACGCCAAGACCCGCATCACGTGGACGATCCGACCGGTGTTCTTCCTCCACTCGCGCACAGTCAGGCTGCTGAACTCCCGGCATGCGCGCTCGACTTCAAGCCCCGCCCAACAGAGTGAGTTACAACTTTCTCCACTGGTTCAAGGCGGCTCGCTCCGCTCCCCGCGCGCGGCCCGGCCCCCGGCCGGGCCTGCGCTCCTGTCTCCGCCCCTCTCCAGCCCGGCCGGCGCCCGTGCCGCGCACAGCAACAAGCCGCCTGACAGGGAAGGGGTACGTCGCGGCTGGAGCGATCGGATCCACGCTACAGGTAGCCGCTTTGGCCAAAGGCGCTCCGCATATTGGACATGGCAAGGCTCCCTCCCCGTGCACTGGGGAGGGAGCCTTGCCTAATGGTTACGGCCTTGCTAGGCGAGACCGCGGATTTTCTTGCCGACGTCCGAGGACGGGTCGGTCAGGGCGGTGTAGACCTTGTAGCCAGAGTCCTTGGCGCCGCCGCCCCAGGTGACCTTGCCGTCGGTCTTTACGGTGGCTGAGACGCCGCCCCAGTACTGAGCGTCGCGCTCCCAGCGGACGGTTTTGAGCAGCCCCTTCACATCCACGTGCGGCTCGAAAGGCTCCTCGGTCCAGGACATTGTGCGGTGCATGGTAGCCCCGAGACCGGCAAGGACGGCCGGAGTGGTGATCGCGTTTTTCTGGACGAACTGGTCGGTGTGGGTCGTGATCAGATCCTTCAGCGCGTCGACGACCTCGTGGAGGGCCTGGGACTCCGTCACGCCGTCGGGGAGGTCGGCGAGGGTGATGCTGGCGTTGCCCGAGGAAGCCTGGATACCGGACCGACCGAGCAGCGTGGTTACGACCATCGTGCGGAGCGCCGAGAGGGTAATCCACTCATTGGGGCTGGATCCGGCCTGTCGCTTGCCGGTGACGATGAAGTCGGCCAGCGGCTTCTCGCCGTCCGGCAGCATAACCGTGGTGGCGTCCACAAGCTGGCGGGTGATGGTGGTCGCGAGGTCACGGTCGTCCATGGACAGGGCGAGCGACTTGTCCACGGGGACGCCCTTGAGGTTGCGGTCGTGGAAGATCTGACGCGCGTCGCTGGCCGGGATACCGTGGTAGATCTCGAAGGCAACCATTGCAGTAGAAAAGTCGAAGCCCTCCAGGCCGTAGAACTTCTTGTTCTTCCGGATGCGGTGCATGGCCGTGATCTGGGTCTCGGCGTCGACCGCAACGATCGCGTCCAGGATCGGCAGGTGGGTATTGCCGCTCTCGTCGATGATCAGAGGGCGCTGGCACCACAACGTCAGCGGAGGCGTCGACCAAGCGTTGCCGAGCTCACCCTTAAGCGCCTTAGCGAGGTAGTCGGCGTAGGGGCCGATGTTCTTGGCCTTCGAGCTGCCCTTGGAACCGATCAAGCGCTGCACCGCGGCGCGCATCTCCGCGTACTCGTCCATGCCCATGTCGGTTTTGCTGTTCGCGGACGCCTCAACGATCTCGGGGTCGTTGACGATTCCCCAGGTGTTTTCCCAGTCGATGACGCCGATGGCGAGGTGGGAGTGGACCACCTGAACCTTGATCGCCAGCCCGGTACGGACGGGTGACAGCATGCGTTCACCTTTGTCTTCTGCGAGTTGGAGCCGCAGCGCTTGCCTTGGCAGCCTTCAACGTAGGTGAAGGGTCATCAGGAGGGCAACCCGCGGATTTAGTTAGAGCGTGATTCTTCATCCTCAGAATCGATTGGAGTGCTCTAAGGGTGCATGTCTGCCGTGGAGACAGATCTGCAGGTGGGCGTGTTGATTCGCTCATCGGTATTCGGTAATCCGCGGGTTAGTTCCCGTGATCATGGCGCAATCCTGTTCCTTTAAATGGCCTAAAGTGACCGGCGCAGGGGGCTTCCCCAGCTGAGGACCCGATGTGGTGATCACGGTTCGGTCGTCGCGGCTTGCTCTGGTTGACGGCAGCGGCAGCGTGGTTGAGGCCGGTGGGGCTGCAGCGAGGCATACGCGTGCGTGGTCGGTCGGCGCGCCCGCCGTCGTAGCTGACTGTCGTCGGCTGAGGTTCAGACGGGCCGCTTTGAGGGGTGCTGGCCGTCAGCCGAGCGCGCCGAAGCTGGGCCGCCCGAGGTCGCTCAACAGTGGCCGATGACGACCAACGGCGACCACCAGGCGCGCGGGCACACCGCTCTCGAGCAGGAAAAATGCAGGCCACCAAGATCCCTGGCAAAACCCAGGGCAAGAAGAAGTGGGCCCAACGTGACCGACCCCTGCCCGCGGTGTCCTGCCGCGGCTGGGGGCTTTGTCCTGCCCGGTCCGTCTCTGGGCCGCCGCCCAGGCGTCCGGTGAAGTGAAACGGAGCCCGCCGGTCGGCGGCTACCGCGCCCCGCTGATCCTCCACCGCGTCGAGGAGCAGGTGCCACGGATACTCGTCCGGCTTGCCCTGACCCGGCTGGTTGGGCACCGTGACGCCCCCCACTCAAGCGCTGCAGGCTCATCCCATCCGAGGGGATACGCCTCAGCCAGGCGATACACGTCAGCATTGGTCAGGTCGGCCGGATTCACCGGCGTGTACGTCAGCGCCGTCGTCGTCACTCCGCCCGACGAGACCACTCCAAGGCCCTGCCGGTCAGTATCGACATCCCCGTCACCGCCACGGCCGCCGACGACGTCAGGGTGGACCCCGTCGGCACCGGCAAGCAGTGATCGCCGCTTCTCCGGCTGCGGTGGCGCGGTGGGGTGTCAGGTCGTCCTGTGCTGCCGGCTGCCGCGTGTCACGGCCCCGCACACCGCGGACACGGCGGCCGTCGCGGCGAGAGTCAGGAGCATGACCAGGCCCACGCCGATCACGAACAGGCCGCTGGCGTCGTCCGACCAGTCCCAGTAGGAGGCGACCGTCAGGCCGGCCGTGGTGCCCAGGACGGCGGCGGGGCCGTGGCCGCGCAAGGCCGTCCAGCAGGTCGCCGCCAGCAGGGTCAGGACGAGACCGGCCACCTGCCACGCCTGGTACGGGCCGGTCGTCGTGCCGTCCGGCTGTATGTCGGGGCGCTGGTCCCAGCCCAGCCAGACGGCCCACATCACCAGTGACAGTCCCGCCAGGAGGAGGGTCCACGGCAGGTAGGACGTGGGCTTCAGCAGTGCGCGGTTCGTCGGTCCTCGGCTCATGGCTCAACGGTCGCCGCCCGTGCCGCCACCGGCCTGAGCACGCCTACTCATCTTTCCTGGGTGACCGCGACCACCTCCCGAGTACGGTCGTCCGAGTACCTTCCGAGTACGGCGGGCAGGTGTGTCGGCTGTGCCCGCTAGCGGTGCCGCAGGCTCTCGTTGAAGTCGGCGACCTCGGTGATCAGCGCCGCTATGTACGCGGCCGCCTCCCCGGCCGTGCCCGGCTCGTGCGGTCCAGGGGTGTCCTGCACGGTGGCGGGGAAGCGGAAGGTCGTCGTGTCGGGTGCCGTCGGTGGCAGGGGCCGGGCGTGGTGGAGGATGAGCATGTCGGCGACCAGGCAGGTCACTTCGCCCGCGGCGGAGCGGCCGATCCAGACCGGGTACGAGCCGTCGCCCATGCCGCTGTGATAGGCGATCAGATTCGTGCCTGTACGGGGGTCGGTGGCCTCACCCGGCTCCAGTCGGTCCTCGAACGCTTCGGCCAGCCCCTCGCGCCCCGCCGCGTCGAGGAACGCGCCCATGCCGGTGTCCACGCCGAAGCCGTAGAACTCCCCCTCGCCCAAGAGGCGCGGGTCCTGGCCGGGGCGGACGGCGAGTTCCCAGCTCACGGTGGGTTCGTCGGTGATGCGCAGCAGGGCGGCGGTGTTGTCGCCCCACCCCTTGCCCTCCCATTCCATGGTGGCGATCACCACGGGGTACTCGCCCGGCGGCACCCGCACGGTGAACGGCTCGTCGTCTTCACCGAGGGTGCCGGGGTCCGCGGCGACGACCGAGCCGGTGGGCAGCCGCAGGACACCGGCCGGCTCGGGGGCGGTGACGACCGCCGTACCGAAGTGGGGGTGGGCGAAGCGGCTGCCCGGGGTGAACAGGGC
>NZ_LR732544.1:3582404-3618853 GCF_902506575.1 Streptomyces mexicanus | reverse complement strand
GTCCATGGGGTGGATCGCGCGGCGGACCGGGGGTCGGAGAGCTCCGTGGGGAGGGGAGTTGGTAGCTGCTCGGCGACCGGTAGCGAGGTGGGGTGGGGAGCCGGGACGAGGTCCGGGGCGCCGTCCGCCGTGAGTCCGAGCATCGATGCGTCGGCGTACGCCGTCCAGTCGCCGAACTCGGCGCGGCGCAGGGTCCGGTGGCGCGCGGGGAGGTCCCGTACGGTGTGCAGGCTGCCGCCGTGGTCCAGTTCGACGCGGGCGTGCTCGCTGTCGGGCCGGGCGGTGAGGGTGAAGTGCCACCCTCGCTCCGGGAACTCCGGCTTGTCGACGGACGCGTGGCGCCACTCCTCGTAGCAGCGCAGGTGCAGGAGCCCCGCCGTCAGTTCCCGGTAGTCGTAGCGGCGGACGCGGCGCTGCTCCTCGTCGAAGAGGAACATCCCGAGGTGGTGGTCCGTCCAGGACACGTGCAGCAGCGCCCGCTGCCGGCCCCCGGCCCCCAGCAGCACCGCGTACGGCTCACCCGTCGCGTCGTGCTCGCGCGCCCGGTCCTCGCTCATCGGCCCGACGGGCGACCTCGTGCGCGGGTCCCAGCCCGCGCAGTAGAGGACTTCGACGGTGTCGCCGGTCTCGCCGGTGTCGCGCGTACGCATGAGCAGCCCCACCCCTTCGGCTTCGACGGTTGCCACACCGTAACCGGCGCCACTGACAACGGCGGATCGCCCAGGAGCGCCCGGGGCGGGCAAGGGGGCATCGGCGGAGGAGGCGTCAGACCAGGGTGGTGATGCAGAACGGGTGGCCCGCCGGGTCCAGAAGGACGCGCCAGCGGTCGGGGGCCGGCTGGTGGGCGGGCTTTTCGGCGCCCAGGGACAGCAGGTGGGCCTCCGCGGTGTCCAGGTCGTCGACGCCGAACTCGAGGTGCGCCTGCTTCTCCTGCGCGGGGTCCGGCCAGGTGGGGCGGCGGTAGTCGGTCAGCCGGTTGAAGCCCAGCCCGGGCGCGCCCTCCTGGCCGAGCAGCACGAAGTGGTCGGAGGAGAAGACGACGGGCAGGCCGAGGAACGCACTGGAGAAACGGGCCAGTTCGGCGGGGTCGGAGCAGTCGAAGGTGACCGCCGCGTACCGGAAGACCGGGGAGGCGGCGGAAGCGGAGGCGGAGGCGGTGGGTTCTGTCGCGGTCGTGCTCGCGGTGCTGGTCGCCGTCGTGGCCGTCGTCGTGGCCGTGTTCGTGCTCGTGCTCGTCTTCGCGTTCGTGTTCTGGGTCATGAGGGAACGGTAGGGCGGGACCAGGACAGGTTCGGTCCTGGTCCCTGGCCGGATCGTGGAAGACTTCGACCTTGTGATCAGCGCCTCCGCCCGCCTGCTCCGGCTCGTCTCCGTGCTGGCCGCCCGGCCGTCGTGGACCTGCGCCGAACTGGCCGACCGGATCGAGGTCACCGAGCGCACGGTCCGGCGGGACATCGCCAAACTGCGGGACCTGGGTTACGTCATCGAGTCCGAGCCCGGGCCGTGGGGCGGCTACCGTCTGCGCGCCGGGTCCCGGGTGCCGCCGCTCGTCCTCGACGACGAGGAAGCGCTCGCCGTCGCCGTCGTGCTGGGTGAGGCCGCGCTGGGCGGAACGCTCGGCGGTGACCAGGCCGCGCTGTCGGCCCTGCTGAAGCTGCGGCGGATCCTGCCGCGCCGCGTCGCCGACCGGCTGGCCGAGATGGACGGCGCCCTCGTGCACACCCCGCGGCCCGGCGAGCCGCAGATCACGCCCGGCATGCTGCTGGAGCTGGCCGCCGCGTGCCGGCGCGGCGAGCGGGCCCGGCTGTCGTACCGCGACCGGGAGGGACGGGCTACCGTACGGGACGTCGATCCCTACCGCCTGGTCCTCACCGGGCGGCGGTGGTACTTCGTGGCCCGGGACGTGACGCGCGGGCAGTGGCGGACCTTCCGCGCCGACCGGGTCGTACGGCTGCACCCCACCGGGCGGCCGGTCGAACTCCTCGACCCGCCCGATCCGGCGCTGCTCGTCTCCCGTTCCCTCGCGACCGGTCCCTACCCGCTGTACGCGACCGTCCGTCTGCCCGTGCCCATGGACGAAGCCCTGCGGCTGATCCCTGCGACCGTCGGCGTCCACCGGCCCGACGGCGCGGAGGCGACGATCGTGGAGGTCGGCGGGCCCGACGCGGACGGACTCGCCCGGTACCTCCTCGGCCTGGCCACCCCGCTGCGCGTCCTCGCCCCCGACGCCGTACGGCTCGCCCTGTCGGCGCGCGTCCGGGAACTGCTCCGAGCGAATGAGGGGGAGGAGACCAGGGAGGCCGACGAGGCGAACGAGGCCGACGCGGCGCACCCGGGCGACCCGTGACCTCCTCCGGCGACCCGTGACGTACTCCGGTGACGCGTACGTACGTCGTCGACGACCAGGGAAGCCGCGCCCGGCGGGCCGCGCGTCCCGACGGTGGTGGGGAACCGAGCGGCCGCAGGGGCAGGCCCCCTCTCCTCAGGGTCGGGGAGAGGGGGCCTGCGGTGGTGCGGTGGATCAGTGAGGGCTCAGGACGGAGCCCGGTGGGCGGTCAGCGGTGGTGGGCCCGGTGCTCCGTGCGGTGGTCCGCCGGGCGGGTGCGGTGGCGCTCGCCGCCCCAGGCGATCGCGTCGACGAAGTGGTGGTGGGCGTTGCGCAGGGTGGCGGTGTCGCCGTGCCGGTCCCAGACGGAGGTGCGGCGGTCCTGGAAGAGGTCATTGCGGGTGTCACGGCCGTAGCCGCTGTGGACGCGGACCGTGGAGCGGCCCTCGAGGCGGTAGTGGCGGAAGGTGTACGTGTGGCCCTGCTCGTCGGACAGCGTCCACCCGTCGAGGTTGACGGCGCGCCGGCTGTGGTTGCTGATCGCCACCCACTCCTTGTTCAGGGAACGGGACGCGCGGTGGTCGCGGTGCTCGGCGTCGAGGTGGACGCCGCTGATCACCACGGCGTCGCGGTGGGGGCGCGGGGCGTGGCCGGCCGCGGACGCCGGCAGTGCCGTCGCTCCGATCAGGGCCGCGGCCGCGGCGGCGGCAGCGGTCAGGCGACGGGTGGTCACGGAGACGGAAGCGGACACAGGCTCTCCTGATGAGTGTGCGTAGGTCCGGGTGGCGACCGGGGTGGTCGCCACGCGCACAGCCTGTCCGCTCTCGGGACAAAACCGGGCATTACACGCGTCGTGTTACCAACTGCGGACGGTTTCGTGACCTTTGTGGCTCAGTGACCCATGAGTGCCGGTTGTCGGGTGGGGTGGGGTGACCCTGGCACGGCACGGCACGGCACGGCTCGGCCCGGCACGGCCCCGCATGGCACAGGGCCCCGGCGTGGTGCCGGGGCCCTGTGACGGTGACGACGTACGACAGCCTGCGGCGGGGCGGCCCGTCAGCCGACCGGGCTCTCGGCCCGGCGGGCGGTCGGCCCGTCGGTCAGCCGCACTGGCACGGGCCGCCCGACTGGCAGCCGCAGCCGCAGCCCGAGCCGCAGCCGCAGGCGGCCAGGAGCGGCAGCTTCCTGGTCTCGGGGGGCTGTTCGGTCTCGCGGTGTTGCGTCGGGTCGGGCGTGGTGCTGGGGGATTCGGCCATGGGTCCCTCCTCTAGGCAGATGCCTCTGCCCATTCCATGCCCGTTCCGCCGGGCGCATCAACGGCGCACAGTGGCTCACCCGCGCCCCGCTCCGGGCGGCTACGCCCCCTCGACGCCGGTCACCGGCTGGATGTCCGACTGGATCTCGTCGGCGTGCTCGCCCGTGACCAGGTAGACGACCCGCTTGGCCACCGCCACCGCGTGGTCGGCGTACCGCTCGTAGTAACGGCCCAGCAGCGTGACGTCCACGGCCGTCTCGATGCCGTGCTTCCAGCGGTCGTCGATCAGGTGCTGGAACAGGGTGCGGTGCAGCAGGTCCATCTCGTCGTCGTCCTGCTCCAGCTGCAGCGCCAGATCGACGTCCTTGGTCACGATCACCTCGGCCGCCTTGGCCATCAGGCGCTGGGCGAGCTGGCCCATCTCCAGGATGGTGGCGTGCAGGTCGTGCGGGACCGCGCGCTGGGGGAAGCGCAGGCGGGCGAGCTTGGCCACGTGCTGGGCGAGGTCGCCGGAGCGCTCCAGGTCGGCGGACATGCGCAGTGACGTCACGACGATGCGCAGGTCCGTCGCCACCGGCTGCTGGCGGGCCAGCAGCGCTATCGCCCGGGCCTCCAGGTCGTGCTGCAACTCGTCGACCTTCTGGTCGGCCTCGATCACGCTCTCGGCCAGCTTCAGGTCGGCGTCGAGGATGGCGGTCGTGGCGCGCCCGATCGCCGACCCGACCAGCCGGGCCATCTCCACCAGACCGTCGCCGATCGAGTCCAGTTCCTCGTGGTACGCGTCCCGCATCTTCGGTTCCCTCTCGTGGGTCGTCGTCCTCGGGGCCGCACCGGCCCCGCGTCTCGTCGGGGCGGTGGCAGTGACCCCCACGCTCCCACGGTCGGGCCCTTACGCGTCGGTTTCCGCCACCACGAGTGAACCGTTCCTGGCCCCAAGGTGAACTCTGGGCGACGAGTGTTCGAGGTCGCACCCGGACGGCTGTGGGCATGTCGTACCCCGTGCCTAACCTGGGGGCATGGACGTGAACGCGGCGGTCGCCGCAGCGGCTGCGATCGCCGGAGTGCTCACCGGCGTCATCGCCATGCTGGCGCTCCGCTTCAGCGAGCGCGAGCAGAAGCGTCCCACGCGCACCTCCCTGCACACCGACCCGGTGCTCCCGCCCGGCGTGGACACCGTCCTGTCGGTGCTGCGCTCCTCGGCGGTCGTCCTCGACGAGGCGGACGCCGTGGTCAAGGCCAGTTCCGCCGCCTACGCCCTCGGGCTGGTCCGCGGCGGCAGGCTCGCCGTCGAGCCCATGCTGCAGATGGCCCGGGACACGCGGCGGGACGGGGAGATACGGCAGGTCGAGCTGGACCTGCCGCGGCGCGGCACCGGGCGCGGCGAGGCCCTCGCCGTCTCCGCCCGGGTCGCACCGCTGGGCTCGCGCCTGGTGCTGCTGCTGGTGGAGGACCTCACCGAGGCCCGGCGGATCGAGGCCGTCAGACGCGACTTCGTCGCCAATGTGAGCCACGAGCTGAAGACGCCCGTCGGCGCGCTGTCCCTGTTGTCGGAGGCCGTCATGGACGCCTCGGACGACCCGGAGGCCGTGCAGCGCTTCGCCGGCCGTATGCAAGTGGAGGCGACCCGGCTCACCAACCTGGTGCAGGAGCTGATCGACCTGTCGCGGGTGCAGAACGACGACCCGCTGGAGGACGCCGAACCCGTCCGGGTGGACGAACTGGTCGCCGAGGCCATCGACCGCTGCCGCCACCAGGCCTCCACCAAGCAGATCACCATGGCCACCGGAGGCACCGCGGACCTGGCCGTCTGGGGCAACCGCGGCCAGCTCGCCGCCGCCCTGGGCAACCTCGTGGAGAACGCGGTCAACTACTCCCCGGCCCGCACCCGCGTCGGCATCGCCGCCCGGCGGGTGTCCGCGCCCGGCGGGGACCTCATCGAGATCGCCGTCACCGACCAGGGCATCGGCATCTCCGACAAGGACAAGGAGCGCATCTTCGAGCGCTTCTACCGCGTCGATCCGGCCCGCTCCCGCGCCACCGGCGGCACCGGTCTGGGGCTGGCGATCGTCAAGCACGTGGTCGCCTCGCACGGCGGGGAGGTCACGGTGTGGAGCGCCGAGGGACAGGGCTCCACCTTCACCCTGCGGCTGCCGGAGGCCGCCGCGGCCCGCGAAGCCTCCGCCCGCGACGCCGAGGACCGCGCCGCGGCCCCGGACACAGAGCGCGCCGCGGACCCGGCCGGCGACCGGGCCGATGACCGCACCGACGACCGCGCGCATCAGCATCCCGCCCTCGACGACGAGCACTCGGGTCACGGAAGGACCTCCGGGGCGGTAAGCGGTTCGTACGGTGATGAGGTGGATGGCCGGGACGTGGGCATCCCCGGGATCCCCCACGTCCCGGCCATCCACCTCATCACCGTACGAACCGCTTACCGCCCCGGAGGTCCTTCCGTGACCCGAGTGCTCGTCGTCGAGGACGAGGAGTCCTTCTCCGACGCACTGTCGTACATGCTCCGCAAGGAGGGCTTCGAGGTCGCCGTGGCGGCCACCGGCCCCGACGGACTCGACGAGTTCGAGCGCAACGGCGCCGACCTCGTCCTCCTCGACCTGATGCTGCCGGGGCTGCCCGGCACGGAGGTGTGCCGCCAGCTGCGCGGCCGCTCCAACGTCCCCGTGATCATGGTGACCGCGAAGGACAGCGAGATCGACAAGGTGGTCGGCCTGGAGATAGGGGCCGACGACTACGTCACCAAGCCGTTCTCCTCCCGTGAACTGGTCGCCCGTATCCGCGCGGTGCTGCGCCGCCGCGGTGAGCCGGAGGAGGCCGCACCGGCGGCCCTGGAGGCCGGTCCGGTCCGCATGGACGTCGACCGGCACGTGGTCACCGTCTCCGGCGCCAAGGTCGACCTGCCGCTGAAGGAGTTCGACCTGCTGGAGATGCTGCTGCGCAACGCCGGCCGCGTGCTGACCCGCATGCAGCTCATCGACCGCGTCTGGGGCGCCGACTACGTGGGCGACACCAAGACGCTCGACGTCCACGTCAAGCGCCTGCGCGCCAAGATCGAACCGGACCCGGGGGCGCCGCGCTACCTGGTGACGGTGCGCGGACTCGGCTACAAGTTCGAGCCGTAGGCCGCGGTCAGGAGGCCCTGGTCAGCGGGCCGTGGTCAGCGGGCCGTGGTCCGTAGGCCGTAAGCCTTGGGCCACGAGCCATGAGCCATAGCCATAGCCATGAGTCATGAGCCGTAGGCCGTGGCTCGGCCGGGCACGGCGAAGGGCGGCACCCTCTCGGTGAGGGTGCCGCCCTCGCGTGCGCTCAGGCGGGGCGGTCGGTCAGTGGCCCGCCGCCGACTGGGAGGCGGAGTCGCTCGGGGACGCCGTGGCGCCGGCCGACTCGGAGGCGGAGCCCGACGCCGACTGGGACGGGGACGTCGAGGCGTCCGGCTTGCCGGACCCACCGGAGGAGGCGGAGGCCGACGCGGCCGGGGAGCCCGTGGGCCCCGGCACCGCCGCCGGGGCCTTGGTCGGGCCCCACTTGTCGAAGTAGCTCTGGGCCGGGACGACGTAGGCGCGCAGGCTCACGTCACCGGCCTTGCTGAAGGTGAACGTGATCTTCTGGGCGTTGCCGTTCTGCACGGAGGCGCCCGGGTCGGGCAGGGCGGCGGAGGCGTTGCCCTTGCCACCGAGGATCAGCGAGCCGTGGGCCGGGATCGTCACCTTGCCCTTGCCGGAGGCGGGGGTCAGCTGGGCGCTGCCGTCGCCGTCGACGCGGACGGCGTCCAGCGTCTGGTCGCTGTTGCCGTTGTTGAAGAGGGTCACCGCGACGACCGCCGGGCCCTTGGTCTGGGTGCCCGGCTGGGTGATGATCATCGCGTTCTGGACCTTGATGTCGCCGACGGTGACGGCCGCGTTGTCCGGCTTGACCTGAAGCGTCTGGGCGTCGTTGCCGGCGCCGCACGCGGCGAGCGAGGCGATCGAGAACGCGATGGCGGCGGCGGCAAGGGCGCCGCGTCGAAGGCTGCTGCTCACGGCGGCGGCAACTCCTTGAACGTGGGCGGTGCAGGGCGGCTCCTCATAAAGCCGCCCTAAGTGTCTGTCAGCGGCCTTAGGGTACCGAGCCCTTCCAGGGCCATCGCACCCGACCCGCCTCTGTACGTCCCGGGGCCTCCGCTGAGCGCTTCCGCGGGGCCGCCGGGGAGCGCGTTCCCCGCCCGCGCGGCTTCACCGATTGCCGTGCCGTCGTCCGCCATTCACATAAGCGTCCTCCGCCATACGCGGGCCGTCCTCGTTCGCCCGCGCTCTGCCCTCTCATCCGCCCTTGGGTATTTCTCGGAAGGCCCCGCGAAGGAACCCGGAAGGAAGCAGGAAGGAAGCAGGAAGGCGCCCGGAAGGAACCCGGAAGGCGCTCGGAAGGAATGTGCGGCGAGTGCCGGAATTGATCACCGAGTGCCCGAGCCGACCGTCCTTGCCGCGACCGTGATCAATTTCGGATTCGTCCGGGATCCGGCGCACGGCCACCGAACGGAGTAGCGGAAGTCGAGCGCTTGGAGCCGGACAAAACGGGACATTCCTCCGTTTGGACGGGCGGCCGGAGGTGTGTAACGTACGCGTTTCACCCCGTGTGAAGAACCCCTCCGACCTGCGAATACCCGGCCCCCTCGGGGTCCCGCGGCGCTTGCGAAGCACGTCCCTGTCGCTGTTGTCAAGCCCCGAGATATGCCCTGACCTGCGAAAACGCCATTCAGAAGACGCCGTATCCGTGTTACCCTGGATAGCCACGGAAGGGGTACCTGTCACATGACGTTCAAGGTTGGCGACACCGTGGTCTATCCCCATCACGGGGCCGCGCTGATCGAGGCCATCGAAACTCGCCAGATCAAAGGCGTGGACAAGACCTACTTGGTGCTGAAGGTCGCCCAGGGTGACCTGACGGTACGTGTGCCAGCGGACAATGCGGAGTTCGTCGGCGTGCGTGATGTGGTCGGACAGGACGGGCTGGACCGGGTCTTCGAGGTGCTGCGCGCTCCGTACGCCGAGGAGCCCACGAACTGGTCGCGTCGTTACAAGGCAAACCTGGAGAAGCTCGCCTCGGGCGATGTCATCAAGGTCGCGGAAGTCGTGCGTGACCTGTGGCGTCGCGAGCGCGAGCGCGGACTCTCCGCCGGTGAGAAGCGCATGCTCGCCAAGGCCCGCCAGATCCTGGTGAGCGAGCTGGCGCTCGCGGAGAACACGAACGAGGACAAGGCCGAGGCCCTGCTCGACGAGGTGCTCGCCTCCTGACCTGACGCGGGCGACACACGCCATCCGCCTCAGTTCCTTCTTTCAGCACAGCACGATGCCGCGGTGCCCGATGACGCGATCGACGTCGCCGGGCGCTGCGGCATGTGCGTACCCGCCGGTCCGGGCGCAGGGCGCCGAACCCGCGGTTGCCGGTACGACGGGGAACAAGTGGAACCGGTCCCCCGATACTGTGTGCCGGGCCCGGGCAGTCGGCTCGACCGGGGTCACGGAAGGGTCCGGTCAAGGCGTCACGCCCGGCACGGTCTGGCCATACCCAGGCCGGGCCCGCTCACAAACCTGACAGGAACCGATGTCTGACGATTCGCGTCCCTCACCCACGGGTGCCCGGCGCGGCACCCCCGTCGCCGCCGTGATCCCGGCCGCCGGCCGGGGCGTACGCCTCGGTCCGGGCGCCCCCAAGGCGCTGCGCACGCTCGGCGGCACTCCCATGCTCATCCACGCCGTCCGCGCGATGGCCGCCTCCCGCGCCGTCTCGCTGGTGGTGGTGGTCGCGCCGCCCGACGGCGCCGCCGAGGTCAAGTCGCTCCTCGACGCGCACGCGCTGCCCGAGCGGACGGACATCCTGGTCGTGCCCGGCGGCGCCTCCCGCCAGGAATCGGTCAAGCTCGGTCTGGACGCCCTGCCGCCCGGCCACGACATCGTCCTCGTGCACGACGCGGCCCGCCCGCTGGTCCCCGTGGACACCGTGGACGCGGTCATCGAGGCCGTACGGGAGGGCGCGCCCGCCGTCGTCCCGGTGCTGCCGCTGGCCGACACCGTCAAGCAGGTCGAGCCGGTCGCGGCCCCGGGCGAGCCCGAGCCGGTCGTCGCCACCCCGGACCGCTCGCTGCTGCGGGCGGTGCAGACCCCGCAGGGCTTCGACCGCGCCACGCTGGTGCGCGCGCACGAGACGGTCACCGACAACGTCACCGACGACGCGAGCATGGTCGAGCAGCTCGGCGAGCGGGTCGTGGCCGTCCCCGGGCACGAGGAGGCGTTCAAGGTCACCCGCCCGCTCGACCTGGTCCTCGCGGAGGCGGTCCTGGCCCGGCGGAGGCTCACCGATGGCTTCTGAGCAGCAGCCCGCACCGACCGGGCAGCAGCCCGCGCACCCCGCACAGCGGCCCGCCCAGGACCCGCCGCTGCCCCAGGTCGGCATCGGCACCGACATCCACGCCTTCGAGGACGGCCGCGAGCTGTGGTGCGCGGGCCTGAAGTGGGAGGGCGAGGGGCCGGGTCTGGCCGGGCACTCCGATGCCGACGTCGTCGCGCACGCCGCGTGCAACGCGCTGTTCTCCGCCGCCGGGCTCGGCGACCTCGGGCAGCACTTCGGCACCGGGCGCCCCGAGTGGTCCGGCGCCTCCGGGGTGACGCTGCTGACGGAGGCGGCCCGGATCGTGCGCGCGGCCGGCTTCCGCATCGGCAACGTCGCCGTGCAGGTCGTCGGCCCCCGGCCGAAGATCGGCAAGCGGCGCGAGGAGGCGCAGAAGATCCTGTCCGAGGCGGCCGGCGCGCCGGTGTCCGTCTCCGGCGCCACGACCGACGGGCTCGGCTTCCCCGGCCGGGGCGAGGGCCTGATGGCGGTGGCCACCGCGCTCGTGGTGCGCGTGAGCTGAGAGCGTGCGAGGGTACCCGCACAGTCACCAGCTGACCGAGGACCGGAGGGTGCCCATGTCCGCCGTACTGTCCGACCGTCTCAAGAACCTCCTCGACACTCCCGTCTTCGTCACCGTCGCCACGGTCCAGCCCGACGGCAGCCCCCAGGTGTCCCCGGTGTGGGTCAAGCGCGACGGTGAGGACCTGCTGATCTCCACGACCGTGGACCGCCGCAAGAAGAAGAACCTGGACCGCGACCCGCGGGTCAGCGTCGTCGTCCAGGACCCGGCGTCCCCGTACGAGTACGCCGAGATCCGCGGCAGCGCGGAGATGACCACCGAGGGCGCCCGGGAGCTGATCGACGAGCTGTCGGTGAAGTACACGGGCAAGAAGTACGCCGAGTTCAACCCGGCCTCCGCGCAGGACGCCGAACGGGTGATCGTGCGGATCCGGCCCCGCAAGGTCGTCGGCGGGGTGTGAGCCGTCCCGGCGACGAGGGCGCCAACACTCCGCGACAGAGGGGAAGGGGCGCGAGGCACTGTCCTCGGCCCACTACTCTGGAGTGGTGACTATTCGCCTGTACGACACCAGCGCCCGGCAGATCCGTGACTTCACCCCGCTCAAGCCGGGTTGTGTCTCGATCTACCTCTGTGGCGCCACCGTGCAGGCGGCACCCCACATCGGGCACGTCCGCTCGTACCTGAACTTCGACATCATGCGCCGCTGGTTCACCTACCGCGGCTACGAGGTGACGTTCATCCGCAACGTCACCGACATCGACGACAAGATCATCGCCAAGGCCCACGAGCAGAACCGGCCCTGGTGGGCGATCGGCTACGAGAACGAGCGCGCCTTCAACGAGGGCTACCACGCCCTCGGGTGCCTGCCGCCGACGTACGAGCCGCGCGCCACCGGCCACGTGCCCGAGATGGTCGAGATGATGCAGCGCCTCATCGACCGCGGCCACGCCTACGCCGCCGACGGCAACGTCTACTTCGACGTGCGCTCCTTCCCCGGCTACCTCCAGCTGTCGCGGCAGGAGCTGGACAACCTGCTGCAGCCCTCCGGCGAGGGCGAGACCGGCAAGCGCGACCCGCGCGACTTCGCGATGTGGAAGGCCGCCAAGCCGGGCGAGCCCACCTGGCCCACGCCGTGGGGCGAGGGCCGGCCGGGCTGGCACCTGGAGTGCTCCGCCATGGCGCACAAGTACCTGGGCAGCGCCTTCGACATCCACGGCGGCGGCCTGGACCTGATCTTCCCGCACCACGAGAACGAGATCGCCCAGGCCAAGGCCTACGGCGACGACTTCGCCCAGTACTGGGTGCACAACGCCTGGGTGACCATGGCCGGCGACAAGATGTCCAAGTCGCTCGGCAACAGCGTGCTGGTCTCCGAGATGGTCAAGCAGTGGCGGCCCATCGTGCTGCGCTACTACCTGGGCACCCCGCACTACCGCTCGATGATCGAGTACAGCGAGGAGGCGCTGCGCGAGGCCGAGTCCGCGTTCGCGCGGATCGAGGGCTTCGTCCAGCGGGTGGTGGAGAAGGCCGGGATCGTGGAGCCGGCCGCGCAGGTGCCGCCCGCCTTCGCCGAGGCCATGGACGACGACCTCGGCGTCCCGCAGGCGCTCGCCGTCGTCCACACCACCGTCCGGCAGGGCAACAGCGCGCTGGCCGCCGACGACAAGGAAGCCGCCGTCGCCCGGCTCGCCGAGGTGCGCGCCATGCTCGGCGTCCTCGGCCTGGACCCCCTCGACGAGCACTGGGCCGGCGAGGGAAGCGAGCGCGGCGAGGACCTGCACGGCGTGGTCGACTCCCTGGTCCGCATGGTGCTGGACCAGCGGGAGGCCGCCCGCGCCCGCAAGGACTGGGCCACCGCGGACGCCCTGCGCGACCAGCTCAACCAGTCCGGACTGGTCATCGAGGACAGCCCGCAGGGCCCCCGCTGGAGTCTGGGCGCCGGCTGAGGGGCAGGCCCGCCCGGTCTCCGGGCCGGGGTGGGCGTCGGCCGCGTGCCGGTCCGTCCGCCGGTCCGGCGCCGGCCCGTCCTGCGGCCCGCGAAGATCGATTGTGCCGCCCGGCCGTCCGGGCGGCACACTGCATGGACGTACGCTTCATAGACGTACGGACCGCACACCACACAGACACACGTACGAACGCTCCGACAGACAGGTAGGTCATGGCCGCGAACAACCGCCGCATGTCCGGCAAGAAGGGCGCGCAGGTCGGCAGCGGCGGCAAGCGGCGCCGGGGCCTGGAGGGCAAGGGCCCCACGCCCCCCGCCGAGATGCGCAAGGGACACGCCAAGCAGCGCGCCGCCCAGGCGAAGGCGCGCCGCGCCCAGAGCCGCGGCCCGCGCCGCGGCGCGGGCAAGTCCGCCTCCGAGCTGGTCGTCGGCCGCAACCCGGTCGTCGAGGCGCTGCGCGGGGGCGTGCCCGCGAACACCCTCTACGTCCAGCAGTTCATCGACAACGACGAGCGCGTGCGCGAGGCGCTGCAGCTGGTCGCCGAGCGCGGCGGGATCAACCTCATGGAGGCCCCGCGCCCGGAACTGGACCGGATGACCAACGGGCTCAACCACCAGGGCCTGGTCCTGCAGGTCCCGCCGTACGAGTACGCCCACCCCGAGGACCTGGCCGACGCCGCCGCCGACGCGGGCGAGGACCCGCTGATCGTCGCCCTGGACGGGGTGACCGACCCGCGCAACCTCGGCGCGGTCGTCCGCTCCGTCTCCGCCTTCGGCGGCCACGGCGTGGTCGTGCCCGAGCGGCGCGCGGCCGGTATGACCGCGGGCGCCTGGAAGACCTCCGCCGGTACGGCCGCCCGGACGCCCGTGGCCCGCGCCACCAACCTCACGCGCGCGCTGGAGGCGTACAAGAAGGCCGGGATCATGGTCGTCGGCCTGGCCGCGGACGGCGAGGCCGAACTCGGTGAGCTGGACGCGCTGGACGGCCCCGTCGTCATCGTCGTCGGCAGCGAGGGCAAGGGCCTGTCGCGGCTCGTCGGGGAGACCTGCGACGTGCGGGTGCGGATCCCGATGCCGGGCGGCGCGGAGTCGCTGAACGCCGGTGTCGCGGCGGGGATCGTGCTGTACGAGGCGGCGCGCAGGCGCCGTTGAGCCGGGTCGCCGGCGCCGGTCGGTGTCCGGTGTCCGGTGACCATCGACCGCCGGATGCCGGACTGCCGGATGCCGACCGTCGGCCGGTGACCGGCGGTCGAACGGGCGTTCGCGCGGTCACCTGACCGTGTATTTCCGGGCGTTCCGTGCAACCTTGACGCGGCCCGGACAGATCCGGCGGGTCAAGGCAGTGTCCTAACTCCTCGTCACTCGGTTAGATGAGTGTGGACACCAGAACACCCCGCACACCCACGGGGGACCGCTCGTCGGGGTACGACGACGCTCCCGCGCTGAGCATGGTGAAGGTGCCGAGCGATCCGGCGCAGGTCATCGTCACGCACGCGAGCTTCCGCGTGCAGTTGGGCGCCTCCTCGCGGCGTACCCGCTCCCCGCGGATCGCCCGGCACCTGAGCGCCGCCGAGCACACCGCCCGCCTGCCCGTCGCCGGCGCGACGGGCCGGCCCCAGGCCGCGGCGCCCCACCGCCGCCCCGTCGTCTGGAGCGGCAGATCGGCGCCCGACGACACCGGAGCCCACCGCCTGCTGCAGGCCGTGCGCAGCGGCAGCGTGCGGCACGGCGAGGAACAGCCCGGCGACGCCGGGGCCACCCAGGTCATCCCGCGCGTCGACGCCCCCGCCGGCTACGGCACGCCCGGCACGTCCGCGCCCGCAGGCACCGCCTACGGCGACCTCGACGAGACCGTCGAGACCCCCGTCGTCGGCGCCCAGCGCAGCCCCGCCCCCGGCGAGACCCGGCTGCTGCCGCAGATGCGGACCGCGGGCAGCGCGTACGAGGAGGCGGAGTACGCCGACGCCGGGCACGACGGGCCGGCGTACGACGGCACCGGCTTCCCGGACCACGACCACGGCCCCTACGACGGCTACGGCGAGCCCGGCGAGGACGCCGACCCGGCGGCCGACGACCGGCCGCGGCGCACCCGGCGGCTCGGCGACGACCCGGCCCGCCACGCCTACTACCCGCACCGCCGGATGAACCTCGGCGTCGTCCTGCTCCCGCTGCGCATCTTCCTCGGGTTCGTCTCCCTCTACGCCGGCATGGGCAAGCTGTGCGACCCGCTGTACTTCGACGGCGGCCAACGCGGCTCCATGGTCAAGTGGCTGACCCAGCTGCACCCCTGGGACGTCGCCGAACCGCTGCGCCAGTTCGCCCTGCAGCACCCCGCCGGCTCCGGGCTCGTCATCGCCTTCCTCCAGGTCATCGTCGGCGTGCTCACGATCCTGGGCTGCTGGCAGCGGGTCGCCGCCGTGGTCGGCGCGCTGCTGTCCGCCGCCCTCATCGTCACCGTCAGCTGGCGCACGGCGCCCGTCTACGACGCGCCCGACATCATCTACCTCGCCGCTTGGTCGCCGCTGATCATCGCCGGCGCCCCCGTCTACTCCGTCGACGGCAGACTCGCCGCCTCCGCCTGGCGGCGCCTGGGTCCACGCTCCGACATCTGGGCGCTGCGCCGGTTCGTGCTGCGCCGCGGCGCGCTGCTCACCGTCCTCGTCACCGGCCTCACCCTGCTCGTCGGCTCGCTGCTCGGCGGGGCGGTGCGCGACGCCGACCGGGTCGTCGTCCCCGGGCCCGGCGAGGCCCCGCGCAACGAACTGCCCGGCTCACCGCTGCCCCGGCACTCCGACTCCCAGCGGCACTCGACGTCCCCGTCGGCCCCGGCCTCACCCAGCCACCGCGGGACCTCGGCCGGCCCGTCCGGCGGTCCCTCGGCCACCCAGGGCACCACCCAGCAGCGCGGCACCGCCACCGGCGGCGCGCCCAGCCAGACCCAGGGCACCACCGGCGACACCGTGCCGGACCGCTCCTCCCCGGTGCAGCAGGCACCCAGCACCAGCTCCGGCCCGACCTCGGGCGGCACCGCGACCGGCGGCAGCGGCTCGACCGGCGGCTCCGGCGGCTCCGGCGGCTCGGCCGGCTCGGGGAGCTCCGGTGGATCGGGCTCCTCCGGCTCCTCCGGCGGCAGCTCCTCCACCGGGCAGCCGGGCCTGGTGGGCGGCCTGCTGGGATAGGCGGCCACCGCCCCACCGGGCACGACCCGAACGACGGGGGTCCCGCACAGTCGCTGTGCGGGACCCCCGTCGTAGGGGCGTCGCACGGCCGAAGGGCAGGCGACGCCTGGTGTGTTCAGCGCTTGAGGGCGGCCAGCTCCTTCGCCGCCTCCGTGAGGTCCTTCGCCGTGTCGATGGCCCGCCAGTAGGCGCCCTGCGGGATCGGGAAGCCCGCCAGGCGCCGTTCGCGGGCCAGCCGCGGGAACGTGGTGCGCTCGTGGTCGCCGCGCTCCGGGAGCAGGGCGGCGAAGTCGGGCGAGAACACGTACACGCCCGCGTTGATCTCGAACGTGGACGGCGGGGCCTCGATGAAGTCCGT
Organism: Streptomyces mexicanus; assembly: GCF_902506575.1. Classification (GTDB taxonomy): domain Bacteria; phylum Actinomycetota; class Actinomycetes; order Streptomycetales; family Streptomycetaceae; genus Streptomyces; species Streptomyces mexicanus. Next base: position 3,602,892 of record NZ_LR732544.1, on the reverse strand, counting down.
GACACGGCCGAAGCCGTCCGTCTGCACGGCGCCCCACGGCAGGCGCGGACGGGCCAGCGCGAGCGTGGCCACCGCGTCCCGCTCGGTGTGGAAGTCCGCCATGTCGCGCAGCGAGAAACGCGTCCAGATGTCGCCGTTCGTGGCGTACCAGGGCTTGTCCGGACGGGGCAGATGGGCGGCCGCGAACCGCAGGCCGCCGCCGCGGCCGAGGGGTTCGGTCTCCACGACGGTGGTGACCTTCACCGGCAGGTCTGCCGACTTCAGCCAGTCCTGCAGAACCTCGGCGAGGTGGCCGCAGGAGACCACCACGTCCGTGACGCCCTCCTCGGCCAGCCAGGCGATCTGGTGGCCGATGATCGGGACGCCCGTGCCGGGGATCTCGACCATCGGCTTGGGCCGGTCGTCGGTGTAGGGGCGCAGCCGGGACCCCTGGCCACCGGCGAGGATGACGGCTTGGGTGGGGCGCAGCGCCGCATTCGGATGGGTCATGACCGCACTGTACGTGCCGGCCGCAGGCCGCTCGCGACGATCCGCCGACGCGCGGGCACGCCCGGGCACGGGGCCCGGGGGCCGCCTCTCATTCACCCCTGCCGCGGCCCACTACTTCCTCTTGCTCTTGTTCGTTTTCCGCCTCCTGCGCGGGCGTGCCTTCCCGACCCGCGCTGCGAACGCGGGCCTGACTTGGTGACCGATACAGGATCATTCGGGAAGGTACGCCCTTCGCGTGCCGTCCCGAAGACCGATCCACAAGTCATGAGCATTGCTCGCGACGACGACGTAGGGGACGCTGTGGCGCACCCCTGCGCGGCGGATGCCCAGAACCGCGACGAAGAGGGCCAGGGCGATCAGCAGCGCCGGCCACGAGAGGTTGCTGCTGTAGACGAACGCGATGACGGCGAGGGCCACGACGTCGTCGACGATGGCCACGGTCAGCAGGAAGGTGCGCAGGGCGTCGGGAAGCCGCTTGCCGAGCAGCGCCAGGGTGCCCAGGGCGAAGGCCGTGTCGGTCGACATGGCCACGCACCAGCCTCCGCCGGCATCGGTGGTGGCGGCGAAGGCCAGGAAGATCAGAACGGGCACGCCCATCCCGGCCAGGCCGGCGAACAGTGGCAGGGTCATCCGGCTTCTCTGCCGCAGTTCACCCATGTCGAACTCGCGCCGTGCCTCGAGCCCGACCACGAAGAAGAAGGCGGCCATCAAGCCACTGTTGACCCATTCGCGCAGTTCCAGATCGACGCCGGCGGTCCCCAGGTGCACGGACAGCGACGTTTCCCAGAAGTGCTCGTAGGAGCCGGGGGAGACATTGGCCCACACGAGAGCGGCGACGGAAGCGACGATGAGGGCGACGGCGCTGCCGGTCTCGGTGCGCAGGAAGTCGCGCAGGGGCGAGCGCTGGCTCTCGGAACGCACGGTCTGGCCGATGCCCTCAGGGCCGGCAGGCCGGGGTGTGGTGGTGGTCATGTTCCGTCTTCTGCCTGTCTGGTGCGCAAGGCACGGTGTGCAATGAGCATTACAGACCCCCGGACCGTGCGCAGTGCTCACGACTGCGCTCGGTCCGCCCCGAGGCGAGCGGGCATCGCCTGCCCCGGGGCGGTCCGGGACCCCGTTCCCCTGCCGCCCACCGCGGCAGGGACGTTCACGGCTCGGGGCAGCGAGGTGAGCCGCCCGTGCCGTGAACGCCGGCCGTCAGTGCCCGCGGGCGATCCATTCGCCGAGGTGTCCGCTCTCGGCTGCGATGGTGGTGGAGTCGCCGTGCCCGGTGTGCACCGCGACCGCCGGCGGGAGAGTGAGCAGTCTGTCCCGGATGGAGTCGATGATCGTCGGGAAGTGCGAGAAGGAGCGTCCGGTTGCGCCGGGCCCGCCACGGAACAGCGTGTCGCCGGAGAACACCGCGTTGAGCGCCGGAGCGTAGAGGCAGACCGCTCCCGGGGAATGGCCGGGAGTGTGCAGGACCTGGAACGGGGTTCCGGCGATCTCCAGCATCTGGTGATCGGCCAGCTCCTGGTCGGGAAGCCGGTCCGGATGCGTCTGCTTCCACAGCGGGAGGTCATCGGGGTGCAGCAGGATCGGTGCGCCGGTGGCCTCGGCCAGTGCGGGAGCCGCGTCGATGTGGTCGTTGTGCGCGTGCGTGCAGATGATCGCGCGCAGCCTACGGCCGCCGAGCGCGGCCTCGATCGCCGAGGCATCGTGTGCGGCGTCGATGACGACCGCCTCGGAGTCGTCGCCGACGATCCAGACGTTGTTGTCGACGTCCCACTGGCCTCCGTCGAGAGCGAACGTCCCGGAGGTGACCAGGAGGTCGATGCGGGCCGCCATCAGAACACCATCACCGAGCGCAGGACCTCACCGTCGCGCATCCGCTGGAACGCCTCCTCGACGTCGGCGATGCCGATCGTCTCGGTGACGAAAGCGCCGAGATTGAGGCGCCCCTGCAGGTGCAGGTCGACCAGCATCGGGAAGTCGCGGGAGGGCAGACAGTCTCCGTACCAGGCCGACTTGAGGGAGCCACCGCGGCCGAAGACGTCGAGGAGCGGCAGCTCCAGCATCATGTCAGGGTTGGGGACACCGACCAGGACGACCGTGCCGGCCAGGTCACGGGCGTAGAACGCCTGACGGTAGGTCTCGGGGCGGCCGACCGCATCGATGACGACATCGGCACCGTGTCCGCCGGTGAGCGCGCGGACCTCCCCGACCAGATCGCTGGTGCGGGAGTTGACGGTGTGGGTGGCGCCCATCGTCTTCGCCATCTCGAGCTTGCGGTCGTCGATGTCCACCGCGATGATCTTCGCCGCGCCGGCCAGCCGGGCCCCGGCGATCGCCGCGTCGCCGACGCCGCCGCAGCCGATGACGGCGACGGAGTCGCCCCGGCCGACCTGGCCGGTGTTGATGGCGGCGCCGATGCCGGCCATCACGCCGCAGCCGAGCAGTCCGGCGACGGCCGGGGAAACCTCGGGGTCGACCTTGGTGCACTGGCCGGCCGCCACGAGGGTCTTCTCGGCGAACGCGCCGATGCCGAGGGCCGGCGTGAGCTCGGTGCCGTCCAGCAGGGTCATCTTCTGCTTCGCGTTGTGGGTGTTGAAGCAGTACCAGGGGCGCCCGCGCCGGCAGGCACGGCACTGGCCGCACACCGCCCGCCAGTTAAGGATGACGAAGTCGCCGGGGGCGACGTCGGTGACGCCCTCGCCGACGGACTCCACGACACCTGCGGCCTCATGACCGAGCAGGAACGGGAAGTCATCGCCGATGCCGCCCTGCTTGTAGTGAAGGTCGGTATGGCAGACGCCGCACGCCTGGATCTTCACCACGGCCTCGCCGGGGCCGGGATCCGGCACGACGATCGTCTCCACCCGGACCGGCTCGTTCTTGCCCGGTGCGATCACTGCCTGAACTTGCTGTGCCACGTTGTTCACCTTGCTTGCTGTGTTGTCGTTGAACGGTGCTGTGCCGAGCCCGGTCAGGGGCGGCTGATCAGGGCGCGCAGGGCGGCCGCCGCCGCAGCTGGGTCGTTCGCGCTGTAGATGGCGCTGCCTGCCACGGCGGTCCGGGCGCCGGAGTCCTGTACCGCGGCGATGGTGGCTGTGCTGACGCCGCCGGCGACGGAGAACGGGACCCCCGAGCTCGAACCGGCATCCAGAAGCGCCTGGAGGCTGTATCCGGGCAGGGCCTGTTCGTCCAGCCCGGCATGGAACTCGACGAACACCGCCCCCAGGGCGTGCGCTTCCTTGGCACGCGTGGCCTTGTTCGTGACGTTGATGAGGTCGACGACCACGCCCTTGGAAGCGGCGCGGGCGGCGACGACCGCGCCGTTGATGGTGGAGTCGTCGGCCGTACCCAGAACGGTGACCAGGTCGGCGCCGGCGTCGAAGGCGAGACGTGCCTCCAGCTCACCGGCGTCGGCGGTCTTCAGGTCCGCGAAGACGGTCTTGTCGGGGTGGGCGTTCTTGACCGCCGTGATGACGGACATGCCCTCGCTCTTGATCAGCGGGGTGCCCAGTTCGATGACATCGACGTAGGGAGCGACCTGCCCGGCCAGCCGCAGGGCGGCTTCCGTAGTCAATAGGTCGATGGCTACCTGCAGTCGCATGACGGTGTTTCCTTCCGGCGTGAGTCGCCCGGCGGTCTCCCGGGCGTTCGTGGTTCTGCGGGCGTATGCCGCGCAGGTCATTCGAGATTGCTGTGGCGGGCCCACAGTTCGTCGGCCGTGAGACCGCTGCGCTGCCAGAGCGCGTGGAACAACCCGTCTCCGAGGAGCCACAGCACCTGCTCGAACAGGCTGCCGGCGTACTGGGCCGAGGCCTGCCCGGACCGGTCCCGCTTCGCGGCCGCGGGTACGACCAGAACGGTCGGCGTCAGGGAGGCCAGGGGCGAGTGCGGAGCGGCGGTGATGCCCGCCACCTCGGCGCCTGCCGCGATGGCGGACCGGGCCGCAGTAAGCACCGAGGGGGTGCGTCCCGAGCCTGAGGCGATCAGCAGGAGGTCTCCCGCCGCGATGGCCGGCGCCGTAGCGTCACCGACGACATGCACGCGGAGCCCGAGGTGCATCAGCCGCATGGCCAGGGCACGCAGAGCGATGCCCGAGCGCCCCTGCCCGAGAATGAAGACCCTCGACGCCGCAGTCGTGGCGGAGAGCAGGCGTTCGGCTTCCCCGGGGGCAATGGCCTCGACCGCTCGGGTCGCCTCCGCCACGACGAGCGCGCTGCTGTCCTTCCAGGACGGCCGCACGGGACGGGGTGATTCCAAGAGCGTTTCGTTCACACAACGAGCATCCCCAACGGACAGGTAGTCGTCATTCAACCTTCGGGGCAATTTACCTACCCATTCAGGGAGGTTCTGTGCGACGATGAAGTGGTGACGAACGATCTTTTGGTGCAAAACGGTAAAGGGTTGGCAGCCCGTTTGAACCTGGTGGCGACAGCTCCACTGCAGGACGTGGCCGACCGCCTGCACACGGCCCTCGACGGCGTGTGGCCGCACGAAGCGCTGGTGATCTTCACCGAGGAATGCACCGGGCGTCCCCGCAAGAAGGCTGGCGACCCGGAGATCACGAAGAACGTGACCATCGCCGAACTCGCAGCCCTGCGCGACCGGGCTGCAGGCGGTCAGTGGGCCGGGCGCGCACAGTTCGGCGGCCTGCCCCGCGACGTGGCGGTCCTGGGAGACGGCACCGGAGCCGTACTCGTCCTTTGCCCCGTGCAAGAACCCCCGGGCGAAGACCGCGCCGCCCACACACGGATCCTGTGGAGCGTCGCAGCCGCCTGCATCGCCCGGCAGGTCGCCGAGGCGGCACCCGACTACCTGCAGGAATCGCGTGCGGTCACCAGCGAGAGGCTCCGGGTCACCGCCGAACTCACGGACCGGCACGTCACCGACCTGGAATCCCTGCTCGCCGCCCTGCGCAGCCGAGACCTCGACGACGCCCGAGCCCGTACCCAGGCGATCGACCTCGCCGCCGACGCCCTGATCCGCACCAGGAGCGGAGCAGACCTGGCCGCCTTCATCGCCGAGGAACCGGTCGCCCGCGCCTTCGAACGCCTCAAGAACGACCTGCGCCCCCTGAGCCGCTACGAAGCACTGCAAATACAGTTCATCGAGCCCCCGGCAGACGGCCGCGCGCTTCCCGGAGAAGTCGCACACGCAGCACGAGCCATCGTGCGCAGCGCCGTCCTGCTGATGCGCGACCAGGAAGAAGTCACCCGCATCCGGGTCCAATGGAACTGCGACGGAACACACCTGCTCGTCTCCGTGAGAGACGACGGCCCCGGCAGCATGGACAGCTCCGGCCCCGCACTGCGCCAACTCGGCGCCCGCGCCACAGCGCTGGGCGGTCGCCTCGACCTGGAAGCGGTAGAGAACTGGGGCTCCCGCCTCGAAGTGCAGATCCCGCTCGACCCCCCGGACACCTCCGAACAGCCCACCGAAACGTGGGGTCTGGCTCCCAGGGAAACGGAAGTCCTGCGCCTGCTCGCCTCCGGCCGCCGCAACCGGCAGATCGCTACGCAGCTCGGCATCAGCGAGAACACCGTCAAGTTCCACACCAGCCAGATCTACCACAAGCTCGGCGTCACCTCCCGAGCCGCCGCAGCCGCCCTGGCCACCGAAGCCGGCATGCGATGACGGCGATCCCGATCCTCGACCGGGACAGCCGCAGGGCTCCAGCACGTCGGTGACCGTGGGTACAGCGTGAGAGCGGCGCCCAAACACGGACGGGCCCGCCCCGGGGCCTGTCGCCCTTGTGAGGTGCCGCAGCCGGTCGAGAGCCGCCGCGCGCTCGGCAACCACGGTGCACGCGTCCAGACCGCGAAGCCGGAAACCGCGCCGTCGCGCGCTGCAACAAGAGCAGGGGCCTGACAGGGCCCGCCGGGGAATCAGAACAGGGTCGCAGGAGGATCCGGCAACCGCCGCGGCCCGGCCCGGCACTCCCTCTCGATCCAGAGGCAGATAAGGCCGACGACACGCTCCCGCTCCTGCTCGCTGAGCTCGCGTCCCTTGGCGATCCCGTGGTTGATCTGCAGGCAGGTGCGGCAGCAGGTCGCCGTGGCGTGCTGGGCTCGGAAGACGGGATGGCCTCCCCAGGGGGTCTGCCTGCCGTCCCTCACCGGACAGGCCGGGGCAAGGCGGCTGTCGATGAGCTCACGGGCGTGCCGTCGCACGGCCACCATGCCGCGCAAGGCGACGTACTCACGCTCGGCCGGGCGGAGATGGAACTTGGCGCGGAAGGGAATCCGGGCGATCCGTTCCAGTACGGCATCCAGCCGGTCCTGCTCCATGGCCCCGCTCGTCCTCTCACCACCCGCAGACGCCCCCGCGGACGTCATGTCTCCAGCCCCAGGACGACCGGATGTATCAGGTCCTTCCACGAAGTCGGCCTCCCGGTACTCGCTGGGAGTCATGCCGGCCACCGCGCGAAAGGCACGGTAGAACTGCACCGAACTGGAGAAACCCGTCTCCTGCGCGATCGCGGAGATCCGCTTGCCCGGCTGCGTCCGCAGCATCACCCGGGCGCGCTCGAGCCGCAGAGACCGCAGGCGCGCCATGGCGGACTCGCCCGTGCCCTCGAAGAGGCGGAACAGAGTGCGGCGGGAAACGTGCAGGCCCGCGGCGATGCCCTCTGCGTCCAGATCGGGGTCTGCCAGATGCGCGCGCATGTAGGCTGCCGCCTGCCCGCGCCGCAGCGCCTCGGGCACCTGACACCGACCGGGGGCGATCAGGCCGAGGAGCGAGGTTCCCAGCGCGGTCGCCTGGGGCTCGAGGAGGTGCGCGCCCAGGCGGTCCCCGTCCTGGCGCTGCGCGAGGTTCACGAAGAACGCCGCCACCGCGCCCATCGCCCCGCCGCAGTCGAACGTCCGGGCGAGCAGGTCGTTGCTGCGGCTCACGCCGGCCTGCGCGAATGCCCTGTCGGCGGGCAGCTCGAGGACGACCTGCTCGTACTCCTCCTTCGCAGACAGAGAGAAGGGCGCGGCACTGTCGTAGATCACCAGCGAACCGGGAGTCGCGAGCGTCTGACGTCCTGCCTGTTCGACGAGAAAGTCACCACTCAGCTGGAACACCAGGTACAGGTAGTCGTCGTCTTCGCGGCCCTGCGCGATGTCGCCGGCCGAGCGCCGGACCTCCTCGGGGCGGGCCCGTTTGGTGGACAAACGGAAATCCGTGTACTGGCCTAGCCTGATCTCCCCGTCGAAGGCGTTGCCGACCGGGTCCGTCCTGGCCGACACGTAGGCCTTCTGCCTGGCCTGACGCCAGTAGTCGACCTCGTCGCCCTGAGGGGCGCGACGGGTGGAGAAGGACGTCAGGCGCGGCAGCGCCAAACCGTCCTGTGCCATGGCCATGCCTTTCTCTGGGCCGCCTTGCATGGATCAGATCTACGCTCACGGCGCTCCGTCCCATCGTACGCCGCAGGGGTGTTCTAGGGCGTGTGTGGAGTTGTGATCAATGCTGTGATTCGAGGTGCCGGATCCAGAGGAGGCCGGCACATAATTCGAGTCCGGCCTGGTAGCTTTCAGGCTTTTTGTCGTAGCGGACGGCAAGGCCGCGCCAGTCCTTGATCTTGTTGATGGTGCGTTCGACGCTGTTGCGGAGCTTGTAGAGCGGCTCGTCCCAGGTGACGGGCCGTCCGCCGTGCGAGCCGCGGTTCTTGCGGTGGGCGGCCTGATCCTTCTTCTCGGGAATGACCGCTTTGATCCCACGTTGGCGCAGGTGGGAACGGTTCTTGCGGGACGAGTACGCCTTATCGCCAGCGACTGCGTCGGGCCGGGTGCGGGGCCGGCCGACCGGGCCGGGGACGCGGATCTCGTTCAGGACCGGGATGAACTGCGGACTGTCTCCTGCCTGCCCAGCGGTGATCTTGAGCGAGAGGGGCAGGCACTGCGGAACGCAGGACAGGTGCGTCTTGGTGGCCAGTCCGCCGCGGGACCGCCCCAGGTCCGCGGCGGCGAGCCGGGCCCTGCGGCGACGCCTCACGCGTCGTCGTTCTTCTCGCTCCGGGTCGAGTTGCCCGACTTGTTCCTCGCTGGTGCCCCTTTTTCTGCGGCGGCCCTCTCCACCGCGTCCAGGGTCTCGGGATCCATGATCATCCCTGCGGCATCATGATGGGCCCGGGCTGTGGTCGAGTCCACGCTGACCAGTGACAAGTCCACCAGGCCCCGCTTCGCCGCCTCGGCGATCACACCCTGGAACACCGCGGTGAACACCCCGGCATCCCGCCACTGCCGAAACCGGCCGTAAACGGTGGACCAGTGTCCGAATCGTTCGGGCAACTCCCGCCATTTCGCCCCATTCCTGAACCGCCACACGACGCCCTCGAAGTGCGCCCGCAGGTTCTCCGGGTACGGCCCGTACTCACCGACCGGCAGGAACGGAGAAATGAACTCCCACTCAGCATCCGTAAGTTGAGGTCGAGACATATCAGCGTTCTACCCCAAGACCCCCGCCCCTCTCGGGCCGGGACTACATGAGATCACAACTCCACAGGCCCTAGCTCCGCGCGCGGGGACAGCAGCAGGCCCCGCAGGTTGATGACGTATGGCGGTCCCAGCCCTCCATCGGGATCTCGTGCAGTAGGGCGGCGCGTGGCCGAGCCCGGCGTTGTTGACGCCGAGGTGGAGTCCTCCGTACGTCTTGTCCAGCCGTCACGTGCGGGCCCCTGCGCTCAGGACCGAACGGGGATACCGGCCCGGTTAATCTGTGGCCGGAAGGGAAGTGCAGATGATGGCGACAGGGTCGGCGAACGATGGAGAACAAGACGGGCGGGAGAGCGGGCAGGGCTCCCAGCGGCGCAGACAGATCGTGGCCGCAGTCCAGCGGCTACTGGGGGAATGGGGCAGCCCCGACAAGCTGACCATGCGCGCAGTCGCCAAGGAGGTGGGCATCTCCGCCCCCAGCATCTACCTCCACTTCGCAGACAAGACCGAACTGGTGTGGGCGGCCCTGGCGGACCGGTATGACGAGCTCGTCACACAGATGGCCACCGCCGGAAAGGCCGGGGGGGATGACCCGCGGGACCGGCTGCGGGCGCAGGCGCTGGCGTACTGCCGGTTCGCCATGAGAAGTCCGGGCCACTACCAGCTCATGTTCGAGGTTCACCAGCCGACTGCGGAGCCGTCGAGGATAAGCGGCCACCCGGCACGCCACGTCTCCGCCAGTTTCCGTGAGGGGCTGCGCAGCTGCGAGAGCAGCGGCTACAGGCTGTCTCTGCCGCTGGAGCAGGCAGCGCAGACCCTGTGGGCCGGGTTGCACGGCATGGTCTCCCTCCACCACAGCCTGTACCGCGACGAGTCGTCGGAGACGCTGGTCCTGCAGCTGGCAGAGGGGCTGGTGAGCTCGCTCCTGTCCGGCACCCCCGGAGCAGCACCTGCGGTGCCCTCGCCGGCGGAGACTGAAGCGTCCCGTCGGATCAGGGAGATCCGAAACGCTCCGGGGCCCGACGGCCCGCAGGCGTAGCCGGGGCCCACCCCAGCGGTGCCCGCGCAGGGCCCACGCGGGTTCTGCACCGCAGCAATATCCCTTCCGGAAAGGCCGGTTGCCACCCCGCATGGCCAGGAGTACAGTCCCTGCTGAACTAAGTTAGGTGCACAGGGCAACTAGTGCATCTGGCCCGCGTCGCCCTCAATTCGCGAGGGCTTGACGGAAGTGGATTCCCCCATGCAAATCTCTATCGACTTCGACAAATGCTGCGGTGCCGGCCAGTGTGTGCTGGCCGCGCCGGACGTCTTCGACCAGCGGGACGAAGACGGCATCGTGGTGCTACTCGACGACAATCCGCCCGCCGACCAGGCGGAGAACGTGGTCCAGGCGGCGGCTGTCTGCCCGGCCGCGGTCATCCAGGTGCAGCTGTGAGTGCCGCAGCGCCGTCACGGATCGCTGTCGTCGGGGCTTCGGCGGCCGGCCTGAGCGTTGTGGAGGGCTTGCGACGCGAGGGCCACCCCGGGCCGATCACCCTGATCGGCGAGGAGTCGCACCTTCCCTACGACCGGCCCCCGCTGTCGAAGCAGCTGCTGTCGGGCGAGTGGAGCACCGACCGGCTCCTGCTGCGCGGTGAGCCTGACATCGACGCTCTCGGTCTCCAGCTTCGCTTGGGCACGAAGGCGATCGCGCTGGACACCAAGGCGCGTGAGGTCGCCCTGGCGGATGGCACGTTCGTCGAGTACGACGCTCTGGTCGTGGCCACCGGCACGCGGGCCCGCCGCTTGCCCGGCACCGAGGGGGTGCCCGGGGTGCACGTTCTGCGCACCCTGGAGGACGCGCTGGCCCTGCGTGAGGACCTCGCATCCGAGGGGCACCTGGTCGTGGTCGGCGGCGGCTTCGTCGGCGCCGAGGCCGCCGCCGTGGCACGCGGCCTGGGCTGCGAGGTGACCCTCGTCACCGACACCGCCCAGCCCATGGGCGATGCGCTTGGCGACGAACTGGGCGCCATGCTGCGCACCGCCCATCACGAGCACGGTGTGCGGATCGAGACCGGCGTCCTCGTCGACCAGGTCCTCACCGACGGCGGGCGGGCCAGCGGAGTGAGTCTCCGTGACGGCCGCACCCTGGCCGCGGACGCCGTCCTGGTCGGTATCGGCGCGCAGCCCAACACCGAGTGGCTCACCGGCAGCGGCGTTGCGGTCGGCAACGGGGTGGAGTGCGACGCCACCCTGTACGCCGGGTCCGGGGTGTGGGCGGCGGGCGACGTGGCCTGCTGGCTCAACGCCCGCACGGGTGAGCCCTGGCGTATCGAGCACCGCACGAACGCCGCCGAGCAGGGACTGGCCGTCGCCCGCAACATTCTGGCCGGGCCGGAGCGTGCCACGCCGTTCGACTCGGTGCCTTACGTGTGGTCTGACCAGTACGACCTGAAGATCCAGATCTACGGCCGGACCCGAGGCGCGGACGAGGTACGTGTTGTCGAGGGCAGCACGGCCGAGCGCAGGCTGATCGCTCTGTACGGCAGGAACGGCCGTACCTGCGCGGCGGTCGGCGTCAACATGGTCCGGGCCCTGCGCGGCTACCGGGCCCAGGTCGCCGCGGCGGCCCCCCTTCTCACCGGGAGTGCAGCATGAGTGACACCCTCCGGGCCGGTGTGATCGGCCTGGGCATGATCGGCGGCGGGGTGGCCGTCAGCCTCGCCCGCAGCGGACGCGTCCCGGCGGTCTACGATGTCCGTCCCGATGCTGCCGCGGACCTGGCCGGTGTGCCCGACCCGCTCGGCTCCCCCGCCGAGGTGGCCAAGACCTCCGATGTCGTGATGGTCGCGGTGGTCAACGCCGACCAGGCACGCGAGGTCATCGGCGGCGAGCACGGCCTGCTGGCGGCCGCGCACCCGGACCTGACCATCGTCCTGCTGGCCACCGTCGCCTTGCCGGTCGTCCACGAACTTGCCGCCCTGTGCGCCGAGCGCGGTGTGGGCTTCCTCGACTGCGGGGTGACCCCGGGCGACAAGGCCGCCGAGAACGGCATGGTCGCCATCCTCGGCGGCGAGCAGGCCACCGTCGACGCGGCGCTGCCCGTCCTGGACGACTGGGCGAAGAAGGTCGTGCACTGCGGCCCGCCCGGCGCCGGCATGGCCACCAAGATCGCCCGCAACGTCGTCACCTACGGCAGTTGGCGCACGGTGGCAGAAGCTGCCGCGCTGGCCCGCACCGCGGGCGTGGCACCCTCCCGGCTCGCCGAGGTCATCGACTCGGCCGACCCCGAGGGCCGCACCCTGCTGCAACTGCTGCGCATGCAGGACGGCGACGGCGTCCTGCCCGACGCCATCGGCCGGCAGATCGAGCCGCTGATGACCAAGGACCTTGATGCCGCCCGGGACCTCGCCGCCACCCTCGGTGTCCAGGCCCCCCTCATCGACGTGGTACGCGCACAGGCCCGCCGCACCCTCCAACTGGAGACCGCACCAGCACCGGCACCGCCGCCGGCGAAGGACGACGTCCACGCCTACGGCCTGCACATGATGGACCAGGCTTACGGCCCCGGCTTCAGCACCGCGGTCCAGGACAGCACCGACCCCTTCAGCACCGAGACCGTCGACTACCTCTTCGCCCAGGTCTGGGGCCGTGAGGGCCTGTCCGTCCGTGACCGCCGGCTGCTCACCCTCGGCGTCGCCGCCACCGTCGGCCGGCCCGAACTCGTCCAGATCATCGCGAACGGCGCACTGGTCAACGGCGAACTGACCGCCGACCAGCTCCGCGAGTCCGTCCTGCACCTGGCCGTCTACACCGGCTGGTGCAAGGCCACCGCCACCCAGACCGGCGTCACCGCCGCCATCGACGCCCACACCCCCACCGCGCAGGAGCAGAAATGACCGAGCCCCTCATCGACCAGCCCGTCACCCGCGACCTCCGCCACCCCCTCGACCCGCCGGCCGAGTACACCCGGCTGCGGGAGGACCAGCCCATCGTCAAGGTCCGCTTCCCCAACGGCTCCACCGGCTGGCTCGTCACCCGCTTCGAGGAAGGCAGCCAGGTCTTCACCGACCCGCGGCTCAGCGCCAGGCGCCCGCGCCACGACACCCCCGAGGGCGAGGTCTCCGAGGCCGGCGAGGACGCCCCCTTCGACGCCGGCTTCGTGATGATGGACGAGCCCGAGCACGGCGCCTACCGCCGCCTGCTCACCAGCCGTTTCACCCCCAAGGCCGTACAGAACAAGCTCCAGCCCTACCTCGACAAAATCGTCGACGAGCACCTGGACGCCATCGCCGCCGGCCCCGAGACCTTCGACTTCGTCCAGGCCATGGCGCTGCCCATCCCGTGCCTGGTGATCTGCGAACTGCTCGGCGTCCCCTACGAGGACCGCGACGGCTTCCACGAGGCCACCGTCGACCTCATGGACATGGCCAAGAGCCGCGAGGAACGCGACAAGGGCGCGCACTGGCTGATCGACTACATCACCAAGCTCGTCGCCGACAAGCGCAGCACCGGAGCCACCGACGGCATCCTCGCCGAACTCATCAACAAGGCCGACGGCGAGGACTCGGTCCTGAGCGAGAAGCAGCTCATCGGCCTCGGCGTGCTGCTGCTCTTCGCGGGGCACGACACCACGGCCGCCATGATGGGCCTGTCCACTCTCACCCTTCTCACCCACCACGAGCAGCGCGAGCAGATGCTGGCCCACCCCGAGAAGATCGGCACCACGGTCGAGGAGCTGATGCGCTACCTCACCATCGTCCAGTTCGGCCTGGGCCGCGTCGCCAAGGAGGACCTCGAACTCGCCGGCGCCCAGATCAAGAAGGGCGACCTGGTCGTCGTCGCGATGAACGCCGCCAACCGCGACCCCCGTGCCTTCCAGGACCCCGACACCCTGAACATCGACCGCAAAATGGCCCGCCACATGGGCTTCGGCTACGGCGTCCACGCCTGCCTCGGCCAGAACGTCGCCCGCGCCGAACTCAAAACCGTCCTGCCCAAGCTCTTCCAGCGCTTCCCCAACCTGCGGCTCGCCACCCCGCAGGAGGAAGTCCCCATGGACTTCACCGGCACCAACTACGGCGTCCGCAAGCTCATGGTCACTCGCTGACCTTCTCCTACCTACACGCCGGGGCCAGCATCACGCTCACCGATGCCGTCCCGCGTCTCACTGGTGCCCGCCCCGGGGGCGGGCACCAGCACCGGAAACCCGGCTCCCCTTCGACGTCACATCCAAGATGCTGGAATGGCACGCGGAGACCCCGGAGCTCACCGCCCTTCCGTCCTGCTCGTTTAGGTGGGCGGCAAGGCACGCGACGATACTTTGGACAGTGCCGGCGGGCAGAGCCACGCTCCACGCCAGGTGCGGCGTCTCCCCCAACGGCCGTGGCACCGTTCACGACAGCCGCTACGACGTGAAACCGATCAAGTGATCCCCATACGGTTCACGACTCACCTCGGTCGGCACAGAAGAACACCGGTTCTTCAACCCGTGGGGCACGCCCATCCGACTCACCGCCGCCTGCGCTGAGAAGGCGAGTTGTCGCCCTCTGTGATGGCGGCGACCTGCGTCTCCCCGCCTGGGGCGGTAGCCCGGTGGGCCTTGTCCCATACGCGGTCGTGGACCAGCCAGGCCATCAAGAAGATCAAAGGACGCAAGCGAGACCCTGCTGGCTGGTGCCATCCATCCGCTTACGGCACCAGGCTGGGACGGACGCGCTGGGCGAGCCGTGCGCGCTGGGTGCGTTGCTTCGGGTCCGCGGAGTTTCACAGGTACATCCGTGGAACGAATTGGGCCTCTTGGGCTTGCTCACCAGAACTCCGCCGGGGCTTCGGTACGCGACTCGATGCCCGCCGTGGCGGTTTCCTCACGGTTGCTCAGCGAGAGGCCGCAGAAGGGACAGGAGAAGGACTCGACGATTCCGACATCGACGACCCCATCAGAGTGCATGCACGCCTCTCGTACTGACCCTGACCGCGGGACAGGCCGCCGACAGCTCGCAGTTCATCCCGGTTCTCGACAAACTGCGGGTCCGCGACCCGGCCGGCAGGCCCCGCGGCCCGGCGCCGTTGCCGGCGACAAGGCGTACTCCTCCCGCGGCAACCGCGCCTACCTTCGCAGGCGCAGCATCAAGGCCGTCATCCCGGAGAAGAAGGACCAGAGCGACAACCGGAAGAAGAAGGGCCGCCACGGCGGCCGGCCCCTCACCCACGACACCGACCTGTACAAGGAGCGCAACACGGTCGAGCGCCTGATCAACAGGCTCAAGGCGTGGCGCGGCATCGCCACCCGCTATGACAAGACCCCCGAGAGCTACCAGGCCGGACTCCACCTCCGAGCCTCCATGATCTGGATCAAGGAACTCGCACGGACCACTCAGTGATCACAACCCGATACAGGCCCTAGGGCTTTCGCCGACTGATGCGTCGGCAGGGCAGGGGCCGGCCCGCAGTCCCGTTGCGGGACTGCGGGCCGCAGTGCAGGCCTCAGGCGGGGATGAGGCCGTGGGGGTCGATGATGAACTTCTCGGCCACTCCCGTGTCGAAGGTCGCGTAGGCGTCGGGGGCGTCGTCGAGGCTGATCACTTTCGTGTTGAGCATGGCGCTCAGGTAGGGCATGCGGTCCCACAGGATCGCCATCATCAGCTCGCGGTTGTAGTGCATGATCGGTGCCTGCCCGGCGGCGATCCGCGGCGACTTGATCCAGGCCTTGCCGAAGTCGATCGGGTACGTTCCCTCCTGCTCGGCCTTCGACTTCGCGAGCGGGTCGGGGCCGTAGACGCCGATGACTCCGGTGGCCCCGCCCGCGCGGGTGGCGTCGAGCACCTGGTTGATGGCGTAGGCCGGGTCCATGTCCTCGGCCTCGCGGCCGATGCCGTGTGCCTCGGTGCCGACGTAGTCCACTGCGCAGTCGACCATGGGTTCGCCCAGGATGGCCTCGATTTGGTCGGTGAGCGCCGCGTCCTGGCTCAGGTCGATCGTCTCGCAGCCGTTCTTCTTCACCAGCTCCAAGCGGTCCTTGTGGTAGTCGCCCACGATGATGCAGGACGCCCCGAGGAGCCGCGCCGCTGCTGCGCCGCAGCGGCCGACCGGGCCGGCGCCGGCGATGTACACGGTCGAGCCCGGCTTGGCACCGGCCTCCATGAGACCGTGAAACGCGGTGGGCAGGATGTCCGAGAGCAGCGCCAGGTCACGGATCTTCGCCATGGCCTGGTCCCGGTCCGGGAAGCGCAGGAGCTGGAAGTCGGCGTACGGGACGAACAGGTACTCGGCCTGGCCGCCGGTCCAGTCGCCCAGGTTGAAGCCGTACGCTCCGCAGGACACCTTGGGGTTTGTGGTCTCGCAGACGTCGGTCCGGCGCGCCCTGCAGTTGCGGCATCGGCCGCAGGCGACGTTGAACGGGACGGAGACGAGGTCGCCCTCACTGAGGAACTCGACGTCGGGGCCGACCTCGATGACCTCACCGGTCATCTCGTGCCCCATCACCATGCCCTGGGGCACCGGGAAGGACCCGCGGTAGATGTGCAGGTCGCTCCCGCAGATGTTGGTGGCGACGATCCTGAGGATGACTCCGTGCGGGGCCTTCTTCCCGTTCGGCATCTGAAGCTTCGGGAAGTCGAGCGACTCGACGCGCATGTCTTTCGGGTTCTGAAAGGTGACAGCACGGTTGCTGCTTGCCATGACGATCTCCTCTGCTGATTCACGGTGACTCGGCCGAGTCAGTGTCGGCGGTCATTTGGGCGGCTTCGCGGCCTCGGCCTTCCCAACGTATGGCTCACATCCAACGTACGCATGCCGGAACACGCCGGACTCGCCCTCGTCTAGGCCCTGCGTGCCAACGCACTAACGCTGCGCGCCACGCCCCCGGCCAAGGCCCCTCGCCTCCGTCTGCGCAGGTCCGAGCATTGTTAGCGTGGAAACATGACCGACGCAGCAGCGCCCGCGCCCGCTCCTCAGGAGCCCCAGCCCGTCCAGGCCGACGTCCGGGTGCTGGGCGCTCGCGAGCACAACCTCAAGGGAGTTGACCTGACACTCCCGCGCGACGCAACGGTGGTCTTCACCGGCGTCTCCGGGTCGGGCAAGTCGTCCCTCGCCTTCGGCACCCTCTACGCGGAATCGCAGCGGCGCTACCTTGAGTCGGTGGCCCCGTACGCCAGACGGCTGATCGACCAGGCCGGCGTCCCCGACGTCGACTCCATCACCGGAATGCCTCCGGCCGTCGCCCTGCAGCAGCAGCGCGGAGGGCGCAGCACCCGCTCATCGGTCGGCAGCATCACCACGCTCTCGTCCCTGGTGCGCATGCTCTACTCGCGCGCCGGAGACTACCCCGACGATCAGCCGATGCTCTACGCCGAGGACTTCTCCGCCAACACTGTCGAGGGCGCGTGCCCGCAGTGCCACGGCATCGGCCGCGTCTACGAGGTGCCCGAACAGAAGATGGTGCCGGACCCCTCCCTCACCATTCGCGAGCGGGCGATCGCCTCATGGCCGACAGCCTGGCACGGCCACCAGCTGCGCGACGTCCTGGTCGCACTCGGCTACGACGTCGACGTCCCCTGGAAGAACCTGCCGAAGAAGCACCGGGACTGGATCCTCTACACCGACGAGACGCCCTCCGTCCACGTCCACTCCAGGCTCACCCTCTCCGAGGCCCGCGCCGCGATCGAGGCGGGCGTCGAACCGAGCTACCAAGGCACATTCATCGGAGCACGCAACTACGTGCTCCACACCTTCGCCAACACCAAGAGCGCCTCGATGAAGCGCCGCGTCGCCCAGTTCCTCGACGTGGCCCCCTGCCCGTCCTGCCACGGCAAACGGCTCAAGCCCGAAGCCCTGTCCGTGACCTTCGACGGGCTCGACATCGCCGACTTCTCAGGCCTGCCCGTGCGGGAACTCGCGTTGCTCCTGGACGGAGCCGTCGCCGACGCCTCGCGGCAGGCAGCTGCCAACCCCGGCCCTACAGGCACCGCCGGTGGGGCCCTCCACGCCGACGTGCGCCGGCAGGCCGTTCAGCAGCGCGTCGAGGCCGGCGGATCCGCCCACGCAGCCGCGCCCGACGTACGCCGCACCCCCAACCGCTCGGCCGAAAAACTGGCCACAACCGCCCGCCTGGGCAAAGAGCTGGTCGACCGCTTGCGCCCCATCATCGACCTCGGGCTCGGCTACCTCTCCCTGGACCGCACCACACCCACCCTCTCGGGCGGTGAACTGCAGCGCCTGCGGCTGGCCACCCAGCTCACCTCGGATCTCTTCGGCGTCGTGTACGTCCTCGACGAGCCCTCGGCAGGCCTGCACCCGCAGGACGTGACCGCGCTGTTCGGGATCCTCGACGGACTCAAGCGCCGGGGCAACAGCCTGTTCGTCGTCGAGCACTCCGTCGACGTCATGCGGCACGCCGACTGGCTCGTCGACATCGGCCCCGGCGCGGGCGAGCGCGGCGGCCGGATCATCTACAGCGGCCCGCCCGCCGGCCTCGCCGACGTCGAAGAATCAGTGCCCCGCGGATACCTCTCCGGCGGCAGCGGCCTGCCCCCGCCCTCTCCCCGCCGGTCAACCTCATGGATCGAACTCAACGGCGTCCCCCGCAACAACCTTGGCGGCGTATCCGTGTCGATCCCCATGGGCGCCCTCACCGCCGTGACCGGCGTATCCGGCTCCGGCAAGTCCAGCCTGGTCAGCCAGGCACTGCCCGCGCTGCTCGCCGAGCACCTGGGCAACGCCGTACCCGTCGACGAGGCCCCCGAGGACGACGAGCTGCTCCTGGCCGATTCCCCCGACAGACTCGAAGGCGCCATCGAGGGAGACCTGGCCGGCGTACGCCGCGTGGTCAGCATCGACCAGAAGCCCATCGGCCGCACGCCCCGCTCCAACGTAGCCACCTACACCGGCCTGTTCGACCACGTACGCAACCGCTTCGCCCAGACACCCGAAGCACGCGCCCGCGGCTACAAACCCGGCCGCTTCTCCTTCAACGTCACCAGCGGCCGCTGCCCGACCTGCGAGGGCGAAGGCTCTGTCATGGTCGAGCTCCTCTTCCTGCCCTCGGTCTACACCGAATGCCCGGACTGCCACGGCACCCGCTACAAACCCAGCACCCTGGAAATCACCTGGCACGACCGGAACATCGCCCAGATCCTCGCGATGAGCGTCGAGGAAGCCCACGACTTCTTCACCGGCGAGGAAGACATCATGCGCTCCCTATCGGTTCTCATCGACGTAGGACTCGGCTACCTGCGGCTCGGGCAACCCGCCACCGAGCTTTCCGGCGGAGAGGCCCAACGCGTCAAGCTCGCCAGCGAACTGCAGCGCGCCCAGCGCGGAGACACCCTCTACGTACTCGACGAACCGACCACGGGACTGCACTGCGCCGATGCCGACCGTCTCGTCACCCATCTGCAGACCCTCGTCGAAGCTGGCAACACCGTCGTGATGGTCGCACTTGACATGCGAGTGGTCGCCGCTGCCGACTACGTCATCGACCTCGGGCCCGGGGCAGGGGACGACGGCGGCACCGTCGTCGCCAGCGGCACACCGGCACAGGTCGCCGAAGGAGGCGTCGGGGCATCAGCGAAGTACCTCACGACTGCGCTTGAGGAGTCCGGAGCCCTACAGCGCACGGCATGACGGTCATGCAGAGGCAGTTCCTCCTCTTGCCAAGACACGCTCGGAGGGCAACCAGAGCGGGACCCCGGCCAAGGGCCAGCGGGCCGCCGCTGGTGGGTGCCGGGACGGTTGGGCTCTCTGGCACGGCAGGAACGTCGAGGGCTCTGGCCGTGACTGTGCTCCGCGAACAGTTGAACCGGTGCGCGGAGACGAACCAGGAGCTCAAGTTCAGTGTCATCTACGACTGGTAACTCCGCTCTGTCGCCCGCAAAAGGGCAACCGTCCATCGTCCCTCGGTGGCGGGCGGCCGGCGGGTCACGGTTTACCGCCGGGGCCGTGACGAGAGCCTGGGCACCGCCTACTCCGATCACGACCTGGTCGTCTTCCTCGAAGCGCTCGGCATCCCTGACCCCGACGGAGTCCTGAACGATCCGAAGTGGCTGGAGTGGCGCGACGCGGCCCAGACCGCCTGTGGCCCACCGCGCCCGAGGGACGCTGATCCGGTTCCGCACGAGGTCACCGTCCGCGTGCCGCACCACCCGCATCGGCTGCGTCGCGTCATCGAGCGAGGAGATCGCCGAGAGCGTGAGCAGCAGTTGTGAGACTCTGACAAGTGCGTCGGACGGAGGGGCTATGTCGGTTCGGGTCGTCCCACGCGCGCAACTGAATGGTCACTGGAAGCCGCCCAGAGGGGCGCTCCGGTGGACAGCCGGTGGACAGACGCCTTTGGACGAGCCAGTACGAGGCCGCACGGGGAAGACTGGCGCACATGGCCTGATCTGGGAAAACGTCATCAGGGAGCATGGTGCGGCACCACTCGGCACGATCGCTCTCGGTCTCGTAATGCGTAGGTCCCAGGTCCGAGTTGCCAGGGACTTTTCAGGAGTAATTGTCAAGACTTGTGGGTGAGTTGAGTTTCAGGCGGCTTCGAGGTCCTCGACGAGGTGGCCGTTTTCGAAGCGGGCGCCGGAGCGGACGAGGGCGACGAGGTGGGGTGCGGTGACCGCCCG
>NZ_LR732544.1:3578039-3582303 GCF_902506575.1 Streptomyces mexicanus | reverse complement strand
CCTCCACCCCCGACGCCCGGTCCGCCGCCCCAGGCTCCCGGTGGTCCGTCCGGGCCGTCCGGGCCGTCCGGTCCGTCCGGACCGTTCGGTCCGTCCGGACCGTTCGGTCCGTTCGGTCCGTCCGGACCGCTGTGGCCGCCACGGCCTTGCTCGCCCTCGCCGTGACGGCTTGCGACGGCGGTGTGCACGGCCGGCCCGGCGGCTTCGGCCTGCGCGATCCGTACTTCCCCAAGGCCGGCAACGGCGGCTACGACGTCGGCCACTACGGCCTCACCCTCGCCTACGACCCGGGCCGCACCCGGCTGACCGGCACCGCGGTGATCACCGCCCGCGCCACCGAGGACCTGTCGGCCTTCGACCTGGACCTGAAGGGCCTGCGGGTGACGTCCGTGGCCGTCGAGGGCCGCGGCGCCCGCTTCCAGCGGGCCGGACAGGAGCTGACCGTCCGGCCGCACGACGAGCTGCGCCGGGGCGAGACCTTCGAGGTGACCGTCCGCTATTCCGGCACCCCGCAGACCCTCACCGACCCCGACCGCTCCGAGGAGGGCTGGCTGCGCACCGCCGACGGCGCCCTGGCCCTCGGGGAACCGGTGGGCGCGATGGCCTGGTTCCCGGTGAACGACCACCCCTCCGACAAGGCCGCCTACGACGTGGCGATCACCGTGCCCCAGGGGCTCCAGGCCGTCTCCAACGGCGAGTTGAGCGACGAGACCACCACCGCGGGCCGTACCACCTTCCGCTGGCACACCGCCGAGCCGATGGCGAGCTACCTGGCCACGCTCGCGATCGGCCACTACGAGATCACCCGCTCGACGCTGCCGGGTCACCTGCCGTCGTACGTCGCCGTCGATCCCGTCCAGGCCGCGGCGAGCCGTCCGGTGCTCGCCCGGCTGCCCGAGATCATGCGGTGGGCGCAGGACTCCTTCGGCCCCTACCCGTTCTCCTCCACCGGAGCGATCGTCGACCGGCCCGAGGACGTCGGCTACGCCCTGGAGACCCAGAACCGTCCCGTCTTCCCCGGCGCCCCCGATGTGCCCACCCTGGTCCACGAACTCGCCCACCAGTGGTACGGCGACTCCGTCACCCCGGAGAACTGGCGGGACATGTGGCTCAACGAGGGCTTCGCCACCTACGCGGAGTGGCTGTGGGACGAGGACCACGACGGCCCCACCGCGCAGCAGGCCTTCGACGCGCTGTACCGCTCGGACGACGCGGACCTGTGGGCCTTTGCGCCGGCCCGGCCCACGGACGCGGCCCACATCTCCGACCGGCCCGTCTACGACCGCGGCGCGATGGTCCTGCACCGGATCCGCCGAACCGTCGGCGACGACCTCTTCCACGACATCCTCCAGGGCTGGGCCGCCGCCCACCGCCACGGCACCGCCGGCACCGCCGACTTCACGGCCTATGTGGAGAAGAAGGCCCCGGACAAGGACTTCACGGGGATCTGGCGCGACTGGCTGTACGGCGACGGCAAGCCGCCGCAGCCCTGACCGGGCGCCTGCGCATCGCCTCTGGGCCCTGGCCCACGTCCCCGGGCCGGCCGTCCCCGCCGGCCCCGGCTCGGGCGGGCAGCCGCTCGCGCGGTACCGCGGCTCAGTCCATCGGCTCAGTCCAGCCGCTTGCGCAGCACCGCGCAGGGCCGGCCCTGCGCGCGGTCCGCGCGGTGGTCGATCACCTCGTAGCCGAGGGCGGTCCAGAAGGCGAGGCCCTTGGGGTTGTTCTCCAGCACGGCCAGGCGCACGGCGGTGCGTCCGGCGCGGCGGAAGCGGTCCTCCAGCAGCTGCACCAGCCGCCGCCCGTGCCCCTGCCGCTGCCGGCGCGCGTCCACCATCAGCAGCCCGATCCACGGGTCCGGGTCGGCCGGGTCGGGATGGTGGGCCAGCGTGACCGCGACGCCCACCAGCCGGCCCTCGCTGCGCGCGAGCAGCACCTCGGCGTCCGGCTGGGCCAGCTCGCCGGCCAGCGCGGTCGCCACCTGCTCCGGCCGGATGTCGTCGGGGTCGGGGAAGTCGCCGCTGAGCGCGGGGAAGTCGCGGTTGGAGGCGTACAGCGCGGTCAGTTCGGTCAGCACCTCGCCCGGCAGATCGTGGTCGGGAGTGAGGGGGAGGGGTTCGACGATCACCGGCGCACCGTACCGCGGGCGCCCGCCACTGGGGGAGGGGCGCCCGGCGGCCGGTGCGCGGGCGGGTGCCGGGGTGCGTCGGTCAGACGTTGACGCCGAAGTCCTGGGCGATGCCGACCAGGCCGGAGGCGTAACCCTGGCCGACCGCGCGGAACTTCCACTCCGCGCCGTTGCGGTACAGCTCGCCGAAGACCATGGCGGTCTCGGTGGCCGCGTCCTCCGACAGGTCGTAGCGGGCGATCTCGGCGCCGCCGGCCTGGTTGACGATGCGGATGTAGGCGTTGCGGACCTGGCCGAAGTTCTGCCCGCGGTTCTCGGCGTCGTAGATGGAGACCGGGAAGACGACCTTGTCGATGTCGGCCGGGAGCGCCGCGAGGTTGACGTTGATCGCCTCGTCGTCGCCGGAGCCCTCGCCGGTGCGGTTGTCGCCGGTGTGGACGATGGAGTTGTCCGGGGTCTGCTTGTTGTTGAAGAACACGAAGTGGGCGTCGGAGTACACCTTGCCCTGGGCGTTGACCGCGATGGCCGACGCGTCGAGGTCGAAGTCCGTGCCGGTGGTGGTGCGGACGTCCCAGCCGAGGCCCACGGTGACGGCGGTCAGGCCCGGAGCTTCCTTCGTGAGCGAGACGTTGCCGCCCTTGGACAGGCTTACAGCCATGGTTTGGGAGTCCCTTCCCTCGGTGCGTGTGCGGACGAAAGCTACCGCCATCCCTAGGAACGTCGAAGGGGGTCCCCGTGGTTCCGGAGTCCTTTACCTTTTTTACCCACGGGGTTCGAACGGCCGGCGCCCGCGGAAATCCGCGTGACGCCACCGGGCGCCGAGCGGGAACATGGAAGGCATGTCCGGTCCCTA
Source organism: Streptomyces mexicanus (assembly GCF_902506575.1). Taxonomy (GTDB): domain Bacteria; phylum Actinomycetota; class Actinomycetes; order Streptomycetales; family Streptomycetaceae; genus Streptomyces; species Streptomyces mexicanus. Next base: position 3,579,325 of record NZ_LR732544.1, on the reverse strand, counting down.
TGTCATCCGCGGCTCCGTCGCGCTCCCCGAGGCCGAACTGGGCTGGCGCTTCTCGCGGTCCTCGGGGCCCGGCGGGCAGCACGTGAACACCAGCGACTCCCGTGTCGAGCTGAGCTTCGACCTGGCGCGCACCGAGTCCCTGCCCGAGGTGTGGAAGGAGCGCGCGCTGCGGAATCTGGCGGGGCGGCTGGTGGACGGCGTCCTGACCGTGCGCGCCTCCGAGCACCGCTCCCAGTGGCGCAACCGCGAGGCCGCCGCCGTGCGCATGGCCGCGCTCCTCGCCGAGGCGACCGCACCCCCGCCGAGGCCGCGCCGGCCCACGCGGATCCCACGGGGCGTCAACGAGCGTCGGCTGCGGGAGAAGAAGCAGCGCTCGCAGACCAAGCGGGAGCGCTCGGGCCGGGACTGGGGATGACCGCCCCCGCGGCCCGCGCCGGGCATCGCCCCCGGTGTGCTCGGGCCGGGCACCGGGGGCGTCCGCGTCAGCCCAGGCGCCGGTAGCGCCCGCGGAAGTACAGCAGCGGGCCGCCGTCCGCGCTGGGCAGACGGGCCGTCAGGACCCGGCCGACGACCAGGGTGTGGTCGCCCGCGGGCACCCGCTGCTCGGTGCGCAGTTCCAGGGTGGCCAGGGCGCCGCCCACCAGCGGGGCTCCGGTGGCCTCGCCGCGGACGTAGGGGATGTCCTCGAAGAGCAGGCGGTCGCTGAGGCGGCCCTTCATCGCGAACCGGCCGGCGATGTGGCGCTGGCTCTCGGCGAGGAGGGACACCGCCCACAGCGGCTGTTCGGCGAGCAGGTCGTCCATGCGGGAGCCCTCGCGCAGGCTGACCAGGGCCAGGGGCGGGTCCAGGGACACGGACACGAACGCCGTGGCGGTCATGCCCACGTCCTCGCCGCGCGGCGCCATCGGGTCGTCCGGGTCCAGCGGCGGCTCCTGCGCGGTCACCAGGACCACGCCGGCGGCCAGCCGGGACATAGCGGCGCGGAACTCGTCGTTGCTCACCCCCTCAGCATGCCCGGAGAGGGCGGCGGGAGAGGCGGAGGACGGCGCGGGAGATGTGTTCAGCACACATCAACGCTAATCACCGGTCCGCGCGGCCCGCATCGGCCCCTGGCCCGAAGCCGGACCTAGGACCACCGGACCACCACGCCCGCCCCCGCACGTCCACCGGACCATCACGCCGCCCGCACACGGCCGCCCGCCACCTGCCCGCCCCGCGCGAGCCACCCCAGACCGCCCCCCCCGCCCCCCCGCCCCCGCCCCGCCGCAGCGCCCCCGCCCCCGCGC
>NZ_LR732544.1:3557479-3577938 GCF_902506575.1 Streptomyces mexicanus | reverse complement strand
CGCCACCGTCGTGGCCCCGAGCGTCCCCAGGGCCCCCAGAGCCCGCCGGAACCGGCGAATCAGGCGCGTCCGGTCGGCCGCTCGTGCATCATGTCCGCACACCCACAAACTTTGCGTTCGGTGAACGCACAGGAAAAACGAAGAAACTCCCCTCAATTGTTCACGTTCTGCTGTGACTTGAGTCACAAGAGGGCTCAATTGTTGACCCTGTGTACCGAGTGGGCTCCGCGCTGTGATTCAGTGGCGTGGACCGCACGGAACGATACGCCGACGACAACCCTTTGAAGTGCTGCGAGGTCTCGGGGGGAGGGCGAGCATGGAGACCGAGTCGGAGCCCTATGTCCGTCTTGCGACCCTGCGACGACTGCACCAGGTCATGGCGGACATGAACACCGCACGGAGCCTGGCGGACACGCTCCAGACCGTCGCCGACGGCGTCGTCACCGGCCTCGGCTACGAGCTGGCGTGCGTCAACCTCGTCCGCGCCGACGGCGATCTGGTGGTCGCCGCGTTCGCCGGCAACCCCGCCGCCGAGTCCCTGATCACCGGCCGGGTCGGCTCCCGTGAGTCCTGGGAGCGCCGGCTGAGCATGGGCGAGCAGTGGGGCGACCTGGTCTTCATCCCGCACACCGAGGGCTGGGTCCTCGACGACGACGACGTCCCGCAGTGGTACACCGACGGTCCCGAGCCGCGTTTCGAGGACGAGTGGCACCCGGCCGACCGGCTCTTCGCGCCCATGTACGCGCCCGGCGGGCCCGGCGGCTCCTCCGGCGAGCTGCTCGGGGTGCTCTCCGTGGACCGCCCGCGCAACGGCCGCCGCCCCGGCGCCTGGGGCCGGGAGGCCCTGCAGGTGTACGCGTTCCAGGCGGCCATCGCGATCAGCAACGCCCGGCTGCGCGCCAACATGCAGCGCGCCCTGGTCCGCCTGGAGCGCGAGCAGCAGGCCCTGCGCGCCAGCGAGGAGAGCTTCCGCCAGGCCTTCGAGTACGCGCCCTCCGGCATGGCCATCGCCGAGATGGGCGGCGACCAGCACGGCCGGATCCTGCGCACCAACGACGCACTGTGCCGGCTGCTGGGCCGCCCGGCCTCCGCGCTGCGCCGCTACTCCTTCTCCGACCTGGTGCACCCCGAGGACATAGGCACCCTGCTGCGCACCTCCGCCGAGGGCGGCCGGGCGGAGCTGCGCCTGGCCCGCCGCGACGGCACCTACGTGTGGGTGTCCCTGCGCAACTCCGTGGTCGCCGACGCCGCCGACGGCCCCCGCTTCCTGCTCACCCACGTCGAGGACATCGAGGAGCGCAAGCGCCGCGAGCTGCACCTGGCCCACCGCGCCTCCCACGACTCCCTCACCGGCCTGCCCAACTCCGCCGAGCTGCGCGCCCGCCTCTCCGCCCGGCTGTGCCGGCGCCCGCAGGTCCCCCAGCCCGGCGAGCCGGTCTCCCTGGACGCCGCCTACGGGCACCCCGCCTTCGACGTCGGCGACCACGGCTTCGACTTCGCCGCGCTGCCGCAGGCGTACGACGCCTACGACCACCATGTGCACACCGTCGCCCCGCAGGGCGAGAAGGACGACGGCACCAAGGGGCTCGCGGTCCTCTTCTGCGACCTGGACGGTTTCAAGTCCATCAACGACCGGTTCGGGCACAACGCGGGCGACGCCGTGCTCATCGAGGTCGCCCGGCGGCTGAGCAACGGCGTGCGCGACGGCGACACCGTCGCCCGGCTCGGCGGCGACGAGTTCGTGATCCTCGCCGACGGGCTGGGCCGGGCCGACGCCCAGGACCTCGCCGTCCGGCTGCGCAACGAGATCATCCAGCCGATCCGCGCCGAGGGCCGCGCCGTCCGGGTCGGCGCCAGCTTCGGCATCGGCTGGGCGCACTGCGGGATGACGGCGGACGAAGTGCTGAAGTCCGCCGACGAGCGGATGTACGTAGAGAAACGATCTCGTCCCAAACAGCACCGCCGCGCCGGCTGAACCGCAGGTCGGCGCCCTGCTGGGGAACGAGGCCCGGTTTGCGCCGCGGCAGAGCAGGTAGGCTCGTCGAATCCGACGACGTTCCCACGACGTACCGCACCCGACCCGCACCTGTTGAGGAGACCTAGGGATGACGCCCGGCAACAACGGCGCGAGCACGCCCGAGGACGACGACCCGTTCGGCTACCTCTACGCCGACGGTCAGGCCAACGGAGCCCAGCCGCCCTCCGGGGGCTATGGCTACCCGAACTCGGTCAACCGGGTCCGCACGGTCGGTCAGCGTCAGTACGGCCAGCAGGCCCCCACGGCGCCCTACGGCCAGGTCCCGCAGCAGCCGCAGGCCGCCTACGGCCGGCCCAACGCCCACTACGCCGCCCCCGAGACCCTGCCGGGCGGCGCCCAGGCCGCCCCGCGGCAGCCGGCTCCGGGCGCCCCGAACGGCGGCCGCCGCGGCCCGAACACCAAGGGCCTGCTCATCGGCGCCGTCGCGGTGGTCGCCGCGGTCGTCATCGGCATCAGCGTGGCGATGATCGGCGACAAGTCCGACGGCAAGGACGACAGCGCGGGCGGCAGCCCCAGCCCCACGGTGAGTCAGAGCCCGCAGCCCACCCCCTCGGCGACCAGCAGTGTCGCCGCCGACGGCGAGCTGCCGAAGATCGACGCCAAGGCGCTGCTGCTGGGCGGCGGCGCCACCGTCGCCTCCGACGTCAAGGGCGCCAAGGCCGACGGCGGCGTGTACGTGACCAACTTCAACCACGTGGGCGCCTCGGTCACCTGGACCGTCAACGGCATCCCCGACGACGGCAAGTACACCGTCTTCCTCGGCTACGGCGTCCCCGGCAAGGACGGCACCGCCACCCTCACGGTCAACGGCACGCCCTCCAGCACGCCGGTGAAGCTGAAGAACTGGGCGAACGCCCCGGCCGGCGACTACGAGAAGGGCTGGACGAAGACGTACAACTACGTCCAGCTCAACAAGGGCACCAACACCATCAAGATCTCCTGCGAGCAGGGCAACCAGTGCGACGCCAACCTCGACCAGCTGTGGCTGGCCAAGGGCTGGGTGGAGTAGGAGCGGGGAGCGGCGGGGTCCGGCGGCTGCCGGGCCTCAGGCGGCGGTGACCTCGCCGGTCACCGCGACCCGCGCCAGCACGTCCTCGTAGGCGGCCCGGTCGAACTCGCCGGCCGCCGGGGCCAGCACCGTCGCCGTGGACAGGGCGACCGCGCGGGCCAGCCGGTCCGGCCAGGGCAGCTGCTCCACCAGGCCGGACAGCAGGCCCGCCACCGCCGAGTCCCCGGCACCCGTCGGGTTGCCCCGCACCGGGGCGGGCGGGGTGGCCCGCCACAGCCCCTCGGAGGTGTAGGCCAGCAGTCCGTCCGCGCCCAGCGAGGCGACCACCGCCCGCGCGCCGCGGCGCCGGGCGTCCTGCGCGGCGCGCAGCGGTTCGTGGGCGCCGGTCAGCTCGGCCAGTTCGTCGGCGTTCGGCTTGATCAGGTCGGGGCGGGCCGCGATCCCGCGCCGCAGCGCCTCCCCGGCGGTGTCCAGCAGCACCGGCACGTTCGCGGCGCGCGCGGCGCGCACCAGGCCGGCGTAGGCGCCCACGGGCACGCCCGGCGGCAGGCTGCCGCACAGCGCGACGGCGGACACCGTGGGCAGCAGGTCCGCGTAGACGTCCTGGAAGGCCGACCACTCGGCGGGTGTGATGTGCGGGCCCGGTTCGTTGAGCTGGGTGGTGTCGCCGGTGCGCTCGTCGACGACGGCCACGGTGCGGCGGGTCGTGCCGGTCACCGGGACCAGCGCGTCCGCTATGCCGGGCGTGGCCGTGAGCCGCTCGTGCACCTCGCGTCCCGTCGCCCCGCCCGCGAAGCCGGTGACGGTCACCCGGTGGCCGAGGGCCGCGAGGACGCGGGCGACGTTGACGCCCTTGCCGCCGGGCCGCTCGGTCACCTCGGACACCCGGTGGGAGGTGTGGGGCCTGAGCGAGGGCACCCGATAGGTGATGTCGAGAGCGGTGTTCAGCGTGACCGTGAGGATCACGTGGGCCGACCTCCCCCGAGTGAATGCGCCTGTCACGATGTGGTCCGGACGTGGTCCGGGACTTCGATCATGCCAAACGCGCGGCGTACCGCCCACCCCTGCGACCGGCCAGGGGCCGGCCGGAGGCGGACGGATCAGCCCAGTTGGGGATCGACCACCCACGCTCCGCGCCGCATCACGCCCTTGAGCGCGAAGTCCTCGTCCAGCAGGACCAGGTCGGCGTCCTTGCCGGGCTCCAGGGAGCCCACCCGGTCGTCCAGGCCGAGCAGCCGGGCCGGGTTGGCCGACAGCGCGGCCACCACGTCCTGCACCGGCAGGCGGTCGACGGTCACCGCGCGCCGGAAGGCCCGGTCCAGGGTGAGCGTCGAGCCCGCGATAGAGCCGCCCTCCACGAGCCGCGCCACGCCGTCCGCGACCTCGACCTCCAGCGGGCCGAGCAGGTAGCGGCCGTCGGCGCTGCCGGCGGCGTCCATGGCGTCGGTGATGAAGGCGACCCGGGAGGCGCCCGCGTGGTGGAAGGCCAGTTGCAGGGCGGCCGGGTGCAGGTGCACGCCGTCGTTGATCAGCTCGACGGTGACCCGCTCGTCCTCCAGCAGGGCCGTGATGGGGCCGGGGGCGCGGTGGCCGACCGGCGGCATGGCGTTGAACAGGTGGGTGGCGACGGTGGCGCCGGCGTCGATCGCCTCGACCGTCTGCTCGTAGGTGGCGTCGGTGTGCCCGATCGCGGCGATCACGCCGTGCTCGGCGAGCAGCCGTACGGAGTCGATGCCGCCGGGCAGTTCCGCGGCGAGCGTGACCATCTTCGCCTGGCCGCGGGCGGCCTCGATCAGCTTGCGGACCTCGGCCGGGTCCGGGTGGCGCAGCAGCGCCTCGGAGTGGGCGCCCTTGCGGCACGGCGAGATGAACGGGCCCTCGAAGTGGATGCCGGCGATCTCGCCCTGCTCGGCCAGCTCCGACAGCAGCCCGGCCTGCTTGGTCAGGACACCCATGTCCTCGGTGACGGTGGAGGCGACCAGGGTGGTGGTGCCGTGCCGGCGGTGGGTGTGCACGGCGGTGAGCACGTCGTCGGCCGAGCCGGCGAAGGAGGCCCCGCCGCCGCCGTGGTTGTGCAGGTCGACGAAGCCGGGGACCAGCCAGTGCCCGGTGACGTCGATCGTCTCGGCGCCGGCCGGGGCGGTGTCGGCGATCCGCGTGCCGTCGACGACCAGGCGGCCGTCGTCCTCGATCCCGGTGGGCAGCACCACCCGGGCTCCGGTGAGAACCTTGCTGGGGGCCATCGGCTGGCTACCTCCGGGGAGTCGTGGAAGGGTCGAGGAGATCCCAGGCGAGGAGCCCCGCGCCCAGGCATCCGGCGGTGTCCCCGAGGGCGGCGGGGACGATCGAGGGGAGTTTCTGGAAGGTGACCCGCCGCCGGACGGCCTCCCGCAGCGGTGCGAACAGGGTGTCCCCGGCCTCGGCGAGCCCGCCGCCGACGATCAGCGTGTCCGGGTCCAGCAGGGTGAGCGCGGTGACCAGCCCGTCGGCGAGGGCGTCCACCGCCTCCTGCCACACCGCCTGGGCCGCGACGTCCCCGGAGGAGACGGCCTTGGCACAGTCGGCCGCGTCCGCCTGCGCGTCGCCGCAGGCGGCGGCCCACGCCTGGCTGACGGCGGCGGCGGAGGCGTACCGCTCCAGGCAGCCGCGCTGCCCGCACGGGCAGGACAGCCCGCCGGGCCGGACGACGATGTGGCCGATCTCGCCGGCGAAGCCGTGCGCGCCGGCCTCCACCCGGCCGTCGATGCCGATGGCGCCCGCGATGCCGGTGCCCAGCGGCACGAACAGGAACCGGTCCGCGCCCCGGCCCGCCCCGATCCGGCCCTCGGCGAGTCCGCCGGTGCGCACATCGTGGCCGAGGGCGACGGGCCTGCCCAGCCGCTCGGCGAGCAGGTCGCGCAGGGGGACGTCGCGCCAGCCGAGGTTGGCGGAGTAGGCGGCCACGCCGCGCGTCTCGTCCACGATGCCGGGGACGGCGACGCCCGCGGCGACCGCCGGACGGCCCAGGTGCTCGGCGCCGTAGGCGTGCAGCTCGGCGGCGAAGCCGACGATGCCCTCGACGACGGCGTCGGGGCCGCGCTCGCGGCCGGTGGGCCGGCGCGCCTGGTGCAGCAGCTCGCCGTCCGCGCCGACCAGCGCGGCCTTCATCCCGGTGCCGCCCACATCGAGAGCGATGACGTGTCTCACGGGGACAGTGTGGCCCGCCGACCCGCGAGAGGTCTAGTCCACTGTTCTGGTGTAGACCTGTGTTCGCAAAGTGAACAGATGGAGTGCCGCGTGACCTCACGGCGGCAGGGGCGGGAGAAGAACAAGTGCAGCGGCGTGCAACAGGGGTGATCGCGGCGGTGTCCGCACTGGGCCTGACGGCGGTCCTGGCGGGCTGCTCGGGCACCGGCTCCCCCGACGTCACCCTCCGGCTGGTGGCCGCCGACTACGGCGACTCCGCGGCCAACAGCTCGCAGAAGTACTGGGACCGGCTGGCCAAGGACTACCAGGCGAAGCACCCGGACGTACGGGTCGAGGTCAGCGTCTACCCGTGGACCGACGTGGACCGCAAGGTCAAGGAGATGGTCGACGCCGGCGACCCGCCCGACATGGCGCAGATCGGCGCCTACGCCGACTACGCGGCCCGGGGACTGCTCTACAAGGTGGACGACCTGCTCTCCATCCCCGTGCAGGCCGACTTCCTCGGCCAGCTCTCCGAGGCCGGGCAGGTCCAGCACGTGCAGTACGGCATCCCGTTCGCCGCCTCCACCCGCGTGCTGTTCTACAACAAGACCCTCTTCGACAAGGCCCACCTCACCCCGCCCACCACCTGGGCGCAGCTGGCCTTCGACGCCGAGGCGCTCAAGGCCGAAGGGGTGACGTACCCCTACGCGCTGCCGCTCGGCCCGGAGGAGGCGCAGGCCGAGACCATGGCGTGGATGCTCAGCGGCGGCTCCGGCTACACCGACGACCTCGGCACCTACACCATCAACTCCCCGCAGAACGCGGAGACCTTCACCTGGCTCAAGGACGAGCTGGTCGGCAAGGGCCTGACCGGCCCGGTCCCGCCCGCCAAGCTCAACCGCGCCGATGCCTTCGCCGCCTTCGCACGCGGCGAGGTCGGCATGCTCAACGGCCACCCCACGCTCGTCCAGCTGGCCGAGAAGAAGGGCGTGAAGTTCGGCACGGTGCCCGTGCCGGGCAGGAACGGCACGCCCAAGTCGACCATGGGCGTGACCGACTGGATGATGGCGTTCAAGAAGCACGGCCACAAGGAGCAGATCGGCGACTTCCTGGACTTCGTCTACAGCGAGAAGAACGTCCTGGACTTCTCCCGCACCTACGACCTGCTGCCGGTCACCACCTCCGCCTCCGACGCGATGTCCTCCGCCGAGCAGGACAAGAAGCTGTGGCCGTTCCTGGAGGAGCTGCCGCTCGCGCGGCTGTACCCGGTGGGCAAGACGTCCTGGGCGCAGGTCAGCGCGGACGTGAAGAAGCGCATCGGCCAGGCCGTCGGCCCCGGCGGCGACCCCACCGGCATCCTGAACCAGCTGCAGGTCGCGGCCTCGGAGGCGGACAGCGGGGCCGCCGGCTGACGCGGGTCCGCGGGGCGTTGTCGGTGCGGCGGGCTACGGTGGCTGACATGGCGGACATGGCTGACGCCGGCACGGCGGGCGACGAGCCGGGGCGCGAGCCGGGTGGCGAGCGGACGCAGGAGCCCACAGGCGGGCCGGAGGGCGGCCTCGCCCGCAGGGAGCGGGACATCCTCGCCCTGGAGCGCCGCGGCTTTCCGGGCCCCGGTGCCAAGGAGCGCGCGATCCGCGAGGAGCTGGGCCTGTCCCCCGTGCGCTACTACCAGCTGCTCAACGCCCTGCTGGACGACACCCGCGCCCTCGCCCACGACCCGGTGACTGTTAACCGCCTGCGCCGCATACGGGAGGCCCGCCGCGCCGAGCGCTGACGGCGCCGGGGGCCGACGGTGCCGGTGGGCGTCGGCGCGGTAGGTGACGACGGTGCCGGGTGGCGTCCGGGCGCCGGTGGGCGAGGGTGCCGGGAGGTGTCCGCGCGGCGGGAGGCGACGGTGCCGGGAGGTGTCCGCGCGGCGGGAGGCGACGGTGCCGGGTGGCGTCCGCGCGGCGGGAGGGGAGCTGTGTCTTATACACATTTGACGCCGCCGACGGAGCCTTCTGGGCAGCAACTGGGGGGGGCGCGGGCGATTGAAAAAAAAAAAACTGAGACTGAGACAGCCACGGGGGGCATTCAGTGAGCGAGCTGACGCAAGCATTGGCAAGAAAAGGAAGATGAACACAATGAGATGCATGCTTATCCACACGGTAGAGTCGCTGCGCAGGCCGGGGACGGAACAGTGTTTTTGTTACGGGCGCGGGCACACCACGCAACCCACGCGGTGGGGGGCCGCCGGCGCCGCCAGATGTGTAAAAGAGCCGGCCCCGCCCCCGCCGCCCCCCGCCGCGCGGACCCCCCCCGGCCCCCCCGCCCCCGGGCGCCCGCCACACAGGCCGGTCGGGACGGGCTCGCCGCGCTGCTCGCGCGGCCCGAGCGCGCGGTGATCGCCCTCGACTTCGACGGCACGCTCGCGCCGATCGTGCCCGACCCGGACCAGGCCCGGGCCCACCCGGACGCGGTGCCCGCGCTCGCCGCGCTCGCCCCGAAGGTGGCCTCCGTCGCGGTGGTCACCGGCCGCCCGCCCGGTGTGGCGGTGCGGCACGGCGGCTTCGCCGGCGTCCCCCGCCTGGAGCACCTGGTCGTCCTCGGCCACTACGGCGCCGAGCGCCGGGACGCGGGCACCGGCACCGTCCCCCCCCCCGCCCCCCATCCCCGCGTCGCCCCGGGCCGCGCCGAACTGCCCGGCTTCCTCGACCGCATCGGTGCCTGGCAGGGCACCTGGATCGAGGAGAAGGGCCGGTCCCTGGCGGTGCACACCCGCCGGGCGGCGGACCCGCAGGCCGCCTTCGACCTGCTGCGCGAGCCCCTCACCGGCCTGGCCGCCGAGCACGGTCTGATCGTCGAGCCCGGCCGCATGGTCCTGGAGCTGCGCCCGCCGGGCATGGACAAGGGCGTCGCCCTGCTGGACCACGTCCGCGCCCTGAACGCGAGCCCCGGCGGCGTCGGCGCGGTCCTGTACGCCGGCGACGACCTCGGTGACCTGCCCGCCTTCGCCGCCGTGGACAAACTCCGCTCGGACGGCGTACCCGGCGTCCTGGTGTGCAGCGGCAGCGCGGAGGTGACGGAGCTGTCGGAACGCGCCGACCTCGTGGTCGACGGCCCGGCGGGCGTCGTGGGCCTGCTGAAGGCCCTCGCGGCCCGGATCTGAGGCGGGACACTTCTGGGCCGGGCCTGCGGATGAAGCAGGCCCGGCCCAGAAGGTGTCTCGCTCAGCCCGGCAGGTGCTCCAGTTGCTCCAGCTGGTCCAGGAACCAGCGGGTCGGCGGCAGGGCGGTGGCCGCGGCGGCCAGGCGCTTGGTGCGTTCCGCGCGCTCCGCGCCCGGCATGCCCAGTGCCCGGTGCAGCGCCTCGGCGGTGCCGACCACGTCGTAGGGGTTGACCACCAGCGCGTCGTCGCCCAGCTCCGCGTACGCGCCCGCCTCCCGCGAGAGCACCAGCGCGCAGCCGGAGTCGGAGACCACCGGCACTTCCTTGGCGACCAGGTTCATGCCGTCCCGGATCGGGTTGACCAGCGCCACGTCCGCGATCCGGTAGGCCGCCAGCGAGCGCGCGAAGTCGTCCTTGACGTGCAGCGCGACCGGCCGCCAGGTCGGCGTGCCGTACTCCTCGTTGATCTCCTGCGCGAGCCGCTGCACCTCGTCGGTGTACTCCCGGTAGACGGCCAGGTCCTGGCGGGAGGGGTAGGCGAACGCCACGTGCACCACCCGCTCGCGCCACTCGGGGTGGTCCGCGAGCAGCTGCCGGTAGGCCAGCAGCCCGCGCACGATGTTCTTCGACAGCTCCGTGCGGTCCACCCGCACGATCGTCTTGCGGGGGCCGCCGTCCGGGGCCACGCCGATCTCCTCGCGCAGCGCCAGCATCCGCTCCTTGACGTCGGAGCGATCGGCGCGCTCCCGCAGGAACTCGGCGTCCGCGCCCAGGGCGTGCACCCCGACCCGGGTGCCGCCGAGCCCGCCGACCAGCGCCTCGCAGCAGCCGGCGAACGCGTCCGCCCAGCGCTGGGTGAGGAAGCCCAGCCGGTCCGCGCCGAGCATGCCGCGCAGCACCTGCTCGGCGACGTCGTCGGGCAGCATCCGGAAGTACTCCACCGGCGCCCACGGCGTGTGCGAGAAGTGCCCGATGCGCACGTCCGGCCGGAAGTCGCGCAGCATGCCCGGCACGAGCGTCAGGTGGTAGTCCTGCACCAGCACGGCCGCCCCCTCGGCGGCCTCCTCCGCCAGCGCCTCGGCGAAGGCCCGGTTGTAGGCCACGTAGGAGTCCCACCGGCGGCGGAACTCCGCGTCGAAGACGGGCTCCAGCGGCGTCTGGTACAGCATGTGGTGGACGAACCACAGCACCGAGTTGGCGATGCCGTTGTAGGCGTCGGAGAACACCTCGGCGTCGATGTCGAGCATCCGCACCTGCTGCCCGCCGGTCGCCTCCGCCGGCAGCCGCCGTCCGCCCTCGAAGCGCCGCGCCGCCTCCCGGTCGGCCTCGCTCAGCGCGGCGCACACCCACACCGCGCCCGCGTCCGGCCCGATCGCGGACAGCCCGGAGACCAGCCCTCCGCCGCCGCGCCTGGCGTTCAGCGAACCGTCGGGGAGCACCTCGTACGAAACGGGGCCGCGATTGGACGCGACCAGCACCTCGGCACCGTGCGTTGAAGCCATGGTCCTCAACCTAGCCCGCCCCTCGAACGCTCAAACGTATGCGGGGGCCACCCCGGCACGGATCGGGCCGCCGACGACGACTTGTAAAAAACATGTAAGGGACATGAGGATGTGCGGTGCGTTCGAGTGATCTCCGTCCGTGCGGTCTGCCGGACGGTTCGTGAGCAGGTGGGGGTTTTCGTGCATCTCATACGCGTCCCGCGAGTGCGCCGGTTCACCGGCACGGCGGTTCTGCTCGTGGCCGGTGCGCTGGCGTTGGCCGGCTGCGGCGGCGGTGTCGGCTACGCCGTCCAGTTGGAGGGCACCGGCCGCCGGGCCTCCTCCTGGAGCCCGGACGAAAAGGTCTGCGACCAGCGCACCGACACCGGCGGCGTGACGTTCACCCTGGCCCGCGACGGCCGCGACTGCGCCGGCCGGCTGCTGCACACCCCGGCCCCCACGCACGCCGGCTCCACCGGCAGCGGCTCCACCGGCAGCGGGGGCAGCGGCGGAAGCGGCGGTACCGGCGGGAGCGGCGGCGGAGGCGGCGGCAGCACGGCGTGCGCGATCACCAGCCCGGCCGGCAACTGCTACGCCGACGGCCAGTTCTGCGCCCAGCGCCACCACGGCATGAGCACCTACGGCAAGGGCGGCGAGTACCTGACCTGCGAGCAGGACGCGGCGGGCCGCTGGCGCTGGTCGGACGGCGCGGCGGGCTGACCCCGGCTCCGGCTGACCCCGGCTCCGGCTGACCCCGGCCCCGGCTGACCCGGGGCTCGGGCACCCCGGCCGCACCCGCCCCTGCGCCTGCCGCGCACCGGGTGACGGCCCGACACCGGGGGCCGACCGCCCCCAGGGCCGGCCGACCCGGCCCTGGTGCGGTCGACGCCGCCCGCGTTCAGGCCACCCGCCGCGCCGCGTACTCCGCGATCTCCGCCATCGGGGGGCGTTCCTCGGTGTCCACCGAGTAGGTGCGCGGTTCGAAGCCGTCCGCGCCCCGTTCGAACTGGGTCAGGCTCGGGCGGATCAGGTGGCCGCGGGCCAGGCGCAGCTGGGCGGTGCGGTAGATCGCGGCGGCCATCCGGCCGAGCGCCTGCCCGTCCTGGTGGCGGTGCCGGCGCACGCCCACGTCGACCTGCGCGAGCGCGTCCAGGCCGACCAGGTGCAGCGCGTCGACCAGCATGCCCAGCTCCACGCCGTAGCCGACCGGGAACGGCAGCTGTTCCAGCAGCGAGCGGCGGGCCGCGTACTCGCCGCCGAGCGGCTGCACGAACCCGGCCAGCTGCGGCCAGTGCATGTTGAGCAGCGGGCGGGCCATCAGCTCGGTGACCCGGCCGCCCTGCCCGGCGGCGCCGCCCAGCGGACGGTCGTACATCGCCTTGACCAGCTGCACGTCCGGGTCGGTCAGCAGCGGGCCGACGATGCCGGTGACGAAGTCGGCGGAGAACTCCCGCAGGTCGGCGTCCACGAAGCAGACGACGTCCCCGCGGGTGACCAGCAGGGAGCGCCACAGCACCTCGCCCTTGCCCGGCACCGCCGGGATGCGGGGGAGTATCGCGTCGCGGTGTTCGACCCGGGCGCCGGCCGCGGCGGCCACCTCGGCGGTGCGGTCGGTGGAACCGGAGTCGACGACCACCAGCTCGTCGACCAGGGGCACCCGCTCGATCAGGTCGCGCCGGATCACGGAGACGATGTCGCCGACCGTCTCCTCCTCGTTCAGCGCGGGCAGCACCACGCTGACCGCCGCCCCGCTCGCGCGCTTGGCGGCCAGGACCGTGTCGAGCGGACGATCGCTCACGGACCAGGAGCGTGTCCTCAGCCAGCGCTCGACTTCTTCCAGCACGGTCGGCTGCTCCTTCACGCCTGCTCGGGTCGCTGCTGCGCGTGCGACGGCGGCAGCAGCACATGATCGTGTGATCTGTCTCGCGGTTCGGACGAGGGTCTCGTACGGTCCGGGCCGTCGGTTACAGTCTTGAACAACGCGGATGACCATCGCATGCCGGGGGTCACCCGCGACCTACAACCGAATACCGCTCATCCAGAGGGGCAGAGGGACACGGCCCGATGAAGCCCCGGCAACCCTCCAGCCGGTCTCGTCATTCGAAGCGAGGCTCCCGGCTAGGGAAGGTGCCAAATCCGTCTCACGGCGAGATGCGTCGTGAGGAAGATGAGGAGAAAGGGCCTCGCCTCCATGGCTGTGCAGACCGTTGCAAGCAGCACTCCCGGATCCACCGTCGACCTCGGCCCCGCCACCGCCCTGAGCTGCCGCGAATGCGGACACCGCGTGCCCCTCGGCCCGGTCTTCGCCTGCGAGGAGTGTTTCGGCCCGCTGGAGATCGCCTACGACTTCTCCGCCTACGACACCGAGACCCTGCGCAAGCGGATCGAGGCCGGCCCCGCCAACATCTGGCGCTACGCCCCGCTGCTGCCGGTCCCCGCGGACGTCGCCGACAAGCCGAACCTCAACCCCGGCTGGACCAAGCTCGTCAAGGCCGACCACCTCGCCGCCGAACTCGGCGTCACCGGCGGCCTGTACGTCAAGGACGACTCCGGCAACCCCACCCACTCCTTCAAGGACCGTGTGGTCGCCCAGGCACTGGAGGCCGCCCGCGCCTTCGGTTTCACCACCCTGTCCTGCTCCTCCACCGGCAACCTGGCCGGTGCCGTCGGCGCCGCCGCCGCCCGGGCCGGCCTGCGCTCGTGCGTGTTCATCCCGCACGACCTGGAGCAGGGCAAGGTCGTCATGGCCGCGATCTACGGCGGGGACCTCGTGGGCATCGAGGGCACCTACGACGACGTGAACCGCTTCTGCTCCGAGCTGATCGGCGACCCGGCCGGCGAGGGCTGGGGCTTCGTCAACGTCAACCTGCGGCCGTACTACGCCGAGGGCTCCAAGACGCTGGCGTACGAGATCTGCGAGCAGCTCGGCTGGCGACTGCCCGACCAGATCGTCGTGCCCATCGCCTCCGGCTCCCAGCTCACCAAGGTCGACAAGGGCCTGCGGGAGCTGATCGAGCTGGGCCTGGTCGAGGACAAGCCGTACAAGATCTTCGGCGCGCAGGCCGAGGGCTGCTCGCCGGTGTCCACCGCCTTCAAGGCCGGCCACGACGTCGTCCGCCCGCAGAAGCCGAACACCATCGCCAAGTCGCTGGCCATCGGCAACCCGGCCGACGGCCCCTACGTCCTGGACATCGCCCGCCGCACCGGCGGCGCGGTGGAGGACGTCACGGACGAGCAGGTCGTCGACGCCATCAAGCTGCTCGCCCGCACCGAGGGCATCTTCGCGGAGACGGCCGGCGGCGTCACCGTGGGCGTGACCCGCAAGCTGATCGAGAACGGCCTGCTGGACCCGACGAAGACCACCGTCGTCCTCAACACCGGTGACGGCCTCAAGACCCTGGACGCGGTGGCCGGCACCGGCCTGACCGCGACCATCCGCCCCACCCTGGACTCCTTCCGAGAGGCTGGCCTCGCATGAGCGTGACCGTTCGCATCCCCACCATCCTGCGCACCTACACCGGAGGGCAGGCCGAGGTGAGCGCCGAGGGCGCGACCCTCGCCGAGGTCATCGCCGACCTGGAGAAGAACCACACGGGCATCGCCGCCCGCGTCCTGGACGACCAGGGCAAGCTGCGCCGCTTCGTCAACGTCTACGTCAACGACGACGACGTGCGCTTCGAGCAGGGCCTCGAGACCGCCACGCCGGACGGCGCGGGCGTGTCGATCATCCCGGCGGTCGCCGGCGGTTGAGCCGCGCCGGGACCGACACGGACTGAATTGCCCCCTCCGCGAGAGAAGCGGAGGGGGCAATTCCGTGTGATTGAGCGCGGTACAGTTGGGGAACGCGCTCCCGATCACCGATCGCTGAGCCCTGGATTTCCTGCCGCACGCCGACAAGAAGTAGCCAAAGTGTGCGGGTTTATTGTGGCTTTTGTCGTGTTTGTGGGGCCCGACTTCGCCTGAATGAAGCCGAATTCTCGGCATATTCCGGGCCGCGCGCGTCCAGATTTCTCGTCCGATTGACCTGTTGCAGACGGCAGTTGGACAGATACATTCAGCCGCGGTCGACGCGTTCCGGCGCACGCCCCCACCCATCCGGGGGGTGAGGTCTGACCCGGATCCGCGAAGTGTGGATCTGTGCAAGGGCCAGTAATAGGGGAGTTAGGCATGGCTCAGGGCACCGTCAAGTGGTTCAACGCGGAGAAGGGCTACGGCTTCATCGCGGTCGACGGTGGTGCGGACGTCTTCGTCCACTACAGCGCCATCCAGATGGACGGCTACCGCACGCTGGAAGAGGGCCAGCGGGTCGAGTTCGAGATCTCGCAGGGCCAGAAGGGTCCGCAGGCCGACATGGTTCGCGTCACCGCCTGAACATTCGCACGACGAGGGGCCCGCATCCGGCAGGGTGGGGGCCCCTCGCCATGCCCGGGCTCCGCTTCCGCCGCACGTCCCCGGCCCCCGCTCCCGCCGCGCGCCCCCGGGCGCCGGTCCACCGCCCGGCCGTCCTCCGGCCGGACGTCCCCATTCCGCGGTCCGCTTCGTGGGTGCGCCTTGCACTCGGGCATGCCGAGTGCTAATCATTGGCGTTAGCACTCTGAAGGTGAGAGTGACAACGAAGGACCGGGTCGGTGAGGCCCGCAGGCCGGATGGGGCAAGGAACCACGAGGCCGGCGAGCCGTCCGTCGCGGGCGCGGGCGCGGTCCGAAGGAATCACCCCCAGTCCTGGAGGGACCACTTCACATGGCCAAGATCATCGCGTTCGACGAGGAGGCGCGGCGCGGCCTCGAGCGCGGCATGAACCAGCTCGCGGACGCCGTCAAGGTGACCCTCGGCCCCAAGGGCCGCAACGTCGTCCTCGAGAAGAAGTGGGGCGCCCCCACGATCACCAACGACGGTGTCTCCATCGCCAAGGAGATCGAGCTCGAGGACCCGTACGAGAAGATCGGCGCCGAGCTGGTCAAGGAAGTCGCCAAGAAGACGGACGACGTCGCCGGTGACGGTACGACCACCGCGACCGTGCTCGCCCAGGCCCTGGTCAAGGAGGGCCTGCGCAACGTCGCCGCCGGTGCCAACCCGATGGCTCTGAAGCGCGGTATCGAGAAGGCCGTCGAGGCCGTCTCCGCCGCCCTGCTCGACCAGGCCAAGGAGGTCGAGACCAAGGAGCAGATCGCCTCCACCGCGTCCATCTCCGCCGCCGACACCCAGATCGGTGAGCTGATCGCCGAGGCCATGGACAAGGTCGGCAAGGAAGGCGTCATCACCGTCGAGGAGTCGCAGACCTTCGGGCTGGAGCTGGAGCTCACCGAGGGCATGCGCTTCGACAAGGGCTACATCTCCGCCTACTTCGCCACCGACATGGAGCGCATGGAGGCGGTGCTCGAGGACCCGTACATCCTCATCGCCAACTCCAAGATCTCCTCGGTCAAGGACCTGCTCCCGCTGCTGGAGAAGGTCATGCAGTCGGGCAAGCCGCTGCTGATCATCGCCGAGGACGTCGAGGGCGAGGCCCTGTCGACCCTGGTCGTCAACAAGATCCGCGGCACCTTCAAGTCCGTCGCCGTCAAGGCCCCGGGCTTCGGCGACCGCCGCAAGGCCATGCTCGGCGACATCGCCATCCTCACGGGCGGCGAGGTCATCTCCGAGGAGGTCGGCCTCAAGCTGGAGAACGCCACCCTCGACTTGCTGGGCAAGGCCCGCAAGGTGGTCATCACCAAGGACGAGACCACCATCGTCGACGGTGCCGGCTCCTCCGAGCAGGTCAACGGCCGCGTCAACCAGATCCGCGCCGAGATCGAGAACAGCGACTCCGACTACGACCGCGAGAAGCTGCAGGAGCGCCTGGCCAAGCTCGCCGGCGGTGTCGCGGTCATCAAGGCCGGCGCCGCCACCGAGGTGGAGCTCAAGGAGCGCAAGCACCGCATCGAGGACGCCGTCCGCAACGCCAAGGCGGCCGTCGAGGAGGGCATCGTCGCCGGTGGTGGCGTGGCCCTGCTGCAGGCCTCCCAGGTCTTCGAGAAGCTGGAGCTGGAGGGTGACGAGGCGACCGGCGCCAACGCCGTGCGCGTCGCCCTGGAGGCCCCGCTGAAGCAGATCGCCGTCAACGCCGGCCTCGAGGGCGGTGTCGTGGTGGAGAAGGTGCGCAACCTGACCCCGGGCCACGGCCTGAACGCCGCGACCGGCGAGTACGTCGACCTGATCGCCGAGGGCATCATCGACCCGGCCAAGGTGACCCGCTCCGCGCTGCAGAACGCCGCGTCCATCGCCGCGCTGTTCCTCACCACCGAGGCCGTCATCGCCGACAAGCCGGAGAAGGCCGCCGCGCCGGCCGGCGGCGGCATGCCGGGCGGTGACATGGACTTCTGATCCCGCTGAGGATCGGCAGCAGTCCGTACGCCGAGGGCGGCACTCCCTGGAGACAGGGGGTGCCGCCCTCGGGCGTTCGCCGCAGGTTCCAGCAGATTCTTGCGTGGGACCCCAGGGCTTCAGCCCTGGGAGGAATCGCATCCTCGTGGTCGCGGCGCGGGGAGCCGCGCTATCGCTCCTGTGTGCTCGGCCGTGAAGCGGCCGGGTTCGTGTCCGGCGGAGCCGGGGCTTGTGCCCACGTTCACTCGGGCGGGTGATTCGTGGCGAACGTGCGGTTGGCAGTCGTGCGCATGTGTAGGTTTGCTGATCGTGAAGCTGGTGGTGCAGGTCAGACTGCTGCCGACGCCCGTGCAGGCGGCTGCGCTGGAGGCGACCCTGCGCGCCTGCAACGAAGCGGCGACCTGGGCCGGCCGGGTCGCCTTCGAGAAGGACGTGAAGCGCAACTTCGCGCTGCGCGAGCACACCTACAGCGAGATCAAGGCCCGGTGGAACCTGGGGGCGCAGGCCGCCCAGCAAGTCATCAAGAAGACCTGCGACGCCTACGCCGCGCTCAAGGCCAACCTGAAGGCCGGGAACCTGGGCAGGCCCGGCTCACAGCGCCACCGGAAGGCCGCCGGGAAGCCGGTTGCCTTCCGGCCCGACAGCGCGCAGCCTTATGACGACCGGATGCTGTCCTGGCAGATCCCCGAGCGGCGGGTCTCCATCTGGACAGTGTCGGGCCGGGTGAAGGACGTGGCGTTCACCGCCTCGCCCGAGCAGCTGGCCACGCTGGCCCTGCACCGCAAGGGCGAGTCCGACCTCGTGTGCCGCGACGGCATGTGGTTCCTGCTGGCCACCTGCGAGGTCCCTCAAGCACCGCCGAACACCGACCCGGCGGACTTCCTCGGTATCGACCTGGGCATCGTCAACATCGCCACCACGTCCGACGGCGAGATCATGGCCGGACGCAAAATGAACCGCATCCGCGCCCGGGAACGCGCGCTGCGTACCAAGCTGCAGAAGAAGGGCACCCCGTCCGCCAGGCGTCGGCTGAAGAAGCGCAGGCGCAAGGAGGCGCGGCGGGTCAGGGACATCAACCACAAGATCGCGAAACATGTGGTGGCCGAGGCAGAACGCACCGGTCGCGGAATCGCCTTGGAAGACCTTACGGGCATCCGCGAACGGGTACGGCTACGCAAGCCCCAACGGGCCACCCACTCCAGCTGGAGCTTCGCACAGCTGGGACATTTCATCGCGTACAAGGCCCGCAAGGCCGGAGTGCCGGTGGTGTACGTCGATCCGGCGTACACCTCCCGTACCTGCGCCGAGTGCGGCCACATCGACAAGGCGAACCGGGTCTCCCAGGCCCGGTTCGCGTGCCGGAACTGCGGATTCGTTGATCATGCAGACCGGAACGGCTCCCGCAACATCCGCGCCCGAGCGCGCGAGTTGTGGCGACGCGGGGCCTCGTCGACGGCCCCTGCCCCACCACCGGAGCATGTACGCCGGGGTGGGACTGGACGCAAACGCAGCATCACAGCCAGTGATGCCCGTTGGGCAAGCCCGTCGCTCTAGCGACGGGTAGTTGACTCGGCGTAGTCCTTGAGCCTCTCGGTGTCCAGGGTGATGTCCACCCGAGGCGGCAGCTCGCCGGTCGCCCCCAGGGGCGGGTGGAGCACTGGAGGTAACGTCCGTCCTTCGGCTCGCTGTACACGCTGACCGTGGCGCTGTCGCGGTCGATGAGCAGATACACGGGGATCCCGGCCGCCGCGTAACCCATGGGGCCCTTGAAGTGGCTCACGGGTGCGAGGAAGCCGTCGGTGATGGCGCGGTCCTTGCGGTATGCCTCGGCCTTGACCCCTCGCTCGGGCATGAGGTTCAGCTCGGGGCGCTGCTGCATGCACTGACGGAGCAGCCACATGAAGATCTCGCCGTGGTTGCCGTCCGGCCTGGCTTTGACTACTACCTTTCTGTTGACGTATTCGAGCCGCACGGTTTCGGGGGCGGCTGCGGCCAGTTCCTCGAACTCCTCCACGTCGAGCGGCCCGTGCCGGATGCAGTGCCTTCCGCCCAGGAGCTCCAGCCGGTTCCGCAGCTCCCTGGGGGCCCGGCGGACGAGCTCCTCGAAGTCCTCGACGGACATCTGCGGGCGTTCTTCGGTGTCAGGAGTCATGGCGTCGCCTCCTCTCCCCCATGGTGCCCGTAGGTGGTCGTGCCGGACCGTGGATGCCGTCATACGGGTGTCCCTTCTCGTCGTCCGGAGGCCATCGCAGCGCGGATCCCGGCCGCGTGGGCCCGGACGGCGGAAGCGGGCACGGCGCGTGGGGGCGCGGCGGCGCGCGTCCCGCCCCTGCAGCCCGCGCACACGCCCCCCGGCAGCGCCTCCGGGCGCCCCGGCACGCCGCACTCCGCGCACTCCAGCAGGCGCCGGGGCGCCGGGCGGGGGAGGGGGTCCGGCGGCAGCTTGTCGATCAGGCGGCGGCGGACCAGCGCGGCCGGGTGGTGCACCGGGGACGGCAGCCCCTCGGTCAGGGCGCGCAGCACGGCCTCGTCGGTGACCCCGTGCGCGAACCACTGGGTGAGCAGCGGCGCGAGTGCGGCGCAGTCGGCGGCGGACAGCGACAGCACGGGCGCGGTACGGCCCAGGGCGGCGAGCAGGACGTGCGCGCGGGACCGGGTGGGGCCGCCCGGCGGCGGCCCGGCCGGCTCCTCCGGTACGTCGCCCCGCGTGAACGCCACCCACCAGGCGTCGTCGCGCGCGGTACGAGACCACCACGATCGGGTGATCCACCGGGTGCCGCCCGCACCCGTCTCCAGCCGCTCCCGGCCGCGCCGCAAGTGCCCCGCCGCCTGGAGGCGGTTGAGGGCGGTCCGCAGTGCGCACTGGCCGTAAGGGAGCTGCTTGGCCAGCGTTTTCACCGAGATGTCGGCGCCTTGCGGAAGCCGGTCGAGGTACGCCGCGACGGCCGCCTCGCGGGGCGGGAGGTGCGAGAAGTCGTGTGCCGTACGCGGGTGTTGGTCCGGCACGGTCCGTTTGCCGTAACCCGGCTTGGCCATCGGGTGCGGGGGCGCCTGCGAGGGCGCGTGCGCGGGCAGGGAGGCAGGGCTAAAGTGGGTGTCAGCCACGGGATCGCCTTCTTCGATCTCGTCGGTCAGACCCCCGCAGGTGTTGGTAGCGCCTGGCGGGGGTTGTTCGTTATGCGGGCACGCTAGAGCCTGGTGACCGTGCGTGGCAAGTCGGAAGCGGTGAGTCAACTCGCCGGGTGGGTGG
>NZ_LR732544.1:3555054-3557378 GCF_902506575.1 Streptomyces mexicanus | reverse complement strand
CGGCAGCGTCGGAGGGGTATAGGAGACAGGGCCAGGACCGTGGGCGTACGGGCCCGGAGCCGGTTGGTACGCACCCGGAGCGGGCTGATACGGGGCAGGGCCCTGGGCGTACGCCCCCGGAGCCGGTGGGTGCGGCCCGGGTCCGGTCCGGTAGGGCCCGGGGTTCTGCTGGTACGCCGGATGCTGAGGCGGCGGAGTGCTCACGAGCGGCCTTTCCGGGGCGGGACGACGGAACGGCACGACACCTTAGCGGCGCGCCGTCAGGCCAACTGGGCGGGCAGCGGCGCCGAATGGGTCACGATCAGACCCGACACCGCTCGGGTCAGGGCCACGTACAGGCGGCGCAGGCCGGTGCGTTCGTCCGGTTCGCCGTCGACCACGGCCCGGGGTTCGTCCAGCACCACGTAGTCGTACTCCAGGCCCTTGGCGAGCGAGGCCGGGACCAGGGTGAGCCGGGTCTCGGCGGTGGTCTCCTCGCCGGGGGACAGGTACGTCAGCCCGGCGGCCGTCAGCGCCTCGGCGAGGGCCGGGATCCGGGCGTCGGCGGCGATCAGGCCGGTCGAGCCCTCGCGGCGCAGCAACTCCGCGCAGGCGGCGACCACAGCGGCGTCCCGTGCGGCGCCCTCCGCCTCCCCCTCGATCGCGCGGACCTCGAAGAAGCCCGGGTTCTCCCGGACGGAGGCGACCGGGGTCAGGCCGGGCGCGATGTGCGGCAGCAGGCGGGAGGCGTAGGCGATGACGTCCGTCGGCACGCGGAAACCGGCCGTCAGCTCCTCGACCACGCCCTCGGGCTTGCCCAGGTGGGACAGGGCCTCCTCCCAGGTGCGCGTCGCCCACGGGGTGGTGCCCTGGGCGAGGTCGCCGAGGACGGTGGCCGAGCCGGTGGTGCAGCGCCGGCCGACCGCCCGGTACTGCATGGGGGACAGATCCTGCGCCTCGTCCAGGACCACGTGCCCGAGGGACGAGGTGCGCTCCACCAGGTCGGCCGCCTCGTCGATCAGCACGGCGTCGGCCGCCGACCACTTCGCCGACTTCACCGACCGCGCGGGCCTGGCCCACAGGATCGCCTTCTGCTCCTCCTCGGTGAGGATCCCCTCGGCGTGCGCGGCGAGGAAGTCGGCGTCCGACAGCAGCCGCAGCACCAGCTTGGCCGGATCGACCTGCGGCCAGATCGCCTTCACGGCGGCCTTCACCGCCGCGTTGCGGGCGACGGAGTCCTGCACCCGGTCGTCCGGGGCCTCGCCCGCCCGCTCCATCTGCACCAGCACGGCGTGCGCGATCCGCTGCGGCAGCGCCTCGCGGGCGGCGCCGTAGCGGATGCCGCGGCGCAGCAACTCCTCGACGATTTCCTGAAGTTCGTACGCCGGGACGCGCCAGCGGCGCGAGCCGCGCACCACGACGACCGCTTCGGTGGGCGTCGTCACGTGGGAGTACAGGGCCCGCCGCAGCACCTGGGCCATCCGGGCGTCGCCCTTGACCAGGGCGGCCGGCGCGTCGTCCGTGCCGCGCACCTCCACCCGGGCGACCAGGTCGTCCACGGTGGCCTGCTGCACCGTCAGCTCACCGAGCGCCGGCAGCACCTGCTCGATGTACCGCAGGAAGGAGCGGTTCGGCCCGATGACGAGGGTGCCGGTGCGGGCCAGCCGCTCCCGGTGGGCGTAGAGGAGGTAGGCGACGCGGTGCAGGCCGACGGCGGTCTTCCCGGTGCCGGGTCCGCCCTGCACGCAGACCGTGCCGGACAGCCCCGACCGGACGATCTCGTCCTGCTCGGGCTGGATGGTCGCCACGATGTCGCGCATCGGGCCCACGCGCGGGCGCTCGATCTCCCGCTGGAGCAGCTTGCTGGTGGTGTCCGCCTCCGCCGGGTCGGACAGGTGCTCGTCCTCGTACGCCGTCAGCTCGCCGCCGGTGTAGCCGAAGCGGCGGCGCAGCGCGATGTCCATCGGGTTCTTCTTGGACGCCTGGTAGAACGGCTGCGAGACCGGGGCGCGCCAGTCGATGACCATGGGGTCGCCGTCGCCGTCGTGCACATGTCGACGCCCGATGTAGAACTGCTCGCCCTCGGCGCCCTCGGCCCGGTCCGCGCCGGGCGCGTGCAGGTAGTCGAGGCGGCCGAAGAACAGCGGGGTGTCGCTGAGGTCGGCCAGCGCCTTGATGCGGTCCTCGATCTGCCGGGCCAGCACTTCGGCGTTCACCCAGTTGGCGGTGACGTCGCGGATGTCGAGCGCTTCGACGTCCGCGCGCATGGCCCGCAGGGCGGCACGGGAGGCGGCGAGGTGGGCCTGTTCGCGGGCGAGGGGGTCGTCGGCGGGACGGTCATCGGC
>NZ_LR732544.1:3542058-3554953 GCF_902506575.1 Streptomyces mexicanus | reverse complement strand
GCGTGGACAAGGACGTGCCTCCGGAGGACCTGCGGGACGGGCGGTGGGCGTCGTCCTCGGCGGTGCGGGCGGCACCACCGGGCGGCTGCGGGATCTGCCGGCCGGTTTCCGACCGGTCGGCGGCGCTCCCGGCGGGGGAGGCGGGCAAGAGCGGAGATTCTAGGTCCTCGAAGGCGGTGGAGGCCAACGGTTTTTCCGGCCGCCGGCCGGTCCGGCGCGGGCGGCGGGCCGCTTTCCGGCGGGGTCCGGGCTGCTTCCCGGTGATGCCTGGGCTGCTTCCCGGCGGTGTCCGGGCCGCTTCCGGGCGGTGTCCCCTAGGGGGCGCCAACCCGCCCGGTGTAGGGGATGCGCTCCGCCCACGGGGGTACGGGAAGGGCGGCGAGGTTGGCTCCGCAGACCGATGCCGGTGCGGGGTCCCGCGATCCACTCTGGAGGCATGAGCGCAGCACTCTTCCCTCCCGCGTCCGCTGCCCACCCGGCCGACGTCACGGCCGCCCACCGCCAGCACCTTCGCCACGGCCGCCTGGCCGACGCCCTGCACGCCGTCAGGGTGTTCGCGGGCGCCGCGTTCGAGGTCGTCGTCCTCGGGGAGTACGGCGAGGAAGCGGGCATACGCCGCACATGACCTACTAGGGTCGGTCCGTGACAGAACGGACGATGGCCCTCCGGTCGCGCACCGCCCCCGCGCTCGCCCTCCTCGCCGTCTCCTTCACCGCCCTCACGCTCCTGTTCGCCGTCAAGGGCGTGGAGATGCCCGACGCCCTGGTCTACCGGGCCGAGGGCGCGGCCGTCGTGCACGGCCGTGACCTGTACGGCTTCGCGGTCACGGAGGGACGCCTGCCGGCGACGTACCCGCCGTTCGCCGCGCTGCTGTTCGTGCCGACGGCCTGGCTGCCCGATGTGGCGCTGAAGGCGGTGTTCCTCACGGGCAACGCGCTGCTGCTGGCCTGGCTGGTCCACCTCTCCGCCCGCCTCGCCGGCCTCCCCGCCGGGCACCTGGACGGCTGGCCCACCGGCCGCCCTGCCCGCCGTTCCGCCGATCGCCCCGCAGCCTGGGCGGGATGCGGCCCCGGCCTGCCGCTGCTGTGCGCCGCGACGGCCCTGGCCCTGTGGCTGGAGCCGGTCTTCCAGACCTTCGCCTTCGGGCAGATCAACCTGGCCCTGGCCTGCCTGGTCCTGTGGGATCTGACCCGGCCGCCGGGCGCGCGCGGCAGGGGCGCCGGGATCGGCGTGGCGGCGGGGATCAAGCTCACCCCGGGCCTCTTCGTCGTCTACCTGCTGCTGCGCGGGCGCCGCCGCGAGGCGGCCACGGCGCTCGCCGCCTTCGCCGGGACGGTCGCCGTGGGCGGGCTCGTGCTGCCGGCGGCCAGCGTGACCTACTGGACCCGGCTCGTCCTCGACACCGATCGGGTGGGCAAGGCGTGGATCATCGACAACCAGTCCCTGCAGGGCCTGGTCGCCCGGGCCCTGCACACGCAGACGCCCGGCGCGGCCTGGCTGCTCCCGGCGGTCGCCCTCGGCGTGGCGGGCCTGTGGGCCGCGAGCCGGACGGACGAGGAGCGGTGGGGCGTCGTGCTGACGGGCCTGACCGCCCTGCTGGTGTCACCGATCAGCTGGTCCCACCACTGGGTGTGGTGCGTGCCGCTGATCGCCGTGCTGCTGGCGGACGGCCACCGCACCTGGGCGGCCCTGACCGCGCTGTGCTTCACCGCCCGCACGATGTGGTTCGTCCCCCGCGCGGGCGACCTGGACCTGCACCTGCCGTGGTGGCAGCAGCCTCTGGCCGCCCCCTACGCGCTGCTGACCTGCGCCCTGCTGGCGGCGACGGCCGTGCGGCGGCGGGAGGCCCGGCCGCCGGCCCGCCGGCGTGGCCTCAGTTCTCGGCCAGCAGTTCGTCCGCGTCCATGATCCGGTAGGCGTAGCCCTGCTCGGCCAGGAAGCGCTGGCGGTGGGCGGCGAAGTCCTGGTCGATGGTGTCGCGGGCGACCACCGAGTAGAAGTGGGCCTGGTGGCCGTCGGCCTTGGGACGCAGCACCCGGCCCAGGCGCTGGGCCTCCTCCTGGCGGGAGCCGAAGGTGCCCGAGACCTGGATGGCGACCGTCGCCTCCGGCAGGTCGATGGAGAAGTTGGCCACCTTCGACACCACCAGCACGTTGATCTCGCCCGAGCGGAAGGCGTCGAACAGCTTCTCGCGCTGGGCGTTGGACGTCTCGCCCTTGATCACCGGGGCGTTCAGGTGCTCGCCCAGCTCGTCGAGCTGGTCGATGTACTGGCCGATGACGAGGATCTGCTGTCCGGCGAAGCGGCGGACGATGGCCTCGGTGACCTTCCGCTTGGTCGCGGTGGTCGAGCAGAAGCGGTACTTCTCCTCGGCCTCGGCGGTGGCGTAGGCCAGCCGCTCGGAGTCGGTCAGGTTCACCCGGACCTCGACGCAGTCGGCGGGGGCGATGTAGCCCTGCGCCTCGATCTCCTTCCACGGCGCGTCGAACCGCTTCGGCCCGATGAGGGAGAACACATCCGACTCCCGGCCGTCCTCGCGCACCAGGGTCGCGGTCAGGCCGAGCCGCCGCCGCGCCTGCAGGTCGGCGGTGAACTTGAACACGGGCGCGGGCAGCAGGTGCACCTCGTCGTAGACGATCAGGCCCCAGTCCCGGGAGTCGAACAGCTCCAGGTGGGGATAGATCCCCTTCCGCTTCGTCGTCAGCACCTGATAGGTGGCGATGGTGACGGGCCGGATCTCCTTCTTCGTGCCGCTGTACTCGCCGATCTCGTCCTCGGTCAGCGAGGTCCGCTTCACCAGCTCGTGCTTCCACTGCCGGGCGGAGACGGTGTTGGTCACCAGGATCAGCGTCGTGGACTTCGCCTGGGCCATGGACCCGGCGCCGACCAGCGTCTTGCCCGCGCCGCACGGCAGCACCACGACCCCGCTGCCGCCGTGCCAGAAGTTCTCCACGGCCTGCTTCTGGTAGGGCCTGAGCGCCCAGCCGTCCTCGCGCAGCTCGATCGGGTGCGCCTCGCCGTCGACGTACCCGGCCAGGTCCTCGGCGGGCCAGCCCAGCTTCAGCAGCACCTGCTTGATCTGCCCGCGCTCGGAGGGGTGCACGACCACGGTGTCCGCATCGATGCGGGCGCCGACCAGCGGGGCGATCCGCTTGGACTTCAGCACCTCCTCCAGCACCGGCCGGTCGGTGGTGGTCAGCACCAGCCCGTGCGCCGGGTGCTTGGACAGCGTCAGCCGCCCGTAGCGGTCCATCGTCTCGGCGACGTCCACCAGCAGCGCGTGCGGCACCGGATACCGGCTGTACTGCACCAGCGCGTCCACGACCTGCTCGGCGTCGTGCCCGGCCGCCCGGGCGTTCCACAGGCCCAGCGGGGTCACCCGGTAGGTGTGGATGTGCTCCGGCGCCCGCTCCAGCTCGGCGAACGGCGCGATGGCCCGCCGGCAGTCGTCGGCCTGCTCGTGGTCGACTTCCAGCAGCAGGGTTTTGTCGGACTGGACGATGAGGGGACCGTTCACGTGCAGCACACACCCTTTCCACGACGGCCAAACGTCCAGTGTGCCTCAAACCCCGGCGATCACCGTCAGTCCTCCGCCAGCTCCGCCACCCCCGTGATCCGGTGCAGCGGATAGGTCCGCACCTCGTCGGCGGTGTGGTCGTACGCCGTCACGAAGCCGCCCTCGACGCGGATCGGGGCGACGACCCGCTGGCTCGCGGCGCCGTCGGCGTTGACGTAGCCGATCCACACCGCCTCGCCCGTCAGGACCGCCGCCTGCAGGGTGGCCAGGGTCTCCGCGGAACTCGTGCGCGGCAGCTCGCCGGGCGCCACCGGGGCACCGTCGGCCGGCTTGCGCGGGGCGGTGGCGGCCAGGTCGCCGGCGCGGATGGCGCGGATCGCGGCGGACAGCAGCGTGGCGTCCGGGACCGGCGGGCCCTCCGGGACCGGCTCGGGCGGGGTGCGCGGCGGGGTGCGGTGGGAGTCGGCCCGGGTGATCAGCACATCGCCCTGCGCGGACTCGGCGGCCGGGGCGTAGCCCATCGTGCGCAGGCCCTCCAGCAGGGCGGCCGGGTCCGCCTGCGCGGCCAGCACGGTCGGCGCCAGGCGGCGCAGCCCGAGGCCGGTGGAGCGCTTGTCGGCCAGGATCTCGTTCAGCAGCGTCTCGTCGTCGCAGCGCACGTACGCCGAGGCCGCGCCCACCCGCAGGTGGCCGTGCCGGCGGGCCACGTCGTCGATCAGGTACGCCAACGGCTGCGGCACCGGCGTACGGGAGTGCTCGGCGAGGAAGGCGTGCAGGTCGGAGGCGGTCTGCCCGGCGTCCAGGGCGCGGCGGACCGAGGCCGGGGTGAACCGGTACACGGTCGCGCCGCCCTTGGACTCCACGCCCGCGAGCACGTCCAGCATGTCGGCGAGCGGGCGCTGCAACGGCCCGGGCGCCACCGCCGTCAGGTCCGCCTGGAGCAGGACGTGGTCCAGCGGCTCGGGCAGCAGCGGGGCGAGCAGCCGCGCGGCCGTGGCCGCGGCAGCGGCCTGCTCGGCGGGGGAGAGGGCGGGCACCGCAGGCGTGGGGTGGTGGTGGACGGGCAGCTTGTCACCGGGCCCGGAGGGCTCCTCGGCGCTGCGGGGCTGCGGCTGGGGGGCGCCCAGCAGGGCCCGCCCGTGGGTGGACAGCGCGCCGCGCCCGGTGACGCCCAGCAGCTCCGCCTCGGACAGCGTCCACCGGGCGAGCCGGGTGCGCAGGTCGTGCTCCTCGTCGCGCTCGCGCTGCGGGCCGCGCAGCGGGCGCTCCCAGCGCAGCCGGGCCAGCATCGACTCGGCGTTCGGCGCCGCCCCCTCCGGCAGCGCGGCGAGCAGCGACAGCACCCGGTGCCGTACCTCCGGCGCGGCCGAGCGGTCCAGGCCCGGGCCCAGCGCGGACAGCGCACGGTCCTTGGCGTCCCGCCCCCCGACCAGGCCCGGCGTGCGGGTCGCCGCCAGCCAGGTCTGCGCCAGGTGGGCCCACCGTTCGGCGGCGGGCCGCTGCAGCCACTCGTCGTAGGCCGGGGTGGCCGCGTACCGCTCGTCGACCTCGCCGTCGGAGGCCACCAGCCCGGCGGCGTAGGCAAGCTCCACCCAGAAGGCGGCCACCGGCTCGGGCACGTCCAGGGCGACGGCGGTGCGCTTGAGGTCGCGCACGCTCAGGCCGCCGGCGCGCAGCACGGTCGGGCCGCCCTCGTCCCAGTCCTTCAGCAACTCCTCGACGGTGGCCAGCGCCGTGTACGCCTGCCCGGCGGCCGTCGCGTCCACCACCTGGGGACGGTGGGTCGCCGCCGCCGTCACCGCGGGCGGCACCGGCTCGGGCGCGCGGTGCGCGCGGCCCGCGCGCAGGTGCAGCGCCACCTCGCGCGGCAGGACGACCGTGCCCGGCGCGGGGGGCCGCAGCAGCCCCCGGTCGAGCAGCAGCCGCAGCCGGGGCGCCGGGTCGGCGGTGACCTGCCCGTACGGCGGGCCCCACACCAGCCGTTCCAGCACCTCCAGGGAGTCCGCCGGGAGCCCGGCGAGCAGCGCGGACAGCCGGTCCCGGTCGGTGAACAGCTCCGTCAGCGCGGCCACCGCGGAGACGGAGTCGTGCGTCGAGGGCAGCCCGGCGGTGGCCAGGATCTCCTGGATCCGCCCCGGCGACATGCCGGCCGTCGCCTCCTTGACCGTCGGGCCGAGCCCGGTCGGCGAGGGGTGCTGCGGGGAGGGGGCGAGCAGTTCGCGGGCGGTGCGCACCAGCCGCAGCCGGTCGTCGGCGCCCCACACCAGCGCCTGCGTGCGCAGGGTGCCCAGGGCGCGGGGCAGGGCGGCCTCGACCGCCGGGTCCCCGGCGTCCCCGGCCATCAGGCCGAGCAGTTCGCCGTACGTCGCCGGATCACCGGCCACCGCCAGCGCCTGAGCCGTCTGCAACGCGAACCGGTCCAGCCGCTCCAGCGCCCGCACCACCGACGCCCGGGTCCCGGCACGGGTGGCCAGCTGGGTCAGGTCGGTGGGGACCGGAGTGATGAGGTCGGGGCGGCTGCGCAGGAGCGCGGCCAGGGCGGCGTCGTCCCGCGCGCGCAGCGCCTCCGCGAGCGAGCGGGGGGCCGCCGCCGGTTCCGCCGGTTTGTCGTCGCTGCTCATCCGACCCACGGTAGCGGGTGGGCACGACCGCGGGGGCGGCTCGGTCGCGGTCGTGCCCACCCGCTACCGTGGTCCCGGAGGTGCCGAAGGACGGCAGGTCGGTGAGGGCCAGCACCGCCCCTGCCAGCCCCAGGCCGAGCGCCCCCCCCCAGGGCCCCCCGCCGGCCGCGCGACCGCCCGCGGCCCCGGCCCCCCGCGCGGCCCCCCCCCCGCCCCCGCCGGCGCGCCCCCCGCCCGCCCCGCCGCCGCCCGCCCCCCCCGGCCCCCCGGCCCCGCGGCCCGCGCGCCCCCCCACGGGGGCACCCGGGCCGGGGCCCCGGGCAGGGCCCGCGCCGTGGTGCCGGTCCCGGCGGCGTCCGCCGCCTCGTCCTCACGCGCCCGCGGCTCCCGCTGCACGGGTACGGCGGTCTCCGGCGGCGGAGGCGGAGGCACCCCCGGCCGCGGCGGAACCCGCCCGTCGCCGCCTCGGACTGCTGCGCCGCCCGGCCGGGAGCATGCGCAATCCCCTGCTGCTGTGCGCGGCCGTGCTGCTGGTGGCCGGGGCGGTGTTCGGCAACTGGTTCGCGCTGCTGCTCGGCTGGGTCATCGCCTACGGCTCACGCCGCCTGAGCCCCGCGGAGACCAAGTGGGCCGTGCTGGGCATGCCCGGCCTGGCCGTCGCGGCCGGGCTCGGGTGGCTGTGGGGCCGCACCACCGGCCGCTGGGGCGACCCCGTCACGCAGGGCCACATGAACGACGCGCTCACCCAGACCTGGCCCTGGGTGGTGCGGGGCGCGGCGGTGGCCTCGGCGCTGTTCCTGGTCTGGCGGTCCCAGCGGCAGCGCTGACGCGGCACCCGAGCCGACGTCCCCCCTCCCCGGCCCCCTGATTCGAGCTGGGGGAGTTCCGGCCCGCGCCGGGCGGTCACGGCCCGCACGGCACAATGGCCCATATGACTTCCCCCGCGCCGACCGTCGGCTTCGACCTCGACATGACCCTCATCGACTCCCGTCCCGGCATCCGCGCCTGCTACCTGGCGCTGTCCGAGCGGACGGGGACGTACGTCGACGCCGACCTGGCCGTCACGCGGCTCGGCCCGCCGCTCAGCGAGGAGCTGGTCAACTGGTTCCCGCCCGAGGAGGTCGAGTCGGTCGCGGACCTGTACCGCGAGCTGTACCCGGCGACCGCCATCGCGCCCACGCTCGCGATGCCCGGCGCCCGGGAGGCGGTCGCGGCCGTGCGGCGGGCCGGCGGGCGGGCGATCGTCGTCACCGCCAAGTTCGAGCCGAACGCCAAGCTGCACCTGGAGCACCTGGGCATCGAGCCGGACGCGGTGATCGGCGGCCTGTGGGCGGAGCAGAAGGCCGAGGCGCTGCGCGAGTACGGCGCCGAGGTGTACGTCGGCGACCACCTCGGGGACGTCCGCGGCGCCCGCGCGGCCGGCGCCCTGTCGGTGGCGGTGGCCACCGGCCCGTGCGGCGAGCCGGAACTGCGTGCGGCCGGCGCGGACGTCGTCCTGGCCGACCTCACCGCTTTCCCGCAATGGTTCGAGGGCTACCTCGGCGACCGGCCGCAGCAGCAGGAAGCCGGCGGGAGCGGCAGCTGACGCCAGGCGCTGACGCACCGACGCCGCGCGCTGACGCGCTCACGTGCGGCAGAGAGCCTGCTAGCGCGAGGCGGCCGGTTGCTCGGTGCCGCCGCGCGCCCGGCGGCGCCCCGCGGCGATCGACCGCAGCACCCCGGCACCCGCGATCAGGAACCCCGCCGCCATGAGCATGCTCAGTCCGTACATGTACGTCGGGAAGGGCTTCGCGCCGAAGAACAGCGGAGCCACCGTGACCAGGGTGGCCACCGTGCCGATGAAGAAGACGATCGCACCGGCGCGGATCAGCCGGTCCCCGGGCTCGGCGGAATTCGTTTGGGTTTTGTCACGCACCGGACCAGGGTAGTTCCCAGCCCGAGGGAACGGCCGGGCGACGTCTTGTCACCGGCCCCAAGACCATTAGCCTGGATACCGGCGGGTCCGCAGCGACCCGCCCCAGTGCTATCAGAGCCGTTTCAAGAAGCAGTTTTCCGACGAGTACGAGGACGAGGACGGACGTGCCCACCGGCAAGGTCAAGTGGTTCAACAGCGAGAAGGGCTTCGGCTTTCTCTCCCGTGACGACGGCGGTGACGTCTTCGTCCACTCCTCGGTCCTGCCCGCCGGAGTGGACACGCTCAAGCCGGGACAGCGCGTGGAGTTCGGCGTGGTCGCCGGACACCGCGGTGACCAGGCCCTTTCCCTGACGCTCCTGGAGCCGGCCCCGTCGGTCGCGGCCGCCCAGCGCAAGAAGCCCGACGAGCTGCTCTCCATCGTGCAGGACCTGACCACGCTGCTGGAGAACGTCGGCCAGACCCTGGAGCGCGGCCGCTACCCGGACAAGGCGGCCGGCAAGAAGGTCGCCGGCCTGCTGCGGGCGGTCGCCGACCAGATGGACGTCTGACCGGCCGGACGCCTCGGAGCAGCCGGATGCCTGGACCGGCCGGACCCGCCCACCGTCGTCCGGCCGGATCCGCTCACCCTCGTCCGGTCGGGTCGGCTCACCGTCGTCCGGTCGGGTCGGCTCACCGTCGTCCGGCCGGGTCGGCCCACCGTCGTGCGGTCGGTCGGGTGACCAGCCGGACCGGTGGCGAGTGCGAGCGATCAACCGGACCGCTGTCGGGTGATCATCCGGGCGGGTGATCACCCGTGCGAGGGGAATCGGGGATCTACGGGAAGTCCAGGGCCTGCGGGCCCAGAGCCGGCAGCAGGCCCTCGGCCGCCGCGCGGGTCAGCAGCCCGCGGATCGCCGCGTAGCCGTCCGCGCCGAGGTCGGCGGTGAACTCGTTGACGTACAGCCCGATGTGCTGGTCGGCGACCGCCGGGTCCATCTCCTGGGCGTGCTCC
This sequence comes from Streptomyces mexicanus, assembly GCF_902506575.1. Lineage (GTDB taxonomy): Bacteria > Actinomycetota > Actinomycetes > Streptomycetales > Streptomycetaceae > Streptomyces > Streptomyces mexicanus. The sequence goes on along the minus strand of NZ_LR732544.1, from coordinate 3,545,909 downwards.
ATGACGTACGGCCGGGAGACCTCGGGGTCGTCCCAGGCCGCGCGGACCGAGGCCCGGATCGCGTCGGCGAGCCGCGTCAGCGTCTCCTCGCCCAGCGACCGCTTGGCGATGATCGCGCCCAGCGGGATCGGCAGGCCGGTGGTGGCCTCCCAGTGCTCGCCCATGTCGGCGAGCTTGTGCAGGCCGTAGTTCTGGTACGTGAAGCGCGCCTCGTGGATCACCAGGCCCGCGTCGACCTTGCCGTCCCGCACGGCCGGCATGATCTCGTGGAACGGCATGACCACGATCTCGCCGACCCCGCCGGGCACGGTGTCCGCGGCCCACAGCCGGAACAGCAGGTACGCCGTCGACTTCTCGCTCGGCACCGCGACCGTACGGCCGCTGAGGTCGGCATCCGGCTCCCGGGTCAGCACCAGCGGCCCGCAGCCCCGGCCCAGCGCGCCGCCGCACGGCAGCAGCGCGTACTCGTCCAGGACGTACGGCAGCACCGCGTACGACACCTTCAGCACGTCGAACTCGCCGCGCTCGGCCATGCCGTTGGTGATGTCGATGTCGGCGAAGGTGACGTCGAGCGCGGGCGCACCGGGGACGCGGCCGTGGGCGAGGGCGTCGAAGACGAAGGTGTCGTTCGGGCAGGGCGAGTAGGCGATCCGCAGCCGCTGCCCGGAGGCGGGCTGCTCGGACCGCTGCTCAGGAGCGGGCTGCTCGGGTGCGGGCTGCTCAAGGTTCTGCGAGGTCATGTGCGTTCCAACTCTCCAGTGCGGGGGCGAGCTTCCCGAAGCCCTCGGTCAGGGCGGCCAGGGCCTCGCCGATGCGCCAGGCGGCGCGGTCGCGGGGGCCGACGGCGTTGGAGACCGCGCGCAGCTCCAGGACGGGCACGTGGTGCGCGGCGGCCGCCTCGGCGACGCCGAACCCCTCCATCGCCTCGGCCAGGGCGCGGGGGTGGCGCCCGCGCAGCGCGGCGGCGCGGGCGGCGGTACCGGTCACGGTCGAGACGGTCAGCACCGTCCCGGGCACCGCGCCGGTCGCGGCCGTGACCGCCCGTACGAGGGGCTCGGGCGGACGGTGGGTGACGGTGCCGAAGCCGAGCTCGGTCACCGGCAGGAAGCCCTCGCCGGTCTCGGCACCCAGGTCGGCCGCGGTGATCTCGTCGGCGACGACGAGGGCCCCCCGGGGCGCGTCGGGCAGGAAGCCGCCCGCGATGCCGGCGGAGACGACGAGGTCGTAAGGGGCGCCGTCGAGCGCGGCGGCGGTCAGGGCGGCGGCGGTGGAGGCGGCGGCGAGGGCGGGGCCGACACCGGCGGCCAGGAGATCGAAACGGCCGCCGACGTCCTGCGGTTCACACCGGTCCTGCCGGCCCTGCCGTTCCTGCCGGTCCAGCTGTTCGAGCTGTTCCTGCCGGTCCGGCCGTTCGCGCTCTTCCTGCCGTCCCCGCCGGTCCGGCCGTTCGCGCTCGTCCTGCCGTTCGCGCGGCTCGTTCGTGGCCGGTGCGGCGATGCGGTGCAGGGTCGCCGCGGGCAGCCGCACCTCGTGGGCCGGTGTGGCCGGGAACGCCCGTGCCACCGCGTCCCGTTCGGCCGGGACGGCGGTGGCGACGAGGACGCGCGGAAAGGACACCGACGTGGTCAGGAGGCCTTCTCGAGCTTGAAGGACCAGATGCCCGTCACGTCCTTCTCGCCCTCCTTCACGGCGATCCAGGTGGTGTTGCCGCTGGCGCCGTACTGGGCGTTGAAGAAGACGCTGCCCGGAATGGTGCGGTACGTCTTGGTGCTGGAGTCGGTGAGCGGCTGGCCGTTCATCAGGATCGTCCAGCCCTTGTCCGCGATGTCCGGGTCGACACCGAACCGCACGGTTTCGTCGGGGTCGACCTTGATCGAGTGGTCCGACTTCAGGCATTTCGGCAGGTCGGCGGTCTTGAGCGCCTTGCCGTCGTTGTAGCAGGTGGCCTCGGCGTGCACCGAGTCGCCGCCGACGGTGATCGCGGCGACCGGGGTCGGCTTGGAGCAGGCCGACAGGGCGAGCAGTCCGGCGGAAACGGCACCGGCGGCGGCGACGGCGCGGCGGCGTCGCACGGCGGATTGCAGCAAGGTCATGGCCGAAGGCTATCGGGCGTGTCCACACCCCTGCCCACGCGGGGGTACGGCGTGCCGCCGCACCCACCCGGCGGGCACCGCGCCGCGGCGGCCGGCGGCACGTGCAGCGGCCGGCCGGACCGGGCTCGGGGCGGGCTCGGGCCGGGCTCGGGGCGGGCGAGGTCAGACGGCCGTGCCCGGGCGGTCGGGTGCGCCGTGGCGGGCCGAGGCGAGCAGGCCGCGGACCGTCGACAGCCAGCCCGCCGCCACGATCGCGGCGCCCACCGCCAGGCCCAGCAGGCCGTTGAGGGGCAGCACGATGCCGATCGCGCCGCCCAGCACCCAGGACATCTGCAGCAGCGTCTCGGAGCGCGCGAACGCCGAGGTGCGCACCAACTCGGGCACGTCCCGCTGGATCAGCGCGTCCAGGGACAGCTTGGCCAGCGCCTGCCCGAACCCGGCGACCGCCGCCAGACACGCCACCAGGAACGCGCCGAAGAACACCGCGGCCGTGACCGCCACCCCCAGCACGATCGCCACGACCGTCACGATGATCACCTCCGGCGCCCGCGACCGCAGCCAGGCCCCGACCGCCGTGCCCAGCGCGTTGCCCGCGCCCGCCGCGGCGCCGACCATGCCCAGTGACACCGCCGCGCTCGCGCCGGCCAGCGGATGCTCCCGCAGCAGGAAGGCGAGGAAGAAGATCAGGAAGCCGGACAGGCAGCGCAGGGCCGCGTTGGCCGCCAGGGCGTGCGTGACGGCCGTGCCCACCGTCCGCAGCCCCGGCCGCTTGGCACCCTCCCGCCGCGGCCCGTGCAGCCGGCCCGTGTCCGCCGCGAGCAGGGCGCGGTCCTCGCCGCGCGCCGAGTCCACCTTGGGCGGCAGGGAGAAGGACAGGAACGTTCCCCCGACGAAGATCACAAAGGCGCCGTACAGCGGCCAGCGCGGCCCGACCAGGTGCAGTCCCGCCCCGACGGGCGCGGCGGCCCCGGTGGCCAGCAACCCGCCGAGCGTCACCCGCGAGTTGGCCTTCACCAGGGAGAAGCGCGGCGGCAGCAGCCGTGGCACGACGGCGCTGCGGACCACCCCGTAGGCCTTGGAGGCCACGAGTACGCCGAGCGCCGCCGGATACAGCTCCAGCCCGCCCCCGGCCGCCGCGCCCGCGATGACCAGGGCGAGCAGCGCCCGGGCGAGCATCGCCGCGGCCATCGCGGCGCGCCGCCCGTGCGGCAGCCGGTCCAGCAGGGGGCCGATGACGGGCGCGAGGACCGTGAAGGGGGCCATGGTGATGGCCAGGTACAGCGCGACCCGGCCGCGGGCCTCGTCGGTGGGCACGGAGAAGAAGACGGTGGAGGCCAGCGCCACGGTGATCATCACGTCACCGGCGCCGTTCACCGCGTGCAGCTCGATCAGCTTGCCCAGCCCCGACTCGCCGGCGCCGTGCGCGTGCGTGGCCCGGCGGATGCCGCGGACCGTTCCCGTCACCGGCAGGCGCAGGGCACGGCCCACCGCGCGGACGGACCCGCCGAACCGGCCCGAACCACTGTCTCGGCTGCCCTCCTCGAACCCCTCGGGCTCGTCGATCCCAGCGGTCTCGGAGGGCGTCCTCCCGGCTGTCACTCCGTCATAGTGCCCCGGAACGGCCCCCGGTAGCGCCATTGCGGCACGGACAAAGCCGCCCGGACACGACAGCGCCACCCGCACGGCCACCCGACCGGGCACTCGTCCGGCCCCCGTGCCGCAATGGCGCTACCGGGGGCCGTTCCGGGGCACTATGAC
>NZ_LR732544.1:3521410-3541957 GCF_902506575.1 Streptomyces mexicanus | reverse complement strand
GGGTGGGTCACTCCGCTGATGCCGGGCGGCTGTCCGTCGTCGGGGTCCGGTCGGGCCGGCCTGCCGCGCGCTTGATCGCCGCGTCGCGCTTGCGGACGTACCAGATGCCGACCAGGCCGAGCGCGGCGCCCGTCAGGCAGGTCCACAGCCACCAGGTGTGGCCGTGGTCGGCGAACCAGCCGTAGAAGGGGAGCTGGGCCAGGAAGAGGACGAACCAGACGATCGTGCCGCCGGTGATGGTGGCGACCACGGGGCCCTCCAGGGGCTCCGGCGCCTCGTGCTTGGGGGTCCACTTCGCCATGGGCTCAGCTTACGGCCCGGGGGTGAGGGGGCCGCCCGGCCCGTGCTCTCCGCCCCGCCGGCCCCTGCTCTCCGCCCCGCCCGACCGGTGGCTCTCTGCCCCGAGGCCGGTGCTCTCTGCCCCGAGGCCATCGCTCTCTGCCCCACCGGCCGGTGCTCTGTGCCCAGCCCGGCCCGTCAGCCGCACGCTCCGCCCGCCCGCCACGTCGCTCACGCGTCCGGATTAGCCTTTTCGGGGTTCATATGTTCATACTGAAACCGTCCGAGTCTGGCCGCTTATCTTCGTATGAATCACCAACAGCACCATGGGGGAGACCTGTTGGTGACCGAAGGCGGCGAGACTCGATCACGTTTGATCCCATCCCAGGCCCGGTACTTCCGTACCTCCCGCATCCTTGAGGTCATCCGCATGTCCACCTCGGCCACCGCCAAGGTCCCCGCCCCCGAGAAGCCGGGGGTACCGCCCCGGTACGGCGCTCTCGACCGCTACTTCAAGATCTCCGAGCGGGGCAGCTCCCTGTCCCGCGAGATCCGCGGCGGCTTCGCCACCTTCTTCGCGATGGCCTACATCATCGTGCTGAACCCGATCATCCTCGGCAGCGCGAAGGACATGTACGGGCATCAGCTGGACAACGGCCAGCTCGTCACCGCGACCGCCCTGACCGCCGCGTTCACCACGCTGCTCATGGGCGTCATCGGCAACGTGCCGATCGCCCTCGCCGCCGGTCTCGGCGTCAACACCGTCGTCGCGCTGCAGCTCGCCCCGCGCATGTCCTGGCCGGACGCCATGGGCATGGTCGTGCTGGCCGGCTTCGTCGTGATGCTGCTGGTCGCCAGCGGTCTGCGCGAGCGCGTGATGGCCGCCGTGCCGTTCGGCCTGCGCAAGGGCATCGCCATCGGCATCGGCCTGTTCATCATGCTGATCGGTCTCGTCGACTCCGGCTTCGTCTCCCGCATCCCGGACGCCGCCCACACCACCGTCCCGCTCCAGCTGGGCGCCGACGGTCACCTCAACGGCTGGCCGGTCCTGGTGTTCGTGCTGGGCGTGCTGCTCACGCTCGCCCTCCTGGTGCGCAAGGTGCCCGGCGCGATCCTGATCTCGATCGTCGCCATGACCGTCGTGGCCGTGATCATCAACGCGGTCGCCCACGTGCCGTCGTGGGGCCTGACCACCCCGAAGTGGCCCGGCAACCCCGTCTCCTCCCCGGACTTCGGCCTGGTCGGCCAGGTCAGCCTGTTCGGCGGATTCCACAAGGTCGGCGTGCTGAACGGCGTCCTGTTCGTCTTCACGGTGCTGCTGTCGTCGTTCTTCGACGCCATGGGCACGATCATGGGCATCGGCGACGAGGCCAAGCTGACCAACGCCGAGGGCCAGATGCCCGGTATCAACAAGGTCCTCTTCGTCGACGGCATCGCCGTCGCGGCCGGCGGTGCGACCTCCTCCTCCGGCACCACCTGCTTCGTGGAGTCCACGGCCGGTGTCGGCGAGGGCGCGCGGACCGGCTTCGCGAACATCGTCACCGGCCTGCTGTTCGCCGCCGCCCTCTTCCTCACGCCCGTCGCCACGATGGTCCCGTCCCAGGCGGCCACCCCGGCCCTGCTCGCGGTCGGCTTCCTGATCCTGGCCGGCTCGATCCGGGAGATCGACTGGTCCGACTTCACCATCGCCGTTCCGGCCTTCGTGACGATGCTGATGATGCCGTTCACGTACTCCATCACCAACGGCATCGGCATGGGCTTCATCACCTTCGTGGTGCTGCGCCTGGCCACCGGCCGCGCCCGCGAGATCCCGGCGGCGATGTACGTGGTCTCGGCGGTCTTCGCCTTCTACTACCTGATGCCGGCCCTGGGTCTGACCTGATCCGGTCGCCGAAGGATCCGTTCCGGGGCGGTTCTGCGGGGTCACCTCACGGGACTCCGTAGAACCGCTCCGTCTCCTCGACGGCGGCCTGGAACCGCTCGTCGAAGTCACTGCGCATGAGCGTCCGGACGACATAGTCCTGGACGCTCATTCCTCTTTTCGCGGCATGGTCGCGGAGCCGTTCGAGCAGCTCGTGGTCCATGCGCAGGCTGAGCACGCTGGTCCCCATGCAGACGAGGGTCGCCGCACGCCTCGGCGGGAGGTGCCGCCTTCCCCACGGATATCACCCATTCGGGTGACATCCGCGTGACACGGACGGCGCAGTGGCCAGGGTCACTGGCCTACGGGTGTGTCTCCGGTGGTCCTTAGGCAGGGTAATGAGTTACCCTAAAGAACATGCCGGACCTAACCCATGGCGACGACGCAGCCGCCGTGAACTCCTTGCGCTCCGCCCTGATGCGGCTCTCCCGCCGCCTCAAGCACCAGCGGGTGGACGAGTCGCTGAGCCCCACCGAGATGTCGGTGCTGGGCACCCTGGCCAACTGCGGCAGCGCCACGCCGGGCGAGCTGGCCCGCAAGGAGCACGTGCAGCCGCCGTCGATGACCCGCATCGTGGCGCTGCTCGAAGCCAAGGGACTGGTCCGCCTGGAGCCGCATCCCGAGGACCGGCGCCAGAAGGTCGTCACTCAGACCGAGCAGGCCGAGACCATGCTCGAGGAGAGCCGCCGCAAGCGGAACGCCTTCCTGGCCGGCCTGATCGACGGCCTCGACGAGGACGAGTGGGCGAAGCTGCGCGCGGCCGCCCCCGTGCTGGAGAAGCTCGCCCATCTGTAAGCACACCCAGCGAGGAGGCGAACCCTTTTGAGTACGGGATCCGGAGCAGACTCCGCCCCCGCACCGACCACCCACGACTCCCAGACCGCCACCGACTCCCCCCGCAAGTCCTCGATGTTCAGCTCCCTGAAGGTCAGGAACTACCGCCTGTTCTTCATGGGCCAGGTCGTCTCCAACACCGGCACCTGGATGCAGCGCATCGCGCAGGACTGGCTGGTGCTCAGCCTGACCGGCTCCTCCGCCGCGGTCGGCATCACCACCGCCCTGCAGTTCCTGCCGATGCTGCTGTTCGGCCTGTACGGCGGCGTCCTCGTCGACCGGCTGCCCAAGCGGCCGACGCTGCTGTGCACGCAGTCCGCGATGGCCCTGACGGGTCTCGCGCTCGCCGCCCTCACCCTCACCGGCCACGTCCAGGTCTGGCACGTCTACGTCGCCGCCTTCGCCATGGGCCTGGCCACCGTGGTCGACAACCCGGCCCGCCAGTCCTTCGTCTCGGAGATGGTCGGCCCCGAGCAGCTGCAGAACGCGGTCAGCCTGAACTCGGCCAACTTCCAGTCCGCCCGGCTGATCGGCCCGGCCGTCGCCGGGGTCATGATCACCGGAGCGGGCACCGGCTGGGCCTTCCTCGCCAACGGCCTGTCCTTCGCCGCGCCCATCACCGGCCTGCTGCTGATGCGCGCCCGCGAGCTGCACGTCGTCGAGCGCACCCCGCGCGGCAAGGGCCAGCTCCGCGAGGGCCTTCGCTACGTCGCCGGCCGCCCCGACCTGATCTGGCCCATCGTGCTGGTCGGTTTCATCGGCACCTTCGGCTTCAACTTCCCGGTGTGGCTGTCGGCCTACGCCGACGACGTCTTCCGCGCCGGCGCCGGCGCCTACAGCCTCTTCAACACGGTGATGGCGGTCGGCTCCCTGGTCGGCGCCCTCCTCGCCGCCCGCCGCGGCACCGCCCGGCTGCGCGTGCTGATCGCGGCCGCCGCCGCCTTCGGCGCGCTGGAGATCGTCGCCGCGCTGGCCCCGCAGTACTGGCTGTTCGCCCTGCTGATGGCGCCGATCGGGGTCTTCGGGCTCACGGTCAACGTCACCGCGAACACCGCGGTGCAGATGGCCACCGACCCCGCCATGCGCGGCCGGGTGATGTCCCTGTTCATGATGGTCTTCATGGGCGGTACGCCGCTGGGCGCGCCGCTGGTCGGCTGGGTCACCGACACCTGGGGCGCCCGGATCGGCTTCGCCTTCGGCGGCGTGATCTCGCTCGCCGCGGCCGTCACCATCGGACTGGTGCTGGGCCGCGTGGGCGGACTGCGGCTGTCGGTGGGCTGGCACCGGGGACACCCGCAGGTGCGGTTCGTGCCGCGCGAGTCCCGGGAGGAGCTGGCACCGGCGGCGTGAGGCCGTGAGACCGTCCGGGGGCGGGCACGGTCGGCCGGGGGCGTGCGCGGTCGGCCGGGGGCGTGCGGCCCCAGGTGGCCAGGCGGGCACGCCAGGGTGGCCTGGGTGCGATCCCGGCCTGCCCCGAGGACAGTGGCCCCCAGGACCCGCCCTGGGGACACTGGCCCCATGAGACTCTTCGCGGCGGTCCTGCCCCCGGACGACGTCGCCGACCGGCTCGCCCGTGAAGTGGCCGAGCTGAAACGGCTGCCCGGCGCGGACGGGCTGCGCTGGACCGGACGGCCCGGCTGGCACTTCACGCTCGCCTTCTACGGCGAGGTGGACGAGGAGGCCGTCCCCGAGCTGTCGGCCCGGCTGGCCCGTGCGGCCGGCCGTACGCCCGCCTTCCCGCTCGCGCTGAGCGGCGGCGGGCAGTTCGGGCGGGGCAGCGCGCTGTGGACCGGGGCGGACGGCGACCTGCGCACCCTGGGGCTGCTGGCCGACCGCGCGGAGGCGGCGGCGCGCAAGGCGGGCGTGCCCATGGGCGAGCACCGCCCGTACAAGGCGCATCTGACGGTGGCGCGCGGCGGCGGTCGGCGCGCGGTGGACGTACGACCCTGGGTGCGGGCGCTGCAGGGGTTCGCCAGCCGTTCCTGGACGGTGGAGGAGCTGGTCCTGATCCGCAGCCGGCTGCCGAGGTCCGGCGTGCCCGGTGAGCAGCCCCGTTACGAACCGGTCGGCCGCTGGCCACTGGGAGGGTCCGGTTAGTCTCGATGACGTGGACCCGAAAACCCGGAACCGGATCATGGCCGGTGCGCTTGTGCTGATGTTGGCTGTCGTCGCGGTGGCGGCCGCGCTCGGCAGGTGATGCCGGGCACGGCCGCGCGCGACGGCCGGTGACCTTGCCGGGCCGCGCGCGACGGCCGGTGACTACGGGTAACCGTCAGTGACCGCGAACGGCCGCGAGCGGCGGTCGGTCGCGGCGGCCGGTCACCGTCGGTGGTCGCCGGATGATCGGTGACCGGCCGACAGCGAGCGGTGACCGGCCGGCGAGTGAGCGGTGACCGGCCGGCGAGTGAGCGGTGTGCGGCCGCTGAGCGGTCAGCGGCCCGCGGCTCACCAGGCGAACGCCTCCGGGGACGGCCCCGGCCCCGGGAAGATGTCGTCCAGGCCGGCCAGCAGCTCCGCGCCCAGCTCCAGCTCGACGGCCCGCAGCGCGGACTGAAGCTGCTCGGCGGTGCGCGGGCCGACGATCGGTCCCGTGACCCCGGGCCGGGTGAGCAGCCAGGCCAGCGCGACCTCGCCGGGCTGCAGGCCGTGCTTGTCGACCAGGTCCTCGTAGGACTGGACCTGCGCACGCACCGCCGGGTCCTTCAGGGCGTCGGCCGCGCGGCCCGAGGAGCGGCGTCCGCCCTCGGCCTCCTTCTTGATCACCCCGCCGAGCAGTCCGCCGTGCAGCGGCGACCAGGGGATGACCCCGAGACCGTAGTCCTGCGCGGCCGGGATGACCTCCATCTCCGCGCGCCGCTCGGCCAGGTTGTACAGGCACTGCTCGCTCACCAGGCCGATGGTGCCGCCGCGCCGGGCGGCGATCTCGTTGGCCTGGGCGATCTTGTAGCCGGGGAAGTTGGAGGAGCCGACGTAGAGGATCTTGCCCTGCTGGACCAGGACGTCCACGGCCTGCCAGATCTCCTCGAACGGGGTGTCCCGGTCGATGTGGTGGAACTGGTAGAGGTCGATGTGGTCGGTCCGCAGCCGCTTCAGGCTGGCGTCGACGGCCCGGCGGATGTTCAGCGCGGAGAGCTTGTCGTGGTTGGGCCAGGCGGGGCCGTCCGCGCCCATGTTGCCGTACACCTTGGTCGCCAGGACCACCTTGTCCCGGCGGTCGCCGCCCTTGGCGAACCAGTTGCCGATGATGCTCTCGGTACGGCCCTTGTTCTCGCCCCAGCCGTAGACGTTCGCGGTGTCGAAGAAGTTGATCCCGGCGTCGAGCGCCGCGTCCATGATCGCGTGGCTGTCCGCCTCGTCGGTCTGCGGGCCGAAGTTCATCGTGCCGAGGACGAGGCGGCTGACCTTGAGTCCGGTGCGTCCGAGCTGTGTGTACTTCATGGTCCACAAGCCAACGACTTCGAGTGGACTCCAGGCAAGAGCCGCCGCCGGTTGCCCCCGACGATCTCGACCCTGTATCCCTCGGGGACGGGCATGCGCTCCAGCCGCTCGAACCACTCGTCCAGACGCTTGGTGTTGGCGTCGGCGTCGGCCATCTCGATCCTGTCTTCGAGGACGGTCATCATGGCGCTCCTCCCGGCTGTCTCATGGACGAGTGCAGCCGCGCGGTACAGCGATACGCACGGTGACCAGGGCGCGGCGGAATCCGGTCATCTTGTTCCGGTCGCGTACTCCTGTCCGATGCCCCATGCCTCCCACATCGCCGCCGCGAACGCCCCCGCGATGGCGTGTTCGCCGCGCTCGTTGGGGTGCGTGCCGTCGTAGGTGTCCGTGTCGATGTCGTACCCGTCGGGCGTGGGCGCCAGCAGCAGAGGGGAGCGGGGCTCGTCCAGGTCGGCCACCGTCTTGGCCAGCAGCTCGTTGAAGAGGTCCACCTGGGCGGCGAAGGAGTCGTCGAGGCGGGCGCGGACGTTCGGTATCACGGGCAGCAGCACCATGCGTATGCGCGCGTTGGCGGCCCGCGCGCCCGCCACGAAGGCGCGCACGTTCTGCGCGGTCTGCTCGGCATTGGTGTAGAAGCCGAGGTCGATCAGGCCCAGCGACACCAGCAGCACGTCCGCGCGGCAGCCGCGCACCGCGTCCTCGATCAGCGGGGCCATGTGCGTCCAGCCCTCGCCCCAGCCGGCGAGGTGGGCGCGGGGGAAGCGGGGGTCGCCGTCGGCGTAGGCGTAGGAGGTCGGCGCGTCCGCCGCCTTGTCGTACAGCGCCTCGCGGGGGCCGACCAGCGTGAAGGGGCCGCCGTACGTGGCGCGCAGGTGCTGCCACAGCCGGTAGCGCCAGGTGTGTTCCCCCGCGCTGCCGATCGTCATGGAGTCACCGACGGGCATGAACCTGAGCATCCGCTCATCATGAACGACCACGCGCGCGCGTGGAGCGTGAGGTCCACCACGCGGGCGTGAGCGCAGTGGCATCGGGCCGCCCCGCGCGCGTGCCGCACGACGCGGGACGCCGGGCCGTCTGCCCCGCGCCCGCGGGATGGCAGGCTTGCCCCATGCGCCGACCGCTCGCCCTGCTCGCCACGGTCCTCCTCGCCGGGGGCCTGTCCGCCGCGCCCGCCCTCGCCGCCGACGGCGGCGTCGGCGACCAAGGCTTCACGATCAAGGACCCGCGGATCAAGGAGTCCAGCGGGCTCGCCGCCTCGCATCTGCACCCGGGCGTCTACTGGACCCACAACGACAGCGACGACGGCCCCTACCTCTACGCCGTGGACGGCAGGACCGGCCGGACCGTCGCCAGGGTCACGTTCAGCGGCGTGGGCAGGCCCCGGGACGTGGAGGCGATCTCGATCGGCCCGGACGACCAGATCTACGTCGGCGACATCGGCGACAACCTCGACGGCAGCTGGCCCTACGTGTGGATCTACCGGCTGCCGGAGCCCCGGCAGCTCAAGGACCAGACGATCCGGGCCACGCAGTACGTGGTGAAGTACGCGGACGGCGCCCGCAACGCCGAGTCGCTGGTGGTGCACCCGAAGACGGGGCGCGTCTACATCATCGACAAGAAGGAGGACGGCGGGCACCTCTACGAAGGGCCGGCCCGCCTGTCGTCCCACGGCACGAACGTCTTCAAGCCGATCGCCCCCGTCGATCTGTGGGCCACCGACGCGGCCTTCTCGCCGGACGGCACCCGGCTCGCCGTGCGCGGCTACTTCGGCGGGATCCTCTACGACTGGAACGGCGGGAAGATCAAGCGCCGGGCCAGGCTGAACGTTCCGCTCCAGCGGCAGGGGGAGTCGGTCACCTACAGCGCCGACGGCACCGAGCTGCTGTACGGCAGCGAGGGCGCCGACAGCCCCGTACAGGCCGAGCCCGCACCCGGCGGCGGCAGCGCGTCGGCCTCGCCCTCGCACGGGGGCGGCGGGCAGGCGTCCGGCTCCGCGGGCGGCATGGGCGCGGGGCTGAAGACGGGGGCGGTCGCGGTGGTCGTGGCGGCGGTGGCGGTGTTCGGGCTGGGACGGTTGATGCGCCGCCGCTCTTGACGGACCACTGACAAGTCGCGTTCCATGGGCAACGCGGGCGATGGGAGCGCTCCCATCCGGTTCCGGACCCGCGCCTGTGAGAGGACGGCAGCGACATGTTCCGCAGTTTGCGAAGAGCGCTGTGCACGACCGCCGCGGCGCTCCTGATACCGCTCGGGGCGAGCCTCGGCCTCGCCCTGCCGACGGCCGCCCACGCCGCCGGGGCCGCCACCGCGGTGCCCACCGCGCCCGCCGGGAGCACGGCCGCCGGGGGCACGGCCGCGCAGGCCGGCACCGCCGCCGCGGGCGCCGGCTACTGGCACACCAGCGGGCGGCAGATCCTGGACGCGGCCGGGAACCCGGTCCGCATCGCCGGGATCAACTGGTTCGGCTTCGAGACGTCCAACCACGTGGTCCACGGCCTGTGGTCCCGGGACTACAAGTCCATGATCGACCAGATGAAGTCGCTGGGCTACAACACCATCCGGCTGCCCTACAGCGACGACATCTTCAAGGCCGGCACCACGGCCGACAGCATCAACTTCAACGGCATGAACGCCGACCTGCAGGGGCTGACCCCGCTGCAGATCATGGACAAGATCGTCGCCTACGCCGGCCACGACGGCCTGAAGGTCATCCTCGACCGCCACCGCCCGGACTCGGGCGGGCAGTCGGCCCTGTGGTACACGGCGTCCGTGCCCGAGTCGACCTGGATCGCCGACCTGAAGGCCCTCGCCTCCCGCTACCAGGGCCAGGACACCGTCATCGGCATCGACCTGCACAACGAGCCGCACGACCCCGCCTGCTGGGGCTGCGGCGACCAGTCCACGGACTGGCGGCTGGCCGCCGAACGGGCCGGTGACGCGGTCCTGTCCGTCAATCCGAACCTGCTGATCTTCGTCGAGGGCGTGCAGACGGTCGGCGGCGTCTCCGGCTGGTGGGGCGGCAACCTCATGGGCGTCGCCCAGTACCCGGTGCGCCTCGACGTCGCCGACCGGGTCGTGTACTCCGCCCACGACTACGCCACCAGCGTGGCCCAGCAGAGCTGGTTCAGCGACCCGAGCTTCCCCGCCAACATGCCGGGCGTCTGGGACAAGTACTGGGGCTACGTCTTCAAGCAGAACATCGCCCCGGTGTGGCTGGGCGAGTTCGGGACGACGCTGCAGTCGACGACCGACCAGAAGTGGCTGAAGGCACTGGTCGACTACCTGCGCCCGACGTCGACGTACGGCGGCGACAGCTTCCAGTGGACCTTCTGGTCCTGGAACCCGGACTCCGGTGACACCGGCGGCATCCTCAAGGACGACTGGCAGACCGTGGACACCGTCAAGGACGGCTACCTGGCGAGCGTGAAGGCGCCGGGCTTCCCCTCCGGCGGCGACAACGGCGGCGGGGGCGGGGGCGACGGCGGCAGCGGCGGGACCCCCCCCGCCCGCACCGCCGCCTACAAGGGCAGCGACGACTGGGGCAGCGGCTTCAACGCCCAGGGGACGGGCACCAATTCGGGCACGACCGCCCTTAAGTCCTGGAAGGTGACCTGGACCTGGAGCGGCGCGCAGAAGGTCACGAACATGTGGAACGCGACCTACACGCAGACCGGTTCCACGGTGACCGCCGTGAACGCCGCCCACAACGGCTCGGTCCCGGCGGGCGGTTCGGTGACCTTCGGCTTCGGCGGAGCGCCCGGGGGCGGCGGCACGCCGAGCGTGAGCTGCACCGCGGGCTGAGGACCGGACGGGACCTCGGACGGTGAGACACCGGGCGGGGCCTCGCAGGGGACCTCATACAGGGCGAGACCCCGGACGGGACCTCGGACCGGCGGGTGAGACCTCGGGCGGGGGGAGTCCCCGGACGGGACCTCGGGCCGGCGGGGGGGATCTCGAGCGGGGTGAGTCCCCGGACGGAAGCCCCGGATGGACGGCGAGGGGCGCCCGGCGGATCGCCGGGCGCCCCTTCGACGGTCGTGGGCGAAGCGCCGGCGCTACAGCTTCTCGATGACGTAGTCGATGCACTTGGTCAGCGCCTCGATGTCCGCCGGGTCGACGGCCGGGAACATCGCGACGCGCAGCTGGTTGCGGCCGAGCTTGCGGTAGGGCTCGGTGTCGACGATGCCGTTGGCGCGCAGCACCTTGGCGACGGCCGCGGCGTCGATGTCGTCGGAGAAGTCGATCGTGCCGATGACCTGGGAGCGCTTGGCCGGGTCGGTCACGAACGGGGTCGCGAACTTCACGTCCTCCGCCCAGCCGTACAGCGTGCGCGAGGAGGTCGCCGTGCGGCGCACGGCCCAGTCCAGGCCGCCCTGGCCGTTGATCCACTCCAGCTGCTGGTTCAGCAGGAACAGCGTGGCGAGGGCCGGGGTGTTGTAGGTCTGGTTCTTGCGGGAGTTGTCGATCGCCGTGGGCAGCGAGAAGAACTCCGGGACGTGCCGGCCGGAGGCGTGCACCCGCTCGGCGCGCTCGATCGCGGCCGGGGAGAAGACGCCGATCCACAGGCCGCCGTCGGAGGCGAAGGACTTCTGCGGGGCGAAGTAGTAGACGTCGGTCTCGGCGATGTCGACCGGCAGGCCGCCGGCGCCGCTGGTGGCGTCCACCAGGACCAGCGCGCCCTCGTCGGCGCCCGGCACCCGCTTGATGGGCATGGCCACGCCGGTGGAGGTCTCGTTGTGCGTGAAGGCGTACACGTCGACGCCGGCCTCGGCCTCGGCCTCCGGGTGCGTGCCCGGGTCGGCGGTGATGACCGTCGGCTCGGCCAGCCACGGAGCCAGCTTGGCGGCCTTGGCGAACTTGGAGGAGAACTCGCCGAAGCTGAGGTGCTGCGACTTGTTCTCGATCAGGCCGTGGGTCGCGATGTCCCAGAACGCGGTGGAGCCGCCGTTGCCGAGGATCACCTCGTAGCCGTCGGGGAGCTGGAACAGCTCGCGGATGCCCTCGCGCACCTTGCCGACCAGGTTCTTGACGGGGGCCTGGCGGTGGGAGGTGCCCATGAGGGACGTGCCGGTGGCGGCGAGGGCGTCCAGCGCCTCCGTCCGCACCTTGGAGGGACCCGCGCCGAAACGTCCGTCCGCGGGCTTGATGTCAGAGGGAATCTGGATCTCAGCCACGTGCCGGAGGGTATCTCTTCGGTGAAACCGGACGGAATCGTGTCCGTCCGATGAGACGACACGCGCCGCCCGGTGGACTGGTCGGGATATACGAAGATCCACAGGTCACAGGGGCTCGCGGCGGGTGGGCGCGCCGGCCGTGCGCCCCGGCGAGTGCTGGGGCCTGCGTGGCGGGTCTGCGAGGGCTGGGGCCTGCGTGGCGGGTGTGTGTGGCGAGCCGGGGGGCTGCGAGGGCTGGGACGTGCCGCCCGGGGCCGCGAGTGCTGGGGCGGGTCCGCGAGGGCGAGCCGCGTCGTCGCCGGGCCGCTGTCCCGCCTCCGGTCACCCTCCGTGGTCGCGTTGTCAGTGGGCGGGGGCATGCTGGAGCCATGACCGATCAGCATGCGCGGGCCGGACTCGCCGGTGACCTCGCGGCCCGGTTGCGCCGGCACGTCCGGGGGGACGTGCGGTGCGACGCGACCGCGCGGGCGCTGGTGACCATGGACGCCTCCAACTACCGGCGCGTCCCGCTGGGCGTGGTCGCGCCGCGGGACGCCGACGACGTGGCGGCCGTGCTCGGCATCTGCCGGGAGCAGGGCGTGCCGGTGGTGGCGCGCGGCGGCGGCACGTCGATCGCCGGGCAGGCGACCGGCACCGGCGTGGTCCTGGACTTCACCCGGTACATGAACCGGCTGCTGGAGATCGACCCGGTCGCCCGGACGGCCGTCGTCCAGCCGGGACTGGTCCTGGACCGGTTGCAGGAGGCCGCCGCGCCGCACGCGCTGCGCTTCGGGCCCGATCCGTCCACGCACAGCCGCTGCACGCTCGGCGGCATGATCGGCAACAACTCCTGCGGCTCCCACTCGGTGGCCTGGGGCACGACCGCGGACAGCGTGCGCGAGCTGTCGGTGCTCACCGCGCGCGGACGGCGGCTGCGGCTCGGGGCGGGGTGGGCCGGGGCGCCGGACGGGCTGCGGGAGCTGGTCGAGGGGGAGCTGGCGCGGCTGCGGACGGGCTTTCCGCAGCTGCCCCGGCGCATCTCCGGGTACGCGCTGGACGCCCTGCTGCCGGAGCGGGGCGCACACGTGGCACGGTCCTTCTGCGGTTCCGAGGGCACGCTCGGGGTGCTCACCGAGGCGGTCGTGGGCCTGGTGGAGGCGCCCCGCGCACGGGCGCTGGCGGTGCTGGGGTACGCCGACGAGAGCGCGGCCGCGCAGGCGGCGGCCGGGCTGCTGCCGCTGGGGCCGCTGACGGTGGAGGGCATGGCACGGGATCTGGTGCCCGGCGCCGGGGCCGCTCTGCCCCGAGGCGACGCCTGGCTGTTCGTGGAGACCGGAGGGGACACGGCGGGGGAGGCACGCGCGCGTGCCGAGGCGATCGTGCGCGCCGCCGACGTCGTCGACGCCCTGGTGGTGACGGAGCCGGCCGCGCAGCGCGCACTGTGGCGGATCCGGGAGGACGCCAGCGGGACGGCGACCCGCATGCCCGACGGCTCCGAGGCATGGCCCGGCTGGGAGGACTGCGCGGTGCCGCCCGCCCGGCTGGGGGAGTACCTGCGCGCCTTCCGCGAGCTGCTCGCCGCGCACGGGCTGCGCGGCACGCCGTACGGGCACTTCGGGGACGGCTGCATCCACGTCCGCATCGACTTCGACCTGCTCACCGAGGCGGGCGTCGCCCGATTCCGGCGGTTCTCCGAGGAGCTGGCCGAGCTGGTGGTGGCGCACGGCGGCTCGCTGTCCGGGGAGCACGGCGACGGGCAGGCCCGCGCCGAGCTGCTGCCGAGGATGTACGGCCCGGGGCTGGTGGCCCTGTTCGAGCGGGCCAAGGCCGTCTGGGACCCCGACGACCTGCTCAACCCGGGGATGCTGGTGCGGCCCGCCCCGCTGGACGCCGGCCTGCGTTTCTCCGTGCTGCCGCGCGAGCCGGTCGAGGTGGCGTTCGGGTACGCGGCCGACGGCGGCGACTTCTCCGCGGCGGTGCGCCGCTGCGTGGGCGTCGCCAAGTGCCGTACGACCGAGGCGCAGGGCGCGGCGGTGATGTGCCCGTCGTTCCGGGCGACCGGTCAGGAGGAGCACTCCACGCGGGGCCGGGCCCGGCTGCTGCACGAGATGCTCGCCGGCGAACTGATCACCGACGGCTGGCGCTCCCCGGAGGTCAAGGACGCGCTGGATCTGTGCCTGGCCTGCAAGGGATGCCGCTCCGACTGCCCGGTCGGGGTGGACATGGCCACCTACAAGGCGGAGTTCCTGCACCACCACTATGCCGGGCGGCGCCGGCCGGCCGCCCACTACACGATGGGACGGCTGCCGGTGTGGCTGCGCTGGGCGGCCCGCACGCGCACCGCCCCCCTCCTCAACGCGCTGAGCGGGATCCGCCCTCTGGCCGCCGCGGCCAAGCACCTCGCCGGCATCACTCCCGAACGGCAGATCCCGCGACTGGCCACCGAGCCGTTCACCCGCTGGTGGCGCAGGCGGCGGCCGCGGTCGCCGGGACCGGGCGAGCTGGTCGTGCTGTGGCCGGACACCTTCACCGAGCACCTGTCGCCCTCGGTGGGGCGGTCGGCGGTGCGGGTGCTGGAGGCGGCCGGGCT
Organism: Streptomyces mexicanus; assembly: GCF_902506575.1. Lineage (GTDB taxonomy): Bacteria > Actinomycetota > Actinomycetes > Streptomycetales > Streptomycetaceae > Streptomyces > Streptomyces mexicanus. Next base: position 3,527,739 of record NZ_LR732544.1, on the reverse strand, counting down.
GCGGGTGGCACTGCCGCCGACCCTGCGGCTGCGCCGGCCCCCCGTGGGCGACGGACGGTCGGTGACCCTCGACCCCGTCTCCGTGCTGCGCGGCCGGGGGCGGGTGTGCTGCGGTCTGACGTACGTCTCGACGGGCCAGCTCGACCACGCCCGGGCGGTGCTGCGCCGCACACTCGACCTGATGGAACCGGTTCTGGCGACCTCCGCCCCCGTGGTCGTCCTGGAGCCGAGCTGCGCCGCCGCCCTGCGCACCGATCTTCCCGAGCTGCTGCCCGGCGACCCGCGCGCCCACCGGCTGGCCGCCCGCGTCCTGACCTTCGCGCAGGCCCTGGAGCGGTACGCCCCCCACTGGAGGCCGCCCCGCCTGGACCGCCCGGTCGCCGGTCAGACCCACTGCCACCAGCACGCCGTCCTGGGCGATGCGGCGGACCGCCGGCTGCGTGCGGCGGCGGGCCTGAGCGGTGAACTCTCCGGCGGCTGCTGCGGTCTGGCCGGCGACTTCGGCTTCGCGAAGGGCCACTGGGAGGTCTCGACGGCCTGCGCGGAGGAACAGCTGCTGCCGTCGGTGCGGCAGGCCGAGGCCGGCACGGTCGTCCTGGCGGACGGCTTCTCCTGCCGCACCCAGCTGGAGCAACTGGCCGGAATACGGGGACAGCACCTGGCGGAGGTGCTGGCGGAGGCGCTGGACGCCGCGGAGGGTCCGGGCGACGCCGCTCCGAGAGCGGCGAGGCGGGCGCGGGGGGCGGCGGGCGGGGGCGGGGGGCGGGGGGGGCGGGGCCGGCCCTTTTAAACAACTGACGCCGCCGGCGACCCCCTTCCGGGAGAGCTCCTGGCGCGCCCCGTGGTGTACAAAAAAACAGCTCCACAACTCCGACGTGGGCGGCACCGGCATCGCGCCGCGGCGCGCCCGCGTCACCGAACCGGAGGCCCGCGTCGGCCGCGAGACCCACCGCATCGCGATCGAACTGCTCGACGCCGAGGGGACCCGCCCCGGCGTGCGCGAGACCGTCCAGGGCTACCTCGACATGACCGCGGCCTGGGCCTGGCCAACCTCCTCACCGACGACACCACCCCCCCGCGCGCGGGTCGTCGCCCAGTGGGCGGCGCTGCGGGAGACGGCGCTGCGCTGAACCGGCCGGGGCCCCGCGCCCACGACGGCACGAGGCCCCGGCCGCACGGCTCAGTGCGCGATGTCGTCGTACCCCGGGATCTCCTGCGGGCTGCGCGGACCCGGGCCCACGTAGCGGGCCGTGGGACGCACCAGGCGGCCGGTCCGCTTCTGCTCCAGGATGTGCGCCGACCAGCCCGCCGTGCGCGCGCACGTGAACATCGACGTGAACATGTGCGCCGGCACCTCGGCGAAGTCCAGCACGATCGCCGCCCAGAACTCCACGTTCGTGGCCAGCACCCGGTCCGGACGCCGGTTGTGCAGCTCCTCCAGCGCCGCCTTCTCCAGCGCCTCCGCCACCTCGAACCGCGGCGCGCCCAGCTCGCGGGCGGTGCGGCGCAGCACCCGCGCGCGCGGGTCCTCCGCCCGGTACACCCGGTGACCGAAGCCCATCAGGCGCTCGCCGCGGTCCAACGCCGCCTTGACGTACCCCTCCGCGTCCCCGGTCCGCTCGATCTCCTCGATCATGCCCAGCACCCGGGAGGGGGCGCCGCCGTGCAGCGGGCCGGACATCGCGCCCACCGCGCCCGACAGGGCCGCCGCCACGTCCGCCCCGGTGGAGGCGATGACGCGGGCGGTGAACGTGGAGGCGTTCATGCCGTGTTCCGCGGCCGACGACCAGTAGGCGTCCACGGCCGCCACGTGCTTGGGGTCCGGCTCGCCCCGCCAGCGGATCATGAACCGCTCGGTGATGGAGTGCGCCTTGTCGATCTCCCGCTGCGGCACCATCGGCAGCCCCTGCCCGCGCGCCGACTGCGCCACGTACGACAGCGCCATCACCGCCGCCCGTGCCAGGTCCTCACGGGCCTGCTCGGCGTCGATGTCCAGCAGCGGTTTCAGCCCCCACACCGGCGCCAGCATCGCCAGCGCCGACTGCACGTCCACGCGGATGTCACCCGAGTGGACCGGGATCGGGAACGGCTCGGCGGGCGGCAGCCCCGGATTGAAGGCGCCGTCGACCAGCAGCCCCCACACGTTCCCGAAGGAGACGTGACCCACCAGCTCCTCGATGTCGACGCCCCGGTACCGGAGGGCGCCGCCCTCCTTGTCCGGTTCGGCGATCTCCGTCTCGAACGCGACGACTCCCTCGAGTCCGGGTACGAAATCGGACATCAGGCGGCTCCTCGTGGTCGGTGCGACAGATGGTGCGCTGGTGACGACGACCAAGTGTCGAAGGGTCGGAAAAGCGGCGGTCTCGGGTTGCGCGGGGCTGCCCCGCCCCGTACGGATCCGCGGTCGCGTACGCCGGCTCGCGGTCCGGGACGGTACCCCTGTCATGCCCCGTGCGGCCGGCGCTCACCCCGACCGGGACGGGAGCAGCACCTTAACCCCGAGTGCCACTTTTGGGGAGAGTTCACGACACTCAGTGCCACGCAGTGCGGAGTGAGGAAGGACACCCGCGCCGCCCGGGCGCGGCCGCCGATACGGCAAGATGACCGCGTGAGCGACCGAGACGCCGGACAACGAGACATCCGAGCCGCCGAAGCACCACAGGCCCAGGAGACCGCGCCGTTCGATCTGGCCGCGATGCGGATGCACTACCGCGCGGAGGGCCTGACCGAGGCGGACCTGGCCGACACTCCGGTGGCGCAGTTCGCCCGCTGGTTCCACGAGGCCGCCGCCCAGGCGCACCTGTTCGAGGCCAACGCCATGGTGGTCTCCACCGCGGACGCCGAGGGCCGCCCCAGTTCCCGCACGGTGCTGCTCAAGCACTTCGACGAGCAGGGCTTCGTCTTCTACACCAACTACGGCTCCCGCAAGGCCCGCGACCTCGCCGAGAACCCCTACGTCTCGCTGCTCTTCCCCTGGCACCCCATGGCCCGCCAGGTCATCGTCCAGGGCGTGGCCCGCCGCACCGGCCGGGACGAGACCGCCGCGTACTTCCGCACCCGCCCGCACGGCTCGCAGCTCGGCGCCTGGGCCAGCGCCCAGTCGACGGTCATCGCGAGCCGCGCGGAGCTCGACGCCTCCTACGCCGCCCTCGCCGAGCGCTACCCGGAGGGCGAACAGGTCCCCGTCCCGCCGCACTGGGGCGGCTTCCGGGTGGCCCCGCGGACGGTGGAGTTCTGGCAGGGCCGCGAGAACCGCCTCCACGACCGCCTGCGCTACGTCGCCGAACCGGACGGCGGCTGGCGCGTGGAGCGCCTGAGCCCCTGAGGTCCACCCGGCCAAGGGGAGGGCGGACACCCGCTGAACGCAGACGACCCGCGAGCTGGGTCCTTCCGCCTGACGGCGGAGGAGCCGGCCGGACGTACCGGCAGCTCGCGGGTCGGGTGACTGCTTGGGATTGGGCCGGCTGCACGCATCTGTCACGTGCTGGTCCGGCACCGCACTGGGTGGGGTGACGGGCCGCTAACCCGCAGCCACCTCACGCGTCCGGTTGTCATACATCTGCCGAACCACCTCCCTTCTCGTGTACCGCCACCCTAAGAAAGAGCCGATCGGTCATCAAGCTCTTTTTTCCGGCCGGGTGCTCTCCGCCAGGTCCAGCGCCGCGGCGACGTGCGCCGCCACGTCCTCGGCGTGGGCCGTGTCACCGCGGTCGAAGGGGGCGCGGGTGGAGCCGCGCAGGAAGGTGAGGACGCCCAGGGTGCGGCCCCGGCTGCGCAGGGGCGTGCACAGGGCGTGCACGGTCTCCGGCGGCCACTGCCGGGTCACGGCCCACTCCTGGGCGCGTTCGGCCGGTACGGTGCCGGCGTCGGCCCGGACGGAGCCGGCCCGCTCGACGCACTGCAGCGCGGGATGCCCCTCGTCGTAGCGGACGGGCAGGCCCGAGCGGCCGGTGAGCACGCTGGGGCCGGAACCCGTCGCCGGGGTGGCGGCGACGCGCATCAGCCGCACCGGGGTGTCGTCCGCGCCGTCGCCCGGCGGGGCACCGCCGCTCACGCGGTCGATCAGGGCGTGGTCGGCGAAGCCGGCGAGTGCGAAGTCGAGGTGGGCGGTGGCGGCGTCCAGCGGGTCCTCGCACTCGGCGGCGACGTGCACGGCGCGGTGCAGCTGGTTGGCGCGGAACCGCAGCAGCGACGCCTCCTGCTCGGCGTGCTTGGCGTCGGTGACGTCGGCGAAGAGCCAGGCGACCCCCAGCGGAACCGGCTCCTCCGCGAGCGGGGAGGACAGCCGGACGAAGCCGCTGCGCCAGCAGCGGCGCCGCTCGCCCTCCGGGGTGCGCACCCCCACCCAGATCTCGGCGGGGGCCGGCGGCGCGCCCTCCGCCAGGACGTGCGCCAGCGCACTCTCCAGTTCCTCCACACCCTGGGAGAGCAGCTCGCCCAGCGGGCGGCCGAGCGCGGCCGTGCGGCCGGTGCCGAAGGCGCGGGCCGCGTGCGCGTTGACCACCGCGGGCCGCAGATCGGCGTCCACGAGGACGACACCCCAGGAGGCGTCCTCGAACAGGGCCTCGCTCAGTGCGATGGACCGCTCCAGGTCGATCTGCGCGTGCACCTCGCTGAAGGCGCAGTACACCCCCGCGGGGCTGCCGTCGGGGCCGCGCACGGCCGCGGACTGGGTGCGCACCAGGACGCGGCGGCCGTCCTTGGTGACCAGCGCGAACTCGTGCACCTGCCGGCCGGGGGCGTGCATGGCGGACATCAGCCGCCGCTCGACCTCCTCGGCGTCCGCGCTGCGCACGGCCCACCCGGCGAAGCCGTGCCGTCCGACCGCCTCGGCGGCGCTCCAGCCCAGGATGCGCTCGGCCTCGCGGTTCCAATGGGTGACGTCGCCGTGCGCGTCGAAGGCGCACAGGGCGGCGTCCATGCCGTCCAGCAGGGCGGCGAGCAGATCGGAGCCGGCACCGTCCACCGGGCCGGAGGCGTCCTGCCCGCCCGGGCCGCCCTGCCCCTGCGGGCCACCCCGATCCGGCTCGGGCCCTTCCGGCCCGATCTCGTCCGTGGCCCCACTACGCCGGGAAGCACTCACCTGAACCCCCTGCAGGCTGCGTCCGCACGTACGGCGCGTCGGTTCACTCACTGGTCATCATTCAACTTGAACGTGACGCAGCACACATCGAGTTCCCGAAGATTGGACACCTGACCGTCCCGCGAAATTCCCGCGGGGGGTCCTGCGCCGGTCGGTCGCCGGTGCCCCGGTGGCGGCGCGCCGGTGTCGGCGGAAGAACGTCAGTACCGGTAGAAGATGCGGTCCGCGTACCGGTCGAAGACGCGGGCGTTCCACTCGTGGCCGCCGTCGACGTTGCCGGAGCGCAGCAGGGGCGGCTCGATGCCGCGGTCGGCGAGGGCGCCCGCGGCGGTGGCCAGGACGGCCTGGAGCAGGGCCGCGGTGACGACCGTGGAGGCGGGGGCGAAGGGCGCGGGGACGGTGTCGAGGGTCAGTTCCGCGTCCCCGACGGCGATCTTGGAGTCGACGACGAGGTCGCAGTGGTCCTTCAGGAAGGTGCCCGAGGCGTGCCGGGAGGTGGTCTCGGTGGCGTACGCGACCGAGGTCACGCCGATCACCTTCACGCCCCGGGCGCGGGCGCCGAGGGCCATCTCGACGGGCAGGGCGTTCCGGCCGGAGAGCGAGACGACGACCAGGACGTCGCCGGAGCGCAGCGGCGAGCTGTCCAGGACCGCGCCGGCCAGCCCGTCGACGCGCTCCAGCGCGGAGCCGAGGGTGGCGGGCACGACGTCCACGCCGACGGCACCGGGCACGGCCAGGAGGTTCATCAGGGCGAGACCGCCGGCGCGGTAGACGACGTCCTGGGCGGCGAGCGAGGAGTGCCCGGCACCGAAGGCGAACAGGCGGCCGCCGGCGGCCACGGTGTCCGCGAGCAGCGTGCCGGCCGCCGTGATCGCCTCGGCCTCCTCGTCTCGGACCCGCTGGAGCAGCCCGATGGCCGCGTCGAGGTACTGGCCGGCCAGCGTGCGGTCGCTCATGCGGGGTCCCTTCGGGGTGCTGGTGGGGCGCGTCGTCGATCCCTGTGTGCCGCGGATCACGGTGAGGTCTGGACCACAGGGCTGTCAATACGGCGGGCCGCGACCGGCGGACCGCCCTACTATCTGCTTCTTTAAACAATCTACGCTGCCGCCGGCGCCCTAGTCGTCTGAGCGGGCGGGCGGCCCCAATCCTCAAATACAAAATACATACCTTTCTCTTATCCACATCTGACTCTTCCTACGCTCGTCAAATTGTAGCTGTCGAGGAGCTCCGGACTAATAACAACCAA
>NZ_LR732544.1:3471736-3521309 GCF_902506575.1 Streptomyces mexicanus | reverse complement strand
GGGTGGCGGGCGGTGGCGGGCGGTGGGCCGCCGACGCATCGGGGTTTTCGCGGAACGCTTCGGTTGTCAGTGGGATGCGTCAGAATTGAATCCAGGGCCAGCGCACGCGCCGGGGAGCGGTCGAGCCTCCGGCAGAGGTAATCGAGGGGCACGTATGTCCGGACTGATCGACACCACGGAGATGTATCTCCGCACCATCCTCGAACTGGAGGAGGAAGGCGTCGTCCCCATGCGCGCCCGTATCGCCGAGCGGCTGGACCAGAGCGGGCCGACGGTGAGCCAGACGGTCGCGCGGATGGAGCGCGACGGGCTGGTCTCGGTGGCGCCGGACCGGCACTTGGAGCTCACGGACGAGGGCCGCCGGCTGGCCACGCGCGTGATGCGCAAGCACCGGCTCGCCGAGTGCCTGCTGGTCGATGTGATCGGCCTGGAGTGGGAGCAGGTGCACGCCGAGGCGTGCCGCTGGGAGCACGTGATGAGCGAGGCCGTGGAGCGCCGCGTCCTGGAGCTGCTGCGGCACCCGACGGAGTCCCCGTACGGCAACCCGATCCCGGGCCTGGAGGAGCTGGGCGAGAAGGACGGTGCCGACCCGTTCCTCGACGAGGGCATGGTGTCGCTGGCCGAGCTGGACCCGGGCTCCGACGGCAAGACGGTCGTGGTGCGCCGGATCGGCGAGCCGATCCAGACGGACGCGCAGCTGATGTACACGCTGCGGCGCGCGGGCGTGCAGCCCGGCTCGGTGGTGAGCGTGACCGAGTCGGCGGCCGGGGTGCTGGTGGGCAGCGGCGGTGAGGCGGCCGAGCTGGAGGCGGACATCGCCTCCCACGTCTTCGTCGCCAAGCCCTGACCGGGCGCGGGCCCCTGGTCCGTCAGGCGCATGACCCGGAAGGGGTGGGGGTGGATGTGCCGCGAAGAAGTGGAGGCCCCGGCGCCGCGTGGCGCCGGGGCCTGTCCTCCCCTTGTGTCGACCCGGAGCCCCGAGCTCTCAGGGTCGTCCCCTCGGACCTCTTTTCCCCGAGCGGTCCGCCTCCCGTTGAAGATCTCCCCTCGGCGTCGGCGATCATTCCTCGCGGGGGGTCACTCGAACGAGGGGTGTTGCCCGTGGGGCCGATGTTTTCGAATGCGTATTCGATAGCCTGTGGGTGATGGGCCGCAGGGGCCCGCGCTACAGCACTGGGGCAGCGGAGCTAGGGGGTGCCGGGACCGATGGCGCGGCGCATCGATGTGACAGGGGCGGGCGGCGTACGGCTCGCGGCGTGGGAGTTCGGCCCGCCGAGGGCGGCCGCGGACAGGACCGCCGTACCACGGGCGTTCGTCCCGGCCCAGGCCCAGCCGTACGATGCCCATGAGACCTGTGAGGTCGCGGAGACACTCGAGGGTTCCGTGGCTCGCGGGGCCGCCGAGGTCGGCCGCGTCCGGCAGGCCGGCGCCCCGGAGGGCGGCCGCGAGGACGCGCGGCCGGGCGTGCTGTTGCTCCACGGACTGATGGGCCGCGCCTCCCACTGGGCCGCCACCGCCCGCTGGCTGGCCGACCGGTACCGGGTCGTCGCCCTGGACCTGCGGGGCCACGGGCACAGCGAGAAGCCGCCGCCCGCGGCGTACACCCGCGAGGCCTACACCGAGGACGTCGAGGCCGCCGTGGAACAGCTCGGCCTCGGCCCGGCCGTCGTCATCGGGCACGCGATGGGCGCGCTGACCGCCTGGCAGCTCGCCGCCCGGCGCCCCGACCTGGTGCGCGCGCTGGTCGTCTGCGACATGCGGGCCTCGGCGCTGGGCGCGGCCTCGCAGCGGGAGTGGGAGTCGTGGTTCAAGGCGTGGCCGCTGCCCTTCGCCACGTTGGAGGCGGCCCGCACCTGGTTCGCCGAGCAGGACCCCTGGGTGGACCGCCCGAGCCCGGCGCGCGGCGCGTTCTACGCCGAGGTCCTGCACGAGTGCCCGGACGGCTGGCGCCCGGTCTTCGACCCCGAGCACATGCTCGTCTCCCGCGAGACCTGGGCCTACGACGCCCACTGGGACGAGCTGGCCCTCGTCCGCTGCCCCGCCCTGGTGGTGCGCGGCCTGGACGGCGAGCTGGGCCGCGCGGAGGCCCAGGAGATGGTCCGGGTACTGCCCCGCGGCCAGTACGCGGAGATCCTCGACGCCGGCCACTTCCTGCACTACGAGCGCCCGGAGGCCTGGCGCGCGGTCGTCGAGCCCTTCCTCGACGGGGTCCTCGCCTCCTGAAGCCCCCTGCCCGGCCGCTCGGGTACGGCCGCCCGGCCGCTTGAGCACGGAAAGCCCCCGCCCCGCCGCCCGGGCACCCGCACCGGGCGCGTCGCGCGACCGGGCGCGCGCCGCAGAGTCCTGCGCTCGCTGCAGAACCCGGCGCGCAGAGCCCGTCGCGCGCCGCACGCTCACCCCTTGCTGACCGCCGCCAGGATCTCCGGCAGGCGGGCGGCTGTGCGCGGGGCGGCCAGCCGGAGCCCGAGCCGGGTGATCGCGGCACCGTAGACCGCGCCGACGGGCAGCAGCAGCGGGCCGAAGGCGCCGCCGTCCGCGCTGACGTTCGTCCAGATCGTCAGGGCGATGACCGGGGAACACAGCACGGCCGCGGAGACCATGCCGCCGAAGACGGCGATCCAGGCCAGCCCCGCCTGCCCGGGGGCCACGTTCTTGTAGCCCTCCTGCGGGATGGAGTAGGGAAAGCGCGCCGAGGTCCACGCGCCGGTCGCCAGCATCCCGCCGAGCAGCGCGAAGGACAGGCCGAGCACCTCCGGCAGCCGCGCCCAGTCGTCCAGCAGCGCCGCCGTGACCACCGAGACCAGCGTGGCGTAGGGCAGGGTGACCAGCAGCAGGGCCAGGGCGCGGCCGCGCAGCTCGACGTAGGCGTCCCGCGGGGAGGAGATGGTGAGCGCCACCATCCAGAACGCGGAGGTGTCCTGCCCGAACTGGTTGTACATCTGCACGCCGAGCATGCCGGCGGCGAAGCAGGCGAAGTAGGGCGAACCGGTGCCCTGCAGGGCGTTGAACACCGGCACGATGAGGCCGATGGCCAGCGAGGTCACCCAGGCCGCCTTGGTCTTCGGGTCGCGCCAGACGTAGCGCAGGCTGCGCTCCATGACCGTGCCGGTGCGGCCGGCCGGCAGCAGCCGGGCCAGGCCGCCGCCGCGGGTCCGCTCGCGCACGGCGGCGTCGGGCGACTGGAGCGTGGAGGCGTCCGGCGAGGTCATCAGCCGGGTCAGGCTCCGCGCCCACAGGCCCAGCAGCGCGGCCACCGCCGCCGCGGCCAGGACCAGCTGCACCACCGCGGCGCCGTACGAGCCGGCGTCGGCGGAGTCCACCGCGCTGACCGCCGAGGCGGGCGGCACCCACCGCAGCACGTCCGCCACCGGGTCGAGCCGCTCCAGGCCCGACGAGCCCAGACGCTGCGCGCCGAAGTTGACCAGCTGCGCGCCGACCGCGACGACCAGCCCGCTGAGCACCGCCAGGTCCCGCCCCTTGCGGCTGGTCAGCAGGCGGACGTTGGCGGCGGCCACGGCCCGGGCGAGCGCCACGCACCCCAGCAGCGCCAGGACGACGGCGACGACCGCGACGGCGTACGCCACCGCCCCGTGCGCCACCGCGACCACACACCCCACCAGCACCAGCACCGTGAACAGCGGTCCGATGCCGACCAGGGAGGCCACCAGCAGCGCGCGCACCAGCGGCAGCGGGCGCAGCGGCAGCATCACCAGACGGGTCGCGTCCAGCGTCTCGTCACCGCTGGGGAAGAACAGCGGCATCACCGCCCAGCCCAGCGCCAGGCCGGCCGTGCCCAGCACGGCCACGGACGCGATGTGCGCCTGGTCGCGCAGCAGCACGAACCCCAGCAGCTGCCCCACGGCGAACAGCAGCGCGACGACCGCCGACGCCACGTAGGCGGCGCGCCGCCCGCCGGACCGCCGCAACCCGCCCAGCAGCAGCGACAGTTTCAGGCGTACGACGACGGGCGTGATGTTCTTCGGCGGGGCGGGGGCCAGGTCGGGGGCGGCACCGGCGCTCATCGGGCACCGCCGCCCAGCCATTCCAGGTCGGAGCCGGTGTCGCGGCCCCGCGCGCCGACGAGTTCCAGGAACGCCTGCTGCAAGGTCGCCGCCTGCCCGCGCACCTCGGCGAGCGGGCCGTGGGCGCGGATGCGGCCGGCGGCCATGACGGCCACCCAGTCGCACAGCGACTCCACCAGCTCCATCACGTGCGAGGAGAACACCACCGTCGCGCCGGAGGCGGTGTAGCGCTCCAGGACGCCCCGGATGGTCTGCGCGGACACCGGGTCGACGCCCTCGAACGGCTCGTCCAGGAAGAGCACCTCGGGGTTGTGCAGCAGCGCCGCCGCGAGCCCGATCTTCTTGCGCATGCCGGTCGAGTAGTCGACGACCAGCTTGTGCTGCGCGCCCGCCAGGTCGAGCACGTCGAGCAGCTGCGTGGCCCGCCGGTCCACCTCGGCGCCGGCGAGCCCCCGCAACCGCCCGGAGTAGGACAGCAGTTCACGTCCCGACAGACGCTCGAAGAGCCGCAGTCCCTCCGGCAGCACTCCGATCCGCGCCTTGACGGCCACCGGATCCCGCCACACGTCGTGCCCGGCGACCTCGACGCTGCCCTGGTCGGGGCGCAGCAGTCCGGTCACCATGGACAGCGTGGTGGTCTTCCCGGCGCCGTTCGGCCCCACCAGCCCGACGAACTTCCCGGCCGGCAGCTCCAGATCGATCCCGGCCACGGCCGTCTGCTGCCCGAACCGCTTCCAGAGCCCCTGTACCCGTACTGCGGCTGTCCCCACTGCCACTCCCTCCGTTTACACGAAACCCTAAGGGGCGGCCGGAGGGAGGCGTCGGGGCGAATGCGGCGGCCGGCGACCCCGGTGGCCACCGGGACGGTCGTGGTTCCCGGTGGTCGCCGGGGTGGTCGGTCCAGGCTCTTGGCCGTCACCGGGGCGGTCGTGGTTCCCGGTGGTCGCCGGGGTGGTCGGTCCAGGCTCTTGGCCGTCACCGGGGCGGTCGTGGTTCCCGGTGGTCGCCGGGGCGGTCGGTCCTGGCTCTTGGGGGTCACCGATCCCGGCCGCAGGCGTAGGCCAAGGCCGAGATCAGCTCCTCCGCGTCCGGCAGCCACCGGTTCGCGGGCGTCGGCCGGCAGACCCACTGCACGGCCCCGCGCGTGCCGTACCGCGTGGGCGGCGCCGCCACGTACGCGCCCTCGCCCAGCGCGACCAGATCCAGGGAGCGCGGCGACCAGCCCAGCTTGCGCAGCAGGTCCGGGAGTTTGGCGCACGCCCCCGGGAGCACGAAGAACTGCATGCGCCGCTCGGGGGTGAGCGTCACCGGCCCGAGCGTCAGCTTCATCCGCTCCATCCGGGCCAGGGCGTGGAAACCGGCCGTCTCCGGTACGCAGATCGCGTCGAAGGTGCGGCCGGTGGGCAGCAGGATCGAGGCGGCGGGCTGCTTCTGCCACATCCGGCGGGCGACGGTGGCGCTGCCCGTCGCCTGCGTCGCCCAGTCCTCGCGCGCCGGGTGCGCGCCGGGTGCGCCGCACGCCGGGTCGCCGCAGGAGCAGCGCTGCGCGCCGTCGCCGGTCACCAGCCAGGTGCCGGGGAACACCTCCCAGTGGCGTTCCTCGGCGTAGCGAACGGCGGTCTCCAGCAGCGTGTCCCCGCGCTGCTGGGGAATCTGACCGGCAGTCTGTACGGCTTGCGTGCCCGCGATCGTCTCTTCCACGACCCACTCAACTCCCGCACCCACGTCCGGTTACGCGCGGCGCGCGCGCCAGGCAGGTGCATCGATTCGGCGCGCGGGGCGCACGGATGCACAGGTGGGGGCGCGCGGGAGGATCGACGGCGGGTGCGGGGCAGTTCGGTGAGTGGCGACATGCGCCTTTACTCCGGCAATCCGCGCATGTCCCGCATTGTCGGTATGTACGTGGGGCATTGATCTTCACGGCCGGATCGATCGCCCGGGACGGGACCGGGTTCGCCGGGATCGGACCAGGGCGGGATCGGACCAGGATCGGACCGGGCTCGGACGGGACCACCCGTACGGAACCGGTGCGGAACCGGTACGGGACCGGGTCCGGCCGCGCAGGACACGTCAACGTCGGTGCGTGGGCAGGGCACCGCAGCCACGCGAGCCGCCAGGAAGCAGGGGGTTTACGCCATGGCCGCAAGGCCTCTCGTCGCGCGGCAGCCGAACGAACGGCTGCAGGCGCTCATCCAGGAAGCGGGCTGCTCCAACGCCGGACTGGCCCGCCGGGTCAACATGTGCGGCGCCGAGCACGGCCTCGACCTGCGGTACGACAAGACGTCCGTGGCGCGCTGGCTGCGCGGACAGCAACCGCGCGGCCGGGCCCCGGCGATCATCGCCGAGGCGCTGGGCCGCAAGCTGGGCCGCACGGTCACGATCGACGAGATCGGCATGGCGGGCGGCAAGAACCTCGCCTCCGGCGTGGGCCTGCAGTTCTCGCCGACGGTGCTGGGCGCCATCGAGCAGGTCTGCGAGCTGTGGCGCAGCGACGTGGGCCGCCGGGACTTCCTGTCCGGTTCGTCCGTGGCCGCCTCGGCGCTGGTCGAGCCGAGCCGCGACTGGCTGATCTCCGCGCCGGACGGGCAGGTCGCGCGGTCGGCGGGCCCGCGGGTGGGGCAGTCCGACGTGGCGGCCGTACGGGCCATGACGCAGGCGCTGGTCGACCTCGACCACAGCTACGGCAGCGGGCATGTGCGCCCGGTGGTCGTGCACTACCTGAACAGCGTGGTCTCCGGGCTGCTGTCGGGGTCGTACCGCGAGGCGGTCGGACGCGATCTGTTCGCCGCCGTCGCGCGGTTGACGGAACTGGCCGGGTACATGGCCGTGGACACCGGCCAACCGGGCCTGGCCCAGCGGTACTACATCCAGGCGCTGCGGCTCGCCCAGGCCGCCGGGGACCGCGGATACGGCGGCTATGTGCTCGCCGCCTCCATGAGCCACCTCGCCGCGCAGCTCGGAAACCCGCGCGAGATCGCCCAGTTGGCACGGGCCGCCCAGGAGGGCGCGCGCGGGCGCGTGACCCCGCGCGCGGAGGCGATGTTCCACGCGGCGGAGGCGCGCGGACACGCGCTGCTGGGGGACGTGCGGTCCGCGCAGCTGGCGGCCGGGCGGGCGGTGAGCGCGCTGGAGGCGGCCGAGGCGGACTCCGGGGACGACCCGGCGTGGATCGCCCACTTCGACCAGGCGTATCTGGCCGACGAGTTGGCGCACTGCTACCGGGACCTGGGCCAGGCGGAGGCTTCGGCCCGGCAGGCGCAGGCGGCGCTGGCGGCCCATCCGTCCTCGCGGGTGCGCCGCCGGGCCATCGGCTATGTGCTCCTCGCCACGGCACAGGTGCAGCAGCGGGAGGTCGAACAGGCCTGCAGCACCGGCATGAAGGCGGTGGAGCTGCTGGAGAGCCTGCGCTCCCACCGGGGCGCGGAGTACCTGGAGGACCTCCAGCAGCGGCTGGAGCCGTACCGGGACGAGGCGGTGGTCAGGGAGTTCGGCGCGCGGCTGGAGATGCAGATGGCGGCGTGAGCGGCCGCGCGGGCGGCCCGAGGGGATGACGCGGGGCGCTGGCGGAGCGCCTGTGGGGGCCGTGTGCGGGTGCGGTGGGGACCGGGTACAGCGCGGGGCCCGCCTCCCCCTCCGCCGATCCGGTCCGGCAGCAGGCGGTCGCGCTGGACCAGCTGCTCGCCGACAGCGGCAGCAGCCGCGCCGCCGTCATCAAGGCGGTGGCCGACGTCAAGAAGTGCGACAACCTCGACGAGGCGGCCTCCAACCTGCGGGACGCGGCCAAGCAGCGCAACGAGCTGGTGACCCGCCTGCGCGGCCTCGCCGTCGACAAGCTGCCCCGGCACGCCGAGCTGACCAGCGCCCTCACCTCCGCCTGGAAGGCCTCCGCGTCGGCCGATCAGCACTACGCGGCCTGGGCCGGTCAGGCCCACGGCAAGAAGGGCTGCCCCAAGGGCCACGCCCGCACCACCGCCGAGGCCCAGGCCGGCAACCGGCAGAGCGGTGTGGCCAGCGCCCAGAAGACCAAGGCCGCGCAACTGTGGAACGCCATCGCACAGCAGTACGGCCTCACCCAGCGTCAGCCCACCCAGCTCTAGTTCGCGGGGAGCGCGGGCGCCGGGCGCGGTGCGGCCGGGGCGGCCGGGGCCTCACTCCAGGTCGGCGTCCTGGAGGGTCTTCGTGACGTCGATCTCGCCCTTCCCGGCCGGCACCAGCCGTCCCTGGCGTACCACCTGCAGGGTCACCTGGGGATTGACCAGACGGGCGAAACCGGCCCCGGCGAACGGTCCGGACTGCTGCCAGCGCAGGGCCGGGGTCAGCCCGCCGGTGTCCACCCGCAGTCCGGCGTCGAGGGTGCGCCGCACGGTGTCGGCGCTCACCTCGCCGCCGCCGATCTTCTCCAGGGCGGCCCGCAGCACCGTGTAGGCGATCCAGGTGGTCTGCACCCCGGGGTCCGCCGGATCGACGCGGTTGTCGCCGAAGGCCTCCTCGTTGATCACCTTCTTCATCGGGTCCCAGCGCGGATCGCTCGCCACCGGGTACCAGCCGGTGAGGTACGCGCCCTCGTACGGGCCGGACTGCCCGCCGGCGGCGTCGATCACCGTCTGGTCGACGCTGCCGACCACCGTGTCGGTGCGCACCGCCGGATAGTCCTCGCGCAGGCGGCGGAAGGAGTCCATGAAGATGCCGGTGCGCTCGCCGAGCGCGGGGATCACACAGCCCTTGCGGCCCGGCGCGGAGGCGGCCTGCCCGAGCGCCCGCTGCGCCTGCGCGGAGTACTCGGTGGCGTCCTCGGGCGCCAGCTCGTCGTCGGCCGGGGCGTGCCCGCCGGCCCGCAGACCGGCGTCGAGCAGCTCGGGCAGCTCGTCACCCGCGATGGAGTCGGGCCGTACCAGGGCGACGGGGCCGCAGTCGGCGGCGAGTTCCCGGCCGAGGCCGACCAGCAGCGTGGGCTGGCCGCCGTTGACCGGATAGGACAGGGCGCGGGTGAACTCGGTCGTGGTCACGCCGTAGCCGCCGATGTACGGGATGCCCGCGCTCTCCAGCGGCGGGAAGAACGCGTCGCTGTACTGGCTGTAGGAACCGACGACGGCGACGACGTTCGCCTCCACGGCCCGCCGGGCGCACTTGCCGGCCTCCACGCTGTCGTTGCGGTCGTTGCAGGTCAGCACCTTCAGCCGGTGGCCCGCGATGCCGCCGTGGGCGTTGACCCAGCGGGCGTAGGCCCGGGCCATGGCGGGCATGCCGGGCTTGTTGGTGGCCCGGGTGCCGTCCGGGGCCCAGGTCATCACGGTCACGGTGTCCTCCCCGGAACCCCCCGTGGTACCAGGGAGGACACCGCACCCGCCGACGAGCGACAGGCAGGCCGCCACTGCGCCGGCGCCCATCAGGCGCCTGCGCGCGGCGCGCCGGGCGAGGGCGCCGAGAAGGGTGGTGCGGGTGCGTCGCCTGCCGTTCATGGACACGCACGATTCCGGCACATCCCCAACCCCGCAGTGACCCGCGGTCAACGCCGGGTGACACCCAGGTGAATTGCGCGAGCCCCCCGATTCCGGAAAAGAGGGGAGTGGAGGCGGGGAGGGGGCCGTCACCGCACCGGTAAGAAGAACGTACGATCGATGACCGTGCAAGGTTCGGAGAACTCTTCCCGTCGCGGCCGTCGCTCCTCCACCATGGGCGCCATGCCACTCAACGACATGCCGTGGTGGCGCTGGCGCAGCAATGTGCGCTCCGCGCTGCACATGCTCTCCGACCCGGTGTTCCAGCGGGACGTCTGGCTGGCGGGCGTCGAGGGGTACGGCGACGTCACCGACGCCGTCTACCGCCTGGTCGAGGACACCTGGCTGGACAACTGGTCCGCCGAGAAGTACGTCGGCACGATCTTCCGGGACTCCCAGGAGGCGGCACTGGTCGACACGGCCGTGCTGCGGGTGCTGCGCATCATGCACCAGGTCGGGCCGGACGCGCCGGTGGCCGCCTACCTCGACAACCCCGGCTGGCCGGAGGCGGTCCGCGCGGCCCGGGACGCGCACGTGCGGATGGCGGCCAGTGACGGCGAGGACCCGGACGCGCCGCCGCGCAGCCTGGAGGTGCTGCGCATCCTGACCCGGTCCGCGTAGCGGACGGCGCGCCGCGGCCCCGGCCCGGGCATGAGACCCTGTCCTGCATGAGTGAGCAGTCCCCTCGAGCCGCCGCGGCCCAGGCCGCCGACCAGTACGTCCTGACCCTGTCCTGCCCGGACAAGCGGGGCATCGTGCACGCCGTGTCGAGCTACCTGTTCATGACCGGCTGCAACATCGTCGACAGCCAGCAGTTCGGCGACCAGGACACGGGACTGTTCTTCATGCGGGTCCACTTCTCCGCCGAGGCCCCCGTGACCGTGGACAAGCTGCGGGCCAGCTTCGCGGCGGTCGGTGACTCCTTCCACATGGACTGGCAGATCCACCGCGCCGAGCAGAAGATGCGCATCCTGCTGATGGTGAGCAAGTTCGGGCACTGCCTGAACGACCTGCTCTTCCGCGCCCGGATCGGCGCGCTCCCGGTGGAGATCGCCGCGGTGGTGTCCAACCACACCGACTTCGCCGAGCTGGTGGGGTCCTACGGCATCCCCTTCCACCACGTCCCGGTCACCAAGGACACCAAGCCCGAGGCCGAGGCGCGGCTGCTGGAGATCGTCCGCGAGGAGCAGATCGAGCTGGTCGTGCTCGCCCGCTACATGCAGGTCCTCTCCGACGACCTGTGCAAGCAGCTCAGCGGCCGGATCATCAACATCCACCACTCCTTCCTGCCGAGCTTCAAGGGCGCCAAGCCGTACCACCAGGCGCACGCCCGGGGCGTGAAACTGATCGGCGCGACCGCCCACTATGTGACGGCCGACCTCGACGAGGGGCCGATCATCGAGCAGGAGGTCGAGCGGGTCGGCCACGACGTCACCCCCGACCAACTGGTCGCGATCGGCCGGGACGTGGAGTGCCAGGCGCTGGCCCGCGCGGTCAAGTGGCACGCGGAACACCGCATCCTGCTCAACGGCCGCCGGACGGTGGTGTTCGCGTAGGCGCGGGCGCGGGCAGACGGGCGGCTTCGGCCGTCACATACGGCTGAGTGAAGCCGCCGCGCACAGCACGTCCCTGATCGCCTCCGGATCACCCGCGCGGCCGGCCGCCGCCTCCTGCGGCGCCACATGGCCGGCCGCGAGCCGGCAGAACTCCACGCCGTCCAGCGCCACATGGGCCACCTCGTGCTCCGCGGAGCCCACCGCGCCCGGGGAGTCCAGCGGGATCAGCCACTCGCCGCCGCCCAGCCCCTCGATCTCCAGCCGCAGGCTGCGCCCGGGCCGCCCGGCGGTCACGAGGTGCCGGCTGCGGGCGGTCGCGCCGATCAGTTTCACGCCCCGGGCGTGCGCCTGGTGGTACGGCTTGGCGCCCTTGAAGCTCGGCAGGAAGGAGTGGTGGATGTTGATGATCCGGCCGCTGAGCTGCTTGCACAACCCCAACCCCCCCCCCCCCCCCCCCCCCGGGGGAGGCCCCCCGCTCCCGCCACCCCCGATCCCGGTACCGGTCGCCTGATCGCCGGCCGGTACCGGCTGCTGGACAAGCTGGGGCACGGCGGTATGGGGACCGTGTGGCGCGCCCAGGACGAGACGGTGGAGAGGGAGGTCGCCGTCAAGGAGCCCCGCCTCCCCGACGACCTGCCCGAACGGGAGCGCGCCAACGCTTTCGAGCGCATGCGCCGCGAGGCCCGCGCCGCGGCCCGGCTCGACCATCCGGCGGTGGTCACCGTGCACGACGTGGCCGTGGTGGACGGCCGGCCGTGGATCGTGATGGAGCTGGTGCGGGGCCGTACGCTCGGCAGCGTCCTGCGGGAGGGCACGCTGGACGCGCGCGAGGCGGCCCGGATCGGCCTGGAGGTGCTCGGCGCCTTGGAGGCGGCCCACGCGGCGGGCGTCCTGCACCGGGACGTCAAGCCGGACAACATCCTGCTGGGCCGGCACGGCCGGATCGTCCTCACCGACTTCGGCATCGCCCGGATCGAGGGCGACACCCGCCTGACCGACACCGGCGGCTTCGTCGGCTCCCCGGAGTACATCGCCCCGGAGCGCGTGCTGGGCCGGCGCCCCGGCCCGGCAAGCGACCTGTGGTCGCTCGGCGTGGTGCTGTACGCGGCCACGGAGGGCGTCTCGCCGTTCCGCCGCAGCAACACCGCGGCCACCTTGCAGTCGGTGCTCAACGCCGTGCCCGCGCCGCCGTCGGCCGCGACGGGTCCGCTGGCCGAGGCCATCTCCGGCCTGCTGCAGAAGGATCCCGCCCACCGGCCGGACGCCGCCCGGGTCCGCGCGCTGCTCCGGGCGGCGGCGGCCCCGCCCCCGCCCCCGGCGCCCGCGATCACGCAGGCGGCGCGGTCCGCCGGGGACGGAGGCGGCAGACGGTCCGTGAGGCTCGGGCGCCGGGCCGGGCTGGGGCTGGGCGCGGCCGCCGTCGCGGCGGCGGTGGCGGCGTACCTGCTGATCGCGCGGCCCTTCGCGGGTCCGCTGCCGGACGGGTGGACCACCCACCACGAGAAGGACGTCACCGCCACGATCGCCGTGCCGCGGCAGTACACGCGGTCCGTGCCCGAGCACAGCAGGGACGACGAGCACCGGGTCACCTACACCGACCCGAGCGGCAGCATCTGGGTCAGCCTGTCGGTCGACCGGAAGAAGGAGGACACCGGTCACGCCATCGCGGACTCGGCGGCGGCCGAGATGTACGACGACGACGCCACGTACAAGCGGTCGGGCAGCTACGACCTCGACATGCCGTCGCACCCGCAGGCCAGGACCAGACCTGACGGCGACGTGACCTTCCACGGCAGGAAGGCCGCCGGGAACACGGTCACGTACACGACCGACGACACCGACGACCCCCGCCCGCGCGAGGTGCGGATCCTGTACTACAAGAGCACCGACGGCGACATGTACAAGCTCAGCGTCGCCTACCCCGGCGCCGGGGACTTCACCGCGCGCGGCCGCGAGGTGGCCCGGGAGGCCCTCGCGAACCTGGACGTGGACGAGTGGTAGCCGCCGGGTCGGCCCCCGGCGCACGACACGGCGTACAACACTCCTGATCAGCACATTCCTTGCCAGCGATCACTGGCGCCGTGTGAGCGGTCCGTGAATCCCTGTTACCGCCGGGTACACAAACCCCGGCCCACGGCATACCCTGCGCTGCATGACGGACGCGCAGGCCCCGGCACAGACCGGCACCAATCCCCTGGCCCCCGCTCCGGTGGGGGTCCGCACCGCCGCCGACGTGGTGACCCCGGAGCTGATCGCCCAGCTGACCCGGGACGTCGTCGGATCCGGCCGGACCGCCAACCACACCCCGTTCACCGGGGACGTACTCGCCGATCTGCCGGAGTCCACCCCCGAGGACGTGGCCGTCGCCTTCGAGCGGGCCCGCGCCGCCCAGGGCGCCTGGGCGCGCACCCCGCTCAGGCAGCGCGCCGCCGTGCTGCTGCGCTTCCACGACCTGGTGCTGGAGCGCCAGGCCGAGGTGCTGGACCTGATCCAGCTGGAGACCGGCAAGGCCCGCCTGCACGCGCACGAAGAGGTGCAGGCCGTCGCCGTCGCCGCTCGGCACTACGGCCGCCGGGCCGCCGCCTACCTCGCGCCCAAGCGGCACACCGGCGCGATCCCGGCCCTGACGAAGGTGACCGAACTGCGCCATCCGCGGGGCGTGGTCGGCCAGATCGCGCCCTGGAACTACCCGCTGGAGCTGTCGGTCGGCGACGCGCTCCCGGCGTTCGTCGCGGGCAACGCGGTGGTGATGAAGCCGGACACCGAGACCTGCCTGACCGCGCTGTGGGCCCGCGACCTGCTCGTCGAGGCGGGGCTGCCCGCCGGGGTGTTCCAGGTCGTCATCGGTGACGGGCCGGTCGTCGGCCCCGAGGTCGTCCGGCACGCCGACTACGTCTCCTTCACCGGCTCCACCCGCACCGGCCGCGAGATCGCCCAGGGCGCCGCCGCCCGCCTGGTCGGCGTCTCCCTCGAACTCGGCGGCAAGAACGCCATGCTGGTCCTCGAGGACGCCGACGTGGACAAGGCGGCGGCGGGCGCGGTGCGCGCCTGCTTCTCCTCCGCCGGCCAGCTGTGCATCTCCGTGGAGCGGCTGTACGTCCACGAGAAGATCGCGGACGCCTTCCTGGAGCGGTTCGTCGCGCGGACCAAGGCCCTGCGGCTGGGCACCTGCCTCGCCTACGGCGCCGACATGGGCTCGCTCGTGGGCCCGCGGCAGTTGGAGACCGTCACCCGGCACGTGGAGGAGGCCGTCGCCAAGGGCGCCAAGGTGCTCGCCGGCGGGGTCGCCCGCCCGGACGTCGGGCCCTACTTCTTCGAGCCCACCGTCCTCGACGGCGTCGAGGCGCCGATGGCCGTGTGCACGGAGGAGACCTTCGGCCCGGTCGTGTCCGTCTACCGCTTCGCCTCCGAGGAGGAGGCGATCGAGCGCGCCAACGCCACGCCGTACGGCCTGAACTCCTCGGTGTGGACGCGGGACGCCCGCCGGGGCCGCGAGGTCGCCGCCCGGCTGCGCACCGGCACGGTCAACATCAACGAGGGATACGCGCCCGCCTACGGCAGCGTCCAGTCGCCGATGGGCGGCATGAAGGACTCCGGGCTGGGCCGCCGGCACGGCTCCGAGGGCATCCTCAAGTACACCGAGGCCCAGACGATCGCCCACCAGCGGCTGCTGCCCATGGCCCCCTCGCTCGGCATGGACGACGAGAAGTACGCGGCCTTCATGAGCCGCAGCCTGAAGCTGATGAAGATGTTCCGCTTCCGCTAGTACCGACCGCAGCGACCGTCAGACCCCGTCCGCAGCGCGGCGGTTCTCAACGAGGAGAGCACGTGGCACAGGAGAAGTCTGTCCAGAGCCGGGACGTGGCCGGCCACGACCGCGACGACCACGACCGTGACGGGTACGACTACGACGTCATCGTCGTCGGATCGGGGTTCGGCGGGTCCGTCTCCCCCCTCCGCCTGACCGAGAAGGGCTACCGTGTCGGCGTGCTGGAGGCGGGCCGCCGCCTCACCCGCGAGAGTCTGCCGAAGAACTCCTGGGACCTGAAGAACTACCTGTGGGCCCCGAAGCTCGGCCTGTTCGGCATCCAGCGCATCCATCTGCTGGGCAACGTCATGGTCCTGGCCGGCGCGGGGGTCGGCGGCGGCTCCCTCAACTACGCCAACACCCTCTACGTACCGCCGAAGGCGTTCTTCGACGACCCGCAGTGGCGGGACATCACCGACTGGCAGGAGGAGCTGGCCCCCTACTACGACCAGGCCAAGCGCATGCTCGGCGTGCGCCTCAACCCGACGATGACCCCGTCCGACGTGCACCTGAAGGCCGCCGCGCAGCGCATGGGCGTCGGCGACACCTTCCACATGGCACCGGTCGGGGTGTTCTTCGGTGACGGCGAGGACGCGGACGGCACGGCCAAGGCCGAGCCGGGGCAGCGGGTGCCCGACCCGTACTTCGGCGGCGCGGGACCCGACCGCAGGGCCTGCATCGAGTGCGGCGAGTGCATGACCGGCTGCCGGCACGGCGCGAAGAACACGCTGAACGAGAACTACCTGTACCTCGCCGAGAAAGCGGGCGCCGTCGTCCACCCCATGACGACGGTCGTCTCCGTCACCGACGACTCGCGCGGCGGCTACGCGGTCGCCACCCTGCCCACCGACAACCGGAAGAAGGGCGCGGGCCGCCTGTTCACGGCCCGCAGGGTGGTGCTGGCCGCCGGCACCTACGGCACCCAGACGCTGCTGCACCGCATGAAGGAGGGTCGGCAACTGCCCTGCCTCTCGCCGCGGCTGGGCGAGCTGACCCGCACCAACTCCGAGGCGCTGGTGGGCGCCCAGACCGACGACCGCCGCTACCGCAAGGCGACGGGCGAGCCGAAGGCCGACTTCACCCGCGGCGTCGCCATCACCTCCTCCATCCACCCCGACGAGAACACGCACATCGAACCGGTCCGCTACGGCAAGGGTTCGAACTCGATGGGCGGCCTGTCGATCCTCCAGGTGCCCTACGCCGACGGCGGCTCCAGGATCGCGGCCTGGCTGGCCAACGCCGCCCGCCACCCGCTGCTCGTGCTGCGCTCCCTGTCCAACCGCCGCTGGTCGGAGCGGACCATCATCGGCCTGGTGATGCAGTCCCTGGACAACTCCCTGACGACGTACCTGAAACCGGACGGCGTCGGCAAGGGCCTGCTCACCGCCCGGCAGGGCCACGGCTCGCCCAACCCCAAGCAGATCAAGGCCGCCACCGAGGGCGCCTCCGCGCTCGCCGCCGAGATCAACGGGTTCGCCGGTTCCAACGTGGGCGAACTCATGGGCACCCCGCTCACCGCGCACTTCCTCGGCGGCTGCCCGATCGGCGACTCGCCCGAGACCGGCGTCATCGACCCCTACCACCGCCTCTACGGCCACCCCGGCATCTCGGTCGTCGACGGCGCGGCCGTCTCCGCGAACCTCGGCGTGAACCCCTCGCTGACCATCACCGCCCAGGCCGAGCGGGCGATGTCGTTCTGGCCCAACAAGGGCGAGGCCGACCCCCGCCCGGCGCAGGGCGCGCCGTACGAGCGCCTGAAGCCGATCGAGCCGCGCAACCCGGTGGTCCCGGCGGACGCGTTCGGCGCGCTGCGGCTGCCGTTCCTGGGGATACCGGCGGTGCCGCCGAAGGAGAAGTAGCAGGCACCAGCGCGAGAAGGACCTGCGCCCCCCTCCTGGCGCAGGTCCTTCTCGTCGTGCGGGTGAGGAAACGCGTTACGCGTCCGCACCACTCCTGCGGCGGCGGACGGTGAAGAGCGCACCGGCGCCGACGACGACCGCGACCCCGCCGACGAGCCCGATGGTCGGCAGCATGGAGCTGGAACCGGTCTCGGCGAGCGTGCCGGTCACGTTGCGGGTGTTGTTCTGGTTCGGCTTCTCGGTCGGCAGCGGGACCTTGCCGCCCTCCTGCGGCGCGGCGCCGCCGGTGTCGCTGCCGGGCGCGACGATCTGGATGACGTAGGAGGCGTCGTCCGCGCTGAGGCAGTTCGCGTCCTCGTCGAAGTACACGCCGCCGCCGATGGTCAGACCCTCGCCGATCGGCGCGCTCGCCTTGACGTTCAGGCGCAGCTGGTAGGTGACCGTCTTGCCGCCGGCGATGTCGGTGAGGTCGAGGAAGCCCGCGGAGTGGCCCTCGCCGTCCGTGATGTCGGTCCACACCCCGTCGGTCTTCACCTGCAGCTGGACCTGGCTGGCCTTGAAGGCGTAGGGGGCGTCGGGGTCGTTGGGACCGACCCCCGCGTAGAAGATGACGTCCTTGGCACTGGTCTTCGTGGGGTTCTCCACGGAGAGCGTGAACCCGTGCCAGCCGCTGCCCGCCGCGATCTTGCCCGGCAGGCCGTTGAGTCGGTTGTGCAGCTTCGACGTGTAGTCGGCGTCCTCCTGGCAGATGCCGGGAATGTCGGTCGGCTCGTCGGAGGGTTCCTCGGTGGGCTCCGCCGAGTCGGAGGGGCGCGGCGAGGAACTGCTCGGCCCCGCCGAGGGCTCCGTGGAGGCGGAGGCGGAGGCGGACGCGGACGCGGAGGCGCTCGCGGAGTCCGACGCGGTGTCGGAACCGTTCTGGCCGGTGTCCGACCCGTTCCCGGTTCCGGTCTGGTCGGTGTCCGACCCGCTGTCGTCCTGGGTGTCGCTTCCGGTGCCGGTCCCGGTGTTGCTTCCGGACTGGTCGGAGGACTGAGAGGACTGGTCCGCGGCGGAGGACTCGCCGGCGGAGGCGCCGGCGCTCGTCGAGGCGTTGTGCTCGTCGGACGCGAACGCGGCCGGGGCCGACAGCAGCGCGACGGGGGCTATGACGGCCGTCGCGGCCGCGGTGACCATGGCGCGGCGAAACTTCATGAAGACCTCGGGAAGTCCGGCGTACCACGGGTGTCGCGGTACGGGTGCTGGTGGGCCTCCGCGTGGCGGCGCGGGTGTGGGCCTCGTTCAGGTGGTGTGACCCGGGGAACCCGCGCAGGGTTGCACTGATCTTTACTGAATTCTCATGTGGCGTGCGTCACACGAGATCGGTGGTGAGTCGAGCGTGGTGAGTCGACGGTGGGAGACGAGGTGCGAAGGGCCCCGCGGCACCGGAGCCGCGGGACCCTTCGTCCGTCAGCACCGACGTCAGGGCAGCGCCGGTGCCGGAGAGCGGCGCCGGGGGGTTGCGCCGCTGTTTCCACCCGCAGTCGCTCCGGGGCGGCGCCCCGGCGCACACAGGGCGCGTGCGTGGTCTCGACCTTTGGCGGTCGGACGGTGCACCGCGGTGCGGTTCGCCGGCTCGGGGCCGTGGAGCGGTGGGCTTGCCAGGCATCGTGCTGCAAGATCGCGGCGTCCGCAACCGTTTGACCCGACCTCGTGCATATTTCTGTATTTCCGCCGGTCGGCTCTGTCCGTCGGGCCGGCTGCATCCGTCGTGTCGGCTGTGTCCGTCGATGCCCGCCGGTCGTTTGTGCCCGTCGGCCGGCTGTGCTCGCCGGCCGTCTGAGCCCGCTGGTCGGCTACGCCCGCCGGTCGGCCCCGGGCGTCCCCGGGGCCGACCGTTCTCTGGGTGACCGGGCTGCTGTCCCCTGCCGTCCGGTCACTTCCCTGGAGCGAGGTCCCACGGCGCACAGCACGATCCGTACGCCTCATCGCTCCAGAGAGCCACGCGTGGTTCTGTCGGGCCCGCCCCTGGCTGGCACGGACACCGGGACCAACGACCCGGCGCGCGCGGCGGTCACGCGCCGGACGGGTGAGAGCCCCGTACGGGGGAGGCGCGGGCTCAGATCTTGCCGCGGCACAGCTCCAGCAGGGTCATCGCCAGGGCCGTGCCCGGCTTGCCGAGCGCGTCCCGGTAGTGGCCCAGGATCTCCATCTCGCGGGAGAGGTTCACGCGCCGACCGCCCGAGGAGATCCGGGCCTCCTGGATGACGGCGGAGACGGCCATCCGCTCCTGGATCAGGCCGATGATCCGGTCGTCGAGCGCGTCGATGCGCTCGCGGGCGCCGGTGATCGCGTCGGCGGCCTCGGGCGTACGGGCCCCGGTCGCGTCGACGGCCGTCGCGCGGACGGCGCTCGGGACGGCGGCGGTCGCGGGGGAGGCGCCGGTGACGGCGCTCGGGGTGACGGCGTTCGGGCGGGTGGTGCTCGTGTCGGTGGTGGCGGTCACAGGGGGCTCCTCGTCGGACGGGGTGCCCCGGAACGGCAGGGCCCGGAAAACGCCAGGCGCCCCGGACCTTGTCGGCCCGGGGCGCCTGGGAAGTCGCTTGTCAGTTGCTCAAGCAGCACGACCATGGCAGCCGGCGGGCCGGTTGCCATAGGTAAAGACGTAGGTCTGGTGCTGGAGCATGCGGCCAGTATGCCCTGCTCGCCGCGGGCGTCCAACCCGGCCCGGATCGTGAGATGCGCGACGGTCGGGCCCGCGCACCGGCAACCCGGCCAGGGCTCCGCCGCCACCTCGGTAGAATCGGACAGCAGAAACCCCCGCCCAGCCGCCGGAAGGCAACCCGTGTCATCTGCGACCCCCGCTGCCGCCGCCCCCGACACCGTTCTGGTCGTCGACTTCGGCGCGCAGTACGCCCAGCTCATCGCCCGTCGCGTCCGCGAGGCCCGGGTCTACAGCGAGATCGTGCCGAGCACCATGCCGGTGTCGGAGATGCTCGCCAAGAACCCGGCGGCGATCATCCTCTCCGGCGGCCCCTCGTCCGTGTACGAGGAGGGCGCTCCCCGCCTCGACCGCGAGATCTTCGAGGCCGGAGTCCCCGTCTTCGGCATGTGCTACGGCTTCCAGCTCATGGCGCAGGCCCTCGGCGGCACCGTCGACAACAGCGGCGCCCGCGAGTACGGCCGTACCGACCTGCACGTCTCCAAGACCTCCTCCACCCTCTTCGAGGGCACCCCGGCCGAGCAGCACGTGTGGATGTCGCACGGTGACGCCTGCTCCGCCGCGCCCGAGGGCTTCACCGTGACGGCCTCCACGGACGTCGTCCCCGTCGCCGCGTTCGAGAACGACGACAAGCGGCTCTACGGCGTCCAGTACCACCCGGAGGTCATGCACTCCACGCACGGCCAGCAGGTGCTGGAGCACTTCCTGTACCGCGGCGCGGGCCTGAAGCCGAACTGGACCACCGGCAACGTCATCGAGGAGCAGGTCAAGGCGATCCGCGAGCTGGTCGGCGACAAGCGCGCGATCTGCGGCTTGTCCGGCGGCGTGGACTCCGCGGTGGCCGCGGCCCTCGTACAGAAGGCCATCGGCGACCAGCTGACCTGCGTGTACGTCGACCACGGCCTGATGCGCAAGGGCGAGACCGAGCAGGTCGAGAAGGACTTCGTCGCCGCGACCGGCGTGCAGCTGAAGGTCGTCGACGCCGAGGAGCGCTTCCTGACCGCCCTCAAGGGCGTCTCGGACCCCGAGGAGAAGCGGAAGATCATCGGCCGCGAGTTCATCCGGGTCTTCGAGCAGGCCCAGGCCGAGATCATCGCCGACGAGGGCCCGGCCGTGGAGTTCCTGGTGCAGGGCACGCTCTACCCGGACGTCGTCGAGTCCGGCGGCGGCACCGGCACCGCCAACATCAAGTCGCACCACAACGTCGGCGGCCTGCCCGAGGACCTCGAGTTCAAGCTGATCGAGCCGCTGCGCAAGCTGTTCAAGGACGAGGTCCGCATGGTCGGCCAGGAGCTGGGCCTGCCGGAGGAGATCGTCCACCGCCAGCCCTTCCCCGGCCCCGGACTCGGCATCCGCATCGTCGGCGAGGTCACCAAGGAGCGCCTGGACCTGCTGCGCGAGGCAGACGCCATCGCCCGCGAGGAGCTGACCGCGGCCGGTCTGGACCGGGACATCTGGCAGTGCCCGGTGGTGCTGCTCGCGGACGTCCGATCCGTCGGTGTCCAGGGCGACGGCCGCACCTACGGCCACCCGATCGTGCTGCGTCCGGTGTCCAGCGAGGACGCCATGACCGCCGACTGGTCGCGCCTGCCGTACGACGTCCTCGCCCGGATCTCCACCCGGATCACCAACGAGGTGCGGGACGTCAACCGGGTCGTCCTCGACGTGACCTCCAAGCCGCCGGGGACCATCGAGTGGGAGTGACCCCTCCCGCCGTGAGGGGTCAGGTCCGCCGGAGGGTCCGCACCGGCTCTCCGGGCTTCCAGACCTGGACGACCAGGTACCGGCCGTCCTCGACGTAGGTCCGCACGACCTCCGTCAGCTCGGTGCGGAAGAGGTGGAACGGCTGCGGCGGTTCCACCTCTTTCACGTACGCGCCCTTCACCGCCGGGTCGGTCACCTCCACCGCCCGCCCGCAGATCCGTACGTCCCCGCCGCCCATGCCGGTGCCCTCCCCGGGGTTCGCCTGCAGCGCGAAGCGCGGGTCGCGGCGCAGGTCGAGGGCCTTCAGCGAGTCCGGCATCATGCCCAGCCACAGCTCGCCGTGCAAGAACTCCACCTCGAGGCCGCTGGTGCGGGGCGATCCGTCCCTGCGCACGGTCGCCAGGACGTGGTGCCGGAAGACCCCGAAGCGCTTCTCGACGGTGCCGGCCAGATCGGGTTCCACCGCGGCGAACGCCGCCCAGTTCGTCGTCATGCGGAAGAGTGTGGCGCCGAAACAGGACACCTTCTGTCGTGTTTCAGAGCTGCGCGCGGTCGGCCGTCCGTCTCCGCCGGGGCGCTTTCGTCGGGGTGCCATTGCGGGGGGGGGTCTTGGCGGGGTGCCTTCAGCGGGCCGCCTTCGGCGGAGTGCCTTCGGCGGAGTGCCTTCGGTCGGGTGCGCGGCATCTTCACACCCGTCCGCTGCCATTCCCGGCCGACCGACGGTACCTTCCGGCCGTACCCGATCCACCGCCGGAGGACCTTCATGCACGGCCCCACTCGGCCCCAGCCCCTGCCCACCGACCAGTTGCGGTTCGCCATGCCGCCGCGGCACGACTCGGTGGAGGACGAACGCCGGCACCGCAAGGAGCGGCTCGCGGGCGCGCTGCGGCTCTTCGGACGGCAGGGCTTCGAGGACGGGGTCTCCGGACACATCACCGCCCGCGACCCCGAGTTCAGCGACTGCTTCTGGGTCAACCCGTTCGGCATCCCCTTCGGGCACGTCACCGTGAGCGACCTGGTGCTCGCCAACCAGGACGGGCAGGTCGTCGAGGGCCGCTACCACGTCAACCAGGCCGCCTTCACCGTGCACGCCCAGGTGCACGCCGCCCGCCCGGACGTCGTCGCCGTCGCGCACTGCCACACGGTCCACGGCCGGGCCCTGGCGGCACTGGGCGACCTGCTGGACCCGCTCACCCAGGAGAGCTGCGCCTTCTACGAGGACCACGCCCTCTACGACTCCTACACCGGCGTCACCGTGGACGCCGAGGAGGGCCGCCGGATCGCGGCGACGCTGGGCTCCCGCAAGGCGCTCGTGCTGCGCAACCACGGGCTGCTGACGGTCGGCGACTCGGTGGACGCGGCCGCCTGGTGGTTCCTGACCATGGAACGCTGCGCCCAGGTGCAGCTGACCGCCCGTGCCGCGGGCCGGCCCGTCCTGATCGACCACAAGGCCGCGGTGTCGACGCGTGAACAGCTCGGCCAGGACCTGGTGGCCTGGATCAACTACCAGCCCCTGTGGCAGAGCATCACCCGCAGCGAACCGGACCTCCTCGGCTGACCCGTCACCGCGCCTTCGCCCCGCCGGAACGTCCGGAGCCCTCCTCGCGGCTCCCGTCGCCGGGTCAACACGGTGGCGCGCGCTTCACCCGCACTGACCAGAGCGGGTGACCGGCCGGACGCGAACCGGGCCGGGTAGGGCACAATTCGCTGTCGGCGCACGGGTGTTGTCCGTGGGACTGTGGCGGACCGGCGGGGAAGGCGGCAGCGGGCGTGGCGGTGCAGGAAGCGAGGGACGGCGTGGGGGCGGGTGCCCACCCGGGCGGCTGCACGTGCGGGGACTGCCCGCACGGGGCGCGCACGGGACACCGGCGGGCCGTGGCCGAGTTCCTCCTGAAGCGGGACGAGTTCGCCGCGGGCCAGGGCCTGCCGACGGCCGTGGCCCACTCGGCATCGGCCTCCCGTCAGTGGATCTCGGAGGAACTGACCCAGTCCGCCGAAGAGGTCGCCGCCCGCGGCCGGGCCGAGGGCGAGGCATGGCTGGGCCGGATGTGGCGCTGGACGGCGTGCGCGGTGTGGGCCGCGGCCGTCCTGCTGCTTCTCGTGCAGGCGCTGACGGCGATCGGCGCGGGCTGGACCGCCGCGCGGACGGCGGGCCTGCTCGCGGCGGTCGTGGTCGGCCTGGCGCTGACGGCCGCGTCGTGGTTCCACCGCGCCCGGGGCGGCGCGCTGGCCCCGGTCATCGGCGAGGACAACCGGCTGTCCACCTCCCGTGCCATCGCCGCGGGCTGGGTGCTGTTCGTGGTGTACGCGGTGCTGGTCCTGGTGGGGCGGCTGGCGGCCGCCTCGCACCACGCCGAGCGGGACGCGCTGCTCTCGGGCCTGGACCTGGACCGGGGCGCGGGCGTGGTCACCGTGCTCGCCGTGGTGTGCGCCCTCGCGGTCCTGGTGCGGCGGGTGGTCGGGCTGCGTGTGCTCGGGCAGCGGCTGCAGAAGGTGCGGGCCGACCGGCCGCGCGCGGCCGACCTGCTCACCGACGACGCCGGACGCGGCACCTTCACGGACATCCAGTACGTCGTGATCCACGCCGTGGCCCTGGTGTTCGCGGCGGTCCGGCTGGCCCGGCGCCCCGACCAGCTGCCCGACCTGCCGTGGGGCCTGGCGGTGCTGGCGCTCGTATCGGCGGCGACCTACCTGGCGGGCAAGTACGCCGAGGGCGGGCGGCCGGTGATCCTGTCGGTGGTCCGGGCGCGGGAGGCAGGTGACCTGGACGCGCCGATCCGCACCGGCGACGACATCGAGATCCGGGGCGCCGGCTTCGTCCCGCCCGGCGCGCAAGGGGCCGACCGGCTCGCCCGGATGGTGGTCCGCATCGGCACGGTCCATGTCCACGTCCCCCTCGTCCCCGTCACCGGCGGCTTCAGCAACCCCACGGACACGGCACTGACCGTCCCCGTACCGGCGGACGTGGAACCGGGCCGGGTCGAGGTGCAGCTGGTGACCGCCGCGGGTGTGGAGACCAACCGGTACACGATCGACGTGACGGAGTGACGGACGTCCCCACCGGGCGGTGAGGGGCGTCCTGACCGGCGCCTCCCGCCTGTGCCCTTCAGCTCGCTCACCGGCACCCCTTCACCTCCCTCATCTGCCGTCCGGCAGGCCCCTCGCCTCCCTCGCCGAAGGACGAATCTTCCCGAAAGCGTGCAAAGTCGCACGAAAGTCGGAATAGGTTGCGCAAACGGCCCGGCCGGGTTGAACGGCGCCTTTCCCCTCTACGTATCGTCTGTTGAGGCGTGAACGGCATGGCGGTGAGAGGCGGCTGGTAACGATGACCCATGGCCTTCGGATGGACACACGGACCTCGTACGTCGAGCGGCGCGGCACCTGGCGGGACAGCGCGGCCCGCTACGCCCTCCTTCCCCTGCGCGTCTTCCTGGGCGTCACCTTCATCTACGCCGGTCTGGACAAACTCACCGACAGCGCCTTCATGCGGGCCACCGGGTCGGGCTCTCTCGGCGAGACCATGCGCGCGGTCCGCGACTCCTCCGCCGTCCCGGCCCTCGTCGACCTCGCCCTGAAGAACCCGGTCGGCTTCGGCTACGCCATCGCCCTCGGTGAACTCGCCGTCGGCATCGGTGTCCTGCTCGGCCTGCTGGGCCGCCTCGCCGCGCTCGGCGGCGCGCTCATCTCCCTCAGCCTGTGGCTCACGGTCAGCTGGTCCTCCACCCCCTACTACTACGGCAACGATCTCGCCTACCTGATGGCCTGGCTGCCCCTCGTCCTCGCCGGCACCCCGATGTTCTCCGTGGACGCCCTCTTGCGGGAACGCCGGCGCTAGCCCGGGCCACCCGCTCTCCACCCCTTCCGCCGACACCCGGCTGCGACCGGTGGCCCGGCCCCGCCTCAGCCTGCTCCCTCGGCATGCGGCGGGCGGGGCTCGCCGTGGCCGGCTCGGCGCCCTGCCCGCCGTACGGCCCGGTGCAGGACCGCGACCGCGCCGGCCAGGCAGAGCCCGCCCACCACCAGCGGTCCGGCCACGACCCACGGCGTGTGCCACAGACCGCGCGCGTCGCCGCCGTAGACGACGCCCGCCGCGATCAGGAACAGACCTCCGACCAGCCTTCCCGGCTGGAACTCATGACGCAGCACGGCTCACCTCCGCCTGTCCGATGCCGACGTGCAGGTCGAGGGCGATGGTTCCGGCACTCTTGCGGTCCGCTGCCGGAGGCAGGACCACCTGCTGGTGCCTGCCCGGGGCCACGTCCACGTCCTTCGAGCCGTCCCCCGGCAACTGGATGTCGCCGACCCCCACGTCGATGGTCGCCCGCACGGTCACGCCCTGGGGGACGATCACCCTGAGCCGTCCCACTCCCACCTGCGCGCGTGCCGTCACCGTCCGGTCCTGTCCGGGGCGTATTCGGGACAGAGCGAGGGTGCCCTCGCCCGTGCCCACCTGGTAGGTCCGGCGGATGTCCGCCGCCGAGGACGGCTGCCAGGACGGGTGCGACCAGTGCGTGCTGACGTCCTTCGGAAGGGCCGCCGACGTGGCGAGGAGGGCCGCGGTGACCAGCGCCAGGAAGACGGAGCCCGCACCGGTCCGTCCCAGGAAGGCGCTGACCGCCATGCCCAGGCCGAAGACACCGAGCGCGCAGGCCAGACCCGTCTGCAGGCTGGGACCGAGCAGGTGGCCGTCCCAGGTGGCGCGCGCGCCGAGGGCGCCGGCGGCCATGGCGAGCAGGAACACCCAGCCGCCGATCGAGCGCGGCCCGCGCGGCCGGGGCGGCTCGGGGCGTGGCGCGGGTGCCTCTTCTCTTTCTCTCTCGTGACCGCCCAGGCTGATGTTCACGGCCGCGGCGATGTCCCTGTCCCGGGAGTCCTGGGGACCCCAGAGGTAGCCGGTGCCGCCGACGTGCGTGCCGTCCTTGACGATCGGTTCGCGCCACCAGGAGGGGTAGGCGGCCGGTACCGGCGGCGCCTGGGCCTCCGGTGGAGCGTCGGCGACGGCCTGGGCGGCCAACGGATCGGGGTCCGGGGCGCCGCGGTGCCGCGACCAGTACCCGGCCCCCGCGAGCAGCAGGGACAGGACGACACCGAAGGTCAGCACACTGGCGTTGTTCAGCATCGACAGGAACACACCGCAGCCGACCAGCGCGAAGAGCACGGCCGCCAGCGCCTGGCCGTCCACCCGGCCGGTGAGGAGCTTGCGCACCTCGTGCTCGTCCTCGTCGTCGAGGGGGACGAAGAGCCAGGCGAAGCCGTAGAAGAGGAGACCGAGCCCGCCGGTCGCGGCGAGCACGGCCAGCGTGATCCGGAAGATCACCGGGTCCATGTCGCACTGCCGGCCCAGGCCCGAGCAGACTCCCGCTATCAGCTTGTGCCGCCGGTCACGCCGGAACCGCCAGGGTGCCCCGGCGGCGGAGTCGGCCTCGGCGGCGTCGGCTCCGGCGGTCGTGGAGCCGGGGTCGGCTCCCGCTTCCGCCGGCCCGTCCACGCCGGGCCGCTCGTCCCGGCCCGCACCCGTGCCGGGCGCGGTGTCCCGCGGTCCCGCGCCCGGAGAGGAGCGAGGGCCGGGGCCGGGTCCCGGACCCGTCGCGGCGTGCTGGTGATTCGTCATGCGTCCATGGTGACGGGCACGCCGCCGCGGTGGCAGCCGGGACGACCCTGGCCGAACCCTGATTCGCCCCTGACCTCCGGCCGGGGATGCGTGCGACGGCTCCGGGCCGCCCCCGACCGGCCCCGGTCATCGTGCGCCGCCGAAGATCAGGGGCGTCTCGGGGACCGACCCTGATGACCCACCCTCGCGGGCATGTGACCATCGATGGCATGCCGGAAGCCGCAGCCCTGCCCCTCGACGACCCGCGGCCGCCGCGCAAGCTCTACCGCAGCAGTGACGGACGCTGGCTCGGCGGAGTGGCGCGGGGCCTGGCCGGGCATCTCGGCCTGCCCGTGGTCTGGGTGCGGCTGGTCTTCGCGGGCCTGTTCATGGCCGACGGCCTCGGCGCCCTGCTGTACGCGGCCTTCTGGTTCTTCGTCCCGCTCGGCGTGGGCGGTGTCAGCGGGCAGAAGCCGCCCGCCTTCGTCACCACCGAGGTCTCGCCCGACGGCCGCCGCAGAATCGTCGCCCGCAAACCGGACAAGGGCCAGCTCGTCGCCCTGCTCCTGATGGTCGTCGTGGCGATGGTCTTCGTCGGCAATGTGAACCTGGGCGGCGGGGCCAAGGCCTACCTCCTGCCGGCGGTCCTCGTCGCCGCGGGCGTCGCCCTGGTCTGGCGCCAGGCGGACAACGCCCGCCGCGCCCGCTGGATGGAGGTCGGCCGCCGCCGCCGTACGCTCACGCTGCTGCGCGCCGGTGCGGGCGTGCTGCTGGTCACGGCCGGCGTCTCCGCGATCTTCGTGTTGCAGGGGTCGGCCGCCCACCTCGGCTCGGTTTTGCAGGCGGCCCTCGCCGTCCTGGTCGGCATCACGCTGCTGGTCGGCCCGTACCTGGTGCGCATGACCCAGGACCTGTCCGAGGAGCGGCTGATGCGCATCCGCGCCCAGGAGCGCGCCGAGGTGGCGGCCCACGTCCACGACTCGGTGCTGCACACCTTGACCCTGATCCAGCGCAACGCCGAGAACCCGGGCGAGGTGCGCCGGCTGGCCCGAGCCCAGGAGCGCGACCTGCGCGCCTGGCTGTACCGGCCCGAGGGCAACGGCAAGGACGAGGCCGACGAACCCACCACCCTGGCCGAGGCGGTCAAGCGCAACGCCGCCGAGGTGGAGGACAAGCACGGGGTCCCCATAGAGGTGGTCGTGGTCGGCGACTGCCCGCTCGACGAGCGGATCGGCGCGCAGATGCAGGCCGCGCGGGAAGCCATGGTGAACGCGGCCAAGTACGGTGGCGAGGGCGGCCCCGTGCAGGTGTACGCGGAAGTCGAGGGGAGAACGGTCTTCGTGTCCGTCCGGGACCGCGGCCCCGGCTTCGACCTCGACGCGATACCCGCCGACCGCATGGGCGTCAGAGAATCGATCATCGGCCGCATGGAGCGCAACGGGGGCACGGCCCGCCTGCGCGCGGTGCCCGACGGCGGCACGGAGGTCGAGCTGGAGATGGAGAGGGCGGAGAACACGTGATGAGCGACCCGACCGAGACGAACGGTACGGCGGGAGCGGAGACGACCGGTGGAGCCGGGGAGCGGCACGTGCGCGTGGTCCTCGTCGACGACCACCGCATGTTCCGTACGGGCGTCCAGGCGGAGATCGGCCGGACCGAGGAGACCGGGGTGGAGGTGGTCGGCGAGGCCGCGGACGTCGACCAGGCGGTCACGGTCATCACCACGACCCGCCCCGAGGTGGTCCTTCTCGACGTGCACCTGCCCGGTGGCGGCGGAGTGGAGGTGCTGCGGCGCTGCGCCCCGCTGATGGCCGACGCCGAGCGGCCCGTCCGCTTCCTCGCGCTGTCCGTCTCGGACGCCGCCGAGGACGTGATCGGCGTGATCCGCGGCGGCGCCCGCGGGTACGTGACGAAGACGATCACCGGCTCGGACCTCATCGACTCGATCTTCCGGGTCCAGGAGGGCGACGCCGTCTTCTCCCCGCGCCTGGCCGGATTCGTCCTCGACGCCTTCGCCTCCACGGACGCCCCGCCGGTGGACGAGGACCTGGACCGTCTCACCCAGCGCGAGCGCGAGGTCCTGCGCCTGATCGCCCGCGGCTACGCCTACAAGGAGATCGCCAAGCAGCTGTTCATCTCCGTCAAGACGGTCGAGTCCCACGTCTCGGCGGTCCTGCGCAAGCTGCAGCTGTCCAACCGTCACGAACTCACCCGCTGGGCGACGGCACGCCGCCTGGTGTGACCGCAGCGGCCGGCCGTCAGTGCGGCGGTGCGAGGACGCAGAACTCGTGCCCCTCCGGGTCGGTCAGGCACGTCCACGGGACGTCGCCCTGGCCGAGGTCGAGGTCGGTGGCGCCGAGGGCCCGCAGCCGGGCGACCTCCGCGGCCTTGTCGTCACCGGGGCGCGGCAGCAGGTCGAGATGGACGCGGTCCGGCACGGCCTTCACGTCGGGCGTGCGGAGGAACTCGAGATACGGGCCGACACCCTCGGCGGAGCGCCACACCGCGCGGTCGTCGGTCACCTCGAGCAGGGTCCAGTCCATCGCCTCGCCCCAGAAACGGGCCATGGCCCGCGGATCCGCGCAGTCGACCACCACCGCGGCGACCGGCCCGGTGTCCCGGTAGATCTCGCGAGGCTCCAGCACGCAGAACTCGTTGCCCTCCGGGTCGGCGAGCACCGTCCACGGCACGTCGCTCTGGCCCACGTCGGCGGGCGTCGCACCCAGCGCTTTCAGGCGCGCGACCAGCTCCGCCTGGTGGGCCGCCGAGGTGGTGGCGAGATCGAGGTGCACACGGTTCTTGGTCGCGGTCCTGGCTTCCGGGACGGGAACGACGTCGATGCCGACGGCGACCGGGTCCGGCCAGACCAGGCCGCCCGGTGGCCCGACGTAGGTGGTCACGCCGGGGCTGTAGGCACTCCAGCCGAGCGCCATGGCCCAGAACCGGCCGACCGCCGAGGGATCAAGGGCTTTGACGTTCACCATGACGGGGCGCAGTGCCATGCCGGCGATCCTATGCGCCCGCTCCGGTGGGTTCAGGCCACTCGCGTGGCCCCCGCGAACGGCATCTCGTCGATCGGGGCGAGGCGGACCGGGGCCGAGGGGTTCGGGGCGTGGATCATCTGTCCGTCGCCCACGTAGATGCCGACGTGGCTGATCCCGGAGTAGAAGAAGACCAGGTCGCCGGGGCGCAGTTCGGATCGCGGGACGCGGCGGCCGGCGCCGATCTGGGCGTAGGTGGTGCGCGGCAGCGAGACGCCGGCGGCGCGGTAGGCGGCCTGCACCAGGCCCGAGCAGTCGAACGCGTCGGGCCCGGTCGCGCCCCACACGTAGGGGCTGCCGAGCTTGCGGTAGGCGTAGGCGACGGCGGCCGCCGCGCGCGAGGTGGGCGCCGCGACCGCTCGCCGGGCGGTGAGCGCCTCCCGCGCGGCGGCGCCCTCGCGGGAGGCCCGGGCCCCGTCCTCGCCGAGCGCGGCCCGCTGCTGCGGGGACAGCCGGGACAGCAGCCGCCGGGCCTCGCCCAGCTTGCCGGTGATCGTCTCCTTCTGACGGCGCAGCTCCGCCTGCCGCGAGCGCAGGGACGCCAGTTCGATGCGCGCCGCCCCGCGCAGTTGCTCGATCTCCCTCAGCTGCTTGCGCGCGTCGGCCACCTGGGCCGTCTGCCGGACGCCCTCCCGTTCGGTGAACTCGGCGTCCTCCAGATACCGCTGCGGGTCGGCGGAGAGCAGCAGGGCCATCGCGGGGTCGATCCCGCCCGCCCGGTACTGCGCGGTGGCGATCGTGCCCAGCGCGTCCCGTGCCGCGTTCAGCCGCTGCTGCCGGCGCGCGGCCTCCTCGCCCAGCGTCCGCAGCCGCTTCTCGGCAGTGGCCGCCTTCTCCTGCGCGCCGTTGTACTTCTCGGTGGCGACCTCCGCCTCCCGGTACAGCTTGTCGACCCTCGCCTCGACCTGCGCGGGGGACGGCGCGGGTGCGGCCTGCCCGGTGCCGTCCAGACCGGTCGCGGTCGCCGCGCCCGCGAGGACGATCGTGACGGCCGCGCGTGTCGTGCCGCCGCTGAGCGAGCGTGGTCGGGGCCTGCGATGCGCTGCCACCTGGAGGGTCACGTCCTTTCGTCCGGCCGCTGGTGGAGGCGTCCGGCGGCTGCCCGTACAGGGGACGCGGGCCGCCGCCGGACTTCTGGGCGGTGGTGCCGGCGGCCTCCCGGGCCGGGCGGCGGTGGGAAGCCGGGCACCTGGGCGAGGACGCTAGGCCCGGGCGGGCCGACCGGGTGACCGGCTGTACGGAACTGGTGCCATCGGATCGACTGGTGACCGTAGGTGACCGTGGGCTGGGCAAGGGAGCGGCTGGTTCACACAGCGTGATGACCGATATGGCGATTCCGCGGCCGACGAGGGTGACAGGCTGCTATGGGGTGCATATATGCGTGTTCTCCCCGGTGCGCCGTACGCCCGGCCGGTGGGCCGTGAGCCGGGTGGGCCGGTGTCCGGCAGGCCGTGGCGCGGTGATTAGGCTCCGGCCCCATGGACGTACTCACCCATCTCTTCGTCGGCCTGCACATCATCGGCATCGCCGCGCTGCTCGGCGGCTTCCTCACCCAGATGAAGGCCATGGGCCAGGGCACCGCCCGGTTCGTGCCGGGCATGCTGCACGGAGCGCTGACCATGCTGGTCACCGGCGTCGTCCTGGTCGGTCTCAACGAGGCGCAGGACCACCACATCAACACCATCAAGATCGGTGTGAAGCTGGCGGTGTTGATCGTGATCCTCGGCCTGGTCTACGTCAAGCGCGACGAGGAGAAGGTCGACAAGAGCATGTTCGGCCTGGTGGGGCTGCTGACCATGGTGAACATCTTCATCGCGGTGCTGTGGACCTGATCTCGCCGCGCGCGTCCGCGACCGCGCCGGCGGCGACGGCCAGCCACGCCGCCACCGCCACCCACAGCAGCGCCTCGCCGGGCACCCGCAGCTGCGGGGCGTCCAGCGAGGCGGCGACCGACAGCGCCGCCGCGGCGGTCATGCCCAGCGGGAAGACGGTCGCCCAGCGGCGCACGTCGTAGCCGAGCCGGGGCCGGGCCACCTCGGCGAGCAGCAGCACGACGTACCAGCACAGGTCCAGGGTGAACAGTGCCAGGGTCGTGGTGCGCAGCGCGTCGCCGTCGTCGGTGTTCCACAGGTACGGCCCGGCCTGCGAGGCGGCGATCAGCTTCGCGCCGGCCACGGCGGAGATCGCCAGTGCCCCGCCCGCCACCCACTGGTCCCCCCGGCCCTCGACCACCTGCCGCAGCCCGAACCGGCTCAGCGCGAACAGATACAGCGCCAGGCCCAGCCAGAAGAACACCAGCGCCGTGTGCGCCAGCCAGGCCACCGCCCCCGCCTTGGCCACCGAGGCACCGAGCACGGCCAGCCCCTCCGTGGCCACGCAGCACAGGAACACCGCCCCGGGCATGGGCCGCCGCGAGTTCCGCACCACCCGCACGATCAGCCACGGCCACAGCACCGCCGCCAGCGCCAGCAGCACCTCGGCGAGCAGCTGCCGGCCGAGCACGGCAAAGCGCGTGCCCAGCACCGTGGTCGCGGCCACACCGGTCAGCGCCCCCGGTGTCCCCGCCTCCCGCAGCCAGCGCGGGCGATCCCGCAGCAGCCGTACGACGAAGTCCACGGCCAGCGCCAGCCAGGCCAGGCAGGCCACCGCGAGCACGGCCAGGGACAGCGGCTCGTAGCCCGTCGACTGCAGACCGATCGAGACGATGCCGGTCGCCATCACGGCGGCCCCGGCCGCCGGCGGATGCTGCGCCAGCCAGGCGCGGAAAGAGGAGGTCGCGGGCATGATCCCGATGCTAGGGAGCGCCGGACGCGCCGGGCCAGAGGCACGCACCCGGGCGCCCCCGAAAGCCCGCGGCGGCGGCTGTTTCCGAAGGCGGCCACGGGTTGTCGGTGGGGCACCCTAGACTCGTAGAGCGATGAGCAGCCTCTTTGACGACAGCTTCCTGGCGGACCTCCAGGCCCCGCGCGGCCACGAGGAGGAGCCTCCGCCGCCGCCCGAGGACGATCTCGCTCCGGAGCCGGTTCCGGACGATCTGTTCGGCGGGAAGTTCGACCTGCCCCCGGACCGCGACGCCTACTACCGCGACGGCGCCCACCGCCCGGTCGTGGACCCGGCCGCCCTGCTGGAGGGGCTGAACGACAACCAGCGCGCCGCCGTCGTGCACTCCGGCTCCCCGCTGCTCATCGTGGCCGGCGCCGGGTCCGGCAAGACCCGGGTGCTCACGCACCGCATCGCCTACCTGCTGGCCGAGCGCGGCGTCCACCCCGGCCAGATCCTGGCGATCACCTTCACCAACAAGGCCGCCGGCGAGATGAAGGAGCGCGTCGAGCAGCTCGTCGGCCCGCGGGCCAACGCGATGTGGGTGATGACCTTCCACAGCGCGTGCGTGCGCATCCTGCGCCGCGAGTCGAAGAAGCTCGGCTTCACCTCCTCCTTCTCGATCTACGACGCCGCCGACTCCAAGCGCCTGATGGCGCTGGTCTGCCGCGACCTGGACCTCGACCCCAAGCGGTTCCCGCCCAAGTCGTTCAGCGCCAAGATCAGCAACCTGAAGAACGAGCTGATCGACGAGGAGGACTTCGCCGCCCAGGCCACGGACGGTTTCGAGAAGACCCTCGCCCAGGCCTACGCCCTGTACCAGTCGCGGCTGCGCGAGGCCAACGCCCTCGACTTCGACGACCTGATCATGACGACGGTCAACCTGCTGCGCGCCTTCCCGGACGTCGCCGAGCACTACCGCCGCCGTTTCCGGCACGTCCTGGTCGACGAGTACCAGGACACCAACCACGCGCAGTACGCCCTCGTCCGCGAACTCGTCGGCACCGGAGCGGGCGCCGACGCCACCGACGTCCCGCCGGGCGAGGCCGACGTCCCGCCCGCGGAGCTGTGCGTGGTCGGTGACGCCGACCAGTCGATCTACGCCTTCCGCGGCGCGACCATCCGCAACATCCTCCAGTTCGAGGAGGACTATCCGGACGCCACCACGATCCTGCTGGAGCAGAACTACCGCTCCACGCAGACCATCCTGTCCGCCGCCAACGCGGTCATCGAACGCAACGAGTCGCGCCGCCCGAAGAACCTGTGGACCAACGCCGGCGCGGGCGCCCGCATCACCGGGTACGTCGCCGACTCCGAGCACGACGAGGCGCAGTTCGTCGCGGACGAGATAGACCGCCTGGTCGACGCGGGCGAGGCCAAGGCCGGGGACGTCGCCGTCTTCTACCGCACCAATGCCCAGTCCCGTGTCTTCGAAGAGGTCTTCATCCGTGTCGGCCTGCCCTACAAGGTCGTCGGCGGGGTCCGCTTCTACGAGCGCAAGGAGGTCCGGGACGTCCTGGCCTACCTGCGGGTGCTGGCCAACCCGGAGGACTCCGTTCCGCTGCGGCGCATCCTCAACGTGCCCAAGCGCGGCATCGGCGAGCGCGCCGAGGCGATGATCGACGCCCTCGCGCAGCGGGAGAAGATCAGCTTCCCGCAGGCGCTGCGCCGCGTCGACGAGGCGTACGGCATGGCCGCCCGGTCCGCGAACGCCGTGAAGCGGTTCAACGCGCTCATGGAGGAACTGCGCACGATCGTCGAGTCGGGCGCGGGCCCGGCCACCGTCCTGGAGGCCGTCCTGGAGCGCACCGGCTACCTCGCCGAGCTGCAGTCCTCCACCGACCCGCAGGA
Source organism: Streptomyces mexicanus (assembly GCF_902506575.1). GTDB lineage: Bacteria > Actinomycetota > Actinomycetes > Streptomycetales > Streptomycetaceae > Streptomyces > Streptomyces mexicanus. The sequence continues at coordinate 3,486,859 of NZ_LR732544.1, read as the reverse complement.
CGAGACCCGCATCGAGAACCTTCAGGAACTCGCCGCCGTCGCCCTGGAGTTCGAGCAGGAGCGCGCCGAGGGAGAGACCGGCACCCTGGCGGACTTCCTGGAACAGGTCGCCCTGGTCGCCGACTCCGACCAGATCCCCGACGAGGAGGACGGCGACGGCGTCATCACGCTGATGACGCTGCACACCGCCAAGGGCCTGGAGTTCCCCGTGGTCTTCCTCACCGGCATGGAGGACGGCGTCTTCCCGCACATGCGCGCCCTCGGCCAGACCAAGGAACTGGAGGAGGAACGGCGCCTGGCCTACGTCGGCATCACCCGCGCCCGGGAGCGGCTGTACCTGACCCGCGCGACGATGCGCAGCGCCTGGGGGCAGCCGTCCTACAACCCGCCCTCCCGTTTCCTGGAGGAGATCCCGGCGGTCCACGTGGACTGGAAGCGGACGGGCGGCTCGGCGCCGGTGTCCTCCGGACCGGCCTCGGGCGTGGCGGCCTCGCTGTCGTCGTCCCGGTCCCGTTCCTCCGCGTCCGGCGCCTCGGGCTTCGCCACGCGCCGCGCCCAGGAGAAGCCGGTGGTGTCCCTCGCGGTCGGCGACCGGGTCACGCACGACCAGTTCGGCCTCGGCACGGTGATCGCGGTCAAGGGATCGGGCGGCAACGCCGAGGCGACCATCGACTTCGGCGACGACAGGCCCAAGAAGCTGCTGCTCAGGTACGCGCCGGTGGAGAAGCTGTAGCGGCCCGCCTGCGCGCCCCCTCGCACGGGCGGGGCGCGCAGGCGACGCGGGGGCGCGGGGCGCGAGTGACGCGGGCGGGACTCAGGTGGGGTCGAGGCCGTGGCTGCGCAGCCAGGGCAGCGGGTCTATCGGCGCGCCGCCGGCGGGCCTGACCTCGAAGTGCAGGTGGGGACCGGTGGAGTTGCCGGAGTTGCCCGAATACGCGATGGGCTGCCCGGCCTTCACCGTCGTCCCGGAGGGCACCCGGTAGCTGGAGAGGTGGCAGTACCACGTCTCCGTGCCGTCCTTCGCGGTCAGGATCAGCATGTTGCCGTACGCGCTGTTCCACTGGGTGCGCACGGTGCCGTCGGTGGCGGCCATGACCGTCGTGCCGTAGGAGACGGGGAAGTCGATGCCGGTGTGCACGGACATCCAGTTCACCCCGGCCTGGCCGAAGTAGGCGCTGAGGCCCCGCTGCGTGACCGGCAGCACGAACTTGGGGCGCAGTCGCTCCCTGCGGGCCGCCTCCTCGGCGGCCTTCCGCTTCTCGGCCTCCTTCTGCGCCTTGAGGTCGATCCGCTCCTGCGTGCGGCTGGCCCGGTCGGCGAAGTCGTCGGCCCCGGCGGACAGGCTCTGCAACTGGGTGTCCAGCTGGTTGTTCGCGGTGGCCGGTTGCACCGGGTGCACGTTGGCGGCGGACGCCGTGGCGTCCTTGCCGTCGTCGCTGAAGGCACCCACCGAACCGGCGGCGATCCCGGCGACCCCCATGACGCACACCGAGGGCACGGCCACCGTCAGCAGCGCCGAACGCTTGGCCGGCGGCCGTCGCCGGGAACGGCCCGCACCACGGGAAGCCGCACGTGAGGCCGGAGCGGGGGCGGCCGGAGTGACCTCTTCCTGCTCATCCAGCAGGACCGGCACGGGAGGTGACATGGCGTCAGCGGTGAACTCGCCGTCCGCCGGGTGGTCGTGCCCGGTGTCGTCTGCGCCCCCCGAGTCACCGGTGGCATCGGGGAAGTGGCCGGGGGCGGCGGGCGAGTCGCCTACCGGGGCGCCCGTGTTCCACTGCGTGGCGTCGTAGGCCCCCGTGTCGACGTCCGTGGTGGCGAACGCGCCCATGTCGAAGGCACGGGTGTCGAACGCACCCGTGTCGAAGGCGGTCGTGTCGAAGGTCTGCGTGCCCCAGTCCCACTGCTGGGTCTGGTCGGCGGTGTCCGCCTGGCCGGGCTGGAACCAGGCCGTGGTGTCCCACTGGCCGGTGGCCTCGGCGGGGGCCGACTGCTGCGGGACGGCGGCCAGGCGCTGGTGTCCGGTGTCCCAGGCGGCGGTGTCGTGGGCGCCCGTGTCGTAGGCGGCGTGGTGCTGGGCCGCGTACGGGTCGTAGGCCGGGGCCTCGTGGCTGCCGGTGGCCCACTGGGTGGTGTCGTAGGCGCCGGTGGAGTGCGCGGCGTCGGCGGACAGGTCGCCGAAGAGAGGGTCGGCCGCGAAGCTCGTCGTGTGGTGGGCGCCGGTGTGAAAACCGGTGGCGGAATGGTCGCCGTACGTGGTGAAGTCGCCGTACGTGGCGTCCTGAACGCCGTACGGCGCATAGGGCGCCGAGGCGTCATCGGAGGCCGGGGCCGGGGTGGTCGCGCTCCCCGACGGGTGACGGTCGTTCACCGACTTCTCTTTCGCCTCGACGACAGGGGCTGCCAGAGCAGTGCGGCGACTGTACCCGGCGGTACGCGGGCGCGACAATCTTCTGCATGTTTCCCCCACAGGGAAACGGGCAATCGGCCTGGATTCGGCGGACTGTGAACACGCCCTTGGCGTTGTGTTCGAGATGAGGTTCGACCCTGATGGCCCAATCCGCGTTCCCGCGGTCATCGGGTGCCTGCCGTGACCGGGTGCCTGCCGTGCCCGGGTGCCTGCCGTGCCCGGGTGGCCGCTGTGACCGGATGCCTGCTGTGACCGGATGGCCGCCGGTCACTGGATGTCCGCCGTCGTCGGGTGCCCGTCGTCGTCTGGGCGAGGTGAGGTCGGGGCCGGGGCTCAGGCCACGGTCAGTCCGCCGGTGCGTGCGGTGGACGCGTCGCCCGGCCGTACGGTGTCCAGCGCCTGCCGTATGCCGCTCGCGACGGCCGGGTGGAGCGGCAGGGCGAGATGGCCGATCCCGCTGACCCGGATGTTCTCCGCCATGAGGTCCGGATGCTCGATGCACGCCGACTCCAGCGGATCCATCACGTGGTCCAGATCGCTCCAGAAGCTGACGAAGTGCGTACGGCAGCCCGGCGCGGGGAGAGCCAGTTCCTGGATCAACTCCGACTTGGGGCGCATCTGGCGCACGATCGGGTGCGCGTTGGCCAGCGGCGCGACACGGGTGCCCGCGTGCGGGGTGCCGAGGGTGACGAGGGTGCGGACCCGCCGGTCGCCGCCGAGCCGCTGCACGTAGTAGCGGGCTATCAGGCCGCCGAGGCTGTGCCCGACGACGTCGACGCGGTCGCTGCCGGTGCGTTCGCAGATCTCCTCGATGTGCCGGCCGAGCAGCTCGGCGGCGGTGCGGATGTCACAGGTCAGCGGCGAGTAGTTGAGGGATTCCACCCGCTGCCGGCCGTGCTGGGCGAGGCTGCGGCGCAGCAGCACGAACACCGAGCGGTTGTCGATGAACCCGTGCAGCAGCACCACCGGGGGCTTGACCGCCGCCGGCAGCCGGGCGGCGCCGCCGGGCGCGGGGATCGCGCCGTCGGGGCCGCGGCGCTCCTGGATGATCCCGGAGGGGTACAGCAGGACGTGTCCCGCGAGGATCGCCAGTTCCAGTGCGGTCGCCTTCAGCAGGCCCAGCGACAGTCCGGCGATCCGGACCGGGAGCAGGCGCTGGCAGAGCGGAAGAATGGGGTCTGCGACCTTGGTGACCTTCATGGCCGACCTCCTGTCCGCACCCCGGGGGACGACGTCGTCCCCCGCGTGCTCTCGTGGACAGTCGCGGTGAAGGCGGGCGGCTCGGCATGAGCGGGGCACGCGGGGCGGATCGTGCGGTACGCGGCTCGGCGCGTACCGAGGAGCGGGCGGCCTCGCCCGCCGGTGCGGCGGTGCGAGCCGTTGCCGTTCTGCCGTCCCTGCCCTGTGTGTCCTTCGTGCTCCGGCCGGTGCATCGCACCGCCGCGGCGCCAGGCCTGCGGCGCGGTGATGCGGTGACCTTCTCGCGGCTCCCGTGACGCTTGTTCCCGCTGCGGTCCCCGTGCCGCGGCGGTGTGCGGCCCGCAGGCCGCGGTTGTGCCAAGCGGTGCGCGGCATCGGGGTCCCCTCTGCCCGGAGGGCTCGGGGGAGTGTCCCACCGTGTGATTTCCCCCTCTGTCCGCACCGCGAAACTGCCGGTTGGGGGATGCTGGCGATAACGTTCGTTCACTTCCCCCGGTGGCGCGGTCCGGGGCGTCCGCCGCGGGGTGGCGCACTCGGTGCGGTGGGCGGCGCAGTGCAGGGTCGGCGCGGTGTGCCTGGCATGCCTCATGTGCTCGACCTGTGCGGTACTTGTCGGTACGGATGGATGTAGTCGCTTCATGGAGGCAGTGATGGGTGTGGCAGCCGGTCCGATCCGCGTGGTGGTGGCCAAGCCGGGGCTCGACGGCCACGATCGGGGTGCGAAGGTGATCGCGCGGGCGCTGCGCGACGCCGGCATGGAGGTCATCTACACCGGGCTTCACCAGACCCCGGAGCAGATCGTGGACACCGCGATCCAGGAGGACGCCGACGCGATCGGCCTGTCCATCCTCTCCGGCGCCCACAACACGCTGTTCGCCGCCGTGATCGACCTGCTCAAGGAGCGGGACGCGGAGGACATCGTGGTCTTCGGCGGCGGCATCATCCCCGAGGCGGACATCCCGCTGCTGAAGGAGAAGGGCGTCGCGGAGATCTTCACCCCCGGCGCCACCACTCAGTCGATCGTGGACTGGGTCCGGGCGAACGTCCGCGAACCCGCGGGGGCGTAGCACCGGCGGCACGGCCCGGGGGCCGGTCACGGGACGGAGCCCGGCCAGGGCCCGAGGTCCGGCCGCAGGCCCGAGCCCGGCAGTGCGAGGCTCGGCAGTGCCAGGCCCGGCTGCGGTCCGCGTCTGCCGATGCGGGCCGGGGCCGCAGGGTCCGCCTCGGCGGCCCTGTCGGTCCGCGCCGTCCAGGGGAGTGCGGGCAGGGAGCTGCTCGCCGGTGCCCGACGGCCGCGGACGGTGCCCCGCCCGGGCCGGCCCCTCGCCGGGGACGGGCCTCAGCCGCCGCGCAGCTCCTCGGCCATGGCGGAACGCAGCCGCAACGTCGTCACCAGGCGCTGGAACGCCTCCGCCCAGTACCCACCCGCCCCGGGCGAGGCGTCCTCCGGCTCGTCCGGTACCGCCAGCAGTCCGTCCAGCCGGTTCGCCTCCGCGGGGTCCAGGCACCGCTCGGCCAGTCCCATCACTCCACTGAAACTCCATGGGTAACTCCCTGCGTCCCGCGCGATGTTGAGCGCGTCGACCACCGCCCGGCCCAGCGGCGCGGCCCACGGCACCGCGCACACTCCGAGCAGCTGAAACGCTTCGGACAGTCCGTGCGCCGCGATGAACCCGGCGACCCACTCGGCCCGCTCGGCGGCGCCCAGCGTGCCGAGCAGTTTGGCCCGCTCGGCCAGGGACAGCGCGCCCGGCCCGCCCGCCTCGGGCGCCGCCGGTGTTCCGAGCAGGGCCCGCGCCCACTGCGCGTCCTTCTGCCGTACCGCCGCCCGGCACCAGGCGGCGTGCAGCTCGCCCTGCCAGTCGTCCGCCACCGGCAGGGCCACGATCTCCTGCGGTGTCCGCCCGCCCAGCCGGGCGGACCAGGTGCCGAGCGGGGCCGCCTCCAGCAGCTGTCCCAGCCACCACGACCGCTCGCCCCGGCCCGCCGGGGCCTTGGGCACCACTCCGTCGCGCTCCATGCCCGGGTCGCATGCGTGGGGGGCCTCGACCACGAGCGTCGGTGTGCCGCGCAGGGGGTCGACGGCCACGCACGCCGCCGCCCGCTCGGCCATCCGCGCGGCCAGCGCCGATCCGGGCAGTGCGGAGAGCAGCTCCGCGGCGGTGGCCCGGACGTTGCGGCTGCGGTCGGTCAGGGCCTGCTCCAGGAACGGCTCGTCGTCCGGGCCCAGGCCGGTGCGCAGCGAGTCGAGGAACATCAGCCGGTCCTCGGCCCGCTCGGTGGCCCAGGTGGCGGCGAGCAGCTCGCGTGCGGCGGCGGGCCGGCGGCTGCGTATCGCTGCCAGCAGTGCGACGCGCTCGGCGAACAGGCCCTCCTCCCACAGCTGCCGGATTCGGTCCGTGTCCTCCGGGCCGGGCAGGGCGGCGCTGCCGCCCGGGGCCGCCCGCAGGGCGAACCGCCAGTCCGGGTTCAGCCGGGCCAGCCACAGGGCGCGCGGGCCGGCGAAGGCCAGCGCGGCGGGCCGCAGGTCGGTGCGTGCCCGGGCGGCATCCAGCAGCGCGGGCAGCGTCTCCGGTGGCGCTGCGTAACCGTGCGCGTTTGCCATGGCGAGCCACTGGGGCAGCAGCTCTATCAGGTCGGGCGCCGTGCCCCGGCGTCCGCCGCCGCCCGCGCCGGGCCGGTCGGCCAGCAGCATCGCCAGCCTGCGGGCCGCCGCCTCGGGCAGGGCCGGGCGGGGATCCTCGGGCGCCGGTTCCGGACGTTCGCGCGCGGGGGCGGCGCGCAGTCCCGCCCGCCGCCGGACGGTGTCCACGGCGGCCGCGTCCAGCAGGGCGGACGGTGCCCGGCCGCCGGGGACGCCGGCCGGCAGCGCACGACGGTCCGTGCCGAGCAGGGCGGTGGTGACCAACTCCTCCCAGGCGCCCGGTCCGGGCGCCGCCACCGGGGCGGAGGTCCTCATCATGAGCTTCCTTTCCGTTGCCGGGTGCCTGTGGACGGTCGGAGGGTCACCCGAGCCGGGTTTCCCCTGGAACGGAACAAATGCGTGGGCCGGATCAGAAAGAACCGGACGGGTGAACTCTGAACGGAAGCCGGTGTGCGCCTTTCGGGTGAGGCTTCCCGCTGTGCCGCGGACGCCCCGCCACGCGGCCCGACGTCACTCCAATGCCCCACGGTCGGCGTACGCCAGCGGCTCCGTCGTGACGCAGGGAAGCGGCACCTCAGCACAGTGTCACCGCCGGGGCCTCGTGCTGCGGCCAGGCCGTCAGCGGCGTGAAACCACGGTGGCCGCACTCGCCGAACACCGTGACGGGCGCCCCGCCCGACAGCGCGACCAGCCGCCACAGCCCCGGACGGGCGCGGGCCGCGGGGGTGAGGGGCAGCGCCGAGTCGGCATCGGCGTCGGCCAGCTGCCAGGAGTCGCCGTCCGGGACCGGTACGACCGCCCGCAGCGTCACCGGGACGGACTCCAGCCACGGATCCTCGCGCAGGGCCTCGCCGTACCGTGCGACCGCCTCGGCCGTCGTCACGCCGGGCGGACGCGTCCGCGCGGGAGCCGGCGGTCCGTACTGCTCGCCGAGGGCCACGCGCAGCCGCCCGGCGCCCGGATAGGAGGCCACGTCCGCGTCCAGGACGAGCCCGACCGGCAGCGCCGGCTCCGGGGCGCGGCCGGCGGCACCGTAGGCGAGCACGAGCCCCGTACGGCCCGTGCCGGTGCCGTACAGCCAGATACGGCGCGTGGTGAGCTTCGCGTCCGCGGTGTCGTACTGGGCGAGCACCAGCCAGTGGTCCCGCACCGGGGGGCCGTCCGCCGAGCCGGGCAGGCCGACCCGGGATCGGACCGTGGCCGCCAGCTCCTCCGGCAGCCGCTCGCGGCGCAGCCAGCCCTGGTCCATAAGGTGCAGCAGCGCGCACTCCTCCAGCAGCCGCACCGGCCAGCCCGGCCCCGACGACGGGATCGCCCCCAGCCCCCGCACGCGCGCCGCCAGGCCGGGGGCCTGCGCGTCGACCATGCCGGCCGCCGTCTCCTCCCACAGCCCGTACCCCGCCTGTTCGGCCTGGGCCAGGCCGCCGCGCAGCAGGTCGGCCAGGCGCTGTTCCAGCTCCGTCACCCCTGCCGTGATCCGCTCGGCCCGGCGCTCCGCGCGGCGCCGCGCCGCCTGCGGATCAGCGGCGCCTGAGGCGGCGCCCGCGGCCCCGGCCGCGCGCTTTGCGGCCGTCCGCTTCCTTCTGCCCGCGATCCACTGCTCGGCCCAGTCCGGCGCCGTCCCCGACGGCACCGCGTCCTGCCCGGCCGACCACAGCAACAGCAGCCCGAGCGCGTGCTTGCACGGAAACTTGCGGCTGGGACAGCTGCACTTGTACGCCGGCCCCGCCGCGTCCGCCATGTCGACGACCGTCTGGTAGGGCTTGCTGCCACTGCCCTTGCACAGCCCCCACACCGCCCCCTCGTCCGAACTCCCCGCCTGTGACCACGGCCCGGCCGTGCCGAGTTTGCTTCCCGCTTTGCGTGACGCGGCGTCAGGCGCCAGTGCCAGCACCTGGTCCGCGCTCCAGCGCACCCCCTGCTGAGTCATGCCATCGAAGGTAGATCCCCCCACTGACAATCGGCCCGGCGACGGCGTTTGCGCAGGTCACATCGCATTGTCAGTGGTGTGGTGCACGGTGGAGCCAGATCCGAACCGGCCGAGCTGGAGGGGGCCTCAGCCATGTCTGTGTCCGTTGAACCGACGTCCGTCGCACCGAGCCGGAAGCACTCCGCGCCCGCGAACACCGGGGAGTCCGCGCCCGCGAAGACGGGAGAGACGGGGGAGGGGCAGGAGCTGCGGCCGCACGCCGAGGACGCCTTCGCCGACGAACTGGCCGCACTGGCCGCGCACGACGACCGGCCGCGCCCGGCCCGCTGGAAGCTGTCGCCGTGGGCCGTCGCGACCTACCTCCTCGGCGGAACCCTGCCCGACGGCACGGTGATCACACCGAAGTACGTCGGCCCGCGCCGCATCGTCGAGGTCGCCGTCACCACCCTCGCCACCGACCGCGCCCTGCTCCTGCTGGGCGTGCCCGGCACCGCCAAGACCTGGGTCTCCGAGCACCTGGCCGCGGCGGTCAGCGGCGACTCGACCCTGCTGGTGCAGGGCACGGCGGGCACCCCGGAGGAGGCGATCCGCTACGGCTGGAACTACGCCCAGCTGCTGGCGCACGGACCGAGCCGTGACGCCCTCGTCCCCAGCCCCGTGATGCGGGCCATGGCGCAGGGCATGACCGCGCGGGTGGAGGAGCTGACCCGCATTCCCGCCGACGTGCAGGACACGCTGATCACGATCCTGTCGGAGAAGACCCTGCCGATACCGGAACTGGGCGAGGAGGTGCAGGCGGTCCGCGGCTTCAATCTGATCGCCACGGCCAACGACCGCGACCGCGGCGTCAACGACCTGTCCAGCGCCCTGCGCCGGCGGTTCAACACGGTGGTGCTGCCGCTGCCGGAGTCCCCTGAGGCCGAGGTCGACATCGTCTCGCGCCGCGTCGAGCAGATCGGCCGCTCCCTGGACCTGCCGGCCGTGCCGGACGGCATCGACGAGATCCGCCGCGTCGTGACGGTCTTCCGCGAGCTGCGCGACGGTGTCACCACCGACGGCCGCACGAAGGTGAAGTCGCCCAGCGGCACCCTGTCGACGGCCGAGGCGATCTCGGTCGTCACCAACGGCCTCGCCCTGGCGGCCCACTTCGGCGACGGAGTGCTGCGGGCCGGTGACGTCGCGGCCGGGATCCTCGGCGCCGTCGTCCGCGACCCGGCGGCCGACCGCGTCATCTGGCAGGAGTACCTGGAGACGGTGGTCCGCGAACGCGACGGCTGGAAGGACTTCTACCGCGCCTGCCGGGAGGTGAGCGCGTGACCGGCGGCGGCGTGCGGGCAACCAAGCCCGTGAGGAGCGGTGGGGGACGGACGTGCGCCGTCGACGAGCCCAGCTGGACGGGCGGACGAGGCGGACGGCGGACGCGGTGCGGACGGCACGCGGGACGGGGGCGGCATGCGGGAGGGGGACGACGTGAGCGGAGCTGACAGGGCGGGTGGCCGCGAGAGCGGCACGCAGCCGCTGCTGCTCGGGGTCCGGCACCACGGTCCGGGCTCGGCGCGCGCGGTGCGGGCAGCGCTCGACGCGGCACGGCCGAACGTGGTGCTCATCGAGGGGCCGCCGGAGGCCGACGCGCTGATCCCGCTCGCCGCGGACGAGGGCATGCGGCCGCCCGTGGCGCTCCTCGCCCACGCCGTGGACGAACCGGGCCGCTCGGCGTTCTGGCCGCTGGCCGGGTTCTCCCCGGAGTGGGTGGCCGTCCGGTGGGCCCTGGAACACGGGGTCCCGGCCCGCTTCATCGACCTGCCGGCCACGCACACGCTGGCGTGGGACCGGGACGACGCCGGCCCGGATCCGGCGGACCAGGAACCCGGGGACGGCCGGGGCTCCGCGGGGGAGGGGACCGCGGAGCACCCGGCCGGAACCGGAACCGGAACCGAGGGAGCACCGGCGACCGGTTCCGGGCGTGCTGGAGCCGGGGCCACCACAACCGGTCCTGCGGGCGCCGGGCCGGACGGGGCCGGCCCCGGTGTCCGCCCGGACGCTGCGGGACCGCAAGCGGCCCGCCCGGACGGGGACGGACCGGAAGCCGTGCGACCGGACAGGGTCGGAACAGAAGGCGTGCGTCCGGACAGCGTCGGAACAGAAGGCGTGCGTCCGGACGGAGCCGGACCGGAAGCCGCGCGACCGGACGGAGCCGGACCGGACACGGCCTGCCCGGACGGGGCCGGGCCGGAAGGAGTCGGGGCGGACGAGGCCGACGTGCGTGTCGACCCGCTCGCCGTGCTCGCCGCGACCGCCGGCTACGACGATCCCGAGCGCTGGTGGGAGGACGTGGTCGAGCACCGGGGCGTGGCGCAGGGGGACGCGTTCGCCCCGTTCACGGCGCTCGAGGAGGCCATGGCGGCGCTGCGGGAGGCGTACGCGGACCGGGACGGCGAGCGGGATCTCGTGCGCGAGGCCCACATGCGGGTGCAGATCCGCGCGGCGCAGCGCGAGTTCGGCGGGGGCGTGGCCGTGGTGTGCGGAGCGTGGCACGTGCCCGCGTTGCGCCGGAAGACCACCGTCACCGCCGACCGGGCGCTGCTGAAGGGGCTCCCCAAGGTCAAGACCGACATGACGTGGGTGCCGTGGACGCACCGCCGGCTGTCCCGGGCGAGCGGATACGGCGCGGGCATCGACGCACCGGGTTGGTACGCGCATCTGTTCGACGTGCCGGACCGGCCCGTCGAGCGGTGGCTGACCAAGGTGGCCGGGCTGCTGCGCGCGGAGGACCGGACCGTCTCCTCCGCGCACGTCATCGAGGCGGTGCGACTGGCGGAGACGCTCGCGGCGATGCGCGGCCGCCCGCTGCCCGGGCTGAGCGAGACGACGGACGCCGTACGGGCGGTGATGTGCGAGGGCTCCGACGTGCCGCTGGCACTGGTGCACGACCGGCTCGTGGTCGGGGACGTCCTCGGCGAGGTGCCCGACACCGCCCCCGCGGTGCCTCTGCAGCGCGACCTGGCCCGCCTCCAGCGACGGCTGCGGCTCAAACCGGAGGCGCTGGAGCGCGAGCTGGAGCTGGACCTGCGCAAGGAGACCGACGCCGGGCGCAGCCGCCTGCTGCACCGGCTGCGACTGCTGGGCGTGGACTGGGGCGAGCCGACGGCCTCGCGGGGCAGCACGGGCACGTTCCGGGAGACCTGGCGGCTGCGCTGGGAGCCGGAGCTGTCGGTGCGGGTCGCCGAGGCCGGAGTCTGGGGCACGACCGTCCTGGCCGCCGCGACCGCCAAGGCGGAGGCGGACGCCGTCGGCGCCGGGACCCTCGCCGAGGTCACCGCGCTCGCCGAGCGCTGCCTGCTCGCCGAGCTGACCGAGGCACTGCCCGGGGTGATGCGGGTGCTGGCCGACCGTGCGGCACTCGACGCGGACGTCGGGCACCTCGCCCAGGCGCTGCCGGCCCTGGTCCGCTCGCTGCGCTACGGCGACGTGCGCGGCACGGACACCGAGGCCCTGGCCGAGGTCGCCGCGGGCCTGGCCGAACGCGTCTTCGTCGGCCTGCCCCCGGCCTGCGTCGCCCTCGACGCGGACGCGGCCGAGCAGATGCGCCGCCATGTGGACGCCGTCCACACCGCCGTGGGCCTGCTCGGCGACACGCTCACGGACCGCCACGGCGACCTGCGCGCACGCTGGCACGGCGTCCTGCGCGTGCTGTCCGGGCGGGACAGCGTCCCCGGACTCCTGCGCGGACGCGCGGTGCGGCTCCTGCTCGACGACGGCCGGATCGAGCAGGGCCAGGCGGCGCGGCTCATGGGGCTGGCGCTCTCGCCGGGCACCCCGCCCGCGGACGCCGCCGCGTGGATCGAGGGGTTCGTCGGCGGCGGGGGAGGGATGCTGCTCGTGCACGACGAGCGGCTGCTCGGCCTGGTCGACGCCTGGCTGACCGGGGTGCCGGCGGAGGCGTTCACGGACGTCCTGCCGCTGCTGCGGCGCACCTTCTCGGCGTACGAGCCGGGTGTGCGCAGAACGCTCGGTGAGCTGGTCCGGCGCGGCCCGGGGAAGGGCGGCGCCGTCGCCGGAGCCGTGGCGGCCGGCGCTCCCGGCTTCGCCGCGGACCTCGACCGGGAGCGGGCGGACGCGGTGCTGCCGGTGGTGCGGCTGCTGCTGGGCCTGGACGACACGCAAGCCGGGCCCACGGCCGATACGGCGGGAGCGGCCGCCGGTGACGAACTCGCGGGGGTGGCGTGATGACGACGGCGGAGGAGAGGACGACGGGGCACCAGATGACGACGGGGGAGGAGCAGTCTGGCGTGAGCGTGCGGGATCCGGCGCGGGAGCGGCTGCGGCGCTGGCGGCTGGTGCTCGGCGGTGACGCGGCCGACGGCACGGGATGCGCGCTGTCCGGCCGGGGCGCCGCCATGGACGGGGCGCTGACCGCCCTCTACGGGCGGCAGGACGCCGCGCAGGCGGGACGCGCGGGCCGGGACCGTTCCGCGGGGATGGGTGCCTCGGCGCCCTCGGTGGCCCGCTGGCTCGGGGACATACGGACCTACTTCCCCTCCTCGGTCGTGCAGGTCATGCAGCGGGACGCCATCGACCGGCTGGGACTGGCCACCCTGCTGCTGGAACCGGAGATGCTCCAGGCGGTGGAGGCGGACGTCCACCTCGTCGGCACCCTGCTCTCGCTGAACAAGGCCATGCCGGAGACGACGAAGGAGACGGCGCGCGCCGTCGTCCGCAAGGTCGTCGAGGACCTGGAGAAGCGGCTCGCCACCCGCACCCGGGCCACCCTCACCGGCGCGCTGGACCGCAGCGCGCGGATCAGCCGGCCCCGCCACCACGACATCGACTGGAACCGGACGATCGCGGCCAACCTCAAGAACTACCTGCCCGAGTACCGGACGGTCGTGCCGGAGCGGCTCATCGGCTACGGACGCGCGTCCCGGTCCGTGAAGAAGGAGGTCATCCTCTGCATCGACCAGTCCGGGTCGATGGCGGCGTCCGTGGTGTACGCCTCGGTGTTCGGGGCGGTGCTGGCGTCCATGCGGTCGATCAGCACGCGGCTGGTCGTGTTCGACACGGCCGTCGTCGATCTCACCGACCAGCTGGACGACCCGGTCGACGTGCTCTTCGGCACCCAGCTCGGCGGCGGCACGGACATCAACCGGGCGCTGGCGTACTGCCAGTCGCAGATCACCCGGCCCGCCGAGACGGTGGTCGTCCTGATCAGCGACCTCTACGAGGGCGGCATACGCAACGAGATGCTGAAGCGGGTGGCGGCGATGCAGGCGTCGGGGGTGCAGTTCGTGACGCTGCTCGCGCTGTCCGACGAAGGCGCGCCCGCCTACGACCGGGAGCACGCGGCCGCGCTCGCGGCGCTCGGCGCACCGGCGTTCGCCTGCACACCCGACCTCTTCCCGGAGGTGATGGCGGCGGCGATCGAGAAGCGGCCCCTGCCGATACCGGACACCGCGTGACGTCCAAACCGGACATGCCTACCAATCGGTAACAGCGGGCTTGCGGGGTGACCGGAGGCCCGTGCGAGGATCGGTTCCTCTTTCGGCGGTGCGTCGCCCACTCGGGAAGGAACCGTCCCCTCGTGACCGTGTCAGCTGCTCCGGCCAGTGCCGCCCCGCGCGTCGTGCGCACGGCGGCGGGGCGGCGCGCGCTGTACCTGGTGCTGCTCGTGGGGGCGTTGTTCGCGCTCGGTCTTCTCTGCGGGGAGCGGGCGCAGGCCGCGGAGGCGGTGCCGTCCCCGGCCCGGCCGTCGCAGCCTGCCCGGCCGTCGCAGTCGGCACCGTCAGCATCCTCGGCGCAGGTGGTGCCGGCGGCGCAGGTGGTGCAGGCGGCGCAGGCAGACGGAGCGGCCCGGTCGAACCGGTCGTCGGGCCGTCCGGTCGTCGGCCTCGCGGACGTCGCGGGCGCGGTCGGCCAGGTACTCGGCCCGGTGACCGAGGTGGCCAAGGTGACCGAGGTGACCGAGGTGGCCGGCTCCGTGGTCGGGTCCGTGGGCAATGCGGTCGACGGGACGGTCGGCGGCCTCGTGGACGTGGTGACCGGAGTGACCGCCGGGGCGGATCTGAGGATCCCGCCGGTGGTGTCGTCGCCCGTCCCGCCGGGGCTGCCCGAGCCGTCCGTCCCGACCGTGCCCCGCCTGCCCGGGCCGGCGGGAAGCGTGCCGTCGACCGAACCGTCGCAGCCGCAGCCGCAGTCCCGCCCAAAGCCCCGGCCGCAGTACCGGGCCTCACGTCTGCCGTCCGCGCCGTCCCGCCCGGAGGACGTCCCAGGACGGACCGCCCCCCAGCCCGCCACGGTGCCCGGCGACGCGCTCGCTGCCGCCGCGGACACGACCGGGACCGCCGTCGTGTTCGGCCCCCCGGCGATCCTCGATGCCCTCGCCGAGGGCACCGGCTTCCACGCGTCCACGTCCTCGTCGGCGTCCGCGCGGGCCACCACTCCCCGCGCGGATCATCGCGACCGAGCCGGTGACGTCCCCACTCACCACGCGCCCACGGGCGATCCGGACGGTGCCCTGGGCAACCAGCTGACGGCCGACTCGGGCGCGCCCCGCCACGGTGATCTGCACGCCGTGACGCCCGGCACCCGCAGGCAACGTCCCCTGATGCGCGGCTCCGTCACACGAGCCGGAACGGCCGGGACCCGCGACGCCGCTCGCGACGTGCCCCTGCTCCCTGACTAGCGAAGCCTCCCCGATGGGCGGAGGCGACGGCGCGCCCGCATCCGAGGGCTCACGCGCCCCCACGCGCCCGCGCCTTGAGGGCTGACGCGCCCCCCACGCGCCCGCCCGCCGCAAGGCTCGCCCTGCCGGTGCTTCGCCGCCCGTCACCGACTCTTCGCCCGTCGCCGCTCTTCGGCCGTCACCGACTCTTCGGCGTCCCAGACGGGCGGTGCCCGCCGCGGCACCCCCTTCATCGCAGGCCCATCTCCCCCCTTCACTCC
>NZ_LR732544.1:3468104-3471635 GCF_902506575.1 Streptomyces mexicanus | reverse complement strand
CACCACCCCCCAGCCCCCGCAGGGCCGCCGGGCCCGGATGGCCGAAAGCCGTCGGTTCGTCCGGGCGTCCTTCGGAACCCTGCGGTGAGGCGGCTGGTCCCCATTGGGGTGGGGATCAGCCGTCCCGAGCCCTTCGGGGCCGTTCGCAAGGGCCTCACCGGGTCAACCCCAGCCCGGTGAGGCCCCCACATACCTGGCACGGCGTGCCAGAGAACGCGACATCATGTGACACGTATCACCGCTCAGGTGTGACCCCTGATTTATGGCGCCCCCGCAAGCGGCGATAACCTGCGAGATGGACATGCCGCGCGCTCGGACACCGTGTGCGCCTCCCTTGTGACAGAGCGGACGTCACGTTGCCCTTCGCGGCACGCCCACGCATCCAACGAACCGCGAGATCACTGATAGGGACGGAAGCGCGTGGACCTGTTCGAGTACCAGGCGAGGGACCTCTTCGCCAAGCACGGTGTACCGGTGCTGGCCGGTGAAGTCATCGACACGCCTGAGGCGGCGCGCGAGATCACCGAGCGGCTGGGCGGCAAGTCGGTCGTCAAGGCCCAGGTGAAGGTCGGTGGTCGCGGCAAGGCCGGTGGCGTGAAGCTGGCCGCCACCCCGGACGAGGCCGTCGCCCGCGCGACGGACATCCTCGGCATGGACATCAAGGGCCACACGGTCCACAAGGTCATGATCGCCGAGACCGCTCCGGAGATCGTCGAGGAGTACTACGTCTCCTTCCTCCTCGACCGCGCCAACCGCACCTTCCTCTCCATTGCCTCCGTCGAGGGCGGCATGGAGATCGAGGAGGTCGCCGCCACCCGTCCCGAGGCCGTCGCCAAGATCGCGATCGACGCCATCGACGGTGTCGACAAGGCCAAGGCCCAGGAGATCGTCGCCGCGGCGAAGTTCCCGGCCGAGGTCGCCGACAAGGTCGCCGACGTGCTGGTGAAGCTGTGGGAGGTCTTCGTCAAGGAGGACGCCCTCCTGGTCGAGGTGAACCCGCTCGCCAAGGTCGCCTCCGGTGACGTCATCGCCCTGGACGGCAAGGTCTCCCTGGACGACAACGCCGAGTTCCGCCACCCCGAGTTCGAGGAGCTCCACGACAAGGCGGCGGCCAACCCGCTCGAGGCCGCGGCCAAGGAGAAGAACCTCAACTACGTCAAGCTCGACGGCGAGGTCGGCATCATCGGCAACGGCGCCGGCCTGGTCATGTCGACCCTGGACGTCGTCGCCTACGCCGGTGAGAAGCACAAGGGCGTCAAGCCCGCGAACTTCCTCGACATCGGTGGCGGTGCCTCCGCCGAGGTCATGGCGAACGGCCTGGAGATCATCCTGGGCGACCCGGACGTGAAGTCGGTCTTCGTCAACGTCTTCGGTGGCATCACCGCGTGCGACGCCGTGGCCAACGGCATCGTGCAGGCCCTGGAGCTGCTCAAGAGCAAGGGCGAAGAGGTCAACAAGCCGCTGGTCGTGCGCCTCGACGGCAACAACGCCGAGCTGGGCCGCAAGATCCTGACGGACGCCAACCACCCGCTGGTCCAGCAGGTGGACACCATGGACGGCGCGGCCGACAAGGCCGCCGAGCTGGCTGCTGCCGCGAAGTAAGGGACGAGGTCACAGAACACCATGGCTATCTTCCTCACCAAGGAATCCAAGGTCATCGTCCAGGGCATGACCGGCTCCGAGGGCCAGAAGCACACCCGCCGCATGCTCGCCTCCGGCACGAACATCGTCGGTGGCGTGAACCCGCGCAAGGCCGGCCAGGTCGTCGACTTCGACGGCACCGAGGTACCCGTCTTCGGCACCGTCAAGGAGGCCATCGAGAAGACCGGTGCCGACGTCACGGTCATCTTCGTCCCGGAGAAGTTCACCAAGGACGCGGTCATCGAGGCCATCGACGCCGAGATCCCGCTGGCGGTCGTCATCACCGAGGGCATCGCGGTGCACGACACGGCGTCCTTCTGGGCGTACGCCGGCAAGAAGGGCAACAAGACCCGCATCATCGGCCCGAACTGCCCCGGCCTGATCACCCCGGGTCAGTCGAACGCCGGCATCATCCCGGCCGACATCACCAAGCCGGGCCGCATCGGCCTGGTGTCGAAGTCCGGCACGCTGACGTACCAGATGATGTACGAGCTGCGTGACATCGGCTTCTCCACCTGCGTCGGCATCGGCGGTGACCCGATCATCGGCACCACCCACATCGACGCCCTGAAGGCCTTCCAGGACGACCCCGACACCGACCTGATCGTCATGATCGGCGAGATCGGCGGCGACGCCGAGGAGCGGGCCGCGGCCTTCATCAAGGAGAACGTGACCAAGCCGGTCGTCGGCTACGTCGCGGGCTTCACCGCGCCCGAGGGCAAGACCATGGGCCACGCCGGCGCCATCGTCTCCGGTTCCTCCGGCACGGCCCAGGCCAAGAAGGAGGCCCTGGAGGCCGCGGGCGTCAAGGTCGGCAAGACCCCGACCGAGACGGCCAAGCTGGCGCGCGAGATCCTCGCCGGCTGACCGACGCGCCGAGCCGTCCGCCGTACAGCGCACACCGGTGGGCCCGCCCTTGCACAGGGGGCGGGCCCACCGCCGTTTCCCGGGCCCTGCCCCGGCACCGCCGGCACGTCCGGGACGCCGACACCGGCCTGCCGACTCCGCCTGGGGCACCGACCCACCGGCCAGCCGACCTTCCTGCGGCCCCGGCCAGCCGACCTTCCTGCGCCCCTGCCCGCCGACCCGCCGGGGACCCCGTCCCCCTACCGCGCCTGAGGCACCAGCCGCTCCGGGCCGCCGCCCGCCTCCTTCCGCAGCTTGGTGCTCAGCTTGAGCGCGTCGCGCGACAGGGGGCCGAGCGAGCCCGGCACCGGCAGGCCCTGCACCGCGTGTCCGGGGGACACCGGCGCCAGGTAGTGGGTGGGGGCGGTCTCGAGGGTCAGCGCGGTCGCGGCGGTGACGGTGACGGTGAGCGCGAGGGCGGAGCGGGTCCACACACGGATGCTGCGTTCTCCGGCAGTCCGTATGTCCCTCGAACCGGGCGCCGGGGAGCGTTCGGCGGAGCCCAGCCGGACCAGCCTGCGGTGCAGTTCGGCCGGGTCCGCCAGCTCCGGCAGACAGGCGGCGACGGCCTCGCGGGCGTGCATCAGCCGGTTCGCCGTCGCGGGCGTGCTGGCCTCCGTCTCCGCCGCCGTGTCGGGGAGGTCCAGGCCGACGCCGTCGTAGAGGACGAGCGTGCGGCGGTAGGACGGCGGAAGGCGGAGCAGCGCCTGCTGGAGCGCACGGTCGGCCGGATCGGGCGGCGGGTCGGGATGGCGGTCGCGCAGGCGGAGGCGGTGCCAGGGGGAGAGGGCGCAGTCGTACGTCGCCGCGCGCACCCAGCCGGCCGGGTCCCGGTCACGCCGCGGCGCCCGCCGCCCCCGCCGGTCTGGCACTGGCCGCCGGTGTGGTGACCGCCGCCGGTCCCTGGGACTCCTCCGGCCAGCGTACGGCCGAGCGGGACCGGGCCGCCGCCCTGGAGCGCGCGGGTGGCGCAGATCACGGCCG
>NZ_LR732544.1:3453508-3468003 GCF_902506575.1 Streptomyces mexicanus | reverse complement strand
TCAAGAGGAGGCCCGCTATGGTTTCCGCTGCGGGCGTCGTCGGCAGCGTCGGAGTTGTATGAGAGACCCCTCAAGCCGTCCGCACCCGGCCCTCAAGCCGTCGGCACCCAGCCCTCAGCCGTCCGTGCCCAGCACCCCCCGCAGCTGCTGCGGCAGGTGCTGGTCGCAGGACTGTCTGGCCTGGTTGGTCAGGGCGTCGTGCATGCACGAGTAGTAGTCGCGGTAGACGAACTGCGCGGCGAAGCCCGCACCGACCAGGGCCAGTGCCAGGGCGGCGGTGACCAGGCCGCTGACCGCGGCCGTGGCCTGCGGGCGGCCCTGGGGCGGGGGCGCCGGCCGGTCGGGGTCGGGCTTGCGCGGCTTGGCACGCAGCGAGCTGATGCCCCAGTACAGGGCGAGCGCGCCCAGCAGCAGGGCCACGTAGGGCCAGCTGAACAGCGCGAAGAAGAAGGCCCACATGCCGCACAGCAGGGCGAAGCGCGCCCGGCGCTGGGTGGGGTCGGTGGGGTCCCAGCGCATGCCGGGGCCGGGCCGTCCGCCCGGTCCCTCGGGCCCACCGCCGAGGCCACCGGGAGGCTGCGGGCGTTCGCCGAAGCCGCCGGGGGAGCGGCCGGGCTGGCGGTCGCTCCACTGGCTGCCCCACGGCGAGCGGCCGCCGCCCTCATCGGAGCCCGGACGCCCGTCACCGGAGGAATCGCCACCGGAGGGATGCCGCGGCTGCCAGGGACGGTCCGGAGCGCCCTCGGCGGGCGGGGCGAAGGGATTGTCGTCCGACCCCGCGCCCTCCCGTCCGGTGTCCTTCGGCTCGGGGCCCTTCTCCCGCGCGCCCTTCTCGTCCGGCGGCGAGGTGGGGCGCTCCCGCAGCAGCACGGCGCCGCGCTCCCCTCCCCGCGCCGACTGCGGAGGGAGCATGAGGAGTCGCAGGCTGCGGTCCGGCATCAAGTGAGCGTCTTCCCCTTGTGACTACGGCTGACGAGACTGGTGACTGGGCAACGGCCCGGACGGGCCGGAGTGAGCTGTCACTTCGTGAACGCACCGCACCTCGACCGCGTTCCCGAGTCCGCTCCTTCCAGACGCTACCGCCCGGCCACGCCCCCGTCCCATGGGGGCCGTGCGGAGTGCCGGTATCGTTGCTGACGGCCGGCCGCTTCGTAGGCTTCCCCGTATCCGGGGACGCGAAGCATTCGTACGACCGTACAAACGCGCCGACCGCACACCACACGCTCCCCCGAGAAAGGGCCCCACCGTGGCCGCCAAGCCCGTGGCCAAGCGCCTCGTCGTGCTGGTCTCCGGATCCGGCACCAATCTGCAGGCGCTCCTCGACGCGATCGCCGCACTCGGCGCCGAGGCCTACGGCGCCGAGATCGTCGCCGTGGGCGCCGACCGTGAGGGCATCGAGGGGCTGGCGCGCGCCGAGCGCGCCGGGGTGCCCACCTTCGTGCGCAAGGTCAAGGACTACGGCACGCGCGAGGAGTGGGACGCGGCGCTCGCCGAGGCCGTCGCCGCCTACGAGCCCGACCTCGTGGTCTCCGCCGGGTTCATGAAGATCGTGGGGAAGGAGTTCCTCGCGCGGTTCGGCGGGCGGTTCGTGAACACGCACCCGGCCCTGCTGCCCAGTTTTCCGGGGGCCCACGGCGTCCGCGACGCGCTCGCGTACGGCGCGAAGGTCACCGGCTGCACCGTCCACTTCGTCGACGACGGCGTCGACACCGGGCCGATCATCGCGCAGGGCGTGGTGGAGATCCGGGACGAGGACGACGAGAGCGCGCTGCACGAGCGCATCAAGGAAGTCGAGCGAAGGCTGCTCGTCGAGGTCGTGGGGCGGCTCGCCCGCAACGGCTATCGCATCGAGGGACGAAAGGTAGTTATCCAGTGACCGCCGAGAGCAACAAGCGGCCCATCCGGCGCGCGCTCGTCAGCGTCTACGACAAGACCGGCCTGGAGGAGCTGGCGCGCGGACTGCACGAGGCCGGCGTCGAACTCGTCTCCACCGGCTCCACCGCCGCCAGGATCGCCGCGGCCGGTGTGCCCGTCACCAAGGTCGAGGAGCTGACCGGCTTCCCCGAGTGCCTGGACGGCCGGGTCAAGACCCTGCACCCCAAGGTGCACGCGGGCATCCTCGCCGACCTGCGTCTCGAGGACCACCGGCGGCAGCTGACCGAGCTGGGCGTCGAGCCGTTCGACCTGGTCGTCGTCAACCTGTACCCGTTCCGGGAGACCGTCGCCTCCGGTGCCTCGCCCGACGAGTGCGTGGAGCAGATCGACATCGGCGGCCCCTCCATGGTCCGCGCCGCCGCCAAGAACCACCCCTCGGTCGCGGTCGTCACCAGCCCCGAGCGGTACGCCGACGTCCTGGCCGCCGTCCGGGCCGGCGGCTTCGACCTGGCCACCCGCAAGCGCCTGGCCGCGGAGGCCTTCCAGCACACCGCCGCCTACGACGTGGCGGTCGCGAGCTGGTTCGCCTCCGAGTACGCCCCCGTCGACGACTCCGACTTCCCCGACTTCCTCGGCGCCACCTGGGACCGCGCGCACACCCTGCGCTACGGCGAGAACCCGCACCAGCCCGCCGCGCTGTACGTCGAGCCCGGCGGCGCCGGCCTCGCCCAGGCCGAGCAGCTGCACGGCAAGGAGATGTCGTACAACAACTACACGGACACGGACGCCGCGCGCCGTGCCGCGTACGACCACGACGAGCCGTGCGTGGCGATCGTCAAGCACGCCAACCCGTGCGGCATCGCCATCGGCGCGGACGTCGCCGAAGCGCACCGCAAGGCGCACGCCTGCGACCCGGTGTCCGCGTACGGCGGTGTGATCGCGGTGAACCGGCCGGTCAGCAAGGAGATGGCCGAGCAGGTCGCGGACATCTTCACCGAGGTCATCGTCGCCCCGGACTACGAGGAGGGGGCCCTGGAGGCCCTCACCAAGAAGAAGAACATCCGCGTGCTGCGGGCCCCCGGCGCCCCGGCCGCCCCGGTCGAGGTCAAGGCCATCGACGGCGGTGCGCTGCTGCAGGTCACCGACCGCCTCCAGGCCGCGGGCGACGACCCGGCCACCTGGACGCTCGCCAGCGGTGAGGCCCTGTCCGAGGCGGAGCTGGCCGAGCTGGCGTTCGCCTGGAAGGCCTGCCGGGCGGTGAAGTCCAACGCGATCCTGCTCGCCAAGGACGGCGCCTCCGTCGGTGTCGGCATGGGCCAGGTCAACCGCGTCGACTCCTGCAAGCTCGCCGTCGAGCGGGCGGGCGAGGAGCGGGCGCGCGGTTCCTACGCCGCCTCCGACGCCTTCTTCCCCTTCCCCGACGGCCCGGAGATCCTGATCGCGGCCGGGGTGAAGGCCATCGTCCAGCCGGGCGGCTCGATCCGCGACGAGCAGGTCGTGGAGGCCGCGAAGAAGGCGGGCGTGACGATGTACTTCACCGGCACCCGGCACTTCTTCCACTGAGCACCTCCCCCTGGTCACCGCCACCGACCACGTTGCGCTGATCACCTTCACCGGTCACCGGGACTGTGTCCGGCTCACGCATGACGGCGGCCTCCGGCCCCTCCCCTGCTCGGGAGGGACCGGAGGCCGTTGCCCGTGTCCGGGCGTCAGCAGGACGGCAGAGGTCCGTGTCTGCCCTGGGCGGGTGAGACACGGACCTCGGCGGTGAGAGGCGCGGACTGTTCCGTCGCGCACGCCCGTTCGCGGCGCCCACGGCGGTCACCGTCGACCGTGGGTCCGCGGGGGTCGGCGGACGACCGTGGGTCCGGTCCGCGGTGGTCGGCGACGCTGCGTGAGCAGGCGGTCGGGGACGACCGTCAGTTCATGACGACCATCGTGCCGGCGGCCTTGTCGTGCCAGCCCTGCTGGCGGCCGGACTTGTCCCAGAACGGGGAGAGGTAGACCAGCAGCGCGCCGATGCCGCAGGCGATGCTGCCGACCGTCGGGATGATCCAGCGTATGAAGGCCTTGCCCAGGCCCGGCTTGGCGCCCGTCTCGGCGTTCACCACGTGCAGGCCGACGGCCATCTTGCCCAGGGTGCGGCCGAACAGGCCGACCATCAGCCACTCGTAGAGCAGGCTGATGATCCACAGGACGCCGATGACGGCACCGAGCTTGCTCGCCATGTCCGAGCCCGCGTCGTTGATGCAGGAGTCGTAGCCGAGGGAGCCGGGGTCGCCGCAGTCCTGGGCGGAGTTGAAGGCGCTGACGGCACCGGCCACGATGAGGATCGTGTAGACGATGCCGAAGACGACGCCGTCGATCAGACGGGCGCCGAAGCGGCGGCCCATCGAGGCGATCCGGGGCGCGGGACCGCCCGCACCGCCCGGGTGACCCGGCTGCTGCGGGTAGCCGTAGCCGCCCTGCGGCGGGACGCCTCCCGGCGCCTGCGGGTAGCCGTATCCGGGCTGGCCCTGCTGGGGGTAGCCGTAGCCCTGTTGCGGGTCCTGCGGCGCTCCGTAGGGATTGTTGGGCGAGCCGAAACTCATGGCCGGATTCCTCCGTTTGCGTCTGCGGGGACGGTGCGGATTGCGCGGAGGAACGACACATCTGAGCGGTTTGCCCCCCGAACACGAACCGCGATACTGCGCCGTTCATCGTTCTAGGAGCGGCGAGATTTTGTCCAGTCCGGGGACCCAGGTGTTGTGCAAGCGCAACACCGCCCGTCACCGCCGGTCACGGGTGGGACATCAGGGGCGCCCCGGATTGGAACCCGGGTGCCGTCATCCGCGAGGATGGAGGCATGACCGCCCAGATTCTCGATGGCAAGGCCACCGCAGCCGCGATCAAGTCCGATCTGACCGCCCGCGTGGCGGCGCTGAAGGAGAAGGGGGTCACGCCCGGTCTCGGCACGATCCTCGTCGGGGACGACCCCGGCAGCCGCAAGTACGTCGCCGGCAAGCACCGTGACTGCGCCGAGGTCGGCATCGCCTCCATCCAGCGGGAGCTGCCGGCCACCGCCACCCAGGAGGAGATCGAGGCGGTCGTCCGGGAGCTGAACGAGGACCCGTCCTGCACCGGTTACATCGTCCAACTTCCCCTGCCCAAGGGCATCGACGAGAACCGCATCCTGGAGCTGATGGACCCGGACAAGGACGCCGACGGCCTGCACCCGATGAACCTCGGCCGCCTCGTCCTCAACGAGCCGGCCCCGCTGCCCTGCACCCCCAACGGCGTGCTGACCCTGCTGCGCCGCTACGGCGTGGAGATCAAGGGCGCCGAGGTCGTGGTCGTCGGCCGCGGCGTGACCATCGGCCGCCCGATGCCGCTGCTGCTCACCCGCCGCAGCGAGAACGCCACCGTCACCCAGTGCCACACCGGCACCCGCGACCTGTCCGCCCACCTCAAGCGCGCCGACATCATCGTCGCCGCGGCCGGCTCCCCGCACCTGATCCGCGCCGAGGACGTCAAGCCGGGCGCGGCCGTCCTGGACGTCGGCGTCTCCCGCAACGCCGAGGGCAAGATCGTCGGCGACGTCCACCCGGACGTCGCCGAGGTGGCCGGCTGGCTGTCCCCGAACCCCGGCGGCGTCGGCCCGATGACCCGGGCCCAGCTGCTGGTCAACGTGGTGGAGGCGGCGGAGCGCAGTGTCGGCTGAGCCGGGCGGCTCCGCGCGGGGATCCTCCCGCGGGGAGCCCGAGCTGGAGGTGCGGGACCCGATCAGCGCCCCGGACGCCCACGGCCGGCCCCGGCGGGTCACGCGTCGCTTCCCGCTGTTCACGAGAGACACGGCGCGCCCCGAGGGCGGCGGCCGGGCCGCGTCCCTCGACGCCCCGGCGCCCGCGCGGCAGTGGCCGCTGCTCGCCGTGCTGATCACGGTCGGCGTGGGTCTGCTGGTGACCGCCCTCGACGCGTTCCGCGTCGGGCTGCTGCTGATCGGCGCCGGGCTGCTGGGCGGGGCCGTGCTGCGCTGGCTGCTGCCCCGCGTCGGGATGCTGGCCGTACGCTCCCGCTTCACCGACATCGTCACCTACGGCGTCCTCGGCGTGGCCATCGTGCTGCTGGCGCTGATGGCCCAGCCCCGGCCCTGGCTGGAGATCCCGTTCCTGGACGACGCGCTGCACTTCACCGTCCAGAACAGCTGACGCCGTTCCTACACCGCGTGTTCTAGCGTGACGGCGGACCGTCCTCTCCCCCGAGCAGGACGGGCCGCCGTCGGGATCAACCCTGCTGCACGGTGAACGTGCTGTTCAACCACTGTCCGCGCCCTGTCGCACGGTGGTGACCGTCTCGCAACGGTGTCCGCGCTCGGGCACAAGTGCGCCCCAGTCGTCCCCGGAACTTGCCCCGGGGTCTCCCTTGTTGCCGCTGTCCTGAACATTGCTGCTGCCCGGAACAGGTCGAACGTCCGTGTGGTGCAAGCGGTCCCGTTTGCGCTGCCGGTGTGTCGATCTGTGGACAAAAATGCGATCTGGGGCGAACTCTCCCGTCGGCCGGGCTAGCGTGGACCGCCAGTGCAACGGCGCGTGGCCCGACCCGTGGCGAACGGGTACCGGCCGAACGGGTGTCACACGAACGGGTGCCGCACGAGCGGGCGCCGGGCGGACGGATGCCGGACCACCGGGCGCCGGACGAACGGGCGCCCGGCGGACGGGCGTCGGACGGACGGGGTGCCGTCCGGACCGGTGCCGCACGGACGGGTGCCGCACGGAATGGGGCGAGCGCGCTCGGGGTACAGCCGGCAGTACGGGGGAAGAGGGGGGAAGCAGCAATGCCTCGTTGGAAGGCCCTGCCCGACGAACTCGATCCGCAGGTCAAGGAGTTCACCTGCCAGTTGCGGCGGCTCGTCGACCGCAGCGGTCTCGGTGTCGCCGCGCTCGCCGACCGCACGGGCTACAGCAGGACGTCCTGGGAGCGGTACCTGGGCGGCCGGCTCCTGGCCCCCAAGGGCGCGGTCGTCGCCCTCGCCGAGGTGACCGGCACCAACCCGCTCCACCTCACCACCATGTGGGAACTCGCCGAACGCGCCTGGAGCCGCGCGGAGCTGCGCCACGACCGGACCATGGAGGCCATCCGGATCGCTCAGGCGCGCGCCGCGCTGGGCGACTTCGGTACGTCGACGGCGGGCGCCGAACTCGGCGGGCCCGGCTCCGACTCCGGCCCGGGACCCGACGCCGGCAAGGGCGCCCGTGGCGGCGGGAACGCCTCGAGCGCCCCCGGGGCACGCCCGCTCGGGATCGCCGGTCCGGCGGGGGTGTTCCCCACGGTGCCGTCCCAGCCGTCGGCCTCCGACGCGGACGCCCGCGAGAACGCCGCCGCCCGCGAGGGGACCCCTCCGCCGGGGCGCGAGCGTGCGGGCGCGGCGGGGCTGACTTCACGGGCCCCGGGCTCACCGACCCCCGGTTCACCGGCCCCCGATTCACCGGCCCCGGGCTCACCGACCCCCGGTTCACCGGCCCCAGGGACAAAGGACCGCTCCGACGACGACCCCGGCGGCGGCGATCGAGCCCCCCCCCCGGGCCCCCCGCCCCCCCCCCGGGGGGGCCCGGGCGCCCGGGCCCCCCCGGGGGCGACCCGGGGCCCGCCCCGCGGGGCGCGGTGGCGCCGCCCGGGGCGGCGCCGGGGGGCGCCCGTGTCCCCGGGCGGGGGGGACAGTGGGCCGGCGCGCCCCTGGCCGCGGCGGCGCGGGCGACCCCTACCACCACCTCCACCCCCGGCGGCGGCATCCGCAGGCGCCAGTTGACCATGTTCCTCGCGGGCCTGGTCGGCGTTCTGGTGGTCATCGGGGCCGTCTTCTCCATCACCGGCGGCGACGGGGACCGCGGGAGCCGGAGCGCGGCGAAGCCGCCGTCGCCCGCCGTCACCACCGACCCGGATCTGCCGCCCGGCGTGAAGTGCGCCGGGAGCGGTTGCACCGGCAAGGACGCGGAGGCCATGGGCTGCAGCGGCGAACTGGTGACCACGGCCCGCAGCGTCACCGTCGGCACGACCGTGGTGGAGGTGCGCTACAGCAGGACCTGCGGCGCCGCCTGGGGCCGGATCACGCAGGCCGCGCAGGGTGATCAGGTGCAGGTCGTGGTCGGCGCGCGCAAGGAGACCGACACGGTGGCGCAGGCCGGTGACACCATCGCGTACACGCCGATGGTGGCCGTGAAGGACGCGGCTCAGGCCAGGGCCTGCGTGACGCTGGCGTCGGGACGCAAGGGCTGCACGAGGTAGCCGTAGGGCCGCAGCAGTACGGGCGTAGCGGTACGGCTGTAGCGGTACGGGAGCCGCACGGACCGCAGGGGCGCGGGGGTGCCGCCGGGAAAGGGATGCGGAAAAGAGGCGCGCGGCAGGCATGGGGTGGGCTCGGTGGGGAAAGCGCACCGTACCCCCACGGGAGTCCGGTGCTCCGGAACCCCCATGGCGGCCGCCGCGTCCCTCCTCTCCCGGACGGGCGGCCGCCCCCTCCTCTCCCGGACAGGCGACCCCCTGTCCGCCACGTGCCCGCTCGGCGACACTCTGTGGGGCGGGCCACAGGGACCCGGACGCCCGGGATGCCGGATGCGCGATAGCCTGACCGCTGGATCTCTCTTGACGCCAAGAGATCGATCATCCGCACAGGTGATCGGTCATCACGGCGGGCGTACGGTCGCCCAACCGGACGCGCGGGATCCTGCACCCCGGGGCAGGGACGCCCCGACCGCCAGCTGTCATACGGAGAACGCCATGACCCGCACTCCCGTGAACGTCACCGTCACCGGCGCGGCCGGCCAGATCGGTTACGCCCTGCTCTTCCGCATCGCCTCCGGCCAGCTGCTCGGCGCGGACGTGCCGGTCAAGCTGCGCCTGCTGGAGATCACGCCGGCGCTGAAGGCCGCCGAGGGCACGGCGATGGAGCTGGACGACTGCGCGTTCCCGCTGCTGCAGGGCATCGACATCACCGACGACCCGAACGTCGCCTTCGACGGCGCCAACGTCGCCCTCCTCGTCGGCGCCCGCCCCCGCACCAAGGGCATGGAGCGCGGCGACCTCCTGGAGGCCAACGGCGGCATCTTCAAGCCGCAGGGCAAGGCCATCAACGACCACGCCGCGGACGACATCAAGGTCCTGGTCGTCGGCAACCCGGCGAACACCAACGCGCTGATCGCCCAGGCCGCCGCCCCGGACGTGCCGGCCGAGCGGTTCACCGCCATGACCCGCCTGGACCACAACCGCGCGCTGACCCAGCTGTCGAAGAAGACGGGTGTCGCGGTCTCCGAGATCAAGCGCCTGACCATCTGGGGCAACCACTCCGCCACCCAGTACCCGGACATCTTCCACGCCACCGTCGCCGGCAAGAACGCCGCCGAGGTCGTGAACGACGAGAAGTGGCTGGCCGAGGACTTCATCCCGACCGTCGCCAAGCGCGGCGCCGCCATCATCGAGGCCCGCGGCGCCTCGTCGGCCGCCTCCGCCGCCAACGCCGCCATCGACCACGTCCACACCTGGGTCAACGGCACCGCCGAGGGCGACTGGACCTCCATGGGCATCCCGTCGGACGGCTCCTACGGCGTCCCGGAGGGCCTGATCTCCTCCTTCCCGGTCACCTGCAAGGACGGCAAGTACGAGATCGTCCAGGGCCTGGACATCAACGAGTTCTCCCGCACCCGCATCGACGCCTCCGTCAAGGAGCTCCAGGACGAGCGCGAGGCCGTCCGCGGCCTCGGCCTGATCTGACCACGCCCCGGGCCGCAAGGCCGCAGGGCGCGCACGGGCCCCGCTCCGGTCTTCTCCGGGCGGGGCCCGCGCATGCCGGGGTGACGTCGGACTGTGGCTGCCTTCACCCCGTCCCGCTCTTGACAAACCGCTTTCCCCGCGGCTCGCCCTTGCTCTATGGTGATGGCCCGTCAGTTCCGCCACGCTGACGGCCGTTCGCATCTCGGGGGAGTCGCGTGAGCACCGCATTCGTGCCGCAGCAGCAGCCGCAGCCTCCGGACGCGCCCCCGCCCGTACCCCCGCACGCCAGCGAGGCCACCCGGCTGCTGTGCGCGGGCGCCTACCTCGACCCCGCCTACCGGGACCGGGTGATCGAGGAACTGTTCGTCAACGAGCAGCGGTTCGTCGCTCCGTCCCTGGGCTTCGACGCCGCCCGCGTCCTCGCGCACGCCCTGCGCGCCCGTCGGCAGGAGGTCCAGTGGGCCTGGGCCGTCCTGGGGCTGTGGCTGGTGGGCGCGGTGCTCAGCGGCGGTCGGCTGGTCCTCTTCCTGGTCCCCAGCGTGCTTCTCGCGATCGGCGGGTGGATCCACGGCGGTGATCCGGACCGCCACCTGTACCGGGCCGGGCTCGCGTTCCTTCTCCGCTGGGCGGGCGGCTTGTTCTTCCTGGTGCTGATGCTGGCCCTGGTGGCGGCCGCGTTCGGCGGCGGGCGGATCGAACCCTGGCGGGCCTGGGCCGTCTTCGTGATGTTCGTCCTCATCGCTGCCTGCCTGGCCGGGCAGCGCGGCCGGTTCGCACGCGTCCTGGCGGCCGAGCTGTCGCCCCGTCGGTTCCCGGACGCCGTGAACGATCCCGCCGAACGCGACCCGAGCCGGCGCGTCCAGATGCTCAAGCACCGCATCCGGACGGAGCAGCACGCACCGCTGGTCATGTACCACGAGGCGCGTCCGTTCTGCGGGGCCGGTGTGGCCTCCCGGGAGTGGGTGCTGTCCGTGGAGCTGAAACCGGTCCCGTCGAAGAAGCAGCAGCCGCTCAGCAACCGGCTGGTGCTGGAACAGATCCGGCCGCGCGTGGAACGCCTCCGGGTGCCCGCCGAGTGCGCCGGGACCGGCGTGCGGGACCGGTTGCGCTGGCTGGAGATCGACGAGTGCGTCTTCCTGCCGGCCGAGGGACTGCTGCGGCGGGAGGACGCGCCGTACCACCCGCAGGCGTTCGAGGAGCACAGGGCGCGTGCGGTGGAGGAGGGGGCCGAGAAGCGGCGTCACTTCCTGCGCATCCGGGTCGGCGGCTGGGAGGAGGAACTGGTCGTCACGGTGTTCGTGCGGATCCACACCCAGGGAGGCATGCTCATGCTGGAGATCGCTCCGCATGTGCTGCTGCCGGTGCGCCCGGACTTCAAGGACGCCGACCGCGCGGCCCACCGCTTCCGGCACAACAGCTCGCTGGGGAAGGCCGTGTGGGCCATGAGCCGGGTGCCCGGGTCCCTGGCCGGTTCCCTGGCCGCCCTCAGCAGGTCGGGGGTGCACCGCTGGGGGCGGCTGACCGGTGGATACGCGGGG
Source organism: Streptomyces mexicanus (assembly GCF_902506575.1). Lineage (GTDB taxonomy): Bacteria > Actinomycetota > Actinomycetes > Streptomycetales > Streptomycetaceae > Streptomyces > Streptomyces mexicanus. The sequence continues at coordinate 3,456,847 of NZ_LR732544.1, read as the reverse complement.
GCGCTGCCGGACGGGCCCGCGCTGTCCGTGCGGGAGCTGGGCTCGGGCAGCGGGACGTCGCAGTTCCAGGAGATGGACGTCGCCCGCTACCTGAAGAGCATTCAGGAGCGGGTCGCCCACGGTGTACGCGCCGCGCTCGCCGAGGCCGGCTACCAGACCGGCGAGTTCATCCAGCAGGTCTACAACATCAGCAACGGCGGCGTGCACATCGGTCGGGTCCAGGGCAGCACCTTTGCCGTCGGTGACCACTCCGCCGCCTCCTCCACGACCGGCGGCGGCACGCCGCGGAAGGGATCCGGCAGCGATGACCACGGCGGATGAGCCGGGCGTCAGCATCGGCGACGTCTCGCACAGCACCTTCGCCATCGGCAGCCACGCGCACGCCGAGAGCCACCACCACACGGCCCCGAAGGACCCGGCGGAGCGGGAACTGCTCGACGCCGTCCGCGAGTTGCGCGCCGATCTGGCGCGGCTTCGGAGCACCGAGGGGACCCGGGAGCTGGACGAGGCCCTGGCCGACACCGAGAACGAGATCACCCGCACCGGCACCGCCGGCGAGAGCGGGCGGCAGCGGCTGCGGGAGCTGCTCCCCGACGCCCAGTCGGTGCTGACCCTGCTGGCGTCGGCCGGCACCGTGGCCGGCCTGCTCGGGATGTGAGAACCGGCCCGCCGGAGGGGACAAGGAGGTCGCCGTGGCCAACGGGGGCGGACGGCACTGGAACGAGGAGACCCAGCGCTGGGAGGACGGCACACGCGACGCGGCCCACGTGACCCCGCCGCCGCCCGCCCGGCCGGGCCATGCGCCCTCCGCGCCGCCCGGCGCGGTCCGGGACCCGGACGCACCCACCGGCGGGTGGTCCGTGGCGGCCCCGCCACCGGCGCCGTCCGGCCGCCGGCACGGCCCCCGCGCGGTCTGGGCGGTGGTCGGCGCGGCGGCCGGGGGGGGGGTCGCCGTCGCTCTGGCGGTGACGCTGGGCCTCGGCGGCGGCAGCGACGACGGCAAGGACCGGGCGTCCACCGGCACGCCCACGGTGGCCTCGCCGTCGTTCTCCCCGCAGGCGTCCGAGGACCCCGGTACGGACTCCGGCAGCCCGTCCCCGACCGCCGTGGAGCCGCCGCACGGCTACACCGCCCACCAGGATCCCGAGGGCTTCCGGATCGCCGTTCCCGACGGCTGGCGGCGCTCCACGGTGGCCTCGCAGTTCGGCATGGACGTCGTCAACTTCCGCAGCGCCTCGGGGGACCGGCGGATCCAGGTGTACCAGGTCGCCGAGTCCTCGCCCGAGGCGTCCTTCCAGCTGTTCCTGTCCGACGAGGTGCCCAAGCCGCCCGGTTTCCGCAAGCTCGCCCTGGAGAGCGTGGAGGGGGCGGGCGTCAGCGGCACCCGCCTGGAGTACGTGGCCGACTCCCTCAGGGGCGAGCCCGACATCGGTACCTGGCACGTCTACGACGAGCGCTTCTCGTCCGCGGACGGCCGGATCTACGCGATCGCCTCCTACGGCCCCGACACCGACGGAGGCGCCGGCGCGCTGCGGAACCTCACCACGGCACTGGAGTGGTTCTGCCCGTCCGAGGGCGTCTGCCCGGCGCCGGCGAACTGAGCCACCACCCCGGCCACCCGGCCCCGCACCTCCACCGCCCCTTTTGCGTCCCCCTGCACCGAAGATCCGTGACGCGGGCCACTTTTTCCCGCCGATCGCGCATGCACCGTGCCGCCATGGGCAGGCGCTGACGGTCCCTGAGGGTGACCCTCCGGTCACCCAGGGCGATCGAGCAGGAACGGAAGGCAGTACCGATCATGGCGGACAACAGGGCGCGCACCGCGCAGAGCACCATCCACGCGGGCGGGGAGTGGCGGGGGGCGGTCTCCGGCGCCACGCGCGACATCCTCGACCCCGCGGACGCGACCCCGTTCGCCGTGGTCGCGGAGGGCGACGAGAAGGACGCGGACCTGGCGGTGGAGGCGGCCCGGCGCGCCTTCGACGGCGGCGCGGGCGCCTGGCCGCGCACCCCGGTCGCCGACCGCGCCGCCCTGCTGCGCCGCGTCGCCGACCTCCTGGTGCGCGACCGGGAGGCGCTCGGCCTGCTGGAGAGCCGGGACGCCGGCAAGACCGTGCAGGAGGGCCGGATCGACGTCGACTGCGTCGCCGACGCCTTCCGCTACTTCGCCGACCTCGTCGCCGCCGAGGCGCCCGGCCGGATCGTGGACGCCGGCACACCCGACGTGCACAGCATCGTCGTCCACGAGCCGGTCGGCGTCTGCGCCCTGATCACGCCGTGGAACTACCCGCTGCTCCAGGCCAGCTGGAAGATCGCCCCGGCGCTCGCCGCGGGCAACACCTTCGTGATCAAGCCCAGCGAGATCACCCCGCTGACCACCGTCGCCCTCGTCGACCTGCTCCTTGAGGCCGGACTGCCCGCCGGGGTGGCCAACATCGTCACCGGCCCCGGCCACACCGTCGGCGCCCGTCTCGCCGAGCACCCCGACGTCGACCTCGTCTCCTTCACCGGCGGCCTGGCCAGCGGCACGAAGGTGGCGCGGGCCGCCGCCCCCACCGTCAAGAAGGTCGCCCTGGAACTGGGCGGCAAGAACCCCAACGTCGTCTTCGCCGACGCCTGCGCCACCGACGAGGGCTTCGACACCGCCGTCGACCAGGCCCTGAACGCGGCGTTCATCCACAGCGGCCAGGTCTGCTCGGCGGGCGCCCGGCTCATCGTCGAGGAGTCGGTCCGCGACCGCTTCGTCGCCGAACTGGCGCGCCGCGCCCAGCGCATCCGCCTGGGCCGCGGCACCGAACCCGGCGTCGAGTGCGGCCCGCTGGTCTCCGAGCAGCAGCGCGCGAAGGTCGAGGCGTACGTCGCCTCGGCCCTGCAGGAGGGCGCGGTGCTGCGCACCGGCGGCAGGCGCCCGCAGGGCCTGGAGGCCGGCTACTTCTACGAGCCGACCGTCCTCGACGGCTGCCACCGCGAGATGAGGGTGGTCCGCGAGGAGGTCTTCGGCCCGGTCCTCACCGTGGAGACCTTCCGCACCGAGGACGAGGCGGTGTTCCTGGCCAACGACACCGAGTACGGCCTGGCCGGCGGGGTGTGGAGCGGCGCCCTCGCGAAGGCCCGGCGCGTGGCGGGCCGGCTGCGCCACGGCACCGTCTGGATCAACGACTCCCCCCCCTACCTGCCGCAGGCGGAATGGGGCGGCTTCGGCAGGAGCGGTGTCGGCCGCGAACTCGGACCCGCCGGGCTCGCCGAATACCGCGAGACCAAGCACGTCTACCACAACCTCGCGCCGAAGCCGGTGCGCTGGTTCGCCGGCTGAGCCGCCGGCCCCCCGCCCGCCCGCAC
>NZ_LR732544.1:3426203-3453407 GCF_902506575.1 Streptomyces mexicanus | reverse complement strand
AGTTGGGGTGCGATGGAGGTCGAGACTGGTGAGCGAGAGAAAATTAAGCTGGGTGCGTGTTTTGTATTGGGGGACAGGGGTCCGGAGAATCCGACACGGTGGGGAGTCGTCGCCGTCGTCAGTTGTATATAAGCAGCACCGGCCGGCTGCGTCATCGCCGCCCGCCTCACCGAGAACCCCGACGTCACCGTCGCCGTCATCGAGGGCGGCCCCAGCGACGTCGGCCGCGACGACGTGCTCACCCTGCGCCGCTGGATGGGCCTGCTCGGCGGCGAACTCGACTACGACTACCCGACGGTGGAGCAGCCACGCGGCAACTCCCACATCCGGCACAGCCGCGCCCGGGTGCTCGGCGGCTGCTCCTCCCACAACACCCTCATCGCGTTCAAGCCGCTGCCGTCCGACTTCGACGAGTGGGAGGCGGCCGGCGCCAAGGGCTGGGGCGCGGTCCCGATGGAGGCGTACTACGCCCGCCTGAAGAACAACATCGTCCCGGTCGACGAGAAGGACCGCAACGCCATCGCCCGGGACTTCGTGGACGCCGCGCAGGCCGCGCTCGGCGTGCCGCGCATCGAGGGCTTCAACAAGAAGCCGTTCCACGAGGGCGTCGGCTTCTTCGACCTGGCCTATCACCCGGAGAACAACAAGCGCTCCAGCGCCTCCGTGGCGTATCTGCACCCGATCATGGACGAGCGCGCCAACCTGACGATCCTGCTGGAGACCTGGGCCTGCCGGCTCCAGATGGACGGCACCCGCGCCGAGGGCGTCCACGTGCGCACCAAGGACGGCGAGGAGATGCTGGTGCGCGCCCGCCGCGAGGTGGTGCTGTGCGCCGGCGCCGTCGACTCGCCGCGTCTGCTGCTGCACTCCGGCATCGGCCCGAAGGCGGACCTGGACCGGCTCGGCATACCCGCCGTGCACGACCTGCCCGGCGTCGGCGAGAACCTGCTCGACCACCCCGAGTCGGTGATCGTCTGGGAGACGCACGGCCCCATCCCGGACAACTCCGCGATGGACTCCGACGCGGGCCTGTTCGTGCGCCGCGACTCCGACCACGCGGGCCCGGACCTGATGTTCCACTTCTACCAGATCCCGTTCACCGACAACCCGGAGCGACTGGGCTACGAGCGCCCGGAGTTCGGCGTGTCGATGACCCCGAACATCCCCAAGCCGAAGAGCAAGGGCCGCCTGTACCTGACCAGCGCCGACCCGTCCGTCAAGCCCGCCCTGGACTTCCGCTACTTCACCGACGAGGACGACTACGACGGCCGCACCCTCGTCGACGGCATCCGCATCGCCCGCGAGATCGCGCGGACCGAGCCGCTGGCCGGGTGGCTCAAGCGCGAGGTGTGCCCCGGCCCGGAGATCACCGGTGACGAGGAGCTGAGCGAGTACGCCCGCAAGGTCGCCCACACCGTCTACCACCCGGCCGGCACCTGCCGCATGGGCGCCGCCGACGACGAACTCGCCGTCGTCGACCCCGAGCTGCGCATCCGCGGCCTGGAGGGCATCCGCGTCGCCGACGCCTCCGTCTTCCCGACCATGCCCGCCGTCAACCCGATGATCGGGGTGCTCATGGTCGGTGAGAAGGCCGCCGACCTGATCGGGGGTGATGCCTGATGGCGCTCACCGTCCCCACCCGCAAACCGCCCACCGATGCCGCGACCGCGGCCGAACCCGTCTTCCGCGTCGACGGCCTGTGGAAGGTCTTCGGACCCAAGGCCGAACGCGTCCCCGCCGACCCGGAGCTGAGCGCGCTCGGCCCCGCCGAGCTGCGCGCCCGCACCGGCTGCACGGCCGCCGTGCGCGACGTCGGCTTCGAGGTCCGCAAGGGCGAGGTCTTCGTCGTCATGGGCCTGTCCGGCTCCGGCAAGTCCACCCTGGTGCGCTGCCTGACCCGGCTGATCGAGCCGACGGCCGGCACCGTCGCCATCGACGGCGAGGACGTGCGCGCCATGGACAAGGCGCGGCTGCGCGCCCTGCGCCGCCACCGCGCCGCGATGGTCTTCCAGCACTTCGGCCTGCTGCCGCACCGCACCGTCCTCGACAACGTCGCCTACGGCCTGCAGATCCAGGGCGTCGGCCGGGCCGAACGCCGGAACAAGGCCGCCGAGATGGTCGCCAAGGTCGGCCTGAGCGGCATGGAGCACCGCCGCCCCGGTCAGCTCTCCGGCGGCCAGCGCCAGCGCGTGGGCCTGGCCCGCGCGCTGGCCGCCGACCCCGAAGTGCTGCTGTTCGACGAGCCGTTCAGCGCCCTGGACCCGCTCATCCGGCGGGACATGCAGGAGGAGGTGATCCGCCTGCACCAGGAGGAGGGCCGCACCATGGTCTTCATCACCCACGACCTTCAGGAGGCCCTCCGCCTCGGCGACCGCATCGCCCTGATGCGCGACGGCCGCGTCGTCCAGCTCGGCACCCCGGAGGAGATCGTCGGCTCCCCGGCCGACGACTACGTCCGCGCCTTCGTCCGCGACGTCCCCCGCGAACAGGTCATGACGGTCCGCACGGCCATGCGCCCGGCCACCGCCGACCAGGCGGGCAGCGGCCCGGCCCTCGCCCCGCACGCCACGGTCGCCGAGGCGATCGAGGCGGTCGCCCGCGCGGGCGCCCCGGCCCGCGTCGTGGACCGCGGCAGGTGCCTGGGCGTCGTGGACTCCGAGGCGCTGCTGGGCGTGGTCGCGGGCACGACGGGGCCCGGTACCGGTACCGACCCGAAGGGCACGACGGGGGCCGGCACCGACCCGGAGGCCGTGTGATGGCCACCCTCACCGCACCGGCGCCCCGCGCCGTCCCCGCCGTCCTGAAGCACCACGCCGTCCGCAAGCTGGCGTTCCTCGCGCTGCTCGCCGCCGTCCTCGGCCCGCTCGCCGCGGCCCGCTGGGGCGGCCCCGCCTGGCCGCACACGCTGACGGTCGATCTCACCGGGCCGCTGACCGGCGTCAGCGACTGGATCATCGACAACCGGGACAGCCACCCGCTGTTCCTGTACTTCTTCGGCCACCTCAGCAACGCCGTCGTCGTCTCCGTGCGCGCCGTCTACCTGTTCCTGCTCGCCGCGGGCTGGGCCGGCGTCACCGCGCTCGCCGCCGCCGTCGCCTGGCGCGCGGCGGGCGCCCGGCTCGCCGTCGGCACGGCCGTCGCGTTCCTGGCCTGCGGAGCGCTCGGCATGTGGGTGCCGACCATGCAGACACTCGCCCTGATGGTGGTCGCCGTGCTCGCGTCGGTCGTCGTGGGCGCCCTGCTGGGCCTGGCCGCCGGACTGTCCGACCGGATGGACCGCGCCCTGCGTCCCGTCCTGGACACCATGCAGGTCCTGCCGGCGTTCGCCTACCTGCTGCCCGTGGTGCTGGTGTTCGGCATCGGCGTGCCCGCCGCCGTCCTCGCCACCGTCGTCTACGCCGCCCCGCCCATGGCCCGCCTGACCGCGCTGGGCCTGCGCGGCGCCGACGGCGAGGTGCTGGAGGCGGTCGACTCCCTCGGCGCCACCGCCCGCCAGCGGCTGCTGACCGCCCGCCTCCCGCTCGCCCGCAGGGAACTCCTGCTCGGCGTCAACCAGGCGATCATGATGGCCCTGTCCATGGCCGTCATCGCCTCGGTGATCGGCGCCGGCGGCCTCGGTGACCGCGTCTACCAGGCCCTCGCCTCCGTCGACGTGGGCGCCGCGCTGGCGGCGGGCATCCCGATCGTGCTGCTGGCCGTCGTCCTGGACCGGGTCACCGGCGCGGCGGGCGCGCGGCTGGGGCAGGAACGCACCAGCGGCCGCCCGTGGCTGCCGGCCGCCGCCGCCCTCGCGGCGACCGTCGTCGTGGCCGTGGCCGCACGTCTGGCCGGCCGCCCGCAGTGGCCCACGAGCTGGACCGTCGCCATTGCCGAGCCGGTCGATCGCGCCGTCGACTGGATGACCGCCCACCTGTACTCCGGCGTCCCCTACGTCGGCGGCACCGCCGACTGGGCCGGGCACTTCACCACCTGGGTGCTGGACCCGGTGCGCTCGGCGCTGCTGTGGCTGCCGTGGTGGTCGGTGCTGCTGATCGTGGCCGCCCTGGCCTGGCTGATCGGCACCTGGCGCACCGCGCTGACCGCCGTGGCCGCCCTGGCGGTGATCGGCGTGCTCGGCGTGTGGCAGCCCGCCCTCGACACCCTGTCCCAGGTGCTCGCGGCCGTCGCCGTCACCCTCGTCCTGGGCCTGGCCACCGGCATCGCCGCCGCCCGCAGCGACCGGTTCGACCGGCTGCTGCGCCCGGTGCTGGACGTCTTCCAGACGATGCCGCAGTTCGTGTACCTGATCCCGGTCGTCGCCCTGTTCGGCGTGGGCCGCGCCCCGGCCGTCGCCGCGGCCGTCGTCTACGCCCTGCCCGCGGTCGTCCGCATCACCGCGCAGGGCCTGCGCCAGGTCGACGCCGCGGCGCTGGAGTCGGCCCGCTCGCTCGGCGCCACCAGCGGCCAGCAACTGCGCCAGGTCCAGCTGCCGCTGGCACGCCCGGCGCTGCTGCTCGCCGTCAACCAGGGTGTGGTGCTGGTCCTGGCCGTCGTCATCATCGGCGGCCTGGTCGGCAGCGGCGCGCTCGGCTACCAGGTCGTCTTCGGCCTCGCCCAGGGCGATCTGGCCACCGGCCTGGTCGCGGGCGTCGCGATCGTCTGCCTCGGCCTGATGCTCGACCGGGTGACCCAGCCGACCGAGCGGCGCGCGACGAAGGGAGCGTGAGATGAGGCTCAAGCGCAGGACGGCCCTGATCGCCGCCGCAGCGGCCACGTGCTCGCTGCTGACCGGCTGCGGCGCCGCCGACATGACCAAGCAGGCGTCGCCGTTCGCGGCCGTGCGGGGCTCCAAGACCCTGACCCTGTCCGTGCAGTCGTGGGTGGGCGCGCAGGCCGACGTGGCCGTCGCCCAGTACCTGCTGGAGCACAAGCTCGGCTACCGCGTGGACACCGTGCAGGTCGACGAGGTGCCCGCCTGGGACGCGCTCAGCCAGGGCCGGGTCGACGCCATCCTGGAGGACTGGGGCCACCCCGAGCAGGAGAAGCGGTACGTCGACGACAAGAAGACGATCGTGCGCGGCGGCAGCCTCGGCGTCACCGGTCACATCGGCTGGTTCGTGCCGACGTACCTGGCCGAGCAGCACCCCGACATCACCGACTGGCGCAACCTGAACAAGTACGCCTCCTTGTTCCGCACCGCCGAGAGCGGCGGCAAGGGCCAGCTGATGGACGGCTCCCCGTCCTACGTCACCAACGACAAGGCGCTGGTGAGGAACCTCAAGCTGGATTACCAGGTGGTGTTCGCCGGCTCCGAGGCGGCGCAGATCGCGCAGATCAAGCAGTTCGCCAAGGAGAGGAAGCCGTTCCTGACGTACTGGTACGCGCCGCAGTGGCTGTTCGAGAAGGTGCCGATGACGGAGGTGAAGCTGCCGCCGTACAAGGAGGGCTGCGACGCGGACGCGGCCAAGGTCGCCTGCTCCTACCCGCACACCCCGTTGCAGAAGTACCTCAACGCCGGCTTCGCGAAGTCGGGCGGCAGGGCGGCGGCGTTCCTGAAGAAGTTCCGGTGGACCACCGAGGACCAGAACGAGGTCGCCCTGATGATCGCCGACCAGAAGCTCACCCCGGCGCAGGCGGCGAAGAAGTGGGTGGACAGCCACCCCTCGGTGTGGCGGCAGTGGCTGTCCTGAACGCCTCTAGGAGGCAAGGCCGTCGGCGAGCTCACGCACCGCCCGTTCGGCCCGTCGCTGCAGGCCCGGCCCGAACGTGATCCGGGTGGCCCCGAGTCCGCCGAGTTCGGCGGGCGAGGGGCCGTCCCCGTCCAGCCGGGCCAGCGCGTTGAGCGGCCCCGGGATCCCGGCCCGCAGCACCGGCAGCAGGTCCGTCGGGGCGAGAATCGGGTACACGCAGTCGGCGCCCGCCGCCACGTACGCCACGGCCCGCTCCACGGCCCGTTCCGGATCGCCGTCGCCGTACACGAAGACGTCCACCCGGGCGTTGAGGAACAGCGCGTCACCGGCGGCCGCCCGGACCTCGGCGAGGAAGTCGGCGTGCTCGCACGGGTCCTCGAGGACACCGCCGCGGGAGTCCTCCAGGTTGCAGCCCACGGCGCCGGCCTCCAGCAGCCGCTCCACCAGCTCCTTCGGCGCCAGCCCGTAGCCGCCTTCCACGTCCGCCGACACGGGCACCTCCACCGCCCGCGCGATCCGCGCGACGGCCGCGAACATCTCGTCGGCCGGAGTGGAGCCGTCCGCGTAGCCGAGCGAAGCGGCCACGCCGGCGCTCGGCGTGGCCAGCGCCGGGAACCCCGCCGCCTCGAACGCCCGCGCGCTGGCCGCGTCCCACGGCCCGGGCAGGACCAGGGGATCCCCGGGGGCCGGCCTCAGATGCAGCGCGCGGAACTCCTCCACCTTGCTCACGGTCGGCTCCTCGCCTCGCTCACGGTCGGTATCCCCCGGGTGGGATCCGGCGGCTGACCATCAGCCGGTTCCAGCTGTTGATGACGGAGATCAGCGCGATCAGATGGGCGAGGCGGACCTCGTCGAAGTGCTTGGCGGCCCGGTCGTAGACCTCGTCCGGCACGAACCCTCCCCCGGACTTCGTCCGGGAGGTGCCCCCGGTGAGGACGGTGACCGCCTCGGTCAGGGCGAGCGCGGCCCGCTCCTGCTCCGTGTAGAGGTCCTCGGTCTCCTCCCAGGCGTTCAGCAGCTGGATGCGCTCCTCCGACTCGCCGCTGCGGCGGGCGGCCTTCAGGTGCATGTCCAGGCAGAAGGCGCAGTGGTTGAGCTGAGAGGCGCGGATCACGACCAGCTCCGCCAGGACCGGGTCGGCCAGGCCCTTCTTCGCCGTCGCGCTCAGCGCGGACATCGCCCGGCCGACTTCCTCGTCCAGCAGTCGGGTACGGCTCACCCGTGCTGCCCCGGCTGGTAGTGGCCCGGCGTCATGCGGCAGGCCACGCCGAACCGGTTCCAGGCGTTGATCACCGCGATCGCGGCGATCAGCTGGGCCAGCTCGGCCTCGTCGAAGTGCTTGGCGGCCTTGTCGTAGACCTCGTCGGGCACGAAGCCGTCGGTGAGGACGGTGACGGCCTCGGTCAGCTCCAGCGCGGCCAGCTCCTTCTCCGTGTAGAAGTGCCGCGACTCCTCCCAGGCGCTGAGCTGCACGATCCGCTCCACGCTCTCCCCGGCCGCCAGCGCGTCCTTGCTGTGCATGTCCAGGCAGAGCGCGCAGTGGTTGAGCTGGGAGGCGCGGATCTTCACCAGCTCGCGCAGCCGCGCGTCCAGGCCCCGGCCGGCGGCCGCGTCCAGCCGGATCATGGCCTTGTAGACCTCGGGGGCGTGCTCCGCCCAGCGCAGGCGCGGGGACTGTTCGGCGGCGTACTCGACGGTTTCCTCTGCAGTGTTCATGCCCTCGACCCTAGGGCCGAAGCAGCCCAGGAGTATGGTCCATTTCCATGGCGAGAACATGGGCCACTTTGGGCGTCGACCTCCACCTGGAACCGACCGGGCCGGGCGTGCGCCGCGGCCTGACCGACGCCCTGCGCGAGGCGGTGCGCACCGGCCGCCTGGTCCCCGGCACCCGGCTGCCCTCCTCCCGCTCCCTCGCCGCCGACCTGGGCATCGCCCGCAACACGGTCGCCGACGCCTACGCCGACCTGGTCGCCGAGGGCTGGCTCACCGCCCGCCAGGGCTCGGGCACCAGGGTCGCCGACCGTGCCGTGACACCCGAGCAGCCCCCTTCGGCCCGCCCGCCCCGCAGGCGCCACCTCACTCCCGGCACCCCGGACCTGGCGTCCTTCCCCCGCGGCGAGTGGCTCAAGGCCGCCCGCCGCGCCCTGGCCACCGCCCCGCACCACGCCCTCGGCTACGGCGACCCGCGCGGCCGGCCCGAACTGCGCACCGCCCTGGCCGGCTACCTCGCCCGCGTGCGCGGGGTGCGCGCCGACCCCGAGCACATCGTCATCTGCGCCGGCTTCTCGCACGGCCTGCGGATCCTCGCCGAGGTGCTGCGCTCGCGCGGGGCGAGCACGGTCGCCGTCGAGTCCTACGGCCTGGACCTGCACCGCGACCTGCTGTCCGCGGCGGGCCTGCGCACCTGCCCGCTGCCCCTGGACGAGCGGGGCACGGACACCACCCGCATGCCGCAGGCCGCCGCCGTCCTGCTCACCCCCGCCCACCAGTTCCCGATGGGCATGCCCCTGCACCCCGAGCGGCGGGCGGCCGTCACCGACTGGGCGCGGCGCACCGGCGGCCTGGTCCTGGAGGACGACTACGACGGCGAGTTCCGCTACGACCGCCAGCCCGTCGGCGCCCTGCAGGGCCTGGACCCCGATCACGTCGTCTACCTCGGCACGGCCAGCAAGGCCCTGGCGCCCGGCCTGCGCCTGGCCTGGATGGTGCTGCCGCCGTCCCTCGCCGAGGAGGCGGTGGCCGCCAAGGGCGGCAGCGACACGTGCGGCGTGCTGGACCAGCTCCCCCTGGCGGAGTTCCTCACCTCCGGCGCCTACGACCGCCATGTGCGCTCCGCCCGGCTGCGCTACCGGCGCCGCCGCGACGCCATGGTCGACGCGCTCGCCACCCGCGCCCCCGGCATCCACCCCACCGGCATAGCCGCCGGCCTGCACGCCGTGCTGCGGCTGCCGCCCGGCACGGAAGCGGCGGTCGTCCAGGCGGCGGCCTGGCAGGGCCTCGCCGTCTTCGGCCTGTCCTGCTTCCGCCACGAGCGGGCCACCGTCCCGCCGCTGGACGCCCTGGTCGTCGGGTACGGCACCCCACCGGACCACGCCTGGTCGGCCGCCCTGGACGCACTGTGCCGGGTGCTGCCGTGAGCGGGCCGACCCGCACCTGCCTCGGTGGGGCGGCTTGACCTGCCCTGGCGGCTGATCCGCACCTGCCTCGCTGGCCGACTGCGCCCCTGTTCCGGTGGGTCGGCCTGACCTGTCCCGGCTGGCCGACCGTGCCCTGCCTCGGTGACCGACCCTGACCTGCTTCGGTGGGTCGGCCTTACCTGCCCTGGCCATTGACCTGGGCCTGCATCGGTGGCCGACTGCGCCCTGTCCCGGTGGGCGCCCTGACCTGCCCTGATGACTGACCTGGGCCTGTATCGGTGGCCGACCGTGCCCTGCATGGCCGACCCGTACCTGCCCCGATGGCCCGGCCTGACCTGCCCAGTCGCCCGCCTACCTCCGGTGGCCCGGGCTCAGGTCCGCTCCGCCGCGGTCGGCGCCTCCCCGAAGCGGGCCAGCGCCAGCGCCCCGGCGACCGCCACCGCGAACCCAAGGACCGCCAGCCACGCCATCCCCTCACGGGTGCGGTCGCCCAGCCACACCACCCCGACCGCCGCGGGACCGACCGTCTCGCCGAGGACCATCCCCGCGGTCGCCGTCGTCACCGAGCCGCGCTGCAGGGCGGAGGTGAGCAGCACGAAGGCGGCGCCGCCGCCCAGCACGACGGCGTACGACGCGGGATCGGCGAGCAGCGCCGCCGGGCCGAGGGAGTCGATCAGCCGCACCGCGACCTCGACCACCCCGAAGCCCAGCCCGGCGCCCAGGCCCAACAGCGCGGCCCGGCCCCGCTCGGGCAGGCGCCCGCAGGCCGCCCCCAGCACCGGCACGGCCAGCGCCGCCACGAGCACCGCCCACTTCAGCACCATGGACCCGGCGCGCTCTCCCTCCGTCCCCGAGGCCAGCCCCAGCATCGCCAGCCCGCCGCACACCACGCCCACCGCGCCCCATTCCGCCCCGGCCAGCCGCACCCGCAGCAGCCGGGCCGCGACCACCGCCGTGACGGCGAGACTGGCCGCCAGCGCCGCGCCGACCACGTAGATCGGCAGGGACCGCAGTGCCAGGATCTGCAGGACGAAACCGAGACCGTCCAGGGCCAGTCCCGCCAGATACCGCCACTGCCCGACCGCCCGCAGCAGCAGGGCCGCGCCCGCGCCGACCGTTCCGCCCACGGCGCCGTCCCCGGACCCGTCCGGCGTGCCGCCCGGGCCGGCGGCGGCGCGCGTGGCGACCGCCTGCAGCACCGTCGCCGTACCGAAACACACCGCCGCGCCGAGCGCGCACACCATTCCAAACAGCACGAAAGGACTCTAGGGGAGCGGACGACGCGGGGGTCGCCCGGACGGGTGTTCTCACCGATCTCTAGGCTGGCCGCCGGAAAGCGGCCATCATGCGGCGGGGAGGCGGCCCGCGGTCACCGCGCGGCCGGGAAACGGCCGTCGCGTGCGGCCGGAAAACGGACACCGCGCGGCCGACGACGCCGCCGACGACGACGACAACGGGGAGAGACGGACATGGCGGACACACGACGGCGACTTCGGTCGGGCACGGTCGTCCTGGGCAGTGTGGGGCTGCTCGCCACGGCGCTGACCGCCTGCTCCTCCGAGCCGGACAAGCGCTGCGTCGACCGGGACCGGTACCTCCCCTCGCAGGGCTACAAGGTCGTCTCCGACCGGTACTGCAAGTCCGGCGACTCCTCCTTCCACGGCTCCTGGTACTACGGCGGCAAGAAGAAGAGCGGCTGGGTCAAGGGCGGCTCCTTCACCAAGTCCGGCAAGGGCTCGGGGTCCGGCAGCGGCTCGGGCGGTTCCTCGTCCGGCGGGTCGAAGTACGGCGGCGGCTACGGCGGTGTCGACCGCGGCGGTTTCGGCGGCGGCCACGGCTCCTCCGGCGGCTGACCCATGGAACGCCGCACCATCGAGCCCCGGCCCGGCTGGCAGCAGACCGTCGAGTCCCAGGGCCTGATCTACCCGCTCACCCGCTACCCCGACGACTCGCTGCGCCCCTACTGGGACGAGAGCGCCTACTACGTCTTCACCCTCGACGAGGTGGAGGCGCTGGAGGAGACCGTCGAGGAACTGCACCGCATGTGCCTGGCCGCGGCCGACCACATCGTCACCGCCGGCCGTTTCGCCGACCTCGGCATCACCGACCCGCGCGTGGCCCGGGCGGTCGCCGAGGCCTGGCACCGGCGCGCCGAACTTCCCTCCCTCTACGGCCGGTTCGACCTGCGCTACGACGGCACCGGCCCGGCCAAGCTGCTGGAGTACAACGCCGACACCCCGACCTCCCTGGTCGAGGCCGCCTCGCCCCAGTGGTTCTGGATGGAGGAGCGCTTCCCCGGCGCCGACCAGTGGAACTCCCTGCACGAACGCCTCGTCGCCGCCTGGCGCCGGCAGGCCCGCCTGCTGCCGCCGGGCAGCCCGGTGCACTTCGCGCACTCGGCCGCCGACGAACTCGGCGAGGACCTGATGACGGTCGCCTATCTGAAGGAGACCGCCGAACAGGCGGGGCTGGCCACCGACCTGCTGCCGGTGGAGGAGATCGGCTGGGACCCGCTCTCCGGCCGGTTCGTCGACAACGGCCTTCGGTTCATCCGCAGCATCTTCAAGCTCTACCCCTGGGAGTGGCTGACCACCGACCGCTTCGCCGACCACGTCCTGGACACCCTCGACAACGGCGGCGGCACCGGCTCCACCCTGTGGATCGAGCCCGCCTGGAAGATGCTGCTGAGCAACAAGGCGCTGCTGGCCGTCCTCTGGGAACTCTTCCCCGGCCACCCCAACCTGCTCCCCGCCCACCTCGACGGCCCGCGCGACCTGGCGACCACCACCGGCTGGGTCGCCAAGCCGCTGCTCGGCCGCGAAGGCGACGGGGTGACCGTCCACGAGCCGGGCACGGACCCCGCGCCGCGCGAGGAGCCCTGCTGCTACCAGGCCCTCGCCCCGCTGCCCGCCTTCGACGGCAACCACGTCGTCCTCGGCGCCTGGGTCGTCGAGGACGAGGCCGCCGGCCTCGGCATCCGCGAGTCGGCCGGCCTGGTCACCGACGAGTACGCCCGCTTCCTGCCGCACGTCATCCTCTGATTCCTCTGAATCCTCTGAATCGGCCGGCATCCGCGGACCCACCTGGCCCAGGTCGTCAGATCCTCCGGGCCGCCCGTGCTCCGGTCGCCCGCCGGACGCCCCGCCCGCATGGTGGACGGCGCGGCGTGCCCGGCGACGGGCGCCCGGTAGGCTGACCTGCGGGCCGTGACTGGCGCGCTGGACCGTGGGTCCGAGGGATGGGACAGACCATCGGGGAGCGGCTCGAAGGAACATGTGCCGTGCGCCTGGGCCGTACCGTGAACGCCGAACGCCACGTCCGGAGGTCCCCTCAGATGTCTGCGCCCCTGTCCACCGAGTCCACCGCCTTCCGCGCCGCCCTCGACGTGATCCGCGCCGTCGAGCCGCGCGTCGCCGACGCCATCGGCCAGGAGGTGCACGACCAGCGCGAGATGCTCAAGCTGATCGCCTCCGAGAACTACGCCTCCCCGGCCACGCTGCTGGCGATGGGCAACTGGTTCAGCGACAAGTACGCCGAGGGCACCGTCGGCCGCCGCTTCTACGCCGGCTGCCGCAACGTGGACACCGTGGAGTCCCTCGCCGCCGAGCACGCCCGCGAGCTGTTCGGCGCCCGCCACGCCTACGTCCAGCCGCACTCCGGCATCGACGCCAACCTCGTCGCCTTCTGGGCCGTGCTCGCCGACCGCGTCGAGGCGCCCTTCCTGGAGAAGACCGGCGTCCGGCAGATCAACGACCTGAGCGAGGCCGACTGGGCCGAGCTGCGCCGGGCCTTCGGCAACCAGCGCATGCTCGGGATGTCCCTGGACGCCGGCGGCCACCTCACCCACGGCTTCCGCCCGAACATCTCCGGCAAGATGTTCGACCAGCGCTCCTACGGCACCGACCCGGCCACCGGCCTGATCGACTACGAGGCGCTGCGCGCCCAGGCCCGCGAGTTCAAGCCGCTGATCATCGTCGCCGGCTACTCCGCCTACCCGCGCCTGGTGAACTTCCGGATCATGCGCGAGATCGCCGACGAGGTCGGCGCGACCCTCATGGTCGACATGGCCCACTTCGCGGGCCTGGTCGCCGGCAAGGTCCTCACCGGCGACTTCGACCCGGTCCCGCACGCCCAGATCGTCACCACCACCACCCACAAGTCGCTGCGCGGCCCGCGCGGCGGCATGGTGCTGTGCGACGACTCCCTCAAGGACCAGGTCGACCGCGGCTGCCCGATGGTCCTCGGCGGCCCGCTGCCGCACGTCATGGCCGCCAAGGCGGTCGCCCTGGCCGAGGCGCGGCAGCCCGCCTTCCAGGACTACGCCCGGCGCATCGTGGACAACTCCCGCGCGCTCGCCGAGGGCCTGATGCGGCGCGGCGCCACGCTGGTGACCGGCGGCACCGACAACCACCTCAACCTGATCGACGTCGCCGGCTCCTACGGCCTCACCGGCCGCCAGGCCGAGGCCGCCCTGCTGGAGTCCGGCATCGTCACCAACCGCAACGCCATCCCCGCCGACCCCAACGGCGCCTGGTACACCTCCGGCATCCGCATCGGCACGCCCGCGCTGACCACCCGGGGCCTGGGCACCGCCGAGATGGACGAGGTCGCCGGCCTGATCGACCGCGTCCTGACGGCCGCCGAGCCGGGCACCACCAAGTCCGGCGCCCCCTCCAAGGCGTCCCACGTCCTCGACCCGAAGATCGCCGACGAGATCTCCCGCCGGGCCACGGACCTGGTGGCCGGTTTCCCGCTGTACCCGGAGATCGACCTCGGCTGACCCCTCCGGGAGCTTCAGAGATCGATCAGCTCGTGACGCGGCTCCTGACGTGGCGGTCCGGCTCTGCGCCGGGCCGCCACGCGGCCTGCCAGCACCGTCCCGGCGACCCCGGCGGCGAGCCCGGCGGCCGCCCACCACACACCGTCCCCCCGCCCGTCCCCGCGCGCGCCGGGCCGCTCGGCGCCGAGCCCGAGGAAGCCGGCGTCCGCGAGTTGGGCGTAGGCATCCCGCGGCGCCCGGTGCCAGCGGATGTCGTCGTCCGGCAGGTCCGGCGCCGGGTCGGTGCGCACCCACGGGGTGCCGTCCTCGGCGACGACCAGCTGGTCCTGGCGCAGCATCGCCACGTCACCGCCGGGCGCCCGGTCGGTCTGCGGCCAGCCCCCGACCCCGGTCAGTCCCCACAGCACCGTGAACCGCGCCGGCGGATACCGGCCCTGCGCCCAGGTCTGCGGGACCCGCTCCGAGCCGGTGTACGTGGGGTTCAGCAGCCACCGCAGCCGGTCGAACGGGGTCTGCCCGTCGTGCCAGGCCTCGGTGCGCTCCTCGCCGGCCGTCACGACCACCGCCACGTCGGGCTCCTCGACAGCGGCCCGGGCCGACGCCCGTGCCCCTCCACCGCCCGCCGGCACCAGCGCCGCCGTGGCCACGGCCACACAGAGCAACCGCCGCATCGCGCCCCCCTTCACCCCGGTTCACCCGGGACCTTTCCCCTTGCCCCTTGTTACACCTCTGGGGACGGATCGCATCCCGTCTGTTTCCGGCCAGTTCCGGATCGGCGTCCCGCACCTGAGAGAATGGTGAACATGGCCAACGACCGCCCACCCGTCGCCCACCACCACCCTCAGGGGAATGGCTCCGCCATGCAGCGTCGATTCCGAGTGCTCTCCGGAATCCAGCCCACCGCAGGCTCGTTCCACCTCGGCAACTACCTCGGTGCCGTCCGCCAGTGGGTGGCCCTGCAGGAGTCGCACGACGCCTTCTACATGGTCGTCGACCTGCACGCGATCACGGTCCCGCAGGACCCGAAGGACCTGCGCGCCAACACCCGGCTCGCCGCCGCCCAGCTGCTGGCCGCCGGACTGGACCCGGAGCGCTGCACGCTCTTCGTGCAGAGCCACGTCCCCGAGCACGCCCAGCTGGCGTGGGTGATGAACTGCCTCACCGGCTTCGGCGAGGCCTCCCGGATGACGCAGTTCAAGGACAAGTCCGCCAAGCAGGGCGCCGAGCGGGCCTCGGTCGGCCTGTTCACGTACCCGATCCTCCAGGTCGCCGACATCCTGCTGTACCAGGCCCACGAGGTCCCCGTCGGCGAGGACCAGCGCCAGCACATCGAGCTCACCCGCGACCTCGCCGAGCGCTTCAACGGCCGCTTCGGCGACACCTTCACGATCCCGAAGCCGTACATCCTCAAGGAGACGGCGAAGATCTACGACCTGCAAGACCCGACGATCAAGATGAGCAAGTCGGCGTCCACGCCGAAGGGCCTCATCAACCTCCTCGACGAGCCGAAGACGACGGCGAAGAAGGTCAAGAGCGCGGTCACCGACACCGACACCGTGATCCGCTACGACCCGGAGACCAAGCCCGGCGTCAGCAACCTCCTCACCATCTACTCGACCCTGACCGGCGAGGGTATCGGCGAGCTGGAGGAGAAGTACGCCGGCAAGGGCTACGGCGCGCTCAAGACGGACCTCGCCGAGGTGATGGTCGAGTTCGTGACGCCGTTCCGCGAGAAGACCCGGCAGTACCTGGACGACGCCGAGACGCTCGACTCGATCCTGGCCAAGGGCGCGGAGAAGGCGCGCGCGGTCGCCGCGGAGACCCTCTCCCAGGCGTACGAGCGGGTGGGCTTCCTGCCCGCCAAGCACTGACCGGGCGCACCACCGCGCGCACCCGTCCCGGGCAGAGCGCCGCACATCACTGTGCCGGCGCCTGCCCAGGGCGCGGCCGTGGTCGTACAGTCGATATCCGGACGGCATAACCGGACGGCCCGGACGAAACGGCCGCGGCCCGAGGGCGGCGGCCGGGACACGACCCGAGGACGCCGGCCGCGGGCACGGGAACGGACGAACGGCCGAGGACACCGGGTACGACGAACAGACGAACGGACGAACGGACGAGACAGCGGAAAAGGGCGGCAGCGACGACCGCCGCGGACGGCCACAGAGCACCGGCACGACGACAGGAGACGACGTGGGGACCGTAACGATCGGGGTGTCGATCGCGGTCCCGGAGCCGCACGGCAGCCTGCTCCAGGAGCGGCGCGCGGGCTTCGGCGACGCCGCGGCTCACGGCATCCCCACGCATGTCACCCTGCTGCCGCCGACCGAGGTGGACACCGCGGACCTGCCGGCCGTCGAGGCGCACCTGACCGAGGTGGCCGCGGCGGGGCGGCCCTTCACGATGCGGCTGTCGGGCACCGACACCTTCCGGCCGCTGTCGCCGGTGGTCTACGTCCGGGTGGTGGCGGGCGCCGACGCGTGCACGTGGCTGCAGCAGCGGGGGCGCGGCCCCGCCGGTCCCCTGGCGCGCGAACTCCAGTTCCCCTACCACCCGCACGTGACGGTGGCGCACGGCATCGACGAGGCGGCGATGGACCGCGCCCAGCAGGAGCTGGCGGGCTACGAGGCCGAGTGGCCGGTCACCGGCTTCGCCCTGCACCGGCAGGGCGCCGACGGGGTGTGGCGCAAGCTGCGCGAGTTCGCCTTCGGCGGGCGCGCGGGCGTCCCGCCGCAGGCTTCCCCCGTCGACCGGGGCACCCTGCCCGCCCGCCGAGCCCGCACGCCGCCCTCCCGGCGCGGCCCGCCGTGCGGCGACAGCCCCGGCCGTACTCGACGGCACGCTGAAGCGGCAGTCCCGGCCGTACTCCTGCGGCGCGCTACAGCGGCAGCCGCCGGTACACCGCGCGCGGCAGGTGCCGCAGCACCGCCGCCACCACCCGCAGCACCCCCGGCACCCACACGGTCTCGGAACGTCGCCGCAGGCCCAGCTCCACGGCGGTGGCGACCTCCTCCGGGGTGCTCGACAGCGGCGGCACCGGACGGCCGGCCGTCGCGGTGGAGCGGACGAAGTGCGGGCGCACGATCATGACGTGCACGCCGGTTCCGTACAGCGCGTCGCCCAGGCCCTGGGTGAAGGTGTCCAGGCCGGCCTTGCTGGAGCCGTAGATGAAGTCCGTGCGCCGGGCCCGCTCGCCGGCCACCGAGGACAGCACGACCAGGGAGCCGTGCTCCTGGTTCTGCAGCTCCCGCGCGGCCACCAGCGCGGCCGAGACGGCGCCGGTGTAGTTGGTCTGCGCGACGTGCACCGCGTTCAGCGGCTCCCGCTCGTCGTACGCCTGGTCGCCGAGGACGCCGAAGGCCAGCAGCACCATGTCGACGGCACCCTCGGCGAAGACCTTCTCCAGGATCTCCTCGTGGCGCACCACGTCCAGCGCGTCGAAGGCGACGGTGTGCACCTGCGCGCCCAGCCGGCGCAGGTGCGCGGCGGCCTCGTCGAGCGCGGGGGAGGGGCGCCCCGCCAGCCACACGGTGCGGGTGCGCCGGGCGACGAGCCGGCGCGCGACGGCCAGCGCGACGGGGGAGGTGCCGCCGAGGACGAGCAGCGAGCGGGGCAGACGCGAGGGGCCGAAGGAACGGAGGAGCGGGGCGAGACCGAGGGCATCCTTCAC
Source organism: Streptomyces mexicanus (assembly GCF_902506575.1). GTDB lineage: Bacteria > Actinomycetota > Actinomycetes > Streptomycetales > Streptomycetaceae > Streptomyces > Streptomyces mexicanus. The sequence goes on along the minus strand of NZ_LR732544.1, from coordinate 3,436,151 downwards.
GGCGGACGACTGTATCGTCCGCTTATGGGCGTCTCGGCGTAGAAACGCGGTGTTGACACGACCGCCGAGCGGGCACAGTCCGATCATGGACTGGCTGAAGAAGCTTCCCGTGGTGGGCCCGTGGGTGGCGCGAGCGATGCGCACGCACGCGTGGCGGTCGTACGAGCGTCTGGACCGGGTGAAGTGGACGCGGCTGGCCGCCGCCATGACGTTCGTCAGCTTCATCGCGCTGTTCCCGCTGCTCACGCTGGCCGCCGCGATCGGTGCCGCCACGCTCAGCGCCCAGCAGCAGCACACGCTGGAGAAGAAGATCACCGAGCAGTTCCCGGGGCTGGGCAGCCAGCTGCACATCACCGGCCTGGCGGACAACGCCGGCACCGTCGGCATCATCGCGGGCGCCTTCCTGCTGCTGACCGGCGCCAACTGGGTGGCCCAGATGCGCGACTGCCTGCGCGCGGTGTGGGAGCGGCCGGACCGCGAGGAGAACCCGATCGTCAGCAGGGTCCGCGACGGCGGCATCCTGCTCGGCCTGGGCGGGGCCGTGCTCGTCACGCTCGTGGTCTCCACGATCGCCTCGGCCGCCGTGGGCTGGACCACCCGCCAGTTCGGTCTGGACGCACACGGCGGGGGCAGCCTCGTGCTGCGCGTCATCGCCTTCGCCGTCGCCGTCGCGGCCGACTTCCTGGTGCTGCTCTACGTCCTGACGCTGCTGCCCGGCGTGGAGCCGCCGCGCCGCCGGCTGCTGGTGGCGGCGCTGATCGGCGCGGTCGGCTTCGAACTGCTGAAGGTGCTGCTCAGCGGCTACATCCAGGGCGTGGCCGCGAAGAGCATGTACGGCGCCTTCGGCGTCCCCGTCGCCCTGCTGCTGTGGATCAACTTCACCTCCAAGCTGGTGCTGTACTGCGCGGCCTGGACGGCGACCCCGAGCGGCGGGGGGGAGACGGGCGCGCCCGGCCCGCGCGGGGACGACGGGCAGGGCGGCGACGGCGGGCAGGGCGGTGACGGCGGCCGGGGCGGTTCGGGCGGCCGGCTCAGGGACGGGGACGGCGGCGCACCAGGTCCGGCAGCGGCCAGCGGCGGTTGACCAGGAAGGCCGCGGCGGCCAGCCCCACCCCCCCGCCCGCGGCGATGCCCAGGGCGCCGCCCCTGCCGCGGGAGCCGCCCGCGACGGAGGCGCCCGCCACGGCCTTGGCCGGCGCCCCGCCGCCCGGCGCGCCGCCCGCCTGGCCGGCCGACGGCGCCGCGCCCGCGGTGCCGCCGGCTCCCGCCGCGCTCCTCGGCGGGACCAGTTCGCCCACCGGCCGCACCTTGCCGTCCGCCTGGAAGCCCCAGTCCAGGAGCCGGGCCGCCTCCCGGTAGACCTCGTTGTGCTCCTTCTTCTCCGGGTTCATCACCGTCACGAGCAGCACGTGGCCGCCGCGTTCGGCCACCCCGGTGAAGGTGGCGCCCGCGTGGGTGGTGTTGCCGTTCTTCACCCCGGCGATGCCCTGGTAGACGGACAGGTCGTAGTCGCCGCTCAGCAGCCGGTTGGTGTTCTGGATCTCGAAGGAGCCCCGGGTGGTCCTGCCCTTCTTGTCCTTCTTCGTCGCGCCGGGGAACGCGGCCCGCACGGTGGAGCAGTACTCGCGGAAGTCCTTCTTCTGCAGGCCGGAGCGGGCGAACAGGGTCAGGTCGTACGCCGAGGAGACCTGCTCCGGGGCGTCGTAGCCGTCCGGCGTGACCACGTGCGTGTCCAGGGCCTGCAGCTCCTGGGCGTGCGCGTTCATGTCCGCGACCGTCTGCTTGACGCCGTGGTTCATGGAGGACAGCACGTGCACGGCGTCGTTGCCCGAGCGCAGGAAGACACCCAGCCACAGGTCGTGGACCGTGTACGTCTCGTTCTCCTTGATGCCGACCAGGCTGGAGCCCTCGCCCATGCCGGCCAGGTCGGCGGCGACGACCTTGTGCTCCTCGGTCTTCGGGAACTTCGGCAGCAGGGTGTCGGCGAACAGCATCTTCAGCGTGCTGGCCGGGGCCAGGCGCCAGTGCGCGTTGTGCGCGGCGAGCACCTGCCCGGACTCGGCGTCGGCCACGATCCAGGAGCGCGCGGTGAGGTCCTTGGGCAGCACCGGCACGCCGCTCGCCAGGTCGACCTGAGTGCCGGGCAGGCCCAGGCGGGTGCCGCCGACGGTCGACATGCGGGCCGGGGGAGTGGCCGAGGGGCTCGCCGTCGCCGTGGGTGCCGCCGTCGCGGCGGGAGCGGCCAGGAAGGACAGGGAGGCCAGGGACAAGGACAACAGGGAGGCGGAAGCGACCAGAACGGATCGCCGCGCGGACTTCTTGGGTGCGGGCACGGTCGGAAACGTACCTGCCGTGGCCCGCGGCGCGGCGCCCAGGTCCCCGTGGCCGCTCCGGCCCGGCCCCGCGGCCCCCCGCGCCCGGCTCCGCGCGCCCGACGGCGATACTGGAGGTATGAAGCTCAGCCGCCCCGTCTCCTGGTTCCTGCTCGCCTTCGGGGTGTGGAGCTGGGTCATCTGGGTCACTTTCGTCAAGAATCTCGTCAAGGACGGCAGCGGACTCGCCTTCGACCACGGGCACCCCACGGCGTATTTCTGGGTCCACCTGGCACTGGCGGTCGTCTCCTTCCTCTTGGGGACGGTCATCGGGGTGATCGGGTTGCGCGGACTGCGCGCACTGCGCCGGACGTCATAGGGTTCCGGCCACCCACGCGGCTACCCGCCCCCCGGCATGTACGCCGACCCGCAGGCCCCCTACGGCTACGACCCCTACGGGCGCCCCTACTCCGACAAGTCGAAGATCGTCGCCGGCATCCTGCAGCTGTTCCTCGGCTCCCTGGGCATCGGACGCTTCTACATCGGCAGCGTGGGCATCGGCCTGGCCCAGCTGTTCACCTGCGGCGGCCTGGGCATCTGGGCGCTGGTCGACGGCATCATCCTGCTCACCGGCGACAACACCACCGACGCGCAGGGGCGGATCCTGCGTGGCTGACGCCGCGACCGGCCCAGCCCGCCCCCGACTGCCGCGCCGACTGCCGCGCCGGCTGCGGCATCCGGCGGCGGCACCGCTCGCGGTCCTGTGCGCCGGGGTCGCCGGCGCCGTCTACCTCTACGTCACCGATCCCCACCAGCCGGGCCATCTGCTGCCCCAGTGCCCCTTCCGGTACGTCACCGGGCTGCTGTGCCCGGCCTGCGGCGGCACGCGCATGGTCTACGACCTGATGCACGGTCACCTCGGCCGGGCCTGGCTGGACAACAGGGCACTGTTGCTCGCCTCGCCCCTCGCGCTGGCGCTGCTCGGCACCTGGATGGTGCACGGCCTGCGCGGACGCCGCTGGCGGCCGCGGCTCGCGCCGTGGGCGCAGGCGCTGGTGCTGCTGGGGGCCGTGGCCTGGGCGGTGGCCCGCAACCTCGTCCCCTGACGTGCCGGGCGGCCGGCGGAGAACGCGCCGCCCGCGCTCCGCGCGGCGGCCGGCCCACCGAAAACGATCACAATCCGGGAACGGTGGCCCGGTACCCTGCTGCGCGGCCCGTGCCGATCTTTATGCTCCCCTCATACGCAGGGGGGACGGCCGTATCCGGCCGACGCGGACGGGACCGCGCGGATGTCGCGGGACCGGGAAGCCGAGCCCCCCTGGGTCCGGAGAAACGCACTCCGGTCTCTCTCATCATCCCAGGAGCACCTTCCATGACCGTCCCCGTCCCCAACCCCGCCGCGCCCTTCGGCTACGACCCGCAGGGCCGCCCCTACTCCGACAAGTCGAAGATCGTCGCCGGCATCCTGCAGATCTTCCTCGGCGGCCTCGGCATCGGCCGCTTCTACGTCGGCTCCGTGGGCGTGGGCATCGCCCAGCTCCTCACCTGCGGCGGCCTCGGCTTCTGGGCCCTGATCGACGGCATCATCTTCCTGGTGAGCAACGACCGCACCGACAAGCACGGACGCGTCCTGCGCGGCTGACCCACCGCCCGGCCGCTGCCGGAGGCACTGCGCGGGGGACCGCCGGGCACACGCCGAGGGCCCCGTTCCAGGACGGAACGGGGCCCTCGGCCTCGCCTGCGACGCGGCGTGTGATCAGAAGCGGCGCGTGATCAGCGCCCGCTTGACCTCCGCGATCGCCTTCGTGACCTCGATGCCACGGGGGCAGGCGTCGGTGCAGTTGAAGGTGGTGCGGCAGCGCCAGACGCCGTCCTTGTCGTTCAGGATCTCCAGGCGCTGCTCACCCGCCTCGTCACGGCTGTCGAAGATGAAGCGGTGGGCGTTGACGATGGCGGCCGGACCGAAGTACTGGCCGTCGTTCCAGAACACCGGGCAGGAGGAGGTGCAGGCCGCGCACAGGATGCACTTCGTGGTGTCGTCGAAGCGCGCCCGGTCCTCGGCCGACTGCAGCCGCTCGCGCGTCGGCTCGTTGGTGTCCTTCGTGATCAGGAAGGGCATCACGTCCCGGTACGCCTGGAAGAACGGCTCCATGTCCACGACCAGGTCCTTCAGGACCGTCAGGCCCTTGATGGGCTCGATCGTGATCGGCTTCTCCGGGTTGATGTCCTTGATCAGCGTCTTGCAGGCCAGCCGGTTCTTGCCGTTGATCCGCATGGCGTCCGAGCCGCAGATGCCGTGCGCGCAGGAGCGGCGGAAGGTCAGCGTGCCGTCCAGGTCCCACTTGATCTTGTGCAGACCGTCGAGGACCCGCTCCTTGGGGTCGATCTCCAGCTGGAAGTCCTGCCAGGTCGCCTCCGCCGAGACCTCCGGGTTGAACCGGCGGACGCGGAAGGTGACGGTGATGTAGGGGGAGTCGGCGAATCCCGGCTCGGGCTTGCCGGCCGCGTCCGCCTTGTCCAGAACAGGGGTTGCCATCAGTACTTACGCTCCATCGGCTGGTAGCGGGTCTGGACGACCGGCTTGTAGTCGAGACGGATGGTTTCGGACCCGTCGGCGCCGACCTCGCGGTACGCCATGGTGTGGCGCATGAAGTTGACGTCGTCGCGGTTGGGGTAGTCCTCGCGGTAGTGACCGCCGCGGGACTCCTTGCGGGCCAGGGCGGAGACCGCCATGACCTCGGCCAGGTCCAGCAGGTTGCCCAGCTCGATGGCCTCCAGCAGGTCGGTGTTGAACCGCTTGCCCTTGTCCTGGATGGCCACGTTCTTGTAGCGCTCGCGCAGCTCGGCGATCTTCTCGACCGCCGTCTTGATGGTCTGCTCGGTGCGGAACACCATGACGTTGGCGTCCATGGTCTCCTGCAGCTCGCGGCGCAGCTCGGCCACCCGCTCGTTGCCGGTGGAGGAGCGCAGGCGCTCGATCTGCTCGACGACGAAGGACTCCGGGTTCTCCGGCAGGTCGACGAAGTCGGCGCCGTGCGCGTACTCGGCGGCGGCGATGCCGGCCCGCTTGCCGAAGACGTTGATGTCCAGCAGCGAGTTGGTGCCCAGGCGGTTGGCGCCGTGCACGGACACGCAGGCGACCTCGCCGGCGGCGTACAGGCCCGGGACGACCGTGGTGTTGTCCGCCAGGACCTCACCCATGACGTTCGTCGGGATGCCGCCCATCGCGTAGTGCGCGGTGGGCTGGATCGGGATCGGGTCGGTGTACGGCTCGATGCCGAGGTAGGTCCGCGCGAACTCGGTGATGTCCGGCAGCTTGGCGTCCAGCTGCTCCGGCGGCAGGTGGGTCAGGTCCAGGTACACGTGGTCGCCCTCGGGACCGCAGCCGCGGCCCTCGCGGATCTCCGTGTAGATGGAGCGGGACACGACGTCACGGGACGCCAGGTCCTTCATGACGGGAGCGTACTTCTCCATGAAGCGCTCGCCGTCCTTGTTGCGCAGGATGCCGCCCTCGCCGCGGGCGCCCTCGGTGAGCAGGATGCCCATGCGCCAGATGCCGGTCGGGTGGAACTGGAAGAACTCCATGTCCTCCAGCGGGATGCCCCGCCGGTACACCGCGGCCTGGCCGTCGCCGGTCAGGGTGTGGGCGTTGGACGTCACCTTGAAGAACTTGCCGCAGCCGCCGGAGGCGTAGATGACGGACTTGGCCTGGAAGATGTGGATCTCGCCGGTGGCCAGCTCGTAGGCCACCACACCGGCCGAGCGCTTGACGCCGTCGACCTCGGTGATCAGCTGGTCCAGGACGTAGAACTCGTTGTAGAACTCCACGCCCTCCTTGACGCAGTTCTGGTACAGCGTCTGGAGGATCATGTGGCCGGTGCGGTCGGCCGCGTAGCAGGAGCGGCGGACCGGGGCCTCGCCGTGGTTGCGGCTGTGACCGCCGAAGCGGCGCTGGTCGATGGTGCCGTTCGGGGTCCGGTTGAACGGCAGGCCCATCTTCTCCAGGTCGAGGACGGAGTCGATGGCCTCCTTCGCCAGGATCTCCGCGGCGTCCTGGTCGACCAGGTAGTCACCGCCCTTGACCGTGTCGAAGGTGTGCCACTCCCAGTTGTCCTCCTCCACGTTGGCCAGCGCGGCGGCCATGCCGCCCTGCGCGGCGCCCGTGTGGGACCGGGTGGGGTAGAGCTTGGTCAGGACCGCGGTGCGGCTGCGCTTGGTCGCCTCGATGGCGGCACGCATACCGGCGCCACCGGCGCCGACGATGACGGTGTCGTACTTGTGGATCTTCATCAGGGATTTACCTCGGTCCCGTGGCCTAGCGGATGTTCGGGTCGAAGGTGAAGATCACCAGCGTGCCCAGCAGGATGGTCCACACCGTCGCGGTGTAGAGCAGCGCCTTCAGCCACAGCCGCGTGCCCGCCCGCTCGGCGTAGTCGTTGATGACCGTGCGCAGGCCGTTGCAGCCGTGCAGCATCGCCAGCCACAGCATCAGCAGGTCCCAGACCTGCCACCACGGGGAGGCCCAGCGGCCGGCGACGAAGGCGAAGCCGACCTTGGAGACACCGCCGTCCAAGACGAGCTGGATCAGCAGGTGGCCGATGACGAGGACGACCAGGACGACGCCGGACAGCCGCATGAACAGCCAGCCGTACATCTCGAAGTTGCCCCGGGTCGACTTCGGGGTCTTCTTGGTCCGCTGGCGCGGGGCCTGGATGACCGGCGCGGGGTTGTCGACGGTGTAGGCGGCCTCGACGGGGCCCACACCGGAAGCGGAGGTTTCAGTGGTGGACATGCGCGTCAGCTCCCGAAGACGACTCGAGCGGCGTGGCCGAGGACGGGGTAGATCGCCCCGAGCATGAGCACGAACCAGACGACGACCACGGTCCAGAGCATCTGCTTCTGGTAGCGGGCGCCCTTGGCCCAGAAGTCGACGGCGATGACCCGCAGGCCGTTGAGCGCGTGGAAGAGGATGGCGGCGACGAGGCCGTACTCCAGGCACGCGACGATCGGCGTCTTGTACGTGGCTACGACCTTGTCGTAGTCCTCGGGAGACACGCGGACGAGCGCGGTGTCCAGGACGTGAACGAACAGGAAGAAGAAAATGAGCACGCCGGTGACTCGGTGAGCCACCCACGACCACATTCCTTCCCGGCCGCGGTACAGCGTTCCAGCCGGCACGGAAGAACCCTCCGGGAGCGGGGACTGAGGGCCGCGCCGGCTTGTCTGTCGGTCGGGCCCGGCCGGGTACGGTCCACCGGCCCCCAGCATGGTAGCGAGGCGTTGCCGTGAGCATTGCAGGGGGCCTGCCGGTGTGATCGAAGTGGCACTCAAACGTGCACGGACGGGTCAGCCGGGGCGGCCGTGGGGCGGGTGCGCCGCGCCGATGGCCGGGTGCGGGCGCATCGTGGCTGGTCGCGGCCCTGGAGCGTGCGGGCCAGACGGCCCCGGGCGAGGCGGCGCAGCTCCTCCGCCGCGACGGTTCGCTCCTCTTCCGGATCGTTCGACAATCGTGATCGGATCGCGGCCAGCAGGCGGTCGAGTCCCTCGCCGGGCGGGACGTCGTCGAGGCAGATGACGAACGTATGCCCGAACTTGGCCTCGTATGCGGCGTACGCCGCGCTCAGCGCGGTGGAGGCGGCCAGGTACGCGCCCTCGGGCAGCGCCGGCAGCGGCTCGGCCGCCAGCGCCCCGGCCAGGTCGCCGGCGCCCAGGTCGTAGGCGGCCTCGTCGGCCGCCGCCAGCAGGGCGGACAGGTCCGGGTAGGGGCGGTGCGCGGTGACCCGCTCGGCCCAGCGCGGGCTGGGCAGGCACGCCAGGAGGGTGCGGCGGGCCTCCTGGGCCGGGGCGGCGTTGAAGTGCTCCAGGTACGGCGGGTTCTGCGGGGGCAGCGTGGGTCCTCGGCGGTGTGGATGCGCGGGGGCGCCGGTTCAGGGAAGGACCCCGGGCGGCGACCCGTGTGCGTCGGCAGGGGAAGCGGTGCGGGCGTGCGTCACGGTATCGGCAGTGATCATGACCTGTCCGGCCGATCACCCAATTTCACCCGGACGGAAGAGTTTGAGAACGTCTGGTGGACACCTTGCGTCCGGGCAGGCCTTACGTTGGCAGAGTGAGTCAGCACAGGCACCGCCGGGCTCCGGCGCGAAAGGTGCAGCACAGGTACGCACTGGTCGGCGGGGCGTTCGCCGCGACGGTCGGGCTCGGCGTCGGACTGGGCCTGTGGGCCACCTCCGGCGGCGATCAGAGCCCGTCGGGCACGGCCCGCAGCGCACCGCAGACCTCCGCCGCGACGAGCCCCGGCCCCACCCGCACCTACCCGCTCTCCCAGGCCCCGCGCACCATCCCCGCCGTGCGCTCCCACACCGCCGCCCGCGGCCCCGGCTGGCGGCCGGCGAACGGCGAGCGCGTCGTGATCACCGACCCGTCGCTGGCCGACGAGGGCAAGCTGATCGCCGGCGAGCTGGGCCTGGCCTACGCCGGCCGGACGAACGACGTCCGCGCCGGGGACGTCCGGCTGACGCTCGGCGGCGGCCAGGGCGGCAACCCCGAGTCGTACACCATGACCGTCCGCGACGGCCGGGTCACCATCAGCGGGCCGGCCGACGCGGGCGTCTTCTACGGCACCCGCACCCTCAAGCAGGAGGTGCACGGCGGCGGCACCGCCCCCGAGGGCGTCGTCGACGACGCTCCGGCCAAGCCGCGCCGCGGCTTCATGCTGGACATCGCCCGCAAGCCGTACACGGTCGGCTGGATCGAGGACCGCATACGCGAGCTGAGCGACCTGAAGTACAACGAGCTGGGCCTGCACTTCTCCGACGACCAGGCCTTCCGCATCCAGTCCGACACCCATCCGGAGATCGTCTCCGCGGACCACCTCACCAAGGCGCAGGTCAAGGCGATCGTCGCCCTCGCCACCAGCCGGCACATCACCGTCGTCCCCGAGATCGACTCGCCCGGCCACCTCGGCGCGGTCATCGCCGCCCACCCCGACCTGCAACTGCGCAACGCGCGGGGCGTGGCCACCAAGGGCGCCGTCGACATCTCCAAGCCGCGGGCCGCCAAGATCGTCGACGATCTGCTCAACGAGTTCGCCGGTGTCTTCCCCGGCGCCTACTGGCACCTGGGCGGCGACGAGTACCAGGCGCTGACCGTGCGCGACCCCGCCGCCTCCTACCCGCAGCTGGCCGCCGCCGCCCGCAAGGCCTACGGCTCCGGCGGCACCGTCGCCGACCTCACCACCGGCTGGCTCAACGCCCGCGCCGCCACCGTCCGCGCCCATGACCGCACCCCCCGGGCCTGGAACGACGGCTTCTACCGGAACACCTCCGTGCAGGCGGCCAAGGACATCGAGGTCGCCTACTGGACCGGCAAGGAGATCGGCGCCCGGCCGCCGGCCGAGTACCTGGCCGCGGGCCGCAAGGTGCTCAACTACAACGACGAGTTCCTCTACTACGTCCTCGGCCAGCCGCAGACCTTCGTCTACCCGACCGGGCAGCGCATCTACGAGCAGTGGACCCCGCGCGTGCTGCGCGGCACCCAGGCCGTCCCGGCCCGCTACGACGCCCAGATCCTCGGCGGCTCCTTCGCGGTCTGGGGCGACTTCCCCCACGCCCAGACCCAGGACCAGGTGGCGGCCGGC
>NZ_LR732544.1:3415994-3426102 GCF_902506575.1 Streptomyces mexicanus | reverse complement strand
GTGCCGGCCGGGGTTGGGGTGCGCCGGCCGGGCTGGGTTGGGGTGCGTGTGCCGGGCTGGGTTGGGGTGGCCGAAATCTTTTCTTCCGTCGGTGCCCTCGACTGTGCGTGAGGGCCGTGTGACACTACCGCCCGGTCGTGACGGCAGACCGGGCGAGTGCGGCCCCGCAAGGGCTCGGCGCCCCGGCGAGGGAGGCGTGGATGAGCCTGGTGGAACTGATCGCGCGGGCCGACGAGCGCGGACTGGCCGCCAGCGGGTTGGCTTGTCTTGATCGGTGCGTGCCGCTGCTCGGCGGTGACGACGAGGTGCTGCGCCCGCTGTGGGCCGGCCTGGCCGAGGACCCCGGCGACGCGGCCGGGCGCGACCGGTGGGCCGAGGGGCTGGAGCAGGCACGCGGCGCGCTCGGCACCGCCGGGCCGGACACCGCCGCCCCGCGGGACGCCGGCGCCGCCGTCGCGCGGGCCGAGGACGAGGCCGCGCTGCTGGCCCGCCGGATGCTCGCCGCCGCGCCCGCCGCCCGGTCCGCCGACGAGATGCGCCGCTGGGCCGACGCCTGCTCGGTCGCCTCCCTGCGGATCCACCGGCTGCTGGACCCGGCCGCGGACGCGGCCCCGGCCGGTACCGGCCCCCGGGCCCTGGACGCCGTACGCGCGCAGGACATCCCCGCCGCGGCCCCCGCACCGCGCGTGTCCCCGCTGGTCGCCGCCGAGCTGCGCCGTCAGATCACGGTCCTGGAACTGCTCACCGGGCACGGCCCCGCCGGTCTGCGCCAGGCCCGGGAGGTCTGCACGGAGGGCCGCCGGGTCCTGCGCGCGGTGGTGTCACGGCGGGCGCGGGGGCGGGCCTGACAGGGCGGGCCTGGCGGGGCAGAGCCCGACAGGGACGGGCGGCCGGAGCGGCGAGAGAACCACCGGATCGGGCGCGGGTTGTGTGTCCGTCCTGCGGGAGAGGTGCGCCGGTCCTGCGCGGGTTGCCGAAACCGCCCGGATCGGCGTGACACGGCAGGCGCCGGCGCCGCTCTCCTCTGTGTGACGACACAGGAAGCAATGACTCGGCAGGAAACCAGGCCGCACGCCGCGACCAAGCCGGCGCGATGGGCGGCGGACACCGTGGCGACCATGCGCGAGGGCGCCCGGCTGCGCCTGGACTACTCCGCGCGGAGCCTGTGGCGCGTCGACCGGATGATCGAGGACATCCGCCGCGAGGGCGCGCCGCGCGCGGCCGTGGAGAGCGTGCTGCGCGGTTTCGGCGCCTACGCCGGCGAGGTGATCGTCCGCGCGTGCGGGGCGGAGTGGTGGGCGTCCGGCGGCGAACACTGGATCCGCACCCCGGACGGACGGCTGTGGGACCCGATCGACGAGGCCCGGCGCTGCTTCGGCGGCCACGGGTCGCTGCGGCTGCTGTGCATGGACGCACTGGCCGGCCGGAGCGTCCGGCACGGCTGATCCGCCCGGCAGCGGTCAAGGCAACGGCCGGGGCCGCCACCCCCCACAGGAGAGGCCCCGGCCGTCGCGCGACACGGGCCGCGCCGCGGCCCGTACTTGCTACAGCGCCATGAGTGCGTTTTCTGTCACACCCGGTTTCCAGCCGACCACCGAAGTGGTTTGGTTGCATTTTGTACGGCCATGGACGGCGGACGGTTTCAGGCCGTAACGTGCCTTTCGCGTCAAGCGCGGAACATGCATGATCACTGCAATCATCGACGGCGGCGCCGCCGCAGAGGATCTTGCTCGACCTATTGAGGAACCACGGGTGCTGGGGGACGACGCGGAGCTGACCGCCGCGGTGCTTGCGGCACAGGACGGGGACGAGACCGCGTTCCGGACTGTGTACCGCAGCGTGCACCCGCGACTGCTCGGGTACATACGCACACTGGTCGGCGATCCGGACGCCGAGGACGTGGCCTCCGAGGCGTGGCTGCAGATAGCGCGGGACCTGCGGCGCTTCAGCGGCGACGCCGACCGGTTCCGCGGCTGGGCCGCCCGGATAGCGCGCAACCGCGCCCTGGACCACATCCGCATGCGCGGTCGCCGCCCCGCCATCGGCGGCGACGAAACGGAACTGACCGGCAGGCCCGCCGAGTCCGACACCGCGAGCGAGGCCATCGAGTCCCTCGCCACCGGCACCCCCCTCTCCCTCATCGCCCGCCTCCCCCAGGACCAGGCCGAAGCCGTCGTCCTGCGCGTGGTCATGGGCCTGGACGCGAAGACCGCCGCCGAGACGCTCGGCAAACGGCCGGGCGCCGTGCGCACCGCCGCACACCGCGGCCTGAAGCGGCTCGCGGAACTGCTCGGCGCCGAACCGGAACGCGCCGACGGACTCGATGCGCTGCCATCTCCCGGAGAACCGCGGGGCCCCGCGGTGACGTCCGCCGCTGTGACGCATACGCGCGCCCGGACGCAGAAGGACATGTGATGGCCGACGAGCAGTACCGATGGCTGGACCGCGACATGGCGGAGCGCCTGCTGCGCGGTGAGCCACCGGACACCGTCGACGCCGCCGTCCGGGCCCGGGCCGAACGGCTCGCCGGGGCCCTGGACGCCCTCGCGGCCGGGCTCCGCGGTGAGCCGTCCGCCGCGGAAGCGGAACTGCCCGGCGAGGCCGCCGCCCTGGCGGCCTTCCGCAAGGCCCACGCGGAGGCGGAGGACGCCGCGCGGACCGAGCGGGCCGGCACGGGCGGGGCCGCACCCGCCCGGCGCACCGGGGTCCCGCCCACCGACGCCGGCCTGGTCCGTCTCGGCGCCCGCTCGGGCATCCGGGCGCCCGAGCGGGCGCACCCGCATCCCTCTCCCGCAGGGCGGACCCGCCGCCCGGCCTGGCGCCGCCCCGTGCGGCTGGCGCTGTCCGCGGCACTGGCCGCCGGGGCGATCGGCGGGGTCGCGGCGGCCACGACCGGCGTGCTGCCGACGCCGTTCGGTGGCGACCGGCCCACCCCCACCGCCTCGGTGTCGGCCCAGGCCACTCCCGACGGTCCCGCCGCGCCCTCGCCGGGCACCGCTCCGGGCGCCGGGCCGCACACGCCCGCGTCCGGCGGCGCCACGCCGAGCCCTTCCGGCCGCGTGGGCCCGGACGCCGCGCGCGGCGACACCACCGCGGGCGGCGGGAGCAGGCTCGCCGACGCCTGCCGCGACCTGCGCGCCGGAAAGGCCCTGGGCGAGCAGCGCAAGGACGTGCTGACGAAGGCGGCCGGCGGCACCACGCGCGTCGGGGCGTACTGCGAGGGCCTCCTCGACGCGCCCGGCGACCGCGGCTCCGGGCAGGGCGACGACTCCGGTGGCCACGGCGACGAGCACGCCCCCGCCCACGGCACCCCCGGCAACAGCAGCAACGCCTGGAGCAAGAACGACAACAGCGGCAGCAACGGCAACAACAGCAACAGCAACGGCAGCAACGGCAAGGGCGGCAAGAGCGGCAACGCCGGAAACAGCGGCAACGGCGGCAAGGGCGGCAAGGGCGGCAACGGCGGCAGCGGCAGTAAGGGCGGCAGCGGCGGCAAGTCCGGCCGAAGCGACCCGAAGGAACAGAACGTCCTGAACGGCCAGGGCGGTCAGGGCGGTCAGGGCGCCGGTCAGGCAGGCCCCGCGGCCGGGCAGAACGGCAAGAACGGCGAGAACGGCGAGAACGGCAACGGCAGCAAGGGCGGCGCCGGCGGCGGACACGGCCAGAGCGGCGGTCAGGGCGGCGGCCGGGGGGGCGGGACCGGCCGGGGCGCCCAGAAGGGCGGCGGCGGCCGGTCGGGTGCTCACCGGCCCTGACCGCCGCTCTCCCACGCGTCCGCGCATCCGCGCATAGGGCCGCTGACCTGCGGCGATGCGTCCGCCGAAAAAATCTCCGCGCGAGGTGTGACGTTTTCGGCGGCCCCGGCGCAGTAATGAGTGGCCGACTGGTCATCGGCCGGAGCACGAACGCCGGGGTTCCCCCCGTACCCGCGGCTCGTGCGTCGGCGCGGGCGGGCCACGTTCCCCCGGTCCCGCCCGCGCCCTTCTCCCCGTCTCCCGGCCCGCGCGTCATCTCGGGCGTCACCAGTGGACGACGACCTTGTCCCCCACCCGCACCTGCGCGAACAGCCGCGCGATCGCCGTCTCGTCCCGTACGTTCACACAGCCGTGCGAGCCGCCCGCGTAGCCGCGGGCCGCGAAGTCGTAGGAGTAGTGCACGGCCTGGCCGCCGCTGAAGAACATGGCGTACGGCATGGGCGAGTGATAGAGCGTGGACACGTGGTGGCGTGATTTCCAGTAGACGTGGAACACACCTTCGCGGGTCGGCGTGGCGTCCGTCCCGAACCGCACCGCCACCGTGGACACCGTCCGCCCGTCGACCATCCAGCGCAGCGTCCGGCTGGTCTTGTCGATGCACAGCACCCGCCCGGTCAGGCAGCGCGGGTCGGGTGCGCCGGCCGGCTGACCGCCCATCAGGTACAGCTCCCACCTGCCCGGTTCGTGCGTCATGGCCAGCAGCCGCTGCCAGGTGACGGTGTCGGTGCGGCCGGTGCGCGGCAGGCCCCGCTTGCCCTGGAAGCCCGCCACGGCCCGCTCGGTCAGGTCGTCGTAGCTGCCGGTCGGGCCGTCGCTCAGCCAGGCGACCTGGCGCAGCCGCGCCTGCAGTTCCCGCACCCCGGGTCCGCTGTCGCCGCGCGCCCACAGGGTCCGCGGGGCGACGGTGGGGGTCGGGCTCGGCGGGGCGGCAGAGGGAGCGCCCGGTGCGGCAGGCGGCGCCGAGGACGGGTCGTCGTCCGGCCCGGCGGTGTCCTCGGCCCGGCCGGCGGGGGAGTGGTCGCCGGGCGGGCGGGTGGTCGGGATCTCGATGTGCACCGGCGAGCGCGGGCGGCCGTCGGTGTCGGCGCCGGTGTCCGTGCCCGGCGTCCGTACCGTGCAGCCGTAGACCGCCGTCAGTGCCACGGCCGCCGCAACAGCGGCGCTCGTCCTTCTCATGCCTCCGCCACGCATGCGCTTCACCCGCCGTCTCACCGGCGCCGTGCCGTGCCTGGCCGTCATCGGCCGTCCCCGGCCGGGTCGCGCGTGCCAGGCCGCGTCACGTCGCCGTCGCCCAGTCGTCCGGTCCTGCCCCAGTGCTCTCGGTGCCGTGGTGCAGTGATGCCGTCGTCCACGTGGTGCAGTGGTGCAGTAGTCCACGCCATGTCTCCCCACACGTGACCGTCGGTGAACCAGGGGGCATGGTGGGAAGCGACAGCGGAAGGCGGGAATGCATGGACCGGCCCCGGCACGGCAGGAGGCCGCTCTGTGAGCAAGGTCCCAGCGTGGGGCACTCCACCGGGCGCACGGCCGCCACTACAGTCCGTGCCGAGGGTCGGCCGTACGGGCGGGTAACTGGCGAGTAACCAACAAGGCGGAGGCACAACCATGGCGCGCGAGTCGGAGTCCGGGCTGCCGATCGAGCCGGTCTACGGGCCGCAGGACCTGCGGGGATGGGATCCGACGCAGAAGCTGGGGGAGCCGGGCGCGTATCCCTTCACGCGGGGCGTGTATCCGACGATGTACACCGGCCGCCCCTGGACCATGCGCCAGTACGCCGGGTTCGGCACGGCCACGGAGTCCAACGCCCGGTACAAGCAGCTGATCGAGGCGGGCACGATGGGCCTGTCCGTCGCCTTCGATCTTCCCACCCAGATGGGCCACGACTCCGATGCTCCGATCGCGCACGGCGAGGTCGGCAAGGTGGGTGTGGCCATCGACTCGATCGACGACATGCGGGTGCTGTTCGACGGCATCCCGCTGGACAAGGTCTCCACGTCGATGACGATCAACGCCCCGGCCGCTCTGCTCCTGCTGCTCTACCAGCTGGTGGCGGAGGAGCAGGGCGTGCCGGCGGACAAGCTGACGGGCACCATCCAGAACGACGTGCTCAAGGAGTACATTGCGCGCGGGACGTACATCTTCCCGCCCAAGCCCTCGCTGCGGCTGATCGCGGACATCTTCAAGTACTGCCGGGCCGAGATCCCGAAGTGGAACACGATCTCGATCTCCGGCTACCACATGGCGGAGGCCGGCGCCTCGCCCGCGCAGGAGATCGCCTTCACCCTGGCGGACGGCATCGAGTACGTGCGCACGGCGGTCGCGGCCGGCATGGACGTGGACGACTTCGCCCCCCGTCTGTCCTTCTTCTTCGTCGCCCGCACGACGATCCTGGAGGAGGTCGCCAAGTTCCGCGCGGCCCGCCGGATCTGGGCGCGGGTGATGAAGGAGGAGTTCGGCGCGCGGAACCCCAAGTCGATGATGCTGCGGTTCCACACGCAGACGGCCGGGGTGCAGCTGACCGCCCAGCAGCCGGAGGTCAACCTGGTCCGCGTCGCCGTGCAGGGTCTCGCGGCCGTCCTCGGCGGCACCCAGTCGCTGCACACCAACTCCTTCGACGAGGCCATCGCGCTGCCCACGGACAAGTCCGCGCGCCTGGCCCTGCGCACCCAGCAGGTCCTCGCCTACGAGACGGACGTGACCGCGACCGTGGACCCGTTCGCGGGCTCCTACGTCATCGAGAAGATGACCGACGACGTGGAGGCGGCCGCGCTGGAGCTGATGCAGAAGGTGGAGGACCTCGGCGGGGCGGTCGCGGCCATCGAGCGCGGCTTCCAGAAGAACGAGATCGAGCGCAACGCCTACCGCATCGCCCAGGAGACCGACTCCGGCGAGCGCGTGGTGGTCGGCGTCAACCGCTTCCAGCTGGACGAGGAGGAGCCGTACGAGCCGCTGCGGGTCGATCCGGCGATCGAGGCCCAGCAGGCCGAGCGGCTGGCGAAGCTGCGCGCCGAGCGGGACCAGGCGGCCGTCGAGGTGGCCCTCGCCGCCCTGAAGAAGGCCGCCGAGGGCGAGGACAACGTGCTGTACCCGATGAAGGACGCCCTGCGGGCCCGGGCGACGGTGGGCGAGGTGTGCAACGCGCTGCGGGAGGTGTGGGGGAACTACGTCCCCAGCGACGCCTTCTGACGCCGTCCCCGGCGGCGGCGTCCGACGCCCGTCTCGCCCTGCGAAATCCCGCCCGGAGTGTCGTACCCCTGTGCGACACTCCCGCCATGTTCGGCGTCATCGATCTGCCCACCTACCTGGCGGGACTCGTCCTCATCGTCCTGCTTCCCGGGCCCAACTCGCTCTATGTGCTGTCCGTCGCCGCCCGGCGCGGCGTGCGCGCCGGGTACACCGCCGCGGCGGGCGTCTTCTGCGGGGACACCGTGCTGATGACGCTGTCGGCGGCCGGGGTCGCCTCCCTGCTCAAGGGCAACGCCGTGCTGTTCGGGATCGTGAAGTACGCCGGCGCCGGATACCTGACCTGGCTGGCGATCGGCATGCTGCGGGCGGCCTGGGGGATGTGGCGCACCCGGCGCGAGCGGGCCGCCGCCGAGCAGCCCGAAGGGGCCGCCGCCGCGCCCGCCCACGAGCGGCCCTACCGCCGGGCCCTGGTGGTCAGCTTGTGCAACCCCAAGGCGATCCTGTTCTTCGTCGCCTTCTTCGTGCAGTTCGTGGACCCGGGCTACGCCTACCCGGCCCTGTCCTTCGTCGTCCTCGGCGCCTTCGCCCAGCTGGCCAGCTTCCTCTACCTCAGCGCCCTGATCTTCGGCGGCACCAAGCTGGCCGCCGCCTTCCGCCGCCGCAAGCGGCTGTCGGCCTGGGCGACGTCCGCGGCGGGCGCGCTGTTCCTGGGCTTCGCGGTGAAGCTGTCGCTGGCCGGTTCGTGACCGGCGGCGGCCGGCCGGTGCGATGGGGTCGGTCGGCCGGTGCGGTAGGGCGGTCCGCCGGTCCGGGAGGGCCGCCCGGTCATGGCCGGCTCGGCGTCAGCGCAGCCCGAACCGGGCCAGGTACGCCGTGAGCCCGTCCGCCGTGGCCTCCTTACCCGCCCAGCCGACGTAACCGTCCGGGCGGACCAGGAAGATGCCGGAGCCGTACGACGCCGGGGCGGCCGGAAGGCTCCGCACCCCGGCCACCGGCGCCTTCGCGCCCAGCAGCGTCCAGTGCGGCCCGCGGAAGGCGTCGAAGAGGCGGACGCCGTCCACCGTGCCGTCCGGGGCGCGGTCGCCCGCCCGGATCCCGTCCGGGGCGTGCCGCGTCTCCTCGCTCAGCGACGACTCCCGGTAGCCCAGCCCGAGTTGCACCGTCGCCTCCCCGCGCCGCACCTCGCCGCGGTGCACCCGGGTGGACAGGCCCAGCATCTCGGCCGCGTTGCGGCGGCGCTCCTCCTCGTAGCTGTCCAGCAGCGTCTCGGTGGCCCCGTCCCGCAGCACCGCGCCCAGCTTCCAGCCCAGGTTGTAGGCGTCCTGGACGCTGGTGTTCAGGCCCTGGCCGCCCGCCGGCGAGTGGACGTGCGCGGCGTCGCCCGCGAGGAGGACCCGGCCCACCCGGAAGCGGTCCGCCAGGGCGGCGCGCGGACGGAAGGCGGAGGCCCAGCGCAGCCGGGTGACCGCCGCGGCGTCCAGGTGCGTGCGGGCGGCGACGAGCGCGCGGACGCCGTCCAGGGTCGGCTCGGGATCGGCGTCCTGCGGCAGGCGTGCCGCCAGCTGGAAGTCGTCCGTCCCGGCCAGCGGGCACAGCATCACCCCGGTGCCGTCGTCCGCGGGGAAGGTGTGCCAGTGGTCGCGGTCCAGGCCCCTCACCCGCACGTCCGCCACCAGGAACGGGTTCGGGTCGACGGTCTCCCCGGCCATGTCCACTCCCAGCGCGCGCCGTACGGCCGAGCGGCCGCCGTCGGCCGCGACCACGTACCGGGCGCGGACGGTCCCGCCGTCGGCGAACTCGACGGTGACGCCCTCGGCGTCCTGCGCCAGGCCCGTCGCCTCGCGTCCGAACGCCACCTCGCCGCCCAGGTCCGCCAGCCGTGCGCGCAGGATCTCCTGCGTCCGCCACTGCGGGACCATCCACGGCTCGGTACAGGGCGCGCCCTCGTCCGCGGCCACGGCGTCGAACATCGGCTGCACGCCGACCCGTTCGCCGTTCTTCCACACCATCCGCACCGGGTACGGGCCGCCGTGCGCGCGGATGGCGTCCAGTACGCCGAGGTCGTCGAAGACCTCCAGGGTGCGCGGCTGGATGCCCTTGCCGCGCGAGCCCGGGAACAGGCCGTCCGCCCGCTCCACGACCAGCGCGTCCACCCCGCGCCGGGCCAGATCGATGCCGAGGGTGAGGCCGGTCGGACCCGCGCCCACGATCAGGACGTCCATCGCACTCTCCTTAACGACGTTAAGTGCTGAGGGCGACGAGCGTGCCTTTAACGCTGTTAAGCTGTCAAGTGTGGCTACGGAACGACGCACGCCCCTGGACCGCGCACGGGTGGCGGACACGGCGCTGCGGCTGCTGAACGAGGTCGGCCTGGACGGCCTGACCCTGCGCACCATCGCCCGCGAGCTCGACGTGAAGGCGCCCGCGCTGTACTGGCACTTCAAGGACAAGCAGGCGCTGCTCGACGAGATGGCCACGCAGATGTACCGGCGGATGACCGCCGGCACCGTCCTCGACCCCGCCGACACCTGGCAGGAGAGGCTGCTGAAGGTCAACCGCGGGCTGCGCACCGCCCTGCTCGGCTACCGCGACGGCGCCAAGGTGTTCAGCGGCTCACGCTTCACCGGCATCGACCACGCCCGTGAGCTGGAGGAGAACCTGCGCTTTTTCACGGCCGCCGGTTTCACCCTCGCCCAGGCCGTCGACGCGGTCCGGACGGCGCGCCTGTTCACCCTCGGCTTCGTCACCGAGGAGCAGGGCGTACGCCCCCTGCCGGGCGAGCGCCGGGAGGGGTACGGGATCGAGGAACGCGCCCGGCGGATGGCGGACTTCCCGCTCGCCGCGGCGGCCGGCCGGCTGCTCTTCGACGACTACGACCGCCAGTTCGAGGACGGCCTGGCCCTGGTGATCGCGGGTATCGAGGCCCGCTACGGGATCACCTGATCCCGCGCGGGCCCGTACCACGGGCGAGCGCGGGCTCAGGGGATCCCGCCGCGCCCCCCGACGCACGCGAACACCTGGGCCAGCCCGTCCCCGACCCGGCCGCCGCCCGCCGCCCAGGGCCCCCCGCCCGCCGCGGCGCCCGCCGCGTCGCCCGCCCCGCGGCCCGCGGGGGCGCGCGGCCCCGTTCCGGCCGGCGCCCGCCCCCGGACGGGGGCCCACCCCCG
>NZ_LR732544.1:3403568-3415893 GCF_902506575.1 Streptomyces mexicanus | reverse complement strand
TGTAAAAGGGGCGGGCTGGGGGGGGTCCCCCCCCCCCCCCCCCCCCCCCGGGGGGGGGGCCGGCGGGGGGGGGGGGGGGGGGGGAACCGCCCCCCGCCGAAAGCCTGGTAATGTTTCCTTCGTCGCCGCGAGGGGAACACCGCGCGGCACACACCCCGTCCGGGTGGCGGAATGGCAGACGCGCTAGCTTGAGGTGCTAGTGCCCGTATAGGGCGTGGGGGTTCAAGTCCCCCCTCGGACACCACACAGCAACGGTGTCGACCGGTCACGGTCGGCACCGTTGTCGTATGTCCCCCTGCCCCGTGGCCCCTCCCCCGTGCCTCTCGCGCTCACACGTGGGCCGCCGCCATGTGGTCCGTGAACCAGTCGCGGGCCAGGTCGGTCACCGTCTCCAGGGCGCCGGGCTCCTCGAACAGGTGGGTCGCGCCGGGGACGATCTCCAGCCGGTTCTCGCAGGTCAGCCGGGCCTGCGCCTGGCGGTTGAGGTCCAGTACCACGCGGTCGGCGCCGCCGACGACGAGCAGCGTGGGCGCGGTGACGGCCGCCAGCGCGCCTTCGGCGAGGTCGGGCCGACCGCCGCGGGAGACGACGGCGGCGATGTGCGCGTCCGGTTCCGCGGCGGCCCTCAGGGCGGCGGCCGCGCCGGTGCTGGCGCCGAAGTAGCCGACGGCGAGACCTTCGGCCTCCGGCCGGCCGCGCAGCCAGGCGGTGGCGGCGGCGAGCCGCGCGGCCAGCAGCCCGGTGTCGAAGACGTTGTCCCGCTCGCCCGCCTCCTCCTCGGTGAGCAGGTCGAACAGCAGGGTGCCCAGGCCGGCGCGGTTCAGCCCCTCGGCGACGAAACGGTTGCGCGGGCTGTGCCGGCCGCTGCCGCTGCCGTGCGCGAAGAGCACGATCCCGGGGGCGCCCGCGGGCCCGGTCAGCCGGCCGCCGAGCCGCACGGCGCCGGCCGTGACCGCCACCTCCTCGTCCAGGGGCGCGTGGACCGACCCGGAGGGCGGCCGGCGCAGCAGGGCGATGACGTCCTCGTCCTCCAGTTGGGCGAAGTCCTCGTAGAACTGGCCGACGGCGAAGAAGTGGCTCGGGGTGGCCAGGCTGACCAGTTCGTCGGCCTCCCCGGCCAGCCGCGCGGTCCAGTCCGGCGGCGCCACGGGCACGGCCAGCACGGTCCGCGCCGCTCCCCTGGCCCGTACGGTGCGGCAGGCGGCGGGGGCCGTGGACCCGGTGGCGACCCCGTCGTCGACCACGACGGCGGTCCGTCCGGCGACGGGGACGGGCGGGCGTCCGCCCCGGTAGCGGGGGGCCCGCCGGGCCAGCTCCCGGCGTTCGCGCTCCTCCACCCGCGCCAGATCCTCCGGTGCGATACCGGCCTCGCGCAGGATCCGTTGGTCGAGTACGCGCACGCCGTCCTCGCCGACGGCGCCCATCGCCAACTCCGGCTGCGCGGGCACGCCCAGTTTCCGTACCAGGCACAGGTCCAGCGGGGCGCCGAGGGCGGCCGCGACGGCCGCGGCGACGGGCACGCCGCCGCGGGGCAGCCCGAGCACCACGACGTCCCGGCCCGCCAGGTGGTCCGCGAGCCGGGCGCCGAGCCGTCGGCCGGCTTCGTCACGATCGGGGAAGAACACCGTGCGGCTCCTTCGTCGCGGTCCGGTCACTCCCGGGCCGACCAGAGCGGGGCGGGCGGGCTCGCCTCCGGGGCTCCGCTCGCCTGGATGTCGCCCGCGGCGGCGCGCAGCAGCTCACGGCCGAGGGCGACCAGGGCGCGCCCGGCGGCGAGTTCGTCGCCGATCTCGGGCACGGCCGTGTCGTAGGGGTTGCGCCGTGCCTCGGCGCAGGTTTCGAGGACGTTGTCGCCGGTGTCGAGGACGATCCGGGCGGTGGTCTCCGGGTCGTGCTCGGACAGGTACAGGTTCAGCCGCCACTCCTTGACGGACGCCGGCCGGCTGTCGACGGGTCGCGTCATCGTCCGTCTCCCCTCAGCTCGGTCCGTCTCCCCTCGGCTCGCGCGGGGAAACGCCGTCGTCCCGCGCGGGGCCCTCGCGTGTGGCACGGGGCATTCGCGTCCGCACCTTCCACTGTTTCCACTGTGCCTCGGTCGCGTGCGGGCCGCGCGGGCGAGAAAGCGGGCGACGGATCGGCGCCCGGCACCGGTGCCGGGGCGGCCGGTCCGGGCGGGCAGAATGAGGGCCATGCCCTCGCGTTCCTGCCCGTGCGGGCTGCCCGAGCCGTACGAGTCCTGCTGCGGCCGCTACCACCGTGGCGCCGCGGCGGCGCCGACCGCCGAGGCGCTGATGCGGTCGCGGTACTGCGCCTTCGTGCGCGGGCAGGCGGAGTACCTGCTGCGGACCTGGCATCCGCGGACCCGGCCCGCGCGGCTGGACCTGGACCCGACGATGCGCTGGACGGGCCTGGAGGTGGTGGAGACCACGGGCGGGTCCGCCTTCCACACCACCGGGACCGTGACGTTCCGGGCGTCCTACCGGGGCGGTGTGCTGCACGAGCGCAGCCGGTTCGAGCGGGTGGACGGGGCATGGGTGTACGTGGACGGGGACTTCCTGTCGTAGGGGACGTGCCGCCCCGGAAAACGTCCTGTCGCAGCCGCGGCACCGCCCGGCCGCAGCACCCGCCTGCGGCTACGGCGCCAGGATGTCCAGTTCCTGCAGGGCGCCCTCGGTGATCTCGCGGGTGAGCTGCTCGGCGCGGGCCGCGTCGCCCTCGCGGACCGCCTCGGCGACCTTTACGTGCAGGGTGACGGCGGCCGGGTCGGGGTCCTCGAACATGACCTCGTGGTGGGTGCGGCCGGCCAGGACCTCGGCGACGACGTCGCCGAGGCGCGCGAACATCTCGTTGCCGGAGGCGTTGAGGATCACGCGGTGGAAGGCCACGTCGTGGAAGAGGTACTGCTCCAGCCGGTGGCCGCGTGAGTTGGCGACCATGCCGAGCGCGCGCTCGGTCAGCTCGGAGCACTGCTCGGCGGTGGCGTGCCGGGCGGCCAGTCCGGCCGCGACGGGCTCGACGGCCGAGCGCAGCACCGTCAGGGAGCGCAGCTGGCGCGGGCGGTCGGCGCCGGCCAGGCGCCAGCGGATGACCTGCGGGTCGTAGACGTTCCACTCCGAGGACGGCAGGACCGTCACGCCGACGCGGCGGCGGGAGGCGACCAGGTGCATGGACTCCAGGACCCGTACGGCCTCGCGCATGACGGAGCGTGACACGTCGAAGCGCTGCGCGAGTTCGTCGGTCCGCAGGACGCTGCCCGCAGGGTACTCCCCGGCGGTGATGGCGGGGCCGAGGGTGTCCAGTACATGGCCGTGCAGCCCCCGGCCCGGTGTGCTCATGCACTCAGCGTACGGTGTGGATCACGATTCAAAAAAGTCAGACTTGTATGTCACAGTCTCTTGAATTCGTCATACCTAATAGGTTTCAGTGAGGCGGACGCCGAGTGACGGCGTCCCATGTCGAGGAAGACAGCGAGGCAGTGATGCGCACCCCCCACGTCGTCGTGGTGATGGGCGTCGCCGGCACGGGCAAGACCACGATCGGTCCCCTGCTCGCGGACCGGCTCGGCGTCCCGTACGCCGAGGGAGACGACTTCCATCCGCAGGCCAACATCGACAAGATGTCGGCCGGAGTCCCGCTCGACGACGACGACCGGTGGCCGTGGCTGGACGCCATCGGCGCCTGGGCCCACGGACGGGCCGGGCTCGGCGGGGTGGTGAGCAGCTCGGCGCTGAAGCGGTCCTACCGCGACCGGCTCAGGGCCGCGGCTCCCGGCATCGTCTTCGTCCACCTGACGGGCTCCAAGGAGCTGATCGCGGATCGGATGGCGCACCGTCAGGGGCACTTCATGCCGACGGCGCTGCTGGACTCCCAGTTCGCCACGCTCCAGCCGCTGCAGGCGGACGAGCGCGGCGTCGAGGTGGACGTCTCGGGTTCGCCCGAGGAGATCACCGAGCGCGCCGTGGCCGCGCTGGCGGACCTCGACCGCACCACGCAGTCCATCTGAGGCGAGCCGTCCTGAACGCCGCCGCCTTACCCCACGGTCGCCGATCGCGGCACCGCTCTTCTCCCCACCCCTCTTCACCTGCAAGGGAACCCCCGTGACCAGACTCAGCGTCGAGATGCTGGCAGCGGACGCGCCCCCGCCGATCACCTCGGCCGGACACGCCCAGCTGGGTATCGCCGTCCTCGTGGGCATCGCCGTCATCGTCCTGCTCATCACCAAGTTCAAGCTGCACGCCTTTCTGTCGCTGACCATCGGGGCCCTGGTGCTCGGTGCGGTGGCCGGGGCGCCCCTGGACAAGGCGATCACCAGCTTCACCACCGGACTCGGTTCGACGGTGGCCAGCGTGGGCGTGCTGATCGCACTCGGCGCGATCCTGGGCAAGCTGCTCGCCGACTCCGGCGGCGCGGACCAGATCGTGGACACGATCCTGGCCAAGGCCGGGGGCCGGGCGATGCCGTGGGCGATGGTGCTGATCGCGTCGGTGGTCGGTCTGCCGCTGTTCTTCGAGATCGGCATCGTACTGCTGATCCCGGTGGTGCTGATGGTCGCCAAGCGCGGCAACTACTCGCTGATGCGGATCGGCATCCCGGCCCTGGCCGGTCTGTCCGTGATGCACGGTCTGATCCCGCCGCACCCCGGTCCGCTGGTCGCGATCGACGCGGTCAAGGCCAACCTGGGTGTGACGCTGGCGCTGGGCATCGTCGTCGCGATCCCGTCCGTGATCATCGCCGGTCCGCTGTTCTCCAAGGTCGCCAGCCGCTGGGTGGACGTCCAGGCCCCGGACCGCATGATCCCGCAGCGTGCCTCGGACGACCTCGAGCGGCGCCCGAGCTTCGGCGCCACGCTGGCCACGGTGCTGCTGCCGGTGGTGCTGATGCTGGCCAAGGCGCTGGTGGACATCGTCATCGACGACCCCGCGAACCTCACCCAGCGCGTCTTCGACGTCATCGGCTCCCCGCTGTTCGCGCTGCTGGCCGCCGTGATCGTGGGCATCTTCACGCTGGGGCGCCCGGCCGGGTTCACCAAGGAGCGGATCAACGCCACCGTCGAGAAGGGCCTGATGCCCATCGCGGGCGTCATGCTCATCGTGGGCGCGGGCGGCGGCTTCAAGCAGACGCTGATCGACTGCGGTGTGGGCCAGATGATCCTGGACATATCCAAGGACTGGTCGATCTCGGCGGTGCTGCTGGCCTGGCTGATCGCGGTGGTGATCCGGCTCGCGACCGGTTCGGCGACCGTGGCCACCGTCTCGGCGGCCGGTCTGGTCGCCCCGCTGGCGGCCGACATGTCGACCACCCACACCGCTCTGCTGGTCCTGGCCATCGGCGCCGGCTCGCTGTTCTTCAGCCACGTCAACGACGCCGGCTTCTGGCTGGTGAAGGAGTACTTCGGGCTGGACGTCGGGCAGACGATCAAGACCTGGTCGTTCATGGAGACGATCCTGTCGGTGGTGGCCGGCGCCCTCGTCTTCGTCCTGTCCCTGATCATCTAGCGCTCCGGGAGCACGGCGATGACGGCTCATCCGCTCTTCGACATCTGTGGCCGCACGGCCCTGGTCACCGGCTCCTCCCGGGGCATCGGGCTGGCCCTGGCCCGCGGCCTGGCCGAGGCCGGCTGCACGGTGGTCCTCAACGGACGCGACGGCGACGCGCTCGCGAAGGCAGCCGCCGCGCTGCCCGGCGAGCAGGTGCACACCGCCGCGTTCGACGTGACCGACTCCGCCGCGGTGGCGGCCGGTATCGCGGACGTCGAGGAGCGGGTGGCCCCGCTCGACATCCTGGTCAACAACGCGGGCATGCAGCTGCGCGCCCCGCTGACCGAGTTCACGGACACGGACTGGCACCGGATCCTGGACACCAATCTCACCAGCGCCTTCCTCGTCGGGCGCGAGGCCGCCCGGAGGATGACCGGACGCGGCCACGGCAAGATCATCAACATCTGCTCGCTGCAGAGCGAGGTGGTCCGCCCCGGCATCGCGCCGTACGCGGCGACCAAGGGCGCGCTGAAGATGCTCACCAAGGGCATGTGCGCCGACTGGGGGCCGTACGGCGTCCAGGTCAACGGGCTGGGGCCCGGCTACATCGACACCGAGCTGACCCGGCCGCTGGTCGAGGACGAGGAGTTCAGCGCGTGGGTGCGCCGCCGCACCCCGGCCGGCCGCTGGGGGCGGACCGAGGACCTGGTGGGCGGGGTGCTCTTCCTCGCCTCCCCGGCCGCGGACTTCGTCTCCGGGCAGGTGCTGTACGTCGACGGCGGCATGACCAGCGTGCTGTAGGAGGCCGGTGTGCGGGCGTGCGTGATCCACGGTCGGGGCGATCTCAGGGTCGAGGACCTGCCGGAGCCCGAGCCGGGACCCGGGCAGGTGCTGGTCGCGGTCCGCTACGGCGGGGTGTGCGGCTCGGACCTGCACTACTGGCGGCACGGCGGGGTCGGTGACTTCCGGCTGCGCGAACCGATGGTGCTCGGCCACGAGGTCGTGGGCACGGTCGTCGCCCACGGCCCCGGCGCCACCGGCCCGGCCCCGGGCACACCGGTCGCGGTGCATCCGGCCACCTGCTGCGGAACCTGCCCGGAGTGCGCGGCAGGGCACCGCAACGTCTGCCGCGACACCCGCTACCTCGGCAGCGCCGCCCGCCTCCCGCACGTCCAGGGCGGCTTCGCGGCCCGTCTGGCCGTCCCCGCCGAGCAGGTCAGGCCGCTCCCGGCCGGCCTGGACCCGCGCCGGGCCGCCCTCGCCGAACCCCTGTCGGTGGCACTGCACGCGGTGCGCCGGGCCGGTGACGTCAGGGGCCGGCACGTCCTGGTGACCGGGGCCGGGCCGATCGGCTGCCTGGCGGTCGCGGCGGCCCGGGCCGCGGGCGCCGCCCGGGTGACCGTCACCGACCTGGTGCCGCGAGCGCTGACGTACGCCGCGGCCGCGGGCGCCGACACCCTCGTACGGGCCGACGACGCCGACGACGCCGGATGGCCGGCCGCGGTGGACGCGGCCGTGGAGGCGTCCGGGGCGGCGGCCGGCCTGGAGACCTGCCTGCGCCTGGTACGGCGCGGCGGAGTGGTCGTCCAGCTGGGGATGCTGCCGCCGGGCCCCTCGCCCTTCGCCGGGAACCTCCTGGTCAGCCGGGAGATCGAACTGCGCGGCTCGTTCCGCTTCGACGCGGAGTTCGACGAGGCGCTGCGCCTGCTGGCCGCCGAGCCCGCCTTCGACGCGCTGATCAGCGCGGTGGTCCCGGTCGGCGACGCCGAGTCGGCGTTCGCGCTGGCCGCCGACCGCACCCGGTCCTGCAAAGTGCTGCTGGACCTCGGCGCCTGACCCGCGCCACGGGCTCCAAGACGGGGTCGCGTGCGGCGTGCGCCACGGCGCTCCCCGCGACGACACCGCCCACGACGCTCCCCCTGCCCACGGCGCTCCCCTGAACGACACGCCCGCCCGACCCGTACCCCTGTACGGGTGCCCGCGGACGCGGCGCCACCGGGATTCCGGGCCGGTGCCGGGGCCGGGGCGGGGGCCCGAATCCGGGTCCGCACGGCAGCAGCCGGCGCCCGGGGACGCTACAGTCGGCCATTACGACCCCGTGACCCGGCCTGACGATCGAGGTACGCAGCGTGTCGGTTCTGGTTCTGATTCTCGCCGTGAGCGCCGCCTGCTGCCTGGGCTTCGGTTTCGTCCTCCAGCAGAACGCCGCCCAGCAGGCGCCGCTCAGCGACTTCCTCTCCCCGCGGCTGCTGCTGGACCTGGTGAGGGTGCCCCGCTGGCTGGGCGGCCTCGCCCTGATGATCGCCGGGATGGTCCTGGGCGCGCTGGCACTGGGCCGGGGCGAGATCTCCCTGGTGGAACCGCTGCTGGCGACCAACCTGCTGTTCGCCCTGGCCCTGTCCCGAAGACAGACCCGGCAGCCGCTGGGCCGCCAGGGCTGGCTGGGGCTCGCACTGCTGGCCGGCGGGGTGACGGCGTTCATCCTGGCCGGTCAGCCGCGCGCGGGCAACGCGATCACCGACCCACTGCGGCACTGGCTGATCATCGGCGCCATGGTGGGCGCGGCCCTGCTGCTGACCACGTTCGCCAAGCGCTCCCGGCTCAACTGGGGGCCGGTGCTGCTGGCGGTGGCCGCGGGGCTGCTGTACG
This sequence comes from Streptomyces mexicanus, assembly GCF_902506575.1. Lineage (GTDB taxonomy): Bacteria > Actinomycetota > Actinomycetes > Streptomycetales > Streptomycetaceae > Streptomyces > Streptomyces mexicanus. The sequence goes on along the minus strand of NZ_LR732544.1, from coordinate 3,407,767 downwards.
GCGTGCAGGACGCGCTGACCCGGGTGAGCGGGGAGCGGTTCTCGGCGGGCGGCTGGACGGAGCTGTTCACCGGCTGGCAGCCCTACGGCCTGCTGGTCATCGGGGTCACCGGGCTGATCCTGGTGCAGAGCGCCTTCGAGACGGCGCCGCTGCGCATGTCGCTGCCCGCGCTGACGGCGGCCGAGCCGCTGGCCGGGATCGCCTGCGGGGTGGGTTTCCTCGGCGACCGGCTGCGCACCGACATCGGCGCCCTGACCTGGGAGGCGGCCGGACTGGCGGCGATCGTCACCGGGATCGTCCTGCTCGGAATGCATCCGGCCATGCCCTGCGGCACCACGGCCCCGCGGCAGGAGCGGAACCTCCAGCACCGCTGACGCCGGCACCACCGGCGGGTCCGGTGACGATCGCCGCCCGTCCCGCCCCCCCCCCCGGCCGGGCGCCCCTTTCGGTGCGCCGCCCGTCGCCCCGGGAAACCCCCCCCCCCGCGATCCCCGCCAGCGGCCCCGCCGCCCGCCCCGCGGGCCGCGACACGCGCCGCGGCGCCCCCCCCCAGGCGCGCTCCCCCCCGGGCAGACCCGGGGCCCGGGGCCCGGACGGCGCCCCAGCGGGGGGGGCACCCCGCCGGGCGGGGCCGGCGGGGCCGGCGGGGGGCCTTTGAAGTAGCGGCGGGTGTGCGCGTCGAGGTGCGCGGCGAGGTACCGCTCGGCCTCCGGGCGCAGACCCGGGTGGATCTTCGGCTGCATGGCGTACGCCACCGCCCGCACCAGCTCGGTCAGCGCCTCGACGGTGGTCTCCCGCCGCTGCCCGGTCACCGCCGCCGCGTCGGCGAGGTCGGGCAGCAGCGCGTCGACGATCGTCACCGGTATCCGGTTGCTGTTCTCGTACGGGGTCAGCCGCTCCAGAAGCAGCTCCGTGCCGGTGCGGGCGACCGGCAGCCCGTACAGCGCCGAGGCGGTCAGCAGCGCGGTGGAGAAGCAGCCGACGACCAGGGCGGGGCGTATGCGCTGGTAGAGCACCTCGGCGAGGACGGGCGTGTCCAGCACCGTCAGGGCGGCGCCCAGCTTCTCGGCCTCCTGCTCCAGCGCCCGCGACCAGCGGGCCGGCGCCGAGGGATGCGGCTTGAAGACGACGTGGGTGTGGCCGAGCGCGACCGCGCCGCGCACCATCCGCACGTGCAGCGCTTCCTCCTCCTCGGCGGTGAGGATGTCCAGCGCGGACAGGTACTGGCCGAGCAGCAGCGCCGAGCCGTCCGGGACCTCGGGCACGCCGGCGGCCGTGTCGGCCAGTTCGGCCAGCACCTTCGAGAAGGCGTCCGTGGGGACGGTCCGCGCCGCCACGCCGAACTCGGTGAGCAGCACCGGCTTCAGGCCGGGCACCAGGTCCAGGTGCAGCACCCGGTCGACGCGGGTGCCGACCAGCGGGTCGATCTTGCTGCGGGTGGGGCCGTAGCTCATCAGGCCGTCGGCGTAGACGGTGACCGGGGCGCCGGTGAAGATCTGGCAGACCCCGAGCGCCGGGTTGACCTGGATGGACTCCACGACCAGCTCGACGTCGTCGTCCCCGAGCCGCCACAGCAGCCGCAGGTACCGCTCCCACAGCGGGACGTCGTCCGGGCGCGGTGCCCAGCCGCCCGGGTGGAAGGGGGAGATGGTCTCGTTCCACGACACCACGTCGTCGAAGCGGTCCCGCAGCCGCTCGAAGCCGGCCTGCTCGTCGAGCGGCGGGGTCGTCTCGGGCGTCGCGGCGTTGTTGCAGACCAGCAGGATCCGGCGGTCGGCCGGGCCGAAGCAGTCGGAGTCCAGGGCGGCGGCCAGGGTGGCGGTGCCGTACAGCGTCGAGGCGAGGAAGATCTGCGTGGTCACGCGGCGGCTCCGGGCGCGATGGGGCGGCGGCGCAGCCGGCGCAGCCGGGTGGCGCGCTGGACGTCCATGGAGTCCAGCGCCTCGTCGAGGACGTCCTGCGGCATGCGGCGCAGGGCCGCCGCGCTCAGCGACTTCAGTTTCCGTGCCACGGCCGGCTCGAACCGCTCGATGGAGCCGAGATGGTGGGCGATGATCGCGCAGTAGGTGCGCACCGCCTTCGGCAGCAGCCGCGATGCCTCGGCGTCCCGGGCGGTCTCGGCGACGACCTGGTCGAAGGCGCGCAGGAAGTCCAGCTGGCGCACGTCACCGATCTGGGTGAGCGAGGAGGCCACTCCGCGCCGGTAGCGCACGCCGAGCAGGCTCACCACGGCGAAGGAGTCCGCCTCCCGGTGCAGCTTCCATATCCAGGGCCGGTCCTCGGCCGTGCGCAGCCCGTCGGTGAAGTGCAGCAGGCCGCGGTCGACCAGGCGGCGGTGGTAGACGCCCGCCCAGGCGTAGGGGTAGTCCACCGACGTGGAGCGGTCGGCGGGCAGGATCGCCTCCCGCGGGTCGAGCACCACGCCGCGCCGGCCGTGCGGCACCCGGTGGATCGTGCGGGACCGTCCGGTGCACTGCACGTGGTCGGTGCGCAGGAAGTCGCAGCCCAGGTCCTCGATGGCGGCCAGCAGCCGCGGGTAGTAGCCGGGCTCCAGCCAGTCGTCGCCGTCCAGGAACGTCAGGTACTCGCCGCGGGCCCGGTCGATCCCGGTGTTGCGCGCGGTCGCCAGCCCGCCGTTCTGCTCGCGCCGGACGTACACCGCGCCCGGCAGTTCGCGCTCGGCACGCGCGAGAATGTCCGGGGTCTCGTCGCGCGAACAGTCGTCGACGAGGACGAATTCGACATCCTCGCGCGCGTTCGCGCGCAGACTTCGCAAGGTGTCGGACGCGTATTGCTGCACGTTGTAGAACGGCACGATGACGGAGAGCTTGACCACGCACGTGACGTTAGGGTGCGGCCCCCGCCTGCGTCTTTACCTGTGGTTTGACCGGCGGTGAACGACGCGTGGCGATGCCGTGAACCGGGCTGTTCTCCGGCCCGGTCCGGGGCTGATTCCGCATTCGGCGGTGTGCTGTTCACCGGTTGTTGCATTCCGGTTGGGCGGAACCTAGAAATGCCTTCCTACGGTCTTCGACGTGCCAGCAAGTGCGAAGAAGGCCCGGCGCGTCGCCGTTCTCGCGGATTCCGACACCCGGTGGAAATGGGGCGCGCTCACCGCGCGGCGCCTGATCACCGAACAGCCCGGAAACCTCGAAGAGCCCAAGAACCGCGAAGCCCTCGAAACCCCCGAGGGCGCGGACCTCCGGCTCGACGGCTACCTCCTGCGGGGCCGCGCCACTCCCACCCCCCGCCAGCTCACGGAGGTCGGCGTCCGCGCGGACACCCTCCGCGAGGTGAGCGCCGTGGAGTTCCTGCGTGCCATGGACGAGCCGGCCGCGGGCGAGGAGCCGTACGACGTCCTCGTCCTCGCCCTCGTCGGCGGCGGCGTCCAGGCGATGCTGCACGGCCTGAAGCGGATCTGGCAGGGCCGCGCCCGGCGGCCCGTCGTCGTCACCGGGTACGTCGGCGTCGTCTACGAAAAGCTCGCCGACGGGCTGCTGCTGCGGCACGGGGCGGACCTGGTGCTCGCCAACTCCCGCCAGGACGCCGAGCGGTTCCGCGCCGTGTACGAGGGCGTGGGCGCGGACGCGTCGGCGGTCACCGAGGGGGCCCTGCCGTTCCTCGGCGGAGCGCCGTACACCGGTGAACACGAGCCGTACACCGTGGTGTTCGCCGCCCAGCCGTCCGTCCCGGACGGCCGCGCGGACCGCACGTACCTGCTGGACCGGCTGATCCGGCACGCCCGGCTGCACCCCGAACGCGAGGTGCTGCTCAAGCTGCGCTCCAAGCCCGGCGAACACACCACCCACATCGAGGAGCTGCCCTACCAGAAGCTGGCCCAGAAGCCCGGCCTGCCGCCCACCCCCCGCCTGGTCTACGGGCACAGGGGCGAGGCCCTGGACCGCCCCGCCCTGCTGGTCACGGTCAGCCCCCCCGCCGCGCTGGAGGCCCTGCACCGCCGCATCCCCACCGCGGTCCTCACCGACCTCGGGGTCCGCGAGGCGCTCGGCAACCACCACTTCCTCGGCTCCGGCTGCCTGGCCTCCTGGGACCAGCTCGACGCCGGCCACCGCCCGGAGCCCGACAAGGAGTGGACGGCCCGGCAGGGCGTCGCCGCCGACGGGTCCTACGGCACCGCCTTCGACGCCGCCCGCGCCCGCATCGCCGCCCTGCTGGACACCCCCGGCGCCCTGCCGCCC
>NZ_LR732544.1:3366973-3403467 GCF_902506575.1 Streptomyces mexicanus | reverse complement strand
CCTCAAGACGCGGCTGCAGAAGGGAGCCGTGCGGACGTACCCCCCCTCGGTGCCGGTGGTCAAGCCCGGCCGGGTCGCCGGCCAGCACTCCAACCCGCGCGCCGAGCCCATGGAGCCCCCCGACGGCGCCCCGCTGCCCGGCGCCCCGGCCGCCGACCGCGCGCCCGGCCCGGTGCGGCAGATCGTCCGTCGCGCGGCCCGCGGCGCCTACCGGCACGGCGTCCAGCGCGTGGCCCCCGTCATCCGGCGGATGGGAGAGCTGTGAGCCGCCCGAAGACCCTGCCCGAGGAGCAGATCCCATGACCGATCCCCTGACCGGCCCGCACGCGGGCGACGGCGCCCCCGAGCGCCGCGTGCTCGCGGTGATACCCGCCCGCGGCGGCTCCAAGGGCGTGCCCGCCAAGAACCTCGCCCCCGTGGGCGGCCTGCCGCTGGTGGCGCGCGCCGTGCGCGAGTGCCGGGCCGCCCGGCTGGTGACCGACGTGGTGGTGTCCACCGACCACGGCGCCACCGCCGCGGCGGCACGCCGGGCCGGTGCCGAGGTGGTGCTGCGGCCCGCCGCGATATCCGGCGACACGGCCACCTCCGAGGCGGCCGTCCTGCACGCCCTGGACACGCACGAGGCGCTGCACGGGAGGCGGGTCGACGTCGTCCTGCTGGTGCAGTGCACCAGCCCCTTCCTCGTCCGGGAGGACGTCGACGGGGTGGCCCGCGCGGTCCTCGACGAGGGCGCCGACACGGCCCTGACCGTCGCCCCGTTCCACGGCTTCGTCTGGCGGGACGCGGACGACGAGGCGGGCGCCGGGACGCCCGGCGAGGGCAGCGGCGAAAGGAGCGGTGCGGGCAGCGGCGGCCACGGCGTCAACCACGACAAGGCCCACCGGCCGCGCCGCCAGGACCGCCCCCAGGACCTGCTGGAGACCGGTGCCGCCTACGCCATGGACGCGGCCGGCTTCCGCACCCACCGGCACCGCTTCTTCGGTCGCACCGAACTGGTGCGCACCGACCCGGCGCGGGTGCTGGAGATCGACGACCCGCACGACCTGGCCCGCGCCCGCGCGCTGGCCCCCCTCCTCGACGCCGGCCGGCCCGGTGCCCTTCCCGCCCGCGACGACATCGACGCCGTCGTCCTCGACTTCGACGGCACCCAGACCGACGACCGGGTGCTGATCGACGCCGAGGGACGGGAGTTCGTCTCCGTCCACCGCGGCGACGGACTGGGCATCGCCGCCCTGCGCCGGAGCGGCCTGAAGATGCTGATCCTGTCCACGGAGCAGAACCCGGTCGTCGCCGCCCGCGCCCGCAAGCTGAAGCTCCCCGTGCTGCACGGCGTCGACCGCAAGGACCTCGCGCTGAAGGAGTGGTGCGAGGACCAGGGCATCGCGCCCGAACGGGTGCTCTACGTCGGCAACGACGTCAACGACCTGCCGTGCTTCGCCCTGGTCGGCTGGCCCGTGGCGGTCGCGAGCGCCCACGACGCCGTACGCGGCGCCGCCCGCGCGGTCACCACCGTCCCCGGCGGCGACGGCGCGATCCGGGAGATCGCCGGCTGGCTCCTCGGCCCCTCCCTCGATTCAGAAGGGGGGGCAAGAGGAAAGGGGGAGAGGGAGAGGAAGGGGAAAAAGGGGGAGGAAGGAAGGGGAGGGAGAGGGGGAGTGGGGAGGGGAAGGGGAGGAGAAGGGGAGGGAGGGGGGGGGAGGGGGGAGGAGGGGGAGGGGGGGGGGGGGGGGGGGGAGGGCGGGGGCGGGAGGGGGGGGCGGGGTGGAGGGGGGGGGGGGGGTGGGGGAGGGGGGGAGGGCGGAGGCGGTGGGGGGGGTGGGGGGGGGGGGGGGGGGGAGGGGGGGGGGGGGGGGGGGGGGGGGGGGGTGGAGGGGGGGGGGGGGGGGGGGGGGGGGGGGGGGGGGGCGGAGCGGGGGGGGCGCCGGGGGGGGGGGGGGGGGGGGGGGGGCAGGGGCGGGAGATGTCGTTGGGGGGGGGGGGGGGGGGGGAGGAAGGGGGGAGGGCCCTCCGCGGGCCGCTGCGGCCCGTGCAGGTCCTTCCCGCTTCTCTCCCCCCGCACCTCCCCACGTAAGGACATCTCCTGCCATGAGCACCAACTCCCGCATCCGCACCCTGGGTTCGCGCGAGGTCGGCCCCGGCCGCCCCGTCTACGTCACCGGCGAGATCGGCATCAACCACAACGGCGACATCGAGAACGCCTTCAAGCTGATCGACGCGGCCGCCGAGGCCGGCTGCGACGCCGTGAAGTTCCAGAAGCGCACGCCCGAGATCTGCACCCCGCGCGACCAGTGGGACATCGAGCGCGACACCCCCTGGGGCCGGATGACCTACATCGACTACCGCCACCGCGTGGAGTTCGGCGAGGACGAGTACCGCCAGATCGACGCCTACTGCAAGAAGAAGGGCATCGACTGGTTCGCCTCCCCGTGGGACACCGAGGCCGTCGCCTTCCTGGAGAAGTTCGACGTCCCCGCCCACAAGGTGGCCTCCGCCTCCCTCACCGACGACGAGCTGCTGCGCGCCCTGCGCGCCACCGGCCGCACGATCATCCTCTCCACCGGCATGTCCACCCCCAAGCAGATCCGCCACGCGGTGGAGGTCCTCGGCTCGGAGAACATCCTGCTCTGCCACGCCACCTCCACCTACCCGGCCAAGGCCGAGGAGCTGAACCTGCGGGTCATCAACACCCTGGAGCGCGAGTACCCGAACGTCCCGATCGGCTACTCCGGCCACGAGACCGGCCTGCAGACCACGCTCGCCGCCGTCGCCCTCGGCGCCGTCTTCGTCGAGCGGCACATCACCCTGGACCGCGCCATGTGGGGCTCCGACCAGGCGGCCTCCGTCGAGCCGCAGGGCCTGAGCCGTCTCGTCCGCGACATCCGCACCATCGAGGCGTCGCTGGGCGACGGCGTGAAGCGGGTCTACGACTCGGAGCTGGCGCCGATGAAGAAGCTGCGCCGCGTCGCCGGCGTCGTCGCCGAGGCGGAGATCGCCGCGGCGGCGGGCGAACCGGTCACGGTGTGAGACCGAGCCCCGGCCCCGCTCCCATGACCCCCCACACCCTCGCCTTCGTCGAGAGCCCGGTCCAGCTGCTCAACGTCCTGGAGTGGGCCCACGGCCCGGGCGCGGACCCCGGTCCGGGCCCGGACGTCAGCCTGGGATCTGCCGCCGGCCCGGGCTCGGACCACGGCCTGGGGTCTGTCCCCGGCCCGGATCCGAGCCCGCGCCCCGAGGGCTCCGGTCCGAGCCCGCGCCCGGAGGGCCCCGGCGCGTGGCTCACGCTCGTCGTGCTGTCCCCGACCGACCCGATGACCCGGGGCCAGCTGCGGCGCATGGCCGAGCTGGCCCGCGAGGAAGGGCACGAGGTCCGCTGGGAGGAGGCCCGGGGCGGGGCCACGGCACCGCTGCGGACCATCGGCGCCCTGGCCGGGCCGCTGCGCCGGGCCCGGCGGGTGGTGATGGGCGACCCGTTCTCGCGGTACGTGCAACTCCTGCTCACCATCACCGGGGCACAGGACCTCGTGGTCGTGGACGACGGGACGGCCACGATGGAGTTCGTCGCCCAGCTCGCGCGGGGGGAGCGGCTGGTGCGCTGGCACCGCAAGGGCGGCCGGCCCGGCCCGCGCGACGCCGTCTTCGCCCCGGTGTCGGCCGTCGCCCGCCGCCGCCTGACCCCGCGCACGGGCCGCGCGGGGCAGGCGGAACGCCGGGTGGAGGTCTTCTCCTCCATGCCCCTGGCGGAGGTGCCCGACGGCGTGACCGTGACCGCCAACGACTTCGCCTGGACCCGCGCCCGCTTCGGCCCGCCCCGCGTCATCTCCGGCGCGGACCTCGTGGGCACCTCGCTGGTCGAGACGGGCGTGGTCGACCGCGACCGCTACCTCGACGCCGTCCGCGCCCTGGCCGTGACCCACGGGGCGCGCCGCTACTTCGCCCACCGCCGCGAGAGCACGGACAAGCTGCACCGGCTGGCAGTGGAGACGGGCCTGGAGGTGGTCCGCCCCGACCTGCCGCTGGAGCTGATCGCCCGGCGTGGCCCGATCGGCCGTACGATCCTGAGTTTTCCGTCCACGGTGGTGCACACCCTGCCGCTGGCCCTGGCCGGTACGGCCGTCCGGGTCGCCGTCTGCGACATCGACCCGGCCTGGCTGACCGCCCACGCCTCCCCGCGCGCCCAGGGATTCCTGTCGGGGGTGACGGGCACGGCCCGGGACGTGCAGCGCCTCGCCCGGACGGCGCAGCCCGGCTGACGGCCGCGGCGGCGGCGGTCGCACCAGGTCAGGGGAGGCGCGCCAGGGTGTCCGCAGCGCGGACATTCCGGGCGTGGACCGGGCGAAGCGTGGTATCCGTGGAGAAAGCACAGTGGGATGGGTGCGGATGTGTACCCATCCCGGCCGATGTCCATGCGCCGGCGGCCGGTTTTTCTTTCCCCTGACGGGCTGAACTTTTGTTGATCGTGGGACAGTTGACCGTTCCGGCGGCATACCCTTCAGAGGGTGAAGCAACTGATGTCCCCAGAGTCCGAGGTCGATGTCCCCGCGGAAGCCGCCCTGCCCGGCACCCTGCCCGAGGCGCTGTTCGCCGAACTGGTCGCGTTCCGCCGCGACCTGCACATGCATCCCGAGCTAGGCAATCAGGAGTTCCGCACCACCGCCGCGATCAAGGAGCGGCTGGAGAAGGCCGGCCTCGCGCCGCGGGTGCTCCCGGCCGGGACGGGCCTCGTCTGCGACATCGGTACGGACGCGGGCCCGGACACCGACCCGGGCACGGACATCGGTGCGCCCGCCGGCCCCGACCCGGACGGCCTGGTGGCCGACCCGGACGCCCCGGCCGGCGGCATGCTCGCCCTGCGCGCCGACATCGACGCGCTGCCCATCCCGGACACCAAGGCCGAGTGCTCCTACCGCTCCACCGTGCCCGACCGCGCCCACGCCTGCGGCCACGACGTGCACACCACCGTCGTGCTCGGCGCCGGTCTGGTCCTCGCCGAGCTGCACCGACAGGGCCTGCTGCCCCGGCCCGTGCGGCTGATCTTCCAGCCCGCGGAGGAAGTGCTGCCCGGCGGCGCGACCGAGGCGATCAAGGCGGGCGTGCTGGAGGGCGTGAGCCGGATCCTCGCCGTGCACTGCGACCCGCGGGTGGACGCCGGGATGATCGGCCTGCGGCAGGGCGCCGTCACCTCCGCCTGCGACCGGCTGGAGGTGGCGCTGGACGGCCCCGGCGGGCACAGCGCCCGCCCGCACCTGACGACCGACCTGGTCACCGCCGTCGCCCGGGTCGTCACCGACGTGCCCGCGCTCGTCGGCCGCCGGGTCGACACCCGCGCCGGGCTCGCCGTCACCTGGGGACGCGTCGAGTCCGGGCACGCCCCGAACGTCATCCCCCAGCACGCCGAGCTGTCCGGCACCGTGCGCTGCCTGGACATCAACGCCTGGCGGCAGGCGCCCGACATCCTGGTCGCCGCGATCGACGAGGTCGCCAACCTGCACAAGGCCAAGTCGGAGATCAACTACGTCCGCGGGGTGCCGCCCGTGGTCAACGAACCGGTGGTCACCGACCTGCTCCGCAGGGCCATGACCGCCCGGCGCGGCCCGGAGTCGGTGGAGGGCACCGAGCAGAGCCTGGGCGGCGAGGACTTCTCCTGGTACCTGGAGCGGGTGCCCGGCGCGATGGCCCGGCTGGGCGTGCGCACCCCGGGCGAGCGGACCCTGCGCGACCTGCACCAGGGCGACTTCGACGCGGACGAGTCCGCGATCCGGGTCGGCGTGGAACTGTTCACGGCGGCGGCCCTGCTGCACCCGACGCACTGAGCCCCGGCCACCGGGACACGGCCCGCGGCGCGGCCTCCGCCGCGCCGACGCCCGTCCCCGGTCCGCGTCACCCTCGGTCGTGCTTGTCACTCGGTGTCCTGCCTCGACGCTCGTCGGGGTGGGGCACAGGCGTGTGCGCAGACCTTCGAGCGGCATGCCACGATTCGCAAGACTCTCCGTATGGACATACACGAAGGTTCCCCCATGGTTGCGGAGGTGCCGTGATCGCGGTACGTTGTGCATGTCAGTCACTGATCGAACTGGCGTGCGATTTGCCTGGATGCAGGCATAGCTATGCCCCGGGGCGCTTGCGAGCAGAGGCGCACACCGGGGCTTACACCGACAATCTAGTGCCTCGACCCTTGCCCAGGCAACACGGACCCTCGGGGGGATGTCCATGTCGTGCGCCACCGCCGACGAGGTTGTTCTCATCAAAACGATCGATGCCGGTCGGTATGCGGATTCCCAGGCCCTGTGCGCGCCCGACTGCCGTCAGGCTTTGGCTTGGTCGGACTGGGAGACGCACGTCTCGAAAGCGATGTACGAAATGCTTCGCACTTTGGAGAACGTACTGCGGAGCACCATTTCGGCTCGCCTGTCGACGTACTACGGTCGGGCGGACTGGTGGAATGCCCCGAGGCTCAACCTCACCTACGCCACGATGAGCAAGATCGAGAAGGCTGAGGAGAAGTTGTCGCGGGCGGGGGTACCTGCGACGCCCACCGCCATTCAGCGTGAGGTCTCGCTCGGTTTCTGGGTCACCTTGGTGGGTCGCGGCAACGACTACGAGACGCAGTTGTGGCGTCCGATGAAGGCCGGCTTCCCCGGCTATCGGGGGCGGCGTGAGCCGTTCTACAGGCGGTTGAACCACCTGCGTCTGCTGCGGAACAAGGTGGCGCACCAGGACCGTATCGGCGGGCGGGACCTTGCGGCCGACCGGCAGTCCGTACTGACGACCCTCGGCTATGTCTCTGAGGCCGTGGCCCGCCGGGTTGAGGCTGCCGATACGGCCCTGCCGCTGCTGCTGGCCAACCGACCCGGAGTCTGTGCTCAACGCAGGGGGAGTGGATCGTGAGTGCTCAGTCCGTGAGGCTGGGCGATATCTGCACGGTCACCGCCAGCCCTTCCAGCGACCTTTTCACCGAGTTCGGGGTTGACGTGGAAGGGATCCCTGTGGTGACCCCTGCGGACATCACAGACTCCCAGCGGATCGACCCGGAAGCGCTGCGACAGGTGCCCGATACGATCACCGGTCTCGAACGCTTCCGGCTGCGCCCGGGCGACCTGGTGATCGTGCGACTTGGTGGGGTGGGAAAGGTCGCGCTGGTCGACGACGCGGCGGACGGGTGGGTGTACCACTCCTCCTGTATCCGCGTTCGCCCACACATCGAGCGCGTCGACCCCGTGTACCTCGCTGCTTATCTTGCACACCCGCCGGTGGTGGCCGAACTGCTGTCCCATGTCCAAGTGGGCACGGTGCCGATTCTCACCACGCAGTCGCTGGAGGGACTGCCGGTGCTGCTGCCCGATGCTCGTCGTCAGCGGATCATGGCGGAAGCCCTGGGCGAGGTCAGCTTGCAGATAGATCTTCAGCAGCGCATTCTCACGCGTCTCAGTGCTGTGAGGCAGGGCATCTTCGCGCAGATGCTGGGCGACGAGCTGCCTGGTACGACCACCTCTCGGGCACCAAGCGCCGCACCCGAGCGCAGGGCACCCAGAACCCGTCGCACGAGTCGAATGTCATAGGCCGCCCCTAAGGTGGACCGGTCTCACACAGGACACACGTCCTGTGGAACATGAAGCAAGAGGAGAACCCAGTGGCACAGCTGACGTTGCCGCAGCTGGAACGGCATCTGTATGCCGCCGCGGACATTCTGCGCGGCAAGATGGACGCCGCGCAGTACCAGGACTACATCTTCGCGATGCTGTTCCTGAAGCGTGCGTCGGACCAGTTCGACGTGGCACGGGCCGCACTGGTCAAACGGCTCATGGCGGAAGGGAAGAGCCGGGAGCAGGCCGAGCGGATCTCCGAGGCGCGCGGAGCATACAAGGCGCACGAGTTCTACGTGCCGCACGAGGCCCGCTGGTCCACCATCGTGAGCCAGTCCCGGACCGCACCGGCCGAGGCTCTGAACGTGGCACTGGACGCATTGGAGAACAGCAACCACCAGGCTCTCGAAGGGGTTCTCTCCTACATCAGCTTCACCGATCCCCGCGGCAGCAACACCAAACTGACCAAGCCGGTCATTCAGCAGCTCATCGACCACTTCAGCGAATACCGGCTCAGCAACGACGACTTCGAGTTCCCCGACCTTCTGGGGCACGCCTACGAGTACATCATCGGCGAGTTCGCCGACGAGGGCGGCAAGAAGGGCGGCCAGTTCTACACCCCGCGCTCCGTCATCCGCATGATGAACCAGTTGGTCAAGCCGGAGCCGGGCATGTCGGTGTACGACCCGTGCTGCGGATCGGCCGGCATGCTCATCTTGGCCAAGGAATACGTACAGGAGCACGGCGGCGACGAGTCGCACCTGTCGGTGCACGGCCAGGAGGACAACGGCAGCGCCTGGGCGATGGCCCGTATGAACCTGCTGCTGCACGGTGTGGCCGACGGCGTCATCCACCACGGCGACACACTCGCCGACCCCAAGCATGTGCTGCCGAACGGACAGCTTCAGCGCTTCGACCGCATCCTTACGAACCCGCCGTTCGCTCAGAACTATCGCCGTGAGGGCATGAAGTTCCCCGAGCGGATGGTGAACTGGACGCCTGAGTCAGGCAAGAAGGCCGACCTCATGTTCGTCCAGCACGTGCTCGCTGTGCTGGAGGCGGACGGTATCGCGGCGGTCGTCATGCCGCACGGTGTGCTCTTCCGGGGCGGGGAGGAGCAGAAGATCCGCGCGCGGATCATCGAGGAAGGCCGACTGGAGGCCGTCATCGGTATCGGCCCCAACGTCTTCTACGGCACCGGTATCCCCGCCTGCATCCTCGTGCTGCGCGGCCGCAACGGCGCCCCCGAAGGCCGCCGCGACGGCGTGCTCTTCATCAACGCCGATCGGGAGATCACTGCCGGCCGCACGCAGAACCTTCTGGAAGCTCAGCACGCGGAGAAGATCGTCTCCGCGTACGAGAGGTGGGAGGAGATCCCTGGGTTCGCCCGCGTAGTGCCGTTCGATGAGCTGGCGGAGAACGACTACAACCTCAACATTCGCCGCTATGTGGACAACACCCCTGCTCCGGAGCCGCAGGACGTGCGGGCGCACCTGTACGGGGGCGTGCCGAGGAGCGAGATCGCTGCGCGCAGGAAGCAGTTCGAGGCATTCGGTATCGACGCCGAGGCCCTGCTTTTCCAGCAGCGGGACGGCGACCCGGACTACGTGGACTTCCTTGAGGAGGGGTACGAGGCGACGGCGATGCGGATCCCGGAGCTCGCACAGGAGAAGGAAGCCGTCCTGGAGCGAGCGTTCCACACCTGGTGGGACGAGCACCGGGAGCGTCTGGCGCAGCTGCCCGTGCACCGGCAGAAGGCGCAGGCCCGCCAGGAACTGCTCAGCACGTTCGTCGCGGCGCTGGAGCCGGTGGGAGTCCTCGACAAGCACCAGCTCGCGGGCGCGGTCGCGGCTTGGTGGTTTGATGCGAGAAACGACCTTGACGTGCTGATGGCCAAGAACTTCAAGGGCCTGATCGACGGGTGGGTGCGCAGCATTGCCTCGGCGTTCGAGGAGCCTTCGGAGAAGGCCGACGCCAAGACCAAGGCACGCTATCGCTCCGCGATGCGGAAGGCCCGCGAACACCGGCTGGTCCCCGAGTTGATCCCGGAGTATGTCAAGCAGCTGGAGCAGGCCGAGGCGCTGGTCGCGAAGCTTGACGCGGAAGTGAAGGCCGGCTCTCCGCCGAAGAAGACGTCTAAGGCCGGCGCGGACGGTGCGGAGGAGAGTGACGAGGAAGAGATCGACCTGTCGCAGGTACTGCCGCGCAAGGAGCTGGCCGCACTGCGGAAGCAGCTGAAGGAAGCGAAGATCGAACTGGCCGGGATCAAGGCGTCGTTCGTGACCAAGTTGGAGGGGGCGGCGAAGGAACTGTCCTCCGAGCAGGCGCGGGAGGTCGTGCTCGGCTTCCTGCGTGAGGACCTGTACGCGCGCATGAACCGCTTTGTCTTGGCGGACCGCCGGGCGCTGGTGGACGCGTTCCGAAACTGGGGGGAGAAGTACGCGGTGACGCTGACGGATCTGGAGCGGGAGCGCGAGGCTTCTGCGAAGCGGCTGCGGGGGTACTTGGAGGAGCTGGGGTATGCGTGAGGGCTGGCGGCGGGTAAGTCTGGGGGAGATTCTCAGGCTTCGATCAGAGCGGACGCACTCGGTAGACACCCTGCTCTCGGTCACTGCTGACCGGGGGGTGATCCGACAGAGCGAGAGCGGCCGACGGGATTCGTCCAGTGCAGACAAGTCCCTTTATTGGGATGTGCGTCCGGGTGATGTTGTTTACAACACAATGCGGATGTGGCAGGGAGTCTCGGGTGTCGCCAGTGAAGCTGGAATCGTTAGTCCAGCGTACACAGTGTGTGAACCGGTCGGCGCGGTCTCCAGCGAGTTTCTCCGTTGGTTCCTGAAGGACCCCAAGCTTGTGGGGAAGTTCTTTAACCGATCTCAGGGGCTTGTTAGCGACACATGGAATCTTAAGTACAGCGAGTTCAAGAAAATTGAGGTCGACCTTCCGCCACTGTCGGAACAGCTCCGTATCGCTGAAGTGCTCGACGAGGTCGATGCGCAGATCCAGGCGGTTGGAGCGATGGAGAAGAAGGACGCTGTCTCTCTGTCCGCCGTAATCTCTAGCCGACTCTCCGACCAAGAGCATCCGCGGCGCAAAGTTAAGGAGCTCCTAAAGGGGCGCCCTAGAAATGGGTTTTCGCCCACCGAAGTGGATGGTTGGACTGGATTTTTGGTACTAGGGCTCGGCTGTCTAACGCCAACAGGATTTGTGCCGCGGCAGTTGAAGCCCGTATCTCCTGATGTGGCATCTGGAAACTCGGCGACTCTTTCCGACGGCGACCTTTTGGTGAGTCGCGCTAACACGCGTGAGCTTGTCGGGCTGGCAGGGATTTATCGGAATGTAGGGGCTCCGTGCCTTTACCCGGATCTCATGATGAGGCTTACGCCGAAGCCCGGCGTTCCAGTAGAATTTCTAGAAAGCGTCTTTGCGCTGCCCGAGGTTAGGCGCCGCATTCAAGCCCTCTCGCAAGGCACCTCCGACAGTATGGTGAAGATCACTGGCGATGTGATCTGGAACCTCGAAGTCCCTGTGCCTGAATCAGGGAAAATCTCCGAGCTGTTGCTCGTGAAGGAGGATATGCGTCGGCGCTTGAAGATTCATGCGAGCGCAAAGGTGAAGCTCTTGAGGAAAAAGGAGGCTCTGATGGGTGATCTCCTCAGCGGCAAGGTTCCAATTACGTTTTAGCTGCGGTGCTCCGATTGCTTAATCCGTACCCCTGCATGCTGCTAGCCTATTTAGGAGACGGTCCAATCATGTCCGGCCCCGAGTACAAGTACGTAGAGGCGCCGCTGATCGCTCAGCTCACCCACCCCACCATGGGCTGGCGCCATGTCGTAGGTCTTCAGGGCGCGGAGCTGCAGGAGCCCGGTGAGGAACCGTACGTCCGGCAGGGGACGGACGGTGCTCTGCTCACCGGGATCCTGCGGCGGCGGCTGGACCGGCTCAACCGGACACCGAGCGGAGCGGCATGGCTGGATGATGCGCGCATGGCCACCGCGATCGCCGCCCTCAGCAAGGGCGGCTCACCCGGCGGGGGCCTCGTCGCAGCCAACGAGGCGGCGACGGAGGCGTTGATCGAGGGCGTTGACGTACCCGGTGTCCAAGGCTGGAGCGGCGGGCGGGCGCAGAAGGTGCGGTTCATCGACTGGGAAACCCCGCAGAACAACGACTTCCTTGTTGTTTCCCAGTTCCCGATGACGATCCCGGGGGCGCGGGATGACGCGGGCAAGCCCAAGAAGCTGATCGCCGACCTCGTCCTCTTCGTGAACGGCATCCCTCTGGTCGTCATCGAGTGCAAGAAACTCAAGGCCGGTCAGGGAGATGCGCACAAGGCCATCCAGCAACTCCGGCGGTACGCCAACCAGCGACGGGACTCGACCACACCTGAGGGCAGCGAACAGCTCTTCCGTACGGTTCAGTTGACGGTCGCCACCACGGGTGACACCGCGCTCCTGGGCACGTTCACCTCGCGTCCCCAGGACTACGTGGTCTGGCGGGACGCGTATCCGCTCGACACCAAGCAGGTGATCGCCACCACCTACCACCCCGACGACGCCTTTGCGGCAGCTCAGAAGGTGCTGGCCGCAGGGGTGCTTCACCCGCACCGCCTGCTCGACATCGTGCGCAATTTCGTCGTCTTCAAGGACGTGGAGACGGCCGGCGGGCGCACGGCCCGGGTGAAGATCGGTCCCCGTTATCAGCAGTACCGGGCCGTGCACAAGGCGATAGAGCGGCTCCGGACCGGTGAGACGAAGAAGGTCCATGGCAAGGAGGACAAGCGCGGCGGGATCGTCTGGCACACCCAGGGCTCGGGTAAGTCCCTGACCATGGTGTTCCTGGTGCGTAAGTTGCGCTCCACCCCGGGTCTGGGCCACTTCAAGGTCGTCGTGGTCACCGATCGCAAGCAGCTCCAGGACCAGCTCTCCGAGACGGCCACCCTCGCCGGTGAGAAGCCTGACATCATCACGCGTGCCTCCCAGGTACCGAAGGTCCTGGGACTGGAGAACGCCGGCCTCGTCTTCGTGATGATCCAGAAGCAGCAGGATGTGGAGAAAGCCCGGCAGAACGCCGCCGACTCCCTTGCTCACGAGGGCACACCAGGCTGGGGACTCGTCAACGACCGCGACGGAATCCTCATTCTCGTGGACGAGGCACACCGCTCGCACAGCTCCACACTCCACCAGAACCTGATGGAGTCTCTGCCCAACGCGGCTCGTATCGGCTTCACCGGCACCCCGATCATCATGAACCGCCGCAAGCTCACCACCACGACCTTCGGCGAGTTCATCGACACCTACCGGATCAAGGACGCCGAGGACGACGGGGCGATCGTGCCCATCTACTACGAAGGGCACGTCGCCAAGGGCGCGGTCGTCGACGGTGAGGCACTGGACGAAACGATCCAGGAGGAGTTCGAGGAACTCACCGACGAGCAGTACGACGAGCTCCAGAAGCGCTACGCCAACTCCTCGGCGGTCCTCGCAGCCGACGACATGATCCGGCGCAAAGCCCGGCACATGCTCCGCCACTATGTGGAAGGAGCCATGAAGGACGGCTTCAAAGCTCAGGTCGTCGCCCACTCCCGAGGCATCGCCGTCCGCTATCGGGAAGCCTTGCGCGATGCGCGGGACGACCTGGTCACCGAGGTGGAGAAGGCGGCGGCGTCACCTGCCCGCACGCTTCTCAAGGCGCAGGAGACCCCTGCGGAAGAGCGCACGCCCAGGCAGCGGCTGCTCGTTGCTGCCCACAAACAGCTCGCGCTCCTCAAAGTCATGGACTTCGTTCCGGTGATCTCCCCGGACGCGGACGATGCCAAGGAGTGGGCGTCCTGGACCGACGCAACCGCACACAAGAACGCGATCGCAGCGTTCCGTGCGCCGTTCCCGGATCCCGCCGACCTCACCCCGGACGCCAGGCCAGTGGCCATGCTCATCGTGCGCACCATGCTGCTCACCGGCTTCGACGCGCCCATCGAGCAGGTGATGTACCTGGACCGCCGGATGCGCGAGGCCGAGCTTCTGCAAGCCGTCGCGCGCGTGAACCGTACCTACGGAGAGACGAAGAAGGCCGGATACGTCGTCGACTACGCCGGGGTGGCCACGGCACTCCGGGAGGCCATGGACGCCTACGCCTCCGACGAAGCCGAGGGGAAACCCGTCGACTTCGAGACGGAGGAGGACAACCTGGAGAACCAGTACCAGGCGCTTCGGCATCATCTCGGCCTGTCCCAGGAGCTCATCGACCCCAGTGACACCGCCGCTGTCCATCGAGTCATCGACACACTGGAGGACGAGGAACGACGCATCACCTATCGCAAGCTGCTCCGGGCGTTCCTGGGCACACTCGCCCTTCTGATGCCCCGCGAGGTCACCCGGCCTTACCAGAAGCCCGCCAAGCTCTTCGCGTTCATCGCCCAGGTGGCGAGGCAGCGGTTCAGCGAGGAGGACGACGGCTTCAACCCCGCCGCCTACGGCGCTCGCGTCGCGGAACTGATCGACGAACACGTCAAGGCCCTCGGTGTCGAACGCGCGATAGAGCCCACCCGCCTCACTTCCGACGACTTCCACACAAAGGTCGAGCAGCTGCCGAGTGCACGCGCCAAGGCTTCGATGATGGCGCACGCCCTGCGCAGCCACATCGAAATCCACTTCCAAGAGAACCCGGTCGCGTACGACAAGCTCCGCCAGCGCCTGGAGGAGATCCTCAAGAAGTACGCGGAGAACTGGACCGGACAGGTGGAGGCTTTCAAAGACCTCTCTCAACGCGCCCAGGACGTGATGCAAGGGCGGGACTCCGGCCTGCCGGAGGACGTGCGTGCCCTGAGCAAGCTGGAGCAGGCCGTCTACCAGCAGCTGACGACTGTCATCACGGACGGTGTCATCACCGACGAGGTGCGTCGGGACCTGATCGGACTGGCACGTGAAGTGCGCTCCATCGCCGTGCGGCACAGTGCGCGGAAGGATCTGTTCTTCAATACGGCCGCATTGCACGATCTGCAGACCGATATCTGGATGCTGCTTGCCCTCAACGAAAGGACGGATCCCATGGTCGACAGTCTTGCTCCGGCACTGCGGGAGATCGTCCAGCACAACAAGAAGGATCTGTAATCCGTTCATGCACGACCCCCCGGCCGAACCGCTGCACATCGGCGGTCTGGTCATCGAGGTCCGCCCCGTGCCCGGACGTAAGAGCGTCCGGGTCACGGTGGAGCGCGACGCGCGGATTGTCGCGGCCGTTCCCGCCGGCACCGATCACATGACTCTGGAAAAACTCGTCCGCAGTCGGTTGCCCTGGCTCTACTCCAAGGTCCGCAGCCGTGAGGCGGAAGTGGAACACCGACCGGTTCGCCGCTTCGTGGACGGAGAGGGATTTTTCTATCTCGGGCGCAGCCACCGGCTGAGAATCGTGGGCGCGGCGCCCCACCCGGTGGCGCTGGCACAGGGAAGGCTCCAGCTGCGGCGGGACTGCGCGGACATCGCCAGTGACGTGTTGGTGGCCTGGTACGTGGAGCGAGGGAGACACTGGCTTCCCCGGCGGGTCGGCCCTTGGGCGAAGGCCCTGGATGCTCCCCCCGCCGACTTGATCGTCCGGCCGCTGGGCTACCGGTGGGGTTCGTGTTCGGCCCGGGGCGCACTCAACATCCACTGGGCGGTCATGCAGTTGCCTCCCGCCCTCGTAGACTACGTACTCGTCCATGAACTGGCCCACATGCACGTGCCCAACCACTCCCCGGAGTTCTGGCGCACCGTGTGCCGTGCCCTTCCGGACTACGAGGCCCGACGGCAGAGACTGGAGGAGTGGGGCGCAATGATCTGGCTGCCTTCCGCCTCCTGATGGTGGTCACCCCCAGGTGCCCCGCGGATCCGGCTTCGCGGGGTGTCCGACGCCGTACTCTCGGAGTATGAGCGCCAACCTCGGTGTACGGCTTCAGGGCATCCGTAAGCGTCGTGGCCTGAGCCAGCGCGAGCTGTCCGAACTCTCCGGCGTGTCCGTCTCCCTCATCCGCAAGCTGGAGCAGGGCGAGCGCGATGACACACGCCTGGAGACCGCACGTCGGCTCGCCAACGCCCTCAAGGTGCCCACGACCCGACTCATCGCCGAGCATGCGAATGTCGCAGCGGACGAGGAAACAGAAGAGCACTGGGCGCCCGTGCACACCGCTCTGGCGGCGCCTCCCGCGACCGACCGGCTTTCGGAAGAACCTACCTACGACGGTGTGAGGGACGCCCTTCGGGCGGTCGTGCCCCTGTTCGCCGGCGACCGCTTCGCCGACCTCGTGACGGCCCTGCCGCCCCTCCTGCGCGATATCGAAGTTTTCACCGAAACGGACCCCCGTGGCCGGCCGCTCCGCGCACGTTTGCTGGAGCTCACCGGCTGGCTGATGACCCAGACGCGGCAGTTCGATGCCGCCGACATGGCCTTGGAACGGGCCATGGACGACGCCACTGACCGCATACAGGCCGCCGCTTCCGCCAACGTCCGGTGTTGGCTCCTGCTTCGTCGAGGGCAACTCGCGGAGGCCCGGGAGCTGGCCGCTCACTGGGCTGACGAGGTCGAGCCGCGCATGTCCCGTGCCACCTCGGCAGAGCTGAGCACTTGGGGCTGGCTCCTGCTTCGCCTGTCGGCTGCGGCGATCCGGGACAACCGCCCTGGAGAGGCCAAGGACGCCCTACGACTGGCTCGCTCGGCTGCCGTGGCACTGGGAGAGGAGTGCACACCGGACGGTGACTTCCTCCGCGCCTTCGGGCCTGTCACGGTGGCCCTGAAGCGAGCGGAGAACGCGATGGTGGCCGGGCGGCCCGACGACGTGCTGTCCCTGGCCGCCAGGATTCCCGTGGACACCCTGGAACCGACCTCGAACAACCGGAACCGGCACCTCCTGGACGTCGCCGGAGCCCAGACGCACCTGCGCCAGTACGCGGAGGCAGTGGACACTTTTCAGAAGATCCGCGCCGGCTCCCCGCAGTGGCTGTCGCATCAGCGTCTGGCCACAGACGTCCTCAAGCGCATCGTGAGCAAACGTCGGACGCTGACCCCCGAGATGCGGGAGTTGGCCGACCTGGTCTCACTGCCCGTGTGACGCCCTGTGGCATTCCCGGTCGGCCCCGGAGCAAAGTGCCATCGACGCGGCTCAGTCGGCCTCCGTACGTTGGTGGCATGGGCAACGGAACGATGCGTGAAGACGCGAGCGGCAGCGTGAAGTCGCCGCGACTGCTGCCTTGGACGCACGAGGGAGAGCCGTGCTGGCTGTCGGCCGGAAGCGAGGGCGGCGTGCTGTCCGGGCTCGCGGACGCGATAGAAGCCGAACAGATGCGGGACGGCCACGAAGTGCTCTTCCAGTCTCGTGGCCTGCTGGAGCAATCCGAGCGGCTCGGCGTCCATGAATGGAAGCTCATCGCGCTCCGCCTGACCGAGAGCCTGGCCGATGTGCTCCGGGTATCGGAGTCTCGCGGCATCCGTCTCGGGGTCACCGATCCGACTCTCGGCGACGACGCGGAGGAGATCGATGAGGTGCCGACGGCCGATGAATGACCACCGGCATCCGGGAAGATGTCCGCCGACTGCCGGGGCACGACGGCTGGAAGGCGCCTGCCTGGACTGTCCTGTCCCCACGCTACGGCGGCGCGGTCTCCATGCATGACGGCCTGATTGATCCGGCCGGTGAGCCCCTGCCTCATCCGGCGGGCGGAGACGCCCTTGAGGCTGTTGACCAGCTTGGAGACGGGGACCTTGGGCGGATAGTGCACCAACGGGTGGACGCGCTCGCGTCCGCCGTCGAACTCCTCCAGCTCCGCCTCAAAGTGCTCGCAGACCTTGCGCATGATGTCTTTCGCAGGTGTCAACATCTCGTCCTTGCAGACCTCACGTCGATACTCCGTCACAAAGACCCGACGCACATGCATCGCCGAAACGCCTTGTCCACCGCGTCTGTGGTCGTTCCATCCGTAGACCAATCGCGTCAGGATCTTGAGCGTGCAGCTCCGCTACAACTACCGGGCCTATCCGGATACCTCTCAGCAGCGAGCGCTGGCCAGGGCCTTCGGGTGTGCCCGCGTGGTATGGAACGACTGCCTGCGCGACCGGAAGAAAGCCCACGCGGCGGGGCTGCCCTATGTGACCTCGGCTGAGCTGTCCCGGCTTCGCATCACCCAGGCCAAACGGACCGAGGAACGCGCTTGGCTCACGGAGGTGTCGGCGGTTGTCCTGCAACAGTCCCTACGAGACCTGGACGCCGCCTACAAGAACTTCTTCGACGGCCTCAAGGGCAAGCGGCCCGGCCGCAAGGTCGGCCCTCCCCGTTACAAGACGAAGAAGGACACCCGGCAGTCGATCCGCCTCAACACCAACGCCTTCTCCCTGAAGGACGACGGCACGGTGTACGTGGCCAAGGTCGGCGACCTCAAGGTCACGTGGTCGCGGCGGCTTCCGGCCGCCCCGACTTCTGTGACTGTCATCAAGGACAGCTGTGGTCGGTACTTCCTCAGCTTCGTCGTGGACACCGAGCCGGACACCCTCCCCGAGGTGGAAGCGGAGTGCGGTATCGACCTGGGCCTGTCCGCCTTCGCGATCCTGTCCGACGGCCGGAAGATCGACAGCCCGCGTTTTCTGCGCCGCGCTGAGAAGAAGCTCAGGCGGCTTCAGCGGGAGCTGGCCCGCAAGCAGAAGGGATCGAAGAACCGGGCCAAGGCCCGCATCAAGGTCGCACGCCAGCACGCCAAGGTGGCGGACCGGCGCCGGGACTTCCACCACAAGGCATCCACGCAGATCATTCGCGACAACCAAGCGGTGTACGTGGAAGACCTCGCGGTGTCCGGCCTCGGCCGTACCCGGCTCGCCAAGTCCGTGCACGACGCGGGATGGTCCGCGTTCGTCGGCATGCTGGAGTATAAGGCGGTCAAGCACGGCCGCGTCTTCGCCAAGGTGGACCGTGTTTTCCCGTCCTCTCAGGTCTGCTCGGCCTGCGGATTCCGGGACGGTCCCAAGCCCCTGCACGTCCGGGAGTGGACCTGCGGCGCATGTGGCACCGTGCTTGACCGCGACCACAACGCAGCCTGCAACGTCCTCTTCGAAGGGCGTCGCATCGTCGCCGCTGGACGGGCGGAGACGCTAAACGCCTGTGGAGCCCCGGTAAGACGGGCACACGTGCCCGCACAGCGCGATGAAGCAGGAAGCCCCGGAAAGGTCAGAGGACCCAGGGTGGAATCCCTGTACTTTTAGACCGGGGCACTTCAATGTGCGCCGCAATCGCCCCGCGGCCAGGGGCGGGCGGATGCGGGCCGGTGACGGTGCCGTGGGCCGGAAGGGGAACTGCTGTGCGTACGAAGTCCCGGAAGACGACGTTCTCCCGCGCCGCGCTGGCCGTCACGGTCCTCGCGCTCGCCGCCGCCGGGTGCGGCAAGTCCAGCACGGAGTCCGGCGGGGGCGGATCCTCCGCGTCCGCGGGGACCTACTCCGGCAAGGGCATCGGACTGGCGTACGACGTCGGCGGCAAGGGCGACCAGTCCTTCAACGACGCCGCCTTCGCCGGGTTCCAGAAGGCCGAGAAGGAGTTCGGGATCGGCGGCCGGGACGTCGAGCCCAGCGACAACGAGTCCAGCGCCGACAAGGTGCAGCGACTCGAACAGCTCGCCAGGGCCGGCTACAACCCCGTCATCGGCGTCGGCTTCGTCTACGCCCCCGCCGTCAAGGAGGTCGCCGCCAAGTACCCGAAGGTCACCTTCGGCATCGTCGACGACGACACGGTGAAGGCGAAGAACGTCGCCGACCTCCTCTTCGACGCCGAGCAGTCCTCCTACCTGGCGGGTGTGGCGGCGGCCAAGGCCACCAAGAAGCACCACATCGGCTTCATCGGCGGTGTGGAC
The DNA here is from genome assembly GCF_902506575.1 of Streptomyces mexicanus. Lineage (GTDB taxonomy): Bacteria > Actinomycetota > Actinomycetes > Streptomycetales > Streptomycetaceae > Streptomyces > Streptomyces mexicanus. Next base: position 3,384,026 of record NZ_LR732544.1, on the reverse strand, counting down.
GTCCCGCTCATCCACACCTTCGAGGCCGGTTTCGACCAGGGGGCGCGGTCGGTCGACCCGAAGATCAAGATCGAGTCGCAGTATCTGACGCAGACCGCGCAGGAGGGCGGCTTCTCCAGCCCGGACAAGGGCAAGGACGCGGCGAGCGGCCAGATCGAGGCGGGCGCCGACGTCATCTACCACGCGGCCGGCCTGTCCGGGCAGGGCGTGATCCAGTCGGCGGCCCAGCACAAGGTGTGGGCGATCGGCGTCGACTCCGACCAGTACAAGCAGAGCAGCCTCGCCGACTACAAGGACTGGATCCTCGGCTCGGCCCTGAAGAACGTCGGCGGCGCGGTCTACGAGCTGACCCGGTCCGTCGTCCAGGGCAAGCCGCTGAGCGGCGAGGTGCGCGGCGACCTGAAGTCGGGCGGCGTCGGCTTCGCCGACTCCAACCCGCGCTACCGGGCGATGAAGGACGTCGTGGCCGCGGTGGAGAAGGCCAGGCAGGACATCATCGACGGCAAGGTCACCGTCGAGGCGCGCTAGGGCGCCTCCGGCGCCCGCGCGCCGGTGGCTCCCGCCCCCGCGTGCCGGTGGGTCCCTCGCCTTCCGTGAGGGTCCCGCCGCCGTCCGTATGAGCGGCCACCGGTGTGGCCACAGCTCGATAACGGAGGGGACAGAAGGGGTTTTCCGTCTGGTCTACGCGCGTTACGCTGCGGCGGAACCAGCGCCTGGTCCGGGCGCTTGCACGAAGGAGTCTCGTTCCATGCGCCGGGTGTCCCGTATCGCCGTTGCGGGTGTCGCAACCGCAGCCCTCGCCGTGACCGTATCCGCCTGTGGCAGCTCGTCCAGCGAGTCGGCCGGCGGTGGCAAGAAGAACCTCGGTCTCGCTCTCGCCTACGACGTCGGCGGCAAGGGCGACCAGTCCTTCAACGACGCCGCCACGGCGGGTATGGAGAAGGCCGACAAGGAGTTCGGCTACAAGTCCGCGGCCGTCGAGCCGCAGGACGGCGAGTCGGACGCCGACAAGGTCCAGCGTCTGGAGACCCTCGCCAAGCAGGGCTACAACCCGGTGATCGGCGTCGGCTTCGCCTACGCGCCGGCCGTCAAGGAGGTCGCCGCCAAGTACCCGAAGGTCACCTTCGGCATCGTCGACGACGACACCATCAAGGCGAGCAACGTCGCCGACCTCGTCTTCCACGAGGAGCAGGCCTCCTACCTCGCCGGTGTGGCCGCCGCCAAGACGACCAAGTCGAACGTCGTCGGCTTCGTCGGCGGTGTCGACGTGCCGCTGATCCACAAGTTCGAGGCCGGCTTCAAGCAGGGCGTCGAGGACACCAAGAAGGGCGTCAAGGTCAAGTCGCAGTACCTGACCGAGACCGCCGCCGAGGGCGGCTTCGCCAGCCCGGACAAGGGCGAGAACGCGGCCAACGGCCAGATCGACGCGGGCGCCGACGTCGTCTACGCCGCCGCCGGCCTGTCCGGCCAGGGCGTCATCAAGGCGGCCGCCGCGCACAAGATCTGGGCCATCGGCGTCGACTCCGACCAGTACAAGCAGGCGGCGCTGGCCAAGTACAAGGACTCGATCCTCACCTCGGCCATGAAGGACGTCGCGGGCGCGGTGTTCAACCTGGCCAAGTCCGTCAAGGACGGCAAGCCGCAGACCGGCGAGGTGCGCGCCAGCCTGGCCACCGGCGGCGTGAGCCTGTCGGAGTCCAACCCGGTGTTCAAGAACAACGCCGATGTCCAGGCCGCGGTCAAGAAGGCCGAGGAAGGCATCAAGAACGGCACCATCAAGGTCAAGACCTCCTGACCCGAGGGTCCGCGGAACCTGTCGGACCTGTCGGTCACGACTGCGGAACGGGGTGCGCGCGCAAGGTCGAAGCGCACCCCGTTCGCGGCAGAATGCTCGGACCGGATCCCGCCTGACACGGCACCGGCCGGGTCCGGGCACTGTGTACAGCAGGGGCGCTATGCGCGTAGAGCCGCGGCCCCTTTCCTGAGGAGAGTGCGCCATCGACGCGTCCAGCAGCCCTCCGCCCACCGCTTCCCCGACCGTCGCGGTGGAGCTCGCGGGCATCACCAAACGATTCCCCGGAGTCGTCGCCAACCACGACATCCACCTGACGGTCCGCAAGGGCACCGTGCACGCCCTCGTCGGGGAGAACGGCGCCGGCAAGTCGACCCTGATGAAGATCCTGTACGGCATGCAGAAGCCGGACGAGGGCACCATCGCGGTCGACGGCGAGCAGGTCGCCTTCCACAGCCCCGCCGACGCCATCGCGCGCGGCATCGGCATGGTCCACCAGCACTTCATGCTGGCCGACAACCTGACGGTGCTGGAGAACGTCGTGCTGGGCAGCGAGAAGCTGCACGGCATCGGCGGCGCGGCCCGCAGGAAGATCGAGGAGATCTCCGACCGCTACGGCCTCGGGGTGCGCCCCGACGCCCTGGTGGAGAACCTCGGCGTGGCCGACCGCCAGCGCGTGGAGATCCTCAAGGTCCTCTACCGCGGCGCCCGCACCCTCATCCTCGACGAGCCCACCGCCGTGCTCGTCCCGCAGGAGGTGGACGCGCTCTTCGCCAACCTGCGCGAGCTGAAGTCCGAGGGCCTGTCCGTCATCTTCATCTCCCACAAGCTCGGCGAGGTCCTCGCGGTCGCCGACGACATCACCGTCATACGCCGCGGTACGACGGTCGGCACCGCCGTGCCCTCCGAGACCACCCCGCGCCAGCTGGCCGAGCTGATGGTCGGCAGCGAGCTGCCCACCCCGGAGACCGCCGAGTCCACCGTCACCGACCGGCCCGTCCTCACCGTCGACAAGCTGCGCCTGGAGGCGGAGGGCGGCCGGGCCGTCCTGGACGACATCAGCTTCACCATCCACGCCGGCGAGGTCCTGGGCCTGGCGGGCGTCGAGGGCAACGGCCAGACCGAGCTGATCGAGGCGCTCATCGGCCTCAAGCCCGCCGACTCCGGCACCATCACCCTTCAGGACCAGGACATCACCCCCTGGCCCACCCGCAAGCGCCGCGAGTCCGGCATCGGCTACATCCCCGAGGACCGCCACCGCCACGGCCTGCTCCTGGAATCCCCGCTGTGGGAGAACCGCATCCTCGGGCACGTCACCGAACGCCCCAACGCCAAGGGCTTCTGGCTCGACCCCAAGGGCGCGCAGGCCGACACCCGCCGGATCGTCGAGGAGTACGACGTCCGCACCCCCGGCATCGACGTCACGGCCGCCTCCCTGTCCGGCGGCAACCAGCAGAAGCTGATCGTCGGCCGGGAGATGAGCCACCACCCGAAGTTCCTGATCGCCGCGCACCCCACCCGCGGTGTGGACGTCGGCGCGCAGGCGCAGATCTGGGACCAGATCCGCGCGGCCCGCCGCGAGGGCCTGGCCGTGCTGCTGATCTCCGCCGACCTGGACGAGCTGATCGGCCTGTCCGACACCCTGCGGGTGATCTACAACGGCCGGCTGGTCGCCGACGCCGACCCGGCCACCATCACCCCCGAGGAACTGGGTTCGGCCATGACGGGTGCCGCCTCCGGCCACCTGGACCACCCACCGACCGACACCGACGAGGCGCACGCCGCTCCGGAGGGCGAGGCCCGATGAAGAAGTTCGACAAGGAGCGGGTGCTCCTGGCCGTGGCCGGCCCGGTCATCGCGCTCGTCGCGGCGATCGTGCTGACCTCGATCGTGCTGATCGCCTCGGGCAAGAGCCCGATCGAGCCGTACACGCTGATGCTGCAGCAGGCCGGCTACTCCGACGTCCAGGTGCTGATCCTCAACCAGGCGTCGATGTACTACCTGGCCGCGCTCGCGGTCGCCATCGGCTTCCGGATGAACCTGTTCAACATCGGTGTCGACGGCCAGTACCGGCTCGCAGCGGTCATCACCGCCGTCGTCGGCGCCCACCTCGCCCTGCCGTCGTTCCTGCAGATCCCGGTGCTGCTGCTGGTCGGCATGCTCACCGGCGCGCTGTGGTCCGGCATCGCGGGCGTCCTGAAGGTCACCCGGGGCGTGAGCGAGGTCGTCGCCACGATCATGCTCAACTCCATCGCCACCGCCCTCATCGGCTACCTGACCCTGTCCAGCGTGTGGGGCGTGCAGGTCGGCAACAACATGACCACCGGCACCATGAAGAAGTCCGGCTGGTTCCCCGGCATCGACCTGGGCGCGGAGGTCGGCGAGATCTACGGCCTGGTCTTCCTCGCCGTCGCCATGGGCGTCGTCTACTGGATCGTCCTCAACCGCACCCGCTTCGGCTTCGACCTGCGCGCCACCGGCGAGTCCGAGACCGCCGCCGCGGCCTCCGGCGTCGACGCCAAGAAGATGGTGCTCACCGCGATGCTGATCTCCGGCGCCGTCGCGGGCCTGTCCGGTCTGCCGCTGCTGCTCGGCGACGCCCACACCTACAGCCTCAGCTTCCCCACCGGCCTCGGCTTCACCGGCATCACCATCGCCCTGCTGGGCCGCAACAACCCGGTCGGCATCGCCTTCGCCGCGCTGCTGATCGCCTTCCTCGACAAGGCCTCTCCCGCCCTCGACTACGCCACCCCGGTGGCGTACGAGAAGGAGATCGCCACCATCATGCAGGGCCTGATCGTCTTCGCGGTCGTCATCTCCTACGAGGCCGTACGCCAGTGGGGCCTGCGCCGCCAGCAGAAGCGGGTCGGCGCCGAACTCGCCGCCGCGGCCGCCGCCCTGAACAACTCCGAGAAGAAGGAGGTGGCGGCCCGATGACCACCGCGACCATCGCCAAGCCGCAGGCGAAGCAGTCCGGCCGGGGCGGCCGCCGGTTCTCCCTGCCGGTGCTCCTGCTGATCATCGCGGGCGTCCTCGTCCTGACCTCGGTCGTCCGCCTGATCACCGGCGCGAACGAGATCACCTCCACCGGGCAGATGTCCACCGCGCTGCGCCTGGCCGTACCCATCGGCCTGGCGGGCCTGGGCGGCCTGTGGGCCGAGCGGGCCGGTGTGGTCAACATCGGCCTGGAAGGCATGATGATCCTCGGCACCTGGTTCGGCGCCTGGGCCGGCTACCAGTGGGGGCCGTGGACCGGCGTGCTGTTCGGGATCGTCGGCGGCTGCATCGGCGCGATCCTGCACGCCGTCGCCACCGTGACGTTCAACGTCAACCACATCGTCTCCGGTGTGGCCATCAACATCCTGGCGCTGGGCACCACCCGCTACCTGTCGAAGTTCACCTTCGAGGACGCCCCGCAGGGCTCCTCCAAGCAGTCCCCGCCGATCGACTCGCTGGGCTCCTTCTCCGTGCCCGGCCTGTCGGACGCGCTGCAGACGCTCAACGACAAGCACTGGTTCCTGGTGTCCGACCTCGCCGGCCTGCTCGGCGGCCTGTTCACCAACCTCTCGCCGCTGACCGTCGTCGCCGTCGCCCTGGTCCCGGCCTCCTGGTGGGTGCTGTGGCGCACCGCGTTCGGGCTGCGGCTGCGCTCCTGCGGCGAGAACCCGGTGGCCGCCGAGTCCCTCGGCGTCAACGTCTACAAGTACAAGTACCTGGCCGTGATCATCTCCGGCGGCTTCGCCGGGCTGGGCGGCGCGTTCCTGTCCATCGTGGCCTCCAACGTCTACCTCGACGGGCAGACCGCCGGGCGCGGCTACATCGGCCTCGCCGCGATGATCTTCGGCAACTGGATGCCGGGCGGCCTCGCGCTGGGCGCCGGCCTGTTCGGTTACACCGACAGCCTGAACCTGCGCGGCGGCACCACCAATGTCCACGCGCTGATCCTGCTGCTGGCGATCCTGCTGGTGTTCGGTGTGGCGTACCTGGCCTGGCGCAAGCGGTTCGTCCCGGCGGTGATCACCGCCGTGGTCTCGGCGCTGATGTTCGCCTGGTACGCGGGCACCGACGACGTACCCAAGCAGGTCGTGACCGCGACCCCGTACATCGTCACCCTGCTGGTGCTGTCGCTGTCCGCGCAGCACCTGCGGATGCCGAAGGCGGACGGCCTGCCGTACCGGAAGGGACAGGGCAAGTGACTTCGACGCCGCCGACGGTCGACTGGACGGCACTGCGCGAGGAGGCCCGCGCGGCGATGCGCCGCGCCTACGCCCCCTACTCCGGCTACCCGGTCGGCGTCGCAGCCCTGGTCGACGACGGACGCGTCGTCACCGGGTGCAACGTCGAGAACGCCTCCTACGGCGTGGGCCTGTGCGCCGAGTGCGGGCTCGTCTCCCAGCTGCAGAACAGCGGTGGCGGCCGGCTGACCCACTTCACCTGCGTGGACGGCAACGGCGAGATCCTCGTGCCGTGCGGCAGGTGCCGGCAGCTGCTGTACGAGTTCGGCGGGCCGGATCTGCTGCTGGAGACCCCGGCGGGCATCCTCCCGCTGTCCGAGATGCTGCCGCAGGCCTTCGGGCCGGACCATCTCAGCAAGTAACGAACGCGGCCCCTCCGACCCGCCCTTCGCGGCCCGGAGGGGCCGCCCCCTTCGCACTCCCGGAAGGAAGCGAACCCCATGGCCATGGACGCCATCTCCGTCATCCGCACCAAGCGGGACCGCGGCGAACTCAGCGACGAGCAGATCGACTGGGTGATCGACGCGTACACCCGCGGGGAGGTCGCCGACGAGCAGATGTCCGCGCTGGCCATGGCCATCCTGCTCAACGGCATGAACCGCCGCGAGATCGCCCGCTGGACCGCCGCGATGATCGCCTCCGGCGAGCGCATGGACTTCTCCTCCCTCGCCCGCCCCACGGCCGACAAGCACTCCACGGGCGGCGTCGGCGACAAGATCACCCTGCCGCTGGCCCCGCTGGTCGCCGCGTGCGGCGCGGCCGTCCCGCAGCTGTCCGGCCGGGGCCTGGGCCACACCGGCGGCACCCTCGACAAGCTGGAGTCCATCCCCGGCTGGCGCGCGCTGCTGTCCAACGAGGAGATGCTGAACGTCCTGGACGGCGTCGGCGCGGTCATCTGCGCGGCCGGCGACGGCCTGGCCCCCGCCGACAAGAAGCTCTACGCGCTGCGCGACGTGACCGGCACGGTCGAGGCCATCCCGTTGATCGCCTCCTCCATCATGTCCAAGAAGATCGCGGAGGGCACGGGCTCGCTGGTGCTGGACGTGAAGGTCGGCTCGGGCGCCTTCATGAAGACGATCGAGGACGCGCGCGAGCTGGCGCGGACGATGGTGGGCCTCGGCACGGACTCCGGCGTGAAGACGGTCGCCCTGCTCACCGACATGTCCACCCCGCTGGGCCTGACCGCGGGCAACGCCCTGGAGGTCCGCGAGTCGGTGGAGGTCCTGGCGGGCGGCGGCCCGGCCGACGTGGTCGAACTGACCCTCGCCCTGGCCCGCGAGATGCTGGACGCCGCCGGCCTGAAGGACGCCGACCCGGCCAAGGCCCTGGCCGACGGCTCCGCGATGGACGTCTGGCGCCGCATGATCACCGCCCAGGGCGGCGACCCGGACGCCCCGCTGCCCACCTCGCGCGAACAGCACGTCGTCACCGCCCCCTCCTCCGGCGTCCTGACCCGCCTGGACGCCTACGACATCGGCGTCGCCGCCTGGCGCCTGGGCGCGGGCCGCGCCCGCAAGGAGGACCCGGTGCAGGCCGCGGCGGGCGTCGAACTCCACGCCAAGCCGGGCGACACGGTGACGGCCGGCCGGCCCCTGCTGACCCTCCACACCGACACCCCGGAGCGCTTCGAGTACGCCCTCCAGGCGGTCGAGGGCGCGTACGACATCGCGGCACCCGGCACGGACTTCACCGCCTCGCCGGTGGTGCTGGAGCGCATCGCCTGACCTGCGGTTTCCTCATAAGGGTGAACGGGATCGGTGGACCTGCACCGGTCCCGTTCCATGCTGGGATCGGTGACGCACCGATAGGAGAACCGCCATCAGCGCACTCACCGTGGGCCACGATCCCGAGCAGAGCCGGCACGAGCTCGTCCGGTTCTGGGAGGAGATGGAATGGCCTGAGGGCAGCAAGGTGGAGATCATCGAGGGGATCATCACCGTCTCACCTGCTCCCGCAGCCCGTCACAACGTGATCGCGGCCCGCATCCAGCGTCGCCTCTACTCCGTGATCCCCGAAGACTGGGAGATCTTCCAGACCTTGGCCATCGCAGTGCCCTCGCGCCTGGGCATGCTCATCCCGGACCTCGTGGTGGCTCCGCTGTCCGAGTGCGCGGAAGCGGACACGCACATCCCGGCCGCTCTCGCGGAACTCGTCGTCGAGGTCACGTCCAAGTCCCACGCACGCCACGACCGGATCAGCAAACCGGCGGCCTACGCCGCCGCAGGCATCCCCCTGTATCTGCTCGTCGACCGCTGGGCCCCCGATGGTCCCACCGTGACGCTCTACGGAGAGCCGAGGGGGGACGTCTACCGGCCCTTGACCACAGCCAAGTTCGGTGAGCCCGTCAAACTCCCGGCCCCCTTCGGCCGCGTGCTCGACAGCGGCGACTTCCCCGTCGACTGACGTCCCCTCACCCCAGAAGTGCCGCGACCGCCACCAGCACCGGCACGGACAGCACCGTGGACAGCAGGATCGACTCCTGCGCCAGCGACTCGCCCACCCCGTAGCGGCTTGCGTAGGTGTACAGGTTCTGCGCGGCGGGCAGCGCCGAGGTCACCACCACGTCCAGCAGGGGGGCGCCGCGCAGCCCGAAGACGCCCGCCGCCAGCGCCCACGCGGCCACCGGCTGGCCCACCGACTTCAGCGCCACCGACAGCCGGACCAGATGGGCGTCCCGCCCCCGGCCGGGGGCCGCGCTGCCGCGCAGGGAGATGCCGAAGGCGAGCAGGACGGCCGGGACGGACATGTTGCCGATCAGGGTGAGGGGTTCGCGCACCGGGCCGGGCAGGCGCAGGCCGGCCGCGGAGACCAGGACGCCGCTCAGCGCGCCCACGGCGATCGGGTTGCGCAGGGGTGTGAGCAGCCGCTGCCACAGGGGTCTTTTGTCACCCGCGCCGGTGAGATCGAGGACGGTCAGCGCGACGGGTGTGACGACGATCTGCTGGAACAGCAGCACCGGAGCCACCAGGGAGGCGTCCCCGAGGACGTACGAGGCGATCGGGATGCCGAGGTTGCCGGCGTTGACGTAACTGGAGCACAGCGCGCCGATCGTCGTGCGGCCCACCCCCCAGCGGCGTACGGCGCCGACCGCGACGAAGACGCCCGCCGCCACCGCCGTGCTGACGGCCGTCACCAGCAGCCGGGTGGAGAAGACCACCGACAGGTCGGCGCGGGCGAGCGTGGTGAACAGCAGCGCCGGAGTGGCCACATGGAACGCCAGCCGGGTCAGCACCTCCCGCCCCTGCTCCCCGAGCGAGCCGCGCCGGCCGATCCCGTACCCGACCGCGATGACGACGGCGATCACCGCGAACCCGCTCAACACGCCCTGCACATGCCAACCCTGGTCGGCGGGGCGCCGATGGTCAATGTGATCTCTGCGGCGCCGGTCCGATGAGTTCGGCGCGGCGCGCCGGTCTACCGTGCGTGGATGCCGTGACACCGCCCGTACTCGTGCTGCCCGGCCCCGTCAGCCGGGGCGAGGTGGCGGGGCTGTGCGCCCGGGTGCGGGCGTTGCTGGCGGACGGTGCGGGCGGCGCGGACCGGGTGGTCGTCTGCGAGGCCGGCGGCCTCGGGCCGCCGGGGCTGGGAACGGTCGAGCTGCTGGCGCGGCTTCAGCTGACCGCCCGCCGCGCGGGCGGGCGGATCCGGCTGCGGGACCCCGACCCGGCGCTACTGGCCCTGCTCGATCTGGTCGGGCTCTCCTTCCAGGTGGAGGGGCAGTCCGAACAGCGGGAACCAGCGCTGGGTGTCGAGGAAGCAGTGCAGCCCGGCGATCCGGCCCCCTGAGATCTCCAGCACCTGCACGGCCCAGGGTGTGAAGCCGCCCTTGTCCGGGTCCGGCTTGTACTGGGCGAACCCGGGCAGCCCGTTGGCCCGCACCGGAACCAGGCGGGAGTGCGCGCAGGAGGCGCCGATGGTGGACATGAAGCCGGTGACGTCCGCCGCGCCGGTGAGCCACAGGTCGAACGGCGGCATCGTCATGATCGCGTCCTCGTGCAGCAGCGCGGTCAGCGCCGCCATGTCGTACCCCTCGAACGCCTGCACATAGCGCTCCAGCAGCTTTTGCTGCTCCTCGTCCAGCGGGTCCGACACCGCCGCCCGCTCGCCCCGGTCCTCGCGCTCGGCGAGGGTCGCGCGGGCCCGTTGCAGCGCGCTGTTGACCGAGGCGACCGTCGTGCCCAGCAGCTCGGCGACCTCGCTCGCCTTCCAGGCCAGCACCTCCCGCAGGATCAGCACCGCCCGCTGCTTGGGCGGCAGCTGCTGCAGCGCCGCCATGAACGCCAGCCGCACCGACTCCTTGGCGACGGCCGCCTCCGCCGGGTCCTGGACCGCCGGCAGGATCCGGCCGTCCGGCATCGGCTCCAGCCAGGTGTGGTCCGGGCGGGGGGTGAGGGCCGCCCGGGCCAGCGGCGTCGACTCGGTCAGATCCATCGGCCGGGCCCGCTTGCTGCCCGCCGACAGCATGTCCAGGCAGACGTTCGTCGCGATCCGGTACAGCCAGGAGCGCAGGCTGGAGCGGCCCTCGAACTTCTCGTGGCTGCGCCAGGCCCGCACCAGGGTGTCCTGCACCGCGTCCTCCGCCTCGAAGGACGAGCCGAGCATGCGGTAGCAGTAGCCCGTCAGCTCGACGCGGTACTTCTCCAGCTGCGCGTCCAGGTCCTTCGTCGCCGTACCGTCGACCATCGTCGTCCACCCACCCCTGCGGCCGTTCCCGTCCGGGCGCCTCATCGCGCCCGGCACTTTCGGAAGCTACCGCAGCCCACTGACACTCGCCCCCGAAGCGGGAGAATCAGCAGGTGGAAGCGGGGGCGCGACAGCGGGAGCGAGAGGGCGTCAGGCGGTCGCCGGATCCCGGTGCCGGGCCGCCGCCTTCGCCGCCCGCGTCCCCAGCAGCGTGATCGCCACGACGCCGAGCATCGCCAGCAGGCCCACGCCGACCGTGCCCGGCCAGCCCTGCGCGTGGAAGGCGGTCGCGCCGACCGTGCTGCCGACGCTGGAGCCGATGTAGTACGCCGACTGGTACAGCGCGGAGGCCTGCGCGCGGCCGTGGGTGGCGGTCTTGCTGACCGCCGAGGAGGCGACCGCGTGCCCGGCGAAGAAGCCCGCGGTGATCAGCACCAGGCCCAGCAGGACGAGCACCACCGAGTTCAGCAGCGACACCAGCAGGCCCGCCGCGGTCGTCGCGCCCGCCAGGTACAGGGCACCCCTGCGGCCCAGCCGACCGACCCGGCGGCCCGCCGTGGACGCCGACACCGTGCCCACCAGGTACACCAGGAAGATCGACCCGATGATGCCCTGGGGCAGCGAGAAGGGCGCCTCGGTCAGGCGGTAGCCGATCACGGTGTAGACGCCGCCGAACACCGTCATGAACAGCGCGCCGATCGCGTACAGGCGGCGCAGCAGCGGGTCGGCCAGGTGGTCGCGGACCGTGCCCAGCAGCACCCGCGGGCGGAGCGAGCCGGCCCGGAAGTGCCGCGGCGCCGGCAGCAGCACGCGGAACGCCACCGCGCAGCCCACCGCGCCCACGCCGATCACGCCGACGGCGACCCGCCAGCCCCACTCCTGGGCGACCCAGCCGGTGATGACCCGGCCGCTCATGCCGCCCACGCTGTTGCCCGCCACGAACAGGCCGATGGCCGTGACCAGCGCCTTGGGGCTGACCTCCTCCGCCAGGTACGCCTGCGCGGAGGCCGGCAGGCCCGCCAGGGCCGCGCCCTGCAGCGCCCGCAGCACCACCAGCACGCCCAGCGAGGGCGCGAAGGGCACCAGCAGGCCGACGCTCACCGCGACCGCCAGGGACGCCGTCATGACCGCACGCCGGCCGAAACGTTCCGACAGGGCGCTCATCGGCAGGACGAAGACGGCCAGACCGCCGGTGGCCGCCGCCACCGTCCAGCTCGCGTCGCCCGCCGCCACGTGGAACTCCCCGGAGATCAGCGGCAGCAGCGCCTGCGTGGAGTACAGCAGCGCGAAGGTGGCGACACCGGCGAGGAACAGCGCGAGGCTCATCCGGCGGTAGCCGGGGCCGCCCGGGGTCATCCGGGAGCCGGCGGACGAGGCGGCGCGGCCGGTGTCGGCGGTGCCGGCGGTGGCGTCCGCGGTCGTGTCGGGAGTGGCGTCGGCGGCGGTGTCGGGGGTCGCGTCGGCGGCGGGGACGGCGGGTGCGGCGCCCACGGTGGTGGACGCCCCGGTATCGGCGGGATTCATGTCTCGACGGTAAGGAGGCCGTCACTGATCCGTCCAATGCATGGACTGGCCATAATCGTTCCCATGGTGCATCAGCAGAGGTCACGAGGTCGGCTGTCACCGTCCGGTGACACACAAGACATCGAACGGAACGGCGGCGAAACCGACGGTGAGGACATCACCCGCCTGCTCGCGCCCCGCCTCGCCCACTTCGCCGGCGTCGCCCGCACCGAGCGCGTCACCCGCGCCGCGCAGGAGATGGGCGTGCCCCAGTCCCCCCTCTCCCGCGCCCTGGTCCGCCTGGAACAGGACCTCGGCGTCGCCCTGTTCGCCCGCCGGGGCCGCACCGTCTCCCTCACCCCCGCCGGCCGCACCTTCCTCGGCTCCGTCGAACGCGCCCTCGCCGAGATCGAGCGCGCCGCCGAGGAGGTGCGCGCGGACGCCGACCCGGCCACCGGCAAGGTCGCCTTCGGCTTCCTGCACACCATGGGCGCCGAGACGGTGCCCAACCTGCTGCACGCCTTCCGCGACGATCACCCCCGCATCCGCTTCAGCCTGGTGCAGGACCACGGCGGAGCCATGCTGGAGCGGCTGCGCGCCGGCGAGCTGGACCTGTGCCTGACCTCGCCCGTGCCGGACGCCCCGGACCTGGTGGCCCGCCGCCTGGACGAGCAGAAGCTGCGCCTGGTGGTGCCCGCCGGCCACCGGCTGGCCGGCCGCCGCCGCATCCGGCTGGCGGAGGCCGCCGAGGAGTCCTTCGTGACCCTGGAACCCGGCTACGGCATGCGCCGCATCACCGACGCCCTGTGCCGCGAGGCCGGCTTCACCCCGCGCATCGCCTTCGAGGGGGAGGAGACGGAGACCCTGCGCGGCCTGGTCGCCGCCGGGCTCGGTGTCGCCCTGCTGCCGCCGCCCGCCGTGCCCCGCCCGGGGGTGGCCGAACTGACGGTCACGGCCCCGCGCGCGGTGCGCGAGATCGGCGTCGCCTGGCCGGCGGGCGGGCCGGAGACACCCCCGGTGGCGGCGTTCAAGAAGTTCCTGCTCTCCCGCCGGGGCCGCCTGCTGCCCCAGCCGTGACCGTACGGCGCCGCCGCCCCGGCTGTGACCGTGCGGTGCTGCTGCCCCAGCCGTGACCGTACGGCGCTGCTGTCCCGGCTGTGACCGTACGGCGCTGCCGCCCCGGCCGGACCGTGCGGCACCCGGCCCGTGCCCGCCGGACCGCCGCTCCCGGCCGCCGCCCCCGGCAGTGACGTCCCGGGGAGCGCCCGGCGCCCGGATCAGCGCCGCCGTAACGACCTGCCGAACCCCGCCGCCAGCGGCATCCGCAGCCCGAGCGGCGGCGGTGCCGCCAGCGCGTCGCGCACCGGCCGGGAGAAGTCGTGCCCGAACAGCGCGCCCATCACGAAGTCCACGGCCAGCGAGGTGACCTCGTCGCGGTACTGGCGCAGCCCGTGCCCGTCGGTGTGCACCTCGAACCGGCACACGTCCCGGTTGGCCTTCTTCGCCCGGGCCGCGAACCGGAACGACAGCTCGGGATCGGTGCGTTGGTCGTTCGTGCCGTGCACGATCAGCACCTGCCGGCCGACGAGCTGCTTCACCGGTTCGGGGGAGGCGGCGACGTCGTCCTCGGGCAGCCAGGGGGCGATCGCCACCACCGAGTTGACGGCCTCGTGCCCGCCGGCGTGCAGGGCCGCCCGGCCGCCCATGCCGAGCCCCGCCAGGCACACGGGCACGTCCCCGTAGCGCCGTACGGCCTCCTCCACCGCCCAGGCGGCGTCCTGCGCCGGATGCGCCTGGCTGCCGTTCCAGCCGCGGTAGCGGTAGTGCACCACGTGCGTGGCCAGGCCCTCGGCGCGGCCGGCGCGGGCCAGCCGGCGGCCGAGCGTGCCCAGGGAAGCGGCCGCCCGCAGCGCGGACGGCCTGCGGGCGGAGACCTCCTGGCCGCCGGGGAGCAACAGCACCGCTCCGCTCACCGCCGCCGGCCGCGGGCCGACCGTCCTCCCCAGCCGGGCCGTGCGACCCGGCGTCGCTTGCTGCGCCATGACAGAACAGTGTCAGAAGCGACGGTGTACGCCACCCGTCCGTGCGGTCACCGTTACATATCGACGGCCGTGTACACCGGGCGCCGGCCGCCCGCGCGGGCGTAGAGTGCGCCGATGACGAGCCAGACCGTCCCCCCGGGAATCCCTAGCTCCGATCAGATCCGCAGGGCGCCCAAGGTCCTGCTGCACGACCACCTCGACGGCGGGCTCCGCCCGGCCACCGTGGTCGACCTCGCCCGCGAGAGCGGCTACACCCAGCTGCCCGACACCGACCCCGAAAAACTCGGCCTGTGGTTCCGCGAGGCCGCCGACTCCGGCTCGCTGGAGCGGTACCTGGAGACCTTCTCCCACACCGTCGGCGTGATGCAGACCCGGCAGGCGCTCGTGCGGGTCGCCCGCGAGTGCGCCCAGGACCTCGCCGCGGACGGCGTCGTCTACGCCGAGGTGCGCTACGCCCCCGAGCAGCACCTGGAGGGCGGGCTGAGCCTCCAGGAGGTCGTCGAGGCCGTCAATGAGGGCTTCCGTGAAGGCGAGCGGCTCGCCCTCGCCGAGGGGCACCGCATCCGGATCGGCGCGCTGCTCACCGCGATGCGGCACGCCGCCCGCTCCCTGGAGATCGCCGAACTGGCCAACGCCTACCGCGACGCGGGCGTCGTCGGCTTCGACATCGCGGGCGCCGAGGCCGGCTACCCGCCCACCCGGCACCTGGACGCCTTCGAGTACCTCAAGCGGGAGAACAACCACTTCACCATCCACGCCGGCGAGGCGTTCGGCCTGCCGTCCATCTGGCAGGCGTTGCAGTGGTGCGGCGCCGACCGGCTCGGGCACGGGGTGCGGATCATCGACGACATCCGCGTCCGCGAGGACGGCACGGTCGAGCTGGGGCGGCTGGCCTCCTACGTCCGCGACAAGCGCATCCCGCTGGAGCTGTGCCCCAGCTCCAACCTCCAGACCGGCGCGGCCCCCTCCTACGCCGAGCACCCCATCGGGCTGCTGCGGCGGCTGCACTTCCGCGCCACCGTCAACACGGACAACCGGCTGATGTCCCACACCAGCATGAGCCGGGAATTCGAGCACCTGGTCGAGGCATTCGGCTACACCCTCGACGACATGCAGTGGTTCACCGTCAATGGAATGAAGTCGGCCTTCATTCCTTTTGATGAACGGCTGGCGATGATCAATGACGTGATCAAGCCCGGATACGCGGCCCTGAAATCCGAATGGCTGTTCCGGCAGACCGCCTCGACCAGCCCTTCCGCGCCACCGGAGGGCTGAACGGGGGAATGCGGACGCGGGCGGGCTTCACCACCCGTCCGCAATTCGATGTTTGCGGTCGGCGGCGGGCCGTGTTTACGGTCATGGACCGCTCATTTCCCCGCTCTCCATTCCAAGGACGCGTTTCATGAAGCAGTCTGCCGCCAAGACCCTCGGTGTCGCCGCCCTCGGTGCCGCCTTCGCCGCCGCCGGCGCGGGCGCCGCGAACGCCGCTCCGGCCCTCCCGGACGCCGGCAAGACCCTGGGCACCGTCGGCGCCGTCGGCCAGGTGCTCCCCGCCCAGAACGTCGCCAAGGCCCTGCCGGGCGCCGCCCCGGCGCTGGCCCAGGCCACGCCCACGGTCGAGACGGGCCTCGGCGCCGTCCAGGCGGCCAAGCCGGTGGGCGGACTGCTCGGCGGACTGCCCGTGCAGAGCCTGCCCACCCAGGGCCTGTCGCTCGACGGCCTTCCGGTGAGCGGCCTGCCCGTGCGCTGACCCCTCGACGCCCTCCCCGCACGCCGCCGGGGCGCACCCCTTGGTCTGAAGGGTGCGCCCCGGCGGCGTTCGCGTGCGGTGCGGCGGAGGGCCGGCGGCCCGGCGGTGTCCGTGCGCGGTGCGCGGCGGGCCGCGGGGCCGGGGCGGTGGCCGCCCTCTGTCGCTACCAGGCCGTGCGGGCGGCCTTGTCCTCCGAGGGCAGCAGGATCCACAGCGCCAGGTAGAGCAGGAACTGCGGGCCCGGCAGCA
Organism: Streptomyces mexicanus; assembly: GCF_902506575.1. Lineage (GTDB taxonomy): Bacteria > Actinomycetota > Actinomycetes > Streptomycetales > Streptomycetaceae > Streptomyces > Streptomyces mexicanus. Next base: position 3,367,772 of record NZ_LR732544.1, on the reverse strand, counting down.
GGCAGGACAGCAGGAAGATCACCCGCATCGTCGTCGCGGAGGTGTGGAAGCGCCGGGCCAGCGCGGCGCACACGCCACCGATCACACGGCCATGGCTGGGGCGGGCAAGGGCGGTCATCTGGGCCTCCGTGGGCTGTCGTGCGGGACCTCCCCGTCGGGCCCCGTCCGTCTTCCACGTTACGGAGACGAAGGGGGCGCAGCGTCGCTCCACGGGGCGATCCCGACCCTGGGAATCGTCGGGGTACGCCCCTGAGCCGCGTCCTGGCGGGGCACGGCGAACCCGCCGCGGCGCTCGGCCCTGCGGCGGAGCCGGGAGCGGGCCGCCGGCACCACCACGAGGTGGGCGAGGGCCACACCCACGGTGTTCAGCAGCAGCGTGTCGACGTCCACGACCCGGCCGGGCACCCCGGTCTGCAGCAGGGCGATGCCCAGCGACACCAGGGCGCCCGCCGCGACCGTACGGGCCAGGGAGGCGACCGGGGAGACCTGCAGCCGGCCGTGCGCCAGCGGCAGCAGCACGCCCAGCGGGGCCAGCAGGCCCAGCCCCTCGGCCAGCGGCCGGACCGCGCCGGGCCAGCCCAGTTCCAGGTCGGCGCGGACGGTGGCCAGCGGGCGCAGATTGGGCGGCGCCACCCACAGCACGTCCAGGGGGCGCAGCATCAGCCAGGCGACCAGCGCCACGTGGATGACGAGGAGGCCGCCTCCCGTCGCACGGAGGCGGAGGGCGGCCCTGCCGCCGAGAGAGCCTTGACGCTGCACGCCCCCCAAGACGCCTCCCCCGGCTCGTTCGGTTCCGCCC
>NZ_LR732544.1:3362914-3366962 GCF_902506575.1 Streptomyces mexicanus | reverse complement strand
GCGGGGGGGGGGGCGGCGGCGGGGGGCGGGGGGGGGGAGCCCGGCCCCTGAGCCGCGGGCGGCCGGCGGGTCAGCCGGCGGTGACCTCCGTGGACGGCGGCTCGGTCGTGCCGGGGTGGGCGCGCAGGGCGTCGGTGCACTCGTAGCGGCGCAGCCGCGGGTCGGCGGGACCGCCCAGGACCACCGAACCGTCGCCCTCGGCGGCGGCCGAGTCCGACAGGGTGCACACGATCTGCGCCAGGGCGTAGGCGTCGAGGGCGGACGGGGCGGTGCTCAGCCGGAGGGCGTCCCGCGGGTCCCCGGCGCGGGGGCCGGCGGCCTTCAGGCCGCGCGGTACGTGCGTGCTGTACCCGGCCGCCTTCTCCCCGGCGGACGGCGGCGCCGCCATCTGGTCCAGCAGCCCCTGGGCGACGATGACCCGCCGCCGCGCGTCGGCCGTGCCCTCCGGCACGGTCACCACCCGGTCGACGCTCACCAGTGACGACCCGCACAGCAGGAACACCTGCACGGGCACCCCGCGCGCGGCCTGCCCGATGACACCGGGCTGGGACGGCGTGCACGGCACCCGCGAGGGCGCGCCGCCGAAGTCGGTGGGCACCTTCGTGGGGCGGATCCCGCACCCCGCGAGCAGCAGCGCCAGCGCCGCGAGGGCCGGCAGGCGGCGGCGCAGGGACCTCAGGCGCCCCCGTCGCTCATGTGACCTCACCGGGCGCCCTCCCGCGCGCTGCCGTTCTCGCCGCCGCTGCGGCCGGGCTCCCGCACCGCACCGTCGCCGTCCTTCCTGCCCTTGCCGTCGCCGTGGTCCGTGTCCTTGCTTTCGCCTTCCGCCGGCTGCGCGGCGAGCGCGGAGGCGTCCCGGGGCAGCCGCAGCGTGAACACCGCGCCGCCCTCGGGGGAGTTGCCCGCGGTGATGTCACCGCCGTGGATGTGGGCGTTGTTCAGGGCGATGGACAGGCCGAGCCCGCTGCCCTCCGACCGCGGCCGGGACGCGCTCGCCTTGTAGAACCGGTCGAAGACGTGCGGCAGCACGTCCTCGGGGATGCCCGGCCCGTGGTCGCGGACCTGGATGACGACCTCCTCCTGCGAGGCGCGCACCGACACCCGCACCGGGGAGCCGCCGTGCTTGAGGGCGTTGCCGATCAGGTTGGCGAGGATGACGTCCAGGCGGCGCGGGTCCAGGCGGGCGTGGATGCCGCGTTCGGCGTCCAGTTCCACCGCGTCCAGCCAGGCGCGGGCATCGATGCAGGCGGTGATCTGGTCGGCGACGTCCACGTCGTCCAGCACCAGCCGGGCGGTGCCCGCGTCGAAACGGGTCACCTCCATCAGGTTCTCCACCAGGTCGTTCAGCCGCCGCGTCTCGCTGACCACCAGCCGGACCGCCGGCTCGATCATCGGGTCGATGCCGCCGCTCTCGGAGTCCAGCTCCTCCTCCAGCACCTCCGTGACGGCCGTGATGGCCGTCAGCGGGGTGCGCAGCTCGTGGCTCATGTCCGCCACGAAGCGGCGGGAGGCCTCGTCGCGGGCGGCCATGTCGGCGACCCGCTTCTCCAGCGCCGCCGCCGCGTTGTTGAACGTCCGGGACAGGTCGGCCAGTTCGTCGGTGCCGGACACCCGCAGCCGGGTGTCGAGCCGGCCCTCGCCGAGCCGGCGCGCCGCCACACCGAGCCGGTGCACCGGCTTGAGCACGGTCGTCGCGGCGGCCTGCGCCAGCAGCGCCGCACCGACCAGGGCCAGCGCGGTGGCGATCCCCAGCGACCAGGCCAGCGAGTTGAGGTCCTTGGCCTCCGGCTCCAGCGACTTGAGCATGTAGCCGGTCGGGCCGCCCCCGATCACCTTCGTGCCCGCCACCAGGTACGGCGTGCCGTGCACGGTGATCCGCTGCCAGTACAGGTGGTACGGCGCCTTGTTCGTCTCAGACAGCGGCTGCCGCTTGTCCACCGCGGCACGCAGCGAGGCGGGCACGTCCCGCAGCGAGAAGCCGCTCAGCCCGCCGGAAGTGCCGTACACCGTCCGTCCGTCGGCGTCCTGACCGACCAGCAGCACGCTGAACCGCTGGCTGCTGCCCGCCATCTGACCGGCGGTGCGCTGCAGCGCGTCCTGCGAGGGGTGCGCCGGCAGCGCGCCCGCCCGGTTGTGCATCTCCTGCCGGAAGTCGCGCAGCACCGCGTCCTGGGCGCGGGTGAGCACCGCCTCCCGGTTCAGCCAGTACGCGATCCCGGACGCCGACACCGCCGCCGTCAGCGCCACCAGCGCGAACACGACGACCAGCCGCAGCCGCAGACTGGTGAACCGCAGCCGCGACCACACCTTCCTGCGCCCCGCGGCCCAGCCGCGGAGCCCCCCTTGCTCATCGGTCACTGAGGCGCGTCCAGGCGGTAACCGACTCCGCGCACGGTACGGATCAGCGTCGGGGACGACGGCACGTCCTCGACCTTGGCCCGCAGCCGCTGCACGCACGCGTCCACCAGCCGGGAGTCACCGAGGTAGTCGTGCTCCCACACCAGCCGCAGCAACTGCTGCCGTGACAGCGCCTGACCGGGCCGCCGGCTCAGCTCCAGCAGCAGCCGCAGCTCGGTCGGGGTGAGCTGCAGGTCCTCGCCGTTCTTCGTCACCGTCATCGCCGCACGGTCGATGACGAGGTTGCCGAAGACCGCCGAGTCGTTCGCCTCCCGCTCGCCGCGCCGCAGCACGGCCCGGATCCGGGCGTCCAGCACCCGTCCCTGCACCGGCTTGACGACATAGTCGTCGGCCCCCGACTCCAGGCCCACCACCACGTCGATGTCGTCGCTGCGCGCGGTCAGCAGGATGATCGGCAGCTGGTCGGTGCGCCGGATGCGCCGGCACACCTCGAACCCGTCGATGCCGGGCAGCATCACATCCAGCACGATCAGGTCCGGCCGCTGCTCGCGCAGCAGCTTCAGACCGTCCTCTCCACTGGCAGCGGTGGCCACCCGATGTCCCTGGCGCGTCAGTGAGAGCTCCAGGGCCGTTCGGATGGCGTCGTCGTCCTCGATCAGCAACAGGGAAGGCACGGCCTCATTCTGGCCCATGCGGGGTCGGGGTTTCGACACCCGTACGGCCGCAGGGCCCGTACCCGTACGGCCGCATCGCCCGCACCGGTGCGCCCGATGCCCTGTGACACGTCTGTGACAGTCGGCGGACACGGCCATGAAGTCACCACGGCAAGCTTTTCGGCACAGGCAAGCAGTCCGCAACTGAGGTCCACCGACGGGGGGCGCGAGATGAACACGCTGCACGGCACCAGCACCAGCGCAGTGGTCACGCGTCTGCACGACGTGACCAGGGGGGCGGAGAAGTCCGGTGCGACGAGTCTGCGGGGGTGCGCTCGCAGCACCGGGCGTCAGCACACCACCCCGTACATGGCGGTGGTGGACGCGCACACGGGGGATCGGGGGGAGACGCACGGCGCCGCCGCGTACGGGGAGGAGCCGGGGGAGCGGACGTCCCTGTCGGAGGCGGAGTTCACCGCCTACGTCCAGGAGCGCCGCGCCTCCCTGTACGCCACCGCCTACCACCTGACCGGCGACCGCTTCGAGGCCGAGGACCTGCTGCAGAGCGCGCTGTTCTCGACCTACCGGGCGTGGGACCGGATCAGCGACAAGGCGGCGGTCGGCGGCTACCTGCGCCGCACCATGACCAACCTGCACATCAGCGCCTGGCGGCGCCGCAAGCTCAACGAGTACCCGACCGAGGAACTGCCGGAGACGCCCGGCGACACGGACGCGATGCGCGGCACCGAACTGCGCGCCGTGCTGTGGCAGGCGCTGGCCCGGCTGCCCGAACTTCAGCGCACCATGCTGGTCCTGCGCTACTACGAGGGCCGCACGGACCCGGAGATCGCGGACATCCTCGGCATCAGCGTCGGCACGGTGAAGTCGAGCATCTGGCGCTCCCTGCGCCGGCTCCGCGAGGACGAGGTGCTCAGCTTCGGCCGCAGCCAGGAGGAGTCCTTCGGCGAGCTGGTCGCCTGAGTCGGCCGCCCACCGAAGGTCGGGGGGAACGGGGGCCGTACCGGGGGGTACGGAAA
>NZ_LR732544.1:3358074-3362813 GCF_902506575.1 Streptomyces mexicanus | reverse complement strand
GCGGTGAGCGGGACCGGAGGGCCGGGGGGTCCGTCCGGTCCCGCTTTCCGTATGGAGGGCCTACGCGGCCGTCCGCGCCTGCACCTGCCGTCCCGCCGCCGCGGCGGCCAGCCGGTCGAGCGCCTCGTCCCGGTCGCAGGGGTGGGCGCCGAGGGCGACCTGGCGGGTGACGATCGACCGCTCGGCGCGCATCAGCCGCCAGCCGCGGCGCAGCAGGAACGGCACCGACTTGCGGCCCTCCTTCAGATCCCGCAGGAAACGCCGGCGGAAGGTGGTGACCGCCCCCCGGGTCAGGCACAGCGCGTCGGCCAGCACGCCCAGTTCGCGGCAGCGCCCGACGATCTCGGCGGCGAAGACGCCCTCCGCGACGAACAGCGGGGTCCGGTCGATGTGCAGGGTGTCCTCGCCGGTACGGGCGCTGCGCGCGATGTCGTACACGGGCACGCTCGTGCTGCCCGTCGCGCACAGCCGGGCGATCGCCTCGACGGCGGCGTCCGCGTCCCAGGACGCGGGATGGTCCCAGTCGATGTCCGAACTGCCCGCCACCAGCGGCAGCGTCGGGTCGTCGCCCTCCTTGTAGAAGTCGTCCAGGCGCAGCACGGGCAGCCCGGAACGGGCGGCGACCAGGGACTTGCCCGAGCCCGAGGGGCCGCACAGCAGCACGACACGGGCGGGGGACGGGGGATGAAGGCTCACGGAACACCAGTTTGACGCATGGCGACGCCGCTGCCGACCCCGGGGGTCGGCTTCGGGGCGCGGACCCGCCTCTCAACCACCCTGGGCGCCGAGTCCGTTACCTTGCGTATCGGGACTTCGTTACGGTTACGTATCGGACCTCTTGTACCGAACCGCATCGGAAGGCGGCCCAGCCATGGCTCGACACGCGTCCCCCTCCCGCCCCACCGCACGGCGCGCCCTGATCGCCGTCGCGGCCGCCGGTGTCGCCGTGGGCGCGGGCGCGGCGACGGCCGCGGCGGACACCCTCCCGCTCGTGGGCGGCACGCTCCGGCCCGGTTCCACGGGCCGCATCGACCCGCAGGCGGGCCTGGCCGCGGTGGCCGGCACGGTCGGCTACGTCACCGGCCCGGTCGCCGGCCTCAAGCCCAACCCGCTCGCGGGCACCGGCGTCGACCCGCTGGACAACGGCGTCGGCACCCAACTCGCCGACTTCGCGCCGGTGGAGTCCAGGATGCTCACCAAACCGCTGGCCGAGGCCCCCTCGATCGGGAGCGTTCCGGTGGTGGGCCCGGTGCTGGGCGCGGTGCGGTAGGCACGGGCGGCCGGGCACGACACGCGGAGAGCCGCGTCTTCCCTGGACGGAGGGAGGACGCGGCTCGTTCCGTGGGGCGGCTCAGTACGACGAGCCGGACGCGCCCAGCGCGCCCGTGGGGTGCCAGACCGTCTTCGTCTCCAGGAACGCCGTCATGCGGTCGATGCCCGGGGTCGCGAACCAGTCGTCCACAGGCTGTGGACGCAGCACCCGCTTGAGGTTGTCCGCCGCCGCGACCTCCAGCTCCTTCGCCAGCGACTCGTCGGCACCGGCCAGGTCGATCGCGTTGACGTCCTGGTGCGCGGCCAGCGGCGCGGCGATCTCCGCCGTACGGCCGGACAGGACGTTGACCACGCCGCCGGGGACGTCGGAGGTGGCCAGCACCTCGCCCAGGGACAGGGCCGGCAGCGGGGCCCGCTCGCTCGCCACGACGACGGCGGTGTTGCCGGTCGCGATCACCGGGGCGACGACGGAGACCAGGCCGAGGAACGACGACTCCTGCGGCGCCAGCACGGCCACCACGCCGGTCGGTTCGGGGGAGGACAGGTTGAAGTACGGGCCCGCCACCGGGTTGGCACCGCCGACCACCTGGGCGATCTTGTCGGTCCAGCCCGCGTACCACACCCAGCGGTCGATCGTGGCGTCCACGACCGCTGCCGCCTTCCCCTTGGACAGGCCCTCCGCGTCGGCCACCTCGCGCACGAACTGCTCGCGGCGGCCCTCCAGCATCTCCGCGACGCGGTAGAGGACCTGGCCGCGGTTGTAGGCCGTCGCACCGGACCAGCCGCCGAACGCCTTGCGCGCGGCCACCACCGCGTCCCGGGCGTCCTTGCGGGAGGACAGGGGCGCGTTGGCCAGCCAGTTGCCCTTAGTGTCGCTCACCTCGTACACCCGGCCGCTCTCGGAACGCGGGAACTTCCCGCCGACGTACAGCTTGTAGGTCTTGAAGACGCTCAGGCGGTTGTGCTGCTCAGACATCGAGGTACGCCTCCAGGCCGTGGCGGCCGCCCTCGCGGCCGAAGCCCGACTCCTTGTAGCCGCCGAACGGCGAGGTCGGGTCGAACTTGTTGAACGTGTTGGACCACACGACGCCCGCGCGCAGCTTGTTCGCGACGGCGAGGATCCGCGACCCCTTCTCCGTCCAGATGCCCGCGCTCAGCCCGTACGGCGTGTTGTTCGCCTTGGCGACCGCCTCGTCCGGCGTGCGGAAGGTGAGCACCGACAGCACCGGGCCGAAGATCTCCTCGCGGGCGATGGTGTGCGCCTGGGTGACGTTGGTGAACAGCGTCGGCGCGAACCAGTAGCCGCTCTCCGGCAGGTCGCAGGCGGGGGACCAGCGCTCGGCGCCCTCCGCCTCGCCCCGCTCGGCCAGCGCCGTGATCCGGGCCAGCTGCTCGGCGGAGTTGATCGCACCGATGTCGGTGTTCTTGTCCAGCGGGTCGCCCAGGCGCAGGGTGCCCAGGCGGCGCTTGAGGGCGTCCAGCAGCTCGTCGTGGACCGACTCCTGCACCAGCAGGCGGGAGCCGGCGCAGCACACCTGGCCCTGGTTGAAGAAGATGCCGTTCACGATGCCCTCGACGGCCTGGTCGAGCGGGGCGTCGTCGAAGACGATGTTGGCGCCCTTGCCGCCCAGTTCGAGGGTGAGCTTCTTCCGGGTGCCCGCGACCGTGCGGGCGATCTCCTTGCCGACGGCCGTGGAGCCGGTGAAGGCCACCTTGTCCACACCCGGGTGCGCGACGAGCGCGGCGCCCGCGTCGCCGTAGCCCGGGAGGATGTTGACGACCCCCTTGGGCAGGCCCGCCTGACGGCAGATGTCCGCGAAGAAGAGGGCGGACAGAGGGGTGGTCTCGGCCGGCTTGAGGACGACGGTGTTGCCCGTGGCCAGCGCGGGGGCGATCTTCCAGGCCAGCATCAGCAGCGGGAAGTTCCACGGGATGACCTGGCCGGCGACACCGAGGGGCCGCGGGTGCGGGCCGAACCCGGCGTGCTCCAGCTTGTCCGCCCAGCCCGCGTAGTAGAAGAAGTGCGCGGCGACCAGGGGCAGGTCCGCGTCGCGGGTCTCCCGGATGGGCTTGCCGTTGTCCAGCGTCTCCAGGACCGCCAGCTCGCGGCTGCGCTCCTGGACGATGCGCGCGATGCGGAACAGGTACTTGGCGCGCTCGGAGCCGGGCAGCGCCGACCACGTCTCGAACGCCTTGCGCGCGGCCTTCACCGCCCGCTCCACATCGGCCTCACCGGCCTGGGCGACCTCGGACAGCACCTCTTCCGTGCTGGGCGAGAGCGTCTTGAAGACCTTGCCGTCGGCCGCCTCGATGAACTCCCCGTCGATGAACAGGCCGTAGGACGGGGCGATGTCGACGATCGCGCGGGACTCGGGCGCGGGCGCGTACTCGAATGCGGAAGACCGCTTCTCGATGGTCATGGTGATCAGTCCACCGTCACGTAGTCGGGGCCGGAGTAGCGGCCGGTGGCCAGCTTCTGGCGCTGCATCAGCAGGTCGTTGAGCAACGAGGAGGCGCCGAAGCGGAACCAGTGGTTGTCCAGCCAGTCCTCGCCGGCCGTCTCGTTGACCAGGACCAGGAACTTGACCGCGTCCTTGCTGGTGCGGATGCCGCCGGCGGGCTTCACGCCCACCTGGACGCCGGTGGCCGCCCGGAAGTCGCGTACCGCCTCCAGCATCAGCAGGGTGTTGGCGGGGGTGGCGTTCACGGCGACCTTGCCGGTGGAGGTCTTGATGAAGTCGGCGCCCGCCAGCATGCCGAGCCAGCTCGCGCGCCGGATGTTGTCGTACGTCGACAGCTCGCCGGTCTCGAAGATGACCTTCAGGCGCGCCGACGTCCCGCACGCCTCCTTCACCGCCGTGATCTCCTCGTACACCTTCAGGTACCGGCCGGCGAGGAACGCGCCCCGGTCGATGACCATGTCGATCTCGTCGGCGCCCGCGGCGACGGCGGCGCGCACGTCCGCCAGCTTCACCTCCAGCGGGGCACGGCCGGCCGGGAAGGCGGTGGCCACCGAGGCGACCTTCACGCCCGAGCCGGCCACCGCCTCCTTGGCGACGGCCACCATGTCGGGGTAGACGCAGACCGCGGCCGTGGCCGGGGTCGTCCGGTCCGTGGGGTCGGGATGGACCGCCTTGGCGCCGAGCGCCCGGACCTTGCCCGGGGTGTCCGCGCCTTCCAGCGTCGTCAGATCGACCATCGAGATGGCCAGGTCGATGGCGTACGCCTTCGCGGTGGTCTTGATGGAACGGGTGCCGAGCGCGGCGGCGCGCGCCTCGAGGCCGACCGCGTCGACGCCGGGCAGCCCGTGCAGGAAGCGGCGCAGCGAGCTGTCGGACGCGGTGACGTCCGACAGGGCGTGAGCTGTGGGTGCGGTAGTGGGCATGGTCACCAGACGAGCATATCTACGCGCGTAGCGGCTGTACAGACCCCGGGGGGTGGTCCGGTGGTACGGGGCGGTGTGGGGG
>NZ_LR732544.1:3352035-3357973 GCF_902506575.1 Streptomyces mexicanus | reverse complement strand
GTTCAGGGGGCATGGGCCGCGTTCAGGGGTGCGGGCAGGAGGACGTGTGCCGCATCCGGGGGCGGCACACGTCCTCTGTTCGGCCGGGGGGGCGGTGTCCCGTCTCAGATGCCCGCGGCCGTCGACAGGTCGCGCTTGAGCGCCGTCAGCAGGTCGGCCGCCTTCGCGCGCGCCGCCGGAAGGCCGGCGTGGTCGGCGACCGGGATCACCACCTCCAGGTAGCACTTCAGCTTGGGCTCCGTGCCGGAGGGGCGCACGATCACCCGGGCGCCGTCGAGCGTGTAGCGCAGGCCGTCCGTCGGGGGCAGCGTGTCCGTGCCCCGCGTCAGGTCCTCCGCCCGGGTCACGGGCAGGCCCGCGAGTGCGGCCGGCGGCTGCTCGCGCAGGCGGCGCATCGCGTCGCCGATCAGGGACAGGTCCTGCACGCGGACCGAGAGCTGGTCGGTGGCGTGCAGGCCGTGCTCGACCGCGAGGTCGTCGAGGAGGTCGAGCAGCGTGCGGCCCTCCTCCTTGAGCTGTGAGGCCAGTTCCGTGACGAGCAGGGCCGCCGTGATGCCGTCCTTGTCGCGTACGCCGTCGGGGTCCACGCAGTAGCCGAGGGCCTCCTCGTAGCCGTAGCGGAGGCCCTCGACGCGGGCGATCCACTTGAAGCCCGTCAGCGTCTCGGCGTACGGCAGCTTCGCCTTCTCCGCGATGCGGGCGAGCAGCGAGGACGACACGATCGACTCCGCGAAGGTGCCGTGGACCTCGCGGTTCACCAGGTGGGCGGCGAGCAGCGCGCCCACCTCGTCGCCGCGCAGCATGCGCCAGTCGGCGCCGTCCTTGACGGCCACCGCGCAGCGGTCGGCGTCCGGGTCGTTGGCGATCACCAGGTCCGGGCCGGTCTCGCGGGCCTTGGCGAAGGCCAGGTCCATCGCGCCGGGCTCCTCCGGGTTGGGGAAGGCCACGGTCGGGAAGTCCGGGTCGGGCTCCGCCTGCTCGGCGACGAGGTCCGGGGTGGGGAAGCCGGCCCGGGCGAAGGCGGCGAGCAGGGTGTCCTTGCCGACGCCGTGCATGGCCGTGTAGACCGTGCGGGCGGTGCGGGGGGAGCCCTGGGCGAGGACGGCGTCGGTGCGGGCGAGGTAGGCGTCCAGGACGTCCTCGCCCAGGATCTCCCAGCCGGACTCCGGGCGGGGGACGGCGGTGAGCGTGGTGATCGCGTCGATCTCCGCCGCGATGTCGGCGTCGGCGGGCGGGACGGGGGTGAGGGGGGGGGGGGAGCCCGCCCGCGCGGCCCGCCGGGGTGGGGCGGCGGTGTGGCGGACGCCCGGGCCGCTTGCCTTGCGGCCAGGTCGTACGGGGACAGTCCGGGCCGGCGGGCGGCGCGGGCGGACTACCATCACCTCATGACTCGTGTACTGCTCGCCGAGGACCGCCGGCCCGGGCGCCCGCCGCAGCCCGGGGGGGCCCCCCCGGCCGGGCCGGCGCCCGCCCGCCCGCCGGCGCGCCGCGCGGCCGGGGGGCGGGGCCCCCCGGAAAGCCCCCCCGCCCCCGGGGCCGACGGCCACGGCCCGCTCCCGTCGTCTCGCAGGTGCGGGGCCGCGGGTGCGGGCCGCTCCCGTCGTCCCGGGGGGCGGTGGGTTTTACAGGCGGTCCAGGACCCGGGCCAGGAGGGTGCCCATGCGGGTGGCGCTGTCGCGGCCGGCCTGGAGGACCTCCTCGTGGTTGAGGGGCTCGCCCGTCATGCCGGCGGCGAGATTGGTCACCAGGGAGATGCCGAGGACCTCGGCGCCGGCCTCGCGGGCGGCGATGGCCTCCAGGACCGTGGACATGCCCACCAGGTCCGCGCCGATCACGCGGGCCATGCGGATCTCGGCCGGCGTCTCGTAGTGCGGGCCGGGGAACTGGGCGTAGACGCCCTCCTCCAGGGAGGGGTCGACCTCCTTGCACAGGGCGCGCAGGCGGGGGGAGTACAGGTCCGTGAGGTCGACGAAGTTGGCGCCGACGATCGGGGAGGTCGCCGTCAGGTTGATGTGATCGCTGATCAGCACGGGCTGGCCGGGGCGCATGCCCTCGCGCAGGCCGCCGCAGCCGTTGGTGAGGACCACGGTCTTGCAGCCGGCCGCGACCGCGGTGCGCACGCCGTGGGCGACGGCGGCGACTCCGCGGCCCTCGTAGTAGTGGGTGCGGCCGAGGAAGACCAGGGCGCGCTTGTTCCCCGTGGTGTACGAGCGGATCTTGCCGCCGTGGCCCTCGACGGCCGGCGGCGGGAAGCCGGGCAGCTCGGTGACCTGCAGTTCGGCGTCAGGGGTGCCCAGGGCGTCAACGGCCGGCGCCCAGCCGGAGCCCATCACGAGGGCGACGTCGTGGGTGTCGGCGCCCGTCAGCTCGCGCAGGCGGGCCGCGGCGGCGTCGGCGGCGGCGTACGGGTCGCCCTGGAGGTCGTCCGGAAGAAGAGATGCGTTCACGCGGACGAGGGTAGCCCGAAATCGCCTACGCGCGTAGATGACAGACGTCACCGGATTGCGGATCGTTGTCTTGTCGTTTCCTACGGGCCTTCCGGGCAGCGCTCAGCAGGGCCGCTTGCGCAGCTCCATCACGTAGTCGTGGGGCGCGCCCGCCGACTCCGCCGCGTCCGCGATCTCGCCCAGGTAGCGGGCGGAGGGCAGGCCGCCCTCGTAGGCGTCGAGGACGTACAGCCAGGCGGACTCCTCGCCGTCGAGGGTGTGGACGCGCACGCGCATGCGGCGGTAGACGCCGAGGCCGACGCCCTCCCACCGGTCCAGGGACTCCTCGTCCATCGGGGCGATGTCGTACAGGGCGACGAAGACCTGGGAGATCGGGTCCTCCACGACCGTCGCCAGGGCGCCCTCCCAGCCCATGTCCTCGCCGCCGAACGTCAGCCGCCAGCCGTTCAGCCAGCCCGTGGCGCGCAGCGGCGAGTGCGGGGCGCGGCGGGACATCAGCCGCGCGTCGAGATTGCCGGCGTACGCGGCGTAGAGCGACATGGGTCGAAGGGTACGGCAGTGACGCGGGAGGTCCCGTCCGTGCCTTCGGCACCCCGGGAAGTATGACCTTGAAGGGTGCGGGACAATGGAGTACGTGACTCGGATCGTGATCATCGGTGGCGGACCCGGCGGATACGAAGCGGCGCTGGTGGCCGCGCAGCTCGGTGCGGAGGTGACCGTCGTCGACTGCGACGGTCTGGGCGGAGCGTCGGTGCTGACCGACTGCGTGCCGTCGAAGACCCTGATCGCCACGGCCGAGGTGATGACCACCTTCGACTCCTCCTACGAGGAGCTGGGCATCATCGTCGCCGACGACACCCCGCACATCGAGCAGGCCGCCCGGGTGGTCGGCGTGGACCTGGGGAAGGTCAACCGGCGCGTGAAGCGGCTGGCGCTCGCCCAGTCCCACGACATCACCGCGTCCGTGACGCGGGCCGGGGCGCGGGTCATGCGCGGGCGGGGGCGCCTGGAGGGCATGCAGGCCCTCGACGGCTCGCGGAAGGTCGTCGTCACCGCGGCGGACGGGAGCGAGGAGACGCTCACCGCGGACGCCGTGCTCATCGCCACCGGCGGTCACCCGCGCGAGCTGCCCGACGCCAAGCCGGACGGCGAGCGCATCCTGAACTGGACGCAGGTCTACGACCTCTCCGAGCTGCCCGAGGAGCTGATCGTGGTGGGCTCGGGCGTCACCGGCGCCGAGTTCGCGGGCGCCTATCAGGCGCTGGGATCGAAGGTCACGCTGGTGTCCTCGCGCGACCGGGTGCTGCCGGGCGAGGACCCGGACGCGGCGGCCGTGCTGGAGGACGTCTTCCGGCGCCGCGGCATGAACGTGATGGCGCGCTCCCGGGCCGCCGCGGCCAAGCGGGTCGGGGACCGGGTGGAGGTGACGCTGGCGGACGGCCGCGTCATCACCGGCACCCACTGCCTGATGGCCGTCGGCGCCGTCCCCAACAGCGCGGGCCTGGGCCTGGAGGAGGCCGGCGTCCGGCTGCGCGAGTCCGGTCACATCTGGACCGACAAGGTGTCGCGGACGACGGCCCCGGGCGTGTACGCGGCCGGCGACGTGACCGGGGTGTTCGCCCTGGCGTCGGTGGCGGCCATGCAGGGACGTATCGCCATGTACCACTTCCTCGGCGACGCGGTGGCCCCGCTGAACCTGAAGACGGTCTCCTCGAACGTCTTCACCGACCCCGAGATCGCCACCGTCGGCTACACCCAGGCCGACGTGGACGCCGGCAAGATCGACGCGCGCTGCGTGAAGCTGCCGCTGCTGCGCAACCCGCGCGCGAAGATGCAGGGCATCCGGGACGGTTTCGTCAAGATCTTCTGCCGTCCGGGCACCGGGATCGTCGTCGGCGGTGTCGTGGTGGCACCGCGCGCCTCGGAACTGATCCACCCCATCTCGATCGCCGTCGACAACAACCTGACGGTGGAACAGATCGCAAACGCGTTCACGGTGTACCCCTCCCTGTCGGGCTCGATCGCCGAGGTCGCCCGGCAGCTGCACACCCGCAAGACCGGCGGCGAGGCGTAGCCGTTCGGGGCGGGGGGACGACGCGCCTGGTCCGGTGCGGACCGGCCCGTCCGCAGCCGGATGCGGGCAGGTGCCGCCCATGCGGGCGGCATAGTCGGCGGGAGGGGCCCTATACCACTTCGGGCGTCGCTGTGCGAACAACTTCTGTTATTCGGCGCAAACCGCTGAAAGCAGACGGTCGCTGGGGTTACTGTCAGTTTCGTGTTCGCTGCTGAACGTCGCCAACTGATCCTCGAAATGGTGCGAGCGAACGGTGCCGTGTCGCTCCGTGAACTCGCCCGCGTCGTCCAGACCTCCGAAGTGACCGTACGGCGGGACGTGCGCGCACTGGAGGCGGAAGGACTCCTCGACCGCCGCCACGGCGGCGCCGTACTGCCGGGCGGGTTCACCCGGGAGTCCGGCTTCCCGCAGAAGTCCCACCTCGCGACGGCGGAGAAGACGGCCATCGCCGACCTCGCCGCGGGCCTCGTCGACGAGGGCGAGGCGATCGTCGTCGGAGCCGGGACCACCACCCAGGAGCTGGCCCGCCGGCTCGCCCGGGTCCCCGGCCTGACCGTCGTCACCAACTCCCTGCTGGTCGCCCAGGCCCTCGCCCACGCCAACCGGGTCGAGGTCGTGATGACCGGCGGGACGCTGCGCGGCTCCAACTACGCGCTCGTCGGGTCCGGGGCCGAGCAGTCGCTCCAGGGGCTGCGGGTGTCCAAGGCCTTCTTGTCCGGGAGCGGGCTCACGGCCGAGCGGGGCCTGTCCACGTCCAACATGCTCTCCGCCTCCGTCGACCGGGCGCTGGTGCAGGCCGCCGCCGAGGTGGTGGTCCTCGCCGACCACACCAAGCTCGGCGCGGACACGATGTTCCAGACGGTCCCGACCGAGCTGATCACCCGCCTGGTCACCGACGAGCCCCCGGCCCACGACGACCGCGCGGCCACCGAGCTGCAGGCCCTGGCCGACCAGGGCGTCCAGATCTCCGTGGCCGGCCCGACGGGAAACCCGGTGCACGAGCAGCCTCCCGCGCGCGGAGACCGCCGCCGTGACGTCCCGCTGCCCGGCCCCCGCCGCAGTCAGGTCACCGGCCCCTCCGCGCTCCGTACGGCCCCCCTGGGCGCCGACCAGCCCTCCGAGCGGGCGGCACGGGTGGCGGACCTGCGCAGGCGGTGAGCAGGGCGCTGTGCGCCGTCGGCCGGCGGGCGCGCACGTCGGCGGATCCGAGCAGGCGGTGAGCAGGTCCCCGGCGCCCCGCCGGGAGCCGTCCCGTGTTCAGCAGTGAGGCGCCCGGCGGGCTCGTGGTGAGTCCGCCGGGCGCCTGGGGTGCTGTGGGTGGGTGGTCAGTCCTTGATCTCGCAGATGGCGGCGCCGGAGGTGATGGAGGCGCCGACCTGGGCGGTGAGGCCCTTGATGGTGCCGGCCTTGTGGGCGT
>NZ_LR732544.1:3332974-3351934 GCF_902506575.1 Streptomyces mexicanus | reverse complement strand
GGCCGAAGTTGGTGGAGCGGTGGCGGGCGAACTCGTCCAGCTCGACGAAGGAGCCCTCGTCCAGGAGGAGTTCGATGCGCTCGCGGGCGGTGAGTTTGCCCTTGGCGTGCTGCTTCTCCACGGCGCGTTGCGAGCCGGCGTGGGTCGCCTGCTGGATACGCCGCTGCAGATCCGCGAGCTTGCCCGCGGTCGTACGGATGTCGATGTCGATCTCTTGGCGCTCTTCCGGCTCGGACATCGGGATCGCGGCTCCCTGCCTGCTCAAAGGGGGGACGGTTACTCACCGCAGCGTAGTGGTGGGCCCACTGTTCGGCAGTGCGGCGTTGACCACACCTAGGGTGGCTTGCATGACGTCGCGAGATGCAGCAGACCACGACCCCGACCACCCTGAGGGCGCGAGCCGCTGGTCCGACCTGGACCGGCCGCCCCTGAACGCCACCGCGCTGCGGCGCGCACTGGTGCGCGAGGGCGGCCTGTGGTCCCGGCTGGAGGTGGTGCAGCGCACCGGCTCCACCAACGGGGACCTGACCGCCCAGGCCGAGGCGGGGACGGCGCAGGAGGGCGCCGTCCTCGTGGCTGAGGAGCAGACGGCCGCGCGGGGCCGCCTGGACCGCCGGTGGACGGCGCCCGCCCGCTCCGGCCTGTTCTTCTCGGTGCTGTTGCGGCCGCGGGAGATCCCGGTCGCCCGCTGGGGCTGGCTGCCGCTGCTGACCGGGGTGGCGGTGGCGACCGGGCTGGCCCGGTCGGCCGGCGTGGACACGGCGCTGAAGTGGCCGAACGACCTGCTGGTGACGGTCGGCGGGGAGGAGCGCAAGGCCGGCGGGATCCTGGCGGAGCGGGCCGGGGACGGCGGCGTCGTCATCGGCGTCGGCATCAACGTCACCCTGCGCGCCGAGGAGCTGCCGGTGCCGCAGGCCGGGTCGCTGGCGCTGGCCGGGGCGGTGAGCACGGACCGCGACCCGCTGCTGAGGGCGGTCCTGCGCGCGCTGGAGGACTGGTACGGACGCTGGCGGGCCGCCGACGGCGACCCGGCCGCCTGCGGTCTGCAGGAGACGTACGCGGCCGGCTGCGCGACGCTGGGCCGCCGGGTGCGGGCGGAACTGCCCGGCGACCGGTCGATCGTCGGCGAGGCGGTCGCGGTGGACGGCGACGGACGCCTGGTGATCGCCACCGAAGAAGGCGTGCAGCAGCCGGTGGGCGCGGGCGACATCGTCCATCTGCGACCGGCCTGAGGTACGGCCGGGCGGCGCGAGGCGCGTTCCTGGCGGCACTGAGGGGCGCTGCTGGGGTGGGACGCGTTCCCGGTGGCCCGAGGCGCGCTGCTGGGGGCGCCTGAAGTGCGCCGTACGGTGGCGTGGGGTGCGCCCCGGCGGTGTGCGGTGCGCCGTACGGTGGCGTCAGGTGCGCCCCGGGTCCGCCCTCTGGGCGGACCGTGCTCCCGCCGCATCCGGCGGCTCCGCCTGGCGGAGTGAGCTGGCGCACACCTGCCGTAGAGTTGAGGCCGATGAAGCCGGTCGATACCTGACCGTGACAGATCGGAAGGGCAGCAGGCGTGACCGTCGACGACACGGGCTCCGGCGCGGACGCGGACGGCCGGGTGGACCCTCCGCCACCCTCGCCCTCGCATGAGCCGGGTGACTCCCACGACGCCGACTCCGGCGAGGACCCGCTCGCCCTGCGTCTGGAACAGCTCATCCTGGGCGCGGAACGGCGCTACACGCCGTTCCAGGCGGCCCGCAGCGCCGGGGTCTCGATGGAGCTGGCCTCCCGTTTCTGGCGGGCCATGGGCTTCGCCGACATCGGGCAGGCCAAGGCGCTGACCGAGGCCGACGTGCTGGCCCTGCGCCGCCTGGCCGGCCTGGTCGAGGCCGGGCTGCTCAGCGAGGCCATGGCGGTGCAGGTGGCGCGGTCCACCGGGCAGACCACCGCCCGGTTGGCCGAGTGGCAGATCGACTCCTTCCTGGAGGGGCTGACCGAGCCGCCCGAGCCGGGCATGACGCGCACCGAGGTCACGTACCCGATCGTGGAGCTGCTGCTGCCCGAGCTGGAGGAGTTCCTGGTCTACGTCTGGCGCCGCCAGCTCGCCGCCTCCGCGGGGCGGGTGGTGCAGGCCGCCGACGACGAGGAGATGGTGGACCGGCGCCTCGCCGTCGGCTTCGCCGACCTGGTCGGCTTCACCCGGCTGACCCGCCGGATGGAGGAGGAGGAACTCGGCGAACTGGTCGAGGCCTTCGAGACGACCGCCGCCGACCTGGTGGCCGCACGCGGCGGACGCCTGATCAAGACCCTCGGCGACGAGGTGCTGTACGTCGCCGACGACGCGGGCACGGCCGCCGAGATCGCCCTGCGGCTCATCGAGACCATGGCGAACGACGAGACGATGCCCGAGCTGCGGGTGGGCATGGCGTTCGGCACGGTGACCACCCGGATGGGCGATGTCTTCGGTACGACCGTGAACCTCGCCTCCCGGCTGACCTCGATAGCGCCGCGCGACGCCGTCCTGGTCGACAGCGCGTTCGCCGAGGAACTGATCCGCACGGGGGAGGCCACGGCGTCCGAGGCGGAGGCGGCGGAGGCCGCGGCCGCCGCGGAGAAGGAGGGCAAGGAGCCGCCGGTCTACCGGTTCGCCCTGCGGCCGATGTGGCAGCGCCCGGTGC
This sequence comes from Streptomyces mexicanus, assembly GCF_902506575.1. GTDB lineage: Bacteria > Actinomycetota > Actinomycetes > Streptomycetales > Streptomycetaceae > Streptomyces > Streptomyces mexicanus. The sequence continues at coordinate 3,349,277 of NZ_LR732544.1, read as the reverse complement.
GCGGCCTCGGCGTGGTCGAGCCGTGGCTGCTCAATCGGCGGGACGGCACGACGGCGTCCTGAGCGGCGCCGCGTGCGTCCCGGTGCGCTGCGGTGCGGCGCGGTGCGTCGGTGCGTCGCGGTGTGTTCCGGTGCGTTGCGGCGTGTCCTGGTCGGTCGTGGTGGTCGAGTCGGTGCCCGGCCCGCGTAGACGTCGCGCCGCGTAGATGTCACGCCGCGCAGCCGTCGGCCCGCCTCGCCGCCGGGTCGTGCCGCCGTGGTCACCCCAGGCCGACGCACAGCCCGATGATCGGCAGGCAGACGCCTCCGTTGCCGGACGGTGGCGCCGGGGGCGCGGGGGCGGCCGCGGCGGCCCCCGCGCCCGCCCCCCCCGTCGTACCGAAGACATCGCCCATCCGGGTGGTCACCGTGCCGAACGCCATGCCCACCCGCAGCTCGGGCATCGTCTCGTCGTTCGCCATGGTCTCGATGAGCCGCAGGGCGATCTCGGCGGCCGTGCGGGTGAGCGAGGTGTCGGGCAGGGCGGAGGGCGGGACGGCGCCGGCCGCGGAGGGCGAGGTCGCCGGTCCGGACGCCGTGCCCGGGACGGGCCGGGTGCCCGCCCCGCCCAGCGGAGCGGTCGCCGAGGGCACGGCGGCGCCCGCGCCGGGTCCGGCGGCGGAGGAGCCGGCCGGGAGGTCCCTCGCGCTGTGGGCGCCGGGCCGCGGCTCCGCCTGAGCGGTGTCCGGACCGCCGCCCGCGTACTCGGGTGCCAGGCGGACGAGGCTCAGGGCGGCGGCGGCCAGGGCGAGCCCGCCGGCGGTGAGGAGGACCTTGCGGGGCCGGGGCCGGCGGTGCCGTCCGCGCGTCCGGGGACCGGGCAGCGGGTGCCCGAGGGACCGGATGCGCGAGCACGCGGCGTCCCGTCGTCCGGTGTCCTGCCGGCCGGCGGCCGTGGCGTCCTCGGCTATGCCGTCCCCGGTCTGCGGGGCTCCGGTTCCGTCCGTCGTCATCGCCGTCCTCCCGACGCGCTCGCGCCCCGGTGTGCCCGGTGCGCCGTGGCGGACGCACGGTATGCGGCGGGGTGCGGGCTTCGCGGGGATCGGGCGGAATGTCACTCGAACGGGGGTGCTGGGGCTGGACAACGCGGCGTGGCGCGGCTCGGGCCGGGCCGGGCCGGTGCGCGGCCTCGCGGCCCGGGCGTCGCCCGCCGGGTCCCCACCGCTCTTTCCCGGGACGGCCGCGGCTGGGATGATCGGAGCAGCTGTCTTGTTAACTCGCGTTAACCCGGAGGGGTGTCATGAACGAGGAGCGGTTCGGGGAGTTCGTGCTGGTGCGGCGGCACGAGTACGTCGCGGAACTCGTCCTCGACCGGCCGAAGGCGATGAACGCGGTGTCCACCGACATGGCGCGCTCGATCGGCGCCGCGTGCGCCGCGCTGGCCGCCGACCGGGACGCTCGCGTGGTCGTGGTGACCTCCTCGCACGAACGGGCGTTCTGCGTCGGGGCCGACCTGAAGGAGCGCAACTCCTTCAGCGACGCCGACCTGATGAAGCAGCGGCCGGTCGCGCGGGGGGCCTACACGGGCGTGCTGGAGCTGCCGATGCCGACGATCGCCGCGGTGCACGGTTTCGCGCTCGGCGGGGGCTTCGAGCTGGCCCTGTCCTGCGACCTGATCGTGGCCGACGCCACGGCCGTGGTGGGGCTGCCGGAGGTCTCCGTGGGCGTCATCCCCGGCGGTGGCGGTACGCAGCTGCTGCCGCGCCGCGTGGGTGCCGCGCGGGCGGCCGAGCTGATCTTCACGGCGCGGCGGGTGGAGGCGGCCGAGGCGCACGCGCTGGGGCTGGTGGACCGGCTGGTGGAGGAGGGCCGGGACCGGGAGGAGGCGCTGGAGCTGGCCGCCCGGATGGCGGCGAACTCCCCGGTCGGGCTGCGGGCGGCCAAGCGCGCCCTGCGGCTCGGGCACGGCCTGGACCTGCGGGCCGGCCTGGAGGTCGAGGACGCGGCGTGGCGCACCACGGCGTTCTCCGCCGACCGGGCGGAGGGCGTGGCCGCGTTCAACGAAAAGCGTGCCCCGCGCTGGCCGGGCGAGTGACCGTCCCGCGCGCAGGGCGGCCGGGCGGCGAAGCGCCCCGGCCCCCTGACAGGCGTCTCCATGGTTCGGTTTGCCTGAAATATACCTAGCCTGGGGTAATGGGCGAGAACAGGCGGCTGGCCGCCGTCGTGGCGTTGGCGCAGGGGATGGCCGCGGCGCACACGCCGCGCGAGTCGTGGCGGGCGGCGGCCCTCGGGGTGTGCCGGGCGCTGGAGGGCAGCTTCGCCGCGCTGTCGGTGTGGGAGCGCGAGCGCGGACGGCTGCGGGTGCTGGTGAACGTGGGGGACCGGGCGCCCGAGGAGGAGGAGTTCCCCGAGGACGAGGCCTACCCGGTGCACCAGTTCCCGGAGATCACCGAGTTCCTGCACGAGCGGTGGGCCGCCGGGGGCGAGCCGGACGCCTGGGTGGAGACGGCCGAGGGGCCGGCCGCCGGGCAGCCCGGCTACTGCCATCAGCGGGTCGCGGCGCTGCGCCGCCGCGGCCGCGGCTGCTGCGTGGTCGCGCCGATCGTGCAGCACGGCCGGGCCTGGGGCGAGCTGTACGTCGCCCGCCGGGCCGGCGCGCCGGTCTTCGACCGCTCCGACGCCGACTTCGCCACGGTGCTCGCGGCCGTCGTGGCCGCCGGGCTCGCGCAGACCGAGCGGCTGGAGGAGGCCCGCAGGCTGGCGTTCACCGACGCGCTCACCGGGCTCGCCAACCGCCGCGCCGTGGACGTACGGCTGGACGAGGCCATCGAGCGGCACCGCGCCGACGGCGTCGTCGTCAGCCTCGTCGTCTGCGACCTCAACGGGCTCAAGCGGGTGAACGACACCCTCGGCCACGCGGTCGGCGACCGGCTCCTGGAGCGGTTCGGGTCCGTGCTGTCGCTGTGCGGCGCGATGGTGCCCGGCGCCCTGGTGGCGCGGCTGGGCGGGGACGAGTTCTGCCTGCTGGCCGTCGGTCCGCCCGCCGACGAGGTGGTCAAGGCGGCCGACGAGCTGTGCCGGCGCGCCGCCGAGCTGGAGCTGGGCGAGGGCGTGGCCTGCGGGGTCGCCTCGACCGAGGACGTGATCGGGCCGGTACGGTCGGCGCGCCGGCTGTTCCGGCTCGCCGACGCCGCCCAGTACCGGGCGAAGGCGCTGCGCGCCGACCGTCCGGTGGTCGCCGGCCGGGAGGGTCCCGACGACCCGGTGGTGCGCCTGGCCGACGAGCCGTCCCCGCCGGCCGAGGGCCCGGCGGAGCGGCGCCGCTTCCGCGGCCGGCATCCGTGACGGGCGACGTCCGGCGGTGGCGGGCGAACTCCGGCACGGGGCCGATGGCCGGGGCCCGGCACGAGGGCGAGGTCCGGCACGGGCGGCGGCGGAAGCGAGGGAAGGGTCACTCCGCGACCCCACTGGTGACATTTGAGCATTCACTGCGTACGCTCCTGAATATGGATATGCACACTGTGGTGGTGGGGACGTCCGGTGTCACGGCGTCCGACGTCCTCGCCGTGGCGCGCGGCGGCGCGCGGGTCGAACTCTCCGAGGAGGCGGTGGCGGCCCTCGCGGCGGCCCGGGAGATCGTGGACGCGCTGGCGGCCAAGCCCGACCCCGTCTACGGCGTCAGCACCGGCTTCGGCGCCCTGGCGACCCGGCACATCAGCCAGGACCTGCGCACCCAGCTGCAGCGCAACATCGTCCGCTCGCACGCCGCCGGCATGGGCCCGCGGGTCGAGCGGGAGGTCGTGCGGGCCCTGATGTTCCTGCGCCTGAAGACCGTCTGCTCCGGGCACACCGGCGTCCGCCCCGAGGTCGCGCAGACCATGGCCGACGTCCTCAACGCGGGCATCACCCCGGTCGTCCACGAGTACGGCTCCCTCGGCTGCTCCGGCGACCTCGCCCCGCTGTCGCACTGCGCCCTGACGCTCATGGGCGAGGGCGAGGCGGAGGGCCCCGACGGCACCGTGCGCCCCGCCGCCGAACTGCTGGCCGAGCACGGCATCCAGCCCGTCGAGCTGCGCGAGAAGGAGGGCCTGGCCCTGCTCAACGGCACCGACGGCATGCTCGGCATGCTGATCATGGCCCTCGCCGACCTCGACACCCTCTACAAGTCCGCCGACATCACCGCCGCCCTGTCCCTGGAGGCGCTGCTCGGCACGGACAAGGTGCTCGCCCCCGAGCTGCACGCCATCCGCCCGCACCCGGGCCAGGCGGACTCCGCCGCCAACATGCTGGCCGTACTGAAGGGTTCCGGCCTGACCGGGCATCACCAGGACGACGCGCCCCGCGTGCAGGACGCCTACTCGGTGCGCTGCGCCCCGCAGGTCGCCGGCGCCGGCCGGGACACCCTCGCCCACGCGCGGCTCGTCGCCGAGCGGGAGCTGGCCTCCGCGGTGGACAACCCCGTCGTCCTGCCCGACGGACGCGTGGAGTCCAACGGCAACTTCCACGGCGCCCCCGTCGCCTACGTCCTGGACTTCCTCGCCATCGCCGCCGCCGACCTCGGCTCCATCGCCGAGCGCCGCACCGACCGGCTGCTCGACAAGAACCGCAGCCACGGCCTGCCGCCGTTCCTCGCCGACGACGCCGGCGTGGACTCCGGTCTGATGATCGCCCAGTACACGCAGGCCGCGCTGGTCAGCGAGTTGAAGCGGCTGGCCGTACCCGCCTCGGCGGACTCCATCCCGTCCTCCGCCATGCAGGAGGACCACGTCTCCATGGGCTGGTCGGCGGCGCGCAAGCTGCGCACGGCCGTCGGCAACCTGGCCCGCGTGATCGCCGTCGAGCTGTACGCCGCCACGCGCGCCGTCGAACTGCGCGAGGGCCTGACCCCGGCCCCGGCGACCCGGGCCGTCATCGACGCCGTCCGCGCGGCGGGCGTCGGCGGACCCGGCCCGGACCGGTTCCTGGCGCCGGACCTCGCCGCGGCCGAGGCGTTCGTGCGCGAGGGGCGGCTCGTCGCCGCCGCCGAGAGCGTGACCGGCCCGCTGCGCTGACCCGGACACCGCTGACGGTGGACCCCGCCCGGGCACGGGCGGGGTCCAGGCGTTCTCAGAACCCGAGCCGCTCCCGCCGCACCGAGTACACGACGAAGCCCGCCCCGAGCGCGAGGAAGACGGTGCCGCCGACGACGTAGGGCGTGGTGTCGATGGATCCGGTGTCGGCCAGTTCGGTGCCGTCCGCCGAGGAGGCGGCCGTCCGGGTCGTCGCGGCCACCCGCGTCACTCCGGAGCCGGAGCCGGAGCCGGAGTCGGTGGCGGAGGCGGGGCGCTGCTGCTCCTGGACCTGTGCCGTCGACTGCGCCGCGGCCACCGTTCTGGCCGGCGCGTCGTCCGTCGCGTTCGCGGAGGGGACGAACCACAGGGCGCCCAGCAAGGTGCCCGCGGCGGTGGCGGTCAGCAACGTACGGCGAGCGGATGACACGGAATATCGATCCCCTTGTGGCGCTGGCGAATTGGCCGTGTGGGGCGATCGTAGTGAACGTCACGGGTCACAGGAAAGTCACGGGAGGTTTGAACCGTCCGGAGCGCTCCTGCGTCCACAGTGACCGAGGGGCGCGAGCCGTCGGGCGCGAGGGCGGGCCCGGTTCGCCGTCGGGGAGGCCGGGCGAGGATGATGGCGATCGGCGCGCGCACCGCCCGGCTCCGGCCGGCCCCGCCCGTCCGGCGCGCCGGACGTGGCGAGGCACACATCCAGGCGGCCTGGGGAACGGGACGAAACGGTCGTAGCGTTGATGGTTCGCAACGAGGGCGTTCGGGGATCTCGGGTATTCGGCAACGATGGAGAAGCGTGTGATGACGAACAGTAGGCGGCGCAGGGCCCTGATGGCCTCGTCCGCACTGCTCGGCGGTGTACTGGTGCTCTCGGCCTGTTCCGGCGGCAGCGACGCCGGCGGCAAGGACGGCGACAGCACGGCCAAGGCGGACAAGGCCGCCGCCCAGGAGACGTCCGACGCCCAGATAAAGATCACGCCGGCGGACGGCTCCGACAATGCCTCCATCAACAACTCCGCCGCGGTCACTGTGACCAAGGGCACACTGACGAACGTCACCATGACCACGTCCGACGGCAAGGCCGTCAGCGGGCAGATATCCGCCGACAAGACCAGCTGGAAGCCCAGCGTCCAGCTGGAGCGGGCCACCACCTACAAGGTCGCCGCGACCGCCACCGACGCCAAGGGCCGCGCCGCCCACGAGAACGCGTCCTTCACCACGGTCGCCCCGGCGCACAGCTTCATCGGCAGCTTCACCCCGGACAACAACACCACCGTCGGCGTGGGCATGCCGGTGTCGATCAACTTCGACAAGGCCATCACCAACAAGGCGGCCGTCCAGAAGGGCATCACCGTCACCTCCTCCAGCGGGCAGGAGGTCGTCGGCCACTGGTTCGGCGCCAACCGCCTGGACTTCCGGCCCGAGCAGTACTGGAAGGAGGGCTCCACCGTCACGCTGAAGCTGGCCCTCGACGGCGTCCAGGGCGCCCCGGGCGTCTACGGCGTCCAGCAGAAGACGGTCACCTTCCACATCGGCCGCAACCAGGTCTCCTACGTCGACGCCAAGACCAAGCAGATGAAGGTCACGCAGGACGGCCGGACCATCAAGACCATCCCGATCTCCGCCGGCTCTCCCGACCACACCACCTACGAGGGCCAGATGGTCATCTCGGAGAAGTTCGAGCAGACCCGGATGAACGGCGCGACGGTCGGCTTCACCGACTCCGACGGCAAGGGCGAGTACGACATCAAGGACGTGCCGCACGCCATGCGCCTGACCACGTCCGGCACCTTCATCCACGGCAACTACTGGGGCGCGCCGTCCGTCTTCGGCAACGTCAACACCAGCCACGGCTGCGTGGGCCTGCGGGACGCCAAGGGGGCGGGCGACCCGAGCACGCCGGCCGCGTGGTTCTACAACCACTCGATGATCGGTGACGTGGTGGTCGTGGAGAACACCGGCGACAAGACCGTCCAGCCCGACAACGGCCTCAACGGCTGGAACATGAGCTGGGCGCAGTGGAAGGCCGGCTCCGCGATCTGATCCGGTCCATGCGCTGACCTGACCCCTTGTCAGTGAGGCGCTGTGGGATCGCAGTTGCGCCGGTGTCGCCCCGTCAGGGGCGGCACCGGCGTTCTCATGCTTCTCTTATGACGGGCTTATCCCTTCATCACGGGGCGTCCCTACGGTGCGGCGCATGTTCTTCACCTACCTCAGACGCGAGTTGCGCCGCCGCAGAAAAGCCGCGCTCGTCGTCGCCTCCGGCCTCGCGCTGGGCATCGCCCTGGTCATCGTCGTCACCTCCGTGTCCGACGGCATGGGCAAGGCGCAGGACAAGGTCCTGCAGTCGCTGTACGGGCTCGGCACGGACATGACCGTCACCAAGGCGGCCACGCCCACGTCCGGCGCCTCGCAGCGGCCCCGCTTCCAGTTCGACGCACGCGGCGACGGGGACGACTCCACGCAGAGCAGCGACCGCGTCCGGGTGCAGGGCTTCACCACCCTGTCCGCCGCCACCGTCACCGAGGTCGCCGGGCAGAAGGGCGTCTCGGCCGCGGCCGGCGGGCTCAGCCTGAGCGTGGTGAAGGTCAGCGGCCAGTTCACCCGCGGCGAGTTCCGGCAGAGCGGCGGCAGCGGGCAGCAGGGCGGCCGGCCCGGCGCCATGCCCACGCCGCAGGGCCGCGTCGAGGGCGGTGGCGCGAACTTCGACGTCAACCAGTACACCGTCTACGGCACCGACGTCACCAAGCCCACGCTCGGCCCGCTGACCTCCTCGAAGATCACCAGCGGCCGTGCCTTCAAGACCACCGAGACCGACGCGAAGGTCGCCGTCGCCGACTCCGCCTACGCCAAGGAGAAGAAGCTCAAGGTCGGCGGCACGGTCACGATCAAGAGCGTGAAGTACCAGGTGATCGGCATCGCGACCGCCGACAGCGGGGACGCGGCGGCCAACCTGTACATCCCGCTGCGGCAGGCGCAGACGCTCAGCGACAACAAGGACAAGGTCACCACGATCTACGTCAAGGCGAGCGACTCCCAGCAGATCGACTCCGTCAAGAGCGCCATCGCCAAGAACGTCTCGGGCACCACGGTCACCACCTCCGCGGACCTGGCCAAGACCGTCTCGGGCTCGCTGTCCACCGCCTCCGGCCTGGCCACGAGCGTCGGCAAGTGGCTGTCGATCGCGGTGCTCGTGGCCGCGTTCCTGGTCGCCGGGCTGCTGACCTCCTCGGCGGTCTCCCGACGGGTGCGCGAGTTCGGCACCCTCAAGGCGCTCGGCTGGACCTCGGGCCGGGTGACCCGGCAGGTGGTCGGCGAGGCGGTCGTCAACGGACTGGTCGGCGGCGTCCTCGGCATCGTGCTCGGCCTGGCGGGCGCGTACGCCGTCACCGCGATCAGCCCCACCCTGAAGGCCCAGCTCGGCGGCACCGGCGGGGGGACGGGCGGCGGCTTCGGCGGCGGGGGCGGTGGCTTCGGCGGCCCCGGCCGGCAGGCCGCGAAGTCCCTCGAGGTCGCGCTGACCGCGCCGGTCGGCCTCACCACCGTCGTCGTGGCGGTCGCCCTGGCCGTGGCCGGCGGGCTGATCGCGGGCGCGTTCGGCGGCTGGCGGGCGTCCCGGCTGCGGCCGGCGGACGCACTGCGCCGCGTCGAATAGCGCCGTTCCGCGCGGCGCCGCTTCTCCGGCGCCGCGCGCGCGGACCGCCGGACGGCGGCCCACCCCCCTTACGCACCCCAGGAGTTGCCCCACCATGTACGAACTCACAGGCGTCACCAAGCGCTACACCCGCGGCAAGGAGGCCGTGCACGCCCTCGACGGCGTGGACCTGACCATCGGCGACGGCGACCGGCTGGTCATCCAGGGCCCCACCGGCGGCGGCAAGTCCACGCTGCTGCAGATGCTCGGCGGCCTGGACCGGCCCACCTCCGGCGAGGTCGTGCTCGACGGCGTCGACCTGGCGAAGCTGCCCGAGGCCCGGCTCACCCGGGTGCGCAGCGAGAACATCGGCTTCGTCTTCCAGTCCTTCAACCTGATCCCGACGCTCACCGCGCAGGAGAACGTCGAGACCGCCCTCGTCCCGCTCGGCATCAAGGCCGCCGAACGCCGCGAACGCGCCGCTCAGGCCCTGATGTCCGTCGGACTCGGTGAACGCCTCGGCCACCTGCCCGGCGAGATGTCCGGCGGCCAGCAGCAGCGTGTGGCCATCGCCCGCGCCGTGGTCAAGCGCCCCAAGGTGCTGCTCGCCGACGAACCCACCGGCAACCTCGACGAGTCGACCCGCGACGAGATCATGGACGTACTGGAACGCCTGTGGAAGGAGCAGGGGCTGACGTTCGTCATGGTCACCCACGACTCCACGCTCGCCCGCAAGGCCCCCCGCCTGGCGACTCTGCGCAAGGGCCGGATCACGGTGAAGGAGAACGCGGGCGCGTGACCCGGAGGGCGCGGGCCTGCGGCTTTCGGCCGGATGCGGGCGCGGGGGCGCGGCCGTCAGGGGGTGGGCGGCGCGCCCGCCCGGGTCGCGTCCGTGCCCCAGCTCGCCAGCAGCCGCAGCGCTTCCGCCGAGGGCGAGCCGGGCTCGGCGTGGTAGACGACCAGGGACTGGTCGGTGTCGTCGGTGAGCTTGAGGGACTCGTACATCAGCGCCAGGTCGCCGACCAGCGGATGGCGCAGCCGCTTGACGCCGTGGCTCTTCTCCTTGACGTCTTGACGTCGTGCGCGGCCCACAGGCGCCGGAACTCCTCGCTCTTGACGGAGAGTTCACCCACCAGGGCGGACAGCCGGGGGTCCTCCGAATAGCAGCCGGCCTCCATGCGCAGGGCGCACACGATGTCGATCGCCTTCTGCTCCCACTCGATGAACAGGTCGCGGTACTCGGGCTTGAGGAAGACCATCCGCGCCCAGTTGCGCTCCGGTGCCGGCATCTGTGCCCAGTCGCCGAAGACGGCGGCGGCCATCCGGTTCCAGGCCAGCACCTCGGAGCGCCGTCCGACGACGTACGCAGGGACGCCGTCCATCGTGTCCAGCAGCTGCCGCAGCGAGGAGCGCACCTGCTGGGTGCGCGCGGCCTGCTTCTTCTTGTGCTTGGGCTTGGCCAGGTGGATCAGGTGGGCGTGCTCGGCGTCGGTGAGGCGCAGCGCGCGGGCGATGGAGTCCAGGACCTCCGGGGAGACGTTGCGCCCGTTGCCCTGTTCCAGACGGGTGTAGTACGCCACCGACACCCCGGCCAGCTGGGCCAGCTCCTCGCGGCGCAGCCCCGGCACCCGGCGCTGCCGCCCGTAGTGCGCGAGCCCCACGTCCTCCGGCTGCAGGCGGGCCCGCCGGGTGCGCAGGAACTCGCTCAGCTCGGCACGCCGATCCAGCCCGGCACCGCTCTCCGGCACGGCACCGCTCTCCGGCGCGGCGCCCGCGGACTGCGGCGCCGGGTCCGCGGCGGGCTCGGTCGCGGTGCGGCGCTGTTCGTGGGGCTGTGCGTCCATACCTCCAGTATCCGGGCTCCCGCGCCGGGCAGCCTGACCTCGCCAGTGGTAGGCACAGCGGACGTACGCAAAGGCGTGACCTGGGTGGATGCCCGGCGGTGGGGCATGCTGGAGTGCATGCCCGGTCGAAAGGTGACCGGGCGTGCACCAACTGATTGGGAGCATCCCCGCATGACCACAGTCGCCGCTTACGCCGCCCCCGCCGCCAAGGCGCCGCTGGAGCGCACCACCATCGAGCGCCGTGCGGTGGGCGAGTTCGATGTGCTGATCGACATCAAGTACGCGGGCATCTGCCACTCCGACATCCACCAGGTCCGCGAGGGCTGGGGCGAGGCGATCTTCCCGATGGTCCCCGGCCACGAGATCGCGGGCGTCGTCTCCGAGGTCGGCTCCGGTGTGACGAAGTTCAAGGTCGGCGACCGGGTGGGCGTCGGCTGCATGGTGGACTCCTGCCGCACGTGCGAGAACTGCCTCCGGGGTGAGGAGCAGTACTGCCTGGAGGGCAACGTCCCCACCTACAACGGCATCGGCAAGGACGGCGAGCCCACCTACGGCGGCTACTCCGAGAAGGTCGTCGTCGACGAGAACTTCGTCGTCCGTATCCCGGACGGCCTGTCGCTGGACGTGGCCGCGCCGCTGCTGTGCGCGGGCATCACGACGTACTCCCCGCTGCGGCACTGGAACGCCGGCCCCGGCAAGAAGGTCGCGATCGTCGGCCTCGGTGGCCTCGGCCACATGGGCGTCAAGCTGGCGCACGCGATGGGCGCGGAGGTGACGGTCCTCTCGCAGTCCCTGCGCAAGAAGGACGACGGCCTGAAGCTGGGCGCCGACCACTACTACGCCACCAGCGACCCGAAGACCTTCGAGGAGCTGGCCGGCACCTTCGACCTGATCGTCTCCACCGTCTCGGCGCCGATGGACTTCGGCGCGCTGCTGTCGCTGCTGAAGGTGGACGGCGCGCTGGTCAACGTGGGCGCCCCCGAGGAGCCCATCTCCCTCAACCTGTTCTCGGTGATCGGCGGCCGCAAGACCCTCGCCGGTTCCATGATCGGCGGCATCGCCCAGACCCAGGAGATGCTGGACTTCTGCGCGGAGCACGGCATCGGCGCCGAGATCGAGCTGATCCGCGCCGACCAGATCAACGAGGCGTACGAGCGGGTCCTGGCCAGCGACGTCCGCTACCGCTTCGTGATCGACACCGCGACGATCTGAGACACCGCGGCGCTGAGACATTCCAGACCTGAGGCATCTCGGACCTGAGACATCCCAGGGCTGAGACACCTCAGCGGTGGCCGGGCCCGTGGGCCCGGCCGTCCGGTCCGGCCCGTGGGGCACGTCACCGCAGCGACGTGCCCCACGGGCCGCACGCGTCCTAGGGCAGCTTGACGTACGGGGACAGGAAGGCCCGTGCGCCGGGGGTGTCGAGGCGGTAGGTGACGTTCGTGGCGTAGCACGGGGTGTCGCCGGTGATCGTGGTCGCGGCGAGGACGGTGCGCCCTGCGACGACCGCGAAGTTCGGGCCGCCCGAGTCGCCGTAGCAGGCACCGCCGTTGCCCTGGGGCGCCGTCATGCCCAGCCGGATCCAGGCGTTGTTGAGGGCGTTGAAGGTCACGGGCGCCTTCATGCGGACACCGCCGCCGGGGTGGGTCTGCCCGCCGGGTCCGTTCACGGCTTCCTGGGTGCCGTACCCGGCGACGAACCATTCGGCGGAGTCGAGTCCCTGGGGGCCGAGCGCGTCGAACTGGCCGGCGGTCGGGAGCGTCGCCGGGGTGAACGACCAGCGCGCCTTCATCCGCTGCGCGGGCAGTTCGATCACCGCGATGTCGTGCGGGTCGGAGGAGGGGCCGGGGTAGGCGGGGTCGGTGTGGGCGGTGCCCTGCACGCCGACGGCCGCCGCCTGCGCGGCCGGATCGCCGGGGTACCGAGTGGCGGCGGCGTCGAGCCCGGCCTGGACGTCCTGGTCGAGGGAGACGTAGAACCGCACGTCGGCCGGCCAGTCCGTGGTGCAGTGGCCGGCGGTCAGGAAGGTGTCGTCGTCGATCATGGTGCCCGAGCAGACCCAGTCGGCGCGGTCCGGGGTCGCCGGATCGCCGTCGTCGTCCCAGGTGGCGATGAGGGCGCCGACCTCGGTGCGCTCCGGCGCGGGCGTCGCGTTGTAGGAGTTGATCGCGGACGAGGGCAGCGCGGTGGCGAGCACGGCGGCACAGGCGGCCGCTGTGACGGCCGTGATGCGGGCCAGGGTGGTGGCGCGTCGATCGGTCAAGAGAAGAAGACCCTTCGGGTGGAGGGACGGGTGTTCTCCTGCGGGGGGCGAGCAGCGCTCAGTGAAGCGCGTGCCGCGGGTCGCGACAAGAGGGCGGACCGCACACCGGAGGGACCGCGCACCGGAGGGACCGCACACCGGGGCGGACCGGCGCCGGACCGGCCCGCCCCCGCGCGGAACACCTCGGCCGGTCCGCACGGGGGCCGTACGGGGTCCCGGTCCGGGCGGGCGCATCGGCGGGCGAGGGAACGCCGGCCCGCACGGACGCATCGGCCCGCGTGGCGCATCGGCTCGCGTGGCGCATCGGCGCGCGCGAGACCTCGGCCGGCAGGGGCACGCCAGCCCGCACGGACGCATCGGCCTCCCCGCGGGCACTTCCGTCCGCGCGGACCTGCTGTCCGGCGGCCGGGGTCAGTGCGGCAGGGTCGCCGGGCTGCCGCCGTTGGCCTCGTAGCCCGCGACCGCCAGGGCGCGGTAGACCGCGAACTCGGCCGCCGGGTCCGGGGAGAGGGTCCAGGGCAGCGCGCCCACGTGGCCGTCGATGTGGACGAGCTGCTGCATGGCCTCCGCCCAGCGCTCGGAGCGGACCAGGAAGAAGACCAGCAGGTGGCGTACGTGGGCGAGCATCGGGTCGTCGGGGCGGGCCGAGTGCACCGCGTGCAGGGCGCCGTGGATCGCCTTGGTGACCACCTCGCTCTGGTAGAAGCCGCGGACGAGGTTCACCTCGGGCAGGTGCTCGAAGACCGCGAACAGCGGCATCGCCGCCAGCAACGAGCCGCGCGGGGCGCGGGCCGCCGCCGCCTCGGCGAACCGTGTCGCCAGCTCCCGCGAGCCGTGCCACTTCTCGCACCAGTAGTGCAGGGCCGCCAGGTGCGCGCCCATGTGGGCCGGGGCGCGGTCGAGGATCTTCAGCCACAGCTGCTCGAACTCGCCCTGGGAGTACCCCAGCCCGCGCGCCACCGCCAGCTCGACGATGTACGGCACCGGGTCGCCGGGCGCCAGCAGCGCCGCCTGGCCGCAGCTCTCCCTGGCCTCCTCCATGATGATCCGGAACTCGTCCGTCCCCGGCGTCGCCGTCCGCCACGCCTGCTGGACCAGGAACTCCGCGTGCACCGCCGCGCCGCCCGGGTCCTTGGGCGCCTCGGCCCGCCACACCCGCAACCACTGGCCACCGGGAGTCTCGTGGACCCCGCCCGGCCGCTGCTGCAGCTCCAGCGCCGCCGCGCCCGCGAAGGCCTGCACGCGCTGCCAGCGCAGCTCGCCCTCGGTCTCCGTGCCCGCCAGGAGCTGGGCGGCCGCCCGGTAGTCCTGTGTGCGCTGCACCAGGTCCAGCACGTCCAGCAGGTCCTGGTCGGGGCCGGGCATGCGGACGTCCAGCTCCTCCTCGCGCACGAACCCGTAGTCCGCCGGGTCCGCGGCGTCCGGGTGCCCCGGCGGCACCTGCTCGATGACGCCCCGCCCACGCCTGAGGAACGGAAGCAGCACCACGCCCAGCATGGCCACAGCCGCCAGGACCCACAGAATCTCCATGCCTCAAGCGAACCAGACGGCGCCGACACTTGGCCAACCTGCCCGCCACGCCTGTGGAAACCCGCCCCGCTCGAACCGCCACGCCTGTGGAAACCGCCCGGCCCGCCCGGCGCACCTGTGGAAAACCGTCCGCCCGCCGGCACCGGACCGGCCGGCCCGCGCCGTGACCGACCCGCCCGGCCGTGCCGTACGGCGGCCGTCCGCGCCGCCGCACCGCACCGGGCCGCTCGGCGCACTACCCTCGGCCCCATGAGCGACAGGCACATCAGTCAGCACTTCGAGACCCTCGCGATCCACGCGGGCAACACCGCCGATCCCCTCACCGGCGCGGTCGTCCCGCCGATCTACCAGGTCTCGACCTACAAGCAGGACGGCGTGGGCGGACTGCGCGGCGGCTACGAGTACAGCCGCAGCGCCAACCCGACCAGGACCGCCCTGGAAGAGAACCTCGCCGCCCTGGAGGGCGGTCGCCGGGGCCTCGCGTTCGCGTCCGGACTGGCGGCCGAGGACTGCCTGTTGCGCACGCTGCTCGGCCCGGGCGACCACGTGGTCATCCCGAACGACGCCTACGGCGGCACCTTCCGGCTGTTCTCCCGGGTCGTCTCCCGCTGGGGCGTGGAGTGGTCGGTGGCCGACACCAGCGACCCGGCCGCCGTACGGGCCGCCCTCACCCCGCGGACGAAGGCCGTGTGGGTGGAGACCCCCTCCAACCCGCTGCTCGGCATCACCGACATCGCCGCCGTCGCCCAGGTCGCCCGGGACGCGGGCGCCAAGCTCGTCGTCGACAACACCTTCGCCACGCCCTACCTGCAGCAGCCGCTCGCGCTCGGCGCGGACGTGGTCGTGCACTCGCTGACCAAGTACATGGGCGGCCACTCGGACGTGGTCGGCGGCGCGCTGATCGTGAACGACGACGCGCTGGGCGAGGAGCTGGCCTACCACCAGAACGCCATGGGCGCCGTCGCCGGGCCGTTCGACTCCTGGCTGGTGCTGCGCGGCACGAAGACCCTCGCGGTGCGCATGGAGCGGCACAGCGAGAACGCCACCAAGGTCGCCGACATGCTCTCCCGGCACCCGCGCGTCACGCGCGTGCTGTATCCCGGGCTGCCCGACCACCCCGGGCACGAGATCGCCGCCAAGCAGATGAGGGCGTTCGGCGGCATGGTCTCCTTCCGGGTGGAGGGCGGCGAGGAGGCGGCCGTCGAGGTCTGCAACCGGGCCAAGGTGTTCACCCTCGGTGAGTCCCTGGGCGGGGTGGAGTCCCTGATCGAGCACCCCGGGCGCATGACGCACGCCTCCGCGGCCGGCTCCCCGCTGGAGGTCCCCGGCGACCTGGTGCGCCTGTCCGTCGGCATCGAGAACGTCGACGACCTGCTGGAGGACCTGCAGCAGGCCCTGGCCTAGGGTCTGTCCGGCCGGCGGGGCGCGCGCTCACCAGCCGCTCACGGGTGGAGTCGTCTGCGACGGCGGCTCCACCCAGGGCCGTACGGTCAGCGCCCAGACGGTGAAGGCGAGCGCCGCGGCGAGCAGCAGCAGCCACAGCGTGCGCCGGGCCAGCGTGCGGCGGCGCAGCATGCGGGTACCGCGGCGCACCGCGTCGGCGTACAGCTCCGCCGGTACCTGCGGCGGGGCCTGCTCCAGGATCCGCCGCGCGGCGCTCTCCCGCTCCACCCGGTTCACGGCCCCCTCCTGCCGCTCGTCCGCGCCTCGCCGCTCGTCCGCCTGCTGCCGTTCGTCCGCGCCCTGCCGCTCGTCCGCCCCCAGCCGTGCGTCCGTGACCTGCTGTTCGTCCGCCCGCTGCCGTACGTCTGCGCCCGGCCACACGTCTGCGCCCGGTCGTTCGCCCGCGCCCTGCCGTCCGCCCGCCGGGCCGCTTCGTCGCCGGTGCGCCTCAAGTGCGAGAACCTGCAGCGCACGGGGTCGTTCAAGCTACGCGGCGCCTACGTCCGCATCGCCGGGCTGCTGCCCGAGGAGCGGGCCGCCGGCGTGGTCGCGGCGAGCGCGGG
>NZ_LR732544.1:3329066-3332873 GCF_902506575.1 Streptomyces mexicanus | reverse complement strand
GCCCCCCACCGCACCGACTCCGGGCGACACCCCGCCCACCCTGTTCACCTGGGAGTTCGCGAGCGATCCCTACCCGGCGTACGCCTGGCTGCGCGAGCACGCCCCCGTGCACCGCACCCGGCTGCCCAGCGGTGTGGAGGCCTGGCTGGTCACCCGCTACGCCGACGCCCGCCAGGCCCTCGCCGACCAGCGGCTGAGCAAGAACCCGGCGCACCACGACGAGCCCGCGCACGCCAAGGGCAAGACCGGCATCCCCGGCGAGCGCAAGGCCGAGCTGATGACGCACCTGCTCAACATCGACCCGCCGGACCACACCCGGCTGCGCCGCCTGGTCAGCAAGGCGTTCACGCCCCGCCGGGTCGCCGAGTTCGCGCCGCGCGTGCAGGAGTTGGCCGACGGCCTCATCGACACCTTCGCCGGGCGCGGCACCGCCGACCTCATCCACGAGTTCGCGTTCCCGCTGCCCATCTACGCCATCTGCGACATGCTCGGTGTCCCCCGCGAGGACCAGGACGACTTCCGGGACTGGGCCGGCATGATGATCCGGCACGGCAAGGGCCCGCGCGGCGGCGTGGCCCGCTCGGTGAAGAAGATGCGCGGCTACCTGGCCGAGCTGATCCACAAGAAGCGCGAGGCGCTGCCCGCCGAGCCGGTCCCCGGCGAGGATCTGATCTCCGGCCTCATCCGGGCCTCCGACCACGGCGAGCACCTCACCGAGAACGAGGCCGCCGCGATGGCGTTCATCCTCCTCTTCGCCGGTTTCGAGACGACCGTCAACCTCATCGGCAACGGCACCTATGCCCTGCTCACCCACCCCGAGCAGCGCCACCGTCTGCAGGACTCGGTGGCCGCCGGCGAGCGGGAGCTGCTGGAGACCGGCGTCGAGGAGCTGCTGCGCTACGACGGCCCCGTCGAGATGGCCACCTGGCGGTTCGCCACCCGGCCGCTGACCATCGGCGGGCAGGACATCGCCGCGGGCGATCCGGTGCTCGTCGTCCTCGCCGCCGCCGACCGCGACCCGGAGCGGTTCGCCGACCCGGACACCCTGGACCTGGCCCGGCGCGACAACCAGCACCTCGGCTACGGGCACGGCATCCACTACTGCCTGGGAGCCCCGCTGGCCCGCCTGGAGGGCCAGACCGCGCTCGCCACCCTGCTCACCCGGCTGCCGGACCTCCGGCTGGACGCGGACCCGGCCGACCTGCGCTGGCGCGGCGGCCTCATCATGCGCGGCCTGCGGACCCTGCCCGTGCGCTTCACCCCGAGCCCCGGCCCGCCCGTCGAGGACCCCCGTCCGCAGGCCCGCTGACGAGCCAAAAGCTGACACGCGCTCAACTATGTGATGTTCACGTGATCTGCGCGGCATGAACTTGTGATGAGCGTTCGTATGCCGATACGTTCACGCATCAGCGTGGCGCCGAGCACCACCCGCCGCGCCGTCCCTGTTGTCGGGTGAAAGGTCCTTGCATGCTCTCCGGGAACGGTCGTCACCGTCGCCCCCGCCAGGCTCCGGCCCTGCTCGTCACCGCCGGAGTGACCGGCTCCGCGATCGCCATCCCGCTCATCGGCGCCTCCGCCGCGAGCGCGGCCGACGGCACCACGTGGGACAAGGTGGCGGAGTGCGAGAGCGGTGGCTCCTGGAGCGCCGACACCGGAAACGGCTACTACGGGGGCCTGCAGCTGTCCCAGGACGACTGGGAGAAGTACGGCGGCCTCGCCTACGCCGCGAGCGCCGACCAGGCCAGCCGCTCCCAGCAGATCGCCGTGGCCGAGAAGATCCTCGCCGACCAGGGGCCCGGCGCCTGGCGCACCTGCGCGCTGCTGTCCGGGCTCACCAAGGACTCCGGAGCGGCGAAGGTCGACACCGGTGTGGCCGACGGCTCGTCCGGTGACGCGCATTCATCCGGTACATCCGACTCCTCCGGTTCCGCCGATTCCTCCGGTCCCGGCGGCTCGTCGGGTTCCTCCGGTTCCTCCGGGTCGTCCGACCCGTCCGGTTCGTTCGACGGGTCGAACGGGTCGGACGGGTCCGGGGTGCGCGACCCCGGCCCGTCGGACTCCTCGCAGGAAGGGTCCGGCTCCTCCGGCACCTCGGAGACTCCGTCCGATTCCTCCCGTTCGGGCGGTACGTCCGCCGAATCCCCTGCCCGGCACGCCGGTTCGGCCCCTTCCTCTTCCGTGCCCGGCAAGTCGGACAACACCGCCAAGTCCGGCACATCCTCCGGGAACGACTCGGCGACACCCGGCGCGTCGCCCTCGGTGCCCGCCGCCCGCGATCAGGACGAGTGGGGCAACCCCGGGCAATACGTCGGCTCTTCGGCCCTCGTCGACACCGGCTCGCTCGGCTCCGGCCGCCACCGCGGCGCGAGCGCGGAGGAGGGCGCGACGCAGGCTCGTACGGACGCGGCCGGTGACCGGCACGCCTCCCGGGGTGCCGCGGACGCACCGGGCGCGACCGACGGCTCCTACACCGTGCGTTCCGGCGACTCCCTGACGTCCATCGCCGACTCCCTTGACGTCCACGGCGGATGGCACGCGCTCTACACCGCGAACAAGGGCACCATCGGCGCCGACCCGGACCACATCGTCGCCGGTCAGAGCCTGGATCTCCCGGGCGAAAACGCCCAGAACCAGGGCTAGTTCACGTCATGGTTTGCACCTGATGTCCGCTTCGGTGAAAGTGTGGGATGAGTCTCAAAGGCCTTGATCGTCTTTGAAATTCCGCGGACCGGCTGTCTACGGTCATGACCGCTCGTCACCGCGAGCCCCGGCTGCCGCAACGCCGAATCCTGCCAGCGGCCGCACGGGAACAGTCGTCGCGTCACGCGCCGCAGGCAGGAGCGGGGGACCCAAGGTAAGCGCCGCATCGTCCGGTTGACGGAAGCGGCTAGGGGTGAAGCCGTGCCTCCTTCGGGAGGCGCGGCCGGGCAACTCAACCGGCCCGAACCCGACAGCTCACCTCGCAGGCGTCGGTGAGGGGATCCTTCCATGCTGTTTTCCGGCAAGGGCAAGCACCGTCGTCCGTCCAAGGCCACCCGTGCCATCGCGCTGGCCGGCGTCACCGGCGTCGCCGTGGCCGGTCCGCTGATGGCAGCGGGCAACGCCTCCGCCGCCACCGCCTCCGAGTGGGACGCCGTCGCCCAGTGCGAGTCCGGCGGCAACTGGTCCATCAACACCGGCAACGGCTTCTACGGCGGCCTGCAGTTCACCAACTCCACCTGGGCGGCCTACGGCGGCACCGCCTACGCGCCGCGTGCCGACCTGGCCTCCAAGGCCCAGCAGATCGCCGTGGCCGAGAAGGTCCTCGCGGGCCAGGGCAAGGGCGCCTGGCCGGTGTGCGGCAAGGGCCTGTCCGGCGCCGCCTACACCGGCGGCACGGGCTCCTCGACGTCGTCCTCCTCCTCGGCGTCGTCCGCGTCCAACGGCAGCGGCTCGGGCAGCACCGACAGCTCCCGGCAGAGCACCACCACGAACCGCTCGACCGGTGAGCAGCACGCCGACCGCTCCGCCACGCGCCCGGCCCCGAAGCAGACCGTCACCACCCCGACCGGCAAGAAGGTCGAGAAGGGCGACGGCGAGTACAAGGTGGTCGCCGGCGACACCCTCAGCTCCATCGCCACCGCCCACCACGTCCGCGGCGGCTGGGAGAAGCTGTTCCAGCTGAACAAGGACATCGTCCAGGACGCCGACCTCATCTACCCGGGCCAGCAGCTCCACCTGAAGTAAGGAGCCGGCCCACCCCCCCCCGAAGCCCGAGCCGATCCGGCCGCCGGCGCGCTCCCGCCACCCCGCCCCCGGCATCCGCCT
>NZ_LR732544.1:3310353-3328965 GCF_902506575.1 Streptomyces mexicanus | reverse complement strand
TCTTCTTCGTTCCCCGTCCCCTTCGCTCCCCGTTCTCCCCTTCGCTCCCCGTTCTCTTCACCCTCCGTTCAGCGACCTGATCCGGACCTCTTTGTTCCGGGCTGGAACAATGTGTACCGTCACCCTGTCCACGGGACGGTCGGTCGGCCGACCGGCGCCCGGGGACGGTTAGGCTCTAGTCGCAAGGCTCACCAGCCCCGCACTTTCAGCGTCACATCCACGAAGGAGATGCTCGTGCCGTCCATCGACGTCGTCGTAGCCCGGGAAATCCTGGACTCCCGAGGCAACCCCACGGTCGAGGTCGAGGTCGGCCTCGACGACGGCAGCACGGGTCGTGCCGCCGTTCCGTCCGGCGCCTCCACCGGCGCCTTCGAGGCCATCGAGCTGCGCGACGGCGACGCCGGCCGCTACCAGGGCAAGGGCGTCGAGAAGGCCGTCCTCGCCGTGATCGAGCAGATCGGCCCGGAGCTGGTCGGCTACGACGCCACCGAGCAGCGCCTGATCGACCAGGCCATGTTCGATCTGGACGCCACCGACAACAAGGGCTCGCTGGGCGCCAACGCCATCCTCGGCGTCTCCCTCGCCGTCGCCCACGCCGCCTCCGAGGCCTCCGACCTGCCTCTCTTCCGCTACCTGGGCGGCCCGAACGCGCACCTGCTGCCGGTGCCGATGATGAACATCCTCAACGGCGGCGCGCACGCCGACTCGAACGTGGACATCCAGGAGTTCATGATCGCCCCGATCGGCGCGGAGTCCTTCTCCGAGGCCCTGCGCTGGGGCGCCGAGGTGTACCACACCCTGAAGAAGGTCCTGAAGTCCAAGGGCCTGTCCACCGGCCTCGGCGACGAGGGCGGCTTCGCCCCCAACCTGGAGTCCAACCGCGCCGCCCTGGACCTCATCCTGGAGGCCATCAAGGAGGCCGGCTACACCCCCGGCGAGCAGATCGCGCTGGCCCTGGACGTGGCCGCCACCGAGTTCTTCAAGGACGGCCGGTACGTCTTCGAGGGCAAGGAGCGCACCGCCGAGGAGATGACGGCGTACTACGCCGAGCTGGTCGAGGCCTACCCGCTGGTCTCCATCGAGGACCCGCTGAGCGAGGAGGACTGGGAGGGCTGGAAGGCCATCACCGCCAAGCTCGGCGACAAGGTCCAGCTCGTCGGTGACGACCTGTTCGTCACCAACCCCGAGCGCCTGCAGAAGGGCATCGAGGAGGGCGCGGGCAACGCCCTGCTGGTCAAGGTCAACCAGATCGGCTCGCTGACCGAGACCCTGGACGCCGTCGAGCTGGCCCAGCGCAACGGCTACAAGTGCATGATGTCCCACCGCTCCGGCGAGACCGAGGACGTCACCATCGCCGACCTGGCCGTCGCCACCAACTGCGGCCAGATCAAGACCGGCGCCCCGGCCCGCTCCGAGCGCGTCGCCAAGTACAACCAGCTGCTGCGCATCGAGGAGATCCTCGACGACGCCGCGGTGTACGCCGGCCGCAGCGCCTTCCCGCGGTTTCGCTCCGCGAACCAGTAGGCACAGCAAGGGTTGAGCCGTAAAGAAGTAAGGCTTAGCCAGTCGTCCGTACGTCCCCGTACCCGGTCCCGTACCGTGTCCGGGGACGTACGCACGTGTGAAGGGGAGGCGGGACCATGGCCTTGAAGGACCGGAATGACCGGGACCGGTTCTCCACCGCGACCAGGATCAGGCTGCTCGGGGAGCAGACCGCGGCCCGGGTCTACCGCTCCCAGACCCGCCGGCAGGCCCGCCGCTCCCGGTTGACCGGGCGCGCCGCGCTGCTCGCCCTGGTGCTGTGCTCCCTGGTGGTCGCCCTGGCCTACCCGATGCGGCAGTACGTCTCCCAGCGCGAGGACATCGCCGACCTCAAGCGGCAGAAGCTCCAGGCCCAGCAGCGGGTCCAGCAGCTGCGCGACCTCAAGGCGCGCTGGCAGGACGACGCCTACGCCGAGCAGCAGATCCGGCAGCGGCTGCACTACGTGCTGCCCGGCGAGACCGGATACACCATGGTCGACCCGGGTGCCGCCAAGCAGTCCCGGGCCGAGCAGGGGACGGCCCGCCGCCCCTGGTACATCAATGTCTGGTACGGCGTGGACAAGTCCGACGCCGCCGGCCAGTGAACCGACAGAGAGACCTACCCACAGGCATGGAAACCCCTCCGCCGCCCACCCCGCGCACCGAACCCACCGACGCGGACGTAGAGGCCTTCAGGCTGCAGCTCGGCCGGCCCCCGCGCGGACTGCGCGCGATCGCGCACCGCTGCCCGTGCGGCCAGCCGGACGTCGTGGAGACCGCCCCGCGGCTGCCCGACGGCACCCCCTTCCCGACGCTGTACTACCTCACCTGCCCGCGCGCCGCCTCGGCGATCGGCACGCTGGAGGCCGAGGGCGTGATGAAGGAGATGACCGAGCGGCTCGGGCGGGACCCGGAGCTGGCGGCCGCCTACCGGGCCGCGCACGAGGACTACATCCGGCGCCGGGACGAGATCGAGGAGCTGACCGGCTTCCCCAGCGCGGGCGGCATGCCCGACCGGGTCAAGTGCCTGCACGTGCTCGTGGCCCACTCCCTGGCCGCGGGCCCCGGCGTGAACCCGCTGGGCGACGAGGCGATCGCGATGCTGCCCGAGTGGTGGCGCAAGGGACCCTGCGTGCAGGTGCCGCAGGAGCACACGACGAGCGAGGAGAGTGACGCGTGACCCGGGTGGCAGCCATCGACTGCGGGACGAATTCCATCCGCCTGCTCGTCGCGGACGCGAATCCGGAAACCGGTGAACTGGTGGATCTGGACCGGCGCATGACGATCGTGCGGCTCGGTCAGCGCGTGGACAGCACCGGCCGGCTCGCCCCCGAGGCGCTGGAGCGCACCTTCGCGGCCTGCCGTGAATACGCCGAGGTCATCAAGGAGCACGGGGCCGAGCGGGTGCGTTTCGTGGCCACCTCCGCCTCCCGGGACGCCGAGAACCGGGAGGAGTTCGTGCGCGGGGTGGTGGACATCCTCGGCGTCGAACCCGAGGTCATCTCCGGCGACCAAGAGGCCGAGTTCTCGTTCACGGGTGCGACGAAGGAGCTGGCGGGCCGGGAGGATCTGGCCAAGCCGTTCCTGGTGGTGGACATCGGCGGCGGCTCGACGGAGTTCGTCGTGGGCGAGGAGCACGTGCGGGCGGCGCGCTCGGTCGACGTGGGCTGCGTACGGATGACGGAGCGTCACCTCGTGCACGACGGCGTGGTGAGCGACCCGCCCACCGAGGAGGAGATCGCCGCGATAAGGGCGGACGTCGAGGCGGCGCTCGACCTCGCCGAGCAGACGGTGCCGCTGCGCGGGGCGCGCACGCTGGTGGGCCTGGCGGGCTCGGTGACGAGTGTGTCCGCGATCGCGCAGGAGCTGCCGGAGTACGACTCCGCGCGCATCCACCACTCCCGTGTCTCCCACGACCGCGTCCGGGACATCACAAGACAGCTGCTCCGCTCCACGCACGCCGAGCGCGCGGCCATTCCCTCCCTGCACCCCGGGCGGGTCGACGTGATCGGGGCGGGCGCCCTGGTGCTGCTGGCGATCATGGAGCGGATCGGCGCGGAGGAGGTCGTGGTCAGCGAGCACGACATCCTGGACGGCATCGCCTGGTCCGTGGCCTGACAGGCGGGCGCGGCAGCGCCTGGGCGTGGCCCGGCGCAGGGGCGCGGCTCGTACGGTGGGGGCCCGACGCGGGGTGCGGCGCGCTTGGCCGGGGCCTGACGCGGGGGCGCGGACGACCGCCTTCGGACGGTGGCGCGCCCCTGGTGAGCAGTCCTGTACGCCCTTCGGTGACAGCGCGTCGGAAAACTTCGTGAAGTTCTTCACAAGGAATTCCGTCGTGTCGCTCCACCGAAGGGGGTTCCCCGCCCCGCAAGGGGGCTCAGCGGGGGATCGGGAGTGCTCAGCAGAGCGCCGGACCGCGGATCCGGACGGGCGGTCCGAGGGGTGCGCGGGGGGTCCCCGACGACCCGGAGCGGCAGCTCACGCGGCCTTGACAACGGTCACAACCGGACGCCGGTTCCCTTCCGCGGTCATGATCTCCGTCACGTGGGCCGCGCAGTTTAGCACAGGCACTTGCGAAGCTTGTGAAGGGGCGCACGAGGCACCCCCCTGGGGCGGGTGGATACTCGATGCCATGAGCACCACGGAGCGTCCCAGGATCCTCGTAGTAGGCGGTGGGTACGTAGGCCTGTACGCAGCTCGGCGCATCCTGAAGAAGATGCGCTACGGAGAGGCGACCGTCACGGTCGTCGACCCCCGGTCGTACATGACCTACCAGCCCTTCCTCCCCGAAGCCGCCGCCGGCAGCATCTCCCCGCGTCACGTCGTCGTCCCGCTGCGGCGCGTGCTTCCCAAGGCGGAGGTCCTCACCGGTCGGGTCACCACCATCGACCAGGACCGCAAGGTCGCCACGATCGCCCCGCTGGTGGGCGAGGCGTACGAGCTGCCCTTCGACTACCTGGTCATCGCCATGGGCGCGGTCTCCCGCACCTTCCCGATCCCCGGCCTCGCCGAGCAGGGCATCGGCATGAAGGGCATCGAGGAGTCCATCGGCCTGCGCAACCACGTGCTGGAGCAGCTGGACAAGGCCGACTCCACCACCGACGAGGAGATCCGCCGCAAGGCGCTCACCTTCGTCTTCATCGGCGGCGGCTTCGCCGGCGCCGAGACCATCGGTGAGGTCGAGGACATGGCCCGGGACGCGGCCAAGTACTACAAGAACGTGTCCCGCGAGGACATGCGCTTCATCCTCGTCGACGCCGCCGACAAGATCCTCCCCGAGGTCGGCCCGAAGCTCGGCCAGTACGGCAAGGAGCACCTCGAGAGCCGCGGTGTGGAGGTCTACCTCTCCACCTCCATGGACTCCTGCGTCGACGGCCACGTGGTGCTCAAGAACGGCCTCGAGGTCGACGCCAACACGATCGTCTGGACGGCCGGCGTCAAGCCGAACCCGGCCCTGGCCCGCTTCGGCCTGCCCCTCGGCCCGCGCGGTCACGTCGACTGCGAGCCCACCCTCCAGGTCAAGGGCACCGACTACATCTGGGCCGCCGGTGACAACGCCCAGGTGCCCGACCTCGTCGGCCGCAAGGCGGGCAACGAGAACGCCTGGTGCCCGCCGAACGCCCAGCACGCGCTGCGCCAGGCCAAGGTCCTCGGCGACAACGTGGTGGCCGGCATGCGGGGCTTCCCGCAGAAGGAGTACAGCCACGCCAACAAGGGCGCGGTCGCGGGCCTCGGCCTGCACAAGGGCGTCGCCATGATCGTCATGGGCAAGATGAAGATCCGGCTCAAGGGTCGTCTCGCCTGGTACATGCACCGCGGCTACCACGGCCTGGCGATGCCGACGTGGAACCGCAAGATCCGCGTCTTCGCCGACTGGACGCTCGGCATGTTCCTCAAGCGCGAGGTCGTCTCCCTCGGCGCCATGGAGAACCCCCGCGAGGAGTTCTACGAGGCCGCCAAGCCCGCCCCGGTGCCCGCCGCCGCGAGCAAGCCAGAGGAGAAGGCCAAGGCGTCCTGACGCCCGGCCCCGCACGTCCCCAAGGGGCCGCCCGCCATCCGTGGTGCGGGCGGCCCCTTCGGCCTGTCCGGCACCGCCGGGGCCGCGGACCGCGGGGCCCCCGAGGCGTTGCTCGGGCCCTCGCGGGCACCGCGCGGTGGTCCGAATGCGTGGGTCGTGCAACTGTTTTGCCCAGTCGTAACTCCATTGCGGGACTGCGCGCGGGCCGTACTGGTGTTTACGTGGTGGATGACATCCGGCGTTCTCCGTCACGGAGGTGTGCACCATGCCCGACGCCGCGCTGCGGCTTGCGCGACTGCTCGAACAGTTGATGGGAAACCCGCTTCCGGTGCGCCTCCGCGCCTGGGACGGCTCGGAGTCCGGCCCGCCCGGGACGCCGGTGCTGGTCGTACGCAACCGGCGCGCCCTGCGCCGGCTGCTGTTCAAGCCCGGTGAACTGGGCCTGGCCCGCGCCTGGGTGTCCGGCGACCTGACCGTCGAGGGCGACCTCTACACCGCCCTGGACCTGCTCTCCGGCATGATCTGGGAGCGCGGCGAGGACGCCCGCGGGCTCGCCGCCACACTGCGTGCCCCCGAGGCCCGGGCCGCCGTGCGGGGTCTGGTGAAGATGGCGGGGCTGCCCCTGCCGCCCTCCCCGCCGGCCGAGGAGGTCCGCCGCCGCCCCTCCCACCTGCACACCCGGCGCACCGACAAGCGCGCCATCAGCCACCACTACGACGTCGGCAACGACTTCTACGAACTCGTTCTCGGCCCGTCCATGGTGTACTCCTGCGCCTACTGGCCGGCCCCCGAGCCCGAGGCCACCCTGGAGCAGGCCCAGCGGGACAAGCTGGAACTCATCTGCCGCAAGCTGGACCTGAAGCCCGGTCAGCGACTGCTGGACGTGGGCTGCGGCTGGGGCTCCATGGCGATCCACGCCGCCCGCGAGCACGGCGTGCGCGTGGTCGGCGTGACCCTCTCCCAGGAACAGGCCGCCTACGGCCGCAAGCGGGTCGCCGACGAGGGCCTGACCGACCAGGTGGAGATCCGCGTCCAGGACTACCGGGACGTGGCCGACGGGCCGTACGACGCCATCTCCTCCATCGGGATGGCCGAACACGTCGGCGCCGCCCGCTACCTGGAGTACGCGAGCGACCTGTACGCCCTGCTCAAGCCCGGCGGGCGGCTGCTCAACCACCAGATCGGCCGCCGCCCGCAGCGCGACGAGTCGGCGTACCGGGTGGACGAGTTCATCGACGCCTACGTCTTCCCCGACGGCGAACTCGCTCCCATCGGCACCACCGTCACCCAGCTGGAGCGGGCCGGGTTCGAGGTGCGCGACGTGGAGGCCATCCGCGAGCACTACGCCCACACCCTGCGCCGCTGGGTGGCCAACCTGGAGGCCAACTGGGACGAGGCGGTCCGGCTCACCAGCCCCGGCCGGGCCCGCGTGTGGCGGCTGTACATGGCGGCCTCCGCGCTGTCCTTCGAACGCAACCGCATCGGCGTCAACCAGGTGCTGGCGGTGAAGACCCCCGAATCCGGTGACTCGGGGATGCCGCTGCGCGCGCGTACCTGGGGCGTGCCGACGGCGTAGCCAGGCGCGAGGGCCCCGTTCCGGTCGCCGGAACGGGGCCCTTTCGTGCGGGCGGGGTGCTACTCGGACTTGATGGCCTGCAGCATGTTCAGCCGGGCCGCGCGCCGGGCCGGCCACAGCGCCGCCAGCACGCCGACCACCGCCGCCAGCAGCAGGAAGACCACGATTCGCCCCCAGGGCAGGACCAGCTCGTACGTCGTCAGGCTGGTACCGAGCAGCTGACCGGCCGCCCAGCCGAAGAACACGCCCAGGCCGATGCCCAGCACCCCGCCGAACAGCGAGATCACCAGGGACTCGAGGCGCACCATGCGCTTGATGCCCGTCCGGTCCAGGCCGATCGCGCGGAGCATGCCGATCTCCTGCGCCCGCTCGAACACCGACATGGCCAGGGTGTTGACGACACCGAGGACCGCCACGATCACCGCCATGGCGAGCAGGCCGTAGAGCATGTTCAGCACCAGGGTGAACGTCTGCGCGATCTCGTTGGAGATGTCCTTCTTGTTCTGGATCTTGATCGCCGGGTTGGAGCCGAGCGCCTCGGCCAGCCGGTCCTTGACGGCGCCGGAGGTGCCGTCGGCCGTCTTGACCATGACCTGCATGTCGGTCGGGTCCGACTGGTGCGGGGCGAGGGTGGCGTTGTCGAGCATGATGCCGCGGATCATCTCGTTGCCCTCGTAGACACCGGCGACGGTGAGCCGCTGCTTCTTGCCGTCCTCGTAGGAGACGGTGAAGTGCGAACCGGCGCTCCAGTGGTGGTCCTCGGCGGTGGTGCGGTCCACCACGACCTCGGTGCCGCCGACCGTGAAGGAGCCCTCGTCGACCTTCAGGTCGGTCAGCTCGCCGATCGCCGCGCCGTTCACGCCGGTCAGGTACTCCGTCTCGCCGTCGATGCGGGAGGCGGCGTTGCGCAGCGGGCTGGTGGCGGTGACGCCCTCGGTGCTCCTCAGCTTCCGGTCCACGTCCGGGGAGAGGCCGTTGCCGTTGGCCATGGACACCACGTAGTCGGCGCGGATCGCGGCGGAGGCCATCTTGTCGATCCCGTGCTGCAGGCTGCCCGCGATCACCGTCATGCCGGTGATCAGGGTCAGCCCGATCATCAGCGCGGAGGCGGTGGCCGCCGTGCGGCGCGGGTTGCGCACCGAGTTCTGCCGGGCCAGCTTGCCCGCGACGCCGAAGACGCGCAGGAGCGGCGCACTGGCCGCGATCAGCGGACGGGACAGCAGCGGGGTCAGCACGAACACCCCGATGATCAGCAGCACGGCGCCCAGCCCCATGGGGGCCTGACCGGAGTCGCCGCTCATCGTGGTGGCCGCCAGGACCACCGCGATGCCGGCCGCCGCCAGCAGCGCGCCCAGGGTGTTGCGCAGCACCAGCGACTTGGTGGTGGCCTGGGCGTGGAGGCTGCTCATCGCCGCCACCGGCGGGATCTTCGCGGCCCGCCGGCCGGGCAGCCACGCCGCCAGCATGGTCACCAGGATGCCGACCGCGAGGGCGGCGGCGACCGTGCCGGGGGTCACGACCAGCGGCCCGTCGGGCACCGTGGCACCGAACGACTCCATCAGCGAGCGCATCCCCGCGCCGATGCCGATGCCGGCGACCAGTCCGACGACGGCGGCGACCGTGCCCACCACGAACGCCTCGATCAGCACCGACCGGGTCACCTGCCGGCGCGAGGCGCCGACCGCGCGCAGCAGCGCCAGCTCCTTGGTGCGCTGGGCGACCAGCATGGTGAAGGTGTTGGCGATGATGAACGTGCCGACGAACAGCGCGATCCCGGCGAAGACCAGCAGGCCGTTCTTCATGCTGCTCATCGAGTCGGAGATGGCGCGCGCCTGGTCGTCGGCGAGCTTGTGCGCGGTGGTGGTCCGCGTGCTGTCCTTCGGCAGCGCCGCGTCCAGCTGCGCCTTCAGCGCGCTCTGGCTGGTGCCCGCCTTCGCCTTGACGTCGATCTCGTCGTACGTGCCCGGCTTGCCGAACAGCTTCTGGGCGGTGGCCGTGTCGAACAGCGCGAGGCTGCCGCCGGCGGTGACGTTGCCGTCGTCGGTGGTGAAGATGCCGCTGATCCTCGGGGTCAGCACCGGGCCGTCGACGGAGATGCGCACGGTGTCGCCGACCCGGTAGCCGGCCCGCCGGGCGGTCTCGGAGTCGATGAGGACCTGGCCCGCGCCGTGCGGCGCGGTGCCCGCGGTGAGCGGGTAGCGGGGGTCCTTCGTCCCCCAGTAGTTGCCGCCCTCGGAGCGGAAGCCGCCGCCGATGAGCTTGCCGTCCTTGTCGGCGATGGCGGTGAAGCCCTTGACGACGCCGAGGGCGGAGGCGGCTCCGGGAACGCGGGCACTGGTGTCCAGGACGGCCTGGGTCAGCTCCGGGGTCCTGCCGACCCGGTCGCCCCGGCCCTCCTGGTACTCGGGCTCGACGGCCACGTCGACATGGTCGAAGCCCTTGGCGGCGCTGTTCTCCAGGGCGCCGGAGAGGGTGTTGGTGAAGACCAGGGTCCCCGACACGAAGGCGACGCCGAGCATCACGGCGAGCACGGTCATGAGGAGCCGGGCCTTGTGCGCGAGGACGTTGCGCAAGGCGGTGCGGAACATGGTCTGTCTCAGTCCAGGGGTACGAGGTGGGGGTGGGCCGTGGTCGCGTCCGGTGGGGTCAGCTGACGCGGCCCTTGGCGTCGAACTGCTTCATCCGGTCGAGTACGGCGTCGGCCGTGGGCCCGTACACCTCGTCCACGATCCGGCCGTCCGCGAGGAACACCACCCGGTCCGCGTACGCCGCCGCCACCGGGTCGTGGGTGACCATCACCACGGTCTGGCCGAGCTGCCGCACCGAATTGCGCAGGAACCCGAGCACCTCGGCACCCGAGCGCGAGTCCAGGTTCCCGGTGGGCTCGTCACCGAAGACGATCTCCGGCTTGGAGGCCAGCGCGCGGGCGACGGCCACGCGCTGCTGCTGGCCGCCGGACAGCTGCGAGGGCCGGTGCCCCAGCCGCCCGGACAGCCCGACCATGTCGATCACCGAGTCCAGCCACTGCTTGTCCGGCTTGCGGCCCGCGATGTCCATGGGGAGGGTGATGTTCTCCAGGGCCGTCAGGGTGGGCAGCAGGTTGAACGCCTGGAAGATGAAGCCGATCTTGTCCCGGCGCAACCGGGTGAGCTGCTTGTCCTTCAGGGACCCCAGCTCGGTGTCGCCGATGCGCACCGAACCGGAGGAGAAGGTGTCCAGCCCGGCCACGCAGTGCATCAGTGTGGACTTGCCGGACCCCGACGGGCCCATGATCGCGGTGAACTCGCCCTGCGCGAAGTCCACGGAGACCCGGTCCAGGGCGACCACCTGGGTCTCGCCCTGTCCGTAGATCTTCGACAGATCCGTGGCGCGCGCGGCCACGGCGGTGGTCCGGCCGGCGAAGGAAGAGGTGGTCACGGGTGAGCGCTCCTGACGGGACGACGATGCTTGCGAGGTCTTGAGAGGTCTTTCAGGGGTGTGCACCCATCGTCTCCGCCGCCGCGCCCGGTGAAGTCAGACGCTGTTCCCGTTCCGGGGGCCGACTCGGGTCGGACCGGGACCGCCTCGTGTCATACCTGGGGATGACCCCCGTCCCTGAGACCGTCAAGGGACGGCCCTCCCCGGAAAGGGGAGCGGAGAGAAATCGGAGGGCCGTGCGAAGCCGTCGGGAGGAAGAACGGTGAGGGCGGGGAGGACGGTCCTTTCCGGGACGGTGAAATTCCGTCATTCCGCATGCGCGGCCGCCGGCGACCCGCAAGGCTACTGGCAGGTGCCGAGGGGTCCGCTTCCGGTCTGATGCACCCTCAGACATCAATAAAATAAGACAACATCGGTCCGTCCGTCCGCTGTTCGGGGGACGCCTCCCGATAGGCTCGGAACCTCAGCGCGGAGCCCATGGCCTGCCCGGATGGTGGAATGCAGACACGGCGAGCTTAAACCTCGCTGCCCCTCGCGGGCGTACCGGTTCGAGTCCGGTTCCGGGCACCTCCGTCTTTCACGGCACCCCGCCCGCCGGCAGCGGCCGGCAGGGGTGCCGTTTCGCGCGCGGGTGCGCGGCCGGGTGGGACGCCGCGGACCGACTCCGCCGGTGGTGCGACGCCTCTGAACCGTGAGCATCAGCGGCTGCGCGGCCAGGCCGATGCCCGGGCCGGGCAGCCATGTACGCGTTCGCGTGTCCGCCGAACCATTGACATCGGATGTGGCCCGACGGAAACTCATGGGCAAGCACGGGTGAAGGAAACTTCACCAGGCGAACGCTGCTGGATCAACGCCACCTGGTGCACGCCTCTCCTCGATCACCGGCCGTGCACACCTCTCCCCGACCCCCGTCCGACCGCGGCAAAGACGCCCACCGAAGGGAAACGACCGATGCGCACCACCGTCGGCATCATCGGAGCCGGACCCGCCGGCCTGCTCCTGGCCCGGCTGCTCCACAACGCCGGAATCGACTCGGTCGTCCTGGAGAGCCGTGACCGCGCCTACGTCGAGCAGCGGCAGCGCGCCGGGATCCTGGAGCAGGGCACCGTGGACGCGCTGCGCGCGGCCGGGGCCGGGGAGCGGATGGACCGCGAGGGGCTGCGGCACGACGGCATCGAGCTGCGCTTCGACCGGCGCCGGCACCGCGTGGACTTCCCCGGCCTGACCGGTGGCCGGTCCGTGATGGTCTACGCCCAGACGGAGGTCTGCAAGGACCTCATCGCCCTGCAGCTCAAGGAGGGCGGGCCGCTGCTGTTCGAGGCGGAGGCGCTGGCCGTGGAGGGCGCCGAGAGCGACCGGCCGTCCGTGCGGTTCCGGCGCGAGGGACGCGAGGACGTCCTGGAGTGCGAGTACGTCGTCGGGTGCGACGGCTTCTGGGGCGTGGCCCGCAAGGCGATCCCCGCCGAGCTGTCCCGGGTGTTCGAGCGGACGTACCCCTTCGGGTGGCTCGGCATCCTCGCCGACGTGCCCCCCTCGCACGACGAGCTGATCTACGCCCGCCACGAGCGCGGCTTCGCCCTGCTGTCCATGCGCTCGCCCTCGGTCTCCCGGCTCTCCCTCCAGGTCCCCGCCGACACCGACGCGCGGAGCTGGACCGACGAGGAGATCTGGGACGAGCTGGAGCGGCGGTTCGAGACGGACGACGACTGGACGCTCCGGCGCGGGCCGATCACCCAGAAGTCGGTGACCCCGATGCGCTCCTTCGTCCACGAGCCGATGCGCCACGGACGGCTGTTCCTCGCGGGCGACGCCGCCCACATCGTGCCGCCCACCGGCGCCAAGGGCCTCAACCTCGCCGTCGGGGACGTCATCACCTTCGCCCGGGCCCTGGTGCACCGGCGGCAGACCGGCTCGGAGGAGCTGCTGGACGCCTACTCGGCGCACTGCCTGCGGCGCGTGTGGCAGGCGGAGCGGTTCAGCTACGACATGACCACGATGCTGCACCGCGACCCGGACGCCACCCCCTTCGAGGAGCGGCTGCAACTGGCCCGCCTGGACCGGATCGCCTCCTGCCGGGCCGCCGAGACCGACCTCGCCGAGGGGTACACCGGCTTCCCGATCGACTGACCCGCTGCCGTCGCCCTGACGTAGCGTGTTCCTCGGCCCGGAGAGGGAAAGATCCTCCACAGGTATCAGGTCGATCCTTTGCCTTTCCATTACTCTTGAGCCAAGGTCGCGCCGTGCGGCCATGGAGGAGTGAGATGAGGAGCAGAAACCCGGTCTTCTCGCGACGGGGGTTCAGCCGCGACAACGGCTACGCGGGCTTCAACACCGCGCCGCAGGCCGGGGGCCCCGCTGCCGGCACGCAGGGCAACCCGTACGCGCAGGGCAACCCGTACGCCCAGCCGAGCGGGAACCCCTACGCGCAGAATCCCTACGCTCAGAACCCCTACGCCCAGCAGGACCTGCAGTACGGCGCACCGGCGCAGGCCCCGGCCGGCACCGGCCGGATGACGATGGACGACGTCGTGGTGCGCACGGCGTCCACGCTCGGCGTGCTCGTCGTCACCGCCGCCCTGGCCTGGGCACTGCTGCCGGTGGACGACGCGAACATCAACCGTTCCTACGGCCTGGGCGTCGGCGCCGCGCTGATCGCGATGGTGCTGGGCTTCGTCCAGTCCTTCAAGCGCAAGGCCTCGCCCGCGCTGATCCTGGCCTACGCGGCGTTCGAGGGCGTCTTCCTCGGTGTCGTCTCCAGCGTCATCGACAACCGCATCGCGAGCGGCGCGGCCATGCAGGCCGTGCTCGGCACGATGGCGGTCTTCGCGGCGGTGCTGGTCGCCTACAAGGCGGGCTGGATCCGCGTCAACCGGCGCTTCTACGGCTTCGTGATGGCGGCGGCCCTCGGCTTCGTGCTGCTGATGATGGTGAACCTGCTGTTCGCCGTGTTCGGCGGCGGTGACGGGCTCGGCTTCCGCAGCGGCGGCCTCGGCATCTTCTTCGGCATCGTCGGCGTCGTCCTCGGCGCCTGCTTCCTCGCCCTGGACTTCAAGCAGGTCGAGGACGGGGTGGCCTACGGCGCCCCGCGCCAGGAGGCGTGGCTGGCCGCGTTCGGCCTCACCCTGACGCTGGTGTGGATCTACCTGGAGTTCCTGCGGATCCTGGCGATCCTCAACCAGAACGACTAGCGCACCGCCGCCACCGCGCCGGGCCGCCGCGCGGCCGGGCACCGCGAAGGGCCCCGGGATCTCCTCCCGGGGCCCTTCGTCGTGTCCGCTCGTCTCGGCGTCGTCGCTGTCTGCCTGCCGGCATCCTGTCGCCTAGACCAGCTTGCGCGCGGCCCTCCTCAGGTCGTACTCGTGGATGATCGCCTTGGCGTGGCCGTACGCGAGGTTGTGCTCGTGGCGGAGCCAGCTGAGCTTCTCCTCGAAGCCGAGCGCGGGGCCTTCTTCGACGGTGCGCAGCCAGTCGGCGACTTCACGACCGGTGCACTCGGGGATGCGGGCGAGCAGGTTGCGATGGGTTTCCTCGGAGAACACTTGGGACATCGGCGCCTCCGGACGCGTTCGATGATGCCGGTCCTTCACGTCACCGTGCCTGAGTGTTGGCGTATTGGCAACAGTCCCGGTCGGGCGCGTACGCTCGCGGCGTGGTGGACACGACATCTCTGACCCGGGCGGTGGATCACTTCGCGGACCGGCTGCGGGCGGCACCGCAGAGCCGGTTGCAGCGCGGCGCGGCGGCCGCGGCGCTGGAGCTGGCCAGGGAGTTGGCGAGGTGGGCCCAGCTCGTGGAGTTCCCCGGACGCGAGCCGCGTCAGATGCCCGACGCCGGGATGTTCGCGGCCGCGGACCAGATCACCGTCGCCGGACACGACCTGGCCCTCGTACTGAAGAACGAGGAAGAGGTCGCGGAGGCCGTACGGCTGGTGACGGAGGCGCAGCAGCGGGCGGGCGTGTGACGGCTGTGCCGGCAGGGGCGGGCAGGCGACGCCTGTGTCTGCGAGTGTCTGCGAGGGCGCGGGGCGGTTCCCGCGTGCGGCGGGGCGCGGTGCGCCCCGCGCGGGCGCGTCACAGCGAGGCGATGATGCGGTCCGCCAGGATGTACACGTTCTCCTCGCCGCAGGAGAAGGTCAGGGTGTAGGCCCCGGAGACGCCCGAGCCGCCCAGCAGCACCGGGGACCGGCCCGCGCGCACGGCGTCGGCCAGGCGCTCCGCGGTCTCGCGGTGGCCGGGCGTCATGCACAGGGTCGTGCCGTCGGCGAAGACGTAGACGTCGAGGGTGCCCAGCGGGCCGGGGCGCACGTCGGCCAGCTCCGTGCCGGAGGTGGCCAGCTGCTCCAGCGTGGCCACCGTGCTCTCGTGGTCGCCGACGACCGGCGAGGGGCGCGGGGTGAAGTCCGGGTGCGAGGGGTGGCGGCGACGGGCCGCGGCCAGCTCGGCGGACTCGCCGCCCGCCTGGGCCCCGTCCCGGCCGGTGGGCTCGTCGGGGTCCGCGCCGGGCTCGGCCACCGGCTCCAGGTGGTCGAACGCCGCGAAGTCCGCCTGACGGGGCAGGAACAGCTCGCCGTCGGCCGGCGAGAGGTCGGACAGCCCGAGCAGCGGCGGCGCGTCGGAGGCGTCCCGCGCCTCCTGCGCGGCCCAGAAGGCGCGCGCCTCGGCCAGCTCGCGCTCCCGCTCCTCCGCGAGCGCCGCGACCACGGCGGCGCGTATCCGCTCGGTGTCCGCGTCGGTGCGGGCGGCGGGCAGCAGGGCGCGTGCGGTGGCGGCGTGGTTCTCGGCAAGCTGGGTGTGCAGAGCCGTGACCTGGCGGCGCAGCTTCACCAGGGTGCACAGGACGGCGACACCCACGGCGCCGGTGGCGGCCGTGGTGACCAGCAGGGCGATCGGCATGGCGCTCACTGACGTACTCCCGGGTTCAAGGTCGACCCCCGACTTCCTACATCAGCTTGAAGGGTGGACTATCCAGCTGTCAGTGCGTAACGTCACGAAACGGGCAGAAATGCGGCTTGTGGGACGCTTGCGCCGCCGGGTGGCGCGTCGCTGACCTGCGAAGATCCCCTTCCGGAGGGAGATAGGTCACACTCTGGGGGAGATTGGATCACAGAACGGCCCGGAATCCAGGGCTTTCTTGGATTCCGGGCCGTTCTCTCACGCTGGGTGCTATAGGGGGCACTGACGGTGTTTCACCCGCGCCCGGCGCGGCGCGTCGGTCAGCTCAGGCGCTCGATGACCATCGCCATGCCCTGGCCGCCGCCGACGCACATGGTCTCCAGGCCGAACTGCTTGTCGTGCCACTGCAGGGAGTTGATCAGCGTGCCGGTGATGCGGGCGCCGGTCATGCCGAAGGGGTGGCCGACGGCGATGGCGCCGCCGTTGACGTTCAGCTTCTCCAGCGGGATGCCCAGCTCCCGGTAGGAGGGGATCACCTGGGCGGCGAACGCCTCGTTGATCTCCACCAGGTCGATGTCGTCGATGGTCAGCCCGGCGCGCTGCAGCGCCTGCTTGCTGGCCTCCACCGGGCCGAGGCCCATGATCTCCGGGGACAGGCCGGACACGCCCGTGGAGACGATCCGGGCCAGCGGGGTCAGGCCCAGCTCGCGGGCCTTGGTGTCGGACATGATGACCAGGGCGGCGGCGCCGTCGTTGAGCGGGCAGCAGTTGCCCGCGGTGACCAGGCCGTCGGGGCGGAAGACCGGCTTGAGCCCGGCCACGCCCTCCATGGTCACGCCCGGGCGCGGGCCGTCGTCCTTGGAGATCACGGTGCCGTCCGGCAGGGTCACCGGGGTGATCTCGCGCTCCCAGAAGCCGTTCTTGATGGCCTCCTCGGCCAGGTTCTGCGAGCGGACCCCGAACTCGTCCATCTCCTGCCGGGTGATGCCCTTGAGGCGGGCGAGGTTCTCCGCGGTCTGGCCCATCGCGATGTACGGGTCGGGCAGCAGGCCGTCCTCGCGCGGGTCGTGCCAGGTGGAGCCCTCCGACTCGGCGACGGCGGCGGTGCGGGCCTCGGCCTCGGCGAACAGCGGGTTGTGCGTGCCGGGGATGTCGGAACTGCCGTGGGCGTACCGCGAGACCATCTCGACGCCGGCCGAGATGAAGACGTCGCCCTCGCCGGCCCTGATGGCGTGCAGCGCCATGCGGGAGGTCTGCAGCGAGGAGGAGCAGTAGCGGGTGATGGTGCAGCCGGGCAGGTGGTCCATGCCCATCTGCACGGCGACGATCCGGCCGAGGTTGTGCCCCTGCTCACCGCCGGGCAGGCCGCAGCCGAGCATCAGGTCGTCGATGTCCTTGGGGTCCAGCTCGGGGATCTTGGCCAGCGCGGCCTGGATGATCGTGGCGGTCAGGTCGTCGGGGCGCAGGTCCTTCAGGGAGCCCTTGACGGCGCGGCCGATGGGGGAGCGGGCGGTCGAGACGATCACGGCTTCGGGCATCACGGCTCCATGGGCAGAGTGGACGAGCGGTGGACGAGTGCCGCACGCGTGCGACACGGCGGGGCTGCTTGGAAGTTACCCGGACGTATGAGCGGGGTCACGGCCATGGCGGTGTGATCCTCGCCGCAACTTTCTAAGCGCTTGCTTTTGTTGGCGTGCTTGCTTTGGTGGGCTGTGCGGTCCCTGCCCGGTTCCTCCTCCGTCCTTGCCGAACCTGCCCGGTGTCCGCCGGGGTCTCCAGCCGGTCCCCGCGGGGTGCCCCCGTCACACCGACGGAGCGGCGGGCGCCGGCTGCGGCTCCGGCACCCGGCGCCGCCGGCGCCGCTTGAGCAGTGCCCAGGGACCCCGCGGCCCGGTCGGCATCGCCGCGGTGACCTCCGTACCGGCCTCGGACGCCGCCTGGGCCGCCGCCCGGGCCACCGGCAGGAAGCCCTCCTGCCGCGAGACGTCCGGCCGCTCCTCCTCCGCCGGCCACAGGCCCAGCGCCGCGCACACCGTCGGCAGCACGGCCATCGCCGCCGTGGCGTACCCCTCGGCGGACGGGTGGTAGTTGTCGGGGCCGAACAGCTCCCGCGGGTTCGCCGCGAACTCCGGGCCCAGCAGGTCGCCCAGCGACACCGTGCGGCCCCCCTGCTCCACCACCCCGATCGTCTGCGCCGCGGCGAGCTGCCGGGAGGCGCGGCGGGCCAGCCAGCGCAGCGGCTGCTGCACCGGCTCGATGGTCCCCAGATCCGGGCAGGTGCCGACCACCACCTCCGCGCCCGCGGTGCGCAGCCGCCGCACCGCCGACGACAGGTGGCGCACCGAGCGGGTCGGGGGCATGCGGTGGGTGACGTCGTTGGCGCCGATCATGATGACGCAGACGTCGGGCACCCGGTCCGGGTCCTCCAGCACCAGCTCCACCTGGCGGTCCAGGTCGTCGGACTGGGCGCCGGGCACCGCGACGTTGCACAGCCGCACCGGGCGCTCGGCCACCGCCGCCAGCCCCGAGGCCAGCAGCGCGCCCGGCGTCTGCCCGGCCCGGTGGACGCCCTGGCCGGCGGCCGTGGAGTCGCCCAGCATGGTCAGGGCCAGCGGCGGCTCACCGGGGGTGTCGTAGCCCAGGCCGTACACGCCGTCCGCGTAGGGGACGCGGTTGTCCGCGCCGTTGCCCACGTGGCGCTTGGCCAGCTGCACCTCGGCCAGCAGCAGGCCCACGGCCGCGGCGCCGACCACGCCGAGCCCACCGCCGCCGTACGCGGCGCCGGCCGCGATCCGCCGGGCCACCCTCGCCCTCGACAAGTGCGTCATGCCCCGCCGCCACCTTCCGCTAGCCGTACATCCACTCCTTGCCCCGTACCGGCCGTCGCCCAATCGCGACGAGGAGTGAACGTCCGCCCCGGCCCCCCGTCGGCCTTACGCTGGCGGAACCACCACGACCACACCTTTTGCAGCGACCGGAGACAACGGTGCGATACCACGACTCGATGATCAGCCTCGTCGGCAACACCCCGCTGGTGCGGCTCAACAACGTCACCAAGGGCCTGAAGGCGACCGTCCTGGCCAAGGTCGAGTACTTCAACCCGGGCGGCTCGGTGAAGGACCGCATCGCCCTGCGCATGATCGAGGCCGCCGAGCAGAGCGGCGAGCTGAAGCCGGGCGGCACGATCG
>NZ_LR732544.1:3305729-3310252 GCF_902506575.1 Streptomyces mexicanus | reverse complement strand
TCGAGCCGACCAGCGGCAACACCGGCGTGGGGCTGGCCATCGTGGCCCAGCAGAAGGGCTACAAGTGCATCTTCGTCTGCCCGGACAAGGTCTCCACCGACAAGATCAACGTGCTGCGCGCGTACGGGGCGGAAGTGGTGGTGTGCCCGACGGCCGTGGCCCCGGAGCACCCGGACTCCTACTACAACGTCTCCGACCGGCTGGTCCGTGAGACGCCGGGCGCCTGGAAGCCCGACCAGTACTCCAACCCCAACAACCCCCTGTCGCACTATCACTCCACCGGCCCGGAGCTGTGGGAGCAGACCGAGGGGAAGATCACCCACTTCGTGGCCGGCGTCGGCACCGGCGGCACCATCTCCGGCACCGGCCGCTACCTCAAGGACGTCAGCGACGGCCGGGTCAAGGTCATCGGCGCCGACCCGGAGGGCTCGGTGTACTCCGGCGGCTCCGGCCGCCCCTACCTGGTCGAGGGCGTCGGCGAGGACTTCTGGCCCACCGCCTACGACCGCACCGTCGCCGACGAGATCGTCGCCGTCTCCGACAAGGACTCCTTCCAGATGACCCGCCGCCTGGCCCGGGAGGAGGGCCTGCTGGTCGGCGGCTCCTGCGGCATGGCGGTCGTGGCGGCGCTGCGGGTGGCCGAGCGGCTCGGGGAGGACGACGTCGTGGTGGTCCTGCTGCCGGACAGCGGCCGCGGGTACCTGTCGAAGATCTTCAACGACGAGTGGATGGCCGACTACGGCTTCCTGGAGAATGAGGGCCCCAGCGCCCGCGTCGGTGACGTGCTGCGCGACAAGGACGGCGGCATCCCCTCCCTGGTCCACATGCACCCGGACGAGACCGTCGGGCAGGCCATCGAGGTGCTGCGCGAGTACGGCGTCTCCCAGATGCCGATCGTCAAGCCGGGCGCCGGTCACCCGGACGTCATGGCGGCCGAGGTGGTCGGCTCCGTCGTCGAGCGCGAGCTGCTGAACGCGCTGTTCACCCAGCGGGCCTCGCTGGACGACCCGCTGGAGAAGCACATGTCCGCGCCGCTGCCGCAGGTCGGCTCGGGCGAGCCGGTCGCCGACCTGATGTCGGTGCTCGGTGCCGCCGATGCCGGGGCACGGGTGCGTGGGCGTGCGCGCGGGGCGCGTGCGCGCGGCGGGTGCGGGAACGTGCGGTGGCCTGCGGCTGAGCGTTCGTCTCGGAAGTGGTACGCGCGTGTCACGTGCCCGCAGCACCCGCTTAACACGCGCCGGGCACAGTAGGGGATGTCGGCGGGAGGGAGCGGCTCCCCTCCGCGCCGGCGGCCGATAGGGCGTCAGGGACCTCCGGAGCGGCTCCCGGACCTCCAAGGACGCCACGGACGCGCAGGCCCGGCCCTGACCCGGCCCGCGTCCCCCGCGGGGACCGCCGTCGTCCCGCCCCCCACTTGCTGGGGGTGCGGCGGTCCCCGCGCACACGGTCGGACGTCCTCGGCCCTCCTGCTCGCGGCCCTCCTTGCCGTCCTGCTGCTCTCAGTCCTCCTGCCAGGCGTCCCCCTGGTCGGTGCGGCGCCGGCGGCCGGCGAAGAGGCCGGGGTTGGTGCGGGCGGCCTGGACGGCGTTGACGCCGACGATGCCCGCCCAGGCCACGATCAGCCCCGGCAGATGCCCCACACCGCCGCCGATCGCGGACAGCGGGACGGCCAGCACCAGCGAGACGATGCCGAACCCGAAGCGCTCACCGAAGGAGTCGGTGGCCCTCGGCGTCCGCGCGTCGCGGGCCACCGCCATCTGCTGCTCGGCGAGCTGCCGGCGAACCCGGCGCTCCACGGCGCCGTCGATGCGCTGGTCGACCTTCTCCAGGAAGGAGTCGACCAGCGCCGACTCGTACTCGTCGCCCAGTTCCCTGCGGGCCTGCAGGGTGGCGTCGAGTTCCTTCTTCAGGTCGGCGTCCCGCGCGTCCATTCCGCTCATGTCACTCAGGCTAGGAAGACCGGGCGGGCGCCGCAGTGGGGCTAGCCCCCCACTTTCCACGGTGGCGGGCAGGTGTCCGGCCTGTCCCTTGCTCCTTCTGCATGATCTCATGCAGAGTTCTCCATAGCTGAATAAAAACTGGTCGGGGAGTACTCTCCGGGGCGTCGACGACTTCTGGAGGGGGAGCACGTCATGAGCGGGACCGACAGCCCTGCGGCACGGCTGCAGGCGCTCTTCGAAGGGCACCGGCTGACGCCGACCCAGCGGCGCATCGCGCACAGCATGGTCCGGCGCGCCGCCGACGTGCCGTTCCTGTCCAGCGTCGAACTCGCCGAGCTGGCCGGGGTCAGCCAGCCCTCGGTGACCCGCTTCGCCGTCGCCCTGGGCTTCGACGGCTATCCGGCGCTGCGCCGCCACCTGCGCGAGGTCGCGCCCGCCGAACCGGTGGACCGCCCGGTCGCCTACAACGAGTACCAGCAGGCCGTCGAGGCCGAGATCGAGAACCTCAGGCACCTGGCGGAGGCGCTGGCCGATCCGCGCCCGGTGCAGCAGGCGGGCCGGATCCTCGCCGCCTCGCGCCCGCTGCCGGTCCTCGGCCTGCGCGCCGCCGCCTCGCAGGCGTACGGCTTCTCGTACTTCGCCGCCAAGGTCCACCCGGACGTACGGCTGCTCGACGAGGGCGGCACGATGATCCAGGACCGCGTCGACGCCGCCGTACGGGCGGGCGCCTCGGCACTGCTGTGCTTCGCGCTGCCCCGGCACCCGCGTGAGGTGGTGGACACCCTCGCCTACGCCAAGGACGTCGGGCTGACCGTCGTCACGGTCGCCGACTCGGCGTTCGCGCCGGTCGCCAAACACTCCGACCTGCTGCTGCCCGCGGCCGTCGGCACCGGCCTGGCCTTCGACACGGCGTGCGCGCCGATGCTCCTGGGCCGGGTGCTCCTGGAGGCCATGTGCGACGACCTGCCGGACGCGCAGGCGCGGCTGGAGGAGTTCGACGCCAAGGCGGCGGCGCGCGGGTTGTTCGTGGAGTGACCGGCCGTCCCGTCGTGTCGGCCGCCCCGTCGTGCTGGCCGTCCTGACTGTCGGCCTTCCCGCCGTACGCGGCGGGCGTCCCGCCGGGAGCGCGGGCCGGGCGGTCGGCCGCGGGCGTGCGCTCTCAGATTCGTCTCAGGAACCCTCGCTAACCTGCCCGCCCGAGCGGGACTTTCCACCGAGGTCCCGAAGGGACTCCCGAACGGAACGGGACTGTGCCGGGGCGGAAGGAGACGGCAGTGGCACGCGGAGGTCGCGAGGGGCGCGGAGCGCGCGGAGGCCGGGGACTGGCCCGGGTGGCCGTCGTCGTACGGGCCGGGGCGGCGCCGCTGTGGTGGCTCGGGGTGTGCGCGGCGGGTATCGGGCTGGCCGTGCCGGGCCTGACCGGCCGCCGGATCGGACTGCTCGCCGGGGCCGCACTGTTCCTGGTGACCGCGGCCGTGGTGGCGTGTGCCCGGCGCCGGCGCTACCGGGCCCTGGCCCGCGCGGCCGCGCGCGCCGGACGGCACGACGTGCTGCAGGACCGGGCCGTCAGCGTCCGCGCCTGGCGGCGCGGGCACCGCTTGTGGCTGCTGCTGGCGTTCCTGGCCGCGCTGGCCGGCTCCCTGGCGCTGCCCGCGGCCGGCGGCCTGCTCCTGGCCGGTGCCGGGACCGGGCTGCGGCTGAAGGCCGCCTGGCTGGGGCGGCAGGAGCGCGCCGAGGAGGTGCTGCTGTGGGTGCGGGTCGACTGGCTCGGCAAGCACGGCGGGCGCCCGGCGGGCCCGGCGGTCAAGGGCTACCGCAGCACCGGCATCGCGGCGGGCGACGCGGCCCCGGGCGGGGCGCGCCGCCGCACCGCGGCGCTCGTCTGACCCGGCGGCCGGGGCGGACGAGGGGACAAGCGGGCCAGCGGATGAGCGGATGAGCCGACGGGTCCCGCGGGTCAGACCTCCAGGTCCTCCTCGATCTTCTTCAGCTGGTGGCGGGCCATCGCCAGGTTGGCCCGCTTGGCGTCCAGGGCGAGGTACAGGAAGAGACCGTTGCCGGCGCGGCCGCTGAGCAGCCGGATCAGGTGGTACTGGTCGGTGAGGGTGATCAGGATGTCCTCGATCTCCCCCTTGAGGCCGAGGTGCTCCATGGTGCGCATCTTGGCCCGTACGACGTCGGTGTTGCCCGCCGCCGCGACGTTCAGGTCGAAGGTCTTG
This sequence comes from Streptomyces mexicanus, assembly GCF_902506575.1. Lineage (GTDB taxonomy): Bacteria > Actinomycetota > Actinomycetes > Streptomycetales > Streptomycetaceae > Streptomyces > Streptomyces mexicanus. The sequence continues at coordinate 3,306,093 of NZ_LR732544.1, read as the reverse complement.
CTGCCGCCCATCGTGCCCAGTGCCATGCCGCTGGTGTAGTCGACGAGCGCGACACCGGTCGCGCCCTCGATGGAGGCGAGTGCTTCTTTCAGGCAGGTCTCGGTGTTGGCCATGTCCGGGTCTCCTCGGATCGGTCGGGGTCGGTCAACTTTCGGTGGCCACAGGCGCGCCGGCGTCCGATGCGGTGTTGGGGGCGCCTGGGAGGGTGCTGGTGGTGCCTGGGGTGGTGCCGGTCGTGCTGGTGGTGCCGGGCTCGTATACACATCTGACGCGGCCGACGACGCCTTACGTGAAGGCCACGGTGGGCGCCCCCGACTTGAAAAAAAAAACACAAAAGACACAAGCACCGACGGGGAGGAAAAGA
>NZ_LR732544.1:3271288-3305628 GCF_902506575.1 Streptomyces mexicanus | reverse complement strand
GGCCGGGTGGGCAGGCTCGCCGCCTGTTCGCCGCCGTCCGCCGCCCGGTCGCCGCTGTCAGCCGCCCGGTCGCCGCTGTCCGGTCGTCCGGTGCCCGGTCGTCCAGCGGCCGGTCGACCCGTGCCCGCTCGTCCGGCACCGGCTCGTCCGGAGTCCGGGGTCGGTGCCGTCTCGGCGTCGACCAGTTCGCCGATGCGGGCTCCGGCCCGGCGGCCCTCCAGGTGGAGGCGGCCGACGTTGACGCGGTCCTCGGCGAGGAGCGTCAGCACGGCGGGGCGGCCCGCCGCGGAGGGGGCGGCGGAGCCCCGGCCGCCGCGCCCGAGCAGGTCGCGCAGCGGGCCCCGGCCGGTCGCCTCCGTCATGCGCAGGGCGACGCCGAGCGCGGGCGCGGGCAGGGCGGCCACGCTCTCCGGCTCCACGCCCGGGGTGTCGTGCCCGAGGACGAGACCGTCGACGCTCGCCGCCAGCGCTCCGGTGAGCTGCGGGACGCGCGCTCTCAGTCGGCGCAGCTCCTCCAGGATCTCGGGCTCGGCCGCCATCCGGTGTCTCCTTTCAAAGGGCCTCCAGCGCATCCCTGAGCCTCTTCAGCAGCGTGATGTGGGGGTCGGTGGTGACGGCCGGCGGGTCGGCGGCCGGGGTGGTGCGGGTGTCCGCGGACGGCAGCCGCGGTGGCGGCTGCGGCGGGTCGGGCGGCGGCGGTGGTGGTCCCTGGGGCGCGACGAGGCCCGCGGCCGCCAGGCGGCGGACGTCCACCAGGGTGTGGAAGGCCTGCCGCCCCAGTGCCCGGGCCAGGTCGGTGGCGGTACGGGTCCCGTTGACGCGGTCCAGCAGGGTCTGCCGGCGGACGGTCAGCCGGGGCGGGCAGACGGTGTCGGTGCGCACCAGCGGCGCGCTGTCCAGCCGGGGGTCGGGCCAGATGCGGTGCAGCAGGTCGCGGCGGCGCACCGTCTCGCGCTCCAGGGCGGCCACCGCGACCGGTCGGAGCGCGCCCGGCCGGTGGACCGCGCCGTAGCGGAAGCGGCCCGGGGTGCTGCTCGGGGCGAGGACGAAGTAGGCCGCGTCGTACAGGGCGACCAGGTGGCACAGTTGCAGCGTGCCCTCGGCCAGCCGGCCCGCGGCCAGCAGCAGGTGGGCGGCGCCGCGGCGGTCCTCGGCCCGCTGGGCGGCCTGCCGCCAGGTCTCGGTGCTCAGCGTGCCGTGCGCGGTGAGCAGGATCTCCAGGCCGGGCGCCAAGGGGCTTTCGGCGTGCACCACCTGGCCGTCGGCGAGATGAAGCGTGCCGTGCTCCCGGACGAGGACCCCGGTGGCCTTCTCGGCGGCGAGCCGGGTCAGCATCGGCGACAGCCCGCCCCAGGCCCGTTCGACGGCGACCGCGCGGTCGCGCACCGGCAGCCGGGGAGGTTCGGCGGTGGCCACGGTCATCCCAGCACCAGCCGCTCGGCCATCTCGCCCAGGCGTATGCGCGCCAGCGCCAGGTTGCCCTCCGCGCGGCTCAGCCACAGGTGCAGGAACACGCTGCTGTCGAAGCCGGTGTCCACGAACCGCAGCAGGTGGTAGCTGGTGCGGTTGCTGACGATCACGTCCTCCACCGGGGGGTGCTCGGCGTCCGCGTCGGCGTCGTCGGCGGTGAACGCCCCGTGCTCGGCGGCCAGTCGGGCCAGCTCCGCGGCCTCCGCCGCGCTGGTCTCGTGGTCGCCGGCCGGGGCGTCCCCGACGGTGCCCAGGGCCAGACCGCTCGTCCAGTCGACCAGCGCGGCGCCTCGCGCACCGGGCAGCCGCATGGCCTGAAGAAGGCACTCGTCGATTCCGGGCACCGTTGCTCCCCTCCCGCCTGGGGTTCGGCTGAGTGGTGCCGACGCTACGCACGGTGTGGGGAGGGGATGGGGGTTACGGCATTTTCCAGTGGAACATGCGACCGAGGGGCTAACGTGGGTCGGCTGACCCGTTGTCACCCGTGTGGGTGTGCCGGGCGGCTCCGGCGCACCACGGTCGGTTCGGGGTCGTCAGAGGGTGCCTGGAAGGTCCCTGAAGGCGCCTGGTCACGCGCCGGGGCGCTCGGGCGCGTGCAGGGCGGTGAGGGCCGCGGCGTGCGCCCCGCCCGCCTCGGCCACGATCTCCGCCACCGTCTGCGGCTCGCGCACCGTCGCGAACGCGACCCCGCCGCGCCCGTCCGGGGTGTATCCGTACACGGCGGGCCGGGGCAGGGAGTTGTAGGCGTAGTGGTGCGCGAAGTAGTACGCGCCGGTGTCCAGCGCCGCCACCACGTCGCCCGGTTCCAGCGGCGCGAGCGCCCGCGCCTCGGCCAGCAGGTCGCCCGCGAAGCAGGCGGGCCCGGCGATGTCCTGCACCACCTCGGGCCCCGTCTTGGGCCGGCCCTTCGCGTCGTACGCGGCCAGCCGCAGCGGCCACGCCTGCGGGGCGTACACCGTCCGGGTGGCGACCTGCACGCCCGCGTGCGTCACGGCCACCGGGCGCCCGCCTGCGCTCTTGGTGTACTCCACCCGCGTCAGGAGCGTGCCCTGCTTGGCCATCAGCGACCGGCCGAACTCGGTCACCAGCCCGTACCGCCCGTCGAACAGCCCCGGTACCGCCTCGGCCAGCAGCCGCGCGTACTGCCCGTAGGTCGGTGTGGTCTCCTCCCCGGCGAAGTTCACCGGCAGCCCGCCGCCGATGTCCAGGGTGTCGATCTGCCGCCGCCCGGCCCGCTCGTTGATCTCCTCGGCGAGCGCGTACGTCTCGGCCACGCCCCGGGCCAGCAGGTCGAGCGGGATGCCCTGCGAACCGGTGTGGGCGTGCAGCCGGGTCAGCCACGGCCGGTCCAGGTACGCCTGGACCACCCACGCCCGCGCTCCCTCGTCGCGCAGCGCCACACCGAACTTCGAGGTCGCCGTCGCCGTGGACGTCGCCCCGATGGAACCTCCGCCGACCTGCGGGTTCACCCGGATCCCGAGCGGGGAGCGGGGGACGGAGGACCCCACGAGGGAGTCGATGCGCGCCAGCTCCTGGGGGCTGTCCGCGTTGACCGCGATGCCGAGCGCCAGTGCCTCGCGCAGCTCCGCGGTGGTCTTGGCGGGGGAGTCGAGCACGGTGCACGCGGCCGGTACCCCCGCCGCCCGCGCCAGCGCCAGCTCGCCCGGGCTCGCCACCTCCGCGCCGATGCCCTCCTCGGCCAGCAGCCGCAGCACGGGCACGAGCGGGGTCGCCTTCACCGCGAAGGCGTGCAGGACGGGCGTCCCGGGGGGCGTGACCTCGGTGAAGGCCGCTTTGAGCCGTGCGGCCGACTCCCGGATGCCGGTGACGTCGAGCAGGCCCACGAGGGGGGAGTCGGGACCGAGCAGCCCCTGGTCCACCGCGGCCCGCACCGCCTCGTCCCGCCGGGCGGCCCGCGCACCGTCCGTGTCCTCCTCCTGCATCCGGCGCAGCCCGTCCGAGCCCGCGTCCTCCCGCACCCGGTGACCGTCGCCCATGCCGTCGTCCCCCTTGTCCGCGTCCTCCCGCACCCGGCGACCCTCGTCCCTGCCGTCGTCCCCCCGCGTCCCGTGCCCGCGCCCCATGTCGCCCTCCCACGTCCTGTCGCTTCCGAGCTTCCGGCGGCCGTCCGTGCCGTGCGTCCAGCCAAACATCCGGCGGGTGCCCCTGTCGGCACCCCGACGTATTGACTAGTTCTATTCATCAGGCCAGGATGTGAATAAGAACGGAAACATTCCCTGGGAGCAATCCGCTAGGAGGCAGACCATGTCAGGACCCCGCCCCGTCCGAGCGCCACGTGGCACGGAATTGAGCGCCCTGGGATGGCAGCAGGAGGCCGCGCTGCGGATGCTCCAGAACAACCTCGACCCCGAGGTCGCCGAGCACCCCGACAAGCTCGTCGTCTACGGCGGCACCGGCAAGGCCGCCCGCGACTGGCGCTCGTTCGACGCCATGGTGCGCACGCTGCAGTCCCTCAAGGCCGACGAGACCATGCTCGTCCAGTCCGGCCGCCCCGTCGGCGTCATGCAGACCCACGAGTGGGCCCCGCGCGTCCTGATCGCCAACTCCAACCTCGTCGGCGACTGGGCCACCTGGGAGGAGTTCCGCCGCCTGGAGGCCCTCGGCCTGACCATGTACGGGCAGATGACCGCCGGCTCCTGGATCTACATCGGCACGCAGGGCATCCTCCAGGGCACCTACGAGACCTTCGCCGCCGTCGCCGCCAAGAAGTTCAACGGCACCCTCGCGGGCACCATCACCCTCACCGCCGGCCTCGGCGGCATGGGCGGCGCCCAGCCGCTGGCCGTCACCATGAACGACGGCGTGGCCATCTGCATCGACTGCGACCCGCGCGCCATCGACCGCCGCATCGAGCACCGCTACTTGGACGTCAGGGCCGACTCCCTCGACCACGCCCTCCAGCTCGCCACCGAGGCCCGCGACCAGCGCAAGCCGCTGTCCATCGGCGTCCTCGGCAACGCCGCCGAACTGGTCCCGCAGCTGCTCGCGATGGGCGCGCCCATCGACATCGTCACCGACCAGACCTCTGCCCACGACCCGCTGTCCTACCTGCCGGTCGGCATCGCCTTCGAGGACATGGCCGACGCCGCCGCCAAGGACCCGGCCGGCTTCACCACCCGCGCCCGCGAGTCCATGGCCCGGCACGTGGAGGCGATGGTCGGCTTCCAGGACGCCGGCGCCGAGGTCTTCGACTACGGCAACTCCATCCGCGGCGAGGCCCAGCTCGCCGGCTACGACCGGGCGTTCGCCTTCCCCGGCTTCGTGCCCGCCTACATCCGGCCGCTGTTCTGCGAGGGCAAGGGCCCCTTCCGCTGGGCCGCGCTGTCCGGCGACCCCGCCGACATCGCCAGGACGGACCGGGCGATCCTGGAGCTCTTCCCCGAGAACGAGTCCCTGGCCCGCTGGATCAAGATGGCCGGCGAGCGCGTCCACTTCCAGGGCCTGCCCGCCCGCATCTGCTGGCTCGGCTACGGCGAGCGCGACAAGGCCGGCGAGCGGTTCAACGACATGGTCGCGAGCGGGGAGCTCAAGGCGCCCATCGTCATCGGCCGCGACCACCTCGACTGCGGCTCCGTCGCCTCCCCCTACCGCGAGACCGAGGCCATGCTCGACGGCTCCGACGCCATCGCCGACTGGCCGCTGCTCAACGCCATGGTGAACGTCGCCTCGGGCGCCTCGTGGGTGTCCATCCACCACGGCGGCGGCGTCGGCATGGGCCGCTCCCTGCACGCCGGCCAGGTCACGGTGGCCGACGGCACGGCGCTGGCGGGCGAGAAGATCCGCCGCGTGCTGACCAACGACCCCGGCATGGGCGTCATCCGGCACGTCGACGCCGGATACGACATCGCCGAGTCCGTGGCCGCCGAGCGGGGCGTGCGGGTGCCCATGCGCGAGGGTGAGCAGCGTTGAGCTTCCACAGCATGTGGACGGAGCTGCTGCCGGTCGGCCGCAGCTCCGCCTCCGGCGGCTACCGCCGCTTCGCGTGGACGGCGGCGGACGCCGAGTGCCGGGCCTGGTTCGAGGACCAGGCCCGGGCCCGGGGGCTGGCCTACGAGGTCGACCGCAACGGCAACCAGTGGGCCTGGCTGGGGGACCCGGCCGCCGGTGACGCCGTCGTCACCGGATCGCACCTGGACTCCGTGCCCGACGGCGGGGCCTTCGACGGTCCCCTCGGGGTGGTGTCGGCCTTCGCGGCCCTGGACGAACTGCGCGACAGGGGTGCGCGGTTCACCAGGCCGCTGGCCGTCGTCAACTTCGGGGACGAGGAGGGCGCCCGGTTCGGGCTCGCCTGCGTCGGCTCCCGGCTCACCGCCGGTCAGCTCACCGTCGAACAGGCCCACAAGCTCACCGACGGCGACGGGATCACCCTGCCCCGGGCCATGGAGGCCGCCGGGTACGACCCCGAGGCCATCGGGCCGGACCCGGAGCGGCTCGCCCGCATCGGCGCCTTCGTCGAGCTGCACGTCGAGCAGGGCCGTGCCCTGGACCTGACGGGGGACGCCGTCGGCGTGGCCGGTGCGATCTGGCCGCACGGGCGGTGGCGGTTCGACTTCCGCGGCGAGGCCAACCACGCCGGCACCACCCGGCTGGTGGACCGGCGCGACCCGATGCTGTCGTACGCCGAGACGGTGCTGGCCGCCCGCCGCGAGGCCGCGCACACCGGGGCCGTGGCCACGTTCGGGAAGATCGCCGTGGAGCCGAACGGCGTCAATGCCATCCCCTCCCTGGTGCGCGGCTGGCTCGACTCGCGCGCCGCCGACCAGGACACCCTGGACACGGTCGTCGCGGGCATCGAGAAGGCGGCCCGGGAGTACGCGGACGGCCACGGCGTCGCCCTGGACGTCGTCCGGGAGTCCTTCACGCCCGTCGTCGAGTTCGACCACGGCCTGCGCGACGAACTCGCCCGCATCCTGGGCCGGGAGACGGAGCTGAAGGTGCCCGTGCTCGGCACCGGCGCCGGACACGACGCCGGGATCCTCTCCGCGAGCATCCCGACCGCCATGCTGTTCGTGCGCAACCCCACCGGCGTCTCGCACTCCCCGGCCGAGTTCGCGGCCGAGGACGACTGCGTGGCCGGGGTGCGCGCCCTCGCCGACGTACTGGAAGGACTGGCCTGCAGGTGACTGGCACCCCGACCCGGACCTACTGGCTGGAGCACGCCTGGCTCGGCGACACCGTCGAGCCGGGCGTGGCCCTCGACGTGCGCGGCGGCCGCATCGCGGCCGTCCGCACGGACGTGACCGCCCCGCCGCCGGGAGCCGAACCCCTGCGGGGCCTGACGCTCCCCGGGCTGGCCAACGCCCACTCGCACGCCTTCCACCGGGCGCTGCGCGGCACCGTCCAGGTCGGCTCCGGGACGTTCTGGACCTGGCGGGAGGTCATGTACGCCACCGCCGACCGGCTCACCCCCGAGACGTACCACGCGCTGGCCCGCGCGGTGTACGCCGAGATGGCCCTCGCCGGCATCACCGCCGTCGGCGAGTTCCACTACGTCCACCACGCCCCGGACGGCTCCCGCTACGCCGACCCCAACGCGATGGGCGAGGCCCTGATCGAGGCCGCCGCCGAGGCCGGCATCCGCATCACCCTGCTCGACACCTGCTACCTGTCCGCCGGATTCGGGCAGCCGCCCAACGCCCACCAGGTGCGCTTCTCCGACGGCACGGCCGAGGCCTGGGCCGAACGCTGTGCAGTTCTCAAGGACCGGGATCACGCACGGATCGGTGCCGCCGTCCACTCGGTGCGGGCCGTGCCCGCCGGGGAACTGGCGACGGTGGCGCGGTGGGCGCAGGAACGGCGGGCCCCGCTCCACGTGCACCTGTCCGAGCAGACCGCCGAGAACGACGCCTGCCGCGAGGCCCACGGCTGCACGCCCACCCGGCTGCTGGCCGACCACGGCGTCCTCGGCCCGCGCACGACCGGCGTGCACAACACCCACCTCACCGAGGAGGACATCGCCCTGCTCGGCGGATCCGGCACCGGCACCTGCATGTGCCCGACCACCGAACGGGACCTGGCCGACGGCATCGGACCCGCCGTCGCCCTGCAACGCGCCGGCTCCCCGCTGTCGCTCGGCTCCGACAGCCACGCGGTCATCGACCTGCTCGAAGAGGCCCGCGCGATGGAGCTGAACGAGCGCCTGCGCACCCGCACCCGCGGCCACTGGACGGCCGCCGCCCTCCTGCGGGCCGCCACCGCCGCCGGCCACGCCGCCCTCGGCTGGGACGACGCGGGCACCCTCGCCCCCGGCGCCCGCGCCGACTTCACCACCGTCGCGCTGGACTCGGTCAGAACAGCCGGACCGCTGCCCCGGCTCGGCGCCGAGACGGCCGTATTCGCCGCGAGCGCAGCGGACGTACGGCACACGGTCGTGGGCGGACGGCACGTCGTACGCGACGGGCACCACCAGCTCGTCCCGGACGTGCCGCAGGCCCTTGCGCGGGCCGTGGACGCCCTCCGCGGCTGACCCCCCTCCCGGCCACCCACGAGGACACCATGAGCAGCAGCACCGTCATCACCAACATCGCCACGCTGGTCACCAACGACCCCTCCCTCGGCGACGGCTCCCCCCTCGGCCTGGTCCGGGACGCGGCCGTCGTCATCGACGGCGACCGCATCGCGTGGACCGGTACCTCAAGCAAAGCACCCGCCACTGACAACCGGGTCGACGCCGGCGGCCGCGCGGTGATCCCCGGCTTCGTGGACTCCCACTCCCACCTGGTCTTCGCCGGCGACCGCACCGAGGAGTTCAACGCCCGGATGTCCGGCCGCCCCTACAGCGCCGGCGGCATCCGCACCACGGTCGCCGCCACCCGCGCCGCGACCGACGCGGAACTGGAGGCCAACCTCACCCGCTACCTCGCCGAGGCCCTGCGCCAGGGCACCACGACCTTCGAGACCAAGTCCGGCTACGGGCTCACCGTCGAGGACGAGGCCCGCGCCCTGCGCATCGCCGCCCGCCACACCGAGGAGGTCACCTACCTCGGCGCGCACATCGTCTCCCCCGACCGCGCCGACGACCCGGCCGGCTACGTCGCCCTGGTCACCGGCGAGATGCTGGACGCCTGCGCCCCGCACGCCCGCTGGATCGACGTCTTCTGCGAGAAGGGCGCCTTCGACGGCGACCAGGCCCGGGCGATCCTCACCGCGGGCAAGGCCAAGGGCCTGCACCCGCGCATCCACGCCAACCAGCTCTCCTTCGGCCCGGGCGTGCAGCTCGCCGTCGAACTCGACGCGGCCAGCGCCGACCACTGCACCCACCTGACGGACGCGGACGTCGACGCCCTGGCCAACAGCCGCACGGTCGCCACGCTGCTGCCCGGCGCCGAGTTCTCCACCCGCGCCGCATGGCCCGACGCCCGCCGACTGCTGGACGCGGGCGCCACGGTCGCGCTGTCCACCGACTGCAACCCGGGCTCGTCCTTCACGTCCTCGGTGCCGTTCTGCATCGCCCTGGCCGTCAGGGACATGGGCATGACCCCCGACGAGGCGTTGTGGTCGGCGACCGCCGGCGGGGCCGCGGCCCTGCGCCGCACCGACATCGGCCGGCTGACCCCGGGCGCCCGCGCCGACCTGGTCGTCCTCGACGCGCCCAGCCACGTCCACCTGGCCTACCGGCCGGGCGTCCCGCTGGTGAGCCAGGTCTGGCGGCGCGGAGTGCGCGAGGCCTGACCGCGACGGAGACGTACAGGACGGTCCGGCGGCGGAGACGTACAGGACGGTCCGGCGACGGACAGGCACAAGGCCGTCCGGAGGCGGAGAGACACAAGGCCGTCCGGCAGCGGAGACGCACAAGGCCGTCCGGTGCCCGCTTCGGGCGCCGGACGGCCTCCGTCATGTCACGTCGCGGGCCGGTCCCCGGCCCGTCACTCCTCGACGGTCAGCCCCTTGCGCAGCCGCACCAGGGTGCGCGACAGCAGCCGGGAGACGTGCATCTGCGAGATGCCGAGCTCCTCGCCGATCTCCGACTGCGTCATGTTGGCGACGAACCGCAGGGACAGGATCCGGCGGTCCCGGCTGGGCAGTTCGGCGATCAGCGGCTTCAACGACTCGACGTACTCGATCCCTTCGAGACCGTGGTCCTCGTAGCCGATCCGGTCCGCGAGCGCGCCCTCGGAGTCGTCCTCATCGGGCTGGGCGTCCAGCGACGAGGCGGTGTACGCGTTGGACGCCGCCATGCCCTCGACGACCTCGTCCTCGGTGAGGTCCAGGTGCCGGGCCAGTTCCGCCACCGTCGGGGCGCGGTCCAGGCGCTGGGCCAGCTCGTCACCGGCCTTGGCCAGGTCCAGCCGCAGTTCCTGCAGCCGGCGCGGGACGCGCACGGACCACGAGGTGTCGCGGAAGAAGCGCTTGATCTCCCCGATGATGGTCGGCATGGCGAAGGTGGGGAACTCCACGCCGCGGGAGAGTTCGAAGCGGTCGATCGCCTTGATCAGGCCGATGGTGCCGACCTGGATGATGTCCTCCATCGGCTCGCTGCGCGAGCGGAAGCGGGAGGCGGCGAACTTGACCAGGGCGAGGTTGAGTTCGACGAGCGTGTTGCGTACGTAGGCGAATTCGTGGGTGCCTTCCTCGAGGGACTCCAGCCGCTCGAAGAGGGTCTTGGACAGCGCCCGGGCGTCGTCCGGGGCGACTTCGTCGTACGGGGGGATGTCCGGAAGTCCGGTCGGCGCGGCGGCCGCAGCGGCCTGCCTCGCGCGCGTGTCGTCGGGGGACTCGAAGGGGTCCAGATCGTCCGGAGGGGTTGTCGACGTCGCCGTCTGGGTATGCGAGGCGTCGAGCCGGGGTGACATGATGTCCTCCATCGTTCTCGGCATATGGCTGCCGAAGCCAGTTCGTGCACTGCGGTGTGCGGCGCCTCCAAAGCCGGCCGTGTCGGGTACGTGTCCTTACTAGCCCTACCCGCTTTCCCGACATGACCGCAAGTGCCTTCTGTGGGGATATGTCCGTTTGTGTGCGGTTGTTCGGGTGTCGGCCCGGTGGGGGAAGGCGTAGTGTTCGAGGGCGTCAGTCAGCAGCCAAGACACCCGGGAGAAGAGACGGCATGGACCGCGGGACGGTCGGCAGCGCACAGTCGGGCCGGCTTCTGGTGGAGGTGCGACAAGAGGGCTCCAGCGCCGTCGTGACACCGACGGGCGAACTGGACCATCACACGGCGGACCTGCTGCGCGAGCCGCTTGAGGAGTGCCTCGCCAAGGGGCGCTCGCGCCTGGTGGTGGACTGCTCGCGCCTGGAGTTCTGCGACTCCACGGGGCTCAACGTGCTGTTGGGGGCGCGGCTGAAGGCGGAGGCCGCCGGAGGGGGTGTCCATCTGGCCGGAATGCTGCCGGTGGTCGCCCGTGTGTTTGAGATCACAGGGGCGGACGCGGTCTTCGGTGTCTACGACACGCTGGAGGACGCGCTGGCCGGTGAGGCCGCCGACGCGGGCGACCAGGCCCGCGGGGCCGACGCGTCCGAATGAGCCGCGGGGGCGGGCACACCTTCGGTGAACGCCTGCGGGCAGGGGCCGGGGCGGAAAACGGGGGGTGTTCCACCGGGACGCTCGGGCAGGAGACATCCTGAACGGATCGGCATGCGGCCTCGGACAGCGGAACGGATCCCGCCCCGCGGTCGCGCAAGCAGACGGACCGGCACGGCGAACCGCCACCCGGCCGGGAGCCGGAGGGCCCCCGAACGGCGTGTGTACGGGCGTACCGAGCCTGTACGTGTACGTGTAGTGACTTTTGAATCGTGAACTGGTGAATCGGTGAGGTGAAGCGCTGATGAGCACCACCCGGCCTTACTCGCCGGGCGACCGCGGCCCGGAGCCCAGCGGCGCTTCCGGGGCGTCCGAGTCGGAACCGTCGGCGGCCGGTGCGTCCGCAGGGGATGTGACGGCCGTGCCGACGGTCTCGCCGGGGGGTCGTCAGGTCCGCAGGCTGAGCTTCGACGGCGAGAGCGGCGTCGTGCCGCTCGCCCGCGACTTCACCCGCCAGGCGCTGTACGCGGGGGGCTGGCTGCCCGCGGCGACCGCCGACCGGCGGGCCGCCGCCGAGGACGTGCTCCTGGTCGTCTCCGAACTGGTGACCAACGCCTGCCTGCACGCCGAGGGGCCGGACCAGCTGGAGATCACCTGCGACGACAAGGTGATCCACATCGAGGTCTCCGACCGCGGCGCCGGACAGCCGGCGCCCCGCACCCCCCACCGGGCCGGCCGCCCCGGCGGCCACGGCATGTTCATCGTCCAGCGCCTGTGCCTGGACTGGGGCGTCGTCCGGGTCCCGGGCGTCGCCGGCAAGAAGGTCTGGGCCAAGCTCGGCGCCCCCGCGTAGGCCGCCCCGCTCCGTTTCGCTCCCCGCCGCTCTCCGTGCCGCTCCGCCCGGCCCGGGGAGCGGCGGCGCGCGTACGGGAGGGCACAACGCCCGAGGCCGTCCGCCGCGGCCCCCACGTCAAAGGCCCCCAGTCAGAGGCCCCCGCGCCAGAGGCCCTGACGCGCAAGGCCCCCACGCCAGAGGTCCTCACGCGCAAGGCCCCACGCCAGAGCCCCTGACGCCCAAGGCCCCCGCGTCCGACACGGACGCGGGGGCCTTGCGCGTGGGTGGGCGCGGACGGACGTCAGCGCACGTCGCCCATGAGTTCCTTGACCTTCTTGCGGTACATCCACACGGCCACACCGGCGATCACCGCGAGGACGGCCTCCAGGGCCACGATGCCCGTCTTGTTCAGGTTCACACCGGCGGTGGAGAGCAGACCGGTCGTGGCGTCACCGGCGGTGACGGCGAGGAACCACACGCCCATCATCTGCGAGGCGTACTTCGCGGGCGCCATCTTCGTGGTGACGGACAGGCCGACCGGGGACAGGGTCAGCTCGCCGACGGTCTGCACGAAGTAGATCGCCACCAGCCACAGCGCCGCGGCCTTGTGACCGCCGTCGGCGATCGCCAGCGGGGCCAGGAAGAGGAAGAAGGACGCGCCGACGAGCAGCAGGCCCATCGCGAACTTGACCGCGGTGCTCGGCTCCTTGCCGCGCCGGGCCAGTGCGACCCACAGCCAGGCGAAGACCGGCGCGAGCGCCATGATCATGACCGGGTTGACCGACTGGTACCAGGAGACCGGGAAGTCCCAGCCGAGGATGCTGTTGTCGGCCGACTTCTCGGCGAACAGCGACACCGTCGAGCCGCCCTGGTCGTAGATCATCCAGAACACCGCCGCGGCGACGAAGAACCAGATGTAGGCGGTCATCTTGGACTGGTCGGCGCGGTCCAGCTCCTTGTCCCGCTTGATCCGGACGAGGACCGCGACCGGGATGAGCAGGCCGGCGACGGTGATCGGGACCAGCAGCCAGTTCAGCGTGTAGACGCCGGAGAAACCGACGATCGCGTAGAAGACCACGGCGACGGCCGCCCACATCGCCGACTTGCGCAGCGTGGCCGCCTTCTCCTCGGCGGACAGCGGCGTCGGGACGAGGTCGGAGCGCGGGTTCAGGTGGCGCGAGCCGAGCAGGAACTGGGCCAGGCCCACCGCCATGCCGAGCGCGGCCAGCGCGAAGCCGATGTGCCAGTTGACGTTCTCGCCGATCGTGCCGATGACCAGCGGCGCGGCGAAGGCACCGAGGTTGATGCCGATGTAGAAGATCGTGAAGCCGCCGTCCCGGCGCGGGTCGTCGGTGCCCTTGTACAGGTGGCCGACCATCGTGGAGATGTTGGCCTTCAGCAGGCCGGAGCCGATGGCGACCAGACCCAGACCGGCGAAGAAGGAGCCGGCCCACGGCAGGGCCAGCGTCAGGTGGCCCAGCATGATGACCGCGCCGGCGACGGCCACGGTCTTGCGGGGGCCGAGGACCCGGTCCGCGAACCAGCCGCCCGGCATGGCGAGCAGGTACACGAGCGACAGGTAGACCGAGTAGATCGCGGTCGCGCTGGCCGCACTCATGTGCAGGCCGCCCGGGGCCACCAGGTACAGCGGGAGCAGGGCCCTCATGCCGTAGTAGGAGAACCGCTCCCACATCTCGGTCATGAAGAGGGTGGCCAGGCCGCGTGGGTGGCCGAAGAAGGTCTTCTCGGAACCGGGGGTGCCCGGCAGGACCGAGTCCTTCGTCAGGCTGGACGCCATGGTCGTTCCTTGCTGGTCGGGACGCGCCGCGGCGAGCCGGTACGCGCCCGGTGGGGGGATGGCCGGCACCGGCAGGGCCGTCGCCCACCCCACGCCCAGGGGAGTTCCGTCCCCGGGTTTCGGGGCGGAGGACGGCGGCCACCGGGATCCACGCCTGGCAGGACGCGTTGCGCCCGGTCAGGCCCGGCCCTAGGTCATTCCTCGTCGAACCGGACGAACCGGTCCGCACACAAAAGGGACCCTCGGCGTCGACTGAGCGCCAAAGGTCCGCTGCGTGCTACAGGCGTTCAGGTCACCATACGGCAGGACACCGCCGGAAATGGAAGTACTTGAGACGCGGATCACAAGGATCGATGGAACCGCGTCCGCCCTTTCGCGGGTGTTCTCCAGGATGGCACCGCATCCGCCACCGCCGCGCCACCGGGCGCCCCGCCGGCCCGGACTGTCCCCGTACGACCTGGCCGAAAGGTAAGAGGACCGGGCGTCCGTCACACCGCAGCACCACCCCGGCGGGCGGCGCGGGCGGACTACCATCACCTCATGACTCGTGTACTGCTCGCCGAGGACGACGCGTCCATCTCGGAGCCGCTGGCCCGCGCCCTGCGCCGGGAAGGTTACGAGGTCGAGGTACGTGAGGACGGACCCACCGCGCTCGACGCCGGCATGCAGGGCGGTGTCGACCTGGTCGTGCTGGACCTCGGTCTGCCCGGCATGGACGGACTGGAGGTCGCCCGCCGGCTGCGTGCCGACGGCCACACCGTGCCCATCCTGATCCTGACCGCGCGCGCCGACGAGGTGGACACCGTCGTCGGCTTGGACGCGGGCGCCGACGACTACGTCACCAAGCCGTTCCGCCTCGCCGAGCTGCTGGCGCGGGTGCGGGCCCTGCTGCGGCGCGGTGCCGCCGAGCCGCAGCAGCCGCCGGCCACGCACGGCGTGCGCATCGACGTCGAGTCGCACCGGGCCTGGATGGGCGACGAGGAGCTGCAGCTCACGGCGAAGGAGTTCGACCTGCTGCGGGTCCTGGTGCGGGACGCGGGGCGGGTCGTCACCCGCGACCAGCTGATGCGCGAGGTCTGGGACACCACCTGGTGGTCGTCGACCAAGACCCTCGACATGCACATCTCCTGGCTGCGCAAGAAGCTCGGCGACGACGCGGCGAACCCCCGGTACATCGCGACCGTACGGGGCGTGGGCTTCCGCTTCGAGAAGAGCTGACGCCGCCGGGATCCCGAGCCCCCGCCCGGCAGCCGAGTCAGGTAAGAGGTCATGCGCCGTCGACTGATCCAGTCCACGCTCGCCGTGGTGCTCGTGGTGATCGCCGTCTTCGGCGTCTCCCTCGTGCTCGTGGAGACCCGCACGATCAGCAACAGCGCCCAGGAACGGGTGGACTCCGAGGCGCTGCGGCTGGCCAGCATCGTGGACAGCCGGCTGCTGGGCGCGCAGACCGTCGACGCGGACGTGCTGCGCGACCAGGTCGCCCCGGGCCAGTACGCGGTGATCGGCATTCCCGGCCAGAAGCCCATCGAGGTCGGCGCCAAGCCGGCCGGGGACGTGATCCACTCCACCGCCAAGGGCGAGCAGGGCGAGACCGTCCGGATGGAGGAGCCCCGCTCCTCGGTCACCCGCGAGGTCGGCCGGACCCTGCTGATCATCGGCCTGGTGGCGCTGCTCGCGGTGGTGGCCGCGGTCCTGCTCGCCATCCGCCAGGCCAACAGGCTGGCCTCCCCGCTGACCGACCTCGCCGAGACCGCCGAACGCCTCGGCTCGGGCGACCCGCGCCCCCGCCACAAGCGCTACGGCGTCCCCGAGCTGGACCGGGTCGCCGACGTCCTGGACTCCTCCGCCGAGCGCATCGCCCGCATGCTGACCGCGGAGCGGCGGCTGGCCGCCGACGCCTCCCACCAGCTGCGCACTCCGCTGACCGCGCTGTCCATGCGCCTGGAGGAGATCACCGTCACCGACGACCTGGACACGGTGAAGGAGGAGGCGAACGTCGCCCTCACCCAGGTCGAGCGGCTGACGGACGTGGTGGAGCGGTTGCTGACGAACTCCCGCGACCCGCGCACCGGCTCCGCCGTCTCCTTCGACCTGGACGAGGTCATCCAGCAGCAGATCGCCGAGTGGCGCCCGGCCTACCGCAGCGCCGGGCGCGCGATCGTCAGCTCCGGCAAGCGGCATCTGCAGGCCGTGGGCACGCCGGGTGCGGTGGCGCAGGTGCTGGCGGCGCTGATCGAGAACTCCCTCATGCACGGCGGCGGCACGGTGGCGCTGCGCACCCGCGTGACCGGCAACCAGGCGGTCGTGGAGGTCACCGACGAGGGCCCGGGCGTCCCCGCCGACCTGGGCGCCCGCATCTTCGAACGCACGATCAGCGGCCGCAACTCCACGGGCATCGGGCTGGCGGTCGCGCGGGACCTCGCGGAGGCCGACGGGGGCCGGCTGGAGCTGCTGCAGTCCAAGCCGCCGGTGTTCGGGCTGTTCCTGTCGCGGACGCCGCCGCTGAAGAAGCACGCCGAGGAGGGCCCGACGGTGCGGTGAGGCACCCTTCGGCGACGCGGCCCGCAGGACCCCGGCGCGCCGCTTCACCGAGCGGCGACAGTCTCACCGGTCAGCGGACGGCCCCACCGGTCAGCGAGCGGCCTTCGCCCGCGCCCGCTTCGACTCCGCCCGCAGGAACGTCTCCGCGTCGCCGGCCACGGCCTGGCCGTGCGGCAGGGCGCGGAAGACCCAGGTGCGGTAGGACCAGAAGCGGAACAGGGTCGCGATGCCGATGCCGAGGAACTTGAACACGTTGCTCTGCAGCGGGCTGTCCCAGCCGAAGCCGTACGTCGCCAGGTACAGCACGCCGTTCTCGATCACCAGGCCGGCGGCGCTGAACAGCAGGAACAGGGTCAGTTCCCGGGTGCGGCCGCTCTTGTCCCGGTCGCGGTAGGTGAAGTACCGGAAGCCGACGTAGTTGAAGACGATCGAGACGATGGTCGCGATGACGCTCGCCCGGACCACCTGCAGGTCGGTGACGTGCCGTACGAGGTTGAACACGAGCAGGTTCACCAGGAGGCCGGCGCCGCCCACCGCCCCGAACTTGACCAGCTCCCGCCAGAGCCGGCCCACGCCCTGCCGCACCGCGCCCCTGGGCGCCCGGTCCGTCTGCGCCTGCTGCCCACCCTGCGCCTGCTGCCCACCCTGCGCCCGCTGCGGCCCGGCGGCCTTCCGCGGGCCTTGGGTCTTGTGGGGCGCTCGGGCTTTCTGGGGCGCCGGGGGCGCCGATCGGTGCCCCGAGGAACCACGTCCCATGGTCGTGCAGGCCCCCGTCCGGGTCGGTTGCGTCAACTCCGCCATGCTAACCAGCGGGCCGTGCCCGCGCCTGTGGACGGACCGTGCGCGGGGGAACCGGTCGGGAAGAGGCGCGGAAAAGACCGGAAAGAGTCCTGGAAAAGACCGGAAAGAGAGCGCGTGGACAGCCGGTGGGGGAGCAGGCCGGCGAACCGCCGCGGGGCAGGGGATTCGGCCACCCCGGCGCGGCCGATACCCTGGGGGCGTGACGTTCCCGGTAGTCGGCATGGTCGGCGGTGGCCAGCTCGCTCGTATGACCCACGAGGCGGGCATCCCGCTGGGCATCAGGTTCAAGCTTCTCAGTGACACTCCTCAGGACTCCGCGGCCCAGGTCGTGAACGATGTCGTCGTCGGCGACTATCGCGATCTGGACACGCTGCGGGAGTTCGCGCGCGGCTGCGACGTGATCACCTTCGATCACGAGCATGTCCCCACCGAGCATCTGCGGGCCCTGGAGGCGGACGGCATCCCCGTGCGCCCCGGCCCGGACGCGCTGGTGCACGCCCAGGACAAGGGGGTGATGCGCGCCAAGCTCGACGCCCTCGGCATCCCGTGCCCGCGGCACAGGATCGTCAGCGATCCGCAGGACGTGGCCGCCTTCGCGGCGGAAGGGGACGGCTTCCCGGTCGTCCTGAAGACCGTCCGCGGCGGGTACGACGGCAAGGGCGTGTGGGTGGTGGACTCCGTGGAGGAGGCCGCCGAGCCCTTCAAGGCGGGCGTCGCGGTCCTCGCCGAGGAGAAGGTCGACTTCGTCCGCGAGCTGGCCGCCAACGTCGTGCGCTCCCCGCACGGCCAGGCCGTGGCCTACCCGGTCGTGGAGTCCCGCCAGGTGAACGGCGTGTGCGACACGGTGATCGCGCCCGCCCCCGACCTGGACCGGGACCTCGCCCTCAAGGCCGAGCGGATGGCCCTGACCATCGCCAAGGAACTGGGCGTCGTCGGCCACCTCGCCGTGGAGCTGTTCCAGACCCGCGACGGCCGCATCCTCGTCAACGAGCTGGCGATGCGCCCGCACAACTCCGGCCACTGGTCGATGGACGGCGCGATCACCTCGCAGTTCGCCAACCACGTCCGCGCGGTCCTGGACCTGCCGCTGGGCGACCCCCGCCCGCGCGCCAAGTGGACGGTGATGGTCAACGTCCTCGGCGGCGACTTCCCCGACATGTACTCCGCGTACCTGCACTGCATGGCCCGCGACCCCCAGCTGAAGATCCACATGTACGGCAAGGACGTGAAGCCCGGCCGCAAGGTGGGCCACGTCAACACCTACGGCGACGACCTGGACGACGTGCTGGAGCGCGCCCGTCACGCAGCCGGCTACCTGAGAGGCACCATCACCGAATGAGCCCCGTTGTTGGCATCGTCATGGGGTCGGACTCCGACTGGCCCGTCATGGAGGCCGCCGCCAAGGCCCTCGACGAGTTCGAGATCGCCTACGAGGTCGACGTCGTCTCCGCGCACCGCATGCCGCGCGAGATGATCGCCTACGGCGAGCAGGCCGCCGACCGCGGCCTGAAGGTGATCATCGCCGGTGCGGGCGGCGCCGCCCACCTGCCCGGCATGCTCGCCTCCGTCACCCCGCTGCCGGTCATCGGCGTGCCCGTGCCGCTGAAGTACCTCGACGGCATGGACTCGCTGCTGTCCATCGTGCAGATGCCGGCCGGGGTCCCCGTGGCGACGGTCTCCGTCGGCGGTGCCCGCAACGCCGGCCTGCTGGCCGCCCGCATGCTCGCCGCGCACGACGCGGAGCTGCTCGGCCGGATGCGGGAGTTCCAGCAGGAGCTCAACGACCAGGCCACCGAGAAGGGCAAGCGGCTGCGCGCCAAGGTGGACAGCGCGGCCGGCGGCTTCGGCTTCAACTCCGGGAAGTGACGCCGATGACCGCGCTGGAGGAGGCCCGGGAACTGCTGCGCGAGTTCCCGGTCGTCGACGGCCACAACGACCTGCCGTGGGCGCTGCGCGAACAGGTCCGCTACGACCTCGCCGCCCGCGACATCGCCGTGCGCCAGGACGGCCACCTGCACACCGACCTCCCCCGGCTGCGCGAGGGCGGCGTCGGCGCGCAGTACTGGTCGGTGTACGTCCGCGCCGACCAGCCCGACCCGGTGCCGGCGACGCTGGAGCAGATCGACTGCGTACGGCAGCTCCTCGCCCGCCACCCCCGCGACCTGGCCCCCGCGCTGACCGCCGCCGACATGGAGGCGGCCCGCCGCGAGGGCCGGATCGCGTCCCTGATGGGCGCCGAGGGCGGCCACTCCATCGCCTGCTCGCTGGGCACGCTGCGCGGGCTGTACGCGCTCGGCGTGCGCTACCTGACGCTCACCCACAACGACAACGTGCCGTGGGCGGACTCGGCGACCGACGAGCCGGGCGTCGGCGGCCTGTCGGCCTTCGGCCGCGAGGTGGTGCGGGAGATGAACCGCCTCGGCATGCTGGTCGACCTCTCCCACGTGGCCGCGACCACCATGCGCGACGCGCTGGACACCTCCACCGCGCCGGTGATCTTCTCCCACTCCTCCGCGCGGGCCGTGTGCGACCACCCGCGCAACATCCCCGACGACGTCCTCGAACGCCTGCCCGCCAACGGCGGCATGGCGATGGTGACGTTCGTGCCGAAGTTCGTCCTCCAGGCCGCCGTCGACTGGACGGCCGCCGCCGAGGCGAACATGCGGGCGCACGGCTTCCACCCGCTGGACACCACGCCCGAGGCGATGAAGGTGCACCGCGCCTTCCAGGAGGCGAACCCCCGCCCGGTCGCCACCGTGGCCACGGTCGCCGACCACCTGGACCACATGCGCGAGGTCGCCGGCATCGACCACCTCGGCATCGGCGGCGACTACGACGGCACCGCCTTCACGCCCCGGGGCCTGGACGACGTCTCCGGCTACCCCAACCTGCTCGCCGAGCTGCTGGACCGCGGCTGGTCGAAGACCGATCTGGCCAAGCTGACCTGGCAGAACGCGGTCCGTGTGCTGGGAGCCGCCGAGGACGTCGCCCGTCATCTGCGGGCCACCCGGGCGCCGTCCCACGCGACGATCGAGGAACTGGACGGCTGAGGCGCCGGGCGGCCGGGCCCGCCGGCCGTCCGGCCGGACGGCTCAGGCCGCCCGCGGGGCGGACGACGGGTCGCCGGCGCAATCCGAGATCCCGGCGGTGCCCGCGGTGTCGAGGGTGGGGTAGTCGTTGTAGCCGTCCGCCCCGCCCACGTACATCAGGTACCGGTCCCGGATCGGGTTCAGCGGTGCGCCCAGGCGCAGCCGGGTGACCAGGTCCGGGTTGGCCAGGAAGGGCCGGCCCAGCGCCACGAGGTCGGCGCCGGCGGCCAGCATCTCCCGGGCACCCCGGGTGACGGCCTCGGTGGTCAGCTCGGACAGCACCGGGTTGCCGATGAGGACGCCGGGCCAGTCGGCGCGGATGCGCCGGTACCAGGCGGCGTCCGGGTCGGCGTGCACCAGGTGCAGGTAGGCGAGGCCCATCTCGCGCAGCCGGGCCACCAGCGCCGGGTAGAGGACGTCGGTGTCGTCCTCCTGGATGCCGTTGACCGTGCTGCCGGGGGAGATGCGCACCCCCACCCGGTCCGCGCCGATCGCGTCGGCCACCGCCTCGGTCACCTCCACCGTGAACCGCACCCGGCGTTCGGGGGAGCCGCCGTAGGCGTCCGTCCTGCGGTTGGTGTTGCCGGCGAGGAACTGGTGCAGCAGGTGCCCGTTGGCCGAGTGCACCTCCACGCCCTCGAAGCCCGCCGCGACGGCCCGGCGGGCGGCGGCGGCGAAGTCGGCGACGGTGGTGCGGATGTCGTCCGCCGTCATCTCCCGCGGGACGACGGCCGGCCGGTGCCCGCCCGGCGTGAAGATCGTCTCGGGCAGCGGGACGGGGGAGGGCGCCACCGGGGTCAGGCCGGTGGTCTCCGGGTGGCTGACCCGGCCGCCGTGCTGGAGCTGGAGGAACATGTGCCCCCCGGCCGCGCGGACCGCTTCGGTGACGCGCCGCCAGCCGTCCGCGTGCCGGTCGGTGTGGATCGCGGTGATGTTCGGGTAGGTCTGGCCGACCGCGTTCGGCGTCGAGGCCTCGCCGATGATCAGCCCGGCCGAGGCGCGCTCGGCGTAGTGGGTGACCATGAGCGAGGAGGGGGTGCCGTCGGCCTCCGCACGGTTCCGGGTCAGCGGGGCCATCACCAGATGATGGGGAAGCGCCAGCCGGCCCAGGCGGGCCGGGGCCAGGAAGTCCGTTGTCTGCGTCATGCCCGTACGCTAGAACCTGACACCAGTGACAGATTCAAGGTCCGGACCGTGGAGGCGGCACATGCGGATCGGTGAACTGGCCCGGCGCACCGGGGTGAGCGAGCGGTCCCTGCGCTACTACGAGACCCAGGGGCTGCTGACCAGCGACCGCACACCCGGCGGTCACCGCGAGTACGCGGAGAAGGCCGTGGACCGGGTCATCCGGATCCAGGAGCTGTACGCGGCCGGCCTGTCCAGCCAGAAGATCCGGCAGCTGCTGCCCTGCATGCGCGACGAGGACGGCGGGCCGTCCGCCGTCGCCACCCCCAGGCTGGTCGCCGACCTCTCCGCCGAGCGCGAGCGCATCGACCGCATGATCGCCGATCTGGAGCGTTCCCGGGAGACCCTCGACGAGGTGATCCGCACCGCCCAGGGGGCCTGAGCGGCACGGCGCGGACGTCAGGCGTGCTCGATCCGGCAGAGGCAGAACGGATGTCCCGCCGGATCGGCGTAGACCCGGAAGTCCTTGTGCTCGCTGTCTTCGAGGTCGAGCGGGCGCGCCCCCAGCGCGAGCACCTTCTCGTGGGCGGCGTCCATCTCCTCCCAGCTGGAACCGGCGTCGAAGTCGAGGTGGAACTGCTGCGCGTTGCGGTCCGCGCGCGGCCACTCCGGCGGGGTCAGGCCGGGCGCCCGCTGGAAGACGAGCCGCGGGCCGTCGGGCAGGCGCAGCACCACCCAGTCGTCGCTCTCCGGGTCGGGCGTGCCGCCGCCGACCGCGGCGTAGAAGTCGGCCAGGGCGTGCGGGTCGGGGCAGTCGATCACGACGGAACGCAGACGTGCCACGGGCATGGAGTCTCCCCTTCTTCTGCCGTCCTCGGCGCGGGCGCGCGGACCTTCGGGTGCCCGGCGCGGCCGGTGCCAATCCCGCGGGCCCGCCCGTCGCCGCGCGAGGCCGCCGCGCGGTGGGGCACAATGCGCACGGACGCCGGTTCGGCCGACTGAGCCTCGGCCGAACCGGCGTCCCCTCGCGCCTGTGCGGCAGGGCGCCTCTGCGGCAGGGCGCCTAGGCGGTCGGACGGCCCATCGCCCGGTACGTCCACCCGGCCCGCCGCCACAGCTCCGGATCCAGCGCGTTGCGCCCGTCCAGGATCAGCCGGGACGCCACGGCCTCGCCCAGCTCGGCCGGGTCCAGCTCACGGAACTCCCGCCACTCGGTCAGGTGCAGCACCACATCGGCGCCCCGCACCGCCTCCAGCGCGGAGTCGGCGTAGCCGAGCGTGGGGAAGATCCGCCGGGCGTTGTCCATGCCCTTGGGGTCGTACACCGTCACCTGGCCGCCCTGGAGGTGGATCTGCCCGGCGACGTTGAGCGCGGGGGAGTCCCGTACGTCGTCGGAGTCGGGCTTGAAGGTGGCGCCCAGCACCGCCACCCGCTTGCCCAGGAACGGCCCGCCGCCGAGGGCCTGCCGGGCCAGCTCGACCATCTGCCCGCGCTGGCGCATGTTGATGGAGTCGATCTCGCGCAGGAACGTCAGCGCCTGGTCGGCGCCCAGCTCACCGGCGCGCGCCATGAACGCGCGGATGTCCTTGGGCAGGCAGCCGCCGCCGAAGCCGATCCCGGCGCGCAGGAACTTGGCGCCGATCCGGTCGTCGTACCCGATCGCCTCCGCCAGCTTGGCCACATCGCCGTCCGCGGCCTCGCACACCTCCGCCATCGCGTTGATGAAGGAGATCTTCGTGGCGAGGAAGGAGTTCGCGGCGGTCTTCACCAGCTCCGCGGTCGGGAAGTCGGTGACCACGAACGGCGAGCCCTCGGCGATCGGCGTGGCGTACACCTCGCGCAGCACCTTCTCCGCGCGCTCGCTGCGCACCCCGACCACGATCCGGTCCGGGTGCAGGGTGTCGTGCACGGCGAAGCCCTCGCGCAGGAACTCCGGGTTCCAGGCCAGCTCGGCGTCCTCGCCCGCCGGCGCCAGCTCGGCGATCGTCCGGGCCAGCCGGTCGGCCGAGCCGACCGGCACCGTCGACTTGCCGACGACGAGCGCCGGGGAGGTCAGGTGCGGGGCGAGCGAGGTGATCGCGGAGTCGACGTAGGACATGTCGCAGGCGTACTCGCCGTGCTTCTGCGGGGTGTTCACGCAGATGAAGTGGACGTCACCGAACGCGCCCGCCTCGGCGAAGTCCTGGGTGAATCGCAGCCGCCCGGTGGAGCCCTCGATGCCGGCGACGTGCTTGCGCAGCAGCTCCTGAAGGCCCGGCTCGTACATCGGGACCTCGCCGCGCCGCAGCATCTCGATCTTCTCGGCCACCACGTCCAGGCCCAGCACCTCGAACCCCAGCTCGGCCATGGCGGCGGCGTGGGTCGCGCCGAGATAGCCGGTGCCGATCACGGTGATCTTGAGGCTCATGGATGCTCCAGGAAAGGGACGGCGATGCGCTGCCCGAGCATATCCGGGGCATGCCCGCGGCCCTCACCGGGCAAAGTCCGTGCTGTCGTCAAACTCACGTATCCCTCTGCGTGAGCGGACCCCTAAAATTCGGGTTACTTAACGGTAATTAGCAACACCGAGTCGTCTTGGAGCGTGAGGGACCTTGGCCGGAACGGCTGACTTCGACCTGTACCGCCCGTCCGAGGAGCACGACATGCTCCGCGACGCCGTCCGCTCGCTGGCCGAGGCGAAGATCGCGCCGTACGCCGCCGCGGTGGACGAGGAGGCCCGCTTCCCCCAGGAGGCCTTGGAGGCGCTGGTCGCCAACGACCTGCACGCCGTGCACGTGCCCGAGAGCTACGGCGGCGCGGGCGCCGACGCCCTGGCCACGGTCATCGTGATCGAGGAGGTGGCCCGTGTCTGCGCGTCCTCCTCGCTGATCCCGGCGGTGAACAAGCTGGGCTCGCTGCCGGTGATCCTCTCCGGCTCCGAGGAGCTGAAGAAGAAGTACCTGGGCCCGCTCGCCAAGGGCCAGGCGATGTTCTCCTACTGCCTGTCCGAGCCGGACGCCGGCTCGGACGCGGCCGGCATGAAGACCAAGGCGGTCCGCGACGGCGACCACTGGGTCCTCAACGGCGTCAAGCGCTGGATCACCAACGCGGGCGTCTCCGAGTTCTACACGGTCATGGCCGTCACCGACCCCGACAAGCGCTCCAAGGGCATCTCCGCCTTCGTCGTGGAGAAGTCCGACCCGGGCGTCTCCTTCGGCGCCCCGGAGAAGAAGCTCGGCATCAAGGGCTCCCCGACCCGCGAGGTCTACCTCGACAACGTGCGCATCCCCGCCGACCGCATGATCGGCGCCGAGGGCACCGGCTTCGCCACCGCCATGAAGACCCTCGACCACACCCGCATCACCATCGCCGCCCAGGCCCTCGGCATCGCCCAGGGCGCCCTCGACTACGCCAAGGGCTACGTCAAGGAGCGCAAGCAGTTCGGCAAGCCGATCGCCGACTTCCAGGGCATCCAGTTCATGCTGGCCGACATGGCCATGAAGATCTCGGCCGCCCGCGCCCTGACCTACCAGGCCGCCGCCGCCTCCGAGCGCGGCGACGCCGACCTCACCTACCAGGGCGCCGCCGCCAAGTGCTTCGCCTCCGACGTCGCCATGGAGGTCACCACCGACGCCGTCCAGCTCCTCGGCGGCTACGGCTACACCCGCGACTACCCGGTGGAGCGCATGATGCGCGACGCCAAGATCACCCAGATCTACGAGGGCACGAACCAGGTGCAGCGCATCGTCATGGCGCGCAACCTGCCGTAACCGGCCGACCGCGGTCAGGGGTGGCGGCGGGGCGCGCCGTCACCCGAACGGCCCCGGCCGGGCGGGCGCCCGCCCCGGATGGCGGAAAGCGGCGGCCGGGCGTACGACGGAGGGGAACGGGGTCCGCCCCGGGCCCCTCTCGTCCCTCCCAGGAGGAGCCGTGACCCACACCCAGCCCGGAACCGCGACCGCCCTCAGCAAGGAGATGCAGGACTGCGTCGAGGCCTGCATGACCTGCCACACCCTCTGCGAGGAGGCCATGAGCTCCTGCATGCAGAAGGGCGGCCAGGCGCAGATGCAGATCATGCGCGCGCTCATGGACTGCTCCGAGACCACGCGCATGTGCGCCGACATGATGATGCGGCGCTCCCCCATGGCCACCGAGATGTGCGCGATGTGCGCCAAGGCCTGCGACATGTGCGCCGAGGCGTGTATGTCGATGCCCGACGACACGATGATGACGCGCTGTGCGGAGGCGTGTCGCCGCTGCGCCCAGATGTGCCGGGCGATGGCGGGCGCCCGCATGTGAGACGGGCGGCAGGACGGCGGGAGCCCCGGGGTGCGCCGGGCACCGCGGGGCTCCTCGCGTGTCGTGGCCGGGTCAGTTCCCGGTGACCGTGACCTTCTGGTCGTTCTTCAGCTCGTCCACCAGCGTCTTCACCTTCGCCTTGTCCCAGACGAGGTTGCCGCCCGTGGAGCCGGAGATCGGCATGTTCATGGAGGTGCCGTCGCCGCCGCTGACGCCCTTCATCGCCCAGAACATCGACGCCAGGTCCCACAGGCTCATGTCCTTGTCGACGATCAGCGAGTCCAGGCCCGCGCCCATCGTCGGGTAGAGCTTGAAGGGGTTCAGGACCGTCGAGGGGGTGGCCACCTCGTGGGCCAGGGCGGACAGGAACTTCTGCTGGTTCTTGGTGCGCTGCAGGTCGGAGGCCGCGAAGGCGTGCCGGGTGCGCACGAAGGCCAGGGCCTGCTCGCCGTTCAGCTTCTGCTTGCCCGCCTTGAAGTCGGCGCCGGACCACTTGTCCTTGAACGGCTTGTCGATGGTCATCTCGACGCCGCCGACCGCGTCCACGATGTTCGCGAAGCCGGCGAAGCCGATCTCCACGTAGTGGTCGATGTGCAGGCCGGTGTTGTACTCGACGGTGCGCACCAGCAGCGTCGGGCCGTCCTCGGCGTAGGCCGCGTTCAGCTTGGTGTGCCGTCCGGTGGCCGGGTACAGCTTGCCCGACTCGTTGCCCTTGTAGGAGGGGATCTCCACGTCGGAGTCGCGCGGCAGCGAGATGAGCGTGTCGCCGTTGTCCCCGACGTGCAGGATCATCATCGAGTCCGTGCGCTTGCCCTCGGCGGAACCGGTGTGCAGCTGCTTCTTCTCCTCGGAGGACATCCCCTCGCGGCTGTCGGAGCCGACGATCAGGTAGTTGGTGCCCTCGCCGGAGCCGGGCCGGTCGATGACCTTGGACAGGTCCACCTCGCGGCGCAGCTTGGAGTCGGCCCAGAAGTACGTCGCCACCGAGGTGACCACGACCACGGTGACCAGGGTGATCGCGGTCCACTTGATGCGGCGTCCCCAGTTCGGCGCGGGGCGGGGGCTCCGGTCCGGGCCCGCTCCGGGGCCGCCGTGGCCGCCGCCGGCCGGCCTGCCGTAGACCTGGCCGGTGTTGTAGCCGCTGTCGTAGCCCCGGCCGTCGTCGGCGTAGCTCTGGCCCTGGCCGCCGTCGACGTACGACGGCTGCTGGGGGACGCCGTACGGCGGTGCCGCGGGGGGTCGGCCACCGGGTCCGCCCTGCCCCTGCGGGGCGGCCGGGCCGCCGCGCCGTACCTGGCGCATCACGCGTGCGCCCTCCGGCTCCGCGCCGGTGCTGCCGCGTCCGTACCGGGGACCCCGGTCGTCGCCGGTCCACCCTTCGGGCCAATCATTCATGCGCCCCAGTGTGCCGGGCCGGACCGCGGGCCTTACAAGGGCCGTCGGAAAATAAGGGCACGGCTGTTGCGAAGCTGACACAAATCTCCCCTGTGCCGCCTCGGCATAAGGTGGAGGGCATGACAGAACAGGCCCCCGTCGCGGAAGCAGAAACCGCAGACATACCGGGCAAGCCGACCTCGGCGTCCCGGACCACGCTCAGCCACATCATGACCCACAACGACACCAACCTGCTGGGGACGGTGCACGGCGGCGTGATCATGAAGCTGGTCGACGACGCGGCGGGCGCGGTGGCCGGCCGGCACAGCGGCGGCCCGGCCGTCACCGCCTCCATGGACGAGATGGCGTTCCTCGAACCCGTCCGGGTCGGCGACCTGGTCCACGTCAAGGCCCAGGTCAACTGGACCGGCCGGACCTCCATGGAGGTCGGCGTGAAGGTCCTGGCCGAACGCTGGAACGAGTCCGCCCCGCCCACCCAGGTCGGCTCCGCCTACCTGGTCTTCGCCGCCGTGGACGCCGACGGCAAGCCCCGCCCCGTCCCTCCGGTGCTGCCCGAGACCGAACAGGACAAGCGGCGCTACCAGGAGGCCCAGATCCGCCGCACCCACCGCCTGGCCCGCCGCCGCGCCATCATGGAGCTGCGCCGGCAGCGGGCCGCCGAGGGCTTCGAGGACTGACCGCTCCCGCGCACGGCCACCGGACCGCCCAGGGTCTCGAGGGGCGTCGACCGTCCCCGCGGCCACCGGGCCGCGGGGCTCAGCCGCAGGCGACCTCGTCGCCGCGCAGCACGCGGGCGGCGCTCTGGGCCGGGTCCTCCACCCGGACCTTGCGCACCGCGCGGTGGTCGGACCCCACGATCACCCGCATCGTCGCGCCCTGCCCGGGCACCGCACGCAGGTCGCTGCCCGGCAGCGCGGCGGCCAGCGTCCTGGCCGAACGGTCCCAGTGGGGGTCGTAGAGCACCTGGGTCCGCCGCACCCCGCGCTGCTGCGCGTCCAGGGGCTGCCCGGTGGTGGCGAACCCGGCCGTGCGCAGCGCGGTGTCCACCCGCCGGCCGAGCCCCACCGTGCCGGTGCCGTTCTCCACCTGCACCCGGATCCCCGCCGGGGCCACCTCCACGGCCACCGCGGTGTCCGGCCGGCGCGCGGGCCTGCCCGCGGCCAGCGGACGGTCCTCGCGCAGCGTGCTGAACAGCTTCTCCGCCTTGGCCTGGTCCCACTTCACGGTCGAGCCGAGGCCGGGGACCGGGTAGGACGTCTGCGCGATCGGGACGGTGGTGAACTCCGAGGAGGACGGCGAGAAGTTCCGCATCGCCCGCCCCAGGTCGAGCAGCTCGTCGGTGTGGAAGCCCTGGTCGGCCCGCACCGAGCCGAGCACGGCCCGGGTCACGTCGCGGAACTTCATCGGGTTCAGCAGCACCCGCGAGGAGGTCGCGCGTTCGATCAGCGCGGCCAGGAACCGCTGCTGGCGCTTCATGCGGCCCAGGTCGCTGGCCGCGTCGATGTGCCGGGAGCGGACGTACTGCAGGGCCTGGCCGCCGCTGAGGGTGTGCGTGCCGGCGGGCAGGTCCAGGCCGGTGTAGCTGTCCTTCAGCGGTGCGGCGGTGCACACCTGGACCCCGCCGAGGACGTCGACGGTCCGCATGAACGTGGTGAAGTCGACCTCCAGATAGTGGTCGATCTTCAGATGGGTCATGTCCTCGACCGTGCGCACGGTCAGGGCCGGGCCGCCCTCGGCGTAGGCCGCGTTCAGCTTGACCGCGTGCGGCGCGTGCTGCCGGCCGGTCTTCGGGTCGGTGTACGCGGGCAGCCGCGCGTAGGAGTCGCGGGGCAGGCTGACCACGCTGGCCCGCTCCCGGTCCGCCGACAGGTGCACGATCATCATGGTGTCGGTGCAGTGGCAGGGCTCGCCGCCCAGCCGGTAGCGGCGCCGCTCCTGCTCGCTGATCTTGTCCCGGCCGTCGGTGCCGACCAGCAGCACGTTCATGCCGTGCCCGGTCGGCGGCCGGTTCTTCATGTCCTTGAACGGGTCGACCCGGATGATGCCGGCGTCCAGGCTGGAGACCACCGCGTGCCCGATGCCGGCGGAGGCGAGCACCACCACCGACAGCGTCGTCGCCGCCCGCATCGCCCAGCGCGGTCGGCGGCGCGGCACGGACGCGTACGGCACTCGGGCCGGTTGCGGTGGGGGCGCGGCGGCCGGCCGGGGCCCGCTCCGCTGCGGCGCTGCGGGCGACGACGGCCGGGGCGGCGTGGTGGACATGGGGGACACCTCCGCATATGGCATGGGCGGGCACCGTGAGCACCGTAGGGCCATACGATCTGCGCACCGGTGCAGCGCCCCGGCGGCGCGCATCGGTGTCCCCCGTTCGCGGTAACGTGAGCAGCGATGAACGCCAACCCCGACGTGCGGCTCCCCGCCGTTTCTGTGATCATGCCGGTCCTCAACGAGGAGCGGCATCTGCGCGGAGCCGTCGAAGCGATCCTCGCGCAGGAGTACGACGGCGAGATGGAGGTCGTGATCGCCCTGGGTCCGTCCACGGACCGCACGGACGAGATCGCGGCCCAGCTCGTACGGGAAGACCCCCGCGTGCACACGGTCCCCAACCCCACCGGCCGCACCCCGGCCGCGCTGAACGCCGCCATCAAGGCCTCCCGGCACCCGATCGTCGTACGGGTCGACGGCCACGGGATGCTCTCGCCGAACTACATCGCCACGGCGGTACGGCTCCTTCAGGAGACCGGCGCGCAGAACGTCGGCGGGATCATGCACGCCGAGGGCGAGAACAACTGGGAGCACGCGGTCGCCGCCGCGATGACCTCGAAGATCGGCGTGGGCAACGCCGCCTTCCACACCGGTGGCCAGGCCGGCCCGGCCGAGACGGTCTACCTCGGTGTCTTCCGCCGCGAGGCGCTGGAGCAACAGGGCGGCTACAACGAGGAGTTCATCCGCGCCCAGGACTGGGAGCTGAACTTCCGCATCCGTGAGGCGGGCGGCCTGATCTGGTTCTCGCCCGAACTGAAGGTGTCCTACCGGCCGCGGCCGAGCGTGCGGGCGCTGGCCAAGCAGTACAAGGACTACGGCCGCTGGCGGCACGTCGTCGCCCGCTACCACTCGGGCTCCATCAGCCTGCGCTCCCTCGCCCCGCCGACCGCCGTGTGCGCGATCGCGGCCGGGATCGTGGTGGGCGCGGCCCTGACCCCGTGGGGGTTCGTGATCCCCGGCGGCTACCTGGCGGCGATCGTCGCCGGGTCGGTGCCGGCCGGCAAGGGCCTGCCGCTGGGCGCCCGGCTGCGCATCCCGCTCGCCCTGGCCACCATGCACATGTCCTGGGGCTGGGGCTACCTGACCAGCCCGCGATCGCTGGCGAAGAAGGTCATCGCCTCCCGGCGGCCGGCGGTCACGACCGCCGGCTGAGCACGGTCGTGTGTCCGTGAAGAAGGCCCCTCCCGAGTTCCGGGAGGGGCCTTCTTCTCAGGGCGCCTTCCTCACGACTCCTGCGGCTGCCGCGATGCATGCGACTCGCGCGACCGGCGCGGTACCCCGGTTGGCCTCTGCCGAGGGCAGGGGCAGGGGCAGGGCTGCCGGTGGCCGGCGCTACCAGCGGTAGGGCGCGTACACGTCCATGCACTGCGTGGCGTCGGCGCCGTTGATCGCGTCGGAGTTCTCCGGGATGTCGCCCGCCTTCGGCGGCGCCTGCCGGGGGTAGCTGGTGCCCGAACGCCAATCCGCGCCCACCACGACGGTCACCCCGGAGACGTCCGTCGACTTCTCCACCGCGCTGGTCGGGATGCCCAGCGCCGCGGCCACGCGCTCGGCGTCGCCCTTCAGCTCGGCACTCGGGTAGCGCACGACCGTCTTCTCCACCGAGGGCGTCACCGAGGAGTCGGCGGCCGCCCGGGCGAAGCCCTGGTCCACCAGGGCCTGGCTGATGTCCATCGCGCGGTGGCGGACCGGGGCGAGGGTGGAGGTGCGGGTGCCGTTCTGCACCATGACCCCGATGTCGCCGTCCGCGTGGGCGGGGTCCGTCGAGGGCGCCTGAGCGGTCCCGGCCCTGCCGGTGTCCGCGCTCGGGTCCGTGCCCTTGTCGTCCTTCGCGGAGCCGGACTCCCCGCCGTGGGAGTCGAAGGACACGTCGTCGCGGAGCATCCGCCAGATCTTGTCGGCGTTGGCGCCGTCCGGCACGACGTGGTCCTTGTTCTGCGGATCCTGGACGTTGGGCATCGTCGTCATGGTGATGCGGTCGGTCGGGACCGTCTTCAGCTGCATCGCCAGGTCGTACAGCTTCTTGACCGTGCCGATCTCCTCCGAGACCTGCAGGGACTTGGTGGCGGCCTCGGCCAGGCTCATCAGGCGCCCGGTGTCGGTGAAGATGCTCTGGCTCTTGAGCGTGCGGATCATCGAGTTCAGGTACATGTGCTGGGCCCGGGCCCGCAGCAGGTCACTGCCCCAGGCGTGCCGGGTGCGCAGCCACTGCAGGGCCTGCTTGCCCTTGACCTTGTGGGTGCCGGCGGTCAGCTTCAGGCCCGACCCGCCGGACATGCCGGGCAGCGGGCGGTCCCACACGTTCTGCTTCACGCAGACGTCGACGCCGCCGATGGCGTCGGCCATCTGCACCACGCCCGCGAAGTCGATCGTCATCCAGTGGTCGATGTAGACACCGGTGAGGTTCTCCCAGGTGGCGAGGGTGCAGCCGGCGCCGCCGCGGGCCAGCGACTCGTTGATGATGGCGTTGACCGGCGGGTACTGCTTGTGCGTCACCGGATCCGTGCACTTGGGGATGTCGACCCGGGTGTCGCGCGGGATGCTGACCACCGCGGCGCTCTTGCGGTCCGCGGCCAGGTGGATGAGCATCTGCACATCGCCCAGCGGCGGGTTGCCCCGGTTCTCCCGGCTGCCGCCGAGCGCCACGTTCGCGTCGGAGTTACGGCTGTCGGAGCCGATCAGCAGGATGTTCACCGGTGTCTGGCCGGCCGCGTTGGGCTCGGTCCTGCGGGCCTTGGAGTCGCCCGTGCTGCGCTGCCCTTTGCGGAGGTTGCTGTTCAGGTGCTCGTAGTAGAGGTAGCCGGCGCCGGCCGTGCCGAGTATCACCAGCGCGAGCAGCGTCGCCGACCAGCGCAGCACCCGCCTCTTGGGGCGTCTTCCCCCGGCGTCGCGCCGATCCCTCCCCTCGCGCCCGCCCCGCCCGCCGTGCCCCGCACGGCCGCGGCGGCCGCGACTGTCCCCCGTGGTCCCGTCCGGACGCACGGGGGGCACCGCCTCCTCGACCGCAGGCCCCTCCCCGCGCAGATCGCTCCGCGTCAACTCCCCATCCTCCCCGCCCTGCTGTGCCGTGGCACAGTCCCGTCCTGCGCCCTGTTAGACGCACGACGGGCCCGAAGGGTGGCGCAGTGCGCTCAACTGGCGCACTGAACTTTGTCCGCCGTGGACTGCCCCTCCACCTTGGGCGCCTTCGTCGGACCGGTGAGCGGCACGCCCGCACCCTTGAAATCCTTGCCCAGGGTCAGCGTCATCTCCGGCAGCCCCTGGGAGTTGGTGACGCTCTCGCCCGGTTTCAGCGCGGACCCCGCCAGCCCCATGAGCGCGGCCAGCTTGCGGGCCTGCGGGGCCTGGTCGGGGGCGTACTCCAGCGTCGTCTTGTCGATCTTCTCGGGCGCGTTGCCGCCGTTCTCCGACTTCAGCACGCCCTCGGTGTTCTGCAGCCAGGTGAGAGTTTCCTGAGCCGCGCCGTCGGGGCCCCCGCCGTTGAGAACCCGCACCCGCACCTCGGAGGCCTCGGACTGGCTGCCCTTCAGGCGGGCCGCCTCGGCGTCCTTGGCCTCCTGCTGCTTCTTCTTCACCTCGGTGAAGGAGACGTCGTTCTGGATGGTGGAGAAGACGGCGGGCGCCTTGTTGGGGTCGATGATGACCGTCTTGTGCACGGGGCCGTCCGCCGGGTTGTCGAGCACCGGCACGGTCAGGAAGGTGATGTTCTTCGTCGGCACCTTCTTCAGCTCAAGTGCCATGTCCTTGAGCGTGTTGACCTTGCTGATGCCCTTGTCGACGGTCAGCGCCTTGGTGGCGGCGTCGGCCAGGTCGTACAGCTTGGCCGGGTTGGTGAGGGTGTCGCCGGAGGCCATCTTGCGCATCAGCGAACTGAGGAACTGCTGCTGCACCTTGATGCGGTCCAGGTCGCCCTGGTTGCCGAAGCTGTGCCGGGTGCGGACGAACGCCAGCGCCTCCTCGCCCGCGATCTTGTGCGAGCCGGCGGACAGCTTCAGGTGCGAGTCGGGGTCGTCCACGGCGTGCTTGAGGCACACGTCGACCCCGCCGACCGCCGTGGTCAGCGTCTTGACCGCGTTGAAGTCGGCCATCATGAAGTGGTCGGGCTCGATGCCGGTGACTTCCTTGACCGTGCGCATCGTGCAGCCCGCGTCCCGGCCGTCCTGGCCGAGGCTGGTGTTGAAGCGGACGCCCTCCGTGCCGGGGATGACCTTCGTGCTGCCGTCGGGCTGCTTGGTCGGACAGTCCGGGACGTCCACGATCAGGTCGCGGGGGATGCTGAGCGCGGTGGCGTTCGTACGGTCCTTGGAGACGTGCAGCAGGATGTTGGTGTCCGCGTGGCCGACGCTGCCCTTGTCGCCGTAGCCCTCGTTGCCCTTGCCGGTGCGCTTGTCGGTGCCGATGATCAGGATGTTGAAGGCCTCGTCCTTGCTGAAGCCGTTCTTGGCCGCGCCGCCGACGTCGGTGCTGGAGATGTTGCCCTCGAGGTGCTTGAGGACCAGGTAGCCGGCGCAGCCGGCGCCCACCAGGACGAACGCCATCGTGCCGCCGGTCCACACCAGGACCTTCTTCGTCCTCGACTTCTTCTTCTGCGGCCGGCGCCCCCGCCGCCCGGGCGGCGGCTCCTCAGGGGGTGCGCCGCGGCGGCGGCGCGGTCCGGGCACCGTGCGGGCGGGGGCCGCCTCCCGCGCCTGCTGCCGTCCGGACGGGCCGGTGGCACGACGGGACGGCGCGTCGGCCGAACGGCCGGAGGAGGCGTCGGTGGAACGGCCGGAGGGCGCGTCGCCGTTCGGGGACTGCGCGCCGGGCCTGCGCGGGCCGGGCACCGACGGCTGCGGAGCGGCAGGGGTCAGTCGCAGTTCGTATTCGCCGGTGTTCGGATTGAGCACCCACTGGTCTGCGGGGTCGATGTTGTCCGCCCGCCCACGGCCTTGCGCGTCCACGGTTGTCCGAATCCTCCGTCGGGGCCACGCGGCGCCTCGCCCCCTCAAGGCGCTCAGGTCTGGTTCTCACAGTGCACGACCCCAGGGAGACCTCGCGGCCGGTTGCACCGGATCGCTCACACTATCTGCCCTGTTGAGGATTGAGCGACGCCGGTGACAAATTCCACGTCCTCACACCTGGGCAATCCGCCCATTTCCCTGAAGTTCTCTTCTGAAGTTCCCCGAAGACGGGAGCGCCTTTGGCCGCGGTTTTACTTTCCGGTGGAGCTCGGGGCCCGGGCTCCCGTCTTCGGGGAACTTCAGAAGAGAACTTCAGGGAAATGGG
>NZ_LR732544.1:3224954-3271187 GCF_902506575.1 Streptomyces mexicanus | reverse complement strand
CGCCCCGCCGCCGTGCAGGACCCGGCCGGGTGCATGGGCATCTCGGTCAGGCCGGGGAAGTAGACGTGCAGGCTGACCGCCGGGCGCAGCGTGTCGTTGACGACCTCGTGCGCGTACCCGGGGGCGAACACGCGCTGCGCGCCGGCGCCCAGGGCGCGCGTGCCCCGGCGCGTGTGCTCGGTCAACGTGCCGCCCAGGACGGTCAGCACACCGGAGGAGGGCCCGTGGTCGTGCCGACCGGTGCCCTGGCCGGGCAGCCAGGACAGCAGCCAGACCTCGTAGCCGGGGCCGGTGCGCAGCCGGTGGTACCAGCGGGTCGTCGCGTCGTATCGGACGAGGGGCTCCCACTGCGCGCGGTCGGCCGCGACGGCGCGGGCCAGGCCGACGAACTCGGCCACCGTGGCCGGGTGCTCGCGCGGGGTCTGCAGCAGGTGCGGGACTTCGAGGAGGTCACCGGCGATCTGGAGGTCGCTGTCGCTGTTCATGGGTGCGGTGGTTCCTGGGAGAGGGAAGAGGGAGGCAAGGGCAGGGCGGCGGAACGAGGCGCCGGGCCGGAAGGAACGGAGAGAAGCGTCAGGCCCGGACGGCGGCTGGAGCGCGCGTGTGCGCGTGGCTCAACAGCCGCAGCAGCGACAGCTACAGCGGGCGCGGGCAGCACCGTGGGACCCGGCGGTGCGGGTCGAGACGAGTGCTGAAGGCGCGAGCATGCCCACAAGGAGACCGGCTCACACCTCCACTGTCAACTCGACGCCCGGTATGTGGGACATGTTTCACCTCATCCGGTTCATCTCTCAGGTGAAAGGTTTGCTCGCCGGGAAGGCGGGACACATGGCGCACATGCCGGGCGCGCAAACCCCGTTGCGATCCCGTGATCCGACTGTGATCCGGTTCGCTTCGGGGCGCGTGTCGGAACGGGATCGAAGGCCAGGGCGTCCTTCCTTTCGCGGGGCCCGAGAGGACTCCGCGCGGAGGGGGAGGCTCGTGGGGCCCTCGACTCTGTGTCAAGGTTTATGCCGATTTGAACACTTTCCGCACGGCCTTGGTTCCGCAGAGTGAATAAGGGGCTCAATAGCAGATCTCGGCTTGACTCGCCCGGAGCAGCACACTTGTAATTTCACTCGTGTCGTTCAGCCGAGATCGGTAACGGCTACATCACGGGGACGCGAAACAGACGAGGGGCGCACATGACCGAGCTGGTGCAGCAACTGCTGGTCGACGACGCGGACGAGGAACTCGGCTGGCAGGAGCGCGCGCTGTGCGCCCAGACCGACCCCGAGTCCTTCTTCCCCGAGAAGGGCGGCTCCACCCGCGAGGCCAAGAAGGTCTGCCTGGCCTGCGAAGTCCGCTCCGAGTGCCTTGAGTACGCCCTCGCCAACGACGAGCGTTTCGGTATCTGGGGCGGTCTGTCCGAGCGTGAGCGCCGCCGCCTGAAGAAGGCCGCGGTCTGAACCCGCGCCGGCACGGACGCCGGCCGGAACGCACACCCGAGCGAGCAGCCGGGCAGGCACACGGGCAAGCAGCCGAGCGAACACCCGGGCCGGCAGCCGAAGAAGCGCCACATCTCCCTGGAATCGTCACGAACGGCCCGTCGCCAGTGGGTTGTCCACAGGCGGCGGGCCGCTGTCCTGGTCAGCCAGTAGTGTGGTCGCTCGTCCGAGACGCCCCGCTGCCCCCAGGGAGCACGGGCGTCCACCGCAGTCCACCGAACCGGGGCCGTGTATCTCGATGTCCGTGCACAGCCATACGGCAGCCCACTACGACGTCGCCGCCGCAGCGCCGTCGGACCCCGCGCGCGCGACGCAGTTCGCCCCGGCGGCGTCCGACCCGACCCGCCCGCCCGAGTATCCGCGGCACGTCGTCACCGCCGTCCTCGTCTCCCACGACGGCGCCCGCTGGCTGCCCGACGCGCTGGCCGGACTGCTCGGCCAGGAACGGCCCGTGCAGTACGCCGTGGCCGCCGACACCGGCAGCGCGGACGACTCCGCCCAGGTGGTCGCCGACGCGCTCGGCCCGGACCGGGTCCTGCACTTGGCTCGCCGCACCGGCTTCGGCCAGGCCGTCGAGGAGGCCGTCCGCACCGCCCCCGTCCTCACCCCGGAGGAACTGCCGTACCTCAAGCGCCCCAGCGGCTGGGACCCCGTCTCGCGCACCTGGCGCGACGACGCCTACGACGTGCCCGACCTGCCCCACGGTGAACCGGTGCAGTGGCTGTGGCTGCTGCACGACGACTGCTCCCCCGAACCCGACGCCCTCGCCCAGCTGTTGAGGGTCGTGGACAACGAGTACGAACTCGGCCGCGAGGACGTGGCCGTCGTCGGCCCCAAGCTGCGCGGCTGGTACGACCGCCGCCAGCTCCTCGAAGTCGGCGTCAGCATCGCCAACTCCGGGCGCCGTTGGACCGGCCTGGACCGCCGCGAACAGGACCAGGGGCAGCACGACCACGTCCGGCCGGTGCTGTCGGTGTCCACCGCCGGCATGCTGATCCGGCGTGACATCTTCGAGCAGCTCGGCGGGTTCGACCGGCATCTGCCCCTGATGCGCGACGACGTCGACCTGTGCTGGCGCGCCCACGCCGCCGGCCACCGCGTCCTGGTCGCGCCCGACGCCGTCGTACGGCACGCCGAAGCGGCCTCCCGCGAGCGCCGCACCGTCGACTGCGTGGGCCGTACGGCCGCGTCCCCGCACAAGGTCGACAAGGCCGGTGCCGTCTACACCCTTCTCGTCAACACCCGTACGGCGGCGCTTCCCTGGGTGCTGCTGCGTCTGGTGCTGGGCACCCTGCTGCGCACCGTCGCCTACCTCGTCGGCAAGGTCCCCGGACAGGCCCTGGACGAGGTCCGCGGTCTGGTCGGCACCCTGCTGCGGCCCGAGCGGATCCTCGCCGGCCGGCGCAGGCGCGGCACACCGCGGATCGACAAGGGCGAGCTGCGCGCCCTGTTCCCGCCGCCCGGTGCGACCGTCCGGATCACCGTCGAACAGGTCGCGAGCAACCTCGTCGGCCGCTCCGACCCCGAGGTGTCCTCCGCCGGCCGGCACGGCGGCGGGCTGGAGTCCGGACCCGGCGGCGACGACGCGGACTTCCTGGAGATCGAGCAGTTCGCCCGGCTCAAGCGCATCGCCCGCAAACCCGGCCCGGTGCTCTTCCTGGTGCTGCTGCTGGTCTCCC
Source organism: Streptomyces mexicanus (assembly GCF_902506575.1). Classification (GTDB taxonomy): domain Bacteria; phylum Actinomycetota; class Actinomycetes; order Streptomycetales; family Streptomycetaceae; genus Streptomyces; species Streptomyces mexicanus. The sequence goes on along the minus strand of NZ_LR732544.1, from coordinate 3,268,021 downwards.
TCGTCGCCTGCCGCAATCTGCTGGGCGGCGGCGCGCTCGCCGGCGGCGCCCTGCTGCCCGCCCCCGCCGACGCCTCCGACCTGTGGGCGCGCTACCTCGACTCCTGGCATCCGGTGGGCGCGGGCGGCACCCCCTCGGCGCCGCCGTACCTGGCGCTCGTGGCGCTGCTCTCCTCGCTGCTGCTCGGCTCCACCGGGCTCGCCGTCACCGTCCTGCTGGTCGGCTCGGTGCCGCTGGCCGGGTTCTCCGCGTACTTCGCCTCCCGCCCGCTCGTCCCCTCGCGGCTGCTGCGCGCCTGGGCGGCCGTCGTCTACGCCGTGCTGCCCGCCGCCACCGGCGCGCTGGCCGCGGGCCGCATCGGCACCGCCGTGCTGGCCGTGCTGCTGCCGCTGATCGCCCGCGCCGGCATCGCCGCGAGCGGCCTGGCCGGCCCCTCGGGCGCACGCGGCAGCTGGCGCGCCACCTGGGCCTACGCCCTCCTGCTGACCGTCACCACCGCCTTCACGCCCATCGTGTGGCCCATCGCGCTCGTGCTCGGCCTGGGCGTGCTGGTCGTGCGCCGCGGCGACCTCGTGGCCCAGGCCCTGCGCCTGCTGGCCCAGGTGGGCACCCCGCTGCTCGTCCTCGCTCCCTGGTCGCTGTCGCTGCTGCCGTTCGGCTTCTTCCAGGAGGCCGGACTGGAGTACGGGCCGTCGGCCGCCTCCGCCCTGGACCTGCTGGGCGCCTCCCCGGGCGGCCCCGGCACCGTGCACGGGCTGATGCTCATCGGCATCGTCCTGGCCGCGCTGGCCGCCCTGCTGCGCACCGAGCGCCGGGTCGCCATCCACGCCGCCTGGACCACCGCCCTGGTGGCACTCGTCTTCGCCGTCCTGGCCAACGACTCCGCGTGGGCCGGACCCGCCACCCTCGTCTACGGCCTCGCGCTGCTGGCCGCCGCCCTGCTCGGCGCCGACGGCGCACGCGCGCGCGTGGCCGAACAGAGCTTCGGCTGGCGCCAGCCGGTCGCCGCGCTGATCGCCTTCGCCTCCGCCGCGGGCCCGCTGCTCGTCGTCGCCGGCTGGATGATCCGCGGCGCCGACGACCCGCTGCAGCGGCGCACCGCGGTGCAGGTGCCGGCCTTCGTCGCCGAGGAGAGCCGCACCGGCGACCAGGCCCGCACCCTGGTCCTGGACAGCCGGTCCGCCGACCGCGTCCGCTACATGCTGGTGCGCGGCTCCGGGGTCCGCATGGGCGACGCCGAACTCGCCTCGGCGGCCGGCGGCAACAGCCGGCTCGACAAGGTCGTCGCCAACCTGGTCGCCGGCTCGGGCGCCGACCAGACCGACCAGCTCGGCGGCTTCGCCGTGCGCTACGTCCTCGTCCACAAGGGCGCACCCCGCGAGATCGGCCGCGTCCTGGACGCCACCCCGGGCCTGACCCGGCTCAGCCAGCAGGACGGCAACGCGCTGTGGCGCGTGGACCGGGAGGTCTCCCGCGCCACCATCCTGACCGGCTCCGGCTCCGGTTCCGGTTCCGGTTCCGACTCGGCATCAGGCACCGGGCAGCCCGTCACCGCAGGCCCCGTCGAGATCCACACGAAGATCCCGGCGGGTTCCGCCGGCCGCGTGCTGCGCCCGGCCGACACCGCCGCCCCGGGCTGGACGGCCCCCCTGGACGGCCAGCCGCTGACCCGCCCCACGGTCGACGGCTGGGCCCAGGGTTTCCGGCCCCCCGCCTCCGGCGGCCGCCTCGACGCCACCTACGACGACCCGATCGGCCACACCGCCTGGCTGTGGGCCCAGGGAGTCCTCGCCGTCGTCCTCGTCGTCCTGGCCCTGCCCGGCCGGCGCCGGGACGTCGACGACGACCTGCCCGAGGAGGAGCCGCTGCCCGCACAGCCGGTGGCCGGCGAGGGTCGCCGCGCCCGCCGGCTGCGCGCCCAGGCCGAGGCCGAGCAAGCCGGTCAGGCCGATGCGCAGACACCGCCGGGCCCCGACGCCGTGCCGCCGCTGCCGCCGCACGCCCCCGCGGCCGTACCCCATCAGCAGCCCTACGACGGATGGGACACCACCGCCCACGCCGACGCCGCACCGGCGCCCGGGTACGACGCCTACGGCGACCAGGGCTACCCGGCCGCCCCCGCCGACCCCGGCCCGTACGCCGAGGGCGGCTACGACCCGGCGTACCAGAGCGGCCCCACCGGTCCTTACCAGGGCGGCCCCGCCGACCCCTATCAGGGCGGCCAGTACGACCCGTACGCCTACGACGCCCACGCGCCCGCGGCCCCCTACGACCCGGCCTACCACCAGGGCTATGAGGAGCCCTACGACCCGGCACAGCACACCGCGCACGGCGTCGCCGGCGAGCACCCCGACGGGAGCCAGCAGTGAACCGCACGACCCTGTCCCTGATCGCCGGCGTGGCCGCCCTCGCCGCCGTCACCGGATTCGCCGCGCTGGACGCCCCGGACGCGGCGGGCACCGGCCCCGCCGGGGGGGACACCCGGCCGCCCGTCGAGCGCACCACCCTGGTCTGCCCGGCGCCCAGCACCTCCGACATCGCCGACACCTCGTACACCTCCTTCACGCCGGTCACCCAGGGCACGGCCGGTGCCGGCAAGGCGGAGCTGCAACCGGTCACCGAGCAGTCGGCGAACGGCACGGACAACGACGCGAGCGGCAAGGACGGCAAGGGCGGCAAGAAGGCCGACGCGCCCGAGCTGAAGCCCGGACAGCCCGGCACGCCCGCCACCGGCGACATCTCGGGCGGCGACGGCCCCGCGCTGATCGGCACCGCCGACGGCAGGTTCGCGCCGGGCTGGACCGTCCAGGAGACCACCGAGGTGGCCGCAGGCACCGGCCGCGGGCTGCTGGGCGTGGACTGCACCGCCCCGGACACGGACTTCTGGTTCCCCGGCGCGAGCACCGCCACCGACCGCACCGACTACGTGCACCTCACCAACCCCGACGACTCCGCCGCGGTCGTCGACATCGACCTGTACGGCAAGGACGGCGCCGTGAAGTCGACGCTGGGCGAGGGCATCACCGTGCCGCCGCACGCCGCCGAGCCGGTGCTGCTGTCCACGCTCGCCGACGCCCCGCAGGACGACCTCACCGTGCACGTGAGCGTGCGCAGCGGCCGGGTCGGTGCGGCGGTGCAGGCCCTGGACGACAAGCTCGGCGGGGGCTGGCTGGCCGCCGCCGCGGACCCGGCGGACACCCTGGTGCTGCCGGGCATCCCCAAGGACGCCACGTCCGTGCGGCTGATCGCCTTCACCTCCGCCGACGCCGACACCGACCTGAAGGTGAAGCTGGCCTCGTCCTCCGGGCTGATCACGCCCGCCGGCCACGACACCGTGCACGTCAAGGGCGGCATGACGACCGCCGTCGACCTGGGCGACATCACGCGCGGCGAGGCCGGCTCGCTGGTGCTGACCCAGGACTCCCCGGCCGTGCCGGTGGTCGCGGCGCTGCGGGTGATACGCGGCAAGGGCGACAAGCAGGAGACCGCCTTCATCCCGGCGACCGGCCCCGTCACCGCACGCGCCACGGCGGCCGACAACAGCGCCGAGGGCTCGACGCTGTCGCTCACCGCCCCCACCGCGACCGCGCAGGTCAAGGTCACCGCGTCGGCGGGCAGCGACGGCGGCACGGAGGTGTCGAAGACGTACACCATCCAGCGCGGCACCACGCAGGACATCACCCCACCGGTGCCGGCCGGCCTGAAGGGCACCTATGCCCTGACCGTGCAGCGCCTGTCGGGCGGCCCGGTGTACGGGGCGCGCACCCTGACCTCGACCGAGAACGGCGTCGCCGGTGTCACGACGCAGACCCTGCCGGACGACCGGGGCACGGTGGCGGTGCCGCAGGCGGACGAGGACGTGTCGGTGCTGCAGAGGCAGTGACGCTGCGCAAGCAGTGACGCGGCCGCCCACGCCAGGACCCGGCGCCGCTCAGTCCTCCCCGTACCTGGGGGCGTCGGCAGTCCTGCCGGTTCCTGGGGGCGCCGGAAGTCTTCCCGGTACCCAGGGGGCGACGGGCGCCGCTCAGTCCTCCCCGTACCGGGGATCCACCGTCTCCGGTGTCAGCCCGAGCAGTTCGGCCACCTGCTCGACCACGACCTCGTGCACCAGCGCGGCCCGCTCGTCGCGTCCCTTGCTGCGGATCTCCACCGGCCGCCGGTAGACGACGACCCGGGCCCGGCGCCCGTCGCGGGCGGGCATCGTGCCGCCGAGCGGCACCGGCTCGTCGCTCCACGCCTGGTCCGGCCCGTCCAGCCGCGGTACGTCCAGCACCAGGAAGTCGATGTCGGCCAGCTGCGGCCACCGCCGCTCCAGACGGTCCACGGAGTCCTGCACCAGATCCGCGAACACCTCGGCGCGGCTCGCGGCGAGCGGCACCTGCGGCGGTGCGATGGGGCCGCGCATGCCCCGGCCGTGGCGATCACGTCGGCGGGGCCCGGGGCCGGCGGCACGGGGCGGGACACGGGTGTCCATCACTGCTGAAGCGTAGTCCTCACCGCCCTCGTGCGCCCGGCTCCGCGCGCTGCGGGCAAGCGGTCGGTTGATACCGATTCCGGCCAAGCTCGGACTCGATTCCGTATCTCTCCAAGACCGGCGATCTCAAGGCAATTGACGGTTTTTGTACCCACTCGTGACCCGGCCAAGAGCTGTTCGAGATCTCGTCAGATGCCGTCCGCGCAGGTCAGCCGGGCACGCCGGAAGGGGGGTGTGGGGCGTTTCACAGCACGACACGGTGGGGTGACCTGGTGGAGAGTCGTCGCGGCCCGCTCAAGAGTGCGGTACCGTCCAACATCGTGAGCCCTGTACGTCGCTGTTCGCGCACCGCTTGCGGCCGTCCCGCCGTAGCGACGCTGACGTACGTCTACGCCGACTCGACCGCGGTCCTCGGCCCGCTCGCCACCTACGCCGAGCCCCACTGCTACGACCTGTGCGCCGAGCACTCCGAGCGCCTGACCGCGCCCCGCGGCTGGGAGGTCGTCCGGCTCCTGGACGGTTCGGCGCCCGCCCGCCCCAGCGGTGACGACCTGGAGGCGCTCGCCAACGCGGTGCGCGAGGCGGCCCGCCCCCAGGAGCGCGCCGCCCAGGCCGGTGGCGGGGGAGCGCGCGGAGCGGACCCGATGGAGGTCGCGCGCCGCGGCCACCTGCGGGTGCTCCGCTCACCGGACACCTGACAAAACCGTTCACCGCAGGCAAAGCCGTTCACCGGCGGCAAGTCGTTCGCCATAGGCACGCCGTTCGCCGTAGGCACGCCCTTCACTGCCCGGTCGCCCACGCGGCCTCGCAGCAGCCACCCCACGTCACGTCGTCGCATGCCGTGCCGCCGAAGCGTCGTCCCGGTCCGCCCGGACGGGTAGTTTGTGGTGACCTACAGGGACTTCGGAAGGGTGGCCGTGGCTGCTGATCTGTCGCAGATCGTGAAGGCGTACGACGTGCGCGGGGTGGTCCCGGACCAGTGGGACGAGTCGCTGGCCGAGCTGTTCGGGGCGGCCTTCGCCCAGGTGACCGGTGCCGACGCCCTCGTGACCGGGCACGACATGCGGCCCTCCTCGCCCGGTCTGGCCCGCGCCTTCGCCCGGGGGGCGGCGCGCTACGGCGTGGACGTCACCGAGATCGGGCTGTGCTCGACGGACCAGCTCTACTACGCCTCGGGCGCACTGAACCTGCCGGGCGCCATGTTCACCGCCTCGCACAACCCGGCCCGGTACAACGGCATCAAGATGTGCCGCGCGGGCGCGGCCCCCGTCGGCCAGGACACCGGCCTCGCCGAGATCCGCGCCCTGGTCGAACGCTGGCGCGAGACCGGCGCCCCCGAACCGGCCGGCCGCGAGGGAACCCTCACCCGGCGCGAGACGTTGCAGGAGTACGCGGCCCATCTGCGCTCCCTGGTCGACGTGACCTCCATCCGCCCGCTGAAGGTCGTCGTCGACGCGGGCAACGGCATGGGCGGCCACACCGTGCCCACCGTCCTGGCCGGCCTGCCCGTCGACCTCGTCCCGATGTACTTCGAACTGGACGGCACCTTCCCGAACCACGAGGCCAACCCGCTGGACCCGGCCAACCTCGTCGACCTGCAGCAGCGCGTCCGCGCCGAGGGCGCCGACCTCGGCCTCGCCTTCGACGGCGACGCCGACCGCTGCTTCGTCGTCGACGAGCGCGGCGAGCCCGTCTCCCCGTCCGCGATCACCGCCCTGGTCGCCGCCCGCGAACTGGCGCGCCACGGCGGCCAGGGCGTGATCATCCACAACCTCATCACCTCCTGGTCCGTCCCGGAGGTGGTCAGGGAGAACGGCGGCACCCCCGTGCGCACCCGCGTGGGCCACTCCTTCATCAAGGCCGAGATGGCCCGCACCGGCGCGATCTTCGGCGGCGAACACTCCGCGCACTACTACTTCAAGGACTTCTGGAACGCCGACACGGGCATGCTGGCCGCCCTGCACGTCCTCGCCGCCCTCGGCGGCCAGGACGGACCGCTGTCGGCCCTGGTGGCCCAGTACGACCGCTACGTCGGCTCCGGCGAGATCAACTCCACGGTCGCCGACCAGCACGCCCGCCTCGCCGCGCTCCGGGCCGCCTACACCGGCCGCGACGACGTGCGCCTGGACGAACTCGACGGCCTGACCGTCACCGCCGCCGACTGGTGGTTCAACGTCCGCCCCTCCAACACCGAGCCGCTGCTGCGCCTGAACGCCGAGGCCCGCGACGAGGCGACGATGACGAAGATCCGCGACGAGGCGCTGGCCGTCATCCGGGCCTGACCGGCCCCGGCACCGCGCCCCCACCGGCGGTAACCTGACCAGGCACGTCCGTACGACCCCGACCCACCCTCGACGCCCCGAAGGGAAACCCCTCATGCCGCTGGAAGCCGGCCTTCTGGAGATCCTCGCCTGCCCCGCCTGCCACGCTCCCCTCAAGGAGCAGGACGACGAGCTGATCTGCACCGGCCAGGACTGCGGACTGGCCTACCCCGTCCGCGACGGCATCCCCGTCCTGCTCGTCGACGAGGCCCGCCGCCCCGCGTGAACCGGGAACCAGGTATGTCGGGGGAGTCGGCGCACGGGGGACTCGCCATGGCAGCCGCCATGACACGCCATGACAGCGCCGTGACCGCGGACGCGACGCCCCGGCCCACCCGTCCCGTCGCCCCGCACCGACCGACGACCTGACGACCTGACGTCCCGACGACCCGACGTCCGGCGCCCCGGCGCTCGGAGCCCCGATCGGAGGCTGCCGCCCATGCTCGACGAATCGCTGCTCGACGCCCCGGAGGCGCTCGCCGAGGCCGACCGCCGCGGACTGCTCCGCGGCGCCGCCGAGGCCGGTGCCCGCGTCCGCACCGCCGCCCGGCACGCCGCCGAGGCCGGTGTCGGCGAGCTGAAACCCGACGGCCGCCCCCGCGCGGTCCTGATCGCCGGTCCCGGCGCCGCCGCCACCCACGCCGCCGACCTGCTCGGCACCCTCGCCGGCGCCGGCAGCCCGGTCACCCGGCTCGCACCCACCGGCGTCGCCTCCGCCGCCGGCGCGCTGCGCTGGGAACTGCCCGGCTGGGTCGGCTCCGTCGACCTGCTGCTCATCGCCACCCCCGACGGCACGGAGCCGAGCCTGAGCCTGCTCACCGACCAGGCCTACCGGCGCGGCTGCACGGTCGTCGCCGTCGCCCCCGCCCACAGCCCCCTCGCCGACGCCGTCGAGGCCGCGCACGGCCTGTTCGTCCCCATGGCCACGGCCCCCTACGACCAGGAAGAACCCCTCGCCGGATCGGCCCCGGGCGTGCTGTGGGCGTTGCTCACCCCGCTGCTCGCGGTGCTGGACCGGGTCGGTCTGCTCACCGCCCCGCCCGACGCCCTGCAGGCCGTCGCCGACCGGCTGGACCAGGTCGCCGAGCGCTGCGGACCCGCCATCGCCACCTACAGCAACCCGGCCAAGACCCTCGCCGCCGAACTCGCCGACGCGCTGCCGATCGTCTGGACCGAGGGCACCTCGGCGGGTCCCGCGGGCCGCCGGTTCGCCGCCGGGCTCGCCGAACTCTCCGGCATCCCCGCGGTCGTGGCCGAACTGCCCGAGGCACTGGCCGCGCACAGCGCCCTGCTCGCCGGCCCGCTGGCCGCCAGCGCCGACCCGGACGACTTCTTCCGCGACCGCGTCGAGGAGCCGCCCGCCCTGCACGCGCGCGTGGTGCTGCTCCGCGACCGCCCGCTCGGCGGCCTCACCGCCGCCCCCGCCGCCCGCGACCTGGCCCTCAGCCACGACACGCCGATCAGCGAACTGGAACCGCAGCCCGGCGGCGAGATCGAGACCCTCGCGGAGCTGATCGCCACCACGGATTTCGCCGCCGTCTACCTGGCGCTCGCCTCCACCCGGTGACCTGAACCCGCACCGGACACCTCGCGACGGACACCTGCGGACACACGCGACGGACACCTGCGGACACACGCGACGGACACCTGCGGACACACGCGACGGACACGGCAGAAAGAAGCACATGGACCGCCTCGACAACACCATCCGCCCCTACGCCTGGGGCTCCACCACCGCCATCCCGCACCTGCTCGGCGTCGAGCCCAGCGGCGAGCCGCAGGCGGAGATGTGGATGGGCGCCCACCCCGGGGCGCCCTCGCGCACCGCGCGCGGCACCCTCGTCGAGGTCATCGAGACCGACCCGCGGCGCGACCTCGGCCCCGAGACGGTCGCGAAGTTCGGCCCCCGCCTGCCCTTCCTGCTCAAGATCCTCGCGGCCGGCGCCCCCCTCTCCCTCCAGGTCCACCCCGACCTGAAGCAGGCCCAGGAGGGCTACACCGACGAGGAGCGCCGCGGCGTCCCCGTCGACGCGCCGCACCGCAACTACAAGGACGCCAACCACAAGCCCGAACTGATCTGCGCGCTCACCGAGTTCGACGGCCTGTGCGGCTTCCGCGCGCCGGCCGAGGCCGCCGACCTGCTCGCCGCCCTCGACGTGGACTCCCTCAAGCCCTACGTCGACCTGCTGCGCGCCCACCCCGAGGAAGCGGCCCTGCGCGAGGTCCTCCCCGCCGTCCTCACCGCCGACCGCGAGGAGATCGCGCACACGGTCACCGAGGCCGCGGCCGCCGGCGCCCGCCTCGGCGGCGCCCCCGCCCCCTACGCCGGCATCGCCCGCCACTACCCGGGCGACCCCGGCGTCCTCGCCGCGATGTTGCTCAACCACGTCCGGCTGCAGCCCGGCGAAGCCCTCTTCCTCGGCGCCGGCATCCCGCACGCCTACCTCAGCGGCCTGGGCGTGGAGATCATGGCCAACTCCGACAACGTGCTGCGCTGCGGCCTGACCCCCAAGCACGTCGACGTGCCCGAGCTGCTGCGCGTCGTCCGCTTCGAGGCCGCCGACCCCGGCGTGCTGCGCCCCGAGGCCGGCCCGGACGGCGAGGAGGTCTACGAGACCCCCATCGACGAGTTCCGCCTCTCCCGCTACGTCCTGCCCGAAGGCGCCGCCGCGCGCGACCTCACCCTCACCACCCCGCAGATCCTGCTCTGCACGGCCGGTGCCGTGCAGGCGGGCGAGCACCGGCTCACCCCCGGGCAGTCCGTGTTCGTGCCGGCGGGCGAGAAGGCCGAGGTGTCCGGAGCGGGCACGGTCTTCCGGGCCACGGTCGTCGTGTGACCCGCTGCGGCTCTCCCCGCCCCCGGGCGGGGGACGCGCCGATCCGCACCGCCTCGACGTGCGCACCGACCTGACGTTCCGCCCCGGCGTTCCGCTCCCGCGTTCAGCACCGACCTGACGTACCTGGCGTAGCGCTGCCGGACGGTGCTGCAACAATGGCCCACCGGCAAAGCACGGGCAAAGACCGGAACTGGCACGGGGACCGCACCCGGCACGCGCGGGTGCCGGCCCCCGACGGCCCGTGCGGACACAGGACGCAGGCGAAGGGACAACGCGAACACATGAGCGCGTCAGGCGGCACCAGGGCGATCGTGGCGGCACTCGGCGCCAACCTCGCGATCGCGGCATCGAAGTTCGTTGCCTTCGCCTTCAGCGGGTCGTCCTCGATGCTCGCCGAGGGCGTGCACTCGCTCGCCGACTCCGGCAACCAGTTCCTGTTGCTGATCGGCGGCAAGAAGGCCCAGCGCGAGGCCACCCCCCAGCACCCCTTCGGCTACGGCCGCGAGCGGTACATCTACGCCTTCCTCGTCTCCATCGTCCTGTTCTCCGTCGGTGGCATGTTCGCCATCTACGAGGGCTACGAGAAGATCCGCCACCCGCACGCGCTGGAGCACTGGTACTGGCCGGTGGCCGTCCTCGTCTTCGCGGTCTGCGCCGAGGGCTTCTCCTTCCGCACGGCCATCAAGGAGTCCAACGAGCTGCGCGGCAGGCTCTCCTGGGCGGAGTTCATCCGGCGTGCCAAGGCCCCCGAGCTGCCCGTCGTCCTGCTGGAGGACTTCGGCGCGCTGATCGGCCTCGTCCTCGCCCTCTTCGGCGTGGGCCTGTCCCTGCTCACCGGCGACGGCGTCTGGGACGGCATCGGCACCGTCTGCATCGGTGTCCTGCTTGTGCTGATCGCGCTCGTCCTGGCCGTCGAGACCAAGTCGCTGCTGCTCGGCGAGGCCGCCGGCGCCGACGTGGTCCGGCAGATCGAGGCCGCCCTGGTCGACGGCGACTCCGTCCCCCGCGTCATCCACATGCGCACCCTCCACCTCGGCCCCGAGGAACTGCTGATCGCCGCCAAGATCGCCGTACGGCACGACGACACCGCCGCCGAGATCGCGACCGCCATCGACGCCGCCGAGGCCCGCATCCGCGCCGCCGTCCCCATCGCCCGCGTCATCTACCTCGAACCGGACGTCTACAGCGAGACCGAGGCCGCCAAGGGCCCGGACCCGGAGGCGACCCCGGGCGGACCGAACCCGCACCCCACCCCCGGCCACTGAGCCCGCTGCCGCCCACCGCCACGGGGCCCGCCGGCGCCGGCGCCCGGAGGGCCCCGTCCGTGTTCCCGGACACTCCGGCAGCGCCGGCAGCCGGCTCCCGCGACCGCCGAACGGCTCGATCCGAGCGGAGGCGGACTGGGGACGACCCGACGCCTCGGTGTAGCTTGGGACGAAGCCAGACGTCGCTGCTGATGGCGGTCGGGCGGTCCGAGGACGGGCCGGCCGAGGGAGAGAGGGCCTCCGACGGACTGCGCTGCGCGCACGCGGGCATGCCTGTGTCCTCTTCGGGCACCCTGTGTCCGCCGCCGCGCAGGTCAGCCGTACCCACCTCGACCCGACCCCGAGGAGCAGCTCGCATGACGACTGTCGAGAACCGACAGGACTTCAAGGTCGCCGACCTGTCCCTGGCCGAGTTCGGCCGCAAGGAGATCACCCTCGCCGAGCACGAGATGCCCGGCCTGATGGCGATCCGCAAGGAGTACGCGGAGCAGCAGCCGCTGAAGGGCGCCCGGATCACCGGCTCCCTGCACATGACCGTCCAGACGGCGGTGCTGATCGAGACGCTGGTCGCGCTCGGCGCCCGCGTGCGCTGGGCCTCCTGCAACATCTTCTCCACCCAGGACCACGCGGCCGCCGCCATCGCGGTCGGCCCGAACGGCACCCCCGAGAACCCGCAGGGCGTCCCGGTCTTCGCCTGGAAGGGCGAGAGCCTGGAGGAGTACTGGTGGTGCACGGAGCAGGCCCTGACCTGGCCCGACAGCCCCACCGGCGGCCCGAACATGATCCTGGACGACGGCGGTGACGCCACCCTGCTGGTCCACAAGGGCGTCGAGTACGAGAAGGACGGCAAGGTCCCCTCGCCCGACACCGCCGAGTCCGACGAGCACCGCGTCATCCTCCAGCTGCTGACCCGCACCCTGGGCGAGAACCCCCAGAAGTGGACCCAGCTCGCCTCGGAGATCCGCGGCGTCACCGAGGAGACCACCACCGGCGTGCACCGGCTGTACGAGATGCAGCGCGAGGGCACCCTCCTCTTCCCGGCGATCAACGTCAACGACTCCGTCACGAAGTCGAAGTTCGACAACAAGTACGGCTGCCGGCACTCCCTGGTGGACGGCATCAACCGCGCCACCGACGTCCTGATCGGCGGCAAGACCGCCGTCGTCTGCGGCTACGGCGACGTGGGCAAGGGCTGCGCGGAGTCCCTGCGCGGCCAGGGCGCCCGCGTGATCGTCACCGAGATCGACCCGATCTGCGCCCTGCAGGCGGCGATGGACGGCTACGAGGTCACCACGCTGGACGAGGTGATCGACAAGGCCGACATCTTCGTCACCGCCACCGGCAACAAGGACATCATCATGGCCTCGGACATGGCCAAGATGAAGCACCAGGCCATCGTCGGCAACATCGGCCACTTCGACAACGAGATCGACATGGCCGGCCTCGCCAAGGTCCCGGGCATCGTCAAGGACGAGATCAAGCCCCAGGTGCACACCTGGACCTTCCCGGACGGCAAGAAGATCATCGTGCTGTCCGAGGGGCGCCTGCTGAACCTGGGCAACGCCACCGGGCACCCGTCGTTCGTGATGTCCAACTCCTTCGCGAACCAGACGATCGCCCAGATCGAGCTGTTCACCAAGCCGGACGCCTACCCGACCGGCGTGTACACGCTGCCCAAGCACCTGGACGAGAAGGTCGCCCGCCTCCACCTGGACGCGCTCGGCGTGAAGCTCACCAAGCTCCGCCCCGAGCAGGCCGCCTACATCGGCGTCGACGTCGACGGCCCGTACAAGTCGGACCACTACCGCTACTGACCGGCCACCGCGTCGCACCCCGCGACGCCTCCCGGTTCTTCGAGGCAGGCCCCCGCACCCCCGTGGCGGGGGCCTGCCCCGTTCCCCGGATTTACCCGGACGGACCCGTCAGACCCCAGGAACCCCATGCCCCGCGGCCGCTATTCGCTCCACGATCCGCACGATCACACCCCCCTCGGCGAAGAACACTTCCAGTGCGCCCCCGGACCCTCCGGCTGGCGCTACGTCTCCCAGGTGACCACCCCGGCAGGCGACCACCGCGGCTCCGTCGACCTCACCCTCGATCAGCTCGGCCGCCCGCTCCGCCTCGAACTGCACGCGGGAAGCTGGCAGGTGCGTGGCGCCGCGCTCGACGGCGTCACGTGGGTCCGTACCGACCCCACCGGCCTCCATGCCACCGAAGGCAATGTGCGCGCCCACGCCTTCACCGGCACCTCCCCCGCTTTCCTCGTCGCCACCGCGCTTCTCCTGCGCCTCACCCCCTCGGCCTCCGCGACCCGCGTACGCCTCGTCACCTTCACGGAACCGGTCCTCGCCCCCCGCACTGTGGACCAGTCCTGGGCCCTGGTGAAAAGAGAAGCACACGCCACTGACAACGGCCCTCTGACCGTGGACGAATACCAGGTCACAGCCCTGGACACGGGCGAACGGCACACCGTTCACCTCGCCGGCGACGTCGTCCTGGCCGCCCCCGGCATCGAGCTGGAGCACCTCGAGTCACCGCCCTCCGCCGTCGCCCCGTGACCCGGCCCGGCCCGGCAGGAGCACGACCGGCGAGCCGAGTGAGCAGTGAGCGGGGAGCGGTAGCGGCGAACGACGGTCAAAACAGGCCACGAGCGGCGGCCGGCGGCTAGGCAGGCGGCACGAAGCCGGTGGCAGGCCGCTCGGTCCGGGAAGCGTCACCCGCCGAAGCCGGGGAACCGGCGGCCGAAGGAGCCGACGTACCGGAAACGGGAGACGCGGGGGCCTGAGAGGCGGAAACGGGAGGTGTTGGTGTGGGGGAGGCGGAAACGGAAGGCGTGCTGATCGCGGACGTCTCAGCGCCCGGAGGCGCCGAGGCCGGAACCGCCGGCGCCGCAGGTACGCCACCCGGCGCCCGCACCGCGCCACCGGCCTGCGCAGTCGGCGCGCCCGCCGGCGCACCACTGCCGAACGCCCGCCGGGCCTCACGGGCCTGCCGCTCCTGCAGCACCGCCGCCAGGTACAGGGCGGGCGGGGTCTCCGGCGGGACCGGAGCCCCGGTGCGGGCCGCGAGATCGTCGGCCAGCCGCTGGGCCATGCCCCACCCGACCTGCGGATCCAGTTGCCCCATCCGCGTCAGGTACTGCCGCACCGCCAGCCACAGCCCGTCCGGCACCGCCGACAGGTCCAGAGCGGAGAACCGCCCGGCCAGCCAGGGCGGCGGCGGAGGCGCGAAAGCGGCCTGCCCGGCCGCCACCCGCTCCCGTACGACGAGGGTCCCCGCGAAGACGTCACCCAGCCGGCGCCCCCGCGCGGACACCAGGGAGGCGATGCACGCGACGACTCCGAAGGTCATCAGGATCTCCACGACGCCGATCGCTCCGCGCACCAGTGCGTGCCGGAACCGGATCGGACCGCCGTCGTCCCTGACCACCCGCAGCCCGCACGCCAGCTTCCCCAGAGACCGCCCGTGGCTCAGCGTCTCCACCGCGATAGGACCGCCCACCAGCACGAGCAGGAATGTCGCGATCGACACCGCGACCCGTGCCGCCTCGTCCAGCGAGGCCGTTGCCACCACGAGCGCAAGGGTCACCACGACATAGGCCGCCACCGCCACGGCGAGGTCCAGCACCACGGCCAGCGCCCTGCTGGGCAGCCTCGCGGGGCGCAGTTCGAGCGCCACCGCCTCACCCGTCACCAGCTCGCTCACGCCCGCCGTCCTTCCCCTGGCCTGCCCCGAGAACGGCCAGTCTGCCAAGCTGAGGGCAGTCCCGCCGTAGTACGACAACCTGACACATCCGCCGGAGAGTCGAACAACCAGCCGAGGAGCAGGCAGACACGATGGACCCGGACGTCTTCGTCTCCGCCCACCGCGCCGAGTGGGACCGCCTCGACGACCTGCTCCGCCGCCGGCGCAGCCTGACCGGCACGGAGGCCGACGAACTCGTCACCCTCTACCAACGCGCGGCCACCCACCTCTCCCTGATCCAGTCCAGTGCCCCCGACCCCCGGCTGACCGGTCGGCTCAGCCAGCTCGTGGCCCGTGCCCGCAACGCCGTCACCGGCACCCGCCGTGCCTCATGGCGCGACGTCACCCGTTTCCTCTTGGAGGGCTTCCCGGCCGCGGTCTACCGGGCCCGCCACTGGTGGGTACCCACGGCCGTCGTCTCCACCGTCGTCGCCGCTGTCCTGGGATGGTGGATCGGCACGCATCCGGAAGTACAGGCCGCGATCGCGGCCCCCGACGAGCTACGGCAGCTCACCCGCCCCGGCGGCGAGTACGAGACCTACTACTCCAGCCATCCCGCGGCCGCGTTCGCCGCCCAGGTGTGGACGAACAACGCCCAGGCGGCCGCCATGTGCCTGGTCCTCGGCGTCTTCCTGGGCCTGCCGGTGCTGTGGATCCTGTTCGAGAACATGCTCAACCTCGGCGTGGGCATGGGGCTCATGTCCTCCGCCGGCCGGCTCGACACCTTCCTGGGACTCGTTCTCCCGCACGGCCTGCTCGAACTGACCGCGGTCTTCGTCGCCGCCGGCACCGGCATGCGCCTGGGCTGGACCCTGATCGATCCCGGCCCGCGCACCCGCCGCACGGCACTGGCCGAAGAGGGCCGGGCGGCCGTGGGCATGGCCATCGGCCTCGCCCTGGTCCTCTTCGTCTCCGGCGCCGTCGAAGGCTTCGTCACCCCGTCCCACCTGCCCACCTGGGCCCGTATCGGCATCGGAATCGCCGCCGAACTGGCGTTTCTCGCCTACGTCTACGTCCTCGGCGGCCGCGCCGTCCGTACCGGGACCACGGGCGACCTCGCCGCCGATGGGCGCAGCGCCGCCGTGCCGACCGCCGCCTGATGTGCATCCAGGCATGATCAGCTGCTAGTCTCCTCTTCGCCCCACCGGAGCCGTTGACACGGAGCGGGTGGGGAGGTAGATTTATGTAGTTGCCTGGAGGTGGGGCTGGAGCCCCGCCACAGTGACAGCGAACATCTACTCGCTTCCGAGAACATTGATTCTCGACACGAAGCCCCCGATGAATCGGAAACGAGAGCCGGTCAGACCGGCACGGAAGTTCTGATAAAGTCGGAACCGCCGGAAAGGGAAACGCGAGAGCGGGAACCTGGAAAGCACCGAGGAAATCGGATCGAGAAAAGATCTGATAGAGTCGGAAACACCGAAGGGAAGCGCCCGGAGGAAAGCCCGAGAGGGTGAGTACGAAGGAAGCGACCGTTCCTTGAGAACTCAACGACGAGGCGGACGGTCACGCGGATGGACATTGCGAAAGCCAAGGTGTCGCGGCGGTAGACCTCGGCGCAGGCCGGGCAACGGGTGATGCGGCGGTTGTTGCAGCGGACGAGGAGTTGGCCGGCTGGGTGGGTGGTGGGGGCCGTGGTCGCGGTGCTGCTGGTCAGCTCGGGCTGGGCGCGCCGCAGGTCGCGGTCGAGGTCGGCGATGCGGTGGTACGCCTGCTCGGTGGCGGCGCGTCCGCCGTATGTGACGTCGTCGAAGTCCCGGGCGGCGGTGCGCAGCCGGTCGGCGTGCGCGGGCAGGGCGCGGCCCGCTTCGGCGGCGGCCTCGTCGGCGGTGCGGCCGGGACGTACGTCGAGCAGGGCGCGTTCCTCCAGGGAGCGCACGACGGCCCGCATGCGCTCCTGGACGGCCTGGTTCCAGTGGCCTTGGGCGGCGTGGGCCTCGGCGGCCGCGCGGTGTTCGGCGGCGGTGCGGGGGCGGTCGTCGAACAGGGCGGGTGCGGTGACGGGTTCGCGGCGGGGACTGCCCAGGCGCCACCACAGGGCGCCCAGTACGGCGAGTACGGCGACGATGACGACGACGAGGCCGGCGGTTCCGCCCGGTGTCGCGGCCGAGGCGGGGTCGAACAGCTTGCCGATCCAGTCCCAGAGGGGGGCCAGGGCGCGTCGCAGCAGGCCGGGGGCGTTCTCGTGGGACATCCGCCTGGGCAACTCGCGCCGGGCGGCCTCCCCCGCGGCATCGCGCGGGGGGGGCACCGGCGGTTCGCCACCGCCGTCCTGCCGGGCCGGCAGGGCGGTGGCGCGGGCGGCACCCAGCAGGGTCCGTACGGTGTCGTACGCCGCCGGCGGTGGCGTCGGCGGCGTGGTGAGAACTCCCCCCGGCAGGCTCACGGCATCAGCTCCCCGAGGAGGGTGCGCCGGAGCCGTAGTCCTGGATGCCGGCGGCGCGGGCCAGTTCGAGGTCGAGGGCCTCGCGGCGGATGCGCTGGTCGATGTAGAGCAGCACGGTGACCCCGGCGGTGATCGGGAACGTGATCGTGGAGCCGATCACCGATCCGATGCCGCTGACGACGAGGTACGTCCAGCCCAGGCCGCCGGTGCCGTTGAGCAGGCCGGAGACGCCGTCGCCGCTGAACGCCGCGGCGATGAGGCTGAAGGGGATGACGACGATCGCGGAGACGATGCTCGCGATGATCGCGGCCAGCAGCTGGATGCCGAAGACCCGCCACCAGGAGCCGCGGACCAGTTTGACCGAGCGGCCCATGGCCTTCTTGATGCCCTGCTTCTCCAGCATGAGCGCGGGGGAGGCCAGGGAGAAGCGGACCGTCAGCCACACGGCGACGACTGCTGCGGCCAGGGCTCCCAGGACGGCGAGCGCGGTGCCGGCGGTGGTCGCTCCGGAGAGGGCGACGAGGACGCCGGGCAGGGTGCCGACGGCGAGGATCCCCAGGCCGATGAGCAGGACCACGATGATCAGGCCGAACAGCCGGAGGACCTGCGGGCGGGCGTCCCGCCAGGCCTCGCCGACGGTGACCGCTCTGCCGAGCACCGCGCGGCTGGTGACCGTGGTGAGCAGGGCGGTGGCCAGAACGGTGCCGATCATGGACACCACGAAGACGACGCCGGAACCGATGAGGGAGTCCCCCATGGCATGCAGGACGTCGTCCGGGGTGGCGTTCGGGTCGTTGAGGGCGTCGCTGCCGGTGAGGTCGTTCAGGGCCAGCCCCTGCACCAGGACGACGATGATCTCGGTGATGACGGCGACGACCAGGGAGATGCCGAGCACGGTGCGCCAGTGGGTGCGCATCGTGGACACCGCGCCGTCGAGGATCTCGCCGACGCCGAGCGGGCGGAGCGGGATGACACCCGGCTTGGCCGCGGGCGGTGGCCCGCCCCAGCCGGCTCCCCAGCCTCCGCCCCAGGCGCCGTAGCCACCGGGACCGCCGTAGCCGCCGTACCCACCGGGACCGCCGTGGCCGCCCGGGCCGCCGTAGCCGCCGCCGGCCGGTGGCTGAGGGCCCCAGCCCGGGCCGGGAGGCGGTGGTGGCGGCGCCTGGCCGGGCGCCGGGCTGCCCGTGGGCGCGGTCCACTGGCCGGGCGGCGGCTGCTCCTTGGACCACTTCACGCCCGGGCCCTGTGGCTGCGTCCCCGGCTCGTCCGCGGGCTGCGCCGGCTGCGCGGGGTCGTGCTCGGGGCGGCCGGTGTCGTCGGCGGGGCCGGACGGCTGCCCGTCGGGCGGGGAGGATCCGGGCGAGGCCCAGCCCGGAGTGTCGTTCATCGTCGCTCCTTCACGGTGCCCGTCCGCGGTCGCGGCGGCAGGTCGGCTGCCATCGTGCCATGGGGTGGTCTTCGACGGACCGGCCGCGGTGGGGGCTGTGCCACTTCAATTGTCAGGGGGATACGGGGAAGACTGACGGCATGGCTGATCAGTACGCGCAGACCCGTCAGGACAACCGGCCGGCGGGTACGCCGGTCATCCGCTGGGAGGAGCCGCCCGAGGGCCCCGTCCTGGTCCTTCTCGACCAGACCCGGCTGCCCGCCGAGGAGGTGGAGCTGGTGTGCACGGACGCGCCCGCGCTGGTGGAGGCGATCCAGTCGCTGGCGGTGCGCGGCGCGCCGCTGCTGGGGATCGCCGGGGCGTACGGCGTCGCGCTCGCCGCCGCCCGCGGGTTCGACGTGGACGACGCCGCGCGGGCGCTGGAGAACGCCCGGCCCACCGCGGTCAACCTCTCCGTCGGCGTGCGCCGGGCGCTGTCCGCCTACCAGGCCGCGCTCGCCAAGACCGGCGATCCCCGGCAGGCGGCCCCGGCCGCGCTGGCTGCGGCGCGGCAGCTGCACCAGGAGGATGCCCGGGCCAGTGCCCGGATGGCCGAGCACGGGCTGGCGCTGCTGGACGAGCTGCAGCCCGGCGGCGGGCACCGGATCCTCACCCACTGCAACACCGGATCGCTGGTGTCGGGCGGGGAGGGCACCGCGTTCGCGGTGGCGCTCGCGGCACACCGCGCGGGCCGGCTGCGCCGGCTGTGGGTGGACGAGACGCGGCCGCTGCTGCAGGGTGCGCGGCTGACGGCGTACGAGGCGGCGCGCAACGACCTGGCGTACACGGTGCTCACCGACAACGCGGCCGGTTCGCTGTTCGCGGCGGGTGAGGTGGACGCGGTGCTGATCGGCGCGGACCGCATCGCGGCCGACGGCTCGGTGGCGAACAAGGTGGGCAGCTATCCGCTCGCGGTGCTGGCGCGCTACCACCATGTGCCGTTCATCGTGGTGGCCCCGGTGACGACGGTGGACCCGGACACCCCGGACGGGGCGTCCATCGAGGTCGAGCAGCGTCCCGGCTACGAGGTCACCGAGATCATGGCTCCGCAGGCGCCGGTGACGGGGGCGGGCGGGGGTCTGCCGGTCGCGCCGCTCGGCACGCAGGCCTACAACCCGGCCTTCGACGTGACCCCGCCGGAGCTGGTCACCGCGATCGTCACCGAGGAGGGCGCGGTCTCCCCGGTGACCGCCGAGGGGCTGGCCGAGCTGTGCGCCCGCTCGCGCCGGTCGACGGTGGGTCAGCGGCCGTAACCGCTGCGTGGTCCCGGAAGGGCGGTCGGCGTCCCGTTCTCGGGCCGAGGCAGACAGTGACGACTGCCTACGACTATCGTCACAGGCCAGTGACCTGCCTCACCAGCACCCCTGAGACCGTTACGAGAATGGGATGATGTCGTTTATGAAGGGACGAGTCCTTGTCGTCGACGACGACACCGCACTGGCCGAGATGCTCGGGATCGTGCTGCGTGGTGAGGGTTTCGAGCCGTCTTTCGTAGCCGACGGCGACAAGGCGCTGGCCGCTTTCCGTGAGACCAAGCCCGATCTGGTGCTGCTGGACCTGATGCTGCCCGGCCGGGACGGCATCGAGGTGTGCCGGCTGATCCGGGCGGAGTCCGGGGTGCCGATCGTGATGCTGACGGCCAAGAGCGACACCGTGGATGTCGTCGTCGGCCTGGAGTCCGGCGCCGACGACTACATCGTCAAGCCGTTCAAGCCCAAGGAGCTGGTGGCCCGGATCCGGGCGCGGCTGCGCAGGTCGGAGGAGCCGGCGCCGGAGCAGCTGGCCATCGGCGACCTCGTCATCGACGTGGCCGGTCACTCGGTGAAGCGGGACGGGCAGTCCATCGCGCTGACCCCGCTGGAGTTCGACCTGCTGGTGGCGCTGGCCCGCAAGCCGTGGCAGGTGTTCACGCGCGAGGTGCTGCTGGAGCAGGTGTGGGGCTACCGGCACGCGGCCGACACGCGGCTGGTGAACGTGCACGTCCAGCGGCTGCGCTCGAAGGTGGAGAAGGACCCGGAGAAGCCCGAGATCGTGGTGACCGTCCGTGGTGTCGGTTACAAGGCCGGGCCGAGCTGACATGTCCGGGGACAGTGCCGCTTCGGCGCCCGGACGCACCGGGGCCCGCGCCGGGCGGCCTGTCGGCCGGAACAGCGCGGGCTCCTTCTGGGCGCGCCTGCTGGAGGGCGGGCTGCTGCACGGTGGTGTGCAGGGCAGCCCGGTCCTGCGGCTGCTGCTGCGCTGGGTGCGCCGGCCGCTGCTGCCGGTGATGCGGCTGTGGCGGCGCAACATCCAGCTCAAGGTGGTCGTCACCACGCTGCTGATGTCGCTGGGCGTGGTGCTGCTGCTGGGCTTCGTCGTCATCGGCCAGGTCCGCAACGGGCTGCTCGAGGCCAAGGTGAAGGCGTCCCAGAGCCAGGCCACCGGCGGGTTCGCGGTGGCCAAGCAGAAGGCCGACGAGGCGGCGGCCGGCACCTCCGACGACGGCACCGGCTCCGACGGCCACTCCTCGCAGAACGTCATCTCCTGGATGAGCGAGCTGGTGCTGTCGCTCTCCAGCGGTGGCCAGGGCGCCTTCGACGTGGTCACGCTGCCCGCGGGCGACGAGAGCGGCGGCGGGCGCGGCCCGCGCGCCTCCGGCCAGGTGGACCCCACCGCGAGCGTCCCCGGCGACCTGCGCTCCCGGATCAACAGCAGCACGACCGCCGCGCAGAGCTACACCCGCATCATCTACAAGGACACCGACAAGAAGCCGGAGCCCGCGCTCGTCATCGGCAAGCGGGTCGACGACCCCAACGGTGACCCGTACGAGCTGTACTACCTCTTTCCGCTGACGCAGGAGGAGAAGTCGCTCAGCCTGGTCAAGGGCACCCTGGCGACGGCCGGTCTGTTCGTCGTCGTGCTGCTCGGGGCGATCGCCTGGCTGGTGGTGCGGCAGGTGGTCACGCCGGTGCGGATGGCCGCCGGGATCGCCGAGCGGCTGTCGGCCGGGCGGCTGCAGGAGCGGATGAAGGTCACCGGCGAGGACGACATCGCGCGCCTGGGCGAGGCCTTCAACAAGATGGCGCAGAACCTGCAGCTGAAGATCAACCAGCTGGAGGACCTGTCGCGGATGCAGCGCCGGTTCGTCTCCGACGTCTCGCACGAGCTGCGCACACCGCTGACGACCGTGCGGATGGCGGCCGACGTCATCCACGAGGCGCGCGAGGACTTCGACCCGGTCACGGCGCGCTCGGCGGAACTGCTCGCCGACCAGCTCGACCGGTTCGAGTCGCTGCTGGCGGACCTGCTGGAGATCAGCCGCTTCGACGCCGGCGCGGCGGCGCTGGAGGCCGAGCCGGTCGACCTGCGCGAGGTCGTGCGGCGCGTGGTCAGCGGCGCGGAACCGCTCGCGGAGCGCAAGGGCACGGTGATACGGGTCGTCGGCGACCAGCAGCCCGTGGTCGCCGAGGCCGACGCGCGCCGGGTGGAGCGCATCCTGCGCAACCTCGTCGTCAACGCCGTCGAACACGGCGAGGGCCGTGACGTCGTCGTCCGGCTCGCCGCGGCCGGCGGTGCGGTCGCGGTCGCGGTGCGCGACTACGGCGTGGGGCTCAAGCCGGGAGAGGCCACCCGCGTCTTCAGCCGGTTCTGGCGGGCCGACCCGGCCCGCGCGCGGACCACCGGCGGCACGGGGCTGGGGCTGTCGATCGCCCTGGAGGACGCCCGGCTGCACGGTGGCTGGCTGCAGGCGTGGGGCGAGCCGGGCGGCGGCTCCCAGTTCCGGCTGACGCTGCCGCGGACCGCCGACGAGCCGCTGCGGGGCTCGCCGATACCCCTGGAGCCCAAGGACTCTCGGCGCAACCGGGGACTGGACGGCGCCGGCCTGCCCGGCGGCGACGGCAAGCGGGCCACCGTCCCGGCACAGGCGACCGGCGAGCGGAGCGCGATGCCGGTCCGGGACCCGAGGGCGAACCGGACGGCCGCGGCGGTACCGGCGGCCGACCCGACGGCGCTGCCGGGCAGCGGCGCACGCGTGGTGCCCCGGCCCGCCTCGGGCGCCCGCCCGCAGCCGGCCGCACCCGCCTCCGCGGCACGGCCGGCGACGACGGAACGGACCACGCGCCCCACGGCCCCGGAGGGAGCCGGGCCGCGGGACGCGACGCAGGAAGGGGAGGCATTCGGTGGGCGCTGACCGCGCGGGGGGCGCGCGGCGGCGACCGATGCGCGCGCTGGCGTACGCCGGTGTGGGGGCGGTGCTGCTGACGGGGTGCGCCTCGATGCCCGACAGCGGGGACCTGCGCAACGTGGAGTCCACACCGCGCCAGGACGCCGAGGTCCGCGTGTTCGCGACGCCACCGCGGGACGACGCGCCGCCGTCGGAGATCGTGCAGGGCTTCCTGGAGGCGCTGACCAGCGACGATCCGCAGTACGCGACGGCGCGCCAGTATCTGACCGGCGCGGCCGCGCGGCGGTGGGCGCCGGAGCGGTCCACGACCGTGCTCTCCGGCGGGCCGGACATCCGGGTCGACCGTACGACGGGGCAGGAGGACGCCGACGCGTACGCGTTCACGCTGACCGGCACCACGGTGGCACAGGTGGACCACGAGCAGTCGTACACGCCCCTGCACGGCCGCTACAACCAGCCGGTGCACCTGACCCGGAACAGGAAGACGGGGCAGTGGCGCATCGACAGGCTGCCGCAGGGCGTCGTCATGGGGCAGTCGGACTTCCAGCGCAACTACGTGTCCGTCGACAAGTACTACTTCGCCTCCAACACCGGCGAGGAGACGGGATCGGTGGGTCCCGTCACGGCCGTCGCCGACCCCGTGTACGTGCGGCGGCGGGTGGACGCGATGACGCAGATGGTGCGTTCGCTGCTGGCCGGTCCCACGCACTGGCTCGGCCCGGTGGTCAGGTCGAGCTTCCCGACGGGCACGGCGCTGCGCAAGGGCGTGACCGCGCTGACCCCCGACGACCAGAACCGGCTCACGGTGCCGCTGAACGGCAACGCCTCCCGGGTCGGGCAGCGCCAGTGCCGGCAGATGGCGACCCAGCTGCTGTTCACGCTGCAGAACCTGACGCCCACCGTGGACACGGTCACCCTGGAGCGGCCCGACGGCAGCACGCTGTGCACGCTCGGCGAGGACCGCGCCGAGACCCTGGCCACCCGCGGCTCGCTGAAACAACCGGAATACCTGTACTTCCTCGACGACAAGCAGCGGCTGGTCCGGCTCGCCGCCGGCACCACCGGCACCTACCCGGACCCGGTGCCGGGCCCGCTGGGCGAGGGACTGCAGCGGCTCACCTCGGCGGCCGTCTCCTGGGACGAGCGCACCGCGGCCGGGGTGAGCGCCGACAAGGCGGCGCTGTTCGTCGCCCCGCTGGCGTCGGGCAGCACGCTCGGGGCGCCGGTGGTGCGCAGCCGGGGCAAGACCAAGAACGACCGGCTCACCCCGCCCAGCTGGGACGCGCGCGGTGATCTGTGGGTGGCCGACCGCGACCCGGCACGGCCGCGGCTGATGGTGCTGGAACACGGCTCGGGCGAGCCGGTCGAGGTGCGGGTGCCCGGGCTGGACGGGCGCATCGACGCGGTGCGGGTGGCCGCCGACGGGGTGCGCATCGCGCTCGTCGTCGAGCACAAGGACGCCACGAAGTCCCTGCTCATCGGGCGGATCGAACGGGACGGCGAGAGCGGGGTCCGGCCGGTGGTGTCGGTGCTCGAACTGCGCTCCGCGGCGCCCGAACTGGAGGACGTCACCGCGATGTCGTGGGCGGGCGACAGCCGGCTCGTGGTGGCCGGGCGCGAACAGGGCGGCGTGCAGACGATGCGGTACGTCCAGGTCGACGGCTCCACACCGGAGGGCCCGGCGCCCGCCGCGCTGACGGGAGTGAAGTCGATCGCCGCGACCGCCGACGGCCGGCTGCCGCTGGTGGCGTACTCGGAGGACGGCATCGTGCGGCTGCCGGCCGGGGCGCAGTGGCAGAAGGTGGTCAAGGACGGCTCGGCTCCGGTGTATCCCGGCTGAGACGGCCCGGCGCCCCGGACGATCTCCCTGGTCATCAGGGGGCACCTGCGGTGCGTGCACCCGTGTGAGGGAACGCCGTGCGGGCGTCCACGAGGTTGTCCACAGGCGGCGGCCGCCCGTTGTCCACAGCGGTGGCCGGGGTGGCGCCGGGTTGGGACAGTGGAGCCATGCGCGGGTGGTGGCAGGACCTGACCGACCTGGTGCTGCCGGCCGAGTGCTCCGGCTGCGGCAAGCCGCGCACGGTGCTGTGTCCCCGGTGCCGTGCCGCGCTCGGTGGTGCGGTGCCGCGCCGGGTACGGCCGGTGCCCGAACCACCGGGGCTGCCGGCCGTGCACGCGGCGGCCGTGTACGCGGACGAGGTGCGGGCGACCCTGCTCGCCCACAAGGAACGGGGCCGGCTGGTCCTCGCCGCTCCGCTGGGCGCCGCCCTGGCGGGCGCGGTGCGGGCCGGACTGCGGGAGGCGGCGACGGGTGCGCGGCCGGGTGCGGTGAGCGTGCCGGTGGAGTGCGGCCGGTCGGTGGTGGCCGGGACCGGCGCGGCCCGGGGCGGTGCGCCGGTGCTGCTGGTGCCCGTGCCCTCGGCCCGGGCGGCCGTACGGGCCCGTGGGCATGATCCGGCGCGGCGGATCGCGCTGGCGGCGGCGGGCGAGCTGCGCCGCAGCGGCATCGCGGCCCGGGTACTGGCCGTCCTGCGGCAGCGGCGTGCCGTGTCCGACCAGGCACGGCTGGACTCCCGGCAGCGCCTGGACAACCTCGCCGGGGCGCTCGGGACGGTGCCGGGAGGTGCCCGGCTGCTGCTGACCGGGCCGGTCGTGCTGGTCGACGACCTGATGACCACGGGCGCCTCGTTGCGCGAGGCGGCACGGGCGGTGAAGTCGGCCGTGTACGCGGCGCGGGTCCGGGAAGAGATGGGGGAACACAGAGCGGGAGGGCCGCGGAAGGAGGGGAACCCGGTGTATCGCGCAGCGGAATTCGTGGGCGCGGACGACGCGGGTGATGTCATCTGCGCGGCCGTCGTCGCGGCCTCGCCGGATTCCTTCGTCATAAACAGGAACTGACAGAAAACGCGCGTCGTTGCAGGTAATACGAGCACCAATTCACCTGAACGGAGGTACCTCAGGGTAGAGGGTGACGCCATCCGCCCGCGCGAGATATGTTCAGTTGTGAGGGAAAGGCGCCCGTCGGGCGCCGGTCTTCCCCTCATATCGGAATGCCGCGCCGCGGGTTTGTGATTTTTTCCGCGACCCGTGCGGGCAGGGTGTGGATCCCGCCCACGGGGGAGGAGGTGGACGTCACCGAGTCCGAGGTTCCGGACCCGACCGGGACCAGGTGCAAAGGGAGTTGCTCCGCCGTCGAAGCGGAGCGTTCCGGGAACGGAGTTCTGCGTGGACATCGTCGTCAAGGGCCGCAAGACCGAGGTGCCCGAGCGGTTCCGCAAGCACGTGGCCGAGAAGCTGAACCTGGAGAAGATCCAGAGGCTCGATGCCAAGGTGATCAGCCTCGACGTCGAGGTGTCCAAGGAGCCCAACCCCCGACAGGCCGACCGCTGTGACCGAGTGGAGATCACGCTCCGCTCCCGCGGTCCGGTGATCCGGGCGGAGGCAGCCGCCAGCGATCCGTACGCGGCGCTCGACCTGGCGGCGGAGAAGCTGGGTGCCCGGCTGCGCAAGCAGCACGACAAGCGTTTCTCCCGCCGTGGCGCACGGCGGGTCTCGGCGGCCGAGGTCCCCGACCACGTCCCGGGCGTGGCGACACTGAACGGCACCGGCGCGACCGCGACGGAAGAGGGGGCGGATCAGGTCCCCACCAAGAAGGTCGGGTCGCTCGAGGTGCAGGGGGAGGGACCGCTCGTCGTCCGCGAGAAGACCCACGTCGCCGCTCCGATGACCCTCGACCAGGCCCTGTACGAGATGGAGCTGGTCGGACACGACTTCTATCTGTTCGTCGACTCCGAGACCAAGGAACCCAGCGTCGTCTACCGGAGGCACGCCTACGACTACGGCGTGATCCACCTCAGGACGGACACGATGATCACCCAGGAGCACTCTCCCGAGGCGGGCGGCACGCTCGGCGGCTGACCCACCCGGCCGACCACGAGCCGGTGCCCCTGGAGCGCGTGTGCGCCCCCAGGGGCATCGGCGTGCGACTCCCACGCGCCCCCCGCGCGCACCTCTTGGTCACCGCAGTGTCGGCCGGACATGGAATCATGGCCGCAACGGCTCAACGGACAGGCCGTTGCCTTGGGTTGGCCACGGTGCCGCACGCCGGGCCAGAGCCTCAGGGGGAGGAAGCAGCGATGACGGACAGCTTCGGACCGATGCGGGACGAGGATGCCGACGGCGATGTCGCCGGCATGGGCCCGGACACGGGCACGTCCCGCAAGGAGCCGATCAGAGTCCTTGTCGTGGACGACCACGCCCTCTTCCGTCGCGGCCTGGAGATCGTGCTCGCCGCCGAGGAGGACATCCAGGTCGTCGGGGAGGCGGGCGACGGCGCCGAAGCCGTCGACAAGGCCGCCGACCTGCTGCCCGACATCGTTCTGATGGACGTACGGATGCCCAGGCGGGGCGGCATCGAGGCCTGTACCTCCATCAAGGAGGTCGCCCCCAGCGCCAAGATCATCATGCTGACGATCAGCGACGAGGAAGCCGACCTCTACGACGCGATCAAGGCCGGGGCGACCGGCTACCTGCTGAAGGAGATCTCCACCGACGAGGTGGCCACCGCCATCCGCGCGGTGGCCGACGGCCAGTCGCAGATCAGCCCCTCCATGGCGTCGAAGCTGCTCACCGAGTTCAAGTCGATGATCCAGCGCACCGACGAGCGTCGGCTGGTCCCCGCGCCCCGGCTGACCGACCGGGAGCTGGAGGTCCTCAAGCTGGTGGCCACCGGGATGAACAACCGGGACATCGCCAAGGAGCTGTTCATCTCGGAGAACACCGTGAAGAACCACGTGCGCAACATCCTGGAGAAGCTCCAGCTGCACTCCAGGATGGAGGCGGTGGTCTACGCGATGCGGGAGAAGATCCTGGAGATCAGGTAGACCCCGGCGATTCGATCGATCCAGCGGATCCAGTAGATCCAGTAGATCCAGTAGATCCGGTAGGTCCGGTAGGCCGCCGGGTCTTCCGCCCGGGCGGGAGGACCCCGGCCCGGGCGCGGGACGGCGCCGGCTCAGTGGTCAGGCCAGGATGCGGGCCAGCTCCTGCGTGAGCGGTGCGTGCAGTTCGGGAGCGTCCACCCGCTCGACACGGACGTCCGTGCAGTCCACCCAGCTCGCCGCCTCGACCAGGGCCTGCGCCACCGCCGGTACGGCCCTGGCCCCGTCCAGAGTGATCTGCTTGGCGACCAGGGTCCGGCCCTCGCGGGCCGGGTCCACCCGTCCGACCAGCCGGCCCCCGGCGAGCACCGGCATCGCGAAGTAGCCGTGCACCCGCTTGTGCCTGGGCACATAGGCCTCCAGCCGGTGGGTGAAGCCGAAGATCCGCTCGGTGCGCGCCCGCTCCCAGATCAGGGAGTCGAACGGGGACAGCAGCGTGGTGCGGTGCCGGCCGCGCGGCGGCGTGGCCAGCGCCTCCGGATCCGCCCAGGCCGGCTTGGACCAGCCCTCGACCCGGACCGGCACCAGACCCGAGTCCGCCAGCACCGCGTCGACCTGCTCGCCCTTGAGCCGGTGGTAGTCGGCGATGTCCGCACGGGTGCCCACGCCCAGGGACCGCCCGGCCAGCCGGACCAGGCGGCGCAGGCACTCGGTGTCGTCCAGCTCGTCGTGCAGCAGCTCCTGCGGGACGGCGCGCTCGGCCAGGTCGTAGACCCGTTTCCAGCCGCGCCGCTGGACACAGACCACCTCGCCGTACATCAGGGCGCGCTCGACGGCGACCTTCGCGCCGGACCAGTCCCACCACTCGCTCGTCCGCTTCGCCCCGCCCAGCTCCGTGGCCGTCAGGGGGCCTTCGGTGCGCAGCTGCTTGATGACCTGCTCGTAGGCGCCGCCGGGCAGCTCGTGGTTCCAGTGCGGGCGGTTGCGGTAGGCGCGGCGGCGGAAGGCGAAGTGGGGCCACTCCTCGATGGGCAGGATGCAGGCGGCGTGCGACCAGTACTCGAAGGCGTGCGGGCGCACCGGAGCGGCGCCGCCCACGGTGGCGGTCCAGTAGGCGTCGTGGACGGCCTTGCGGCCGACCGCACCCAGCCGGGCGTAGGGGATCAGCTCGTGGGAGCGGGCGAGGACGGAGATGGTGTCGAGCTGGACCGCACCGAGGCTGCGCAGGACACCGCGGACGCCGGCCCGCCGGTCGGGGGCACCGAGCAGGCCCTGGGCGCGCAGGACGATCCGGCGGGCTTCGTCGGCCGAGAGGTCGAGGGTGGGACGCGGGAGCGTGGTCATGCCTGAGCACGATAGGAGCCGGCACTGACAACGGCAGCTGAACTGCGATGTTCGCCGGTGGCCCGCGGACGGCTGCGGTCAGGACCCGGGGCGCGGTCAGGCCCGGGACACGGGTCAGGCCCGGGGGGCACGGTCAGCGCTGGGCCACGATCAGGCCCGGGCGGGTGCCGGCAGGTACGGGGCCGTCGACGGCAGGCCCAGGTCCGAGGGCAGCAGCGAGCCCACCCAGCAGTCCCGGCGCACCCCCTGGTTGTCGAGCGCGCAGCGCAGGACGCCCTCGACGGTGAAACCGGCCCGTTCGGCCACCGCGCGGGAGGCCGTGTTGCCGACCTCGGCGCGCCACTCCAGGCGGTCGACGGCGAGGCGGGTGAAGGACCAGCGGGCCGCGGCGCGCGCGGCCTCGGTGATGTAGCCGCGGCCGCGGTGCTCCTTCGCGCACCAGTAGCCGATCTCCGCCGTGCCGGTGGAGCGCAGGTGGATGCCGAGCATGCCCACCAGGTCCCCGTCCGGTGCGCCGAGGAAGAGGCCGAAGGCGTACATCGAGCCGTCGGCCCAGCCGTAGGGGACCGTCTGCTCGCAGAAGACCCGCGCGTGCTCGTGCAGGTAGGGGGAGGGCAGCGTGGTCCAGCGCTGGATGTCCGGATCCTGCGCGGCGGCGTACACCGCGTCGGTGTCCCGCGGGCCGACGGTGCGCAGGACGAGGCGGTCGGTGGTGAGCGTGACGGGTTCCATCGGCCGATTCTGCGCGGGTGGGAGCCGAGGCGCCATGCTTTTTCGCCCCGCGTGAGGTCGCGATCACAATTCGCGCAATTCCCGGGCGGGACGCGGCACCATCGGCGCACCCCGGCCGTTGTCCTCTGTGAAGGCGACTGTCCGCTATGAAGGCGACGCGGAGCAATGGATGGGGTGCCCTCGCGGCAGGCCCTCCCGGCTGGGCGCTGTCCTCGCATACGATGGCCGTTGCTCAGTAGCGTCACATGGAAACTGACCGTCCCAGGCCCGACCGGCAAGGAGACCAACCCCCGTGTCCGTCCTCTCGAAGATCATGCGTGCAGGCGAAGGCAAGATCCTGCGCAAGCTGCACCGCATCGCGGACCAGGTCAACTCCATCGAAGAGGACTTCGTCGACCTCTCCGACGCCGAGCTGCGGGCCCTCACCGATGAGTACAAGCAGCGGTACGCCGACGGCGAGTCCCTGGACGACCTGCTCCCCGAGGCCTTCGCCACGGTGCGCGAGGCCGCCAAGCGCGTCCTGGGCCAGCGCCATTACGACGTGCAGATGATGGGCGGCGCCGCCCTGCACATGGGGTACGTCGCCGAGATGAAGACCGGTGAGGGCAAGACCCTGGTCGGCACCCTGCCCGCGTACCTCAACGCCATCTCCGGCGACGGCGTGCACATCGTGACGGTCAACGACTACCTGGCCGAGCGCGACTCCGAGATGATGGGCCGCGTCCACAAGTTCCTCGGCCTGTCCGTCGGCTGCATCCTCGCCAACATGACGCCGGCCCAGCGCCGCGAGCAGTACGCCTGCGACATCACCTACGGCACGAACAACGAGTTCGGCTTCGACTACCTGCGCGACAACATGGCCTGGTCCAAGGACGAGCTGGTCCAGCGCGGGCACAACTTCGCCATCGTCGACGAGGTCGACTCCATCCTCATCGACGAGGCCCGTACGCCGCTGATCATCTCCGGCCCGGCCGACCAGGCCACCAAGTGGTACGGCGACTTCGCCAAGCTGGTCACCCGCCTCAAGCGCGGCGAGGCCGGTAACCCGCTCAAGGGCATCGAGGAGACCGGCGACTACGACGTCGACGAGAAGAAGCGCACGGTCGCCATCCACGAGTCCGGCGTCACCAAGGTCGAGGACTGGCTGGGCATCGACAACCTCTACGAGTCGGTGAACACGCCGCTGGTGGGTTACCTGAACAACGCCATCAAGGCCAAGGAGCTGTTCAAGCGCGACAAGGACTACGTCGTCATCGACGGCGAGGTCATGATCGTCGACGAGCACACCGGCCGTATCCTCGCCGGCCGCCGCTACAACGAGGGCATGCACCAGGCGATCGAGGCGAAGGAAGGGGTGGACATCAAGGACGAGAACCAGACGCTCGCCACGATCACCCTGCAGAACTTCTTCCGCCTCTACAAGAAGCTCTCCGGCATGACCGGTACGGCGATGACCGAGGCCGCCGAGTTCCACCAGATCTACAAGCTCGGCGTGGTCCCGATCCCGACCAACAAGCCGATGATCCGCAAGGACCAGTCGGACCTGATCTACCGCACCGAGGTCGCCAAGTTCGAGGCGGTCGTCGACGACATCGCCGAGAAGCACGAGAAGGGCCAGCCGATCCTGGTCGGCACCACGTCCGTCGAGAAGTCGGAGTACCTCTCGCAGCAGCTCAGCAAGCGCGGCATCCAGCACGAGGTGCTCAACGCCAAGCACCACGAGCGCGAGGCGCAGATCGTCGCCCAGGCCGGCCGCAAGGGCGCCGTGACCGTCGCGACGAACATGGCCGGCCGTGGTACGGACATCAAGCTCGGCGGCAACCCCGAGGACCTCGCCGAGGCGGAGCTGCGCCAGCGCGGCCTCGACCCCGAGGAGCACATCGAGGAGTGGGCCGCGGCCCTGCCCGAGGCGCTCAAGCGGGCCGAGGAGGCCGTCAAGGCCGAGAAGGAGGAGGTCGAGAAGCTCGGCGGCCTCTACGTGCTCGGCACCGAGCGGCACGAGTCGCGCCGGATCGACAACCAGCTGCGCGGCCGCAGCGGCCGTCAGGGCGACCCGGGCGAGTCCCGCTTCTACCTCTCCCTCGGTGACGACCTCATGCGCCTGTTCAAGGCGCAGATGGTCGAGCGTGTGATGTCCATGGCCAACGTCCCCGACGACGTGCCGATCGAGAACAAGATGGTCACGCGCGCGATTGCGTCCGCGCAGGCACAGGTCGAGACGCAGAACTTCGAGACCCGCAAGAACGTCCTGAAGTACGACGAGGTCCTCAACCGTCAGCGCGAGGTCATCTACGGCGAGCGGCGCCGCGTCCTGGAGGGCGAGGACCTGCGCGAGCAGATCCAGCACTTCATGGACGACACGATCGACGCCTACGTGCAGGCGGAGACCGCCGAGGGCTTCCCGGAGGACTGGGACCTGGACCGGCTGTGGGGCGCCTTCAGGCAGCTGTACCCGGTCAAGGTGACCGTGGAGGAGCTGGAGGAGGCGGCCGGCGACCGCGCCGGTCTGACCGCCGAGTTCATCGCCGAGTCCATCAAGGACGACATCCACGAGCAGTACGAGGCCCGCGAGGCGCAGCTCGGCTCGGAGATCATGCGCGAGCTGGAGCGCCGGGTCGTGCTGTCGGTGCTGGACCGCAAGTGGCGCGAGCACCTCTACGAGATGGACTACCTCCAGGAGGGCATCGGCCTGCGCGCGATGGCGCAGAAGGACCCGCTGGTCGAGTACCAGCGCGAGGGCTTCGACATGTTCTCCGCGATGATGGACGGCATCAAGGAGGAGTCCGTCGGCTACCTGTTCAACCTGGAGGTCCAGGTCGAGCAGCAGGTCGAGGAGGTCCCGGTCGAGGACGCGGCGCCGTCCCTGGAGAAGGCGCCCCAGGACGCGGTGCCGGCGCAGGCGGGACGCCCGGAGATCCGGGCCAAGGGGCTGGACGTGCCGCAGCGGCGCGACCTGCACTTCTCCGCGCCGACCGTGGACGGGGAGGGCGGCATCATCGAGGGCGAGTTCGCCACCGACGGCCAGCCGCTCCGCTCCGAGTCCGACGGGCTCACCCGCGCCGAGCGCCGCAAGCAGGCCAAGGGCGGGCGGCGCCGCAAGAAGTGACGGCCGCGGCGGCAGTCGGCCGCGAACCGTGAGGAAGGGCCGGGCACCTCGGAGGAGGGCCCGGCCCTTCCGCGTGCGCGGTGCGCGGCGCCACGCCCGGCCGCGCTCAGGCACCCTCGGCGCGGCCAGGCGCACTCGGCGGCGCTGCGGCATGCTCGGCGCGGCCGGGTGAGCCCAGCGGCGCCTCGGGCTTCCCCAGACGCGCCCAGCGGCGCCCCTCGGGCTTCCCCAGACGCGCTCAGGCTCGCCCAGACGCACCCAGAGGCACTCAGACGTGCCCGGACCGCGCCCCTGCGCATCCACGCGCGCCGGGCTCGCCCCTACGCGCTCAGTCGTCGTGGCGGCGCGGTGGGCGGGGGCCGCCGAGTTCCACCGCCGTGCAGCGCCAGCGCAGGTCACTGCCCTGCTCCAGCCGGAACGCCAGCGCGCGAAGCTGTTCTCCGGCGGCGATGCGGGCGAAGACCTCCAGGGCGCCCGGGCGCGGCTCGCAGTGGCCGATGTCGCGCACGACGGGCCGGGTGCCGCGGGCACGCAGCGGGAAGCGCTCGGCGAGCCGGGCCAGATCGTCGTAGGCGTGGCCGACGGTGTGCCGCAGCATCCAGTGGACGGGCCGCTGCCCGCTGAGCACGGCGAGCAGCTTCTCGGCGAAGACGTCCGTGGTGACAGGGTCGGCCGTCGGGCCGACGCCACTCGGCCCTACGCCGCTCGGCGCGGCGGACACGGCCCGTGCGGCCGATGGCGGCACGACGGCGGACTGCTGTGCGACGGCGGACTGCTGCGCGACGGCCGCTCCCGTCCGCGGCCGGGCAACGGCGGCTGCGCCCGCATGCTGCCGGACGGCGGAGGCGCCCGCCTGCGCCCGTGCGGCGGCCTTGATGCCCGCCCGCCGGCCGGCTGCGGGGGTCATGGCCGCCGGCTGTCCCGTTGCCGCCGTCCTGCCCGGTCCCTGCCCCGTAGCGGCTGTCGCGCCCGCCGGTTGTCCCGCAGCGGGTCCCGTGGCCGCCTGGTGCCCCGCAGCGGCCGTCCTGCCCGTTCCCGGCCGGACAGCCGCAACCGTCCCTGCCGGTCCTGTCCGTCCCGCCCATGGCTGGGCTGTCCGTCCCGCCCATGGCTGGGCGACGGCGCGTGAGGCGTTCTGGACGCGGTCCGCGGCCGTGCCCGGCCGGGTCCGGGATGCCGAGGCCGTGGCGGCCGTGGCAGCGCCTCGCGCGAGTCCTGCGGCCGCGGGAGCGCCCGGCCGGGATCCGGGAGCCGAGGGAGTGCCCGGCCTCGTTCCCGGCGCCGAGAAAGCGCCCGGCCCCGATCGCGCCGCGGGAGCACCCGGCCCCGACCCCGGCGCCACAGGCGTGCCCAGGGGGCCGGTGGTGTTCGTCGGGCGGCTCGAGCGGGTGCCCGGGGTGCCGGCGGGGCGGCGGGTGTCGTGGCGGCCCGGCGGGCGGGAGCCCGGACGGCGCTGGGCCCTGGTCATGACCTTGTACATGAGTCCCCGTTCTGGTCGTGACGGCACGGTCTGTACCGAGCGGTAACTTCCTGCTGGGGATCTTGTACGGGACCCGTTCGGGGCGGGCAAGGACGGCGCGGTGCGCTCTGGGCGGCCGGCACATTCACTCATCCGGGGGGTCGCACATCGGCGAAACCTTGGGAGGCCGGGGTGGCACCGGGTGAGTCGCGGGGCGCTCGGTGGACGCCTGCGCGGGGGCGGTCAGGGACACGAAAGGGGACGCCGCACGTATCCTGAAGGCCGTCTCCGGCAAGCCCCGCGGAGTCCTCCGACCCACGACATGACCAGGAAAGCGGCCAGCCATGCGCGTCTACGTACCCCTGACCCTCCCCGGTCTCGCCGAGGCGCACAGGACGGGTGAGCTGGGCGCGGACGGTCTTGTCGCCTACGCCGTCACGCCCGCCCTGCGCGAGTGGTACCTCTCCGACGACATGGAGGAGCTGGAGTACGCCGCGCTGAACCGGGCCGCGCTGGCCTCGCTGCGGCTGCTGGCGGCCGACCCGGCCGTACCGCGCCGCCGGGTCGTGGTCGCCGTCGACGTGCCCGACGGCACGGCGAGCGCCGACCCCGACCGCAGCCTGGACCCCGCGGCGCTGGGCGAGGTGCGGGTGACGGGGGCCGTACGGCTGGCCAAGGCGGCCGCGGTGCACGTGGACGCGGACGACGCGGAGAAGGACGTGGCTGCGGCGGCGCAGGCGCTGGGGGCGGCGGACGAGGGCGACGACGACGCGCAGTTCGTCGTGGACGGCGCCGAGGACCACGAACTGCTCTGGTACGCCACCCAGGAGATCCCCAACCTCGTCGGTCAGGGCGGCGGGACCTCGGACGGGATCTGACTGTCAGTGGCGGGGGGTACGTTTTCCGGCATGGGGAAGCAGTCAGGGGCGCACATCGTCTGGGACTGGAACGGCACGCTGTTCCACGACAACGACGCGGTCGTCGGCGCGACGAACGCCGCCTTCGCGGTGATCGGCCTGGAGCCGATCACCCTGGAGCAGTACCGCGCGCTGTACTGCGTGCCGGTGCCGAAGTTCTACGAGCGGCTGATGGGCCGGCTGCCCACCCCGGACGAGTGGGACCTCATGGACGAGGTCTTCCACCGCTACTACGCCGAGCACCGGGTCCGCTGCGGGCTGGCCGAGGGAGCGGTGGAGCTGCTCGAGGGGTGGACGTCGGCCGGGCACAGCCAGTCGATCCTGAGCATGTACGGGCATGAGGAGCTGCTCCCGCTGGTGCGGGGCCTGGGCATCGAGACGCACTTCATACGCGTCGACGGGCGGACCGGGCCCTCCGGCGGCAGCAAGGCCGAGCACATGGTGCGACACCTGGGCGCGCTGGCCGACGCCGTGAACCCCGCGCGCACGGTGGTGATCGGGGACGCAGCCGACGACGCGCTGGCCGCGCGGCACGCGGGAGCGCGGGCGGTGCTGTACACGGGCGGCTCCCACAGCCGTGCCAGCCTGGAGGAGGCCGGCGTGCCGGTGGTGGACACCCTCCACGAGGCGGTCGCCGAGGCACACCGCCTCGCGGCCTGAGCCGCCCCGGCGCGTCGTTCGGACAGCGTTCCGCCTGGCCGGGGCACGTGCCCCACGTCTGGTCGCCACGTCGCATACGCCGTTCCGGATCCCGTCACCCCTGTGCAGAACGTCAAAGTTCGACCCCCGGTTTTGTACACATACGGCTCATGACGGGTGACCCGGAAGGAGCGATAGCCTTGTGGCGTGATCAGCGCGATAGTTCGCGGGGGCGCCGTCGTCTCCGCTCTGCGCCCGGAGTGCACGGAGGACATCCGTGACCGGGCGGCGGTCGCTGGTCCTCGCGGGCGGCACGGAGCCTCGACGGCTCCCAGGACGCCGCGTCAACCCCGGGCAGCGACGCCGGCGAGAGCAGCGTCACACCCGCCGGGCGTGTCGAAAATGGCCGATATCCCCCCGCTCATCTCACCCAGCGGCATAGCGTCGGAAGGGACCGGACACCCCGGTCCGCGACGTCATGCCGAAAGGGAAGAGACCGTACTTCCTTCAACGTCACGCAACGGCGCGCGACAGGAGCCAGAGGACAATGCAGACCAAGCTGGACGAAGCCAAGGCCGAGCTGCTCGAGAGGGCCGCCCGGGTAGCTGAGAACAGTCCGGCCGGGGGACACCTCCCGACCGGGACGACGGACCAGGGCACCCCGGACCGGGACGCCGTGCTCGCGTTCCTCCAGCGCTACTACCTGCACACCGCCCCGGAGGACCTTGCCGACCGCGACCCGGTCGACGTCTTCGGAGCCGCTTTCTCGCACTACCGCCTGGCCGAGCACCGCCCGCAGGGCACGGCGAACGTGCGCGTGCACACCCCGACGGTCGAGGAGAACGGCTGGACGTGCAGCCACTCCGTCGTCGAGGTCGTCACCGACGACATGCCGTTCCTGGTCGACTCGGTCACCAACGAGCTGACCCGGCAGGGCCGCGGCATCCACGTGGTCGTCCACCCGCAGGTCGTGGTGCGCCGGGACGTGACCGGCAAGCTCCTCGAGGTGCTGCCCGAGGCGTCGGCGGGCGAGCCGCTGTCGCACGACGCCCACGTCGAGTCCTGGATCCACGTGGAGATCGACCGCGAGACGGACCGCGCCGACCTGAAGCAGATCACCGCGGACCTGCTGCGCGTGCTCTCCGACGTGCGTGAGGCCGTGGAGGACTGGGAGAAGATGCGCGGCGCGGCCACCCGGCTCGCCGACGGCCTGCCCGACGAGCCGCTGCCCGCCGACCTGCCCGGACAGCAGGTCGAGGAGGCCCGCGAGCTGCTGCGCTGGCTGGCCGACGACCACTTCACCTTCCTCGGCTACCGCGAGTACCGGCTGCGCGAGGACGACTCCCTGGCGGCCGTGCCCGGCACCGGGCTCGGCATACTGCGCGCGGACCCGCAGCACTCCGGCGACGACAACCACCCGGTCAGCGAGTCCTTCGAGCGGCTGCCCACGGACGCGCGCGTCAAGGCCCGCGAGCACAAGCTGCTCGTGCTGACCAAGGCCAACAGCCGGGCCACCGTGCACCGGCCGTCGTACCTGGACTACATCGGCGTCAAGAAGTTCGACGAGCAGGGCAACGTCGTCGGTGAGCGGCGCTTCCTCGGGCTGTTCTCCTCGGCCGCCTACACCGAGTCGGTGCGCCGGGTGCCGGTGATCCGCCGCAAGGTGGAGGAAGTGCTGGAGCTGGCCGGCTTCTCGCCCAACAGTCACGACGGGCGCGACCTGCTGCAGATCCTGGAGACCTACCC
Organism: Streptomyces mexicanus; assembly: GCF_902506575.1. GTDB lineage: Bacteria > Actinomycetota > Actinomycetes > Streptomycetales > Streptomycetaceae > Streptomyces > Streptomyces mexicanus. Next base: position 3,230,580 of record NZ_LR732544.1, on the reverse strand, counting down.
GCGCGACGAGCTGTTCCAGACGCCGGCCGCCGAGCTGCAGTCGATCGCCACGTCCGTGCTGTACCTGCAGGAGCGCCGCCGGCTGCGGCTGTACCTGCGCCAGGACGAGTACGGGCGCTACTACTCGGCGCTGGTCTACCTGCCGCGCGACCGCTACACCACCGGCGTGCGTCTGCGGATCATCGACATCCTCAAGGAGGAGCTGGGCGGCACCAGCGTCGACTTCACCGCCTGGAACACCGAGTCGATCCTGTCCCGGCTGCACTTCGTGGTCCGCGTCCCGCAGGGCACCGAGCTGCCGGAGCTGTCCGACGCCGACAAGGAGCGCATTGAGGCCCGCCTGGTGGAGGCCGCCCGCTCCTGGGCGGACGCCTTCTCCGAGGCGCTGACCGCCGAGCTGGGCGAGGAGCGCGCCGCCGAGCTGCTGCGCCGCTACACCCACGCCTTCCCCGAGGGCTACAAGGCCGACCACACCCCGCGCGCCGCGGTCGCCGACCTGGTGAACCTGGAACAGCTGGGCGAGGACAAGACGTTCGCGCTGAGCCTGTACGAACCGGTGGGCGCCGGCCCCGAGGAACGCCGTTTCAAGATCTACCAGAAGGGCGGCTCGGTCTCCCTCTCGCAGGTCCTGCCGGTGCTCAGCCGGCTCGGCGTGGAGGTCACCGACGAGCGGCCCTATGAGCTGCGCTGCGCGGACCGCACCACGGCGTGGATCTACGACTTCGGTCTGCGTATCCCGCTCGCGGCGACCGGCGGGGACCACCTCGCCGACGACGCCCGTGAGCGGTTCCAGGACGCCTTCGCCGCCGCCTGGACCGGCAAGGCGGAGAACGACGGGTTCAACGCGCTGGTGCTGAGCGCCGGGCTCACCTGGCGCCAGGCGATGGTGCTGCGCGCCTACGCCAAGTACCTGCGCCAGGCGGGCTCGACCTTCAGCCAGGACTACATGGAGGACACCCTCCGCAACAACGTCCACACCACCCGCCTGCTGGTCTCGCTGTTCGAGGCGCGGATGTCGCCGGAGCGGCAGCGGGCCGGGCACGAGCTGGTCGACGCGCTGCTGGAGGAGGCCGACGCGGCCCTGGACCAGGTGGCCTCGCTGGACGAGGACCGCATCCTCAGGTCCTTCCTGACGGTCATCAAGGCCACCCTGCGCACGAACTTCTTCCAGAAGAACGCCGCGGGCGAGCCGCACGACTACGTCTCCATGAAGTTCGACCCGCAGGCCATCCCGGACCTGCCGGCGCCGCGCCCGGCGTTCGAGATCTGGGTGTACTCGCCGCGGGTGGAGGGCGTGCACCTGCGCTTCGGCAAGGTCGCCCGCGGCGGTCTGCGCTGGTCCGACCGGCGCGAGGACTTCCGCACCGAGATCCTCGGCCTGGTCAAGGCGCAGATGGTGAAGAACACCGTCATCGTGCCGGTGGGCGCCAAGGGCGGCTTCGTCGCCAAGCAGCTGCCCGACCCGGCGGTGGACCGGGACGCGTGGATGGCGGAAGGTATCGCCAGCTACAAGACGTTCATCTCGGCGCTGCTGGACATCACCGACAACATGGTCGCGGGCGAGGTCGTCCCGCCCCGGGACGTCGTCCGGCACGACGGCGACGACACCTACCTCGTCGTCGCCGCCGACAAGGGCACCGCGACGTTCTCCGACATCGCCAACGAGGTCGCCGGGAAGTACAACTTCTGGCTCGGTGACGCCTTCGCCTCCGGCGGCTCGGCGGGCTACGACCACAAGGGCATGGGCATCACCGCCCGCGGCGCCTGGGAGTCGGTCAAGCGGCACTTCCGCGAGCTGGGCGTTAACACCCAGAGCGAGGACTTCACGGTCGTCGGCATCGGTGACATGTCCGGTGACGTGTTCGGCAACGGCATGCTGCTGAGCGAGCACATCCGCCTGGTCGCCGCCTTCGACCACCGGCACATCTTCATCGACCCCAACCCGGACGCGGCCACCTCCTACGCCGAGCGCCGCCGCCTGTTCGAGCTGCCGCGCTCCAGCTGGGCCGACTACAACACCGAGCTGCTGTCGGCGGGCGGCGGGATCTTCCCGCGCTCCCTGAAGTCCATCCCGGTCAACGCGCACATCCGCGAGGCCCTCGGCATCGACTCCGGCGTCACCAAGATGACCCCGGCGGACCTGATGCGGGCCATCCTCAAGGCCCCGGTGGACCTGCTGTGGAACGGCGGCATCGGCACGTACGTCAAGGCCTCCACCGAGTCGAACGCGGACGTCGGCGACAAGGCCAACGACGCCATTCGCGTCGACGGCCGGGACCTGAGGGTCAAGGTGGTCGGCGAGGGCGGCAACCTGGGCTGCACCCAGCTGGGCCGGATCGAGTTCGCGCAGGCCGGAGGCAAGGTCAACACCGACGCCATCGACAACAGCGCGGGCGTGGACACCTCCGACCACGAGGTGAACATCAAGATCCTGCTCAACGGCCTGGTCACCGACGGCGACATGACCGTCAAGCAGCGCAACAAGCTGCTCGCCGAGATGACCGACGAGGTCGGCGCGCTGGTGCTGCGCAACAACTACGCGCAGAACACGGCGATCGCCAACGCGCTCGCCCAGTCCAAGGACATGCTCCACGCCCAGCAGCGCTTCATGAAGCACCTGGTGCGCGAGGGCCACCTGGACCGGGCGCTGGAGTTCCTGCCCACCGACCGCCAGATCCGGGAGCGGCTGGCCGCCGGAGCCGGTCTGACCGGCCCGGAGACGGCCGTCCTGCTCGCCTACACCAAGATCACGGTCGCGGAGGAGCTGCTGCGCACGTCCCTGCCGGACGACCCGTACCTGCGTGGTCTGCTGCACGCCTACTTCCCGACGCCGCTGCGCGAGCGGTTCGCCGAGCAGATCGACAACCACCCGCTGCGCCGCGAGATCACCACGACGGTGCTGGTCAACGACACCGTCAACACCGGTGGTACGACCTACCTGCACCGGCTGCGGGAGGAGACCGGCGCGTCGCTGGAGGAGATCGTCCGGGCGCAGACCGCGGCCCGCGCGATCTTCCGCTCGGCGCCGGTGTGGGACGCGGTGGAGGCCCTGGACAACAAGGTCCCGGCCGACGTCCAGACCCGGATCCGGCTGCACTCGCGCCGCCTGGTCGAGCGCGGCACCCGCTGGCTGCTGAACAACCGGCCGCAGCCGCTGCAGCTGAGCGAGACGGTGGAGTTCTTCTCCGACCGGGTCGAGCAGGTGTGGGCGCAGCTGCCCAAGCTGCTCAAGGGTGCGGACCTGGACTGGTACCAGCAGGTCTACGACGAGCTGTCCGCCGCCGGTGTCCCCGACGAGCTGGCCACCCGCGTGGCCGGGTTCTCCTCGGCCTTCCCGGCCCTGGACATCGTCTCGGTGGCCGACCGCATGGGCAAGGACCCGATGGACGTCGCCGAGGTGTACTACGACCTCGCCGACCGGCTGGACATCACCCAGCTGATGGACCGCATCATCGAGCTGCCGCGCGCCGACCGCTGGCAGTCCATGGCCCGCGCGGCGATCCGCGAGGACCTGTACGCGGCCCACGCGGCGCTGACCGCGGACGTGCTGGCCGTGGGCGACGGCACCTCGACGCCCGAGCAGCGGTTCCAGGTGTGGGAGCAGAAGAACGCGGCGATCCTGTCGCGGGCGCGCACCACGCTGGAGGAGATCCGCAGTTCGGACGCGTTCGATCTGGCCAACCTGTCGGTGGCGATGCGGACGATGCGCACGCTGCTGCGCACGCACTCCTAGAGCCTGACGGCGCCGCGCCCGCCCGCGCGGCGCCGCACGGCACCCGACACGACACAAGAGGCGCCCCGGGCCGCGAAGGCCCGGGGCGCCTCTTGTCGTTCTCTTCCCGTGGTCGGGGAAACGCCGCACAACAAATTTACCCTTTCCTGCTAATCGGGATCATTCGGATAAAGTTGCGCGCGTGACTGTGAACCTCACCGAGAGCCCTCCGGCCTGGGTCTTCCCGCACGATGCGCGCCGCGCCGCCTGAGGCGCGCCCCTCCGGCCGCGTCGCACCGCGCTCGCCGGGCACCGGACGACGGCTGGCCGCCTCCCGGGCCGCCGCCGCGCTGCTTCTCGTGCTGCTGCTCGTGGTGATCGTGCGGCTGCCCTGGGCCGGTGACCTGGGCATGCACGCGGCCACCGTCGAACGACTGCGGCACAGCCTGCGCCACCCCGGCAACCCGCTCGTGGACGCGGACACCCCCAGCCCCTACTACTCGCCGTGGATGGTGCTGCTCGGCTGCGTGGCCCGACTCGGCCGGCTGCCGGTCTTCGATGTCCTGCGGCTCGCCGCGCTGGCCGGGCTGACGCTGCTGGCGACGGGCGTGTGGCGGTACGTACGGACACTGAGCACCCACCGGGCCGCACCCGCGCTGGCCGCGTTCAGCCTCGTGCTGCTCTGGGGGACCGCCGTCATCAACTGGAGCGGGTTCGTCTCCCTGAACTCCCTGGCGCTGACGGTGTCGTACCCGAGCGTGTTCGCCCTGGGCCTGGCGTTCCACCACTGGGCCTGGCTGACCCGGGCGCTGCGCGCCCCCGGTGGGTGGGGGGTGTGGCTGGGGCTCGGGGCGCTGTGGGCGGTGATCCTGCTGTGCCACCAGTTCACCGGGATCATCGCCACGCTCGGCGACCTGGCCGTGGTGATCGCCGCACGTCCGCCGCGGGCGCGGTGGCCGCGGCTCGCCGCCGGCACGGCGGTGGGGCTGCTGGTGCTGTGGCTGTGGCCGTACTACGACTTCTTCGCCCTGTTCTGGGCCGGTGACGACCTGGACGGGGTGCACCGCGCCCTCTACACCGAGTTCGCCGGCCGGTACTGGCTGGCGCTGCTCGGCGTGGCCGCACTGGTGTTGCGCCTGCGCCGGGACCGGTGGGACGTGCTGGCGGGCTTCTTCGCGCTGGGCGCGCTGGTGTGCGCGGCGGGATACGCCAGCGCCCACTACGAGTGGGGCCGGGCCCTGCCCGCGGCGCTGATCCCGGCGCAGCTCGCCGCCGCGCTGGAGGGGCTCCACCGGGGCCACCGGCGCGCGGTGCGCATCGGCTGGGCCCGGGCGCTGGCCGGCGCGCTGGCCGTGGGCGCCTGGACCCAGGCCGGTGTGCTCGGCTACGTCGTGGGGCGGGCCGCGCTGCCCGAGGCGCTCGCGGTCCACTACACCCCGCCCTGGTCCACCTACGAGTGGATCACCCCGTACGTGCGCTGCGGCGACGTCGTGATGGCTCGCGACTTCCCCAACCGGCTCCTGCCGGCCTACGGCCCCCGCACCGTCGCCCCCGGCTACCCGGACTTCTTCCTGCGGGACGCGGCACGGCGCGAGAAGGCTGTGCAGATCTACTACACCCGCCGCACACCGCCCGGCGAGCGGCGGGAGATCCTGCGCCGGTACCACGTGCGCTGGGTCCTCGACAGCACGCGCCCGATGCAGCCGGGCCTGCGCCCGGTGACCCACGGCCCGGACGACCAGGTGCTGTACGCGGCCACGCCCTGACCGGGCGGGGTGCGGCGGGGGGAGGAGAACTGCACAGCCCTCTCCCGCCCGGGCGCGGCCCCCCGGGAGAAAGCCGGGGAGCCCGGGGGGGCGGGGCGGGGGGCGGGGGGCGGCAGGGGGCGGGGGGGGGAGGGGGGGGGCCCCACCA
>NZ_LR732544.1:3204155-3224853 GCF_902506575.1 Streptomyces mexicanus | reverse complement strand
GGGGAGGACCGCGGGCGCGAAGGGGAGGGGGCAGCGCACGGAAAGAGGGGGCAGCGCACGGAAAGAAGGGGCAGCGCACGGAAAGAAGGGGCAGCGCACGGAAAGAGGGGCGGGCCGACGCCGGCCCGCCCCCTGGTCGCCCCGCGGCGCCGCCTACTTGACCGCGCCCGCCATCACCCCGGACACGAACTGCCGCTGGAAGGCGAAGAACACCGCCAGCGGGATCACCATCGAGATGAACGCGCCGGGCGCCAGCACGTCGATGTTGTTGCCGAACTGGCGCACCTGGGTCTGCAGCGCCACCGTGATCGGCTGGGTGCCGGACTTGGTGAACACCAGCGCGACCAGCATGTCGTTCCACACCCACAGGAACTGGAAGATGCCCAGGCTCGCGATCGCGGGCCCGCCCAGCGGCATCACCACCCGGGCGAACAGGCGCAGTTCACCAGCGCCGTCGAGCCGGGCCGCCTCCAGCAGTTCGCGGGGGATCTCCGCGAAGAAGTTCCGCAGCAGGAACACCGCGAACGGCAGCCCGAACCCGGTGTGGAACAGCACCACACCGAAGATCGTGCCGAACAGGCCGATCTTGCCGAACAGTTCGGCGATCGGGATGAGCGCCACCTGCACCGGCACCACCAGCAGCCCGACCACCGCCAGGAACCACCAGTCGCGCCCGGGGAAGTCCATCCACGCGAACGCGTACCCCGCCAGTGAGCCGACCACGACCACCAGGACCGTCGCCGGGACGGTGATCAGGACGGTGTTCAGCAGGGAGTTGGTGATGTCGCCGTTCTCCAGCAGCTTGCTGTAGCTGTCGAAGGTCAGCTGCGAGGGCTTGGTGAACACGGTCCACCAGCCGCTGCCGCTCATGTCCTGCGGGGAGCGCAGTGACGACAGCAGCAGCCCGATCGTCGGCACCAGCCAGAACAGGCCCACGACGATCAGGAAGACCCGCACCGCGCCGCCGCTGACGGCCTCCGCCAGACGGGAGCCCAGCGACCTGCGCGCCTTGACCGGCTCGCTCGCCGCCGCGGTGGGAAGAACCCCGGCCTCCGCAGTCATCGCCGCACCTCCCGCCGCAGCCGCCGCATGTTGAACAGCATCACCGGAATCACCAGCACCAGCAGGAACACCGCGATGGCGCTGGCCACGCCCGGCCGGCCCTCGGAGAAGCCCTTGCGGTACAGCTCCAGCGCCAGCACGTTCGCGTCGTCCTGGGAGGAGCCCGGGGCGATGATGAACACCAGGTCGAAGATCTTCAGCACGTTGATCATCAGGGTGACCACGACGACCGCGAGCACCGGCGCCAGCAGCGGCACCGTCACCCGGCGGAAGACCTGCCACTCGTTGGCGCCGTCCACCCGGGCGGCCTCCAGCAGCTCCCGCGGCACCCCCGCGAGCCCGGCCGCGATCAGCACCATCGCGAACCCGGCCCACATCCACACGTACGCCCCGATGACGGCGGGCGTCACCAGCGTCGGACCCAGCCAGTCCACGCCGTTGTACGGCTCCTTGAAGTTGCTCGCCGGCAGCCGCAGCACGGCGCCGTCGGCTTTGGCAGGCAGCGTGAACGTGCCGTCGGCGGCGGCCTTCGCCGTCGCCACGACCTTGCCGTCCTTGACCGCCTCGATCTTCATGCCGGGATAGCCCAGCTCGGAGGGGTCCACCGCGCCGAGCCTGCCGACGCCCTTGCCGCGCGTGAAGTCCTGCCACGTGGTGCCGGTGATCCTGCCCGGCTCCGCGCTCGCCTGGCGGGCCTTCTTCGCGCTGTCGGGCATCAGGTCGGGGGCCACGCCCACGAGCGGCAGGGCGACCGCCTGGCCCGTGTGCACCGGGCCGGTGGTGACGAAGCCGCCGTGGTCGGGCCTGAGCGGCGAGTTGCGGCCCGGGTGGGCCTTCGGGAACGCCGACGACTGCGCGAACGTGTCGTGGACGCCCGTCCACACCGCGTTCGCCACGCCCTTGTCGGGGTCCTGGTCGTACACCAGCCGGAAGATGATCCCGGCGGCCAGCATCGAGATCGCCATCGGCATGAAGACGACCAGCTTGAACGCCGTGCCCCAGCGCACCCGTTCGGTGAGCACCGCGAAGACCAGGCCGAGGGCGGTGGCGACGGTCGGTGCGAACACCACCCAGATGATGTTGTTCTTCAGCGCCGTGCGGATGCCGTCGTCGGTGAACAGCGCCCGGTAGTTGTCGAATCCGGCGAAGTGGTCGCCGGAGTTGTCGTAGAGGCTGCGGACGATCGAGTACCCGATCGGGTAGACCACGAGCGCGCCCAGCAGCACCAGCGCGGGCAGCAGGAACAGCGCCGCCACCCAGCGGCGGGTGCCGGTCACGCTCCTGCGGCGCCGGGGGGCGCCGGGCGCCGCCGGTGCCTTGGCGACGCCCGAAGCGGCTGCCGACGTCATCGCCGGCCTCCTGCGCGGTGTCCGGTCATCGTCGGCTCAGCTCCCGTTGCCGTAGGCCGCCGCCGCGTCCTTCTCCAGCTTCGCCTGGGTGCCCGCGACATCGCCCGGGTTCTTCAGGAAGTCCTGCAGGTCCTTCCACTCGCCCTTGCCGGGGGTGCCGCCGAAGGCCTGCGGGGCCTGGTCGGACATGTCGAAGCGGAAGTTGTCGCCCGAGGCGATCAGCGCCTGGGCGATCTTGCGCTGGACCTCGTTCGGATACGCCGAGTTCGGCACGTTCTTGTTCGGGGAGAGGTACCCGCCGAGCTTCGCCTGGATCGTGGCCGCGTCGGAGGAGGCCAGGAAGGTCACCAGCGCCTGCGCCGCCTTGGAGTCCTTCAGGATCACCGCCGCGTCACCACCGGAGACCACCGGCGCGTTCGCGCCCACGGCCGGGAACGGGAACACCTTCGCGTCCGTGCCCACCTTCGCCTTGGTCTCCCCGATGTTGACCTGCGCGAAGTCGCCCTCGAAGACCATGCCGGCCTTCGGCTGGTCGCCGCCGGAGAAGGTCTGCGTGACGGACACCGGGAACTCCGTCTGCAGCGCGCCCTGCGGGCCGCCCGCGAGGTAGTCCTTCTTCGACCAGATCTGCGCCAGCGTGGTCAGGGCCTGCTTGACCGACGGATCCGTCCACTTGATCTTGTGCTGGGCGAGCTGGTCGTACTTCTCCGGGCCCGCCTGGGACAGGTAGACGTTCTCGAACCAGTCGGTGAGCGTCCAGCCGTCGGCGCCGCCCACGGAGAACGGGGTGACCCCGGAGTCGTAGACGGTCTGCGCGGTGGTCAGCAGGTCCTTCCAGGTCTTGGGCTCGCTCGCGCCCGCGTTCTCGAAGACCTTCGCGTTGTACCAGATCAGCGACTTGTTGGCGGCCTTGTAGTAGGCCCCGTACTGCTTGCCGTCGACCTTGCCGATGTCCTGCCAGCCCTGCGAGTAGTTCTTGGCCAGCTGCGCCTGCGCCTCCGGGCCGAGCGGCTTGGCCCAGCCCTTGTCCACGGCCTGCTTGATGGCGCCCGGCTGCGGCAGCAGCGCCACGTCCGGCGGCTGGCCGCCCGCGACCTTCGAACCGAGGAAGTTGATGATCGGGTCCTGGGCGGGGACGAAGGTGACCTGGGCGCCGGTGCGCTTCTCGAACTCCGCGAGCACCTGCTTGAAGTTCTTCTGCTCGCCGCCGGTCCACACGGCGGCGACCTCCAGGTGTGCGCCGTTCAGCTTGGGCAGGGTGACGGTGCTGCCGCTCGCGGTGGCCCCGCCGCTCTTGTCGCCGCCGCCGCTCTTGTCGTCGTCGGAACCGCCGCACGCGGTCAGGGACAGGGCCAGTGCCCCCGCGGCGACGGCCGCCGCGGCCTTGGCGGCCCTGCTCGTCCGGTGTGTCCGGATGGTCGTGCTCGTGCTGTGCATCACTGCCCCGTTCTTCGTCCTCGTCGAACGTCCGAGCGCTGTCCGTGCGCTCTGGTGTACGCCCAGGTCCGGACGTCGGCAAGAGCGCCCACGGTGTCAACCGCAAGATCGTGACCACGTCGTGACTCCCGGTCAGACGCGGTACGGCCGCTCGGGCCGACGAGGTCAGAGCAGAGACGGGACCCGCGCGGCCGACACCTCCCGGGCCGCCCGCTCCAACGCGCTCGCCAGCAGGGCCAGATCGGTCGGGCCGTTGCCCAACTCCCGCACCGAGCGGCGGGTCGGCGGGTCGCCCATGCGCTCCCACTGCAGCGGCACCACCGTGGGCCGCTGCGTCGCCGTCCGCGGGATGCGCCCCGTGACCCGGCCGCCCTGGAACGGCGTGACCCGGCCGTCCGGGTCCGTCAGCCGGCCGCGCCCCGGCGCCGGCTGCTCCGGGCCGGAGCCCGGCGTCTCCAGCGTGCCCCGCGGCGCGGCCCGCCGCACCGGTTCGGTCTGCTCCGTACGGCCCCCGGGCGCGGTCGCCGCCACCAGGTGCACACCGAGCCGCCCGCCGTCCCGGGCCACCGCCTCCAGCGCGCGGACCACCGACCCGGCCGCGGGCCGCCCCGGCGAGCCCAGCGCGGGCGAGACCAGCGCGTCCAGGTCGTCGACGACCACCACCAGCCGCGGCAGCGGCGGCGCCGCCTCCGCCTCCGCCCTCGACCGGGCCGGGCGCAGCCGCAGCGTGGAACTGGGCGGGGCGTCCAGATCCGCCGCGCCGGAGCCGTCCGGCACCGGCGGCGGCGCGGACGGCGCGCGGCCCTGGGCGGTGCGCTGGGCGACGATCCGGCCGGACACCTCCCGCCGGGTGTGCCACTCGGCGAAGTCGACCCGCCCGGGCAGTTCGGCCCGCCGCTTCAGCTCCGCGGTCAGCGACTGTGCGAACTCCCGCATGCGCACCGGGTCGTTGGCGGCTAGATGCGTGGTGACGTGCGGCACGTCCGTGCACACCCGCAGACCGTCGCCGGGCCCGTCGGCCGCCCCGGTGCCGTCCCGGCCGTCCACCAGGACCATGCCGAGGCGGTCCGGGCGCTCGGCGGCGGCCAGCGAGGCCACCACCGACCGCAGCAGCTCCGTACGGCCGCTGCCCGCCGGTCCCTCCACCAGCAGGTGCGGGCCGTCGGCCACCAGATCCGCGCAGACCGGGCCGCGCGGACCGGCCCCGAGTATCGCCCAGGCCCGCCCGCCCAGCGTCCGGGCGTCGTCGGCCGCGTCCGCCCAACGGGCCTGCAGCGACGCCGGAGTGGCCCGGGCCAGCCCCAGCTCGTCCAGCAGCCGCGCCGTCAGCGGCAGCGGCGCCGACACGCGCGCGGGCCGCGCACCTGCCGCCTCCGCCGCCGGCCGCAGCGGCGCCAGCGCCCGCGCGAACCGCTCGGCCCACGCGGGGGAGACGGCGTCCACCACGGCGACCGTGCCGGGCGCCACCGGCCCCCGCTCCCCGGCGCCCGAGGGCGCCACCCGCATCAGTCGCAGCGCCGTCGCCACGTCCCCGCTCAGCAGCGCCACCGCCCCGCACGCGCGGAACACCGGCGCGGCCGCGCAGGCCGCCGCGTACGACTCCGCCACCGGCGACGCGGGCGAGGCGGGCGCCGCCTCGGCCAGGCACACCACATGGATCCCGGCCCGCGGACCCTCCAAGGCCAGTCGCGCCAGCGCCTCCCGCGCCGGGGCGCCGCCGGGGTCGCCGTCCACGACCACCACCGTGTACGGCCCGGGTCGCGGGCGCGGGTCGGCGGCGTCCGCCGCGGCGTCGCCCTGGGCCCATGAGGGGCGGTGGCCGGCGGCCCCGGCCGCCGGGGGCCGGTGGTGTCCCCGGGGATCGGCGAGGTGGTCGTCCAGGCGGCGCAGCAGTTCCTCGGTGCGGGCCGCGGCCTGGTCGCGGTCGAAGGCCAGCAGCAGCCGGCAGTCCTGGCCGTGCCGCGGCCGCACATGGGGCAGCCAGCCGAGCCAGGACCACTCCGCCGTGCGCTCCTGGAGCGGGCGGGCCCGGTCCGCGCTCACCAGGACGATCTCCAGCAGGTCCGGCGAGTGCAGCGCGGCGAGCTGGGCCAGCACCGCGCGGGCCAGCCCGGACAGGCGGGCGCGCGGCCCGGCGAGGCCCAGCGCGCCCACCTCGCGCAGCCCGGCGGTCACCGCGACCGCGGGCAGCAGCCGCCCCGAGCCGTCGGCGGCCGGGCGGTCGGCCGTGCCCAGCCGCACCGTCAGCGCCTCCGGGTGGTCCGGCCCGCGCTCCCACAGCCGGGGGCCCGGGCCCAGGGCGGTCAGCAGCAGCGCCGCCGGGTCCGGCCAGGTCTCCGGCGACGACGCGGCCGGCACCCGGCCGGGCACCTCCTGCTCCGGGCCGCCCGGGTCCGTGCCGTCGTCCGTCCCGCCGCGGCCCTCCGGGCCCTGTCCGCGCCCCCCGGCCAGGCGACGCGCCCAGGCACCGAGCCCGCCGCGCCGGCGCAGGCCCTGGGGGGCGTCGGTGCCGCGCAGGGGCGTGCCCTTGCGGCGGCCGGTGCCGTCGTGACCGTCGGCGTCCTCGGGGCCGTGGGCCTGGTACGGGTCGGTGTGGGCCTCGTACGGGTCGGTGACGGGGCTGAGGGGGTGCGGGGCGACTGTAGGGCGTGCCCCGAAGGTCCCGCCCGCCCCGGGGACGGGAGCGCGGGGCGGGCGGGACCTTCGGGGCACGCCCTACAGTGGGTCGGAACACCCGCGCCGGGCGCCTCAGGGCGGCGCGGGGGACCAGGCAAGCAAGCACAGGGAGCACATGACGTGCGGCCGGTAGGCAGCAAGTACCTCCTGGAGGAGCCGCTCGGGCGCGGTGCCACCGGGACCGTCTGGCGAGCCCGCCAGCGGGAGACCGCGGGCGCCGAGGCGGCCGTGCCCGGTCAGCCCGGCGAGACCGTGGCGATCAAGGTCCTCAAGGAAGAGCTGGCGAACGACGCCGACGTCGTCATGCGGTTCCTGCGCGAGCGGTCCGTGCTGCTCCGGCTCACCCACCCCAACATCGTCCGGGTCCGCGACCTGGTGGTCGAGGGCGACCTGCTGGCGCTGGTCATGGACCTCGTCGACGGCCCCGACCTGCACCGCTACCTGCGCGAGAACGGCACCTTCACGCCGGTGGCCGCCGCGCTGCTCACCGCGCAGATCGCCGACGCGCTCGCCGCGAGCCACGCCGACGGCGTCGTCCACCGCGACCTGAAGCCGGCGAACGTCCTGCTCCAGCAGGACGGCGGCGAGATGCACCCGATGCTCACCGACTTCGGCATCGCCCGCCTGGCCGACTCCCCGGGCCTGACCCGCACCCACGAGTTCGTCGGCACGCCCGCCTACGTCGCGCCGGAGTCCGCCGAGGGCCGCCCGCAGACCTCCGCCGTGGACATCTACGGCGCCGGCATCCTGCTGTACGAGCTGGTCACCGGCCGGCCGCCGTTCTCCGGCGGCAGCGCGCTGGAGGTGCTGCACCAGCACCTGAGCGCCGAGCCCCGCCGCCCCTCGACCGTCCCCGACCCGCTGTGGACGGTGATCGAGCGCTGCCTGCGCAAGACCCCCGAGGAGCGGCCCAGCGCCGAGAACCTCGCCCGTGCCCTGCGGGTCGTCGCCGAGGGCGTGGGCGTGCACGCCACCGCGGCGCAGATCGCCGCCGCGGAGGGCGTCGGCGCGCTGCTGGCGCCCGACCCGGCGCCCGCACCCGTGCCCGCCCCGGACGGGGTGCCCGGCGCCGCCGACCCGACGCAGGTGCTGCCGCACGGCGCGGCGGGCGCGATGGGTCCGGCCGGGGCGTACGACCCGAACGCCGCCACCAGCGTCCTGCCCCACACCGGCGGCCCGGGCGATCCGGCGGCTGCCGCTGGTCCGGCGGGTCCGGGCGGTCCCGTCGGCGCGGCCGATCCGACCGCCGTCCTGCCCCAGCACGGCGCGGCCGACCCCACGCGCGTGATGCCGCCCATGCCGCCGGGCCCGCCCGGCGGCGGACCGCAGGGACCGGGACAGGCCCCCGGGCAGGGGCAACAGGGCCAGGGGCAGCAGCCCGAGCAGCCGCACCCCTGGCAGACGCAGCTGCGCGCGGCCCGCGACCGCAACGAGCAGACGCAGATCCAGTACCTCGACCCGAGCGAGGACCCGCTGCGCCGCCGCCCCCAGCGGCAGGTCGCCCGGCCCCAGCAGCAGCCGCAGCAGCCGCAGCCCGGCTACGGCCGCCAGCAGCAGCAGCCGCAGCAGCCGCAGCAGTACGCCCCGCCGGCCGCGCCGCGCCGCCAGACCCGGCAGCCCGAGCGGTACGCGCCGCCGCCCGCGCCCGAGCCGCGCCGGCCGGCCCGCGAGCCGCGGCCGCCCCGGCAGCGCAGTGCCAACCCGATGAGGATCCCCGGGCTGGGCTGCCTGAAGGGCTGCCTGTTCACCATCGTCATCCTGTTCGTCGCGAGCTGGCTGGTGTGGGAGCTGAGCCCGCTGCAGGACTGGATCGGCACCGGCAAGGGCTACTGGGACCAGCTGACCTCCTGGGTCAGCACGGCGGCCGGCTGGGTGAAGGACCTGGGCGGCGGCAACTGAGGCACGTCCCCGGCGGCAGCTGAGATGCGCCCCCGGCGGCAGCTGAGGCGCGTCCCCGAGCAGCAGCCCGGGTACGCCGCCCGGTACGGCTGAGGCACGCCGTCCGGCGCCGGCGGTTGCGGACACCGGCGACGGACTGTGCGGGGCACGGGCGACGAGTCTGGAGATTTGTCGACACCCGGCGGGTGATTTCCGTCTCCGCGGTGAAGGTCGGCTCGCCGGACGCGTAGCTTTGTCGGCAACACGCGTCTGTAGGAGCAGTCTTGGCACGGAAGATCGGCAGCCGGTACACAGCCCACCAGATCCTGGGACGGGGCAGCGCCGGCACGGTGTGGCTCGGCGAGGGACCGGACGGACCCGTCGCCATCAAGCTGCTGCGCGAGGACCTGGCCTCCGACCAGGAACTCGTGGGCCGCTTCGTGCAGGAACGCACGGCCCTGCTGGGGCTCGAACACCCGAACGTCGTCTCCGTGCGCGACCTCGTGGTCGACGGCAACGACCTCGCCCTGGTCATGGACCTGGTCCGCGGCACGGACCTGCGGACCCGGCTGGAGCGGGAGCGGCGGCTCGCGCCCGAGGCGGCCGTGGCGATCGTGGCGGACGTGGCGGACGGGCTGGCCGCGGCGCACGCGGCCGGGGTCGTGCACCGGGACGTCAAGCCGGAGAACGTGCTGCTGGACATGCAGGGCCCGCTCGGCCCGGGCGGCGCCCACCCGGCGCTGCTGACGGACTTCGGCGTCGCCAAACTCATCGACACGCCCAAGCGCACCCGCGCGACGAAGATCATCGGCACGCCCGACTACCTGGCCCCGGAGATCGTGGAGGGACTGCCGCCGCGAGCCGCGGTGGACATCTACGCGCTGGCCACGGTCTTGTACGAGTTGCTGGCCGGCTTCACGCCGTTCGGCGGCGGCCACCCCGGCGCGGTGCTGCGCCGGCACGTCACGGAGACGGTGGTGCCGCTGCCCGGCATCCCCGACGAGCTGTGGCAGCTGATCGTGCAGTGCCTGGCGAAGGCCCCGGCGTCCCGGCTGCGCGCCTCGGAGCTGGCGGCGCGGCTGCGGGAACTGCTGCCGATGCTCGCGGGCATGCCCCCGCTGGAGGTCGACGAGCCGGACGCGGACCCGGCGGAGGAACCGGTGGAGGGGCCGGCCGCGCAGGCCCCGGCGCCGGCCGGGGACCCGGCCCGCCGCCGGGGCGCGGTGCCGCTGGTGCCCGGCGCGAAGCCGGACTCCAACCGGGACACGCACACCTCGATGCGGGTGCCCGCGCCCGACGAGCTGGCCGGCGGCGCCCGCGGTACGGCCCGCGCCCCGCGCACGCCGGGCGCCCCCCGCCCCGGCTCGGCCCGTCACCGCACCGCCGCCCGCCGCCGCCGGATCACGCTCGGCGTGGCCGGCGTGGTCCTCGTCGCGGCGGTGGGCGCGGGCGCCTGGTGGGCGACCTCCGAGGACCAGGCGCCCCAGGACGCGCACCACTCGGCTCCGCCGTCGCCGTAGCGGGCTTCGTCGTCGCGCACGGCTTCGCGCGCCCGGGACCGCCTCGCCCGGCGTTCCACGGTTGGCGGAGCCGTTACGCTGGAGGCGTGGCAGTCGTCGATGTATCCGAAGAGCTGAAGTCCCTCTCCTCGACCATGGAGTCGATCGAGGCCGTTCTGGACCTCGACAGGATGAGGGCAGACATCGCCGTGCTCGAGGAGCAGGCGGCCGCGCCGTCCCTGTGGGACAACCCGGACGAGGCGCAGAAGATCACCAGCAAGCTGTCCCACCTCCAGGCCGAGGTCAGGAAGGCGGAGGCGCTCCGCGGGAGGATCGACGATCTCGCGGTCCTCTTCGAGATGGCCGAGGAGGAGGACGACCCGGACACCCGCGCCGAGGCCGAGTCCGAGCTGGCCGCCGTCCGCAAGGCGCTGGACGAGATGGAGGTCCGGACGCTGCTCAGCGGCGAGTACGACGCCCGTGAGGCCCTCGTCAACATCCGCGCCGAGGCCGGTGGTGTGGACGCCGCCGACTTCGCCGAGCGGCTGCAGCGCATGTACCTGCGCTGGGCCGAGCAGCACGGCTACAAGACCGAGATCTACGAGACGTCGTACGCCGAAGAGGCCGGCATCAAGTCGACCACCTTCGCCGTGCAGGCGCCCTACGCCTACGGCACCCTCTCCGTCGAGCAAGGCACCCACCGGCTCGTCCGCATCTCCCCGTTCGACAACCAGGGCCGCCGCCAGACCTCCTTCGCGGGCGTCGAGGTGCTGCCCGTCGTGGAGCAGTCCGACCACGTCGACATCGACGAGTCCGACCTGCGCATCGACGTCTACCGCTCCTCCGGTCCGGGCGGCCAGGGCGTCAACACCACCGACTCCGCGGTGCGCATCACCCACCTGCCCACCGGCATCGTCGTCTCCTGCCAGAACGAGCGCTCCCAGATCCAGAACAAGGCCACCGCGATGGCCGTTCTGCAGGCCAAGCTGCTGGAGCGGCGCCGTCAGGAGGAGCAGGCCAAGATGGACGCCCTCAAGGGCGACGGCGGCAACTCCTGGGGCAACCAGATGCGTTCGTACGTCCTGCACCCGTACCAGATGGTCAAGGACCTGCGGACCGACTTCGAGGTCGGCAACCCGGAGGCCGTGTTCAACGGCGAGATCGACGGGTTCCTGGAGGCCGGTATTCGCTGGCGCAAGCAGCAGGAACAGCAAGCAAAGTAATTTTGTCGACAAGGCAACTGCCGCCTCTCAGGCGGCAGTTGCCTTTTTCGTGCCCGGGTGTCTGGGTTTTGCGTCACACTCACATCGCTCTTCGTCTCGCAAAGAACGCGTACCCGGACATCGCGCACGCAACGGCCTTGACGTTGCTTTGAAATATGGGAAGGGTAAAGCGTGGCATGCGTATCTCTGGGGCGCATGTGAACCGGGGGGCTCCATCGTTCAGCTACCTCCGTCGATCACGGCCCCGAGCGCGGCCTCACAGACGATTCGGCTACTGGGGGTAGCAACTACATGACGAAGAAGACGCGGATCCGGGTCGCGAGGATAGCCGCCGGCGCCGTGATCGCCGCAGGCGCCTCGCTGACCGCCGCGGGTGCGGCCTCCGCCGCGGGCCTGGGGATCGGTGTGGACCTGGGCGACAGCGGCATTTCCGCCAAGGTCAACCTGACCGGTGACGACGGCACCTGCGACATCGTCGTCGACCCCACCTGTGACGACCAGGGCAACGGCGGCGACGAGGGCGGCAACGGTGGCGACCAGGGTGGCAACGGTGGCGACCAGGGCGGTCCCGGCGGTGACCAGGGCGGCAACGGTGGCGACCAGGGCGGTCCCGGCGGTGACCAGGGTGGCAACGGTGGCGACCAGGGCGGTCCCGGCGGTGACCAGGGCGGCAATGGCGGAGACCAGGGGGGCCCCGGCGGTGACCAGGGGGGCAACGGCGGCGACCAGGGCGGCCCCGGCGGGGACCAGGGGGGCAACGGTGGCGACCAGGGGGGCCCCGGCGGGGGCCAGGGCGGCAACGGCGGAGACCAGGGTGGCCCCGGCGGTGACCAGGGTGGCAACGGTGGTGACCAGGGCGGCAATGGCGGGGGCCCCGGCGACCAGGGCGGCAATGGCGGCAACGGGGGCGGCGGCAGCGACACCCCCGGCGGTTCCGGCAGCGGCTCCGGCGACAGCGGCTCCGGCACCAGCCCCGACGGCAACAACACCGTCCCGCAGGAGCAGGGCTCTTCTGCCCTGACCGACACCGGGACGACCGCCCCGGCCGCGAACACCGGCAACGCCACCCCGCAGGGCAACGGCAAGCAGCTCGCCGAGACCGGTGCCGGGCAGACCGCGTTCCTGCTGGTCGGCGCTGCGACGATGATCGCCGGCGGCATCGGCTTCCGCCTGCTGCCGCGTGTGATGAGCGGCCGCGGCGCCGCCGCCTGAGCGTAGCCGTACCCCTACGGAACGCGCTCGGCGTGATGTGACGAGGGCCCGGAGCCGCACGGCTCCGGGCCCTTCGCAGGTCTTCTGCTCACCTCGCGCCGCCCAGCCATCCTGCCCACCCCGACGGGCCGTCCGGGCCGGCTACGCCGCCTTGCGGCTTGTGCGGCTGTGCGCTACGCGGTCTGGTGCGCCAGCAGCGCCACCGCGGCGATCAGTACCGCCAGCAGCGCGATCAGTGCCATCGGGTTCAGCCCCGCGAAGAAGTTGTGCTCCTGTTGCAGCCGCTCGCGGTTCGCACGGCACACGGGGCACCGGCCCTCGCTCACGGGCGCCGCGCAGTTCGCGCACACCAGCCGGTCGTACGTCATGCGCTCGCCCTCCTTGCACCGGTTCCACCTCTACAACGCTCGCGCGCACGCGAACGTTCCCTCCTCCACCATGCCAGGTTCCCCGGATTTCAGCGCGGGGTCCCCCGAGGTACCGACGGAGAAGGCGCTCCGGGCGGTCCGGCGCGGCCGGAAGAGACCCCGGGCACCGGACCCGGGCGCGGACAAAACGTACAACTATCCCGCAACCCACACCGTCGCCTGCGCTCACACACCGGACTCGCGTATGGTCACGCTCATCTACCCCCGGCGACCCGTGGTGCATCCGTGATCCGATTCGACAATGTCTCCAAGGTCTACCCCAAGCAGACCCGCCCCGCCCTCAGGGACGTCTCCCTGGAGGTCGAGAAGGGCGAGTTCGTGTTCCTCGTGGGGTCCTCCGGCTCCGGAAAGTCCACCTTCCTGCGGCTGATCCTGCGCGAGGAGCGGGCCAGCCACGGCCAGGTGCACGTCCTGGGCAAGGACCTCGCCCGGCTGTCCAACTGGAAGGTGCCGCAGATGCGCCGCCAGTTGGGGACGGTGTTCCAGGACTTCCGCCTCCTGCCGAACAAGACGGTCGCCGAGAACGTCGCCTTCGCCCAGGAGGTCATCGGCAAGTCCCGGGGAGAGATCCGCAAGTCCGTGCCGCAGGTGCTCGACCTCGTCGGGCTCGGCGGCAAGGAGGACCGGATGCCGGGCGAGCTGTCCGGTGGTGAGCAGCAGCGCGTCGCCATCGCGCGGGCCTTCGTCAACCGCCCCAAGCTGCTCATCGCCGACGAACCCACCGGCAACCTCGACCCGCAGACCTCCGTCGGCATCATGAAGCTGCTCGACCGCATCAACCGCACCGGTACGACCGTCGTGATGGCGACGCACGACCAGAACATCGTGGACCAGATGCGCAAGCGCGTCATCGAGCTGGAGAAGGGCCGCCTCGTCCGCGACCAGGCGCGTGGCGTCTACGGCTACCAGCACTGACTGAAGAGTCCACGTCGGAAAGGCTTGACCCCACGCCATGCGCGCCCAGTTCGTCCTGTCGGAGATCGGTGTCGGTCTCCGCCGCAATCTGACGATGACGTTCGCGGTCATCGTCTCCGTAGCCCTGTCCCTCGCGCTGTTCGGCGGGTCGCTGCTGATGAGCGACCAGGTCACGAAGATGAAGGGCTACTGGTACGACAAGATCAACGTCTCGATCTTCCTCTGCAACAAGAGCAACGCCGAGAACGATCCGAACTGCACCAAGGGCGCGGTCACCGAGGACCAGAAGAAGGCGATCCTCGCGGACCTGAAGAAGATGCCGGTGGTGGAGAAGGTCACGTACGAGTCGCAGGACGAGGCGTACAAGCACTACAAGGAGCAGTTCGGCGACTCCCCGCTGGCCTCCTCCATCACGCCGGACCAGATGCAGGAGTCGTACCGCATCAAACTGAAGGACCCCCAGCAGTACCAGGTCATCGCCAGCGCCTTCAACGGGCGCGACGGCGTGCAGTCCGTGCAGGACCAGAAGGGCATCCTGGACAACCTCTTCGGCCTGCTCAACGGCATGAACTGGGCCGCGCGCGCGGTGATGACCCTGATGCTGGTGGTGGCGCTGATGCTGATCGTGAACACGGTGCGCGTCTCGGCGTTCAGCCGGCGCCGCGAGACCGGCATCATGCGCCTGGTGGGCGCATCCGGGTTCTACATCCAGGCGCCGTTCATCGCCGAGGCCGCCGTCGCCGGGCTCATCGGCGGCGCGCTGGCCTGCGCGTTCCTGGCGGTCGGGCGGTACTTCATCATCGACCACGGCCTGGACCTGGCGCACAAGCTCACCCTGGTGGACTTCATCGGCTGGGACGCCGTCCTGACCAAGCTGCCGCTCATCCTCGCCACCAGCCTGCTGATGCCCGCGCTCGCCGCGTTCTTCGCGCTGCGCAAGTATCTGAAGGTATGACACACGCCTCAAGGGCCGTACGGGCAACGCATCGTACGGCCCTTCGCCGTTGTCCTAGACTCACCGCCATGCCAGGCCGTGACCTGTTGTTCTGTCAGCCCCGCCGCAGTCGCGCCGGGGCCGCCCTGACACTGGTCTTCGCGGGCGTGCTGCTCACCGGGGCGGCGACCGGATCCCTGCCCGGCTCGCTGCCCGGGCCCGCCCGCAAGTCCCCCTCCGACGCCGCCGGTTCGGCCGGCGCGGCCGCGCCCGCCGGAGCGCACCAGGAGGTCGCGCGGGCCGCCGCCCAGGCCCTGGCCGACGGCAAGTCCCCCATGGAGGCGGCCGAACGGGCGGTCAGCCGCAGCGGCGACCGCTGGGCCGCCGTCTACTCCCGCAGCGACTACGAGGAGTTCCAGGAGGCCCTGGACGGCCGCTACACCGGTGTCGGGCTGTCGGCCCGGCGCGAGCGGGACGGCCGGATCGACGTCACCCGGGTGCAGCCGGGTTCGCCCGCCGCCGAGGCGGGCATCCGCAAGGGCGACCGGCTGCGCAGCGTGGACGGCGAGAAGGTGGACGGACTGCCCGTCACCGAGGTCGTCTCCCTGCTGCGCGGCGACGCCGACGACGCGCCCGCGGGCACCACCGTCGCCCTGGGGCTGCAGCGCGGCTCCCGGGTGTGGACCGAGACCGTGCGGCGCGCGCGCCTGTCCACGGACCCGGTCACGGTGCGACGGCTCCCCGGCGGCGCGACCGTCGTCAGGATCTCCGCCTTCACCAAGGGCGTCGGCGCCACCGTCCGCTCCGCCGTGCGCCAGGCCCCGCCCGGCTCCGGCGTCATCCTGGACCTGCGCGGCAACTCCGGCGGCCTGGTCACCGAGGCCGTCGCCACCGCCTCCGCCTTCCTCGACGGCGGCCTGGTCGCCACCTACGACGCCGACGGCCGGCAGCACGCCCTGCACGCCCGGCGCGGCGGCGACACCACCAGGCCGCTGGTCGCGCTCGTCGACGGCGGCACGATGAGCGCGGCCGAGCTGCTGACCGGGGCGTTGCAGGACCGCGGCCGCGCGGTCGTCGTGGGCTCGCGGACCTTCGGCAAGGGCTCGGTGCAGATGCCGAGCCGGCTGCCCGGCGGCTCCGTCGCCGAGCTGACCGTCGGGCACTACCGCACCCCCGGCGGCCACGACGTCGACGGCCACGGCATCACCCCCGACCTGGACGCGGGCGGCGACGCGCTGCGCCGGGCCCGGACGGTCCTGGCCGGCCTGGGCGAGTCGTCCTAGGGCGCGGGCGCCCGCCGCGCCCGTAATACGCTCCCGCACACCCCCTCCGTAGTGCGAAAATGGGCGGCACTATGGCTAAGGAAAAAGGGCGCAAGCTGATCGCGCAGAACAAGAAGGCGCGGCACGACTACCACATCCTCGACACCTACGAGGCCGGGCTGGTCCTCACCGGTACCGAGGTGAAGTCACTGCGCCAGGGACGGGCCTCGCTGGTCGACGGCTTCGTGCAACTGGACGGTCACGAGGCGTGGCTGCACAACGTGCACGTGCCCGAGTACAGCCAGGGCACGTGGACCAACCACAGCGCCCGCCGCAAGCGGAAGTTGCTGCTGCACCGGGTGGAGATCGACAAGCTGGAGTCGAAGTCCCAGGAGACCGGGCACACGATCGTCCCGCTGTCCCTGTACTTCAAGGACGGCCGGGCCAAGATCGAGATCGCGCTGGCCAAGGGCAAGAAGGAGTACGACAAGCGGCAGACGCTCCGCGAGAAGCAGGACCGCCGCGAGGCGGCCCGCGCGGTGGCCGCGGCCCGGCGCCGGCAGCGGGCCTGAGGCGGCGCCCCGCCTCCCCGTCGGGGGCGGGAATAAGCTGGCACGGACCCGCGTTGGTCACGTACGATGGCACCTGCACCGCGAGCCGGTGCGGCACCCTTCACGCAAGGGTGTGAGCCCCCTCCGCGGAGGGTTTGAAAAATCAACATGGGGATGATCGGTTTCGACAGCGGCTGTCGAAGCAGGGGAAGCGTGCCGAGGAAGCGGCCATGATCTCGTAAACCACAGGCCGAAAAAAATAATCGCCAACACCAAGCGCGATTCCTCCCAGCAGGCCTTCGCCCTCGCTGCCTGATCTCAGGTAGCGATCGCGAGCCTCCTATAAAGGGAGTGTCAGCCCGGGGCTGTTCCCGACCCGGATCCTGGCATCAGCTAGGGAACTCAACCTCGATCCCGGTCACGGGGTGAAGAGGGAAAGCACACAGTGACTGAGCCCGTCGGAGACTTGTCCGCGTGATCTCCGGGGCCGAGAAAAGCGAAGCGGACTGCGCACGGAGAAGCCCTGATTCTGCACCGTTGGACGCGGGTTCGATTCCCGCCATCTCCACTCACCACCCCATGTGGGCAAGGCCCTGTCGCCCGGCGCGACGGGGCCTTTGTCATGGGGGCGGCCGGTGTGCCTGACCGGACGTCACACGGGTCACCGAAAAGGTTGTACGCCTTCCTGTTGCACTTCCGTCCCACTTCTGTGCCGCTTCCGTCCCGCTTCGGTACAGGGCGCGGAAAATCCGTTCGGCAGGTAAACGGCGCCTGCCATGATCGCGGGGTATCTGCGGGTCGTGCCGGCCGTACCCGGCCGCACGGCCCCTTCTCATGACCCAATGGAGGACCCACGTGGTCAAAAGCTCCGGCCTGAAGGCGCGCCGCGCGGTGGCGCGCGGCACCGTGGCGGTGCTCGCCGCCGCGCTGGTCGCGGCCGGTACGTCCGCCGCGTCGGCGGCGGACGCGCCCAGCCGCACCGCTGCCCAGGCCACCACGCACGCCCAGCCGTCGGGTGTGTCGAAGTTCAGCGCCACCTCCGGCATCCAGTCCGGCAGTTCCCAGGACACTGCGCTGTACGGCGTCGACAGCAACGGCGACATCTGGGGCTACCCGGCGAACGGCAGCGGTGGCCTGGAGGCCCGCCAGTACTCCGGCCCCGGCTGGAAGGACGCCCGCTTCATCACGCAGGCGGACGGGAACGCCGACGGTGTGTCGGACGGCCTGTGGGACGTCACCGACGGTGAGCTGTCCTGGACCAAGTGGGACAGCGCTCCTACGCCCATCGGCGGCGGCTGGAACATCTACAACCGGCTGCTCTCGGCCGGCAACCTCGGCGGCGCCTCCGCCGACGACCTGCTCGCCCGGGACAGCTCCGGCACGCTGTGGCTGTACCTCGGCTACGGCACCGGCAAGCTGACCCCGCGCTACAAGGTCGGCGGCGGCTGGAACATCTACACCGACCTTGCCGGCAAGGGCGATCTGACCGGTGACGGCAAGGACGACATCGTCGCCAAGGACAGCTCCGGCGTGCTGTGGCTCTACCAGGGCACCGGCGAGTCCAAGGCCCCGTTCAAGGCCCGCACGCGCATCGGCAGCGGCTGGAACACCTACAACGCCCTGGTCTCCGTCGGCGACGTCAACTACGACGGCATCACCGACCTGATCGCCCGCGACAAGACCGGCGCCCTGTACCTGTACAAGGGCACCGGCAAGGCGTCCGCGCCGTACGCGAGCCGGGTGAAGATCGGCAACAGCGGCTGGAACACCTACCGCCTGCTGTTCTGACCGACCCTCCTGCCTGCAGGCAGGCACGATGACGGGCCGCCCCCACACCGGGGGCGGCCCGTTCCGTTGCCCCCCTCATACAGGGGAGCGGGCCGTTCCCTGCCGCTCCGCGCCGGGGAAGCGGTCCCCTCGGCCGCGTCCCCCCGTGGTCACCCGGTGCGCCGCGCCCAGCTGATCACCAGCGCCACCGCCGCCGCCGTCACCGGCACCCCGTACCCGGCCGTCGGCGACAGGTGCTCCACCACCCAGCCGCCCGTCGCGCTGCCGCAGGCGATGCCGCCGAGCAGGCCGGTCACCGCAAGGGTCATGCCCTCGTTGAGGCGGCCTGTGGGGGTGCGCTGCTGGACCAGGGCCATGTTGGTGACCATGGTCGGTGCCGTCGCCGTACCGGCGACGAGCAGCGCACCGGACAGCGCGAGCATCGAGCCGGTCAGGGCGGCGGCCAGCAGCGGCAGGGTCATCAGCGCCGTCATCGCGGCCACGCACCACGGCAGCCGCCGCGCGGCGGGGCCCGCCGGGCTGAGCGCCCCGTACACCAGCCCGGCCAGGCAGGACCCGGCCGCCTGCAGCCCCAGGGCCACGCCCGCCGCCGACCGGTGCCCCCGGTCGTCCGCGAAGGCCACCGTGACGACCTCCAGCGCGCCGAACACCGTGCCCAGGGCCAGGCACACGGCGAGCTGGGCCGGCATGCCCGGGGCGCGCAGCGGAGCCTTGCCGGTGCTGCCGCCCCCGGCCGGCGGTTCGGTGGCGCGCTGCGCGGTGAACAGCAGCGTGCCCGTCACCAGCAGCACCGCCCCGGCCAGGGTGCCCGCCTCCGGGAAGAACGTCCCGCACAGGAAGGCGGCGAGCACCGGGCCGAGCATGTAGCACAGCTCGTCGGCGGCCTGCTCGAAGGAGTTCGCGGTGTGCAGGGCGGCGGGGTCGCCGGTGAGCAGGTGGGCCCAGCGGGCGCGGGACATCCCGCCGGTGTTGGGGGGGGTCGCGGTGGCGGCGTAGGCGGCGAACAGGGTCCAGTCGGGGGCGCCGTAGTGCACGCACAGCAGCAGGGCCAGGCTGCCGAGGGCCGCGCACACGGTGGCGGGCACGGCGACGCGGGCCTGGCCGTGCCGGTCCACCAGGCGCGCGATCCACGGGGCGGTCACGGCGGGCGCGGCCGGGCCGGTGGCGGTCACCGCGCCGGCGGGGGCGTACGAGCCGCGCGCCCCGGCGATCATGACGACGGCGCTGACGCCGAACATGCCCGAGGGCAGCCGGGCCATGAGGTTCCCGGCGGTGAAGGCGCGGGTGCCAGGCAGGGCGAACAGGCGGCGGTAGGCGCGCAGGGGTGCCTGCGTGGTCGTCGGTGGCATGACATCCACCCTCGCCGGGAGCCGATCAAGGGGTCCAACACCTTCTCGTCGCCGATCGACGCACTCGCGTTGTAAGTTCGCGGGCATGCCCGCCGCTCACCACCTCGATCCCCGGCTGCTGGCCGCCTTCGTCGCCGTCGCCGAGGAGCTGCACTTCACGCGGGCCGCGGCCCGGCTGTACGTGGCCCAGCAGGCGCTCAGCCGCGATGTGCGGCGGCTGGAGCGGGAGTTGGGCACCGAGCTGTTTGTACGCACCACCCGGCAGGTGACGCTCACCGCCGACGGCGAGCGGCTGCTGCCCCCCGCCCGCCGGGTCCTTCAGGCCCAGGACGAGCTGCTGGCCGCCTTCGGGCAGGCCCGGCCGCTGCTGGTCGACCTGAACTCGCCGGGCCTGGCCACCGGCCGCCGGGTGCTGCTGCGCGCCCGTGAACTGGCCCCCGAGCACGAGTTGATGGCCCGCTACGAAAGCGGCCTGACGGGCGCGGCGGCGGAGCTGCTGGCGGGTCGGCTGGACGCCTCCTTCGGCCGGTTCGCCGGGCTGGAGCCGGCCCTGCGGGCCCGCCTGGACCACCAGCTCGTGCGCTACGAGCCGATGGCGGTCGTGCTGCCCGAGGACCACGCCCTGGCGGAGCTGCCCCGGGTGCCGCTGTCCGCGCTGGCGGGCACGACGGTGTACGCCGGCGCCGGCAACCCGCGCACCCCGGAGTGGACCGACCTCGCCCACCGCCTCTTCGCCGGGCGCGGCATCGCCGTCGCGCCGCCCGCCCCGCTCGCGGTGGGCGTGGAGGAGTTCCAGCGGCTGATGGCGAAGACCGGGCACCCGGTGCTCGCGGTGGTGGGCTTCCCGGCCCTGCCGCACACGGTCGTCCGGCCGCTCGTGGACCCGGTGCCGCTGAGCCCGGTGTCGCTGGTGTGGCGCGCGGGGGCGGCGCATCCGGCGCTGGCCGCGGTGCGCCGGGCGGCGGCGGAACTGGCGGCGGCGGAGGGCTGGCTGCGGCGACCCGAAAACGGATGGATTCCAGCCATCGACGAATCGATCATTTCCGTTCACCATTGAGCTTCTCGGTATGGGCCGTTCCCCGCGGGCGTACGTTCATCAGCGCCGAGCAGGGTGGGACCAGGGGGGCGCTCGGGC
>NZ_LR732544.1:3189098-3204054 GCF_902506575.1 Streptomyces mexicanus | reverse complement strand
GCCCCACCCCCACTGAGCACACCCCCCACACCAGAAGGAAACCCCTGATGCAGATCACCATCGACGAGGCGAAGTGCTGCGGCGCCGGCCAGTGCGTACTGGTCGCCCCCGAGGTGTTCGACCAGCGTGACGAGGACGGCATCGTCGTGCTGCTGAACGCCTCCCCGGACGCCGCGCAGCACGCCGCGGTCCGCGAGGCCGCCACCATCTGCCCGGCCGCGGCCATCCAGGTGCGGGAATGAGCGCCGCCCGCCCCCGCATCGCCGTCGTGGGCGCCGCCGCGGCCGGGCTGGCCGCGGCGGAGGGGCTGCGCCGCCTGGGCTGGGACGGGGTGATCACCCTCGTCGGCGACGAACCCCGCCTGCCCTACGACCGGCCGCCGCTGTCCAAGCAGGTCCTCTCCGGAGCGTGGGAGCCCGAGCGCACCGCGCTGCGCGACAGCGCCCAGCTCTCCGGCCTGGAGCTCGACCTGCGGCTTGGCACCCGTGCCACCGCCTACGACCCGCTGGAGCGCACGCTCACCCTGGACGGCGACGGGCCGACCGTCCTGCGGTGCGCCGGCGTCGTCGCCGCCACCGGAGTCACCCCCCGCACCCTGCCCGGCGCGGACGGGATCGAGGGGGTGCACGTCCTGCGCACCCTGGACGACGCGCTCGTCCTGCGCCGGCGCCTGGCCGTGCCCGGCCGGCGGCTGGCCGTCGTCGGCAGCGGCGTGCTCGGCGCCGAGGCCGCCGCCGTGGCGCGCGCGCTCGGCCACGACGTGGCCCTCGTCGGCACCCAGAACACCCCCATGGAGCGGGTGCTGGGCGCCGAGGTCGGCGGGCTGCTCGCCGAGGTGCACCGCGCCCACGGCGTCACCCTGCACACCGGGCAGGCGGTCACCGGCGTGCGGACGGAGTCGGGCCGGGCCACCGGTGTCGTCCTCGCCGACGGCACCACGGTGGAGGCCGACGACGTCCTGCTGGCCGTCGGCTCCGTCCCGGCCGTCGGCTGGCTGCGCGGACCCGGTGCCGAGGCGGCGGGAGTGGACCTGTCCGACGGACTGGGCTGCGACGAGTTCTGCGCCGCGGCTCCCGGCCTGTACGGCGCCGGCGACGTCGCCCGCTGGTACCACCCGGTGCTGCGGCGGCACCTGCGCATCGAGCACCGGATGAACGCCAGCGAGCAGGGCCTGGCCGCCGCCCGCAACCTGCTGGCCGAGCTGGAGCCCGAACGCTTCGGCGAGCGCCGCCCGTTCGCACCGGTGCCCTACTTCTGGTCCGACCAGTACGACCTGAAGCTGCAGGCGTACGGCGTCCTGGCCGGGGCGGAGCGGATCGAGGTGCTCCACCTCGACAAGGACCCGCTGCGCCCGGCCGCCCTGTACGGCACGGCCGACCACGCCGTCGGCGCCCTGGCGATCGGGCTGCCGCCGCGCCAGGCCCGGTCCCTGCGCGCGCTGGCCGCCACGCCGTCGACGTGGCCGGAGGCCCCCGCCCGCCTGACGGTGGCGGTGGACGCCTGAGCCCCCCGCGCCCCGCCCCGCTCCTTCCGGGTGAGCGGGGCGGGGCGCCGCGCCCGGCCGCAAGGGCGACGTGACCGGGTGCGGCCGCCGGCGACCGGCCCTGGCTCCCCACCTTCCGCGCTGCGATCATGTGGCTGGTCGGCCTGCCGCCCGCCGAAGTCACCCGCGCCCTCCTGGAGGTCCCATGGCCCTCGACGTCGACGCGATCCGCGCGCGGATACCCGCCCTGAAGTCCGGCTCTGCGCGTTTCGACGCACCCGGTGGCACCCAGACACCGCAACCGGTCATCGACGCGATCGCCGAGGCCCTGACCCGCCCGCTGGCCAACCGGGGCCGGACCACGGAGGGCGAGCGCAACGCGGACGACATCGTCACGCAGGCCCGTGCCGCGCTGGCGGACCTGCTCGGGGCGGACCCGCGCGGCGTGGTGTTCGGCCGCAGCGCCACCCAGCTGGCGTACGACCTGTCCCGCACGCTCGCCAAGGACTGGGGGCCGGGGGACGAAGTGGTCGTCACCCGCCTGGACCACGACTCCAACATCCGCCCCTGGGTGCAGGCGGCGCAGGCCGCCGGCGCGACCCTGCGCTGGGCGGACTTCGACCCGGCCACCGGCGAGCTGCGCCCGGAGCACGTGGCGGCGGTGCTCTGCGAGCGCACCCGGCTGGTCGCCGTCACCGCGGCCTCCAACCTGATCGGCACCCGCCCCGACATCCCGGCCCTGGCCGCCCTGGCCCATGACGCGGGCGCGCTGCTGCACGTGGACGCGGTGCACTACGCCTCGCACGCCACCGTCGACCTGGCCGCACTGGGCGCGGACACGCTGGTGTGCTCGCCGTACAAGTTCCTCGGGCCGCACCTGGGCGTGCTGGCCGCCGATCCGGGGTTCCTGCGGACACTGCGCCCCGACAAGCTGTTGCCCTCCAGCGACGCCGTGCCCGAGCGTTTCGAACTGGGAACGCTGCCCTACGAGTTGCTGGCCGGCGCGCGCGCGGCGGTGGACTTCCTCGCCGACCTGGCACCGGGCGGCGGGGGCGGCCGCCGGGAGCGGCTGGCCGCCTCGTTCGCGGCGCTGGAGTCCCACGAGGACGCGCTGCGCGAGCGGATCGAACGGGGGCTGGCGGACCTCGGCGGGATCACCGTGCACTCACGGGCCGCGCACCGCACCCCGACGCTGCTGTTCACCGTGGCGGGTCTGCGCCCGGCGGACGTCTCCCGGCACCTGGCCGAGCACGCCGTCGACGCCCCTGCCGGGTCCTTCTACGCGGTGGAGGCCGCGCGCCGGCTCGGGCTGGGCGACGAGGGCGGCGTACGCGTCGGGCTGGCGCCGTACAGCTGTGCCGAGGACGTCGACCGGCTGCTGACCGCGCTGGCCCGCCTGCCCCGCTGAGGAGCCGGAGCCAGAGGAGCCGGCGCGAGAGGAGCCGGCGCAGAGCTCGGCGGGCTCGCCGTTGCCGCGGCGTGCCGACGGTCGCGTGGCGTCGTGCGGTGCGGCGTGCCGCCGGCACCGGGGCCGGACGGCCGTGCAGCGCCGCGGCGCGGGGCAGCCGCGCTGTCCTCACACAACAGTGCTAGAAAAAAGGTGACACATCAGGGCATTCCGCTCCACAAGGGAGAGGCGGCCACAGATGCCCGGAGGTTCTCGCCCGTCCGGCCACACCTCACGCCGGGGACGGCGCTCGGGCTGGTGGTCCGCGCCGCGCACCGTCGCGGGCCAGGTGCTGGCGCTCCAGTTGGTCCTGGTGGTGGTCCTGATCTCCCTGGGCACCCTGTTCACCGCCCTGGAGTCGCGCAACCAGGCCATGGAGGAGGCACGCACCCGGACCCTGGTGGCCGCCGAGACCCTGGCCGGGGCGCCGGGCACCGCGCAGGCCGTGACCGGCCCCGACCCGACCGCCGTGCTGCAGCCGCGGGCGGAGAGCCTGCGCAAGGCCACCGGTGTCGACCTGATCGTCGTCTACTCCCCCACCGGGATCCGCTACACGCACCCGGACCCGCGCCTGATCGGCCGCCGGGTGCCCCACCCCCCCCCCATTCCCGCCACCCACTCCACCGAGGTCATCGACACCACCGCCGGTGCCTCGGTGACCTCGGTGGTGCCCGTCCGGTCGGCCGACGGCTCCGTGGTCGGCGCGGTCACCGTCGCGGTCGCCGTGCGCGGCGTCCAGCACATGCTGGAGCGGCAGCTGCCCGTGCTGATCGGCGTCGCCGCCGGGGCGCTGGTCTTCGCGGTGGGGACGACCGCGCTGTTCAGCAGGCGGCTGCGCCGTCAGACCCATGGGCTCGGCCCGGCGGAGATGACCCGGATGTACGAGCATCACGACGCCGTTCTGCACTCCGTGCGCGAAGGGGTGCTGATCATCGGCGCGGACGGCCGGCTGCTGCTGGCCAACGACGAGGCGCGGCGCCTGCTGTCGCTGACCGGACCGGCCGAGGGGCGACCGGTCACCGCGCTGGGTCTGGACCCGGCGGTCACCGAGCTGCTGCTGTCCGGGCACGCCGTCACCGACACCGTCCAGCTGGCCGGCGACCGCCTGCTGGCGGTGAACACCCGGGTGACCACCCCGCCCCGCGGGCCGTCCAGCACCGTCGCGACCCTCCGGGACACCACGGAGCTGGGCGAACTGGCGGGCAGGGCGGAGACGGCGCGACGGCGCCTGGGCCTGCTCTACGACGCCGGGGCTGGGCTCGGCACCTCCCTCGACGTGGTGCGCACCGCGCAGCAACTGGTGCGGGTCGCGGTCCCGCGGTTCGCGGACCTCGCCACCGTCTCCGTGCCCGACGAGGTCGTGCGCGGCGAGGAGCCGCCGCCGGACGCGGCGATGCGCCGGGTGGCGGTCGCCGACGCCCGCAACGACCCTCCGCTGCTGCCCGTCGGCGAACTCACCCGGCCGCCCGGTCCCATGCCCACGGACCCCGCGGCCCCCGCGCCGTCCGTGCCGTCCGACGGCCCCGGCACGGCGCCGGACGCGGGTGCCGCGGACCCCCGCGAGGCCCGGCGGCTGCGGGAGGGCGGGATCCGCTCCACGGCCCGGGTCCCGCTGCGTGCCCGCGGCACCGTCATCGGCATGGTCGGTTTCCACCGTGCCGACCGCTCACCGGCGTTCGAGCCGGAGGACGTCGCCTTCGCGGAGGAGCTGGCCTCCCGTGCGGCGCCCGCCATCGACACCGCCCGCCGCTACACCCACGAGCACCACACGGCCGTGGCGCTCCAGCGCAGCCTGCTGCCCGCCGCCCTGGCGGAGACCACCGGTGTGGAGGCGGCCCACCGGTACCTGCCCGCGCAAGCCGGCGTGGGAGGCGACTGGTTCGACGTGATCCCGCTGTCCGGGGCGCGGACCGCGCTGGTGGTGGGCGACGTCGTCGGGCACGGACTGCACGCGGCCGCCACCATGGGCCGGCTGCGCACGGCCATCCACAACTTCTCCTCCCTGGACCTGCCGCCGGAGGAACTGCTCAGCGGCGTCGACGAGCTGGTGCACCGCATCGACGAGGATCCGGCGGCCCGGGGAGAGCGCCCCGAGGTCGCGGGCGCCACCTGCCTGTACGCGGTCTACGACCCGGTCTCGGGCCGGGCCACCATCGCCCGGGCCGGCCATCCGGGCCCCGCCCTGGTCGGCCCGGACGGCCGTGTCACGTTCCCGGACGTGCCCGCCTCGCCGCCCCTGGGCGTCGGCGGGCATCCCTTCGAGACGGCCGAGCTGCGGGTGCCGGAGGGGTCGCGGCTGCTGCTGTTCACCGACGGACTCGTGCAGAGCCGCGAGATGGACATCGACTCCGGCCTCACCCTGCTGCGCCGCACGCTCGGCGAGGCCGGCGACCTGACGCCCGAGGAGACCTGCCGGGTGCTCGTGGACACCCTGGTCTCGGACCGGACCCGGGACGACGTGTCCCTGCTGGTGGTGCGCACCGGCCGGCTGGCCCCGGAACGCGTCGCCGAATGGGAGGTCCCCTCCGATCCCGCCGCCGTGCCGGCCGTCCGTGCCGCATGCGGGCGCCGGCTGCGGGAGTGGGGGCTGGACGACGTCGCGTTCGCCACCGAGCTGGTCCTCAGCGAGCTGCTGACCAACGCGATCCGCCACGGCAGTCCCCCGGTGCGGGTACGGCTGCTGCGCGACCACTGCCTGATCTGCGAGGTCTTCGACGGCAGCAGCACCGCGCCGCACCTGCGGCGGGCCTCCCTCACGGACGAGGGCGGCCGGGGCCTGTTCCTCGTCGCCCAGTTCACCGACCGCTGGGGCACCCGCTACACCGGCGAGGGCAAGGTCATCTGGACGGAGCAGTCCCTGCGCGGCGGCTCCGCCACGGGAGTGGAGGAGTACGGGGAAGAGGTCCTGCTCGGCGCCTGGGAGGACGAGCTGGACCGGTTCGACCGGTAGCGGACCGGCCGCGCGAGGCAGTGCGGTTCGCACGCTGCCGCGGGTACGCTCCCCCGCATGCCGATGGACTACTTCGCCCAGGACCCCCGCACCCACCTGGAGCGCATGCGGGCCGGCGACCTCTACATCGCCGACGACCCCGAGATCGCCCGGCGTCAGCAGCGGGCGGTGCGCCTGGCCGCCCGCTACCAGGCCGCCTACGTCGAGGATCCCGAGAACGCCGGAACGGTCCTGGCGGAGCTGCTGGGCTCCCTGGGCGAGGGCGCACACGTGCGGCCTCCGCTGTACGTCGACTACGGCGACAACATCACCATCGGCGCCCGCACGTTCGTCAACTACAACCTCACCGCGCTGGACGTCGCGGCGATCACCGTCGGCGAGGACTGCCAGATCGGGCCCAACGTCCAACTCCTCACCCCGACCCACCCGTTGGAGCCGCAGCCGCGCCGGGACAAGCTGGAGGCCGCCCGGCCCGTCACCATCGGGGACAACGTGTGGCTCGGCGGCGGCGCCATCGTGCTGCCCGGGGTGACCATCGGCGAGAACTCCGTCATCGGCGCGGGCGCGGTCGTCACCAAGGACGTGCCCGCCGGTGTCGTCGCGGTCGGCAACCCCGCCCGCCCCGTCCGCACCCTCTGACCACCCGGCCTCCTCGGTGAACGCCCGGTAGGCGGACCGCCGGGCGGCCGGCGTGCGCAGCTCCGGGGCGAGGACGAGGCCGCGCCGGCTGCCCTCGGACAGGGGGTCGGTGTGTCCGGTGGCTGCCATGACGGTGGGACGTTCCCTGAGGGGCACAGGCGGGTGCTCGCAGGAGTGGGCGGGCGCCGGGGTCCACGCGCTGTGCCCGCCGGGTCAGTCCAGCGGGACCGTCACCTCCCCCGTACCCTCGGCGCTCGCGCCGCCCGGTACGCGGACGGTGAACGGGGCGTCGGTGCCGTGGGCGGTGACCCGCAGGGTGTCGCCGTCGCTGCGGACCTCGTACGTGGCGGCCGGGGCGCCCGTCAGGTCGGGGACGGTGACCGTGTGCGTGTAGTCGGGCGAGGCCGGCGGGTGGACGAGGAGGGTGGGGCCGTCCAGCCAGTCGCCGTCGGGGCGCTGATCGTCGGCGGCCAGCGGCAGGACGGCGCCCTCGCGGACGTAGAGCGGCAGGCTGTCGTAGCCGTGGTGCTCGGTCCGCCAGGCCGGGCCGGTGACCCGTTCGCCGCTGAGCAGGTGGGTCCAGGTGCCCTCGGGGAGGTAGACCTCCACCGCTCCGTCCTCGCTGAACACCGGGGCGACCAGCAGGTCGGGACCGAGCATGTACTGGCGGTCCAGGGTGCGGCAGGCCGGATCGTGCGGGAACTCCAGGACCATGGGCCGCATCACCGGCACACCCGTGCGGTGGGCCTCGACCGCGGCGCCGTACAGGTACGGCATGAGGCGGTGCTTGAGCAGGGTGAATCGCCGGGCGACCTCGACCGCCTCGTCACCGAACTCCCACGGCACCCGGTAGGACGAGGACCCGTGCAGGCGGCTGTGGGAGGACAGCAGGCCGAAGGCCAGCCAGCGTTTGAACACCGACGCGTCGGGTGTGCCCTCGAAGCCGCCGATGTCGTGGCTCCAGAACCCGAAGCCGCTCAGCGACAGCGACAGCCCGCCCCGCAGGGATTCGGCCATGGCCTCGAAGGAGGACCAGCAGTCGCCGCCCCAGTGGACGGGGTACTGCTGGCCGCCGGCGGTGGCGGAGCGGGCGAAGAGCACGGCCTCGCCCTGGCCCCGTTCCCTCTCCAGCAGTTCGAAGACCGTCCGGTTGTACAGGTGGGTGTAGTAGTTGTGCATCCGCTCCGGGTCGGAGCCGTCGTGCCAGACGACGTCGGTGGGGATGCGCTCGCCGAAGTCCGTCTTGAAGCAGTCCACGCCCTGGTCCAGCAGCGGCTTCAGCTTGGACTGGAACCAGGCGCGGGCGGCCGGGTTGGTGAAGTCGACCAGGCCCATGCCGGCCTGCCACAGGTCCCACTGCCACACGTCGCCGTCCGGGCGGCGCACCAGGTGCCCCAGTTCGGCGGCCTCCTCGAACAGGGGCGATTTCTGGGCGATGTAGGGGTTGATCCACACGCTGATCCTCAGGCCCTTGTCCTTGAGCCGGGCGAGCATCCCCTCCGGGTCGGGGAAGACGTCCGGGTCCCAGGCGAAGTCGCACCACTGGTACTCGCGCATCCAGAAGCAGTCGAAGTGGAAGACGGACAGCGGGATGCCGCGCTCGGCCATGCCGTCGACGAACGACGTCACGGTGTGCTCGTCGTAGTCGGTGGTGAAGGAGGTGGTGAGCCACAGGCCGAACGACCAGGCGGGCGGCAGGGCCGGACGGCCGGTGAGGGCCGTGTAGCGGGTCAGGACGTCCTTCGGGGTGGGCCCGGCGACGACGTAGTACTCCAGGCTCTGGTCCTCGACGCTGAACTGGACCTGGCCCACGGACTCCGAGCCGATCTCGAAGGAGACCTTTCCTGGGTGGTTGACGAAGACGCCGTAGCCGCGTGAGGAGAGGTAGAACGGGACGTTCTTGTAGGCCTGTTCGCTGCGGGTGCCGCCGTCGGCCTGCCAGATGTCGACGACCTGGCCGTTCTTCACGAACGGGGTGAAGCGCTCACCGAGGCCGTAGATCTGCTCGCCGACGCCGAGCCCGAGCCGGGCCAGCAGGTGGTGGGCTCCCTCGGCGGTGGTGGCGAAGGCGGTGCTGCGGGCGTCGGCGCGGGTCAGCTCCCGTCCGTCGGCGTCGAGGAAGGTGAGGGCCCAGGGGCGCGAGCGGTCCAGGCGCACGGTCAGCGGGCCGCTGGTCAGCTCGGTGACGGAGCCGTCCTGGCGCACCGTACCGGCGCCGTCCGCCGGGCCGCCGAGCGCGAAGTCGGGGCCCGGTCGCCGGGTGCCCGCGTGATGGGTGACCCGGACGCCGATGACACCCTCCGCGGGAGAGAAGCACTCGGCGGTGAGCAGCGGCGCGTTCAGGGTGTCCCCTCTGTGCGCCACCTTCTTCACGGCCGCATAGCTGGTGAAGCGCTTCGCTTCAGTCCGCACGTCGCGCACATCCGTGGCGTACGCGATCTGTACGCCGTCGCGAATACGCCAGAAGCCATCGGTGAACTTCATCATCTTCCTCAGGGGAGCGGGGGCCGGCGGAGAGGGGTACGGGAGCGCCCCGGACGAGAGGCGATCGTACACAGAACTCCCGCCGCCCACGACCCCCACCACCTAGAAACCCGCGTCTCACCTGCGGAAATGCGAGAACGAGGGAGCCTGAGCCGCTGAGCGACGACAGAATCACGTTTCCGGGGTCTAGCGCTGCGGCACCCCTGTGACGTAATAGTCATCCCAACAAACAAACCGGCTCGGCGCCGCGACCGAGCCGTACGACAGCAAGGGCCGCCCGATGTCGAAGCGCTTCAACACGAGCTTCAGCACAAGGATCGTCGCCGCCGCCTGTGTCCTGGTCGCCTCCGCGACACTGACCGGCTGCGGACAGGACCGGGACGACGGTGTGTACACCGTCCTGAACTCCTCGACCGACGAGACCTACCACCGCTGGGACGCCGAGGCGATGGCCCGCTGCGGCAAGCGGCTGGGGATCACCATCGAGCAGCAGAGCGTCCCGGCGGCGCAGGTGATGACGAAGGCCCTGCGCATGGCGTCCTCCAAGTCGCTGCCGGACATCGTGCAGTTCGACGCCTCGGAGATGCCGACCTTCGCCGAGGCGGGCGGTCTGATCGACCTCAGGACGCTCGGCCTGAGCACCCGCGACATCCCGCGGGGCATCGTCGACTTCGGCTCCTACAAGGGGACGTACTACGGCGCGGCCCGCTCGGTGAACACCCTCGCGCTCTTCTACAACAAGGACGTGCTCCGGCAGGCCGGGCTGCCGGTGCCCACCACCTGGGACGAGCTGCGCGCCAGCGCGAAGAAGCTCACCCGGGGCAAGCGCTACGGGCTGGCGCTGAGCGCGGGCGGTGCCGAGGACGGCGTCTTCCAGTTCCTGCCGTTCATGTGGTCCAACGGCGGCGACGAGCGCCGGCTGGACGGCCCGCGGGTCGTCCAGGCGCTCGACTTCTGGAAGAGCCTGCTGAAGGACGGATCGCTGTCGAAGTCCACGGTCAGCTGGACGCAGGCGGACGTCAACGACCAGTTCATGGCCGGCAACGCGGCGATGATGATCAACGGGCCGTGGCAGGTGGAGACGCTGAACACCGACAAGTCGCTGCACTGGGGCATCGCCCGGATCCCGGTGCCCAGAGCGGGCGCCGCGTCCGTGGGCCCCCTGGGCGGGGCGGTGCTCACGGTGCCGAACACCGGGGATGCGGCGCGCGAGCGGATGGCCGGGCGGATCGTCGCCTGCCTGTCGAGCGAACAGGAACAGCTGACGTACGCCCTCAACAGCTGGATGGTCCCGGCCAACGAGAAGGCCGCCGCCGTGTGGCGGAAGCGGGTGCCGGAACTGCAGGCCCTGGCCGGCCAGGTGGCCGCCGCCCGGTCCCGTACGGCCGAACTCGGCGCCGGCTGGTCGAGCGTCTCGCTCGCCCTGCAGAGCGCCTTCCAGTCCGCCCTGACCGGCCAGTCCAGCCAGGCCGCCCTGAAGCGGGCCCAGCAGCGGGCCACGAGCGGGAACTGAGGTACGCACCCATGACCACGTCCAGCATCACCGCTCCGGCCGCCGCCCGGGAGCCCCGCACGACCGTCCCGGACCCGGCCCGGCAGCGGCGCCGCCGCACGCTCGCCCGGTGGGGGTTCGTCGCACCCGCGGTCGTCTTCATGCTCCTGTTCTTCGGCTATCCGCTCGTGCGCAACGTCGTGATGAGCTTCCAGCACTACACGCCGAAGACGTTCTTCACCGGCCACGCCCCCTTCAACGGCACCGACAACTGGTCCCACGTCTTCCGGGACGCCCTGTTCGGCAAGGCGCTGTGGCACACGCTGGTGTTCACCGCCGGCTCCCTGCTCGGGCAGTTCTGCATCGGACTGGCGCTCGCGGTGTTCTTCAACCGGCGTTTCCCGCTGGGCGGCGTGCTGCGCTCGCTGATCCTGCTGCCCTGGCTGGTGCCGATGGTGGTCTCCGGCGTGGTGTGGCGGCGCATCCTCGACCAGGACACCGGTGTCCTGAACTCCTTCCTGGGCACCCTCGGCCTGGGCGGCCACACCCCGTGGCTGACCAGCCCCGGCGTGGCCCTGCTGTCGGTGATCCTGGTGAACATCTGGATCGGCATCCCGTTCAACATGGTCATCCTGTACGGCGGTCTGCAGGAGATCCCGCGGGAGCTGTACGAGGCGGCCTCCCTGGACGGCGCCTCCGCCTGGCGAAGTTTCCGCTCCATCACCCTGCCGATGCTCAGGCCGGTCATCACCGTCGTCCTGGTGCTCGGCTTCATGTCGACGGTGAAGATCCTCGACCTGATCCTCGCGCTGACCGACGGCGGACCGGCCGACGCCACCCAGACCCTGGGCACGCTCACCTACCAGAACTCCTTCGTCCAGCTGGACTTCGGGGCGGGCGCGGTCGTCGGCAACGTACTCATCCTGATCTCCGCGGTGTTCGCGGTGTTCTACCTGCGGGCCAACCGCACCGAGGGGAAGTGACGTCCATGGCCTCGCGTCCGTCCACCGCGCCCCGGCGCCGCTGGGGCTCCACGCTCGCCGGCGTGCTCGTCCTGTGCGTGATGCTGTTCCCGCTGTACTGGATGCTCAACACCGCGCTGCAGCCCGCCTCGGGGCTGCTCCGGGTCGCCCCGGTGCCGCACAGCCTGGACCTGTCGGGTTTCTCCAAGGCGATCACCGACCAGGGCGGTCATCTGCTGACCTCGCTGGTGGTCTCGCTGGGTGCCGTGGTCATCTGCCTGGCGATCTCGGCCCCGGCGGCGTACGGGCTGGCCCGGTTCGGGCTGCGCGGCTCACGGACCATCGTGTTCGGCACGCTGATCACCCAGATGGTGCCGGGCATCGTCATCGCCAACGCCCTGTACAACTCCTACGTCGACCTGGGCCTGGTCAACTCCTACTTCGGTCTGATGCTGGCGGACGCCTCCCTGGGCATCCCGTTCTCCATCGTGCTCATGCGCTCGTTCATGGTGTCCATCCCCGGTGAGGTCATCGAGGCCGCGCAGGTGGACGGCGCGGGGCCGCTGCGCACGTTCGTCAGGGTCGTGCTGCCGATGAGCCGCAACTCCCTGATCACCTCGGGGTTGTTCGCGTTCCTGTTCTCCTGGAGCGACTTCATGTTCGCGCTCACCCTGAACACCACCGACGACGTCAAGCCGGTCACGCTCGGCATTTATCAGTACATCGGCGCGCATGTCGGCGACTGGGGATCGGTCATGGCCGCGTCCGTGCTGTCCGCGGTCCCGGCCGCGATCCTGCTCGTCGTCGCGCAGAAGTACATCGCCGCCGGCATCACAGGGGGTTCCGTCAAGTGACCACGGCCGGCCTCGACGGGAGATCCGTCACGTGACCACCGCCGGCCTCGACGGGAGATCCGTCACGTGACCGCCGCCGACGCCCCGGGACTCCGTCCCGGGGCGTCGGCACGTGCGTGCCTGCGCCGTACGGGCCGGCGGACGCGACCGTGCTCAGGTGCCGGCGCGGGCCACCAACAGGGGCTGGAAGAAACCCGTTTCCCGCGGCATCCGCCACCGGCGGTCCACGAACCCCGCCTCGGCCGCCAGCGCGGTCAGCCGGTCGCGGCCGAGCGCCCAGTAGGTGGTGCGGCTGACCCGCACCTGCCACGTGCCGTCCGCCGGCAGGAGCCGGAAGTGCTCCAGGTCGTAGTGCTCACCGTCGTCGTGCCAGTGCCACAGCTGGAAGGTGACGGTGCGCTCTGCGCCGCCGGCGGGCCGGTGCACCTGCGGGGGCGTGGAGGTGGGACGCTCGCGCAGCAGATCGTCGTAGGGGCGGGTGCTCAGCAGCAGCCGGCCGCCGCGGCGCAGCACCCGGCGCATCTCCGCCAGGGCGGTGCGCACCTCCTGCTCCGTCAGCAGGTGCGGCAGGGCGTTGTCGGCGCACACCACGGTGTCGAAGCCGCCGTCGGCGAACGGCAGGCGGCGCATGTCCGCGACGGCCGTGGGCAGCGTCAGGCCCCGGTGGGACGCCTCGCGGGCGGCGCGGGCCGCGGCGCGGTGGCTGAGGTCGGTCCCGGTGACGCGGTGCCCGCGCAGCGCCAGGCCGATGGCCTGGGTGCCGATGCCGCAGGCGCAGTCGAGTACCTCGGTCCGCTCCCGGCCGATCAGCGCGTGCAGGGCGTCTGCCTGCCGGTGGACGCTCGCGTCCCAGTCCGCGTAGACGAGGTGGTAGTCGTCGGCCAGTTGGTCGTAGAAGTGTGCCACAGAGGTCTCCTGCATGAGCGGAGACTATGCGCCGGTCGGATCGACGACGTGCCCGTTGCTGACCTTCACCGCCCCGGGGAGCGTCAACAACGTGACGTGGGTGTGTCCCTCGCCCGGTTACGTCCGTTTTCTGGCCAGGGGGTTGCTGTCGGCCGGGGCGTGGACATGGACGCGATCGCCTCGTACGTCGCCGCGTGCCCGGGTGCCGCCGGTCATCGGACCACCGACGCCGTCCTGGCGCTGCTCGACGAGCGGGACGCCGGGCGGGACGAGGCCTGACGGCGGGCGGGACCGGTCGTGGCGTCGGGTGGTTTTGCACATTTGACGGACAGTGGAGCACTCTGGCAGTTATGGGCGCCGAGCATGTGTGTCCCAGTAACATGCGCAGCAACGTCTTCACAAGAAGGGAAACGGCCGTGCCGATCGAATCAGCCGATGCCACGCTCCGCTCGCGATACGCGGAGCAAGCCGCGACGGACCTGGAGCAGAACCGTCGCCAACAGGAGGAACTGACACGCCAGTTGGAGTCCCTGAGGCAGGAGGAGACGCTGCTGCGGAACATCCTCGACCTCGCGGAGCACCCCGGCGACGCGTCCGCCCAGGCACACGTGCCCCACCAGGCGCAGGGTGAACCCGCCGCGCCCGCCCCGGAGTCCGCGTCCGCCTCCACCGCCGCGGACGAGGCCGCCCCGGCCGAGGAGAGCGCGGCCCCCGCCCCGGCGGAGCAGAAGCAGGAGGCAGAGCAGGCCCCGCAGGAAGCGAAGGCCGACCAGCAGGGCGGCGAGGACAGCGCGCCGAAGGCCGCGAAGAAGACGGCGCGCAAGACGGCGCGGAAGACGGCCGGAAAGCCCGCCAAGAAGTCGGCCCCGAAGAAGGCCGCCCAGAAGACCGCGCCGCAGAAGGGCACGCCGAAGAACGCCCGGAAGAACACGCAGAAGGCCGCGGACAAGGCCGGCGACAAGGGCGGGCAGCAGGTGCTGCTGCGCGACCTGCTGCTGGATCTGCTCAGCGCGCACAGCGAGCCGCGCCTGGCGGCCGAGCTGCGGGAGGAGCTGCTGCGCAAGCACCCGGACCGCGAGCCCAGCCCCCAGGTCGTGCGCAACACGCTGGAGTCGCTGGTCGCCAAGGGACGCATCCAGCGGTACAAGCAGAACCGGTCGGTCATGTACACCGTGGCCGAGGCGGGCGGCGCCCAGGCGGACACCACCCCGGCCGGCGAACCCGTGGGTGCCGCCTGACCGGCAGGTGTCCCGTGGCCCGGGTGACGGGCGGATGTTCCCGGGGCCGTGCGACCGGCAGGTGCTCCACGGCTCGGCTGACCGGCAGGTGTCCCACGGTCCGGGCACGGGCGGAGGTTTCCCGGACCGGGCGGCCCGCGGGTGTCCCACGGTCCGGACGACCGGTGGGGGCCTCACAGCTCGGTGATCCGGCCGACGGCCGGTCCGGGAGCCGGTGTTCGCCTGCCCGGGGCGCC
Source organism: Streptomyces mexicanus (assembly GCF_902506575.1). Classification (GTDB taxonomy): domain Bacteria; phylum Actinomycetota; class Actinomycetes; order Streptomycetales; family Streptomycetaceae; genus Streptomyces; species Streptomyces mexicanus. The sequence goes on along the minus strand of NZ_LR732544.1, from coordinate 3,189,363 downwards.
GTGACCGGCCCGGGCGAGGACTCCTGCGCGGGCCGGGCGAAGGTGTGCGGCGTCCCGGGTGATCCGGGTGCGCCGGCGGTCCGGTCCCGGCGCGCTGCCGCGTGACGGTGTCCGTCCTGTCTCCTACACACATCTGACGCTGCGGACGAGCCCCTATGAATCTCATTCCGGCTTCTGCCGTTTTGGATTTAACCACATATAATTTCTATTTTCTGACGCTTACCAACGTTTGTCTTGCTACTGCCCGCTCTCGTTCTCCTCGCTG
>NZ_LR732544.1:3163875-3188997 GCF_902506575.1 Streptomyces mexicanus | reverse complement strand
GCTGTAGGTGGACTTCTGCCAGTGGAGGTTCGGCACGGTTACTCCTTCATAGCTCCTGGATGCGGCGGTGGAAGCCGGGCGCGTGATGCCCTCCAGTTGACCGTCCGGGGGCTTCCGGCCGCGTGCGGGGGCGGGCACTGTGGGAGAGGGAACGCGCTCCCTGTCCTAGGCGGTGACAGGCACATGGCACTGGGTACGGCCACGGCCCCCTACGACCTGCGGTTCGACGCGGGACGGATCTGCCTGGATCTGCTGGCCACCACCCATCCCGGCGAGCGTCTGGGCTCCCTGCCCGCGCTGTGCGCCTGGATCACCGGGGCGGGACTGGTCCCGCCGGGCACCGCGCTGACGCACGCCGACGCGTCCTGGCCGCCCCGGTTCCGCGAACTGCGCGAGCACATCGATCCGTTGGTGCGGGCGCAGCTCGCCGCGGACGTCCGGCCCCACGACGTCGCGCTCGCCCGCGTCAACGACCTCGCCCGTCCCGCACCGCCCGCGCCGCGGGCCGTACGCGCCGGGGACGGCACGCTGGTGCGGGTGCCGGCCGGCCCGCCCGCGTGCGCGGCGCTGCTCGCGGCCGTGGCGCGGGACGCGGTGGACCTGCTCACCGACCCGGTCACCCGCTCCGCCCTGCGCCAGTGCGCGGGCGACAACTGCCCGATCGTGTACCTGGACACCTCCCGGGGCCGCCGCAGGCGCTGGTGCTCCAGCGAGGTGTGCGGCAACCGGGAGCGCGTCGCCCGCCACCGCCGCCGCGCGGCCCTCGCCCGCGCCTAGGCGCAAGCGGGGTACATGTGTCCCCTTGTCCGTCCCGCGGCCCCTCGCGTCGCACCGTCCCGACCGCACCTCCGCGGAAATCTGCCGTCCCCCTTTGAACACCGCGCGTCGCGTGTCCGTACCCGTCCACGAGCGACCGACTGGGGGAACCCCCGGACACCGGAGGTAGGCGTGCGCAAGGATGCGGCCGTGGCGAAGGAGCGTGGGGCGAGGGCCCGACATCGCATGTCCTCACCGTCCTCGGAGCCCGACGAGGAGCTGGTGCGCGCGCTGTACCGCGAGCACGCCGGACCCCTGCTCGCCTACGTCCTCAGGCTGGTCGCCGGAGACCGGCAGCGCGCCGAGGACGTGGTGCAGGAAACGCTCATCCGTGCCTGGAAGAACGCCGGCCGGCTCAACCGAGCCACCGGTTCGGTACGCCCCTGGCTGGTGACGGTCGCGCGCCGCATCGTCATCGACGGCCACCGCAGCCGGCAGGCCCGGCCGCAGGAGGTCGATCCGTCGCCGCTGGAGGTCATCCCCGCGGAGGACGAGATCGACAAGGCGCTGTGGTTGATGACGCTGTCGGACGCCCTGGAGGACCTGACCCCGGCCCACCGGGAGGTCCTCGTCGAGACGTACTTCAAAGGGCGTACCGTCAATGAGGCGGCGCAGACGCTGGGCATACCCAGCGGCACCGTGCGCTCACGGGTGTTCTACGCCCTGCGTTCGATGAAGCTGGCACTGGAGGAGCGGGGGGTGACGGCGTGATGAGCAGGTACGGGGGGTTCGGCACGGGTGGTTCGGGTATGCCTGGCTCCATGCAGGGAACCCCGGCCCCGAACGAGCACGAGAGCGTCGGCGCCTACGCCCTCGGGATTCTCGACGACGCCGAAGCAACCGCTTTCGAGGCCCACCTCGCCACGTGCGAGTGGTGCGCGCGGCAGCTCGACGAACTGGCCGGGATGGAGCCGATGCTGGCCGCGCTCGCGGACCTGCCCGGCTCCGGCACGCCCGCCCTCGGCGAGTCCCTGTCCGCCCGGCCCGCCCCGCGGCTGGCGGAGAAGCTGGTCGACGAGGTCGCCGCCCGCCGCGCCCGCACACGCCGGCGCGGGCTGTACCTGGTCGGGGCCGCGGCGGCGCTGATCGTGGGCGGCCCGCTGACGGTGTACGCGGTGGAGGGCGCGGACGACGGCGGTGGTGCCACGGTGGCGGTGAGCCCCGCGCAGGCCGCCTTCCAGGAGATGCCCGACAAGGTGGCGGCCACCGACCCGGCCACGCACATCACGGCGACGGTCGCGATGCAGAAGAAGGACTGGGGCACCGACGCCGTCCTGCAGTTGAAGAACGTCACCGGCCCCGAGCGCTGCTCGCTCATCGCCGTCGGCAAGAACGGCGAGCGCGAGACGCTCACCTCATGGTCCGTGCCGGACTGGGGCTACGGCATGCCGAACGCCAAGACCGAGGAGGCCAAGAGCCCCCTGTACGTGCGCGGCGGCGCGGCCTTCCAGCCCAACCAGATCGACCACTTCGAGGTCATGACCTTCGACGGGAAGAAACTCGTCCAGGTCGGCGCCTGACCGGCCGGGCGGCGCGGCGGCGCCCGGACACGGCGGCCGGGCGGGGCAATGGCCCCCGGACATCCGCCGGGTCCGGCTTCCGCCAGTGGGTCCCCTTCGCGTACGGTTGACGGCTGCCCAGCACGTCAGAAGGGGGCCCGGTGGCCGCTCAGGCTCAACAGGATTCCGCGGTCGAATCGGTTCACGGCACAGCGCACGACGCCGCGGGCGACTCCGTGCGCGACCGGGAGATCCGCGGTGAACAGGAACACCTGGACCGGGTGTACCGGCGGCTCGAGGAGAAGATCCACGAGGCCGAGTTCCTCATGCAGGACGCGGCCCGCCGCGGCCAGGTGGGCACGCCCGGCGCGCTCGCCGAGCGCGACGCGCAGGTCTTCCGGGCCGGCGTCCACCTCAACCGGCTGAACAACGAGTTCGAGGACTTCCTCTTCGGCCGGATCGACCTGCTGCTCGGCAAGGACGGCAAGAAGGGGCCCGACGGGGCGTACACGGCGGTGGAGCCCGCCGAGGGCGCCGTACGGGCGGACAACACCGCCGACATCGCCGAAACCCTGCACATCGGCCGTATCGGCGTCCTCGACGAGAACTACTCGCCGCTGGTCATCGACTGGCGCGCGCCGGCCGCGGCCCCGTTCTACCGGGCCACGCCCGTCGACCCGGGCCGGGTCGTGCGCCGGCGCGTCATCCGCTCCAAGGGGCGGCGCGTGCTCGGCGTCGAGGACGACCTGATGCGCCCGGAGCTGACCGCCTACCTCGACGGGCGGGAGCTGCCCGCCATCGGCGACGGCGCGCTGATGGCCGCGCTGGGCCGGGCCCGCGGCCACAGCATGCGGGACATCGTCGCCTCCATCCAGGCTGAGCAGGACCTTGTCATCCGCGCCCCCGCCGCCTCCGTGACGTACGTCGAGGGCGGGCCGGGCACGGGGAAGACGGCGGTCGCCCTGCACCGCGCCGCCTACCTGCTCTACCAGGACCGCCGCCGGTACGCGGGCGGCATCCTGATCGTCTCCCCGACCCCGCTGCTGGTGGCGTACACCGAGGGCGTGCTGCCCTCCCTCGGCGAGGAGGGTCAGGTCGCCATCCGGGCGCTGGGCTCCCTGGTCGACGGCGTGGAGGCCACGCTGTACGACTCGCCGGCCGTGGCGCGGGCGAAGGGCTCGTACCGGATGCTGAAGGTGCTGCGGAAGGCGGCACGGGGCGCACTGGAGCTGGGCCCGGGCGCGGGAAGCGGCGCGGGAGCCCCGGAGGGGCAGCTCACCCTCGACGACAGCGAAAGCGACAGCGACGCTCCGGTTCCGGCCGGGCCGCCCACCCGGCTGCGGGTGGTCGCCTTCGGGCGCCGGCTGGAGCTGGAGGCCGACGAACTGGACCGCATCCGGCGCACCGCCCTCGGCGGCACCGCACCGGTGAACCTGCTGCGCCCGCGCGCCCGCAAGCTCCTGCTGGACGCCCTGTGGGAGCGGTCCGGAGCGGCCGGCCGGCACACCGACCCGGAGCTGGCCGCCGAGCTGCGCTCGTCCTTCGACGAGGACGTCACCGGCGAGGACTCCTTCGCCGCCTTCCTGGACGCCTGGTGGCCCGAGCTGACCCCGCGGGCCGTGCTCGCGGCGATGGCCGACGAGCGGCGCCTGGGCCGCTGGGCGCGCCGCGTGCTCAACCCCGGCGAGGTGCGCAAGGTCGCCCGCTCGCTCAAGCGGGACGGCTACTCGGTGCACGACGTGGCGATGCTCGACGAGCTGCAGGCGATCCTCGGCACCCCGGCCCGCCCGCGCAAGAAGCGCGAACTCGATCCGCTGGACCAGCTCACCGGCCTGGAGGAGCTGATGCCGGTGCGCGAGGAGTCGCAGCGCGAGCGGGCCGAGCGCCTGGCGCAGGAGCGCACCGAGTACGCGCACGTCATCGTGGACGAGGCGCAGGACCTCACCCCGTTGCAGTGGCGCATGGTGGGCCGCCGCGGCCGGCACGCCACCTGGACGGTCGTGGGCGACCCCGCCCAGTCCTCCTGGTCCGACCCGGACGAGGCTGCCGAGGCCCGCGACGAGGCGCTGGGCACCCGCCCGCGCCGCCGCTTCGAGCTGCCCGTGAACTCCCGCACCCCCGCCGAGATCGCCGAGCTGGCCGCCAAGGTGCTCGCCCTGGCCATGCCCGGCTCCCGCTCGCCCTCGGCGGTGCGCCCCCCGGGCCTGCGGCCGCGTTTCGCGCTCGCCGGGGACGTTCTGCGCGAGACCGTGCGGGCGGAGGCCGAGCGGCTGCTGGAGCAGGTGGACGGCACCGTCGGCGTCGTCGTCGCCATGAACCGCCGCGAGGAGGCCCGCCGCTGGCTGGCCGGGCTCGGGGACCGGGTGGTGGCGCTGGGCAGCCTGGAGGCCAAGGGCCTGGAGTACGACGCGACGCTCGTCGTCTCGCCGGCGGAGATCGCCGACGAGTCACCGGCCGGCCTGCGGGTGCTCTACGTCGCCCTGACCCGGGCGACGCAGCAGCTCACGGTCGTCTCCGGGGAGCGGGACGAGCCCGACGAGGCCGGGGTGCCGGACCTGCTGCGGGACTGAACGCGGCGGAAAACGGAGCGATCCCGCTCGCCGGGAATGGTGTGGCGGGCTTCGTTTGTTAGCCTAGGTGTGGCACCGGCCCGATCCAAGCCCCCGGGCCCAACCTTAGTCGCTTCGAGCGACCACTTGCCGCGAGGCGAGCATGGCGGGTCGGTGTCACTGAGCACGAAGGAGGCCCACGTCACGATGTGACGTGGGCCTCTTTTGCTGCCCGACCACCTACCGCCCCGCCCTCAACTCTCGTATGGTGGAAGTCACTTTCCGAAAACGGCACGTGCCTGTGAACACAAAGGCCGCAACTCGGGGCGGCTACCACGTACTCAGGGGTAGGTGCGACGATCGGACGGCAGAACTTCGCGACACGGTGAAAGCAGAGGAAGTCGGCCATGGCAACGGCGCCCAGCGTCTCCTACTCGATGACCATCCGGCTGGAGGTGCCCGCGAGCGGAACCGCCGTCTCGCAGCTCACCACCGCGGTGGAGTCCTCCGGAGGCTCGGTGACCGGCCTCGACGTCACGGCCTCCGGCCACGAGAAGCTCCGCATCGACGTCACCATCGCGGCCACCTCCACCGCGCACGCCGAGGAGATCGTCGAGAAGCTGCGGGGCATCGAGGGCGTCACGCTCGGCAAGGTCTCCGACCGTACGTTCCTGATGCACCTCGGCGGCAAGATCGAGATGGCGTCCAAGCACCCCATCCGCAACCGTGACGACCTGTCCATGGTCTACACGCCCGGTGTGGCCCGCGTCTGCATGGCCATCGCCGAGAACCCCGACGACGCGCGCCGCCTGACCATCAAGCGCAACTCCGTCGCGGTCGTGACCGACGGCTCCGCCGTGCTCGGCCTGGGCAACATCGGCCCCAAGGCGGCCCTGCCCGTCATGGAGGGCAAGGCGGCCCTGTTCAAGCGGTTCGCCGGCATCGACGCCTGGCCGATCTGCCTGGACACCCAGGACACCGACGCCATCGTCGAGATCGTCAAGGCGATCGCCCCCGGCTTCGCCGGCATCAACCTGGAGGACATCTCCGCACCCCGCTGCTTCGAGATCGAGGCCCGGCTGCGCGAGGCCCTGGACATCCCCGTCTTCCACGACGACCAGCACGGCACCGCGATCGTCGTGCTCGCCGCCCTCACCAACGCCCTGCGCGTGGTGGGCAAGGCGATCGAGAACGTCCGCGTGGTGATGTCCGGCGCCGGCGCCGCGGGCACGGCCATCCTGAAGCTGCTGCTGGCCGCGGGCGTGAAGAACGCCGTCGTCGCCGACATCCACGGCGTCGTCCACGCCGGCCGCGAGGACCTGGTCGACGCCGCCCCCGAGTCCGCGCTGCGCTGGATCGCGGACAACACCAACCCCGAGAACCTGACCGGCACGCTGAAGGAGGCCGTGCGCGACGCGGACGTCTTCATCGGCGTCTCGGCGCCCAACGTGCTCGACGGCGACGACGTGGCCGCCATGGCCGACGGCGCGATCGTGTTCGCGCTCGCGAACCCCGACCCCGAGGTCGACCCGGCAATCGCCCGTCAGACGGCGGCAGTTGTGGCCACCGGCCGCTCGGACTTCCCCAACCAGATCAACAACGTGCTGGTCTTCCCGGGCGTCTTCCGCGGCCTGCTGGACGCCCAGTCCCGCACCGTCAACACCGAGATGATGCTGGCCGCCGCGCAGGCCCTGGCCGACGTGGTCAGCGAGGACGAGCTGAACCCGAACTACATCATCCCCTCCGTCTTCAACGACAAGGTGGCCGGCGCCGTCGCCGGAGCCGTCCGCGAGGCCGCCAAGGCGGCCGGAGCCGCCGCGGTCAGCAGCGCGTCGGGCGTCTGATCCGGGGCACTCTGTCCCGGGGCCTCTGTGCCGGGCGTGCGCCTTTTCCGGGCGTGCGCCCGGGGCGGGCGTCCGGTCCAGGGCCGCACGGGTCGTGCGGACGGGTGGGACAAGGGCCGTATGGGGCGTGACGATCGCCACGGTGCGGCCTGGAACCGGCGCGTCGGGGAACGCGTTGTCAGTGGCGCGTCCTATCGTGGCGCGAGAGGCGAGCCCTCTTTTCGTGTGACTCCCACGGGTGTTCTCACGACTCCTACGGGTGCCGGATTGGCTTTCCCGCCGCAGGTGGGGGCAGGATGCCTCCCTGGGCGCGAGGGTCTGACGAGGGACCCGGGTCCGGGGACCGACCGAGGACCCTGGCAGCATCGGCTTCGCTGGCCCCACATGCGGCTTCGCCGCGTGTGCACGCCGCAATGGCAAGAAGAACACGGGAGTAACAACATGAACCGCAGTGAGCTGGTGGCCGCGCTGGCCGACCGCGCCGAGGTGACCCGCAAGGACGCCGACGCCGTGCTGGCCGCGTTCGCCGACGTCGTCGGCGACATCGTCTCCAAGGGGGACGAGAAGGTCACCATCCCTGGCTTCCTCACCTTCGAGCGCACCCACCGTGCCGCTCGCACCGCCCGCAACCCGCAGACCGGCGAGCCGATCCAGATCCCGGCCGGCTACAGCGTGAAGGTCTCCGCGGGCAGCAAGCTCAAGGAAGCCGCCAAGGGCAAGTGACCTTGCCCCTGGTACGCCACGGGACGGCGTACGAGGCCCGCTAGGGCCGATCACAACGTCAACGGGGCGGCCCCCCTCACCGGGGGCCGCCCCGTCGTCGTACGCGCCGCAGACGCGCGCCCGCGCCCTTGGCCGAGCCCGGCCCGGGCGCTCGCGCCCGGGCCCCGAGCGCCGAACCCGCCCGGGCGTTCGCGTCCGCTATCCGAGCGCCTGCCCGGGCAGCTCCACCTTCGCGCCCAGGTCCACGAGCTTCTCCATGAAGTTCTCGTAGCCGCGGTTGATCAGGTCGATGCCGTGGACGCGGGAGGTGCCCTGGGCGGCCAGCGCCGCGATCAGGTAGGAGAAGCCGCCGCGCAGGTCGGGGATGACCAGGTCGGCGCCCTGGAGCTTGGTCGGGCCCGACACCACCGCGGAGTGCAGGAAGTTGCGCTGCCCGAAGCGGCAGTCGGAGCCGCCCAGGCACTCGCGGTAGAGCTGGATGTGCGCGCCCATCTGGTTCAGCGCGGAGGTGAAGCCCAGCCGGGACTCGTACACCGTCTCGTGGATGATCGACAGGCCGGTCGCCTGGGTGAGGGCCACCACCAGCGGCTGCTGCCAGTCGGTCTGGAAGCCCGGGTGCACGTCCGTCTCCAGCGCGATGGACTTCAACTGCCCGCCGGGGTGCCAGAACCGGATGCCCTCGTCGTCGATCTCGAAGGCGCCGCCCACCTTCCGGTAGGTGTTCAGGAACGTCATCATCGACCGCTGCTGGGCGCCGCGGACGTAGATGTCGCCCTCGGTCGCCAGCGCCGCCGACGCCCAGGAGGCCGCCTCCAGCCGGTCCGGCAGGGCCTGGTGGTTGTAGCCGCGCAGCGCGTCCACACCGGTGATGCGGATCGTGCGGTCGGTGTCCATCGCGATGATCGCGCCCATCTTCTGCAGCACGCAGATGAGGTCCTCGATCTCCGGCTCGACGGCCGCGTTGGACAACTCCGTGACGCCCTCGGCCAGTACGGCCGTCAGCAGTACCTGCTCGGTCGCGCCGACGGACGGGTACGGCAGCCGGATCTTGGTGCCGCGCAGCCCCTTCGGGGCCTCCAGGTACTGCCCGTCGGCCCGCTTCTCGATGACCGCGCCGAACTGCCGCAGCACGTCGAAGTGGAAGTCGATGGGCCGGCCGCCGATGTCGCAGCCGCCCAGGCCCGGGATGAACGCGTGGCCCAGCCGGTGCAGCAGCGGCCCGCAGAACAGGATCGGGATGCGGCTGGAGCCCGCGTGGGCATCGATGTCGGCGACGTTCGCGCTCTCCACCCGGGTCGGGTCGAGCACCAGCTCGCCCGGCTCCTCACCGGGGCGGACCGTCACCCCGTGCAGTTGCAGCAGACCGCGTACGACCCGCACGTCACGGATGTCCGGAACGTTGCGCAGGCGACTTGGCTCACTGCCGAGCAGAGCGGCGACCATGGCCTTCGGCACGAGGTTCTTCGCACCGCGGACACGGATCTCGCCCTCCAGCGGGGTTCCGCCATGGACAAGCAGGACATCGTCGTTGACGCTCATGTATCTCGCGTTCCGATGAGGTGGGCAGGGGGGCCGGCCCGTCACTGTCGATTTCCGAGTCGGGACGTCGGGCAGGGGCCGGAGAGACAGAGTAATCTCCGCGCGCCCCCCGGAAGTAAGCCCGTGTGCCGTCCTGAAGGTCATGGCTGTGTCACAACACGAACCGTTCGTCGGCGGGCACAGCGGGTCACCGTTCACGGGCCGTGCGCCGGTGACGCTTCCGTGCTCCGTGGCCGCCCTCACTCCGGTAGCCGGATTGGCTCCCCACACCCGGGGAAGATGCGGGATCATGTCAGGCATGACCGAGGTGTCCTCGCTCACAGGGCGGCTGCTCGTGGCCACCCCCGCCCTGGCGGACCCGAACTTCGACCGTGCGGTGGTGCTCCTTCTCGACCACGACGAGGAGGGCTCCCTCGGTGTCGTCCTGAACCGTCCCACGCCCGTGGACGTGGGCGACATCCTGGAGGGCTGGGCGGACCTCGCCGGCGAACCCGGTGTGGTCTTCCAGGGCGGCCCGGTCTCGCTGGACTCCGCGCTCGGCGTGGCCGTGATCCCCGGCGGCGGCGCCGGGGAACGCGCCCCGCTGGGCTGGCGCCGGGTGCACGGCGCGATCGGCCTGGTCGACCTGGAGGCGCCACCGGAACTGCTCGCCTCGGCCCTCGGCTCCCTGCGGATCTTCGCCGGATACGCCGGCTGGGGCCCCGGCCAGCTCGAGGACGAACTGGTGGAGGGCGCGTGGTACGTCGTGGAGTCCGAACCCGGCGACGTCTCCTCCCCGGCCCCGGAGAAACTCTGGCGCGAAGTGCTGCGCCGCCAGCGCAACGAACTGGCGATGGTCGCCACGTATCCGGACGACCCGTCGCTCAACTAGGGCGCGTTTCGAAAGCGGCGTCGTCCGGCCGGAGGGCGGGCGGCCCCGGACCGGGCCTGAAGCCCGCGCGCTTCAGTACCCTTGCCGTATGAGCACTCTCGAGCCCGAGCGCGGGACTGGTACGGGAACCCTCGTAGAGCCGACACCGCAGGTGTCCCACGGCGACGGCGACCACGAGCGCTTCGCCCACTACGTCCAGAAGGACAAGATCATGGCGAGCGCCCTGGACGGGACCCCCGTCGTGGCGCTGTGCGGCAAGGTGTGGGTGCCCGGCCGCGACCCGAAGAAGTACCCGGTGTGCCCGCTGTGCAAGGAGATCTACGAGTCCATGGGCAGCGGCGGCGAGGGCGGCGACGACAAGAAGAAGTGACCTGTCGCTGTCGCGGACAGTGACCCCTGTCGCTGCCGTTGTCGCAGTGGACACCGACTGTCGCGGACGGTGACCCGCCGGGCCGGGACGTGACCGGCTTCGCCGGCGCACGGCCCGCCCGCCCGACCGCTCGGCTCAAAAAGCCCCGGCGGCCCGGCCGGCCGAGGCAGCACAGCAGGAAGAGGCAGCCCGGCCCGCCGGTCCGGTCGGCTTGCCCCAGGCCCCCGGGACGCGTCGTGACGCGCCTCCGGGGGCCTGCGCGTCCCCGGTGCGCGCCGCGGACGGCGCGGGCGCCTGTGCGCAGCATGTGCAACGGCGATTGCGCGGTGGCGCCTCCGGCGCTACCCATGGCCCTGCGGCCGCCGCCCGGCGTCCGCCACCGTCGCCACCCGTGCGGGGCTGCCGCCCGTGAAGGGCGCCGCAGCCCGTCGCAGGGGTCGCCACCCGTGAAGGGCTGCCATGACCGACGTGATTCCGGCGCCGCGCGCCGTCGAGGGCACCGCCTCGCACGTGTTCCGGTTCGACGCGGACACCTCCCTGTGGGCCGCGCCCGGCACCGGCACCACCGAACGGTGGCTGCGCGCCGCCCTCGGTGCCGCGCTCGGCCTGCCGCTGCCCGCCGCGGCCGACGCGGACGCGCCCGGCACCGTACGACTGCGCCTGGACGACGCGCTGGAACCCGAGGGATACCGGCTGACGGTCACCGAAGGGAGCGTGGAGATCCGGGGCGGCGATCCGGCCGGGGTCTTCTGGGGCGCGCAGACCCTGCGCCAGCTGCTCGGCCCGGACGCCTTCCGCCGCGCCCCCGTACGGCCCGGGGCCGGCCGTACGGTCCCGGCGCAGGTCGTCGAGGACGCCCCCCGGTTCCGCTGGCGGGGCCTGCTGCTCGACGTGGCCCGGCACTTCATGCCCAAGGACGGTGTGCTGCGCTACCTCGACCTGATGGCCGCCCACAAGCTCAACGTCCTCCACCTGCACCTGACGGACGACCAGGGCTGGCGCATCGAGATCGAGCGGTACCCGAAACTGACCGAGGTCGGCTCCTGGCGCACCCGCACCCGGTTCGGCCACCGCACCTCCCCGCTGTGGGAGGAGAAACCGCACGGCGGGTACTACACCCAGGACGACATCCGGGAGATCGTCGCCTACGCTGCTGAGCGGCACATCACCGTCGTCCCCGAGATCGACGTGCCCGGCCACTCCCAGGCCGCCATCGCCGCCTACCCCGAACTCGGCAACACCGACGTCGTGGACACCACCGCCCTCACCGTCTGGGACGACTGGGGCGTCAGCCGCAACGTCCTCGCGCCCACGGACACCACCCTGCGCTTCTACGAGGGCGTCCTGGAGGAGGTCCTCGGCCTCTTCCCCGCCGACGCAGGGCAGTTCGGGGCGTTCGTACACATCGGCGGCGACGAGTGCCCCAAGGACCAGTGGCGTGCCTCGCCCACCGCGCAGGCCCGCATCAAGGAACTCGGCCTGGCCGACGAGGACGAGTTGCAGGCGTGGTTCGTCGGCCACTTCGACAAGTGGCTGGCCGCGCGCGGGCGTCGGCTCATCGGCTGGGACGAGATCCTGGAGGGCGGCCGCCGCGCCGGGGCGACCGGGGTAACCGGAGACGAGGCGGCGGCGCCCGCAGGCGAGGCTGCGGCGGTGACCGGAACCGGGCTGACGGCCGGGGCCGCGGTGTCCTCCTGGCGCGGGTACGCCGGCGGGATCGCCGCCGCGCGGGCCGGCCACGACGTCGTCATGTGCCCCGAGCAGCAGGTGTACTTGGACCACCGGCAGGACGCGGGCGCCGACGAGCCCGTGCCGATCGGATTCGTCCGCACCCTGGAGGACGTCTACCGGTTCGAACCCGTCCCCGACGGGCTCGACGCGGCGCGGGCACGCCGGGTCCTGGGCACCCAGGCCAACCTGTGGACCGAGGTGATGGAGACCACCGCCCGCGTCGACTACCAGGCCTTCCCCCGGCTCGCCGCCTTCGCCGAGGTGGCCTGGAGCGCCCTGCCCGCCCCGCAGGAGAGGGACTTCGCCGCTTTCGAGCGGCGGATGAGCACCCACTACCGGCGCCTGGACGCGCTCGGCGTCGGCTACCGCCCGCCCACCGGACCACTGCCCTGGCAGCGGCGGCCCGGCGTCCTCGGCCGCCCGATCGAGGGGGCGCCGCCGGTGCGGTGAGTGCGTGGTGGTGCGGTGGTCGGGCGGTGGTTGGCGGTGCCGTCGCGGTGGTCGGGGGGTGACGGCGCTGCGGAGGGGGGGCGACGGCGCGGTGGCCCGACCGCGGTGGCGGTTCGGTGGCCTGGCGGTGGCGGCGCGGTGGTGGACCGGCGCCGTTGTGACGGCCCGACCGCCGCGGCGGGCGACGCGCCCACCACCCGCCGCCCGGGCGCCGCCCGGCGCGGGCGCGGGCCGCGCGCACCGCCGCGCGCGCCCCGCGCCCCACGGCGCGGAGGGCGCGGGCGGGGCGGGCGGGAGGGGGGGGGGGGGGGGGGGGCCGGGGGGGGGGTGGGGGGGGGGGGGTGCGGCGGTGGGGGGGTGACGGTGCGGTGGCCGGAAAGCGGTGGCGGTTCGGTGGCCGGGCGGTGGCGGTGTGGTGGTGGATCGGTGCCGGTGCGGTGGCCGGACGGCCGCGGCGGGGAGCCGTTCCGGCTCGCCGTCTCGACTGTTCCCCCCGGTTGGCTCGACCGTTCCCGCCCGTTGTCTCGAACGGGTACTGGAAAAAACCCGCAAGAGTCAGCGAAGGGTGGTAATTCGCCCGCACCGGTGAGGGTCCGCCGAAACGGAGATGCCCCGATGAGGTGGGCGAACACCACCCGGCGGACCCGTGTCCCGGGCCCCTGCGAAGATGTGCCAGAGTTGCCACGTCCGCCCTGTCAGGCCGTACCGTACGGCAGCACGGGTGGGACCAGTGGGGCAGCGGGAAGGGGCAGCCGGTTTGACGACGCACGCACCGCAGGCGGCGCAGGCCGTCACGCTGCCCACGACGCTGGACGAGGCCGTCGCGGCACTCGCCGCCGTGCCCGCCGCCGTGCCGGTCGCGGGCGGCACCGCCCTCATGGCCGCCGTCAACTCCGGGCAGCTCAGGCCGACCGCGCTGGTCGGCCTCGGCCGGATCAGCGAGATCCGCGGCTGGCAGTACCAGGACGGCCACGCGCTGCTGGGCGCGGGCCTGACCCACGCCCGCATGGGGCGCCCCGACTTCGCCGCCCTCATCCCGGCGCTCGCCGCCGCCGCGCGCGCCGCGGGCCCGCCGCACATCCGCAACGCGGGCACCCTCGGCGGCAACATCGCCTCCGCCGCGCCCACCGGGGACGCGCTGCCGGTCCTCGCCGCCCTGGAGGCCACGCTGATCGTCGCGGGCCCGGGCGGCGCCCGCCGGGAGATCCCCGTCTCCCACCTGCTGGCCGGCGTGGAGATGCTGCGCGCGGGCGAGCTGATCGGGTACGTGCGCGTACCGCTGCTGCACGCCCCGCAGGTCTTCCTGAAGGCCACCGGCCGTACCGGACCGGGCCGCGCGATCGCCTCCGTGGCGCTGGTCCTCGACCCGGCCCGGCGCGGTGTGCGCTGCGCGGTGGGTGCCATAGCGCCGATGCCGCTGCGGCCCCTGGACGCCGAGCAGTGGGTGGCCGGGCTCATCGACTGGGACAACAGCCGTGCGATCGTCCCCGAGGCGCTGCACGCCTTCGGCGAGTACGTCGCCGCGGCCTGCATCCCCGACCCGGCCCCGGCGGAGGACGGCTCCGTGCAGCAGTTGCCGCCCGCCGTACTGCACCTGCGGCGCACCGTCGCCGCGCTGGCCCGACGAGCACTGGGGAGGGCGCTGTCGTGACCGACGACCAGCACGCGGAGGGCACGCCGGACAGCGGCGGCCGCTGGAACCCCCTGCCCCAGGGCGACTACGACGACGGCGCCACGGCGTTCGTGAAACTCCCCGAGGGCGGCATCGACGCCCTCCTGGCCGGGGACAGCCCGCTGGCCGCGCCCGGCCACGGCTACGTGCCCCCGCAGATAACGGTCACGCCCGCGCCGACCGAGGCCACCGACCCGGCCGCCACGGGCACCTGGTCCGCCCCGGCCGCCCCCGCCGAGGGGGCGCAGTGGCCGGACCCCAACGCGCTGCCCCAGGAGGCGGGCGGGTACCCGGGCCCGCACCCCGGCGTGCAGCCCGGTGCGCACCAGGGTGCGCACGCCGGCCCGGGCGAGGGCATGGACGACCGGTTCCGCTACGAGCCCGAGGCCACCCAGCAGTGGACCTTCCCGGAGACACAGGGCCACCAGGACACCCAGGCCGGCGGACCGGCCCCCGGGCACGGTGCGGCCGGGCAGGACGTGGCCGCGCACGGCATGACCGGGCACGGGGCGGCCGGACACGACACGACCGGGCACGGGGTGGCCGGGCATGACGTGACCGGGCAGTGGTCGATTCCGGTCGCCGGCGGTGATCTACCGGACGAATCGGGCGAGTTCACGACGTCGTCCCTGATCCAGCAGTGGGGCGGCACTCCTCCGGCCACCCTGCCCGGCGGCGCACCGGCCCCGTGGGCGACGGAGGCGGCCGGGCAGCCGTGGGGACAGCCGCAGCAGGCCCCCGTGCAGGAGCCCGGCGCGCCCCACGTTCCCGCCGAGGGCCCGTACGACGGCCCCGCGCAGCCGGGACCGTCCCCGTACCCGGAGCACGCCGAGCCCTCCGGGCACCCCGAGCCCTCCGGGCACGCAGAGCCCGAGCCCGGGTCCGAGCCCGAGGCGCACGCTCCCGCCGGGCAGCCCTCCGGTCCGGAACCCGCGTCCGCCGCGCCCGAGGTCACCGAACCCGTGCCCGCTGGATCCGACGGGGCCGCTGGACCTGACGGGGCCGTTGGAGACGACGGAGCGGACGGGGCCGAGGGCGACGCCGGGGAAGCCGGAGCCACCGGAGACGCCGTGGAGGCCCCCGAGCGGGCCGCCCAGCCGTCTGCGGAGCCGGCGGTGGCGGAGGGCGCCGTCGACGTCCCCGAAGCCGTCGAGCAGCCCGACGCGGAGCCCGAGTCCCCGGCCACGGACGCCGGTTCCGCGGCCCCGGCCGCGGACACCGACCCGGACGCCCCGGAACGGGACCAGTCGGACCCGGAGCAGTCGAACACCGACCAGCCGAACGCGGAGCAAGCGCAACAGGACCACCCGGCCCCGGAGCAGGTCGCGCAGGCCGAGCAGACCCCGCAGTCCCCGGAGCAGCAGGCGCCCTCCGCGGAGCAGGAGGCGGCAGCGCCCCCGCAGGACCCGCCGCCCGCGCCGCCGCAGGACGAGCACCCGCTCGCCTCCTACGTGCTGAGCGTCAACGGCGTCGACCGGCCGGTCACGGACGCGTGGATCGGCGAGTCGCTGCTGTACGTGCTGCGCGAGCGCCTGGGCCTCGCGGGCGCCAAGGACGGCTGCTCGCAGGGCGAGTGCGGCGCCTGCAACGTGCAGGTCGACGGCCGTCTCGTCGCGTCCTGCCTGGTGCCGGCGGTGACCGCGGCCGGCAGCGAGGTCCGTACCGTGGAGGGCCTGGCCGTGGACGGCCGGCCCTCGGACGTGCAGCGGGCGCTGGCCCGCTGCGGCGCGGTGCAGTGCGGCTTCTGCGTGCCCGGCATGGCGATGACCGTGCACGACCTGCTGGAGGGCAACCCGGCCCCCACCGAGCTGGAGACCCGTCAGGCCCTGTGCGGCAACCTGTGCCGCTGCTCGGGCTACCGGGGCGTGCTGCGGGCCGTCGAGGAGGTCGTCGCCGAGCGCCGCGCGCACGCCGCCGGAGAGCACACCGCCACCGAGCGGACGGAACACGCCGAGCAGGCGGAACACACGGAGCGCACCGGGGCCGCACAGGCCGAGCACCCGGCGGCCGAACACACCGCTGCCGACGGCGGTGGTGCGGGCGCCGGCGCTGAGACGGACGCCGCCGAGCCGCGTATTCCGCACCAGGCGGGGCCCGGAGCCGGCGGGGTGCACCCCTCGGCGTTCGACTCCCCGCACCCGCACGACCCCTACGGCCAGGACGACACCTACCACCAGGGCGACACCTACGGCCAAGGCGTCCCCTACGGCCAGGGCGACCCGTACGGCCAGGAAGGAACCCACGGCCAGGACGGAACCTACGGCCAGGGCGACCCGTACGGTCCGCCCGGGACCCACGGCCCCGGCGGCCCCTACGGCCCTCCCGGCTCCCACGGGCAGGGCGCCCCTTACGGCCAGGACGACCCCTACGGCCAGGACGACCCCTACGGCCAGGACGACCCCTACGGCCAGGACGGAGGCCAGGCGTGAGCAACGAAGCCGCCACCGCTGCCACCGCCGCCGCCGCGGAGACCGCGCAGGTGCCCGCGCCGGAGCCGCTGCCGCACGGTATCGGCTCCTCGCTGCCGCCCGCCGACGCCCGCGCCAAGACGGAGGGCACCTTCCCCTACGCGGCCGACCTGTGGGCCGAGGGCCTGCTGTGGGCGGCCGTCCTGCGCTCCCCGCACCCGCACGCGCGCATCGTGTCCATCGACACCACCCACGCCCGGGAGATGCCGGGCGTGCGGGCCGTCGTCACCCACGAGGACGTGCCCGGCAGCCCGCTGTACGGGCGCGGCACCGCCGACCGCCCGGTGTTCGCCTCCGACGTCGTACGCCACCACGGCGAACCCATCGCGGCCGTCGCCGCCGACCACCCGGACACCGCGCGGATGGCCGCCGCCGCCGTCATCGTCGAGTACGAGGTGCTCGACCCGGTGACCGACCCCGAGCAGGCGTTCGAGGCCGAACCGCTGCACCCGGACGGCAACCTGATCCGCCACATCCCGCTGCGCCACGGCGACCCGAACGCGGTCGGCGAGGTCGTGGTCGAGGGCCTGTACCGCATCGGCCGCCAGGACCCGGCGCCCATCGGCGCCGAGGCCGGGCTCGCGGTGCCCCGCCCGGACGGCGGCGTGGAGCTGTACACCGCCTCCACCGACCCGCACGCCGACCGCGACGCGCTCGCCGCCTGCTACGGCCTGGAGCCGGAGCGCGTGAAGATCGTCGTCACCGGCGTCCCGGGCGCCACGGCCGACCGCGAGGACCGCGGCTTCCAACTCCCCCTGGGCCTGCTGGCGCTCAGGACCGGCTGCCCGGTGAAGCTGACGGCGACCCGCGAGGAGTCCTTCCTCGGCCACGCCCACCGCCACCCCACCCTGCTGCGCTACCGCCACCACGCCGACGCCGAGGGCAGGCTCGTCAAGGTCGAGGCGCAGATCCTGCTGGACGCGGGCGCCTACGCCGACACCTCCTCCGACGCGCTCGCCGCAGCCGTCTCCTTCGCGTGCGGCCCGTACGTCGTCCCCAACGCCTTCATCGAAGGCTGGGCGGTGCGCACCAACAACCCGCCCTCGGGCCACGTGCGCGGCGAGGGCGCGATGCAGGTGTGCGCCGCATACGAGGCGCAGATGGACAAGCTGGCGAGGAAACTCGGGATCGACCCGGCCGAGCTGCGCCTGCGCAACGCGATGGCCACCGGCGACGTCCTGCCCACCGGCCAGACGGTGACCTGCCCCGCCCCGGTCGCCGAACTCCTCCAGGCGGTCCGGGAGCACCCCCTTCCCCCGCTGCCCAAGGACACTCCCGAGGAGGAGTGGCTGCTGCCCGGCGGCCCGGAGGGCGCCGGCGAGCCGGGCGCGGTCCGGCGGGGCGTGGGCTACGGCCTGGGCATGGTGCACATGCTCGGCGCGGAGGGCGCCGACGAGGTCTCCACGGCCACGGTGCGGGTGCAGAACGGCGTCGGCACGGTACTGTGCGCGGCGGTCGAGACCGGCCAGGGCTTCTCCACGCTCGCCCGGCAGATCGTGCAGGAGACGCTCGGCATCGACGAGGTGCACGTCGCGCCCGTCGACACCGACCAGCCCCCGGCCGGCGCGGGCTGCCGCGGCCGCCACACCTGGGTGTCGGGCGGCGCGGTGGAGCGCGCGGCGAAAATGGTCCGCACCCAGCTGCTCCAGCCCCTGGCGCACAAGTTCGGCATGTCCACCGAGCTGCTGCAGATCACCGACGGCAAGATCACCTCCTACGACGGGGTGCTGTCGACCACGGTCGCCGAGGCGCTGGAGGGCAAGGAGCTGTGGGCGACGGCCCAGTGCCGCCCCCACCCCACCGAGCCGCTGGACGGCTCCGGCCAGGGCGACGCCTTCGTGGGCCTGGCCTTCTGCGCGATCCGCGCGGTGGTGGACGTGGACATCGAGCTGGGCTCGGTCCGCGTCGTCGAACTGGCGGTGGCGCAGGACGTCGGCCGCGTCCTGAACCCCGCGCAGCTGACCGCCCGCATCGAGGCGGGCGTCACCCAGGGCGTGGGCATCGCGCTCACGGAGAACCTGCGCACCCCGCGCGGCCTGGTCCGCCACCCGGACCTGACGGGCTACGCCCTGCCCACGGCCCTGGACGCGCCCGACATCCGGATCGTGAAACTGGTCGAGGAGCGGGACGTGGTGGCGCCCTTCGGCGCGAAGGCGGTCAGCGCGGTCCCGGTCGTGACCTCCCCGGCGGCCATCGCCTCCGCGGTCCGTGCCGCCACCGGCCGCCCGGTCAACCGCCTCCCGATCCGGCCGCAGGCCGCGGTGGTCACCGACCGCTGACGGGCCGTTCACCCGCAGTCCGCGCAGGCGGGGGGCGTTGTCAGTGGGAGGCCGTAGTGTCTTTCCCAGTCGCTGCGGCGGCTCGGTACGACGGCCTCGGACAGCCACGACGGCTTCGCACAGCCACGACGGCTTCGGACAGCACGGGGGAACGATGAGCACGACCTGCACGGGCACCGCCGACGCGGCGACCGCCTCGGCCCGGGGATGCGGGCAGCGGGGCCTGGCCCTGCGCATCCCGGCCCGCCTCCTGGACCAGGAGTTCGGCCGGGGCCGCGTCGTCCGCTTCGAGGACATCGACTTCCCCACCACGCTCACCCACGAGCCGACCCGCCGCTTCCTGCGCGAGACCGGCCTGCCGGAGGACGGCATCCTCTTCGAACCGGACACCGACGCCCCGCTGCGCACCCTCACCGAGTACTACGCCGACGAATACGGCGAGTACGACGAATACGGCGAGTACGACGAGGACGCCGGTCGGATCACCGAACTCCCGGCGCACGCCGACCGCTTGATACGCCTGGGCCGGCTCTCCGAGGACGACAGCCTGGTGGTCGACGGCACCACGGGCGAGGTGAGCACCTGGAGCGCGTCCGACGCCACACTGCACCCGTTCGACGAGGACGTCTCCACCCTCACCCACAGCCTCTGGCTGCTGCACCGCACCCTGTCGGGCCGCGACGTGACGAACGGCCCGGTTTCCTAGCCGGGTGCACCGCTCGGCGGCGTCGCAACGGCGCCGCGGAGGGGAGGTCCACCCGGGCGGCGGCTTCGACCCGCCTCACGGCTGCGGGCAGTCCTGCTCCCTCCTGCCCGACGCCTCCGCCAGCAGCCCTGCCACCACGCCGGTGAGGGGATGGTCTGCGCCGGCCAGCTCGGTGAGACGGGTGAGGGTGGATTCGTACAGGGGGATCGCTCGGTCGAGTTCGCCCGACGCCTCGTACACCCGGGCCAGGCCGGCGCGGCTGCCGAGGGTGTCCAGGTGGTCCGGGCCCAGGATCCGTGTGCGCTGCTCCACGACCGTGGTGAACAGCGCGCGGGCCCGCCCCAGGTCACCTGCCGCCCGGCAGGCTGCCGCGAGGTTGTTGCGGCTGATCAGGGCGTCCCGGCTCTCGGCTCCGAGCAGCCGTTCCTGTTCGGCCAGCGCGGTTTCGAGGAGGGGGACGGCACGGGCGGCGTCCCCGAGCTCGTAGTGGCAGGTGGCGAGGTTCAGCAGGCTTCGCAGCGTGTCGGGGTGCGCGTCGCCGAGCACCTTCCGGCGCAGGCGGAGGGTCTCCTCGAAGAGGGCGACCGCGCGCTCCTGCTCCCCGGCCGCCAAGTGGGCCGAGGCGAGCATGCTGAGGCTGACCAGGGTGTCAGGGTGTTCCGGGCCGAGGACGCCCGTGCGTTGCGCCAGGGTCGTCCGGCACAGGTCGAGCCCGGTGGGGACGTCACCCGTCGTCAGGCAGAGGCAGGCGAGGTTGCTGCGGCTCAGCAGGGTGTCGGGATGGTCCTCGCCGAGGGCTTGCTCCCGCCGTCCGAGGACGTCCCGGTACACCTCCTGCGCCCGGCCCAGGTCTCCGGCCGACTCGTAGGCGTATCCGAGGTTGCCCAGGCAGCTGAGGGTGTCCGGGTGGTCGGGGCCGCAGACGTCTTCGAAGTCGGCCAGTACCTCCTCGTACAGGGTGATGGCCTGCTGGAAGCGGCCGGCGCTCTCGTAGGCCCCGGCGAGGTTGTTGCGCAGCCGCAATCCGTTGAGTTTCAGCGAGGGCACCAGGTCCTCGTAGCGGTCGGACGCGTCGGCATCCCGCTGGACGATGTCCTCGTAGAGCGCGATCGCCTGGTCGACACGGCCGACCGACTCGTAGGCGCCCGCCAGATCACCCTGCAGGGTCAGGGTTCTGAGGTGGTCGGGGCCGAGGGCCTCCCTGCTCGCGGCCGTGGCCGTCTCGTACTCGTCGATCGCCCGGTCCACCCGACCGGCCGACCGGTGGGCGGAGGCGAGGCCGTGGCGGAGGTTCAGCGTGGTGAGATGTCCGGGGCCGTGGAGCCGCAGGCTCTGCTCAAGGGTCGGCTCCAGGATGTCGACGGCGTCCTGCGGGCGACCCACCGTCTCGTACACCCGTGCCACAGCGCAGCGGGCCACCAGCGCGTAGGGGTGGTCGTGGCCCAGCCCACGCTCGATCTGCGCGCTGTACGCCTCGTACAACGGCAGCGCCCGGACGGTCTGGCCCTGCTCCTCCAGATGCACGGCAGTCTTCACGTAGAGCGCGGACACCGGCGTGCTGTAGCAGTCCTTCGGGTCGGTCGCCGCCAGCGCGCACACCTGTCCGGCCAGGCGCGCGAGTTCCTGGGCGTCGTGCGCTTGGTCCGCTCCTCTCGGGTGGACCATCTGAAGCAGTGCCTGCTCTGCCTCGTGCCGTCCCCGGGGCCGGCCGGGCGCGGACTCGCCCGGGTGCGCGCCCGGTGCGGCGGTGACGGCGTCGGCGCGCAGCACGCTCTGCACCAGCCGGTGGACGCGTACGTTCCGCCCGGTGAAGGCGATCATGCTGTAGGCGTGCAGGACGCCCAGGGCGTCGTCGGCCGCGATCTCGTCCGCTGCCAGTCGGGTGACCAGGTCGCGTGGGCACTCGTCGGGGTCCAACCAGGCCAGGGCGTAGAGGAGTTCGACCGCCGACGGGTCGTCGGCGGCGATCGCCGTCAAGGTCACCTGCCAGATCCGGGCGACGGTCTGTTGCGGGTCCCGGCGCGCAGGAGTCCTGGACAAGTGGAGTCCGAGGCGGCCCCGGTAGGCGGCGACCGTGCTGCGGGTCCGTCTGAGGTAGGCGCCGGCCTGGTCCAGGGCGAGCGGGAGGCCGCCGAGCTCCCGGGCCAGCTGCCCGGTCTGCCACCGTGACGCGTCGGACGGGTCCCCTTCGGACACCCACGACCACAGGAGGTCCGCCGCCTCGACCTGGGGGAGGACGCCGAGCGGGAGCAGCGCGCCGTCGGCGGCGCCGAGGTCGTCCCAGTCGTCGGCCAGTCTGCTGGTGATCAGGTGGTGTCCGCCGCCGAGACTGCCCAGGAAAGGCTTCAGGAGCGCGGGGTCCTCGACGTTGTCGTACACCAGCAGCCATGCGGTGTGGCGCTGGAGCCAGGCGAGGGCCCACGAGGTGAGCTCGGGCTGCTGCGCCGTCCCGGCCCAGACGGGGCTCAGGAGCCGAGCGATGCCGGCCAGGGCCTCATCGATCTTCCCCGGGGAGGAGGCGTCGATCCACCAGACCAGGTCGTACGTCTCCCGGAAGGTGTGGGCGTACTGTCGCGCCAGTGTGCTCTTGCCGACCCCGCCCAGCCCGTGGACGACCACCGCGGACACACCCGGACCGGCGCGCTCGGCAGTCAACACCGCGCGTATCGAGGCCAGTTCGTCCTGCCGCCCCGCGAAACGGCCAGGCGGCGGCTGGTCCAGGTGGACGACTCCGTCGGCCGGGGTGTCGGCGGCCGATCGCAGCGCCTCGGCCGGCAGCACGACCGTCGTGACCGTGCTGTACATGACGCCGGTGTTGATGCCGAAGTTGAGGACCTGTCCGGCACCGCTGAGTTCGAGCGGTGCCGAGGTCACTGGGTCTTCCCGCCGTGGATCGTTACGGTGGAGCTCATCTCCCCGTTGTTGGTGCCCGCGTTGACCACGGAGCCCGGGCCCGACACGGTGAAGCGGTTGGACCACGACTCCGCCCGCGGCAGCAGCTCGGCCAGCTCCGCCAACAGCTCGGGGTCGTCCCGCAGGGTGCGCTTGACGGCCTGCCGCAGCGCGGCCTGGGCGTCGGCGTCGTCGCTCTCCTCCGCCGCCTCGCGCACGTCCCTCTCCAAGGCGGCGCGCTGCTGCTCGTCGCGTCGCTGCCACACGCGCTGGAGGATGCGCCTGCCCAGGTTCACGGTCGCCCCCGCCGCCGCGTCCTCGGCTTGAGTCAGTACCGCCACCCCGTAGGCGGACATCGCGGCGCCGATGGTCGGGCCGGCCAGTTCCATGAACGCGTCGAGTTCCATGGATCCCCCCTGAAGCTGGTGCCGAAGCACGCAGATGACTGAGCCCCAGCGTAGGGAACCGACGGCGTATGCGACCCGAGACGTTCGAAATGATCAATCTCGATCCGGTTTCGGCCGAGCGGGCCGACGGCCGCCACAGGCCGCCTCGGAGCGGGGCGCGGGCGCTCGACCCCGGCCATGGGCGCCCGGTGAGCGGCATCGGAGAACCGCGACGGACGCCCGACGGACGCCCGACGGACGCCCAAAGGGGCGGCACCCCTCAGGGTGCCGCCCCTTTCGTCCTGCCTGTGTGGCATCGGAGGCCGTGGCGGGATTCGAACCCGCGTAACCCGCTTTGCAGGCGAGCCCCTGGGCCACTCGGGCACACGGCCGTGTCGGGGGACCGCCGGGCGGTCCGTTCCGGACTCGGTGCATCGACCGTAGGCCGTGCGGAAGCGGCGGCTCAAGGAGACCGCGGGCGCTGCAACACGACTGCCATGCGCCGTTCATGAACGGCCGGCGAACGGGCGGACGGGCAGAACGGACGAGGGGGGAAAGGGGTGGGACGGGCGAACGGACGTCGAGCATGCCGAGGAGGGGGACGGACGGGGGGTCGTACGACCAAGGTCCCGGTGCGCGACCGTCTCCCGACAGGGGCGAAAGCCGCCGGTGGACCTTACGCTGTCGGGCATGTCAGCCCTCGAACCACGCGACACCGACGTCGCGCACGCCCCCGACGCCGCCGCTCCCGCCGCCCGCCCCGACGCCACCGGACGCGACACCTCGGCCGACACGGTGCTCAGCCGGGCCTACCGGTCGCTGAGCGTCGGCATCGTCTCCGTGGTGCTGCTCATCGCCTTCGAGGCGACCGCCGTCGGCACGGCGATGCCGGTCGCGGCCCGGGAGCTGCACGGGCTGTCGCTGTACGCGTTCGCGTTCTCCGGCTACTTCACCACCAGCCTGCTCGGGATGGTGCTGGCCGGGCAGTGGTCGGACCGGCGGGGGCCGCTGGGCGCGCTGACCGCGGGGATCGGGGCGTTCGCGGCCGGGCTGCTGCTGGCCGGTACGGCGGCCTCCATGTGGGTGTTCGTCCTGGGCCGGGCCGTGCAGGGGCTGGGCGGCGGACTGGTGATCGTCGCCCTGTACGTGGTCGTCGGGCGGGCCTACCCCGAGCGGCTGCGCCCGGCGATCATGGCGGCGTTCGCGGCGGGCTGGGGGGTCCCCCCGATCGTCGGCCCGCCCGCCCCGGGCGCGGTGGCCGAGCACCTCGGCTGGCGCTGGGTGTTCATCGGCATCCCGGTCCTGGTGGTCTTCCCCCTCGCCATGGCCCTGCCGCAGATACGCCGGCGGGCGTCCGGCCCGGTGGGGGAGAGCGACGAGGGCGCCGACGGGGGAACCGGCGGGGAGCCGCCCTCCTTCGACCTGCGGCGCATCCGCCTGGCCCTCGGCATCTCGCTCGGCGCCGGACTGCTGCAGTACGCGGCGCAGGACCTGCGCTGGCTGTCGCTGCTCCCCGGCGCGGCGGGGGCCGCGCTGCTGGTCCCGGCGGTGCGGGGGCTGCTGCCGCGCGGCACCTACCGGGCGGTGCGCGGGCTGCCGTCGGTGGTGCTGCTGCGGGGCGTGGCCGCCGGCTCCTTCATCTCCGCGGAGTCCTTCGTGCCGCTGATGCTGGTCACCCAGCGCGGGCTGTCCCCGACGCTCGCCGGGTTCTCGCTGGCGGCGGGCGGGGCCACCTGGGCGCTGGGCTCGTGGGTGCAGTCCCGGCCGCGCATGGCCTCCTACCGGGAGCGGCTGATGACGCTCGGGATGCTGCTGGTGGCCGCGGCCATCGCCACCGCGCCCAGTGTGCTGATCCACTCCGTGCCGGTGTGGATCGTCGCCGTCGCCTGGGGCTTCGGCTGCTTCGGCATGGGCCTGGTCATCGCCTCCACCAGCGTGCTGATGCTGCGCCTGTCCGCCCCGCACGAGGCCGGCGCGAACTCCGCCGCCCTGCAGATATCCGACGCCCTCTCCAACGTCCTGCTGCTCGCCGCGGGCGGTGCCGCCTTCGCCGCGCTCGGCGGCGGCTCGGCGGCCGCCCACACGGCGACGGTGAGGGAGGCGGCCACCGGAACCCACCCGGCGGCGTTCGCGGCGGTGTTCCTGCCGATGGCGGCCGTGGCGCTGGTGGGGGCGTGGGTGACGACACGCCTGCGGGAGCGATGAGGCGACGCGCCGCGAGGCCGCGGGGAGACGAGGGGCCGCCCCGCGCCCTCTCCTATACACGCCTCCCGCCTCCGCCGACCCCCTGCCGGATCACCCTGTCCACTACTCCGGGTATCGCTGGC
>NZ_LR732544.1:3154468-3163774 GCF_902506575.1 Streptomyces mexicanus | reverse complement strand
CGGGCCGATCTCCACCGGCTCGGACTGGGGGTGAGCGGGGAGCGTGTACAGCTGCTCCTGGCTGAGCGGCCCGGGGACCCCGAGGGACTCACCGGGCGGCAGGGGCGTGGTGGAGCCCGGCCCGCGGGCCGGCCGCACCCTCCACCTGGCCCGCCGCCGGCGGCCGGGGGCGAGCCGCCGGGGGAGGAGGGGAGGGAGGAGGAGAAGGAGGGGATGGAAATGAAGGGGGAGATGAGGAGGGGCGATGGGCGGCAGCCGATGGGACGTGTGAGCTGAGTCCCATCCCCGAGTGCCCGGGCGCGGTTCGCTCGTTGACATCACCGGGCCGCCGGTAGGGTGGCCCGGTCGTTTCCCGTAGCCGAGCCCAGCAGCGAACCGGAGACCGTGACTACCACCGCCGCCTCCTCCTCCCACCACCTCTCGCCCGCCTTCCCCGGCCGCGCCCCCTGGGGCACCGCCGGCAAGCTGCGTGCCTGGCAGCAGGGCGCGATGGACAAGTACATCCAGGAGCAGCCGCGCGACTTCCTCGCGGTTGCCACCCCCGGCGCCGGAAAGACGACCTTCGCCCTCACGCTCGCCTCGTGGCTGCTGCACCACCACATCGTCCAGCAGGTGACGGTGGTCGCACCGACCGAGCACCTGAAGAAGCAGTGGGCGGAGGCCGCCGCACGCATAGGGATCAAGCTGGACCCGGAGTACAGCGCGGGCCCGCTGGGCCGGGAGTACCACGGCGTCGCCGTGACCTACGCGGGCGTCGGCGTGCGCCCCATGCTGCACCGCAACCGCGTCGAGCAGCGCAAGACCCTCGTCATCCTCGACGAGATCCACCACGCCGGCGACAGCAAGTCCTGGGGCGAGGCCTGCCTGGAGGCGTTCGAACCGGCCACCCGCCGGCTCGCGCTGACCGGTACGCCGTTCCGTTCCGACACCAACCCGATCCCGTTCGTGACGTACGAGGAGGGCCCCGACGGCATCCGCCGCTCGGCCGCCGACTACACCTACGGCTACGGCTCCGCCCTCGCCGACGGCGTCGTCCGGCCGGTCATCTTCCTCTCCTACAGCGGCAACATGCGCTGGCGCACCAAGGCCGGCGACGAGGTCGCGGCCAAGCTGGGCGAGCCGATGACCAAGGACGCCATCAGCCAGGCCTGGCGCACCGCGCTCGACCCGCGCGGTGAGTGGATGCCGGCCGTGCTGCGCGCCGCCGACCAGCGCCTGACCGAGGTCCGCAAGGCGATCCCGGACGCCGGTGCCCTCGTCATCGCCTCCGACCAGGATTCCGCGCGCGCCTACGCCAAGCTGCTGCGCGAGATCACCGGCAGCAGTCCGACCGTCGTGCTCTCCGACGACGCGGGCGCCTCGAAGAAGATCGACGAGTTCAGCAACAACGACGACCGCTGGATGGTCGCGGTCCGCATGGTCTCCGAGGGCGTCGACGTGCCCCGGCTCGCGGTCGGGGTGTACGCCACGACGATCTCCACGCCGCTGTTCTTCGCCCAGGCCGTCGGCCGTTTCGTACGGTCCCGGCGGCGCGGCGAGACCGCGTCGGTGTTCCTGCCGACCGTCCCCGACCTGCTGACCTTCGCAGGCGAGATGGAGGTCGAGCGCGACCACGCCCTGGACAAGCCGAAGAAGGAGGGCGAGGAGGACCCGTACGCCGAATCCGAGAAGGAGATGGAGGAGGCGAACAAGCAGCAGGACGAGGACACCGGCGAGCAGGACATGCTGCCCTTCGAGGCGCTGGAGTCCGACGCCGTCTTCGACCGGGTCCTCTACGACGGCGCCGAGTTCGGCATGCAGGCCCACCCCGGCAGCGAGGAGGAGCAGGACTACCTCGGCATCCCGGGCCTGCTGGAGCCCGAGCAGGTCCAGCTGCTGCTGCAAAAACGCCAGGCCCGGCAGATCGCGCACAGCCGCAGGAAGCCCGCCGAGGAGGCCGACCTGCTCGAACTGCCCGCCGACCGGCGCCCGGTGGTGACCCACAAGGAGCTGATGGAGCTGCGCCCGCAGCTCAACACCATGGTCGGCGCCTACGTCCACCAGAGCGGCAAGCCGCACGGCGTCATCCACAACGAGCTGCGCCGGGTGTGCGGCGGCCCGCCGAGCGCGGAGGCGACGGCCGGACAGCTGCGCCAGCGCATCGCCAAGGTCCAGGAGTGGGCGACCCGGATGAGGTGAGCGGGGCCGGTGCGGCTCCCTGTGCGGTACGTATCGGGTCGAACGCACACAGTTCCCTCCGGGTGGTGACCGGATTGTGGACGGAGGCTTCCGCTGAGCGAACCCGCTTCGCTAATGTCCCGCTACGCACACGCCCCGTGGCGACGCCGCCGCGGAGCGCAGCCGTGAAGCGACTTCCGTCCGGGACGGCCCGGACCACCGGCCGATCGGCGGCGTTCGTCGCGCGTCACTGACGGGACTCGGTGACGTACCCGCCGCGAGGAACGCCGCCGACCTCACCACTGAAGGAGTGGGCGTCGTGACCGCGGAGACCTCTCAGACGCTCGACCGGGGACTGAAGGTCCTCAAGCTGCTGGCCGACACGGACCACGGGCTGACCGTCACCGAACTGTCCCACCGGCTCGGCGTGAACAGGACCGTGGTGTACCGGCTCCTGGCCACCCTGGAACAGCACGCCCTCGTCCGTCGCGACCTGGGCGGCCGGGCCCGGGTCGGGCTCGGCGTGCTGCGGCTGGGCCGCCAGGTGCACCCGCTGGTGCGCGAGGCGGCGCTGCCCGCGCTGCGCTCCTTGGCCGAGGACATAGGGGCCACGGCGCACCTGACCCTGGTGGACGGGGCGGAGGCGCTGGCGGTCGCCGTGGTCGAACCCACCTGGACCGACTACCACGTGGCCTACCGCGCCGGCTTCCGCCACTCCCTGGACCGGGGCGCCGCGGGCAAGGCGATCCTCGCGGCCCGCCGCCAGCCGCTGGGCGACCCCGGCTACACCCTCACCCACGGCGAGCTGGAGACGGGCGCCTGCGGCGCGGCCGCTCCCCTGCTCGGCGTGACCGGGGTCGAGGGCAGCGTGGGCGTGGTGATGCTGGCGGACTTCGTACCGGAACGGGTGGGGCCGCGGGTGGTGGAGGCGGCCCGCGAGGTGGCGGAAGCGCTGCGCTGAAGCCGCAGGGCCCCGCCCGGCGGGCGGCACCGGGCCCTTCCGGCCGGATCCGGGCCGCCCCGGCCGGAACCTGGCCGGAACCGGCCGTCGCGTAGATTGACCCTGTGTTCTCTCGCCTCACACGTCCCCAGGCCCTCGCCGTCTGCGCGCTGCCCGTCGTGGCCCTGATCGCCACGGCCGTGTTCGCGCCCCTGCCGTTCTCGGTGGCGCAGCCGGGGTCCACGGCGAACGTGCTCGGGAGCTTCAAGGGCAGCCAGGTGATCACCATCAGCGGCGCGTCCGTGCGCAGGACGACCGGGCAGCTGCGGATGACCACCATCGTGGCCACCGGGCCGGACGCGCACGTATCCCTGGGGAACGTGATCGACGGCTGGTTCGCCACCGACCGCGCGGTCATGCCGCGCGACGCGGTCTACCCGAGCGGGAACAACGTCAAGGAGATCGAGCGGCACAACGCCGAGCAGATGAAGCAGTCCCAGGACGCGGCCACCCGGGCCGCCCTCGGCTACCTGGGCCTCGGCAAGGACAAGGACATCAAGGTCTCGCTGAAGCTCGCCGACGTAGGTGGCCCCAGCGCGGGCCTGCTGTTCTCGCTGGGCATCATCGACAAGCTCCACGGCGACGGCAAGGGCGGCGACCTCTCCGGCGGCCGCACGATCGCCGGTACGGGCACGATCAGCCCCGACGGCACGGTCGGCGCCGTCGGCGGCGTCTCCCTCAAGACCCGGGCCGCCCGCCGGGACGGCGCCAGTGTCTTCCTGGTCCCCAAGGCCGAGTGCACCGACGCCCGCGCCGAACTCCCCGAGGGACTGCGCCTCGTCCCGGTCACCACCCTCAAGGGCGCGGTCGCCGCCCTGACGGCCCTGGAGCACGGCGGCTCGGTCCCCAGTTGTTAGGCAACCACCGCCTTCGGGGCCGCGGGGCCGGTGGCCAGGCGCAGGCCGACCTCCACGAGGGTCCAGCCGAGGCGGGTCCGCAGGTCGCCCGCTCGCCGTGGGCCGGCGGCGGGAGCGTCGGCGGCGAGGCGGTGGGCGTCGGCGGCGGCGCGCAGTTCGGCCGCGCGGGTGCGGTGCAGGGCGAGATGGATCTCCGGATGCATCGGGCGGCCTCTCAGTCGGTACGGGTGGGGAAGAGGTGGGTGTGGATGCGCACCTGCTCGGCGTCCGCGGCGCCCTCCTCGGAGGCGAGGGGCCGGTAGCTCTCGACGAGTGCGTGCACCTTCTCGATGAGGTCGCGGACGAGGTCGGGCGTCAGGCGCAGGGTCCAGTCGCTCATGTCCGAGGCGTCCTGCCAGGCCTCGGTCCAGTCGGCCCGGGTGCCGAGCCATGTCGCCAGTTCCTGGGTGTGCTGGTTGGCGATCTCGTGCAGGAACAGGTCCGCGGCGCCGCGCACCCCCGGATCGGGGTCCTTGAGCAGCCCCCCGTCGAAGGTCACGCCCAGGTGCGCCGCCCGCCACCAGCGCTCCCGTCCCTTGCCGCGCTCCGGCACGTCCTCGACGAAGCCGTGCGCGGCGAGCTGGCGCAGGTGGTAGCTGGTGGCGCCACTGGACTCGCCCAGTTTCGCGGCCAGTTGGGAGGCGGTGGCCGGTCCTGCGTGCCGCAGCACGGTGAGCAGGCGCATGCGCAGGGGGTGGGCGAGGCCGCGCAGTGAGCGCGCGTCGAGCGCGCGTACGGGGAGCGGTTCGGCGGGTTCGGGCATGCAGACGAAGGTAGCGGTGCAAAGAGTCCTTTGCAACGGGTTCTCTGCAAGGAAGTCTTTGCACGGCGGTGGTGCGAGGCGCGCGCAGGGTGCTTCTTCGCGACCCGCGTCCACCAGCGGGCGGCCCCTACTCCTCCGCCGCCTGCTCCACCAGCGGGATGATCCGCAGCGGCACCGGGTTCTCCATCACGATCGCCGTGGAGGCGCGGACGATGCCGTCGATGGCGACCACGCGGTCGATGACGCGCTGCAGGTCGGCGTTGGAGCGGGCGACCAGGCGGCAGAGCATGTCACCGGTGCCCGTGGTGGTGTGCAGCTCCAGGACCTCGGGGACGGTGGCCAGGTGCGCCCGTACGTCCGCGCCCTGGCCCTGCCGGATCTGCAGGGTGGCGAACGCCGTCACCGGGTAGCCGAGCGCCGCCGGGTCCACCTCGGGGCCGAAGCCGCGTATGACGCCGTGGGACCGCAGGCGGTCCAACCGGGCCTGGACCGTGCCCCGGGCCACCCCCAGCCGCCGGGACATCTCCAGCACACCGATGCGCGGCTCGCGCGCCAGCAGCACGATGATCCGGCCGTCCAGGTGATCGATCGCCACGGCACGCCTCCCCGGTGGTCATCCTGTACAGAAAGCCCGTCGGCACCCGACGTTCACTGGTCAGATTGCCCAGTGAATGCGCGAACTATTGCGCACCTTGCGAGCCCGGGTGACCCTTCCGCTATGACGCAGACCACACAGCACACTCCCGACGTGACCGCCCGGCAGGCCGATCCCTTCCCGGTCAAGGGAATGGACGCGGTCGTCTTCGCCGTGGGCAACGCCAAGCAGGCGGCGCACTACTACTCCACCGCCTTCGGCATGCAGCTGGTGGCCTACTCCGGACCGGAGAACGGCAGCCGCGAGACCGCTTCCTACGTCCTGGAGAGCGGCTCCGCCCGCTTCGTGTTCACCTCGGTGATCAAGCCGGCCACCGACTGGGGCCGCTTCCTCGCCCAGCACGTCGCCGAGCACGGCGACGGCGTCATCGACCTGGCCATCGAGGTCCCCGACGCGCGCGCCGCGTACGCCTACGCCACCGCGCACGGCGCCCGCTCCGTCGCCGAGCCGTACGAGCTGAAGGACGAGCACGGCACCGTCGTCCTCGCCGCGATCGCCACCTACGGCGAGACCCGCCACACCCTCGTCGAGCGCACCGGCTACGACGGCCCCTACCTGCCCGGCTACGTCGCCGCCCAGCCCCTCGTGGAGTCCGGCGAGCGCTTCTTCCAGGCCGTCGACCACTGCGTCGGCAACGTCGAACTCGGCCGGATGAACGAGTGGGTGGACTTCTACCACAAGGTCATGGGCTTCACGAACATGAAGGAGTTCGTGGGCGACGACATCGCCACCGAGTACAGCGCGCTGATGTCGAAGGTCGTGGCCGACGGCACCCTCAAGGTCAAGTTCCCGATCAACGAGCCGGCCCTGGCCAAGAAGAAGTCCCAGATCGACGAGTACCTGGAGTTCTACGGCGGCGCCGGCGTCCAGCACATCGCGCTGAACACCAACGACATCGTGCAGACCGTGCGGCGGATGCGCGCCGCCGGCGTGGAGTTCCTCGACACGCCCGACGCCTACTACGACACCCTCGGCGAGTGGGTCGGCGACACCCGCGTGCCCGTCGACACCCTGCGCGAACTGAAGATCCTCGCCGACCGCGACGAGGACGGCTACCTGCTGCAGATCTTCACCAAGCCGGTCCAGGACCGCCCGACCGTGTTCTTCGAGCTCATCGAGCGGCACGGCTCCATGGGCTTCGGCAAGGGCAACTTCAAGGCCCTGTTCGAGGCGATCGAACGCGAGCAGGAGCGCCGCGGCAACCTGTGACGGCCCGGCCCCGTGCGGGTGCGCCCCCCGGCGTACCCGCACGGGACGGCAAGCGCTCTCACGGGGTTCACACCGCGGCCCCCGAGTGCGACGCTGTGATCATGAGCCGTATCCAAGCCGCACCCGACGAGGCCGAGAGCAACCTCACCGACCGGCTCCTTGCGGGCCTGCCGGCCGACGCGGTCCTCACCGACCCCGACGTCACGGCCTCCTATGCCCACGACATGGCGAGCTTCTGCCCGTCCGGCGCCCCGTCCGTCGTCGTGCTGCCCCGCACCGTGGAACAGGTGCAGCACGTCATGCGCATCGCCACCGAGCTGCGCGTCCCGGTCGTCCCGCAGGGCGCCCGCACCGGCCTGTCGGGCGCGGCCAACGCCTCCGACGGCTGCATCGTCCTCTCCCTGACCCGGATGGACCGGATCCTGGAGATCAACCCCGTGGACCGCATCGCGGTCGTCGAGCCCGGCGTCGTCAACGCCGCCCTGTCCCGCGCGGTCAACGAACACGGCCTGTACTACCCGCCGGACCCCTCCAGCTGGGAGATGTGCACCATCGGCGGCAACATCGGCACCGCCTCCGGCGGCCTGTGCTGCGTGAAGTACGGCGTCACCGCCGAGTACGTCCTCGGCCTGGACGTCGTGCTCGCCGACGGCCGCCTGCTGTCCACCGGCCGCCGCACCGCCAAGGGCGTCGCCGGGTACGACCTCACCCGCCTGTTCGTCGGGTCCGAGGGCTCGCTCGGCATCGTCGTGCGGGCCGTCCTGGCCCTCAAGCCGCAGCCGCCGCAGCAGCTCGTGCTCGCCGCCGAGTTCCCCTCCGCCACCGCCGCGTGCGACGCGGTGTGCCGGATCATGGCGCAGGGCCATGTGCCCTCGCTGCTGGAGCTGATGGACCGTACGACGGTCAAGGCCGTCAACGACTACGCCCACATGGGTCTGCCCGAGACCACCGAGGCGCTGCTGCTGGCCGCCTTCGACACCCCCGACCCGGCCCCCGACCTCGCCGCCCTCGGCGCCCTGGGCGGGGCGGCGGGCGCCACCCAGGTCGTCCCCGCCGACGACGCCGCCGAGTCCGAGATGCTGCTCCAGGCCCGGCGGCTGTCCCTGGTCGCGCTGGAGGCGGTCAAGGGCACGACGATGATCGACGACGTGTGCGTGCCGCGCTCCCGGCTCGGCGAGATGCTCGACGGCGTCGAACGGATCGCCGAGAAGTACCAGCTCACGATCGGCGTCTGCGCCCACGCCGGCGACGGCAACACCCACCCGACCGTCTGCTTCGACGCCCAGGACCCCGACGAGTCCCGGCGCGCCCGCGAGTCCTTCGACGAGATCATGGCGCTCGGGCTGCGGCTCGGCGGCACCATCACCGGCGAGCACGGCGTGGGCGTGCTGAAGAAGGAGTGGCTGGCGCGCGAGATCGGGCCGGTGGGCCTGGAGATGCAACGGGCGATCAAGCAGACCTTCGACCCGCTGGGCATCCTCAACCCGGGGAAGCTGTTCTGAGCCGGCCGCCCCGGCACCGGGCGAGCCGGCCGGGGCACCGGCACCGGGGTGGCCGTTGCGCGGGTCCGGCGTCCGGATGGGTCGTCGCGTGACACCGGCGTCCGGACGGGTCGTTCCGCCGCACCGGTGTCCGGACGGGGCGCTCCGGCGTCCGGGTGGGCCGTCGCGTGGCATCGGCGTCCGGACGGGTCGTTGCGCCGCGCCGGCCCGGGAGGCCGCCGTCCGCCCGCTCACTGCGCGAGCAGCCCCGCCAGCCCGTCGTCGATGCCGAGCCGGTCGCCCTCGCTGCCCGGCGGCACCACCCGCAAGGTGCGCTCCAGCCAGGCCGCCACCTGCGCGGCCGGTGCCTCCAGCAGGGCCTCGCCACCGGGGGAGTTGAGCGCGATCAGCACCACACTGCGGCCGTGGGTCCTGGACGGCCACACCCGCACATCCCCGTGCCCGCACGGCCGGAACACCCCCTCCACCAGCAGATCCCGCGCGAACGCCCAGTGCACGGGGCAGGCCGAGTCGACGTGGAAGTCGATGTGCACGGCGTACGGGTCGGCGGTGCGGTAGCCGAGCCGGGCCGGCACCGGGACCGCCTGCCCGGCCGACACGATCAGCCTCAGCTGCAGTTCGCGCTCCACCACGGTGTGCCTCATGGATCCTCGTTCCTCTCCGCTCACGGCGTTTCGCCCCTCGTGGCACGGGCGGCACGCACGACGCGTCCACTCGTACCGGTGTCTCCCACGGGCCCAGGGCGGACCCGTACGAGTGGAGAGGCGGGAGGACGCCGGGCATTACGCGAGTCGACGGAACTTTTCTCCGCACCGTGCCGCCTGCGCTTCCACCGGGGTGCGGCACCCGCACGAGGATGCCCGGAAAGAGTGGGTCGGGCGGGACCGGCGGTGGCGCGCGCGCCGGTCTGATAGATGTGGAGCCCCCGATACCACCCCCGAGCAGATACGGGACGACGGACATGAGCGCCCCAACCCCGGCACCCGGTGACGAACGGCCCCGCGAGGGGTACTACCCGGACCCGTCCATCCCTGGCTACGTCCGGTACTGGAACGGTGCCGCCTGGGTACCGGGCACCGTTCCAGTACCGGACGTAGCCAGGGATGGACGGGTCCGGGTAGTAC
>NZ_LR732544.1:3149319-3154367 GCF_902506575.1 Streptomyces mexicanus | reverse complement strand
CCATGCCGGCCGCCGCCAACTACGGCCGGGCCACCCGCCAGCTGCTCACCGACCCCCCCCACCGCGCCTTCGCCCGCCTCGCCCGGCGCCGGCCGCCGCCGGGGGACCCCGTCTCGCACAACCACCCCACGCTCCCGACCCCCGAGGTCGCCGGCCGGCCGCCCCCGCCCGGCGGCGGCCCGTACGGCACGGGCGGCCCGTACGGCGGCGGCCCCCACGGCGGTGGCGGCCCCTACGGAGGCGGTGGTCCGTACGGCGGTGGCCCGTACTCGGGGGACCCGCTCGCCGGCATGCCCCCGCTCGCCGACAGCGGTCGGCGCACCCTCGCCCGGATCGTCGACCTGATCCTGGTGGGCATCGTGGCGTGGCTGATCACCTGGGCGCTGCACGTCAACGAGTACACGATGAACGCAGATCAGGTGCAGGTCGGCAGGTCGCTCGGCCAGTCGGCCGTCGGCGTGGTGCTGTACCTCGCCTACGACACGTTCCTGACCGCCCGGTCGGGGCAGACGCTCGGCAAGCGGTGGCTGGGCATGCGGGTGGCGAACCTCAGCGACGGCTCCACCCCGTCCGTCGCCGTCGCGCTGGCGCGCGCGGCGGTGCTGTGGATTCCGTTCTGGTTCTGCTGCGCCTGCCTGTGGCTGGCCGTCTGCGGCGGCTGGTCCTACTTCGACCGGCCCTACAAGCAGGGCCTGCACGACAAGGCGGCCCGCACGGTGGTGGTCACGACGCCCCGCTGACCGCGCCGATCAAGCCGATCATCCTGAACATGCGCCGATCGCCCTGACCGCGGCCGGCCGCGCCGACCGGTCCGGCCGGCGCGGCCGGCACGTCCGCGTCAGGTCGCCGACGTCGGCCCCTGCCCCGGCTCCACTCCCGCGGAGACGGTCTCCCGCCGTTCCTGCGCCCGGGCCCGTCCGGTGGAGCCGGGGCTTGCGGACGTTGCGGCACCCTGCGTGCCCGCCTTCGGCAGGGGCACCGTCAGGGCCACCAGAAGGCCCAGCCCCAGCGCGGCGAGAGCGACGACCGCGATCCCGAGGCCCGAACTCGTCTGCGACAGCAGCAGCATGGCGAGCGTCGAGAAGATCACGGTGCAGGAACCGTAGACGAGCTGTGCGGCGGTCGGACGCGGCATGGCGATCGTGTCCTCGGAAGATTGGGGGGTGAGACGGGGTGACGGCCTGGCTTTCCGCCGACTTCCGGGCGTTCTGCCAATCGACTGTAATCCCCACCATGCCCGAGGGGAACGGCTGGTAAGCGTGACCTAACCCACCGTGCCGGTGCATGGGGGGCGCACGGAGTCACGCCGCCGCCACCGGACCCGGCTCCACGTCCCCCTCACGAACCGCACCCGCCTCCCGCACACCGTCCGTAAAACGAACGCCCGCTCCGCATAGTGCACTTGTACTGTCCAAGTCAAGGTCTGTCTTTTCTCTTAAACCTCTAGTCAAATGTCGTCACTTGACTACACGCGTTGATCGTGCGCGGACCTTTTCGTGTCCCCGAATGCCCCCTTCCGCGCGCGGACGCGTCAGGGGAGGACATCAAGTGACCAGCAGACCCTGGACGTTCAGAGCGGCGGCGATCGGCGTCGCGCTCGCGGCGGCCACCGCCACGTTCTCGACGTTCGCCGTCGCCGAGGCGGCCACCACCGGCGGCTCCGCCACCGCGGGCAGCACCCCCGCCGCCGTCGACCGGCACGACCCCGCGCCGATCAAGCAGCACGAGCACGACCTGGACGGCCCGCTGAGCAAGACTCAGAAGGCCCAGCGCCAGGAGGCGTTGAACCAGCTGATCGCCGGCCGGACCAAGGTCCAGGACCGGGACGGCTCCAAGGTCGTCGGCCTCAAGGGCAAGAAGGGCGACACCAAGTACGTCGAGCTGGGCCGGGAGAAGACCGACAAGATCTTCACCATCCTGGTCGAGTTCGGCGACCAGACGAACCCCAAGTACGGCGGCACCCCCGGACCGCTGCACAACCAGATCGCCCAGCCGGACCGCGCCAAGGACAACTCCACCGACTGGCAGGCCGACTACAACCAGAAGCACTACCAGGACCTGTACTTCGGCACCGGCAAGAACACCGAGTCGCTGAAGAAGTACTACGAGAAGCAGTCCTCGGGCCGCTACTCGGTCGACGGCGAGGTCACCGACTGGGTCAAGGTCCCCTACAACGAGGCCCGTTACGGCAACAACGCCTGCGGCTCCACCACCTGCTCCACCGCCTGGAACCTGGTCCGCGACGGCCTGAACGCCTGGGTCGCCGACCAGAAGGCGGCGGGCCGCTCCGACGCCGACATCAAGGCGGACCTGGCCCAGTACGACCAGTGGGACCGCTACGACTACGACGGCGACGGCGACTTCAACGAGCCCGACGGCTACATCGACCACTTCCAGATCGTGCACGCCGGCGAGGACGAGTCCGCGGGCGGCGGCGCGCAGGGCACCGACGCGATCTGGGCGCACCGCTGGTACGCCTTCGGCACCGACGCCGGCGCCACCGGCCCCGACTACAACAAGCTCGGCGGCACCCAGGTCGGCGACACCGGCATCTGGGTCGGCGACTACACCATGCAGCCGGAGAACGGCGGCCTCGGCGTCTTCGCCCACGAGTACGGCCACGACCTCGGCCTGCCCGACGAGTACGACACCTCCGGCGGCGAGAACTCCACCGCGTTCTGGACGCTGATGTCCTCCGGTTCGTGGCTCGGCCGCGGCGAGGACGCCATCGGCGACCTGCCCGGCGACATGAACGCCTGGGACAAGCTGCAGCTGGGCTGGCTGAACTACGACACCGCCAAGGCCGGCGTGAAGTCCTGGCACAAGCTGGGCCTGGCCGAGTACAACACCAAGTACAAGCAGGCGCTGGTGGTCTCGCTGCCCGACAAGGCGGTCACCACCGAGGTCGTCACCCCCGCGCAGGGCGCCACCCAGTGGTGGAGCGGCAGCGGCGACGACCTGAAGAACACGCTGACCCGGTCCGTGGACCTCACCGGCAAGAAGTCGGCCGCCCTCACCCTCGACGGCTGGTACGACATCGAGTCCGGCTACGACTTCCTCTACACCGAGGTCTCCACCGACGGCGGCGCCAACTGGACCGCCCTGGACGGCACGGTCGACGGCCAGGCGATCCCGCGTGACGGCAGCGACAAGCCGGCCCTGACCGGCTCGGTGGACGGCTACAAGAAGCTGTCGTACTCCCTGGACGCCTACGCGGGCCAGAAGATCCAGCTCCGCTTCCGCTACCAGACCGACGGCGGCGTGGCGCTCAAGGGCTTCGCGGCCGACGAGATCACCCTGACCGCCGACGGCGCGCCGGTGTTCTCCGACAACGCCGAGAGCGCGGACGCGGCCTGGACGGCGAACGGCTTCTCCCGCATCGGCGCGTCCTTCACCAAGGACTACCAGCAGTACTACATCGCGGAGAACCGCCAGTACGCCTCGTACGACACCACGCTGAAGACCGGTCCGTACAACTTCGGCTTCGCCTCGCGGCCGGACTGGGTGGAGCACTACCCGTACCAGAACGGCCTGCTGATCTGGAAGTGGGACACCTCCCAGCTGGACAACAACACCAGCGTCCACCCGGGCACCGGTCTGATCCTCCCCGTCGACGCGCACCCGACCGCGCTGCGGTGGTCCGACGGCACGCTGATGCGCAACCGCATCCAGGCCTTCGACTCCACCTTCAGCCGCTTCCGCACCGACGGCTTCACCCTGCACAAGGCCGACGTCGCCACGAAGATCAAGTCGTCGAAGGGGGTGCCGGTGTTCAACGACCACGCCGGCACCTACTACGACCCGGCGAACCCGACCGGCGGTGTCAAGATCACTGACACCAACACCCGGATCGAGATCACCAAGGAGGCCCACGACGGCTCCACGATCGAGCTGGAAGTCGGCGCCGCGGTGAAGTAACCGAGAAAACCGCAGGTCAAACGCGTATCGGCGGCAACCCCCTGGCGGGTTGCCGCCGATCGTGTTTAGGTGCCTGCTGTGGTTTCGTTATTGACACCGAGCAGGACGGGGAAGTGAGCGCATGGCCGCAGGAGGTTTCTGCAAGCTCCCGAACGGCACCGTCGTGGTGGCCCTGAACCTGCCCGGTACCGCCCCCGACGGCATCGGAAGCGTCCGGGTCCTGGTGCACGCCCGCAACCGCGCCCGCGCCCTGACCCGGCTGCGCAACCTGGGCCTGCGCGCCGTCTACCTGCGGGGCAACGCCGCCCCGCCCACCCCGGACGAGATCACCGCGGTCCTGCACCACCCCGACGGCGTCCTCTGGCGCACCTTCTGCGACAGCGCGGTCGGCGTCCCCGTCGGCCCACCGGAGCTGTGGCACCCGATCAGGGCCCTGCTGCGCCACCGGGCGCCCGCACAGGCGTGAGCCCGGCCGCGACGGCGACGCCCTAGCCGAGCACCGGCTTGCCCGTCAGCTCCACGCCCGCGCGGCGCAGCTCCTCCAGGGCCCGCTCGGTGGTCTGGGCGGACACGCCCGCGGTGAGGTCCAGCAGCACCTGGGTGCGGAACCCTTCCTGCACCGCGTCCAGGGCGGTGGCCCGCACGCAGTGGTCCGTGGCGATGCCGACCACGTCCACCTCGTCGATCCCCCGGGCCCTGAGCCAGTCGGCCAGCGACACGCCGTTCTCGTCGAACCCCTCGAACCCGCTGTACGCCGCCGCGTAGGCGCCCTTGTCGAACACGGCGTCGATGGCGCCGGAGGCGACGGCCGGGGCGAAGTTCGGGTGGAACCCCACGCCCTCCGTGCCCGCCACGCAGTGCGCCGGCCAGGTGTGGACGTAGTCGGGGTCGTCGGCGAAGTGCCCGCCCGGCGCGATGTGGTGGTCGCGGGTGGCCACCACGTGCCGGTAGCCCGCGGGCGCCTGCCCGATCAGCTCGGTGATCGCGGCGGCCACGTCGGCACCGCCGGCCACCGCGAGACTGCCTCCTTCGCAGAAGTCGTTCTGCACATCGACGACGATCAGGGCGCGACGCATGGTGGGTGTCCTTCGGCTGTCGGTCGGTGGGAGGGAGCGGGGGCGTATGCCGCT
>NZ_LR732544.1:3112234-3149218 GCF_902506575.1 Streptomyces mexicanus | reverse complement strand
GGTCGGGGGTGGCGGGCGGCGGGACATCCCCTAGTTACCCGAGCGGCCCTGCACGTACTCGGTCGGAATGACGGGTTCCCCTCGGGAGAGCTGGGTGGCCGACAGCGGCAGGTTGGCGCGGGCGGCCTGGTGCCGGGAGCGGGCCACGTCCAGCGGCTCGCGGCCGATGACCTCACCGCCCTTGACCAGCTGCACCAGCAGCTGCCGGTCGAGCAGCTCGGCGGGCACCTCCCCGGTGCCCACGACCTCGGCCTCGGCGATCCCGTCCGCGTCCAGCCGGCGCGCCGCCCACTTGCGGCCGCCGATGGAGGTCTTGCCGCCGCTGGACTTCTTCGCCACCGGCTTCAGCGGGGCCTTCGGATCGGCGGACTCGGCGCGGGCGACCAGCTTGTAGACCATGGAGGAGGTCGGGTGACCGGAGCCGGTCACCAGCTGGGTGCCGACCCCGTAGGCGTCCACGGGGGCCGCCGCGAGCGAGGCGATGGCGTACTCGTCCAGGTCCGAGGTCACCACGATCTTGGTGTTCGTGGCGCCCAGCTCGTCCAGCTGCTGACGCACCCGGTGGGCCACCAGCAGCAGGTCGCCGGAGTCGATGCGCACCGCGCCCAGCTCCGGCCCGGCGACCTCCACGGCGGTGCGGACCGCCTCCGTGACGTCGTAGGTGTCCACCAGCAGGGTCGTGTCCCGGCCGAGGGTGTCCACCTGGGCCTGGAAGGCGTCGCGCTCGCGGTCGTGCAGCAGGGTGAAGGCGTGGGCGGAGGTGCCGACGGTGGGGATGTTGTAGCGGAAGCCGGCGGCCAGGTCGGAGGTGGTGGCGAAGCCGCCGACGTAGGCGGCGCGCGAGGCGGCGACCGCGGCCAGCTCGTGGGTGCGGCGGGCGCCCATCTCGATCAGCGGGCGGTCCCCGGCGGCCGAGGACATCCGGGAGGCGGCGGCCGCGATGGCGGAGTCGTGGTTGAGGATGGACAGGATCACGGTCTCCAGCAGCACGCACTCGCCGAAGGACCCCTCCACCCGCATGATCGGCGAGCCCGGGAAGTACACCTCGCCCTCGGGGTAGCCCCAGATGTCCCCGCTGAAGCGGTAGTCGGCGAGCCACTGCAGGGTCGGCTCGTCCACGACCGCGCGCTCGCGCAGGAAGCCGAGGACGCCCGCGTCGAAGCGGAAGTTCTCCACCGCGTCCAGCACCCGCCCGGTGCCGGCCACGACGCCGTAGCGGCGCCCGTTCGGCAGCCGCCGGGTGAAGACCTCGAAGACGCAACGCCGCTCGGCCGTGCCGGCCTTCAGGGCGGCCTGCAGCATCGTCAGCTCGTAGTGGTCGGTGAAGAGCGCCGTCGAGGGAACGTCCACCGGCAGCCCAAGGTCCGCTGTGTTCATGATGTCGGATGGTACCCCCATTTCGTCAGTGTGACGATTGCCGGTGTCCCCGGCTCTCCGCGCTTCTCCCCGGTCCTCTCCGGTTCACCGCGCTCGTCCTCGGCGGCCGTCCGCCCGCCTCCCCGGCGGGTGCCTCCCGCCGCTTCACCCGGCCACCGGCCCTGCCCGTTTGTGCTCCTACCCCCCTGTGGTGGCAGCATGGGCCATGTGACGGCAGCCGCACCCATCGAGATCGAGAAGACCGAGTCGGCGGAAGAGGTCCACGCCGTACCCGAGCCGGACGTCCCCTGGGTGACGATCGTGCACAACGACCCGGTCAACCTCATGAGCTATGTCACGTATGTCTTCCAGACGTACTTCGGCTACTCCAAGGACAAGGCCACCAAGCTCATGCTCGACGTCCACCACAAGGGCCGGGCGGTCGTCTCCAGCGGCACCCGCGAGGAGATGGAGCGGGACGTGCAGGCCATGCACGGCTACGGTCTGTGGGCCACCCTTCAGCAGGACCGCAGGTAGGGCGAGCCCCGCGCGCCCCACCGCACCCCCACCAGCAGCCCACCCTCCCGGACGGACCGGAAGCAGCGAATCCTCTTCATGCCTGGACACTTCGAACCGCTCCCCGGCGGCGGCGCGGCCGTCGCCCTCGACGACGTCGAGATCTCCATCATCCGCTCGCTGGCGGTGCAGCTGCTGGAGCTGATCGGCCCCGGCCCCGCCGAGGAGGCGGGCGCCGACCCGCTGGCCGAGCTGTTCGCCGAGGGCCCCAGCGAGCCACCCGCCGACCCGGTCCTGCAACGGCTCTTCCCGGACGCCTACGGCGATCCCGAGGCGCGGCCGGCCGACGCCCAGGAGGCCGCCGAGCAGCGCGCCCGCTCCGCCGAGTTCCGCCGCTACACCGAGAACGACCTGCGCGCCGGCAAGCGGGAGAACGCCCTGGCGGTGGTCCACTCGCTGAACGAGCTGTCGTCCGCCGCGGCGGGGGGGGGCGGGGCCGGGCTGAAGCTGTCGCCGGAGCGGTCCCGGCGCGGGCTGGGCGCGCTGAACGACCTGCGCCTGGCCATCGGCGCCCGGCTGGAGATCACCGACGAGGACGAGGCCGACGACCTGTACCGCCTGCCGGACGAGGATCCGCGCAAGCCGATGGTGATGGCGTACCTGTGGCTGGGCGGGCTGCAGGAGTCCCTGGTCGCCACCCTCATGCCCTGAGTGTCCCGTTTCGGCCGCATTCGCCGGTTCCGCCACAGTGGTGTTCGCTCAGAGGACGCTCAAATCCGGATAACGATCCCATTACCAAGCCGCCCCCGTATGCCACAGTCCAGTGGCCTTTGTCCGGTTATGCCTGTGTGATGCATCACAGACCACGGGTGTGATCTTTGTTGCGCCCGTGATAAATCTTCACGACCGCCCGGCGAACACCACCCATGTTGCGCCGGGTGCGCCACCAGGCCGACGACCGTCGGCAGGCACCAGCTCCATCATCCGGGGGGATCGAGACCCGATCCGCGGCCGACGTCAAAGGTCCGGATCGGCATGGAGAAAGGCGCACCATCCATGACCTCAGTGCAGGTCGAACACCACAGCGACGGCAATGAGGCCGTGCAGGGCGGCGAGGGGTACAAGCGCGGGCTCGGCGCCCGGCAGATCCAGATGATCGCCATCGGCGGTGCCATCGGCACCGGCCTCTTCCTCGGCGCGGGCAAGGGCATCTCCAAGGCCGGCCCCAGCCTCATCCTGGCGTACGCCGTCGCCGGCTTCGTCATCTTCCTGATCATGCGGGCGCTCGGCGAACTGCTGATGTACCGCCCGGTCTCCGGCTCCTTCGCGGAATACGCGCGCGAGTTCATCGGCCCCTTCGCGGGCTTCGTGACCGGATGGACCTACTGGCTGTTCTGGGTGGTCACCGGCATCACCGAGGTCACCGCCGCCGCCGCGTACATGACGTACTGGTGGGACATACCGCAGTGGCTGTCGGCCCTGGTGTTCACCATCGTCCTCTACGGCGCCAACCTGATCTCCGTGAAGCTCTTCGGTGAGCTGGAGTTCTGGTTCTCGATGGTCAAGGTCACCGCGATCATCGGCATGATCCTGATCTGCGCCGGCATCCTGACGATCGGCTTCTCGGACGCCGGCGACACCGCCTCCCTGGCGCACCTGTGGAACGACGGCGGTTTCTTCCCGCACGGCGTCGGCAACTCGCTGATGACCCTGCAGATGGTGATGTTCGCCTTCCTCGCCGTCGAGCTGGTCGGCGTCACCGCCGGCGAGTCCAAGGACCCCAAGACCGTGCTGCCCCGGGCGATCAACACCGTGCCGTGGCGCATCGCCGTCTTCTACGTCGGCGCGCTGATCATGATCCTGTCGGTGGTGCCGTGGACGGCGTTCCAGCCGGGCGTCAGCCCCTTCGTCGCCGCCTTCCAGAAGATGGGCCTGGCCGCCGGCGCGGGCATCGTCAACTTCGTCGTCCTCACCGCGGCCCTGTCCTCCTGCAACTCCGGCATGTACTCCACCGGCCGCATGCTGCGCGACCTGGCGCTCAACAGCCAGGGTCCGAAGTTCTTCACCAAGCTGACGCCCAGCGGCACCCCGCTGGTCGGCACCACGTTCTCCGCCGCGCTGATGCTGGTCGGCGTGTGGATCAACTACCAGTGGCCCGGCAAGGCGTTCGACTACGTGGTGTCCTTCGCCACCATCTCCGGCATGTGGGCCTGGATCGTGATCCTCATCAGCCAGATCCGCTACCGCGCCAAGTCCGACCGCGGCGAGCTGCCCCGTTCGGAGTTCCGCGCCCCGTTCGCCCCGTTCGCCAGCTGGTTCGCGCTCGCCTTCATCGCCCTGGTGATCGTGCTGATGGGCGTCGACAAGGACGCCCGGATCTCGCTGTACTGCGCGCCCGTCTGGGCCGCCGTCCTCGGCGTCGGCTACGCGGTGCTGCGGCGCCGCAACCCGGAGGCGGCCGCCTTCCACAAGCGCTGACCGGCCACCCCCCAAGGACGTCCAGCGGGAGCGGGCACTCGTGGAGCCCGCTCCCGCTGCCGCTCAGGACGTCCGGCATACGGGCCGTTCCGTACCACACACCGGTACGGAACGGCCCTTCTGCTTATCCTGTGCCCCATGCTGACCATCACCCAGTCGCTCTACGACCAGATCGTGGCCCACGCCCGCGAGGACCACCCCGACGAGGCGTGCGGCGTGATCGCCGGTCCCGTGGGCTCCGGCCG
The DNA here is from genome assembly GCF_902506575.1 of Streptomyces mexicanus. Taxonomy (GTDB): domain Bacteria; phylum Actinomycetota; class Actinomycetes; order Streptomycetales; family Streptomycetaceae; genus Streptomyces; species Streptomyces mexicanus. The sequence continues at coordinate 3,144,623 of NZ_LR732544.1, read as the reverse complement.
GCCCGAGCGGTTCATCCCCATGCTGAACGCGGCCCGCTCGCCCACCTTCTACGAGTTCGACTCGCAGGACCTGCTCAAGCTCTACCGCGAGATGGACGACCGCGACGAGGAGCCCGTGGTCATCTACCACTCCCACACCGCCACCGAGGCCTACCCCTCCCGCACCGACATCTCCTACGCCAACGAGCCCGGCGCCCACTACGTGCTCGTCTCCACCGCCGATGCCGACGGCGCCGGCGAGTTCCAGTTCCGCTCGTTCCGGATCGTGGAGGGCGAGGTCACCGAGGAGGAGGTCAAGGTGGTCGAGGCCTACTGATCTCGCAGCGTGGACGGTAAACGTCCGCACGGTGAGATCACACTCCGGGCCCGGGACCGGGAATCGATACGATGAGCCCATGGTTCTTCTCGACGTGAGCGACAAGGCGCCGGGCACGCTGCTCGTGGCGCGGCTGCACGTCGACCTGTGCAGGCTGAACAGCGCCATCTGTTGATCCACCGTGCTGCCGCCGTGCGGCCGTGAGCCGCGGCGCTCCCGCAGTGCCGCAGGCCCGGGCGGCCCCCGGGCACGCGCCTGACCGAACCGACGACACCTTCCGACAGGAGCCCTGAGCCATGGCCATCGAGGTCCGCATCCCGACCATCCTCCGCCAGTACACCGACGGTCAGAAGGCGGTGGAGGGCAACGGGCAGACCCTCGCCGACCTGTTCGCCGACCTCGAGACCCGGCACCCGGGCATCCAGGCGCGCATCGTCGACGGCGACCAGCTGCGCCGCTTCGTCAACGTCTACCTCAACGCCGAGGACGTCCGCTTCCTCGACGGCATCTCCACCAAGCTGTCCGACGGCGACAACGTCACGATCCTGCCGGCCGTCGCCGGTGGTATGGCCTGATCGGCATGCGGTACGAGTCCCCGCTGGCCGCGGTCGGCAACACCCCTCTGGTGCGCCTGCCGCGGCTGTCGCTGTCCGACGACGTACGGATCTGGGCCAAGCTGGAGGACCGCAACCCGACCGGCTCGGTCAAGGACCGCCCCGCCCTGCACATGATCGAGCAGGCGGAGAAGGACGGCCGGCTGACCCCGGGCTGCACCATCCTGGAGCCCACCTCCGGCAACACCGGCATCTCGCTGGCCATGGCCGCGAAGCTCAAGGGCTACCGCATGGTCTGCGTGATGCCCGAGAACACCTCGCAGGAGCGCCGGGACCTGCTCGCCATGTGGGGCGCGGAGATCATCTCCTCCCCGGCCGCCGGCGGCTCCAACACCGCCGTGCGCGTCGCCAAGGAGCTCTCCGCCGAGCACCCGGACTGGGTGATGCTCTACCAGTACGGCAACCCGGACAACGCCGGCGCGCACTACGCCGGCACCGGCCCGGAGATCCTCGCCGACCTGCCCTCGATCACGCACTTCGTCGCGGGCCTGGGCACCACCGGCACCCTGATGGGCGTCGGCCGCTACCTGCGCGAGCACAAGCCGGACGTGCAGATCGTCGCCGCCGAGCCGCGCTACGACGACCTGGTCTACGGCCTGCGCAACCTCGACGAGGGCTTCGTCCCCGAGCTGTACGACGCCTCCGTGCTCACCACCCGCTTCTCCGTCGGCTCCGCCGACGCGGTCACCCGCACCCGTGAACTCCTCCAGCAGGAGGGCATCTTCGCGGGCGTCTCCACGGGCGCGGCGCTGCACGCGGCGCTCGGCGTCGGCAAGAAGGCGCTCAAGGCGGGGGAGTCCGCCGACATCGTCTTCATCGTGGCCGACGGCGGCTGGAAGTACCTCTCCACCGGCGTCTACACCGCGGCCACCACCGAGGAGGCCATCAAGACCCTCCAGGGGCAGCTCTGGGCCTGACCCGGCCGCACGAGCACTCACCGCGGCCCCCGGCCGCACCCGCACGCACCCGGGCTCCGGGCCGTACGCGCGCACTCAGGCCCCGGCCGGCTCGACCGGCCGGGGCCTCGGCGTGCGCGGGGCAAGGGATCCTGGTGTGCTGGTAACACGTCACACCGGCATCAGGGCACCGGGCACCCGCAACGGGTCAGCAGGAAGGCGGCCGCCCATGCGCCGTACGACGCTCCCGCGCACCACACCCGTCACCGTCGCCGCCGCGGCGGCCCTGCTGCTGGCCGGCTGCGGCGCGGGGGACGGCTCCGCGGGACCTCCCGGCTCCGCAGCGCCGTCCGGCTCCGCAGCGCCGTCCGGCGCCTCCCGCGCCCCGGCCGGCCCGGGGACGCCGGACGCCTGCACCGCCCACGCCGAACTCGGCGCCGCCGACTCCGGCCGCACCCTCTGCCTCACGGCGGGCGGCGAGCTGCGGCTGCGCCTGGAGGGCAGCAGGGACCGCCCCTGGAGCCCGGTCGAGGCCACCGGCACCGCGCTGAAGGCCGTCAACGCGGGCATCGTGATCCTCCCGGGCGACGCGCTCGCCGCCTACCGCGCCGTCGCGCCCGGCACGGCCCGGCTGAGCGCCTCCCGCCCGCTGTGCCCGACCGGCCCCGGCCACGTCTCCTGCCACGGCCTCGAGGAGTGGACGGTCACGGTGAGGGTGACGCGGTCATGAGGCGCGCGCCCACGGGGCAGGAGGTCGCCGGACGGCTCACCCGGCCAGGTAGCGCACCTGGTCCCACAGGACCGGGTCCACGACCCCCACCCGGCGCTGGAAGTCCCACACCGGCACCTCGCGCACCTCGTCGGTCTGCAGGAAACTGGTCCGTCCGTGCGCGTCCCCCACCGACCCGGGCGGCAGCGGGATCACCCCGGCCCGCTCGTCGTGGTACTTGCTGGTGATCCCGGCGACCCTGGCCCGCTTGCCGTGCACGGACAGCACCAGACAGGGCCGCTCCCTGACCGCCGGGCCCTCCCCGAGGGGGACACTCGCCCACCAGATCTCCGCCGGCTGCGGCCGCGCCCCCGGACCGGCCGGCCGCCCCGCTGCCCGCCGCCTGCGCCCTGCGGGCCGGCGGCCGCGTCCCCAGCCGTCGACGAGCGTGGCCACGAGCGCGAGCAGGACCACCGCCGCGAGGGCCAGCCACCAGGACGTGTCCATAAGGACGACGTTACCGGCGCGCGACACACGGCGCGCGCCCTCTTCCGCACTCCATGCGCCCCACGTCCAGCCGAACCGGTGACAGGACAGGTGAGTTCCCCCACAACAGCCCATGACGAAGGGGCTACCGGCCGTTTCGCGCCTTACGCTCGACGGACCGCACGACCCCCGTCACCTTCTGTATGTTTCCCGCCAGCGGAGGTTTCTGCTCCATGAAGCTCACCGTCGTCGGCTGCTCGGGGTCGTTCCCGTCCGCGGAGTCGGCCTGCTCGAGCTACCTGGTAGAGGCCGACGGCTTCCGGCTGCTGCTCGACATGGGCAACGGCGCCCTCGGCGAGCTGCAGCGTTACTGCGGTCTCTACGACCTCGACGCGATCTTCCTCAGCCATCTGCACGCCGACCACTGCATCGACATGCTCGCCTACTTCGTGGCCCGCTTCTACCGGCACGAGGGCGGGCGCTGCGCCCCCCTGCCGGTCTACGGCCCGGAGGGCACCGAGCACCGGCTGACCACCGCCTACGCCGACACCCCCACCGCCTCCTCCATGAGCGAGGTCTTCGACTTCCGCACGGTCAAGCCGGGCACCTTCGACATCGGCCCCTTCGCCGTGCACACCGAGCGGGTGGCCCACCCCGTGGAGGCCTACGCCATCCGCCTCGAGCACGGCGGCCGGTCCCTGACGTACTCCGGCGACACCGGCGTCAGCGACGCCCTGGAGGACCTGGCGCGGGAGGCCGACCTGTTCCTGTGCGAGGCGGCCTTCACGGACGGCAAGGAGGACATCCCCGACCTGCACCTCAACGGCCGCGAGGCCGGCGAGGCCGCCGCCCGGGCCCGCGCCCGGCACCTGGTCCTCACCCACATCCCGCCGTGGACCGACCCCCACATCAACCTCACCGACGCCCGCGCGGTCTACACCGGCCCGGTGGAACTGGCGGCGCCCGGGGCGACGTACGAGATCTGAGACCGTCCGACGCGACGACGAGGCCCCCCGAGCCGGCTGCGGCTCGGGGGGCCTCGTCGGGCTGTGGAGGACCTCACGCCTTCGTGAGGTCCTCGACCTCCTCCTCGGGCTCGCGGCCCGGGGTGGGGAGGTCGAACTTGAGGATGGCGAAGCGGAAGGTCACGTAGTAGATCACCGCGAAGACCAATCCGATGGGGATGATCAGCCAGGGCTTCGACGCCAGGTGCCAGTTGAGCGCGTAGTCGATGAAGCCGGCCGAGAAGTTGAAGCCGTCGTGCACGCCCAGGCCCCAGGTCACCGCCATCGACGCGGCGGTCAGCACGGCGTGCAGCACGTACAGCACCGGCGCGATGAACATGAACGAGAACTCGATCGGCTCGGTGACACCCGTGACGAACGAGGTCAGCGCGAGCGAGACCATCATGCCGAGCACGACCTTGCGACGCTCGGGACGGGCGCAGTGCGCGATGGCCAGCGCGGCGGCCGGCAGACCGAACATCATGATCGGGAAGAAGCCGGACTGGAACAGACCGGCGGACGGGTCACCGTGCAGGAAGCGCGGGATGTCGCCCTGCCAGACCTGGCCGGCGGCGTCGGTGAAGCTGCCCAGCTGGAACCAGGCGACCGTGTTCACGAACTGGTGCATGCCGACCGGGATCAGCGCCCGGTTCACGCCGCCGAACAGGGCCGCGCCGCCGGAGCCGAGGCCGGTCATCCAGTCGCCGAAGTCGCTGATGCCGTTGCCGATGGGCTTCCAGATCAGCGCGAAGACGACACCCACCACGATGCCGACGAAGGCCATGATGATCGGCACCAGCCGGCGGCCGTTGAAGAAGCCCAGCCAGTCCACCAGCTTCGTGCGGTGGAACCGCTGCCAGAGCACGGCCGACAGCAGGCCCATGATGATGCCGCCGAGCACACCCGGGTTGTTGTAGGTGGCCTCGACGATCTTGCCGTTCTCGATGTGCTGCTGGGTCAGCGGGAAGGCCTCGAGGACCTTGCTGTAGACGAGGAAGCCCACCACCGCGGCCAGGGCGGTCGAACCGTCGGCCTTCTTGGCGAAGCCGATGGCGACACCGATGCAGAACAGGATCGGCAGCGAGCCGGTCAGCGCGCCACCCGCGTTGCTGAAGACGGCGGCGACCTTGTCCCAGCCCAGCCCGTCCTTGCCGAAGATGTCGTCCTGGCCGAGCCGTACCATGATGCCGGCGGCCGGCAGGACGGCGATCGGGAGCTGCAGGCTGCGGCCGACCTTCTGCAGGCCCTGGAACAGGCCGGAACCCCGCTTCTTCGCGGGTGCCGCCGTCGATGTGGCGGTGGCGGTGCTCATTTAAGCTTCCTCCATCGGGTGGTGGTCTACACCACTCAGTGGTGTAGACCTGTTGTAGCACGATGAAGGCGGCGTAAGGAACCCGTGATTCCGCGACCGGACCGCTACCGACCGTGGCCCTTGCCGGCCCCGTATTCCGGGCCCGTCAGGCCCTCGTGAGGTCCTCCACCTCCTCCTGTGGCTCCCGCCCGGGCGTCTTCAGATCGAACCGCGAGATCGCGAACCGGAACACCCCGTAATAGACGACGGCGAAGCACAGCCCGATCGGCACGATCGCCCACGGCCGCGTCGCCAGGTTCCAGTTGATGACGTAGTCGATCAGCCCCGCCGAGAAACTGAACCCGTCGTGCACCCCCAGCGCCCACGTCACCGCCATCGACACCCCCGTGAGCACCGCGTGCACCGCGTACAGCACCGGCGCGACGAACAGGAACGAGTACTCCAGCGGCTCCGTGATCCCCGTGACGAACGACGTCAGCGCCACCGACAGCATCAGCCCGCCGACCTCCTTGCGGCGCGCCGGCCGGGCACTGTGCGTGATCGCCAGCGCCGCCGCCGGCAGCGCGAACATCATGATCGGGAAAAAGCCCGAGGTGAACTGCCCCGCATGCGGATCACCGGCCAGGAACATGTTGACGTCACCGTGCACCACCGTCCCGTCCGGCCTGGTGTAACTGCCGAACTGGAACCAGATCGGCACGTTCAGGAACTGGTGCAGGCCGATCACCAGCAGCGCCCGGTTCGCCAGCCCGAACACACCCGCGCCCCACGCCGCCGCCGCGCTCAGCCACGTACTGAACGACTCCAGCCCCCGGCCGACCGGCGGCCACACCCACAGGCACAGCGCCGCGAACAGGATCGCCACGAACGCCATCACGATCGGCACCAGCCGCCGCCCGTTGAAGAAGCCCAGCCAGTCCACCAGCCTCGTGCGATGCAACCGCCGCCAGAAGAACGCGGACAGCAGCCCCATCACGATCCCGCCGAAGATCCCCGGGTTCTGGTACGTGAACGCCGTCACCGTCCCGTTCGCCGCCTGGCACCCCGTGGCGATCGTCCGCGCCCCGGCCGGGCAGCCGATCGGAAACTGGTGCAGCACGTTGTAGTAGACGAGGAAGCCCGCCACCGCCGCCAACGCCGTCGAGCCGTCCGCCTTCTTCGCCATGCCGATCGCCACACCCACGCAGAACAGCATCGGCAGACCCAGCTGCCCGTCCAGCAGCGCACCGCCCGCACCCGCCATCACCTTCGAGACGGCGATCCAGCCCAGCCCGTCCCTGCCGAACACATCCGGCTGCCCCAACCGGTTGAGGATGCCCGCCGCCGGCAGCACCGCGATCGGCAACTGCAGACTCCGGCCCATCTTCTGCAGCCCCTGGAACAGCCGGTTCCACCCCTCACGGACGGCAGACACCCTGGCGTCGGCACTCTCGGCGGTCATCGGCGTCCTCCGCGTTTGGCCGGGGCGCGGGCTGTGGTGTAGACCAGTTGACGGACGGTTCCGCGTCGTGAACGCCATCCTGAGGCACCCACGGCACGACCGCTCGCGAAGATGGGCCAACTGTGGGTTACCGCGACAAAGCGGTCCGGATCAGGGAGAAGCACCATGGCCAGCAAGGCTGAGAAGATCGTTGCCGGACTCGGCGGCATCGACAACATCGAGGAAGTCGAAGGCTGCATCACCCGGCTGCGCACCGAGGTCAACGACCCCTCGCTGGTCGACGAGGCCGCACTCAAGGCCGCCGGCGCCCACGGCGTCGTGAAGATGGGCAACGCCATCCAGGTCGTCATCGGCACCGACGCCGACCCCATCGCCGCGGAGATCGAAGACCTGATGTGAACCGGCACGGTTCACCTCTCGATTCACCTACAAGGGGCTCCTCCCCCACGCGGGAGGAGCCCCTCGCGCACAGGGCACTAGGCTCGACGCCATGTCTCGCATCGACGGCCGCACGCCCGAACAGCTCCGCCCCGTCACCATCGAACGCGGCTGGAGCAAGCACGCCGAGGGCTCCGTCCTCGTCTCCTTCGGCCACACCAAAGTCCTGTGCACCGCCTCCTTCACCGAAGGCGTGCCCCGCTGGCGCAAGGGCAGCGGCGAAGGCTGGGTCACCGCCGAATACGCCATGCTCCCCCGCGCCACCAACACCCGCGGCGACCGCGAGTCCGTCAAGGGCCGCATCGGCGGCCGCACCCACGAGATCAGCCGCCTCATCGGCCGCTCCCTGCGATCCGTCGTCGACTACAAGGCACTCGGCGAGAACACCGTCGTCCTCGACTGCGACGTCCTCCAGGCCGACGGCGGCACCCGCACCGCGGCCATCACCGGCGCCTACGTCGCCCTCGCCGACGCCATCGCCTGGGCCCAGGACAAAAAGCTGATCAAGCCCGGCCGCAAACCCCTCACCGGCACCGTCAGCGCCGTCTCCGTCGGCATCGTCGCCGGCGTCCCCCTCCTGGACCTCTGCTACGAGGAAGACGTACGCGCCGACACCGACATGAACGTCGTCTGCACGGGCGACGGCCGCTTCGTCGAGGTCCAGGGCACCGCCGAGGCCGAGCCCTTCGCCCGCGACGAACTGAACGCCCTGCTCGACCTCGCCCTGGCCGGCTGCGCCGACCTCGCCGAGATCCAGCGCACGGCACTCGACAAGTAACCCCGCGCCGGCCCCGCGCACCTCGCTTCCAAGGACAAGGGGCCACGACGAAGACGGCCGTCCGTAGCAACCCTCGACCCCCGCCCCCGCGTCCCCACCGGTACGGGCGTACGGCACCACCGCCGTACGCCCCGCCAGGACGAGGGGGAGGACACCCAGCCATGGCCGCGAACCGACGCCGACGCCCGCGCCGCACCACAGCCATCGCCGCACCGGCCCTCCTGGCCGCCCTCGCCCTGACCGGATGCGACACGGTGGACACGGCCCTCGACTGCGTCCGGACCGCCGACTCCATCGCCGACGGCGTCACCGACCTCCAGCAGGCCGTGCAGAACGCGGCGAACGACCCCACCCGGGCCGACGAGGCCCTGAACTCGATCGAGAAGAACCTGCGCAGCATCGGCGACAAGACGGACAACGCGGACGTCGACAAAGCGGTGGACGACCTGGACAAGGCGGTGGCCCGGGTCCGCACCGCCCTGAAGAACGGCGACCGCACACCCGACCTCACCCCGGTCACCGACGCCGCCGGCGAACTGACCAAGGTCTGCACCCTCTGACCACCCCCCGATACTGGTGGGCATGACCCGCTTGATCCTCGCCACCCGCAACCCCGGAAAGATCACCGAGCTGAGGGCGATCCTCGCCGACGCCGGCCTGCCCCACGAACTGGTCGGCACCGACGTCTACCCCGAGGTCCCCGACGTGAAGGAGACCGGTGTCACCTTCGCCGAGAACGCGCTCCTCAAGGCCCACGCCCTCGCCCGGGCCACCGGCCTGCCCGCCGTCGCCGACGACTCCGGCCTCTGCGTCGACGTCCTCGGCGGCGCCCCCGGCATCTTCTCGGCCCGCTGGTCCGGCCGCCACGGCGACGACGAGGCCAACCTGCGCCTCCTGCTCGCCCAGCTTTCCGACATCGCCGACGAGCACCGCGCCGCCCACTTCGCCTGCGCCGCGGCCCTCGCCCTGCCCGACGGCACGGAACGCGTGGTGGAAGGCCGACTGCACGGCGTACTGCGCCGCGAGCCCACCGGCACCAACGGCTTCGGCTACGACCCCATCCTCCAGCCCGAGGGCGAGAGGCGCACGTGCGCGGAGCTGTCCCCGGAGGAGAAGAACGCGATCAGCCACCGGGGCAAGGCGTTCCGGGCGCTGGTACCGGTGGTGCGGGAGCTGCTGGGCTGACCATGCAGAAAAGGGCCTGCGCAACTGAGCTTCGTTCGCAGGCCCTCTCGGGTGCGGCGGAAGGGATTCGAACCCTCAAGCCCGATCAAGGGCCACAGATCCTAAGTCTGCTGCGTCGCCATTGCGCCACCGCCGCTGGCTGCCTGTCATGGTACCGGGAGCGCCTCCCCCCTTCCGCCCCCTGCCAGGTGCTCGTGACCGCAGGGCGGTACGGGCACAGCCGGCGCGCTCGGAAGGGGGAAGGGCCGCGCCTCAGATGCCCAGGTCCTTGATGATCTTGGCTACGTGGCCGGTGGCCTTGACGTTGTACAGGGCGCGTTCCACCTTGCCGTCCTCGTCCACGACGACCGTCGAGCGGATGACGCCGGTGACGGTCTTGCCGTACAGCTTCTTCTCGCCGAAGGCGCCGTAGGCCTCCAGGACCTTCTTGTCGGGGTCGGCGAGCAGGGTGACCTTCAAGGACTCCTGCTCGCGGAACTTCGCCAGCTTCTCCGGCTTGTCGGGGGAGATGCCGATGACGTCGTAGCCGGCGCCGGCCAGCAGGTCGAGGTTGTCGGTGAAGTCGCAAGCCTGCTTGGTGCAGCCGGGGGTGAGGGCGGCCGGGTAGAAGTAGACGATGACCTTGCGGCCCTTGCGGTCGGCCAGCGACACCTCGTTGCCGTCGGCGTCGGGGAGGGTGAAGGCGGGGGCCACGTCCCCGGGCTGGAGTCGCTCGGTCATCGAAGCTCGTCTCCTCGTCGTGCCAAATAGCGTGTCGCTCCGAGGGTAACCGGGGGTGCCGACAGTGCGGTCGCGGCGGGAGCTGACAGACTGTGTGCACAGGCATCAGTGGACTTCGGAGGCGGTACGGTGGCGGACACGGCGGACACCAGGACCCCGGCTGAGATCGAGGCGGACATCAGGCGCCGCCGCGAGGTGCTGGCCGAGACGCTCGACGAGATCGGGATGCGCGTGCACCCCAAGACCCTCGTCGGGGACGCCAAGGCCAAGGTCGTCTCCCATGTCGACCACACCCTGGGCCGGGCCTATGTCCAGGTCAACCGGGTGGTGAGCGAGGTGCGGACGCAGTTCGTGGACGCGGAGGGCGCGCCGCGCGTGGAGCGCATCGTGCCCGTCGCGCTGCTGGCCGTCGGGGTCGTCGGGCTGCTCGCGCTGGGCGTGCGACGGCGCCGGGACCAGTGAGGGACCAAGGGTGGTGCGCGGGGCGGGTCGCGCTGGTGCCACCCGGCCGCGTACGGACACGGTGAAAGCAGGTAGGTTCGAGGAGTGAGCGCCAACAGAAACGAGCAGAGCACCCATCAGGACAAGCTGCCCATCCGCATGCTGCACGACCGGGTGCTCGTCCGGCAGGAGACGTCCGAGGGCGAGCGTCGTTCGGGCGGCGGCATCCTGATCCCGGCCACGGCGGCGGTGGGACGCCGGCTGGCCTGGGCGGAGGTCGTCGCGGTCGGGCAGAACGTGCGGACCGTCGAGCCCGGCGACCGGGTGCTGTTCGACCCGGAGGACCGGGCCCAGGTCGAGGTGCGGGGGACCGCGTACGTGCTGATGCGTGAGCGTGACCTGCATGCCGTGGCCGCGGACCGGTTCGAGGGGTCGGAGGACTCCACCGGCCTGTACTTGTGACGCTGTGGTCCGTTGAGTCGCCCCACGCGGGGTGAAGGGGCCGGTGACCGTTGTCACCGGCCCCTTCGTCGTTCTTTTGCTAGCCTCGGGAGCGAGCCCGACGAGACGCGCCGTACCGGGTCGAAGGCAAAGACGACGCACCTGTCCGACATCTGTTGCGCGACAGCGGTGTCGTTGTCGCCCGTCGTCTCGGAGGTGCCCGTCGTGGCCTGGGTTCTGCTGATCGTCGCCGGCCTGCTGGAAGTGGCCTGGTCGATCGGGATGAAGTACAGCGAGGGCTTCACCCGTCTCGTCCCCAGCCTGTTCACCGGAGCGGGGATCGTCGCCAGCATGCTGCTGCTGTCCTGCGCGGCCCGCTCCCTGCCGATCGGTACCGCCTACGGCGTGTGGGTGGGGATCGGTGCGGCCGGTGCGGCGGTGCTCGGCATGGTGGTGCTGGGCGAGCCGGCGACCGCCGCCCGGATCTTCTTCGTGTGTCTGCTGCTGGTGGCCGTGGTGGGGCTCAAGGTGACCTCCGGCCACTGAGCCCCACCACGTGTCGCCTTCCCCGGGCGGCGCCGGGGCGGTGGCGCGCTAGCCGTTCCCGTCCCCGGTGCCGGTGCCCGGGCCGGTGGCCGTGCCCCCTGGGCCGGCGGTGCCGCCCGCGTCGGTGCCGCCGGTGGTCGGGGTGGAGCCGCCGTTGCCCGCGGTGCCGCCCGCGCCCGTGCCGCCGCCGGTGGTGGGAGTGGAGCCGCCGTTGCCCGTGCTGCCGGTGTCCGTGCCGCCGGTGGGAGGCGTGCCGCCGCCGGCGGTGTCTCCGGCGGTCCCGGCGGTGCCGGTGCCCGGGGTGCCGCCCGTTTGGCCCTGGCCCTGCGTCTGCCCCTGGTCCTGGCCCTGCTGCCCCTGGGTGTCCTGGCCGCCGGTGGCGTCCGTGCCGGGGGTGTCGCCGGTGCTCGACTCGCCGGCGCCGGGCGCCTGCGAGGTGCTGTCGCCGGGGATCGGCTGCACCTTGTCGGCGCCGGCCTGCAGCTGGAGGTCGAAGTCGTGCACGGGGGTGCCCTTCAGGGCGTCCCGGGTGAACTGCGCCCAGATCTCCGCGGGTGCGCCGCCGCCGTTGATGCGGTCCAGGCCCAGCGCGCCGTAGAGCGACTTGTGGGCGGCGGTCTGCGGGTCCTGGCCCATCACGGAGACGACGGTGGCCAGGTCGGGGGTGTACCCGGCGAACCAGGCCGCGGTGTCCTCCTCGGCGGTGCCGGTCTTGCCGGCGGCGGGCCGGCCGGCGGCCTGCGCGGCGGTCGCGGTGCCGTTCTCCACGACGGACCGCAGCACGGAGGTGGTGGTGTCGGCGGCCTCGCGGCTGATGGCCTGGGAGGCGGCCTGCTCCGGCAGGTCCACCACGTGGCTGCCGTCCTTGGTGATCTTCTTGATGATGGTGTACGTGCCGTGCCGGCCGTGGTCGGCGAGGGTGGCGTAGGCCTGGGCCATGTCCAGGACGCTGGCCCTGGCCACGCCGAGCGCGATGGACGGGCTGCCGATCAGCTCGGGGGTGTCGGTCGGCAGGCCGAGGTCGATCGCGGTGTCCTTCACCTTGCCGGAGCCGACGTCGACGGCCATCTGCGCGTAGACCGCGTTGACGGACTTGTCGGTGGCCTCGCGGACGGTGATGTTGCCGTAGGAGTGCTGGTCCTCGTTCTCCGGGGCGTAGTAGCCGGTCCAGCCGCGCACGGGCCGCTTGTTGGTGCCGTCGTAGACGGTGTTCGGGGTGATCGGGCGGCCGTCCTGGGTCCGGGAGCCGTTCTGCACGGCGGAGGCCAGCACGAACGGCTTGAACGTGGAGCCGACCTGGAAGTCCCGGCGGGTGGCGTTGTTCGTGTACTGCTGGACGTAGTCGATGCCGCCGTACATGGCCACGACCTGGCCCGTCTTGGGGTCGATGGCGGCGCCGCCGGCCCGCACGTAGCGGTCGACCTTGTTGTTCTTCTTGTCCAGCTTGCTCATCAGCCGGTCGTCGACCGCCTTGACGAAGGCGTCCTGCTTGCTCTTCTGCAGGGTGGTGGTGATGCGGTAGCCGCCGGCGGCCAGCTCCTGCTCGCTGAGGATGTTGTTCTTGTCGAGGTAGTCCTTCACCGCGCGGACGATGTAGCCGCGCTGCCCGGACATGCCGGTGGGCACGGTGGCCTCCTTCGGCATCGGGAACGTCATCCCGGCCCGTTCGGAGGCGCTGAGCCAGCCCTTCTTGACCATGCCGTCCAGGACGTAGTTCCAGCGGGCGACGGCGGCGGCCTTGTTCTCGGGGTGGGCGACGACGTCGTACTCGCTGGGCGCGTTGACCAGCGCGGCGAGGTAGGCGGCGCGGGCCGGGTCGAGGTCCTTGGCGTCCATGCCGTAGTAGGCGCGGGCGGCGGCCTGGATGCCGTAGGCGTTGCGGCCGAAGAAGCTGGTGTTCAGGTAGCCCTCGAGGATCTCGTCCTTGGACTTGCTGTGGTCCAGCTTGATCGCGATGAAGAACTCCTTCACCTTGCGGGTGACGGTCTGCTCCTGGCCCAGGTAGTAGTTCTTCACGTACTGCTGGGTGATCGTGGAGCCGGACTGCTTGCCCTTGCCGGTGGCCGTGTTCCAGCCGGCGCGCAGCATCGCCACCGGGTCGACGGCGGACTCGGTGTAGAAGTCGCGGTCCTCGGCGGCGAGCACCGCGTGCTGGGCGTCCTTGGAGATCTGGGCGAGGGTGACGTTCTCGCGGTTGATGTCGCCGTCGCGGGCGATCTCGCTGCCGTCGGCGTACAGGTAGACGTTGGCCTGCTTCATCGCCAGCGCGTTGGCCGGCGGGATCTTCACCAGGGAGTACCCGACGAAGAACGCGCCGACCACCAGCACGACGACGGTGATGAACCCACCGAGCAGCATGCGCCAGGTGGGCAGCAGCCGCCGCGCCCCCCGCTCCCGGACGAAAACCCCCGCGCAGGCCCCCCCGCCGGGGCCGGCCCCGCCGACACCCGGGCCGCCGGCCACCCCCGCGCGGGGCGGCACGCCCCCGCGAGCGCGGGCGGCGCGGAGGGCGACGCGTCCCGGGCGCCCCTGGCCCGGCCCCGCCTGCCCACCCGCCCGCCGGGCGCGGGGGGGGGGGGGGGGGGGCGGGTCGGGCCGGGGGTGCCGGGGGTCCTTCCGGTCGTGCCGGGGGTCCTTCCGGTGGCGGACACGGCGGTGATCTTGGTGGTGGGTGTGTCGACGGCTCCGGGGACTCCGGGGCGCCCACGGCCTGCGGGGCCGCCATGGCCTGCCGGGCCTTCAGGACCTCCGGGGACTTCGGCGTTGCGGGCCCCGGAGGCTCCGGAGGCGCCGGAGGGTCCGGAGGCGGCGAAGGTCGCGCGGGTGGGGCCGGTGCCGGTCCCGGTGCTGTTTCCGGTGGTGGTTCCCGTGGTGTTTCGGGTGGCGGTACGTTCCGCCGGTGTACGTCCTGCGGGGCCGTTTCCTGCGGGGCCGTCTCCTGCCCGGGTGCCCGCGGCGGCTGCCGCGGCGGTGCCCCGTCCCGGCGTGCTCGGCCGGCCGCCCGGGGCGGCGTTCGCGCCCGCGCCGCCCCGCGCGGGCGCGTCGGAACCGCCGCGCCCGGCGGCTCGCTCGGCTCGTCCGGCCCGCTCAGTGCCCTCGGTGCGCTCGGTCCCCTCGGCTCCGGCGGCTCCCGGCGTGCCCGCGCGGTCTCCCGCCGCGGCCGCTGCCGGCCGTCCGGCCCGGGGCTCGCCCGGCCGTCCGCCCCAGGTCTCGGTCGGCCGCCCGTCGCGGGCGTCGCGCCGGGACGGTTCCTGGGCGCGCCGCTCGGCCCCGGCGCGGACACCGGGTCCGGCCGGGGGCTCGGCCCGACGCCCAGCCGCGCCGTCGCGGTCACCGTCGCTGCCGCCGTCGCGGTCGCCGCGGTCGTCGGCGTCGCCGTGGTGGCGGCCTCCCACGGCCTGACCCCGGCGGCCCTCCTGCGCGTTCCTGACGTCCCGGGTGTCCCTGGTGTCCCGGCGGTCCCAGATGTCCCGGGTGTCCCCGGTGTCCTGGGCGTCCCGAGTCTCCCGGGTCTCCCGGGCCGCCCCGCTGTCTCCCGCCGCGGCGGAGGGCCGGGCCGGGGTGCCGGCCGGGCGCGGTGCGGGCCGCTGGGCCCTGTCGCGCGGCTCCCTCGCCTGCGGCTCGGTCGGCGGCTGGGCCTCGCCCGGCGCCTCGGCCTGCGGCTCGGGCTGCGGCTCGGTCGGCGGCTGCGCCTCGGCCCGAGGCTGCGGCTCGTCGCTCATGTCGTGCACGGACTCCTGTTTCGCGTCGTACGTTCCCGTACGCCCTCAAGCGCCTTCTGCGCCCCCGGATGAAGACTGTCGCACCATGCGTTCCGGTTCCGGCCGCGGGCCTGCTTCTGGCCGCGGCCGGGCCGGAAAACGCGTGGCACGCCGCGCCGTGCGCGCACTAGGCTCCTGCGCTTCGGTGTCGGCGGACCTTGGAGGGCGTGACGTGGGCGCTGGGCGGTTGTACGCGGCCGTCGCGGCGGGGGGATTCAGACGGTACGCGACCTATCGGGCGGCCACGGCGGCCGGGGTGTTCACCAACACGGTGTTCGGGCTCATCCTCGTGTACACCTACCTCGCGCTGTGGGACGTCCGGCCGCATCTGGGCGGGTACGACCGGGCCCAGGCCGTGACGTACGTGTGGCTGGGGCAGGCACTGCTGTCCACGCTCGCGATCGGCGGTGGCGGCGTCGAGGACGAGCTGATGGAACGGATCCGGACGGGCGACATCGCCGTCGACCTGTACCGGCCCGCCGACCTGCAACTGTGGTGGCTGGCGGCCGACGTGGGCCGGGCGATGTTCCAGATGCTGGGCCGCGGCGTCGTCCCGTTCCTGTTCGGGGCGCTGTTCTTCCCCGTCGCGCTGCCCACCGACCCGGTGACCTGGGCGGCCTTCGTCGGCACGGTGCTCTCCGCGATGCTGGTCAGCTTCGCCCTGCGGTTCCTGGTGGCGCTCAGCGCGTTCTGGCTGCTCGACGGCACCGGCATGGTCCAGATGGCGTCGCTGGCCGGGATCTTCTGCTCGGGGATGCTGCTGCCGCTGAACGTCTTCCCCGGCGCGCTCGGCGAGGTCGTCCGCGTGCTGCCGTGGTCCTCGCTGCTGCAGGCCCCCGCCGACGTCCTGCTCGGCCGCGCCGACCCGCTGGGCACCTACGCGTTCCAGCTGGCCTGGGCGGTGGCCCTGCTGGCGCTGGGCCGGCTGCTGCAGACCCTGGCGACCCGGCGGGTGGTGGTCCAGGGTGGCTGAGGTCACGGGCGCGGGACGCCGCCGAGACCGTACGGGCGGACGCGGCAGCCGTATGGGCGGGAGCAGAGACCGTACGGACGGGGGCGACAGCCGTACGGACGGGTGCGGTGCGGCCGGGTCCGGCAGCGGCGGCAGCCGGCCGGTGGACGGGCGTGGCACCGGCGGCAACCGGCCGGCGGGCGGGCCCGGCAGCGGCGGCAGCCGGGTGGCGGACGGGCTGCGGGCCTACCGCCTGATCGCCGGGATGTGGCTGCGCTCCACGATGGCCTACCGGGCCTCCTTCATCATGACCACGATCGGGAACTTCGCGGTGACCGCGCTGGACTTCGTGGCGATCCTGCTGATGTTCTCCCGCGTGGACGCGCTCGGCGGCTACACCCTGCCCGAGATCGCCTTCCTCTACGGGCTGTCCGGCGTCTCCTTCGGCCTGGCCGACCTCGCGATCGGCTCGATGGACCGGCTGGGGCGGCGGGTGCGCGACGGCACGCTGGACACGCTGCTGGTGCGTCCGGCCCCGGTGCTCGCCCAAATCGCCGCCGACCGGTTCGCGCTGCGGCGGCTGGGCCGGGTCACGCAGGGCGCGCTGGTGCTGGGCTACGCCTTCGCCACGCTCGACGTGCACTGGACGGCCCTGAAGGTGCTGCTGGTGCCGGTGATGGTGGTGAGCGGCTGGGCGATCTTCTGCGCGGTGTTCGTGGCCGGGGCGGCGTTCCAGTTCGCCGCGCAGGACGCCTCCGAGGTGCAGAACGCCTTCACCTACGGCGGCACCACGCTGCTGCAGTACCCGCCGACGGTGTTCGCGAAGGAGCTGGTGCGCGGGGTGACGTTCGTGCTGCCACTGGCCTTCGTCAACTGGCTGCCCGCCACCTACGTGCTCGGGCGGCCGTATCCGCTGGGGCTGCCGCGGTGGACGGCGTTCGCCTCGCCGCTGGTCGCGGCGGTCTGCTGCGCGCTGGCGGGGCTGGCGTGGCGGGCGGGGCTGCGCTCGTACCGCAGTACGGGAAGCTGAACGGACGCGGAAGGGACGCGGAGGATGGAACTGGACGACGGACCGGGCGGAGAGCCGCGAACGGGCGTGGCGCCGGGCGAGGAGTCGGCCGGGCGGCCGGGCGAGCGACCCGGCGAGGGGCTGAGCGAGGCGCCGGACCGGAAGCCGGGCGAGGGGTTCATCGAACTCGACCGGGTCGAGAAGGTCTTCGACGTGCGCAAGCGGACCGGGTTCCTCAGGCGCGAGCGGCGGCAGGTGCGGGCGGTCGACGGGATCTCCTTCCGCGTGGCGCGCGGCGAGATGGTCGGCTACATCGGCCCCAACGGCGCGGGCAAGTCGACGACGATCAAGATGCTCACCGGCATCCTCACCCCGAGCGGCGGCCGGCTGCGGGTGGCCGGCATCGACCCCGCGCGCGAGCGGACGCGCCTGGCACAGCGCATCGGGGTGGTGTTCGGGCAGCGGACGACCCTGTGGTGGGACCTGCCGCTGATCGACTCCTACCGGCTGATGCACCGCATGTACCGCATCCCCGACGCCCGCTACCGGGAGAACCTCGACCGCTGCGTCGAACTCCTCGAACTGGCCGACCTGCTGGACGTCCCGGTACGCCAGTTGTCGCTCGGCCAGCGCATGCGCGGCGACATCGCGGCGGCCCTCCTGCACGACCCGGACGTCCTCTACCTGGACGAGCCCACCATCGGCCTGGACGTGATCAGCAAGGCCAAGGTCCGCGCGTTCCTGAAGGACCTGAACGCCGAACGCGGTACGACCGTGCTGCTGACCACCCACGACCTGCAGGACATCGAGCAGCTGTGCTCGCGGGTGATGGTCATCGACCACGGCCGCCTGATGTACGACGGCGCGCTGGCCGGGCTGCACGCGGCGGGCGGGAGCGAACGCGTCCTGGTGGTCGACCTGGAGCGCGAGCTGCCGCCCATCGAGGTGCCGCCCGCGCGCGTGGTGCGCGTCGAGGGGCCCCGGCAGTGGCTGGCGTTCCCGGCGGCCGAGTCGGCGGCGCCGCTGGTGGCCCGGATCGCGGACCGCTGCCCGCTGGTGGACCTGTCGGTGCGGGAGCCGGACATCGAGGCCGTGATCGCCCGGATGTACGCGCAGGGCGCGACCGGCGGGGCGGAACGAACGGCCTCGTAGCCTCTCTGGGCCGGAAGCGGCCTCCCCGGGCCGGGAGCTTCACCTGTCCGGGAGCGGCCTCCCCAGGCCGGGAGCCGCTTCTCATGGCCGGAAGCAGCTTTCCGTGTCGGGGGAGTGTCGGGGGCGCGGGGCCCGGATGTGGATCCCCGGCCTCCGGTCGACGACCTCGTCTTGCGTGCGGCGACCTCGTACGCTGCTGCCCATGACCGACGAAGCCCCGGAACTGCGTGCGTCCGACGCCGACCGCGAACGAGTCGCCGAGGTCCTGCGGGACGCCCTGGCCGAGGGGCGTCTGGACATGGAGGAGTTCGAGGAGCGGCTGGAGGCCGCCTACAAGGCGCGCACGTACGGGGAGTTGACGCCGCTCACGCGCGACCTGCCGGCCGGGCGGCACGCGACGGCTCCCGGGACGTTCTCCGGAACCGACCCCGCCGTGTCCCTGCGCAAGGAAGCGGTGCCGGGCGGCGGTTGGGGCGGCCGCGTCGTCGGCGGCGAGGGCTCCTCGTCGTGGGCCGTCGCCATCATGTCCGGCTTCCAGCGCAAGGGCACCTGGACCGTGCCCAAGCGGTTCACCTGCTTCGCCTTCTGGGGCGGCGGGGAGATCGACCTGCGCGAGGCGAACTTCGCCGACGGCGAGGTCGAGATCAACTGCGTCGCGATCATGGGCGGGGTGGAGGTGATCGTGCCGCCCGGCGTCGAGGTGGTCGTGCGCGGCATCGGCATCATGGGCGGCTTCGACCACCGCGAGGAGGGCGTACCGGGGGAGCCGGGTGCTCCGCGCGTGGTCGTCACCGGGTTCGCCTTCTGGGGCGGCGTGGGCGTCGAGCGCAAGCTGACCAAGGCCGAACGCCTGCGCCAGAAGGAGGAGGCCCGCCGGGAAAAGCTGGAGCGCCGGGCCCAGCGCCGCGAGCTGCACGCCGCCCGCCGCGAGGAGCGCCGGCAGGACCGGGTCTTCCGGCGGGAGGAGCACTGGGAGGACCGGTAGCGCCGTCACCAGGGCCGCTTCCGGCGCTGGTGCCCGCTCACCCGTCCTAGCCTCCGCTTCCTCTTTCTTTTCGTTTCCTCCCCCTTCGCACCCTTTTCGTCCCCTTTTCCGGCGGTGCCGGGAACTCCCCTCCCGTCCCGGGAGTCGGTCAGCAAGGGACAATTGTGTGCGGGACGTGTACGCGATCACCGAGCAGGGCGATCACCGAACGGCGCGATCACCGAACGACGCGATCACCGAGCGGGGCGATCACCGAACGGGTGGAGTGGATGGAACGAACGACGACGAGTCCGCAGGCCGGCCCGGACGCGGCGGCGGCAGCCGTCTCGCACCGCGCCATGACCGTCTTCAGCCCGGCCGACGAGCAGCGCCGCCGTGGCGTGCGCCGGATGAAACTGACGGCGACCGCGCTGCTGCTGTTCGTGGCGGTGGTCTACGTCCTGGCCAAGGTGGCCCAGCACGCCGGCGCCGGCGCCTGGGCGGGTTATGTCGCCGCGGCCACCGAGGCCGGCATGGTCGGCGCCCTCGCCGACTGGTTCGCGGTCACCGCCCTCTTCCGCCACCCGCTGGGCCTGCCCATCCCGCACACCGCGATCATCCCCACCAAGAAGGATCAGCTGGGCGTCTCGCTGGGGGAGTTCGTCGGCGAGAACTTCCTCTCCGAGGACGTCGTACGCCAGCGGCTGCGCGCCGTCGGTATCGGCAGCCGGCTGGGGGCCTGGCTCGCCCGGCCGGAGCACGCCGACCGGGTGACCGCGGAGCTGGCCACGGCGCTGCGCGGCGCGTTGACCGTGCTGCGCGACTCGGACGTGCAGGCGGTGGTCGGGGAGGCGATCACGCGCCGGGCGGGCGCGCAGGAGATCGCGCCCGGTCTCGGCAAGATGCTGGAGAAGATCGTCGCCGACGGCGGTCACCGGCGCGTCGTCGACCTGGTGGTCTCCCGCGCGCACGACTGGCTGGTGCTGCACGGCGACTCGGTGATGGACGCCGTGCAGGGCGGGGCGCCGGGCTGGACGCCGAAGTTCGTGGACCGCAAGGTCGGCGAGCGCGTCTACAAGGAGCTGCTGCGCTTCGTCACCGAGATGCGGGACATGCCCAGCCACCCCGCGCGCGGCGCCCTGGACCGCTTCCTCACCGACTTCGCCTCCGACCTGCAGTCCGACGGCGACACCCGGGCCCGGGTCGAGCGCCTCAAGGGCGAGGTGCTGGGCCGCGGCGAGGTGCAGGACCTGATCGCCTCGGCCTGGACCGCCGTACGGTCCATGATCGTCGCGGCGGCGGAGGACGAGCGCAGCGAGCTGCGCCTGCGGGTCCGGGCCTCCCTGCTGTCCCTGGGCTCGCGGATGGCCGAGGACCCCAAGGCGCAGGGCAAGGTGGACCGCTGGGTGGAGGGCGCGGCGGTGTACGTGGTGACGACGTACCGCAAGGAGATCACCTCCCTGATCACCGACACGGTGGCGGGCTGGGACGCCGAGCACACCACCCGCAAGATCGAGGCGCACATCGGCCGGGACCTGCAGTTCATCCGCATCAACGGCACGGTGGTCGGCTCCCTGGCGGGGCTGCTGATCTACACGGTGACGCGGGTGCTGGGGGCGTAGGCGGCCTGCTGCGGTGCGTGACCGGGCCGTATCCCGGGCACCCGTCCTGGCGTTCCACTCGATGAGGAGGGAGCCCATGACCACCGCAGACGCGGCGACCGGCCGCACCGTGACCACCGACATCCCCGCCAGACTCGACCGCCTCCCGTGGTCGCGCTGGCACTGGACCATCGTCATCGGCCTGGGGACGGTGTGGATCCTGGACGGCCTGGAGGTCACGGTCGTCGGCAACATCGCGGGCCGGCTGTCCGAGCCCGGCAGCGGACTGGCGATCACCTCCTCCCAGGTGACGGGTGTGGCGGCGGCCCTCTATGTCGCTGGCGCGTGCAGTGGCGCGCTGTTCTGGGGGCGGCTGACCGACCGGTTCGGCCGCAGGAAACTGTTCATGATCACCTTGGCGGTGTATCTGGCGGCCACGGCCCTGACGGCCGTCTCGTTCCAGTCGTGGTGGTTCTTCCTCTTCCGCTTCCTGACCGGTTTCGGCATCGGCGGCGAGTACGCGGCCATCAACTCCGCGATCGATGAACTGATCCCCGCGGCCTATCGCGGCCGCGTCGACCTGATCATCAACGGCAGCTTCTGGCTGGGCGCGGTCGGCGGCTCGCTGCTGTCGATCCTCGCGCTGAACACCGACTTCCTCGCCGCCGACGTGGGCTGGCGGCTGACGTTCGCGCTCGGCGCCGTCCTCGCGCTGGTGATCCTGCTGGTGCGCCGGCACGTCCCGGAGAGCCCGCGCTGGCTGCTGATCCACGGCCGGGACGGCGAGGCGGAGGAGGTGGTGTCCGGGATCGAACGCCAGATCGAGTCGAAGCAGGACGGGCCGCTGCCCCCCGCCCACGGCGAGATCACCATCCACCAGCGCCGCACCGTCTCCTTCCTGGAGATCGGCCGCACCGTCTTCGCCGACTACCCCAAGCGGGCCACGCTCGGCTTCGCCCTCTTCATCGGCCAGGCGTTCCTCTACAACGCCATCACCTTCGGCTTCGGCGCCATCCTGACCAAGTTCTTCGACATCCCCGCCGACCACACCGGCTACTACTTCGCCGTCATCGCGGTCGGCAACTTCCTCGGCCCGCTGCTGCTGGGCAGGCTCTTCGACACCGTCGGCCGCCGGGTGATGATCTCCTCGACGTATCTGCTGTCGGGCCTGCTGCTGTTCGGCACGGCCTGGCTGTTCGGCCGCGGCTCGCTCAGCGCGACCACGCTGACGGCCTGCTGGTGCGTGGTGCTGTTCTTCGCCTCGGCGGGCGCCTCCAGCGCCTACCTGACCGTCTCCGAGATCTTCCCGATGGAGACCAGGGCGATGTCCATCGCCTTCTTCTACGCCCTCGGCACGGCGGCCGGCGGCATCAGCGGCCCGATGCTCTTCGCCGACCTCACCGGAACGGGCAAGGTCGGCGACACGGTGCTCGCCTTCTCCATCGGCGCCGCGCTGATGTGCGCGGCCGGCCTGGTCGCCGCCTTCCTCGCGGTCAAGGCCGAACGCCGCTCCCTGGAGGACATCGCCAAGCCGCTGACGGCGGTGACGAAGAAGGCAGGGCAGGCGTCGCCACCATCCCCGCCGTCACCGCCGCCCTCGTCGAGCCCGGCGTGAGGGGGGCGGCGGTCGGTGTCGCGGGGGTCGTCTGCTGCCGCATCGGTGGTCAAGCACCCGTCGGACGCCTGTCGGATGTCCGTCGGACGCTCGCCAGGTGCCTGCCAGGCGCCCGCAGACGCCCGTCAGGCACCCGCAGGCAGCCGTAGGCGCCCGTCAGGCACCCGCCAGTGCGCCCGTCAGACGCTCGTCAGGCGCCGCGGCGGTCGGCGACGGCCCAGGAGGCCAGGGCGACCGCGCCCGCGACCCCGAACACCGACGGCCAGGCGCCCACCTTCTTGGCCAGCGGATGCGATCCGGCGAACGCGGCGACGTACGCGGCGGTGAGCGCCCCGGCCGCCTTGCCGCCCGCCTGCTTCCGCCACTGCTGGGCGGCCGCGGCCCCGGCGACGGCCAGCACGGCCCCGCCCAGCTGCCGCTTCTTCGTCCAGCGCGCCACGCCGTACCCACCGACGAGCCCGCTCGCGGCGACCGCCGCCGTCGGAACCTTCGCCAGAACCTGCGCCATCACTGCCTCCCGGCTTCCGCAGAGTCGAACAGGCTGAGGCTAACGCGCACGTCCGACGGTCGAACGCGCACCCCACGGGCACTGCCTCACCCACCCGCGCACAATGAGACGTACATCACACCGGCTTGCCCGTGCGGGCCCGTCACACTTCGCCGCCCGGCTCCGTCGTACGGGTGCGAGGCCACAACGGCAGCGCGAACCGAACCGAAAAAACGCAAGCGGAACCGCAGACGACACCGCAGCCGCAGCCGCAGCCGAGGCCGCAGCCGAAGCCGCAGGCGCCACCACAAGCGGACGCGCAGGCGGGACCGCAGGCGACACCCGAACAGGAGCCCTCGATGGAACCGCGTCTCAACCTCTTCGGCAACGACCTCGCGAACCAGTTCCTGCGGCGCATCAACGCCGCCGGCAAGGTCCTGGCGGACTCGGGCCTGCCCGCCTCGACCCAGGAGCTGGTGAAGATCCGCGCCAGCCAGATCAACGGCTGCGGCTTCTGCACCGACATGCACACCAAGGACGCCGCGGCGGCAGGCGAGACGGCCGTGCGCCTGAACCTGATCGCCGCCTGGCGGGAGGCGAAGGTCTTCACCGAGGCGGAGCGCGCCGCGCTGGAGCTGGCCGAGGAGGGCACGCGCATCGCCGACGCCGCGGGCGGGGTCAGCGACGAGGTGTGGGAGAACGCCGCCAAGCACTACGACGAGGATCAGCTGGCCGCGCTGGTGAGCCTGATCGCCCTCATCAACGCCTACAACCGCCTCAACGTCCTCGTCCGGACCCCGGCCGGCGACTACCAGCCGGGGATGTTCTCCTGACCCCTGCTGTCCCGGCCGCTGCCGTCCCTGCCCCCCTGCCCGACCCGCGGCCCACCCCCTGCCGTCTCCGCCCCGCGTGGCCCGGCTCGCGAAGAGCCGGGCCACGGCCGTATCCGACACGGCCCGCCTGACCAGCGAACGAACGGCCCTTCTGGCCACCGGAACACACCCGAGGCGAAACCTGAGTCGGGGCTTGTCAAGTTTCATCCTTCGAGCTATATAAACAGTCGTAGGGCATCGCACAGAGCGCCTCATGAAAGGAGTGACCTGTGATGCTCATGCGCTCCGACCCGTTCCGTGAGCTCGACCGCCTCACGCAGCAGGTCTTCGGCCCGACCCGCCCCGGAGCGATGGGGATGGACGCCTACCGGTCGGGTGACGAGTTCGTCGTCCACTTCGACCTGCCCGGGGTCGACCCGGAGACCATCGACCTCGACGTCGAGCGCAACGTGCTGAACGTCCGCGCCGAGCGCACGTCCCCCGCCCCCGAGGGCGCGGAGATGATCGTCGCGGAACGCCCCACGGGCACCTTCACCCGCCAGCTGTTCCTCGGCGAGACACTGGACACCGAACGCATCGACGCCTCGTACGACGCCGGCGTCCTCACGCTGCGCATCCCGGTGGCCGAGCAGGCCAAGCCGCGCAAGATCCAGATCACCGGCGGCGGCGAACGCAAGCAGATCAGCAGCTGAACCACCGCCCCGACCGACCACTCCAGGAAGGCGTCCCGCGGTTCCGGTACCCCGCCGCGGGACGCGGCCATGCCCGAACGCACCCGGAGGAGGACCCGCACACATGACCGCGACGACGGTCCCCAGCGTCACGGTGCCGCGCGTGACCATGCCCAGCGTCACGATGCCCACGGCGCCGTCGGCGACGATGTCCGCCGCCCCGCTCCCGCACGGCGGGCCGGTCTTCGACCCGGCCGCGCCCCGCAGAGCGCGCGGCGACGGACGCGAGTGGAGGGACCTGACCGAGCGGGTGAAGCAAGCCGGCCAGTACCCGACGAGAGCGGAGGCCGAACGCGTCACCCGTATCGTCCTGTCGGCCCTCGGCGGCCACGTCACCGGCGACGAACGCGTGGACCTGGCCCACACCCTGCCCGAGGAGGCCGCCCGCGTGATCGCCTCCCAGATCCCGGTCACCCACCCCCTGACCGCCGCGGAGTTCGTCGAAGCGGTGGCCGCCCGCATCGAGGGCTCCACCCCGGCCACGGCCCGCTGGGACGTCAGCTCGGTCCTGAGCGTCCTGGCCGACACGATCGACACGGACCTGCTGACCCGCATCCTCGCCCAACTCCCCGCGGGCTACGCCCTCCTCTTCGGGCGCGCGGAACTGAGCCCCTGGCTAGCACCAGGAGCGCGCCCACCACTGCCAGGGCCGCCGATACCACGATGGCCACGTTCGCGCCCCGGGCCAGGCTGTCCGTCGAGGTGGCGAGGGCGATGGTCAGGGCGACGCCCGCGCAGGAGCCGATGTAGCGGAAGGTCTGCTGGGCGCCGGAGCCCATCGCCGCCCGCTCGGGCGGTACGGACTCCACCGCCACCAGCGGCAGGGCCGCGTTCAGCAGGCCGCTGCCGATGCCGCCCACCAGCAGACCCGGCAGCAGGCGCGGCCAGGAGCCGGCGCCGACCGCGCCCAGCATCGTCAGGACGCCGACCGTGTGCAGCGCGAAGCCCAGGGCCAGTTGGCGGCGGGCGCTCAGGCGGCCCGCCAGGTGCCGTGCCAGCAGGGCGACGGCGAAGCTCAGCCCGGACCAGAGCAGGAGCAGCCAGGCCGTGGCCATCGCGGACAGGTGCAGGGTCTGCTGGAGCAGCGCCGGCAGGAAGCTGAACAGGCCGATCACCGCCAGGCCCGTGAACAGGCCGCCCGCCGAGGACGCCAGGAAGGGCGGGTGGCGCAGCAGGGACAGGTCGATCATCGGGGTCGCGGTGCGGCGTTCCACCAGGGCGAACACCCCGACCAGGAGCACGGCCGCGAGCAGCAGCAGTCCCACCGGCGGGCGCAGCCAGCCGTCGCGGCCCAGCGTCACCGCCGCCACCAGGGCGACCAGGGCCATGCCGAAGGTCAGGGCACCCAGCACGTCGGGGCGGCCGCCCCGTGGGGCGCGCGACTCCGACAGGACGCGCGTCCCGAACGCGGCGACGACCAGGGCCGCCGCGCCGAGCGCCCCGTATGCCGACCGCCAGCTGGGCAGGGCGCCCGCGATCAGCGGGCCGACCGCGATGCCGCCGCTGACGAAGGCGCCCCACACACCGGTCGCGTGGAGCCGGCCGCGCGGGGTCGGGAAGGCGTGCACGAGCAGACCGAGGCTGCTGGCCAGCAGGGCCGCGCTCGCCGCGCCCTGGGCGATCCGGGCCAGCGTGAACTGCCAGGTGGAGGTGGTCAGCGCCCCCAGGACCGTGGTCAGGCCCAAGGCCAGCGTGCCGGCCAGGAAGACGCGGCGGCGGCCGTGGTCGTCGGCCAGGCTGCCGGCGACCAGCAGGAGGGCCGCCAGGCCCAGCGGGGTGCCGTTGAGCAGCCATGCCTGGGCCGATACGGAGGTGTGCAGGGCGGCCGCGGTGCCGGGGAGCGTGACCATCGGCGCGGTGTACGCCATCAGGGCCACGGCCGTGGCCGCGCTGGTCACGGCCAAGGTGGCGACGGGGCGCGGGGGTGCGTCCCGGGTGTGGGTCCTCTCGTGTTCCCGCCGGTTCCTCGCCTGCGGACTGCTTTCCTGCGGACTGCTTTCCTGCGGATTCCTTTCCCGTGGACCCGGCGCCAGCGCGGTGGCGGGCGGGTGGTCCGGGGCGGAGCCCGGGTGCGGGGCGGAGGCGGGATGCGGGGAGTCGAGTGCGGTCATGACCTGTCGACCTGTCCTTCGGTGGGAGGGGCGGCTGCCGTCTCCTTCGGCGGGAGACGACCGACCGCCGTCCCCGGGTCGGTGATTGAACTCTGGGACTCCGCTCACCGTAGCACCGTTGGTTCGATGACTGAACCGAAAGGCGGGAAAGTGGCTACAGTGGATGCCATGGCACTGGGCAAGGACTACGTGACGCAGGAGTGCTCGATCGCCCGCGCGCTGGAGGTCGTCGGCGAGCGGTGGACGCTGCTCGTCGTCCGCGACGCGCTCTACGGCATCCGGCGCTACAACGACTTCCTGGCCCACCTCGGCATCCCGCGCGCGGTCCTCGCCGCCCGGCTCCAGACGCTGACCGCGGAGGGGATCCTCGAAAAGCGGCGCTACCAGCAGTCGCCGCCCCGGGACGAGTACGTCGTCACCGACCGCGGGATCGCCCTGTGGCCCGCCCTGCGCGCCCTCGGGCTGTGGGGGCGCCAGCACTTCACCGACACCGCGCAGCTGCGCTTCTTCCGGCACGCCGACTGCGGCACCGAACTCGGGCCGTACGGCGAGTGCCCCGCCTGCGGAACCGTCGTGCCCGTCCAGGATGTCCTCATGGAGCCGGGACCCGGACTCGATCCGAACCCGGCGGATCCGGTCAGCCGGGCGCTGCTGAAGCCGAAGCGGCTCCTGGAGCCCCTGCAGATCGATCCCGTGGGTCAGGTATAACCGGTAAGAGTCAGATCAGCGGGAGGCAGCGAGTGAGGGGAGGGGCCGTCGTGATCCGTGAACGGGTCGTCGCGCGGCTCGCGCCCGTGCTGCTGCTCCTGCTGCTGATCGTGCAACTCGCGCTGCTCGACTCCGGCGGCCTCGCCGCCACCGTCGCCCTCGCCGCGACCGCCGCCGCCCAGGCCGCCCTCGTCACCTGCGCGCTGTTCGCCGCGCGCCACGCTCCCGCCGTCCCGCCCACCCGGGTGCGCACCGCCATCCGCGACCGGGCCCGGCGTACGGCCTTCCTGCCGCAGCGCGATCCCGACGCCCCCGGCCGGCGACGGCCCCGAGCGCCCGGACGCGCCCTTCCGGCGACCGTCGCCGCGTAGGGCACGCCACCGAACCCGGTCCACACCCCTCCGTCGCGTGCCCCGCGCGGGTCGGCTCGTCCTGCCGCCATGTCCTGACCCGCGCGCGTCTCCTCGCATGAGGACGTGTCGCGCCCTGCCGCAGACGAGACCCCCGGAGGGCTCATCCATGTCCGTCTTCTTCTCGGTCTTCGCACGCCTGGTCGAACACCTCGCCGACCTGCTCCAGCCGCTCTTCCACGCCTCCGCGGCCGCCGCCGCGATCGTCCTGTTCACCGCGCTCGTCCGCCTGCTGGTCCACCCGCTCTCCAGGGCCGCCGCCCGCGGGCAGAAGGCCCGGGCCGCGCTCCAGCCGCGGATCGCCGAGCTGCGCAGGAAGCACCGCAAGGAGCCCGAGCGGCTGCAGCAGGCGGTGCTCGCCCTGCACGCCGAGGAGAAGGTCTCCCCGCTCTCGGGCTGCCTGCCCAGCCTGCTGCAGATGCCGGCGTTCTTCCTGCTCTACCACCTCTTCTCCAGCACCACGATCGGCGGCGACCCCAACGGGCTGCTCGGCCACCGGCTGCTGGCGGCGCCGCTCGGCGGGCGGTGGGCCGACGCGCTGGCGCACGACGGGGTCTTCGGGGCGTCCGGGCTGGTCTACGTCGGACTGTTCGCGGTCGTGGCGGTGGTCGCCGGCTTCAACTACGTCCGCACCAGGCGGACCATGGCCGAGGGCGCGGCCACGGCGCTGACCGGGGGCGAGCAGCTTCCCGGACTCGGCGCCGTCGGCAAGGTCATGCCGTTCATGTCCTTCGCCACGCTCGTCACCGTGGCCGTGGTGCCGCTGGCCGCCGCGCTGTACGTGGTCACCAGCACGGCGTGGAGCGCGGTCGAACGGGCCGTCCTCTACCGCTGAGCGTGGCCGGGGCTACGGTCCAGTACGTGAACGGGGTCTTGCGGCGTGCACGGCGACCTTGGAGGATCGACCAGTCCTCCGACGGCTGCGTCCGCCGCACCGGATCGTGTCCATCGGCCGGGCTGCCCGCGATCGAGGGAGATGTGGATCATGAAGCTGCTGCGAGTCGGTACGGCGGGGGCGGAGCGGCCGGCGCTGCTCGACGCCGAAGGCACCCTGCGTGACCTGTCCGGCATCGTCCCGGAGATCGACGGCGCCCTGCTGGCCGACGACGCGGCGCTCGGCCGGATCCGGGCCGCCGCCGACGCCGGGGACCTGCCCGCGCTGGACGCGGACGGGCTGCGGATCGGTCCGCCGCTGGCCCGGATCGGCAAGATCGTGTGCATCGGGCTGAACTACCACGACCACGCCCGGGAGACCGGTGCCGAGCCGCCCGCCGAGCCGGTGATCTTCTTCAAGGCCCCGGA
Source organism: Streptomyces mexicanus (assembly GCF_902506575.1). Taxonomy (GTDB): domain Bacteria; phylum Actinomycetota; class Actinomycetes; order Streptomycetales; family Streptomycetaceae; genus Streptomyces; species Streptomyces mexicanus. The sequence continues at coordinate 3,115,660 of NZ_LR732544.1, read as the reverse complement.
CACCGTGGTCGGCCCCTACGACACCGTGCTCGTGCCGCGCGGCTCCACCAAGACCGACTGGGAGGTGGAGCTGGCGGTCGTCATCGGCCGTACCGCCCGCTACCTGGAGTCCCACGAGGACGCGCTCGCGCACGTCGCCGGGTACGCCGTCTCGCACGACGTCTCCGAGCGCGAGTTCCAGATCGAGCGGGGCGGCACCTGGGACAAGGGGAAGAACTGCGAGACGTTCAACCCGCTCGGCCCCTGGCTGGTGACCGCCGACGAGGTGCCCGACCCGCAGAACCTGCCGCTGAGGCTGTGGGTCAACGGGGAGCTGAAGCAGGACGGCACCACCGCCGAGCAGATCTTCCCCGTGGCCGAGGTCGTGCGCTACGTCAGCCGGTTCATGACCCTCTACCCGGGCGACGTCATCAACACCGGCACCCCGGCGGGCGTGGCCATGGGGCACCCCGAGCCGAAGCCGTACCTGCGCTCCGGTGACGTGGTCGAGCTGGAGGTCGGCGGACTCGGGCGGCAGCGGCAGCAGCTCAAGGACGCGTGAGCGCACCGCCGCGGGAGGGCGCGCAACCGCCGGGGCGGTGGTGGTGTCCGCCGCGCCGTCGCGGCCCGGGACGCCCACGCGGCGGAGCCGCATGCCGGCACCGCCGCGCCCTTCCTGCGCCGCCCGGGGAGCGGGTCCCCGGTCACCCGAGGACGGCGGCCAGCCTGCGCCATTCCTGCCTCGGCAGGGCGTCGCGGTCCTGGTCGTCCGTCACCACCTGGATCGCCACGTGGTCGGCGCCCGCCGCGTGGAACTCCTCGATGCGGTCGCGGATCCGGGACTCCTCGCCCCAGGCGAACACCGCGTCGACGAGCCGGTCGCTGCCGCCGTCCCGGACGTCGTCCTCGGTGAAGCCCAGGCGCAGGAAGTTGTCGGTGTAGTTCGGCAGCTCCAGGTACATCGCCAGGTAGTTCCGGGCGGTCGTACGGGCCCGGTCGGGGTCCTGCTCCAGGACCACCTTGAACTCCGGCGCCAGCAGCGGGCCCGCGCCCAGGATCTCCCGGGCCCGCGCGGTGTGCTCCGGCGTGACCAGGTACGGGATCGCGCCCGCCGCCCGGTCCCGGGACAGCTTCAGCATCTTCGGGCCGAGCGCGGCCAGCACCCGGCGCCCGGCGGGGACCCCGGCCGCGTCCAGGGCGTCCAGGTAGCCGACCATCGCCGAGTACGGGCGGCGGTACTGGTCGGCGAGCTTGGCGTGGCTCACGCCCAGACCCAGCACGAAACGGCCGGGGGGGGCCGCCTCCAGCTCGGCGTACCCGGCGGCGCTCGCCTCGGCGTCGAGCTGCCAGATGCTCTGGATGCTGGTGCCGACCCTGAGCCTCGACGTCGCCTCCAGCAGCGGGGCGGCGTTGCGCGGGGTGCTGTTGCCGCCGAGCCATACGGCGCCGTACCCCAGCTCCTCCAGCTCGGCGGCGGCCTCGGCGATCGCGCCGCGCTGCGCCGGGTCCTCCGAGCGCAGGCCGATGCTCCAGAGGCCGTACCGTCCGACCTGCTCCTTCAGTGGGGTTCCTGTGTCGCTCATCGGTTCCGTTCCCTCCGGGCGGGGTGGTGCACGTGATCACTTCCCGTACAGCCAACCCCAACCGGAGGGCGCGGGCCGGTAATTCCCCGGCGGGTCACCGGATCGGTCCGGTGAGCCCCCGGTCGGCCGCCGGTCGGGGGGCGGTCGGGCGTCGGCCGGCCGGCGGGCCAGGAACCTCTCCGGGCGCCTAGCGGTCCAGGAACTTCTCCAGGGCCTCCCCCACCAGCCGGTGGTCCTCCACCTGCGGCAGGCCCGAGACCGTGACCGCGCCGATCACGCCGACGTCCCGCACGGTGATCGGGAAGGAGCCGCCGTGGGCGGCGTAGGTGTCCGGGTCCAGCCGGGAGGACTCCTCGAAGGTCGTGCCCTTGGCGCGGAACCGGGCGCCCACCAGGTAGGAGGCGCAGCCGTAGCGCTCCACCACCCGGCGCTTGCGGGCGATCCAGGCGTCGTTGTCCGGGGTGGAGCCGGGCAGGGCCGCGTGGAAGAGCTGCTGGCCGGCGCGGTGGATGTCGACGGCGACCGGCGCCCGCCGCTCGCGCGCCAGCTCCACCAGCAAGGTGCCCAGCGCCCAGGCGTCGTCGTGGGTGAACCGGTCGAAGACCAGGCGGCGTTCCTGCTCCTGGAGTTCCTCGATGCCGGGGGCGGAATCCGGGGCCGGGGAGGACGCGGGCTGCCGGGTCACAGCGTCACCGCCACACCGTCGCGCGCCGAGCGGCGGGCCGCCTCCAGGACGTCCAGCGCGGCGGCCGCCTCCCGCGCGGTGACCGGGTTCGGGGCGCCCCCGCGCAGGGCGGCGGCCACGGCCGCGGAGTACGCCGGGTAGTCGCCCGGCAGGGTCGGGACGGGGCTGCCGCCGCCGGGCACCGGGGACTCACCGGCCCCCAGCCGGCCCCACAGGGACTCGTCCTCCGCGCCCCAGCCGTCCGGGCCCGGGCGCCGGCCCTCCCGCAGCGCGGCCTCCTGCGGGTCCAGGCCGTACTTGACGTAGCCGGCCCGCGAGCCGAGCACGCGAAAGCGCGGGCCGAGCTGGGCCGCCGTGGAGGAGACGTACAGGTGGGAGCGGACACCGTTCGCGTGCGTGAGCGCCAGGAAGGTGTCGTCGTCGGCCTCGGCGCCCGCCCGGCGGATCACCGACTCGGCGTACACCTGCGTGACGGGGCCGAACAGGACCAGGGCCTGGTCGACGACGTGGCTGCCCAGGTCGTAGAGCAGACCTCCGATCTCTGCGGGGTCGCCGGACTCCCGCCAGCCGCCCTTGGGCCGCGGCCGCCACCGCTCGAAGCGGGACTCGAACCGCCACACCTCGCCCAGCTCGCCGTCCGCGAGCAGCCGGCGCAGGGTCAGGAAGTCGTTGTCCCAGCGGCGGTTCTGGAAGACGGACAGCAGCAGCCCGCGCTCCTCGGCCAGGGCGGCGAGGCCGCGCGCCTCGGCGGCCGTGCCCGCGACCGGCTTGTCGACGACGACGGGCAGGCCGGCCTTCAGCGCGGCCGTGGCGAGGGGGACGTGGGTCTTGTTCGGGGAGGCGATGACGACCAGGCCCAGCTCGTCGGCGCGGGCGAACAGCTCGCCGGGGCCGGCGGCCGGGCGGCCGTCCGGGAACTCCGCGCGGGCCTGCGCCCGCCGTTCCTCGTTCGAGGTGACGACCGTGTCGAGGGCCAGGCCCTCGGTCGCGGCGATCAGCGGGGCGTGGAAGACGGAGCCGGCGAGGCCGTAGCCGACGAGGCCGACGCGGAGCGGAGTGTCGGGGGTGCCAGTGTGGGGGCCAGTCATGGCTCCCACTTTCGCAACGCTGTTGCCGAAGTGCAAGCGCGGGGGACAATGGGGGCGTGAGCAGCGGGAAGGGAACGGCGGGCGCCAGGGG
>NZ_LR732544.1:3091573-3112133 GCF_902506575.1 Streptomyces mexicanus | reverse complement strand
TAAGAGACGGCGGCACCGCCGCGCGGTTCCTGGCCGGGCTGGCCTGGACGGTGCTGCTGCTCGGGGTGTGGCAGTGGGGCGGCGACCTGGCCGACGTCGGGCGCGGCCCCGTCGAGCCGGCCACCGGGGACATGGCCGCCGTCGGCCGGCCCGCGCAGCACCGGCTGCCGCCCGCGGCCCCACCGCTGCCGGACGTCCGGCCGCCCCGGCACCTGGAGATCCCCGACCTCGGCGTGAGTGCGTCCGTGGCCGCGCTCCCCGCCGACGCGCGGGGGACCCTCGCACCGCCGTCCGCCGGGCAGGCCGCCACCACCGTCGGCTGGTACGGCACCGGGACGAGCCCCGGCGCGGCCGGCACCGCCCTGCTGGTGGGCCGCGCCGACAGCGACGGCCGGCCCGCCGCGCTGCACGCGCTGGGCTCCCTGCGCCCCGGCGAGACGGTCCGCGTGGTCCGCGACAACGGCCGGGCCGCCGACTTCACCGTCGACGCCGTGACGAGCGTGCCCCGAGAACGCCTCGATGCCGGGCGGCTCGCCGGTGGCGCGTCGGCGGGCCGGGCCGAGCTGCGGCTGCTCGCGTGCGGCGGCACGTTCGACCCGGTGCGCGGCGGTTGCACCACGAACGTCCTCGTATCGGCGTACCTCACCGGAACCGGCCCCTGAGCCCGGACCGCCTGGCAGCATGGAACGCGGCGGGGTGGGCCGACCGCCCTCCGCCGAGCGCACCACGCCGAGCGCATCGAGGGGCACGAGGGGGAGTCGTGACGTGGGGGAGTCGTAAGGACGGCGGGAGGGCCGCCTTCGCGCGCGCCCTCGCCGCGGGGACACGGGCGTCCGCGGTGGTCGTGGGGGCGGCACTGCTGGCCGCCGGGTGTTCCTCCGGGGGAGGTGACGGCGGCCGGGGCGAGCACGGCGACGACGGCGGGCGCGGGCCCGCCGCGATCACCCAGCAACCCAAGGAGGCCGACCCGTTCTGGGTCAACCCGGACAGCAGAGCGGCCCGTCAGGTCGCCGCTTACGTCAAGGCGGGCCGCACCGCCGACGCCGAGCAGATCCGGAAGATCGCCGCGCAGCCGACCGGCGAGTGGATCGGCCCGGAGAACCCCGAGCAGGAGGCGCGCGGCTTCACCGAGGCCGCCGACAAGGCGGGCCGCACCGCGCTGCTCGTCCTGTACAACATCCCGCACCGCGACTGCGGCCAGTACTCCCAGGGCGGAGCCGCCGACGGTGCCGCCTACCGGGCCTGGATCGCCGCTGTGGCCCGCGGCATCGGCGACCGCCCGGCCACGGTGATCCTGGAGCCGGACGCGGTGCTGCACCTGGTGGACGGCTGCACCCCGAAGGAGTTCCAGGAGGAGCGCTACGACCTGCTCCGGGGCGCGGTGGCCGCGCTCACGGCCCTGAAGAACACCAAGGTCTACCTCGACGCGGGCAACGCCGGCTGGGGCCACCCCGACCAGATCTTCGAGCCGCTGCGGCGGGCCGGGGCCGAGCAGGCCGACGGCTTCGCCGTGAACGTCTCCAACTTCTACTCCACCCGGGACTCCCTGGCCTACGGCAAGGACCTGTCCGCGAAGATCGGCGGCAAGCACTTCGTCATCGACACCAGCCGCAACGGCAACGGCCCCTACACCGGCGGCGACCCGGACGAGCGCTGGTGCAACCCGCCCGGCCGGGCCCTCGGCGAGACGCCCACGACCAGGACCGCCGACCCGCTGGTGGACGCCTATCTGTGGATCAAGCGCCCGGGAGAGTCCGACGGGACCTGCAAGGGCGGCCCGAAGGCGGGGGACTGGTGGCCGCAGTACGCGATGCAGCTGGCCCGGGCCGGCGGGTGACCGCCTGAACGCACGCGGCGCGGGTGCCCTCCGCCGCTCGCGGAGGGCACCCGCGCCGGGGTGGGCGTCCGGTCGTCAGGGAGCCTCGCCCGGCCGCCGGGGTCGTCGTCCGGCTACGGCACCTTCACCCACTGCGCCGTGCTCGGCGTGCCCTGGTCGTCGACCACGAACAGCATGTACCAGCCCGACTGCACCAGGTTCCGGTTCTTCGGCACCGTCACCGTCACCTTGTCTCCCGAGGCCGTGAAGTCCAGCGCGATCGAGCGCTGGTCCACGTCGGTGACGTGGGTGGAGGCGCTCGGCCGGATCAGCCGGACCTTCTTGATCGTGGCGGCGTGCTGCGACGTGAACGTGCCCGTCGCGCCCCGCGCGATGGTCCGCGGTCCGCCCGACAGCGACGGGCGGGAGTCCCGGTACAGGTAGGGCGGGGTGTAGATCTCGATGCGCTGCTCGAACGTGCCCGGCTTGGTGTTGGCCTTGTCGCCGTAGAGCGAGTCGGAGCCGAAGAACATCACCCGGCCGTCGGGCAGCAGGATCGAACCGGCGTGGTAGTTGCGGCCCACCAGCGGGTCGGCGACCCGCTTGAAGGTGTCGGTCGCCGGGTCGTACAGCCGGGCCTGGAGGATGTCGGAGTCGCTGCGGCCCCGGTAGTCCTGCGAGCCGCCGGAGACCAGCACGGTGTCGTCCGGGAGGATGGAGGACTGCGGGTAGCGGGTGCCCTTCTCCAGCGACGGGCCGTCGGTGAAGTGCGGGTTCCTCGCCTTCAGGTCGATCAGCCGCGTCCTGTTGCTGGACAGCTTGGACTCGCCGACGCCGCCTCCGCCGATGACCAGGTACCGCTCGTCCTGGGCGGGCGGCAGCAGCACCGTGCCCGATGTCTCCATCATGTTCGCGTCACTCAGGCCGGGCAGTTTCGTGAACGTGTTGGTGGCCACGTCCCAGATGCCCGGGTCGCGGCCCACGTCGTCGGGGCCATAGCCCGCGTTCGAACCCGAGTAGAAGATCTTGCCGTTCTGCATCAGGAACAGCGCCGGGTAGGTGGGGAACTGCCGGATCTTCCGGGTGTAGGTCCACTTCTTCGTCTTCGGGTCGAAGACCTCGTTCTTGCCCGGGACCAGTTGGCCGATGTCGTCCAGGCCGGAGACGCTGAGGATCTTGCCGTCGCTCAGCGTGGTCAGCGTCGGGTACCAGCGGGCCTCGTGCATCGGATCGACCCTGATGTACTTCTCGGCCACCGGATCGAACTCGTAGGCGTCCCGGATGCCTTGGAAGTCCTTCTTGTCGAGGGCGAGTTTCTGTGCGATGCCGTAGGTGTTGCGGGCGTCGACGCCGGTCAGGCCCTGGATCCGGTAGTTGTCCTGGGTGCCCGTCTCGTACGTGGCGCCGCTGCGCTGCGCCTCGACGTAGATCCGGCCGAGCCCCGGGGTGTTGCCGAGGAACCTCCCCGTCCTGCTGTCGAAGTTCTTCTTCGCCCGCGGGACCAGCACCGGGTCCTTGGAGACGAACGTCTTGCCGTTGGCGCGGCCGGTGAACCTCGTGCCCGCGGGCAGGGTGATCGGCTTGTCCGGGTTCTCGTTGTGGACGATCATCAGGCCCCCGGCCTTGGTGACGTCGCCCTTGAGTTTCTCGTAGCGCTTGGTGCCGCCCGCGATGAGGATCTTGCCGTCGGCGAGCTGGGTGTGGCCCGTGCAGAACAGGTCGTTGGGCGTGGGCACCTTCTTGACGGTCCCCTTGACCGGGTCCCAGATGCGGGAGTCGAACTTCTTGGCGTCGAAGTTCGCTTGGTTGTTGCCCGAGCCGGCGACCAGCAGGACCTTGCCCGTGTGCAGCAGCACGGCGTGGATGGTGTCCTGCCGGTACTTCTTGGGGAACTCGATGATGTCCCAGTGGCCGTTGGCGGCCTTGTAGCCGGGCTCGTTGATCTTGTACTGGTGGTAGCGCTCGGCGCCGAAGCGGTACAGCCACGGACCGTTCATCCCGGCCAGGGCGAGCACCACCACGGCACCGATCCCGACCCGGCGGGCACGGCGCAGGCCGGCCTGGTCCCTCATTCCTGACGACCTCCCGCCGGACCCAGCCCGCCGAGCGCGATCCGCAGGGTGTGCTCACCGGTGCCCTCCGCGCTCCCGCTCCCGCCGCCCGCCCCGGCCCAGCTGGGCCGGCGCCCGGGCGCGTGCGCCGGGTACGCCGCCGGTACCGCGTCCTGCGGCGGTGCGGCCGGGCCGGCGGCGGGTGCGGATGCGGGGGTGGGTGCGGATGCGCCGGGTGCCGGGACGTCGGCGTAGGCGGGTGCGACCGCGGGGACGCGGCGGTCCTGCCGCAGCGTCCAGCGCCAGGCGACGATCGGCGAGGCGGTGATGAGCAGGGCGAGCGACGCCCAGGTGATCATCGCGGGGTGGGCGTGCCCCAGGGCGAACCCGGCGGCCAGGGAGCCGCCGAAGACGGCGATGAAGAACCAGTGCACGCGGAAGGTGCCGAACAGCGTGTCCGGGCTGGCCGACTCGCCCTTGGGGGTGACCACGAACCTGCTCCTGCGGCGCAGCACGGCGTCCATCAGCGAACGGGCGTAGATCGGCGCCGACAGCGCGGACATCACCATGCCGGCCACGCCGCCCGACCCCTCCGGCTCGTGCGGGGAGACGTTGTGCCGGCGGTTCCAGATGTACAGGCCGATCTGGAGCGCGGAGGCGTTGCCGTAGAGCATCAGCCACACCGTCGGGTCGATGTTCACGCCCGAGGCGCCGAGCCCCAGGAACAGCGCGCAGCTCAGCGCGGCCAGGATCCAGTTCAGGGCGGACATCGGATAGAAGACGATCATCATGGTGTAGTTGAAGAGGCGGCCCGGCGGAAGCGAGAAGATCCCCCTCCAGTACTGCTTGAGGATCGTCTCGTAGGTGCCCCGCGACCAGCGCAGCTGCTGGGTGAAGAAGTCCGTCCAGGCGTTCGGGCCCTCGCCGACCGCGAGCACGTCGGGGGTGTAGACCGACTTCCACCTGCGGCCCGTCGCCGGGTTCTTGGCGCGGTGCATCTCGAAGCCGGTCGCCATGTCCTCGGTGATCGAGTCGTACAGGCCGCCGATCTGCTTCAGGGCGCTGATCCGTACGGCGTTGGAGGTGCCGACGAACATCGGGGCGCCGTAGCGGTTGCCGGCGCGCTGGATCAGGGCGTGGAAGAGGAACTGCTGCGACTCGGCGGCCTTGGTGACGAAGGTGTCGTAGTTGCCGTAGACCTGCGGGCCGATGACGAAGCCGACGTCCGGGTCGCGGAAGTAGCCCAGCATCCGCTCCAGGTAGTTGGGCAGCGGCACGTGGTCGGTGTCGACGGAGGCGAAGAAGTCGTACTCGTCGCCGTGCGCCTCCAGCCAGGCGTTGTAGTTGCCGTGCTTGGTCTTGGCGCGGTGCGGACCGGTGGGCCGGTTCCAGCGTTCGACGCCCTTGCGGGTGAAGTGGTGCACACCCAGGCGCGCGCAGACCTCCTTCACTTCCTCGTCGTCGCCCTCGTCCAGCAGCCACACGTGCATCACGCCCCGGTGCCGCAGCCGCACGGCCGCCTGCAGGGTCCTCGTCACCATCTCCAGCGGTTCCTTGCCGGGGACGAACGTGGTGAGGAACGCCACCCTGGTGCCGGCCTCGGGCACCACCGGGACGGGGTCGCGGGCCACCAGGGTGGCGTGCGCGTTGGACAGCACGTTCAGGCAGCGGAAGAACTCGATCAGGCCGATCGAGACCAGCATCACGATGTCGAGGGCGGGCAGGAAGTCGTACGTCGGGTACTCCCGCTCGGTCCAGTGGTCCGGCTGCAGCAGCCAGCCCAGCAGCACCAGCGACAGCAGCGGCGCGGCGGCCAGCATCAGCGCGACCCGCACGCGGTGCGGTTCCTGCGAGATCAGCGAGCGGTAGCGCACCCGGTAGGGCCGGTCCGGATCCGGCTGGGTGAGCGGGCCGGCCAGCCGGCTGTAGTGCTCGTAGTCGTATCTCGGCAGACTCTTCCTGATCCTGCGGAGACTTCCGGTGTCGCCGGCCCGGTGCGGTGGCACCCGCAGCCGGGTCGTGGCGGACGGATCGTGCTGGTGCCGGGCGCCCGTCGGCGTCGACGTCATGAGTCATCCCCCCACACGCGGGTCAGCGCGCGTGTCATCGGTGTCGTGCCGGTTGCATGGCTGCCCCCCTCGGCAGCCCTCGACGCGTGGGAGCCCCTTCTCCGCACGCATCGGACCAATCCGGCTCAAACGGTCTTTCGAAAACCCCCCAAGGTCCCCCAACCACCGCGTAGCGGCGGCATCGTGGCATCCAGGGTTCTACGGTGTTCGTCATGATCGCAAGATGCGAAAAACGGAGTTAACCGCCTATCGGCGCCTATGACGCATAGGGGTACATCTGTGCGAAGAGTGGCCCGGGTGGGTGTGGTGGCGCATGTGCCGATGCGAAAGGCCCTCCGCCGGTGCGGAGGGCCTTTCGGTGTCGGTGCGCCGCCAGGGACTCGAACCCCGGACCCGCTGATTAAGAGTCAGCTGCTCTAACCAACTGAGCTAGCGGCGCCTGCTGACGTCCCTAACTTTACAGGACGCCGCAGGGTGCTCCTGACCGGCGTCCGCGAGTCCGGAAACCGGTCCGTCATTGGTATGGACATGACCAAGAGAGGGCAATACCCTGACCTTGGTCTAGACCAGCCCTGCTCAAGGAACTTCCCCACGTTCTCCAGGAGCGGCCAATGCGCACCAAGACCAAGCTGTACGCGGCCGTGCTGGGCCTTGCCACCACCGGAGCCCTCGTGCTGTCCACCGGTGGCGCCAGCAGCCACGGCTACACCGACCTCCCCGTCAGCAGGCAGAAGCTCTGCGCCAACGGCACCGTCACCAACTGCGGCGACATCCAGTGGGAGCCGCAGAGCGTCGAGGGCCCCAAGGGCTTCCCGGCGGCCGGCCCGGCGGACGGGAAGCTGTGCTCCGGCGGCAACAGCCGGTTCGCCCAGCTCGACAGTCCCCGGACCCCCTCGGGCGGCGCCTGGCCCACGACCAAGGTCACCGGCGGCCAGAGCTACACCTTCCGCTGGCAGTTCACGGCCCGGCACGCCACCACGGACTTCAAGTACTACGTCACCCGGCAGGGCTGGAACCAGGACCACGCGCTGACCCGGGCCGACCTGAACACGACCCCGTTCCTGACCGTGCCCTACGGCGGCCAGCAGCCGCCGGCCACCCTCAGCCACAGCGGCACCCTGCCGACCGGGCTGAGCGGGCACCACGTCATCCTCGCGGTGTGGACGATCGCCGACACGGGCAACGCGTTCTACGCCTGCTCGGACGTGACGTTCTGATCAGGCCGGTCACGCGGCGTGCCGCACCCGCGGCCCGCACGTCGAACGCCGAAAGGCCCCTCGTGTGCACGAGGGGCCTTTCTTCCGGTGCGCCGCCAGGGACTCGAACCCCGGACCCGCTGATTAAGAGTCAGCTGCTCTAACCAACTGAGCTAGCGGCGCATGACTCCCGCCTTCCGCTCTCCGCGGCCGGCGACGAAGAAAATACTACCTGCTCCTCGGGGGTGCTCGTGACCACCCTGGCGGCCCCCTCATGAGCACGCTCCGTGTCCGTCCGCGTGCCCCGGCGGCCTCACGGCGTGAGCGGCAGCAGCACCCGGGCCGCGTCGCGGCCCAGCTGGTCCGCGGCCCGGCGCAGCCGGTGGGCGCGCTCCACCGGCAGCGACAGGGCCAGGCAGCCCACGGCGGACCCGGCGGGGACCGGGACGGCCGCGCAGACCGTGCCCACCGCGTACTCCTGCAGGTCCAGCACCGGGGCCGTGGGCGGCTGGGCGGCCAGGCGGGACAGCAGCAGCTTGTCGCTGGTGATGGTGCGCGAGGGGAGGCGGGGCAGCCGGTGCCGGGCGAGGGGGTCGCGCCGTGCGGCGTGGTCCAGCTGGGTCAGCAGGCTCTTGCCGACCGCGGTGGCGTGCGCGCAGCTGCGGAAGTCGGCCCACTCGTGCACCGCGGGCGCGGCCGGGCCCGCGGCGTACCGGGTGACGCGGACCTCGCCGTCGACGTACCGGCTGAGGTGGACCGCCGCCCCCACCGTGTCGCGCAGCCGGTCGAGGACCTGCTGGAGCTGGTCGCGCAGGGCCTGCTCGCGGCCCCGGGCGGAGCCCAGGCGGGCCAGGGGGGTGCCGGTGACGTGGACGCGCTCGGTGACCTGCTCGGCGTAGCCCTCACGGCGCAGCATGCGCAGCAGGGCGGTCAGCCGCTCGGGGGTGAGGCCGGTGCGGCGGGCCGGCTCGGTGTCGGTGATCCCGGCGGAGTGCCGCGCCACCAGTTCCAGGACGCGCAGGGCGTCGTGGACGAAGCGGTGCGGGGGGGGGCTCGTGCGTCGGTGCCACGGTGTCCGGTGGCTTCCTGGGCCGTGATCCGGTCATCCCCTCGCCTTCACGATACGGGCAGCGCCCCGGCCGTGGCCGGTTCTCGCCGGGATCGGAGCCCGTGCGGGGGCGGCTCGCCGGTTTCGGCTATGCCACGGCCGCGGGGGCGCGGCTTTGCGGTTTTGCGGCCTTGGGGGCGCCCTTCAGGTAGGGGTCGGCGTACTGCGACCTGCCCACGTACCCGGTGCGCACGTGGTTGCCGAAGTGGCGGGGGTCGACGGTGACGGCGGGGTTGCGGCCCGCCCCCCCGCCGTCCCCCTACAGCACCCCGGGGCCCCCCCCCGACGCCCCCCCCCCCCGCACCCCCCCCCCCGCGGGCCGCGGGGCGGCGGCGGTGCGCCGCTCCGCGCCCCCCCCCCCCCCGGGGGGCGCGGAGCGCCGCGCCGGGGCGCGCGGGGGCGTCCCCGCGGGGGAGCGGGGCGGCGTGCTCCAGCTGATCGACGGTCCGGGCGCTGGCCAGAGCCACCGCGGCGTGCGAGGCCAGCAGCCAGCCGGCGGTCTCGCTCTCCGGAGTGAACGCCCCGGCGCGCCCGGAGTAGCAGTTCAGCGCCCCGAAGTCCTGGTCGTCGGTGTACAGCAGGAAGCCCATCATGCTGCCGATGCCGAGCTTGCGGGCGGCCGGCGCGTACGAGGGCCAGAGCGGCTGCGGCTGCGCCATGTCGACGATGCGGAACACCCGGTCGCCGTTGACCCGGCGGGCCGCGTCGAAGCAGGGTCCCTCGCCCAGCTCGCCCTGCAGCCGGTCGGAGGTCTCGACCATCTCGTCGGTCACGGCCAGGCTCACCGCGGTCGGCAGAAGGGCGGGTGCGGATGGACTGGCGTGAGTTCGCCGAGCAGATGGCCTTGCTGGCGCGGCGTCTGCTGGCCCAGGACTCCACTCAGGAGACGCTCGACGAGATCGTCTCGGCGGCGGTCGAACTGATCGACGGCTGCGAGACGGCGGGCATCCTGGCGGGGGGGCAGGGGCCGGCCGCGCGGCCCGCCGGGACCCGCGGGCGGGGCCGCCACCCCCGCCACCGGGGACACCGGCCCGGCCGCGGGCGCCCTCGCCGCGCCGGCCGCCGTACCGCTGCCGGCGTTCCACGGCCCCCACCAGCGGTCGGTCACGGCGGCACCGCGCCGGACGTGCGCGTTCCTCGCCCTGGACGTCACCGCCGAGGGCCGGGCGGAGCTGACCGACCTGCTGCGCACGCTCACCGACCGGGCCCGCTTCCTCACCTCGGGCGGGACGCCCGAACCGGCCGGCATCACCGGGCCGCCCACCGACTCCGGTCTGCTCGGCGGACAGGTGCCCTCCGGCGCGCTGGCCGTCACCGTCGGCGTCGGCGCCTCCCTCTTCGACGAGCGTTTCGGGCTCGGCGCGCGGCGGCCGCGCCACCTGAAGGCCATGCCCTCCTTCCCCGACGACGACCTGCGGCCCGAGTGGTGCCACGGCGACCTCAGCCTGCAGTTGCACGCCGACGAGCCCGACACGGTCCTGCACGCGCTGCGCGACCTGACTCGGCACACCCGCGGCGCCCTGCAGGTCCGCTGGCGCCTGGACGGCTTCACCAGCCCGCCCCGCCCCGTCGGCACCCCGCGCAACCTGCTGGGCTTCAAGGACGGCACCGCCAACCCGGACCCCGCCGACGCCCGGGAGATGGACCGACTGGTGTGGGTGGGCAGGGACTCGGGCGAGCCGGAGTGGACGGCCGGCGGCAGCTACCAGGTCGTGCGGCTGATCCGCATGCTGGTGGAGTTCTGGGACCGGGTCTCGCTGACCGAGCAGGAACGCATGATCGGCAGGTCCCGGGAGTCCGGCGCCCCGCTGGACGGCGACACCGAGGACGACACCCCGCACTACGCCGACGACCCCAAGGGCGACGTGATCCCGCTCGACGCGCACATCCGCCTGGCCAACCCGCGCACCGCCGCGACCGCCGGCCAGCGCATCCTGCGCCGCGCCTACAACTACGACCGGGGCACGGACGCCAACGGCAACCTGGACATGGGGCTGCTGTTCTGCTGCTACCAGCAGGACCTCGCCCGCCAGTTCGAGACGGTGCAGCGGCGCCTGGCGGGCGAACCGCTCACCGACTACGTCAAGCCGTTCGGCGGCGGCTACTTCTTCGCCCTGCCGGGCGTCCGGGACGAGTCCGACTGGTACGGCCGTTCCCTGCTGAGCTGACGTCAAGCGGGCAAGACGCTGGCCCGTTTGGTCAATACACGATCAGAAATCGTTGCGCGTTCTCTTTCCCGGCGTTCACTCGCGCGCCATCATGGCTCAGCCACCGCGCCGCCGACCCGGCGGAGCATCCCGGTCCGTATGCGGCAAGAACGATCCTGCCCGGAGGGTGGAACCAGATGGCCAGCAGGGGAAGACGAGCAACGATACGGAGTCTCGGGGCGCTGGCCGCCGCCGCGGCGCTCACCGTGCTGGGCGGCGCCGCGGCCGGCTGGGCCGCCGCACCGGCCGGCCACCACCGCCCGGCACCGACGGCCACGCCGATCGAGCACGTGGTCGTCCTGTTCGACGAGAACATCTCCTTCGACCACTACTTCGCCACCTACCCGAAGGCCGCGAACACCGACGGCACGAGGTTCACGGCGTCGAAGAAGACCCCGAAGGACATCGACACCCTCGCCCACGCCGGGCTGCTGACGAAGAACCCCAACCAGTACGCGCCCAAGCGGCTCGGCCCCGACCAGGCCGTCACCTGCGACCAGAACCACTCCTACGGCCCCGAGCAGTACGCCTACAACGGCGGCAGGGCCGACCGGTTCGTGGAGAACACCGAGGTCGACAAGTGCAGCGGCGGCCTGTTCGGCGAGCCCGGCCTGGTGATGGACTACTACGACGGCAACACCGTCACCGCGATGTGGAACTACGCCCAGCACTACGCCCTGAGCGACCGTTCCTTCAGCTCCACCTACGGCCCCTCCACGCCGGGCGCCATCAACCTGATCTCCGGTCAGACGCACGGCATCGTCTCCGTCGACCCCGCCTCCGGCACCGAGCACCCGAAGCAGACCGACACCCCCGACCCGTACGTGGTCAAGTCCCCCGACGCGCACGGCGTCGGCACGATGATCAACGACCCGGACCCGGCGTTCGACGACTGCGCCGGCAAGAACCACACCAGCTCCAGCGCGCTGGGTGTGATGACGGGCCGGAACATCGGCGATCTGCTCAACGCCGAGAAGGTCACCTGGGGCTGGTTCCAGGGCGGCTTCCGGCCCTCCACCGCGTGGAGCGGCAAGCAGGGCGAGTACGCCCGGTGCGAGACCGCCCACGCCAATGTCGGCGGAGCCCAGGTCGTCGACTACAGCCCGCACCACAACCCGTTCGCCTACTACCGGTCCACCGCCAACCCGCACCACCTGCCGCCCAAGAGCGTCGCCGAGATCGGCCACGACGGGCAGGCCAACCACAACTACGACCTGACCGACTTCCACGCCGCGCTGAAAGCCGGCCGGCTCCCGGCGGTCAGCTTCGTCAAGGCCCCCGCCTACCAGGACGGCCACGCCGGTTACTCCGACCCGATCGACGAACAGCACTTCCTGGTCGAGCAGATCAACGCGATCCAGAGCGCGCCGCAGTGGAAGTCCACCGCGGTCGTCATCGCCTACGACGACTCCGACGGCTGGTACGACCACGCCTACGCCAAGGTGCGCAACGGCTCGACGGACACCGCGCCCGGCTCCAACGGCAAGGCCACCGATAGCCCCGCCTGCCAGGCCGGGCCCGCGCCGGCCGGCGGCTACCCGGACCGCTGCGGCCCCGGCACCCGCCAGCCGCTGCTGGTCATCTCGCCGTACAGCAAGGTCAACAAGGTCGATCACACCCAGACCGACCAGGCCTCGATCATCCGCTTCATCGAGGACAACTGGCACACCGGGCGCATCGGCGACCACTCCTTCGACGCCACTGCGGGCCCGCTGACGGGCATGTTCGACTTCCGCCACCCCAACAACAAGCAACTGCTGCTCAACAGTGACGGATCGGTGCGGTCCGTGGGCCCGATCCGCCCCGTGGCACCGGTCGCCACCACCATCACGCCGGGCCCGGCCCTGCAGAACGCGGCCGTCGCCACGCCGGCCTCCGCCTTCCCGGTGGTGCCGGTGGGGATCGCCGCGGGGGCGCTGCTGGCCGCCGGTGCCACCGGAACGTATCTGACCGTGCGGCGCAGGGCCCGGGGCACCGCCTGATCCGGGTCCCTTGGAGCCCCGTTCGCCCGAGCAGGTGAGCGGAGCCGATCAGCAGGGACGAAAAGGGGCCGTCCCGTCGGGTGACGGGACGGCCCCTTTCGTGGGCGGGCGCCGTCAGGGCCGCGCCGGCAGCGTCGCGCAGGTGGAGGCGGCCGGCTTGCCGGCCAGGCGGTCGGTCAGCCAGGACACGGCGGCGCCCTGGTCGGTCAGCAGCGGGCCGAAGTGGTTGAGCAGCGGGCTGATCACGTTCGGCAGGACGACGGGTGCGTAGGTGACGTCGGCGCCCTTGCGGCACCAGTCGACGGCGAGCTGCCGGGCCTGGGCGTGCGGGACGAGGTCGTCGCTGGTGCCGGTGGCCACGCGCACCGGACCGGCCGGCCTGAGCCGGCCGATGCGCTGGGTGTCGAGGAAGTCCTGCAGCTCGGGGGTGGAGTCGATGATGGCGCTCAGGGACCGTCCGTCGGTCGTCCACTTGGTGCTCTTGGCGTAGCCGTAGCGCAGGATCGCGTCGCCGACGCACATCGTGGACAGATCGGCCAGGGCGGCCTTCCCGGCGGCGTTGAGACGGGCCTCGGCGATCGGTTTCAACTCCGGGTCGCTCTGCAGGAAGCCGTTGAGCGACCAGCCCAGCGCGCCAGCCAGTTCGGTGCCGTCGATGCCCTCGGTGACCTCGGTCAGGTCGGCGGGCGGCGCGCCCGCGTAGGTGCCGGCGAGCGGGACGTCCGGGGCGTACGACGGCTGCAGTTCGGCCGCGGCCGCGGTGGCGCCGCCGCCCTGGCTGTAGCCGAACAGCCCGACCGGTGAGGACGCGGTGACCGAGGCGCCCTCGACCGCGCGGGCGGCGCGGGCCGCGTCCAGGACGGCATGGGCCTCGTCGACGCGGTTGACGTAGGTGTGCAGCCGGTCCGTGGCGCCCAGACCGGCGTAGTCGGTGACGACGACCGCGGTGCCCCGGGCCAGCAGCCGGTAGATCGACAGGTCCTCGTACCCCACCGACACGGTCTGCCCGTTGAGGGTGAGCGGGTGCTCCAGGCCCAGGGAGGCCGCGCACTGGTCGCCCTGGCCCATGGTGCCCGGCGCCACGACGACCAGCGGGCGCGGGCCGGAGCCCGTCCAGCGGGCGGTCGGCTCGATGTAGGCGCCGGTGACCGCGACCGGCCCGCCGCCGGCGTCGGTCGACTTGTACATCACCCGGGTGGCCCGGCCCGGCAGCGGGCCGTCCAGGCCGGGCAGGGACAGGGCGAGCGGCAGCGGCTCGCTGCGGATCAGGGTGCCGTCGGCCGCGGGGAGCCGGGTGGGCGGGTTGTAGAACTCCGGGATGGTGACGCCCCGGGAGACCACGGGCCCTGAGTCCGTGGCCGCGTCGGCAGCGGTGGCCGCGAGTGCCTGGACGCCGAGGCACGAGACGGCGGTGAGCGCTGCGGCGAGCAGACGTCTGCGCGCGGGCATGGGGAGACCTCCTGGATCGGCGGGGCAGGAGACGGTGCCTCGTCGCCTGAGGGCGGCACGGGAGCCGGCCGGGCGCGAGGGCAGGGCAGGTCGGCGCGAGGCGGCACGGTCGTCCCCCGGCTGCCCCGCGCAGAGGGGGAGTGGCAGACGAGACCGTACCAGCTGCTGTTACCGCCGGTAGCAGTCCGAAGGTTACGGTTCAGTAATATGACGGGACGTCCGACGAGCGGCACCGTTGCGGACACCGCGCGTCAGGCCGGGCCGCCTCCACGGCCGGCGCTCACCAGGCCATCTGGTCCAGCAGGGCCGCCGAGTCCAGCTCCGGGGCGGTGCCCAGGGTCTGCTCCGCCCAGATCACCTTGCCGTGCGCCACGTAGCGGGTGCCCCACCGCTCCGCGAACTGCGAGACCAGGAACAGGCCGCGCCCGCCCTCGTCGGTGCTGGCCGCGCGCCGCAGCCGCGGGGAGGTGTTGCTGCCGTCGGACACCTCGCACACCAGCGTGCGGCCCAGCAGCATCCTGACCCGCACCGGCGGGGCGCCGTAGCGGATGGCGTTGGTCAGCAACTCGCTGAGGATCAGTTCGGTGGCGAACGAGGACTCCTCCAGCTGCCACTCCTGAAGCCGCCGGCTCACCTCCGCGCGCACCCGGGAGACCGCCGCCGCGTCGAACGGCACGTCCCACACCGCGACGCAGGACGGGTCCAGCAGCCGGGTGCGGGCGACCAGCAGGGCCACGTCGTCGCTCGGGCGGTCCGGCAGCATCGTCTCCATCAGCGCCCGGCAGGTCTCCTCCGGCGTCTGGTCCGCGTGCCCCACCGCGGAGGCCAGCATCCGCAGCCCCTCGTCGATGTCCCGCCTGCGGTCCTCGACCAGGCCGTCGGTGAACAACACCAGCCTGCTGCCCTCCGGCAGCTCCAGCTCGCCCGCCTCGAACGGATGCCCGCCCACCCCCAGCGGCGGCGACAGCGGCAGTTCGGGGAAGGTCACCCGGCCCGCCGGATCCACCACCGCCGGGCACGTGGGGGCCGGACGGCTGCCGGTCCCGGGGGCGGTGGGTGCGCACGGGCGCGCTGCCCGTTCCCCAGGGGCGCGTGACTTGTGCCGGTTGTAAATCCCCCGCGTCTCCGGGTACTCGGACCGGCACGGCCCAGCAACCACAGCAGAAAGGCTGGTCATGACGGCACTCGGATTCCTCTACCCGGGCCACTCCGCCGAGGACGACTATCCCCGCATGGAACAGCTCCTGGGCAGTGACGTCCGGGTGGACCTGGTCCACACCGACGGCGGCGAGGATGCCTACCGGGTGGCGGCGGGGCGCGAGACGGTCCCGGCCGGGCGGCTGGCGCTGTGCGTCGAGGAACTGCGGCTGTCCGGTGCCGAGGCGGTGGTGTGGGCCAGCACCAGCGGCAGCTTCCGGCAGGGCTGGGACGCCGGCCACGCGCAGGTGCGCGACCTCGCCCGGGCCGCCGGCATGCCCGCCTCCTCCACCTCCTTCGGCTTCGTGCACGCGGCGCGTGAACTCGGCGCGGCCCGCGTCGCCGTCGCGGCGCCCTACCCCGGGGACGTGACCGCGCTGTTCGTGGACTTCCTGCGGGCCGCGGACCTGAAGGTGGCCGGCGCCCACAGCGCGGGAGCGGAGGGACCGGCCGAGGTCGCCACCTGGGGCGAGGACGAGCTGCTCGCCCTGGTGCGGGCCGCGGACACCCCGGAGGCCGGGGCGCTGCTGGTGCCGGACACCGCCCTGCACACCGTCTCCCACCTCCCCGCCCTGGAGGAGGAGATCGGCAAGCCCGTCCTCACCGCGAACCAGGTGAGCGTGTGGGAGGCGCTGCGCCTGACCGGCCGCCGCGTCAACGCGCCCGGCCTGGGCGCGCTGTTCACCCGGGAGCCCATCGTCCAGGTCTGAGGGACCGCGCGGGTCCGCGGACCACCCGGGGTCCGACCGATCGCACGGGTCCGGCAGATCACAGGGTCCGTGAATCACCTGGAGTCCGACCGACCACCTGGGTCCGTGGATCACCTGGCACCGGCGGATCGCATACGTCCGCGGGCACCTGGACGCGCCGGATCACGCGGGTCTGCCGGGGCCGCAGGGGCGTGGGTTGCGGGGGCGGTTCCAGGGGCGTTACCTGGAACTGTCCGGCGGTGCAGCGAGAACGCCCCGGGGCCACGGTACGCACCGGCGGCGGCCCCGGACTGCCTGCGTCCCGCCCCGGTAGCGGCCCCGTCGTCGCCGTCGCACAGCGTTCGACCACATGCGAGCGGCGCGCGTTCCCGCGCGTGCGCGCGGTGTCCGGCGCGTTCGACACGTTCGACGGAGGTGACCCAGGTGAAAGCCGTCGTCTATGAGAAGCCCTACAACGTGGTGGTGCGGGACGTCGACGACCCGCGGATCCAGCACCCCAACGACGTGATCGTCCGGGTCACGTCCTCCGCGATCTGCGGCTCGGACCTGCACATGTACGAGGGCCGCACGGCCGCCGAGCCGGGCATCGTCTTCGGCCACGAGAACCTCGGCATCATCGAGGAGGTCGGCAGCGGGGTGACCTCCCTGTCCGAGGGCGACCGGGTCGTGATGCCGTTCAACGTGGCGTGCGGGTTCTGCAAGAACTGCCTCGCGGAGAAGACCGGGTTCTGCCTCACGGTCAACCCGGGCTTCGCCGGCGGGGCCTACGGATACGTGGCGATGGGCCCCTTCCTCGGCGGCCAGGCGGAACGGGTGCGCGTGCCCTACGCCGACTTCAACTGCCTGAAGCTGCCGCCGGGCGAGGAGCACGAGACCGACTTCGTGCTGCTCGCCGACATCTTCCCCACCGGCTACCACGGCTGCGAGCTGGCCCAGGTCTCGCCCGGCGAGTCCGTGGCGGTGTTCGGGGCCGGACCGGTGGGCCTGATGGCCGCCTACTCGGCGCTGCTGCGCGGCGCGGCGAAGGTGTTCTCGGTGGACCGGGTGCCCGAGCGGCTGGCCAAGGCCGAGGAGATCGGGGCCATCCCCATCGACTTCACCCAGGGCGACCCGGCCGAGCAGATCAAGGAGCACACGCGCGGCGAGGGCACCGACAAGGGCGTGGACGCCGTCGGCTACCAGGCGCAGAGCCACGACGCCAGCCATGAGGAACCCGCCGTCGTCCTCAACGCGCTCGTCGAGACGGTCCGGCCCACCGGCATGCTCGGCGTGCCCGGCCTGTACGTGCCGTCCGACCCGGGCGGCCCCGACGAGCACGCCAAGCACGGCCAGCTGCTGGTCTCCATCGGCAAGATGTTCGAAAAGGGGCAGCAGATGGGCACCGGCCAGTGCAACGTCAAGCGGTACAACCGCCAGCTGCGCGACCTGATCATCGCCGGGCGGGCCAAGCCCAGCTTCGTGGTCTCCCACGAGCTGCCCCTGGACCAGGCGCCGGAGGCGTACCAGAAGTTCGACAAGCGGATCGAGGGCTACACGAAGGTGGTGCTGCACCCGGGCCACGCGCTGGCGGCGTGAGCACCGCGCCGACGGCGCGCGGAAGCGGGGGAGAAGCGGGGGAACAGTGAGGGAAGCCGCCGCCCCGGGGACGCCCCCGGGGCGGCGCGCGGAACAAACGGGGACCGTCTCCTGTTGACGCCCGGCAGAGCAAGCACGGCCGAGCAGCAGGAGGCACCCCCGTGGTGGCAGACCCGCACGACGAGATCCGAGGCACAGCCCTCGGCTCCGCACCCGTACCCCTGTCCGTACTGGACCTGGTCACCGTGGGCGCGGGCCACACCGCCAGTGACGCCCTGCGCACCAGCGTGGCCCTCTCCCGCCTCGCCGAGCGCCGCGGCTACCACCGCTACTGGGTCGCCGAGCACCACTCCATGCCCGGCGTGGCCTCCTCCTCGCCGGCCGTGATCCTCGCCCACCTCGCCGCCCACACCGAGCGCATCCGCCTCGGCTCGGGCGGCGTGATGCTGCCCAACCACGCCCCGCTGGTCATCGCCGAGCAGTTCGGCACCCTGGAGGCCATGGCGCCCGGCCGCGTCGACCTCGGCCTCGGCCGCGCCCCCGGCACCGACGGCGCCACCGCCGCCGCCCTGCGCCGCACCGACCGGCTCAACGAGGGCGCCGACGACTTCCCCCAGCAACTCGCCGAGCTGATCCGCTTCCTCGACGACGACTTCCCCGACGGCCACCCCTACCGCCGGATCCACGCCGTGCCCGGCCCCGTCCAGGCCACCTCGCCCGGCGGCGTGCAGTCCCCGCACCGCCCGCCGGTCTGGCTGCTCGGCTCCTCCGGTTTCAGCGCCCGGCTGGCCGGCATGCTCGGCCTGCCCTTCGCCTTCGCGCACCACTTCTCCGCGCAGAACACCATCCCGGCCCTGGACCTGTACCGGGAGTCCTTCCGGCCCAGCGCCGTGCTGGAGGAGCCCTACGCCCTGATCGGGGTGGCCGCCCTCGCCGCCGACGACGAGCGCGAGGCCCGCCGCCAGGTGCTGGCCGCCGCACTGAACATGGTCCGGCTGCGCACCGGCCGCCCGGGGCTCGTGCCCACGCCGGAGGAGGCGGAGGCGTACGAGTTCAGCGCGATGGAGCAGGACTTCATCGCCTCCTGGAACGCCAACGTCGTCCACGGCACCCCCGACGAGGTCCGCGCCGGCCTCGACGACCTGCAGAAGCGCACCGGCGCCGACGAGCTGATGATCACCGCCAACGCCCACAGCGGCGAGGTGCGCGTGCGCTCCTACGAACTCATCGCCGACGCCTACGGCCTGCCCGGCGGAGCGCCCGGAAACTGAGCCGCCGGCCGTCAGAGGTCAGCGGTCGGCCACTGGCCGTCAGAGGTCAGCGGTCAGCCGCCGGCCGTCAGCGGTCGGCCGTCAGCGCCGTCCGCAGGCGTGGCCGTCGAGCAGTTCGGAGATGCGGTCCGGTGACACCGGCCGGGAGTACAGCCAGCCCTGCCCGGTGTCGCACCCGATCCGGCGCAGCCGGCTGGCCTGGTCGGAGGTCTCCACGCACTCGGCGGTCACGGTCAGCCCCAGCCGGTGGGCGAGCTGGATCATCGCCTCGACGATCACCTCGTCGGCGGGGCTGGGCGGCTGGGCCGCCCCGGCCAGCTGCTGGAACCCGCGTACGAAGGAGCCGTCCAGCTTCAGCGCGGAGACCGGAAGACGGCTGAGGTAGGCGAGGTTGGAGTAGCCGGTGCCGAAGTCGTCGATGGCGATGCGCACGCCCATGTCGCTCAGCGCCCGCAGGGCCTGCAGCGGCCGCCCGGCCGAGCCCATCACCGCCGACTCGGTCAGCTCCAACTGCAACAGCTGCGGGGCCAGTTGCGTCTCCGCCAGCACCTCGGCCACGTCCGCCACCAGGTCGGAGTCCCACACCTGACGGACCGCCACGTTGACGCTGACGAAGATCGGCGGCTCGTCGGGGTGGGCCAGCTGCCAGGCGCGGGCCTGCCGGCAGGCGGTGGCCAGCACCCAGCGGCCCAGCGGCACGATCGAGCCGTCCTCCTCCGCCAGTGTGATGAACCGATTCGGCGTCAACACGCCGAACTGCGGGTGCCGCCAGCGCACCAGCGCCTCCACCCCGCGCAGCCGCCCGTCCTCCATGCCGACCAGCGGCTGGTACTCCAGCGTGAACTCGCCGCGCTCCACGGCCGCGCGCAGCGTGGAGACCAGCGCCTGGCGGGTCATGCGGTGGGCGTTGCGCTCCGGGTCGAACAGCGTCCAGCGGGCCCCGCCGTCCGCCTTCGCCCAGTACAGCGTCGTGTCGGCCGCCTGCATCAGGGCGGTCGCCGAGGTGCCGGCCGCCTGCCGCTCCACCACGCCGATCGATGCCGACACCGACAGCTTCCGCCCGGCGATCTCGAACGGTTCCTGGAGCGCGCACAGCACCGACTCGGCCAGGTCGGCGAGTTGCTCGGTGCCGGTGGAGCCCTCCACGAGCAGCGCGAACTCGTCACCGCCGAGCCGGGCCACCAGCGGAGCGCCGGCCCGGCCGGCCGCAGCACGGTCCGCGCAGCCGGTCAGGCGTCGCGCCACGGCCGCCAGCAGCCGGTCGCCGACGTGGTGGCCGAGGGTGTCGTTGACGGCCTTGAAGCCGTCGAGGTCCAGGTAGCACAGGCCGACCCGGCCGCTCGTGCCGGTCCCGCCGGACGGTGCCGACTCCGTCCGGAGGGCGAGCGACAGGCGCTCCAGGAACATCGTGCGGTTGGGCAGCCGGGTCACCGGGTCGTGCAGGCGCACGTGGCGCAGCCGGGCCTGCAGTTCACGCCGGGCGCTGACGTCGGCGACGGACAGCAGCACACCGGGGGAGGGACGGCCGGACCCGCTGCGGGTGCCGGGCGGGAGAGCGGCGGCCGTGTCCCGGTCCGGGTGGAGATGCGGGGCCGGGCGCTCGGGCGGCAGGGGCGCGACCGTGACCTGGACCCACATGGAGCGGCCGTCGGCGTGCTTGAGCCGGCGGGTGCAGCGCAGCCGGGCCTGCCGGCCGCGCAGTACCTCGCCGTACGCCTGCCGGGTGCGGCCGTCGGAGGTCAGGTCCACCAGGTCGGCGGCGACCCGGCCGGTGAGTTCGCCGGGAGGGGTGCCGAGCAGGGCGCCGAAGGTGTCGTTGGCACTGACGACCACGCCCTGGTCGTCGAGGACGGCCATCGCGAGGGGGGCGGCGTCGAAGGCGGAGCGGAAGGGAGGAGCCGCGGCTGCCGAGGGGGTGAGGGAGGGGGA
>NZ_LR732544.1:3078049-3091472 GCF_902506575.1 Streptomyces mexicanus | reverse complement strand
GGGGTACGGCCGTGTCGGTGAATCCGGCATTCGCGGCGGCCGATGGGGCCATCGGAGTGAAGCCGGGGCCGGAGTCCGGTGAGGGACCGGTCGCCGGGTCGGCCGGGTTGGTCCGGGGCGGTGCCTCAGGGGGACGGGTGGCCGTCGCGACGGACGCGTCCGCGGCGAAGGCCGTCCCGGGATCCACACCCCGATCCCTCCCCGGATCCGCACCCGGAGGGTGCGTACCATCACTCTGTGTGACTTTCGGTTCGATGAGGTCTGTCGCGGGCGTCGGCCCTTCGGACGTTCCGCTCACCGCTCGCTCCCGCAGTGCACTCGGTCTTCGTATCGGTCTCGTGGGGTGGCCGGCCGGGTGGCGCACGGTCGGCGGGCCCGTGTCCGCGCAGGGAAGTGCAAGGAAAGTGTGCCGATCATAGAGGCCGACGGCTGACCGCTTCCAGCCACTTGTCGGCCGCAGCGGATCACGGGCCCTCCTGGCAGATCGTTTCCGCACGCACCTGGACGGGTTCTTCAGGGGGCCGACCGTGTGTGACGTTCTGTGAGCGGTTCGGGAATGTCGCTCTCCGCGGGCCCGTCACGGTCCGGCAGGTCGCGGCGCGTCGCGCGCGGGGGCCTCTCACCTTGTGCTCACCCTTCCGGTGCAGGCAAACAGGGCGTACCCCTACAAACTCCCACAGGCTGGGTGCGGTGTCCCCGCGAACCGCCCCCGGAGGTCCCCGTGCCGTCTCAGCCGCCCTGGAAGGCGTTGCGCCGTGACGCCCTCCGGTGGCCGGGCCGGTGGCAGGCGCTGCCCCGACTGCGCAGTGCGGCGGCGGTGTTCAGCGTGCTCTCGGCGCTCGCGGCGACCTCGATCCTGACCGGGCCGTCGTCCGCAGAGCCGTTCTCGGCCGCCCCCTGCGCCCTGAGCAGGACGGACGCGCACCACTCCGAGGGCCTCGACACCTGGAACTCCGCCTACCCCCGGCCGACCCGCACGCTCGACGCGGTGATGATCTTCCTGTCCTTCCCCGACGCCACCCCCCTGACCACCCCGGACGAACTGACCGCCGACCACTTCCCGGCCCCCAGCCGGTTCTTCGCCCAGGCCTCCTACGGCAGGCTCACCCTGCGCCCGCACCCGCTGCGGCGCTGGCTGCGCATGCCGCGGCCGTCGACGGCGTACGCCATGCACCGCGAGTGGCACGCCGCGGACCGGGCCTCCTACCTGCACGACGCGCTCGCCGTCGCCGACCCGGAAGTCGACTTCTCGCGCTACGACATCGTCTACCTCGTGGCCGATCCCGACGCGCCCGGCGTCGACTCGGACGCCACGAAGGTCGTCAACCTGGACACCCCGCTGCATGCGGACCACACGGACATCGGGCGGGTGGTGACCGTGTTCGAGCGACACCCCCCGGACCGGCTGGTCCTCGCCCACGAGACGGGTCACATGTTCGACCTGCCGGACCTCTACCACCGGCCCACGGACGACAAGGGCGACTGGGACACCTACGTCGGCGACTGGGACCTGATGGGCAGCCAGTTCGCGCTCTCCCCGGACCTGCTGGCCTGGCACAAGTGGAAACTCGGGTGGCTGAACCCGCGCCAGGTGACGTGTGTGCGGGGGACCGGGCCGACCCGGCTGACGCTGGAGCCGGTGGAGGCGGGACCGGCGGGCCACGGCGCGGGCTCCCCCCTGTTCGGGCTGGGCGACGGGACGAAACTGGCGGTGGTGCGGACCGGGCACGCCAGTGCGCTGGCCGTCGAGGCACGGGAGTCCCTCGGCAACGACCTCGGCGGGTGCCGGGAGGGGGTGCTGGTGTACCGGGTGCGCAGCGAGACCGAGTCGGGCGACGGCCCCGTACGGGTGATCGACGCCCATCCGCACACCCAGGCGTGCGTGGGCACCTCCGTCTACCCGCCGCTCGCCGACGCGCCCCTCGGTGTGGGCGAGAGTTTCACCGTGCCGGGGACCGGCGTGCGCCTGTCCGTCCAGGACCGCACACCCTCGGGGGCGTACACGGTGGAGATCACACGCGGATGACACGACCAGAGGCCCTTCGCGTGCTGCGAAGGGCCTCTGCTGTCGGTGCGCCGCCAGGGACTCGAACCCCGGACCCGCTGATTAAGAGTCAGCTGCTCTAACCAACTGAGCTAGCGGCGCCTGCTGACGTCGTAGACCTTAGCACCCTGGTCGGCGCGAGGAGAAATCGATGGCCGTGCGGTCGACCGGGCCGCCCGCACGGCCGCCCACAGCAGGACCTCCGGGCCCGGCAGCCAGGGACAACGGGTGTCCGGCGCGACGAGCCAGCGCGAGGCCGACGGGGCGCCGTCGGGGCCGCCGGCCGGGTCCTGCGCCGGGGCTCCGGCCGGTGCGCGGTCCGGGGCGGCGGCGGTCGGGTCCGTGGCTGCGGCGGGTGCCCGGTCCAGGGCCGCGGCCGGCGGTACGAGGGCCGGGACGGTCACCGCGTCGCCCTTGCCGTGGCACAGCAGGGGCGGTACGCCGCCGGTGCGTCCGTCCCCGTCGTCCCGGCCCCGGGAGCACCACTCCTCCCACTCCAGCAGCGAGGGCAGCCGGTGCGCGGTGCCCGGCGCCGCGAACAGCAGCACCCGGCCGCGGTGCACGGCCACGGGGCCCGAGCCGGGGCCCTCCTCCCACAGCCGGTCCAGCATCCGGCGGCCGAAGATCACCGGCGCGTTGACCACGTCGAAGGCGGTGCCGCACGGCAGGACGACCGGGGCGTCCGGCCGCTCCCGCCACAGGGCCAGGGTGCTGCGGGGGTACGGTCCCGCCGAGGCGAGCCAGGCGGCGCCGTCCGCGGTGACGCCCGAGACGTCACAGCGGCGTCCGGCGACGGCGTCGAAGCCGAGGCGGTCCAGGCCGTCGCGACGGTCGAGGCGGTCGAGGAGCGAGGGGTTCCCGGTGCGGCTCATGCCGCACATGTCTACCGACCGTGAGAGCGCGCTTCCAGTGAGTTGCGGGAAATGGGGACACGACGGCGGCGAAGGGGGTATCTTGCCCGCTTGGCATATGCCGGGGTGATCGGCGACGTGCGCGGGACGGGCCGGTCGGGCTCGGGGCTGACCGGTCGGGCGCGGGCCTGGGATGCGGGTCCCGTGAGCGTGTGCCGGTTGGCCCGACTCACACCGGGTCGGCCGGGTTGGCGTGCACGCTCCCCTCGGCGCCGCGCAGCAGGTCCCGACCGAACTCGACCATCTTCTTGGCGTAGTCCTCGGTCCACTCCGCCCGCTCGGCGATGTCCGCCGCGCTCAGCCGGTCGAACCGGCGCGGGTCGGCGAGCTGCGCCGCCGCGATCGCCTGGAACTCCACCGCACGGTCGGTGGCCGCGCGGAACGCGAGCGTCAGCTCGGTCGCCCGTGCCAGCAGCTGCCGCGGGTCGTCGATCGACTCCAGGTCGAAGAAGTGCTCGGGGTCGGCCGCCGCTGCGGCGGGCTCGAAGAGCAGGGGCGCGGGGCGTAGCCGCGGTTCGTTGCGACGCGGCGTGGGCTCCGCCATGTCGTGTCCTCCTCGTACGGTTTCGATCGGTGCCCCGGCATCAGGGCCACCCTCCATTGTCGCGCGGGAGCGCAAGGGGGCCTTCGGGCGTCCGCGCCCGGGCGCGCGCGGGGCGTGCGCCCCGCTCGGGCGTCGTACCGCGCGCCGGCCGGTCACATCGCGCACCACGCACCACGCGCCGTCCGGGTCCAACGACGCACCATGTGCCGTCCGGTCGCACCGGGCCCCCGAGCCGTGCCCCGCTGGTGGTCAAGGACGCACGGGCGCGGGTTGTTCCCGTGGCCGGGGTCACGGCCGCCAGGGCACCCTGTGCTCCGACCAGTGCGCCCAGGTGGACATCATCGCCTCCCAGCCGTCGGGGAACTTCACCGTCACGCCCAGCTGGACCGGTTCCGTGGACGGGTGGTCGTCCAGCAGCTCGCTCACCCCCGCGCGGCACACCACGATGCAGGCGTGCCGGTGCCGGGAGGCGAGGACGCACAGGCGGCCGGTCTCCAGGTGGAAGGCGGTGGCGTCGGGCCGCCCGGACAGCGGGTGCAGCACGACCGTGACGTCGAACTCGCGGCCCTGGAGCCGGTTGGCGGTGTCCACGGTGACCTCCCGCACCCCCAGCTCCGCCAGCGCCGACCGTACCGCCGCCGCCTGGTCCCGGTGGGCCGTGCCGACGGCGATCCGGTCGGCGGTCAGCGGCGCCGGGTCCTCCGCCTGTTCCGAGACCGCCGCGCCGCCGCGCTCCAGCATCCGGGCCACGACCGCCGCGACCGCGCGCACCGCCTCCGGGTCCGTGCGCGGAGTGTGCCGCGCGGGCAGCTCCAGCAGGCCCCAGCCGGTCTCGGCGGCCTCGTCGATCACCCGGTCGGGCCCGGAGCCGTCCGAGGGGACGGCGAACCGCAGCCGCCGCTGACCGGGGCCGGTGCCGCTGCGGAACGGCGTGTACGGGGAGAACGCGTCCGACACCAGCGGCGCCGCCGACGCCGGGAGCCGCCAGGACACCGGCAGCCGGTGCTGGGGCAGCTCGGGGTTGTGCGCCAGCAGCGCCGTCACCGCCGACGCCGACGGGTCGTACGACAGCCCCGCCCACTGCTCGGCGCCGACGACGGAGAACGGGTCGAGCTGCCCGGGATCGCCCACGAACAGCGCCCGCTCGAACAACCCGGCCACGGCGAGCAGCGCGTCCGAGCGCATCTGGTACGCCTCGTCGACGATGGCGTGCCGCCACGGCTCGTCCACCTTCACGTGCGCCCACTTCGCCGCCGTGGACAGCACGACGTCGAGCCCGGCGAGGTCGGCGGCCTTGGCGGAGGTGCGCACGTTGGGCAGTTCGTCCAGGGCCTTGTCGTAGGCGTCGGTGTCGCTGCTGTGCAGCCGGCCCACGGGCAGGTCCGGGTTCTTCCGCGCGAGCCGCACCACCAGGTCGTCGACCTGGGCGTTGGTCTGCGCCACCACCATCAGCGGGCGTCCGGCCGCGGCCAGCTCCAGCGCGGCGCGCACCACGAGCGTGGACTTGCCGGCGCCCGGCGGGGAGTCGACGACGACACCGCGGTGCGGACCGTGCAGGGTGTCGGCGAGGATCGCGTCGGTGGCGCGGGCGGCCGCCGCGGCCGGGTCGAAGCCGGACCGGGCGGGGCCGGGGCCGGCCGGGGCGCCCCCAGCGGCGAGGTCGTCGGCGGGGGCGGTCACAGGACGTCCTCCTCGGTCACGGGGTCGGGGGCCTCCGGCGTGCTCGCCTCGCCCGGCGGGCCGCCGTGTGTCCACGGGGTGTCCTCCGGTTCGGGCAGCTTCGGCCCGCCGCGCTGCTCGTGCTCGAACAGCGTGAAGCACACCCGGTCGCCCTTCTCCGGCACGGAACCGGGCTCGGGCTCCTTGCCGCGCCCCATCTTGTCGAGGACGCGCAGCACGATCAGCGTGCCCGCCTGCGCGCCGCCGTCCGCGCCGTCCTCCTCGACCGCGACGCACTCCGCGGACTGCGGCTTGCCGCCCAGCGAGCGGTACACCCGGGCACGCTCGGCCAGGTGGGGCCGGTCGTCGGTGCGGACGGTGACCAGCGGGCGCGGGCTGGGCCGCTTGCTCTCGCTGTAGGCCATGGCGACGTCGACGACCTCCCCGGCGAACGCCTCCCCGGCCAGCCGCCGCCCCGCCATCACCAGCGGGTCGTCCAGCGCCTCCTGGGCGTCCAGGCGGGCCTGCTCGCGTTCGCGCGCGGCGAGTTTGTTCGCCGCGGTGACGGCGTCGTCGCGGCGCGGCTGCGGCGGCTCACCGGCCAGGACCCGGTCGCGGTGGCCGGTGAACGACCAGCGGTCGCGTGTCCACCGCCCCGCCACGTGCGCGGCCTCCGGCAGCGTCCGCAGCAGGTCCAGGCCGTCCCAGACCTTGTCCCACGTGGGGCGGGCGCACCTTTCGACGAGCGCGCGGATCTCGTCCTCCGCCGCGGTCAGCGCGCCGAGCCGGTCGTCGGCCTCCAGGCCGTCCTCGGGGGCGGCGAGGGCGCCGCGCGCGCGGTCGTAGCGCTCGATGGCGGGCGCGAGCGGTTTGTTGTCGAGCGCCGGGTCGGTGGCCGGGCCGGCCGGCGGGCACAGCAGCTGGCCGCCGGCGTCCCGCGCGAGTTCCGCGCGCAGGGCCGCCTCGGCGCC
The DNA here is from genome assembly GCF_902506575.1 of Streptomyces mexicanus. Taxonomy (GTDB): domain Bacteria; phylum Actinomycetota; class Actinomycetes; order Streptomycetales; family Streptomycetaceae; genus Streptomyces; species Streptomyces mexicanus. The sequence goes on along the minus strand of NZ_LR732544.1, from coordinate 3,085,343 downwards.
CGAGACGCCCTCGGGCGGCGCGATCCACGCCAGCAGCGCGCCCAGGTGCTGGTCCTCCAGGGCGGACTGGCCGGTGGTCCAGTGCCGGGCCAGTACGTCGCTCAGGGCGAGCAGCAGCGAGGAGCCGGGCACGCGGGCCCGCTCCCCGAAATGGGTGAGCCACCGGCCGAGCAGCGGCACCCGGGGCGGGGCCGGGTGCGGGGTCTCGGGGTCCTGCTCGGCGGTGCGCCGGAACCGCATGGAGCGCCCCAGCAGGCGGACGAAGTCGATGCCCGCGCGGCTCGGCACGATCAACTGGGGCGCGTCCGCGCACAGCTCGACCTCGACCTTGACCCGCTTGCCGGTCTCCGGGTCGGTCTCGGTGCGCTCGGCCGCCTCGACGTCGGCGGCGAAGGAGTCGACGTAGGGCAGGATCACGTCGGCCAGGTCGGCGAGGAACGCGAACCTCAGGTCGCGGTCGCGCGGCTGCGGCACGGCCAGCAGCCGCGGGGCGTGCCGGTCGGTGCCGACCAGCGCGCCGAGCGGGGCGCCCGCCTCACCGGCGGTGGTCAGCGGCACGAACACCAGCGGCCGCTCGGACAGGTGCCGGTGCCGTACGGTCGCGGCCGGTTGGGCGCGCCCGGAGTGCACCGCCTCCAGCCGGGCGAGCGTCGCGATCAGGGACACGGCGCCACCCCCTGTCCGGCGGCCCCGAGGGCCTCCGCGCGCAGGGCGGCCGCGCGGCGCAGCGCGGCCACCGCCGGGTCGTCCGCCTCGCCCGCCTCGCCGCGGGCCGCCGCCAGCACCTCCTCCACCGTCGTCAGGCCGCCCAGCTCGGCGCGGACCGAGCGGCCCAGTGCGGTCACCGCGCCCTCGGCGCGCGCCCGCGCCCGGCAGTGGAAGGCCAGCTCGCAGGCGGCCAGGCATTCGGGCGCGTACGTCGCCGGGACCGCCTCCACGGCGGCGGTCAGTTCCTCGGCGGGCAGCTCGGGGGAGAAGCACACGCCCTCGGGCAGCGCGTCGGCGATCTCCTCCAGACGGGTCAGGCGCGTCAGCTGGCGGGCGGTGACCGCGCGCTGCTTGCGCACGTCGACGGCGGAGGCGGTGGGCAGGTTGGAGAAGTCCTTGGGGCACACCAGCAGCACCCGCTCGCGCACCCGCGGCGGCGGCTCCAGCCGCGCGGCGACCTCCTCCAGCGCCAGCACGTACACCGCGGCCTGCCGCGCCGCCGCGCCGACCTTCGCCGGGTCCGCGGAGCCGTCCAGCACCGGGAAGGACTTGATCTCCACGACCGTCCAGCCGCCGTCCGGGTGCACCACCACCGCGTCCGGCTCCAGGAAAGCGGGCGAGCCGGCCACCTCCAGGGCGAGCATCGGATGGTCCAGCAGCGTCCAGGTGCCCGCCGCCGTCGCCTCGCGCAGCGCCAGCGCCGTACGCGCCGTGCGCCCCTCGGGGCCCACGGCGGTCAGGTCCGGCACGTGTGCCCGCTCGGGCGGCTCGGCGCCCGGGTCGAGGTGCCGGTGCACCAGGCGCAGCAGCTCCGCACCGCCGTCCGCCTTCACCCGCGCCTCGAAGGCGTGGCCGCGCACGAAGGCGAACTGGGACTGACCGAACGCCGCCGGGGCGCCCAGCGCGCTCGCCAGCGCCGCCTTGTCCACGCCCGCGCCGTCCAGCAGGGCGCGCCTGTCGCAGCCCGGGTTCGCGGCCAGCGCCGCCAGCGCGCGGGCGTCCATCGCCCGGGCCGGTACGCCCGGCCCGCGCAGCTCAGCGAGTCTTGCCCAGGCTCTCGGCTTCGCTGGGAACGCCCCATCCCGGCGCCCCGTCCCCGGCGTCCTGGGGGGAGGCACCCGGTTCGGCTCCGGGGCCGAGCCGTGTTTCGCGCTGCCGTGGAATTCGCTCACCCGCCGAAGTCTGGCACCGGCCACTGACAATCGCGGAACCCGCGCCGCCCTCGCCGCCCGCCAGGGCCGGGACACGGGCCGCGAGCACCGCGCGGGCCCGCCCCGCCGCGCGCCCCACATACGGGGCCAGCAGCATGCCGACGCCCATCACGGCCACGCCCGCGACCGCGTCCAGCAGGTAGTGGTTCGCCGTGCCCATCACCACGAGCGCCGTCAGCAGCGGGTAGGCGACGCCGGCCGCCTTCGCCCAGCGTGTCCCGCCGTGGCGCCACAGCATCAGCCCGCACCACAGGGCCCAGCCCACGTGCAGGCTCGGCATGGCCGCGTACTGGTTCGTCATGCCGCCCAGGCCGCGCGGCGCGCTGGCCTCGCCGCCCCACCAGCCGTAGGAGCTGTAGTGGGCCATCGTGTCCACGAAGCCGTGCTCGGGGGAGAGCAGCCGGGGCGGGCAGGGGGGCAGCAGGGTGAAGCCGATCAGACCGATGAAGGTGGACGTCATCAGCCAGGTGCGCGCGGCGCGGTAGCGCGCGGCGCGCGACCGGAACAGCCACACCAGGATCGCGGGCGTCACCAGGTAGTGCAGGGAGGCGTACCAGAAGTCGGCGGGGACGCCGAGCCAGGGCTCGCGGGTGAACAGGCGGTTGAGCGGGTGCTCGGCGTTGAGGTGCAGCACCTTCTCCACGCGCAGGATCGCCAGGCCGTGGTCCACGGCGTCCGTGACGTCCCCGCGGACGAGCAGCCGGCCGGCCGAGTAGCAGCCGTAGACCAGCAGGATCAGCGGCAGCTCGGTCCACCAGCGCAGCCGGGGGGGCGGGGCCGCCTCGGTGCGCGGTGCCGGTGCCTCGGTCTGCGGCATCCGATGCCCCTCCCCGTCCTCGTCGCAGTGCGCTGTTCGTCGCGGTGTGGTCGTCGTGGCGCCGCGTGCGTCGTGGCGCCCCGTGTTCGTCCGGGGTGTCCGGCCGGGCGTGCCACTTTACGGCGTATGCGCCCGCGTTTGCGGGGCGCCCCCGGCCCTGATAGACGCAACCCCCGACCCCCGGGTTGCTCCTGCACACGGTGCGCGATGATGGAGGAGTTCCGTCGGAAGATCTCACTTTTTCCCGAAAGGCTCCCCATGGCACCGCGCATCCTGCTGGCCCGGCACGGACAGACGGAGTGGTCGCTGTCCGGCAAGCACACCGGCAGGACCGACATCCCTCTGCTGGAGGAGGGTCGGCGCGGCGCCAAGTTGCTGGGCGAGCGGCTGCACCGGGCGCCGTTCGACGGCCTGCCCGGCGTGGAGGTGCGCACCAGCCCGCTCTCCCGCGCGCGCGAGACGTGCGAGCTGGCCGGCTTCGGCGACCGCGCGATGTGCTGGGACACGCTCATGGAGTGGGACTACGGCGCCTACGAGGGCATGACCCCGGCCGAGATCCAGGCCGAGCGGCCCGGCTGGCTCATCTGGCGCGACGGCGTCCCGCGCGGGGAGACGGTCGCCGAGGTGACCGCCCGCGCCGACGAGGTGGTGGCGTGGGCGCGCGCCGAGGACCGCGACGTGCTGGTCTTCGCGCACGGCCACATGCTGCGCTCCATAGGCGCCCGCTGGCTCGGCCTGCCCCTGGACTTCGCGGCCCGCATCCGCCTCAACCCGACGTCGCTGTCGATCCTGGGCTGGGCCTACGGCGAACCGGCGATCGAGAGCTGGAACGACGTGGGGCACCTGGCCGCCTAGCCGGGGCCGCCCGCCGAGACGACCGGGTGGGCGGGGCGGGCCGTCACGACGACCGGGTGAGCCGCACCGGCCCCGGACCACCCGCACCGGCCCCGAACACCCCGGACAGCCCCGAGCGGCCCGGACCCGACCGGCCACGATCGGCCACGACCGACCCCGGGGCGCAGGGCCGTTCGGCCCCGGGGCGCACGCCGGTCCGGGCCGGTTCAGATCGTGCGCGGCGTGCTCGCGTGGCGTTCGAGGAAGGCCGAGACCCCACTGGCCCGCCGGTGCGGGAGCAGCACCCGTGCCGTGCCCGCGAGCATCGTCCGGACGCGGGACGACTGGACCTGGCCCAGCAGGTCGAGCACGCGCATCCCGGCCGCCGCCGCCTCGTCGGGGTGACCGCCGCGGGCGAGGTCGTCGGCCAGTTCGGCGGTGTACAGGGCGGTGTTCCGGGCGAAGTGGGGGTCCTGCAGCTGCGCGGCCCGCCGCGCGTGCCGTGCCGCCCGCGTCCAGTCGCCCAGCGTGGACCAGCACTGGGCCTCCAGGCCCTCCAGCTCCGCCCGGCCGTAGAAGCTCATCCACTCCGGATCGGCCGGCGAGGGACCCCGCTCGTACAGGGCCTGCGCGCGGGCCAGCGCCCGGGCGCAGCCGGTGCGGTCGGCGAGCCCCGCCCAGCCGCCCGCCTCGCGCAGGGCCAGCAGGGACATCAGCCGGTCCGAGCCCAGGCCGCGCGCGGCCCGCTGCGCGGCCTGCGCCGCGCGCACCGCCTCCCGGGGCCGCCCGGCGTCCCGGGCGAGGAACGCCGTGTTGCAGAACGCGTGCGCCTCCAGCGCCGCGTCCCCGGTCATGCGCGCGGTGGCCAGCGCCTCGGCGTAGTGCGAGCGGGCGTCGTCGAAGCGGCCCGAGTCGTGGGCCAGCCAGCCCACCGAGATGGCCAGTTCACCGGCGCCCGAGTGGAGCCGGTCGGTGACGGCCTGCCGGGCCGCGCCGGCGTCGAGCAGCGCGTACGCGGCCCGCAGCGGGGCCGCCGCGCGGCGGTAGAGGCCGTCGGCGCCGTGCCGGTCGTCGAGCAACCGGATGTGGCGGACGGCCTCTTCGAGGGCGCCCGCGTCGCTCGCGCCGGCCCGGCGGACAGGGCGGTCCGCGGCCAGGGCGTCGAAGGCGAGCCCCAGGGGGCCCAGCGAGGCGGCGGCCACGGTGGCGCCCCCGCGGGTCATGAATGCGCGACGCAGCACGTCGCTCTCCTCGTGGTCTTCGTACGGGTGGTGCGGGTTCACAAACGGGTCGTGCGGATCATCGAGCGGTTCTGACGGTGCGTATGGCTCGTACGGTTCGGCGTATGCCGGGCGCGTGGTGCGCGAGAGGGGCGCGTTGTCCCCGGACGCGCGGGCCGCGCGCCCCCGGACCGCCGAGCGCGGCGCGAACCCCAGGTCGGTGAGGGTGCGGCCGGGGAACATGTGCAGGAACACGCGCTCGTAGGCGTAGTTGGGACAGCGGATCTCGCCCGCCTCGACCCGGCCGATGTAGCGCGCGTCGCAGCTCACCCGCTCGCCGATCTCGCGGGCGGCGCGCCGCACCGCCGCGGCGAACTCGGCCGGCGAGCGCTGGCCGCGCAGGCGCCGGAAGGCGAGATTCGGCCGCGGCGGCCGGGGGGACTGAGACGAGGTCACCGTTGACGACGTCATGGCCGGGCCCTCTCGTGCGAACCGTCGAACCGTGCCGGATGCAGGGCTACTTGCGGCATTTATACCCGTCGTCCAGGCGATGCACTGTTTCTGATGACCTGTTTCCGACGGGCAAGAACGTACCTGCTGTGTCCGGCCCGCCACGCTGTGTTTGGCTACAAACCGGATATCTCATCCGTGATCTGCCATGAACTGCCATCCTTTGTGGCGGACTTCGGCCGTAGCCGTTGACGCGCTGCCGCGTTGAACCCCACGGACCGGGAGCCACCGGCTCCCGACCCGCTCGCTCACGAGGAGGGGTATCCGTGGTGGACGCCGGGATGCGGACCGACCCGAACGCCGGAGCAGGGGCGCCGGCGGTGACGGCAGACGGATGCGACCTGGTGACGGTACCGGCGCGGCAGGGCCTGGAAGCGGTCGACATCCTGCGCCGCGGTGCCGTCGACGCGGTCGGGCCGGTGCTGCACGACGGCGGCGGCGACACGCTCGGCTTCGTGGTCCCGCCGGGCACGGCCGCGGCCTGGGACCTGCCCGGCAGCACCTGCACGCGCACGGACGGCCGCGGTCTGCGCCTGGCGCCCGAACCGCCGGTGGAGGGCTCGGCCTGGCTGGTGCCGCCGGCGGAGGCCGACCTCGCCACGGACCCCGCCGTACTGCGGCGGGCGCTGGGCGAGGCGGCCCGGCTGATCGAGGCGGCGGACAACTGCCGCTGACCCGGCCGCCGCGCGCCCGCCGCGGCCGACGCCCGCGAGCCAGTCCGTGACCGGTGTCCGCGAGCAGATCCGCGGCCGGTGTCCGCGAGCAGACCCGCCGCCGGTGGCCGTGGGCAGGGCCCGGGGGCGGGGTCCGGCACCGCTCCTCGCCATGGCGGACAATGGCGCCATGGGAAGGTCCAGGTCCAACGGCCCGCGCCGGGAGCGGGCGGCCGCCGAAGCCGTCGTGGAACAGGTCGACGGCGGGCTCGCCGAACTCCGGCCCGACCGGGAGCGGGCGCGGGGCTGGACCCTGCTGATCGACGGCGCCCCGCAGTCGTACGTCGATCTCGACGACCCCGCGTACCTCTCCTTCGAGTACCAGCGGCGGCTCGGGCACGTCATCGACCTCGCCGTGCCCCCCGGCAAGCCGGTGCACGCCGTGCACCTCGGCGGCGGCGCGTTCACCCTCGCCCGCTACGTCGCCGCGACCCGGCCCCGTTCCACCCAGCAGGTCGTCGAACGGGACGCCGCCCTGGTGCAGTTGGTGCGCCGGGCCCTGCCGCTGGACCCGGGCGCCCGGATCCGGGTGCGGGCGCTGGACGCCCGGGAAGGACTCGCCAAGGTCGCCGACGGCTGGGCCGACCTGATCGTCGCGGACGTCTTCAGCGGCGCCCGGACCCCCGCCCACCTCACCTCCACCGAGTTCCTGGACGAGGTCCGCCGGGCCCTGAAGCCGTCCGGCGTCTACGCCGCCAACCTCGCCGACGGCCCGCCACTGGCCCATCTGCGCGGCCAGATAGCCACCGCCGCCGCGCGCTTCGGCGAACTCGCGCTGATCGCCGACGCCGCCGTGCTGCGCGGCAAACGCTTCGGCAACGCGATCCTCGTCGCCTCCGACGCGCCGCTGCCGCTCGCCGAACTCACCCGGCGCGCCGCCTCCGACCCGCACCCCGGCCGGCTCGAACACGGCCGCGCCCTGACCGACTTCACCGGCGGGGCCGCCCCGGTCACGGACGCCGCGGCCGTCGCCTCACCGGCCCCGCCGCCCTCCGTCTTCCACTGAGCGGGACGGCCCGGCTCAGTAGGACCCCACCTCCACGTGCGGCGGCCCGTCGTGCCAGGCGCAGATGACCGACACCCGGTCCGCGCCGGAGGTGAACTCCACCCGGATCCAGGTCTCCGTCTTCCACACCTGCATCGACCAGCCCGGGCCCGGGGACGCCGACACCAGGGACGCGGACGCCGCGCCCAGGTCGAACACCGCCCGGCCGCCGGCGGTGTCGTAGCTCTTGACGTGCCCGGAGGGCGTGGTGGACGGGCGGTGTTCGACCTGGGCGC
>NZ_LR732544.1:3065000-3077948 GCF_902506575.1 Streptomyces mexicanus | reverse complement strand
ACCCCCACCAAGTCCGCGACCCCGACGCCCACGCCCTCCCAGAGCACCGGCACCGGGACCGGCACGACCGCCGCCGCAGGCTTCGCCCCCTACGTCGACACCTCCCTCTACCCGGCCTTCGACCTGGTGGCGAGCGCGGACGCGACGGGCGTGAAGAACTACAACCTCGCCTTTATCACCGACGGCGGCGGCTGCACCCCGAAGTGGGGCGGCGTCACCGACCTCGCGAGCGACGCCGTGGCCGCCCAGATCGGCGCGCTGCGCGCCAAGGGCGGCGACGTACGGGTCTCCTTCGGCGGCGCCACCGGCTCGGAGCTGGCCACCACCTGCACCTCCGCCGACGCGCTGGCCGCCGCCTACGGCAAGGCCGTCGACCAGTTCAAGCTCACCAAGGTCGACTTCGACGTCGAGGGCGGCGCGCTGCCGAACACGGCCGCCAACACCCGCCGCGCCCAGGCCATCGCAGAACTCCAGCAGCAGCACCCGGGCCTGGACGTCTCCTTCACCCTGCCCGTCATGCCCGAGGGCCTGACCCAGGACGGGGTGAACCTGCTGTCGAACGCCAAGTCCAACGGCGTGAAGATCTCTGCCGTCAACGTCATGGCGATGGACTACGGCGCCTCCTACAACGGCGACATGGGCACCTACGCCGAGCAGGCGGCCACCGCCACCCAGGCCCAGGTCAAGGGCGTCCTCGGACTGTCCGACAGCGCCGCCTGGAAGGCCGTCGCCGTCACCCCGATGATCGGCGTCAACGACGTCTCCTCCGAGGTGTTCACGGTCGACGACGCCACCCAGCTGGTCTCCTTCGCCCGGTCCAAGGGCCTGGGCTGGCTGTCCATGTGGTCGGCCACCCGCGACAAGCAGTGCCCGGGCGGCGCGAAGAACTCCGCCGACCCGACGTGCAGCTCCATCGCCCAGGACCCGTACGCGTTCAGCAAGGCCTTCGCCGCCTCCCGCTGACGCCCCCGGCCCCGTGGGGCGCGGCACTCCCCTGCGATGCTCCCGCGTGCCGCGCCCCGCCCATCCCCCGCCGGTCGGTCCGTGAGGTCCCCCGCGGTGCCTGCGAGGACGCCCGTCAGACGGCGTCCACCGGGGGCAGCTGCCCGGTGCGGGCCGCCTTGCCGTACCAGTGGGCGCTGGACTTCGGGATCCGGGCGAGCGTGGCGTAGTCGACGTAGACGGCGCCGAACCGCTTGGCGTAGCCGTAGGCCCATTCGAAGTTGTCCATCAGGGACCACAGGTAGTAGCCGCGCACCTCGGCCCCGTCGGCGACGGCCCGGTGCACCGCCGACAGGTGGCTGTGCAGGTAGGCGATGCGCTCGGGGTCGTGGACGCGACCGTCGTCGTCGACCTTGTCCGGGTAGGCCGCGCCGTTCTCGGTGATGTACAGCGGGACCCCCGGAGCCTCCCGGCTGTACCGCATGATCAGCTCGTACAGGCCGCCCGGGTCGATGGTCCAGCCCATCTCCGTGCGGTCGCCGGGCGTCTGATGGAACGCCACGTCCTCCGAGCCGGGCCACGGCGAGTACGGGCTGTCCCCGTGCCCGTCGGCGCGCGGCCCCTGCGGCTGCGTGGCCGGGGACGACACCAGGGCCGGCGTGTAGTAGTTCAGGCCCAGCGCGTCCAGCGGCTGCGCGATGGCCCGCAGATCGCCGTCCAGGACATGGCTCCAGTCCGTGACCGAACGCGTCGCCTCCAGCAGCGTCTCCGGGTACGCGCCGTGCAGCATCGGACCGTGGAAGACCCCGCAGGCCAGGTCGTCGATCCGGCGCGCCGCCGCGAGATCGGCCGGGTCCTGCGAGAGCGGGCGGACGACCTGCGAGTTGAGGCTGACGCCGATGGAGGAGCCGGCCGGCAGCACCGAGCGCAGCGCCTGCACACCCAGGCCGTGCGCCAGGTTCAGGTGGTGGGCCGCGCGCAGGGCGGCGAGCGGGTCGGTACGGCCGGGGGCGTGCACCCCGGAGCCGTAGCCGAGGAAGGCGCTGCACCACGGCTCGTTGAGCGTGATCCACTGCTGCACGCGGTCGCCGAACGCCTCGCCGACGAGCTGCGCGTACTCCGCGAACCGCAGCGCCGTCTCCCGCTCGGGCCAGCCTCCCGCGTCCTCCAGCTCCTGGGGCAGGTCCCAGTGGTAGAGGGTGAGGGCGGGCTTGATGCCGTGGGCGAGCAGCTCGTCCACCAGCCGGCGGTAGAAGTCCAGCCCCGCCTGGGCGGCCGGGCCCCGGCCGGTGGGCTGCACGCGCGGCCAGGAGACGGAGAAGCGGTAGGCGTTCAGGCCCAGCCGGGCCATCAGGGCCACGTCGTCGCGGTAGCGGTGGTAGTGGTCGACAGCGATGTCACCGGTGTCGCCGCCGGCGATCCTGCCCGGCGTGTGACTGAAGGTGTCCCAGATGGAAGGGGTACGGCCGTCCTCCGCGACGGCGCCCTCGATCTGGTACGCGGAGGTCGCCGCGCCCCACAGGAAGTCACGGGGAAAGGCGACGGTCTTGGACTCGGGCATGGAATCGCTCCCACGGGTCGGGTGGAGGCCATTATGCATGGGAGCGCTCCCATGGCCTAATCGGGACGGGACTTCGCCGAAACGTGTCGCGTGGGGGAGGACGAGCGCCCGGGTCGGGTCGCGTGATGCACGGGTCAGGTTGCGTGATGCCCGGGTCGGGTCGCGTGATGCACGGGTCAGGTTGCGTGATGCCCGGGCCGGGTCGCGTGATTGCCCGGGTCGGGCCTCGCCCGCGCTCAGGCCGACGCGCGGACGACCAGTTCCGTGGGCAGGACGACCTCGCGGTGGCCGGCGCCCGGCTCGGTGATCTCGTCGAGCAGGAGGCTCGCCATGGTGCGGCCCATCTCCTCCAGCGGCTGGCGGACGCTGGTCAGCGGCGGGTCGACGTGCCGGGCGACGATCGAGTCGTCGAAGCCGACGACGGCGACGTCGTCCGGCACGCGCAGCCCCGCGGCCCGCAGTTCGAAGACGGCGCCCGAGGCCATCACGTCCGAAGCCGCGAAGACGGCGTCCAAGTGGGGGCACCGGCGCAGCAGTTCCCGCATCGCCGCCCGGCCGCTCGCCTCCGTGAAGTCACCGTGCGCGACGAGTTCCTCCCCGGCGGCGGCGCGCGCGTCGCGCAGGGCCTCGCGGTAGCCGTCGAGGCGGTCCCGCGCGGCCTCCATGTGCAGCGGTCCGGTGATGGTGCCGATGGCGCGGCGGCCGCGGCCGAGCAGGTACTGGACCGCGCCGCGGGCGCCGCCCCGGTTGTCGGCGCGGACGTGCCCGAGCGGCTCGCGCAGGCTGCGCCGGCCGGCCAGCACGGTCGGCACGGCCAGCTCCCGCAGCCGGTCGGGCAGCGTGTCCTCGCTGTGCACCGACATCATCAGCACGCCGTCCACGCGTTGCGCCGACAGGTACTCGGCGAGCCGCTCGTACTCCTTCTCGTCCCGCGCCAGGACGAGCAGCAACTGCATCCCGGAATCCGCGAGTCCGGCGGACACGCCCCGGATGATCCCCGAGAAGTAGGGCTCGGCGAACAGCCGGGACTCCGCCTCGGGGACGACCAGGGCCACCGAGTCGGTGCGGCGGGTCACCAGGGAGCGCGCGGCGCGGTTGGGGACGTAGCCCAGTTCGGCGATGGCCCGCTCCACCGCCGCCCGGGAACGGGGGCTGACCTTGGGGGATCCGTTGATCACCCGGGAGACCGTGCCGCGGCCGACCCCGGCGCGGGCGGCCACGGCGTTGAGGGTCGGGCGCCGGGTGTCCGCGGTGGTGGGGAGGGGTTCGGCGGGGGTCATCGTTCACCTTCCGGCGTGTCCGTGCGGGCGGCATCATTCTGGCCCAGAAAATCCCGCCGCCCGCCGGGTCGCGTGCCCACCGGCCCGCTCCCGCCCATGATCACCTTCGTGACCTGCGTGAATCCCGGCCGATACGGGGGAGTTACGGCGCGCTCGCGTGACACGTTCACGTGACGTACGGAACACGCTTGGGCAACAACGCCGTTTTCAAGTCTTGACACCTGGCCCGGCAGGAAGGAGTCTTCCGGCATGCCGCGTGGGAGCGGTCCCACGGGGTGACCCGGGGGTCGGGCCCGTGTGGCCCAAGCACCCATGGCCCTTCCCTCTACCTCGCATGGCACACCGTTGACCAGCACCTTTTCACCGCACGCCGCGTGCTGTGGGTCTGGCCGCTGCTCGAACCGAGAGGGCAGGTCCGGACCGTCGGACGCCGACGGTCTGATTCCTGAGGTCCCGTTCCCCACTGGAACAAGGAGTAGTGGAATGCGCATCACCCGTACCGGCGGCGGTCACGGCCGCAGGGCCGTGGCCGTGGCCACGACGGTCCTGACGGCCTCGGCGTTGCTGCTGACAGGCTGCAGCAGTGACGACGACGGCGACTCGAACACCTCGGACTCCAACGGGAACATCACCCTCACGGTGGCCGACTACGGACAGTTCGGCTACAAGGAGGCCAAGCTGTTCGACAAGTACCACCAGCTGCACCCGAACATCACGGTGAAGGAGCAGACCACCGCCAACGAGGAGGACTACTACCCGAAGTTCCTTCAGCAGCTGAACTCCAACAGCGGCCTGGCGGACGTCCAGGGCATCGAGGTCGGCCGGATCAAGGAGGTCGTCGACACCCAGGCGTCGAAGTTCGTCGACCTGAGCAAGACCATCGACGTCAACGACTGGGTGTCCTGGAAGGAGAAGCAGGCCACCGCCAAGGACGGCACGGTCATCGGCGCCGGCACCGACATCGGCCCGATGTCGCTGTGCTACCGCCGGGACCTGTTCGAGAAGGCGGGCCTGCCCAGCGACCGCGAGGCCGTCGCCAAGGCGGTCGCGGGCGGCTGGGAGGACTACATCAAGCTCGGTGAGCAGTACAAGAAGAAGGCGCCCGCGGGCACCTACTTCATGGACTCGGCGAGCGCCATGTTCAACGCGGTCGTCAGCTCCAACGCGCAGCAGTACTACGACGCCAGTGGCAAGCCGGTCTACAAGGACAGCCCGTCCGTCAAGCAGGGCTGGAACCTGGCCGCCGAGGTCGCGCAGAAGAAGCTGAGCCAGGGCGTGCACCAGTTCGACCAGCCGTGGCAGGCGGACCTGCGCAAGGGCACCATAGCGAGCATGGTGTGCCCGGCCTGGATGGCGGCGCAGATCCAGGTCTACTCCGGTGACTCCTTCAAGGGGAAGTGGGACATCACCCGGGCGCCGGGCACCAGCGCGGCCAACTGGGGCGGTTCCTTCCTGTCCGTGCCCAAGAGCGGCAAGCACGTCAAGGAGGCCACGGAGCTGGTCAAGTGGCTGACCTCGCCCGAGCAGCAGGCCGAGGTCTTCAAGGCGATCGGTGTGTTCCCGTCCAACAAGGGCGCCTATGAGCTGGCGAGCGTGAAGAACGCCAAGCTCCCGTACTTCAACAACGCGCCGATCGGCCAGATCTACGCCGACGAGGCCAAGTCCATCCCCGAGGCGGTGCTCGGCCCGAAGGACGGCATCATCAAGGACACCATCGGCAAGCAGATCAACAACATGGAGCAGCGGGGCACCAAGCCCGACGACGCCTGGAAGGCCGCGACCGACACGATCGACAAGGCGATCGGCTGACCCCGGCCGCGGGCGGCCCCACCGGCCGCCCGCACCGGGTCCGCCCGCTGCCGTCCGTGTCAGGGCCGGCCGCTGTCGTCCGTGCCGGGACCACCGGCTGTCGTCCGTGACGGGTCCGGCCGCCGCCCTCAGTGACGGGTCCGGCGGCAGGTCCCGTACCGGGTCCGGCCGCAGGTGCCCACCGGGCCCGGTCGCCGGTCGCTCGTGACGGGTCCGGTGATCCGGCCCGTCGCGGCCGGCCCGGTCGCCCGGCCCACGCGGTGAAGCCGGCCGCGAGGCAATCGTGGTGCGGTGCGGCGCTCGTACCGCCCCGCTCGACGCGTCGCACCGCACCGCACCGCCACCGCTCGCAGGCGCTCAACGGGCGCCGGGCGTCCGCCGCCCCGGGACGCGACCCACGAGTCCCGGCACCCCGCCGGCCGGCCCGGACACCCCACCAGCCGCCCCGACAACGACGTCGTACGCCGCCGTCGCGGCGGCGGGATTCTGCCCGTCCGCGACCCTCCGGGCCGCCCCGGCGGCCGGGGTGGTCCCCACCACGGGGTTCGGCCTCCCCCCCCCGCTCCCCCCCCTCGCGCTGTCGGGCGCCCGCCCGCCCGCCCGCGTACGCCACCGGCCCCCGGTGACGTGTGCCTGTGCCCCTCCTTCCCGGTGCACGCCGCCCAGCCGCACCACGGCACACGGCACCGCGGGGCGCAGCCGCCGCTGTGCCCCGCGGTGCCGTACGCGCCGCAGCGGCCGGACGGGGACCACCGCGTGGTCGGGATCGCGATCCGCCGGGGCCCGGCCCGGGGGTGTGACGGGGGAGGACGGTCCCGGTCCCGCCCCGGCGGATCACCTCACCTACGCCTCACCGTGCTACGGCAGCGGCGGGTAGGCGGTCTGCATCAGCTGCTGGGACTGGGCGGGGAAACAGTGCCCGGCCAGCGGCGCGGTCGGCAGCGCACCCGAGGGGGTGTTGCCGGTGCGGGCGTTGCCCCGGGACGTGGGGGCGCACATCCGGGCGAAGCCCCTGCCCTCGTCGTTGGAGACGGCGGGGCTGGACCCGTCGGACTCCCCCGGCGGCTTCACCCACACGTAGGCGTCGATCCCGGCGGCCGGTGCGGCGGTGGGCCGTTCACCGAGACCCGCCCCGCCCTGGGTGCACCAGTTGCCGACGTGGACGCGCCGGTCGATGCGGCTGCCGTCGACGTAGGCATCCACACTGGTCTGCGGGCCGGGACCGGACGGCCGGGCGGGGCCGCCCCAGCCGTTGCGGGAGGTGTCGATCAGCACGCCGATGCCGGAGTTGAAGCCGGCCGCGACAGCCTTGTCCCGCAGCGCCTGGGCGTAGGACTGCTCGTCCACGTACTGGTTCCAGTCCACCCACTTGGACTGGCGCACCGTCTGTCCGTTCACGGTGTCGGTGACCTTGAAGTACGGCTCCTTGGTGGGGCTGTAGTTGGCGGTGTTGACGACGAAGCCGGCCACGTCGTTCACGCTGGCGCCGTTGGTCGTGGCGACCTTGTAGAACTCCTGGACGGAGGGGCCGAGGTTGGTGTCCCAGCCGAGCCAGCCGTGGTGGGCGGCGTCGATGTAGTTGTAGACGTTCGGGATCGCGCCGAGCTTGTCGAGGGCGTAGCTCACGCCCTTCTCGTAGTTGCCGTTGGCCTTCATGGTCGTGCAGGCCTCGGTGGTGGTGTTGGTGCCGCCCGCGTTGGTGACCAGGTTGGGCAGCGAGTCCGGCTCGATGACCGTCGCGATCCGCAGGCCGGCGTACTTGGAGTCGGACAGGATGGAGGCGATGGGGTCGATGTAGTCGCTCTTGTACTTGTCGAGGTCGTTCGCTCCCAGCTCGCCGTTGGAGGCGAGGGCGGCGCAGTCGCGCCCGGGCAGGTCGTAGATGACCAGCTGGACGACCAGGTCGCCGGAGCCCTTCTGCTTCAGGGCCTCGTCGAGGTGGGCGCGCAGGCCCATACCGCCGTTGACGCCCTGGATGGCCGCGATGCGGTCGAGCCAGACCGCGGTGGGCTGGTTGGAGACCCGGGTGCCGCCCGGCTCCGCCGCGGCCAGCTTCGACCACTCGGGGTTGACGTAGACCTTGGCGCCGACGTACGGGTTGTCGACCCGCCCGCTGGGGTCGGTGGTGCCGCCTCCACCGCCGTTGTCGCCGCCACCGCCCCCGTTGTCGCCGCCACCACCGCCGTTGTCGCCCCCGCCGCCGGTGTCGACGTTGCAGGTGACGCCGTCGAGGGTGAAGGCGGCCGGGACGGCGTTGGTGCCGCTGTAGGTGCCCTGGAAGCCGAAGCTCGTCGAGGCGCCGGTGGCCAGGGAGCCGTTGTAGCTCTCGTTGGTGGCGGTGACGGCGGCTCCGCTCTGGGTGATCCTGGCGTTCCAGCCGCTGGTGACCTTCTGGTCGCCGGCGTAGGTCCACTTCAGGGTCCAACCGGACTTGGCGGCACCGTTGTTGGTGACGGTGACGGCGGCGGTGAAGCCGGTGTTCCACTGGTTCTGCACCTTGTAGTCGACGGTGCAGGCGGGTGCGGCGGCGCCCGCGCTGGCGGGCGCGGCGGTGAGCGCCATGCTCGTGCCGCCGGCCACCAGGGTCAGGGCGGCGAGCATCGCTGTTCTGCTGCGGCTCATGAGTGGGGTTTCCTCCCGTGGGGGAACGTTCGGTGAGGACGTACGGGTCCGGGACGCACGGCTCTGGTGCGGTCCGGTGCCGTACGCCGTGGGCGTGGCGCCCCGGCCGGTGAGCGGCGGCGGGCCGATGCAGCGGTGGCCGGCCGACGGGCCAGGGGCGGCCGGCGGGGCGTGCGCGGGGCTGCGGCGCTCTCGCCGGCCCCGTCGCCGGCGCGGCGAGAAGCGCCGCCGACGACTCAAAGCAGTGAACGCGGGGGGTGTCGCATGGGCGACTCCTTGCAGACCAGGCGCACCGGGACGGACGCGCCGACTGATGGAATCGCTCCCACTGGTGCGAGTGAAGGTAGCGCCAAGTGACGGAGAAGAACAGAGCAGTCACAGACTTTCGGTTCACTTTCCGTCAACAGCGCCCGTCACAGCGGGGCGAATGTTTTCGACTCTTCACAGACTTGACGGTGCCCTGACACGTCCGCACTATGGGAGCGCTCCCACTGGTCATGGCTTGTCGCTGCTCGTTGCTCAGCTCCCCCCACCCTCATCTCCGAGCCGCAAGGAGGGACCAGCACATGCATCCCCCTCACCGCCACAGACGCCGCCTCGCGCGACGCCTGTGGACCGCCGCCCTGGCGGCCCTGGCCCTGCCCATGACGATGCTGGCGGCCGGTTCGACCACCGCCCACGCGGCCGGTGTGCGCTGCAGCGTGGACTACCGCACCAACGACTGGGGCTCCGGCTTCACCGCGGAGCTGACCCTCACCAACCGCGGCACCGACCCGATCAACGGCTGGACCCTGACGTACTCCTACGCGGGCAACCAGAAGCTGACCAACGGCTGGAACGGCAGCTGGTCGCAGTCGGGCCGGTCGGTCACCGTCAAGAACGCCGCGTACAACGCGACGATCGGCGCCGACGCCGCCGTGACCACCGGCGCCCAGTTCACCTACAGCGGCACCAACACCGCGCCCACGGACTTCGCCGTCAACGGCACCTCCTGCACCGGCGCCCACCAGCCACCGATCACCGTGCTGACCAGCCCCTCCCCGGGCGCCACCTATACGCAGGGCGAGGCGGTGCCGCTCGCGGCGACCGCGGCGGCGGCCGACGACGCGAGCGTCACCAAGGTCGAGTTCTACGACGACACCACCCTGCTCGGCACGGACACCACCGCGCCGTACACCTTCTCCGCCACCGATCTGGCCGTGGGCAGTCATTCCCTGGTGGCCAAGGCCTACGACAGCCTCGGCGCGTCCGCCGAGTCCACACCGGTCGGCATCACCGTCGCCTCCGGCCCCGCGGTCGTCGCCTCACCCACCCAACTGGGGATCCGGCAGGGCACGTCGGGCACCTTCGAGGTGAAGCTGTCGAAGCAGCCGAGCGCGAACGTGACGGTGAGCGTCGCCCGCACGGACGGCACCACGGGCCTGTCCGTCACCGGCGGCTCCTCGCTCACCTTCACCCCCGCCACCTGGAACACCGCCCAGAAGGTGACCGTCACGGCGGACTCCTCCGGGACCGGGTCGGCCACCTTCACCGCCTCGGCGCCCGGGCACGCCAAGGCCACGGTGACCGTGACCGAGCTGGCCGCGTCCAAGGCGTACGACGCCCGCTTCCTGGACCTGTACGGCAGGATCACCGACCCCGCCAACGGCTACTTCTCGCCCGAGGGCATCCCCTACCACTCGGTGGAGACACTGATCGTGGAGGCGCCCGACTACGGGCACGAGACGACCTCGGAGGCCTACAGCTACCTGCTGTGGCTGCAGGCGATGTACGGCAAGGTGACGGGCGACTGGTCGAAGTTCAACGGCGCGTGGGCCCTGATGGAGAAGTACATGATCCCCACCCACGCCGACCAGCCGACCAACTCCTTCTACAACGCCGCCAAGCCGGCCACCTACGCACCCGAACAGGACACCCCTGACCAGTACCCGGCCCGGCTGGACACGTCCGTCCCCGTGGGCTCCGACCCGATCGCGGGCGAGCTGAAGTCCGCCTACGGCACGGACGACGTCTACGGCATGCACTGGATCCAGGACGTCGACAACGTCTACGGCTACGGCGACACCCCGGGCGGCACCTGCGAGGGCGGCCCGACGCAGACCGGCCCGTCCTACCTGAACACCTTCCAGCGCGGCCCGCAGGAGTCCGTGTGGGAGACGGTGCCGCAGCCGACCTGCGACGCCTTCAAGTACGGCGGGAAGAACGGCTACCTGGACCTGTTCACCGGTGACTCCTCCTACGCCAAGCAGTGGAAGTACACCGACGCCCCCGACGCCGACGCGCGCGCCGTGCAGGCCGCGTACTGGGCGGACGTGTGGGCCAAGCAGCAGGGCAAGGGCGGCGATGTGTCGGCCACCGTCGCCAAGGCGGCGAAGATGGGCGACTACCTGCGCTACGCGATGTACGACAAGTACTTCAAGAAGGTCGGCAACTGCACGGGGGCGTCCACCTGCCCGGCCGGCACCGGCAAGGACGCCTCGCACTACCTGCTCTCCTGGTACTACGCCTGGGGCGGCGCCACGGACACCGGCGCCGGCTGGGCCTGGCGCATCGGCTCCAGCCACGTCCACGGCGGCTACCAGAACCCGCTGGCGGCCTACGCGCTCAGCTCCTTCGCCGACCTGAAGCCGAAGTCGGCGACGGGCGCCGCGGACTGGGGCAAGTCGCTGCAGCGGCAACTGGAGTTCTACCAATGGCTGCAGTCCTCCGAGGGGGCCATCGCGGGCGGCGCCACCAACAGCTGGCAGGGCCGCTACGCCACCCCGCCGGCCGGCACGCCCACGTTCTACGGCATGTACTACGACGAGGCGCCCGTCTACCACGACCCGCCGTCCAACCAGTGGTTCGGCTTCCAGGCCTGGTCGATGGAGCGCGTCGCCGAGTACTACCAGCAGACCGGGGACGCCAAGGCGAAGACCGTCCTGGACAAGTGGGTGAAGTGGGCACTGTCCGAGACCACGCTCAACCCCGACGGCACCTTCCGGATCCCCTCCACCCTGAAGTGGTCCGGGCAGCCCGACACCTGGAACCCGTCCTCGCCCGGCTCCAACAGCTCCCTGCACGTGACCGTCGCCGACTACACCAACGACGTCGGTGTGGCCGCGGCGTACGCCAAGACGCTGACGTACTACGCCGCCAAGTCCGGTGACGCGCAGGCCAAGGCGACCGCCAAGGCGCTGCTGGACGGCATGTGGGACCACGACCAGGACGCCCTGGGCATCGCGGTGCCGGAGACCCGGACCGACTACAGCCGCTTCGGCGACAGCGTGTACGTGCCCAGCGGCTGGAGCGGCACCATGCCCAACGGGGACAGGATCGACTCCTCGTCGACCTTCTCCTCCATCCGGTCCTTCTACAAGAACGACCCGGCCTGGTCGAAGATCGAGTCCTACCTCAAGGGCGGGGCCGCCCCGACCTTCACGTACCACCGGTTCTGGGCCGAGGCGGACATCGCCCTGGCCATGGGGTCGTACGCGGAGCTCCTCGAATAAGCCCCCGCTGCTCCGCGTAGCGCGCCGGGTGGACTCGGCCCCTGCCCGAGTCCACCCGGTCGGCGTGCGCGCCCCCAGCCTCAGCCGGCGGGTGGTTTGCGGAACGCCCGCAGGGTGAACACCGGGTCCGGACGCGGCCGGTCCTGGTCGGGCAGGGCCGCCAGACGGGCGGCGAAGTCCTCGGCGGCGGCGCTGCCCGGGGGCAGCGTGACGAACCAGCCGCGGCGCAGGTCTGCGATGGTGCGGCGGGGGCTGCGGCCCTGGCCCACCCCCCGGAAGCGGGCCTGCCCGGCCGGGAGCAGGCCGCGCTCGGCCGCGTACGCGGCGACGAGGCAGGCGGCGTCCCGGGCGGGGCTCGGCGGCCGGTCGGCGAGGACGGCGTCGATGTCGCTGCCCACGTTGTGGGAGGCGGCCTTGTCGACGGTCGTGACGTAGACGCCACCGGGCCGGAGCACCCGGGCGCACTCGGCGACGACGGCCCGGGCGTCGGCGGGCGCCAGGTGCAGCACCCAGACGGTGGTGGCGGCGTCGAACCGGCCGTCGGGGAAGGGGAGCGGGCGGCTGTCGGGGAGGACGACGGCGCCGGGCAGGCGGGCGGCGGCCCGCCGCGCCATCCCGGCGGCCCGGTCCACGCCGGTCACCCGCAGTGCGGGCCGGGCGGCGGCGAGCCGGCGGGTGACGATGCCGGTGCCGCAGCCGACGTCCAGCACCTCCCGCGTGTCCTCGGGCAGCAGGCCGAGGACGGCCGCGGCCGCGGCGGCGGCCCGGGGCTCGCCGCCGCGTAACGCGTCGTACTGCTCGGCTTCCTTGTCGTAGTCCAGCACCCGGCGTCCCCCCTGCGTGATCGCCTCAGCTCGCCCGATGACCCGGAGCCAGCTCCTGCACGCGGCGGGCCAGCTCGACGTCCTTCTCGGTGACGGCGCCGCCCGCGCTGTGGGTGTGCACGCTCACCGAGACCGTGTTGTAGCCGAGGGTCAGGTCGGAGTGGTGGTTCAGCTCCTCCTGCACCTGGGCGATGTGCACCACCATGGCGGTCGCCGCGAAGTGCGAGCCGAGCCGGAAGGAGCGGGTGAGCCGGCCTTCGCTCAGGGACCAGCCGGGCAGCTCGGCCAGCCGGTCCTCGATCTCCTTCTGCGACAGCGGTTCGACGGCCATCGGCGCGCTCCCTTCGTCGGCTCCCGCACGACGTTCGGTTCGTCGGCTCCCGTACGACGTTCAGACTGCCACAGGAGCGGCGCGGGGA
>NZ_LR732544.1:3023135-3064899 GCF_902506575.1 Streptomyces mexicanus | reverse complement strand
GGTCGTCGGCAGCGTCGGATGTGTATAAGAGCCGGGACCCCTGGACCACCGTCTTCGTCCGACCTTTCCTCACGCCACTTTGGGAGCGCTCTCACCATGACCGCCGTACGACCCGAGACCACCGCCCGGACGGCCGCGGACACCTCCTTCCCGCCCGGTTTCGTCTGGGGCGCCGCCACCGCCGCCTACCAGGTGGAGGGCGCCGCCACCGAGGACGGCCGCACCCCCTCCATCTGGGACACCTTCAGCCACACCCCCGGAAAGGTCCGGGGCGGCGACACCGGTGACGTGGCCGCCGACCACTACCACCGCTACCGCGACGACGTCGCGCTGATGAAGGACCTCGGCCTGAAGGCCTACCGCTTCTCCGTCTCCTGGTCCCGGGTGCAGCCCACCGGCCGCGGGCCGGGCGTCGAGCGGGGCCTGGACTTCTACCGCCGGCTCACCGACGAGCTGCTGGCGGCGGGCATCACCCCCGTCGCCACCCTCTACCACTGGGACCTGCCCCAGGAGCTGGAGGACGCCGGCGGCTGGCCGCACCGCGACACCGCGGACCGCTTCGCCGACTACGCCGAGATCGTGGCCCGCGGCCTGGGCGACCGGGTCGGCGTGTGGACCACCCTGAACGAGCCCTGGTGCCCGGCGTTCCTCGGGTACGGCTCCGGCGTGCACGCCCCGGGGCGTACCGACCCCGCCGCCACCCTGCGCGCCGCGCACCACCTGAACCTGGCGCACGGCAAGGCGATCGGGGCGCTGCGCGCGAACCTCCCCTCCTCCGCGCAGACCTCCATCACGCTCAACCTGCACCAGGTGCGCCCGCTCACCGCCGGCCCCGAGGATGCCGAGGCCGCCCGCCGCATCGACGCCGTCGGCAACCGGATCTTCACCGGCCCGATCCTGGACGGCGCCTACCCCGAGGACCTGCTCGCCGACACCGCGCACCTGGTCGACTGGGGGGAGCTGGTGCACGACGGCGACCTCGCGGAGATCTCCCGCCCGATCGACGTGCTCGGCATCAACTACTACTCGCCGACCGTGGTCTCCCTGGCCCCCGACGGCGTCGGCTCGACCCGCGACGACGGGCACGGCGCGAGCGACCACACCCCGTGGACCGGCTGCGAGGACGTCGCCTTCCACCTCGCCAACGACGACGTGACCGCGATGAACTGGGCGATCGACGCCGACGGGCTGCACACGCTGCTGACCGAGACGGCCGCCGCGCACCCCGGGCTGCCGCTGATGGTCACCGAGAACGGCGCCGCCTTCGAGGACCACGTCACCGCCGATGGCCGGGTGGACGACCCGCAGCGGATCGCCTACCTGCACGCCCACCTCGACGCCGTGCGCCGGGCCATCGCCGACGGCGCCGACGTGCGCGGCTACTTCCTGTGGTCGCTGCTGGACAACTTCGAGTGGTCCTACGGCTACTCGAAGCGCTTCGGGCTCGTCTACGTCGACTACCCGACCCAGCGCCGCATCCCCAAGGCGAGCGCCCACTGGTACGCGGGCGTGATCCGCGCCAACGCGCTGCCGACGGCCACCGCGCGGGACTGAGCGCCCGGGCCGTGCCGGCGCGCGCCGGCACGCGGGCCCGGCCGGGTCGCTGACACGTGACACCGGCCGGGCGCGCCGGGCCGGCCGCCCACCCCGCGCGGGAGGTCCCGCACCGGCGAGGGACGATGGAGGCGGGAGCACACCGGTCCGGCTGTTAGATTCCTGGCCTGACTGACGGCTGCGAACGGAAGGCGGCGACCATGGCGGTCAACACGGGGCGGAGCCGGGGCGGTCGGCGGCCGACCCTGGAGGAGGTCGCTGCCCGGGCCGGCGTCGGCCGCGGCACGGTCTCCCGGGTGATCAACGGCTCGCCCCGGGTCAGCGCCGCCACCCGCGCGGCCGTCGAGGCCGCGGTCGCCGAACTCGGCTACGTCCCCAACACCGCGGCCCGCGCCCTGGCCGCCAACCGCACGGACGCGATCGCGCTGGTCGTCCCGGAACCGGAGACCCGCTTCTTCGCGGAGCCGTACTTCTCCGACATGCTGCGCGGGGTCGGTGCCGAACTGTCCGACACCGAGATGCAGTTGCTGCTGATCTTCGCGGGCGGCGACCGCGAACGCCGCCGGCTGGCGCAGTACCTGGCCGCGCACCGGGTGGACGGGGTGCTGCTGGTGTCGGTGCACGCCGACGACCCGCTGCCCGATCTGGTGGCCCAGCTGGAGATCCCGGCAGTGATCAGCGGCCCCCGCTCGGTGGGGGAGACGCTGCCCTCGGTGGACTCCGACAACTACGCGGGCGCCCGCTCGGCCGTGGAGCATCTGCTTCAGCGCGGCCGCCGCCGTATCGCCCACATCACCGGCCACCTGGACGTCTACGGCGCCCAGCGGCGCGTCGACGGTTACCGCGACGCCCTGCGCGACGCCGGCCTGGCGGTGGACGAACGCCTCGTGGAGGTCGGCGACTTCACCGAGGAGGGCGGCCGGCGCGCCATGGCCCGGCTGCTGGAGCGCGCCCCGGACGTGGACGCGGTCTTCGCCGGTTCGGACGTCACCGCCGCCGGTGCCCGCCAGGTGCTGCGCGAGACGGGCCGGCGCATCCCCGACGACGTGGCCCTGGTCGGCTACGACGACTCGGCCATCGCCCGCCACATGGACCCGCCGCTGACCAGCGTCCGCCAGCCCATCGAGGAGATGGGCCGGGCGATGATCGACCTGCTGCTGACCGAGATCGCCGACCACCGGCCCGTCCCGTCCCCGGCGCGGGAACCGCGCCAGACGGTCCTGCCGACGGAACTGGTGGTGCGGGCGTCGTCGTAGGCCCGCGCGGACACCCGCCGCCGGCCCGGCGCTTCTCACCGGCCCAGGGTCAGCCGCCAGAGCACCTCGCCGTCGTGCTGCTCGCCGGTCGCGCTCAGGCCGGCCGCCGCGGCGACGGCGGCGGAGGCGTGGTGGGCGGGATGGACGTGCGCGAGCACCGTGCGCACCCCGTGCCGGCGCAGCAGGCCGACCATGCCGCGGGCCGCCTCCGTGGCGAGGCCGCGCCCCTGCCAGGGGGTGCCCACGACCCAGGCGATCTCGGCCGCCGTGCCCTCGGCGCCCTCGGTGACGGTGGCCTGCACGGTGCCGGTCAGCCGCGCCTCGGCGCGCAGGCGGAGCACCCAGTTGCACCAGGAGACCTGCGGGTCGGGGGAGCCAGCGACGAGCCGGGCGTAACGCGTCCTCAGATCCGCCTCGGCCAGGGGCGCGCCGCCGATGAAGGCGTGCAGCGCCGGGTCGGCCAGCACCTCGGCCATCTCCGCGGCGTGTTCCACTCGCAGGGGCACCAGATCCAGGCGGGTGGTGCGCACGGGCTCGGCGTGCATGAGGAAGCCTCCCGGATACGCGTCAGCCGGTGACCGCGATTCACATCGCTGTCACCGGCTGACCACTCTGGGTGAGTGACGGGACTCGAACCCGCGACATCCTGGACCACAACCAGGTGCTCTACCAGCTGAGCTACACCCACCATGACCGGCGGCGGACTGCTTCGTGGTTTCCCCGACCGGCCGAGAAAAAGTGTACAGGGTCCGAAGGGGTGCTCGCGCACACATTGCCGGGCGCCCCTTCGGTGGACCCGTTCAGCCCTGCTGAGCAGGCATGACGTACTTCGCGGCGATCGCCTTGGCGGTGTCGGAGTCGGGGCCGGGCTGCGGGACGAAGACGGCCTCGCGGTAGTAGCGCAGCTCCGCGATGGACTCGCGGATGTCGGCCAGGGCCCGGTGGTTGCCGTTCTTCTCGGGGCTGTTGAAGTACGCCCGCGGGTACCAGCGGCGGGCCAGTTCCTTGATGGAGGACACGTCCACGATGCGGTAGTGCAGGTAGCCCTCCAGCGTCGGCATGTCGCGCAGCAGGAAGCCGCGGTCGGTGCCGACGGAGTTGCCGCACAGCGGGGCCTTGCCGGGCTCCTTGACGTACTCCCGTACGTAGGCCAGGACCTGTTCCTCGGCGTCCTTCAGGGTCGTGCCGCCGGCCAGTTCCTCGAGCAGGCCGGACGCGGTGTGCATCTGACGCACCACCTCCGGCATCGTCTCCAGCGCCGCGTCCGGCGGACGGATGACGATGTCGACGCCCTCGCCGAGCACGTTCAGCTCGGAGTCGGTGACGAGGGCGGCCACCTCGATGAGCGCGTCGTCGGACAGCGAGAGGCCGGTCATCTCGCAGTCGATCCACACCATGCGATCGTTCATATGTCTCACCTTACGGCGACCGGCCGCACACAGAACCGACGGTGCGGCGGCGGGCACGGGTACGGGTGCGGGGCGGCGGGATCGCTGCCCGCCGCCCCGCACGTCCCGGGCCGCTTCGCCGGTCAGCCGCCGCGCTGGCCCGGCACGCTGCCCGACAGGGCCGCCGGGGCGCGGCGGGCCTGGTGCTGCACCGGTCCCTCCGGGTGCAGGGACGACGCCGGACCCGTGGGCTGCGGGACCCCGGACAGGTGCCCGGTGGGGGCCGCCGCGGCGGACGGGGCGCCGGCCGCGCCGGTGGTGTGCGCCGGGGCCGTCTCGTTCTCCCCGGGCCGTTCGCCCTGCGGCCTGCGCGCCCGGTAGGCCGCCCGGTAGGCGGCCGGCGAGGAGCCCAGCTGCCGCCGGAAGTGTCCGCGCAGCGCCACGGGGGAGCGGAAGCCGCACCGGCTGGCGACCTCGTCCACCGAGTAGTCGGACGTCTCCAGCAGCCGCTGCGCCTGCAGCACCCGCTGGGTGATCAGCCACTGCAGCGGCGCGCTGCCGGTCAGCGAGCGGAAGCGGCGGTCGAACGTACGGCGGCTCATGTACGCCCGTGCCGCCAGCGTCTCCACGTCGAACTGCTCGTGGAGGTGTTCCAGTGCCCAGGCGACGACCTCGGCGAGCGGGTCGGCGCCGATCTCCTCCGGTAAAGACCTGTCCAGGTAGCGCTCCTGGCCGCCGCTGCGGCGCGGCGGGACCACCAGGCGGCGGGCCAGCGCGCCGGCCGCCTCGTTGCCGTGGTCGGTGCGCACGATGTGCAGGCACAGGTCGATTCCGGCCGCCGTCCCCGCGCTGGTGAGCACGTCGCCGTCGTCGACGAACAGCTCGCGCGGGTCGACGTGCACCGACGGGTAGCGCTTGGCCAGCGTCGGCGCGTACATCCAGTGGGTGGTGGCCGGGCGGCCGTCCAGCAGGCCCGCGGCGGCCAGCACGAAGGCGCCGGTGCACAGCCCGACGATGCGGGCGCCCTCCTCGTGCGCCCGGCGCAGCGCGTCGAGCGCCTCCTCGGGCGGCGGCGAGGTGATCGAGCGCCAGGCCGGCACGACGACCGTGCCCGCCCGCGCGATCGCCTCCAGCCCGTGCGGCGCGGTCAGTTCCAGGCCCCCTGTGGTCCGCAGCGGGCCCTCCTCGCCGGCCGCCACCAGCAGGCGGTAGCGCGGCACGCCGGCGTCCTGGCGGTCGATCCCGAACACCGACAGAGGTATGGAACTCTCGAAGATGGGGCCGCCGCTGAACAGCAGCACCGCGACGATCTCCTTGCGCCGTCGCCCGGACAGCTTCCGGGCCGCGGCGTCCGGCGCGGCAGTGGAGTCGTGGCTCATCCTGCTAAGCCCCCCTCGGTGGTCGCGGCTCCTCGGTTGTGTCGCTCCTGCACGTTTCCCCTCGGTCCTGCACGAGTCCCCCGCCGTAAGACAGTCAAGATCGAATCTACTGCCTCCCGCCGTGCCGCGGTGGCCAGTTCGGCACCCGGCACATTGTCGACATGGCAACTTGGCGTGAAGCATTCGATCACGAAGCGTTGCACTCGCGAGCCGCGCAGGGAAGTGCGCCTTGTGGCGGTGGCCAATCCCCATAGGGTGCGCAGACCGCCCGAGGCCCTTTCGATGCAGGTCGAACGGGGGGTGAGGGGTACTTCGGCCGGGTGATGCGCGAGTTCGAGAAGTTGGCTGAAAACCTACGGGCGCGTGCGCGTAAACCGGTCAGTCGGCCGGAGTTGTGCCCCCGGGGCGCGACCGCCCCGGTGGGCCCCGGTGCCCGTGCGCTGATGGCGTCCGCGGTGCGGGACGGGCTCCTCGGCACGCAGCCGGGCCGCCCCGCGTTCCGACTGCCGCAGCAGCACCCGGCAGACGCCGGTGAGGGCCGCCAGGCCCAGGGCCGTGCCGGTGGCCCCGCCCAGCGAGGTGCCGTACCAGAGCAGCACCACGGGCACCAGGACGCAGCTGAAGGCGGCCCAGCGGACCACGTCGCTCACCGTGTCGCCGGCTCCCCGCGCCCCGGGGCCGGGCACGCTCTCGCTCGCCCCGGGCGGCGACGGGCACCGCCCGGCGGCGGTACGGGGTCCGGACACGGCGTGCTCCCTATGCTCCTGCGGTGCTCCCCGCGGTGGCGGCTCACCGGGTCCACCGACCCACGGATCCACAGGATCCACAGGGGTCACGGCTTCACCGGGGTCATCGGCATCACCTGGTTCAACGCCTGTTCGATCGGTCGGTCACTGTGCGGAGCCGAACACCACCTGTGCGGCGGCGTGCGCGGGCGGTGACCGGGCGGTGGCGGCAGGTGAATCCCGCGCAAACCACCTGTACGAGGCAGCAACCATTGCGTTACGGGCGCCGGTCGTGCATGCTCCGGTGAACCGCCACGGAGAGTGCGCGGGGTCTGGGCTTCACAGGAGTGCCGCCGTACTCTTCAGGGTATGGGGACGGGAAGACCATTCCCGGACACAGCTCCGCCGCAGACTGTCGTCCCCTACGAAGGATCACAACGCCGAGACAGCCATGGCCGGTCACGAATTCCCCGAACCCGCGGACCGCAAGCGGCCGGTCGCCGATCCTACGGCGGCCGATCCCCTGGCCGGTCGAGAAGAGCCACGCCACCCTTGCGATCCGGCGTTCCAGCACGGCGTCGTCGTCGGCTTCGACGGATCCGTCTCCAGCGAGCGCGCCCTCGCCTACGCCATCGGCATGGCCCACCGGTCCCGCTCGGGGCTGATCATCGTGCACGTCGCCAACCGGCTGCCCACCACGGTGTGGGCGGGCTGCGAGCCGCCGGTCTTCGTGGACGTGCCCGACCACCGCACCGAGGTGCTGGGCCTGGAGCTGGCCTGCGCGGACTACCTCGCCGAGGTGCCGTGGATCCTGGTCGAGCGCGGCGGCGACATCTGCCACGAACTGGAAGAGGTCGGCAAGGAGTACGAGGCGGACGCGATCGTCGTCGGCTCCACGCACGGCATCGTGGGCCGCCTCTTCGGGTCCGTCGCCGGCCGGCTCGCCAAGCGTGCGCAGCGCCCGGTCGTCGTGATCCCCTGACGGGACCGGCGGCACCGCACCCTTATGGTCCCTCCCGGGCCTGTCCAACTCCCCTGACACCGGGGACGCCTCCGGCGCCGCCCGCGCGCGGCCAGGACCGGATGCGCCCCGTGGACTCCCCTTCACGCCCCCGGAGATTCCTTCCCTGCGGAGGTGTTTGTGCCCTTGTGAAGGGCATATACCGGTCACCGCACCACCGCACAGGCACGAAGGGAGCCCGCCGTGGCCAACGACGTCTCAGCGGGAAGCACCACCACCACCACCATCGCCGGCCGACTGGCCCTGTTCGTGACCCTGTTGGCCTTCGGCCTGGGGTACACGCGGGTCATCGACGCCGTGACCCCGGGCGACGCCGTCGTCCTCGCCCGCTACATCGGCGGCATATCCCTGTTCCTCGTGGGCCTGCTCGCCTTCCGCGACCGCGACACGGCCTCCGGCACGGCGTTCACCTCGCTGGGCGCGCTGTGGTTCGCCTGGTCGCTGTCCGCGCAGGGCCAGGTCGCCGCCGACGCCGCCGGACTGTTCCTCGCCCTGTTCGCCGCCGTCGTCCTCTCGCTCACCCTGGCCGGCGGCGACCCGCTCACGCAGGCCACGTACGGGCTGTTCCTGGTGTCCCTCGTCCTGCTCGCCGTCGCCCGGTTCGACGGCGCCTCGGGCCTGGCGAAGGTGGGCGGCTGGTTCGCCGTCGCCGCCGGTGCCGTGGCCTGGTACGCGGCGACCGCGGCCCTCGCCCACTGGCCCACGGCGCTTTCGCGGCGCGCTGCCGGCCGGGGGGTGACGGCCGCCGGCTGAGGCAGTGCCGGGCCGGGGGTCTGGGCGGCCCCGGCCCATGAAGAAGCGACCCCCTGTGCGGGTGGCACACAGGGGGTCGTTCATGTCCCGTGTCGGGCGGGGCGGTTACTCCACCGTCACCGACTTCGCCAGGTTCCGCGGCTTGTCGATGTCCCGGCCGAGGGCCAACGCCGTGTGGTAGGCGAGGAGTTGCAGCGGAATGCCCATCAGGATCGGGTCCAGCTCGTCCTCGTTCTTCGGCACCACGATGGTCCGGTCGGCCTTCTCCTGCTCCTGGTGGGCGACGGCGAGGATCTTGCCGCTGCGGGCCTTGATCTCCTCCATGGCCGCGCGGTTCTTCTCCAGCAGGTCGTCGTCCGGCACGATCGCCACCGTCGGCAGGGCGGGCTCGATCAGGGCCAGCGGGCCGTGCTTGAGCTCGGAGGCCGGGTAGGCCTCGGCGTGGATGTAGGAGACCTCCTTGAGCTTCAGGGAGGCCTCGCGGGCCACCGGGTAGCCCCGGACGCGGCCGATGAAGAGCATCGAGCGGGCGTCGGCGTAGCTCTTGGCCAGCTCCTCGATCTCCGCTTCCTGCTTCATGATCTCGGAGATCTGCTCGGGCAGCCTGCGCAGGCCCTCGATGATCCGCTTGCCGTCGCGCACCGACAGGTCGCGGATGCGGCCCAGGTGCAGCGCGAGCAGCGCGAAGGCGACGCAGGTGTTGGTGAAGCACTTGGTGGACACCACGCACACCTCGGGGCCGGCGTGCACGTAGATGCCGCCGTCGGCCTCGCGGGCGATGGCGGAGCCGACCACGTTGACCACGCCGAGGACGCGCGCGCCCTTGCGCTTCAGCTCCTGCACGGCGGCGAGCACGTCGTAGGTCTCACCGGACTGGGAGACGGCGACGTAGAGCGTGTCGGGGTCCACGACCGCGTTGCGGTAGCGGAACTCGGAGGCCGGCTCGGCGTCGGCGGGGATGCGGGCCAGCTCCTCGATCATCTGGGCGCCGATCATGCCCGCGTGGTAGGAGGTGCCGCAGCCGAGGATCTTCACCCGGCGCACCGCGCGCGCCTCGCGGGCGTCGAGGTTGATGCCGCCCAGGTGGACGGTGGCGAACCGGTCGTCGATCCGGCCGCGCAGCACCCGGTCCACGGCCTCGGCCTGCTCGTGGATCTCCTTGTGCATGTAGGTGTCGTGGCCGCCCATGTCGTAGGAGGCGGCCTCCCACTCCACGGTGGTGGGCTCGGCGGTGGTGCGGGTGCCCTCGGTGGTGTAGGTGCGGAAGTCGTCGGCCGTGAGGGTGGCCATCTCGCCGTCGTCGAGGGTGACGATCTGCCGGGTGTGGGTGACCAGCGCGGCGATGTCGGAGGCGACGAACATCTCCTTCTCGCCGATGCCGAGCACGACCGGGGAGCCGTTGCGGGCGACCACGATGCGGTCGGGGAAGTCGGCGTGCATGACGGCGATGCCGTAGGTGCCCTCGACCAGGCGCACGGCGGCGCGGACCTTCTCCTCCAGCGTGGCGGCCTCGGAGCGCGCGATGAGGTGGGTGAGCACCTCGGTGTCGGTCTCGGAGAGGAACTCCACCCCGTCCGCCTCCAGCTTGCGGCGCAGGTCGGCGGCGTTGTCGATGATGCCGTTGTGCACGACGGCGACCTTGTGGTCGGCCGACATGTGCGGGTGGGCGTTCACGTCGGAGGGAGCGCCGTGGGTGGCCCAGCGGGTGTGGGCGATGCCGGTGGTGCCCTTGAAGCGCGCGGGGACCTTCGCCTCCAGGTCGCGCACCCGGCCCTTGGCCTTGACCATCTTCAGGCCGGGCGTCTTCGGCGAGGTGACGACGATGCCCGCCGAGTCGTAGCCGCGGTACTCCAGGCGCTGCAGGCCCTCCAGGAGCAGCGGGGCGACGTCACGCTTGCCGATGTATCCGACGATTCCGCACATAGAGCTGTATTCCTCCGCTGGTCCTTCGTGGTGCCCGGCTGTGGGTGGTGTCCGTGGTCGAGGCGTCGCCTCAGCCGTAGACGATGCGGCGCAGCTGCCGCAGGGACAGCTCCGGCGGCGCCACCGTCCGGTACTTCAGGTCCGCCCCGATCCGTTCGAAGATCTCCGCGTTCACCAGGCCCTGGGCCTGCAGCTCGCGGTGGCGGCGACGGACGAACTCCTCGGTCGTCTCGTCGAAGAAGGCGAGCACGTCCTGGATCACGCGCAGCGCCTCGCCCCGGCTGAGCGGGGTGGAGCGCGTCAGATGATCAACAAGTTCGTCGTGCACCCGGTAGATCCTGGGGTACCGGGGACAGTTTCGCAAGAATCTTGCCCGAATTCGGGCAGGAGGCTGTTGGGGCTCTTGTGAACTCCTGTTCGCATCCTGTCCATACGGCGTCCCGCGTCCCGTCGCGGGCGTGGACCATTTTCAGACGCCATGGACATTCCACGCATGGGAGTTCCCGAGAAGCTCGCCGAGCGCATGAGCATGGCCGAGCAGCACGAGTACCTGCGCGCCAGATTCTCGCGCCGCACGATGATCAGGGGCGGCGCGGTCACCCTCGGCGCCGTCGCCGGTGGCGCGTATGTGACGGGCGCCACCGCGCAGGCGGCAGTCCCCACCCAGCGCACCGCCCCGGCCACCGAGCACGTCGACGGCGCCCTCGTCGCGCCCTTCGGCCGCCACCTCGCCTACGGCAACGACCCGCGCACCGAGATCACCGTCTCCTGGCAGGTGCCGGTCGCCGTCAAGAACCCCTTCATCCGCATCGGCGCGAGCCCCTGGGACCTGTCCCGGAAGATCCCCGCCGAGGTCCGCACCCTCTACACCCCGGCCGGCGTCGGCGCCAGCGGCGACCGCACCCAGTACTACCTGCACGCCAAGCTGACCAACCTGCGCCCGGGCAAGACGTACTACTACGGCGTCGGCCACCAGGGCTTCGACCCCGCCGAACGCCACCTGCTGGGCACCCTGGGCACCTTCACCACCGCCCCCGCCCACAAGGCGCCGTTCACCTTCACCGCCTTCGGCGACCAGGGCGTCAGCTACCACGGCCTGGCCAACGACGCCCTGATCCTCGGCCAGGACCCGGCGTTCCACCTGCACGCCGGCGACATCGCCTACGGCGACCCGGCCGGCCAGGGCAAGACCTCCGACACCGGCTTCGACTCCCGCGTGTGGGACCAGTTCCTGTACCAGACCGAGTCCGTCGCCAAGCAGGTGCCGTGGATGGTCTCCTACGGCAACCACGACATGGAGGCCTGGTACTCGCCCAACGGCTACGGCGGCGAGGAGGCCCGCTGGACCCTGCCGGACAACGGCCCCGACAAGAAGAACCTGCCGGGCGTCTACTCCTTCGTCTACGGCAACACCGCCGTCATCTCCCTCGACGCCAACGACGTCTCCTTCGAGATCCCGGCGAACCTGGGTATCTCCGGCGGAACCCAGACGAAGTGGCTCGAAGCGCAGCTGAAGAAGTTCCGGGCGTCGAAGGACGTCGACTTCGTCGTCGTCTTCTTCCACCACTGCGCCTACTGCACCTCCACCGCGCACGCCTCCGAGGGCGGCGTGCGCCAGGAGTGGGTGCCGCTGTTCGAGAAGTACACCGTGGACCTGGTCATCAACGGACACAACCACGTCTACGAGCGCACCGACGTCCTCAAGGGCGACAAGGTCACCAAGAAGCTGCCGATCGGGGGCACCGCCTACCCCGAGACCGACGGCGTCGTCTACGTCACCGCAGGCGCGGCCGGCAAGAGCCTGTACGCCTTCAGCGCCGACCAGACCTACGAGGGCCACGAGAAGGACATCGACTCCGTGTCCTCCTTCGTCTGCCTCAAGGACGGCGCCCGGCAGCAGGAGAGCGTCGCCTGGTCGCGCGTGCGCTACCTCGACTACTCCTTCCTGCGCGTGGACGTCACCCCGGCCGCCAAGGGCCGCTACGCCACGCTGACCGTGCGCGGCATCGCCGAGACCGGCGAGCAGGTCGACCACTTCACGGTGGCCCGCCGGGCGAAGTGACGCCCGCCGCGGCGGGCGGTCCTCACATGCGCTTGAGGACCGCCTGCTTCGCCAGCGTGAACTCCTCCTCGGTGAGCACCCCCGCGCGGTGCAGCTCGCCCAGCTCGCGCAGCCGCCGCAGCAGCGCGTCGTGATCGTCCTCGACGGGCGCGCGCTGCCCCGGCACCCCGGGCCCGGCCGCCTCCACCGCCCGCCGCCCGGCCTCCCCGCGCCCCTGGGGTGCGGCGGGCGCGGCCGGGTGCGGCAGCCGCGCCTGCACGGCCGCGGCGACCAGCGCCATCAGCGGGTCCTTCTTGAAACCCCACAGCTCCACCGCGTGCGGGTCGTACTTCGGCGGGGTCGTGGCGGACACGCCGCGCACCGAGAAGCGCAGACAGCCGTTCTCCAGGCCCACCGCGGGCCACCACTCCACCGCGGTGATGTCCGCGAGCGCCAGCGTGCGGGGGCCGCCCGCGGCCTTGGAGTCCTCCGTCTTCCAGTTCCACTCCAGCCGGATCTGCTCGCCGTCGAAGCCCGCCGTGCCGTCCCCGGCGGACACCGACACCGGCAGCGCCGGCCCGGGGAGCAGATACTCCGTCACCGGATCGGGTGAAACCTGCTCCAGCAGCAGGGCGCTGCGCACCTCGTCCACGAAGTACTCGGCGACGCCGTACCGGCCGGGCTCCACCAGCAGCTGGTAGGGGTCGTGCGGCTCGGTCAGCCGTCCCCCGGTCGCCAGCAGCAGCGGATCGGCGCCGTCGCGCAGCCGCAGCCTGAGCCGCCCCGCCTTCTTGCCCTGCTCGAACGAGATGCCCGCCAACGCGCGCAGCGGTACGGTCAGTTCGCCCAGCGCCTGGCGCAGCAGGCTCACAGCGCGGTCCCGCCCGGGGGTCAGGCGCAGGACGTCGCCGTCGAACGTCCAGGTGCCGTCCTTCTGGAGGATTTCCGCCATGGAGGGATTGTTTCACCAGTTCTGCGAGAGAGTGGTCTATACCCGTCGGGGCCCAGCGGCCCCGATCCTCGTGTGAAGGGAGCGCATGTGAGACGGCACCACAGCACGACTCCCCGCAACCTCCGTACCACCCGATTGGCCCGCGTCCTCGGTTCGCTGCTGCTGGTGGCCGCGGCCGGGGCCGTCACCGCTGGCGCCGCGCCCGGCACGGGCGGCGCGCAGGCCGCGACCCCGCTGGGCCGGGTGATCCCGGCACCGGCCGCGGTGCGGGAGGGCGGCAGCCCGTACCGCATCACGGCCGCCACCCGCATCCGCGTCGACGGCGGCGGCGAGGCCCGCCGCGTCGGCGCCTACCTCGCGGACGTCCTGCGGCCCTCGACCGGCTACCGGCTGCCGCTGACCACGTCCGGACCGGCCGGGATCCGGCTGAAGCTGGCGAAGGGCGGCCCCTACGGCCCCGAGGGCTACCGCCTCGACAGCCGCGCCGGCGGGGTGACGATCACCGCGACCGCACCGGCCGGCCTGTTCCACGGCGTGCAGACCCTGCGCCAGCTGCTGCCCGCCGCGATCGAGAAGAAGACCGTGCAGCCCGGCCCCTGGCTGGTCGCCGGCGGCACCGTCCAGGACAGCCCGCGCTACGCCTACCGCGGCGTCATGCTCGACGTCTCCCGGCACTTCCTGACCGTCGCCCAGGTCAAGCGGTACATCGACGAAGCCGCCCTGTACAAGGTCAACAAGCTGCACCTGCACCTCAGCGACGACCAGGGCTGGCGCATCGCCATCGACTCCTGGCCGCGCCTGGCCACCTACGGCGGCTCCACCCAGGTCGGCGGCGGCCAGGGCGGCTACTACACCAAGGACGACTACCGGGAGATCGTCCGCTACGCCGCCTCCCGCTACCTGGAGGTGATCCCCGAGATCGACACCCCCAGCCACACCAACGCCGCCCTCGCCTCCTACGCCGACCTCAACTGCGACGGCGTGGCACCCCCGCTCTACACCGGCACCAAGGTCGGCTTCAGCTCCCTGTGCGTGGGCAAGGACATCACCTACACCTTCCTCGACGACGTCATCCGCGAGGTGGCCGCCCTCACCCCCGGCCGCTACCTGCACATCGGCGGCGACGAGGCCCACTCCACCAGCCACGACGACTACGTGAAGTTCATGGACCGGGTCCAGCCGATCGTCGCCAAGTACGGCAAGACGGTCATCGGCTGGCACCAGCTGACCGCCGCCACCCCGGTCAAGGGCGCTCTCGCCCAGTACTGGGGCCTGGACTCCACCAGCGCCGCCGAGAAGCAGCAGGTCGCCCAGGCCGCGCAGAACGGCACCGGGCTGATCCTGGCCCCGGCCGACCGGATCTACCTGGACATGAAGTACACCAAGGACACCCCGCTGGGCCTGGCCTGGGCCGGCTACGTCGAGGTGCAGCGCTCCTACGACTGGGACCCGGGCAGCTACCTGCCGGGCGTGCCCGCCTCCGCGGTCAAGGGCGTCGAGGCCCCGATGTGGACCGAGACGCTGTCCACCTCCGACCAGCTCGACTACATGGCCTTCCCGCGGCTGCCCGGCGCCGCCGAGCTGGGCTGGTCGCCGGCCGCCACGCACGACTGGGACACCTACAGGACGCGGCTGGCCGCGCAGGCGCCCCGCTGGGACGCCCTGGGCATCGGCTACTACCGCTCGCCGCAGGTGCCCTGGCCGAGCAGCTGACCCCTGCCGCACACCGACGGGCGCCCCGCGGGACCGTACCGCGGGGCGCCCGCCCGTGTCCGCGGCCCTGCGCCCTACAGCCCGGCGATCGGGTTGCGCAGGGTGCCCACCAGCTGCAGCGCGCCCGACGGATCGGCCAGGTCCACCATCTGCCGGTTGTCGCGCAGTTGCAGCCGGTTCAGGCAGGACAGCGCGAACTCCGGGGCGAACACGTCGTACCGGCGGAAGCGGTCGGCGAGGTGCGGGTTGGCCTCCTGGTAGGCGCGGGTGACCTCGGCGACCGTGCGCCAGAAGGCCTCCTCGGTGACCACGCCCTCGGCGGCCAGCTGCGCGGCGAGGAAGCGGAAGAAGCAGTCGAAGACGTCCGTGAAGACCGACAGCAGCTTCATGTCCTCGGGGACCTCGGCCCGGATCCGCGCGACCTCGGGCGGCAGCGCCGCGTCGGGGTCCATCACCACGATCTCCTCGGCGATGTCCTTGTAGATCGCCCGCCGCACCACCCCGTCCCTCAGCACCAGGATCGTGTTCTCGCCGTGCGGCATGAACGCCAGGTCGTAGGCGTAGAAGCTGTGCAGCAGCGGCGTGTAGTAGGCGCGCAGGTAGTGCCGCAGCCACTCGGTGGGGGCCAGGCCGGAGCGTTCGATCAGCGCGGCCGCGAAGCCGTGGCCCTCGTGGTCCACGTGCAGCAGCGAGGCCATCGTCGCCAGTTGCTCGCCCTCCTCCAGGGACGGCACCGGGCTCTCCCGCCACAGCGCGGCGAGCATCTTGCGGTAGGGCGAGTACCGGTCGGTGGCCCGCTCGTACTCCAGGTGCCGGTAGCCCACGGCCGCCCGCTCCCGCAGGATGCTCAGCCCCGTGGACTTCAGCACGGGGTCGGCGTCGATCAGCCGGGCCAGCCAGTCGTTGATGGCGGGCGTGGCCTCCATGTAGGCGGCGGACAGGCCGCGCATGAAGCCCATGTTGAGCACGGACAGGGCGGTCTTGACGTAGTGCTTCTCGGGGTGCGAGGTGTTGAAGAAGGTCCGGACGGACTGCTGGGCCAGGTAGGCGTCCTCGCCCTCGCCCAGGCACACCAGGTGCTTCCTGGCGACCTCGGCGGCGAAGGTGACGGCGAGCTTGTTCCACCACTGCCAGGGGTGGACGGGGATGAGCAGGTAGTCGGCCGGGTCCAGGCCCTGCGCGCGCAGCACGCCGTGGAACCGCTCGACGGTCTCCTCGCCCAGCTCCTGCCGCAGGAAGGACCCGTACTCGATGCCGGCGCCGGCCGTGAACGCCGCCCGCGAGCGGTGCGCGGCCAGCCACACCAGCCGCACCGGGCTCGCGGTCTCGGGGGCGTAGGACAGATAGTCGTGGACGCCGAAGCCGAGCCGGCCGTTGTTGGCGACGAAGCAGGGGTGGCCCTCGGTCATGCCGGTCTCGATGTCCTGGAAGCCGCCGCGGGCCAGCTCGGCGGAGGTCACCCGCGGCTTGGTGAGCTTGTAGCAGGTGCTCGCCAGGGTGGAGGAGATCTCCTCCAGGTACACCGGCAGGATCGTCTCGCTCAGCCCGAGCGTGTCCTTGAACTCCAGGAAGAACTCCAGGGCGTCCAGCGGCAGTGCGGCGCCGTCGCGGTGGCGGGTGACGGAGTCGGCGTCCACCTGCCAGTGGTCCAGGGCGCGGCGGGTGGCGGTGAAGCGGTAGCGGGTCAGGCCGTCGTCGCCGTGGACGGCCCAGCCGTCGCCCTCCCGCTCGGGGGTGATCAGGCGCTCGTGCGCGAACTCGGCGAGCGCCTTGCGTATCAGCAGCCGGTTCGCCCGCTCCCAGTGCCCGGGGTCGAGGTGGGCCACGGCGTCGGCGAGGCTCATGCGGCCACCCCCGTCGCGGCGGCGAACCGCTCCCGGGTGCAGAAGCTGAGCAGGGCCGTCTTCTCCGGCTTCCGGATCTCCCGCTCGGGGACGAAGCCGACGGCGGCGTTGAGGGCGTGCACGGCGGTGTTGCGCACGTCCGGCTCGACGACGACCCGCCGCACCTGCTCGTCCTCGAAGAGGTGGGCCATGACGGCGGTGATGACGGCCCGCGTGAAGCCGTGCACCGGCCGGTCGGTCGGCGGGGTGAGGAAGTGCATGCCGACGTCCCCCGGTCGCGGCTCGTACAGCCCGACCAGTTCGCGGTGGGCGGGGTCGTACTTCTCCATGAGGAAGACGGGCTCGCCCTCGCGCAGCCCCAGCAGGGCGTGGTGGTGCTCGTCCGCGGCGATCTCGGCGTAGACGCGCTCGACGTCGCGCACGGTGGCGTCCCGCATCATCCAGAAGGCCGCCTTGGGGTGGGTGACCCAGGAGTGCAGCAGTCCGGCGTCCTTCGGCGGATCGACGGGGCGGAAGGTGAAGGTCATACGGAGAACTCCTGGAATGCGATGGTCTTCTCGACCGGGTAGTACTCCCTGCCGAGCAGTTCGCGGATGATGCAGCTGTTGCGGTAGGCGCCCATGCCCAGGTCGGGACTGGTGATGCTGTGGGCGTGGACGCCGGCGTTCTGCAGGAAGACGCCCCGGCCGGTGACGTCGATGGCGTAGTTGCGGCCGATGTCGTGGTTGCCGTGGGAGTCGTAGCGCAGCCGGTGCCGGATCGGCGCGAGGAACTCCGGTTCGGTGTACCGGTAGCCGGTGGCGAGGACCAGGCCCTCGGAGCGCAGCTGGAAGTCCTTGCCCTGCTCCTCCTGGCGGAAGGTGAGGGTGTAGACGCCGTCCTCGTACGTGGCGTGGTTCAGGGAGGAGTTGGTGAGCAGGCGGGTGGGGACGGGGCCGGCGAGGTTCTTCCGGTACAGCAGGTCGAAGATCTCGTTGATCAGGTCGCCGTCGATGCCCTTGAACAGGCCCTTGTGCTGCTCGGCGAGGCGGTAGCGGGTGTCCTCCGGCAGGGCGTGGTAGTAGTCGATGTACTCCGGGGAGGTCATCTCCAGGGTGAGCTTGGTGTACTCCAGGGGGAAGAAGCGCGGGGAGCGGGTCACCCAGTTCAGCCGGTAGCCGTGGACGTCGATCTCGCCGAGCAGGTCGAGGTAGATCTCGGCGGCGGACTGGCCGCTGCCCACCAGGGTGATCGACTTCTTGCGCATCAGGGCCGAACGGTTCTCCAGGTAGCGGGAGTTGTGCAGGAAGTCGCCGCCCAGTCCCGCGCAGGCCGCGGGGAGGTGGGGTGGGGTGCCGGTGCCGAGGACCAGCCGGCGGGCGCGGTAGGTCCCGCCGGTGTGGGTCCGCACGGTGTACACCTCGTCGGCCTCGTCGTACGTCACCTCGGTGACCGTGGTGCCGAAGCGGACGCTGCGGAGCCGGTGCGCCGCCCAGCGGCAGTAGTCGTCGTACTCGACGCGCAGCG
The DNA here is from genome assembly GCF_902506575.1 of Streptomyces mexicanus. Taxonomy (GTDB): domain Bacteria; phylum Actinomycetota; class Actinomycetes; order Streptomycetales; family Streptomycetaceae; genus Streptomyces; species Streptomyces mexicanus. The sequence continues at coordinate 3,046,844 of NZ_LR732544.1, read as the reverse complement.
GGTAGAAGTTCTCCCGGATGTAGAACGAGTACAGCCGGCCCTTCTCCTTCAGGTAGTTGAGGAAGGAGTACGGGGAGGTGGGGTCGGCCAGGGTCACCAGGTCCGACATGAACGGGGTCTGCAGATGGGCGCCGTCGAGGAACATGCCCGAGTGCCAGGCGAAGTCGGGCTTGGACTCCAGGAAGAGGCCGCTGAGTTCGGCGATGGGCTCGGTGAGGCAGGCCAGGCCGAGGTTGAAGGGGCCGAGCCCGATCCCCACGAAGTCGTACGGGTCGGTCGGGGCTTCAGGACGCGCGGTCAAGGGACTCTCCCAGGTACTGCTCGGCGTGGCCGGCGATCAGGTCGAGCACGGCGGCGATGTCGTCGGCCGTGGTCTCGGGGTTGAGCAGGGTGAACTTCAGGTAGTGGCGGCCCGCGACCTTGGTGCCGGCGACGACGGCGTCACCGGAGGCGAACAGGGCCTTGCGGGCGTGCAGGTTGGCGCGGTCGATCCGGGCCGGGTCGGTGACCGCGCGCGGGACGTAGCGGAAGACCAGCGTGGACAGGGCCGGCTCGACGACGACGTCGAAGCGCGGGTCGGCGGCCAGCAGCCGGTGGCCCTCCCGCGCGAGGTCGCACACCTCGTCGAACAGCCGTCCCACGCCCTCGGCGCCCATCACGCGCAGCGTCATCCACAGTTTCAGGGCGTCGAAGCGGCGGGTGGTCTGCAGGGACTTGTCGACCTGGTTGGGGACGCGCTCGGCGGCGGCGCGGCGGGGGTTGAGGTAGTCCGCGTGGTAGGTGGCGTGGCGCAGGGTCGCGGCGTCGCGGACCAGCACGGCGGAGGAACTGACCGGCTGGAAGAAGGACTTGTGGAAGTCGACCGTGACCGAGTCGGCGTGCTCGATGCCGGCGAGCAGGTCGCGGCGGGTGGGGGAGACCAGCAGTCCGCAGCCGTAGGCGGCGTCCACGTGCATCCAGGTGCCGTACTCGGCGCACAGCTCGGCGATCTCGGGCAGCGGGTCGATGGAGCCGAAGTCGGTGGTGCCGGCGGTGGCGACGACGGCCATGGGGACCAGGCCGTCCTCGCGGCAGCGCCGCAGTTCCTGGGCGAGGGCGAGGGTCTGCATCCGCTGGTCGCGGTCGACCGGGAGCGCCACCACCGACTCCGGGCCCAGGCCCAGGAGTTTCGCGGACTTCTGCACGCTGAAGTGGCTCGCCCGGGAGGTGAAGATGCGCAGTCTCGCCGGCCCGGCCGGCCCTTCCCGGCCCGGCTTGGCCTCCTCGCGGGCCAGCAGCAGCGCCTGGAGGTTGGACTGGGTGCCGCCGGAGGTGAACACGCCGTCGGCGGCGGGCCCGAGGCCGATGCGGGCGGCCGTCCAGTCGATGAGCCTGCGCTCGATGAGGGTGCCGCCGGCCGACTGGTCCCAGGTGTCCAGCGAGGAGTTGACGGCGGACAGCACCGCCTCGCCGACCACCGCCGGGATCACCACCGGGCAGTTGAGGTGGGCCAGGTAGCGGGGGTGGTGGAAGTAGACGGCGTCCCGCAGGTAGACGTCCTGCAGTTCGTCCAGGGCCGCCGTGGTGTCGTGCAGCGGGCGGTCCAGGTCGATCCGCTCGATGCGGGGGGCCAGGGCGTCGACCGTGACACCGGTGAACGGCCGGTCGGTGGCGGCGAGCCGGGCGGCCACCCGCTCCACTCCTTCGGTCACCGAGCGGCGGTAGTGCTCCGCGGTGAGGTCATTGAGCAGGTGTGAGCGCATGGGGGGTCCTCCGAGGTGTGGGGACGGTCCGTGGCGGGACGAACGGGCGGCGTCGCGCGAACATCAACTTAGGTTAGCCTAACCTAACTCTATGTCGCGCGTGTCCCGCCCCTCCGTGACCGGGGTCACGCCTGAGCCGCTGTCACCGGGCGCGCCGGGGCCCTACTCCTGGGCGCGCAACTGCTCCTCGCTCAGCCCATGCCGCCAGTAGCCGACGAAGGTCACGCGCCGCTTGTCGATCCCGCGCTCGCCGACCCAGTGCCGGCGCAGTCGCTTGACGCACCCGGACTCGCCCGCGAGCCAGACGTACGGGCGCTCGGCGGGCGGCAGCACGGCCTCGCGCAGGGCGGTGAGGGCAAGCGGGGTGGACACCGGAAGGCTGCCGTCCCGCCCCAGCCAGGTGACCTCGGCGTCGGCGCGTGTGGCGACGTTCTGCACGTCACCGGCGTGCGGCACCTCCAGCCAGGCGCGCACCCGGGTGCCGGCCGGCAGGGACTCAAGGATCGCGGTCGCCGCCGGTACGGCGGTCTCGTCGCCCCACAGCACCACCAGATCGGTGTCCTCGGGCGGGCGGAAGCGGATCGCCCTGTTGTCCTCGATCGCCGGGCCGAGCAGCAGGACGCGATCGCCGGCCATGGCCCGGGCGGCCCAGCGGGAGGCCGGTCCGGCGCGACCGGGCGCCTGGGGGCCGACCCCGTGCAGGGCGAAGTCGATGTCGATCTCGGCGGTGTCGCCCAGGGCGTCGCGGCGCAGCGCGCGCAGGGTGTAGGAGCGCATCACCGCCCGTACGTCGTCGGGCAGTTCCCGCCAGGCGTGCCACCAGCCGTCGCCGTGGTCCAGCGGGACCACGGGCTCGCGCTGACCGGGGTGCGGCAGGAACAGCGACAGGGACTGGTCGCGTCCGTCGGAGCGGAAGGCGCGCAGGTCGGGCCCGGCGAAGGTGACGCGGACCAGGGACGGGCCGAGCCGCCTCGTCCGTACGACCTGCAGGGAGAAGAAACGGAACGGGGCGGCTACGGCCGTCGTCATGGATGCTCCTGAGTGTGCGTCAGGGGGCCGGGGCCAAGGCGCGGGTCAGGAGACCTTCTTCGCGGTCTCGATGGCCTGGGCGAGGTTCTCCAGCAGCGGGGCGCACTTGTCGTAGGACAGGATCGGCTCGGGGGTGCGCGCGATGACCTGGCCGGCCTTGACCGCGGGGAGCTTCTTCCAGGTGGCCTGGGTGATGTCAGCGGGCTGGATGGCCGAGGTGCGGTCGTCCATCATGATGATGTCCGCCGGGTACTTGTCGACGTTCTCCCAGCTCAGCGACTCGTACCAGCCGCCGCCCTGCTTCTTGGCGCTCTCCGGGGGCTCGACGAAGTGCACGCCGAGGGCCTTGAAGTACTCCAGGTCGATGGAGAGGTTGGTGCCCGAGACGTAGAACAGGTCCTGGCTGGCGGAGCCGGCCATCACCTTGATGTCGGGCTTGGCCTTGGCGGCGGCGCGCAGCCGGGCGGCCGCGTCCTCGAACCGCTTCTTGGCCTGCTTGACCTTGTCGGTGGTCACGTCCGCGCCGAGCGAGGCGGCGAGCGCGAGCATGCGCTCCAGCGGCTCGGGCAGCTGCCGGTCGTAGACGGAGATGCCGACGGTCGGGGCGCCCCCCGCCCGGATCTTCTTCGTCGACTCCTCGGGGACATACCAGAGGGTGCCGACGTTGTCGAACATGGTGGAGATGAGGACGTCGGGCGCCAGGGCCGCGTACTTCTCGATGTTGAACTGGCCCCACTCGTTGCCGAGGACGGTCACCTTGCTGACGTCCATGTCACCGGCCTGTACGTCGGCCTTGCCGTCCTTGGTGGTCGTCGGCCCGAACACGCCCTTGGCCTGGATGCCGTAGTCGTACAGCGCGGCGGCGACGCCGACGAACGCCACGATGTTCGCCGGGACCTTGTCGGCCTTCACCGTCTTGCCGCGGTCGTCCTTGAAGGACCAGGGGCCGGACTTGGCCGCCGTGGTGCCGCTGCCCGAGCCGCCGCTTTTCGCATCCTCGTCACCGCAGGCCGCGAGCACGGCGCCGAGGCCGAGGGCGCCGCCGGCGGCGAGGATGCCGCGGCGGGTGAGAACAGTGGCACGGGCGTTGGACATGGGTATGACTGCTTTCGAACGGGGCGGGACGGCCCGCCGGACAGGTTCGAAAGGTAGGTTAGCCTAACCTCAGTCTCTGTCCAGGGGGCGGGGCGCCCCGGCGGCGTCCAGCGCCGGGGTCACCACGGCGAGCGCCCGGTCGAGCAGGGAGCGGTGAGCCGGGCAGCGGAAGAACTCCGTCCGCTGCCCGCACACCCGACGCCTCATCGAGGCGGCACCGCCTCAGCTCGTCAGCCCCAGCTCGCGGGCGATCAGCATGCGCTGGACCTCGCTGGTGCCCTCGCCGATCTCCAGGATCTTGGAGTCGCGCCACATCCGGGCCACCGGATACTCGTTCATGAAGCCGTAGCCGCCGTGGATCTGCGTGGCGTCTCGGGCGTTGTCGACCGCGATCGTGGAGGAGTACAGCTTCGCCAGCGCCGCCTCCTTCTTGAACGGCTCGCCCGCCACCAGCCGGTAGGCCGCGTCCCGCCAGGCCAGCCGGGCGGTGTGGGCCCGCATCTCCATGTCGGCGATCTTGAACTGGATGGCCTGGTTGGAGCCGATCGGACGGCCGAAGGCGTGCCGCTCCTTGGCGTACTTCACCGACTCGTCCACACAGCCCTGCGCGAGCCCCGTCGCCAGCGCCGCGATCGCGATGCGGCCCTCGTCCAGGATCCGCAGGAACTGCGCGTACCCGCGGCCCTCCTCGCCCAGCAGGTTGGCCGCCGGCACCCGCACGTCCTGGAAGGACAGCTCCCGGGTGTCCGAGGCGTTCCAGCCGACCTTCGAATAGGCGGGCGCCACCGTGAAGCCGGGCGTGCCGGACGGGACGATGATCGCGGAGATGAGCGGCCTGCCGTCGGGCTTGCGGCCCGTCACCGCCGTCACCGTCACCAGGCCGGTGATGTCCGTGCCGGAGTTGGTGATGAAGCACTTGGTGCCGTTGATCACCCATTCCCCGGTCTTCTCGTCCAGGCGGGCCGTGGTGCGGGTGGCGCCCGCGTCCGAGCCACCGTCGGGCTCGGTGAGGCCGAATGCGCCCAGGATCTCGCCCGCGCACAGCTTGGGCAGCCACTGCCGCTTCTGCTCCTCGGTGCCGAACAGATGGATCGGCATGGTGCCCAGCGACACCCCGGCCTCCAGGGTGATGGCCACCGAGGAGTCCACCCGCGCCAGCTCCTCCAGGGCGATGCCCAGCGCCAGGTAGTCGCCGCCCATCCCGCCGTACTCCTCCGGGAACGGCAGCCCGAACAGCCCCATGCGGCCCATCTCCCGGACGATCTCGTACGGGAACTCGTGCCGCTCGTAGAAGTCACCGATCTTCGGCGCCACGACGTCGTGCGCGAACTCCTCCACCGTGCGGCGGAGTTCCTCCAGCTCGGGGGTCAGACGGTGGTTCATGCTCGATCACTGCTCCTTGTGGGAGAGGGCGCGAAGGGTGCGCGAGGGGCTGGGGCGGCCCAGCTGCCCGGCCATCCACGCGCTGGTGGCGACGAGGCGGTCCAGGTCGACCCCGGTGTCGATGCCGAGGCCGCGCAGCATCCACACGAGGTCTTCGGTGGCGAGGTTGCCGGTGGCGGACCGGGCGTAGGGGCAGCCGCCGAGGCCGCCCGCGGAGGCGTCCACGGTGGTGACGCCGTGCTGGAGCGCGGCCAGGGTGTTGGCGAGGGCCTGGCCGTAGGTGTCGTGGAAGTGCACGCCGAGGACGTCGGTGGGCACCCCGGCCTCGTTCAGCGCGGCCAGGAGTTGCAGCACGTGGCCGGGCGTGGCGACGCCGATGGTGTCGCCGAGGCTCAGCTCGTCGCAGCCCATGTCCCGCAGCGCCCGGCAGACCCGGACCACTTGGTCCACGGCGACCGGCCCCTCCCAGGGGTCGCCGAAGCACATGGACAGATAGCCGCGCACGTGCGCGCCCTCGCCCTTCGCCCGGCGCACCACCGGCTCGAACATGGCCAGCGCCTCGTCCACCGTCCGGTTCAGGTTGGCCTTCGCGAAGGACTCGGTGGCGCTGGCGAAGACGGCGACCCGGGTGGCGCCCAGCGCCAGCGCGCGGTCCAGGCCCCGCTCGTTGGGCACGAGGACGGGCAGGTCCACCGGCAGGTCGCTCACCTGCGGGAACAGCTGCTCTGCGTCCGCCAGTTGGGGGACCCACTTCGGGTGGACGAAGCTGGTCGCCTCGATCGTGGTCAGGCCCGCGCCGGCCAGGCGGCGGATGAACTCCGCCTTCACCTGTGTCGGCACGGTCGCCTTCTCGTTCTGCAGGCCGTCGCGCGGGCCGACCTCGTGGATCCTGACCCGGGCGGGCAGGTGGGGGGCCGGGACGGCCTGCAGAACTTTCGGCGGCCGGTGGTCGCCGGCCGTACGGCGGGGGGTCCGGACGGCGACGGCGGCCGGCACGCGGCCCCTTGGAGCCGCGCGCCCCCTGTCGCCCCCTACAGCTGCCCGCCTTACAGCCGCGGGTGTGCTCATGCCGTCTCCTCCTCCACGGGCGCGATGACCGCCAGCACCTGGTCCATGGCGACCGCCGTGCCCGGGGTGACGTCCAGTTCGGTGACCGTGCCGGCGTGCGGGGCGGAGATGACGTGCTCCATCTTCATCGCCTCCACCACCAGCAGGCTCTGGCCGGCGGTCACCTCGTCGCCGACGGCCACCTTCACCACCGTCACCGTGCCCGGCATGGGCGCGGTCAGCGAATCGGCGCCGGAATGGGCCGCGCGGATCAGGGAGGCGGCCACCGGGTCGTGGTCGCGCACGTGCCAGGCGTCGCCGTCGCGGCCCAGCCAGTCGGCGGCGCGGTGGAAGGTGTGCCGGACGCCGTCGAGGGTGACCGACACCGTGTCCTCGGTGACCGTGTGGGTGCCGCGCGGGGTGTACTCCACCGGGTCGGTGACGCGCAGGTGGAAGGAGACCGGCTTGGGCTCCGCGCCCAGCCGCCAGCCGGACGGCACGGAGAACGGGTCGATCCAGCCGCCCTCGCCCTTCGGTCGCAGCGCGTCCAACCGTACGGCGGCGGCGGCCTCGTAGACCTCCTCGGGCACGCCCGGGGCGGCCAGCTCGTCCACGACGCGCTCCACCAGCCCGGTGTCCAGCTCGCCCGCCACGACCGCCGGGTGGGCCAGCAGCCGGCGCAGGAACCCGGCGTTGGTCTGCACGCCGAGCGTGACCGTCTGAGCCAGGGCCGCGCGCAGCTTCCTGAGCGCGGTGGCCCGGTCGGGGCCGTAGGCGATCACCTTCGACAGCATCGGGTCGTAGAGGCTGCCGACCTCGGTGCCCTCGGTCAGCCCGGAGTCGGTGCGCACCCCCTCGCCCTGCGGCTCGCGCAGCCTGAGCACCGTGCCGCCCGAGGGCAGGAATCCGCGGGCGGGGTCCTCGGCGCACAGCCGGGCCTCGACCGCGTGCCCGGTGAGGGTGATGTCCTGCTGCGCGAACGGCAGGCGCTCGCCCGCCGCCACCCGCAGCTGCCACTCCACCAGGTCCAGGCCGGTGATCAGCTCCGTGACCGGGTGCTCCACCTGCAGCCGGGTGTTCATCTCCATGAAGTAGTACGAGGACGGGTCACCGCCGGGGACGATGAACTCCACCGTGCCCGCGCCCCGGTAGCCGCAGGAGCGGGCCGCCTGGACCGCGGCCTCGCCCATCGCCGCCCGGGTGGCCTCGTCCAGAAGCACGCTGGGCGCCTCCTCGATGATCTTCTGGTGGCGGCGCTGCAGGGAGCACTCGCGCTCCCCGAGGTGGAGGACGGTGCCGTGGCCGTCGGCCAGGACCTGGATCTCGATGTGCCGCGGGGTGTCCACCCAGCGCTCGACCAGGAGGGTGTCGTCACCGAAGGAGGCGCGGGCCTCGCGGCGGGCGGCGGCGATCTCGTCCGCGAGCCGGTGCTCCTCGCGCACCAGCCGCATGCCCTTGCCGCCGCCGCCCGCGGACGGCTTGAGCAGCACCGGCATCCCGATGCCGCGGGCGGCCTCGGCGAGCTGCTCGTCGCTCAGCCCCGAACCGCTGGAGCCGGGCACCACCGGCACCCCGGCCGCCTTCACCGTCTCCTTGGCACGGATCTTGTCGCCCATCAGGGCGATCGCGTCCGCCGGCGGCCCGACGAAGACCAGCCCGGCCGCCTCGCAGGCGCGCGCGAAGTCGGCGTTCTCCGCCAGGAAGCCGTACCCCGGGTGCACTGCCTGTGCGCCCGTGCGGGCGGCGGCCTCGAGGAGCCGGTCGATCGACAGGTAGCTCTCGGCCGCGGGCGCCGGACCGATCCGCACCGCCGTGTCCGCCTCCCGCACGTGCCGGGCGCCGGCGTCGGCGTCGGAGTACACGGCCACCGACCGCACGCCGAGCGCGCGGAGCGTGCGGATGACGCGGACGGCGATCTCGCCGCGGTTGGCCACCAGAACTGTCTCGAACATGACTACGAGGTCCCCCTCACATCCGGAAGACGCCGAACTGGGGGTCACCCAGCGGGGCGTTGGCGCACGCGGTCAGGGCCAGGCCCAGCACCTGGCGGGTCTGAAGCGGGTCGATCACTCCGTCGTCCCAGAGCCGGGCGGTGGCGTAGTAGGCGTTGCCCTGCCGCTCGTACTGCGCCCGGATGGGCGCCTTGAAGGACTCCTCGTCCTCGGCGGACCACTCCTCGCCGCGCCCTTCGAGCTGGTCCCGCTTGACGGTGGCGAGCACGGAGGCGGCCTGCTCGCCGCCCATCACGGAGATCTTGGCGTTCGGCCACATCCACAGGAAGCGGGGGGAGTAGGCCCGGCCGCACATCGAGTAGTTCCCGGCGCCGTACGAGCCGCCGACGACCACCGTCAGCTTGGGCACGCGGGTGCAGGCCACCGCCGTGACCATCTTGGCGCCGTGCTTGGCGATGCCGCCCGCCTCGTAGTCCCGGCCGACCATGAAGCCGGAGATGTTCTGCAGGAACACCAGCGGGATGCCGCGCTGGTCGCACAGCTCGATGAAGTGGGCGCCCTTCTGGGCCGACTCGGAGAACAGGATGCCGTTGTTGGCGACGATCCCCACCGGGTGGCCGTGGATCCGGGCGAAACCGGTGACCAGGGTCTGCCCGAACTCGGACTTGAACTCCGCGAACCGCGAGCCGTCCACCACGCGCGCGATGATCTCGCGCACGTCGTAGGGGGTGCGCGGGTCCACGGGCACCGCGCCGTACAGCCCGTAGGGGTCCACCTTGGGCTCGACCGGCTCGGTGACCTCCCAGGGCAGGGACGAGCGCGCGGGCAGCGTGGAGACGATGGTGCGCACGATCCGCAGGGCGTGGGCGTCGTCCTCGGCGAGGTGGTCGGTGACGCCGGAGATCCGGGAGTGCACCTCGCCGCCGCCCAGCTCCTCGGCGGTGACGACCTCACCGGTGGCCGCCTTCACCAGCGGCGGGCCGCCCAGGAAGATCGTGCCCTGGTTGCGCACGATCACCGCTTCGTCGCTCATCGCCGGGACGTACGCCCCGCCCGCCGTGCACGAGCCCATCACGGCCGCGATCTGCGGGATGCCGGCGCCGGACATGCGGGCCTGGTTGTAGAAGATCCGCCCGAAGTGCTCGCGGTCGGGGAAGACCTCGTCCTGCATCGGCAGGAAGGCGCCGCCGGAGTCGACGAGGTACAGGCACGGCAGCCGGTTCTCCAGGGCCACCTCCTGCGCGCGCAGGTGCTTCTTCACCGTCATCGGGTAGTACGTCCCGCCCTTGACGGTGGCGTCGTTGGCGACGATCACGCACGCGCGGCCGCTGACCCGCCCGATCCCGGCGATGACCCCGGCGGCCGGCGCCTGCCCGTCGTACATCCCGTCCGCCGCCAGCGGAGCCAGCTCCAGGAACGGCGAGCCGGGGTCCAGCAGCGTGTCCACGCGGTCGCGCGGCAGCAGCTTCCCGCGCGCGGTGTGCCGTGCCCGCGCCTTCTCCCCGCCGCCGAGCCGGGCGGCGGCGAGCTTGGCGCGCAGCTCCTCGACGAGCGCCAGGTGCCCCTGTTCGTTGGCCCGCCAGGCCTCCGACGCGGGGTCGGCCGCGCTCGTCAGCTCCGGTGCCTCGTGCATCCTTGCGGTCCCCTCACCCGTGGCCGGCGGTCGCCGGCCTGCGTGTTAATGAGCGTTAACGCATCTCCTTCAGGTTAACGACCGCTAACCCGACTGTCTAGAATCGTTTTCATGGCCACGCGAACCGACGCCCCCACCCGCCGCGAGCAGATCCTCAAGGAAGCCGCGCGGCTCTTCGCCGAACGCGGCTTCCACGGCGTCGGCGTCGACGAGATAGGCGCCGCGGTGGGCATCAGCGGGCCCGGCCTGTACCGGCACTTCGCGGGCAAGGACGCGATGCTCGCGGAGCTGCTGGTCGGCATCAGCGGTCAGCTGCTCACGGGAGCGAGGCGGCGGCTGGCGGAGGCCGGCGGCGGGGCCGGGCCGGAGGCGGTCCTCGACTCGCTCATCGAGGGGCACATCGACTTCGCGCTCGACGACCGTCCCCTCATCACCTTGCACGACCGTGAGCTGGACCGCCTCCGGGACAGCGACCGTAAGCTGGTGCGGCAGCTGCAGCGGCAGTACGTGGAGCTGTGGGTGGACGTGGTCCGGCAGGTGCACCCGACCCTGGCCGAACCCGCCGCCCGGTCGGCCGTCCACTCGGTGTTCGGGCTGCTGAACTCCACGCCGCACCTGGGACGGCGGGGGGTGCTGCCGGGCCGGGGCGCGACGGCGGAGCTGCTGCACCGGATGGCGAAGGGGGCGTTCGCGGCGGCGGCGCCCGCGGAGGGCTGAGCGGGACAGGCACGCGTGCGCCGCGCGCCCCGCCCTCCCCCTCCCTTCGCGTGATGAGGGTTACTGCCTCACCTCTTTACTGGCTCGCCTACCCGCCGGTACGTTGGGATGAGCAAGCGCTTAGACAGGTAGCTGCTGGCAGTCAGGCCGAGGTACGTGGAGGTGGCGGCGTGCGCCGTACGGTGTTCAACGAGGATCACGAGGCGTTCCGGGAGACCCTTCGCGCCTTCATCGAGGCCGAGGTCGTACCGGTGTACGACGAGTGGTTCGCGCAGGGCATCGTGCCCCGCGAGTTCTACTACAAGCTCGCCGAGCTGGGCCTGTTCGGCATCAACGTGCCCGAGGAGTTCGGCGGCGCGGGCCTGGAGACCCACAAGTTCGAGGCCATCCAGTACGAGGAGACCGCCCGCGCGGGCGTGACCTTCGGCGGCTCCGGCGTGCACGTGCTGCTCGCGCTGCCGTACATCAAGATGCTCGCCACCGACGAGCAGAAGAAGCGCTACCTGCCCAAGTTCGTCTCCGGCGAGGAGATGTGGGCCATCGCGATGACCGAGCCGGGCACCGGCTCGGACCTGGCCGGCATGAAGACCACCGCCAAGCTCTCCGAGGACGGCACGCACTACGTCCTCAACGGCGCCAAGACCTTCATCACCGGCGGCGTGCACGCCGACCGCGTCATCGTCTGCGCCCGCACGTCCGCGCCGACGGCCGAGGACCGCCGCCACGGCATCTCCCTGTTCGCCGTGGACACCAAGTCCGAGGGCTACTCCGTGGGCCGCAAGCTGGACAAGCTGGGCCTGAAGACCTCCGACACCGCCGAGCTGGCGTTCGTCGACGTCAAGGTGCCCGTCGAGGACCTGCTCGGCGAGGAGAACAAGGGCTTCTACTACCTCGGCAAGAACCTGCCCTCCGAGCGCTGGGGCATCGCCTTCGGCGCCTACGCGCAGGCCAAAGCCGCCGTCCGGTTCGCCAAGCAGTACGTGCAGGAGCGCACCGTCTTCGGCAAGCCGGTCGCCCACTTCCAGAACACCAAGTTCGAGCTGGCCGCCTGCCAGGCCGAGGTGGACGCGGCCGAGGCCGTCGCCGACCGCGCGCTGGAGGCGCTGGACGCCGGCGAGCTGACGCCCGCCGAGGCCGCCTCCGCCAAGCTGTTCTGCACCGAGGTCGCCCACCGCGTCATCGACCGGTGCCTGCAGCTGCACGGCGGCTACGGCTACATGAACGAGTACCCGATCGCCCGTCTGTACGCGGACAACCGCGTGAACCGCATCTACGGCGGCACCAGCGAGATCATGAAGACGATCATCGCCAAGGACATGGGTCTGTAAAGGACACGGGTCCGCAAGGGCCCGCGTCAGGGGTACCGGGTCCGTCACCCGGCCGAAATCAGTGCAGGATACAACTGACACATGAGTCAGGCACTTCAGTCGCTGCTCGATCTGCTCGACCTGGAGCAGATCGAGCAGGACATCTTCCGCGGCACATCCCGCTCGGCGGTCGTCCCCCGCGTCTTCGGCGGGCAGGTCGCCGCGCAGGCGCTGGTCGCCGCCGGGCGCACGGTCCCCCCGGACCGGCACGCGCACTCGCTGCACGCCTACTTCCTGCGCCCCGGCGACCCGGGCGCGCCCATCGTCTACACCGTGGACCGCATCCGCGACGGCCGGTCCTTCACCACCCGCCGGGTGGTCGCCGTCCAGCACGGGCAGCCCATCTTCCACCTGTCGACGTCGTTCCAGACGTACGAGGAGGGCCTGGACCACCAGGCGCCGATGCCGCCCGCGCCGGACCCGGAGACCCTGCCCACCTCCGCGGAGCGGCTGCGCGGCTACGACCACCTGCCGCCGGACGTGGTGGAGCGGTTCCTCGAGGCGCGTGAGGCGGTCGATCTGCGGTACGTCGACGAGCCGCCGTTCGGGCGGTTCGGCGCGCCGCGCGAGCCGCACTCGCAGGTGTGGTTCCGCACCAACGGCAAGCTCGACGGCGACATCGACGCACCGCTGCTCCACGTGGTCCTCGCCACCTACGTCTCCGACATGACCCTGCTGGACTCCGTGCTGCTCGCGCACGGGCGCGGCGGCTGGGCCGTCGGGGACGTGGTCGGGGCGTCGCTGGACCACGCGATGTGGTTCCACCGGCCCTTCCGCGCCGACGAGTGGCTGCTGTACGACCAGGAGTCGCCCTCCGCGCACGGCGGGCGCGGCCTGGGCCAGGCCCGGATCTACACCCAGGACGGGCGGCTGGCCATATCGGTGATCCAGGAGGGCGTGGTCCGCGTCCCCCGGGAACACTGAGGAGCATGGCGGACGCACCAGGCACAGCGGACACGGCGGACCCGGCCGACCCGGCGGACACGGCGCACCAGGGCAGCGGCGGCGGCGAGAGCACCTTCACGGTGATCGTCGCCGCCCTGGCCAACCTCGGGATCGCGCTGGCCAAGGCGGTCGCCGGGGTGATCAGCGGCTCCAGCGCGATGCTGTCGGAGGCCGCGCACTCGGTCGCCGACACGGTCACCGAGGTACTGCTGCTCACCGCGCTCAAGCGCAGCGCGCGGCCCGCCGACGAGGAACACCCCCTCGGCTACGGCCCCGAGCGCTACGTCTGGGCGCTGCTGGCCGCCGTCGCCACCTTTGTCGGCGGCGCCGTCTTCTCCCTGTACGACGGCATCCACACGCTGGTCTCCGGGGAGAACCTCGGCGACCCGCTCGCGTCCTACCTCGTGCTCGCCGTCGCCTTCCTGCTGGAGGGCTTCTCGCTGCGCACCGCCGTGCGCCAGGCCCGCGGCGAGGCGGCCCGCCGCCGCGTGCCCTTCCTGCGCTACCTGCGGCGCACCGCCGACACCGCCGTCAAGGCCGTGGTCATGGAGGACTCGGCCGCCCTGATCGGCCTGGTCCTGGCCGCGGGCGGGCTGCTCGGCGGGCAGCTGACCGGGTCCGGTGTCTTCGACGGCGTCGCCTCGCTGTGCATCGGCGCGCTGCTGCTGTACGTCGCCTGGGTGCTGGGCCGGTCGAACGTGGAGCTGCTCATCGGCCGGCCGCTGCCCCGCGCGACGCGGGAGGGGATCCGGGCGGAACTGCTGGCGGTGGAGCACGTCGAGGCCGTCCTGGAGCTGACCACGCTGGTGCAGGGTCCGCAGGAGGCGCTGGTGGCCGCCAAGGTCGACTTCCGGGACGTGTCGAGCGCCGCGCAGATCGAGTGGGCCTGCGAACAGGCCGAGCAGCGGCTGCGGGCGCGGTTCCCGGCGGTGAGCCGGGTCTATCTCGACCCGACCCCCCGCCGCGCGGCCTCCGGCCCGGCACCGGCCCCGCCCTAGGGCCTGTCCGGGGCCTGGGCGCCCGCTAGAGCAGCCCCGCCTGGTCCAGCAGGTACGCCGTCATCGGGTCGTAGTAGCGGGGGCTGACCACGTGGTCGTCGAGCGGCACCGTCACCTGCAGGGTGCCCTCGGCCTCGGCGAGGAACAGCGCCGGGTCGTTGCAGTCGGCGTAGCCGACGCTGTCCACGCCGTGCTGCCCGGCGCATCCCGCCCAGCCGTGGTCGGCGACCACCAGGTCCGGCAGCGGGCGGCCGGCCCGCTCCAGGCCGGTGAGGACGGCGCGCATCGGCTCGCCCGAGTGGGTGTGCCACAGCGTGGCACCGTGCTCCAGGACCGCCACGTCGGCGAACTGCATCACGTACCCCTCGTCGGTCTGCAGCCCGTCCGGGATGACGACGATCTCGCAGCCGGCGGCGCGCAGCGCGGCGGCCGTGGCGCGGTGCACGTCGAGCAGGCCGCCGGGGTGACCGGTGGCCAGCAGCACCCGCTGCCGCCCCTCGGCCGCCTTGCGCAGCCGGCCGGCCATCCGCTCCAGGGCGGCGACGGTCAGTTCCGGGTCGATGGTGTCCTGGCCCTGGCGGTACTCGGGGTCGTCGTTGACGCCGACCCGCTCGGCCATCACCGCGAGCACGTCCTGCTCGTCGCTCCACCGGTCGCCGAGTTCCAGGCCGAGCCAGAAGTTGCGGTCGCCGTTGGCCAGTTTGCGGTAGTGGGAGAGGTTGTTCTCGCGCGGCGTGGCGACGTTCCCGGCGATACGGGTCTGCACGAGATGGTCGAGGAGTTCGGCGCGGCTGGGTGTCCCGGATATCGGCATGGTCCCCATTGTGGGGCAGCGTCCCGCGCCCGTCCCGGCCGTTGTGGCCGCTGGGACACGTCTCACGCCCGGACCGCCGTCACTGTCCGCTGCGGCGCGGGGCCGATAGCGGTTGCGTCTGTGCGGTGCGGGGCGGCCACGGGCGCGTCCGGTGCGGTGCAGGGCCGAGCGCGGTCGTGTCTCGTGCGACGCGGGGCCACCACGGGCGCCTCAGGCGCGGCGCGGGCCGATCACGGGCGCGTCCGGTGCGGCGCGGGGCGACCACGGGCGCGTCCGGTGCGGCGCAGGGCGGCCACGGCCCCCCTCAGGCGTGCCGCAGGGCGAACCACAGCTCCATGCGCACGTCCGGGTCGTCCAGGTCCGCGTGGAGCAGGGCGGCGCAGCGGGTGATGCGGTGGCGGACGGTGTTGCGGTGGACGCCCAGGGCGGTGGCGGTGCGGTCCCAACTGCCGTGCAGGGACAGCCAGGCGCGCAGGGTCTCGGTGAGCACCGGCGTCAGGGGGGCCAGCAGGGCGCGGGCGTGCGCCGCCGCCTCCCGCGCGGGCAGCAGGTCGGCCAGGCCCGAGCCGAGGCCGTGGGTCACCAGCGCGGCGCGGGTGGCGCGGGCGCGGGCCAGGGCGCGGGCCGCCTGGGTGTCGGCGGCCGGCCAGCCGGACGGCTCGACGGCGGCGCTGACCCCCAGGGTCCAGCCCGGCTGCGCGGTCACCTCGCGCCCGGCCGGCACCAGGACCCGTACGACACCGTCGGCGAGGTCGACCAACGGGGAGCCGAGCGCGGCGCCCAGCGCCGAGGCGGCCACCGCGTCGGCGGCCTGCCCGCCCGGCCGCGCGTGCACCACCACCCACCGGCCGCCCCCGAGCAGCGGCGCCACCTCCTCGGGCGGGGCGCCCAGCAGCAGCCGGACCAGCGCGGAGGACCGGGCCGCCCCGGTGCCGCTCTGGTGCTCGCCGGTCAGCAGCGAGAGCAGCACCGCGGCCACGGAGGCGATGGTGTGGTCGCCCGGCTCGCGGTGCGCGGAGGCGACGGCGAGCACGAACTCCTGCCCGGCGCCCAGCGCGTAGGCGGCCAGATGGAAGCCGGCCACGGTGTCGGTGGCGGAGGACCGGGCGCGGCCGGTGACGGCCCGGGCCAGCGCGTCCAGCGCCTCCCGCACGGCCGGCGGCTGCTCCTCGCGGCCCGCCTCGGCGATGCGGGCGCCCTCGGGACCGTAGAGCACGGTGCGGCCGGCGACCCGCTGGGCCAGCTGGCGCAGCACCGAGGGCACCGGGTCGGCGCGGGACGCGGCGGCGGCCAGGGACTGCTGGGCCTCGGTGACCCGGCGCAGCTCGGCCAGGCGGGCCTGGGCCATCAGCTGCCACACCGCGCGGGCCACCCCGGAGAAGGTGGTGTGCGGCGGGACCTCGACCAGCGGCAGCCCGTGCCGCTCGCAGGCGGCCACCAGGGCGGGCGGCACCGTGTCGTGCACGGGTGTGACCCCGAAGCCGAGGGCGGCGCCGCCCGCGGCGGCGATCCGGGAGACGTAGGCGTCGAAGTACGGCGAGCCGTCGTCGGTGAGCGCCGCGTCCGTGATGTGCACGCCGGCGGTCAGCAGCAGCTCGCCGCCCAGGAGATAGGGGTACGGATCGGCCATCTCCGAGGTCTGCGCCCAGTGGATGACGGTGTCCGGCGGGCCGGCGATCCGCCGCAGCGCCAGGTCCTCCCGGCCCAGCAGCGCCGACAGCGGGATCGGCGTCCCTGTCCCCCCGGGCCTCGCCCGCGCCTCGCGTCCGTGCCCGGTGGTCCGCGCCTGGTGGTCCGCGCCCGATGGTCTGCGCTCGGCGGTCTGCGCTCGGCGGACGCAGTCCCGGCCCTGGCCCCGGCCCCGGTCCCGGCCCCTCGGTCATACCCGTAATACCTGAGAGCTACGGCCCGGGACAGCTCCGCAGCGGGACGCGGACGACGTCCCCCGCTCCGTAATTTCCCCTCAGACGCGCTCGACGGGCGGGCGCGGCGGAGGGGAGCGACCCATGGGGGAGGAGCGGACGGTTCGCGCCGTGCGAGGCGGTGCCGCGCGGGGCGGTGTCGTGGGGGAGAGGCGGCCGGCTCGGGCCGGACGTCGCAGCCACAGATGGTGGCGGGCTCTGCTCGCCGTCCTCGTCGCCGCCGCGGTGGTGGTCCCGCTGTCGGCCGCCGCCCGGCCCGAGATCCCCGCCCCGGCACCGGCGGCCCTCCCCGCGCCGACCCGGGCGACCCTGGACGCGGCGTACGCGGCCAACCGGGCCGACGCGGCGCGGGCCGCCCGCCTGGCCGCCGCCCACGGGGACGTTCACCGAGCCGCGGTGGAACGGGAGTTGGCGGCCCCCGGGCACCGGCTGCTCGCCTTCGACGGACGCGGCCCCGGCCGGGTCACGGAGGTGATCGGGGACCTGGCGCACGCGGACCGCGTGGCGATCCTCGTCCCCGGCTCCGACACCTCGCTCGACACCTACGACCGCTTCCGGGCGGGCGCGTCGGCGCTGTCCACGGAGCTGGCCCGCCGCGCCCCGGCCCCGGCCCGCACGGCGGTGGTGGCCTGGCTCGGTTACCGGACCCCGGGAACCGTCAGCACCACCGTCCTGACCACGGGGCGCGCCGACCGGGCGGCCCCGCGCCTGCGGCAGGCGGTGCACGACCTGCGGGGCGTGCTCGGCCGCGGCCCGCGGATCACACTCGTGTGCCACTCCTACGGCTCGGTCGTGTGCGGCCGTGCCGCCGCCGGCCTGGACGTGGACGACATCGCGCTCATCGGCAGCCCCGGCACCGGGGCCGACTCCGTGGCCGCGCTGCACACCCCGGCCCGCGTCTGGGCCGGGCGCGGCACCGATGACTGGGTGGCGCACGTGCCGCACGTGCGGGCCGGGCTGTTCGGCACCACGGTCGGCTTCGGCACCGACCCGATGGACCCGGCCTTCGGCGCGCGCACGTTCCCGGCCGGGCGCGGCGGCCACAGCGCCTACTTCACCCCCGGCTCCCCGTCCCTGACCCACCTCGCCCGGATCGTCCTCGGGACCGAGCCCGGACAGCACGACGGTGACGGAGCCGCAGACGGCGACGGAAACGGCGATGTGAGCGGTGACGGAGACGAAGGAGAGGCACGGTGACCGAGCGAACCCTCGCCCATCCCCCCACGGAAGCGACCGCACCGCCCCGCAGGCCCCGCCCGCCTCGGCCGTCCCGCGGGTCCTGGCGGTCCCGACGGCCCCGAGCGTCCTGGCCGGCTCCGCTGTCTCGCCTGAACGCCGCGGCCCAGCGTCTCCACGCCGCCACCCCGCCCGGCCGGGATCGCGCGGTCGACGCGCTCAGGGCCTGCGCGATCCTCGGCGTGGTGCTGGGCCACTGGCTGGTCACGGCGCTGGTCGTGCCGGCCGGCCCGCGCCCGGCGCTGCGCACCGCGAGCCCCCTGCAGTACCTGCCCGGGCTGGCGCCCGTCTCCTGGATGTTCCAGACCCTCGCCGTGTTCTTCCTGGTCGGCGGCCATGTGGCCACTCGGGGCCACCTCTCGGCGCGGGCCCGGGGCATCGGCTATCCGCGATGGCTGCGGGCCCGGCTGTCCCGCCTGTTCCGGCCGGCCGCCGCCGTCCTCGTGCTGTGGACGGTCGCGGCGAGCGCCCTGCTGCTGACCGGCGCCGACCCAGGCACGGTCCGCACGCTCGTCAAGCTGGCCCTGTCCCCGATGTGGTTCCTGCTGGTCCACGCGGCACTGACGGCCGCCACCCCGCTGCTGACCCGGCTCAACCCGCTGTGGCCCCTGGCCGTCGTCCTGCACGTGGACCTCGTGCGCTTCGGCCTCGGCGGCCCCGACTGGCTGGGCTGGCTGAACCTGCCCGCGGGCTGGCTGGTGCCGTTCACCCTGGGCGCCGCCTGGACCCGTGGCGAACTGGAAGGCCGCCGCGCGGGCCGGGTGCTGCTGGCCGGCGGCGCAGCGGCCACCGCGGCACTGGTCGCCTGGGCGGGCTACCCGGCGTCGATGGTCGGCGTTCCGGGCGCTCCGGTCTCCAACCTGAACCCGCCGACGCTGGCCGCCGTCACCTTCGGCCTGGCCCAGTGCGGCCTGGCGCTGCTGCTGCGCGAGCGGCTGGAGCGCGCGATGCGCCGCCCGCCGGCCTGGGCGGCCGTGGTGCTGGTCAACCTCTCCGCCATGACGATCTTCCTGTGGCACCAGACGGCGCTGATGGCGACCACGGCCACGGGCCTGCTCGCCGGCCGCCTCCCCGGCCTGCACTCCGTCCCCGACGGCCCGGGCTGGGTGGTGGCCCGCCTGGCCTGGCTCCCGGTCTTCGCCCTCGCCCTGACCGTGTGCTGGGCGGCCTTCCACGGCTACGAGCGGGCCGGTGGCCGGCGCCCGCCGCGGGTGGTGCGCGTCCGGCGGCCGGACGCGGCCCGCGTCACACCCCCTAAGGTGGGCGCGTGATGCCAAGGGGGGAAGCCGTCCGGCGCGCGCTGCGGATGCTGCGGGACGACCTGTGGACCGTGCGGGCCGATCCGCTGCCCGCCTCGGTGTGGCTGCGCTGGCTGCCCCACGGGATGGTGTGCCTGGCCGCGCTCGGGGTCTTCACCGGTGCTCTGCCGTACCTCATGGACTCCGGTCACGTGGTCGCCGCGTTCGCCCTCCCGCTCGCGGTCGGCCAGAGCGGGGCGATGGTGCTGGCCCTGTGGCGGCCGGTCCCGGCGTGGTGGCTGTCGACGGCCGCGACGGCGCTGCAGGCGATCACCGTGCACGGCTCCCTGCTGTCGGGGCGGACGGCCGGGTTCCAGTGGCCCTGGACCGTGGCGGGGATCGTCGGCCACCTGTTCGTCCTGCTGCTGCTCGCCCTGCGGGTGCGCACCCGCGTCGCCGCCGAGGCGCTGGGCGTGACCGCGCTGGTCACCTATCTCCTGCAAGGCGTGTGGGGCGCGGCGAACTACCAGTCCACCGGTGTGCTCGCCGTGGCCCTGTCCGCGGTGGTGGTGGTGCTGGGCATCGCCCTGCGCGGCCGCCGTGAGGCCCGTGCGGAACTGGTGCAGCAGACGACGCTCACCGCCGAGGAACGTGCCCGCCGCACGCTGCTGGAGGAACGCAGCCGCATCGCCCGCGAACTGCACGACGTGGTCGCCCACCACATGTCGGTGATCTCCATCCAGGCGCAGGTGGCCCCGCACCTGACGGAGAACCCCTCGGAGGAACTGAGGGAGAACCTGGCCGGCATCCGGCACAACGCTCTGGAGGCGCTGGCCGAACTGCGCCGGGTGCTGGGCGTGTTGCGTTCGGCCGCCCCCGAGGCCCCTATGGCCTCGGGGGGCCGGGCCCCGCGGCGGCCCCGCAGCCCCCGCAGCCCGCCCTCGCCCGCCTCGGCGCCCTGGTGGAGAACCCCCGCGCCGCCGGGCTTCACGTCGCCCTGGACGTCCAGGACCGGCGGCGCACCGCCTGGCCCTATCCGCCCGGTGTGGAGCTGTCGGCGTACCGCATCGTGCAGGAGGCGCTCAGCAACGCCCTGCGTCACGCCCCGGGTTCGACGGTCCGCGTGGAGGTCGTGCACGTTCCCGAGGGCCTGCACCTGCACGTGGTCAACTCCCGCCCGCGGCAACGGGTCCCGCCCTCCGCGGGCGCCGGGCACGGCCTGCTGGGCATGCGCGAGCGGGCGGCCATGCTGGGCGGGCACGTCACCGCCGCCAGAACACTGCACGGCGGCTTCTCCGTCTCCGCGTTCCTGCCCCGGGACGGCACCGCACCGGCGGACGACCCCGTACCGCCCGGCCCGCGCGTCGAGTACATCGCCCCGGACGGCCTGCCCGTCGTCCACCTGGAACCACCGTCCGCCGCCCCCACCGCACAACAGGACGCGCCGGGGTCCGGTGCACCGCACCCGACAGGAGAAGACACGCCATGACGAGCGGCAGCATCCGCGTACTGATCGCCGATGACCAGCAGATGGTCCGGGAGGGCTTCAGCGTGCTGCTCAACACCCAGCCGGACATCGAGGTGGTCGGTCAGGCGGTGAACGGCCTGGACGCCGTCGCCAAGGTCACCGAACTCGCCCCGGACGTCGTGCTGATGGACATCCGCATGCCCGGACTGGGCGGCATCGAGGCCACCCACCGGGTCACCACCGAGGCGCCCGGCACCAAGGTGCTGGTGCTGACCACCTTCGACCTCGACGAGTACGTGTACGAGGCGCTGTGCGCGGGCGCGTCCGGGTTCCTGCTCAAGGACGCCTCCGCCGACCGGCTGGCCGAGGCGGTCCGGGTCGTCGCGGCCGGTGACGCGCTGCTGGCGCCGGGCATCACCCGCAAACTGATCGCAGAGTTCTCCCGGATGAACGGCCGGCCCCGCGCCCCGCTCAAGGAGCGCGTCGGCGACCTCACCGAGCGTGAGACGGAGGTGCTCGCCCTGATCGCCCAGGGGCTGTCCAACGCGGAGATCGCCGAGCGGCTGGTCGTCGCCGAGCAGACGGTGAAGACCCACGTGGGCCGGATCCTGGTGAAGCTGGGGCTGCGCGACCGCACCCAGGCGGCGGTGTTCGCCTACGAGTGCGGGCTGGTCCGCCCCTCCGGATACTGACGCATGCGGTGCGCACCCCCTGGTCAGGCACCGGTCGGCGGGGCTAGCGTCCCGGGCATGGCAGCTGTCCGCGACCTCGCGTTCGACCCGTGGGACCCGGCGTTCGTCGCCGACCCCTACCCCGCCTTCGCCGAGCTGCGTGCCCGGGGCCGGGTGCTGTACTACGAGCCGAGCGACCAGTGGCTCGTGCCGCACCACGCGGATGTGTCGGCACTGCTGCGGGACAGGCGGCTGGGCCGGACCTACCTGCACCGCTTCACGCACGAGGAGTTCGGCCGCACGCCGCCCCCGCCGGAGCACGAGCCGTTCCACGTCCTCAACGACCACGGGATGCTGGACCTGGAGCCGCCGGACCACACCCGCATCCGGCGCCTGGTGTCGAAGGCGTTCACCCCGCGCACGGTGGAGCGGCTGAAGCCGTACGTGCACCGCCTGGCCGACGAGCTGGTCGCCCATCTGGTGCGGGAGGGCGGCGGGGACCTGCTGACCGACGTCGCCGAACCGCTGCCGGTCGCGGTGATCGCCGAGATGCTGGGCATCCCGCAGGCGGACCGCGCCCGGCTGCGGCCCTGGTCGGCGGCGATCTGCGGGATGTACGAGCTGAACCCGAGCGCGGAGACGGCCGCGAAGGCGGTGCGGGCGTCGGTGGAGTTCTCCGACTACCTGCGGCAACTCATCGCCGAGCGCCGCGAGCAGCCGGGCGACGACCTGATCTCCGGGCTGATCGCGGCCCACGACGAGGGCGACCGGCTCACCGAGCAGGAGATGATCTCCACGGCGGTGCTGCTGCTCAACGCGGGCCACGAGGCCACCGTCAACGCCACCGTCAACGGCTGGTGGGCGCTGTTCCGCCACCCCGGCCAGCTGGCCGCCCTGCGCGCGGACCACACCCTGGTCCCGTCCGCCGTCGAGGAACTGCTGCGCTACGACACCCCGCTGCAGCTCTTCGAGCGGTGGGTCCTGGACGACATCGAGATCGACGGCACGACGATCCCCAGGGGCGCGGAGATCGCCATGCTGTTCGGTTCCGCCAACCACGACCCGGCCGCCTTCACCGACCCCGAGCGCCTGGACCTCACCCGCCGCGACAACCCGCACATCTCCTTCAGCGCCGGCATCCACTACTGCATCGGCGCCCCGCTGGCCCGTATCGAACTCGCCGCCTCCCTCGCGGCCCTGCTGCGGCAGGCCCCGACCCTGCGTCTGGCGGCGGAGCCGCAGCGCCGGCCGAACTTCGTGATGCGGGGGCTGACGGGGCTGCGCGTGGAGGTGGGGTGATCAGGCCGCCAGGTCCCGCCGCCGCGATCCCGCCAGTCCGCCCGCCACCAGCACCACCGCGATCCCGACGAGCACGCCCACCGGCCCCCAGGTCATCTCCCCGCCCGGCAGCTTCGGCAGGTGCCCGAACGGCGAGAGGTCCAGCACGACGCGGGGTGCGTCGAGCGCGGGCCCGATCCACCCGAGGAGCAGCACCGCCCCGGCCACCGCCCACGCCGCCACCGCGGCGCGCGGCAGCAGCCCGTGCAGCAGGACGGCGACGCCGCCGATCATCCACACCGCGGCCACCTGTACCAGGCAGGCGCCCAGAACCGCACCGGGCCGCTGCCCGTAGCCGGCCGCGAAGCCGAGCCCCGCCAGCACCATGATCAGCACCGAGCCGCCGAAGGCGACCGCCAGATGCCCGGCGGCCCACCGCAGCCGCCCCACGGCGCTCGCGAGCACCGGTTCGGCGCGGCCCGAGGTCTCCTCGCCGCTCAACCGCAGCACCGACGCGACGACGTAGAGCGCGGCGACCATCCCGAGCATGCCGACCATCGCGGAGAGGAAGGCGTCCGTCAGCCCCGCCCGGCCGCCCATCCGCTGGATGATCTGCCGTGCCTGGTCGTTGTCGCCGACCAGTCTCGCCGCGCCGGTCGTCATCGCGCCGTAGACCAGGCCCGCGAGGAAGAATCCCACGCTCCAGCCAAGGAGGCTTCCGCGCTGCAGCCGCCAGGCCAGGCCGCCCGCCCCGCCCAGCCGGCCCTCGGCCGGTCCCGGGCGGGAGGGCAGGAAGCTCATGCCGACGTCCCGGCGCCCGGCGAGCGCGTAGGCGACGGCGGCCTGGAGCGCCGCGGCCGCGGCGAACAGCGGCAGCACCCACCAGCGTTCGACGGCGAAGGGCCGCAGGTTCTCCAGCCAGCCCAGCGGCGACAGCCAGGTCAGCACCGACGAGCCCTGGTCGTGGGCCGAGTCGCCCGCCGCGCGCAGGACGAAGGCCGCGCCCAGGGCCCCCCCCCAGCTGCCCGGGAGCGCCCGCCTCGCGCGCGGTCTGACCGCCGCCGCCCCGCGCGCGGCCTTCGGCCTGCGCGCCCCCGGCGACCCGGCCCCCGGCCCGGGCCCGCCGGCGCTGCCCTCGCTGTCGCCGCGCGGCTGGCTGGCGGCCCGACCGCCC
>NZ_LR732544.1:2989102-3023034 GCF_902506575.1 Streptomyces mexicanus | reverse complement strand
TCGTGGGGGACGCGGCACGCGGTGGGGCGCGGGGGCGCGGCGGGAGGGGGGCGGAGGTCGCGGGGCGGGAGCGGGTGGGGGGGGGGGGGGGGGGGGGCGGGGCGGGGGGGGCCGGGGGGGGGGGCGGGGGGGGGGGGGGGGGGGGGAGGGGGGCGGGGCTTCGAGGGGAGGAGGGAGGGGGGCAATGCGGGGAGGTAGGTGGTCGAGTAGGGCGGAGTCTGCGATGTCGGCGGCCGGGGCGGAGGGGGTCTGCGCGTCCGGCATGTGTGCACTTTCTTCATTCCGGCAGCAGGGAATGGATGAAACGTACACTTCGCAGTCGCTTTTCGGCCACCTAATGTCAGTCCAGACCGGCAGCCGCGGGTACGGGCGGATGTCCCCGCGAGGCGCTGCCGGGTCCCTGCTCCCGGCAGGACATCCACCCGTTTCTGCACGACACGCCACCGAGGTGCGCGAAGGAGGGCCCATGGCCGTCGACTACGCAGTGATCGTCGTCTATCTGGCCGGCATGCTGGCCATGGGCTGGTGGGGCATGCGCCGCGCCAAGTCCAAGAGCGAGTTCCTGGTGGCGGGCCGCCGCCTGGGACCCGCGATGTACTCCGGCACCATGGCGGCGATCGTCCTCGGCGGCGCCTCCACCATCGGCGGCGTCGGCCTCGGCTACCAGTACGGCCTGTCCGGCGCGTGGATGGTGTTCACCATCGGCCTGGGCATCCTCGCCCTGTCGGTCTTCTTCTCGGCCCGCATCGCCCGGCTGAAGGTCTACACCGTCTCCGAGATGCTCGACCTGCGCTACGGCGGCAAGGCGGGCCTCATCTCCGGCATCGTCATGTGGGCCTACACCCTCATGCTCGCCGTGACCTCCACCATCGCCTACGCCACCATCTTCGACGTCCTGTTCGACCTGAACCGCACGGTCGCCATCGTCATCGGTGGCGCGATCGTCGTCGCGTACTCCACCCTGGGCGGCATGTGGTCCATCACGCTGACCGACATGGTGCAGTTCGTGGTCAAGACCATCGGCGTGCTGCTCCTGCTGCTGCCCGTGGCCGTGATCAAGGCGGGGGGCTTCGGCGCGATGGAGGCCAAGCTGCCGACCTCCTACTTCGACCCGCTGGGCATCGGCGGCGAGACGATCTTCACCTATGTGCTGATCTACACCTTCGGCATGCTCATCGGCCAGGACATCTGGCAGCGGGTGTTCACCGCGCGCAGCGACAGGGTCGCCCGCATCGGCGGCACCGTCGCCGGCACCTACTGCCTGGTCTACGCGCTGGCCGGCGCCGTCATCGGCACCGCCGCCAAGGTGCTCTACCCGCACCTGGGCAGCGCCGACGACGCCTTCGCCACCATCGTCAAGGCCGAACTGCCCGTCGGCGTGCGCGGCCTGGTGCTGGCCGCCGCGCTCGCCGCGGTGATGTCCACCTCCTCCGGCGCGCTCATCGCCTGCGCCACCGTCGCCAACAACGACATCTGGTCGCGGCTGCGCGGCGCGGTGCGCCGCACCGACGGGACGGACACCGACGGCGACGCGCACGACGAGGTCCAGGGCAACCGCGCCTTCATCCTGGTCATGGGGGTCGCGGTGATCGGCACCGCCATCGCGCTCAACGACGTCGTCGAGGCGCTGACCGTGGCCTACAACCTGCTCGTCGGCGGGCTGCTCGTGCCGATCCTCGGCGGGTTGCTGTGGAAGCGCGGCACCGCGCAGGGCGCGCTCGCCTCCGTCGCCGTCGGCGGCCTCGCCGTCATCGGCCTGATGATCGGTTACGGCGTCCTCGCCAACGAGCCCGTCTACTACGGGCTGCTGGCCTCCCTGGTCGCCTACGTCGCCGGCTCCCTGGCCACCCGGCCCACCGACGAGGCCGTCCTCGCCGTGTGGCGGGCCCGGCTGGCCGGACGTACCCCCGACCTCGCCCCCGAACCGGCCCCGGCCCACCGTTAGACCTCACCAGTAGAGTCGAACGAGAAGCAGTACATGCGCGACGAAGCGCAGGAAAGAAGGCATTTCATGAGCAGCACCGAGACGCCCCGCGGCCCCGTCGACTCCTCGCGCGTCCCGCGCTACGCCGGCCCCGCGACCTTCGCCCGGCTGCCCCGCCTGGACGAGGTCGGCCGCGCCGACGTCGCCGTCGTGGGCGTGCCGTTCGACTCGGGCGTCTCCTACCGGCCGGGCGCCCGCTTCGGCGGCAACGCCATCCGCGAGGCGTCCCGGCTGCTGCGCCCCTACAACCCGGCGCAGGACGCCTCCCCGTTCGCCCTCGCGCAGGTGGCCGACGGCGGCGACATCGCGGTGAACCCCTTCAACATCAACGAGGCCGTGGACACGATCGAGGCCGCCGCCGACGACCTCCTCGCCACCGGCGCCCGCCTGATGACCCTCGGCGGCGACCACACCATCGCGCTGCCGCTGCTGCGCAGCGTGGCCAAGAAGCACGGCCCCGTCGCCCTGCTGCACTTCGACGCCCACCTGGACACCTGGGACACCTACTTCGGCGCCGAGTACACCCACGGCACCCCGTTCCGCCGGGCCGTGGAGGAGGGCATCCTCGACACCTCCGCGCTCTCCCACGTCGGCACCCGCGGCCCGCTGTACGGCAAGCAGGACCTCACCGACGACGAGAAGATGGGCTTCGGCATCGTCACCTCCGCCGACGTCTACCGGCGCGGCGCCGACGAGGTCGCCGACCAGCTGAGGCAGCGCATCGGCGACCGCCCGCTGTACATCTCCATCGACATCGACTGCCTCGACCCGGCCCACGCCCCCGGCACCGGCACCCCCGAGGCGGGCGGCATGACCTCCCGCGAACTGCTGGAGATCCTGCGCGGCCTGGCCTCCTGCAACCTGGTCTCCGCGGACGTCGTCGAGGTCGCCCCGGCCTACGACCACGCCGAGATCACCTCGGTGGCCGCCTCCCACACCGCGTACGAACTGACCACGATCATGACCCGCCGGATCGCGGCCGCCCGCGAGGAGAACGAGGGCAAGTGACCCACGACCACGACCTGGAACTCCGTCCGACGGCCGCCCAGACGGAGGCCGCGCTGAACCCTCCCCCCGGCCGCACCGGCGGAGACCTCGTCGTGGAGACCCTGGCCGGGCTGGGCGCGACCTGCGTCTTCGGCCTGCCCGGCCAGCACGCGCTCGGCATGTTCGACGCCCTGCGCCGCTCGGACCTCACCTACATCGGCCTCAGGGTGGAGAACAACGCGGGCTTCGCCGCGGACGCCTACGGCCGTATCACCGGCGAGGCCGCCCCGCTGCTGCTGTCGACCGGCCCGGGAGCCCTCACCTCCCTGGCCGCGCTGCAGGAAGCGGCGGCGGCCTCCGCCCCCGTCCTGGCGATCGGCAGCCAGGTCCCCACCGCCGGGCTCGGCGGCGGCCGCCACGGCTATCTGCACGAACTCCCCGACCAGGCGGCCTCGTTCCGGGGCGTGGTCAAGTCCGTGCACACGGTCCGCACCCAGTCCCAGATCCCCTCCGCGATCGCCGCGGCCTGGAAGTCGGCGCTCACCGTCCCGCACGGCCCGGTGTGGGTGGAGATCCCGCAGGACGTCCTGCTGGCCCCGGCGCACCTGCCGGTGGTGACGGCGCTGGACGCCACCCCGGACGAGCTGCCGCCGCGCCCCGAACTGACCGCGGTGGCCGCCCGATTGCTGTCCACGGCCCGCCGCCCGGCGATCATCGCCGGCGGGGGAGTGGTCCGCGCGGACGCCTCCGGCAAGCTGCGGGTGCTGGCGGAGAAGTTGAACGCCCCCGTCGTCACCACCTTCGGCGGCAAGGGCGCCTTCCCGTGGAACCACCCGCTGTCCCTGCAGTCCTGGCTGGAGGACCGGCACACCACCGACTTCCTGGAGGACGCCGACGTCCTGCTCGTCGTCGGCTCGGGCCTCGGTGAACTCTCCTCGAACTACCACACGTTCAAGCCCCGAGGCCGCGTGATCCAGATCGAGGCCGACCTCGGCAAGCTGGAGTCCAACCACCCCGCCCTCGGCATCCACGCCGACGCCCGCCTGGCCCTGCAGGCCCTGCTGGAGACGGTGGACGAGCGCCCCGACGACACGGCGGCCGGCCGCGTACGCGACCTGCTGGCCGAGGTCCGCGCCCGCATCGCCGCCCAGGACCTCGACCTGGAGCAGCAGGTGCTGGCCTCCGTCCGCCGCGCCCTGCCCGCCGGCTCCCCGTCCTTCTGGGACATGACGATCCTGGCCTACTGGGCCTGGTCGGCCTTCGACGCGGGCGCGCCCAACACCATGCACTCCGCGCAGGGCGCCGGAGGCCTCGGCTACGGCTTCCCCGCGGCGCTCGGCGCCGCCGTCGCCGACCCCACCCGCCCGGTCCTGGCGGTCTCCGGCGACGGGGGCGCCCTGTACTCGATCGCCGAACTGGCCACGGCCCGCCAGTACGACCTGAACGTCACCTGGCTCATCGTGGACGACGGCGGCTACGGCATCCTGCGCGAGTACATGACGGACGCCTTCGGCCAGGCCACGGCCACGGAGCTGACCCGCCCCGACTACGTCGCCCTCGCCGAGTCCTTCGGCGTCCCCGGCCTGCGCACCACCCCCGAGACCCTGGAACAGGACCTGGCCAAGGCCCTGTCCACCCCGGGCCCGTCGGTGGTGGTGCTCCCGGCGCTGCTGCGCATGTTCGCGCCCACGCATCTGGGGTGACGGCGCGGCTGCGCATGTTCGCGCCCACACATCTGGGCTGAGGACGGGCCCTCCCTTCCCTTACGAGCGACGGCCCCCGGGCTGAACCCGCTCGGCCGACCCGCTCAGCTGCACCAGAAGAAGATCGTGTCCAGGGTCTGTCCCAGACGCCGCGCGCTCTCCCACTCCTCCGCCTCGAACCGCAGCACCTCGGCGAACCTGCCGACGGTCTGGGCGTACTCCTGGTCCAGGCGGGGCAGGACGGCCTCGTAGGCGTCGGCGACGGCGGCGGCGCGCGGGGCGGGCAGCAGGCCGACCGACGGGACGACGTCACCGGGGTGGGGCAGCCTGAGGGGCGGCCCGTTGAACAGGAACGAGGACGGGCGCAGGTCCAACGGCACGCCGTGCCGGGCCAGTTCGCCGTCCACCAGGGAGAACCAGGACAGCCGCCGCCACCATCCCAGGTCCGTGACGTCCGAGAAGTGGCAGGCCACCACCGCGTGGAAGGCGTGCAGGTACGCGGGGTCCGTGTCCCTGCTGTAGGTGCCCTCCAGGAGCTCGTCGAGGGCCCGGCGGACCGACAGGTCGCCGTCGCGGCCGTCCTCCTGGAACCGGGCGTCCGTCTGCGCGCACCGCTCGCGCACGACGCCGAGCATCCGCTGCTGCTCCGGTGTCGGCTCCACGGCGGTGAGCAGCCGGACGACCGTGCGCATGTCCCCGGTGCTCATCTGAAGGTGATGGCTCATCGGTTCCTCCCCGTTCACGCCCTCGTCGCACCATGATCGCAACGGGCCGGGCGGGGGCGGTGGGCCGGGGTCGCGGGGTAACGAGTCGTCACCTTCCGCCCGGTTCGCACAACCATTCCTGTGTTCCTGTGCGTCCTGAAGGCATGACTCACTCCATATCCCGCCGTGCCCGCGTGCTCGCGGCGGCCGTCGGCGCGGGGCTGCTCGTGCCGTGCGTGGCCGCCGCGACCCCCGCCGCGGCCGCCACGCCCAAGGTCAGCTGCACCTCCGGCCGCTCCGGACTGGCCGCGAAGCTGCAGAAGGACATCACCGCCGCGCTGGCCGGCCGCAAGGGCACCGTCGCGGTCGGCCTGCGCGACCGCACCACGAACACGACCTGCACGCTCAGAGAGTCCACCGCCTACGACTCCGCCAGCGTCGTCAAGGTCACCGTGCTCGCGACCCTGCTGTGGGACGCCAAGAAGCACGACCGGTACCTCACCGACCGCGAGTCCTCCCTCGCCAAGGCGATGATCACCCGGTCCGACAACGACGCGACCAGCACGCTGTGGAAGCAGCTGGGCCTGACGAAGGTCAAGGGCTTCCTCGCCGCGGCCGGCATGACCCAGACCAAGCCCGGCACCGGCGGCTACTGGGGGCTGACCCAGATCACCGTGCGCGACGAGCAGAAACTGCTCGGTCTGATCACCGCGAAGAACAGCGTCCTGAGCGACAGCTCCCGCGCCTACATCCTGAAGCTGATGGGCCAGGTCGTCTCCTCCCAGCGGTGGGGCACCCCCGCCGGAGCCCCCTCCACCGTCGCCGTGCACGTCAAGAACGGCTGGTTGCAGCGCGCCACCCACGGCTGGCGGGTGCACAGCGTCGGCACCTTCAACGGCGGGGGCCACGACTACATGATCACGGTGCTCACGCAGGACAACAGCACCATGGACTACGGCGTGGCCACCATCCAGAACATCGCCCGGGCCATCCACAAGGACCTCGCCCCGACCACCCGGACCGCCCACCGGGTCACGCCGCCGCCCCGGCCGACGGAGGCGTTCGTGCCGGTGCCGCCCGGCAGCTGACCCGCGGTGCCGCCCGGCAGCTGACCCGCGGTGCCGCCCGCGGCCGGCCCGCCGCCCCGCCCGGCCGCTGACGGTCCGCCCGGTCAGCCCGGCCGCGATCGTCGTGTCCGGCCGGACCCGATTGTTGCGGAGGGATGAAATCCGCTGCCGTCCGCGTTGGTGCCTTCCGGTAGATCAGACCGTCAGGGAGGCATCGACGTGGCAGCGCGACCGGGGGAGAGTCGGGGATGGGCGCGCAGGCTCGCCGCGTACGCATGGCGCCATCCGAAGGACGTCGTCCTCGCCCTCGGCTCCTCCCTGGCCGGCATGGCCGTCATGGCCGTCGTCCCGCTGATCACCAAGGTGATCATCGACGACGTCGTCGGTGACCACAGCCGCGCCATGGCCCCCTGGGCCGGCGCCCTGATCGGCGCCGCGTTGCTGGTCTACGTCTTCACCTACGTCCGCCGCTACTACGGCGGCCGGCTCGCCCTGGACGTCCAGCACGACCTGCGCACCGAGATGTACGCCACGATCACCCGGCTCGACGGCCGCCGCCAGGACGAGCTGTCCACCGGGCAGGTCGTCGGGCGCGCCACCAGCGACCTGCAACTGATCCAGGGCCTGCTGTTCATGCTGCCGATGACCATCGGCAACGTGCTGCTGTTCCTGATCTCGCTGGTCATCATGGCCTGGCTGTCGCTGCCGCTGACCTTGGTGGCGCTCGCCGTGGCCCCGGCGCTCGGCTGGATCGCCCGCCGCAGCCGTACGAAACTGCACCCCGCCACCTGGTACGCGCAGGCGCAGGCCGCCGCCGTCGCGGGCGTCGTGGACGGCGCGGTCAGCGGCGTGCGCGTGGTGAAGGGCTTCGGGCAGGAGGAGCAGGAGACCGCCAAGCTGCGCGCGGTGGGCCGGCGGCTGTTCGCCGGGCGGCTGCGCACCATCCGGCTGAACGCCAAGTACACCCCCGCCCTGCAGGCCGTGCCCGCCCTCGGCCAGGTCGCCATGCTCGCGCTCGGCGGCTGGCTGGCGGTGCGCGGGCACATCACGCTCGGCACGTTCGTCGCCTTCTCCAGCTACCTCGCCCAGCTCGTCGGCCCGGTCCGCATGCTCGCCGTGGTGCTCACGGTCGGCCAGCAGGCCCGCGCCGGCACCGAACGCGTCCTGGAGCTGATCGACACCGAGCCGACCCTGACCGACGGCCCCAAGGAGCTGCCCGCCGACGCCCCCGCGACCGTCGAGTTCGACGACGTCTCCTTCGGCTACGACCCCGAGCGCCCCGTCCTGAAGGGCCTCAGCTTCACCATCGAGCCGGGCGAGACCCTCGCCGTCGTCGGCTCCTCCGGCTCCGGCAAGTCCACGCTGTCCCTGCTGCTGCCGCGCTTCTACGACGTCACCCACGGCGCCGTCCTCGTCGGCGGCCACGACGTGCGCGAGCTGACCCTCGACTCGCTCAGGGCCGCGATCGGCCTGGTCCCCGAGGACTCCTTCCTCTTCTCCGACACCGTCCGCGCCAACATCGCCTACGGCCGCCCCGACGCCACCGACGACGAGATCCGGGCCGCCGCCCGCGCCGCCCAGGCCGACCGGTTCATCACCGAGCTGCCCGACGGCTACGACACCACCGTCGGCGAGCACGGCCTGACCCTCTCCGGCGGCCAGCGCCAGCGCATCGCCCTGGCCCGCGCCATCCTCACCGACCCCCGCCTGCTCGTCCTGGACGATGCCACCTCCGCCGTGGACGCCCGCGTCGAGCACGAGATCCACGAGGCGCTGGGGCAGGTCATGCGGGGGCGCACCACGCTGCTCATCGCCCACCGCCGCTCCACCCTGGGCCTGGCCGACCGCATCGCCGTCCTCGACCAGGGCCGCCTCGTCGACATCGGCACCCACGACGAACTGCAGGAACGCTGCGCCCTGTACCGCAGGCTGCTCACCGACCCCGACGAGCTGGGCGGCGTCTCGCCCGGCCACGTCCAGCCGGCCGCCCCCGGCGAGGACACCTCGGTGCGCGAGGAACTGGACGCCGAGTTCGACGCCGAACGCGGGGTGACCCCCCGGCTGTGGACCGGCGACCGGGAGCCGAAGGACGCCGCCCTGTCCGGCACCCCCGCCACCCCGGAACTCCTCGCCCAGGTCGAGGCCCTGCCCCCGGCCACCGACACCCCCGGCATCGACGAGGAGCGGGCCGTACGCGCCGAGGACTCCTACGGCCTGCGCCGCCTGCTGCACGGCTTCGGGCTGCCGCTGCTGGCCAGCCTGGCGCTGGTGGCCGTGGACGCCGGCATGGGCCTGCTGCTGCCGGTGCTGATCCGGCACGGCATCGACCAGGGCGTGACCAAGATGGCCCTGGGCGCCGTCTGGTCGGCCTCCCTGCTGGCCCTGCTCGCGGTGCTCGTGCAGTGGGCGGCGCAGGTCGGCGAGACCCGGATGACCGGCCGCACCGGCGAGCGGGTCCTGTACGCGCTGCGGCTGAAGATCTTCGCCCAGCTCCAGCGGCTCGGCCTGGACTACTACGAGCGCGAGCTGACCGGCCGGATCATGACGCGGATGACGACGGACGTCGACGCGCTGTCGACGTTCCTGCAGACGGGACTGGTCACCGCCTTCGTCTCGGTCGTCACCTTCTTCGGCATCATGATCGTCCTGCTGGTGATCGACGTCCAGCTCGCCCTGGTGGTCTTCGCGACCCTGCCCCCGCTGATCCTCGCCACCTTCTTCTTCCGCCGGGCCAGCGTGAAGGCGTACCAGCTGGCCCGCGAGCGGGTCTCGGTGGTCAACGCCGACCTGCAGGAGTCGGTGGCCGGGCTGCGGATCGTGCAGGCCTTCCGGCGCGAGCGGGACGGCGGGCGCCGGTTCGCCGAGCGCAGCCACAGCTACCGCCGGGCCCGCATCCGCGGCCAGTGGCTGATCTCGCTCTACTTCCCGTTCGTGCAGTTCCTGTCCTCGGTGGCGGCCGCCTCGGTGCTGATCGTGGGCGCCGGGCGGGTGCAGGACGCCACCTTGACCACGGGCGCACTCGTCGCGTACCTGCTCTACATCGACCTGTTCTTCGCACCCGTGCAGCAGCTCTCCCAGGTCTTCGACGGCTATCAGCAGGCCACCGTCTCCCTCGGCCGCATCCAGGAACTCCTGCGGGAGCCCACCTCCACCAAGCCCGCCGAGACGCCCCGCGAAGTGCCCGCCCTGCGCGGCGAGATCGCCTTCGAGGACGTCCACTTCGCCTACGGCTCCGACGACACCGGCGAGGCCGCGCTGACCGGGATCGACCTGCGCATCCCCGCGGGGCAGACCGTGGCCTTCGTCGGCGAGACCGGCGCCGGCAAGTCCACCCTGGTGAAGCTGGTCGCCCGGTTCTACGACCCGACCCGCGGCCGGATCACCGTGGACGGCACCGACCTGCGCGCGCTGGACCTGACCGCCTACCGGCACCGGCTCGGCGTCGTCCCGCAGGAGGCGTACCTCTTCCCGGGCACCGTCCGCGACGCCATCGCCTACGGCCGCCCCGACGCCACCGACGCCGAGGTGGAGGCGGCGGCCCGGGCGGTCGGCGCGCACGAGATGATCGCCACGCTGGAGGGCGGCTACCTGCACGAGGTCGCCGAACGCGGCCGGAACCTCTCCGCCGGGCAGCGCCAGCTCATCGCGCTCGCCCGCGCCGAACTCGTCGACCCCGACATCCTGCTGCTGGACGAGGCCACCGCCGCGCTCGACCTGGCCACCGAGGCCCAGGTCAACCAGGCCACCGACCGGCTCGCCGGCCGCCGCACCACGCTGGTGGTCGCCCACCGGCTCACCACGGCCGCCCGCGCGGACCGGGTGGTCGTCATGGACCACGGCCGCGTCGCCGAGGACGGCACGCACGAGGAACTGCTCGCCCGCGGCGGGCGGCACGCCGAACTGTGGCGCACCTTCGTGGGCGCGCCCCGACCCGAGGAACCGGCCGGCGCGACCCGCTGAGCGGCCCGGCGCGCCAGCCCCGGCCCCCGCGGCAACCATGCGGCACCGCCCCGCGTCCGTACATCTGTACGCACATGCGCTCGATGTTCGGGGAGTGACCATCGTGGACCGTGGGGTGACGCGCCGGCGGCTGGCGGCCGGCCTGGCCGTGCTCGCCGGCTCCGGACTGTTCGCCCTCGCCCTGCCCGCCAGCGCGCAGGCGGCGGCGTCCACCTGCGCCGGCCACCAGGTCAGGACCGTGCCGTTCGCCACCGGCGCCGTGCGCGTCTACAAGCGCGACGGCTACGTGTGCGTGCTCACCGTGCCCAAGAAGCCCGGAGGCAGGCGCCTGATGTCGGTGTCGGTGCAGGCCCGCGGCAACCGCCCGGTCACCGACACCGGCCGCTACTCCTCCCACGCGGGCCCCGTCACCGTCCACGCCGGCCACCGCTGCGTGCGGGTGTCCGGAGCGGTGGGCACGGGCTCGGTGCACAGCGGCTGGATCCTGTGCTGACCGCCTGAGAGACAGCCGGGGATTTCACCGACTCCCCTGGTGCGCCGCCGAGTTGACCGATAGCTTCCGGCGCACATCTGTCTCACAGGGAGGGTGCATGCGCAAGGCGCTCAGATGGCTGCTCGCGCTCGCGGTGCTCATCGGCACGCTGGGCACGGCGGGGACGGCCACCGCGGCCCCGCCGGAGGCCACCGACTCCACGGCACACAGCGGTGACCCGGACATCAAGGACCGGCTCCTGGCGATACCGGGCATGAGCCTGATACAGGAGAAGCCCTACCCCGGTTACCGCTTCTTCGTCCTGAACTACACCCAGCCGGTCGACCACCGGGACCCGTCCAAGGGCACCTTCCAGCAGCGGATCACCGTGCTGCACAAGGGAGTCGACCGCCCGACGGTCTTCTACACCAGCGGCTACAACGTCTCCACCAGCCCCGGCCGCCGCGAGCCGACCCAGATCGTGGACGGCAACCAGGTCTCCCTGGAATACCGCTTCTTCACCCCCTCCCGGCCCGAACCGGCCGACTGGTCCACCCTCGACATCTGGCAGGCGGCCAGCGACCAGCACCGCGTCTTCCAGGCCCTCAAGCGGGTCTACCCCCGCAACTGGCTGGCCACCGGCGGCTCCAAGGGCGGCATGACGGCCACCTACTACGAGCGCTTCTACCCGCGCGACATGGACGGCGTGGTCGCCTACGTCGCCCCCAACGACGTCGTGAACGACGAGGACTCCGCCTACGACCGCTTCTTCGCCACCGTCGGCACCAAGGAGTGCCGCGACCGGCTGAACGCCGTGCAGCGCGAGGCGCTGGTGCGCCGCGAGCCCCTGGAGAAGAAGTACGCCCAGTACGCCGCCGACAACGGCTACACCTTCACCACCATCGGCAGCCTGGACCGCGCCTACGAGGCCGTCGTCCTCGACTACGTGTGGGGCTTTTGGCAGTACAGCCTGCTGAAGGACTGCGACACGATCCCCGCCGACGCGAAGAACGCCACCGACCAGGCGATCTGGGACTCCGTCGACACCATCTCCGGCTTCTCCGCCTACACCGACCAGGGGCTCGAGACCTACACGCCGTACTACTACCAGGCCGGCACGCAGCTGGGCGCGCCGACGATCCACTTCCCGTCCATCGAGAAGAAGCTCATCCGCTACGGCTACCAGCCGCCGCGCAACTTCGTGCCGCGCTCCATCCCGATGCGGTTCCAGCCGTGGGCGATGCGGGACGTGGACACCTGGGTACGCCACCACGCCGAGCACATGCTCTTCGTGTACGGGCAGAACGACCCGTGGGGCTCGGAGCGGTTCCGCCTCGGCCACGGCGCCCGCGACTCCTATGTCTTCACCGCGCCGGGCATGAACCACGGCGCGAACGTCGCCGGCCTGGTGCCCGAGGAGAAGGCGCTGGCGACCGCGAGGATCCTGCAGTGGGCGGGCGTCGCCTCCACCGCGGTCGCGGCGGACCCGGCGGCGGCCAGGCCGCTGGCCCGCTACGACGCGAAGCTCGACGCGCGCGACGCCGAGCGGGAGCCGGCCCTGCGGCCCTGACGACGGCCGCACCCGGCAGGACTGCGCCCGGCCTCACCACCGCCGGGCGCAGCCCACCGGGTCGGTGCCGCCGAGCTGGACGTACAGGGCGGTCGTGGCCGGGCACCGGGCGCGGCTGCGCACCGCCCGCACCACCTGGTACTGCGGCTTCTGCTTGCCCGTGCCGTCGCAGGCGGTCTCCCGGACCTGGCCGCGGCCCGCGCCGTAGAGGCAGTCGCCGGGGATGGTGCGCGGGCCGCCCCCGCCGCCGGGGTCGCCCGGGTGCGGCGGCTGAAGGGTGCGCATGCAGGCGTAGCCCTGGGGGATCACACCGTCGCCGCCCGGCTGCCGCTGGGCGCTGATGTGCAGCACGAAGTCGGTGACCGGCGGGCACGGCGGGCCGTCCTCGGGCCGGCCGTCGTGGCGGGCGATCACCCGGGCCGCCGCCCGTTCCCCGGTGCACGGCACCTCCGTGAAGCGCGTGGTGCCGAAGGAACTGCACTCGCCCACGCCGAGGAACACCGCCCCGTACCCGGCGGGCTGCGGCGCGCTCGTCGCGGGCGGCGGCCCCGACGAGCCCGCCCGGCAACCCGTCAGCCAGGCGGCGAGCAGCACCGGCAGCACGCACACCGCCCCGACGGATCCGCTCCTGCGCATCGCCAACCCCCCGCCCGCACCCCGTCCAGCGTGGCCCGCGGCGGCGGGGCCACGCCAGGCGCGCGGGACGCTTTGGGTCCGTTGGGGGTGGTCCGCCGGGTGC
Source organism: Streptomyces mexicanus (assembly GCF_902506575.1). GTDB lineage: Bacteria > Actinomycetota > Actinomycetes > Streptomycetales > Streptomycetaceae > Streptomyces > Streptomyces mexicanus. The sequence continues at coordinate 3,009,848 of NZ_LR732544.1, read as the reverse complement.
GCGGGACGCTTTGGGTCCGTTGGGGGTGGTCCGCCGGGTGCGCGGCGTACGTGCCCTACGTCCGCCGCGCGAGCCCGGTCAGTGGTCCGGCCGGTGCCGTCCGTACGACAGCCCGTAGCCGATCGGGTACAGCGTCTGCGCCGGGTCGTCCGCCCGCTGCACCGGCACCGGCAGCGGGCCGCGCGGTGCCACCCGGCCCGCGATGACCCGGGCGGCGGCGCGCACTTCGACGTCGGTCCACGAGTAGGTGGCCAACGCCGCGGCCCCCGTCGGGAGCTGGGCGACGTCGTACGGGTTGCGCACGGCGACCGCGATCACCGGCCGGCCCGTCGCCACCAGCCGCTCCACCAGCGTCTTCTGTGCGCTGCCGGCCGTGACGTTGTACGTGGCCACCACCACCGCGTCCACGCCCTGGGCCGCCGCGACGGCCTTGTCGGCGGTGGCCTTGGACGGGGCCGTGCCGGTCGACAGGGCCGTGGCGGTGAAGCCCAGCTCGGTCAGGGCGGCGGCGAGCACGCCGGTCGGCGGGCCCGTGGTGCCCGAGGGCGAGGCCGGGTCGGCGCCGAACACGAGGACCTTGTTGTGGGTGCGCCGCGACAGGGGCAGCAGCCCGCCCTCGTCCACCAGCAGGGTCGTCGTCCGCTCGGCGATGGCGTCGGCGGCCTTCAGGTGCTCCGGCGTGCCCACCGTGCGGGTGACGTCCGCCGGGGTGGTGTACGGGTTCTGGAACAGGCCCAGGCGGGCCTTCAGGCGCAGGATGCGCAGGATCGATTCGTCCAGCCGGTCCTCGGTCAGCTCGCCGGTGCGCACGGCGTTGAGCACCGCGTTCCACGCCACGTCCAGGGACGGCGGGTTGAGCAGCTGGTCCACGCCCGCCTTCAGCGCCAGCACCGGCACCCGGTCGTCGCCGTACTTGCTGCGCACGCCCTCCATGCCCAGCGAGTCCGTGATCACCACGCCGTCGTAGCCCAGCTCCTCGCGCAGGATGCCGGTGAGGATCGGCCGGGACAGGGTGGCCGGGTCGCCGGAGTCGTCCAGCGCCGGGAACTGGATGTGGGCCGTCATGATCGAGTCGATGCCGGCCTTGATCGCGGCCCGGAAGGGCACCGCGTCCAGCTTCTCCCACAGCTCCCGGCTGTGCGTGATGACCGGGAAGCCGTAGTGGCTGTCCACGGCGGTGTCCCCGTGCCCGGGGAAGTGCTTGGCGGTCGCCGCGACGCCGGAGCCCTGATACCCCCTCACCTCCGCGACCACCATGCGCGCCACGGCGTCCGGGTCGGCGCCGAAGGAGCGCACGCCGATGACCGGGTTGGCCGGGTTGACGTTGACGTCGGCGTCGGGGGAGTAGTCCTGGTTGATGCCCATGGCGCGCAGCTCGGCACCGGAGATCCGGCCGAGCGTGCGGGCGTCGGCGGTGGAGCCCCCGGCGCCGACCGCCATGGCGCCCGGGAAGAGCGTGGCGGGCTTGCCGACCCGGCAGACGATGCCGTGCTCCTGGTCGGTGGCGACGAGCATCGGCAGGCCGCGCGGCTGCTGCAGGGAGGCGCGCTGGATGCCGTTGGACAGGCCGGCGATCTGCTGCGGGTCGCGGGTGTTGTGCGCCCAGGCGAAGTAGATGATGCCGCCGACGCGGTACTTCTCGATCAGCTCGGCGGCGGTGCGGACGCCGATCTCCTTGAGGTTGGCGTCGATGTCGGCCTGGTCGGGGTCGGTGGCCGAGTGGCCGTAGACCCGCATCACGAACAGCTGGCCGACCTTCTCCTCCAGCGTCATCCGGGAGACGAGGGCGCGCAGCCGCTTCTCGTCGGGCCGGCCGGCGGCCCGGGCGGTGCCGGTGCCCTGGACGGCCAGGGCGGCGGTGAGGGTGGCCGTGGCGGCGAGGACGGTGCGCCGCGAGGGGCGTCTGGCGCCCGCCGCGGACGCGGCGGACGCCGGATGCGCGGTGGGTCCCGGTCTTCCTGTGCCTTCCGCGCTGCTGGTGTCGTGCACGTGCGCTCCTTCCGGAGGACTTGCGCCGGGGGATCGTGGACTTGCGCCGGAACATCGTGAAGGAAACTTCCGAGGTGCCACCAATATCCGGGAAGTTTCTGCCAGTCAAGGGAGCGCGCAGCGCGGGGCGTTGCCCGGCGCGCGGGGCGCCCCCGGCACCAGCAGCCCTCACCGGCGCGAGGGAGCCGTCACCGGCGCGAGGGGGCCGTCACCGGCGCCAGGGAGGGGGAGGCGCCGGTGACGGCGGACTGCCGGTCGCGGTGCGGCCGAGAGGGGGCCGGCGATCGCATCCGTCGGCGAGGCCGACACCGCACCGCGGGGACTGATCCGGCAGCGTGCCGATGGGACGGGCGGGCACCCCGCCCGGTTCCGCCCGGGCACCGCTTCCCGCGCGCCGAGGCGCGGGTGACAAGGCACAACACCGGTGACCGGTGAGGGGAACGTCACAGACCGTGTCCGGGTATCCCGGTTGTGGCCCCGGCCGGTTCGGCCGAAGGTGTCCTTGTGAGCCAACATTTCGATCTTCTTGTTCTGGGAGCGGGACCCGGCGGTTACACCGCCGCCGTACGCGGTGCTCAGCTCGGCCTCGCCACCGCGGTGGTCGAGGAGCGCTACTGGGGAGGGGTCTGCCTCAACGTCGGCTGCATCCCCTCCAAGGCCCTGCTGCGCAACGCCGAGATGGTGCAGTTCGTCACCAACGAGGCCAAGTCCTACGGGATCTCCGTGGGCGGCGAGGTCTCCGCCGACTACGGCCCCGCCTACGAGCGCAGCCGCAAGGTCGCCGACGGCCGGGTCAAGGGCGTCCACTACCTGATGAAGAAGAACGCCATCACCCAGTTCGACGGCCGCGGCACCTTCACCGACGACCACACGCTGACGGTGGCCCTGACCGGCGGCGGCACCGAGACGGTCACCTTCGACCACTGCATCATCGCGGCCGGCGCCAGCCCCCGCCTGCTGCCCGGCACCGCCCTGTCGGAGCGGGTGGTCACCTTCGAGAGCCAGATCCTCAGCGACACCCTGCCGGGCAGCATCGTCATCGCCGGCGCGGGCGCCATCGGCGTCGAGTTCGCCTACGTGCTGCGCAGCTACGGCGTGGACGTGACCATCGTCGAGTTCCTCGACCGCATGGTCCCCACCGAGGACGAGGAGATCTCCAAGGAACTCGCCCGGCACTACCGCAAGCTCGGCATCGAGGTCCTCACCGGCACCGCCGTGGAGGCCATCGACGACTCCGGCCAGCGCGTCCGCGTCACCGTCAACAAGGGCGGCGAGCGGCGGGTGCTGGAGACGGACAAGGTCCTGCAGGCCATCGGCTTCGCCCCGAACGTCAAGGGCTACGGCCTGGAGAACACCGGGGTGCGCCTCACCGAGCGCGGCGCCATCGACGTCGACGGCCGCTGCCGCACCAGCGTCCCGCACATCTTCGCCATCGGCGACGTCACGGCCAAGCTCATGCTGGCGCACGCCGCCGAGGCCATGGGCATGGTGGCCGCCGAGACCATCGCGGACGCGGAGACCATGGAGCTGGACTACACCATGATCCCGCGGGCGACGTACTGCCAGCCGCAGATCGCCAGCTTCGGCTACACAGAGGCGCAGGCCCGCGAGCGCGGCTTCGACGTGAAGGTCGCCAAGTTCCCCTTCTCCGCCAACGGCAAGGCGCACGGCCTCGGCCACGCCGTCGGCTTCGTGAAGGTCATCAGCGACGGCAAGTACGGCGAGCTGCTCGGCGCCCACCTCATCGGACCCGAGGTCACCGAGCTGCTGCCGGAGCTGACCCTGGCCCAGCAGTGGGACCTGACCGTCCACGAGGTCGCCCGCAACGTCCACGCGCACCCGACGCTGGGCGAGGCGGTCAAGGAGGCGATCCACGGGCTGGCCGGCCACATGATCAACATGTAGCGCGGCACCGGTGACGCATCCCGCCCACTGACCCGCGGAAAACCGTTTCCCGGGCCGCGGCGGGGTGCGTCAGACTCCCCCCGTGACCTACATGCTGAAGGGCCCGGTCCTGCAGGGCGCCCTCGTCCGCCTGGAGCCGCTGGGACACCACCACGCGGCCGATCTGGCGACGGCGGCGGAGGAGGACCGGGACACGTACGCGTTCACGTGGGTTCCCCGGGCCGCGGAGGTGGAGGCGTACATCGACGCCCAGCTCGCCCGCGCGGCCACCGGCCGGCTCGCGCCGTACGCGCAGGTCTCGCTCGCCACGGGACGCGCGGTGGGCACCACGGCCTACTGGGATCCGCGCTGCTGGCTGTCGGAGGACCACCTGGACGCCGTCGAGGTCGGCTTCACCTGGCTGGCCCGCTCCGCCCAGGGCACGGGCGTCAACGCCGAATCCAAGCTCCTGCTCTTCCGGCACGCCTTCGAGGAGTGGCAGGTCTCCCGCGTCGACCTCAAGACCGACGCCCGCAACGCCCGCTCCCGCGCGGCCATCGAGCGCGTCGGCGCCCGTTTCGAGGGCGTCCTGCGCAACTGGTCCCGGTCCTGGGTCCCGGGCGAGGAGGACCGCCTGCGGGACTCCGCGCTGTTCTCGATCACCGCCGAGGAGTGGCCGCAGTGCCGGGGCCGCCTGGAGGCCAGGGTGCTCCGGGCGGCCGGGGCGCCGCGGCCTACGCCGACGCGTTGAGCAGCCCGGCCAGGTGCTCCCGGCCCGCGCCCAGCAGGTCCGGCAGCGGGGCCGCCGCCTCGTACCACCGCTTCTCGTACTCCCAGCACAGCCAGCCGTCCCAGTCCTGCCGCGAGAGCACCTCCACGCACTCGGCGAGCGGCAGGACCCCCGCGCCCAGCGGCAGCGGGGTCGTGTCCTCGGCCGAGGCGATGTCCTTGACCTGCACGTAGCCCAGGTGCGGGGCGAGGGCGGCGTACGTCTGCGCGGGCTGCTCGCCGCCCAGCCAGGTGTGCATCACGTCCCACAGCGCGCCCACGTGCTTGTGCCCGACCGGGCCGAGGACGCGGATCGCGTCGGCGCCGGTGCGGTGCGAGTCGTGCGTCTCCAGCAGGATCCGCACCCCGAGCGCGGCGGCGTCCTCGGCGGCGGCGCCCAGCCGCCGGGCGGCCGTCGCGTCGGACTCCTCCCGGGGCCGGGCCGGGTCGGCCCCGGGGAAGACCCGCACGTACGGTGCGTTCAGGTCGTGCGCCAGCCGCAGCAGGCCGCGGATCTCCTCCAGCACGGGCGCGTCCTCACCGGGCGCGGCGACGCGCGCGTACCCGGCGACGCCCAGCACCTCGACGCCGGCCGCCCGGAACAGCGCGGCGGCCTCCGCGCGCTCGGCGGGACTCGTACCGGGGTGCACCGGTTCCTCGGGGTGGGCGCGCAGTTCGACGCCGTGGTAGCCGTGGGCCGTCGCGAGCGCGACGACCTCCGGGACGGGCAGGCCGGGGACACCGAGAGTGGAGAACGCCAGCTTCATGGTCACCGACCCTACTGCCGGTGCCGCCGGATCACGATGCCCGGCACCGCCGGTGTCACGACAGCTCCAACCGCCAGTCCTGGCCCACCAGGTCCTTGCCGAAGGAGTGGTGCGGCCGCTCGGCGACCAGGACGAAACCGTGCCGCCGGTACAGGCGGCGGGCGGCGGCCAGCACGTCGTTCGTCCACAGCACCACCTCCCGGTACCCGGCCTCGCGCGCGAAGCCGGTCACGGCCCGCACCAGCCGGTCCCCGACCCCGCGCCCGCGCGCCTCGGGCTCCACGAGCAGCAGCCGCAGCCGGGCGGTGTCCGGGCCCGCGTCGTCCCGCACGCACATCACGCAGCCCACCGCCCGCCCCTGCCACTCGGCGATCCACACCCGCTCCCGGCGCGGGTCGTGCTGCGCGGCGAAGTCGGCGACGATCCGGGCCACCAGGCCCTCGTACGTGGCGTCCCAGCCGAACTCGGACGCGTACAGGGCGCCGTTGCGCTGCACGATCCATCCCAGGTCGCCCGGGCGCGGCCCGCGCAGCACGACCTCGCCGGGCGCCCCGGCCGCTCCGTCCCCGAGGATGCTCCGCACGGTGCGCATCGCCTCCGCCAGCCGCGGCCGGTCGGTCTCGGGCACGGTGTCGAGCAGCGCCCCGACCGTCCGGCGGGCCCGCTCGTCGAGCAGCGCGGCGGCCTCGCGCCCGCGCGCGGTGAGCGTGATCCGCCGCCGCCGCTGGTCCGCCGCGGACGGACCGCGCTCGACCAGCCCCGCGTCCTGGAACTTGTTCAGGATGCGGCTGAGATACCCGGCGTCCAGATCGAGCCGCGCACGCAGATCGGCCGCGTCCGCACCCTCGGCGTGCGCCAGCTCGTACAGGACCCGGGACTCGGTGAGGCTGTACGGCGCGTACAGATGGCGGCCGTAGTCGAGGGCCCCGATCAGCTGCGTGTAGAAGCGGTTGAAGGCCCGGACGTCCTGGACGGTCATCGTCGCCCCCGGATATTTGACTGAGTCAGAGGTCCCGCTCTTCGAGGGTAGGCCGGAGGGGGACCCTTGGCGAGGGGTCCGGCCGGGCCGCCGGCGCTCGCGCTCAGCTCCGGCGCGCTGCTCCCTCGGGCCACACGACGTCGACCGGCATGCCGGTCTCGCGTGCGGCGAGGACCGTGTCCGCGGTGCCGCCGCCCTTCCCGGAGGGCGGCTCGCCGCTCCACACGGCGACAAGGCGGTCGGCTTGCCGGAGGAGCGTGCTGTTGGCGTCCTCGTACGCTGACCGATTCGCGGTCTCGTGCTGCAGCACCACGACCTCATCAGCGGCTTCGGTGAGCCGGTCGAAGGTCTCGGCGTGATCCTGCTGCACCTCGGCGTGCCGGTAGTCCTTCGAGGGGATGACCACGACCAGCCGTCCGCCGAGTTCCAGCACGACTTCGGCGAACAGGGTGTCGGAGCCCTTGGCGATGCACGAGACGCCGACCAGATCCCCTTCCGCCGCGTACGGCTTGAGCGTCTCACGCAGGGCGTCGCGGACCAGGGGCATGCTGCCTTCGGCCAGATCCATGTGCCCTGTCACGGCGATCGTGGTCATGGTTCTTCCTCAGCTGGACAGAAGGTCGCGGATCATTGTGCGTGCTTCTGCGACGCGCGGCGAAGCGCGGAGGGGCGGCTCATCGCCGCGTATGCCCAGGCCTCCCGGGTGTGGAGCATCGCTCGCAGCCGCGCGCCCGCCTCGAAGCGGCTCGGCCGGACGGTGATCGCGCTGTGCGGCCACCTCGATGCCCTGGCCGGCGTCCGGCTCTGCCTTCGGTGTGACCAACCGATCGAGGACGCCGATGCATGGGAGCCCTGCCGGCAGGCCGGTCTCTCCGGAGGCAGGGCGCAGTCCGGTCGCGTCCACGCCGCTTGCGCGCGTGCCGTGCGCCGTCCCTGACACGCCACCTCGCCCGCCCCGGCGTCACGGGGCCACACGGCGGCCGACTTCGGGACAGGGCCGCACCGGACGCCCGTCCCGCCGGGAGTTCCAGGAGACCTGTGACGGGACGGGGGCAGACCCGGCTGCCCAGCTCGGCCCCGGGTCGCTGCGCCGAGCGCGGCATCCCGACACGGTGCAGCGGTCGAACCCGGCCGACTCGGGAAGGCACCTCGTCCCGTGCCGGCCCGTACTCGGTCGCGTCCCGGCTCAAGCGGGCGGCGTGGCCGAGGCCCACACGCCGAACCACTGCTCGGCGCCGAACTCCTCGAACCGCTCCACCTCGGCGAACCCCAGCTTCGCCGCGAGGCGCAGCGAGCGGTCGTTGGCGGTCTGGGTGCACAGCACCACCGGCTCACCGGGGATCGCGTCGGCGAACCAGCCGAGTGCCGCTGCGCAGGCCTCGGCGGCGTATCCGCGTCCCCACGCCTCGGGCAGGAACATGTAGCCGAGTTCGGCCTCCCCGGCATCCGGACGGATGTGCCCCGGACGCTCCGCATCGCGCCGATCCAGCGAGACCGTGCCGATCATCGCTCCGTCGAGATCGACCACGAACAGGCCGGGGCGCCGCCCGGGCACCTCGGGCACCGCGCGGTCGAGTTCCTCACGCGGTCGAGGGCCTCCGAGGTACGTGCGCACCTCCGGCGACGCGAACAGCTCGATGAACGCCGCACGGTCCGCGGCCTCGGACTCGCGGAGCACGAGCCGTTCGGTCCTGATCGGGACAGGCGGCCAGGCGACGGGTCCGAGTCCGGTCATGGCGGGCAACCTAGCGCACGCTCGTGAGAGTGATCCGAAGGAGAAGTCGCACCCTCAGCCCCGCGGCACCCCCGTGGACCCCCGCACCATCAGCTCCCCCCGCACCGTCGCGAGCCCGCCCGGCGGTGGTTCCTCGCGGCCGGTGGCGATGCGGCCGGCGCGGGCGCCGGCCTCGGACAGCGGGAGGCGGACGGTGGTCAGCGCCGGCACCGCGTCCACGCTGAAGGGCAGATCGTCGAAGCCGGCCACCGAGACGTCCTGCGGGATGCGCAGGCCCGACTCGCGCAGGGCCGCGCACGCGCCGAGCGCGACGGAGTCGTTCGCGGCGACGACGGCCGTCAGGCCCGGCTCGCGGCGCAGCAGCTCCAGCGTGGCCTCGTAGCCGGAGCGGCGGTCGTAGCGCCCGTGGACCGTCAGGGCCGGGTCGTCCTCGATCCCGGCCGCCGCCAGTGCCTGCCGGTGGCCCTCCAGGCGGTGGCGGGTGGTGGTGCGCTCCTTGGGGCCGGCGATGTAGCCGAGCCGGCGGTGGCCGAGGCCGATCAGGTGGGCCGTCAGCTGCCGGGCGCCGCCGCGGTTGTCGAAGGCCAGCGCGACGGCGTCGGTGTCCGCGACCGGCGGGCGCCCGCACAGCACCACCTGGGTGCCGGCGTCCGTCAGCTTGCGCAGCTTCGCGGCGATCGCCGCCGCGTGGGGTCCCTCCTCCACGGCGCCGCCGGTGAGCACCACGGCGGCGGCCCGCTGCCGCTGCAGCAGGGTCAGGTAGGTCAGTTCGCGCTCGGGGGAGCCGCCGGTGTTGCAGACCACCGCCAGCCGTTCGCCGCCCGCCCGGCCCCCGGGGCCCCCGATCTCGGACTGGATCGCGCCGGCCATGATCCCGAAGAAAGGGTCGGCGATGTCGTTGACGAGGATGCCGATCAGGTCGGAGGTGGCGGCGGCGAGCGCGCTCGCGGGGCCGTTGAGGACGTAGTCCAGCTCGTCGACGGCCTTGAGCACCCGCTCCCGGGTGGAGGCGGCCACCGGATAGTTGCCGTTCAGCACGCGCGACACCGTCGCGGGCGAGACCTGGGCGCGGGCCGCCACGTCCGCCAGGGTCACGGTCATCTCGTCGTCCTCCGGTCGCGCATGTCGTCCCTCCCGCGGGCCTCGGCCTGTCTGCCGTGGCGTCGACCCGCGTGTCTCCCGTGGCGTACGTCCGCATGTCTGTCGCCGGTATACGCCCGCGTGTCTTGCGCCGGCGTACGCCTGGGTGTCGTGCAGACCTTACGGCCACCGGGGCCGCTTGTTCGCCTGCTCGAACAAGACGGTTCGCGCGGGCTCTTGTGGCCGCCCCTGCGGAGAGGTTAGCTTCTCTCTCGGTAGAAAGCGCTTGCTGTCCGGGGTTCCGGTGAGACCACCAGGCCCGCGCGGCGCGCGACGGCGTACGGAGGGACTGACGTGACACGCAAGACGGTGCGGATCGCCATGAACGGCGTGACCGGGCGCATGGGCTACCGCCAGCACCTGGTCCGCTCGATCCTCGCCCTGCGCGAGCAGGGCGGACTCGATCTCGGCGACGGCACCGTGCTGTGGCCCGAGCCCGTCCTGGTCGGCCGGCGCGAGCACGCGCTGCGGGCGCTCGCCGAGCGCCACGGCCTTGAGCGCTGGTCGACGGACCTGGACGCGGTGCTCGCCGACCCGGACGTCGACATCTACTTCGACGCGCAGGTCACCTCGGCCCGCGAGGAGGCCATCAAGAAAGCGATCGCTGCCGGCAAGCACCTCTACACCGAGAAGCCCACCGCCACCGGCCTGGACGGCGCCCTGGAGCTGGCCCGGCGCGCGCACGCCGCGGGCGTCAAGCACGGCGTGGTCCAGGACAAGATCTTCCTGCCGGGGCTGCTGAAGCTGAAGCGGCTCATCGACGGCGGCTTCTTCGGCCGGATCCTGTCCGTGCGCGGCGAGTTCGGCTACTGGGTCTTCGAGGGCGACTGGCAGAGCGCCCAGCGCCCCTCGTGGAACTACCGTGCCGAGGACGGCGGCGGCATCGTCGTGGACATGTTCCCGCACTGGGAGTACGTGCTGCACGAGCTGTTCGGCCGGGTCACCTCCGTGCAGGCCCTGACCGCCACCCACATCCCGCAGCGCTGGGACGAGAACGGCAAGCCCTACGACGCCACCGCCGACGACGCCGCCTACGGCATCTTCGAGCTCGAAGGCGGCGCGATCGCCCAGATCAACTCCTCCTGGGCGGTGCGCGTCCACCGCGACGAACTGGTGGAGTTCCAGGTCGACGGCACCGAGGGCTCCGCGGTCGCCGGGCTGCGCCGCTGCCGCGTCCAGCACCGCTCGGCCACCCCCAAGCCGGTGTGGAACCCGGACATCCCCGCCACCGAGGTCTTCCGCGACCAGTGGCAGGAGGTCCCGGACAACGGCGAGTTCGACAACGGCTTCAAGGCCCAGTGGGAGCTGTTCCTCAAGCACGTGTACGCCGACACCCCCTACCACTGGGACCTGCTCGCCGGCGCCCGCGGCGTCCAGCTCGCCGAGCTGGGCCTGAAGTCCTCCGCCGAGGGCCGCCGCATCGACGTACCGGAGATCGCGCTGTGACCCTCCACCTGCCGGACGCGGACGGAACCCTGCGGCCCTACGAGCCGCGCACCGACCCCCTGCGCCTGTCGCCGGGCACGCCCTTCACCTCCCGCACGGTCTTCTCCGCCGCGCACGTCGTCGCCGACCCGTACGCCGATGTCTCCCCCGACTCGCCGGCGGCCGTCGACTGGGACGCCACCCTGGCTTTCCGCCGCCACCTGTGGAGCCACGGGCTGGGCGTCGCCGAGGCCATGGACACCGCGCAACGGGGCATGGGCCTGGACTGGGCGGGCGCGGCCGAGCTGATCCGCCGGTCCGCGGCCGAGGCCCGGGCGGTGGGCGGGCGGATCGCCTGCGGCGTCGGCACCGACCAGCTCACCGGCGGCTCCCTGGCCGAGATCCGCGCCGCCTACGAGGAGCAGCTCGCCGTCGTGGAGGAGGCGGGCGCCCAGGCGATCCTGATGGCCTCCCGGGCGCTGGCCGCCACCGCCACCGGCCCCGAGGACTATCTGGAGGTCTACGGCCACCTGCTGCGCCAGGCCACCGACCCGGTCGTCCTGCACTGGCTCGGACCCATGTTCGACCCGGCCCTGGAGGGCTACTGGGGGTCCTCGGACCTGGACGCGGCCACGGAGGTGTTCCTGGAGGTCATCGCCGCCCACCCCGACAAGGTCGACGGCGTGAAGATCTCCCTGCTGGACGCCGGGCGCGAGATCGCCCTGCGCCGCCGCCTGCCCCGCGGCGTGCGCTGCTACACCGGCGACGACTTCCACTACCCCGAGCTGATCGCCGGCGACGAGCAGGGCTTCAGCCACGCCCTGCTCGGCATCTTCGACCCGCTCGGCCCGCTGGCCGCCGAGGCGGTACGGGTCCTGGACACCGCGGACACGGCAGGCTTCCGCGCCCTGCTCGACCCGAGCGTCGCACTCGCCCGCCACCTCTTCCAGGCCCCCACCCGCTTCTACAAGACGGGCGTGGTGTTCCTGGCCTGGCTGGCCGGCCACCAGTCGCACTTCGCGATGGTCGGCGGCCTGCAGTCGGCCCGCTCCCTGCCGCACCTGGCCCGCGCCTACGAACTGGCCGACACCCTGGGCCTGTTCCCGGACCCGAAGCTGGCCGAGGAACGGATGAGGACCCTGCTCGCGCTGTACGGAGTGAACCGATGAACGACCCGCTGTCCCGCTTCTCCATCAACCAGATGACCGTCAAGCAGCTGTCGCTGCCGGAACTGGTGGACGCCTGCCGGGAACTGGGTGTCGGCGGTGTCGGCCTGTGGCGTGAACCGGTGCAGAGGTACGGCGTGGAGGCCGCCGCCAAGCTCGTGCGGGACGCGGGCCTGACCGTCACCACCCTGTGCCGGGGCGGCTTCCTCACGGCCATCGACCCCGTCGAGCGGGCCGAGGCGCTGGGCGACAACCACGCCGCCATCGACGAGGCCGCCACGCTCGGCACCGACACGCTGGTGCTGGTCTGCGGCGGACTGCCGCACGGCAGCAACGACCTGCACGGCGCCCGCGAACGCATCGCCGACGCCCTGGCCGTCCTCGGCCCCTACGCGGCCGAACGCGGCGTACGCCTGGCCATCGAGCCGCTGCACCCGATGTTCGCCGCCGACCGCTGCGTGGTCTCCACCCTCACCCAGGCCCTCGACCTCGCCGAACGCTTCCCCGCCGAGCAGGTCGGCGTCACCGTGGACACCTACCACCTCTGGTGGGACGACCGGGCGCCCGAGCAGATCGCCCGGGCGGGCGCGGGCGGCCGGATCGCCACCTTCCAGCTCGCCGACTGGATCACCCCGCTGCCGGCCGGCGTCCTCAACGGCCGCGGCCAGATCGGCGACGGCGCGGTCGACATGCGGCAGTGGACGGCGTACGTGGACGCGGCCGGCTACACCGGCCCCATCGAAGTCGAGGTGTTCAACGAGGAGTTGTGGGCGCGGGACGGCAAGGAGGTGCTGGCCGAAACGGCGCGGCGGTTCACCGAACACGTGGTCAAATGACCGTATGACGCAGCAGAACACGTCGCTGGGGCCGTTGGCGGCGATCGACGGCCGCTGGGGGATCGGGGACGCCACACGGCCGGGCTGCCACTGGGTGGAGCTGCGCCCGGACGGGCTGTACCAGCACGGTCCGGACACCGAGGGCGAACTGATCCCGTGGGCCAGGATCATGACCGGCATCCGGATCTCCTGGGGCCGCTCCTCCTGGAACACCAACAGCCGAGGCTGGTACACCCCGCGCGGAACGGTGACCAGCGGCTCCCGCGGCTGGCTGCACATGACGCTGCGCGACCCGTACGAGGACCGGGTGCTGCGCTTCGACCGCCACACGCATCCGTACCGGGCCGTGGACGCCGTCCGGTTGGACTGGCTGCTGCGGTACCTCGGCGACGAGGGCGCACTGCGCGCCCTCGCCGACCCGGAGTGGGTGGGCCGCGTCGTGGCCCGGCTCGCCGGCGGGCGACAGAGCTGGACCCGGGAGGCGTTGCGAGAGGTCGTGGCGCAGGCCGTCGAGGCGGCCGGCCCCGCCGGCCGCTGACGACCACGGAAAGCCTCACCGAGAATTCCCGCATTCCCCGCATTCCCCGACATCACCGCCAAGCTGCCGGAACATCCCCGCATGCCTCACCGGCGGGTTCCGAAAGCCTGCCGGAAAATTCTCCTGGAGAAATTCCGGAGGACCGTGCAACCCTTCCCGCGCCCGACGTGTCGTACCTGTCATCGGAACTCCTGGGTGGGGACCCGGGGGGGATCATGAGGAGTTCCGATGCTCCGGGGGGCAGGGGAGGGGAAGACGGGAGGGACCGGCCGGCGCCGGTCCCTCCCGAGGTACGTCCGTGACCGGGCGCGCCGACCCTCGTGGTCAGGAGGGCGCCGGCACCGAGCTCTCGGGAGCCGCGACGACGTCGAGGCGCTCTCGGCGGATCCGGTCGCGCCCCCACTCGCCGAGCGGTCGCAGTGCGTCGTTGAGCGCCGCGCCCGACTCGGTCAGCGAGTACTCCACTCGCGGCGGCACTTCCGCGTAGACCCTGCGGTGGACGAGGCCGTCCTCCTCCATCTGGCGCAGATGCTGCGTCAGCATCTTCTCGCTCACACCCGGCAACGCGCGGCGCAGTTCGGCGAAGCGCCGAACGCCGTGGGTGTGCAGCTCCCACAGGACGAGGCCCTTCCACTTGCCGCTGACCACGTCGAGTGCGGCGTCGATGCCGCAGATGTAGGGGCCGTTGCGGGGTGCCTTCGCCATGGACGCTCCTCACTTACCAAAAGGTAAGTACCGCAGTAAACAGTGGGTACTTCCGCGACGATACAGCGTTCCGCAGCATGGTCGTCATGTCCGAACCGACAAGAAATCCGGCCCGGTCGACCGACGTCACCGTCCTCGGCCTCGGAGCGATGGGAAGCGCGCTGGCGACCGCGCTGCTCGACGCCGGCCGTTCCGTGACCGTCTGGAACCGAACCCCCGGCCGCGCCGCGCAATCAGTGGCCCGCGGCGCCCGTGCCGCGGGCTCGGTCCGCGAGGCCGTGACGGCGAGCCCCGTGGTCGTCACCTGCCTGCTCCGCTACCCCTCGATCCAGGAGACCCTCGCCCCGGTCGCCGGCGAACTGCGCGGCCGCACCCTCGTCAATCTCACGACCACGACACCGAACGAGTCCCGCGACCTCGCCGTCTGGGCGGCCGGGCACGGCGCCGACCACCTCGACGGCGCCATCATGGCCGTACCCGACATGATCCGCTCCCGCGAGGGCCAGATCTTCTACAGCGGCTCGCGGGCGGCGTACGACATCCTCCTGCCGACCCTGGAGATCTGGGCCACGAGCGAGTTCCACGGCGAGGACGCCGGCCGGGCGGCGCTGCTGGACCTGGCCATGCTGTCGGGGATGTACCAGATGTTCACGGGCTTCTTCCACGGCGCGGCGATGGTCGCCACCATGGGGATGAGCGCGTCCGAATTCGCCGCCCGGCAGGCTCCGTTCCTGTCCGCCATGACCCACGGACTCGCCGGTTACGCGAAGGTCGTCGACGGCGGCGACCACACCGGCCCGGGCCTGCAGAGCCTGGACTTCTCCGATCTGTCGCACCTCGTGCGCGCCAGCGAGGAGCAGGGCGTCGATCCCGCACCGATCGCCGCCGTCCAGGCGCTGATCAGCCGGCAGATCGCCGCGGGTCACGGCGCGGAGGGATTCACGAGGATCTACGAGAGCCTGCGCCTCGTCGGTTCCGCGGCTGGCTCCGGCGAGGGGGATGCCGCATGAGCGCCACGCCCGTCACCCTCCTCGGCCTCGGCCCGATGGGCCGGGCCATGGCCCGTACGCTGCTCGCCGCCGGCCACCCGGTCACCGTCTGGAACCGGACCGCCGCCCGCGCCGACGGCGTCGTGGCCGAGGGCGCCACCCTGGCCGCCTCGCCCGCCGACGCGGTCGCGGCGAGTGAGCTGGTGATCCTCAGCCTCACCGACTACCAGGCGATGTACGACGTTCTGGACGGCGCGACCACGGCCCTGGCCGGCCGCACCCTGGTCAATCTCAGCTCGGACACCCCGGGCCGCGCCCGCGAGGCCGCGGCCTGGGCGGCCGGGCACGGGGCGCGGTTCGTGACCGGCGGCGTGATGGTGCCCGCACCGATGGTGGGCACCGAGGCGTCCTTCGTGTACTACAGCGGCCCGCCCGAGGCGTTCGAGGCGCACCGCCCGGTACTGAGCCGCGTCGGTACGCCCCGCCGTCTCGGCGAGGACCCCGGGCTGGCGCAGTTGATGTACCAGGCGCACCTCGACGTGTTCCTGACGACCCTGTCGGCGCTCATGCACGCCACCGCGCTGCTGGGCTCGGCCGGAATCACCGCGACGCAGGCGGTGTCGGAGCTGATGCCGACACTGGCCGGCATCCCGGCCATGCTCGAAGCCGGTGAGAACGTCGGCGCGCAGATCGACGCCGGTGAGCATCCGGGTCACCTGAGCACGGTGACCATGATGGGCGCCACGGCCGACCACATCGTCGGCACCACCGAAACCCTCGGGATCGACCTCGCGCTCCCGCGCGCCGTCCAGGCGCACTACCACCGTGCGATCGCCGACGGCCACGGGAAGGACAACTGGACCCGCATCATCGACGGCATCCGGGCCCCGCGCACGCCCGCACAGCAGCGCCGTCCCTGACCTCCGGTCCTCCTCGGCCCGGCAGGTCGAGCACGCGACGCGTCCTCCCGGCGACCGTCCGGGAGGACGCGTCGAGGCCTCCGGCTAGAAGAACACCCCGCACCGCAGCAGCACGTTCGCGTACGGCCGGGCCTCCCCGGTGCGCACCACCAGGCGCGCGCCGCGGGACAGCTCCTTCAGGCGCTCGTGGGGGACGAGGGCCAGGCCGGGGAAGTGCCCCTCCAGCAGCGCGGCGGCCCGCGGATTGGCCTCGCGCACCTCGCTCGCCGCCGTCGCGCCCTCGACCACCAGCTCGGCCAGCAGCCCGTCCAGCACCTCCGCGAACGACGGCACCCCCGCGCGGAACGCCAGGTCCACCACGCGCGGCCCGTCCGGGATCGGCATGCCCGCGTCGCACACCAGCACCTCGTCGGTGTGCCCCAGCTCGGCCAGCGCGCCGCACAGGTGCCGGTTGAGGATGCCCGCCTTCTTCACCGGGATCCTCCTGGCGTCGATCCGTCGGATGCGCTGCCCGCGCCCTTGCCGGGGGTCCGGGGGTCGCCCCCCGGGACAGCACAGCACAGCCGCTCGACCTCCTGCGCCGTCGGGTAGGACTCCTGCGCACCCGGCTTGGTCACGGCCGCCGCACCCACCCGGGCCGCGTAGGCCGCCGCCTCGGCCAGGTCCGCGCCCGCGCCGAGCCGCCAGGCCAGCGCCGCGGCGAACGCGTCACCGGCTCCGGTGGTGTCCACGGCGTCCACCTTGACCGACGGCACCCGGGCCAGGCCCTCGGCCGACGCCACCAGCGCGCCCTCGGCGCCCAGGGTGACCACCACCGAGCGCGGACCGCGCGCCAGCAGGGCCCGCGCCCAGTCCTCCGGGGTTCCGCCCGCCTCCGCGCCGCCCAGGATGACCTTCGCCTCGTGCTCGTTGACGATCAGCGGATCGCAGGCCTCCAGCAGCTCCTGCGGCAGCGGACGCGGCGGGGAGGGGTTCAGCACGAACCGGCTGCCGGGCGCCAGGTGCCGCACCGCCTCCGCCACGGTCTCCAACGGGACCTCCAACTGCGCGGAGACCACCCGGGAGGCGGCGACGAGACCGGCTGCCGCCCGGACGTCCTCGGGAGTGAGGCGGGCGTTGGCGCCGGGCGAGACCACGATGCTGTTGTCCCCGGACGGATCCACCGTGATCAGCGCCACCCCGGTCGGCGCACCACCGACCAGCACACCGGTGGTGTCCACGCCGGCCGCCCGCTGCGCGTCGAGCAGCAGCCGGCCGTGCGCGTCGTCGCCGACCCGGGCCAGCAGGGCCGTACGGGCGCCCAGACGGGCGGCGGCCACCGCCTGGTTGGCGCCCTTGCCGCCCGGGTGGACGGCGAGGTCGGAGCCGAGCACCGTCTCGCCGGCCGCGGGCCGCCGCTCGACGCCGATCACCAGGTCGGCGTTGGCCGACCCCACGACCAGCAGGTCGTAGTCGTACATGTGTCTCCTCAACAGCGGGCGGGCGGGCAGCGGGCGGGACACCGGTCAGCCGCTGAACCCGGCCACGTTCTCCTTCGTTACCACCTTGACCGGCACCTTCACCGCCTGCTCGACCTTCTTGCCCTGGACCGCCCGCAGCGCGTTGTCCACGGCGATCCGGCCCAGCTGGGTCGGCTGCTGCGCCACGGAGGCGTACAGCGTGCCCTTCTTGACGGCGGTCAGGCCGTCCGGGGTGCCGTCGAAACCGACGACCTGCACCGACTTGCCGGCCTTGGAACCGAGCGCCTTGACCGCGCCGAGCGCCATCTCGTCGTTGGCGGCCAGCACGCCCTGCACGTCCGGGTGGGCCTGCAGCAGGTTCGACATCACGTCCAGGCCCTTGGTGCGGTCGAAGTCCGCGGGCTGCTGGGCCAGCACCTGGATCCCCGGGTACGCCTTGAGGCCCTGGGCGAAGCCGGCCGCGCGCTCACGGGCCGCGGAGGTGCCCGCCTGCCCCTGCAGGATCACGATCCGGCCCTTGCCGCCCAGCTTCTCGGCCAGGGTCTTGGCGGCCAGCTCGCCGCCCGCCACGTTGTCGGAGGCGACCAGCGCGTCGATCGCCGCCTTGTTGACGCCGCGGTCCACGGCGATCACCGGGATCTTCGCCTGGTCGGCGGCCTTCACGGAGTTGCTCGCGGCATCGGAGTCCACCGGGTTGACGATGATCGCGCCCAGGTTCGAACTGGTGAAGTTCTGCAGCTGGTTGGCCTGCTGCGAGGCGTCGTTCTGAGCGTCGGTGACCGTCAGGTCGACGCCGAGCTTCTTCGCCTCGGCCTGCGCACCCGACTTGATCTGCACGAAGAACGGGTTGTTCAGCGTGGACAGCGACAGACCCATCTTCGGCGTGCTGGAACCGGACCCGGTGTGCAGCAGGGACGTCGCCGCCACCAGCGCCACGGTGACCACGGCCGCGAGCCCGTACGTCGCCGCCTGCCGGCCCTTGCCGCCGCCGCTGCCCGTGCCCGCGGCCGCCGGAGTCGCCCCGGCCTTGCGGCGCACGGTGTCCAGCAGCACCGCCAGCGCGATCACGACACCGATGACGACCTGCTGCCAGAACGCGGAGACCGAGAGGAGGTTGAGGCCGTTCCTGAGCACCGCCAGGATCAGCGCGCCGATCAGCGTGCCCGACGCCTTGCCGGTGCCGCCCGCCAGCGAGGCGCCGCCGATGACGACCGCGGCGATCGCGTCCAGCTCGTAGCCGTTGGCGGCCTGCGGCTGCGCCGAGGACAGCCGGGCGGCGAGCACGATGCCCGCGGCCGCGGCGAACAGCCCCGACAGCGCGTAGATGGCGAGCTTCTGCTTCTTGACCTTCAGACCCGACAGCCGGGCGGCCTCCTCGTTGCCGCCGATCGCGTACATCGAACGGCCGATGTACGTCCGCGCCAGCACGAACGCCGTGATCAGGCCCATGACGACCATCACCAGCACGGGCACCGGCAGCCAGCCGCCGAGCGTGTCGCCCAGGTGCGAGACGGAGTCCGGCAGCGCGATCGGGGAGCCCTGCGAGATCACCAGGGACAGGCCGCGGCCCACCGACAGCATCGCCAGCGTCGCGATGAACGGCGGCAGCTTGCCGTAGGAGATGAGGAAACCGTTGACCAGGCCGGCCGCGATGCCCGTGGCGACCGCCAGGACCACCGCGAGCAGCACCGGCACGCCGTGCGCGGTGGCGCTCCAGGCCAGCACGGTCGCCGACAGCGCCGCCACCGACCCCACCGACAGGTCGATGCCCGCCGAGACGATGACGAAGGTGACACCGAAGGCGAGGATGGCGGTCACCGCCGCCTGGACGCCGATGTTGAGCAGGTTGTCCGTCGTCAGGAAGTCACCGGACAGCGCCGACAGGGCGATGACCAGGACGATCAGCGCGGTCAGCGCGCCGTTGTCGAGCAGCAGCCGGCGCAGGCCGCCCGAGGCGGCACCCGCGCCCGCCCCGCTCTTGAGCGTGTCAGTGGCCACGGGAGGCCTCCAGTTCGGTAGTAGGAGTGCTGACGGCGAGGGACATGACCGCGTCCTGGGTGGCCTCGTCGGCGGACAGTTCGCCCGCGATCCGGCCCTGGGCCATCACCAGCACCCGGTCGCTCATGCCGAGCACCTCGGGCAGATCGCTGGAGATCATCAGGACGGCGGCACCGGCGGCCGTCAGTTCGTTGATCAGCTGGTAGATCTCGACCTTCGCGCCGACGTCGATGCCCCGCGTCGGCTCGTCGAGGATGAGGACCTTGGTGTTCGCCAGCAGCCACTTGCCGATGACGACCTTCTGCTGGTTGCCGCCGGACAGCGTGCGCACGTGCTGGCCGAGGCCCGCCATCCGCACCCCCAGCTGCCCGGCGATCCGCTCGGCCGCCCGGTGCTGCCCCTTGAGGTCGACGAGCCCGGCCCGGGAGGTGGACCGCAGGGTCACCAGCCCGAGGTTCTCCTCCACCGAGGCGTCCAGGACCAGCCCCTGCCCCTTGCGGTCCTCGGGCACCAACCCGATCCCGGCGGCCATGGCGGCGCCCACGTCGTGCCGCTTGAGCTCCTCGCCCGCGACCTTCACGGCACCCCGGTCGTAGGGGTCGGCGCCGAACACGGCCCGCACGACCTCCGTACGGCCGGCGCCCACCAGCCCCGCGATGCCGACGACCTCACCGGCCCGCACCTGGAAGCTGATGTCGTGGAACACCCCGTCCCGGGTGAGCCCTTCGACACTGAGCAGCACGGGCGCCTGCTCCCCGCCGTCGCCGCCGGGCCGCTCCCGCGGATACTGCTGCTCGATCGACCGCCCCACCATCAGGCGGACCAGTTCGTCCTCGGGCGTGGAGGCGGGCACCTGGCCGACGCTGCGGCCGTCCCGGATGACGGTCACCCGGTCACCGAGCGCGGCGATCTCCTCCAGATGGTGGGTGATGAAAACGATTCCGACGCCGTCCGCGCGCAGCGCCCGCACGATCGCGAACAGCTTCTCGACCTCCTCGGAGGTCAGCACGGCGGTCGGCTCGTCCATGATCAGCACGCGGGCGTCCAGGCTGAGCGCCTTGGCGATCTCCACCATCTGCAGCCGGGCGATGCCCAGGTCGCGCACCCGCGCCCGCGGCGAGACGTTCACCCCGACCCGGGCGAGGAGTTCGGCCGCGTCGGCCTCCATCTTCTTCCGGTCGATCATGCCCAGGCGGCGCGGCTGCCGTCCCAGGAAGATGTTCTCGGCGACCGTCAGATCGGGCACCAGGTTGAACTCCTGGTAGATCGTGGCGATCCCGAGCCGCTCGGAATCCTGGGCGCCCTGGATGCGCACCTCCTCGCCGCCGACCAGGATCCGCCCGGCGTCGGGGGTGTAGGCACCGGAGAGCATCTTGATCAGGGTGCTCTTGCCCGCTCCGTTCTCGCCGAGCAGGACGTGCACCTCCCCGCGGCGCAGGTCGAAGTC
>NZ_LR732544.1:2955058-2989001 GCF_902506575.1 Streptomyces mexicanus | reverse complement strand
GGGCCGGCGGGGAGGACTCGCCGCACGAGCGGCGCACGACCAGCCGGGCGGGCAGGGTCACGGACGTCGGGGTCCGCCCCTCGATGCGGTCGACCAGGGCACGCACGGCGGCGCGCCCCAGCTCACCCGTCGGCTGGGCGATGGCGGTGATCGGCGGATCGGTGTGCGGGAACCAGGGGATGTCGTCGAACGCCGCCAGCGCGACGTCGTCGGGCACCCGCAGCCGGCGCGCCCGGATCGCGTCCAGCGCGCCGAGGGCCATCAGGTTGTCCGCCGCGAAGATCACCTCGGGCGGCTCGGGCAGATCGAGGAACCCCTCGGTGACCCGCCGCCCGCTGTCCGCCTGGAAGTCGCCCTGCCCGGTGTAGGCGTCCGGGAGGGCCAGCCCGTACTCGGCCAGCGCCGCCCGGAAGGCCTCGACCCGCTCACTGCCGGTGGTGGTGGCGGCCGGCCCCGCGATGATCGCGAGCCGCCGGTGCCCCAGCCGGTGCAGATGCGCGACCAGCTCCCGCACGGCCCCCTGCCCGTCCGCGCGGACCACCGGCACGTCCACCCCGCGGATCCACCGGTCCACGAACACCATCGGCGTCCCCGCCCGCGCGGCGTCCAGCATCAGCGGCGAGCCGCCGTCGGTGGGGGAGACCAGGAGCCCGTCGATCCGGCGGTCGAGGAGGGTGCGGACGTGGTGGTCCTGCAGATCGGGCCGCTCGTCGGCGTTGCCGATGATCACGCTGTAGCCGAGGGCCCGGGCCTCCTCCTCGACGGAGCGGGCCAGCTCGGTGAAGTACGGGTTGAGCACGTCGCTGATGACCAGCCCCAGGGTGCGGGTCTGGTCGGTGCGCAGGGAACGGGCGACGGCGTTCGGCCGGTAGCCCAGCGCCGCGACGGCGGTCATCACCCGCGTACGGGCGTCGGCGCTGACCGACGGGTGGTCGTTCAGGACGCGCGAGACCGTGGCGACGGAGACCCCTGCCGCGGCGGCGACGTCCTTGATGCTCGCCATCGCCGTTCCACCTCCTTGTGGAATCGATTACATCGACGTGTCAGGAAGGATTGGAAACGATTACACGGGGGCGGGACAAGAGGTCGTTACCGGATTGTGATGGGCGGCCTGGTGTGGCGCCTTGCGTCGACCGGGGCGGGAAGCCGGTCGGTGACCCCGTGGCGCGCTTGTGGCAGGGCTGTGACGCGAGACGGTTGCGAGGGCGATGACGGGTCGTGAACATGGTGGTGCGGAAACGTTCGAAGAGAGCGTCCGGGACCGAAAAGAGCGTCAAGAGCGCTCAAGACACTCGGACGCGGTCAATCTGCTTGAGGGGGAGGCGAGTTCGGCGTGAAGTTCGACATGGGTGCGCAGACGCTGTCGACGCTGATGAGGGATTCGCGGGGGTCGAGTGATGATCTGGGGTCGTTGATCCGTCAGTTGGTGGCGGCTGCGGAGCCGTTGGAGGGGAAGTTCAACGGTGCGGGTCGTCAGGCGTTCGATCAGTTCAAGGCGCGGGCGGACGGGATCACGCGTGAGCTGAACTCGTCGTTGGCGGCGATTTTGGGTGGTCAGTCGGGGATGGAGTCGGCGTTCTCCTCGGGTGATCAGGAGCAGGGTGAGAACGCGCGGCAGCAGATGGGTGCGGCGAATTTTGATGCGGCGCGGTTCCGCTGAGGTCGTTCGCTGTTCCGGGTTCCGAGTCGCGGGTTCCGAGTCGCGGGCTCTGAACCCCGGGTGCCGGGTTCCGGGTGAAGGGTCCCGGGTTCGGGTTTCGTTCGTCTGATCGGTCAGTGGCCGTTGGTGGCCTTTTTCGGGGAGTGGTGTGTGATGGCGGGTTCTGGTGCGGATCGTCGGTCGTACGACACGGGTGCGTCGGCGGATGTGCAGGGGAGTCTGCAGTCGGTGATTGCCCGGTTGGAGGAGGTGATCGGGCAGCGGGATCGTCAGGTGAAGGCGGCGATGGCGGACTTCACGGCGGATGGTGTGGCGGATGAGTACCACGGCAAGGAGCAGCGGTGGAACCGGGCGTCGCATGAGGTGCGGAACATCATTCAGCTGGTGAAGTCGACGTTGGAGAAGAACGACTCGACGGCGCAGTCGACGCTGGCGAAGGCGAAGGCGGCGGTGGACAACATCGGCTGACCGGCCGGCTGAGTGCTTGATCACCGGTCGGCTGGATGGCCGACCGGCTGGTGTCTGCTGCTCGTGGTGTGCTTGTAGTCGGATTCTTCGGGGGTTGACGGGTGTCTGGCTGGGATCTGAAGCCGCAGGGTATTTCGCAGGTGTTGAAGTCGACGGGTGAGTCGGCGTCGCATCTGGAGAAGTATGCGAAGGCGTACGGGGAGCATTTGACGTCGGCGGCGACGCATGCGGGGACGATCTCGGCGGATGCCGGCTCGGGCGGCTCGGGCGGCTCGGGTGAGAAGGCGCAGGGGGGTCTGGTCGCGCTTGCGCTGTCGCAGTACGCGGAGCATGCGTCGAAGGATCTGCAGTGGATCGCGGCGCGGGCGGGGAAGTCGTTGCAGGGTGTGGTGGATGCGACGACGGCGTATCTGCACGGGGACGAGGAGATGGCGCTGGAGGCTCAGCGCAAGACGTTGAGTGCGCCGAAGGTGGACATGCCCGGTGGTGGTAAGGCGGGTCGGGCGTGATCGATCCGGAGGAGATTCCGCAGTTCACGGGAAATCTGGAGCTGCTGGAGCAGGATTACGCGGCGCTGAAGGCGGATGCGGGTCATGTCCGGGACACGGGCCGGGATGTCCACAACCGTTTCCAGGGATTGTCGGCGTATTACACGGCTCCGGAGGCGGAGCAGCTGTTCGCGACGACGAAGCCGGTGAAGGACCGCGCGGACACTTTCGCGGACGGTCTGGAGACGGTCTCGGGCGCGTTGGCGGGGTATGCGACGGAGATCCGTCCGCTGGTGAAGAAGCTGGAGGATCTCAAGCGCGAGGCCACGACGTTCGTCGCCTCGGTCAAGGATGATGACGACTGGGAGTACGACGGGGACAAGGTCGCCCACCACAACCGGATCCGGGACGAGGTCACGAAGACGGTGGCGGCGTTCTGGGCGGCGGAACGCACCTGCCACAACAAGATCACCGCTCTGTGGCACGGCACGCAGATGGTGGCCGGTGACGGCTCGGACAAGGCCAACCAGTACGGCTTCAACGCGGAGGACCTGAAGAACGCGAAGCTTCCCTGGGGTGACCCGGTGGAGGAGAAGCATCACTGGTACGAGGTCGGCCACTGGGTGAAGTCGTTCGTGTGGGACGGCCTGATCGTGGACGGCGTGTGGGGCACGATCAAGGGCCT
Source organism: Streptomyces mexicanus (assembly GCF_902506575.1). Classification (GTDB taxonomy): domain Bacteria; phylum Actinomycetota; class Actinomycetes; order Streptomycetales; family Streptomycetaceae; genus Streptomyces; species Streptomyces mexicanus. Next base: position 2,985,700 of record NZ_LR732544.1, on the reverse strand, counting down.
GGGCACGCTGGTCGGTTTCGGTGGCTGGGAGGCGATGGGGCAGGCGTGGAAGGGCCTGGCCCAGCTCGCCACCGGTCTGGCGATCTCGTCGATCCCGGGTGTGGGGGCGATGTTCTGGGCGCTGCCCGACGACAAGCTGCCCTCGTGGATCCGTGACTCGCGTACGGCGATGAAGGAGACGGGCAAGGCGCTGGTGGCGTGGGACGAGTGGGGCAAGAACCCCGCCCGCGCCGCCGGCGCGGTCACCTTCAACGTCCTGACCACCGTGTTCACGGGTGGTGCGGGCGGTGCTGCGTCGGGTGCGGGCAAGGCCGGCGCGGTCGCGAAGGTGCTGTCCGCGGCGGGCAAGGCGGGCCGGGTCATCGACCCCATGACGTATGTGAGCAAGGCCGCCGGGGCGGGTCTGTCGAAGATCGGTGACATCGCCAAGGGCCTGAAGGGCCTCGGCAAGATCGATATCCCCGAGCTGCCGGACAACGCGATCACCCTGCCCGAGGGCTCGCTGAAGCTGCCGGACGGCACGGTCCACCTCCCCGAGGGCACCCCGATCCCGCAGGGCGCGACCAAGCTGCCCAACGGCGCGATCGAGCTGCCGCACGACGCCCCGGTGCTGCCCGAGGGCACGACGAAACTGCCGAGCGTGGAGGGCTCCCCGGCCCAGTACATGGACCCGCACGGCAACCTCCTGGACCACCAGGGCAACGTCGTCCAGCACGCGGAGCAGGCCCCCACCGACATCATCGACAAGCCCCACCCGGAGGCTGGCACCCCGGCAACAGGCGCGGACACCCCCCACACCCCCAGCCCGGTCAGGCAACCGGCCATGGCCACCGCAGGAGCCCACACCACCGAACAAGCTGGCGCACACATCCGCCTCGACACCAGCCTGGACCACGACCTGGGCGACATCGGCCGCACCGCGGACAAGGAAGTGGTCCACGCAGGTGGAGAAGGTGTCTCCTCAGTCCACGTCAGTGGGGACAATATCCCGAGCGCCCACGCAGGGGGTGACGGCGCTTCCGGCGGCCACACGCCGAACCATGCCTCCGGCAGCCATGCGGGCGACCACCTGCCGGGCGGCAGTGCCCACGGACATGCCGCTGGTCCATCTGCAAGCCACGCGGCACCCAACAGCCACACAGAAGGCGGTTCTCGCCCGTCCGACGGGGCCCATGGGCACCCATCAACTCAGTACGACGACCAAGGCGCGCACGGTCACACCAGTGATGGTGGAGGCGATACTCACGGGCCGAGTGGCGAAGGCACGCATGGCGTCGCTGCCCCCTTCGATCACGGTGAAGTGGTGCACCAAGACGGGGCCCCGCCTCATGCCGAGCATGTGGCGCATCCTTTCGACGACTTCCGAGTGGACGACAACCCCTTGCCTCCACCGGGGCCGGGAGAGAAGGTGCTCGGGGATCTCCCGGAGAGCCGGGTCCAGCGGACGGAGGACGGCCTCATCTCGCACGTGGACGGCCGACCCGCCACCGAATTCCTCGACAACCTCTCTCACGAACGCGCGCTGGGCTACCTGCAGGCCAAACAAACCGGCACCTTCCCGCGCGCTCAGACTGGAGCATGTGTCGGGTCAGTTGTAGACCTACGCACTGGTCGGGTGGTTGAAGGGATCAACGGTCCCAAGGGAGCAGCTGGTCTGCTGCCCATGGACCGGCTGCATCCAACGCTGCTTGAGCGCTACGAGCAGATCGCCGACGCGCCCCCTCATCGCGCGCCGATCCTCGCACACGCCGAAGTGAAGGCCACGAACGAACTACTGTGGGCACGCCGAAAGCTCGGGCTGCCTGACGATGCCTCCGCCTTGGCAGAGATGAGGGCATCCGTGCAGTTTCCGTTCCAGGCGAACCCGGAGACGGGGGCGCATCCACGCCCTGCGCCTTTCTGTGGAAACTGTAACCATATGCTTGAAGGCATGCCGAGCAGCTATGGGCGCTTCCTCAAGGACCCGCCCGGACCCGAGAATTGGATCCCCTAATGAACCTCCAGCGCATCGATATCGACGACCCTGAGGTCACCATGGATGAGGGTGAGCGCCTCTATTATCGAGGGGCTCCGTTCACCGGGGAGGTCGTAGAGTATCAGCGAGGGGCATTGGTAAGCCTCATCACCTACCAGGATGGTTTCGAAAACGGGCCAGTCCGTGAATGGTATGCAGATGGAACACTGAGGTCGCAGGGAACCATGCGAGACGGCTTTCCCGTTGGCGAGTCTCAGCAGTGGCACCCAAATGGCAGGCTTGCGACACGGACGATTATGAGTGACAACGGCCTTCGGCAGTTGGCTCTGTACGAATGGGATGAGGAGGGGAATCAGACGAAAGAATGGCACGCTGACGCGAGTGAGTAACTCGATCGTGACGAGTCGACAGCCCGTGCACCGTATTCTGTTGTTTCTGGGGAGCGTGGAGTCCCCCAGGTTGGATCCGCCTGAATCGGCTCGGACTCCCGCCCTGAAGGCAGGGCTGAGGGCATCGACGCCCTTTACCGGAACCGTGGCCAGAAATATCGCGGTAGCCTGAGCTCGGAACAGCGTGGCGCCTGAATGTGCCGCCCGGACCACCTTATGTGTGCGGATTCGGTTGGTCGCGTCGGTCGAACGAGTATCGATATCGATCACCCGCTGACGTTCGCGGGGGAACCCTGCGCAGGAGAGGTGCAAAAGTACTCCGCCGGGCGAAGGATAAGTCTTGTCGACTACCTGAACGGATACCGCCACGGCTCCTCTCGCGAGTGGTACGGAGGGGGCCCTCAGGGCGCAGGGAGTTATACGCGCAACGGTTGCGTCGTCGGAGAGGTTCAAGCGCCGGTATGCCAACGGCGTTCTTGGCAGCCTGCTGATCAAAAGTTCGACTGGCGGCTCTTCGTGCCTGTGCGGAATGAGGCCGCTGAGGACGGCTGAATGGTTGGTGCGTCTACGCGGCGGCCAGCTCGCACCAGACAACCTTCCCCCGGTTGCCCTCCCGTGACAGCGGCTGCCAGCCCCACAGGTCGGCGCAAGCCTTGACGAGGGCCAGGCCGCGTCCCTCCTCCGCTTCCGCCACCCGCTCCAGCGGCACCGGAGGCTCCGGTGGTGCGGGGTCGGCGTCCCACGCGCCGATGCGCAGGACGCCGGCCGACCAGCGGACACGGAGCGCGGCCGGTCCCTTGGTGTGGCGTACCGCGTTGGAGATCAACTCGGTGGCGAGGAGTTCGGCCAGGTCGACCAGGCGGATCAGCCCGTGCATGGTCAGGATCAGGCGGAGGGTGCGCCGGCTGACCGCTGGGGACGGAACTGCGGCGGCTGCGCGAAGCCGCAGGACTCAAGGCCACCGAAGCGGCGGGCCTGCTCGGCGTGACCTCTGTGCAGATCAGCCAGATCGAGTCGGGAATCGCCGGGGTGAGTGAGCAGCGGGTGCGTCGGCTCGCCGCCAACTACGCCTGCGCCGACACCGATCTGATCGAGGCCCTGGTGGCCATGACGACGGACAGGACGCGTGGTTGGTGGGAGGACTACCGAGGCGTCCTGCCCTCTGCCTACCAGGACCTGGCCGAACTCGATCACCATGCGACGTTTCGGCACGACGTGGCCGTGATCCACGTGCCGGGCCTCTTCCAGACGGAGGATTACGCTCGCGCTCTCTTCTCCTACATGAACCCGGAGTTCCCTCCCCCCGAGGTGGAGTTGAGAGTGGCGCACAGGATGAGGCGGAAGGTCGTCATCGAGGACCCTGATCCGATGCCGTACGAGACCGTGATTCACGAGGCGGCACTGCGGATCAGCGTCGCCGGGCGGAGCGCCATGCGGGCTCAACTGCGGCGGATCTTGGAGATGTCCGAGGCCGAGCACGTGACCGTGCGTGTTGTCCCCTTCGCGCTGGACGACTTCGCGGGGGCCGGTAGCACGATGGTGTACCTCGGGGGAGCCGTCCCCCGTCTGGACACCGTGGTCCGGGACGCGCCGCATGGCACGGCCTTCGTGGACTCGGAAGCGCAGCTGGAGCACTTCCGAAAGCTCTTCGGCAGGGTGAGAGCAGAGTCACTGCCCCCGGAACGGTCACGAGATCTCATCCACCAGTTGTCCCAAGACCTGTGAGGAGCAGCACCATGGCTATCCATGCGGAGTGGAAGAAGTCGTCCTATTCCGGTGGCGGCGAGGGAAACGACTGCGTCGAGATCGCACGCGTGCACCCTCACATAGCCATACGCGACTCGAAGGCCCCGTCCAGAGCCGCCCTCACCTTCCCGGCCGGAGCCTTCGTCACCTTCGTCGAGGCCCTGAAGACGGCGGACGTGCGCTCCGCCGGGACGCGTTGACGTCGACGGGCGGGTGGCGACCCGCAGAGCGCGTCGCCGCATTGCTGTTCGTGGACTTCGACGGCCTGGCCGCCGACCCCGAGGATGTCATCAGTGACGGGCTGGACGGAGGCTACCGCTCACGGACGGAGGCGTTGCGGGAGGTGCTGCGGGACCCTGCCGAGAGCCCTGCGGACCGTTTCCTGGCGTGTGTCGCGCTGACCCGGTGGGGCGACCCGGACGGCTACGAGGCGGTGATTCGGGCGGCGGGTGCTCCCGAGCGTGTCGCGTGGAGGGGCGCTTCGTACGACAGGTTTCTTGGCCAGGACGACACCTTCGGTGTTCTGGCCGATGCGGTCGGCCAGAGCGTGGACATGGTCGAGGTACGCGGAACAGCCGCACAGCGGATGAGGGCCGCCGAGGCGCTGCTGAGCATCGCGGACCAAGTTCCTTTCGGCCGGCGTATCAGCGCCCTGCTTTCCTGGGACCTCGTGGCCGCCTCCCTGGACACCGTCCAGACGGCGGTGTCGCGCGGCACGACCCGACTGGGAGCGCAGCCTCCGTCCTACGACCTCGGTCTGCAGTTGGCCTTGATGATTCGTGCCGCTCACCGCATCGCACCGGAGTGGGCCGAGGATGCGGGCGCTCGCTTGCGCGCCGCGCACCCGGGTGGGCGCGCGCTGCGGGAGTTGCCGACCGGGGGAGTGGAGGGGCGCGGGAGCGCTCGGAGCGCTGTCACGATGCCCGGCGACGGCGGGGGTGTCCGGTGAAAGTCGCCGGTTTCTTCGAGGAGTTCTGGACGCGTTCCTTCGGGCAGCCGGCCGGCTCGGTCAGGGATTTCGTTGCCGAAGTCCGCTACGAGGACGCCGACGAGATCGGCGCCTACTTGCGGGGCGGCCATCCGGTGTTCTGCGCCATGGGCGCGGTCGAAGACGTACTGGGATCCGGGGAGTTCTTCCTCGGTGGCGCTTCACTCTTCACGGACGGTGAGTGGCTGTGGCGCGGCGATCTCCGGCATTACGTGAGGTCGCACGGTGTCACGCTGCCGGAGGAGTTCCTGGAGCGGGTCCGCACGCGCGGATACGAGGTGCCCGCGGTCGGACGATCCCGGCTTCTGGAGGTCACTGATCACGTCCAGGGATGCTGGTCGTCCCTCCCGCTGTAGATCGTGATCGTCCTGGCTGCGCTGGTGAGTGGTCGCCGGTACCGGCCGCGTCGCCCGCCGCCGGGTATGACACGGCCGGGTCGGCCCGCCAGCCCTCCCCTCAAGCCGTCGAAGGCTGGCCGCCGGCGAGTCCCCTCGGGCGGGAGGCCGCCGGCAAGTGCTCCCGCCCGAGGGCGCGGGCTCACAGGCCGGAGCCGCCCGTCGCGTCGATCACCTTGCCGGTGACCCAGCGCGCGTCGTCCGAGGCGAGGAAGGCCACGATGTCGGCCACGTCCTCGGGTCGGCCGACGCGGCCCAGCGCGGCCAGGGAGGCCGCGTGGGCTTCGGCCTCCGGGTTGCCCCGCAGCCACCCCGCGTTGACATCGGTGTCGATGATCCCGGGCGCGACCGAGTTCGCCGTGATGCCTCGGGAGCCCAGCTCCTTGGCGAGGTTGCGGGTGAAGTTGTCCAGGGCGCTCTTGGTGGCGCCGTAGGCGATGGCCTCCGGCATGGCGAGGTGGGCCGCGCCGCTGGAGATGTTGATGATCCGGCCCGCGTCGCGCAGCCGCTTCAGTCCCTCCTGCACGATGAAGAACGGCGCTCGCACGTTCACGGCGAAGACCTCGTCGAAACCGTCCTCGGTCAGTGAGGCCAGATCCGCGCTGTGTCCTATGCCGGCGTTGTTCACGATGATGTCGACGGCCGGTTCGGGCGCGTGGTGGGGGATCTGGGCGTCGAACGCCGACCACAGCGCGGCGGCGTCGCCGTGGCGGCCCAGCGGTGCGTGGAGGGCGAAGGCCCGGCCGCCGTCCTTCCGGATGCGCTCCACGGTGTCGTGCGCCGCGGTCTCGTCGCGGGCGTAGGTCAGCGCGACCAGGGCGCCGTCCCGGGCGAGCCGTTCCGCGACGGCACGCCCGATACCCCTGCTGCCCCCGGTGACGAGCGCCGTCTTTCCTTCAAGTCGCCGCGTACCCATGGTGGTTGGTCGCCTTCCTTTTGTTGAGTGATCGACCAAGAAAGAAGGTAGCACGATTTTTTGGTCGGGCACTCTAAAATGTGAGGCATGGCTGAGACCTCGACCCCCAAGCGCGGCCGCCCGCGCACCTTCGACCGCCAAGCCGCGCTCACCGCGGCCATGCGCCTGTTCTGGGAGCGGGGCTACGAAGGCGTCTCCATCGGCGACCTGACCGAGGCGATGGGGATCCGCTCGGGGAGCCTGTACGCGGCCTTCGGGGACAAGAAGTCCCTGTTCAAGGAAGTGGTCGACGTCTACGGCCGGTCGCCTGTCGGCGGCTTCGCCGGGGTGGCGCTGCGGGAGGAGCCCACCGCGTACGGGGCGTTCGCGCGCATCCTCCGGGAGGCCGCGGTCATCTACCCGGACCCCTCGCACCCGGCCGGCTGCCTGGCCATCGGCGCGGCGACCAACGTCACTCCGCAGGACGCCGACGTACGGGCCTTCCTCCGCGATCTGCGCAACAGGAACGTGGACGGGTTCGAGGCCCGGCTGAGGGAGGCCCAGCGGGCCGGGGAACTGTCCGCCCAGGCCGACCCCCGGGTCCTGGCCGACTACTTCGCCACCGTCCTCCAGGGACTCTCGCAACGGGCCCAGGACGGTGCCACCGCCTCCCAACTGACCGCAGTGGCGGAACTGGCACTGGCGGCCTGGCCGACAGCAGAAGGCTGAGCGGTTCGCGGAGGGGCGAGTCGGGGGCTCTGGCAGGGGCCAGGATCTGGGAGGCGTGGAGCGGTGAGCACGGTGGCGGCGTGGTCGGTGCTGGAACGGTTGCGCGGAGTGCAGTGGTACGACTGGGATCTGGCGGTCGCCCACACCCGGTCGCGCGCGTTGCTGATGCGCGAGTTTCTGCGACGCGCCGCGCACTGGGCCAAGGCGTACGGGGCCGAGGAGCAGTGGCCGTTCTACGACGTCACCGAGCTGATCGCACCGGGGTTCCGGGCGGCCGAGGACGTCGAGAACGCACTGGAGGACTTCCTGGACCGCAGCGTCGGCACCCCCTCCACGGCACGGACGTGCCGCGGCGCCGTACGCTGGGCAGCTCTGCGGACCGAGCACCCGGGGGCGCTCCCGGACCGAGACCGAGAGGAGCGCGAGGGCCAAGATCAGGCCCAGGCCCTGGACCTCTATGAGCCGCTGTTGCTCCTCTACGAGCGGGGCGGCGGCTACTCGGTCGGCGAGTTCATCGACCTGTACGGCGTGATGATCCCGTACGGCGACCTCCCCTTCCACCTCACCGCCGAACCGTTCCTGACCCTCGCCCCGGGCACCCTCGACGCGCTCGACCAGGGCGCGGTCGGCCGTATCACCTACTACGCGAAGATCGGCGCGGGACACCCGCGCAGCGCCCCGCGCGGCATCCTCAGGCGGCGGGTCGTGGGCCGGGACGGCGGTGTACACGACGAGGCGTTCACGCGGAACCTGCGCTGGGAGCCCACGGAATACCTGCGCCGGTACGAACTCGGACACGACGACGTGGACCACGTCGTGATCTCGGAGCGGGAAGCGGCCGCGTTCATCGAGCGCGTGGCGGGGGCGGCGGCCACACCGCCGTCCTCCCAAGCCGGCTAAACGGCGGCGCGCAGCGGTGTCTTCACCAGTTTCCCGTCCTGGCTGACCAGGAGTTCGGGGAAGCGGTCCTCGTACCACCTCACCTGGCCGATGACTCCCGGCGTCCTGGCGTGGTGGGCGAGCATCTCCGCCAGCTCGTCCAGTTCGGGGCGGAGTTCGGCGTGTATCTCCTGCCGTGCCGTGAGGGACCAGCAGTCCTCGCCCTGCACCAGTTCGGCCGTCAGGACGCCGCCGATACGCCAGGCCGGTCCGAGCTCCGCCAGCAAGGGGGTGAACCCGGGCGCCCAGACCTCGCAGTCGTCGTCGGGCTCCTCCGCGCTCCCGGCGTCGAGATGCCGACGCAACTGCTCGATGACGGAGGCGGGGGTGGTCGGGGAGAGATCGAGGGCGAGATCGACAGCGAACAGGTCGGCCATGCGCAGGACTTTAGGCGATACGTATCGTACGTGAGCGTGTACGCGTCCCGAGAGGTACAGCCGCAGCCCTCGGAGAAGGGACTGGGCCTGCACCTGGCCAGGGGGACTGCGCGTTACCGTCTTCCTCTCCTGGGGCGGCGGGGTGCCGTGGATTCGCGAGGTCGCGCTTCCCGATGGTGCATGCACACTCACCCGCGTCATCGCAAACGATGGGGTGGGGACCGGGTCCTCGGTGGAAGCAGCCGAGGCGTCGATCCCCGGCATGCGCCACGTGCCCGTGCTTCCTCTGCCGGAGGTGGTGCACGCCTTCAGGGTCGTGACGCCGGTGACCGATGCCGTGCTGCCCGCCGCCGCGGCTGAGGGGATGCGGGGTGCCCGCAGGCGCCTGGCGAGTTGGGAGCGCCTGTGCGTGTGGCTGGCAGAGGGTGGTACCCCGCCGCGCTGTGCACCGAGGACCTGGAGTGCCGCGACGAACTCGTGGCGGTGGTCGAGCGCCTTCCCCGCGGTGTGCGGCACGCGGTCGCTGAGGCGTTGCGGGAACTGGACAGCCGCTACCGTGCGCTGACGCTCGACGACGCGGGCCGCGCCCTATCCGTCGCACTGAGCGTCGAACTCGCGGTCCTGGCCGCCCGCCCCTGGTACTGGCGCCGCCGGCCGCGGTGCCTGCCATGGGAGGGATCACAGTGAGACGGATCGACATCGACGACCCCGACGTCGACATGGACCTGGGGATGCGCCTGCTGTATCGCGGGGAGTTGTTCAGCGGAGAGGTCGAGGAGCACTTCGGCGGTGCCCTGATCTCCCTGGACACCTACGTCGACGGGGTGCCGGGGGGGCCGAGCCGGGAGTGGTCCCCGGACGGCCCCCTGCGGTCCGAGTCGACGGCGCGCAGGGGGCGTGCCGTGGGGGTCGCCCGGACGTGGCACCAGAACGGTGGGCTCGCCTGCGAGCGGGTGTTCTCCGAGGAGGGGCATCTGCTCTCCGACCGCCAGTGGGACGAGCGTGGGCGGCCGACCAGGGCCTGGCAGGCGGAGTCCCCCGCGCCGGACACCCCCGAGGCGCCAGTACTCGGAGTCCATGAAGGCCTGGTAGCTCTTCTTGAAGGACTCGGGGATCGGCGCGGTGTGGGTCTCGGGGTCGAAGACCGGCGGGGTGCGGTCGGCGTCGGCGAAGGACGCGGCCAGCTCGTTCTCGGAGAGGCGGGGCGGCCCCCCCCCGGGGCCCCTTGGGGGGTCCGCGTCCCCCTCCCCCCAGGGGGCCGGGGCGGGGGACCTTTTCCCGCCCCCGCCCCCACCGAGCGCCGCCTCGCCGTCCTCGAAGGCGTCCTGGAGCGGATCACGTACGCCAACGAGGAGAACGGCTACACCGTCGCCCGCGTCGACACCGGCCGAGGCGCCGGTGACCTGCTCACGGTCGTGGGAGCCCTGCTCGGTGCGCAGGTGGGGGAGTCGTTGCGGATGGAGGGGCGCTGGGGGTCGCATCCGCAGTACGGCAAGCAGTTCCAGGTCGAGAACTACACCACCGTGCTGCCGGCCACCGTGCAGGGCATCCGGCGCTACCTCGGGTCCGGGCTGGTCAAGGGGATCGGGCCGGTCTTCGCCGACCGGATCACCCAGCACTTCGGGCTGGACACGCTCAGGATCATCGAGGAGGAGCCGCAGCGGCTCATCGAGGTGCCGGGGCTCGGGCCCAAGCGGACCAAGAAGATCGCCGACGCCTGGGAGGAGCAGAAGGCGATCAAGGAGGTGATGCTGTTCCTGCAGACCGTGGACGTGTCCACCTCCATCGCGGTGCGGATCTACAAGAAGTACGGGGACGCCTCGATCTCCGTGGTGAAGAACCAGCCGTACCGGCTGGCCGCGGACGTCTGGGGCATCGGGTTCCTCACCGCCGACAAGATCGCCCGGTCGGTCGGGATCCCGCACGACAGCCCGGAGCGGGTCAAGGCGGGGCTGCAGTACGCGCTGTCGCAGTCCGCCGACCAGGGGCACTGCTACCTCCCCGAGGAGCGGCTGATCGCGGACGCCGTGAAGCTGCTCCAGGTGGACACCGGGCTGGTCATCGAGTGCCTGGCCGAGCTGGCCCAGCCGCCTCAGGACGGCGGGGACCCCGGCGTCGTACGGGAGAAGGTGCCCGGGCCGGACGGGGAGGCGGACGAGCCCGTCACCGCGATCTACCTCGTGCCCTTCCACCGGGCCGAGGTCGCTCTCTCCTCCCAGCTGCTGCGGCTGCTGCGCACCGACGAGGACCGGATGCCGTCGTTCCGGTCCGTCGCCTGGGACAAGGCCCTCGGCTGGCTCAAGGGCCGTACGGGGGCCGACCTCGCCCCCGAGCAGGAGGCGGCCGTGAAGCTGGCGCTGACCGAGAAGGTGGCCGTGCTGACCGGCGGGCCAGGCTGCGGCAAGTCCTTCACCGTGCGCTCGATCGTGGAGCTGGCGCGGGCGAAGAAGGCCAAGGTCGTGCTCGCCGCGCCGACCGGGCGGGCCGCCAAGCGACTGGCGGAGCTGACCGGCGCGGAGGCCTCCACCGTGCACCGGCTGCTGGAGCTGAAGCCCGGCGGGGACGCGGCCTACGACCGGGACCGGCCGTTGGACGCCGACCTGGTGGTCGTGGACGAGGCGTCCATGCTGGATCTGCTGCTGGCCAACAAGCTGGTCAAGGCCGTGCCGCCGGGGGCTCACCTGCTGTTCGTGGGGGATGTGGACCAGCTGCCGAGCGTGGGCGCCGGTGAGGTGCTCAGGGACCTGCTGGCCGACAGCAGTCCCGTCCCCGCCGTCCGGCTCACCCGCGTCTTCCGCCAGGCCCAGCAGTCCGGCGTGGTGACCAACGCGCACCGGATCAACGCCGGGCAGCACCCCGTCACCGACGGCATGAAGGACTTCTTCCTCTTCGTCGAGGACGACACCGAGGCGGCGGGCCGACTCACCGTGGACGTCGCGGCGCGCCGGATCCCGGCCCGGTTCGGGCTGGACCCGCGGCGCGACGTGCAGGTGCTCGCGCCGATGCACCGGGGGCCGGCCGGCGCGGGCACCCTCAACGGGCTGCTCCAGCAGGCGATCACGCCGGGCCGCCCGGACCTGGCGGAGAAGCGGTTCGGCGGCCGGGTCTTCCGCGTCGGCGACAAGGTCACCCAGATCCGCAACAATTATGAAAAAGGGAAGAACGGTGTCTTCAACGGCACCGTGGGCGTGGTCACCTCGCTCGACCCGGTCGACCAGCGGCTGACGGTGCTGACGGACGAGGACGAGGAGGTGCCGTACGAGTTCGACGAACTGGACGAGCTGGCGCACGCCTACGCGGTCACCATCCACCGCTCCCAGGGCAGCGAGTATCCGGCCGTGGTCATCCCGGTGACCACCGGGGCCTGGATGATGCTCCAGCGCAACCTGCTCTACACGGCGGTCACCCGGGCCAAGAAGCTGGTCGTCCTCGTCGGATCCCGCAAGGCGATCGGCCAGGCGGTGCGCACGGTCTCGGCGGGACGGCGGTGCACCGCGCTGGACTTCCGGCTCGCGGGTGCCTGAAGAACTGCGGAGCAAGAACCCTCAGAGCAAGAACGCCGGAGGAAGAACCCTCGGAGGATGACGGGCGAAGGTGAAAAATGCTCCCCAAGAGCCCCAACAGGTGTAAATCCTCCACAACATCCCGTCCTGACGCGGCGTCAGAAAAAATGATCGATCAAACGAGTCGGAAAGGTCACAGACCACTTCCCGTCGCCGGGACGAGGGGGCAGGATGAGCAGGTTGGCGGCACTGAGTGCCGCCGATAGGCCCAATGGTCGACCCCGAGTGCACTCTCCTGAGCCAAATGGGGGATGGTAGAGACAGTCAGGGCACCTCGAAGATGAGGCACTACGTCGGTGAGGGAAGACGTGAGCGACAACTCTGTAGTACTGCGGTACGACGGCAGCGAGTACACCTACCCGGTGGTCGACAGCACCGTCGGCGACAAGGGCTTCGACATCGGGAAGCTCCGCGCCCAGACCGGTCTGGTGACCCTGGACAGCGGCTACGGCAACACGGCCGCGTACAAATCCGCCATCACCTACCTCGACGGCGAGCAGGGCATCCTCCGGTACCGCGGCTACCCGATCGAGCAGCTGGCCGAGCGCTCCACCTTCCTGGAGGTGGCCTACCTGCTGATCAACGGTGAGCTGCCGACCGTCGACCAGCTCTCCGCCTTCAAGAACGAGATCACGCGGCACACCCTGCTGCACGAGGACGTCAAGAACTTCTACAAGGGCTTCCCGCGCGACGCCCACCCGATGGCCATGCTGTCGTCGGTCGTCTCGGCGCTGTCCACCTTCTACCAGGACAGCCACAACCCGTTCGACGAGACGCAGCGCAACCTCTCCACCATCCGCCTGCTCGCCAAGCTTCCGACGATCGCGGCGTACGCGTACAAGAAGTCGATCGGCCACCCGTTCGTCTACCCGCGCAACGACCTCGGCTACGTCGAGAACTTCCTGCGCATGACCTTCTCGGTCCCGGCCGACGAGTACGAGCTGGACCCGGTCGTCGTCTCCGCGCTGGACAAGCTGCTGATCCTGCACGCCGACCACGAGCAGAACTGCTCCACCTCCACGGTCCGCCTGGTCGGCTCCTCGCAGGCCAACATGTTCGCGTCCATCTCGGCCGGCATCAACGCCCTGTGGGGCCCGCTGCACGGCGGCGCCAACCAGTCCGTGCTGGAGATGCTGGAGGGCATCCGCGACTCCGGCTCCGACGTCGACACCTTCATCCGCAAGGTGAAGAACAAGGAGGACGGCGTCCGCCTGATGGGCTTCGGCCACCGGGTCTACAAGAACTTCGACCCGCGCGCCAAGATCATCAAGGCCGCCGCGCACGACGTGCTCTCTGCGCTGGGCAAGGAGGACGAGCTCCTCGACATCGCCCTGAAGCTGGAGGAGCACGCGCTGTCCGACGACTACTTCGTCGAGCGCAAGCTGTACCCGAACGTCGACTTCTACACCGGCCTGATCTACCGGGCCATGGGCTTCCCGACCGAGATGTTCACGGTCCTGTTCGCCCTGGGCCGGCTGCCGGGCTGGATCGCCCAGTGGACCGAGATGATCAAGGAGCCGGGCTCCCGCATCGGCCGCCCGCGCCAGATCTACACGGGCGTGGTCGAGCGCGACTTCGTTCCGGTCGAGGAGCGCTGAGCTTCACAGCTCTTGTGGCCCCGTGTCCGCCGGCCGCCGGCGGGCGCGGGGCCCTCGCGTTTGCGGCGCCGCCCGGCGACGCGCGAGGTGAGGCGGGAACACCGGTCGCGGAGGCCGGCTGCACCGACCGAGCCGCGAACAAGCGGAAGGCGCCCCGGTGCGCCGGTCCCCCCACGGGCCGACGGCCAGGGCGCCTTCCCATGTCCCGGTGCGGATTCCCCCCACGGGATCCGGGCCGGGCGTCTGTGTGGACCAGCGCCTGAACCGCTGTACTGCATGCCGTACCCGGCTGTACCGCATGCCGTGCACGGGTGCGATCTGCCGGGACAGCGCACGCCCGGGAGGGCCGCTCAAAGCTTCCCGGCGTACGTGCCCCGGCACCGCAGCTCCGGGGAAGTCCCCCAAGACATCCCCAGACGTCAGTCCGCGCCCCCCAAGACGCTTCCTGACATCGCCAACTTAGACCTTCGAACCCCTTCGATGGTTACGTTCACATCACTGTGATCTGTGTCTCCACGCATGTCCTCCATGCGCAAGACCCTCGACATGGCGATCGAGGACCAAGCGTAAGGAATATGCGCGAGCTTTGTGAAGAGGTTATGTGAGGTGAGGGGCCGGTTCTGAGGGATCCCGCCCCGCGGACCCCTCCTCGCCGGAGGGGTCCGCGCGCTCAGCGGAAGCGGCGCAGCCGCAGGCTGTTGCTCACCACGAACACCGAGGAGAACGCCATCGCGGCGCCCGCGATCATCGGGTTGAGCAGTCCGGCGGCGGCCAGCGGCAGCGCGGCCACGTTGTAGCCGAAGGCCCACACCAGGTTGCCCTTGATGGTGCTCAGCGTCCGCCGGGAGAGCCGGATGGCGTCCGCGGCCACCAGCAGGTCGCCGCGCACCAGCGTGAGGTCGCCGGCCTCGATCGCGGCGTCCGTGCCCGTGCCCATCGCCAGGCCCAGGTCCGCCGTGGCGAGCGCGGCCGCGTCGTTGACGCCGTCGCCGACCATGGCCACCGTCCGCCCCTCGGCCTGCAGCCGCCGTACGGCCCCGACCTTGTCCTCGGGGAGCACCTCGGCGATCACGTCATCGGCGTCGATGCCGACCGTCCGGGCCACCGACTCGGCCACCGCGCGGTTGTCCCCGGTCAGCAGCACCGGCCGCAGCCCGAGCGCCCGCAGCTGCCGTACGGCCTCGGCGCTGGTGTCCTTCACCGCGTCCGCCACGGCCACGACACCGCGTGCCGCGCCGTCCCAGCCGACCACGACGGCCGTACGGCCGGCCGCCTCGGCCGCGTGCCGGGCGCGTGCCACGTCCTCGGGCAGCCCGTCCGGCAGGTCGTCGAAGAGGCGCCCCACGGCCACCTCGTGGCCCTCCACGCGCCCGCGCACGCCCCGCCCGGGGACGTTCTCGAAGTGCTCGACCGCGGGCAGCGGGCCGGCCGCCTCCTCGGCGCCGGCGGCGATCGCGCGGGCGACGGGGTGCTCGGAGGCGTGCTCCAGGGCGCCCGCGAGCCGCAGCAGCTCCTTCTCGTCGGTGCCTTCCGAGGCGTGGACCTCCTGGAGGGTCATCCGGCCGGTGGTGACCGTTCCGGTCTTGTCCAGGACGATCGTGTCGACGCGCCGGGTGGACTCCAGCACCTCCGGGCCCTTGATGAGGATGCCGAGCTGGGCGCCCCGGCCGGTGCCGACCATCAGCGCGGTCGGCGTGGCCAGGCCCAGCGCGCACGGGCAGGCGATGATCAGCACCGCGACGGCGGCGGTGAACGAGGCGGTCACGTCACCGCTGACGAACAGCCAGGTCAGCAGGGTGCCCAGAGCGATGAGCAGCACCACGGGCACGAAGACCGCCGAGATCCGGTCGGCCAGCCGCTGCACCTGCGCCTTGCCGTTCTGCGCGTCCTCCACCAGCTTCGCCATGCGGGCCAGCTGGGTGTCGGCGCCGACCCGGGTGGCCTCGACCACCAGCCGGCCGCCCGCGTTGACCGTGGCGCCGGTGACCGCGTCGCCCACACCCACGTCCACCGGCACCGACTCGCCGGTCAGCATGGAGGCGTCGACGGCCGAGGCGCCCTCGACCACCGTGCCGTCGGTGGCGATCTTCTCGCCGGGACGGACCACGAACCGGTCCCCGACGGCGAGTGCGGCCACCGGGATCCGCACCTCCCGGCCCTCGCGCAGCACGGCGACGTCCTTGGCGCCCAGTTCCAGCAGCGCTCGCAGCGCGGCGCCCGCGCGCCGCTTGGAGCGGGCCTCCAGATAGCGGCCGAGCAGGATGAACGCCACGACGCCGGAGGCGACCTCCAGATAGATCGTCGAGGCCGCGTCCATCCGGGAGACGGTGAGACGGAACTCGTCGTGCATGCCGGGCATGCCCGCGTCACCGAGGAACAGCGCCCACAGCGACCAGCCGAACGCGGCCAGGGTGCCGACGGACACCAGGGTGTCCATGGTGGCGGCGCCGTGCCGCGCGTTGGTGAACGCCGCCCGGTGGAAGGGCAGACCGCCCCAGACCACGACCGGCGCGGCCAGGGTCAGCGCGAGCCACTGCCAGTTGTCGAACTGCAGGACCGGGACCATGGACAGCAGCACCACGGGGACGGCGAGCAGCGCGGAGACGGTCAGGCGCCGGCGCGCGGCGGCCAGTTCCGGGTCCTCGGCGGGCGAGGAACCGGACGCGCCGGCCGGCGTGTCCTGCGCCGCCGGCTCGGGCTCGGGCGGCGGGGGCTCCTCGGCGGTGTACCCGGTCCTCACCACGGTGTCGATGAGATCGGAGACCTGTACCCCCGGGGGGTAGGTGACCCGGGCTTTCTCCGTCGCGAAGTTCACCGTGGCGGTGACGCCGTCCATCCGGTTGAGCTTCTTCTCCACACGGGCCGCGCAGGACGCGCAGGTCATGCCGCCGATCAGCAGCTCGACCCGGCGGGTCTCGGTCTCCGGGGGCGCCTCGGTGCCGCTGGTACCCCTGGTGCTGGTGGTGCTGGTCATGTCCGCTCCTCCAAACGAACGGACCGGACCGTACGGAACCAGTATGAGCTGGTCGATACGGCCCGGTGTCGACAGGCGCGACGCGCACGCGCGGGCCTCGGCGGGCGCGTCGCGCACGGGGTCAGGCGCGGCCGACGAGCTCGAAGCCCGCCTCGTCCACGGCGGCGCGGACCGCCTCCTCCTCCAGCGGCGCGGCGGAGACCACGGTGACCTCGCCGGTCGAGGCGACCGCCTTGACGGAGCTGACGCCGGGCAGCGCGGAGATCTCGGCGGAGACGGAGCCCTCGCAGTGTCCGCAGCTCATCCCGCTCACCTTGTAGACGGTGGTCACGGTGCCCGCGGTGTCGGACTGGGTGTCGGTCTGGGCGGTCATGTCGCTCTCCTCGTCGTGACGTGTGGGGTCGGCGGGGTCCACGGGGCCCCGCACTCTTCACACTATACCCCTAGGGGGTATGGGTTTCCAAAGAGGCGCGCGGCCCGGCGGTGAACGCCCGGCTCGCCGGCGAACGCGCGGCCCGGCGGCGTGAGCGGGGGCGGTGCGCGAGCGCCGGGGAATGTGCTGTCGAAAGGAGGCAGCCCAAAACAAGGGGTGCGCGGGAGGGGGGATGGGCAGAGGCGGATGGGAGTAGGAGACAGCGCACACCCTGTCCAGGTCACGGGCCGCCCGGCCGCGGCTAGGGTCCGCGCATGACCCTGACCCACAGCTTCGCCCTGCACGTCCCCGCCGTCGCCGACGCCGACCTCACACCCGAACCGCTGGACCCGGCGCAGATCGTCGCCGGGGCGCCGGAGGTGACCGGGAAGGTGGTGTGGAAGTCGGCGGACGGCCGCCAGGTCCGCGGGATCTGGCAGATCACCCCCGGGGTCGTCACGGACACGGAGGCGGACGAGCTGTTCGTGGTGATCAGCGGCTCGGCCACCATCGAGGTGGAGGGCGGGCCCACCCTGCGGGTCGGCCCCGGGGACATGGCGGTGCTGCGCGCGGGCGACCGCACCACGTGGACGGTGCACGAGACGCTGCGGAAGGTGTACGCGGTCAATCTGTGAACCGGTGGTTGTCCGGGGGGTTTGTCAGGACAAGAATGACAGGACCGCGTCGCTTCCGTGACCGAAAGGACGGCGATGTCCGCGACCTGTGCGCACCTCACGCCCTCACCACCGAGGCCGGGCCGGTCGGAGCAGAGGGGCCGGCAGGGCCGGTCGGGCCGACGGGGCGGGGCGGGGTGACCCGGAACGCCGCCCCCGTTCCCCGTTCCCCTTCGACCGCCGCCGCACCCTTGGAGCTGTCATCCCCATGCGTATCGGAATCCTCGGCCTCGGCCGCATCGGTGCCTTCCACGCCGAGACCCTCTCCCGCCTGGACGCCGTCGCCTCGCTCGTGGTCGCCGACCCGTTCGCGGACGCCGCGCGGGCCGCCGCCGAGCGGTTCGGGGCCGAGGTCGCGGACTCGCCCGAGGCCGTGCTCGCCGCCGGGGTGGACGGGATCGTCGTGGCCGCCGCGACCGACGCCCACCCGGATCTGATCCTCGCCGCCGTCGCAGCGGGCGTCCCGGTGTTCTGCGAGAAGCCGGTGGCCCGCACGATGGCGGAGGGCGTGAAGGTGCTCCAGGCGGTCCAGGACAGCGACGTTGCCGTGCAGATCGGCTACAACCGCCGCTTCGACGCGGCCTTCGCCGCCGCCCGGGCCGCCGTGCGCGCCGGCGAGCTGGGCACGCTGCACACGGTCCGCGCCACGACCCTGGACCCGGCGCCGCCGCCCGCGGCGTACATCGCGGGTTCCGGTGGCATCTTCCGGGACTGCGCGGTGCACGACTTCGACATCATCCGCTGGGTGACCGGCCGGGAGGTCACCGAGGTGTACGCGGTGGGCGGCAACCGGGGCGCGGCGTACATCGAGGAGGCGGGGGACGCCGACACCACGGGCGCGGTCCTGACCCTCGACGACGGCACGATCGCGGTGGTCTCCAACTCCCGCCACAACGGCCGGGGATACGACGTCCGCCTGGAGCTGCACGGCTTCGCCGACTCGCTCGCCGTGGGCCTGGACGACAAGCTGCCGCTGCGTTCGGCCGAGCCGGGTGTGACCTTCCCGGCAGACTCGCCGCACGCGTTCTTCATGGACCGCTTCGCCGCCGCCTACCGGGCCGAACTCGCCGCCTTCACCGAGGTGGTGGCGGGCATCCGGCCCTCGCCCTGCACGATCGAGGACGCTCTGGAGGCGGGCTGGATCGCCGAGGCGTGCACCCGGTCGCTGCGGGAGCACCGCCCGGTGCGGGTGGCGGAGGTGCGGACGGCCTGAGCAGGCGCGGGGCCGGCTCCGCCGCGGCGGCGGGGGCCGGCCTCCTGCCGGCGTCGGTGTGGGCGCCCGTGTCGGTGATGGTGCCGTGTCGGTGTGGGCGCCGGTGTGGGTGTCAGTGCCGGTGTTGCTGCCGGTGTCGGCGCCAGTACCGGTGTCGATGCTGGTGTCGGCGCCGGTACCGGTGTCGGTGCCGGTGTCGTCAGGCGCCGCAGGACCGCAGGAACCTGCGGGTGCGGGTGGCGATGGGCAGCGGCTTGTCAGGGGCGCACGGGTACATGTCCTGCTCGACGATCGCGAACAGGTCCACACCCAGCTTCTGCGCGGCCGCCAGGACCGGTTCCAGCGCGGGCACACCGGTGGGCGGCTCGCACATCACACCCCGCTGCACCGCCGGTCCGAACGCGACCTGGTGCGCCACCACGTCGGCCAGGACGTCCGGGTCCACCTGCTTGAGGGGCAGATAGCCGATGCGCTCGCCGTAGGTCTCGATGAGCTTGACGCTGTCGCCGCCGCAGTAGGCGTAGTGCCCGGTGTCCAGGCACAGGTTGACCAGGGCGGAATCCGTGGAGTCCAGGAAACGTTCGACGTGGGCCTCGGTGTCGAGGTGGGTGTCGGCGTGCGGGTGGACGACGATGTCGAGCCCGTAGGTCTCCCGCACCGCGCGGCCCAGGCGTTCCATGCCCCGGGTCAGGTGTGTCCACTGTTCGCGGGTGAGTTCGGGGGGCTCGAGGATCTCGGCGGTCTTGTCGTCGCGCCAGAAGGAGGGGATGACGACCAGGTGACGGGCGCCCATGGCGCGGGTGAGGGCGGCGCCCCGGCCGACGTGCTCCCAGGTGGCGTCCCACGCGGACGGGCCGCGGTGCAGGCCGGTGAAGACCGTGCCCGCGGACACCGCCAGGCCGCGCCGGTCCAGTTCGTCGGCGAGGCGGGCCGGGTCGGTGGGCAGGTAGCCGTAGGGGCCGAGTTCGATCCAGGAGTAGCCGGCCTCGGCGACCTCGTCGAGGAAGCGGTCCCAGGGCACCTGCCGGGGGTCGTCGGGGAACCACACGCCCCAGGAGTCGGGGGCCGAGCCGACGCGGATGCGGTCCAGCACGGGGGTCATGTCATCCGTTCCCTTCGCCGGGGGCCGGGGCGGCGTCGGCGACGTCCGCCGCGTCGGGCAGCTCCTCGACGTCGACGCCCCGGACCTGGGCCAGTTCGTGCTTGAGGGCGGCGAGTTCGGCGCCGCCGGCCATGTGGTGGGTCAGCTCCTCCAGGCTCACCTCGCTGCGCGCGGCGGACAGCTCCGAAGTGCCCAGGCGCAGCACGCTGAAGTGGTCGCCGACCAGGTAGGCGTGGTGGGGGTTGTGGGTGATGAGGACGACCCCGAGCCCGCGGTCGCGGGCGGCGGCGATGTACTTGAGCACCACCCCGGACTGCTTGACGCCGAGGGCGGCGGTGGGCTCGTCCAGGATGAGGACGCGGGCGCCGAAGTGGACGGCGCGGGCGATGGCCACGCACTGGCGCTGGCCGCCGGAGAGGGTGCCCACGGGCTGTTCCAGGTCGTCCAGGACGATGCCCAGGGCGCGCAGTTCCTCGTCGGCGGTCCTCTTCATCCGGGCGATGTCCAGGCGGCGCACGGGCCAGGGGCCCTTGGTGAGTTCCGAGCCGAGGAAGAAGTTGCGCCACACCGGCATCAGCGGCACGGTCGCCAGGTCCTGGTAGACGGCGGCGATGCCCCGGTCCAGGGCCTCGCGCGGGCCGGTGAACCGCACGGGTGCGCCGTCGACGAGGAACTCGCCCTCGGTGTGCTGGTGCAGCCCGGAGATGATCTTGATGAGGGTGGACTTGCCGGCGCCGTTGTCGCCGAGCACGCAGGTGACCTGTCCGGCGTGGACGGCGAGGTCGACGCCGTGCAGGGCGCGGACGGTGCCGTAGGACTTGCCGGCGCCGCGCAGTTCGACCAGGGGCCGCTCGCCCTCGGGCGGGGCCTCGGGCAGGACGGCGCCGTGCGGTGCGGTCTTGTCGGTCGTCATGGGGTGTCACCTCCGGGTCGCCGTGCGGTGGACCCACAGATTGATCAGGACGGCGCCGAGCAGCATCACGCCGAGGAACGCCCTGAACCAGTCGGGGTTCCAGCCGGCGTAGACGATGCCCTGGTTGACCATGCCGAACATGAAGGCGCCGAAGACGGGTCCGACGGCGGAGCCGTAGCCGCCGGTGAGCAGGCAGCCGCCGATGACGGCGGCGGCGATGTAGATGAGTTCGTTGCCCACTCCCTCGCCGGACTGGACGGTGTTGAAGGAGAACAGCTGGTGCATGCCGACGAACCAGGCGCCGAAGCCGACCAGCATGAACAGGGAGATCTTGGTGAAGGCGACGGGCACGCCGACGGCGCGGGCGCTGTCCTTGTCGCCGCCGACCGCGAAGATCCAGTTGCCGTACTTGGTGCGCAGCAGCACCCAGGTGGCCAGGGCCGCGAACACCAGCCACCACACCACGGTGATCTTCACCTGGACCCCGCCGACGTCGAAGGACGAGGCGAACAGGGCCTTGGCCTGGTCGAAGCCGTCCATGTCGCTGATGTCATCGGTGGCGACGTTGCCGGTGACGAGCTTGGTGACGGCGAGGTTGACGCCCTGGAGGATGAGGAAGGTGCCGAGGGTGACCAGGAAGCTCGGCAGGCCGGTCTTGACCAGCATCCAGCCGTTGAACGCGCCGACGGCGAGGGACACGACCAGGGCGACGACCACGCCGGTCCACACGTTCAGCGTGAGCTGGTAGCTCAGCATGGAGGCGGTCAGCGCCGAGGTGATGACCGCGACGCCGGCGGACAGGTCGAACTCGCCGCCGATCATCAGCAGGGCCACCGGCAGGGCCATGATGCCGATGGTGGAGGACTGGTAGAGCACCGTCGCCATCGAACTGCCCTGGCGGACCGAGGGCGCCGTGAGCAGGAAGAAGACCAGGACGGCGAGGGCACCGAGGAGGACGCCGACCTCGGGGCGGGCGAGCAGCCGGAGCACCGGGGAGCGCCGTGCGCCCGGGCCTCCGCCCGGCCTGCCGTCGGGGGCCGGTTCGGTGTCCGCCGCGGGCGCGGCCTGCTGGGTCATGTCGCTCACCGGGTGCCCTTCGCGGCGAACGCGGCCACCTTGTCGACGTTGGACCTGTCGACGAAGGCGGGTCCGGTGAGCACCGGCTGGACGCCGCCGCCGCTGTAGTTGCCGTTGTTCCTGTACAGCCACAGGGAGTCGATGGCGAGGTAGCCCTGCAGGTAGGGCTGCTGGTCGACGGCGAACTCGATGTCGCCCTTGCGGACGGCTGCGGTCAGGTTCTTGTTCAGGTCGAACGTGGCGACCTTCGCCTTGCTGCCGGCGTCGCCGACCGCCTGCACCGCGGTCAGGGCGAACGGGGCGCCCAGGGTGACGACGTGGTCGATGCCGCCGTCCTGCTTGAGTTTGGCGGTGATGGTCGACTTCACGGACGGCATGTCGGCTCCGTTGACGTACAGGGTCTCGGTGGTGCCCTTGAACGTCTTCTTCATACCGTCGCAGCGCTGGGTCAGGCCGACGTTGCCCTGCTCGTGGACGACGCAGACGACCTTCTTGGCGCCGACGGCGTTCAACTTGGTCCCGAACGCCTCGCCCGCCACGCTCTCGTCCTGCCCGAAGAACTCCAGCAGCCCAAGCTTCTTCCAGTCGGCGAGACCGGAGTTGAGGCCCACGACGGGTATGCCCGCGCCGACCGCCTTGCCGACGACGGCCTTGAGGGCGTCGGGCTTGGCGAGGGTGACGGCGATGCCGTCGGCCTTCTGGTCGACGGCGTTCTGCACGAGGTTGGCCTGCCTCCCGGCATCGGGGTCGGCGGAGTAGACCAGCTTGATGTTGTCCTTGGCGGCGGCGGCCTCGGCGCCCTTGCGGACGATGTCCCAGAACGTGTCGCCGGGTGCCTGGTGGGTGACCAGCGCGACCGTCATCCGGGGCGTGGTGGCCCTGCCCGCGGACGCGGCGCCCCCGCCCTCCTCGGCCTTCTTGCCGCCGGAGCCGCTGGAGCAGCCGGCGAGGGTCAGGGCCGCCGCGGCGGCCAGGGCCACGGCGGGGACGAGTCGGCGGGAGCGGGAAGAGTCCATCTGTCCGGCACCTCACTGTGCGACAAGAGGAAGACTCCGGGATCCAATCCCCCTGCCACGCCCACTGTCAATACTTTGTCAAGACATCATTTCACGCACAGGTCAGAATGTCAGCACAAAGCATTGACAGTGTGGCCCCCGGGGTCCTACACCTGGGAGGCGGCAGGCTCCGGGGTCTCGCGTCTCCACCGTCGCAGGGCTCCCGGGGTGGTGCACCCCAGCCCAGCTAGGAGCGTCCATGGCCGAGTCCGTCCCGTCCTTCGACCTGATCACGATGGGCCGTATCGGGGTCGATCTCTACCCCCTCCAGTCCGCCGTACCCCTGGCGCGGGTCGAGTCCTTCGGCAAGTTCCTGGGCGGCTCGGCCGCCAACGTGGCCGTCGCCGCCGCCCGGCTCGGCCGCCGCACCGCCGTCATCACCCGCACCGGGGCGGACCCCTTCGGCGCCTATCTGCACCAGGCGCTGCGGGACTTCGGCGTGGACGACCGCTGGGTCACGCCGGTGGAGGCCTATCCGACCCCGATCACGTTCTGCGAGATCTTCCCGCCGGACGACTTCCCGCTGTACTTCTACCGCCGGCCCAAGGCCCCCGACCTGGAGATCCACACCGGCGAACTGGACCTGGCCGCGGTGCGCGCCGCCCGGATCTTCTGGATGACCGGCACCGGCCTGAGCGAGGAGCCCAGCCGGTCCGCCACCCTGGCCGCGCTCACGGCCCGCGCCAAGGCCGGCCCCACCGTCTTCGACCTGGACTGGCGGCCCATGTTCTGGCCCGACCCGGACGGGGCCCGCCCCCACTACGCCGAGGCGCTGCGGCACGCCACCGTGGCGGTCGGCAACCTCGACGAGTGCGCGATCGCCACCGGCGTGCGCGAACCCGCCGCCTGCGCCGAGGCACTGCTGGCGGCCGGCGTCGAGCTGGCCGTGGTCAAGCAGGGACCCAAGGGGGTCCTCGCCGTCCACCGCGACGGCACCCGGGCCGAGGTGCCGCCCGTGCCCGTGGAGGTGGTCAACGGGCTCGGCGCGGGCGACGCCTTCGGCGGCGCGCTGTGCCACGGCCTGCTGGCCGGCTGGGACCTGACGAGCACCATGCGGTACGCCAACGCCGCCGGCGCCCTGGTCGCCTCCCGCCTGGCCTGCTCCGCCGCCATGCCCACCCGGGCGGAGGTCGACGACCTGCTCGCCCGCGCCACCGCCTGACCGGAGCCGTCCCGTGCCCGACGGAGCCGTCCTGTGAACGGAGCCTTCCCTTGAGCGTCAGCATCCCCGACCTCACCGCCGTCCGCGCCCGGCACCCCGAGGCGGTCGCCGAGGCCGCCGCACGCCGGGTGCGCCGCCCGCTGCTCGGCGACAGCGGCCGGCTGCTGATCGTCGCCGCCGACCATCCCGCGCGCGGCGCGCTGCGCGTCGGCGACCGGGACCTGGCCATGGCCAACCGGGCCGACCTGCTGACACGGCTGTGCGCGGCACTGTCCCGGCCCGGCGTGGACGGGGTGCTGGCCACCGCCGACGTCCTGGAGGACCTGCTGCTGCTCGGGGTGCTCGACGGCAAGGTGGTGATGGGCTCCATGAACCGCGGCGGCCTGGCCGGGGCGGCGTTCGAGATGGACGACCGCTTCACCGGGCACCGCGCCCGCGACCTGGCCCGGCTCCGCTTCGACGCCGGCAAGCTGCTGCTGCGCATCGACTACGACGACCCGGGCTCGCTGGCCACCCTGGAGTCCACGGCGCGCGCCATCGACGAGATGGCCGAGCGGCATCTGCCGGTGTTCGTCGAGCCGTTCATCTCCCGCCGCCGCGACGGCCGGGTCGTCAACGACCTGTCCGCCGCGGCCGTCACCCGGGCCATCGCCATCGCCTCGGGCCTGGGCGGCACCTCCGCCTACACCTGGCTGAAGCTGCCGGTCACCGCGGACCCGGACGACATGGGCGAGGTCCTGCGGACCTCCACGCTGCCGGTCGTCCTGCTCGGCGGCGAGGTCGGCGACGACCAGGAGGCCGCCTACGAACGCTGGCGCAAGGCGCTGCGGCTGCCCACCGTGCAGGGCCTGGTGGTGGGCCGCTCCCTGCTCTACCCGGCCCGGGGCAGCGTCGAGCAGGCGGTCGACACGGCCGTGAGTCTGCTGTGAGCGGGCCGGACATGACGGAGCCTGGTAGCGCGGGGGCCGGCGGACCCGGCCGCCGTGCCCGGGCCCCCCTGGCCGGGGCCGGCCCGTGACCCGGGCCGGCCCGCGGCCGAGCCGGCCATGACCGTGTCCGCGTCACCTGGAGGCTTCGACGATGACCAGCCCGTACCACCTCCCCGCCGGCAAGGCCGCCGACGGGCCCTACGCCGTGCACGTCAGCCCGGAGTCGGCCGGCTGGGGCTACTCCGGCCTGCGCGTCCTCGACCTGCCGGCCGGTGGCTCGCACACCTTCGACACCCAGGACAGCGAGTGGATCGTGCTGCCGCTCAGCGGGGGCTGCACCGTGGCCACCTCCGACGACTTCGGCGACGACACCTTCGAACTCGCCGGCCGCGACAGCGTGTTCGGCGCGGTCAGCGACTTCGCCTATGTGCCGCGCGACGCCCGCACGACCGTCTCGTCCGCCGGGGGCGGCCGGTTCGCCCTCACCGGCGCCCGCTGCACCCGGCGCCTGCCCGCCCGCTACGGACCTGCCCGCGAGGTGGCGGTGGAGCTGCGCGGCACCGGCTCCTGCTCCCGCCAGGTGAACAACTTCGCGGCGGCGGGGGCGTTCGAGTGCGACAAGCTGATCGCCGTCGAGGTGATCACGCCGGGCGGCAACTGGTCCTCCTTCCCACCGCACAAGCACGACGAGCACCGGCCGGGCGAGGAGTCGGTCCTGGAGGAGATCTACTACTTCGAGTTCGCCGCGCACGACGGCGTGTCCGGCCTCGGCTACCAGCGGGTCTCGCCGTCCGGGCAGGGCCGGGGCACGGACGTGCTGGCCGAGGTGCGCGACGGCGACGTGGTCCTCATCCCGGACGGCTGGCACGGCCCGTCCATGGCGGTGCCCGGCCACCACATGTACTACCTGAACGTGATGGCGGGCCCGGACCCCGAGCGCGCCTGGCTGATCCGCGACCACCCGGACCACGCCTGGATCCGCGACACCTGGCCCGCGCAGCCCGTCGACGCGCGCCTGCCCCTCTACACCGCCCCGTCCCCGTGAGGTCCCCGATGAGCGAGCCGAGCACGACGCCGAGCACGACGCAGGACACCGCACACAGCGACGCGACGGTCCGGCTGACCGTCGCCCAGGCCCTCGTGCGGTTCCTGACCGCCCAGTACACCGAACGGGACGGGCGGCGCCGGCGGCTGATCGCCGGCACCTGGGGCGTCTTCGGCCACGGCAACGTCGCGGGCGTCGGCCAGGCGCTGGTGGAGTACGCGGATGTCATGCCGTACCACCAGGGCCGCAACGAGCAGGCGATGGTGCACGCGGCCGTCGGCTACGCCCGCCAGTGCGGCCGGCTGGCCACGCAGGCGGTGACCACCTCCATCGGCCCCGGCGCGACCAACCTGGTCACGGGCGCCGCGCTGGCCACGATCAACCGCCTCCCGGTGCTGCTGCTGCCCGGCGACTACTTCGCCACGCACGCCGCCGACCCGCTGCTGCAGCAGCTGGAACACCCGGTCGCGGCGGACGTGTCGGTCAACGACACGCTGCGCCCGGTCTCCCGCTGGTTCGACCGGATCACCCGCCCCGAGGCCCTGATCCCCGCCGCGCTGCACGCGATGCGGGTGCTGACCGATCCGGCCGAGACCGGCGCGGTCACCCTCGCGCTGCCGCAGGACGTGCAGGCGGAGGCGTTCGACTGGCCGCGGGAGTTCTTCGCCGAGCGGGTGTGGCACATCCGGCGCCCCGCCCCGGACCCGGCCGAACTCGCCGCGGCGGCCGACGCGATCAGGTCGGCGGCCCGCCCGCTGATCGTGGCGGGCGGCGGCGTCCACCACAGCGCGGCCGAGGAGGCGCTGAAGGCGCTGGTGGACGCCACCGGCATCCCGGTCGCCGCGACCCAGGCGGGCAAGGGCGCGCTGCGCCACGACCACCCGGCCGACGTCGGCGGCATCGGCCACACCGGCACCGCGGTGGCCGACCACCTCGCGCGCACCGCGGACCTGGTCGTCGGCGTGGGCACCCGGTCCACCGACTTCACCACGGCTTCCGGCACCCGGACGTCCGCTTCGTGAACCTCAACATCACCGCGTTCGACGCGCACAAACTGGCCGCCGCCCCGCTGGTCTGCGACGCGCGGACCGGGCTGACCGCGCTGAGCGAGGCCCTGGCCGGACACCGTGTGGAGGCGGCCTACGAGGCCGAGTACCGCGCGGGCAAGGACCGCTGGGACCGGGTGGTCGAGGCGGCGCTGCGCGCGGACGACGACCGCGCCGCACCGACCCAGACGCAGGTGATCGGCGCGCTGGACGCGGTCGTCGGCGACGACGACGTGGTGATCAACGCGGCCGGCTCGCTCCCGGGCGACCTGCACAAGCTGTGGCGGGCCCCCCCGCCGCGCCCGTACCACCTGGAGTACGGCTACTCCTGCATGGGCTACGAGATCCCGGCGGCCATCGGCGTGCAGCAGGCCGCACCCGGCACACCGGTGTGGGCACTGGTCGGCGACGGCACCTACCTGATGATGCCGACGGAGATCGTCACCGCGGTGCAGGAGGGCCTGCCCATCACCGTGGTCCTCCTGCAGAACCACGGGTACGCCTCGATCGGCGGCCTGTCGGAGTCGGTGGGCGCCGAACGCTTCGGCACCGCCTACCGCTACCGCGCCGCCGACGGCTCGTTCACCGGCGCCCCGCCCCCGGTCGACCTGGCCGCCAACGCGGGCAGCCTCGGCATGGACGTGCTGCGCGCCAAGACCGTGGGCGAGCTGCGCGAGGCGCTGCGCACGGCCCGCGCCGCCGACCGTCCGACGTGCGTGTACGTCGAGACGGACCCGGCGCCGACCGCTCCCCCGGCCGAGGCGTGGTGGGACGTGCCGGTGGCCGCCGCCTCCACCCGCGAGGCGGCCGTCCGGGCCCGCGCGGCCTACGACCGCCGGGTGGCGGACCGCCGGCACCACCTGTGACGGACGGCGGGCCGCCCGGCTGCTCCGGGCCGTCCGCCACGCCTTGGCGGGATCCGCCGCACTCCGGCACGGTGGGCCGCCCGGGGCTCCGGCACGGTGGCCCGGCCGGCCGGCCGGGTCCGGGCGGCCGCTCGGGTCCGGGCGGCCGCTCGGTTCCGGGCACCCTGCCCGGCACGGCGGACGACGAACCCGGCACACGGGCGACGGGATCGCCATACATCGGCGTACAGAGAACCGGCCCGGCACACGGGCGACGGGCGACGGGCGACGGGCGACGGAACCAGGCACGACGAGGGCCCGCCCGGCACCAGGGCGCGCCCGGCGCACGCCGGGTGGGCGGGGCCGGCCCGACGCGCGGGGCGGCCGGCGGGGTGCTGCCGGTACGGTGCCGCCGTCGCCAGGACGGTCGTCAGCCGCGCGCGGCGTTGCGCTGGGTTCTGAGGGCGGACGCCAGCGCGCGCAGCGCGGGACCGGCGGCGGTCAGCGCGGCCCGCTGGTCACCGGACAGCGTGGCCAGCGAGTCCGCGAAGATCTCCGCCCACGCCTGCTCGATCATGGCCATGCCCTGCACGGCCGCCATGGTCGGGAAGAGCCGGACCGCGCGGCGGTCGTGCGGGTCCCGCTCCCGCCGGACCAGTCCCTGCCCCACCAGGCCCCGTACGGCGGTGCTCACATTGCTCGCGTGCAGGCCCAGTTGCTGGGCGAGCGTGCCGACCCCGGTCCCCGGCGCGTCCAGGATCTGGCGGAGCACCTCCAGGTCCGAGGGCGGCAGCGGTGCGAGCCCGGCCTCTTCGACACCGCGCAGCCGGAGCACACGCCCGAGCGCGTAGAGGGCCGGAGTCAGATTCCTCGCCTCCCGCAGAAGCGCCTCGTCACCCACCGCATCGGTCCCGTCCATGCAGCGATCGTAGCGGTAGTTATAGTTCTATAACTATAGTGGCGTGCATCGAACCGTCGCCTCCTGTCAGGAGCCTCCGATGTCCACACCGCTCACGGGGCCGGCGCACCGGCAGGCGCACGAGCCGACCGCGCTGCTCACGGCGACCCTGGCGCTGTTGTCGTTCGTGCTGCCGCTGGCCACGGACATGTACCTTCCGGCCTTCCCGAAGATGGCCGACGACCTGGGCACCGACGCCTCCGGCGTCCAGCTCACCCTGACCGCCTTCCTGTTCGGCACGGCGCTGGGCCAGCTGTTACTGGGCCCGCTGTCCGACCGCTACGGACGCCGCAGGCCGATCCTGCTGGGCGCCGCGGTGTGCACCCTGGCCACGGCGTTGTGCGCGGTGGCGCCCGACCTGCCGGTGCTGATCCTGCTGCGGTTCGTGACCGGCTTCACCGGCGCGGCCGGCCTGGTGGTAGGGCGGGCCGTCGTCTCCGACGTGGCGACGGGGACCGTCGCCGCCCGGCTGTTCGGCGTGCTGATGGCCCTCGGCGGCATCGCCCCCATCGTGGCCCCCTTGGCGGGCGGCGCCGTGGCCGGTGACGCCGGTGGCTGGCGCGGCGTGTTCTGGGTGCTCGCGGGGGTCTCGGCCCTGATGTTTCTGGCGGCCCTGTTCTTCGTCCCCGAGAGCCTGCCCGAGCAGCGACGCCGGCCGGGCGGGGCCCGCGCCACGGTGGACGCCCTGCGCTGCGTGCTCACCGACCGCGCCTACGTCGGGTACACCCTGGCCTTCGCCTTCGCCTGCGGCGCGCTGTTCTCCTACATCGCCGGTTCGGCGTTCCTGCTCCAGAACGTCCTCGGTTTCTCCGTGGGTCAGGCGTCCGTCGCCTTCTGCCTGGGCGCGCTGACGGCAACCCTGTCCAGCGCCGCCAGCACCAAGCTGGTCGACCGGTACCCGCCGCGGCTGCTGCTGCGCGTCGGCCTGACCGTGATGCTGGCCGCCACCACGGCGGCGCTGCTGATCACCCTCGCCGGGCGGCTCGACCGGGTGCCGGCCCTCGGCCTCATCGGGATCGCCTTCCTCGGCCTCGGTCAGGTCTTCGGCACCGCCACCGCGCTCGCCATCGAGCGCGTCCCGCACGCGGCCGGCACCGGCTCCGCCCTGCTCGGCACCCTGCAGAGCGTGCTGGGCGGTGTCGCCTCACCGCTCATCGGGCTCGGCGGGGACGACACCGCCGTACCGCTGTTCACGGGCATGGCGCTCTGCTCCCTGGCCGCGCTGCTCGCCCTGGCGCTGACCCGCCGCGCGGCCCCACTGGAGCGGTCGGCCGGTCCTGCGGCCGACGACATGGACAGCCCCGCGGCGGCCGCGGCCCGACCCGCTCCGTTCACCTGACGAGGTCGGCCGACCGGCCCGGCCGGCCCGGCGATCCACGATGCCGGCCGCTCAGGCCGTCCCGGTCGCGTCCGCAGCGCAGCGGACAGCGAACAGGCCGTGCCGGAGTGCTCCGGCACGGCCTGTCACCGTGCTTCTCTGTCGGGACGACAGGATTTGAACCTGCGACCCCTTGACCCCCAGTCAAGTGCGCTACCAAGCTGCGCCACGTCCCGATGCGCTCACGTGCGGTCGTCCGCCCGAACGCGCGAAGGTCACTTTACCGCACCTGGGGGGCAGGACCGAAGGGGGCGCGGGGTGCGGG
>NZ_LR732544.1:2928350-2954957 GCF_902506575.1 Streptomyces mexicanus | reverse complement strand
TGTCCCCGAGCGGGCCCACCCGGGTAGGCGGGGGGGCGCCTGCCGACCCCCGGGGGGGGGCGGGGCCGGGGGGCGGGCTCCCGCCCGGCCCGTGCCGCCCGGCCCAGGTTGCCAACCGGCGCGGCCGGCGCCTTGGCCCTGGCGGGGGCGAAGCGGGAGCGCCGACCCCCGGCCCGCTACGGCCCGGCGCCGGCGGTGCCCGCCGGCCCCGCCCCCTCGGGCTCCTCGGTCCTCACGTCCGCTCCGGCGTCGCGCCCCCCTGCAGCGCCGACGGGCGCCTGCGTGCGGAGGCGGGCGTCTGCGTGCGCGGGACAGCGCCCGTCCGGGAGTGCCCGCCCGCGTCCGAGTCCGCGCCCCCTTCGCGTACATCGCGCCCCATGTGTCTACGCGGCGGCCGAAAGCGCAGACACAGTGTCGGGCGCGTTCCGGCCACCCGGACTGGTGGGATGTATCCGTGGCCGAGACCCGCGACCGGACGGTCGCCGGGCGAGGCCCGCGAGCGCTACGAACGGCACGTCTCCCGACGCCGCCATCTGCGAAGGAGTGACCCGGCATGACGAAGATCGTCAACCACTGGATCGGCGGGAAGACCGTCGAAGGCGCCTCGGGGACGTACGGGCCGGTCACGGATCCGGCGACCGGCGAGGTCACCACGAAGGTCGCCTTCGCCTCCGTGGACGAGGTGGACGCGGCGGTGGCCGCGGCCAAGGACGCGTTCCTCACCTGGGGCCAGTCCTCGCTGGCCCAGCGGACCTCGATCCTGTTCAGGTTCCGCGCGCTGCTGGACGCCCACCGCGACGAGCTCGCCGAGCTGATCACCGCCGAGCACGGCAAGGTGCACTCCGACGCGCTCGGCGAGGTCGCGCGCGGCCTGGAGATCGTGGACCTGGCCTGCGGCATCAACGTGCAGCTCAAGGGTGAGCTGTCCACGCAGGTCGCCACGCGCGTCGACGTGGCCTCGATCCGGCAGCCGCTCGGGGTGGTCGCCGGCATCACGCCGTTCAACTTCCCGGCGATGGTGCCGATGTGGATGTTCCCCATCGCCATCGCCTGCGGCAACACCTTCGTGCTCAAGCCGAGCGAGAAGGACCCGTCGGCGTCCGTGCGGATCGCCGAACTGCTGGCCGAGGCCGGGCTGCCCGACGGCGTGTTCAACGTCGTCCACGGCGACAAGGTGGCCGTCGACCGCCTCCTGGAGCACCCCGACGTCAAGGCGGTGTCCTTCGTCGGCTCCACCCCGATCGCGCGCTACATCCACACCACCGCCGCCGCCCACGGCAAGCGCGTGCAGGCCCTGGGCGGCGCCAAGAACCACATGCTGGTGCTGCCGGACGCCGACCTGGACGCGGCCGCCGACGCCGCCGTCTCCGCCGCCTACGGCTCGGCGGGCGAGCGCTGCATGGCCATCTCGGCGGTCGTCGCGGTCGGCTCGATCGGCGACGAACTGGTGGCGAAGATCCGCGAGCGCGCCGAGAAGATCAAGATCGGTCCGGGCGACGACCCGGCCTCCGAGATGGGCCCGCTGATCACCAAGGAGCACCGCGACAAGGTGGCCTCCTACGTCAAGGGCGCCGCCGACGAGGGCTGCGAGGTCGTCCTGGACGGCACCGGCTACACCGTGGAGGGCTACGAGAACGGCCACTGGATCGGGCTGTCGCTGCTCGACCGGGTGCCGACCACCGCCAAGGCCTACCAGGACGAGATCTTCGGCCCGGTGCTGTGCGTGCTGCGCGCGGACACCTACGAGGAGGGCGTGGCCCTCATCAACGCCTCGCCGTTCGGCAACGGCACCGCGATCTTCACCCGGGACGGCGGCGCGGCCCGCCGCTTCC
Source organism: Streptomyces mexicanus (assembly GCF_902506575.1). GTDB lineage: Bacteria > Actinomycetota > Actinomycetes > Streptomycetales > Streptomycetaceae > Streptomyces > Streptomyces mexicanus. Next base: position 2,953,125 of record NZ_LR732544.1, on the reverse strand, counting down.
AGCTGGAGATCGAGGCCGGCATGGTCGGCGTCAACGTGCCGATCCCGGTGCCGGTGGGCTACCACTCCTTCGGCGGCTGGAAGGACTCGCTCTTCGGCGACCACCACATCTACGGCAACGACGGCACGCACTTCTACACCCGCGGCAAGGTGATCACCACCCGCTGGCCCGACCCGTCCGAAGCCCCGGCCGGTGTCGACCTCGGGTTCCCGCGCAACCACTGAGCGTGACCCCACCCCCCTTCGCGGCCGTTCGGTATCCGGACGGCCGCAACTTTTTTTGTGCTGCTCCCTGCGGTTCCCGTGCAGAGGGGACGAAACGGGTGGCGGAGGTGTTCGAGCCGCAATACCTTCGAAAGCAAGGTCACGGATCGTTGAATCTTGATGAATGCCCCACCGCGGCCTTGTGGCCTGCGAAATCCATCCATCCACTGCCGGGTCGCACCTGCGGATTCCGAAGGTAAACAGCCATTGACGTGCTGGTTTTCGTCGGGGTTCCATGCTGGCGCCGGGAGCGGACGAGAGACGAGCACGTACGACCGAAGCCGCCGGAGGCGATAGCGCTCCCGAGACCCCTTCACCTGTTGCACAAGTCGATCGGAACCGCCGCATGACCGACACGCTCCGCCCTGCCGAGAACGCCGTCGCACAGGCGACCGGCGCCCCCACGGAGGCGAAGGCCAGTCCCCAGCAGCTCAAGCGTTCCATCGGCGTCGTCGGCGGCACTCTGCTCACCCTGTCGTGCGTCACGCCCGCCTCCACGCTGTTCGTGGTCGTGCCCGACCTGTTCGGCTCGCTCGGCACCGCCACCGCCGTCACGATCGCCATCGGCTCCCTGCTCTGTGTCGCCGTGGCGTTCTGCTACTCGGAGCTGGGCACCCTGATCCCCAGCGCGGGCGGCGAGTACGCCATGGTCTCCACGATGGCCGGCCGGCTGGCGGGCTGGCTGGTCTTCGTGCTGTCCCTGCTGGTCGTCCTGATCGTGCCGCCGGTGATCGCGATGGGCACGGCGGACTACCTCGCCCCGGTCGTGCACCTCGACCCGTCGATGACCGGCGCGGCCGTGATGCTGCTGGCCACCCTCGCCGGTCTGCTCGACCTGCGCGCCAACGCCTGGATCACCGGCATCTTCCTGGTACTGGAGGTCATCGCGGCCGGCGTGGTCGCCGTGCTGGGCTTCACGCACAGCCACCGCGGCGCCGGCAGCCTGGTCTCGATGCAGGTGGCCGGCTCGCACGGGCACACCGACACCGTGACGGCCATGATGGTCATCTCCGGCCTCGCCATCGCCCTGTTCGCCACCCAGGGCTTCTCCACCGCCGTCTACCTCTCCGAGGAACTGGAGAACCCGCGCCGCAACGTCGCCCGCACGGTCCTCGCCACCCTGGCCATCTCCTCGGTGATCATCCTCGTCCCGGTCGTCGCCATCACCATGGGCGCCTCCGGCATCCAGCAGCTGACCGAGGGCGACCTCAGCGCGATGGTGACCGCCTGGTCCAACTCCGCGGTCGGCACCTTCGTCAGCCTCTGCGTGGCCCTGGCCATCATCAACGCCGGCATCGTCATGGTCATCCAGAACTCCCGCGTGCTGTTCGCCTCCGCCCGCGACAAGGCCTGGCCCGAGCCGGTCAACAACCTCTTCGCCAAGCTGGGCCGCTTCGGCTCCCCGTGGGTGGCCACCCTCGTGGTCGGCGTGCCCGGCGCGATCCTGTGCTTCGTCAACCTCGACACGCTCTACGGCGTCACGGGTGTCTCCGTGACCGGCATGTACCTGCTCGTCGCGGTCGCCGCGCTGCTGGCCCGCCGCGGCTCCCACAAGCACACGCCCGCCTGGCGCATGCCGCTGTGGCCCGCCATGCCGGTCCTGCTGATCGCGGTGCTGGCGTACATCCTCACCCAGCAGGAGGTCGGCTACCTGCTGTGGACCGGCGGCATCCTGGTCGTCGCCACCCTGTACTGGGCCTTCTACCTCCGCCCGCGCCGCGACACCCGCTGGCTGGTGTCCATCCCGGAGGACGCGCAGGTCTGAGCCGCCGTCCGCCACCGCGGACGCGAGCCCTCGCAGGAGGCGTACCCGGGGTCGCGGACGGGAGCCGTGCACGGCACGGCGTACCGCGGTCGCGGTAGTCCGGGACGGGGCCGTACTCCCCGGGGAGGGGCCCACGTTCGATCCGGTGGCGGCAGCCGTTGTCGGTGGCGGCCCGTACCGTTGTGTCATGGATCTTCGCCTGCCCGGTCTGCGCGGGCTGCTGCGGGGGCCCCGGAGGCTGCTGGCCGCCGGGGCCGCCGTCGTCGTGCTCGCCGGGGCCGGGACCTGGACGGCCACCGCCCTGGACGACCCGCCCGCGGTGCACCGCGCCGACCGGATGCTCGGCACCGGCGGCGGGGTGCGCCTGGACACCTCGTACTTCACCCCGGCCGGCCCCGGCCGCCACCCCGCCGTGCTGCTGGCCCACGGCTTCGGGGGCAGCAAGGACGACGTACGGCGGCAGGCCGAGGACCTCGCCCGCGACGGGTACGCGGTGCTGACCTGGTCGGCGCGCGGTTTCGGCCGGTCCACGGGCAGGATCGGGCTGAACGACCCGCAGGGCGAGGTGGCCGACGTCTCGCGGCTGATCGACTGGCTGGCCCGGCAGCCCCAGGTGCGGCTGGACCGGCCCGGCGACCCGCGCGTGGGCGTCGCCGGCGCGTCCTACGGCGGCGCGATCGCCCTGCTCGCCGCGGGCCACGACCGCCGGGTGGACGCCATCGCCCCGCAGATCACCTACTGGAACCTCGCCGACGCCCTGTTCCCGAACGGCGTCTTCAAGAAGCTCTGGACGAGCGTCTTCGTCAACTCCGGCGGCGGCTGCGCGCGGTTCGAGCCCGCGCTGTGCCGGATGTCCCGGCGGGTCGCCGAGTCCGGGCGGCCGGCCGCCGAGGCCCGCCGCATCCTCCAGCAGCGCTCGCCGTCGGCGGTCGCCGACCGGATCCGGGTGCCCACGCTGCTGGTGCAGGGCCAGTCCGACTCGCTGTTCCCGCTCGGCCAGGCGGACGCCGCGGCCCGGGCGATCAAGGCCGGCGGCGCCCCCGTCGCCGTCGACTGGATCGCCGGCGGGCACGACGGCGGCGACCTGGAGAGCGACCGGATCCAGGCCCGGGTGACGACCTGGTTCGACCGCTACCTCAAGGGCGACACCGGCGCCGACACCGGGCCCGCCTTCCGCGTCACCCGCACCTCGGGCGTCGATTCCACCGACGGTGCCGCCGTCCTGCGCGGCGCGAGCGCGCGCACCTACCCGGGACTGGCCGCCGGCCCGCGCCCGATCGCCCTGAGCGGTCCCCCGCAGCGGTTCGAGAACCCGGCCGGGGCCGACCCGCCCGCCGTTTCCGCCCTGCCCGGCCTCGGCGGCTCGGGCGGCTCCCTCGCCCAGCTGTCCGCGCTCGGCGTCGGGACGGCCCTGGACTTCCCCGGCCAGTACGGCCGCTTCGACTCCGCGCCCCTCGGCAGCGACCTGCGGATCACCGGATCGCCCACGGTGACCGTCCACGTCCGCTCCACCACCGACGACGCGGTGCTCTTCGCCAAGCTCTACGACGTCGCGCCCGGCGGCGCCCGCCCGGTCCTGCCCGCCCAGCTGGTGACACCCGTGCGCGTGACGGGCGCCAAGGCCGGCAAGGACGTCACCCTCACCCTCCCGGCGATCGACCACGAGGTGCAAAAGGGCCACCGGCTGCGCCTGGTCCTCGCCTCCACCGACCTCGGCTACGCCTCCCCGGCCGCCCCGGCGACGTACACCGTCACCCTCAAGGGCCACCTGACGGTGCCCACGGCCCCCTCGGTGACCACGGCGTCCGCCCCGCTGCCCGCGTGGGTGTGGTGGCTGCCCGCCGCCGGTGCCGTGCTCGCGCTCGCCCTGGTGACGACCGCCCGCCGCCGCACCGGCACCCCGGCACCCGACCCCGCGCTCGCCGACGTACCGCTGCAGATCACCGGCCTGACCAAGCGCTACGCCCGCTCGGCCGACCGATACGCCGTGCGGGACGTGTCCTTCCGGGTGGAGCAGGGCCAGGTGCTCGGCCTGCTCGGACCCAACGGCGCGGGCAAGACGACCACGCTGCGCATGCTCATGGGCCTGATCCGGCCGGACGGCGGCGAGATCCGCGTCTTCGGCCACGCGATCCGGCCCGGCGCGCCCGTGCTGTCCCGGGTCGGCGCCTTCGTCGAGGGCGCCGGTTTCCTGCCCCCCCTGTCCGGCCGGGACACCCTCCGGCTGTACTGGCGGGCCCCCCGCCGCCCCCCCGAGGACGCCCACCCGGAGGGGGGCCTGCGGATCGCCCGGCTCGGCGAGGCGCTCGAGCGACCCGGGCGCACCCACTCCCAGGGCATGCGCCAGCGCCTGGCCCTCGCCCGGGCCATGCTGGGCCTGCCCGCCCTGCTGATCCTCGACGAGCCCACCAACGGCCTCGACCCGCCGCAGATCCGCGAGATGCGCGAGGTGATGATCCGCTACGCGGCCGGCGGACGCACCGTGATCGTCTCCAGCCATCTGCTGGCCGAGGTCGAGCAGACCTGCACCCACCTGGTCGTCATGGACCGCGGGCGGCTGGTGCAGGCCGGGCCGGTCGGCGAGATCGTCGGCAGCGGCGACACCCTGCTGGTCGGCACCGCCGCGCCCGTGGAGCAGCCGGTGCTGGAGAAGGTCGCCGCGCTGCCGCAGGTGGCCTCCGCGGTGCGCGCCGAGGACGGCCTGCTGGTGCGGCTGGAGCCCGGCCACACCGCCGACGGACTCGTCGTGGAACTGGTGCGGCTGGACGTGCCGGTGGCCTCCCTCGGCCCGCACCGCCGCCTGGAGGACGCCTTCCTCACCCTGATCGGAGGATCCGCATGAGCGCGCTCACCCAGGGCACCGAGGGGCCCGTCGAGGAGGCGGCCCCGGGCTACCGTGCGGGCCGCACCCTGCCGCTGCGGGTGGAACTGGCGCGGCAGCTCAGGCGCCGCCGTACGGCGGTCATGTTCGGCATCCTCGCCGTGCTGCCCCTCGTGCTGGTGGCCGCCTTCGCGATCGGCGGCGACCCGGGCGGCCGGAGCGGCCAGGTGACCCTGATGGACACCGCCACCGCCTCCGGACCCAACTTCGCCGCGGTCAACCTGTTCGTGTCGGCGGGCTTCCTGCTGGTGATCCCCGTGGCGCTGTTCTGCGGCGACACGGTCGCCTCGGAGGCCAACTGGTCCTCGCTGCGCTACCTGCTCGCCGCGCCCGTGCCCAGAGCCCGGCTGCTGTGGTCCAAGCTGGTCGTCGCCCTCGGGCTGAGCCTGGCCGCGATGGTGCTGCTGCCGCTGGTCGCGCTCGCCGTCGGCACGGCCGCCTACGGCTGGGGCCCGCTGCACGTGCCCACCGGCGGCGTGCTCGACGCCGGCCCGGCCACCGGGCGGCTGGTGGTGGTCGTGGCCTACCTGTTCGGCTCCCAGCTGGTCACCGCCGGCCTGGCGTTCTGGCTGTCGACGAAGACCGACGCGCCGCTGGGCGCGGTGGGCGGCGCGGTCGGACTGACCATCGTCGGCAACGTCCTGGACGCCGTCACCGCCCTCGGGCACTGGCGCGACTTCCTGCCCGCGCACTGGCAGTTCGCCTGGGCCGACGCGGTGCAGCCGCGCCCGGAGTGGTCCGGGATGATCCAGGGCACGTCGGTCTCCGTCACCTATGCCCTGGTGTTCTTCGCCCTGGCCTTCCGCTCCTTCGCCCGCAAGGACGTGGTGTCCTAGGCGGGCGGCGTCCGGTGCGGGCCGCTCGGAGCGGTGGCCCGCACCGGACGCGGTCCGCTCAGTGGTGCTCGGCCTCCGTCGACAGCAGCGAGACGTTCTCCAGCAGGTGAGCCAGCGCGCCGTCGCGCTTCGACTGGGTGGAGTTCTGCGTGCACTGCTGGTTCAGCTCGTCCGACAGGATCGGGATGTCCTGCAGGCCGGCGCCCAGCACGGGGACCTGGACAGGCACGTGGCTGACGGCGATGCACGGCTTGTTGAACGACCCCTGGATGAGCGCGATCTGCGGGCTCATCATCCCGTACGTGGTCGCATTGCCGTAGTTCTCCCACGCACCGTTGCCGTTCGCCAGGCTCGGGCCGTTGTCGTTGCCGATCGCCAGTGCCTGCGGAGCCACGGCGGCGGAGGCTCCCACCGCGGAGACGGCGATGGCAGCCGTGGCGACAATCTTCTTGATCACTGACCGGTCCTTTCTGAGGAAACCCCGTCCACCGGAGCGCACTGGACAACTGCGCGGACCCCGACCGGTTTCTCCCCTTCACTCCTGCGGCGGATATCGCGGACTGCTTGTGTGTTTTTTCGACTCCGCGATTTTCACTCCTTTTTCCGCGCGGTGCGGGCCAACCGGGTGAAGCAGCGCAACCAAACATTCCCTGCTGTGTTGATGAGTCCGTAGGACCTGCGTCGCTACGAGGAAAGGAACGCGCAGTGCTCAAGAAGGCAATGGTCGCCGCCGCGGCCGCCGCTTCTGTCGTCGGTATGTCGATGGCGGCCGCCCCGATGGCGCTGGCCGTCGGCAACGACAACGGCCCGTCCGTCGCCAACGGCAACGGCGCCACGTCGGCGCTCGGCAACTCGGCGACCAAGGGCGACATGAGCCCGCAGCTCTCGCTGATCGAGGGCACGCTCAACAAGCCGTGCGTCGGCCTGCAGGACATCGACGCCCAGGTTCCGGCGCTCATCGGCATCGGTGTCCAGGACATCCCGATTCTGTCGGACGAGGTCCACCAGCAGTGCGCGGACAACTCCAGCCAGACCAAGCGCGACGGTGCGCTCGCGCACACCCTGGACAACCTGTCCGTCCTCTCGGCCGTCGGCGAGGACTGAGCCGGTGCGGGAGAGGTCCGGCCGTCGACCGGCCGCCGGCCCTTTCCCGCACTCGTCTTTCTGCCCGATCAACGGGGAATGGGCCCAGCAGTGTGCGGGACGAACGAGTGAAGTGTCGGGCGCTTCACGTTCCGCTGTTTCCGGCTGGGTCTGTTTCTCGTTCCGTGCCGCGGCCGACCAGGTCGCGCTCATTCGGTTTTTCGACCGTCACTGGGGTATTGCCCCGAGAAGGGATCACGTATGAAGAAGAGCTTCGCCGTCGTCACCGGTGCCGTCCTGGCCATGGGCATGGCGGCCCCGGCGTTCGCCGACGCCGGCAGCCAGGCCGCCGCTGTCGGCAGCCCGGGCGCGATCTCCGGCAACGTCATCCAGGTTCCGGTGCACGTCCCGATCAACGTGTGCGGCAACACCGTCGACATCATCGCCCTGCTGAACCCGGCGTTCGGCAACGCCTGCGTCAGCGACTGACCGCACGGGGCGCACCGGCCGTCCCGGCTGGGCAGGGCCGGCGCCGAAGCGTATGAACGCCCCGGGGCCGGCCCTGACACTCTCCACGTTCTTCAAGCGGCTTCGTGCAGCTTCGAGCAGGAAGACAAGTAGATTGCGACAGACCCTGAGCAGGGGCGTGTTCGCGGCGGCCGCCGCGACGAGTGTCCTGTCCCTGTACGGCAGCCCCGCGTTCGCCGATTCGCAGGCGGGCGGCGCGGCCACCAACTCGGCCGGTCTCCTGTCCGGCAACAGCGTCCAGGCGCCGATCGAGGTGCCGGTGAACGTCTGCGGCAACACCGTCGACGGAGCTGCGGCGCTCAACCCGGCGTTCGGCAACAAGTGCGGCCACGTCTCGGAGAAGACCACGCCCACTCCCTCCCGGCCGCCCAAGCCGTCGCCCGGCTGCGACGGCTACGGCGGTTACGGGGACGGGTCCTCGCCCTCGGCCGACTGCACGCCGCCGCCCGCTCCGCCGAAGCCCCCCCCGCCGACGTCCGCTCCGCCGTCCCAGCCGAGCGAGCCTCCCCGGGTGCACACTCCGCAGGAGCCCCCGCAGCTGGCCCAGACGGGTGGTGACGACACCGCGGCCCTGCTGGCCACCTCGGCGGCCGCCGCGGCCCTCATCGCCGGCGGCACGATCCTGTACCGCCGCGGCCGGAGCGCGGGCACGCACCGCTAGGGCCTGTCCGGCGGACACCGCCGAGCCGCACCTGCGCGAGCCGCCGCGTCCACCCCCTCACGTGGGGCGGACGCGGCGGCTTTCGCGCGTGAGGGTGACGATCCGCCGGGGGGTGGAGGAGCGGAGGGCGGGGGGTGTCGGGGCGGTGGTGCGGTGACCTGTGGGTCGGCGGTCGGCGGTGCGGTGATCGGTGGCTCGGCGGTCGGCGGTGCGGTGCGTTCGCTCCCGTGCGGGTGCTGTCGCCGCGCGATCGGGTGACCCACGGTCGGACCATGATCGGTTGCGAACCGCCGGAGGCGCTTTCACGGTGAGCACAAGATCAGGTGCTCATCGAAAGGAACCCCTCATGCGAGGTCTGCCCGCACGGCGTATCGCGTCCACCGCACTCTGTGCCGCCGTCCTGGCCGGGATCGGCGCCCCGGCCGCCCTGGCGGCCGACCCGGCCCGCGAGCATCACCGTGCGACGGCGTCCCGGTCGCCCCTGCCCGCCGCGGACGCGCTGCTCGACCGGGTCGAGGGACTCGGTGACCTCGGCGGCCGGCTCGCGCCCGTGCACGACCTGCTCGCCGCCGTGCTCACGGCCGACCGCGGCACCCTGACCGTCCTCGACGCCAACAAGCTCGGTGACGCCGCGAAGAACGCCCTCGCCCAGCTCACCATGCCCCCGGCCGCCGCGCCGACCGGCGTGCACCTGCTCGCGCCGCCGCAGGCGCCCGCCACCCCCCTCGCCCGGCAGCGCGCCGCCGATCCGGTGAGCGATACGCTGGCCGCCGTGCAGAAGGCCCTCGACGACCTGCTGAAGGCGATCGGTTCGGGGAAGGTCACCCAGGTGCTCCCGGCGGTCACCGGCCTGGTCGATGACCTGGGCAAGCTGGTCACCGGCGTACTGCAGGGGCTCGCGCAGCCCGCGTCGCCCGCCGCCGCCCCCGCACCGCAGTCCGTCTCGACCGCCACGCCCTCGACCACCGCCCCGTCGACGGCCGCGCCCGCCACGGCCACCCCGGTGACGACCCTGCCGGCCGTCACGGTCCCCGGCGTGACCGAAGCCGGCGTCAGCGTCCCCGCGGTCACGTTGCCCGAGATCACCGTGCCCAAGGTGACGGTGCCCAAGGTGAGCGCGGCCGAGGCGAGCGGGCCGCAGACCGGGATTCCCGCGGCCACGCTGCCCGCCGCCACCGCCACCACGCCGGAGACCGCGCCCCAGGCTTCCTGACACCTCCGGCACGAGCGCGGGCCCGCGGGCCGGGAACGGACATGCCGCCGCAGGAGATCTCATATGAGGACTCGGCAATCTCCTGCCCCGGGGTTTCCGGCCCGCCCGGGGCTCGTTAGGCAGGGCGACCCCCTCCCCTCGGCGACGCAGGTCGCCGAGGGGCGTCGGAGAAAGGAACCACGATGAACTCCCTGAAGGCCGCCGCCGTCCTCGCCGGATCCCTGGTCGCCGCCGGTGCCGCCGCGCCCGCGTTCGCCTACGACGCCGCCGACGTGACGCCCACCAGCCTCAACGGCGCCGTGAACTCGCTCACCAAGGGCCCCATCGACGTGATGCCGGTGCGCCACCAGACGGACGCCCTCGACACGGAGAAGAAGGGCTCGCTGCTCAACAGGGTCAACAGCACCACCAAGAGCCTCAACAAGGGAGCCGCCCCCCTGCTGGGCGGCCTGCCTCTGCAGAGCTGAGACCCCATCGGCTCCCGGCCCGCCTCCTGCCGACGTGCGCGTTGCATCCGTCGTGCGAGTCGCGACCGTCGTGCGGGTCGTATCCGTCGTGTGGGCCGTATCCGTCGTACTACTGCGGCACTCGGGGGAAATGTGCGCCGGCGGTGGCGCCGGGCTCGTTGGGCCGTACGGACGTTGGACGCCGATCCTCTTCCCGAAGGGACCGTGCCTGAGATGAAGTCGACCACCCGAGGAACCCTTGCCGCCGTCGTGACGGGCGTCGCGGCGGCCATGGGTGTCACCGCCTCCCCGGCCGCCGCGGCCGGCACGGTCCCGGTCCCCGTGCCGCTCGGCGGCGCCGAGTCGGCCCTCGGCGCGGACCTGCCCGAGGCCGGCGGAGAGATCCCGCTGCTCAGGACGGGAGCGCCGCAAGGCCCGCGGTTCACCCGCGGTCGGCTGATGCCCGACCAGGTCGTACCGCGGCTGCCCGTCCGCGGCGGCCTGCCCGGCGTGGACGTACACGCTCCACTGGGACACCTCCTCGACGACGGCTCCGACCACGTCGGCATCGACGCACCCGTCTCCGACCTGCGGGCCGAGACCCCGGGCCTGACCGCGGACGCCCCGCTGGCCGCGCCGCGGCCGGGCCCCGCCGGCCTGCCCGCGCTGAAGGAGCCGGAGCTGGGCGTCCTCACCCCGGCGCTGCGGACCGTGCCCGGCGCCGAGCTGGTGGCCGGACCCGGGCTGTAGTCCGTCCGGCCCAGTACGGGTGACCGTCCGACGCGCTCGGCGGTTACGGCTTCGGCGGTACGGCCACGCACAAGGCCACGGACGACCGGACCGGAATCGAGGAGCGCACCCATGGGCGTAGGCAACGGCGGGGACGGCGCAGCCGGCGCGATCCCCGGACCTCCCCCTTCTTCCCTCTCTTCACCCTCTTCCCCCTCCCGCAGAACCCGGCGCGAGGTCACTCTCGGGCTGCTCGCCTCCGGTGTCGCCCTCGCGGCGGCACCGCTGGTCGCCGCCTCCCGGCCCCCGCGTCCCGCGTCCGACCCGTTCGGCGCCCCGGGCGGCACGGCGGCCTTCCAGGAGACGTACCGCGGGCGGCTCATCCGGGGCGCGTGGACCCCGGGGACGGGCCCCGCGGGCACCGGTCAGTGGCAGGTCACCGTGGACGGCCGGCCGCTGCACCTGATGCGGCGGGCCGACGGCACCTGGCTGAGCATGGTCGACCACTACCAGTCGTACCCCACGCCCCTGGAAGCCGCGCGCGGCGCCGTCGACGACATGGTGCCCGGCCAGGGGCTGCGCGATGTGGCGCCGGGGCCGGTCGGTGACGCGGACCGGCACGCCCACCCGTACTCGCACACGCAGGGAGTGCCCGGTGGCGTACACGCGTAAGAACGTCGCCAAGCTGACGCGGGAGGAGAGACGCCGGTTCGTCGACGCGCTGCTGGAGATCAAACGGCGCGGCGAGTACGACGAGTTCGTGCGCACGCACATCCAGTACTTCACCACCGACGGCGAGAGCGGCCTGCGGACGGCCCACATGGCGCCCTCCTTCCTGCCCTGGCACCGCAGGTTCCTGCTGGACCTGGAGCGCGCCCTGCGCCGCGTGGACTCCTCGGTGACCATCCCGTACTGGGACTGGACCCGCGACCGTACGACGACGTCCGTGCCGTGGCGGGAGGACCTCCTGGGCGGCAACGGGCGGCGCGCGGACCGCCAGGTGACGACGGGTCCGTTCGCCTACGCGCACGGCCACTGGACCCTGAGGGTGGGGGTGACCGACGGGAAGTTCCTCACCCGGGACCTGGGCCGCTCCCGCGACCCGATCGCGCTGCCCACCGGCAGCGAGCTGGAGCGGGCGCTCGAGGACCCCCTCTACGACCTGGCGCCCTGGGACTCGACGGTCTCCAAGGGGTTCCGCAACAAGCTGGAGGGGTGGGGCTCCGGCCGCGGCAGCTCCTCGTGGCACAACCACAACCGGGTGCACCGGTGGGTGGGCGGCACGATGCTGGGGGCCGCCTCCGTCAACGATCCGGTCTTCTGGCTCCACCATGCCTTCCTCGACCTGCAGTGGACCCGCTGGCAGCGCCGTCACCGGGGCGCCCGCTACCTGCCGGCGCGACCGCCCGGCCCGGGCGACCCGCAGTACGGGCGCATCGTCGCCCGGCACGAGAAGCTGCCGCCGTGGGACGTCACCCCCGACGAACTGGAGGACGTCAGCCGGATCTACCGGTACGTGTGAGGGCGGTGCGGGCGAGGGCGGTCCGGCGAGCTGAGACGCCGGACCCGGGTCCCAGGGGAGAGCCCCGGCGCCGAAGGACGCCGGGGCTCTCCTGACGCTCTGGGGCCGTTCTCGGCCGAGGGGGTGGCGTCAGTTGCCGTAGCCGCCACCGTGGTGGCTCACGACGGCGCAGGTGTTGCCGAACGCCGGGTTGAGCAGGCCGACCAGGTTGATGGTGTTTCCGCACACCTGGATCGGCACGTTCAGCGGGACCTGGATCGCGTTGCCGGACACCAGGCCGGGCGAGCCGACGGCCTTCCCTGCGGCACCGGCGTCCGCGGCGGCCAGCCCGGCACCGGCGAGCACCACGGCACCCGTGCTCAGAGCGACGGCCGTCGCCTTCGCGAAGCGAGACATGACTTCTCCTCATTGACTCGGTGAGTGCGGCAGCGGGACGTGCAACCGCACTCCCCGTTCAACGCGACGGATTGATCACGGTCACGGTGATTGCGCCCCAATCACCCGGTTCCTGACCGGATCGCCGTGTTCGGTGAAAATCGGCGGCCTGGGGGTGCGGGCCGAGGGGGCGACTGCCGGAGTACCTGCCCGCCTACCTGCCTCCGGCCTGCCTCGTCCCCGTCCGCTGTTCGATCAGCGATGACTCACTTCGTGATGGGGTGGCACTGGCTGAGGCACCGCACCCCGTTGACGCAGAGACGGGTGCACCTCTTGCCATAACCGAGTGAGTGCGGAGAGTTGCGCACGGGGGTCGAGCCGATCGCGGTGGCGTGCGCGCCGGCCGGGGTGGTGAGGGCGAGGGCTCCTGCGGCGGCGAGAGCCGTGGTGAGGCGCGCGGCGGACTGAATGGCCAAGGCGGTCCCCTTCTGGTGATCTTCCGATGACCAGCTGGGGCAACCGCGTCGCGTGGTGGTTGGTTGTGCGCACCGTCCGATTCCCTACCGATAGGTGATCGGCGCGCGGGTCGGTTGACCGAGAGGGATGCCGGGATTCCCGGGTCTCCGGGGAAGGGGCCGACGGCAGGGCGCGGGGCGCGGGCCGGTCGTGGTCGGCGGAGCCGGCCGGCTGTCCTCGTGGGAGGTGGACCGCGGTGTTGACGTGCGGGTTTCCGGCAACGTGCAACCGCGACAGGCGGAAGGTGCGCCCCCGGCAGGACTCGAACCTGCGGCCAAGCGCTTAGAAGGCGCCTGCTCTATCCACTGAGCTACGGGGGCCTGGTGTGTGGCCTCGGTCACGGTGCCCGTCGAGGGTGATCCGTGGCGTTGCCGGGGACAAGGATAGGGCTCCCGCATCCGTGTCCCTGTTGCTTCGCCTCCGTGGCTCGATGTGGAGGTTCAGTGAAGCGGTCTGATAATCGCAGGCAAGTGCGAATCGTGCACCGCTTTTGACGCCTCGCGCGGCGGGTGTTGTGCACTCGTTATGCCTGGACTGTGCCTGCGTCCCAGTCATCCCTTCCGTCCCTTGTGTCCTGTCGGCGCGCAGACGTGCTCATATGCTTCAGAAATCCCATAAAATTGGGCATTCTTCGCATGTGGTGACCTTGGACGTACGGCCTCAGCTGCTCGAAGCACTCTCCGCCCTGCGCGACCGCGTCGCCGCCGCACGCTTCCCCCTGCCCCTGGACGGGGCCCCGCGCGCGCGTGCCAACCGCGACGAACTGCTCGCCCAGCTCGACGACTACCTGGTGCCCCGGCTCAAGCAGCCCGAGGCCCCCTTGCTGGCCGTGGTGGGGGGATCGACCGGCGCGGGGAAATCCACGCTCGTCAACTCCCTGGTGGGAAGACGCGTGAGCGAGGCGGGCGTGCTGCGGCCGACGACCCGGACGCCGGTGCTCGTGTGCCATCCGGAGGACAGCCACTGGTTCGGCGACCCGCGCGTGCTGCCCGGCCTCGCCCGCGTGTGGGTGCCCCGGCAGGACACCGGGGGCAGCCTCGCCGGCGACGACCCGCTGGCCTCGGAGGAAGATCCCACGCGCGCCCTGCGCATCGAGACCGTCGAGACACTGCCGCCGGGCCTCGCCCTCCTCGACGCGCCCGACATCGACTCCCTCGTCGCCGAGAACCGCGCCCTGGCCGCCGAGCTGATCTGCGCCGCCGACATCTGGGTGATGGTCACCACGGCCGCGCGCTACGCCGACGCCGTCCCCTGGCACCTGCTGCGCACCGCCAAGGAGTACGACGTCACGCTCGTCACCGTGCTCGACCGGGTGCCCCACCAGGTCGTCTCCGAGGTCTCCCGGCAGTACGGGGCGCTGCTCGCCAAGGCCGGCCTGGGCGAGGTGCCGCGGTTCACCGTGCCCGAACTGCCCGAGTCCGCCTGGGGCGGCGGGCTGCTGCCCGCCACCGCCGTCGCACCGCTGCGCTCCTGGCTCGTCCACCACGCGCAGGACCCCGCCGCCCGCCAGTACGCCATGGCCCGCACCGCCCACGGCCTGCTCGACTCGCTGAAGTCCCGGCTGCCCGAGCTGGCCGCCGCCGCTGCCGCGCAGCATGCGGCGGCGCTGCGGCTCACCTCGGTCGTCGAGGCCGCGTACGACGGCGAGTACGCGCGCCTGCGCAGCCGTCTGCAGGCCGGGGCCGTGCTCGCCGGGGACGCCCTCAAACGCTGGCGCGCCTACCCGCTGGACTGCACCGCCGGCGAACTGCTCGACGCGCTCGTGGAGAGCCTGGGCGCCCTGCTACTGTGCGCCGTCACCGCCGCCGACGAGCGCATCGACATCGCCTGGCGGCGCGAGCCGGCCGCGGACGTCCCCGGGCTGACCGGCCACGACTCCTGCGCGGAGAGCGCCGAGCACCGCATCGGGCTCGCCGTGCGCCGCTGGCGGCGCGAGCTGGAGGAGTACGCCGAGGACGAGGTGCGCGAGCTGGACCGGAGCGTCGCCCCCGACGCCGAGGCCGTCGCTGCACTGGCCGCCACCGGGCTGCTCGGCGGCCGCCGGGGCCGGTCCGCCGGGGAGGGGCTGGCCGAACGCATCGGCGCGCACGGCGCACTGCGGCTGCGCGACCGCGCCGGACGGCTGCTCGCCGACTACCTGGACCGGGTCATGCACACCGAGCGGGAGCGCCGGCTGGCCCCGCTCGACGCCCTGGAGGTGCACCCCGAACCCCAGGCCGAACTCATCGCCGCGCTGTCCGTACTGCTGAAGGAGAGGTGACCGGTGAGAGCCGTCACTGACCAGGACCGAACGGAACACGCCGCTCAGACGGCTCAGACGGCTCGGACGGAGGGCACGTCCAGGGGCACGTCCGCCACGACCGGGCCCAGAGCCCGGGACGTCGGGGGAGCGGGAGAGGCCGGGGAAGCCGCGGGCGCTGCGGGCTCCGTGGGTGCCTCGGGGGCCTGGGGTGCCTGGGGTGCCGAGAACTCCGTGAGCGCAGGGCGCGCCGGGAGTGCCGAAGGCGCCATGGATGCCCCGAGGGCGCCGGGCGCCGGGGCCGTGGGCCGTCCCAGGACGACCGGATCCGCGGGGCCGGCCCCCGGGGTCGCCGGCCGTCCGGCCGCGGCGGGCCGCACCCCCGGGTACGCCGGCCACGGCGGTCAGGGCCTCGCCCATCCGCTCGGGGAGCCCGCCGAGCGCCAGGGGCGGCCCGAGCCGGCGGACCACCACGCGCGCGTGCCCGACGCCCGCCGCCACGCGCGCGGGCCGGGCGACGGACGCCGGACGGGCGCGGGGCACAGTGACAGTGACGGTGCCCATGTCCGTACGGAGGGCCGCGCGGACAGCCGTGGGGAGAGCCGCGCGGGGAGCCGTACCGACGGGCGGCCGGCTGACGGGGCGGGTGCCGTCAACCGTACGGGCGGCCGTACCGACGCCGGCCACAGCGCTGCACGTACCGACGGCCGCAGCGATGCCCATAGCGCCGATGCCCGTAGCGATGGGCGTACGGATGCCTGTGGCGACGGCCGTGCGGATGCCCGGGGTGAGGGCCGCACCGACGGCCGTGCGGAATCCGCGGGCGTCTGGGACGACGGGCTGATCGCGCGGCGCGTCACCGAAGGCGGGACGGGCGCCGCCGACCTCGTTCCCGTCGCGCCCCGGCCGCCCAGGCCGCTGCCCGTACCGCCGCTCGCCTACGACGGGCCGTTGCGCTCGCGGCTGGACGCGTTGCGCGAACTGGTCGGACTGTCCCGCACCCGCCTGGACAGCCGCACCCTCGCCGAGGCGGGCCGGGTCTTGGACGAGGCCGCGGCGCGCCGCCGGCTGTCCGGGCAGCACACCGTCGTGGCCATCGCGGGCGCCACCGGCAGCGGCAAGTCGCAGCTGTTCAACGCCCTGGCCGGGGTGCCGATCTCGGAGACCGGCGTACGCCGGCCCACCACCGCCGCGCCCATCGCGTGCAGCTGGAGCGACGGCGCGGCGAGCCTGATCGACCGGCTCGGCATCCCCGGCAGGCTGCGCAGGCGCCCCGTCCAGGGCACCGACGCCGATCCGCAGCTGCGCGGCCTGGTCCTGGTCGACCTGCCCGACCACGACTCGGCCGCCGTGCAGCACCGTGAGCACGTGGACCGCATCCTCGGGCTGGTCGACGCGGTCATCTGGGTGGTGGACCCGGAGAAGTACGCCGACGCGATCCTCCACGAGCGGTATCTGCGGCCCATGGCGGGTCACGCGGAGATCATGTTCATCGTCCTCAACCAGGTCGACCGGCTGCCCGGCGAGGCCGCCGACCAGGGCCTGGACGACCTGCGCCGACTGCTGGACGAGGACGGGATCGCGCTGGGGGAGTACGGCGAGCCCGGCGCGACCGTGCTCGCACTGTCCGCGCTCACCGGGGAGGGACTGCCCGAGCTGCGCGCGGCGCTCGGGCAGTTCGTGGCCGGGCGCGGGGCGGCGGCCCGGCGGATCGCGGCCGACGTGGACGTGGCGGCCCCCCGCCTGCGCCCGGTCTACACCGCGCAGCGGCGGGCCGGCCTGAGCGAGGAGGCCCGCGAGGAGTTCGCGGCCCGGCTCGCGGACGCGGGGGGCGCCGTCGCCGCGGGCGAGGCGGCCGAACGCGCCTGGCTGCGCAACGCCGGCCGCGCCTGCGGAACCCCCTGGCTGCGGCTGTGGCGCTGGTACCAGGACCGTCGTGAGCCCCCCACCGGCCGCCTGCCCGTGCGCACCCAGCCGGACGAGGAGGCCACCGCCCGCCAGCGCGTCGAGCAGGCGGTGCGGACGGTGGCCGACCGGGCCTCGGCGGGGCTGCCGGTGCCGTGGGCCCAGGCGGTACGGGAGGCCGCCGTGCGCGGGGCGCAGGGGCTGCCGGAGGCGCTGGACGCGCTCGCGGCCCAGGCCGGGCTGCCCCCGGGGCGGCCGCCGCGGCCGGGCTGGTGGCCGGCGGCGGTCCTGGCCCAGGCGTCCATGACGATCCTGCAGGTCATCGGCGGGCTGTGGCTGGTCGGTCAGATCATCGGCGTGATGGCCCCGAACCTGGGAGTGCCGGTGCTGCTGATGCTCGCGGGGATCATCGGCGGCCCGCTCGTGGAGTGGAGCTGCCGTATCGCGGCCCGGGGACCGGCCCGGCGGTACGGCCAGGAGGCGGAACGCCGATTGCGTGAGGCGGCGGCGGGCTGCGGCCGGGCCCGGGTGCTGGACCCGATCGCGGCGGAACTGCTGCGGTACCGGGAGGTGCGGGAACAGTACGCACGGGTGAGGGGCGCGGGGGTCCGGTGACCTGCGGCTGAGGGGGGTGCGGGGGGCCGGTGGGGCCGGTGGTCTGCGGCTGAGGGGTACGGAAGTCCCGCGGTCCGCGGCTGGGGGGCGCGCGGTTCTGGTGGCCCGCGGCTGAGGGGCGCGCGGTCCGATGACCTGCGGTCTGAGGGACCTGGCCCTGCGCCTGTGCCGGGCCGCGGCGAAGCCCGGTCACCCGCTCTCCGATCGGCTTCCCTCCCCGCTCTCCGAACGACCTCCCTCGCTCTCCGACCGTTCCTCCCTGTGGACAACTCCCTCACCCACCCGGGTGAGGGAGTTGTCCACAGGGGCGCGGCGGTCCACAGACCGCAGCGGGCCCGGCCCGGCGGAGGCAGCCTGGTGTCGCGGTGATCGCCACGCAGGCGATCACCGCATCAGCCGCCGCGGTACGGGACGGGCCGTCCGCGCGTCCGTCCGGCCGCCGCGGCCGGGCGAGGGAGGGGTGTACGCGATGAACGAGACGATGATCTGCGTGGTCGGCAACGTGGCGACGCAGGTGGTGTACCGGGAGCCGCCCGCGGGTGCCTCCGCGAGGTTCCGGCTCGCGGCCACGCCGCGCTACTGGGACCGGGAGAAGAACGCCTGGACGGACGGGCACACCAGCTTCTTCACGGTGTGGGCCAACCGCCAGCTGGCCACGAACGTCGCGGCCTCGCTCACCCTGGGGGACCCCGTCGTCGTGCAGGGCCGGCTGAAGGTCCGCACGGAGACCCGCGACGGCAGTCCCCGCACCTGGGCGGACATCGACGCCGTCGCGATCGGCCACGACCTGACGCGGGGCACGGCCGCCTTCCGGCGCACCGGCAGGCCGGACCCGACAACGGCCGCCGCACCGGCCATGACGGCGGCGCAGGCCGCACCCACCGCGTCCGCCGAGCCCGAGCCGGCATGGGAGAGGCCGCCCACACCAGCCGCCGAGCAGGAGGAACAGGAGAAGCAGGAGAAACCCGAAACGGAGCGCGAGCCGGCCTCGGTGACGTGACGACAGCGCTCCGGGCGGCCGGACCGAAAAGCGGCTTATCGACGAGTGCGCCGGGGAACGCCCCAGTGGATTTGTCGATAAGCCCTGCTCAACGGCGGTTCGGGACCGTGCCGGGCGATAACGATTCCGATTCGGATCAACGATCTGACGATCAGACAGCAAAGGGCGGGTGTGCGGGCTCCCTAGGATGCCGGACATGGCTCTGTGAGCCCGGAGATTCTGCTGGTGGGACCGCACCCCCCACGCCAACGGGTCCTGCTCGAAGGGGAATTCTGTGTGTGCTTCGTATGCTGCGCCGCCCGCGCGCAGGCGAGGGGCGGCCCGCATCGCCGCCGCGACGCTGGGATCCGGACTCGTCGCCGCCGGTGTGCTGACCGCCGCGGGTCCGGCCGCCGCCGACGAGACACCCCGGAGCCCGGGCGGTGCGTCCGCCACCATCGGCGGCCTGAAGACGTACGGCACCGCGGTCGTCCATGACGACACCGGCGACCACCAGGTCTCCGCGGGCCTGTTCGAGATGTCCGTCGACGGCGGCGGCATGCTGCAGACCTACTGCGTCGACCTGCACAACCCCACCCAGCGGGACGCCCGGTACCACGAGACCCCGTGGAGCGGCACGTCGCTCGGCACCAACAAGGACGCCGGGAAGATCCGCTGGATCCTGCAGCACTCCTACCCGCAGGTCAACGACCTGGCCGCGCTCGCCGACAAGGCGGGCGTCAAGAACCTCACCGAGCAGGACGCGGCGGCCGGCACCCAGGTGGCCATCTGGCGCTACTCCGACGGCGCGGACGTCGACGCCGTCGACCCGCAGGCCGAAAAGCTCGCCGACTACCTGCAGAAGAGCGCCCAGGACATGGCCGAACCGAGGGCCTCGCTGACCCTCGACCCACCCGCGGTCTCCGGCCGGCCCGGAGAACGGCTGGGCCCGGTCACGGTGCACACCGACGCGAGCAGCGTCACGGTGACGCCCCCGGCGGACGCCGCCACGAGCGGTGTACGCGTGGTCGACGCGCACGGTAAACCGGTCACGTCGGCCACGGACGGCAGCCGCCTCTACTTCGACGTCCCCAAGGACACCACCACCGACGGCGGCGACTCGACCGGCGACGCCATCGGCGACGCCACCCACGCGGCAGGCGGCCCCGCGGGCACCGCCGAGCTGACGGTCCAGGCCTCCACGACCGTGCCGGTCGGCCGCGCCTTCACCTCCGACAGCCGCAGCCAGACCCAGATCCTGGCCGGCTCCAGCGAGTCCACGGTCTCGGCGACCGCAACGGCCACCTGGGCCGCCCAGGGCCCGGTGCCGGCCCTGGCCGCCGAGAAGGACTGCGCCAAGGGCGGCCTGGACATCCAGGCGGTGAACAAGGGCGACGAGCCCTTCACCTTCGCCCTGATGGGCACCCAGCACAGCATCCCGGCACACGCGAGCAGAACCGTCCTGATCCCGCTGCAGGAGGACCAGGCGTACGACTTCACGATCACGGGCCCCGCCGGCTTCGCCCAGCGCTTCACCGGCATCCTCGACTGCAGGACCCAGAACGACACGGCCGGCCTGACCACCCAGACGGTCGCCGACCCCCCCCCCGCCATGGCCGGCAACGTCGCCGACACCACCGACCTGGCCGAAACCGGCGGCAACGACACCACCCCCCTGATCGCCGCCACCGGCCTCAGCCTCCTCGTCCTCGGCGCCACGGCCCTGAGCATCGTCCACAAGAAGAAGACGACACAGGACTGACGGCACGGGAGCGGGGGAGCCCCTCCCGGACAAGGGTGAGCACAACCTGCAAAGCCCCAGCTCACAGCCCCCCGCCCCCACTGGTTTCCGCCCAGGGGTGGCGGTACGGCAAGATGGGGTGTATCTGCCCACTGCCAGATTCAAGCTGCCGGACGGTTTCTCTTGGCTGAGTTCATTTACACCATGCGCAAGGCGCGCAAGGCGCACGGCGACAAGGTGATCCTCGACGACGTCACCCTGAACTTCCTCCCGGGTGCCAAGATCGGCGTCGTCGGTCCGAACGGTGCCGGTAAGTCGACCGTGCTGAAGATCATGGCGGGGCTGGGGCAGCCGTCCCACGGGGACGCGGTCCTCTCGCCCGGCCACAGCGTCGGCATCCTGCTGCAGGAGCCCCCGCTGAACGACGAGAAGACGGTCCTGGAGAACGTCCAGGAGGGCGTCGCCGAGATCAAGGGCAAGCTCGACCGGTTCAACGAGATCGCCGAGCAGATGGCCACCGACTACTCGGACGCGCTGCTGGAGGAGATGGGCAAGCTCCAGGAGGAGCTGGACCACGCCAACGCCTGGGACCTCGACGCGCAGCTGGAGCAGGCCATGGACGCCCTCGGGTGCCCGCCCGGCGACTGGCCCGTGACCACCCTCTCCGGTGGTGAGCGCCGTCGCGTCGCGCTGTGCAAGCTGCTGCTGGAGCAGCCCGACCTGCTGCTGCTCGACGAGCCCACCAACCACCTCGACGCCGAGTCGGTGAACTGGCTGGAGCAGCACCTGGCCAAGTACGAGGGCACCGTCGTGGCGATCACCCACGACCGGTACTTCCTCGACAACGTCGCCGAGTGGATCCTGGAGCTGGACCGCGGGCGTGCCTACCCCTACCAGGGCAACTACTCCACCTACCTGGAGACCAAGGCCGCCCGTCTGAAGGTCGAGGGCCAGAAGGACGCCAAGCGGCAGAAGCGCCTCAAGGAAGAGCTGGAGTGGGTGCGCTCCAACGCCAAGGGGCGGCAGGCCAAGTCCAAGGCGCGTCTGGCCCGCTACGAGGAGATGGCCGCCGAGGCCGAGAAGATGCGGAAGCTGGACTTCGAGGAGATCCAGATCCCGCCGGGCCCGCGCCTGGGCAACGTCGTGGTCGAGGTCAACGACCTGCACAAGGCCTTCGGGGAGAAGGTTCTCGTCGACGGGCTGTCGTTCACGCTGCCGCGCAACGGCATCGTCGGCGTCATCGGCCCGAACGGCGCCGGCAAGACCACGCTGTTCAAGATGATCCAGGGCCTGGAGACCCCGGACTCCGGCGACATCAAGGTCGGCGACACCGTCAAGATCTCCTACGTCGACCAGGGCCGCGCCAACATCGACCCGAAGAAGACGCTGTGGGAGGTCGTCTCCGACGGGCTCGACTACATCAACGTCGGCCAGGTCGAGATGCCGAGCCGGGCCTACGTCCCCGCGTTCGGGTTCAGGGGTCCGGCCCAGCAGAAGCCGGCGGGGGTGCTCTCCGGGGGTGAGCGCAACCGCCTCAACCTGGCGCTGACCCTCAAGCAGGGCGGCAACCTGCTGCTCCTGGACGAGCCCACCAACGACCTGGACGTCGAGACGCTGTCCAGCCTCGAGAACGCCCTGCTGGAGTTCCCGGGCTGCGCGGTCGTCGTCTCCCACGACCGGTGGTTCCTGGACCGCGTGGCCACGCACATCCTCGCCTACGAGGGTGACTCCAAGTGGTTCTGGTTCGAGGGCAACTTCGAGTCGTACGAGAAGAACAAGATCGAGCGGCTCGGGCCGGACGCGGCACGCCCGCACCGCGCCACCTACAAGAAGCTGACCCGGGGCTGATCTCGCCGATGCGCCACACCTACCGCTGCCCCTTGCGCTGGGCGGACATGGACGCCTACGGGCACGTCAACAACGTGGTCTTCCTCCGCTACCTGGAGGAGGCCCGGATCGACTTCCTGTTCCGCCCGGACAAGGACTTCCGGCAGGGGTCGGTGGTGGCGCGTCACGAGATCGACTACAAGCGGCAGCTCGTCCACCGGCACGAGCCGGTGGACATCGAGCTGTGGGTCACCGAGATCCGGGCCGCCTCCTTCACCCTCGGCTACGAGGTGAAGGACGGCGACCTGGTCTACGTCCGCGCCTCGACGGTGATCGTGCCGTTCGACTTCGAGGCGCAGCGCCCGCGCCGCATCACCGACGAGGAACGCGCGTTCCTCAAGGAGTACATGGACGACGCGGCCGAGCGAGGGGCCGGCGCCGCATGACCGTGCTGCACCTCGCCGACGACACGGAGGCGGCCGACCTCGCGGCCTTCCTCTCCCGGCTGCTGCACTACGACCGGGCCGCCGCCGTGCGCCTGCAGGCGGCGGGCACGGCGCTCGCGGTGTTCGGGCGGCCGGCGTCCTTCGAGGTGCTGGCCGTGCGCGCGGTGCGGCTGGCCAAGCCCTACGAGGACGGGCTCGACGTCACGCTCGACGCGACCGTCTCCGCGGGCGAGCTGCTGGAGTCCGTCGACGAGCGGGCGGCCACGGCCGGCGTCCCGGCCGCGGTGACCGGCCCGCCCTGGGCCGGTGTGCTGCCGCCGCGCGGCGGCTGGCGGCCGGAGCCGGGGCTGCCCCCGGCGGACGGCCTGCGCGCGCTGGTGGCCGCCGCCGTCACCGAGTTCCGTACCCGTACGCAGCAGTTGCCGCCCGAGGAGCGCACCCGTGGCGCGCTCGACGCGATCGGGCGGGAGATATGGTCCCGGACGGTCGGCCAGACCGGGCTGCCGGTGCGGGCCGTGCACGCGGCACAGTCGCTGGGCTTCCTGCGTCCGGCCACGGCCGGCGGCGGCCCCGACGACCTCGCCCTGTTCTCGTCGGGCGCCTGGCTGCGGCTGCGGGCACCCTACGGGTCGATCGCCGTACGGCAGGCCGGGCAGGGACGGAGCGGACTCGGGGCGCTCGGCCTCAGCGTCCGCTGAACCCGGGCTCGGGCGGCTGCTCGATCCGGGGCTGAACCTCCGCCGGGGCCCTGCGGTCGTCCGGATCGGCCCAGCCCTCTTCGCCGTTGCCCCGGTTCCTTCGCCGCCGTCTCAGTCTCGTTCGCCGCCGTCTTGGTCCCGTTCGCTGCTGTCTCGGTCCCGTTCTCTGCCGCCTCAGTCCCGTTCGCTGTCGTCCGGCCAGACCGCGATGTGGTCCGGTTCCAGTTCCAGGGCCACCCGGTCCCGCATGCCCAGGGCCTGGGTGTACTCGGCGGGCAGTTGCAGGCGGCCGGCGCGGTCCAGCATGGCGTACTCCCGGCTCACCACCCGTTCGTCGCCGGTCGCCGCGTCCACCTCGCTGCGGCGCAGCACCTCCGTGGACGTCCGCCCGTCGCGGATCGCCACCGTGCGGCGCACCTCGTCCGCCACGGTCTGGTCGTGGGTGACGATGACGATGGTCGTGCCCAGGCGTTCGTTGGCGGTGCGGAAGGCGGCGAAGATCTGCTCTCCGGTGTGCGAGTCGAGTTCGCCGGTGGGTTCGTCGGCGAGCAGCACCGCCGGGTCGTTGGCGAGGGCCACCGCGATCGCGACCCGCTGCTGCTGGCCGCCGGACATCTGGTGCGGGCGGCGGTCCCGGCAGTCGCCGACCTGGAGCATCTCCAGCAGCTCGCGCACCCGTTCGGCCTTGGCCCGGCGGCCGCGCCGGCCCCGGTCGCCGGACAGCTGCATGGGCAGCGCGACGTTCTGCGCGGCCGTCAGGTACGGCAGCAGGTTGCGGGAGGTCTGCTGCCAGACGAAGCCGACGACCTCGCGGCGGTAGCGCAGGCGGTCCTTCGCCGTCATGGCGAGCAGGTCGTACTGCGCGACCCGGGCCGCGCCCGCGGTCGGCGTGTCGAGGCCGGCGAGGATGTTCATGAGCGTGGACTTGCCGCTGCCGGAGGCGCCGACGAGGGCCATCAGCTCGCCCTCGCGGACGAGGAGGTCCAGGCCCTGGAGCGCCTGCACCTCGACCCCGTCGGTGGAGAAGATCCGCACCAGCCGGTCGCAGGTGATCAGGGCGTCGTGGCCGTAGGCCGGTCGGGCGCGGTCCTCGGTGGCCCGCCGGGCCAGATCGGCGAGCGTCGTCGGGGTCGCCGTCCCGCCCGTCCTCGGCGTGCCGTCCGACTGCGTCCTCTTCGGCGTTGTCGTTGTCGTCTGCGGTGTCTGCGGTGTCTGCGGTGTCTTCGGCGTCATCGGAGGGCTCCTGCGCGGCGGTGGCGTCGGCTGTGGCGAACACGTCTGCTGCGGTGGTCCGGCCGCCCCCGGCCGCCGGGCCCGGCCGTCGCGCGTCCCCGGCCCACGGTGCCCGTGCCCGCACCAGGCCCGGCCGGGTGCGGGGGCGCGCGGTGGGGGCGCGGCCCGGGCCCGGGGGGCCAGGGGGGAGGGAGGGGGGTTCCCAACCCCTCGGTCGGCGTTCCCCGGTAGGGCGCAGGGGACCCGAGGAGCAGGGCGGGGGGCACCGCCGCTC
>NZ_LR732544.1:2896832-2928249 GCF_902506575.1 Streptomyces mexicanus | reverse complement strand
GCCTGCGGGTACGACGGTGGCTGCGCGGGTGGTGGCGGGGCCTGCGCGGCGGACGGCGGCTGTGCGGGCAGCGGCGGGTGCGCGGGCAGCGGGGCGCCGCCCGGGTCCTGCGGGCCCGGCAGGTCCGTGGGCAGATGGGTGCGCGACGGCTCCTGGACGCCGTCCGGCTGCGGGGCGTGCGGCCAGAGGGCTCCGGGCGCGCCTGCGGCCGGCGGGGCGTGGTCGGCGGGCGCGGCCGGGGGCGGGAGCGAGCCGCTGCCCACCGGGCCGCCGTTCATGGTGAGCGTCGGCGTGTCGGCCGGTGGTGCGGCGGCCGTGGACAGGTCGTGACCACAGGCGCCGCAGAAACGGTCACCCGATTCGAGCGGCTCGGCGCAGCTCGGGCAGTTCGACAGCGCGGCCTGCCGGTGCATCTGCGACATCACCTACACCCACGTCCGGGGGCGGTAACGGTTGGCACGTTCCACCAGGTCGATCCTCTCCTCGCTGCCGGACGCCAGCCGGGCCAGCGTGCGGTACGAACGCTCCAGGCCGAAGCGGAGTCCCCGCTCGTCCAGGTCGCTGCCGAGCAGCACCCGCCGGGAGGCCGGGTCCAAGTCCCGGCCCCCGGAGAGTATCCAGTCCAGCGCGCAGCCGAGGACTTCCGCCGCCAGCAGCTCGCGCCGCGCCGGGTCCAGACCGTACGCCTGCAGGGCCTCCACCTGCCCGGCGGCGGCCGTCAGGTCCTCCACGAACGGCGTGTCGGACGCGCCGGCCCGGCGGTGCCGCAGCCGCGCCCGCACGGCCGCCACCCGCGCCGCCGTGTAGTGGATGGAGGACTCCGGGACCGACTCCAGGGTCCGCACGGCCGCGCTCCTCTCGCCGCCGGCGAGCTGGACCCGGGCCAGGCCGAACGCCGCGCTCACACAGCCGGGGTCGGTGGCCCACACCAGGCGGTAGTACTCGGCGGCGTTGTCGAGCTGGCCGAGCACCTCCGCGCACAGGCCGAGCGCCAGCTTCGGCGCGACCTCGCCGGGGAAGGCGTCGTAGATCGCGTCGAAGGCGAGGGCCGCCTCCTCGTGGTCGCCGGTGACCAGCGAGGCCACCCCCCGGTACCAGACGATCCGCCAGTCGTCGGGGTGCTCCTGCTCCAGCGCGCTCAGCGTCCGCAGCGCCGCGTCGTGCTCGCCGGTCTGCAGCTCCGCGCGGACCTGCCGCAACCGGGTCTCGGTGGACGGCGCGGGCGCGGCGGCGAGGGCGGCCGCCAGCTCGCCGGGCGCGGAGGTCGAAAGGCCCGCGAGCAGACCGGCGTTGGGGTCGGCGGGGTCCACGTGCGGTACGGGCAGGGCGAGCGCCGCGGCGGGGGCGTCGACGGGCCGGACGGGCACGGGAGGTGCCGCGCCCACCGCGCCGGCGGGGGCGCTCGGGGTGCTCGGGGCGCCGGCGGGCAGCGCGGCGCGCGCGGCCCGGCGCCCGCGCGGCGGGCGCGCCCCCAGCCGGGAGACGTCCCCGTCCAGCGCCGGGAACAACTCCGTGTCCGTCACCTTCAGGTCGGGGCCGAACAGCGTGGACAGGGCGGGCCGGGCCCGGCCCGTCTGCACGGACACCACCTCCCGCAGCACACCCGTCAGCTGCTCGGCCATCTCCTGCGCGGAGGTGAACCGGCGCGCCGGGTCCGGGTCGGTGGCCCGCACCAGCAGCCGGTAGAACGACTCGTAGCGGCGGAAGACGTCGACGGTGTCCGGGTCGGGCAGCGAGTCGGCGTGGACGGTGGTGTAGCCCTGGAAGTCGAAGGTCAGCACGGCCAGGGTGCGGCCCACCGTGTACAGGTCGCTGGCCACCGACGGGCCGACCTCGGCGACCTCGGGCGCCTGGTAGCCCACCGTGCCGTAGATCGCCGACTCGTCGTCGTCCATGCGCCGCACCGCGCCCATGTCGATCAGCTTCAGCTGGTCCTCGGTCTGGATGGCGTTGTCGACCTTGAAGTCGCAGTACAGCAGGTTGCGGCTGTGCAGGTGGCCGAGCGCCTCCAGGGCCTCGATGCCGTAGGCGCACGCTTGCTCCACCGGCAGCGGATCGCGCCGGCCGTCCGGGGTGCGGCGGGAGTTGGCGATCTCCTTGAGCGACTTGCCGCCGACGTACTCCATCACGATGTAGCCGTCGAGGGAGCCGGTGCGCTGGTCCAGGTGCTCGACGAAGTTGTAGACCCGCACGATGTGGGCGTGCTCGATCTCCGCCAGGAACCGCCGCTCGGAGATCGCCGCGGCCATCGCGTCCTGGTCACCGGTGTCCAGCAGGCCCTTGAGCACCACCCAGCGGTCGGAGACCGCGCGGTCCACGGCCAGGTAGATCCAGCCCAGGCCGCCGTGCGCCAGGCAGCCCACGACCTCGTACTGGCCGTGGACGACGTCCCCCTGCTTCAGCTTGGGCACGAACGAGTACGGGTGGCCGCACTTGGTGCAGAAGCCCTCCGTGCGCCCCGGCCGGCCGCCGCGGGCCCGGCCCACCGGCGCCCCGCAGTCCGAACGCGAGCAGAACCGCTTGCGCTCGGGCACCTGCGGGTCGGCCAGCACCATCGACTGCGGGTCGGGCCGCGGCACCTGCGGCACCTGCACCAGCCCGGCCCCCAGCCGCCCACGGCCGGAGGAACCCGCCGCGGAACCGGACCCGCGCACCGACACCGACCGGCCGGCGGACCCGCCCGGCACCGTGCGCGACAGCCGGCCCGACACCGAGCGGCGGGAGCGGGAGGACCCCGTGGACCGCGAGGACGTACGACCGCTGCGGCCGCTGGATCCGGCGCTGCCCGCCGAAGCCCGCGAGGCGCGGCCCGCGCCGGTGACCCCGGTGGGCGCCGAGCCGACCAGGCCCGTCGCCGACACCACCGGCGCCAGCCCGCACGTGTCGCAGTACAGCTCGCCGCCGCCCACGTCCTCGTACGCCCCGCCGCAGTCCGGCCGCTGACAGCTTACTGGTACTGACTGCAGTCTGTGGGTGTTGTGTTTGTTAGAGGGGGGGGACGCCCGGAGAGAGGTGGACGTAGGGGGTCGTCGGCAGCGTCGGATGTGTATAAGAGACGGGCAGGGACACAACCGCCGACGGGCGGCACGGCGGGCACGGCGGGCGGGACCGGGCCCGGCGGCGCCGAGCCGCCCGTCGGCGGTTGTGTCACTGCTGACCTCCCCCATGGTCATCCGTCGCCGCAAGTATCCCTGCCGCCACTGACATCCGCACCGCCTTGACTGGATCTTGGTCGGATCGCAGCGCGAGGCGCCGTGGCGCGGGCGACACCGTGATGCGCACCACCCCCTGCCCATGAATACGCCGCAGGAGTCGGTTCGGTTCCCCGGCGGAATGACGAACAGTCATGACCCGCCCGCCGGTTCGCCCGCCGGTTCACCCGGCAGTCCGACAGTCGTCCTGCCTGTCACCCCTCGGCCGTCCCGTCGCCCGGTTCACCCCGTTCAGCCGTCGAAGCAGTCCCGCAGCCGCCGCTGGGCCGACTCCGGTGCCCCCACGTGGTCCAGGCCCAGCAGGGCCGCGCCGAGCACCGGGCGGGCCGTGACGACCCGGGGCACGGCCTTGGGGGCGCGGGCCGCGAGCCGCCCGCGGATGCCGTCGTCCCGCCGGGGATGGCGGGCGGCCAGGACGCTGCCGCCCAGGAGCCCCGGCGTCTCCTCCGCGAGCAGGTCGAGCCTGCGCAGCGCGACCGTCGCCATGGTGACGACCTCCTCCGCCAGCCGGTCCACGAGCGAGACGGCGATCGGGTCGCCCTCGGCGGCGGTGGCGAACAGCACCGGTGTCAGCTCGTGGCGGCGGTGCGGGTCCACGTGCCCGAGGTGCAGCGCCTCGATGAGGGCGTACATGGAATCCAGGCCGAAGTGGCCGGGCAGGGTGCGCGCCAGCGCGGTGGGCTCACCCCGGCCGTCCTCCGCGCGGGCCGCGTACCACAGGGCCTCCTCGGCCAGGCCCCAGCCGCCGCCCCAGTCGCCGGAGATGCGGCCCAGGGCGGGGAAGCGTGCGGTGCGGCCGTCCGGGCGCATGCCGACGCAGTTGATGCCGGCGCCGCACACCACCGCGACCCCGCGGGGTTCGGCCACGCCCGCGCGCAGGATCGCGAAGGTGTCGTTGCGGACCTGGACCGTCGTGCCCCACGCGCGCGCGTGCAGGGCCGCCGCCAGCTGTTCCTCCTCCACCGGCAGGTCGGCGTTGGCCAGGCAGGCCGAGACGTGGGCGACGGAGGCGACCCGGGCCTGTTCGCAGGCGCGGGCGACGGCCGCCGCCAGGGTGTCGACCGCCGCCGCCACGCCCACGGCCGGGGGCCGGAAGCCGCCGCCGCGGGCGGTGGCCAGGACACTGCCGTCGGCGGCGACCACGGCGACGTCGGTCTTGCTGTTGCCGGCGTCGATGGCGAGGACGCTCGCGGTCAGGCCCACGCGAGGTGCTCCCGGTTGTGCGCGACGAGCTGGTCGGTGAGGGTCTCGGCGTAGGCGTACTGGCCGATCAGGGGGTGGGCGAGCAGGGCGCGCAGGACCCGGTCCCGGCCGCCGTGCAGCGCCGCTTGCAGGGCCAGGTCCTCGTACGCGGTCACGTTGGCCACCAGGCCCGCGTAGAGCGGGTCCAGCGGGGCCACGGGCAGGGGGGAGGGGCCCTTGGGGCCCACCGCCGCCTGCACCACCCGGGGACGCGGGGGCGGGGGGGGCGCGGGGCGGGCCGCGGGGGCGGGGGGGGGCGGGGGGGGGGGGCCCCGCCGCCGCCCCCACGCCGATGCGGCCCGCACCGGTGCGGCCCCGCGGTCAGCCGCCGTGCGCGTGGTGGTCGGCGCCCCGCTCCACCTCGCCGCCGAGGGTGCCGCGCAGCGCCGTGNATAGTGGAATTATGATCGCGAGAAGAATAATGCGCAAAGTGTTCGTCGGCTGCGTCAGAAGTGTATAGGAGTGCGGTTGACCACCTGGTAGGGGCTGCCGCCCCCGCCGAGCAGCGCGGCGGCGAGGTCCACGGCCGCCTCCGAGTAGTAGGCGCCGCCCCGCTTGGCGAGCAGCGCGGGCTTCTCCTCCAGCGTCGGGTCGCCGTACATGCGCAGCAGCTCGCGTTCCATGGCGGCCACTTCGGCGGCCCGGGACGGCTTGGTGCGCAGCTCGTCCACCACCTGGTCGTGCGCGTAGTAGTAGCGCAGGTAGTAGGAGGGGACGGTGCCGAGGCGGTCCAGCAGGGGGCGGGGCAGGCGCAGGTCGGCGGCGATCGCCTCGCCGTGCTCGGCCAGCAGCCGGGGCAGGACGTCCGTGCCCTCCGGCCCGCCGAGCCGTACGCCCGTCTCCCAGGTGAGGTGGTTCAGGCCCACGTGGTCCAGGTGCACCTCGGAGGGGGCGACGCCCAGCAGCGCCGCGAACTTGCGCTGCAGGCCGATCGCCACGTTGCACAGCCCGACCGCGCGGTGGCCGGCCTGCAGCAGGGCGCGGGTGACGATGCCGACCGGGTTGGTGAAGTCGATGATCCACGCCTCCGGGTTGGCGCGGCGCACCCGTTCGGCGATGTCCAGGACCACCGGGACGGTGCGCAGCGCCTTGGCGAGCCCTCCGGCGCCCGTGGTCTCCTGGCCGACGCAGCCGCACTGCAGTGGCCAGGTCTCGTCCTGCTGCCGCGCCGCCTGACCGCCCACCCGCAGTTGCAGCAGCACCGCGTCGGCGCCGTCCACGGCCGCGTCCAGGTCGCCGGTGGTGACGATCCGGCCGGGATGGCCCTGCTTGGCGAAGATGCGCCGGGCCAGGCCGCCGACCAGGTCCAGGCGGTCGGCCGCCGGGTCGACGAGCACCAGTTCCTCGACGGGCAGGGTGTCCCTGAGGCGGGCGAAGCCGTCGACGAGTTCGGGGGTGTAGGTCGAGCCGCCGCCGACCACGGTGAGTTTCATCTGCGTCCGTCCCTTGGCTCTCTGTCCCTTGACTGCCTGTGTGACTGGCTGTGTGACTGCCGGGTGTGACTTCGCGTGACTGCGGTGAGTGTGCGCCTGGTTCCTCGTCCTGGCCGGTCATGGCTCGGCCGGTCGTCGGTCTGGGTCGGCTGGTTGTGGGTCGGGGATCGGCTGGTCGTGGATCGACTGGTCGTGGATCGGCTGGATCTGGGTCGGGGATCGGCTGGTCGTGGGTCGGCTGGTCGTCGGTCAGGGGTCAGCGGGAGGTGTCGAAGACCTCGTTGCGGGTGGCCGCCAGCGCGCTCTCCAGCGCGCCCCGCAGCACGGGGTGCTCGCGGCCCTCGCCGAGCACCAGGCGCGGCCGGGAGGCGGCCAGCTGGGCCAGCTCGGCCTGGACCAGGGCGCGCAGCACCTCGCCGCCCGCGGTGAGCGAGGTGCCGCCGAGCACGACCAGTTCGGGGTCGAGGACGGAGACCAGGGAGGCCAGACCGGTGGCCAGCCGGGTCGCGTACGCCGCCAGGAGGGCGCGGTGGGGGCCGTCGGCGTGCTCGGCGGCGCGGCCCACGAGCGCGGCGGCCACCTCGGCGTACGGCCCGCTCGGCACGTCCGGTACGCCCAGCTCGCGGGCCAGCGCCGGCAGCGCCTGGGAGCCGGCCAGCTCCTGGTAGCCGCCGCTGTCGGTCTGGGCGACCTGGCGCATCAGCGGGGCGCCGGGCACCGGCAGGAAACCGACCTCGCCGGCGCCGCCGGTCCAGCCGCGGTGCAGCCGGCCGCCGAACACCAGCGCGGCGCCCAGGCCCTCCTGGTTCCACAGCAGCACGAAGTCGCGGTGGCCGCGGGCCGCGCCGAGGCGCTGCTCGGCGACGGCGACGAGGTTGACGTCGTTCTCGTACTCCACCGGCATCGGCAGGGCGGCCGCCAGCTCCTGAAGGATCGTGGGGGAGTGCCAGCCGGGCAGGTGGGAGGCGTAGCGCAGCCGGCCGGTGCGCGGGTCGAAGGCGCCCGGGGTGCCGATGACCAGGCGGCGGACGTCGCCGCGGGCCAGGCCGGCGGCCTCGAGCGCGCCGTCGAGCGCATCGGTGACCTGGCCCACGACGGGGCGGGCCGGGCGGTGGTCCGGGGTCGGCAGCTCGTACGCGCCGACGGTGCGGCCGGTGAGATCGGCGACCGCGGCACGGATGCGCCGCGGGGTGACGTCGAGGCCGGCGGCGTGGGCGGCGGCCGGGTTGACCCCGTACAGCTGGGCGTTGGGGCCCGGGTGCCCCGCACTGGTGCCGGTGGCGACGACGAGCCCGGCGGCCTGAAGCCGGGCCAGCAGCTGGGAGGCGGTCGGCTTGGACAGGCCGGTCAGCCTGCCGATGCGGGTCCGGGACAGCGGCCCGTGTTCCAGCAGCAGGTCCAGGGCGGCCCGGTCGTTCATGGCGCGCAGCACGCGCGGGGTGCCCGGCGTACCGGAGGTTCCCGCCATGTGACCCGCCCCCAGCACTGTCGGCACTGTCAGGAAAGTTTCCTGTCGGTGGCAGGAACCTAAGCCCGGCGTGACGGAGGCGTCAAGGCATGACGCCTCCGGAAGGAGACTCGGGAAGAACGCCTCCGGAAGGAGGAGAAGGCACGACGCCGCGGGAAGAAGGAGAAGGCGACGCCTCGGGAAGAACGAGAAGGCGCGACGCCTCCGGCCCCTCCGGAAGGAGGAGGTCCTCACTTGCCGCCGGACTGCGGCGGTATCGGGGTCGTCGCGCGGGTCTCCGGAGAGGTCGGGTTGGCGTACGCCGACGGGGCCGCGACCGTGGCCGTCGGGTCCGGGGCCGGGTCCTCCTCAGCGGGGGCCGTCGCGCCGCCCACGATGCGGATGTCGGCCTCGTCGAAGGCGCGCTTGATGCGCCAGCGCAGCTCGCGCTCCACGGCCGTGGACTTGCCCGGCATGGTCTTGGCGGACACCCGCACCACCATCGAGTCGATCAGCACGCTGTCCAGGCCCAGGACCTCGATCGGGCTCCACAGCAGCTCGTTCCAGGGCTCTTCCTTGCCCATGGTCTCGGCGACCTCGGTCAGGGTGGCCTTCAGCTTGTCCAGGTCCTCGCTGGCCTTGACGGTCACGTCGACGCCGGCCGTCGCCCAGCCCTGGGAGAGGTTGCCGATCCGCTTGACCTCGCCGTTGCGGACGTACCAGATCTCGCCGTTGTCCCCGCGCAGCTTGGTCACGCGCAGGCCGACCTCGATCACCTCGCCGGTGGCCACGCCCGCGTCGATGGTGTCGCCGACGCCGTACTGGTCCTCCAGGATCATGAACACGCCGGAGAGGAAGTCCGTGACCAGGTTGCGGGCACCGAAACCGACCGCCACGCCCGCCACACCGGCGGACGCCAGCAGCGGAGCCAGGTTGATCTGGAAGGTGGACAGCACCATCAGCGCGGCCGTGCCGAGGATCAGGAAGCTGGCCACCGAACGCAGCACCGAGCCGATCGCCGCCGACCGCTGCCGCCGTCGCTCGGCGTTGACCAGCAGACCGCCCAGCCCGGTGCCGGCCGCCTGCTGGGCGCTGCGGTTCATGCGCTCGATGAGCTTGGTGATCGCCCGCCGGACCACCACGCGCAGCACCATCGCTATGAACACGATCAGGACGACCCGCAGGCCGATCGCCAGCCACGTGGACCAGTTCTCCTCCACCCAGCTCGCCGCCTGGTTCGCGCTCTGCTGGGCGTCCTGCAACGTGGGGACCGTCACGTCCGTCGACTGCGAGGGAGTCGGCGACGGGGACGGGCCGACGGCCAGTAGGACGGCGGGCAAGGACACGGCAGGTACCTCCAGGTGCGTCCGCCCTCCGGCGTATGCGGTCAGTATCGGCTGGATCACGAAGAGGTCACCGGACGGGCAGAACCACCACACTAACGGGGCACGGTGTGCGGATCGCCGTGAACTTTCGGGGAGGTCCGGCGGGGGAAGGGTGCCGACCCGCGTCTGAGCTGCCCGTGTGAGCGGACCGCGATCCGGGGGATGAAAGGGATGTGGTCGAAAACACTCCCAGCCCGTTACCGGGACATGGTGGCGCGGTCACCAGGCATGAGGGGACACTGACTGCAGATCGTCCCGGCGCGAGCCACGCGCCGCCGGCGTACAAGGAGGCACCCGTGCCGCATGTCCTGGTCCTCAACGCGTCGTACGAGCCCCTCGGCGTCGTACCGCTCCGCCGCGCGCTCGTCCTCGTGCTCGAGAACAAGGCAGTCTGCCTCGAGGAGTCCGGCGCCCATCTGCACAGCGCGACCCTCACCGTCCCCGCACCCAGCGTGGTCCGGCTCAAGCGTTTCGTGCGGGTCCCCTACCGGGGGCCCGTCCCCCTGACCCGACGGGCGCTGTTCGCCCGCGACGGAGGCCGCTGCATGTACTGCGGCGGTGTCGCCACCAGCGTCGACCACGTCATCCCGCGCTCGCGCGGGGGTCGGCACGCCTGGGACAACGTGGTGGCCTCCTGCCGGCGCTGCAACCACGTCAAGGCCGACCGGCACCTGGTGGAGCTGGGCTGGCGCCTGCGTCACAAGCCGGCCCCGCCCACCGGTCTGGCCTGGCGCATCATCGGCACCGGCCACAGGGACCCGCGCTGGCTGCCGTACCTGCAGCCGTACGGCGCCGACGACGCCCTGGCCCGGATCGACGGCCTGTCGGCCTGACCGCCCCGGGCGCGGAGGCCCCGGGAGGCGCCGAGCGGCCGACCGGGCGCCGGGCGGCCGACCGGGCGCCGGGCGGCCGACCGGGCGCCGGGCGCGGGCGCCGTTTGCCCCGACGTCCGGGCCTCGGGAGCCGTGTCGCGTGGCCCGCGCCGGCGGGGGCGTGTGGCGCGCTCCTGTGGCCTGGGTGTCGTGTGGCGTGCGTCCCCGTGGCGCGGGCGTCGTATGGCGTGCGTCCCCGCGGCGCGGGCGTCGTGTGGCGTGCGCCCCCAGCGGCGCGGGCGTCGTGGTGCGGGCGTCGTGGTGCGCTCGGTCGAGCCGCGCGCGTCGGGGCGCGAGACCGCGTGGGCCTGAGGGCTGGCGCCTGACCTGAGCCCCGGGCGCCGTTGCGCAACCAGTCACGTTCCGAGCGCCGTAGTGCGCGCCCCGAGCTCCGGGCACCGCCTCAGAACGTTTGTGCGAGCAGTGCGGGAAAGGGCCTGAGCAGCCCAACGAGAGTGGTCCGCAGGTCCTGTCCGGCCTCACTCTGGAGGGGGGCGGAATGTGACCAGGAGCACCTCGTGCGTTCCGGGACGTCTGCCTCCGCACGCACTGGGTAGGGCTGCGATGACCCGCTCTCCGCACTCGACAAGGAGGCCCCCGTGGCCGCACCGGCACACCTGCTGCTCTCGGCCCTGGCCGACACCGCCCTGCCCCCGGCCCAGGCGGACAGCGCCCCGCCCGGACGCGCGGCGGACACTCGGCTGCCCAAACCCGCGGCGGACACCGCCCCTCCCAAACCCGGGGCGGAACCGGTCGCCTCCCTGTGGCCGGCCTCCGCCGCACCCCGTCCGGCCGGCCTGGGCACGGAGGCCGGCTGCCCCTTCAGCGCCGAGGCCGCCTGGGCCGAGGCCCCCCTGACCAGCGAACCCCCGCTGCCCGACACCGAACCGCTCACCAGCGAACCGCCGCTCGCCGAAACCGCCCCCCTGACCAGCGAAGCCACCTCCCTGACCGGCGAAGCCGCCTTCTCGGCCGGCGAGTACGGCGCCGAGTGCGCCGACGCCGGAGCCGGCCGGGCGGAGCCGTAGATGACGGATCCGCAGCCGGCCGGAGCGCCCGGCGACGAGTTGGCCCGGCTCGCCGCTCTGCACGGCGTCGCCACCTCCTACAGTCCCTCCCCGGGCCGCACGGTCGCCGCCTCCGCCGACGCGGTCGTCGCCGCCCTGGCCGCCCTGGACGTCGACGCGAGCAGTCAGGAGGCAACCCGCGCCGCGCTCGCCGCCCGCGAAGAAGAACTCGCCCGGCGCCTGCTGCCGCCCACCGTGGTCCACTGGACCGGCGAGGCCGCCCCCGCCGCCCTGACCGCGCTGCCGCCCGGCACCGTCCTGCGGGTCGAGACCGAGCAGGGCGAGACCCGCGCCGGCGCGGACGACCTGCCCGTCTCCATCCCCCCCGCCGGGCCCCTGGTCTCGGCGTACGCGCTCGGCGTCGTCATGTGGCGGGCGGTGCCGGGCGAGGGGGGGCGGTGCATACGGCACCCCGGACGCGCGGTGCGTTCAGGCGTTCGCTACGTTTGCACTGTGGACAAGAAGAACGCCCTGCGCGCCGGCGCTCTGGCCGCCGGTACGACGCTGATGATGCTGCTCATGTCGTCTCCCGCGCTCGCGCTGACCCGCGACGACGGTGACGACCCCGGCCCGGGCCTGAGCGTCATCCAGACGCTGGGCTACTTCGTGGGTATCCCGATCGTGCTGTTCCTGGTGATCGCGGGCCTGGTCGCGGCGCTGGACAAGTCGCGCGCCAAGCAGCAGGACACCAGCCGGAACGTGAACACCAAGGAGACCCAGGCCAAGGCCAAGGCCGAGGCCTGACCCGCGCAGGACCGGCACCGCCCGAGGGCGCGCCGACCGACGCTTGTGCCGAGGGCGCCGACCCCGCCGCACGTACGCACACCGTGCCGTACGGAGGCGAGGCCGGCGCCCTCGCCGCGTTCGGGCTGCTTGCGACCGCCCGTGGGTTCCCGCACCCCTCCGCCTCCCCTTTCCGTCCCCCGGGGGTGGAGGTCACCCCCTGTCGCCCGAACCGGCAGGGGCAGGGGGCGGTCAAGTACCGCTGAACGGTGGGCGCCAGCCACGCCAGGATCTCCTCGTGGCTCAGGTCGACGGTCCCCGGGAACCGCAGCACGTAGCGGGTCAGGGCGAGCCCCAGCAACTGCGCCGCGCACAGCGCCGCCCGCATCGTGACCTGCTCGGGGTCCGGGCACACCACCCGGGCCACCGGCAGCAGTTGGTCCCGGAACACCTGGCGCGTCCGCTCGGCCCCGGCCGGGTTGGTCACGCCGACCCGCAGGATCGCGGTCAGCTCCTCGTTGTCCTCCCACAGCCGCAGAAAGTGCGCCACCAGGGTCCATCCGACCTGCTCACGGGGGAGGGCCGTCACGTCCGGCAGGTGCAGATCGAGACTGACGGCCGCCGCGAACAGGCTCTCCTTGTTGCCGTAGTAGCGCATGACCATGGACGGGTCGATCTGGGCGTCCCGGGCGATCGCCCGGATGGTGGCCCGCTCGTAGCCGTCCGCCGCGAAGCGCTCGCGGGCGGCGGCGAGGATGGCGGCACGGGTGGCGTCCGAGCGGCGGGAGGCGCGGGTGGAAGCGGGGGCGGAGGCGGAGGGCGAGGGCGCGGCGGAGTCTGGCATGCCAACAAACGTAGGCCAACACCCGTTGACACGTCCAGGAGGGGTCACTAGCTTAGTCAACAAGCGTTGACCAACAACCGTTGGCCAGCAGTCGTTGGCCATCGGGTCGGCCACCCCCTCTAGGCCACCACGTGTTGGCCACCATCTGTTGGCCAACCGTCGTTGGCCCGGCAGGCGCCGCCCGGCATGCACCGCCCCCGCAGGCGCCGCCCGGCACACGCCGGTCGGCGGACCCTCGGCTCCGAGGAGGCTTCCATGACCACCCCCACCAACACCCCCGACAGCGCCGGAGAAGGCACCCGCTCCGTGATCGTCGTCGGGGCCGGCCCCACCGGGCTGCTGCTGGCCGGTGACCTCGCCGAGGCCGGCCTGTCCGTGACCCTCCTCGAAAAGCGCCCGGACCGGATCAGCAACCTCTCCCGCGCCTTCGTCCTGCACGCCCGCAGCCTGGAACAACTCGACGCCCGCGGCCTGGCCGACGAGCTGGAGGCGGTCGGCCGCCGCCTCGGCCGGCTCCAGCTCTTCGGCCGGCTGGCTCTCGACCTGAGCGCGCTGCCCTCCCGGTTCCCCCACGTGCTGGTGCTGCCGCAGTACGAGGTGGAGAAGGCCCTGCACCGCCGCGCGGTGAAGGCGGGGGTGGACTTCCGCCACGACAGCGAGGTCACCGGCCTGGCCCAGGACGCGGACGGCGTGACCGTCGAGGTCCGCGCGGCCGACGGCCGGCCGGGGCGGCTGCGCGCGGCGTACGTCGTCGGCGCGGACGGGATGCGCAGTACGGTGCGCGAGGCCGTCGGGCTGCCGTTCCCGGGGCGCTCGGTGATCCGCTCCGTGGCGCTGGCCGACGTACGGCTGACCGAGCCACCGAAGGCGCTGCTGACCGTCGGTGCCGTCGGGGAGGCCTTCGCCTTCCTCGCACCGTTCGGCGACGGCTACCACCGCGTCATCTGCTGGCGCCGGGACCGCCAGGTCCCCGACGACGCGCCCGTGGATCTGGAGGAGGTCCGGGAGACCACCCGGCTCGCCCTGGGCAGCGACTTCGGCATGCACGACGCCCGCTGGATGTCCCGCTTCCACAGCGACGAACGCCAGGCCCCCGCCTACCGGGTCGGCCGGGTCTTCCTCGCCGGTGACGCCGCCCACGTGCACACCCCGGCCGGCGGCCAGGGCATGAACACCGGCCTGCAGGACGCGGCCAACCTCGGCTGGAAGCTCGCCCAGGTCCTCGGCGGCCACGCCCCCGAGACGCTGCTCGACACCTACCAGGCCGAACGCCATCCGGTGGGCAGGTCAGTGCTGCGCAGCAGCGGCGGCATCGTGCGCCTGGCCATGGCCAGGCATCCCTGGACCCGGGCCGTGCGCACGGCGCTCGCCACGCTCCTCACCACGGCCGGCCCCGTCCGCCGCGTCGCGGTGGGCCAGGTCACCGGCATCGGGTACAGGTACGCCGCCCC
Source organism: Streptomyces mexicanus (assembly GCF_902506575.1). Taxonomy (GTDB): domain Bacteria; phylum Actinomycetota; class Actinomycetes; order Streptomycetales; family Streptomycetaceae; genus Streptomyces; species Streptomyces mexicanus. The sequence goes on along the minus strand of NZ_LR732544.1, from coordinate 2,914,573 downwards.
GCGGGGCGCCCACCGCCTGGTCGGGGCGCGGATCCCGGACGTCGCCCTGGCCGGCGGCGGACGGCTGTACGAGGCGCTGCGCGGCGGCCGGTTCGTGCTGATCGCGCCGTGGGCGCACGAGGTCGGGCCGGACCGGGCGGGCCGGCTCACCGCGCAGCGCTGGGCGAGCGACCGCCGCACCGTGCTGCTGGTCCGCCCCGACGGCTACGCGGCCTGGGCGGCGGACACGGCCGACCCGGCCGCGGTCGAGACCGCGCTCGCCGCCCACGTGGGCTGACAGACGTCCGGGCGGACGCGCTTGCGCAGATCGTTCAGTTCTCCTGAAAGAACCACTCGAAAACTTTCGATGGACGCACCAGGTCCTCCATTGCGACGGTGACCTCACCCAACCCGACTCGCTACTTTCGAAGCACGCCCTAGAATTCCCGGTGAGAGCGCCCTCGACCGGGCGGGCCGGGGGATCGACGGGTGACGAGGACGGTGGACGTGGCCGTGGACGGGGCGGACCTCGCCCGCCTGTACCAGGAGCGGACGCCCGGCTCGGCTCCCGCCTACCAGCGGGTCAAGGACCTCGTGACCGAGCAGATCACCAGCGGCCGGTGGCGTGAGGGCGACGCGCTGCCCTCCGAGAGCCAGTTCGTCGAGTCGCTCGGCCTGTCCCGTATGACCGTCAACCGGGCGCTGCGGGAACTGAGCACGCAGGGCCTGCTGCGGCGCGTCATGGGCGTGGGCACCTTCGTGGCGTCGCGCAAGGGCAGTTCCGCCCTGGTCGAGGTGCACAACATCGCCGACGAGATCCGCTCCCGCGGCCACCGCCACCACGCCAGGGTGCTGTCCCTGGCCGAGGAGGAGGCGGGGGCGGAGATCAGCGCCCGTTTCGGCCTCGGCGCGCGCCGGACCGTCTTCCGCTCCCGGGTGGTGCACTACGAGGACGACGTGGCCGTGCAGTTGGAGGACCGCTACGTCAACCCGGACTTCGCCCCGGGCTATCTGGAGCAGGACTTCACCCGGCGCACGCCCTTCACCTTCCTCTCCGAGGTCGCGCCCCTGGGCCGGGGCGAGCACATCGTGGAAGCGGTGCTGCCGTCCGCCGAGGAATGCGCGATCCTCGACGTCGCGCCGTCCCAGCCGTGCCTGCTGATCCACCGGCGCACCTGGTCGGGCGGCGCGCTGATCAGCATCGCGCGGCTGCTGCACCCCGGCTCCCGGTACCGCCTCGAAGGCGCCTTCGACACCCACTGACCCCAGGGACCCGGCGCGCTCAGGGGCCCGGTGCGTCAGGTCCCCCCGGTCCGCCGGCTGATCCACCCCTTGACCCGCCTGTATATACAGGAATATACAGGTCCCTCGATGGCCTGAGCGCGTCGCCAGCCGGTGCGGCCGACGCCTCCCCCCACCCCGTCCGGGACACCGCTGTCCCCAAGGAGGGCACCTCTTGACCGATAAGGCGACGCTGAGCAGGGGACTCAACTCCCGGCACATCCGGTTCATCGCCCTGGGTTCCGCGATCGGCACCGGCCTGTTCTACGGGTCGTCCGAATCCATCAGAACCGCCGGGCCCGCGGTCCTGCTGGCGTATCTGATCGGCGGGGCGGCCGTCTTCCTGGTGCTGCGCTCGCTGGGCGAGATGGCCGTGAGCGATCCGTGCGCCGGGTCGTTCGGCGAGTACGCCACCAAGCACCTCGGCCCGCTGGCCGGTTTCGTGACCGGATGGACGTACGCCTTCGAGATGGTCATCGTCTGCCTGGCGGACGTCACGGCGTTCGGCGTCTACATGGGCTTCTGGTTCCCCGGCGTGCCGCGCTGGATCTGGGTGCTGGCGGTGGTGCTCGTCGTCGGCGCGATGAACCTGTTCAGCGTCAAGGTCTTCGGCGAGCTGGAGTTCTGGCTCTCGCTGGTGAAGATCGCCGCCATCGTCGCCATGATCATCGCCGGTGCGGCGATCCTCGTCCTCGGCATCGGCGGCGCCGACCACGCGGGCATCTCCAACCTCTGGACCAACGGCGGGTTCTTCGCGCACGGGGCCCACGGCTTCGTCGTCTCCTTCGCCGTGGTGATGTTCGCCTTCGGCGGCACCGAGATCATCGGCGTCACCGCCGGCGAGGCGCAGGACCCGGAGAAGGCGATCCCGAGCGCGGTCAACTCCATCCCGCTGCGGGTGGTGCTCTTCTACGTCCTGACCCTCGCGGTGATCATGTCACTGAACCCCTGGCAGCACATCACCGGCGCCGGCAGCCCGTTCGTGGAGATCTTCGCCTCGCTGGGGGTGAAGTCGGCCGCCGCCGTGCTGAACGTCGTCGTCATCGTCGCCGCGCTGTCCGCCATCAACAGCGACATCTTCGCCGCCGGACGCATCATGTACGGCATGGCCGAGCGCCGCCAGGCCCCGCCCGTCATGCAGCGGCTCTCCCGGGGCGGCGTGCCCCGGACGACCGTGGCCATCATGATCGCCGCCCTGCTGGTCGGGGTCGTGCTCAACTACGTCATGCCGGAGAACGTCTTCCTCGTGATCTCCTCGATCGCGACGTTCGCCACCGTCTGGGTCTGGCTGATGATCCTGCTGACGCAGGTCGCGGCGCGCCGCCGGATGACGCCGGGGCAGGCGGCGGCACTGAAGTTCCCCGTCCCCTTCTGGCCGTACGGGCAGATCGTGGCGATCGCCTTCATGGTCGGCGTGCTGGTCCTGCTGGCCTTCTCCGGCAGCACCTGGATCGCCCTCGTCGTCGGCGCGGTCTGGCTGGCGCTGCTGGCCGGCGCGTACGTCCTGGGCGGGCGCCCCGGGGCGTCTCTTCCGGCACCCGGCCTTCCGGCACCCGGCGCCGGGGCGAAGGAGGCCGAGGCCGGCGGAGCCGAGGGCGCGGCGAGCGGGTCCGCACCGGCCGCGGCGGACACCCGCGCGTGAGCCCGGGAACACGTCAGACCGCGAACGGGCGGGACCGGAAACGCGTGAGGAAGGAAGAACGACGTTGATCAGCGCATCGCGCGTGCTGCGGGCCGGCGACCGGACGGTGACGCCCTGGAAGAACGGCGGCGGCGTGACCCGGGAGGTCGCCGCCGGCCCGGACGGAGCCGGACTGGACGACTTCACCTGGCGGGTGTCCCTGGCCGAGGTCGCGCGGGGCGGGCCGTTCTCCGCCTTCCCCGGCGTGGACCGGATCATCACCGTGGTCGACGGCCCGGGCATGGAACTCACGGTCGACGGCACCCCGCACACCCTCGCCGCGCCCTACCGGCCCTTCGCCTTCCCCGGGGACGCGGAGACCACCTGCCGGCTGCTCGGCGGTCCCCTCGTCGATCTCAACGTGATGACGCGGCGCACCCGGGCCACGGCACACGTCCGCATCGTCCGGGAAGGGTTCCACCTCGACCCGCGCCCCACCGAGCAGGTCGTCCTGATCGCCCTGGCGGGCACCGTGACGCCGGCGGAGCCGGGGGTGACCCTCGGCCGGCTGGACGCGGCCGTGCTGTGCGACCGGGACGCCGGCGCCGTGCGCGTCGAGGGAGTGGCGGCGGTCGTCACCGTCACCGTGACCGCCCCGCCCGCCCCGCCTGCCCCGGCGGTCCCGTCCGGCGGGTGAGACGGGGCGGCCCGCGGCCCGTATAGGTTGCGCGGCATGGCCGAATGGGAGATCCGCAAGCTCCGGATCCTGCGCACCCTGCGGGAGAAGGGGACCGTCACCGCGACTGCCGAGGCGCTGCGGACGACGCCGTCCGCCGTCTCCCAGCAGCTGACGAACCTCTCCGCCCAGCTCGGCGTGGAACTGCTCCAGGCCCACGGCCGGCGGGTGCGGCTGACGGACGCGGCCCGGCTGGTGCTGCGCCACGCCGAGGCGGTGTTCGAGCAACTGGAGCGCGCGGACGCGGAGTTGGCGGCGTATCGGCGCGGTGAGGCGGGCGAGGTGCGCGTCGGGGCGTTCTCCACCGCGGTTCCCGCGCTGGTCGTCCCGGCCGTACGGGCGCTGCGCGCCACGCATCCGGGGGTGTCGGTGCGGGTGCGCGAGGCGGAGGCCGGCGAGGCCTACGACCTGCTGACCGGCGGCGAGGTGGACCTCGCGCTGTCGCTGGCGGCGCACGCCCCGAGCGCCGCGGACCCGGCCTTCACGCGGGTGCCGCTGCTGGCCGACCCGCTCGACGTCGCCCTGCCGCCGGACCGTCCGCTGGCGGCGGCGGCCGGGCTGCGCCTGGCCGATCTGGCGGCGGAGGCGTGGATCTTCGGGAGCAGCGGACCCTGGTCGGACATCACCCGCGCGGCCTGAGGCGGCCGGATTCAGCCCCCACCAGGGGCACTCGGCGGCCGGCTGGACCGCGATCCTGGCGATGGTGGAGGCCGGCATGGGGGTGGCGCTCGTCCCGCGCACGGCGGCCGTGCGCCGCGACGGTGTGGTGATGCGCGAGCTGAGCACGGACCGGCCGCGCCGGCACGTGGTCGCGGCCGTCCGCAAGGGCGCGCGGGACGCGCCCGCCGTGGCGCGGGTGCTGGACGCCCTGCGGACCACGGCCGACCGGCTGTCCGAACAGAACACCTAGGGGCCGCCCGCGCGGGCGGCCCGGACCACCCCGCCCGGTGCACGTCGGCCCGCCCCGCGCGGTGCACGCGGGGCGGATCCGTCAGAGTTCGCGGTGCGGCCCCTTCAGGCGCAGGCGGGGCGCCCCCCCCCCGCCGTACTGCCCGGCCCTTCCCCGGCCGCCGCCGCGTCCGCCGCCTGGGCCTTCAGCGCGCGCTCGACGCCCGCCCGCGACTCCGAGACCAGGCGGCGCAGCGCCGCGTTCGGCTGCGCGGACTCCAGCCACGCGTCGGTCGTGCGCAGCGTCTCTTCGGACACCTGGATCGCCGGGTACAGCCCGACGGCGATCTGCTGGGCGATCTCGTGCGAGCGGGACTCCCAGATGCCCTTGAGGACCTCGAAGTACCGGTCGGTGTAGGGGGCCAGCAGTTCGCGCTGGTCGGTCTGGACGAAGCCCGCGATGACCGCCTCCTGGACGGCGTTGGGCAGCTTGTCGGAGTCGATGACCGACGCCCACGCCTCCGCCTTGGCCTCCTCGGTGGGGCGGGCGGCGCGGGCGGTGGCCGCGTGCCGCTCGCCGGCGGCGGTCCTGTCCCGCTCGTACTCGCCCGCGATCTCCGCCTCGTCGAACCGGCCGACCGCCGCGAGCCGCTGTACGAACGCCCAGCGCAGCTCCGTGTCCACGACCAGGCCCTCGATCGTCTCCGTGCCCTCCAGCAGGGACACCAGCAGGTCCAGCTGCTCCGGCGTGCGGGCGGTCGCGGCGAAGGCGCGCGCCCACGCCAGCTGGTGGTCGCTGCCCGGCACCGCGGTGCGCAGGTGTGCCAGCGTCGCGTCGGTCCAGCGGGTGAGCAGCGCCTCCCGGGCGGTGGGGGCGGCGTACTGGTCGATGGCCAGCTTCACCTGCCGGTGCAGCGACTGGACCACGCCGATGTCGGACTCCTTGCCGATGCCGGACAGCACCAGGGACAGGTAGTCGCGGGTGGCCAGCTCGGCGTCCCTGGTCATGTCCCAGGCCGAGGCCCAGCACAGCGCGCGCGGCAGCGAGGACTCGAAGTCGCCCAGGTGCTCGGTGACCACCCGCAGCGACTCCTCGTCCAGGCGGACCTTGGCGTAGGACAGGTCGTCGTCGTTGAGCAGGATCACCGCCGGGCGGCGCCGGCCGGTCAGCTGCGGTACGGCGGTCAGCTCGCCGTCGACGTCCAGCTCGATGCGCTCGGTGCGCACCAGCTTGCCGGAGTCGCCGTCCAGGTCGTACAGGCCGATCGCGATGCGGTGCGGGCGCAGCACCGGCTCGCCCTTGGCGCCGGCCGGGAGGGCGGGGGCCTCCTGGTGGACGGCGAAGGAGGTGATGACACCCTCGCCGTCCGTCTCGATCCGCGGGCGCAGGACGTTGATGCCGGCCGTCTCCAGCCACTTCTTCGACCAGGTCTTCAGGTCGCGGCCGGAGGTCTCCTCCAGGGCGCCCAGCAGGTCGGACAGGCGGGTGTTGCCGTAGGCGTGGCGCTTGAAGTACGCCTGGACGCCGCGGAAGAACTCGTCCATGCCGACGTAGGCCACCAGCTGCTTGAGCACGCTGGCACCCTTGGCGTAGGTGATGCCGTCGAAGTTGACGAGCACGTCGTCCAGGTCGCGGATCTCCGCCATGATCGGGTGCGTGGAGGGCAGCTGGTCCTGCCGGTACGCCCAGGTCTTCATGGAGTTGGCGAACGTGGTCCACGAGTGCGGCCAGCGCGAGCCGGGGGCGTAGGCCTGGCAGGCGATGGAGGTGTAGGTGGCGAACGACTCGTTCAGCCACAGGTCGTTCCACCACTCCATGGTGACCAGGTCGCCGAACCACATGTGGGCCAGCTCGTGCAGGATCGTCTCCGCGCGCACCTCGTACGCCGCGTCGGTCACCTTGGACCGGAAGACGTACTGGTCACGGATGGTGACGGCGCCCGCGTTCTCCATCGCGCCCGCGTTGAACTCGGGCACGAACAGCTGGTCGTACTTCTTGAAGGGGTAGGCGTAGTCGAACTTCTCCTGGAACCAGTCGAACCCCTGCCGGGTCACCTCGAAGATCGCGTCGGCGTCGAGGTACTCGGCCAGCGAGGGCCGGCAGTAGATGCCGAGCGGCACGGACTGCCCGTCCTTCTCGTACACGCTGTGCACGCTGTGGTACGGGCCGGCGATCAGCGCGGTGATGTACGTCGAGATGCGCGGCGTCGGCTCGAACACCCAGACGTTGTCCTTCGGCTCCGGGGAGGGCGAGTTGGACACCACGGTCCAGCCCTCGGGCGCCTTCACGGTGAACTGGAAGGTGGCCTTCAGGTCCGGCTGCTCGAAGGAGGCGAAGACCCGGCGGGCGTCCGGGACCTCGAACTGCGTGTACAGGTACGCCTGGTCGTCGACGGGGTCGACGAAACGGTGCAGGCCCTCACCGGTGTTGGTGTACGCGCAGTCGGCGACCACCCGCAGGACGTTGCGGCCCTGCAGCAGGCCGGGCAGGGCGATGCGGGAGTCCTGGAAGACCTCGGCGGGGTCCAGGGAGTCGCCGTTGAGGACCACCTCGTGGACGGCCGGGGCGACCAGGTCGATGAAGGAGGCGGCGCCGTTCTCCGCGACGTCGAAGCGCACCGTGGTCACGGACCGGTAGGTGCCGCCCTCCTGCGCTCCCGAGAGATCGAGTTCGATCTCGTACGAGTCGACGGTGAGCAGCTTCGCTCGCTGCTGTGCCTCTTCGCGAGTCAGGTTTGTGCCAGGCACGCGTTCATCTCCTCCTGTGTGTGGGATGCGGTCATCCTTCCACGTCGCGGCGGACGCGAAGGGGCGGTCACCGACGCGCGGTGACCGCCCACTCGAAGTGCGTACGTGCCGAAGGCAGGGTCAGGCCTTGAGCTGCGCCGCCACCAGCTCCGCCAGCTGCACCGCGTTCAGGGCGGCGCCCTTGCGGAGGTTGTCGTTGGAGATGAACAGGGCCAGACCGTGCTCCACCGTCTCGTCGCGGCGGATGCGGCCGACGTAGGAGGGGTCCTGCCCGGCGGCCTGCAGCGGGGTGGGAATGTCGGAGAGGGCCACGCCCGGCGCCCCGGCCAGCAGCTCGGTGGCGCGCTCGACGCTCAGCGGGCGCGTGAAACGGGCGTTGACCTGCAGGGAGTGGCCGGTGAAGACGGGCACGCGCACGCAGGTGCCGGAGACCTTCAGCTCGGGGATCTCCAGGATCTTGCGGGACTCGTGGCGCAGCTTCTGCTCCTCGTCGGTCTCGTTCAGACCGTCGTCGACGAGGTTGCCGGCGAAGGGCAGCACGTTGAAGGCGATCGGGCGCTTGTAGACGGACGGCTCGGGGAAGTCCACCGCCGCGCCGTCGTGGGTCAGCTTGTCGGCCTCCGCGACGACCTTCTGGGTCTGCCCGTGCAGCTCGGCCACGCCCGCCAGGCCCGAACCGGACACCGCCTGGTAGGTGGCGACGACCAGCGCCTGAAGGCCCGCCTCCTCGTGCAGCGGCTTGAGGACCGGCATGGCGGCCATCGTGGTGCAGTTCGGGTTGGCGATGATGCCCTTGGGGCGGTTGGCGATCGCGTGCGGGTTCACCTCGGCCACCACCAGCGGCACGTCCGGGTCGCGGCGCCAGGCGGAGGAGTTGTCGATCACCACGGCGCCCTGCGAGGCGACCTTCTCGGCCAGCGCCTTCGACGTCGCGCCGCCCGCCGAGAACAGCACGATGTCCAGGCCGCTGTAGTCGGCCCGGGCGGCGTCCTCCACGGTGACGCCGTCGATGACCCGGCCCGCCGAGCGGGCCGAGGCGAACAGCCGCAGCTCGGTGACCGGGAAGTCGCGCTCCGTGAGGATCCTGCGCATGACCGTGCCGACCTGACCGGTGGCTCCGACGATTCCGACCCTCACGGTGACTCCCTTACCTGTGTCTCTTGCATGACCGGGGCTTTTCCATCATGCGGCCGACCCCGGCCCATGTGTCCAATTCTTTGCGTGACCTGCCCGACCCGTGGGACGGACCCGCCCGGCCCGCGACCTCGCGGTCCTGCGGCACGCACCCTCGGTGAGCCGCAGAAATCGGCCCGGCGGGGGCCCGGGGCCGCAAGCTGTGCTGCTGCCCGCTTGCTGCCCACCCGCGCGGCGCCTATACGGCGATGTGACGTACGCCTCGGTGCCCGGCGCCGACGCGGCGCGCTCCGGCCGCCGGTGGCCCTCGCGCGGCCGCTCTCGCACCGGAACGCCCGCCTCCTGGGTGCGGGCTGCCGTAACGTCTCCTCATGCGTGAGGAGCTGCGGGTGGCGGCCTACGCCGTGTGTGTGCGGGACGGATCGATGCTGCTGGCCCGCTGGGTCGCCCGCGACGGCACCCGCCGCTGGACGCTGCCCGGCGGCGGCATGGAGCACGGCGAGGACCCCTACGACACCGTGGTGCGCGAGGCCGAGGAGGAGACCGGCTACGCCGTCGAACCGGTCGCCCTCCTCGGCGTCGACTCCGTCCGGCGCACCTACCCGCGCCCCCTGGGCGCCCAGGCCGACTTCCACGGCCTGCGCATCGTCTACGAGGGCCGCGTCACCGGTGGCGAGCTGCGCCACGAGACCGGCGGCTCCACCGACATGGCCGCCTGGCACCCGCTGCGGGCGGTGCCGCGGCTGCAGCGGGTCGGGCTGGTCGACGTCGGGCTGCGGCTGTGGCGGGAGCGGCCCGCGGCGGGCCGGGTGGCCGCCCCCGGCGGGCAGGATCAGCGCGGCAGCACCACCACGTAGGCGGCCGGCTCGCGGTCGGCGGCGGCCATCAGGGCCGTGCGCACGACCATGGCCTGCTGCTCCGGCGCGTCCCGCAGCTTGCGCGGGGTGAGGTGGACGACCGTGATGCCCAGGCGCTCCAGCAGCTCCCGCTTGCGGGCGTACTCCGACCACACCGCCTCCTCGTCGTCGGGCCGGCCGGGGCGCGGGGCGCGGGTGTCCAGCTCCACGGCGACCGCCTGCTGGGGCCAGTAGGCGTCCACGCCGCCCAGGTGCGGGCCGCCCGGCAGGCGCAGGTCCACGTTCCACACCGGCTCGGGCAGCCCGTGCTCGCGGACCATCCGGTACAGCCGGTCCTCGGCGATCGACCGGCCCTCGGCCAGCAGCGAGTCCACCGCGTCCACCACGTGCGGCCGGTTCAGCAGCCGGGCCGAGGACAGCTCGCGGACCAGCGCGGCCGGCTCGCAGTGCCCGCCGCGCACCGCCTCGGTCAGCAGCCGCCGCACCGTGGCCGCGTCCGTCAGCTGCCCGACCGCGTCGGCCAGGGCGCGCGGCACCGGCGCCACCGGCAGGCCGGTGACCGTCTCCGGCTCGGGCAGGTCGGCGGTGCGCAGGATCCGCGCCCAGCCCGCCGAGCGCAGCCGGCGCATCCGCCCCACCAGGACGTCGATCTTCTCCAGCGCCGGCAGGGGCGGCGCGGCGGCGAAGCCGTGCAGGGTGAGCGCGGCCAGCCCGGTGATCATCACCTCGGAGCGGGCCGGGGGGCGCGGCTCCCGGGCCGTCGGCTGGACCGGCACCCCGGGTGCCGGCTCGGGCGTCGTGCCGCGCGCCGCGTACAGCAGCACCGCCTGCAGCCGGTCGGCGCTGGTCGGTGGGCCGGGGTGGAGCAGGTAGACGCCGGGCAGGAGCTGCCGCCAGGGGCCGCCGGGGCGGCAGTGCTCGCTGGTCTCGGCGGCCGACACGCCGTGGGCGCGCAGCTGGGCGGTGGTCAGGACCCGGCAGTGCGTCTCGGCCAGGTGGCTGAGCGGGCGGGGGGAGAGCGGGGTGTCGTGGTTCATGCCCGGGACGTTCCCGCGCCCGGTCCGGCCCGTAACCGCTGTGACAAGGCGGTTGCACAATCCGGACAACACCGCACTAAAGGACGCGTGTTCGGATGCCGAAAACCCCTGGTCCGCGCGGGGCGGGCCAGGGGTTACGGGTCACTCTGTAACGGTTACTCGACGCCCGACCTTTGGCCAAAGATGGGGCCGATCGGGTGACCGCTCAGACCGCGGCAGCGGCGCGCCGGACGGCTCGCCCGCCTCCGGCGCGCCCCGACGGCTCACGCGCGGGCGTCGCACTCCTGCCCCCGCAGCGCCCGGGCCAGGTCGTCCCGGGCCTCCAACACCAGCCGGCGCAGGGCCGGCGGCGCGCTCTCGTGCGCGGCGAGCCAGGCGTCGGCCGCCGCGAGCGTCTCGGGCGAGTCCTGCAGCGCCGGGAACAGGCCCCGGACCACGTCCATGCCGATCTGGATGGACCGCTCGGCCCACAGCCGCTCGATCGCCGCGAAGTACTTCTGCGCGTACGGCGCGAGCAACTCCCGCTGCGAGGACTGCGCGAAGCCCGCGATCGTCGCCTCCACCAGCGCGTTGGACAGCGCGTCGGACTCCACCACCTGCGCCCACGCCTGCGCCTTCACCTCGGCCGAGGGCCGTGCCGCCAGGCAGCGCACCTGGTGGCGCTTGCCGGAGGCGGTGTCGTCCCGGGCCAGCTCCGCGGCGAGCACCGTCTCGTCCGCCACGCCGTGCGCGGCCAGCGGCTCCAAGAACGCCCAGCGCAGCTCCTGGTCGACGTCCAGCCCGTCGATCTCCTCCGTGCCGTCCAGCAGGCCCTTCAGCAGGTCCAGGTCGGCCGGCGCCGAGGCCACGGAGGCGAAGAAGCGCGCCCAGGCCAGCTGGTGCTCGCTGCCCGGCTCGGCCTGCCGCAGCTCGGCCAGCGCGCCCTCGGCCAGCGCCCGCCCGCCCGTCTCCCGCCAGGCGGGCGCCACGTAGTGGACCAGCGCGGACTCGGCCCACGCGTGCAGCATCTGCAGCACGCCGATGTCGGTCTCGCGGCCCGCGAAGCGCAGCACCAGGTCGATGAAGTCCCGCGCCGGCAGCAGCGCGTCCCGGGTCAGGTTCCACAGCGCCGACCAGCACAGGGCGCGGGCCAGAGGGTCGGTGAGCGCGCCGAGGTCCGCGCGCAGCGTGGCCAGCGAGGTCTCGTCGAAGCGGATCTTGCAGTAGGTCAGGTCGTCGTCGTTGACCAGGACCAGGTCCGGAGCGTCCTGCCCGGCCAGCTCCGCCACCACCGTACGGGCGCCCTCGACGTCCACCTCGGCGCGCGCGTACCGCTCCAGCGCGCCGGCCGCCGAGCGCTGGTACAGGCCCACCGCCACCCGGTGCGGGCGCAGCTCGGGATGCGACTCGGCCGCCTCCTGCACCACGGCCAGCTCCTGGATCCGCCCTTCGGCGTCCAGCACCACCTGCGGGGTCAGCGCGTTGACCCCCGCCGTCTGCAGCCAGGACCGCGCCCACGCGCCCATGTCCCGGCCGCTGGTCTCCTCCAGGACCGCCAGCAGGTCACCGAGCCGGGTGTTGCCGTAGGCGTGCCGCTTGAAGTAGCGGCGGGCGCCCTCCAGGAACGCGTCCTGGCCGACGTAGGCCACCAGCTGCTTGAGCACGGAGGCGCCCTTGGCGTAGGTGATGCCGTCGAAGTTGAGCTTGGCGTCCTGCAGGTCGCGGATGTCCGCGGTGATCGGGTGGGTGGAGGGCAGCTGGTCCGCGCGGTACGCCCACGCCTTGCGGCGGTTGGCGAAGGTGATCCAGCCGTCGGTGAACCGGGTCGCGCCGACCAGGGAGAAGGCCCCCATGAAGTCCGCGAAGGACTCCTTCAGCCACAGGTCGTCCCACCACTCCATGGTGACCAGGTCGCCGAACCACATGTGCGCCATCTCGTGCAGGATCACGTTGGCGCGGGCCTCGTAGGACGCCTGCGTCACCTTGCCGCGGAAGATGTACTCCTCCCGGAAGGTCACCAGGCCCGGGTTCTCCATCGCGCCGAGGTTGTACTCGGGCACGAACGCCTGGTCGTACTTGCCGAACGGGTACGGGTAGTCGAAGTGGTCGTGGAAGAAGTCCAGGCCCTGCTTGGTGACCAGGAAGACGTCGTCGGCGTCGAAGTGCTTGGCCAGGCCCTTGCGGCACAGCGCGCCCAGCGGGATCTCCAGCCGGGTCCCGTCCTTCAGCACCCGCTCGTAGGAGTCCGTCACATAGTGGTACGGCCCCGCCACCACACAGGTGATGTACGTCGAGATCGGCTTGGTCTCCGCGAACCGCCACACCCCGTCGTGCCGCTCGCCGACACCGTTGCTCCACACCGTCCAGTCCTCCGGCGCCCGCACCTCGAAGCGGAAGGGCGCCTTCAGGTCGGGCTGCTCGAAGGTGGCGAAGACACGGCGGGAGTCGGCCGGCTCGTACTGGGTGTACAGGTAGACCTCGCCGTCCTCGGGGTCGACGAAGCGGTGCAGGCCCTCCCCGGTGCGCGAGTAGGCGCACTGGGCGTCCACGACCAGCTCGTTGTCGGCGGCCAGGTCCTCCAGCAGGATCCGGGAGCCGTCGAAGACCTCGCCGGGGTCGAGATCCTTGCCGTTGAGGGAGACGGCCGTGACGCTCGGCGCGATCAGGTCCGCGAAGCTGGAGGCACCCGGCTCGTTGCAGCGGAAGCGGATCGTGGTGACGGAGCGGAAGGTGCGCGGCCCCTCTCCCTGCTGGTCGCCGACCGCCGAGCGCACGTCGAGGGACACCTCGTACCCGTCGACGGACAGCAGGGCGGCCCGCTCCCGGGCCTCCTCGCGGGACAGATTCTCACCGGGCACAGGCGGCAACTCCCTCGACGCGTGTTCAGGATGTGGACTGCATCGATCCTGCCATGCGGGCCCTGACCGGGGGCAGTAGGGAATGCCCTCGGTCAGGGGAATGCCCCCGGTGACGATCGACGTTGCCGTGTGAAAGACCCCATACCGAGGAGAGCCATGTCCGAGACCGCCTCCGCCGCGACCGCCTCCGGCAAGACCCCCGTCGACTTCTGGTTCGACCCGCTGTGCCCCTGGGCCTGGATGACGTCGCGCTGGGTGCTGGAAGTGGAGAAGCTGCGGGACATCGAGGTCCGCTGGCACGTCATGAGCCTTGCGGTGCTCAACGAGAACAAGCTGGACCAGCTGTCCGAGGAGTACCGCGAGATGCTGGCCACCAAGGCCTGGGGGCCGGTGCGGGTGGTGACCGCGGCCTGGCAGAAGCACGGCCAGGACGTCCTCGGCCCGCTCTACACCGCGCTCGGCACCCGCTTCCACAACCGCGGCGAGGGTCCGACCCGCGAGGCCATCGCCGCCGCGCTGAAGGACGCCGGGCTGCCCGCCGACCTGGTCGACTACGCCGACCAGGAGGACTTCGAGTTCGAGGCCGAGCTGCGCGCCTCCCACAAGGAGGGCATCGACAAGGTCGGCCAGGAGGTCGGCACCCCGGTCATCGCCCTGCCCGGCGCCGACGGCGAGCAGATCGCCTTCTTCGGCCCGGTCGTCACCCCCGCCCCCCAGGGCGAGCAGGCGGCCCGCCTGTGGGACGGCACCATCGCGGTCGCCTCGATCCCGGGCTTCTACGAGATCAAGCGGACCCGCACGGCGGGGCCGGACTTCAGCAACCTGTGAGGTTCCCGGCGCGGCTCACTCGGGCACCGGCAGCTTGATGGGCGGGTCGAACGGCTTCTTGTTGCCGCCCGTGCGCAGGTTCCGGCACTGCCTGCCGGTCGCGGCGTCCAGGACGGCCTCGCAGATCCAGAACTCGTGCACGCTCCGGCGGCCCAGCCGCTCCTTGAGCGCGGCCGCCTCGGCCGCATTCAGCGGGCGGTGCGGCTGGTCGGCGTCGCAGGTGTGGCAGTAGTACGTCCGCATCCCGTCACGATGCCCCGGAGCCCCGCCTACCGGAAGACCCCCGCGAGCTTGCTCCTCGCGGGGGTCCTCCTCTTCGTCCGCCTGCCACGCGAAAGGGTGAGAAGACGATCACGAGGCAGGGCGGTTCTCGGGCGCGCCCCCAGGGCGTGTTGCGAAAGTCCCGTCTGGCCCGCGACGCCTGGCACGGCACCTCGCCGCGTTGTCGGGCTCGTCCGCGTACGCCCCGTACGCGGACGACCCTCCGCCTTGCGATGCACCGCGCCAGACGCCGCGGGCCCCGCCCTCCGGGCGGACGACGCTGCTTTCGAAACACGCCCTAGGGCGCGAGCAGCAGCACGTCCGTGCGGGACTTCGCGGCGGCGTACCGCCTGGCGACGTCCTGCCAGTCGACCACCTGCCACATCGCCTCGATGAAGTCCGCCTTCTGGTTGCGGTACTGCAGGTAGAAGGCGTGCTCCCAGGCGTCGAAGACGAGGATCGGGGTGGCGCCCTGGCCGACGTTGCCCTGGTGGTCGTAGACCTGCTCCACGATCAGCCGGCCGCTCAGCGGCTCGTACGCCAGCACGCCCCAGCCCGAGCCCTGGGTGGTGGCCGCCGCCTTGGACAGCTGGGCCTTGAAGCGGGCGAAGGACCCGAAGGACTCCTTGATCGCCTCCGCCAGCTCGCCCACGCCGTCGGCCGCCAGCGGCTCGCCGCCGCCGTCCTTCGGGCCGGTCATGTTCTGCCAGTAGATGCTGTGCAGGATGTGGCCGGAGAGGTGGAAGGCCAGGTTCTTCTCCAGGCCGTTGATCGAGCCCCACTGCTCCTTGTCCCGCGCCTCGGCCAGCTGCTCCAGCGTGTCGTTGGCGCCCTTCACATACCCCGCGTGGTGCTTGTCGTGGTGCAGCTCGATGATCTCCGGGCTGATCACCGGGGCGAGCGCCGCGTAGTCGTAGGGCAGGTCCGGCAGCGTGTAGACGGGCATGGGAGGTCCCCTCCGGCTCTTATTGCAATAGGCTTGCAACTACAAGCTATCAACAACAAGCCGGGTGCGGGCAACAAGAAGGCCCCCACGTGTCCGTGGGGGCCTCGTCGGCGGAGCGGGGCGCCGGTCAGGTGCGGGAGCGTTCCCGGGCCCGCTGCCACAGGTAGCCGACCGCCGCCAGGAACAGCGTCATCCCGCCCGTCGAGTACAGCTGCACCCGGGTGCCGGCCTCCCGGGCCATCAGCACGAAGATCGCCGCCATGCCGGCCAGCGCCACCCACGTCAGCCACGGGTACGCCCACATCCGCACGACCAGCTTCTGCGGCTCCTCCCGCTCCAGCCGCCGCCGCAGCTTGAGCTGTGAGGCCGCGATGAAGATCCACACCACGAGGATCACCGCGCCGATCATGTTCAGCAGCCAGGGGAAGACGTCGTCGGGCCGCCAGTAGCTGAGCAGGACGCAGACGAACCCGAACACCGAGGACGTCAGCACCCCGACGCGCGGCACCCCGCCGGAGACCTTCGCCAGCACCTTCGGGCCCTGGCCGCGCTCCACCAGCGAGTAGGCGATGCGCGAGGAGCCGTAGATGTTGGCGTTCATCGCGCTCAGCAGCGCCACCAGCACCACGACGTTCATCAGCTGTCCGGCGCCGGGGATGCCCAGGTGGTCGAGCGCGGCCACGTACGGGCCCTTGTCGACGATCTCCTGCGCGTTCCACGGCACCAGGGTGACGACGACCGCCATGGAGCCGACGTAGAACAGCGCGATGCGCCACATCGCGGTCCGCACCGCCCTCGCCACGCCGCGCACCGGGTCCTCCGACTCGGCCGCCGCGATGGTCACCGTCTCCAGACCGCCGTAGGCGAAGACGGAGGCGAGCAGGCCGACGATCAGGCCCTGGCCGCCGTGCGGCAGGAAGTCGGTCAGGTGCGAGGCGCCCGGCGAGTCGGTGCCCGGCAGCACGCCCGCGATCGCCAGCACGCCCAGCACCAGGAACAGCGTGATCGCGCCGACCTTCAGGGCCGCGAACCAGAACTCGAACTCGCCGAAGTTCTTCACCGCGGCCAGGTTCGCGCCGCAGAAGACCACCATGAACAGCGCCACCCACATCCACTGCGGCGTGCCCGGCAGCCAGCCGGTGACGATGGTCGCGGCGCCGATGCCCTCCAGGCCCACCGCCGTGCACAGCAGCACCCAGAACGCCCAGCCCGCCGTGAACCCGGCCCACGGGCCGAACGCCCGCTCGGCGTGCGCCGAGAACGAGCCCGAGGACGGATAGGCGGCCGACATCTCGCCGAGCATCCGCATCACCAGCATCACGAGGATGCCGGAGAGGGCGTAGGCGACGACGATCGACGGCCCGGCGGCGGCGATGCCGGCGCCGGAGCCGACGAACAGGCCGGCGCCGATGACGCCACCGAGGGCGATCATCGACAGATGGCGCTGCTTGAGACCGTGGGACAAGGAGGCGTCGTCCGCCCGCTGCGCGGGCGGCTCGACGGCGGTGCTGCTGGGCATGGTCGCGGCGTGTCCAGTACGGGGACGGGGGCAAAAGTGCCCACAGTGTGGGCAGCCCACCCGCTCGGATGGCAAGGCTGCCCACTATCCGGACGTCTGCCGCACGCAGGGTGAGCAGCGGGTTACGCGCCCACCGCGACCGTGGCGACGGTGGTGTAGTGCGAGGCGTCGCCCTCGATGGCGTAGCTCTCCTTGCCGTCGACGCCCACCGGGACGTCCCCGGCGACGGTCACCCGGTTCAGGCGGCGGGGCAGGCCGTCGTAGTTGTCGATCGCGTAGTGCTGGGTGATCCGGTTGTCGAACAGCACCAGCTGGTTCTCCGACCAGCGCCAGCGCAGCACGTTCTCCGGCCGGGTCACGTACGCCTGCAGCAGCTCCAGGATCTTGCGGGACTCCGGCACCGACAGCCCGACGATCCGCTGGGCGAACCCGCCGATGAACAGCCCGCGCTCCCCGGTGAGGGGGTGGACGCGGACGACCGGGTGGGCGGTGCGGTAGCGGATCGAGGTGAACCGGCTGCGCCGGGCGGCCTCCTCCTCGTCGATCGCCTCGTCCGGGACGGCGTAGTCGTAGTCGTTGGTGTGCTCGGCCCACAGGGTGTCGGCCAGGCGGCGCAGCGGTTCGGGCAGGTCCCGGTAGGCGGCCGCCGCGTTCGCGATCAGTGTCTCGCCGCCGTACGGCGGAATCGTGATGCTGCGCAGGCTGGTGGCCTGCGGCGGATTCACCACGAAGGTGACGTCGGTGTGCCAGTGGTTGGCACGGCCCCGCTCGCTGTCCACGGGCAGCACGTTCGGGGCGCCCTCGACGGCCGGGACGGTCGGGTGGGCGGTGGTCAGGTCGCCGAAGTGGCGGGCGAAGGCCTCCTGACCGGCGTCGTCCAGGCCGGTGGCGTCGAACACGAGCGCCTTGTGGACGTTCAGGGCCTCGCGGATCGCGGCGACCTGCGCCGGCTCCAGCGGGCGGGTGATGTCCACGCCGGTGACGCGGGCGCCGATGCGGGCGGTGACCTTGGTGAGGTGGAGGGACATGGGCGGGTCCTTTCAGACGGGAGTGGAAACCGGGGCTGTGG
>NZ_LR732544.1:2824394-2896731 GCF_902506575.1 Streptomyces mexicanus | reverse complement strand
CCCCCGGGGGGGGGGCGGGGCTCCGGGGCCGCCCCTGGTGGCCGTCCGGGCGCGGCCGGTGGCTCACGCGGGGTCCTCGGTGACCCCGAGGGCGGCCAGCAGCCGCTCGCGGTACGCGCCCAGGTGCGGATCGCGGGGCGAGCGCGGGTGCGGACGGTCCAGGGCCAGGTCCAGGCCGATGCGGCCGGAGTCCAGGACGAGGATCCGGTCGGCCAGCACCAGTGCCTCGCCCACGTCGTGGGTGACGAGCAGCACCGACGGCCGGTGGCGCTGCCACAGCGCGCGCAGCAGGCCGTGCATCCGGATCCGGGTCAGCGCGTCCAGCGCGCCGAACGGCTCGTCGGCCAGCAGCAGCTCCGGCTCGCGCACCAGCGAGCGGGCCAGGGCGGCACGCTGGGCCTCTCCGCCGGACAGCTCGCTCGGCCAGGCCCGCTCCCGGCCCGCCAGGCCCACCTCGGCGAGGGCGGCCCGGCCGCGCTCGGCGGCGTCCTTGCCGTCCGTGCCGAGCAGGACGTTGGGCAGTACCCGGCGCCAGGGCAGCAACCGGGAGTCCTGGAAGACGACGGACACCCGTTCGGGAGCGCTGATCTCGCCGCTGCCCTCGACCCGGTGGTCCAGTCCCGCGACGGCCCGCAGCAGCGTGCTCTTGCCGGAGCCGCTGTGCCCGAGCAGTGCCGTGAACTGGCCGGCCGGCAGGTCGAGGTCGATGCCGTCGAGGACCGTACGGCCCGCGAACGAGCGGGTCAGGCCGCGCAGCCGGACGGCGGGCCGGGTCAGTTGCTCAGTGTGCGGCGCCACGACAGCACCCTCCGTTCGATCAGACGGACCACGCTGTCGGAGACCAGGCCGAACACGCCGTAGACCAGCAGGCCGACGAGGATGACGTCGCTCTGGCCGTAGTTCTGCGCCTGGAACATCATGTAGCCGAGGCCGCTGGTGGCGTTGATCTGCTCCAGCACCACCAGGCCCAGCCAGGAGCCGGTCACGGCGAGCCGGAGCCCGACGAAGAAGCCGGGCAGCGCGCCGGGGACGACCACCTGGCGGACGAACCGCAGCCGGGACAGCCCCTGCACCTCGGCCAGTTCGACGAAACGGCTGTCGATGCCGGACAGCGCGGCATGCGTGTTCAGATAGACCGGGATGTAGACGACGATCGCGATGATCGCCACCTTGAAGGTCTCGCCGATACCCAGCCACAGGATGAACAGCGGGATCAGACCGAGGGTCGGGATCGCCCGGTTGAGCTGCACCGTCCCGTCGATCAGCGCCTCACCGACCCGGCTGAGCCCGGACGCGAGCGCCAGCAGCACCCCGGCGGTCAGGCCGATCGCGAAGCCGTAGCCGGCGCGCCGCAGCGAGGTCCCCACATCCGTGGGCAGCGTGCCGTCGGTCCACAGCCGCGCGGCCGTCCTGAGCACCGTCCAGGGGGCCGGGATCGCGCCCGGGTCGAGCTGCCCGGCGGCGGAGCCGCCCGCCCACAGGGCGAGGACGACGGCCGGCCCGATGAACCGGGCGGCGGGCAGGCGGCGGCCGGGGGAGAGCCCGCGGCGGGCCCGGGTCCGGGGCCGGCGGGGGGGCGGCGCGGCCCCCGCGCCCCCCCCGCCGCCCGCCCCCCCGGCGGGCGGCGGGCCGGGCGGGGCCCCCCCACCCCCGGGGGTGGTCGGGGCCGTGGGGCCCCGGGGGGCCCCCGGGGGCGGGGGGGCGGGGGGGGGCACCGCCCCCCCNGGGGGGGGGGGGGGGGGCGGGGGGGGGGGGCGGGGGGGGGGGGGGGCCGCCCGCCGGGGGGGGGGGGGGGGGGGGGGCGGGGGGGGGCGGGGGGGGGGGGGGGGGGGGGGGGGGGGGGGGGGCGGGGGGGGGCGGGGCGGGGGGGGGGGGGGGGGGGGGGGGGGCGGGGGGGCCGGCGGGGCGGCCGGCGGCGGGGGGGGGGGGCGAGCCGGTCGAGTCCGTCCAACCCGTGGAGTTGGTCGAGTCCGTGGGACCCGTGGAGTCCGTCGAGGTCGTGGCTGCGGTGGTGGTCACGGCCCTCACCTCCGGTACTGCGCCGGTACGGCGTCGGCGGCCAGGGACTCGAAGCGCCGGTCGAACAGCGAGTCGACCGTGAACTTCTTCACGAAGCCGCCCTCGGCGAGCAGGTCCGCGGTCTCCTGCTCCCACCGGATCGCCTCGTCCCAGCTGGGCGGGAACAGCGGCTTGTTGGCGAGCTTCGTGACCGCCTCGGCCTGGGCGAGGGTCAGGTTCTGCGTCTTGACGTAGAACTCCCGGTTCCACACGTCCGGGTGCTCCCACTGCCACACCAGGCCCCTGGCCCAGTGCGGGATGTACGCGGCGACGGCGGCGGCCTTGGCCCGGTCGGCGAGCACGGAGACCGGCGCCCACAGCAGTTTGAGCAGGTCCACGACGTCGGTGGGAATGGTGCGGGCACCCTTCGCGCCGTACTGCTTCAGATAGGCCGGCGCCTGGCTGTTGGCGAGCGGGGCCACGTCCACCTGGCCGGACTGCAGCGCGGTGAGGAACTGGTTGCTGGTCAGCGGGACCAGCTTCACCTCCTTGTAGGTCAGGCCCGCCTGTTTCAGGGCGCGCAGCAGGACGACGCCCTGGGCCTGCCCCTGCGAGAAGGCGAGCCGCTTTCCCTTGAAGTCCGTGACCGCGTGGATGTCGCTGCCGGGTTTGGTGGCGAAGAGGTAATTCGGTTTGCGGGTCACGTCGATGGCGACGATCTTCGCTTCGAAGCCCTGATAGTGCGCCTGGATCGGGGGAATTCCCGCATTGTCGGCGAGATCCAGGGACTTGGCGCGGAACGCGTTGATGACATCGGGGCCCGCGCCTATGTTCAGCCAGCTCGACACCGTGAACGGCAGCGCGGGCAATTTCGCCAGCCGGAACTGCAGTTGCTGCACGTTCTGATAGGAGGCGATCTTCAGGCTGGTGCCCGCCGGCACCGTGTCCGCGAGCGGTGCGGACAGGTCGGCGGACGATCCGGAAGCGGCGGCACTGGAGCCGGCGCAACCGCTCAGCCCGGCCGTCGCGGCGGCCACACCGAGCAGAGAGGAGAGGAACACACGCCGGTCCAGGCCGGGGGGAGGCGCCAAAGGCATGGGGGAACTCCGTGGGATCACAGGGAGAAGGAAAGAACGCGAGGGGGAATGCGGGACATCCCGGAAAACCGGTCGGGGGAGGTACGCGCGGCCGACGGACGCCCGCGCACGAAAACCCTTGTCCGGAAGGGAACTGACGGAGTTGGAACCACGTGCGGAAACGCACGGGAGAACCGGAGGAGAAGCGCTCCGGGGCGCGTCAACGGGTCAGCGACACAGGGTGCGACAGCTCGTGAGCGGGCTCATGAAAAGAATGCTCCCGGTCGCGGGCAACCCCTGTCAACGTTCGGAGTTTCCGACTCCATGAACATCGTGTGACACCGGTTCATGAATGCCGTGTGACACCGGTCCATGAATGCCGTGTGAGAGGGCGTCGTACAAGTCGCGCCACCTGGTGTCATAGAAGTCGCGTGGCCTGGCGTCATGGAAGTCGCCCGCGTCACCCCGCCCCAGTGACGGTTCTCACGCCGCGGGCGGTGTACGCCACCGGCTTTGTGCGGAGCCCACCAAGTGCCCGTTCAAGCCTTTGTCGAGCGCTGACGGTGTCCGGCCGGAGCACGCCGGTATAGCGTCACCGTGTTCCCACATGTCCACATCACCCCGCGGAGTCCCCCATGAGCACCGCCACCGTCGGCACCCGTCCCGGTGCCGTCCTCGCCGACCTCCTCCCCGCGTCCCGCGTGCGCGACGCCGCCCTCGTCGTCGGCGGCGCCGTGCTCACCGGCCTGGCGGCCCAGCTGTCGGTGCCGGTGCCCCACTCCCCGGTGCCGGTGACCGGCCAGACCTTCGCCGCCCTGCTCGTCGGCACCACGCTCGGCGCCCGCCGCGGCTTCCTCTCCCTGGCGCTGTACGCGCTCGCCGGTGTGGCCGGCGTGCCGTGGTTCGCGGGCGGCGCCTCCGGGGCCGGCATGGTCTCCTTCGGCTACGTCCTCGGCATGCTGCTCGCCTCCGCCGTCGTCGGCGCCCTGGCCCACCGCGGCGCCGACCGCTCCCCGCTGCGCATGGCGGGCACGATGATCCTCGGCGAGGCGATCATCTACGCCGTCGGCGTGCCCTACCTGGCCGTGGCCGCCGGCATGTCCGCCTCCGCGGCCGTCGCGGCCGGCCTCACCCCGTACCTGATCGGCGACGCTCTCAAGGCCGCCCTGGCGATGGGCGCGCTGCCCACCGCCTGGAAGCTGGTCAGCAAGCGCTGACGCCGTAGTTCCTGCACAGGAGGTTCGCCGGGTCGTAGCGTCGCTTCAGCCCGGCGAGCCTCTCGCGCGTTTGCCGGCCGTACAGCCCGTCGCTCCGGTCGCCGGCGCCGAAGGCGAAGTTGAGGGAGCGGCCGAGGGTGGCGTCCGCGAGCAGGGCGAAGGCCGGATCGAGCACCGCCCGCGCCGTGTCCCGGCCGCCCCCGGTCAGCAACCGCAGCAGAAAGCGCCCCTCGCGGTGCGGCACCGCGTTCGGCGCGGGCCGCGACAGCGCGCCGCCGAGGTGGTTGAGCTGCAGGACGCAGGGCGCGGCGGCCCCCGGCCCGACCAGTGAGAGCAGCTTGCCCGCCCGGTCGACGTCCAGAGCTTCGAGCACGGCGCTGTCGCCGTAGTAGGCGTGCGGGAAGTCCGGGTCGCTGTGGATGGTGTGGCTGTCGGTGTACGGCATCGTGCGCAGCGAGTCGGAGAGCACCGGAGCGATCCCGCGCAGCGGAGCGGTGAGGCGGTCCCCGTCGGCGCCCGTCCAGGCCACGCGCACCGAGAGGACGTACCGCCCCCGCAGCCGCGGCGGCAGGGCGGGCAGGTCCGGGTACGGGACGGCGGCGAAGGACGAGGTCAGCCCGTCCGGCACGGTGCGCGTCCACGCCTCGTACGCGCGCAGCACGGCCGCCGGGTCCACCGCGGCGCCGTCGAAGGCGAGCGAGCCGCCGTAGAGCCTGCGCACCGGGACGAGACCGATCTCCATCTCGGTGACGACGGCGAGGTTCTGTCCCGCGCCCAGCAGCCCCCAGTACAGGTCGGGCTGGGAGGCGGGCGTGACGCGGCGCAGCGTGCCGTCGGGGGTGACGGCCTCCAGCCACCGCACGTGGTCGGCGGCGTAGCCGAACTCCCGCGCGAGGATGCCCAGCCCGCCGCCCAGCGTGTACGACACGGCCCCCACGCCCGGCGCGGAGCCGTTCAGCGGAGCGAGCCCGTACGGCGCGGCGGCGGCCACCACCTGTCCCCAGCGCACCCCCGCCTGGACGCGGGCGGTACGGGCCTCGGGGTCGATGCTCACCCGGTCCATGCGCCGGGTGGTGACCAGGACGCCGCCCTCCGCGTCACCGGGCAGGCCGTGTCCGGTGGCCTGGACACCGAGCGGCAGGTTCCGGGCGGCCGCGTACCGTACGGCGGTGACCACGTCCTGCGTCGAGGCGGCGGCGAAGACGACGGCGGGCCCCTGGGCGAAGCCGAGCTGGAATCCGGCGCACTCGTCGGCGTATCCGGCACCGCCGGGCCGGAGAAGAACAGTGCCCTTCCCGGTCCGGCCCACCTGATCCGTGCGCCTCGTCCGCTCCCTGTGATCTGTCTGCTCCATGAAACGGATGCTGCCCCGCATACCTGACAGGTTCCGTCATGTTTGCGGGCGGTCGCATTCCTGCGCGACGACGAGGAGGGAGCCCCCGCGGGGACTCCCTCCTCGTGCTGCGGCCGGGCGCGGCTCGGTCAGTCGGCGGCCGTGACCTTCGCCGGGTCCGTGCCGTCGGCCTGCGCGGCGGACGCCGGGCGGTGGCCGCCGCCGAGCTTCTGCTTGATCGCGGCGATCACCAGCACCACCGCCGCGACCAGCAGCGACAGCAGCACGGTCTCGCGGCCGTCGTGCTCGGTGTCGGTCAGCATGTAGCCGAGGACGAAGACGATCAACGCGGCGGCCGCCCACGTCAGGTAGGGGTACAGCCACATCTTCACGACCAGCTTCTCCGGTGCCTCGCGCTGGATGATCCGCCGCATCCGCAGCTGCGAGAAGCAGATCACCAGCCACACGAAGAGGGCGACGGCGCCGGAGGAGTTCACGAGGAACAGGAAGACGGTGTCCGGGAACTCGTAGTTGAAGAACACCGCCAGGAAGCCGAAGGCGACCGAGACGAGGATCGCGGTCCGCGGCACGCCCCGTGCGGTGGTCCGGGCGAACGCCCGCGGCGCGTCCCCGCGCTCACCGAGCGAGAAGGCCATGCGGGAGGCGGTGTACAGGCCGGAGTTCAGACAGGACAGCACCGAGGTCAGCACGATCACGTTCATGATCTGGCCGGTGTGCGCGATGCCGAGGGAGTCCAGGGCGGCGACGTAGGAGCCCTTGTCGGTGATCGCCTTGTCGTCCCAGGGGATCAGGGAGATCACGACGAGGATCGAGCCCAGGTAGAAGACGCCGATCCGCCAGATGATGCTGTTGGTCGACTTGGTGACCGCGCGCTGCGGGTCCTCGGACTCGCCCGCGGCGAGGGTGGCGATCTCGCTGCCCATGAAGGAGAACACCACCAGCAGCACACCGGTGAGGATCGAGCCGGGGCCGTGCGGCAGGAAGCCGCCGTGGTCGGTCAGGTTGGAGAAGGAGGCCTGGTCGGCGTGGACGCCGGGCAGGATGCCGAAGACGGCCAGCAGGCCGATCACGATGAACGCGGCGATCGCGACGACCTTGATCCCGGCGAACCAGAACTCGAACTCGCCGTAGGAGCCGACGGAGACCAGGTTGGTGGCGGTCAGCACCAGCATGACGATCAGGGCCCAGCCCCACTGGGGGACGGCCGGGATCCAGTCGGCCAGGATCTTCGCGCCGGCGGTGGACTCCACGGCCAGCACGACGACCCAGAAGAACCAGTACAGCCAGCCGATGGAGAACCCGGCCCAGTTGCCGAGCGCGCGGTCGGCGTGCGCGGAGAACGAGCCGGAGGTCGGGTTGGCGGCGGACATCTCGCCGAGCATGCGCATCACGAGGACGACGAGCGTGCCGACGAGGGCGTAGGAGATGAGGATGCCGGGTCCGGCGGTGGCGATGCCGGAGCTGGAGCCGACGAACAGGCCGGCGCCGATGACGCCGCCGATGGCGATCATCGACAGGTGACGGTTCTTGAGTCCGGCCTGGAGCCCGGAACCGTGGTGGGGTTCGTGGCCCATCTGGCCGCTTCCAGCCTTCGGCAGGGTCGGCTGCGAGGTCATGGACGGATTTCCTTTACGCCGGGTGAGCGGTTCCCCGTACGAGCGGTGCACGAGTTGGTCCAGTGAATCCGAGGTCCTGGATTTCGTGAACCTTCGAAACGCAATCGTTACATGAGGTTCTCTTGAGGTCCGTTGTTTACGTCACATCTGCTTGATCCATGTGATATAGAGCCCATCTCCCGCGCATGCCACCCGGCGTGTCGGCACCCGGGGGGCCGTGCCACACTCGGACCATGCGCGTGTATCTCGGCTCGGACCATGCGGGCTTCGAACTCAAGAACCACCTCGTCGAGTGGCTGAAGGCGGCGGGTCACGAGCCCGTCGACTGCGGGCCGCACATCTACGACGCCCAGGACGACTACCCGCCGTTCTGCCTGCGTGCCGCCGAGCGCACGGCCGCCGACCCCGACGCCCTCGGCATCGTGATCGGCGGCTCCGGCAACGGCGAGCAGATCGCGGCGAACAAGGTCAAGGGCGTCCGCGCGGCCCTCGCCTGGAGCGAGGAGACCGCCGCCCTCGGCCGCCAGCACAACAACGCCAACGTCGTCGCGGTGGGCGCACGCATGCACACGACGGAGGAGGCCACCAAGTTCGTCGAGGTCTTCCTCAACACGCCCTTCTCCGGTGACGAGCGCCACATCCGCCGCATCGACATGCTGACGCGCTACGAGACCACGGGCGAGCTGCCGGCGATCCCGGCGCACCACCCGCAGCAGTAGCGGACGGCGCACCACCCGCAGCAGGAGCACGACGACGGAGCGGGGCGCCCTCGGGGCGCCCCTCCCGGCGCACGGGGGTCTGACCCCGGGCGGCGGGAAAAGGCCGGAAGAGGACCAGGAAAGGACACCGCACCGTGCCGGAGGGGCACACGATCCACCGCCTGGCCCAGGACTACGCCGCCCGCTTCGCCGGCCGGCCCGCCACCGTCACCAGCCCCCAGGGCAAGTTCTCCGACGCCGCCGACCTGCTCACCGGAGCGGAACTGACCGGCACCGAGGCCCACGGCAAGCACCTCTTCCTGCGCTTCCGCGACAGCGACTGGGTCCACATCCACCTCGGCCTGTTCGGCAAGGTGACCTTCGGCGACGCCCCCGCGCCCCCGCCCACCGACACCTGTCTCTTATCCACATCCGACGCCGCCGACGACTCCCTTCCTGATTTACCATCTCCTCGTCGGGGCGGGGCCGCGGCGGCGCGCCGGGATCCCGGGCGAAACCGGGCGGTCGCTCGGGCCGTGGGCATGTACCCTACGTGTCGCACCAGACGGGGTGTGGCGCAGCTTGGTAGCGCGTCCGCTTTGGGAGCGGAAGGCCGTGGGTTCAAATCCCGCCACCCCGACCACCACCGCCGGCCACCGGACCGGCGTACCTCGTGGGACGCACGTGACCTGCGTGACGGCGCGTGTCGTCCCGGCGCGCACCGGGCGGCCCCCGCGTGACGCGCGTGCCGGTGTGATCGCCTTTTGGGGCGCCGAGCTGCTGCGGTTACTATGCAAACTGCGCGCCCGTGTGTCCGGCCTACTGGGCCACGAACTCCTCCGGGCGGCGAAATCCGCCGGACCCCCTGACGGCTCCGGCGACACCCGAGAAGTCAGCCACAAGGAGACCGAACCGTGAAGAGCGCCGTGGAGACCCTGAACCCGACTCGGGTTCGGCTCACTGTCGAGGTGCCCTTCGAGGAGCTCAAGGACAGCCTCGACGCGGCGTACAAGAAGATCAACCAGCAGGTCACGGTGAAGGGCTTCCGCAAGGGCAAGGTCCCGGCCCGGGTCATCGACCAGCGGTTCGGCCGCGGTGCGGTTCTGGAGGAGGCCGTCAACGACGCGCTTCCCAAGTTCTACACCGACGCGGTCAACAACGCGGAGCTGAACCCGCTGGGCCAGCCCGAGGTCGACATCACCGAGCTGAAGGACGGCGAGACGCTGAACTTCACCGCCGAGGTCGACGTCCGCCCGACCATCGAGATCCCGGACTACTCCGGCATCGAGGTCGAGGTCGACGCCGTGGAGGTCACCGACGAGGACGTGGAGAAGGCGGTCGAGCAGCTGCGCGAGCGCTTCGCCTCCACCACCCCGGTCGAGCGTGCCGCCGAGGACGGCGACGTCGTCACCATCGACCTTCAGGCCAAGGTCGACGGCGAGGTCCTGGAGGACGGCATCGCCAACGGCGTGTCCTACACGATCGGCTCCGGTGAGCTGCTGGACGGCATCGACGACGCCGTGAAGGGTCTGGAGGCCGGTGGCGAGGCCACCTTCACCTCCGAGCTGAAGGGCGGCTCGGCGGCCGGCAAGGAGGCCGAGGTCACCGTCAAGGTCACCCAGGTCGCCAAGCGGGAACTGCCCGAGCTGGACGACGAGTTCGCGCAGCTCGCCTCCGAGTTCGACACCCTCGAGGAGCTGAAGGCCGACAGCCGCAAGCGCCTGGAGAACATGAAGCGCTACGACCAGGCCACCCAGGCCCAGGAGCGCGTCCTGGACAAGCTGCTGGAGCTGGTCGAGGTCCCGGTCCCCGAGAAGCTGCTCGAGGACGAGATCAACACCCGCAAGCACAACCTGGAGCACCACCAGCTCGCGCAGATGGGTCTGACCCTCGACAAGTACCTGGAGCTGCAGGGCAAGACCGCCGAGGAGTTCGACACCGAGACCCGCGAAGCGGCGATCAAGGGCATCAAGACCCAGTTCGTGCTCGACGAGCTGGTCAACAAGGAGAAGCTCAACGTCAACCAGGAGGAGCTGACCGAGCACCTCATGCGGCGTGCGGCCTCCTCCGGCATGTCCCCCGACCAGTTCGCCCAGGCGGTCGTCCAGAACAACCAGGTGCCGCTGCTGGTCGGCGAGGTCGCCCGCGGCAAGGCCCTGGCCGTCGTGGTCGAGGCCGCGACCGTGAAGGACACCAACGGCGAGATCGTCGACCTGGAGGACGAGGAGGAGGGCGAGGAGGCGGCCGAGACCGCCGAGGCCTCCGCCGAGGACCAGGGCGCCGACAAGGGCGAGGGCGAGGAGAAGGCCGAGGCCTGATCCGCCCGCCCGCGGACCGGATCCGCCGGAGCGAGGCGGCGCCCGTGGCAGGGCGGCCCGACCCGCGCGGACCCTCCGGGACGTACGTACGATGGGCCCTGGGGCACGCAGCCCCAGGGCCCATCGCCCTACCCGGCGCGGGCCCCGGCGGCCCCCGCGCTACGCCCCCGGCGAACACTCCCCTCAGCGGGATTCCCCGAAGCGACCCGCGCGTTAGGGTCCATGAATACGAGGGCAGGGGAGTCCCCGAAAACCGCCGGACGGCCCCACGCCCCGGCAGAACACGTGAGACGGCCCGGCGCCGTCGTAAGACGAGCAGGTGGATACGTGACGAATCTGATGCCCTCCGCCGCCGGCGAGCCTTCCATCGGTGGTGGCCTCGGCGACCAGGTCTACAACCGGCTGCTCAACGAGCGGATCATCTTCCTCGGCCAGCCGGTCGACGACGACATCGCGAACAAGATCACCGCACAGCTGCTGCTCCTTGCCGCCGACCCGGACAAGGACATCTACCTGTACATCAACAGCCCCGGCGGTTCGATCACGGCCGGCATGGCGATCTACGACACCATGCAGTACATCAAGAACGACGTGGTGACGATCGCCATGGGCCTCGCGGCCTCCATGGGCCAGTTCCTGCTCAGCGCGGGCACCCCCGGCAAGCGCTTCGCGCTGCCGAACGCCGAGATCCTGATCCACCAGCCCTCCGCCGGCCTGGCGGGCTCGGCCTCCGACATCAAGATCCACGCCGAGCGGCTGCTGCACACCAAGCGGCGCATGGCCGAGCTGACCGCCCTGCACACCGGCCAGACGGTCGAGCAGATCACCCGCGACTCCGACCGCGACCGCTGGTTCGACGCCCACGAGGCCAAGGAGTACGGCCTCATCGACGACGTCATCACGCACGCCGCCGGCATGCCGGGCGGCGGCGGCACCGGGGCCTGAACCGCGCCCCGCGGGGGCCGCAGCGTCCCCGCGCCGCTCGCGCGGACCGTCCCGGAGCGCCGGTGACCCCGCGCAGCCCGCAGGCCCCTCGAGCCGACCGCCCAGCCCTTTTCCATGGAGACATCGTGAACGACTTCCCCGGCAGCGGCCTCTACGACCGTACGCGCGCCGAGTACACCGGCCCCGCGGCCGAGTCCCGCTACGTCATCCCGCGCTTCGTCGAGCGCACCTCCCAGGGCATCCGCGAGTACGACCCGTACGCGAAGCTCTTCGAGGAGCGCGTGATCTTCCTCGGCATCCAGATCGACGACGCCTCCGCCAACGACGTCATGGCGCAGCTGCTGTGCCTGGAGTCGATGGACCCCGACCGGGACATCTCGGTCTACATCAACAGCCCCGGCGGCTCCTTCACGGCGCTCACGGCGATCTACGACACCATGCAGTACGTCAAGCCGGACATCCAGACGGTGTGCATGGGCCAGGCGGCCTCCGCCGCCGCGGTCCTGCTGGCCGCCGGCACGCCCGGCAAGCGCATGGCGCTGCCCAACGCCCGCGTGCTGATCCACCAGCCCTACAGCGAGACCGGCCGCGGCCAGGTCTCCGACCTGGAGATCGCCGCCAACGAGATCCTGCGGATGCGCTCCCAGCTGGAGGAGATGCTGGCCAAGCACTCCAACCAGTCGATCGAGAAGATCCGCGAGGACATCGAGCGCGACAAGATCCTCACGGCCGAGGAGGCGCTGTCCTACGGGCTGATCGACCAGATCATTTCCACCCGGAAGATGAACAACACCGCCGTCCGCTGACGCGGACGCCGCACCCGCCCGTCGCTCCTTGGCACGGTCACGTCCCAGTGAACCGTGCCAAGGGGGGCCCGAACGGGGGGCCCGGCAAGGTACCGTCGACATAAGGCAGCACCAGGAGCCGCTGGACCACAGGTGTCCAGGCGTCTCCCAGGCGAAGGGGAAGCACACCGTGGCACGCATCGGTGACGGCGGCGATCTGCTCAAGTGCTCGTTCTGCGGCAAGAGCCAGAAGCAGGTCAAGAAGCTCATCGCAGGGCCCGGTGTGTACATCTGCGACGAGTGCATCGATCTCTGCAACGAGATCATCGAGGAGGAACTCGCGGAGACCAGCGAGGTGCGCTGGGAGGAGCTGCCCAAGCCCCGCGAGATCTACGAGTTCCTGGACGGGTACGTCGTCGGCCAGGAGGCCGCGAAGAAGGCCCTGTCCGTCGCGGTGTACAACCACTACAAGCGGGTCCAGGCCGGGGAGAACGGCGGCGGCCAGGGCCGCGAGGACGCCATCGAGCTGGCCAAGTCCAACATCCTGCTGCTCGGCCCCACCGGGTCCGGCAAGACGCTGCTGGCCCAGACGCTGGCCCGCATGCTCAACGTCCCGTTCGCCATCGCCGACGCCACGGCCCTGACCGAGGCGGGCTACGTCGGCGAGGACGTCGAGAACATCCTCCTGAAGCTGATCCAGGCGGCCGACTACGACGTGAAGAAGGCCGAGACCGGGATCATCTACATCGACGAGATCGACAAGGTCGCCCGCAAGAGCGAGAACCCGTCGATCACCCGCGACGTCTCCGGCGAGGGCGTCCAGCAGGCCCTGCTGAAGATCCTGGAGGGCACCACGGCCTCCGTGCCGCCGCAGGGCGGCCGCAAGCACCCGCACCAGGAGTTCATCCAGATCGACACGACGAACGTCCTGTTCATCGTGGGCGGCGCCTTCGCGGGCCTGGAGAAGATCATCGAGGGGCGGGCCGGCGCCAAGGGCATCGGCTTCGGCGCGACGATCCGCTCCAAGCGCGAGCGGGAGTCCAAGGACCTCTTCGAGGACGTCATGCCGGAGGACCTGGTCAAGTTCGGCATGATCCCCGAGTTCATCGGCCGTCTGCCGGTGATCACCAGCGTGCACAACCTCGACCGCGAGGCCCTGCTGAAGATCCTGATCGAGCCGCGCAACGCGCTGGTGAAGCAGTACCAACGGTTGTTCGAACTCGACGGGGTGGAGCTGGACTTCGAGCGCGAGGCGCTGGAGGCCATCGCCGACCAGGCCATCCTCCGCCAGACCGGCGCGCGCGGTCTGCGCGCCATCATGGAGGAGGTCTTGATGTCGGTGATGTACGAGGTGCCCTCCCGCAAGGACGTGGCCCGTGTCGTCATCACCGCCGACGTCGTCCACTCCAACGTCAACCCGACCCTGATCCCGCGCGACGCCCGCGGCCGGGGCACGGGCGAGCAGAAGTCGGCCTGACCGACCGCGCGCACCCCGCACGCGGAAAGGGGCCCCGGTGGACACCGGGGCCCCTTTCCGCGTGGTCGATCAGGCCTTGACGCGGGCCGCGGCGCGCAGCTTGGCGGCGAAGCCGGCGACCTCGTCCTGCGAGAAGCCGATGCCCCCGGTCTTCCCGGCGGTCAGGTCGATCCCGTTGACGACGCCGTACGTGCTGTGGTCGGCCCAGATGCAGGTGGGCACCGTGTAGGTGTCGCCGTCCTCCTCGATCTTGGCGATCTGGCACTTCATGAGGGCGCCGTCGAGCCCGTCCGGCGAGACGCTCTGCGGGCTGCCCTCCCAGGTGACGGTCTCCTTGCCGCCCATGGTGTCGCCGGTGTGCTTGGCGTTCTCGTGGTTCGCGGCGAAGCCGTTGTCGATCGCGGCCGCCGGGTCGTCGATCGTGCCGTAGGCGCCGTTGACCGCCAGGGTCCTGCCCAGCTTCGAGGTGTCGGTGGGGGAGTAGCCGCCCCTGACGACCTGGCCGTTCTTGACGCCGAGCTTTTCCAGCTTGTCCGCGCTGGTGTCGCCGGCCGTGCCGCCGGAGCCGGTCTGGCCCTTCTTGTAGTCGGCGACCGTCGCGGGCAGCACCAGCTTGTGCGGGCCGTCGTCGGCCACCGAGCCGCCCCCGCCACCGCCTCCGCCGAGCACGAAGTACGCGGCGACCGCGACCGCCGCCACGACCGCCACCGCGCCGATGATCAGGGCCGTCTTCTTCTTGCCGCCGCCCGGCGCCGGAGGCTGCGGCACGGTGCCGTAGGGCGGCTGCTGGCCGTAGGGGGCCTGGCCGTAGGGAGTCTGGCCGTAGGGCTGCTGCGGCTGGCCGTACGGCGCCTGCTGCTGCCCGTAGGGGTTCGGCTGCGGCGGCACGCCCTGCGGGGCCTGCGGGGGCTGCTGGGGGTAGCCGTACCCGGGCTGCGGCGGGGCCGTCGGCGGAGCCTGCTGGGGGTAGCCGTAGCCATAGCCGGGCTGGGCGGGCGGTGCCTGCGGCGGCTGCTGGCCGTAGGGGCCCGGCTGGCCGTACGGTCCGGGCTGCTGTGGCTGCCCGCCGTACGGGCCCGGCTGGTTGTGACTCATTACTGGGTTCCCCTCCAGATGCTTACGCGTTCCTGACATCCTGGCCCAGCGGCGGTCCGCGCACGGCATCGAGGGGCGCACCGTTACAGAACAAACGCGTTTCGGGACGGTGCCGTGACACCTCTAAACTGTGCCCGTGACCGAGAACGCTCAGCAGCAGCCACCAGCGCCCGCCACCGAACTGCCGACCCAGTACGCGCCGGCCGACGTAGAGGGGCCGCTGTACGAGCGCTGGGTAGAGCGGGGCTACTTCGAGGCGGACGCCAAGAGCGACAAGCCGCCGTACACCATCGTCATCCCGCCGCCGAACGTCACCGGCAGCCTGCACCTGGGCCACGCCTTCGAGCACACGCTCATCGACGCCCTCACCCGCCGCAAGCGGATGCAGGGCTACGAGACGCTGTGGCAGCCCGGCATGGACCACGCCGGCATCGCCACCCAGAACGTCGTCGAGCGCGAGCTGGCCAAGGAGGGCAAGTCCCGCCACGACCTGGGCCGCGAGGCGTTCGTCGAGCGCGTGTGGCAGTGGAAGAGCGAGTCCGGCGGCCAGATCTCCGGCCAGATGCGCCGCCTCGGCGACGGCGTCGCCTGGTCCCGTGAGCGCTTCACCATGGACGAGGGCCTCTCCCAGGCCGTCCAGACCATCTTCAAGAAGCTCTACGACGACGAGCTGATCTACCGCGCCGAGCGCATCATCAACTGGTGCCCGCGCTGCCTGACGGCCATCTCCGACATCGAGGTCGAGTACCAGGACGACGACGGCGAGCTGGTCTCCATCCGCTACGGCGAGGGCGACGCGTCCATCGTCGTCGCCACGACCCGCGCCGAGACGATGCTCGGCGACACCGCCGTCGCCGTCCACCCGGACGACGAGCGCTACCGGCACCTGGTCGGCACCGAGATCGAGCTGCCGCTGACCGGCCGCCGCATCCCGATCGTCGCCGACGAGCACGTCGACCCCGAGTTCGGCACCGGCGCCGTCAAGGTCACCCCGGCGCACGACCCGAACGACTTCGAGATCGGCCAGCGCCACGACCTGCCCGCCCTCGCGGTCATGGACGAGCACGCCGTGATCACCGCCCACGGCCCCTTCCAGGGCCTGGACCGCCTGGAGGCCCGCTCCGCCATCGTCGCCGCGCTGCGCGCCGAGGGCCGGATCGTCGCCGAGAAGCGGCCCTACGTCCACTCCGTCGGCCACTGCTCGCGCTGCAAGACCACTATCGAGCCGCGCCTGTCCATGCAGTGGTGGGTCAAGGTCGGCCCGCTCGCCAAGGCCGCCGGCGACGCGGTCCGCGAGGGCAAGGTCACGATCCACCCGCAGGAGATGGAGAAGCGGTACTTCGACTGGGTCGACAACCTCCACGACTGGTGCATCTCGCGCCAGCTGTGGTGGGGCCACCGCATCCCGGTCTGGTACGGCCCGAACGGCGAGGTCGTCTGCGTCGGCCCCGACGAGGAACCGCCCACCGGCGAGGGCTGGCACCAGGACACCGACGTCCTCGACACCTGGTTCTCCTCCGGCCTGTGGCCGTTCTCCACCCTCGGCTGGCCCGAGCAGACCGAGTCGCTCGCGAAGTTCTACCCGAACTCCGTCCTGGTCACCGGCTACGACATCCTCTTCTTCTGGGTCGCCCGGATGATGATGTTCGGCCTGTACGCGATGGACGGCACCCCGCCGTTCCACACCATCGCCCTGCACGGCATGGTCCGCGACCAGTTCGGCAAGAAGATGTCGAAGTCCTTCGGCAACGCGGTCAACCCGCTGGACTGGATGGACAAGTACGGCTCCGACGCCCTGCGCTTCACGCTCGCGCGCGGCGCCAACCCGGGCGTGGACGTGCCCATCGGCGAGGACTGGGTCCAGGGCTCGCGCAACTTCGCCAACAAGATCTGGAACGCGACCCGCTTCGCGCTGATGAACGGCGCCACGGTGGACGGCCCGCTGCCGGACGTCTCGAAGATGTCCCCGACGGACCGCTGGATCCTCTCCCGCCTGAACTCGGTCGTCGCCGAGGTGGACGCCTACTACGACGACTACCAGTTCGCGAAGCTCTCCGACGCCCTGTTCCACTTCGCCTGGGACGAGGTCTTCGACTGGTACGTCGAGCTGTCCAAGACGACGTTCCAGGCGGGCGGCGAGCCGGCCGAGGTCAGCAAGCGCGTCCTCGGCGAGGTCCTCGACGTCACCCTGAAGCTGCTGCACCCGGTGGTCCCGTTCGTCACGGAGACCCTGTGGACCACGCTGACCGGCGGCGAGTCCGTCGTCATCGCCGAGTGGCCCAAGGACTCGGGCTTCCGCGACGCCGAGGCCGAGCGGGAGATCGCGACCCTCCAGCAGGTCATCACCGAGGTCCGCCGCTTCCGCGCCGACCAGGGCCTCCAGCCCGGCCAGCGGGTCCCGGCCCGGCTCACCCTGGACGGCACGGCCCTCGCCCCGCACGAGGCCGCCATCCGGCAGCTGCTGCGCCTGCAGCCGGAGGGCGAGTCCTTCACGGCCACGGCGACCCTGCCGGTCGCCGGCGTCGAGGTGGCCCTCGACCTGTCCGGCGCGATCGACGTCGCCGCGGAGCGCAAGCGCCTGGCGAAGGACCTGGCCGCCGCGGAGAAGGAGAAGGCCCAGACGACCGCCAAGCTCGGCAACGAGGCGTTCCTGTCCAAGGCGCCCGACCACGTGGTGGACAAGATCCGCACGCGGCTGGCGAAGGCCGAGGAGGACATCGCCCGCATCCAGGCCCAGCTGGAGCGCCTGCCGCAGGCGTAGCCGGGCGTACGTGCCGTGAGGCCCCCGGAGCCGTCGGGTTCCGGGGGCCTTCGGCCACCTACGTACACTTGCCTCGTGAGCGAGCAGCCCCCGAACGGCAACGACGACCAGCCCGACCCCCTCGACTCCTTCGACGAGATCATCGCGGCCGAGACCGACCGCGACCCCGATCTCGCGGTGATCGAGGCAGGCAGCCGCACCCTGCGCACCCAGGGGGGCCCGCCCCAGGCAGAGGTGCCGGCGCGGCCGGCCGACCCCGAGGTGGACAAGGCACTGCGGGAGGTCGAGGCGGAGCTGGCGACCCGCTGGGGCGAGACCAAGCTGGAGCCCTCGGTCAGCAGGATCGCCGCGCTGATGGACGTCCTCGGCGAGCCGCAGCGCGCCTATCCCTCCATCCACATCACCGGCACCAACGGCAAGACCTCCACCGCCCGCATGATCGAGGCGCTGCTCGGCGCGTTCGAGCTGCGCACCGGCC
Source organism: Streptomyces mexicanus (assembly GCF_902506575.1). Classification (GTDB taxonomy): domain Bacteria; phylum Actinomycetota; class Actinomycetes; order Streptomycetales; family Streptomycetaceae; genus Streptomyces; species Streptomyces mexicanus. Next base: position 2,878,913 of record NZ_LR732544.1, on the reverse strand, counting down.
GGTACACCTCGCCGCACGTGCAGTCGATCACCGAGCGGATCAGCCTGGACGGCGCGCCGATCTCCGCGGAGCGGTTCGTCGAGACGTACCAGGACATCAAGCCGTACATCGAGATGGTCGACTCCGCGCAGGAGTACCGGCTGTCCTTCTTCGAGGTGCTGACCGGCATGGCGTACGCGGCCTTCGCGGACGCGCCGGTCGACGTGGCCGTGGTCGAGGTCGGCATGGGCGGCAGCTGGGACGCCACCAACGTCATCGACGGGGACGTCGCCGTGATCACCCCCATCGGCCTGGACCACACCGACCGGCTCGGCTCGACCACCGGGGAGATCGCCGGGGAGAAGTCCGGCATCATCAAGCAGGGCGCCACGGTGATCATGGCGCAGCAGCCGGTGGACGCCGCGCAGGTGCTGCTGAAGAAGGCCGTGGAGGTCGACGCGACCGTGGCCCGCGAGGGCCTGGAGTTCGGGGTCGTGGCGCGGCAGGTGGCCGTGGGCGGGCAGCTGCTGACGCTGCGCGGGCTGGGCGGCGAGTACACGGAGGTGTACCTGCCGCTGCACGGCGCGCACCAGGCGCACAACGCGGCGGTGGCGCTGGCCGCGGTGGAGGCGTTCTTCGGGGTGGGGGCGCAGCGGGCCGAGCCGCTGGACGTCGAGACCGTCCGCCGGGCGTTCGCGTCGGTGACCTCGCCGGGCCGCCTGGAGGTGGTGCGGCGCTCGCCGACCGTGGTGCTGGACGCCGCGCACAATCCGGCGGGCGCGCAGGTCACCGCCGAGGCCGTGCACGAGGCGTTCGACTTCAGCCGGCTCATCGGCGTGGTCGGGGCCAGCGCGGACAAGAACGTGCGCGGGCTGCTGGAGGCGTTCGAGCCGGTGTTCGCGGAGGTCGTGGTCACGCAGAACTCCAGCCACCGCGCGATGGACGCCGACGAGCTGGCGGCGATCGCCGTGGAGGTGTTCGGTGAGGAGCGGGTCCAGGTGGAGCCGCGGCTGCCGGACGCGCTGGAGGCCGCGATCACGCTCGCCGAGGAGGAGGGCGAGTTCGCCGGCGGGGGAGTGCTGGTCACCGGTTCCGTCATCACCGTCGGTGAGGCCCGACTGCTCCTGGGAAGGGGCTGACATCCCGTGCGTACGCTGTGTTCCTCGACGCTGATCGGCGAGTTCTTCGTCATCGGGTTCGCCGCGCTGGTCGCGATGAAGGACCCGGACCTGTCCATGGGGACGGTGTGGACGGTCAGCGGCATCGCGATGGTGCTGTGCGTGCTGCTGTGCGGGAGGGTGCCCCGCCGCTCCGGTGTGGTGCTGGGCTGGGCGCTGCAGATCGCGCTGATCGCCTCCGGGGTCGTGGTGCCCACGATGTACTTCCTGGGCGCGGTGTTCGCAGGGCTGTGGTGGGCGTCGGTGCACTTCGGGCGGAAGGTCGACGCGGCCAAGGCGCGGTTCGCGGCGCAGGCCGCCGAGGGCGGCTCCGCCTCGGCTGACGCTGTGTGACGAAGGCCCTGTACCCTTCGTCCCACCGCATCTCAAGCAGGAGAAGGAGTCCTCCCGTGACCCAGCGCACCCTCGTCCTCCTCAAGCCCGACGCCGTCCGTCGTGGCCTGACCGGCGAGATCATCAGCCGTATCGAGCGCAAGGCCGGCTGGCGGATCACCGCGCTGGAGCTGCGCACGCTGGACACCGACACGCTGGAGCAGCACTACGGCGAGCACAAGGGCAAGCCGTTCTACGAGCCGCTGGTGGAGTTCATGTCCTCCGGCCCGGTCGTGGCCATGATCGTCGAGGGTGAGCGGGTCATCGAGGGGATGCGGGCGCTGGCCGGTCCGACCGACCCGATCGCCGCCGCGCCGGGCTCGATCCGCGGGGACTACGGCGTGATCGTCCGGGAGAACCTGATCCACGCCTCCGACTCCGAGGAGTCCGCCGAGCGCGAGGTGAAGATCTTCTTCCCCGGCCTGGCCTGACCCGCGGACGGCACCGGTCGCGCGCGGGAACGACGTTTTTCTGACGTATCGTCAGCTCATCGGGCTGTCTGACCTGGGCGGCCGTGTCGTTTCCGGCCGCCACCGGCATACGCGGTGCCGATCGGGGGAACGCGTGCCCCCGATGGGACGTCTCCACAAGCGAGGCGGTACGCCATCTGCTGACAATGGCGAAGACCCTCGCGCAGTGTTCGTGCAGGCGCGTCTACGATGGAAGCCTTCACGTCACAGCACCCACCTCGCCGACCTGAAATGCCCTCACGGCTTTTCGGGTGGGCCAGACGAATCCTGATGGGGAACTCTATGTCGTTCATCGGCCGTGACATGGCTGTCGACCTCGGGACCGCCAACACGCTGGTGTACGTCAGGGGTCGCGGGATCGTACTCAACGAGCCGTCCGTCGTCGCGATCAACACGAACACCGGTGGCATCCTCGCGGTCGGCGCCGAGGCGAAGAAGATGATCGGGCGCACGCCCGGCAACATCGTTGCCGTGCGTCCGCTGAAGGACGGCGTCATCGCGGACTTCGAGATCACCGAGCGGATGCTCCGCTACTTCATCCTGAAGATCCACAAGCGGCGCTATCTCGCGCGGCCGCGGGTCGTGGTCTGCGTGCCCTCCGGTATCACCGGAGTCGAGCGGCGCGCCGTCATCGAGGCGTCCTCGCAGGCCGGTGCCCGCCAGGTGCACATCATCGAGGAGCCCATGGCCGCGGCCATCGGCTCGGGCCTGCCGGTCCACGAGGCCACGGGCAACATGGTGGTGGACATCGGCGGCGGCACCACGGAGGTCGCGGTCATCTCCCTCGGCGGCATCGTCACCGCCCAGTCCATCCGGGTGGCCGGCGACGAGCTGGACAACGCCATCATCCAGCACGTCAAGAAGGAGTACAGCCTTCTGCTGGGTGAGCGGACGGCCGAACAGATCAAGATCACGATCGGTTCGGCGTACGACCTGGACACCGACGAACACACCGAGATCCGCGGCCGTGACCTGGTCTCCGGGCTGCCGAAGACCGTCGTCATCTCCGCCGCCGAGGTCCGCAAGGCGATCGAGGAACCGGTCAACGCGATCGTCGACGCGGTCAAGACCACCCTGGACAAGTGCCCGCCGGAGCTGTCCGGCGACATCATGGACCGGGGCATCGTCCTGACCGGCGGCGGCGCCCTGCTGCGCGGCCTGGACGAGCGGCTGCGCCGGGAGACCGGTATGCCGATCCACATCGCCGAGGATCCGCTGGACAGCGTGGCGCTCGGCTCCGGCAAATGCGTCGAGGAGTTCGAGGCACTGCAGCAGGTCCTGGACGCCCAGCCGCGCAGGTGACAGAAAATTTCGGGTCCGCCGTACGAGATGATCTCCTCTCGTACGGCGGATCGTTGATATAGAGGCATAAGCTCCCGCAAACAGGCCCCTTGGAATTGCGCTCACGTCCGAGCGTTTTCTCGGGGGCCACCCGGTTCCTATGAGGAAGGGCACGGCCGCCGCACGTGAGGGACACGAAAGAGAGCCGGCTGCTCCTGGTGCTGCTGATCGCGATCGCGTTCGCGCTGATCACGGTGGACATCCGTGGCGGGGAGAACTCCCCCGTGCAGGGCGCCAGACGGGCCGCCGCCACCGTGTTCGGCCCCGTGGAGAACGGCCTGTCGTCCGTGGTGAACCCGGTCGGCAACGCGGTCTCCGCCGTCCGTGACTCCGGTGAACGCCACGACCGGCTGACCGCGCTGGAGAAGGAGAACGCCGCGCTGAAGGCCAAGCTGGGCAGCGACGCCCGCAACCGCAGCCGCCTGTCCCAGCTCGACCGGATGCTGAAGCTGGCCGGCCAGGGGCAGTACGGCATCAAGGGCGCCCAGGTCATCGCCATAGGAGCCGCGCAGGGCTTCTCCTGGACCATCACCATCGACGTGGGCTCCCACGACGGCATCCAGCGCGACATGACCGTCCTCAACGCCGACGGGCTGGTCGGCCGGGTCACCACCGTCGGCCCCGACTCCGCCACCGTGCTGCTCGCCAACGACCCGGACTTCACCGTCGGCACCCGGATGGAGGGCACCGACGAACTCGGTTTCGCCTCCGGCCAGGGCGACCGCCCGATGCGGGTGCAGCTCCTCAACGGCAAGGCCGAGGTGAAGAAGGGCGACCGGCTGGTCACCTTCGGCTCGCAGGGCGACAAGCCGTTCGTGCCGGGCGTGCCGGTGGGTGTCGTCTCCCGCGTGGACCCCTCCGGCGGCGATCTGACCCGCACGGTGTACGTGACGCCGTACGTCGGCTTCACCAAGCTCGACGTCGTCGGCGTCGTCGTCCAGGCCCCGAAGAAGGACCCGCGGGACGCGGTCCTGCCGCCCAAGCCCAAGCCGACCCCGACGCCGACGGTGACCGTGACGGTCACCCCGTCCGCCGGCGCGGACGGGAACGCGAACGACGGGAACGCGAACGACAGCGGGAACGCGAACGACGGCACGAACGCGAACGGCGGCGGCAGCCCGAACGCGACCAGCAGCGGGCGGCCCGACGCGCAGTCCACCGACAGCCAGCAGCAGTAGGAGCTTCGAAGTCCCATGCGCCTGAACCGGATCCTGCTCTCCACCGCGCTGGTCGTCGTCGCCCTGGTGATCCAGGTCAGCGTCCTGTCCCGGCTGCACCTGCCGGGCGCCGTGCCCGACCTGCTGCTGCTCACCGTCCTCGGCCTGGCCATGGTCTACGGCCACGTCGGCGGTGCCCTCATCGGCTTCGGCGCCGGACTGCTCGCCGACCTCGCCCCGCCCGCCGACCACGCCGCCGGGCGCTACGCGCTCGTGCTGTGCGTCATCGGCTACTTCGCCGGACTCATCAAGCCGGAGACCGGCCAGGTGAAGTCGGCCACCGGCCCCATGGCGGTGGTGGTCGGCGCCGCGCTCGGCTCCACGCTGCTGTACGCCGGTGTCGGCGCCCTCGTCGGCGACACCGCCGCCCGCCATGTCGGCCTGCCCGGCCTGCTGTTCACGGCCGCGGTGTACGACCTGCTGCTCGCCCCCTTCGTCGTGCCCGGCATCATGGCGCTGGCCCGGCGCACCGACCACGACCCGCTCGCCGAGGCCGGCGGCGCCGGCCAGGGCACCGACCTGTCCTCCGGCTGGCTGTCCTCCGGCACCGGGCTGCGCATCGGCGGCCAGCGCGGGGCGCTGGGCGGCCTGAAGACCAAGGCCCGCACCCGCTCCGTCCGGGTGGGCCGCATCAAGGGGGTCAAGCGGCTGTGAGCCCCGCAGAGTTCACCCGAACGGGGACGGTCCGGCGGAACGAGGGCTCACAGGTCCGTCGTTCATCATGCGTACGCACGCAAACGCCTGTACGCGTCCACGCACACACGTCCGCACGCGCACACACGTCGGCACGCTGAGAGGGGGAGGCAGCACCAGTGACCAACATCCCCGAGACCGGCCGGACCCCACGGGTCCGCACCCGTCTCGTCGTGATCCAGATCCTCGTCCTCTCCCTGCTCGGCACCCTCGGCGGCCGGCTGTGGTACCTGCAGATCCGCGAGGGCGCCTACTACCAGAAGGAGGCGTCCGGCAACCACGTCCAGCAGGTCGTGCAGCCCGCCACGCGCGGCTCGATCCTGGACGCGCGCGGCGTGCCGCTCGCCGACAACGAGACCCGCCTGGTGGTCTCCGCCTCCCGCACCGACCTGCTCAAGCAGAAGGACGACGGCAAGGCGGTGCTGACCAAGCTGGCCGGTGTCCTCGGCATGAGTCCGCAGGAGGTCATGCAGAAGGTCCGGCTGTGCGACGCCAAGACCCCGCAGCCCTGCTGGAACGGCTCGCCGTACCAGCCCATCCCCATCACCGACGACGCCACGCCCCGGCAGGCGCTGCAGATCCGGGAACGCGCCGAGGACTTCCCCGGCATCACCGCCGAACCCGAGGCCGTGCGCCGCTACCCCGGCCCGGGCAAGTCCAACACCGCCCAGGTCCTCGGCTACCTCTCCCCGGTCACCGACGAGGAGATCCAGCAGGCCAAGGACACCTCCTCGCCCTATCTGCGCTCCGACATGGTCGGCCGCTCCGGCCTGGAGCGGCAGTACGACAAGGAGCTGCGCGGCAAGGCCGGCGTGACCCGCTACGAGGTCGACAACCTCGGCCGGGTCATCGGCAAGGCCAAGTCGGACGCCGCCCAGCCCGGTTCGAACCTCGTCACCAGCATCGACGCCCGCGTCCAGCGCGTCGCGGAGTACGAGCTGGACAAGGCCATGAAGGCCGCCCGCCAGCAGTACGACGACATCACCGGCTCGAACTACAAGGCGGACTCCGGTGCCGTCGTCGTCATGGAGGCCAAGACCGGCCGGATCGTCGCCATGGCCTCCGCGCCGACGTACGACCCGAACGTCTGGGTCGGCGGCATCTCCGCCAAGGACTACAAGGCGCTCACCGGCAAGAACTCCGACTACCCGCTGCTCAACCGCGCCATCCAGGGCCAGTCCGCGCCGGGCTCGACGTTCAAGGTGATCTCCACCTCCGCCGCCGTCCAGGCCGGCTACGACTTCAACGGCAACTACCCCTGCACCAGCTCCTACTCGGTCGGCGGCCAGGTCTTCAAGAACTTCGAGGGCGAGAACTTCGGCGACATCAGCCTCGGCCGGGCACTGGAGGTCTCCTGCGACACCGTCTTCTACTACCTCGCGGACAGCGAGTGGAAGAAGGACGGCGGCATCAACCCCAAGCCGGGCCAGCCCAAGGACTGGTTCTTCAAGACCGCCCACCAGTTCGGCCTCGGCAAGAAGACCGGCATCGACCTGCCCAACGAGGTCACCGGCCGCGTCCCCGACCGCCAGTGGAAGCAGCGGTACTGGGAGGCCAACAAGGACGCCTGGTGCAAGAGCGGCAAGAAGGACGGCAGCTACGTCGAGAAGATCGCGTACGAGAACTGCCTCGAAGGCAACAAGATGCGCGAGGGCGACGAGATCAACTACTCGATCGGGCAGGGCGACACGCTGCTCACCCCGATCCAGGAGGCCGTCATCTACGGCGCCATCTCCAACGGCGGCACCATGTACACCCCGACCATCGGCAAGGCCGTCATCAGCGCCGACGGCAAGCACGTCACCGAGATCAAGCCCCAGCCCCGCGGCAAGCTGCCGATCAGCAAGGCCACCCGCGACATGATGGACCAGGCCCTGGCGGGCGTGGCCACCCGCGGTACCGCCGCCTGGAAGTTCGCCGGCTGGCCGCAGGACAAGATCCCGCTGCATGCCAAGACCGGTACCGCCGAGGTCTACGGCAAGCAGACCACGTCCTGGCTCGCCACGTACAGCAAGGACTACTCGGTCATCATGACCATCTCCCAGGCCGGTACCGGCTCGGGCGCCTCCGGTGAGGCCGTGCGCAACATCTACAGCGCCCTGTACGGCGTCCAGGCCGACGGCTCCATCGACCACAACAAGGCGCTGCTGCCCTCCCCGCAGAAGGGCCTGCCCAAGATCCAGACCGACGGCACCATCGCCGCTGCGAAGATCCCCGGCGACCCGGCCAAGGACCAGGAGAAGGTCGCCCAGCAGCAGGCCACCCAGCAGGGCGACACCACGCCCAACGGTGACCAGACACCGGCCACCACCACCTCGCCGCCGACAGGCAACCGTGACACCCGCAGGCGGGCACGCCGCAGGGGAAGCCGGAGGACGACCGCATGACCGGCGCGAACAGCTTCTCCGTCTCCGGGTACGGACCCGAGCGGGCCCGCTGGACGCGGGTCTTCGCCCGCGACTCCGTCGCCCGCCGCCTCGACTGGCCGATGCTGCTGTCCGCGCTCGCCCTGTCCGTGATCGGCACCGCCCTGGTCTTCTCCGCGACCCGCAACCGCACCGAGATCAACCAGGGCGACCCGTACTACTTCCTCATCCGGCACCTGGTGAACACCGGCATCGGGCTCGCCCTGATGATCGGCACCCTCTGGCTCGGCCACCGCGCCCTGCGCAACGCCGTGCCGATCCTCTACGGCGCCTCGCTGCTGGGCATCCTGCTGGTGCTCACCCCGCTCGGCGCCACCATCAACGGCAGCCGCAACTGGATCGTGCTGGGCGGCGGGTTCTCCATCCAGCCCTCGGAGTTCGTGAAGGTCACGATCATCCTGGGCATGGCGATGATGCTCGCCGCCCGGGTGGACGCCGGTGACAAGGAGTACCCCGACCACCGCACGGTCCTGCAGTCCCTGGGCCTGGCCGCCGTGCCCATCCTGATCGTGCTGCTCATGCCCGACCTCGGCACGGTCCTGGTCCTGGTCGCCATCATCCTCGGCGTGCTGCTCGCCTCCGGTGCCTCCAACCGCTGGATCTTCGGCCTGCTCGCGGCGGGCGCCATCGGCTGCGTGGCCATCTGGCAGCTGCACATCCTGGACGAGTACCAGATCAACCGGTTCGCGGCCTTCGCCAACCCCAGCCTCGACCCGGCCGGCGTCGGCTACAACACCAACCAGGCCCGCATCGCCATCGGCTCCGGCGGCCTGACCGGCGCGGGCCTGTTCCACGGCTCCCAGACCACCGGCCAGTTCGTGCCCGAGCAGCAGACCGACTTCGTCTTCACGGTCGCGGGCGAGGAGCTGGGCTTCGTCGGCGCGGGCCTGATCATCGTGCTGCTCGGCATCGTCCTGTGGCGGGCCTGCCGCATCGCCCGCGAGACCACCGAGCTGTACGGCACCATCGTCGCCGCCGGGATCGTCGCCTGGTTCGCCTTCCAGTCCTTCGAGAACATCGGCATGACCCTGGGCATCATGCCGGTCACCGGCCTGCCCCTGCCGTTCGTCTCCTACGGCGGCTCGTCGATGTTCGCGGCCTGGGTGGCGGTGGGCCTGCTGCAGTCGATCAGAGTGCAGCGGCCGATGTCGGCGTAGCCGCCCCCGGCGGCCCCCGCCGGGGGCGAGCACGTTCCCGTACGGCACCCCATACGGGGGAAGCGGCGGGCCGCCGAGGCGGCGGCGCGGCCTGCCCTCCGTCCGGGTTAGGCTTGATGGTCACCCCTGTCAGCTGATGAAGGTTCGCGAGATGCCTGTCGAGTCGGTTTTCCCGCAGCTCGAAGCTCTGCTCCCCCATGTGCAGAAGCCGATCCAGTACGTCGGCGGAGAGCTCAACTCCACCGTCAAGGACTGGGACGAGTGCGACGTCCGCTGGGCACTCATGTACCCCGACGCCTACGAGGTCGGCCTGCCCAACCAGGGCGTGCAGATCCTCTACGAGGTGCTCAACGAGCAGGACGGCGTCCTCGCCGAGCGCACCTACAGCGTGTGGCCCGACCTGGAGGCGCTGATGCGGGAGCACGGCGTCCCGCAGTTCACGGTGGACAGCCACCGCCCGGTGAAGGCGTTCGACGTGCTCGGCATCAGCTTCTCCACCGAGCTGGGCTACACGAACATGCTGACGGCGCTGGACCTGGCGGGGATCCCGCTGGAGTCTAAGGACCGCACCCTCGACGACCCGATCGTCATGGCCGGCGGCCACGCGGCGTTCAACCCCGAGCCGATCGCCGACTTCATCGACTGCGCGGTGATCGGCGACGGCGAGCAGGCGGTGCTGGAGGTCAGCGGCATCATCCGCGCCTGGAAGCAGGAGGGCCGCCCCGGCGGCCGGGAGGAGCTCCTCTTCCGCCTGGCGAAGACCGGCGGCGTGTACGTCCCGGCGTTCTACGACGTCGAATACCTCCCCGACGGCCGCATCGGCCGGGTCGTGCCCAACCGGTCCGGCGTGCCGTGGCGCGTGTCCAAGCACACCGTGATGGACCTGGACGAGTGGCCCTACCCCAAGCAGCCGCTGGTCCCGCTGGCCGAGACGGTGCACGAGCGGATGAGCGTGGAGATCTTCCGCGGCTGCACCCGCGGCTGCCGCTTCTGCCAGGCCGGCATGATCACCCGCCCGGTGCGCGAGCGCTCCATCACGGGCATCGGCGAGATGGTGGACCGGGGCCTGAAGGCGACCGGCTTCGAGGAGGTCGGCCTGCTGTCGCTGTCCTCCGCGGACCACTCCGAGATCGGCGACATCGCCAAGGGCCTGGCCGACCGCTACGAGGACGACAAGATCGGCCTGTCCCTGCCCTCGACCCGGGTGGACGCCTTCAACATCGACCTGGCCAACGAGCTGACCCGCAACGGCCGCCGCTCGGGCCTGACCTTCGCCCCGGAGGGCGGCTCGGAGCGCATCCGCAAGGTCATCAACAAGATGGTCTCCGAGGAGGACCTGATCCGTACCGTCGCCACGGCGTACGGCAACGGCTGGCGGCAGGTGAAGCTGTACTTCATGTGCGGCCTGCCCACGGAGACCGACGAGGACGTGCTGCAGATCGCGGACATGGCGACCCGCGTCATCGCCAAGGGCCGCGAGGTCTCCGGCTCCAACGACATCCGCTGCACGGTCTCCATCGGCGGTTTCGTCCCCAAGCCGCACACCCCCTTCCAGTGGGCCCCGCAGCTGAGCGCCGAGGAGACCGACGCCCGGCTGGAGAAGCTCCGGGACAAGATCCGCGGCGACAAGAAGTACGGCCGCTCGATCGGCTTCCGCTACCACGACGGCAAGCCCGGCATCGTCGAGGGCCTGCTCTCCCGCGGCGACCGCCGCATCGGCGCGGTGATCCGCGCGGTCTACGAGGACGGCGGCCGCTTCGACGGCTGGCGCGAGCACTTCTCCTACGACCGCTGGATGGCCTGCGCGGAGAAGGCGCTCGCCCCCTACGGCGTCGACGTCGACTGGTACACCACCCGCGAGCGCTCCTACGAGGAGGTCCTGCCCTGGGACCACCTGGACTCCGGTCTGGACAAGGACTGGCTCTGGGAGGACTGGCAGGACGCCCTGGACGAGACCGAGGTCGAGGACTGCCGCTGGACGCCGTGCTTCGACTGCGGCGTGTGCCCGGCGATGGACACCAGCATCCAGATCGGCCCCACGGGCAAGAAGCTGCTGCCGCTGACCGTCGTCAAGTGACCGGCGCCGCGTCACCGGTGAGAAGGTGACCGCCGCCACGGTGTGGTGACCGGCGGGTGGCCCTCGGGTGACCCGGCCGGGAACTCCCGGAACGGGGAACACGTACCCTAGACAAGAGGACCGGGCGCGACCTCCCGCCGACGCGGGTGCCGCCCCGGACCGTCCGCCGTACACGAGGAGAAGTTCCACTGGGCAAGCGACAGCCCGAAGGCCCGCCGCCCGCACCCGCGGTGCAGCGCATCCGACTGCGCTACACCAAGCGCGGCCGCCTCCGGTTCACCAGCCACCGTGACTTCCAGCGCGCCTTCGAGCGCGCGCTGCGCCGAGCCGAGGTGCCGATGGCGTACTCGGCGGGGTTCACGCCGCACCCGAAGGTCTCCTACGCCAATGCCGCACCCACCGGCACGGGCAGTGAGGCGGAGTACCTCGAGATCGCGCTCACCGCACCCCGCGACCCGGAGCGGCTGCGCAGCCTGCTCGACGCGTCGCTGCCCGCCGGGCTCGACGTGATCGACGCGGTCGAGGCCCGCACCCCGGGGCTCGCCGACCGGCTGACCGCCTCCGTGTGGGAGCTGCGGCTGGACGGAGTGGACCCGGCCGAGGCCGAGCGGGCCGTGGCGGCCTTCAACGCGGCCGAGACCGTCGAGGTCCAGCGCCTGACCAAGAACGGCATGCGCACCTTCGACGCCCGCCCCGCGGTCGTGAGTCTGCAGAGCGTGACACCGCACGAATCGGCAGCTGATGGGCCGATCGACCAGCCCTGTGCGATACTGCGGCTGGTTGTTCGGCACGTGACGCCTGCCGTACGACCCGACGACGTCCTGTCCGGTCTCAGCGCCGTGGCCGACCTGGCGCCGCCGGTCCCCGCAGCGGTGACCAGGCTGGCGCAGGGGCTGCTCGATGACGAGACCGGCGCGGTGACCGACCCGCTCGCGCCCGACCGCGAGGCAGACCCGGCCGCCCCGGCCGCTTCCACAGGGGCCGCCGACGCTGCCACCGCGAAGGCACCTGCTTAGGGAAGGTCCCGCAGGGACGGACGCCGAAAGCGCCGCCCTCGTACTCGGGAGCCACCTGGGTCGGGCAGCGCACCGACCAGAAGACTTTCGCCAGGCCGTATGCGACAAGGCGTACGGAACCGGCGAGACAGGACACAGAGAGCTCCCGTGCGGCGCCCGCGCCCCGGACGGCGGTCAACGCGCAACTGCGCGGCCGCGGACGTCAACGGCGGCCGATCGATGCGATCGGCGCCGGACCAGGCGCGGCGCCCGGGAGCCTGACGGGAGATACGCCCGCATGCTCGGACCGAACGAACCCACGGGTTCCGAAGAACTGAACACCCCCAGCGACACCCTGCCGCCGCGTCGTCGGCGCCGTGCCGCGTCCCGCCCGGCGGGCCCGCCCGCCGGGCGGGACGCGGCACGGCGCCGACGACGCGGCGGCAGGGTGTCGCTGGGGGTGTTCAGTTCCGCCGGCCGCCGCGCGGCGCGCCCGCGGGCGGGGGCCCCCCCCCCGCGCCCCCCGCGCGCCCGCGCCCCCGGCCCCGCCGGTCCCGCCCCGGGGCCGGGGCGGGCGCGGCGGGCCGAAAAGGCCGAGCCCGCCGTGTCGGCCGAGCAGGCCGCCGTGGTCGAGGAGTCCGCGCCGCGCCGCACGCGTCGGCGTGCCACGCGCGCCGTGGCCGCGCCCGCCGCCGAGGAGACCGCCGCGCAGACCCCTGCCGAGACCCCGCAGACCCCCGCCGCCGAGCCGGCACCCGTGAAGGAAGCACCGGCGAAGGACGCACCCGCCGCCGAAGCACCCGTCGAGGAGGCCGCGCCGCGCCGTGGCCGGCGCCGCGTCGTCCGGCGCGCCGCGACCGGGTTCGCCGCCCCGGCCGCCGAGCCCGCCGCGCCGCAGACCCCGGCCGAGGAGGCCGAGGGCGCGCGCCGCCCGGCGCGCCCGGCCGTCGCCGTGTTCCAGCCGCCGGTCTTCACCGAGCCGAAGTTCCAGACCCCGCAGCGGGCCGCCGCCGAGGCCGCCGAAGCCGCCGAGGTCGAGGAGACCGCCGAGGCGGAGGGAACCCCGCTGCAGGAGCGCGAGGAGCAGGCCGGCACGCGGCGCCGCCGCCGTCGCCGGGGCGCCGGCTACGGCGAGGAGCCCGAGGAGCGGGCCGTCGAGGACGAGACCGAGGCCGAGGCCGAGGAGTTCGAGGAAGGCGACGAGGGCGAGGAGTCCGGCGGCCGGCGCCGCCGCCGTCGCGGAGGCCGCCGCCGTCGCCGTGGCGAGGCCGCCGAGGGCGGTGGCGAGGACGAGGCGGAGGAGAGCGTGCAGCTCGCCGCCGCCCAGGCCGCGCAGGACGCCGAGGACACCGCCGAGCAGCTCGAGGAGGACGTCGAGGACGAGGCGGCCGAGGAGCACACCGCGCAGGGCGGCGAGGGCGAGGAGCAGGCGGCCGGCGCGGGCGCCGGCTCCAGCAGCAGCCGCCGGCGCCGCCGGCGCCGGCGCCGGGCCGGGGACAGCGCCGTGGACACCGAGCCGTCCGCCGACGACCCCGAGCGCACCGTCGTCAAGGTCCGCGAGCCGCGCAAGAAGGACGAGCGCTCCGGTGACGTCACCGACGAGGTGCAGTCCATCAAGGGCTCCACACGTCTGGAGGCCAAGAAGCAGCGCCGCCGCGAGGGCCGCGAGCAGGGCCGCCGCCGGGTGCCGATCATCACCGAGGCCGAGTTCCTGGCCCGGCGCGAGGCCGTCGAGCGCGTGATGGTCGTCCGCCAGCACGGCGACCGTACGCAGATCGGCGTCCTGGAGGACGGCGTGCTCGTCGAGCACTACGTCAACAAGGAGCAGGCGGTCTCGTACGTCGGGAACGTCTACCTCGGCAAGGTGCAGAACGTCCTGCCGTCGATGGAGGCCGCCTTCATCGACATCGGCAAGGGCCGCAACGCCGTGCTGTACGCGGGCGAGGTCAACTTCGAGGCCCTCGGCATGGCCAACGGCCCGCGCCGCATCGAGTCCGCCCTGAAGTCCGGCCAGTCGGTCCTCGTCCAGGTGACGAAGGATCCGATCGGCCACAAGGGCGCACGCCTGACCAGCCAGGTCTCGCTCCCCGGTCGCTACCTCGTGTACGTCCCCGAGGGCTCCATGACCGGCATCAGCCGCAAGCTGCCCGACACCGAGCGGGCCCGGCTGAAGACCATCCTCAAGAAGATCGTCCCCGAGGACGCGGGCGTCATCGTGCGCACCGCCGCGGAGGGCGCCAGCGAGGAGGAGCTGCGCCGGGACGTCGAGCGGCTGCAGGCGCAGTGGGAGGACATCCAAAAGAAGGCCAAGAACGGCTCCAACGCCCCGACGCTGCTGTACGGCGAGCCGGACATGACCGTCCGGGTCGTGCGCGACATCTTCAACGAGGACTTCTCCAAGGTCATCGTCAGCGGTGACGAGGCGTGGGAGACCATCCACGGCTACGTCTCGCACGTCGCCCCGGACCTCGCGCCGCGCCTGCAGCGCTGGACCAGCGAGGTGGACGTCTTCGCCACGTACCGGATCGACGAGCAGCTCGCCAAGGCGCTGGACCGCAAGGTCTGGCTGCCCAGCGGCGGTTCGCTGGTCATCGACCGGACCGAGGCGATGGTCGTCATCGACGTCAACACCGGCAAGTTCACCGGCCAGGGCGGCAACCTGGAGGAGACGGTCACCAGGAACAACCTGGAGGCGGCCGAGGAGATCGTGCGCCAGCTGAGGCTGCGCGACCTCGGCGGCATCATCGTGATCGACTTCATCGACATGGTCCTGGAGTCCAACCGCGACCTGGTGCTGCGCCGCCTGCTGGAGTGCCTGGGCCGCGACCGCACCAAGCACCAGGTGGCCGAGGTGACCTCGCTGGGCCTGGTGCAGATGACCCGCAAGCGGGTCGGCCAGGGCTTGCTGGAGTCCTTCTCCGAGACCTGCGTCCACTGCAACGGCCGCGGTGTCATCGTCCACCTGGACCACGCCACCGCCGCCGGCGGCGGCAAGCGGCGCAAGCGCGCCCGTGCCGGTGCCGAGCAGCCGCAGGAGGCGGTGGCCGCCGAGGCCGTGGCGCAGACCGCCGAGGAGGAGGCGGAGAGCGAGGCGGAGGCCGTCGCCGAGACCGCCGAGCCGGTCGCGGTGCCCGCGCCGCAGCCGCTGACGGACGGCATGGCCCCGGACGAGGAGCTGTACAGCAGCGTCGCCGAGGCGGAGGCCGCGGCCGCGCGGGGCCGTGGCCGGCGCCGGGCGAGCCGGAAGGCGTCCGCTCCGGCGGGCGCGCCGAAGGCGCAGACCGAGGCCGCCGCCCCGGCCGCCGAGGCTCCCGCGGTCCAGGCCCCCACGGCCCAGGACGTCACCGCCGCCGAGGAGGCCGAGCGCCCGGTGCGCCCGGAGCCGGCCGCCCGGGCGCAGGCCGAGCCCGAGGCCGTCGAGGACCCGGTCGTCGCCGCCCGGAAGGCGCGGGAGAGCGCCGAGGCGCCCGCCGAGGAGGCCGCCCCCAAGGGTCGTACGCGCCGCCGCGCCACCCGCAAGGCGACCGCGCCGGCCGGTTCCCCGGCGGGGGCCGAGGCGGCCGTGGTGACGGTGCCGGAGGCCGCGCCGAAGACGGCTCCGGCACAGGCCGAGCAGGTCGAGGCCCCGGTGGCCGAACCGGCCGCGCAGGCCGAGCAGCCGGCTGTGGCCGAGGCGCCCGCGGAGCCCGCCGCCCCGGCCCGTCCGCGTCGGCGCGCCGTGCGCAAGCCCACCGCGCCGACCGCACCGGAGGAGGCGGCCGTCGTGGTCGTCCCGTCGGCGACGGCCCGACCGGAGGCCGCCGAGGCCGCTGAGGCCGCTGAGCCGGCCGCGGCGCAGGCGGAGGCGCCCGAGGCCGCCGAGCCCGCGGAACGGCCCGCCGAGGGTGCCGAGGGCGCCGAGGAGGCGGCCGCGGCCAAGAAGACGGCGCGCAAGACCGCCAAGAAGGCCACGGCGAAGAAGGCCGCCACGAAGAAGACGGCGGCCAAGAAGACCGCCGCCAAGAAGACGGCGGCGAAGAAGACCACGGCCAAGAAGGCGGCGAAGACCGCCAAGACGGCCACGGCCGCGAAGAAGTCGGCGTCGAAGAAGACCGCGGCGGCCCAGCAGTCGGCGTCCGCCCCGGCCTCCTCCGGCTCCTCCGACGAGGGCTGAGCCGGGTCGTCCGACGAGCGCCGAGCCGGGCCCTGGGGCCCGGCTCGGCCCGTCCGGCCGGTCCACCGGCGCGGTGCGGACCCGGTGCGGTCCTGTCCCCTCACGGGCAGGGCCACACCGTCCGGGCAGCCCGGTTTGACCCTCGGCGGGCGAGCCCCGTAACCTTGACCGTCGGCGTGTCCACTGAGCACGCCACATCCCCGTAAACCTCTTCCTCCCGGGCACAGGGTTGGCCGGGAGAGGTCGCCCGCCGTGCCGGGCGGCTGGCCTGCGGGGGTGCCGTTCCCGAGCGAAGAGAGTGAGATCCGCGTGTACGCCATCGTGCGCAGCGGCGGTCGCCAGCACAAGGTTGCTGTGGGCGACATCGTCGAGGTTGACAAGATTTCCACTGCCAAGGTTGGCGACACGGTCGAGCTCTCGACCCTGCTCGTTGTCGACGGCGACTCCGTGACCAGCGACCCGTGGGTGCTGGCCGGTATCAAGGTTCAGGCCGAGGTCGTGGACCACCACAAGGGCCAGAAGATCGACATTCTGCGCTACAAGAACAAGACCGGCTACCGCCGTCGGCAGGGCCACCGCCAGCAGTACACGGCGATCAAGGTCACGTCGATCCCCACGGCTGCGAAGTAAGGGACTGAAGAGAGATGGCACACAAGAAGGGCGCATCGTCCACCCGGAACGGTCGCGACTCCAACGCCCAGCGGCTCGGCGTGAAGCGCTTCGGCGGTCAGGTCGTGAACGCCGGTGAGATCCTGGTCCGCCAGCGCGGCACCCACTTCCACCCGGGTGCGGGCGTCGGCCGCGGCGGCGACGACACGCTGTTCGCGCTGCAGGCCGGTGCGGTGGAGTTCGGTACCCACCGTGGCCGCAAGGTCGTGAACATCGTTCCGGTCGCCTGAACCACCTGATCGTCCGATCGGCTGATTCAGCACCGTACGCTTTCGCGAGGCGGACCTCACTTCTTTGGCCGGGACCTCCCGGCCGGGAAGGCGGGTCCGCCTTTCGCGTGTTGACGTAGAGACATACCAGCACTTTCTGGAGGCACTGCAATGACCACCTTCGTGGACCGCGTCGAGCTGCATGTCGCCGCGGGTAACGGGGGCCACGGCTGTGCCTCCGTGCACCGGGAGAAGTTCAAGCCGCTCGGCGGCCCGGACGGCGGCAACGGCGGCCGGGGCGGCGACGTCATCCTGACCGTCGACCAGTCGGTGACGACACTGCTCGACTACCACCACTCCCCGCACCGCAAGGCCACCAACGGCAAGCCCGGCGAGGGCGGCAACCGTTCCGGCAAGGACGGCCAGGACCTGGTCCTGCCGGTGCCGGACGGCACGGTCGTCCTGGACAAGGCGGGCAACGTGCTCGCCGACCTGGTCGGCCACGGCACCTCGTACATCGCCGCGCAGGGCGGCCGGGGCGGCCTCGGCAACGCCGCGCTGGCCTCCGCCCGGCGCAAGGCGCCCGGCTTCGCGCTGCTGGGCGAGCCCGGCGACGTGCAGGACATCGTCCTGGAGCTGAAGACCGTCGCCGACGTGGCGCTGGTGGGCTACCCGAGCGCCGGCAAGTCCTCGCTGATCTCCGTGCTCAGCGCGGCCAAGCCGAAGATCGCCGACTACCCGTTCACGACCCTCGTGCCGAACCTGGGCGTGGTGACCGCCGGTTCGACCGTGTACACCATCGCCGACGTGCCGGGCCTGATCCCCGGCGCCAGCCAGGGCAAGGGCCTGGGCCTGGAGTTCCTGCGGCACGTGGAGCGGTGCAGCGTGCTGGTGCACGTGCTGGACACCGCGACCCTGGAGTCCGACCGCGATCCGGTCTCCGACCTCGACGTCATCGAGGCCGAGCTGCGCGAGTACGGCGGCCTGGACGACCGCCCGCGGATCGTCGTGCTGAACAAGGTGGACGTGCCCGACGGCAAGGACCTCGCCGAGATGGTCCGGCCCGACCTGGAGCAGCGCGGCTACCGCGTCTTCGAAGTGTCGGCCGTGGCGCACATCGGCCTGCGCGAGCTGTCGTTCGCGCTGGGTGAGCTGGTCGCCGCGGCGCGTGCCGCCAAGCCGAAGGAGGAGGCGACCCGGATCGTCATCCGGCCGCAGGCCGTGGACGACGCCGGCTTCACCGTCACCCGCGAGGAGGTCGGCGGCGAGCCGCTGTTCCGGGTGCGCGGCGAGAAGCCCGAGCGCTGGGTGCGCCAGACCGACTTCAACAACGACGAGGCCGTGGGCTACCTGGCCGACCGGCTCAACCGCCTCGGCGTGGAGGAGGAGCTGGTGAAGGCGGGCGCCCGGTCCGGCGACGGCGTCGCCATCGGCCCGGAGGACAACGCGGTCGTCTTCGACTGGGAGCCGTCGCTGACGGCGGGCGCGGAGATGCTCGGCCGGCGTGGCGAGGACCACCGCTTCGAGGCGCCGCGGCCCGCGGCCCAGCGCCGCCGGGACCGCCAGGCCGAACGCGACGAGGCGCAGCGGGAGTTCGACGACTTCGAGCCGTTCTGAGCGGACCGGCTCCCGTGCCGTCCCGAGCCGCAGCCGTGGGGCAGGTCCCCACGGGGCGGCGGCCAGGGGTGCCACGTCGCGGCGGGCGCACCGCCGGGGCCCCGACCCGGCCCGTGGACGGGCGGCGCACTGTGACAATGCCGACGCGCCTGCCCGAATGTTCCGATATGCCTGGTTTTAAAGCCGATTGATGGCGTGGCAGCACCCTGCAGGTGTGAGGTAAACACACTGCATACTTGGTATTGCCTTAGCTTTTATCGGCGGTTGTCGGCGTGCGACGTTCACCGATCGGCCGCCCATCGGAGGAGTTCCCACAGTGCGAAACCCTGAAGCGTCCCGGTTGGTCGGCGTCTATCGTCGCGCGGTGCCGGTCGGCGCGCGACGGATGATCGCGCAGCATGTGGGCACGGATCTGAGGGAGCAGGTGAAGTCCCGGATCGCCGCCGCGGCCGAGGTGCGGGACCAGGTGAAGCGGGTCCGGGTGACGCACCGGCACAAGGCCCTGCTCGCCCGGTACGACCGGCGAGTCGTCAGCGTGGCGGGTACGCCGCGCATCGCGCACGTCGTACCCGACATCACCCCGCTGCAGGCGCGCCGGGCGAACCTGGACGAGGTGATCGCCGCGCTGCGCGGCGCGGGCGTGCCGTTCTTCTGCGTGCGCTCCGCCTCCGACACGGCAGCCGCGGTCGCGGTTCGGGCCGAGGACCGCGAGCGTGTGCTGACCGCGCTGCGCCAGGCATGCCGGGCGAGACCGGGGTACGTGGTCCCGGTACGCAAGAGCGAACCGGAAGAGGGCTCCGCCCTGCCCGGCTACGGACCGGGTCCGTGGAAACGGGTGGCCCGTTCGGACGTCCTGCGGTGCACCTGGTACCTCACCGACCAGACCGGCCGTCTCGTCCTGGGCCTGCGCTACGGCTGCGACATCGAGTTCTGGCGGCAGGAGGACGGCCGGCTCCTCTCCCCTCGGCGCAACGGGATAGCCGAGGAGGTGCCGCTGGACGAGCCGGTCGTCGAAGCCGACGAAACCCTGTTCACCGACTTCGCGCCGCTGCCCGGGGAACAGCCGCTGCCGGAGGAGCACATACCCGTGCGCGTGCCGACACGGCCGGCCTTCGCCGCGGGAGCCGTCGGACGCAGGACCTTCCCCATCGACGTCGTGTACACCTGGGTGGACGGCTCGGATCCGCACTGGCTGCGGCAGCGGGCGAGCTTCTCCGACCGGCCGTACCACGAAGAAGCGGCCAACGCCGCGCGCTACCTCAGCCGGGACGAACTCCGCTATTCGCTGCGCTCGCTGCACCTGTACGCGCCGTGGGTGCGCACCATCTACCTGGTGACCGCCGAGCAGACACCCGAGTGGCTGAACACGGACCATCCGCAGATCAAGGTGGTCAGTCACAAGGAGATATTCAAGGATCCGGCGGCTCTGCCCACGTTCAACTCGCACGCCATCGAGAGCCAGCTGCACCACATCGACGGCCTGTCCGAGCACTTCCTGTACTTCAACGACGACGTGATGCTCGGCCAGGAGATCCTTCCGCAGCACTTCTTCCTGCCCAACGGTCTCGGGAAGTTCTACCTGTCGTCTGCCCTGGTTCCCTTCGGTGAACCCTCCCCGGAGGATCCGCCCGTGGCGGCCGCCGGAAAGAACAACCGCAGGCTCATCGCCGAGCGCTTCGGCGACACCATCTTCCGCAAGATGAAGCACGTGCCGCACGCGCTGCACCGCAGCGTGCTGGACGAGATCGAGGCGGAGTTCCCCGAGGAGCACCGGCGCACGGCGGCGAGCAGGTTCCGCAGCGTCACCGACGTGTCGGTGACCTCTTCCCTGCACCACTACTACGCCTTCCACACGCAGCGTTCGTTCCCCGGCGAGGGGCTGGTGTACCGCTATTGCGACGTCGGCAAGCCGAACGTCGAGCGGGTGCTGGGCCGGTTGCTGGCCCACCGCGACGCGCACGTCTTCTGCCTCAACGACACGACTTCCACGGAAGCGGACATGAGCCGCCAGCAGAACCTGATGAGCCGCTTCCTGGACGAGTACTTCCCGTTCCCGAGCCCCTACGAGCGTGGTGCAGACAACCGATGAGACAACTCCCCACCCCGCACAAGGTGATGCGCAAGGGGTACGCAGTGGTGCGCTCGGCGCGGTCGCGCCTGGACAGCCTGGTCCTGGTTCCGCCGAGCACCGATGACTGGCCGCGCGTCACCGCGGAGCATCTGTCCCTCCTGGACGGCAGGACCTTGAACTTCTGCGTCCGCGTGCCGGAGGAGCTGACCGCCGCGTCGGCCTCCCTGCTGCTGGGCGGATCGTCCCCGGTCGTCATTCCGCTCACGCTGGTCCAGCGCAGCGACGGATACGTCGAGGCGCAGGGCACCGCCGTCCTCGACCTGCTGGAGGCGGACGCCGGCCGGCAGCACCCGATGCCGGCGGGGGTGCGCAGGTTCCTGCTGGCGGCGGGACAGTGGCGGCTGTCCGTCGTCTTCACCGACGCCTCCGGTACGGAGCACCGGTACGCGGTGGCCAAGGCGCCCCGGCTGATGCCCGACGGGCCCACGGTTCCCGAGCCGGTGCGCGAGGACGGGACGTACTGCCGGCTCATCGCCTCCGGTACCGGACGCGCGTATGTGTCCCTGGGCAGGGACGAGGCGCAGGCGGAGATCGTCTCGCTGCGGATCGGCTGGTCCGAGGTGACGCTGGAGGGCCGGCTCGTCAACGCGCCCGCCGAAGACTGCTGCGGGGACGTCGAACTGGTCCGCCGCAACGGCAAGGCCACCCGCGTCGTCCCGGCGACCTGGCACGGCGACACCTTCGTCTGCTCGCTCAAGCCCGCCGACTTCGGCGACCTCGGGGCCAAGGAGCAGATCTTCGACGTGCGTCTGCAGCGTCCGCACCGCCGGTCGCTGAAGATCTCCCGTCGGCGCACCGACGTACGCACCCCCGGAGACGTCTTCCGGATGCCGTACCGCCTGCTGAGCACGGAGGACGACAGCGCCGTCCTCAGAATCAACCCGTATTACACGCCCATCGGCAGCCTCGCCTTCCGTGCGGCCCACCTCCCCTCTGGATGTTGACACCAATGAAGATCACGTTTCTCCTCACCTGGGGCGACGAGATGGGCGGCACGGAGCAGGCCGTCTACACCCAGGCGACGCACCTGGCGCCCCGGCACACCGTCGAGGTGCTGAGCGTCTTCAAGACGCGTGAGCGTCCCTTCTTCTCCGTGGACGAGCGGGTCTCCGTGCGGTACCTGGTGGACCGCACCGGCAAGACGCAGCGGCCGGTGCGGGACAGCGGCCTCGGTGCCGAGGAGTGCCGTCGGCTCGCCGGGCTGCCCAGCGAGCTGATCAACCCGTCGTGGGAGGCGACGTTCGACGCCCTCTCCGACGTCGAGATGAAACGCGCCCTGCGCACCATCGACACCGACGTCCTCATCAGCACCACGCCCGCCCTGATGTCCGCCATCGCGGATCTGGCGCCCTCCCGGGTGATCACCATCCACCAGGAGCACCGTTCGTCGCAGCTGCGCGGCAGCACCGGTGAGCCCCTGCTGCACCGGGCTCCCGAGATCGACGCGATGGTGGTGCTGACGGAACGCACCCAGCAGTGGCTGGAGGAGTCGCTCGGCAAGGCCGCCCCCCGCCTGGAGGCCATTCCGAACGCCATACCCGAGGGGTTCCGGCCCCGTTCCAGCCTGACCGGCAAGAGCATCGTGATGCCCAGCCGGCTCGTCCCGGAGAAGCAGGTCGACCACGCCATCCACGCGTTCGCCAAGGTTCTGCCGGAGTTCCCCGGGTGGCGCCTGCGCATCTTCGGGGACGGCCCGCAGCTGTCCCGGCTGCGCAACCTGGTCCAAGGACTCGGCCTGCACGACTCCGTCGAGATCCTCGGCTCCACCCAGCACATGACGGAGGAGTGGGCCAAGGCGAGCCTGGCCGTGCTGTCGTCGAAGGGCGAGGCGTTCCCGCTGGTGCTGCTGGAGGCGTTCGCCGCGGGCGTCCCGGCGGTGGCGTACGACGTCGTCACCGGCCCGGCGGAGATCATCCGGCACGGCGTGGACGGTCTGCTCGTCCCGCCCGGCGACGTGGACAGTCTCGCCGAGGCGATGGCCAAGCTCATGGGGGACGAGGAGCTGCTGCGCTCCTACGGGCAGAACGCCTACGAAGGCTCGGCGCGCTTCGCCGCCGACGTGGTCGTCAAGCAGTGGGAAGCACTCTTCACCGAACTCGTCTACCGGCGCGACGCCCCCGAGCGGATGGCCGAGCGGGCGGACCGCATGGCTCACCGTGTGGCGAACGGCGGCGCGGGCCGCTTCCATCCCGCGGTCGCCGCGGACCGGACGGCGCCGTCCTCCGGTGACCAGCGAGCCCGGGAACTCGTGATCGGCGCGGCCAACCGCTCCCTCGTCCGGGCGGCCGGCCGACTGGCCGAGGTCCGTGACGACCTGCAGGCCGTGGACATCCTCCAGCGGAACTTCGAGACGGTCGTCGCCGCGCTGGAACACCATGAAATCCCCTACGTGCTGCTGCGCGGCAGTGACGACACCCAGCGGTACCGCGTGGCCGTGGACGCCGAGCACCAGACGCGGACCCGCAAGGCGCTCGCCGCCGAGTACGAGGGCAAGGCGGTCTACGCCGAGCTGCTCAAGCCCCGCACGCACGCCCCGGGCGTGCTGCTGGCCGAACGCCTGGAGCCGGTAGGAGAGGTAGGCGGACTGCGGGTGTTCCGTCCCGTCGTCACCTCCAGCCGGACGCTGCGCTTCGGCCCCGCCTACGGGTGCGACGTGGAGTTCTGGCGCCGGGTGCCGGAGGAGGACGGCGGCGACGGGCAGTTCGCCGCGCCGTTGCGCTCCAGTGCGGCCGGATCCAGGCTGCCCTCGCTGACCGCCGACGCCACGCTGCGCGTCCGGGACCGTGAGTACCCCACGCTGGAGCCGTTCACCAAGAAGCTGGTGAACGACATCACCTTCCCCATCGACGTCGTCTACACCTGGGTCGACGACACCGATCCCCGGTGGCAGGAGCGGCGCGCTCGGCGCCGCGCCGACCTCGGCCTGCCCGCTCAGGCGTCCGGGGACGAGGCGGCGCGCTTCCGCAACCGGGACGAACTGCGCTACTCGTTGCGGTCGATCGCGATGTTCGCGCCCTGGGTGCGCAAGGTCTACCTCGTCACCGACGACCAGCAGCCCGCGTGGCTGAACACGTCCCACCCGGGCGTGGAGGTCGTCTCGCACCGCGACATCTTCACCGACCCCAGCTGCCTGCCGTCGTTCAACTCGCACGCCATCGAAAGCCAGTTGCACCACATCGACGGCCTGTCCGAGCAGTTCCTGTACTTCAACGACGACTTCTTCATCGGCCGGCCGCTCAACCCCCAGAAGTTCTTCCTCGGCAACGGCATGAGCCGCTTCTTCTGGACTCCGACGACCGTGCCGATAGGCGAGGCGACCGAGGAGGACGAGGGTTACTTCGCCGCGGCGAAGAACAACCGCCGCCTGCTGGAGGACCGCTTCGGGGTGACGGTGACTAACGGCTTCGCGCACGCCCCGTACGCCCTGCGCAAGAGTGTGCTCGAGCAGATCGAGGCGGAGTTCCCCGACAGCGTGGCCCGCACGGCGGCCAACCCCATGCGCGGTTGGCGCGACGTCTCCATGGTCTCGTCGCTGCACCACCACTACGGCTACCTGACGGGTGCGTCCGTGCCCGGCAGTATCCGGTGCGCTTACATCGACGTCGGCACCTACGCCCGGCACCCCGAGCTGACGCGTCTGCTGACGGCCCGCGGACACGACGTGTTCTGTCTCGCCGAGTCCCCGGACGCTGAGGTCCCCGCCGAGGAACAGGCCCGCATCATCGGCTCCTTCCTGCGCGCCTACTTCCCGGTCAAGAGCCCGTACGAGCTCTGACGCGGGAGCGCGCGGCACCGAGCGCGACGCGAAGAAGGGGGGCTTCCCCGGCCCGAGAGCCGGGGAAGCCCCCCTTCTTGGTTCCGGTCCGAACTAGCGGACCACGTAACCGAAGCGGCCACCGGCGGCCGGCAGACCGCCCTGGCCCGGCGTGTACGTGGTGATCGCGGCGTTGGAACCGCCCGCGGTCACGTTCGACATCGGCAGGGCGTACACCGTGCCGTAGCTGCCCGGCCCGTACGGCATGCCCAGGTACAGCTTGGTGCCGGTGTAGTGGATGCTCTGGCCGAGGTGCTGGTTGGCACCCGCGGGGCCCGGGATACCGGAGGTGCCGGCCTCGATCCAGCGGTTGTTCGTGTCACGGGAGCTGAGGAGCGAGAACGTGGTGATCGCGCCGGCCTTCGCCGTGGTGCCGATCGCTTCGTCCGTCAGGCCGACGGCCAGCTTCATCGTCGCCGTGGTGCTCACCTCGCGCGGCGCGGTGTTCACCGCGGCCACGGACTGGCCGAAGCGGTCGCCGGCCTCCGCGGTTCCCGGGACGGCGTCGTCGGCGGTGCCGGAGTGGTAGACGTACATCTCCTTGTACGAGCCCGCGGCGGTGACGTCGAACGTGATGACCTCACCGGCGTCGGCCTTGCTCACACCGTCGATGTCCAGGTCCTCACCGGGAGAGCCCACCGCGAGGATGGAGTCGGTCGCGGCCGTCGCTCCGGACGGGCGGTAGGGGACCAGGGCCAGGGACTTGCCGAACTGGTCGCCCGCCTCGGCGCCCCCGGAGACGGTGTCCAGGTCCTGGTCGAGACCGAACAGCGGGGTCGGCCGGCCCTCGGAGTTGAGCTTGTGGCTGAAGACCGCCAGGTTGCCGGCGCCCGCGTCGGTGCCGATGGTCTCGTCCGGAGCGCCGATCGCGATGTGGTTGGCGTCGGCCGCGACGACGGCACCGAAACCGTCGTTGGCCTCCACCGCGCCCGGCACGTTCGTGCTGTCCTGGCTGATGCCGATGTTGGTGTCGCCGTGCACGTAGACGGCCATGCCCGCCTTGGCGACCGAACCGATGGACTCGCCCGGCATACCGATCACCACGAACGGCTCGCCGTCGGCGGTGGTGCCCGCGGCCACGGCCGCACCGGTGCGGTCGCCGGACTCGGGGGCGGACCCCTTGAGGGCGCCGTTGCCGTAGCCCTGCTCGAAGTGGGTGTCCTTGAGCGTCCCGGTGCCGATGCCGCCCGGCGCACCGTAGAGGATGTCGACCATGCCGGCGTCGGTCGCGGTGCCCAGGTCCTCGGAGGGCGTGCCGACGACCAGGTCGGTGCAGCCGTCCTGGTTGTAGTCGACGGTGTCCGTGGCCTCACCGAACCAGTCGCCGGCCTCCGCGCCGCCCGGCACCCAGTCGAGGTCCTGGTTGATCTCGGCGGTGCCCTTTCCGCCGCCGTACACGATCCGGACGACACCGGCTCCGTCGTCGCCGCCGACGGCCGCCTTCGGGTCGGAGATGGCGACGTCCTCGACGCCGTCGCAGTTGAAGTCGGTGACGGGCAGGGCGCCGACGGTGGACTTCACCCAGGAGCTCAGGTCGTCGACACGGGCGGCGACGCCACCCGTGCGGCTCTCCGCGGCGTCGATGCCGAAGCAGCCGCCCTGGTACGAACGACTGGTGAGCGCCACCAGCTGCGCGGTGCCGTTGACCGTACGGACCACCGGGCCGCCGGTGTCGCCCATGCAGGCGGCCGCGCCGTCCTTGCCGGTGACGTCGGCCGTGGTGGCGCCGGCGGCGTCCACGGTCAGCGCGCCGGTGTGCAGCTTCAGCGGCGCCCACTCGGTCTTGTTGCGCCCGTACCCGGCGAACTTCAGCTCCTCGCCGGCGGCCGGCGCGCTGGTGGCCAGTGCGACGGGGGCCACGTTGGTGACCGGGCGGTCGAGGCGGGCCAGGACGACGTCGCGGTCGGTGCGGGGCACGAGCTGGACCACGTCGCGCACCGCTCCGTCGGAGCCGCTCAGGTCGGAGCGGCCGATGGTGGCGGTGGTGTGCTTGGCGGGCTTGCCCGCGGGCACCGACAGGCTCGTCGCCGGGTCGTCGGCGAAGCAGCTCGCCGCGGTCAGCAGCCACTCGGGGGCGACCAGCACGCCGGAGCAGCCGCGGTCGTGATCGCCGACGATGACCTGCGCGGTGTAGCTGAAGGAGTTGTCGGTGACCGGCGTGCCGGTCACCGCGGACGCGGGCGAGGCGCAGAGCGCCACCGGGCCGACGACCAGGGCGGCTGTGAGCGCGGCGAGACGCAGATGTCTCGTGTGTCGCATGATCTGATTCCTTGGACTCGAGGTCTGCCGGGCCGAGCGGCCTCGGGCAGCGTGGGACAAGCCGACGGGGCGTGCGCCCAGGGCTACTTGGTGGTTCGGATTTCCACGAGCATGAATTCGCGGCCCTGTTCGTCGGCGCTCTCGCCGACCGCGGTCCAGGTGTTCTTGTCGATGTCGAAGGACTTTTCCTCGGTGCCGGTGGTCATGTCGACCTGGGTGGCGTAGTCGTTGCCCTTGATGCCGTAGACGGAGGGGATCTCCAGGGTGAGCCAGCCGGAGTTGCCGGTGACCTGGAAGCAGATCTTGTCCTTGCTGCGGGCCCAGACCTCGAGCTGTCCGGTGCCGCTGACGCAGTCGGCGAGGGTGATGTGGCCGTCGCCGCGCTTGAGGACGATGTTCTTCTCCGCGAGGATCTTGTCGGCCTGCGGGTAGTTGAAGTCCTCTACGGCGTAGCCGGGAGCCTCGCCCGCGACGGGTGCCGTCGCCCGGCTGTCGGTGGTCGGGGCGGGGGAGGAGCCGGCCGGGACGGCGAGCCAGGTCAGGGCGCCGGCCGTGGCCGCGGCCAGCAGCGTGCCGACGATTCTTTTGCGCTTCGGCATGGCCGAGAGAGCGCTGAGCGATGTCATGGATGTCCTATGAGTCGGTTACGGTGAAATAGGGGAGTACGCCCGGAACGGGGCTGTTCGCCGCCGGGCGGACAGCGTGGCGCCGGGCGGACAACGGGGCGACGGGTACGGCGCGGCCGTACGGCACGACCTGCGCCACCGGGCGACAGGACCGCGCCCGCGCCCGTGATGCTTGCCGAAGCCGGAACCCCACTGCCGTGCGGTGAGGTTCCGGCCCGGTCCGCATGCGTCTAGAAGATGGAGTTCCATCCGTCGGAGATGGCCCCCCCGATGTCGGAGGCCACATCGCCGACCTTGTTCCACGACGTGGTTGCGAAACCGACCGCGGGACCGACCAGTTCGTGTCCGACCCGGGTGGCGAGCACCGTGCCGCTCTTCAGGCCTTCGGCGCCCCACTCGATCACATGGGACAGGCCGGGCACCTTGATCTTGCCCAGCGTGAAGCCTCCGGTGAGCGCGCCGACCGCCAGACCGGCGACGGAACCGAAGAACGCGTCGGAGGTCCATCCGTCGGTGAAGCCCGTGATGACGGCCGAACCGATGCCCGTGACCCAGGAGATGGTGCCCGCCACACCCGCGATGGCCTCCCCGGCGGGCGGGGGAATGAGCAGGCTGAACGCGGCGACGGTCCCGGAGACGGCGCTGATCGCGTTGAGGGCCTGCGCGACGTTGCGCCAGTCGTCCTTGCTGCCCCAGCCCTCGGGGTTGTCGACCTTGTCGTTGTCGCTGGTGTCGGCAGGGTCGACGCCGTTCTGCTGGTTCTGCTTCGCCGCCTGCGCCGCCGCCTGCGCGGCGGCAGCCAGTTCCTGCTGACGCTTCTGGGCGGCGATCGTGCGGGCCTCGGAGGCGGCCTGTGCGGCGGCCGCCGCGTCCTTTCCGGCCTCGTAGGCGGACTGGCGTGCGGCGTTGGCCGACGCCTGGGCCTGGTTGGCGGACTGCACGGCGGCAGCGGCGGAGGCCACGGCCTGGTTGGCGGAGTAGTTCGCCCGCCGTGCGGCGCTGCGCGCGGAGGCGGCCGCGGCCTTCGCCTTGTCCGCCGAGGCCTGCGCGTCCTGTGCGGAGCGTTCGGCGGCGTCCGCGTTCGCGTCGGCCTGCTGGGCGTAGTCGGCGGCCTTGTCGGCGGAGGCCTGCGCCTTGGTCGCCCACTGTGCCGCCTCGTCGGCCGCCTTGCGGGCATCGGCCGCGGCTTTGGACGCTTCGTAGGCGTCCTTCTGCGCCTCCTGGGCGATCTTCGCCGCGTGGGCGATGGAGGCCCGGACGGCGGCGACGTGGGCACTCCAGTCGGAGTCGAGCTGCGCGGTGCGGTGGTGCACGGTGGTGACGAAGTCACGCCGCATCCACGACGGGCCCTCCAGCGCGACCTGGGCGGCCGCCTTGGTGTACGGGCCGGCGGTGTCGAGGATGGAGAGGACGGCGACCTGGTCGTCCTCGACGACCTTGTCGGCGTAGCCCAGGAAGAAGTCGTGCAGGGCCTTGGCCGAGCCGTCGTCCAGGGCGGCCTGCGCCGCCGCCTTGACGGCGTTGCCGGGGTTGTCGGCGAGGATGCGCAGGATGGCGATCCGGTTGTCCGCCGCGGCGGCTTCCAGGATCCCGGTGGTCAGGAAGTCGCCCACGGCCTTGGAGTCCTCGGCCGACAGCGCCGTCTGAGCGGCGTTGGCCACGGCTTCGGTGGAGACCTTCGCCAGGGCGAGGACCGTCTCGCGGTCGTCCTGGGTCTGCGCGATCCGGCGGTCGGTGGAGACCCAGGCCAGCACGTCCTCGTCGGCTCCGGCCAGGGCGTACTCGGCGGCGCTCCGGCTCCAGGTGCCGATCGTCGTGGAGATCAGGTTCATCGCCGCCCGGCGGCCCAGAGCGACGGCCTGGGCCGTGTCGCCGGAGGAGTAGGCGGACTCGGCCTTGGCGATCAGGTCCTTGGTCGCGGCGTCCAGGGCGTCCGCCTGGGTGGCGGCGTTACGGGCCGCCTCCCGGTCCTCGGCCTCCGCCTGCGCCAGCTCCCGGGCCTCGGCGAGCGACTGCTCGGTCTCCTCCGCCAGTTTCTCGGCCTCGGAGTCGCGCGCCGCCTGCTCCACGTCCTGGGCGTCCTGGACCGCCTTCACCGCTGCTTCGGCGGCCTTCACCGACTCGGCGGCCCACGCCGTGGCCTTGGTGGCGTAGTCGGCGGCCTGCCCGGCCGCGTCGGCGGCCTCGTCGGCCGCCTTCGCCGCGTTGTCGGCGTGGGTGGCGGCGGAGTTGGCCGCGTCACGGGCGGTGCGTGCCGCCTGCGCCGCGGTGTTGGCCAGGGACTGGGCGGTGTTCGCGGCCCTGGTGGCCCGGGCCGCCTGGGCGTCCGCCTCCGCGGCGGCGGCCTTGGCGGCGGCCGCCTCCGACTGGGCGGCACCGGCTGCCTGCGCGGCAACTGCGGCGGAGTTGGCCGCGGAGGCCGCGTTGCGCGCCGCCCCGGCCGCGGCGGACCCGGCTGCCGCCGCCTGACTGGAGGCGGTCGCGGCCGCGTCGGCGGCGGCCGCCGCGGTGCGGGCCTTGGCGGCGGCGTTGCGGGCGCCCTGTGCCGCGGCCCGGGCGGCGCTGGCCTTGGAGGCGGCGTGGGCCGCCGCGATGGCCGCCGAGTAGGCCGCGGACGCGGCTCGGCCGGCGGGCGCCGCGGCCCGGGCGGCGGCGGTGGCGGACAGCGCCGCGCGGCGGGCGGCGTTGTGCGCGGCGGAGGAGGCCTGGACGGCGGTGCGGGCGGCGGAGGCGGCGCCCTGGGCCGCGGAGGCCGCCTTGCGGGCGGCGGCACCGGACTTGGCGACGTCCTCGCGGGCCGCGTCGGCCTCGGCGGCGGCCTTCTCGGCAGCCTCCTTCGCCTTCTCGGCGGCTTGCTGCGCCTTGTCCGAGGCGGCGACGGCGCGGTCGGAGGTGAGCTGGGCGCGCTTGCCCTCGCGTTCCACGATCGCCACCAGCTGATCGATGGTGGCGCTCTCCTGGTCCCGGGCCCGCGCGATGTACTGGCCGGTGGTCAGGAACCAGTTGATCGCCGACGGGGAGCCGTCGTCCAGGGCGCGCTCGGCGTACTTCTGCACCTCCGGAGAGGCGGTGGAGAGGATACGGAACACCTCGGCCCGCTCGTCCTCCTGGCGGGCGGTGATCTGGGTGTCCAGCAGGAACAGCGACAGGGCGTCGCTGGTGCCGTCGGTGAGGGCTTTCTGCGCCTCCCGCCGGATCGCCGTACCACCGGCGTTCATGATGGACAGGGTGGTGACGCGGAGATCCTCCAGTTCGGCGGTCTTGTATCCGCCGGCCAGGAAGGCGGCGATGGCGTCGTCACCGCCGTCGAGCGCGGCGGAGGCGTCACGGGCCGTGCCCTTGCCGCTGGCGGGCAGGGCCTTGAGGAGGGCGAGGCGGTTGTCCTCGGCGGTGGCCTGCGCCAGCCCCTGCGACAGGAAGCCGTCGACATCGGCGCCGGTGCCGGTGAGCGCCTGGGCGGCCACGTTCTTGACCGTGCGCCCGCCGATCTTCCACGCGGTGACCGCCCGGGCCCGGGCGGTGTCGGGAAGTTCCGGGAGCCTCGGCAGATCCGCTCCGGTCGTGGACGTGGTGGCGGCCAGTGCCCGGGAGGGTGCCGCGAGCGGGATCGCGGTCGCCGCGGTGGCCGCCCCGATGGCGGTGAGGACGCGGCGTCTGCTCCAGTAGGTGGTGTCCAAGGAATGTCCCCCCTCGTTGTGTGTCCGGCGTCGGCGCGTGGTGTCCGCCGACGGAACTGCCGGGCGTGTCGTGAGCCCGAGGGGTGAACCTATGTGCGACGCGCCACAAGTGACCACCCGTCAGGAGCACGCGAGGCACATGAGAAAACCCACACCGGTCGTATGGCCGTATTCGCCTGGATACTCCGGGTGGGATCGGTTGCGGACGGGGCGTGTGCGTGTTTCGATGATGTGATCACGTCACGAACACAGACGCTCCGCTCCCCCTCCGGCGTCGGGCGGCCCGGTCGCCGCGCTCGACTTCGTCATCGCCGGAATCACCCGAGATGCCCTGATCTGCCGGATTCGATTTCGTGCAGGTCATGGGCGAAGGTGGTCCCAGCTGTACGGACGGAGGAGGCACAACGATGAACTGGTTGGTCACGGGTGGAGCCGGGTACATCGGCGCCCATGTGGTGCGCGCCATGACCGAGGGCGGCGAACACGTGGTCGTCTACGACGACCTGTCCACCGGTGCGGCCGACCGCGTGCCCGCCGACGTGCCGCTGGTCGTGGGCAGCGTGCTGGACCAGGAGCTGCTCGAGCGCACCTTCCGTGACCACGACATCGCCGGTGTGGTGCACATCGCGGCCAAGAAGCAGGTGGGGGAGTCGGTCGAACGCCCCCTGTACTACTACCGGGAGAACGTCACCGGCCTGCAGACCCTCCTCGAGGCCATGACCGCCGTCGGCGTCGACCGGCTCGTCTTCTCCTCCTCCGCGGCCGTCTACGGCATGCCCGACGTGGACCTCGTCACCGAGGACACCCCCTGCGTGCCCATGAGCCCCTACGGCGAGACCAAGCTGGTCGGCGAGTGGTTGATCGCCGCCGCGGCGCGCGCCCACGGCCTGAAGGCCGCCGCCCTGCGCTACTTCAACGTCGCCGGGGCCGCCACGCCGGAACTGTCCGACTCGGGGGCTTTCAACCTCATCCCCATGGTGTTCGAGCGGCTGGAGGCCGGCGAGGCGCCGCGCATCTTCGGCGACGACTACGCCACACCGGACGGCACCTGCGTGCGCGACTACATCCACGTCGCGGACATCGCCTCCGCCCACCTCGCGGCGGCGCGGCGCCTGGCCGAGGCCCCCGCGGGCACGTCCCTGACCCTCAACATCGGCCGGGGCGAGGGAAGCTCCGTACGACAGATGGTCGACCGCATCCTCAAGGTGACCGGCCGCGAAGACCTCGCCCCCGAAGTCACCGCACGCCGCCCCGGCGACCCCGCCCGGGTCGTCGCCTCCGCCGACCGCATCCACGCGGAACTGGGCTGGAGCGCCCGCCACGACCTGGACGACATGATCGAGTCGGCCTGGCTGGGGTGGCGCCACCGGCACGGCTGAGCCGCGTCTTGTCGCTCCGGCCGGGCCGGTGCCCCCGGCACGGCTGAGCCGGGGGCGATCGGTGTCGGACCGCGGTACCGCTGAGCGCGCCGCGGCAGGAGGACCATGGTCCGGCGGCCGCGGCCCGCTGCCGCCGGGCGGCCCACCTGTACCGGCCGGACGGCGACCCCTGCCCGCGCCGTACGGAGGAGCGGACAGGGGGAGAGGTCAGACAGAGACGTTCGGGCCACTCGTCACCGCAGGGCGCTGTCCCAGTCGAGGTGCGGGCCGGTCATGCCGTCACCGGTGCTGGTGAAGTTCCACAGGCCGTGACGGGTACGGCCGTCGGCGCTGTGTCCGTAGTCGTAGAAGACGGCGAGGTCGCTCTTGCCGTCACCGTTGAAATCACCGGACACGGGCTGGCTGGCGTTCCAGTTCCAGCTCGTGGTGCTGTCCCAGACCTTCTTCGCCGGCGCGACGCCGGTGTCGGTGCCCGCCATGGTCCACAGACCGGTGTGGTTGCGGCCCTCGCTGTCCTGACCGTAGTTGTACAGAACGCCGATGTCGGCCTTGCCGTCACCGTCGTAGTCGCCCGAGGTGAGCTTGCTGGAATTCCAGTTCCAACTGGTGTCGCTCGTCCAGACCTTCTTCGGGGAACCGAGGCCGTCGGCACCGCCGACGAACCACAGACCGGTCTGGTTGCGGCCGTCGGCGGCCTGTCCGTAGTCGTACAGCACGGCGACGTCCGTCCTGCCGTCGCCGTTGAAGTCGCCCGACGTCAGTTTGCTGGCGTTCCAGTTCCAGCTGCCGGTGCCGCTGTCCCAGACCTTGGCCGGTGCCTGGAAGCCGTTGCCGACGCTGGTGAACACCCACAGGCCGGTGTGGTTGCGGCCGTCGGCGGTACGCCCGTAGTTGTAGAGAACGCCGATGTCGGCCTTGCCGTCACCGTTGTAGTCGCCCGAGGTGAGCTTGCTGGAATTCCAGTTCCAGCTCGTGCTGCCGCTGTCCCACAGGATCGTCGGTGCCCGAAAACCGTCCCCGGTGCTGGTGAAGATCCACAGCTTGGTCCGGTTGACGCCGTCGGCGTTCTGTCCGTAGTTGTAGAGAACGCCGACGTCGGCCTTCCCGTCTCCGTTGTAGTCGCCCGACGTGAGCTTGGTGTTGCTCCAGGTCCAGCTGGTGTCGCTGTTCCACGTCACGCGCGGCGCACGCAGCGCCGTGCCGTCGCTGTCGAACACCCACAGACTGACCAGACCGCGGCCTGCGGCGTCCTTCCCGTCGTCGTACAGCGCCGCGACGTCGGCCTTGCCGTCACCGTTAAAGTCGCCTGCGGTCACCTGCGCCTGCTGGGGCAGACCGCGGACCTGCTGGATCCACGCGTTCAGATCGTCCACGCGGGTGTCGACCGCTCCGGTGCGCGTTTCGTCGGCGTCCACGCCCCAGCAGCCTCCCTGCCAGGAGCGGCTGTGGACGGCGACGAGTTCGATCGTTCCGTTCTTCTCGCGCACCAAGGGGCCGCCGGCGTCACCAGGGCAGATGGCGTCGCCGTTCTGCCCCGTGAGGGACAGGCCGGTGTCCTCCACGGTGTCGGTGGTGAAGGCCCCGGTGTGCTGCCTGAGCGGCGACCACTCGGTCCTGGTGCGGCCGAATCCCACGGCTTCGAGGGTCTCCCCCGCGATCGGCGGGGTGGTGGAGAGCGCGACCGGGGTGATCCCTGTGGCTGGCTGTGCCAGGCGCCCCATGACCAGGTCGCGCCCTGGGTAGGGGACGAGCTCGGTGATCTCGGTCGCCATGCCGGCCGTGGTGGTCAGATCGGGGCGGCCGACGATCACCTTGGCGGTCTTGGCGGGTTTGCCGGCGGCGGGGACGGCACCTGAGGCCGGGTCGTCCACGAAGCACGATCCCGCGGTGACGACCCATGAAGGGTCGACCAGGGCGCCGGAGCAGGCGCGCTCGCCGTCGCCGATGTCGATGCGAGCGGTGAAGGCGTAGGCGTTGTCAGTGACTTCCGCGCCCACCACTGCGTCGGCCGGCGCGGCGGTGAGCAGGGCCGGTGCCGCGATTGCGGCTGCGACGCCGACTGCCCATGCCCTTGACATGGAAAAGCGTCTGTGAGACATGTGTGGCTCTTTCCAGGAAGGCGTATCCGGTGCGTGGCATGAAGTGACTCTCGGAGTGGATCCACCCAAGAGACGCGCAATCGCACCAGGGCTACTTGGTGGTTCGGATTTCCACGAGCATGAATTCGCGGCCCTGTTCGTCGGCGCTCTCGCCGACCGCGGTCCAGGTGTTCTTGTCGATGTCGAAGGACTTTTCCTCGGTGCCGGTGGTCATGTCCACCTGGGTGGCGTAGTCGTTGCCCTTGATGCCGTAGACGGAGGGGATCTCCAGGGTCAGCCAGCCGGAGTTGCCGGTGACCTGGAAGCAGATCTTGTCCTTGCTGCGGGCCCAGACCTCGAGCTGTCCGGTGCCGCTGACGCAGTCGGCGAGGGTGATGTGGCCGTCGCCGCGCTTGAGGACGATGTTCTTCTCCGCGAGGATCTTGTCGGCCTGCGGGTAGTTGAAGTCCTCCACGGCGTAGCCGGGAGCCTCGCCCGCGACGGGTGCCGTCGCCCGGTTGTCGGCGCTCTGGGCGCCGGAGGAGCCGGCCGGGACGGCGAGCCAGGTCAGGGCGCCGGCCACTGCTGCGGCCAGCACGGTGCCGACGAATCTCTTGTTTCTCGGCCTTGCCACGATTGCGCCACGCGCCTTCATTGAAGTCCTTGGGGTCGATGCTGGTGGTACGTCAGAGCGCGTACGGTTGCGAGCGTCGGCTGCGACGGGCCGGGTCGGCAGAAGCCGGCGCGAAATGAGCACACTCAGAAATGTGCATGGCCATGGAACCGCCCCCCGAAATGAGCCATCGGTGTGAGAGGACTCTCCGCATCGCAAGTGCGAAACTCGCCCGCAGCTTCGTTCATCCAAGCTGGAATTCTTGATCCATGTCCACAGGGCGAAGGGTGGCAAAACACCTACTTGGCGCGAGTGCAGGGTGGCGTACATCACATGACTGACAGATCGTCGCCACATATGTGAAGGTTTTCGTCGATGGCCAACTTGGCCAAAGATGAAGGCAGTTCGCCCTCGACTGCGCCGGTTTCGCCGCGACGGCCGAATTGTCGAAGGACCGTCAAGGATGAGTAAAAAATTCGTTGATTTCTCTCCCTTTTGTGGATGACTGTGTCAGGCGGGGAGGGTCGCCCGTGGTTTTGCAGCCCTCCTTTACGTGCACCGAAAAAGTGTGTGAGGATCCCTTTTCGATTGGCACGCAACAGAGGTGACGGGGGAATTGTGACCGTGCGCCGAAACGGGGCGGCCCGCACGCACGCAGCACGGTCATCGCAGCCGATGGCCGCCGCGCCAGGCGCTCAGAGCGCCCGCCGCCTCAAGCTCCACCGGCTCCCACCACAAGCGCGCCCGCCGGTGTCGCGTGCCACCGGCCACTCCGCTCTGTCAGTCAGCACCTCGAGGACGACATACACATGCAGACAACTTTCTGGAGCAGACGGCGCCTTATCACCGTGGCAGCCGCCACCGCGGCAGCCACGGCACTGCCACTGAGCAGGACGTCCCAGGCCTTCGCCGCCACGACCGGCACCGGCGACACCCCCACCATCCCCTCGCTTCCCGACACGCCGCGGGCCAAGGCCGTCGCCGCCTGGCAGGGTGGTGGCAAGGCGACCAAGGCCGCTGCGGCCGCCGCGCTCGTCGGCACCGACGCGGACGTCGAGGCGTTCCTCACCACGGCACTGCCGGCCGCCATCGCCGAGGACAACCGCGCCGCCGTCTTCAAGGCGCTCTCCCTGGCCGGCAAGGGCACGATCGCCGAGATCTCCCGCGTCCTGGAGGCGGGGGACGCGGAGATCTCGGCCTTCCTCGCCGGCGGGTACAAGACGGCGCAGGCCGAGGACATGCGCGTCCTCGCCCTCACGCTGCAGTCGGTGGGCGGCAGGAGCGTGCAGTCCGCCGCGCAGGCCGCCCTTGACGACGGTTCCGGCGACGCGCTGCTGAAGTTCATCACCGACACCCAGTTCTCCGCGCGTCTGGAGGACGAGACCGCCGAGGTCTTCAAGATCCTCAACGGTGCCGGGCCCGAGCTCAGTACGTACGCACAGCGCGCCCTGGACGACGGCGGCCCCGACGCCATCCGCTGGTTCCTGGAGATCGGGCAGAACATCGCCCGTGCCCGGGACGACGAGGCCGCCTCCATCGAGCAGCTCGTCGCCGTCACGGAACGGCAGTCCAAGCGAGCCCAGTTGTCGACGGAGAAGGCGAAGGAGGAGTCCGACAAGGCGAAGACCGCCGCCGCCGAGGCCAAGAAGGCTGCGCTGGAGGCCGCCGACGAGGCGCAGGCCGCCAAGGAGGACGTCGCCAAGTCCGCCGCCGCCGCCCGCAAGGCCGCGAGCGCCGCCAAGGGTGCGGCCAACGCCGCGTCCATCGCCATCTCCGCCTCCTACGCCGCCCAGACCGCCGCCCGCAAGGCCGCCTGGGCCGCGCACGCGGCGACGTCCGCCGCCGCCACGGCCGCGCACGCCGCCTCCGCCGCCTACCAGGCGGCCATGGCCGCCTCCAAGGACGCGTCCAAGACGGCGGCCGCCAAGGACGCTGCGATCGCCGCCCGCACCGCCGCGGCCAGGGCGCGTACCGCCGCCAAGGCCGCCGACGCCGCCAAGATCGCCTCCGCCCAGTCGGTCGCGGCGGGCAACTCGGCCGCTGCCGCCGCCCGCGACTCGGCCGCCGCCGCGAACGCCGCGGCCACCGCCGCCTCCGCGGCCGGCGCCGCCACCTCCGAGGCCGCCGCAGCCCGCGCCGCCGCCGCCGAGGCCGACGCCCAGGCCGCACGCGCCACCAGGGCCGCCTCCTCCGCACAGTCCCTGGCCGACACCGCGGCGACCGCGGCCGCAGCCGCCCGCGACGCGGCCAACTCCGCGGCCGACCATGCGGAGAAGGCGGCTGCCGCGGCCGACGAGGCGGTCAAGTACGCGGGCCAGGCCCTGGACTTCGCCAACAAGTCCACCGCGTACACCAACGACGCCCAAGCGGCGGCCGATGCCGCGGTCAAGGCCGTCCTGGACGCGCAGGAGGTGGAGCAGAAGGCCCGCGACGCGGAGCAGGCCAGGCTCGACGAGTACACCGAGCAGGGCAAGGCCGACGCCGCCGCGCTCGCCGAGCTGGAGAGGCAGGACACTGAGGCGGCCCGCAACCAGCTGACCCAGCAGCAGGCCACGGACTCGGCCACGCTGGACCTGATCGCGGCGGCCGAGAAGGCGTTCAAGGACGGCGACCACCCGAGCGCCGTGGACCACGGCCGCAAGGCATGCCTCGCCCTGTTGTCGTCGCACGGCACCTGGACCCGCGAGGCCGCGGCATTCGCGCTCGCCGCCGGTGACGAGGCCATCCTGACCTGGATCGACACTGACCGGGTTATCGCGCAGAAGCAGGACGACCGCGAGACCGTCCTGTTCCTCAGCACGGTCTCCACACCCGATGTGGCGGCCGCGGCACAGGCGGCCCTGGAGTCCGCGGACGACGCCGCGCCCGCTGCCTTCCTCACCACCGGTGCGATCGACGCGGCCAGGGAGGACCAGACCGCGGCGATCTTCAGGATCCTGGCGGGCAATCCCGGCAAGGCGGTCAGACAGGCGGCGAACGATGCGCTCAATGACGGCTCGGCGAAGGCGGTGCACGAGTTCTTCACCGTCAAGTACGCGCCAGCGCAGGCCGAGGACGACAACGTGGCCGTCTTCTCGGCCGTCGACTCCGCGGGCCCGTACACCAAGATGATGGCGACCGTGGCGCTCGAGGGCCCGAGCTGGATGCGCCGCAACTTCGTCACCACCGTCTATCCGCGGACGCTGCAACTCGACGCGGACTCCGCGTCCCACATCGCGGCCATGCAGGCCATGCTCGCGCACGCCGCGAAGCTGGCGCAGGACGCGACGACGAACGCTGCCTACGCCCAGAAGGTCGCGGCGGAGGCGCGCAAGGCGTCGGACGAGGCGCAGAAGTGGGCCACCGCCGCAACGGAATCCGCCGCCAAAGCGCAGACGTACAAGCAGCAGGCGGAGGCCCACGCGGACGCCGCGGAGAAGTCCGCGGCCGAGGCCCAGGCATCCGCCGACAAGGCGAAAAGCGCGGCGCTGGCCGCCCGGAGCGCCTCGCGGCGTGCCAACTACTCGGCCAACCAGGCGACCGCCGCCGCGGCCGCGGCGACCATCTCCGCCAACAACGCCCAGGCTTCCGCCAACGCGGCCGCCGCCTCCGCACTCCAGGCCGGCAAGGACGCCACCGCGGCGGCGAAGGCCGCGTCCGAGGCGAGGCAGATCCTCGCCACCAAACGTAGGCAGGAGCAGATCGCGGCGGCCAAGGCGGCCGCGGAAGCGGCCGCGAAGGCCAAGCAGAACGGCGTCGACCCGGCGGACAACTCCGACAACGACGGGGCGAAGGAACCGTACAAGTTCCTGGGCGGTACGGCCGATGACTGGAAGGGTGCCGCCGACACACTCGGCACCATCTCCACTTACACCGGCTACGCCGCAGCTCTCTCGCTGCTGGTCCCGCCGCCGGCCGGTGAGGCCCTGTACGGGTTCTTCGGTGGGGTGTCCCTGATCACCGGTGTGGCCAGCACGGTCATCTACGGGTTCGCCGAGGGGCCGTTCTCCTCGGACTGCCTGACCTCGGCGTTCGGTGTGGCTGTCGGTGTCTTCACCACCGGCCTTCCGTGGGGCAAGTTCGGCGGGGTGATCGGCGATGCCCTCGGACCGCTCGAACACGGCGCCCTGTCCGTCGGCGCCCAGATCCAGCGCGTCGGTACGGCGGCCCTGTCGCCGGCCACCGGCGCCATCGTTGCCGGCGGCAAGGCCGTGGGTGATGCCATCAGCGACACCTGGCATGATCTGACGCCATGGTGAGCGACCATGTCACCACAGCAGGCTGGGTCCTCGTCGCCGCCGTCGTCACCCTCGTCCACCTGGTGGCGATGCGCTGGTGCATGCCGACCCCCGGGGCGAAACTACGCGTCTCGGTCGCGCCGTTCGTCGGCCTGGTCTTCCTCGTGCCCACGGCCGTGCTGAGGGGCTACTCCCTGCCCCACACGCTGTACTTGTACAGCTGCGTCCTGCTCATGTTCGTCATCATGCTGGTGCCGGTGCGCAAACGGGTGATGGCCGACATCGTCGAGCAGCGGCAGAAGCCCTGGGAGAAGGTCCCGTTCAACACGGTGAGCCTGTACTGGGTGACGTTCTCGGCCACCGGCTGCATCATCGCGATGATCTACCTGTGGCCGGTCCTCGCATAGCGGGCCGCACCGCACGACGAGGCGGCGCACGCCCGTGATCCGGGTGTGCGCCGCCTCCGGGCGTCCGGGCCTCCGGGCGGTGGCCGGGCCCCAGGCTCCGGCCCCGCGCCGCCGTACCGGATCCACGGCCCGACCGGCGCCGGGCGCCGCTCCGTCCCGGTCCGCGTACTGGAACTCCCGCGCGGTCACCGACCCGCTTCGCGTAGATTCGGCACGTGGACACGGGTGTGCAGCAGCAGCGGCGTGAGGAGACGGGCGGCAAGGTGGCAGGGGCAAGGCAGGCCGTGCGCGAGGCCCGCAGGATCGTCGTCAAAGTGGGCTCCTCGTCCCTGACCACCGCGGCCGGCGGCCTGGACGCCGACCGCGTGGACGCCCTCGTCGACGTCCTCGCCAAGAGCCGCAGCAAGGGGGAGCGGGAGATCGTGCTGGTCTCCTCCGGCGCCATCGCCGCCGGGCTCGCCCCGCTGGGCCTGCGCCGCCGCCCGCGGGACCTGGCCCGCCAGCAGGCCGCCGCCAGCGTCGGCCAGGGCCTGCTCGTGGCCCGCTACACCGCCTCCTTCGCCCGCTACGGCATCCGCGTCGGCCAGATCCTGCTGACCGGCGAGGACACCAGCCGCCGCGCCCACCACCGCAACGCCTCGCGCACCCTGGACAAGCTCCTGGCGATGGGCGCCCTGCCGGTCGTCAACGAGAACGACACCGTCGCCACCGACGAGATCCGCTTCGGCGACAACGACCGCCTCGCCGCGCTCGTCGCCCACCTCGTCCACGCCGACCTGCTGGTGCTGCTGTCCGACGTCGACGGCGTCTACGACGGCGACCCCAGCAAGCCCGGCACCTCCCGGATAACCGACGTGCGCTCACCGGCCGACCTGGAGGGCGTCGAGATCGGCAGCGCGGGCAAGGCCGGTGTGGGCACCGGCGGCATGGTCACCAAGGTCGAGGCCGCCCGGATCGCGGCCGCCGCCGGCATCCCCGTGGTGCTCACCAGCGCGGTCCACGCCGCCGACGCCCTCGCGGGCAAGGACACCGGCACCTACTTCCACCCCACCGGCAAGCGCTCCGCCGACCGGCTGCTGTGGCTGCAGCACGCCTCCACCCCGCAGGGCTCGCTCACTCTCGACGACGGGGCGGTCCGCGCGGTCGTCGAGCGCCGCAAGTCGCTGCTCCCGGCGGGCATCGCCGCCGTCGAGGGCGCCTTCACCGCCGGCGACCCGGTCGAGCTGCGCGACGGGTCGGGCCGCGCGGTGGCCCGCGGACTCGTCAACTTCGACGCCACGGAGATCCCCCGGCTGATCGGCCGCTCCACCCGGGAACTGGCCCGCGAACTGGGACCGGCGTACGAACGCGAGGTCGTACACAGGGACGACCTGGTGCTTCTGGAGCCGTAATGGGTCGAAACGTCCCGCGGCCCGGCGCCTGAAGGTGGGGGACGTTCCGCAAAACCGCCCCACGGAGCCGCGCGGCCTGCTGCACTTTGTCCCAGGGACACAGTCCGCACGAGCACCCGGTGCGCGCCGCGCCGGGTCACGCACTGGGAGAAGGAGGCCGTCGTGAGACGAGTACGCCCGGGGGCGGCGTCCCGCGGTGGTACCGGCGGGTCCGCGTCCCGTGCGGCCGGCGAGGAGCGCGCCCTGACCAGCGTGGCCGCCGGGGAGCGCTACGCCAGGGAACACGCGGCCGAAGGGGCGCGGGGGACCAGCGAGGCGCCCGAGGCGTCCGACGCGCCGGAGACCCGCGCCGAGCTGCCCCGGCTGTGGCACATCACCCTGCGGGTCTGCGGCACCCGCACCCCGCTGGAGGAGGTACGGCGCGGCCTGGAACAGCTCGCCCACGACCACCCCTTCCTGCTGACCAGCCGCTACGCCGACGACCACGCGGAGATCCGCTACTGGGAGGAGGCCCGCGACCTGCACGACGCGGCCGCCGTCGCGCTGCGCCTGTGGGGCGAGCCCCGGCGCGGCGCCCAGCTGCCGCCCGGGGAGATCGCCGGCCGGGAGGTCGTCGCCCGCGACCCCTCCCCCCAGCGGCTCGCCGAGGGCTGCGGCCCGCCGCCCGCCACACCGGTCGGGGTCCATCCCTTCTGATCGGGGTCTGCCTTCCAACCGGGGTCCGCTGACCGGTGCCGGCTTGCTGACCGGGGCCGGCCGTCCGCACGTCGGCCGCAGGCCGTGGCGGAGGGGGCCGGGGCGTGGCTGGAGGGCGTTCGGGGCGGCGACGGGGGCCCGTGGTCCGGGCGCGGCTGCGCGGCTCACGGCCGTACGGGTCGGCGCACGCGGCTCACGGCCGTACGGGTCGGCCCATGCCGCTCGTGGTGTCCGGACCGGCGCATGCGGCCTGTGGTGTCCGGGCCGGCGCATGCGGCCGGTGGTGTCCGGGTCGGCGATGCGGCCTGCGCGCGCCCGGGCACGGATGCCCGGCCCCGGTCGCGCCCGCCTGCCTCACCGCCGCACCGGCCCGCGGCGGGTCCCGCCGCGGCCCGGGGTGTTTTGACCCGCCTCGTGGTGTCTCGCGCTGTGGAACACCCGCTGAAGACGCCCGCGCAGCGCACTACGCTTCCCCCATGACCACGCTCTCGCCGTACGACTCGATGTCCCCGGTCGCCCAGGCCGCCTACCGGGCCAAGGCCGCTGCCGCCGACCTCGCGCCGCTGCCGCGCGCGGAGAAGGACGACGCGCTGCTCGCCATCGCGGACGCCCTGGAGGTCCGTACCGGCGAGATCGTCGAGGCCAACGCCAAGGACGTCGCCAAGGCCCGCGCGGCCGGCACCAGCGATGCCATCGTCGACCGGCTCACCCTCACCCCGGAGCGGGTGCGTGCCATCGCCGCCGACGTGCGCCACGTGGTCGCGCTGCCCGACCCGGTCGGCGAGGTGGTCCGCGGCTCCACCCTGCCCAACGGCCTGGACCTGCGCCAGGTCCGCGTCCCGCTCGGCGTGGTCGGCATCATCTACGAGGCCCGGCCCAACGTCACCGTGGACGCCGCCGCCCTGTGCCTGAAGTCCGGCAACGCGGTGCTGCTGCGCGGCTCCGCCTCCGCCTACGAGTCGAACACCGCCCTGGTCCGG
The DNA here is from genome assembly GCF_902506575.1 of Streptomyces mexicanus. Taxonomy (GTDB): domain Bacteria; phylum Actinomycetota; class Actinomycetes; order Streptomycetales; family Streptomycetaceae; genus Streptomyces; species Streptomyces mexicanus. The sequence goes on along the minus strand of NZ_LR732544.1, from coordinate 2,836,092 downwards.
GTGATCCGCGACGCGGTCGGCGGGGCCGGGCTGCCCGCCGACGCGGTGCAACTGGTGCCCGGCGAGAGCCGTGAGAGCGTGCACGAGCTGATGCGCGCCCGCGGCCTGGTCGACGTGCTCATCCCGCGCGGCGGCGCCTCGCTGATCCGGACCGTCGTCAACGAGTCCACCGTGCCCGTGATCGAGACCGGCACCGGCAACTGCCACGTCTACGTCGACGCGCACGCCGACCTCGACATGGCCGTCGACATCCTGATCAACTCCAAGGCGCAGCGCCCCAGCGTCTGCAACGCCGCCGAGACCCTCCTGGTCCACCAGGACATCGCCGCCGACTTCCTGCCGCGCGCCCTGGACGCGCTCGCCGACGCCGGGGTCACCGTGCACGCCGACGAACGGGTGATGGCCTACGCGAAGGACTCCCGGGCCACGGTCGTGGAGGCCACCCCCGACGACTGGGACACCGAGTACCTGTCCTACGACATCGCCGCCGCCGTCGTGGACTCGCTGGACAAGGCCGTCGCCCACATCCGGCTGTGGTCCTCCGGGCACACCGAGGCGATCGTCACCTCCTCGCAGCAGGCCGCCCGCCGTTTCACCCGACTGGTGGACTCCACCACCGTCGCCGTGAACGCCTCCACCCGCTTCACCGACGGCGGCCAGTTCGGCTTCGGCGCGGAGATCGGCATCTCCACGCAGAAGCTGCACGCCCGTGGCCCGATGGGCCTGCCGGAGCTGACCAGCACGAAGTACATCGTCACCGGCGACGGCCACATCCGGCGCTGACGGCGAGCCCGCCGCGGCGCCGGCCGCACGCCCGGCGCACCGGCGTCTCACCTGGCGGATGAATTTCCATACCGTCTGCCCAAATTGACCCCCCAGGTCTACTCTGGAGGCGTGCCGGAGGACGTGGGGGGCACGCCGTTCCCTGACGGCTGGGAGCCCGACGACGACCACGACCGCGGGGTGTCGGACGAAGAGTTCGCCTCCGTGGTCTTCGACGAGGCATTCGTACGGGCGGCCGTGATCCACGAGCCGAGCGCCGTGGAACGCCTCCTGGCCGCCGCCCAGGCCAGAGCCGAGGCCTCCGAGGCCGAGGCCCGCCGCCGCGCCCACGCGCGAGGCGAGCGCTACGAGGACGGCTACGGCCCCGACCGGCCGGGCTTCGGCCACGACGGCGACCTCGACGACCTGGACGACCCCGACTTCCTGGACGGCCGCTCCGGCGGCATCGGCCCCTTCGGCAGACAGGTGCGCTGGCACCGCCCGGTCGCCTGGGTGCTCGCCCTCGTGATGGGCATCGGCATGGTCGCCCTGGCCTTCGCGGCGGTCTACCGGGGCAGCGGGTCCTCCGGCAGCCGGGACCAGGCTCCGCCGCCCGCCTCCACCGGCCTGGGGCAGGGCAGCGCCGCGCCCTCCGCGTCGGCCGACTCCTCGCCGCCGCTCGTCTCGGCGGTCCCGCGCACGCCCTGAGCCCAAGCGCCTCGCGCCCCTGCGCGTGCAGCCCCGGCGCACCCCGGACGCAGGCCGGGAGCCCGAGGCCCGGTGGAACGCTGTGCGTACTTGTCGCGCACCTGTGCGTTTACCAGCGCTTGCGGAGACCTACCCTGAATATATGGGCGGGCCCGGAGAGCCGCCTGAAGGGACTCCCGAGGGCACCCCGTCAGGCGCGGAGGACGAATACCGATCCGTCGTGTTCGACGAGTCGTTCGTGCGTGCTGCCCGCCTTCAGGAGTACTCCGCGCGGGAGCGGATGACCGACCACACCCCCGCGGTGCGCCGCCGCCCCGCCCTGCGCCGCGGGCTGCCCCGCCAGGCCCTCGTCCTCTTCCTGCTGATCGCCCTCGCCTTCGTCACCGCGGTCTACCTGGGCGTACGCAGCCCGTACCGCGCCCCGCAGGCCCAGCGGCCCGCCGCCCCGCTCACGACGACCGTCATCCCGCTCGCCCCGCAGGGCAAGGTGCCCGGCGCCGCCGACCCCGCGCAGTTGTACGCGCACAGCCCGGCCAAGCGGTACCTCGCCGGAGCCGAGGGCATCGCGCTGCCCACCCACCGGGCCGGCGCGTACTTCTCCGACAGCCAGGTCGTCGCCGCCCTGAGCTACGCCAGGGAGTACCTCGTCGCCTCCTCCCTCGACCCGGCGGTGCTCATCGCGGGCCGGTACGACGGCGTGCGCTCCCTGCTCGACACGGACCAGCTGCAGCAGTTCGACCAGAGCGCCGGGCATCCGGCCGCCGACGGCCGGCACGCGCTCACCGGCTGGCTCGTCCACTTCGCCCCCGACCGCGCCCGGCTGGCCGACCCGCAGGTTCGCGCACAGGGCGCCCTGCAGGTGCGCGAGGACGACGCCGCGGCCCTGGAGGTCTCCGCGGACGTCACCTTCGTCTATGCCCTCAGGCAGGCCGGGTCCGCCGCCCACGCGCCGGCCTCGCTGTTCACCGTCCGGCGGGAGCTGCGATTCCGCTTCGACCGCGACGACCTGCGCCGGCACCAGGTCCAGCTCGTGGCCTCCACCGTCCAGGCCGGCCCGCTGTCCTGCGCGGAGGACGCCACGGCCCACTTCGACCCGGTCCTGGCCGGACAGACCGCCAAGGGTGGCGGCCCGGCCGCCACGAACCCCTACGCCCAGGGCGGCGCCACGCCCCTGTGCGGCACCCTCTCCCCGGCGGCGCAGCCCCAGGTGTGAGCCCGCCACCGTCCGGCCCACGACGCACGCGCCGACCGGTCTTCCTCCTCAGTCCCCGGCCGACTGCGAGCCGTCCGAGCGCGGCTCGTCCGAGGGCGATTCGTCCGCCGGGCCGTCCTTCGGGCCGTCCTTCGCGCCGTTCTTCGCGGACCCCGTGCCCGTGAAGCCGCCGAAACCGCGCCGGACCCGCTCGCCGAGGTCGCCCGCCCCGCCCGCCAGGTCGCTGACCAGCTTCATCAGCGGGTCCTTGGAGCTTTTCACGTGGTTGGCGTAGTGCGCCGCCGAATCCCGGAAGGAGTCGCCGACCGAGGCGTCCTTGTCCTCGCTGCGCCGCGGGTAGTGGCCGTCCACGATCCGCTGGTAGTCGCGGGAGGCGGCCCACTTCTTCAGCTCCGCCGCCCGCACGGTGGCGAAGGGGTGGGTGCGCGGCAGCACGTTGAGGATCTTCAGCACGGAGTCGCGCAGGTCACCGGCCTCCTCGTACTCCTCGGCCTGCTTCAGGAACGCGTCGACGTTCATCTCGTGCAGATGGTGGCCGCCGGCCAGCTTCATCAGGCCCCGCAGGGAGGCCTGCACGTCCTGCCCGACCAGCAGCCCCGCCCGGTCGGCCGACAGCTCCGACTTGCGGAACCACTCGCGCAGCGCCGTGACGATCGCCATGATCGCGATGTTGCCCAGCGGGATCCAGGCCACCCGGACGGCCAGGCTGGTCAGGAACAGCAGGATCGTGCGGTACACCGAGTGGCCGGACAGGGCGTGCCCGACCTCGTGGCCGACGACCGCCCGCATCTCCTCCTCGTCGAGCAGCTCGACCAGGCCCGTGGTGACCACGATGATCGGCTCGTCCAGGCCGATGCACATCGCGTTGGGCTGCGGGTCCTGGTTGACGTACATCGGCGGGACCTTCTCCAGGTCCAGGATGTAGCAGGCGTCCCGCAGCATGTCGTTCAGGTGGGCGAACTGCTGGTCGGAGACGCGCACGGAGTCGGACAGGAACAGCAGCCGCAGGCTGCGCTCGGGCAGCAGACCGCTGAGGGCCTTGAAGACCGTGTCGAAGCCGCTGAGCCGGCGCAGGGCGACCAGGGCGGACCGGTCGGCCGGGTGCTCGTACGCCCGCGAGGAGATCCCCGGGAAGCGCGAGCGCCGCCTGCTCGGCACCTGCCGGTGCCCGTTGTGCTCGTGGCCGTCGTCGGACATGTGATTCCCCCATGATGTCTGTGGTGCCCCATGTGCCCCCGAAGCAGGAGCCAGCCTAGGCGGCGTTACCGTGGACGGGCAGTACAGCGAAGGAGACCATGCCATGGAGCACCATCCCGCAGTCGCCCGGCTCACCGAGGCCGCCGGTGCCGCGACCCAGCACCAGGGATCGGGTGACCTCCTCCGGGTCGTCCTGGTCGTGATGATCCTGGGCTGCGTGCTGACCGGCTGGCTGCTGTTGCGCGGCTACAAGCGGAACGACGACTGAGCCCGCCGGAAGGTTCCCGAGACGTCCCCGGCCCCGCGGGCGCGGTCGTCCCGCACATCCGACCGCGCAGGTCGGGCCGGGCGCGTGGGGCCCGCAACGGTGGAGTCGGCGTGAGGCGCGTGAGGGCGGGCGCTTACGATGAGCCGACGTCTTTATCCCGCCCACACCCGGATAGGTCTGCCGAAGATGAGCTTCCCCAGCACCGCTGCCCAGTTGGTCAACCTCGCCGAGGCCGAGGGCGGCCACCACGAGAGTCTCAACCCGGCCGTGACGGGCGGCGCCGCGCTCGTCGTCCTGCTGCTCCTGCTGTGGATCACCACCCGCTTCAACCGCGACCGCTGACCCGCCTCGGCCCGCTCCGGGGCCTGTCCCGGGCCCCGCGCGCCGTCCCCGGCCATCTCGCCGCCGGGGTGCTCGGGCCGGGCCGGTAGGGTCTGCACGCATGGGAGAGCAGGACATGCCTACCGGTCCGGCGAGTGACACGGTGAAGCACCCCGAGCACGGACCGGGCAGCGGCCCGGTGTCGACGGGCAAGCGCCGCCTGGGCGTCATGGGCGGAACGTTCGACCCGATCCACCACGGGCACCTCGTGGCGGCCAGCGAGGTCGCCGCCCAGTTCCCCCTGGACGAGGTGGTGTTCGTCCCCCCCGGCCAGCCCTGGCAGAAGAGCCACCGCCGTGTCTCCCCGGCCGAGGACCGCTATCTGATGACGGTCATCGCCACCGCCGAGAACCCGCAGTTCTCCGTCAGCCGCATCGACATCGACCGCGGCGGCCCCACGTACACCGTGGACACCCTGCGCGACCTGCGCTCCCTCAACCCCGACACCGACCTGTTCTTCATCACCGGCGCCGACGCGCTCGCCCAGATCCTGACCTGGCGCGACTCGGAGGAGCTGTTCTCCCTCGCCCACTTCATCGGCGTCACCCGGCCCGGCCACAACCTCAACGACCCCGGACTGCCCGAGGGCGGCGTCTCGCTGGTCGAGGTCCCCGCGCTCGCCATCTCCTCCACGGACTGCCGTGCGCGCGTCGCCAAGGGGGACCCCATCTGGTATCTGGTGCCCGACGGAGTCGTGCGCTACATCGACAAGCGCGAGCTGTACCGCGGCGAGTAGCCGAGAGGGGCACCGGTGAACGACCGATACGACGCTGGGTACGGGAGCGAGGGCTACGAGCTGGTCGGCTACGACGACTACGGCCGCCCGGTGTACCGCCAGGTCCCCGTCCAGCAGACCCCGCAGCAGACGTACGACGCCTACGGCCACCAGGACCCGCAGACCGGACCGGCCGCACCGGCCGGACAGGGCTACGGCTACGACCCGTACACCACCACCGGACCGCAGCACCCGCAGCAGCCGTACGAGCCCTACCCGCCCTACGGGACCCACGACGCGCACGACGCGCCCGGCTCGCACGACGCGCAGGGCTTCTACGCGCCTCCCGGCTCCCCGGGCGGCGGCCCCGGCGCCTACGACCCCTACGGGACCGCGGCACCGGCCCCCGGGACCGCCCCGGAGACCGGGACCGCCTACGACCCCTACACCCCCTACGACCCCTACGGGCAGGCCGCGACCAGCGGGCAGCAGCCCCGCGTCGCCGAGCAGACCGCGTACATCCCGCAGCAGGCCGGCCCCCAGGACGGGCACGCGCCGCTCCAGGAGCGCCGGCAGCCCGAGGAGCCCGACGAGGGCGCGCGGCAGCCGGAGTACCACACCGAGCAGTTCGCCTTCGTGGAGGAGCCGGACGACGACTCCGAGGACGTCATCGACTGGCTGAAGTTCACCGAGAACCGCACCGAGCGCCGCGAGGAGGCCCGGCGCCGCGCCCGCAGCCGCCTCATCGCCCTGGTCGTCGTGCTGGCCCTGGTCGCGCTCGGCGGCGTCGGCTGGCTCTGGTACGCCGGGAAGCTGCCCGGGCTGTCGTCGTCCGGCACCGAGCAGGGCGCCGCCACCGCCGCCGGCGCCCAGAAACGCGACGTGATCGTCGTCCATCTGCACGACACCGCCAAGGGCGGCACGTCCACGGCACTGCTGGTGGACAACACCACCACCAAGCAGGGCACCACCGTGCTGCTGCCCAACTCCCTGGCGCTGACCGGCGACGACGGCACCACGACCACCCTGGCCAAGTCCGTCCAGGACGACGGCTCCTCCGGCACGCGCGACCAGCTCGACACCGTCCTGGGCACCAGTATCCAGGGCACCTGGCGCCTGGACACCCCCTACCTGCAGAACCTGGTCGACCTGGTCGGCGGCATCGACGTCGACACCAATGCCGACGTCCCCGACCCGGACACCAAGAAGAAGGGCGCCTCGCCCCTCGTCCACAAGGGCGCGGACCAGAGCCTGAGCGGCAAGATGGCGGTCGCCTACGCCACCTACCGGGCCTCGGGGGAGTCCGACAACGCCCAGCTGGAGCGGTTCGGGCAGGTGATGCAGGGCGTGCTGCGCAAGCTGTCCTCCGACCCGCAGTCCGCCACCGTCACCGTGCAGACGCTGGCGCAGATCCTCGACCCCTCCCTCACCGACAAGGACCTGGGCACCTTCCTGGCCAAGCTCGCCGACCTCGCCAAGGGCGGCGACTACAGGACGGCGCTGCTGCCCGTGCAGCCCGACGGCACACTCAGCGCGCAGACCAGCGCGAGCGTGGTCAAGGACATCCTGGGCGGCGCGGCGAAGAGCCCCGACCAGGGAGCGGCCGTGCGGGTGTCGGTGCAGAACGCCTCCGGCACCAAGGACGCCACCGACAAGGCCCGTGTCGTCCTCCTCAACGGCGGCTTCACCTTCCTGGAGGGCGGCACCGCCTCCACCGCCCGCTCCACGTCCCAGGTGATCTACGCGGACGCCGCCGACAAGGAGAACGCCACCGAGGTCGCCAAGACCCTGGGCCTGCCCGACGGCTCCGTGACGAAGGGCACGGTCACCTCCGGCGCGGACGTCTCGGTCGTCCTCGGCCGGGACTACAAGCCCTCGTCAGGCGGGTGATCCGGTAATGACGTGGGGTGCTGTCGGCGGTCCGTGAGACCCTGGAGGGCAAGTGACCGCCGACGGAAAGCCCTGTAGTGACCGCGACCGACCGCTCTCTGGAGCTCATCAACACCGCCGCCCAGGCGGCAGCCGACAAGCTCGCCCACGACGTCATCGCCTATGACGTCAGCGACGTGCTGTCGATCACGGACGCCTTCCTCCTGGCGTCCGCACCCAACGACCGCCAGGTCAAGTCGATCGTCGACGAGATCGAGGAGCGACTGCTGAAGGAACTCGGTGCCAAGCCGGTGCGCCGCGAGGGCGACCGCGAGGCCCGCTGGGTCCTGCTCGACTACGTCGACATCGTCGTGCACGTCCAGCACAGCGAGGAGCGCGTCTTCTACGCCCTGGAGCGGCTGTGGAAGGACTGCCCCGAGATCGAGCTGCCCGCCGACGCCCGGGCCACCCGAGGCAAGGCCGAGGAGCACGCCAGGCTGCAGGCCGCCGAGGAGCCGGCCCAGCCGGGTGGTGAGTGGCGGTGAGCGGCGCCGCTGAGGGGGCGGCCCGCACGCCGGGCCGGGGTCGCCGCATCATCCTGTGGCGGCACGGCCAGACCTCCTGGAACGTCGAGCGGCGCTTCCAGGGGTCCACGGACGTCGAACTCACCGACACCGGCATCGGTCAGGCCCGCCGCGCGGCCCGGCTGCTGGCCTCCCTCGGGCCCGACGCGATCGTCTCCTCCGACCTGCGGCGGGCCGCGCGCACGGCCGCCGAGCTGGCGACCCTGACCGGTCTCGACGTCACCCTGGACGAGGGCCTGCGCGAGACCTACGCGGGCGTCTGGCAGGGCCTGACGCACGAGGAGATCATCGCCCGGTACGGCGAGGAGTACGCCGCGTGGAAGCGCGGCGAGCCGGTGCGCCGCGGCGGCGGCGAACTGGAGACCGAGGTGGCCGACCGCGCCGCCCCGGTGGTGCTGCGGCACGTGGAGAAGCTGCCCGAGGACGGCACGCTGGTGGTCGTCAGCCACGGCGGCACCATCCGCACCACCATCGGCCGCCTCCTCGGTCTGGAGGCCCGACACTGGGAGAGCCTGGGCGGCCTCTCCAACTGCTGCTGGTCCGTCCTCGGCGAGGGCAGCCGGGGCTGGCGCCTGCTGGAGCACAACGCCGGCACGCTGCCGGAGCCGGTCCTCGGCGACGACGACTGAGGCCGTCCGGGGCCGCGTGCGGCGGCCGTGCGGCACCGCGCCGGACCCGGATTTCACTTTCTGGCAGGTCGCAGGCTAAAGTTCTTCTTGTTCGCCCCGCCGAGCGGGGCGAAACAAGACACGCGGCCCGCCGCGTGACGCAAGGGGCTATAGCTCAGTTGGTAGAGCGCCTGCATGGCATGCAGGAGGTCAGGAGTTCAATTCTCCTTAGCTCCACGGATGAATCCCGTCCCCTCAGGGGGGCGGGATTTTTCGTCGCTTGAGCGGCAGGCGTCCGTGGGGCGTATACCTCGGGGAAGGCGCTCTCGGCGCTGGCGCGGGCAGGGTGCGGGTGCGTGCGGTGGCCGGCGGCCGCGGCGGCCGTCGTGGCCGGACTGGTACCGAGGCGTCGCTGACCGTATCGGTCCGGCCGTGGCAGAATCAAACGGCCGGAAGGGGACGCGGCCCGACGGGAGGGAGTAGCGATGCCTGCCAGCATCCACGGGGAGGTCGGCGACCTCCTCGATGCGGCGTTGATACGGAACACGGCCACTCGTCTCGTCTGCCCCTCCTGCGGCTCCCTGCACGTGGCTCAAGTCCTCGGCGACAACGGAGGGATCTCGTACGTGTGCACGGCCTGCGGCCACAGCTGGAGCTGATCGATGGGTGCCCACAGGCGAAAGTGCGACTGGTGCGGCAGCGGTACGCCGATCGTCCGTGACATGGAGCCGATCAACCCCGACTACCAGTACTGGTGCGAGGAGTGCGCGCGGGCGCTGATCATAAAAGGCGACCCGATCGAGACGTACCGCGAGCTGGAGGGCGAGCCGATCTACGGCCGGCTCCTGGAGGAACACTGCACGCTCAAGCGGTTCTACTCCTTCGTCACGGCGTGACGAATCGGGCGTATGCCACCCGAGCGGGGCGCTCGGAGAACGGATTTGGCGCTGCAGCCCGGGACCTGTAATGTTTACGTCGTCGCCGGGGGAACCGAGAGGGAAACCGGGCGGCGCACCGAGCAAGGGGCTATAGCTCAGTTGGTAGAGCGCCTGCATGGCATGCAGGAGGTCAGGAGTTCAATTCTCCTTAGCTCCACAGCAGTCGAGGGCGGGTCATCCGAAAAGGATGGCCCGCCCTCGACGTATTGCGCGCGTCACATCGGTGCGGTGGGGTCGGACCCGGGCACCGGGAACGGTGAACCCGAGGACCCGAGGCACCCGGGGACCCGAGGCACCCGGGAACCCGGGAACCCGGGAACCCGGGAACCTCGGATCCGACCCCTTCACATCAGCGGCCCAGCGCCCGTCGCCCCCGTCCCTGCGACAGCACCGGCAGGTTGCCGCGCGCGGACGACTCCGCACGCGTGTCCTCCTCGACGCGCAGCGCCAGCGCCGGGCAACGGCGCACCGCCCGCAGGGCCTTCGCCTCGGCGTACCGGGGCACCGGCGCCTGCGCCACCGTCGGGAAGCCGTCCGCGCCCAGTTGGAAGACCTCCGGCAGGATGTCCGCGCACAGGCCGTGGCCGCGGCACAGCGTCCAGTCGACGTGGATCCTCTGCCGGCTCGGGCCGGTCTCCTCGGCCGCTCCGCCGCCCGGGACGCCCGTCGGCGCCCGGCCCCCCTCGAACAGCGGCAGCAGACCCTGCACGGGCCGTCCGCAGCCGTCGCCGAGGACGTGCGCGGCGAGGTCGTCGGTGAACGCCCTGACCGTCGACTCCAGGAACATCGCCGAGCCGTCCGGATGCGAACACGCCCCACGCCGCTTGACGTTCCTCGCGACCTGCTTCAGCGCCTCCAGGGCGGCCGGGCCGCCGCCGTTAAGGATGTCCTCCATGCCGCGCGCGGCGGCCGGCAGGCCCAGGTAGCAGGGGCCGCACTGGCCGGCGCTCTCCTCGGCCAGCCACTGCGCCACCCGCAGCGACTCGCCCAGCGGGCAGGTGTCCTGACCGATCGGCAGGATCGCCCCGGCGCCCAGCGAACCGCCCACCGCGTCCAGGGAGTTGCGCGAGACGATCGCCTCGTTCACCGTCGCCGCGTCGATCCACTTGCCGTGGTAGCCGCCGGTCAGCACGCCCTGCGGCACCGGCGGGGCGCCCGCCAGCTGGAGCACGTAGCGCAGCGGCACACCCGTGGGGACCTCGATCACCATCGGGCGGGCCACCGCGCCGGACAGCGTCAGCATGACGGTGCCCGGCTCGTCGTACAGGCCGGTGTGGCCGTAGCGCTCCGGGCCGATCCGGGCGGCGATCGCCAGCTGGGCGAACGTCTCGGCGTTCGACAGCAGCGTGGGCGCACCGCCCACGCCGCTCTGCGAGGCGCTGGTCTTGCGGCCCGGCGGGATGGCCGGACCGCCGTCGATGGACCGGATCAGCGAGGCCGCCGCGCCCGTGACCATGCGCACCGGATTGCGCTGCACGCGCGCGCGGATCGCCGAGCGGCGCCCGTTGCTCAGGCCGCGTTCGGCGAGCGCGTCCTCCATGGAGCGCTGCGTGGAGGCCCGGGTGACGCCGACCACGAGGGTGCGGGCACCCAGGGCCTCGGCGCACAGCAGGGCGCCGTCCAGGATGAGATGCGGGGCGCGGTTGATCAGCACCGTGTCCTTGCGGCAGGCCGGCTCGTCCTCGCTTCCGTTGACGACCACCACCGGCCGCACCCCGCGGCGGATCGCCGACTCGGCGACCGACCGCAGCTTTTTGTGGAAGGGGAAGCCCGCGCCGCCGCGGCCCCGGAGGTTGACGGCCTCGGCGAGCTGCGCGAGCTGTTCCCCGCCCAGCGGCTCCAGCGGCCCGTGCACCTTCAGGTGCATGGACAGATCGAGTCGCTCGACAAGGTCGAAGCCCGACGTGAGCTGGGGGAGCCCGACCACGCGGACTTCCGGGACGTCGGGCAGGGCCTCGTTCACCTGTGGCCTCCGGACGGCGTGTTCCAGGGTTCGCCCGAACCCGGCGCGCCGAAGGGCGTGCCGGGGAGTGTTTCCGTGGCGGGACCGCTCGTGTACGTGTCGTTCGGGTGGTACGCGCCCGAGGGGCGGTTCGTCTCACCGATGTCGTGCACATCACGTCCGCCGTGGCCGTACGGGTCCGCGGCGGCGTACCGCGGGACGGAGGGCCCGGTGTCCCGCAGCGGGTCGTACGCCGACGGGGGCGCCTCGCCGACCGGTGGCGGCGAGGGGATCGGCCAGCCGCCGGCGTCCGGGGGCGCCTGCGGGCGGGCGGCCTGCTCCGCCGCGAAGGGCTGCTCGGGCGCGAAGGGCTGCTCCGCCGTGTAGGGCTGCGGGGCGGCGAAGGTCGGCTGGGCGGCGTAGGGCTGCGGGGCCGCGTAGGGCTGCTCGGCGACGAAGGGCTGCTGGGCCCGCGCGGGCCCAGCAGCCCTTCGTCGCCGAGCAGCCCTACGC
>NZ_LR732544.1:2748210-2824293 GCF_902506575.1 Streptomyces mexicanus | reverse complement strand
GAGGGGGCGGGTCCGGCGGCGGGCCGCCCGCGTCGTCTCGTAACCCGGCAGCGCGGACTCCGCCGCCCGGGCACGGCTCGCCGCCGGACCCGCCCCCTCCGGGCGTTCCCCGCCGTCCAGCAGGCGCGCCACCCGGTCGGCGATCCGGCGCTTGACCGGGCGCGGCGCCGAGCGCAGGGCCAGCGCCCCCATGACGCCGAGCAGGGACAGGGCGTAGAGGATCACGAAGACCGGCTTGGCCTGGCGGCCCGCGTACAGGCCGTGGACCAGTGCGGCGCACCAGGCCGGGTAGGCCAGCATGTGCATCGCCCGCCAGCGTGCCGCGACGGGGGCGGGGGTGGCGAAGGTGCCGCGCAGGGCGCCGGTGATGCCGACGAAGACCATCAGCAGGCCGGCCAGGGAGCCCAGGCCGATCAGTCCGCCGATGCCGGTGACGCCCAGCGAGAACGGGACCACCGCGGCGATCACCTCGGTGTGGTCCAGGGCGATCTTGGTGGTGATGTGCAGGAGCAGGAACGCGATCGAGGCCACCGCGGTGGTCCGGTGCACGGCCTGGCCCACGATCCGCTGGCGGGTGTTGAGGACGATCCGGTCCTGGGCGACCAGGCCCCAGATCACCGAGCAGCTGAGGGAGACGAGGGACAGCACGCCCGCGCCGAAGTTCAGGAACTCGCGGAACTGACTGCCTCCCGCCAGCACCACCACGGGTATGAGGAGCAGAGCGACAGCGGACGCCACCCCGTAGGCCGACCGGCCCGGTTTGGGGAGCGAGCTGGTACTGCGACGACGGTTCATGGGGCAACTCCGAGCGGTTCGGGTGAGCGGTCCCGAGCACGCACTCTAAGCGGCACCAAACCGAACGGTACGCGATTTGAGTTATTGCCTTGTTATCTACGACACCTTCCGCTTGCGCGTTGCCCGCATAGCGTCCGTTACGCCGAGTAATGCTGAACGGGTCTCAGCTTTTCCTCCCCGTCACAAACGGATCCGCCTCCTCCACGAGAACCGGAAGTGCCGGAGGGGTCAGATGGGGCCGAAGTGGTGGAGGCGGTCGTGGTGGCGTCCGGGCGCGTGTGCGTCGCGGTGGTGTCGCGGCTCGGCCGTGGCCGAGCCGCGGCCGAGTCCCGGGTCCGTCGCGGGGTGCTCGGCGGCTGCGGTACCCTGACGCCATGCGTGCCGTACGCCTTCTGCTTAGCGAGCCGCGCTGATCAGTGCCGACCGCCGGTGACCGGCTGGTCGGAATCGGCGCGGCGTCCCCTCCTGTGCGAGGGGATTTTTCATTTCTTGAAAGTCGCAGCGGCCGGCAGAGACGATCGATGGAGCTTTGAGGATCATGAGCGAGACGAACTCCGCTGTCACCGCCGACATGTCGGCTCAGACGGCGCCGCACCGCTACACGGCCGCCATGGCGGCCGAGATCGAGGCACGCTGGCAGGACTTCTGGGACGCCGAGGGCACCTACGCGGCGCCGAACCCCCAGGGCGACCTGGCGGGCGACCCCGAGCTGGTCGCCCGGCCCAAGAAGTTCATCATGGACATGTTCCCGTACCCCTCCGGTGCGGGTCTGCACGTCGGCCACCCCCTGGGCTACATCGCCACCGACGTCTACGCCCGGTTCCAGCGCATGACCGGCCACAACGTCCTGCACACCCTGGGCTTCGACGCCTTCGGCCTGCCCGCCGAGCAGTACGCCGTGCAGACCGGCACGCACCCGCGCGTGTCCACCGAGGCCAACATCGAGAACATGAAGGCCCAGCTGCGCCGGCTGGGCCTGGGCCACGACAAGCGCCGGTCGTTCGCCACGATCGACCCGGAGTACTACAAGTGGACCCAGTGGATCTTCCTGCAGATCTTCAACTCCTGGTACGACGAGAAGGCGAGGAAGGCCCGCCCGATCTCCGAGCTGATCGCCCAGTTCGAGTCCGGTGAGCGCCCCGTCCCCGGCCACACGCGCCCGTGGAGCGAGCTGAGTCGCGCCGAGCGCGCCGACGTGCTGAGCGGGTTCCGCCTGGCCTACGCCTCCGACGCGCCGGTCAACTGGTGCCCCGGCCTGGGCACCGTGCTGGCCAACGAGGAGGTCACCGCCGACGGCCGCTCCGAGCGCGGCAACTTCCCGGTGTTCAAGGCCAAGCTGCGCCAGTGGAACATGCGCATCACCGCCTACGCCGACCGGCTGCTGGAAGACCTGGACGAGCTGGACTGGCCCGAGGCCATCAAGCTGCAGCAGCGCAACTGGATCGGCCGCAGCGAGGGCGCCCGCCTGGACTTCCCGATCGACGGCGAGAAGATCACCGTCTTCACCACCCGCCCCGACACCCTGTTCGGCGCCACCTACATGGTGCTGGCGCCCGAGCACCCGCTGGTGGAGAAGTTCACCCCCGCCGCCTGGCCGGAGGGCACCCGCGAGGCGTGGACCGGCGGCCACGCCACGCCCGCCGAGGCCGTCGCCGCCTACCGCGCGCAGGCCGCCTCCAAGTCCGACGTCGAACGCCAGGCCGAGGCCAAGGACAAGACCGGCGTCTTCATCGGCGCCTACGCCACCAACCCGGTCAACGGCGAGCAGGTCCCCGTCTTCATCGCCGACTACGTGCTGATGGGCTACGGCACCGGCGCGATCATGGCCGTCCCCGCGCACGACAGCCGCGACTTCGCCTTCGCGCGCGCCTTCGAGCTGCCGATGCGCTGCGTCGTCGAGCCGGGCGACGGCCGCGACACCGACCCGTCCACCTGGGACGACGCCTTCGTGTCGTACGACGCGAAGATCGTCAACTCGTCGAACGACGAGATCAGCCTGGACGGCCTGGGCGTCGTCGAGGCCAAGGCGCGCATCACCGAGTGGCTCCAGGAGCGGGGCATCGGCGAGGGCACCGTCAACTACCGCCTGCGCGACTGGCTGTTCAGCCGCCAGCGCTACTGGGGCGAGCCCTTCCCGATCGTCTACGACGAGGACGGCGTCGCCCACGCCCTGCCGGAGTCGATGCTGCCGCTGGAGCTGCCCGAGGTCGAGGACTACAGCCCGCGCACCTTCGACCCGGACGACGCGAACACCCAGCCCGAGACGCCGCTGTCGCGCAACGAGGAGTGGGTGAACGTCACCCTGGACCTGGGCGACGGGCCGAAGCAGTACCGCCGCGAGACCAACACCATGCCCAACTGGGCCGGCTCCTGCTGGTACGAGTTCCGTTACCTGGACCCGCACAACGGCGAGCGGCTGGTCGACCCCGAGATCGAGCAGTACTGGATGGGTCCGCGCGAGGGCCGGCCGCACGGCGGTGTCGACCTGTACGTCGGCGGCGCCGAGCACGCCGTGCTGCACCTGCTGTACGCGCGCTTCTGGTCCAAGGTCCTGTACGACCTGGGGCACGTCTCCTCCGCGGAGCCGTTCCACAAGCTGTTCAACCAGGGCATGATCCAGGCCTACGTCTACCGCGACAGCCGCGGCATCGCGGTGCCGGCCGCCGAGGTGGAGGAGCGCGACGGCGCCTACTGGTACCAGGGCGAGAAGGTCACCCGCCTGCTGGGCAAGATGGGCAAGTCCCTGAAGAACGCCGTCACGCCGGACGAGATCTGCGCCGAGTACGGCGCGGACACCCTGCGCCTGTACGAGATGGCGATGGGCCCCCTGGACGTCTCCCGGCCGTGGGACACCCGCGCGGTGGTCGGCCAGTTCCGGCTGCTGCAGCGGCTGTGGCGCAACATCGTCGACGAGGACAGCGGTGAGGTCACCGTCACCGACGCCGAGCCCGACGAGGAGACCCTGCGGGCCCTGCACAAGGCGATCGACGGGGTACGCGGCGACCTGGAGGGCATGCGGTTCAACACCGCCATCGCCAAGGTCACCGAGCTGAACAACCACCTGACCAAGGCCGGCGGGCCGGTGCCGCGCTCGGTCGCCGAGCCGCTGGTGCTGATGGTCGCCCCGCTGGCCCCGCACATCGCCGAGGAGCTGTGGCGCAAGCTGGGCCACACCGACTCCGTCGTCCACCAGGACTTCCCGGTCGCCGACCCGCGGTACGTGGTCGACGAGACCGTGACCTGCGTCGTGCAGGTCAAGGGCAAGGTCAAGGCGCGCCTGGAGGTCCCGCCGTCCATCTCCGAGGACGAGCTGGAGAAGGTGGCGCTGGCCGACGAGAAGGTCGTCGCGGCACTGGGCGGCGCGGGCATCCGCAAGGTGATCGTGCGGGCGCCGAAGCTGGTGAACATCGTCCCGGCGTGACGCCGCCTCCCGGACGGCGCGAGGGCCGTCCGGGTAGTCCCCTACGGGCAGGTTCGGGGTTCTGCAGGAACCCGGAACCTGCCCGTTGCGTTTACCGTTGAAGAGCGGCGCGGCCGGTGCCGCCCGAGCCATCGGGGCGCAGGGCGTGGCCCGTGTCGCCCAGCCGAGGAGGAGCGCCGTGGAAGCAGTCGTCACCGTCTTCGCCGTGCTCTTCGTGCTCTGCCTGGTGCTCGGTGCCTACGCCGCCGTCAAGGCCGTCACCGCCGCCAAGCGCGGCGTGGACCGCACCATCGGCCAGGCCCGGCGGGCCGTGGAGGACCACACCCTGCGGGCGAAGTCCCTCGTCCAGCCGGGCCCCGCGGGCGAGCTGGCCGAGCTGCGGCTCAGCCTGCGCACCTCGATGCGCGCCACCCAGGACGCCCTGTACACGGGCGTGGCCGAGGACGAGTCCCTGAAGGAGTCCGTCGCCCTCTTCGAACGGCTCAGCGCCCACGGGCACGAGCTGGACGCCGAGCTGAAGCGCCTGGAGAGCGAGCCGAACCGGGCCACGCTGGCCGAGCGGCTGCCCGCCCTGCGCGAGCGGACCCGGCGCATCACCCAGTCCGCCGACTCCCTGCGCTGGGCGGCCGGGGCCCGCGCCCGCCACTTCGCCGAGGACGACCTGAACGCGCTGAGCGCCCAGATCGACGTCGAGGCCGACGCCCTGCGCCACTGGACCACCCCCCAGCCGTCGACGGCACCCCCGCCGTGGCCCGGGCCCCCGGCCACCCGCACCGACCCGCGCACCGGTGCGCATGGGGGCGGGCGGGGTGTCGCGTTCCCAGACCGGAGCGTCGTCGGTGGCGCGCGGCTGCGGCGGCAGGTTGAGCAGCAGGACGTCCTTGAGGGTGCCGCTGTCCGTGGTCAGATGGCAGTGGGTGGAGGAGGCGAACGGTCCGATCTGGGAGCCGTAGACCTTGCCGTTCTTGGCTGCCGGGTCGCCCGGCACGGCGCGTTTGACCCCGGCGACGTCGTAGGCGAGCAGGTGGAGCAGGAGCTGGGCGGCGCGGGCGGCCGGGTAGGGCGGCAGCGGCCGGTACAGCTCATGGTTGAACCAGGCGCCGGCGTCGCCGCCCAGGCTGCCCGGGTGGAGGGCTTCGGGACCGCGGGCGTACTCGGTCAGGTGGCCGCACTGGAAGACGGGGTGGTTGGGGTGGAACAGGTCGAGGCGTTCGGCCCACCGGTCCAGGTAGGTGGTGACCGCGGTGGTGTCGAGCGTCTCGGCCTTCCAGGCGGCGTCCCACTCGGCGGCGTCGCGGGGGCCGGCGGCCGCGTCGAACAGGGCGACGAGGAGACGGAGCACGGGGACGTCTTCGGCCCGGGTGACGGGCAGCAGCAGGCGGTGGGCGCGGGTGAGGGCTTCGGTCAGGCCGACGTCGCGGGCCGCGGAGGCGTCCAGGTCCCAGACGGGCACCCAGGGCTCGGCGGTGAGCAGGTACGGGGCAGGCACAGCGGGTCTCTCCAGAGGAAGAGGCGGATGATGCCGGGCCGCCGGCGGCGGCCCGGGCGAGGCTCGGGTCAGGCCGTCGGCACGGGGAAGAGGGAGTCGGCGACCGCCTTGACGGTGTCGTTCAGGCGGTAGGCGATCAGGCTGGTCTGCATGCCGTAGTCCCACAGCGCGCGGGCCGCGTGGTCGGAGGTGATCCGGGTCTCGCCGTCGGCCAGATCCAGGGACTCCAGCACCTCGGCGCGGGTGAGCACGACGTGGTCCTTGTCCACCTGGTCGGCCTGGCCGGTGCGCAGGGCCAGCTCGTCGCCGTCCGTGCGCTCCAGGTACAGCACCGGCGTGCCGTCCTCGTCGAGGAGGCCGCTGACCTCGTCGGGGTCGACGGTGGGCAGCTCGGGGAGCGGCCCGGGCACGCCGTCGACGTCGGTGGTGGTGAACCGCTCCTGGAAGCCGTCGCCGTCGATACCGAGGTTCTCGGCGCTGTCGCGGACCAGCTCCACGTAGCGGGCCTCGGCCTCCTCGTGCGAGGCACTCTCCTCCAGCTCGCGGATGGCCGGGTCGCTGTAGTCGACGGCCCACATGGTCTCGCCGCTGCCGGGGGCCTCGTAGGTGTAGAGGCGGACGTAGTACTCGGTCTGCCCCCACTCGTTGACCTGGGTGGTCTCGCGCTCGGGCCGCAGCTTCTCGATGAGCGCTTCGACCTGCTCGGCGTACTCCTCGGCGACGTCCGTGCTGGTGATGGACGAGACAACGTTGCGCATGGCGGGCCCCCCGAGGGCGAGTTCTGGTGGTGGTGTGGCCGGTCGTCCGGCACACCCACACACTAGAACTTGAAAGTTAGGCGCGCAACCCAGTTGGAAACTTTAAAGTTTCTCGGAGTCGGGAGGCGTCTGTCGGCTGAGCGGCCGGTGTGCGCGTCGGCAGGCGGTGCCACGGCAGCCCGCCCGGTATCCAGCCGGCCGGCCGCACCAGTCACCGTCGACGCACAACCCGGTGGCGGCCTCCTCCAGCGCGGCCCGGAAGTCCGGGTCGCGCTGGGCGAGCCCGTACACCCGGCCCGGCGTCACCTCGGCCTGGGCCGCTGCCTCTTCGATGCTGTCGACAGCGCCGGCCGCGATCAGCTCCAGCACCTGGCGGCGGCGCTGCTCGGGGAACGCGGCGTCGGCGGCGGTGCGCCAGCGCGCGCGGGTGTCGTTGTTGTGCCAGGCCAGGCAGTCCTCGCAGCGGCAGCCGAGCCGCCACAGTGTGGACGGGGCGTAGCGGGAGTGGTCCAGGGCCGGCGGGTCGGTGTCGGCGGCCGCGATGAGGGCCGCACCGGTCCACACCCGTCCGT
Source organism: Streptomyces mexicanus (assembly GCF_902506575.1). Taxonomy (GTDB): domain Bacteria; phylum Actinomycetota; class Actinomycetes; order Streptomycetales; family Streptomycetaceae; genus Streptomyces; species Streptomyces mexicanus. The sequence goes on along the minus strand of NZ_LR732544.1, from coordinate 2,817,258 downwards.
GTGCGTCCGCGCCGGGCACGCGTTCCCTCTCGGCGCCGGGGAACCAGCCGGACAGGATCAGGGTGTGCGTGGACGACAAAGCCAGGCCGAGGAGTTCGGCCAGGTCGGCGGCGCGATAGCGGGCGTCAGGGTCGATACGGTCGACGACGCGGGCGAGCGGGTGCTGCATAGTCCTCATCCCTGGGCATGGGGGTGTGCACTGGGTCAATCCCCGCTTGCGCGGGGAGCACATGCCGCCTTGCAGCGCGCAGCTTCCAAGGGGCCACCCCCGCATCGGCGGGGAAGAGGATCGGTGGCCACTATGGCACAGCCCGCCGACAGCGCCGACGTCCCCGAACATGCGAACGCCCCTCACGTCACGGGACGTAAGGGGCGTTCGCAGTCTCCGGTCCCCCGAACAGGGGTACCGTTCCCAGTGGACGCTAGGAATGGAGCCAGTATGCCCCACTACAGCGACACCGGGGGGAGCGTAGAGAGCAACGGGCAGCGCCTTGCCCGTCTGCGTGCGCGCCGTCGGTGGACACAGCAACGCCTGGCCACCGAGGCAGGGTATTCCCTCGCCGCCGTCAGGGCCTACGAGCAGGGCCGGCGGTCCCTGGACCGGCCGCAGATCGTTCTCGCCTTCGCCAAGGCTTTGGACTGCCATCCCACCGAGATCACGGGCGGCCCGTACGTGCCGGTCTCTTCCGACACGGAAGGGCAGAGCGCGGTCGCCGCCGTGGCCGCGGTGCGCCGGGCGCTGCTGCGGCACGGCCGGCCGGCGCGCCCGGAGGAGCACGAGGCGGCGGTCGTCGACCTGGCCGAGCTGCGCCGCCGGGTCACGGAGGCGAACGGCTTCCGGCAGGCCGCCGCGCTGGCGAAGTCCGGGGCGGTGCTGCCTGCGCTGCTGCGCGACCTCCAGGTGGCCTGCGAGGTGACCGAAGGCGACCAGCGCCGGGAGGCGTTCGGGCTGCTCACCTCGGGCTACGAGTGCGCCATGCAGTACCTGTACAAGCTCGGGCACACCAGCGACGCCACCTTGGCCACGGAGCGGGTGGTGTGGTCGGCGCGCGAGACGGGTGACCCGCTGCGGGTCCTGGCCGCGCACTGGTACGACGCCGGGGAGTTCCTGTCCATCGGTGAGCACGACGAGGCCGGCGCCATCATCGACGACGCCCTCACCGACCTCGGCGCACTGCGGGAACGCCGGCCCGAGGCGGTGTCGCTGCGCGGTGCGTTCCACCTCAAGGCCGCGCTGAACTCCGCGCGGGCCGCCGACGCTCAGGCCGCGGAATCCCACTGGGCGAAGGCGAAGGAGGCCGCCGAGGAGCTGGGCGAGGACCGCAACGACTTCCAGCTCCAGTTCGGGCCGACCAACGTGGCCATCTGGGGCGTGTCCCTGCCGGTGGAGCTGGGCAAGGGCCGCGTCGCCGTTGACCGGGCCGACAAGCTGCGGCTGCCTCAGAAGTTCTCCTCGGAGCGGCGCTCGCACTACTTCATCGACGTGGGCCGCGCCTACTTCTACAACGGGCAGCGCGAGCAGGCGTTGGGGGCGTTCCTCAAGGCCGAACGGCTCGCGCCGCAGGCGACCCGCATGCACGCCGGCGTGCGGGAGACGGTCGGCACGATGATCCGGACGCAGAAGCGGGGTGAGCTGGTCGAGTTGGGCATCCGGCTCGGCGTCGTGTGAGCACCTACAGGTGCTACGTTCTGTAGCACTTGTGTCACCCCCTGGTTACTACGTTGGTTGTGTACCCGCCGACATGAGCCCACCAGGGGGTTTCCCATGAGAGCCGCGCCACCGCTGGCGTACATCTACGACCGCTGCGCGACGGCCAACCTTGCGATGTTAGAGATGCGCCTGTCGCTGGTCGACGAGTACGTCACCGAGCGTGGGTGGTGCTCGGGTGGACGGTTCATCGACTACGGCGACGACGCGCTGACCAACGACCGGCGCCCCCAGTTCGACGCCCTGGTCCGGGAGATGGAGGCGGCGCCGGCCCGCGCCGACCGGCTGTGCCTGCTCTACGACTGGGGGCGGCTGTCGCACGACAGCGAGCACAGGCAGGTCTTCGCCCGCCGGGTCCTGGTGGCCGGCGGACGACTGGAGACCATCGAGGGCGAGGTCGTTATGACGGGCGACCTCAACGGGCGGCTGACGTCCGGGCCGGTGGTCGCATGAAGCGGGGCATCGACCCGTTAGGGCCCACGATGACCGCGCTCCTGGCAGCAGGCCAGCTCGCCGCGTGGACGCTCCTGGGTGTCACCGTCCACAACAGCCTCGCGGTCACCGAGACCACCACGGCGGCCGCGCCTGACACGCCGCTGGACCAGACCGATCCGCCACCGGCGCCGAGCATCGCATAGACCGGCGCCGGCCGCGGGCGGTCCCCCCGTCGCACCCCGGCCGGCGCCTTCCATCAGTCCGCTCCGACCCCCAGCGAGAGTCACATGACGCCTCTGGTCTTCAAGGGCCACCCCGTGCCGTACATCACCGCCTGGACCGCCGAGCCGATCCCGCTGCCGCGCGTCACCGCCGACGCGCAGGGCCTGGGCCTGCTCGGGCATGCACGGGACGGTGACGGGGTGCTGTGGCGGCCGTTCGGGCTGCGACAGGGCATGGGACGGCCCGAGTACGGCACGGTCCACGGGCCGCGACAGCGGCGGTGCATGCGGCGGCTGCTGTGCCAGGTGTGCGGCTGTCCGGCGGACCGGGACGAGCGGGGCTGGCTGTGGCTGCTGGAGGACCACCGCGGCGAGCGGGGCTGGCCCGAGGGGGAGGTGACGACGCACCCGCCGGTGTGCCGGCCGTGCGCCGGTGTGGCCGCGCGCCTGTGCCCGCACCTGCGGGACAACGTGGTCGCGGTGCGCGTCGCCAGGCCCGTCGTCGACGCCGTCTACGGCCAGTTCTACAAACTCGGACGGCCGTTTTCCCCCGTCGCGGGGGAGCGGGGCGTCGCCCTCATCAGCGATCCGGCCGTGCAGTGGATGCTCGGCGGCCAGCTGGCCGCCTCCCTGATGGACGTCACGATCGTCGACCTGGCCGAGCTGGGCGAGACCGGCCCGCAGGCCGAGCAGTGGCCCGACGCGGCCGCGCCCGTGTCGTAGCCACGCCCCCACAGACTGCCCGCGCCGCCCGAGCGGTGCGGAATCACCTGGAGGAAGCTGTCCGCCACTCGCTACAGTGGCGCCTGCGCCGCGACAGCGTCCACGCCTCGCGCGCCTGAGCCACCCGGGCCGGCCCCGCCCGCGCGCCCCACCCCCGTGGCGCGTGGGCGGGGCCTTCGTGTCTCCTGACGCGGCGCACATCGATGCCGCCGTCTGACCGCACCGGCATGCGCAAGGCCCGCCCCCCGCGGTGCGGGCCTTGCGCATGTCCAGGACTCGTTACGGTCTAGGCGCCGACACGGCCCGGCTACTGTCGCGGTGTCTCTTGCTCCTTGGTGTTGGTGCGGGAGGAGCGCTGCGTCGCATCATCGCCCTCCGGGTTGTGACCAGCGCGCGGCACGATCCGCCCCCCGTAGGCCGTCGGCAGCAGCGCCTTTGGCACGTTGCCGCCGTTCAACCACTCCAGGGCGGTACGGAAGACGGCTACGTTCTCGCTGGTCATGGTGTAGGCGATGGCCTTCTGCCAAGACGGGTGGTCGGGGTCGTACTGCGGCGTGATCGGCGCCTCGGTGCCCGCAGGCCACCAGCCCATGCGCACTCCCCGTGGCACAGCCCGCGACAGGGCGATGGTCGGGCCGCGCAGTTCGCCGTCGAATTCCGCACGAAGTTCCTCGGCGCTCTTGCGACCGTCGGCCTCCACGACCAGCCGGGCGAACTTGAGTGCGTTAGTCGGCAGGGAGGTGAGGTACAGCACCGCACGCTCGGCGTCCCACTCGGTGCCCGCGGTGACGGTCAGTTCGTGACGATGCTCGTCGATGAGCAGGAGCAGCTTCCGCTCGAACTCGGGTGAGGCACCTTCGATGGTGATCTTCATGTGTCCCTCCGGGACGTCGTGCTTCCTTCCTGCAGGCACCCGGCGCCAGCTGCACCCACCGGCCCCCGCCCAGACCGTTACTTGGCACGACCTCGGCGCTGCTCGGGTCCTTCCGGCCCGTGCCGGGGCATCGAGCGGCCCGTCGGCCCGACGCCCTGCTCGGGCTGCGCCGGACGCTTGGAGGCGGTGACGCTGCGCGAGCGGGCGGCCGCGCTGGAGACGCGCGGACTGCCGGAGGACTGCGGCGCCAGCAGCGGGCGGGCCAGCTCGTCTATGCGGTCGAGCTGGGGCCCGAAGTCGGCAGGCAGGCCCTCACGCAGCTTTTGCTGCACGGCGCGGAAGTCCTGGGACTCCTCCGGCGTCCAGGGCCGGTTACGTTCGCGTTCCAGGACCTGCCGCAGAGCCAGCGGCTCGGCGGAGAGCTCGGCGGCGGAGGCCGCGTAGCGGGGTATGGACTCGCCGCGGCGGTAGACGGCCGCATAGTCGGCAAGTCCCTGGCGTGCGATGACTTCACAGGAGACAGCGATGCCGGTGTACGAGGCTGCCGCCTTCTCCGGTACGGTCAGCCGACCCTGCCCGCGGTCGCGGACCTGCTCGTAGTAGCGGTTGAGAATGCCCTGCTCACTCAGTGCCTGGGAGACGGCCAGGACGAACACCTCGGTGCGGGCGCCCACGGCCCGGTACTGCCGCATGGTCCCGGCCAGGAACTCCGGGTCCATGGCGATCTCCTGGATCAGAGCGTTGAGCTTCCGACCGCCGGAGAGCGGGTCTTCGCCCCGGACGAACTGCTGGGCCTGCCGCATCCAGGCCCGTCCGTCGGGACCCGTGTAGAGCGCCATGAGCCGGTCGTCCCGGGCCATGAGTTCGGCGTACTGCGGGTGGTACGGCTTGTAGAGGTCGCTGTCGATGTCGGCGAAGCCGCCCCGTGCGTCGAGCTGTTCGGCCACGAGCTGGGCCACCCGGGTCTTGCCCGCACCCGGCTGCCCGAGCAGGAAGACCGCGGTGGGCGGGTCCTGCGGGGTGGGACCGGTCAGAAGCTCGGGGACGATGTCGGCGGCGAAGATCCGACGATTCTCCTCGGCCGGCAGCTGGTAGCGGCTGGCGTCGTCCTGGCTCACGCGTCCCGCTCCGTCAGTTCGCGGAGCCGCGCGGCGTACTCGGCGCGGACGCGGGCCACTGCCTCGCTGTCCTCGGCCCGCAGGGCGCGCCGCTCCTGCTGGCAGGCGGTGCGCAGCCGCCGGTACTCGGCGACCGTGTCCTCCGCGCCCGGGCGCTGTTCGGCGTCGGCGATGAGACGGCTGTAGGCGCCGACCACACCGTTGATCGCCTCGACGGCGGCCTCGTAGGCCACGGACTGCTCCGAGGACCAGGAGTACGGGGACAGGTTTCCGATCATGGGTTCGTTCACTCCGTCAACCTTCCGGGTAGTTCTTGCCTGGTTCTACGGGATCTACATGACGAGTGTATGAGCGGTGAGGCCCCCGGTATATAGACCCCGTAGAAACTGGCCGAAATTCTTCGGTGACCGGTCCTGATGGCGGGTCCAATTCGTGTGCAGGCCCGGCACCGGGCCGCCTACCGTTGGCGCGTGAGCGACATGTGGACCCCTCTCTCGACACGCCAGGGCACCGGCGGTGTCCTGCGGCACGACGTGCCCCCGGCCCTGTCCACCGCCCTGCGCCAGTGGATCGACGGAGCGGTCCGCGAATCCAGCCGACTGGCCGACCGGGTCCTGCTGCGCTGCGACCTGTACCGCGACACCGAGCACGGACCCGAGGTCGACGACGCCGAGTTCCTCGCCTGGTACACGCCCGACGAGCGGCTGCTCGACGTCGTCGATGCGATCCTCAACCTGCTGCCGGGCGCTGGCGTGCCCGTCCAGCTCCCAGCCGGGCAGAAGCTGGGGATGCTTGAGGCCATGGCCGGCGGATTCGCGAACGTCGCCTTCATGAAGCACCGCAGGCCGCTGCAGGAGCTGCTCGACGACGGCCGGTCCGCGTACACCATCAGCCCGAACGGCCGCGCCCTGGTCCACCGCGTCGACCCCACCGTGACCGCGCTGCTCAACACGGCCGCCCGCGCAGCGGGTCAGCCCGACCGTGGATCCGCCAGCGAGCACCTGCGGCGGGCCTACACCGCGGCGTACGCCCTGCACCCCGAGCCGGGACGTGCCTACAGCGAGGCGATTAAGGCCGTCGAATGCGCCGCGCACGCCACGCTGGAGCCGAACAACACCAAGGCCACGCTCGGCACGATGCTGCGCGAGCTGCGCCAGCACCCAGGTCAGTGGGACGTCGCCCTCGCCGGGAAGACTGGCGTCGAGGGGGAAGCCACGATCACCACGATGCTGTCCCTGCTCTGGACGGGGCAGACGAGCCGCCATGGTGGCCAGCAGCCCACCCGGGAAGAGACGCTCGCCGAGGCGCGCATGGCCGTCGACCTCGCGGTGTCCCTGGTCCGCTGGTTCGCCGACGGCACCGTACGCCGCCGCTGCCCATGACCGACCCCGACCACGCTGCCAGCACCGCCGAGCAGGCGCCGGAGGCCCCGTAAGCCACATTGGGCGCGCTGGACGGCACCGAAGCCATACACGGCCCCGGTGCCGTCCGGCGCGCACGCACCTGCACCACGGGAGCGCTGCCCGCGCCGGGCGGTGCCGGGGAAGCGGGGGTCTGGGGGCCGGCGAAGGCCCCCAGCAGCCACCAGCGCCAACCACTGTTGGGGGACCGGCACCCCTGGACAGCGGCCGGAGGTCCGTCACATCCCTCTGTCCGGGCCCCGGCGGGCGCGTCATGGCCACGGGTGCACGCACGGTGATTCTCATAAATGAACAGTTGCGAGAGTTCTGCGAGACTCCCAAAGTCGATCACGAATCCGCAGGTCGCCGCTCGCAGAAGTCCTCTCAAAACATGCACGTTCTGCGAGACAGTTCTGACAGACTGCCGGGGTGGACCTGACGCCCGATCAAGCCGCAATCGCGGTAGAACGAAACGACTGTCCGAAGTGTGAAGCCCCGGCGGGCAGTGCCTGCCGTACTCGCGGCGGGAAGACCGCGACGAAGTACCACACCGCCCGCTTCATCCTCGTGCCCGCGCTCCGCGAGGAACTCGATGTCCTCGTCCCCGAGGACCGCGGCCGGGGACGGCCCTGGAAGCAGGGTCCGCCCGTGGAGGCAGTGCCGGCCGCAGCGGCGGCCAAGCCGATCCGGATCGGGTACGCGCGCTGCTCGACCGCGCAGCAGGAACTCCAGTCCCAGCTGGATGCGCTCGAACCGGTCTGCAAGCGGATCTTCTCCGAGAAGATCAGCACGCGCGTGAAGACGCGCCCGAAGCTGGAGGCGGCGCTGAAGCTGGCGTACGACATCAAGGAGGCCGCCCCCGACCAGGAGGTCATCCTCACCGTCCATGAGCTCAAGCGCCTGGCCCGCAACGCCGCCGAGCTGATGACCCTGTCGAACCAGCTCCAGAGGGCCGGTGTCCAGCTCGAACTCCTCACAGGCCCGCTCACCGGCATCTACGACCCCAACGGCATGGGCGCGATGTTCTTCGCCGTCCTCGCCGTCGCCGCCCAGCTCGACCGCAACTACATCCGTGAGAAGACCCTGGAAGGGCAGGTCACCGCCGCGACCAAGGGCAACCACGGTGGACGCCCCAAGGTCATCGACGACGACATGCTGCTGTTCGCCCGCGCGCTCAAGGACAAGGGCGTCCCCGTTCCCGAGATCGCCAAGAAGCTGACCATCAAGACCGGGAAGAACGCCGGACAGCACCCCTCCGTCGCCTCCGTCTACCGTGCGCTCGCCGACGCCGATGCGGCGACCGAGGCACCGGCCGGGCCGGACATCATCGCCCCGCGCCGGCCGACCCGGGTCGACCTCACCGGCCCCGGCAGCGGCACCGACCCCGAGCTGATGCAGCGCCTCACCCGGCAGGTCCTCGGCTCCGCCGACGACGTGGTGAACACGCTCGTTGAAGAGAGCGAGGAACAGACGGACGTCGTGGCGGCGCTGCTGGCGCAGGCCCGACACGAAGGGGAGGACGCATGATCCCGATGCCCCCGCATCCACGAAGGGACCGGGCGTGCTCGGCGCCACCCCTGAACGGCCCATCGGCCCCTTCGTGAGCTGCTACGCGGCCGGGGGCGCCGGGTGGACCTCCAGCCACTCGCGCGGGTTGAACGGCGACACCTCGCCCTCGTACCCGGCATCGGTCCGTACGAGGGTCAGATGTGGCGTGAGGTCGCCCGGCTCGGGCGCCTCCTGGTCGGCCGGGACGTGCCCGGTGATCGTGTAGTGCGTGCCGACGAGGCGGACGTCCTGGCCCCGCAGATACGACCAGTCGATGCCGGACGGCTGCGGGTGGAGACGGAAGCAGTAGCCGGGGGTGTGGGTCACCAGGTCGAACCTGCCGTCAGGGAAGGACAGCCCGCACTTCCAGCAGCGGGCGTAGCCCTCGCTGCGCTCCTGCTCGTCATCGCACAGGTAGCACCCGGCGGTGTGGTCGTAGTGCTCCGCGTGGTCCGCGTAGTCCCGGACGACCTCGGCGTCGATGCGGGCCTCCTCGGCGGCCTCCGCGCAGTAGCAGCCGTCACAGGTGGTGCAGACCCCGCAGCCCCCGCACAGGGCCCGCAGGTGGTGTCCACAGGCGGCGTTGACGTCGTTGTGCGGGTCGCCGGTCCACGCCGACACCCACGGGCCGCCGTTTCCCGGGAACGTCCGTCCAGCGGCCTCCTGGCCGGTCTCCGTGCGGAGGGCGGTGGTGTACTTCGCGCCCTGGCGGGCGGCGGCCCGGGCGCGGCGGGCGGCGGTGCTCTGCCTCTTCGGCATCAGGTCCTCCATGCTTCGGCGGCCCCACGCATCCGCCGGCATCTGGAAGGAGCCGACAGCAGGACTGAACCTCGCGGGCCCCGAGAGACCTTGGCCGACTGTGCTCCCCGGGCGGCGTGGGCGCCGGGAGCGGCGGCGAGCGGCGTGCGCGTCCTGCCAGGGATCACGGTAGCCGCCCGCCGGGCCCGGGTGGGTCACTTCATGACGCCCGGCGGGAAGATGCCGGGCGAGCCCAGGCACGGGCCCCCGGCCGGTCAGGAAGCATGGGGAATCCTGTCTCTCACGTTAGCTTTGACAGGGAAGCATCTTGCGATATGACTCGGAAAATGCGGCCAGGAAACGCAGCATTTTTTTGCTGACATCTCCTGCAGGGTGCGCCACAACTACTTCGAAGGAATATCTATCGGCCTTGTGCTCACTGTTCTTGCAGTCGACCACGGTAAAGGCCTTGTCGTCGGACAGTGCGAACCGGCCGCCGTCGCTGGAGCGGGAATTAAACACCAGCTCCTTGTCTGCCGCCTGCTTCGCCGTGATCCCGGACGGGCGCCACACGCCCTTGACCACGAGCTCAATGTTCCCGTCCACCAGTACGTCGCAGTAATATTTCTGCGCAGGCCCGCCTACGTGTTGCTGCGTTGCTCGCAGTTTGTTGCCCGCAGGAAGCAGAGCGCGGGTGAGGTCGGGAGCCACGGCCGCTCCGCAGAGCTTCTCCGGTACGGTGTAGTTCTTTTTCTCTCCCTCGGAGCAGCCGCTCAGCAGCAGCCCCGCGAGTACACCAATAGTGACGATTCCTGTGCCGCGGATCACCATGGGTCTCCTGTGCTTCTATCTAGTCGGTCGATAGGTTCAGATAAGTTACCCACCAGGAACATGCGCGAGGGGCCCGCCGCCGAAGCTGCGGGCCCCTCGCACGGACCGGGGATCGTCATGACCTTCCCGAATCCGCTGCACACTGCGTTGCCACGGTCTTCAAGCGACGCTGCTCAGGAGGCGCCGGCAGTGGTGATTTTGATGACGTAGTCGCCGTACGGGTCGGTGTCGGCCCAGAACTCGTACTTGGTGCTCTCACCGAGGTTCTTGCTCGCGGTCGTGCACGTTCCGTTGCCGTGCGTTGCGCGGACCGTCCAGACGAGCTTGAAGTCGGAGTGCCTGAAGACCCGGACAGCGGGCGAGTAGCCGTCAGCACGGCGGTCGCAGACGGTGAGCTTGTCGCCGTTGGCTGTGAACTTCGCGGTGCCGACCTTCACGTTGCCCTTGCTCGTCCACGAGGTGAGGTTCGTGGTGCCCCAGCTCGCGGCCTGTGCGGTGCCGGTGGCCAGCATGATTGCTGCGGTGCCCATGGAGGCGAGCGCGAGTGACCGGATGACTGTCTTCTTCTTCGGGTTCACTGTGCAGTTCTCTCTCAAGAGGGATCTCGTGCCCCTCCGTCCAAAGAGGGGCGTCCCGCTCTCGCGGGGAGTGGGTCGGTAGGTGGGTGATCGGCGGTTCCCGCCGTGGCGCGGCGGGGACTTGGACCGTCATTGCAGATCAGGCGCCTGAGATGATCAGGCGAGTGATCACAACCGTTGCCCAGATCAGGGGGATCAGCGCCACGTAGGCCATCGGACGGTGCAGGACGGGCTTACCGGGGATCAGCTGGCGCTGGCCCGGGAAAACGGGGGCGGCCGGCTGAAGCTGGCTCAGCTTGTGGTACGCGATCCAGTTGGAAACCAGGGTGAACGGAGCGGCCAAGATCAGCGAAATGGGACTCCACCAGCCTTGCCAGAGGGTCTTGGTGGTCATGTCGCGGACCAGAGCGATGCCACAGATCGCGCAAAAGGGGCCATCGAGCGTTTGCCAACGCATCATGAACAGCAGACCTTGATGGGCGCGGACCGTAATCGGTGCGGCGGGGGAAACGCCGCACACCCTGCACCCGACCAGAGGCGCGGGGGGCAGATTCACCGGTCCGGCCGGTGCCGACCATGCAGTCGGGCTCGACGGTGGCACAGCTTCGCGGTAAAAGGCCGGGGCCGGGGTGGGATAGGCGGGCACGAACTCCCGATTGGGTCCGGAAGCAGGGCTGGGAGGGGGAGGAGTGGTCACGAGGCTTTCTCCGTGGGACATTCCAGGTCCGTGGTTTGGTCATGAAGGCGGGCTCCCAGCCCCTGGCGTGTCATGCCATGTGCTGTGGACCGCACAGGGCGGAGCCCGGCCGAGCACGCTGACATGCGCGTGAATGCGCTGCAGTTGACGTGTTGGTACGTCGGGGATCCAGCCAGAGCGTGGATGCACTCGGTCGAGGTGGGCGGGCCCCACGGTAGAGGGGCCTCGCAGAAACGGGCCATTGCAAAGATGCACAGATATCGATCACTCAGCCGGTGATCTGCACTGCCGGGCGTCGTTTCGTCCCCGACAGTGCACATCGACGACACACGGACCGTGGATCTGCACAGACTGCCCCTCGCCGAGGGGCATGCAAGGCCTCTCCTGCAGCTGCCGAAGAGGTCAGCGCGGGGCCGGTTTCTGTGTCGGTTCTCCCCGGAGGCGAGGGCGAAGGAAACCGTAGAGAAGGACCGGCCCGCGCGGTTGCTTACCGCTCAGGCCGGCCTGTGTTTGGCGCTGCTATGACTTCGTCGGTGCCGGAACACGATGGTCCAGCGCTTGTAATGACGTCGGCGCCCGGTGGTGTTGGCAGGACGCCTGTGTTGGGAGCCAATCGTCTTGCGGGCCGCCTAGGTATCCAGGGGGTCGTCCGCACTGCCCATCCCGAGGGTTCGCCGTTGACCCGGCGCCGCAGCGGGGCGAGATCCAAGGACCCCACGGGCTCGCAATTCGTCGAGGTCGGGCAGATGAACGCTGGGCAGTGAGTCAAGAAGGTCGGCCTGGGCGGCGCGGATGCTCCGAGAGGGTGCGTCGGGGCCGGTGCCAAGGGTGCGGCGGCTGGTCACAGCGATCATCGTACGAGGGTTCCGCTCGCCGCGGTGCTGCTCGCTACGACCGCGGCCGGGCGAGCTGAGCGGTGAGCAGGTGGGCATCGAGCAGTGCGACGTCCGCCGTGCGGGCTGCACGGGAGTAACCGGCCAGCATGCGCTTGGTGAGCGTCACAGCCTCCGGCGAGCGACGGACGAGCGGCCTGACCCACCCGTTGATCGCAGCGTCCAGTTCCTCGACCGGCGCCACCTTATGCAGTAGGCCGAGTCGGTGAGCGGTGTCCGCACCGAAGGTTTCGCAGGTCAGCATGAGTTCCCGGATCCTGGCGGCGCCGGCTTCGACGATCAGGCGGCCCATGGCGCCGCCCCAGGCCGGCGGCAGGCCGAGCCCGATCTCCGGCATGCGGAACCGGCAGGTGTCCGCCCCGGCGCGCAGGTCGCAGAAGGAGGCCAGCGCCAGGCCTGCACCGACCACATTGCCGTGGAGTCGGGCGATGGTGACCGCGTGCGTGTTCTCCAAGGCGTCGCAGACGCGGTAGGCCTTGTCGGCAATGCGACGCAGAGCGGCACCGGTGGGGTCCTCTTCCAGCGCCGCGCGGTACTCGGTGCGGTCGGCGCCTGTACAGAAGTTTTCTCCGGAAGCGCTGAGGATGAGCACCCGGATGTCGGGCCGGTCGTGCAGACCCTCCAGGACGGCTCTGAGGTCGTCGAGTGCTGCTGCTGACAGGGAACCGTCCTCGACTGACGGGGCGAGGACTACTTGTAGGACGGGACCGTCCTCGATGATGTGCAGGGCCTTGTGGGGGAGAAGGGCGTGGAGATCGATCGTGCTCATATCAGGGTTACGTCCAGGTTCAGCAGCCGCCTGAACGCCACGCGAGGGGCCCAGGAAGGTCGTCGTGCGAGGGCCAGACGCGGGAAGCGCGTGACCAGCTGATGGAGCAGGGTCTGGGCTTCAAGGCGGGCCAGGGGGGCGCCGAGGCAGTAGTGGATGCCGCCACTGAAGGCGAGATGCGCCGGTTTGCGGTGCAGGTTGAAAAGCTCAGGATCCTCATGCTTGGCCGGGTCGCGGTGGGCCGCCGCGACCATGAGGTGGGCCATTTCGTCCTCGCGGACCTCTACACCGCCCAGCACGCAGTCCTTCGCCGCCACGCGGCTGATCACATGCGTGGGTGGGTCGTAACGCAGGGCCTCTTCCACCGCCGCCGGCACGAGGTCGGGCTGAACGGCGAGCCGGTCCCACTGCCGAGGGTGCTCCAGGAGGAGGAGGGTCGCGGTCGACAGCAGCGTAGAAGTCGTCTCCAGCCCGGCCAGAAGCACGAAAAGCGCCAGGAGGTAGACCGCCTCGTCTGCCCTGTCGCGGTCGCTCTCCAGCGTGTCCCACACCGTTATCCAGCGGGAGACGGGATCGTCGCCCGGTTGGCGGCGGCGCTCGTGCACCAGGTCGGTGAAGTAGACGCGCAGCTCTGCCGTGGCTGCGTCGGACAGTGCCAGCTGGCTGGCCGAGGGCAGCAGTTCCTGGGTGAAGACCTGGTCGTGCGTGAGTGCACGGAGCCTGGGAAAGTCCGCGGTGGGCAGCTTGAGCCAGTGTCCGATCGTGGCCACCGGCAGCTCCTCGCTGACCAATGCGTGGAAATCGGCCTCACCGTCCTGCAGTCTCTCGGCAAGGGAGTCGAGAAGTCGCCTCGTAATGTGGCTGACAGGGGCTCGCAGCTGCTTGAGGGTGCCGCGGTCGAACATTCCTGCAGAGCGGCGCACCCGGGTGTGCTCTGGGGGGTTGAGCGCCGGCAGGGTCTTGCTCATCTCGCGTGAGGAGGGCGCCCCCCAGCGGGTGCCGGTTCCCTGTCGCTCCCGCCAGTCCGCGTCGGGCTCCAGCCAGTTCCGGCTGCGCAGAATCTGGTCGCACAGCTCGTAGCTGGTGACGATGTGCCCTCCCCAGGGGGCTGCGATGACTTCGCCTTTCGAGCGCAGTTCCGCGTAGAGCGGGAACGGATTTGCCTGTCCCTGCTCGGTCCGTAGTCGGGAGAAGAGCGAGACAGTCAAGCGCCGACTGGCGGTTATCGCAGTCTCCACGACGGCCCTTTCATGATCTGGTCACCAGCCGCCATGCATACCCTTGCATGGCGGCGTACATACAAGATGACCATTCAACAAGGCAGTTGCCTTCGTCACTCTCCTCTGGTCCATGCCAAGAACTTGCTCCACAGACCCGGCTTGGGCTTGGCCGCGGCCGCCGACGACGTACGGCGAGTGGTGTCCGCGTCGGCGGGGGCGGACGCGGTTGCCTGAGGCGCGGGGGTCGACGCCGGCGTCGGCGTCACGGTGCGGGGAGTGAAGCGGACGGGCAGCTCTACCAGAACACGGCTCCACGGAGCAGGAACCCAGTTCAGGTCCTTGAGAGGGACACGGGCCTCGACGTCCGGCAAGCGGTTGAGGAGGGACTCCACGGCGGCCACGGCGATGGTGAGAGCCGGGTCCTTGGCAGGGCAGGCGTGCGGCCCAGCACCGAAGGCAAGATGCGCTTTCGCGCTGAGCTGCTCGCGGTGTTCGGCCAGCTGAGGGTCCGTGTTGGCGGCGGCGAAGCTGATCAGTACCGGGTTGTTCGCCCTGAGGACCCGGCCGCCCAGCTCCACGTCCTGCGTGGGGTAGTGGCCCGCGTAGTTGGCGATCGGCGCATAGTTCCACAGGACCTGGGTGACCGCGTCCTCCACGGGCCGGTCCGCCTGCCAGTCCTCGCCGATCATGAGGGCGCTAGCGGTGCCGATTGCCCCGGTCAACGGGGCAGTGCCTCCGGACAGCAGCGTGACCAGCTGATGCAGCACTTCCTCGTCCGTCAGCTGGGCCGAGTGCTGCATCAGCCGGGTCGTCACGTCGTCGCCGGGCCGGCGGTGCTTGAGGGCGATCAGCTCGGCGAGAGCCTCGCCCAGTACCTCGTCCGCGCCGACCGTACCGGCGAAGATGCCGGTGATCCCGGTGATGACGCGGTCACCGATCTCGGGCGGGCACCCGAACAGGTCGCTGAAGACCAGCAGCGGCAGAGGCTGCGCGTACTCGGCCATCAGCTCTGCCTCGCCGAGGCGGTCGCTGCTGAAGCGGCTGATCAGGTAGTCGGCCGACTGCCGGGTCTGCCGCCCGAGCTGGAGCGAGCTGATGTGAGCGAGGCTGTCGGTGACGGCCTCCCGAAGCCGGCCGTGCGCCGCCCCGTCACTGAACAGGGCATTGGGCCGGTAGCCCATCATGGGCAGTGCAGGGCTGTCCTGGGGGATGCGGCCTTCCTTGAGCGCGTTCCAGCGCCGCGAGTCCCGCACGAAGGTTGCCGGGTTCTGCAGAATCCATTTGGCGGCCTCGTAGCTGGTGACCAGCTCGACCTCCACGCCCGGTGCGACGTCGACCGGCGCGCTGGGTCCGAGGCTGCGCAGGTAGGCGTAGTGACCGTCGGGGTCCGCTCCGAACTGTGAGCCGTAGAGCTGGGTGTTGCCGTGTGCGGGGCAGCCGGCCGGCGGCCCCTGTATGTCGGGACGATGCTCCATGAGGGGTGAGCTCCTAATCGCTGAGGGACAGCAGATGTTCCACGAGGGTGATCAAAGCCTGTGCCGCCGACTTCTGGTCGCGGACGTCGCAGTGGGTCACGGGGGTGTCCGCGGACAGGTTCAGCGCCTCGCGCACCTCCTCAAGGGGGTAGTCCGGCGTGCCCTCGAAGCGGTTCACGCCGATGGCGTAGGTCAGGCCGAACCGCTCGACCAGGTCTAGGACCGGGAAGCTCTCCGAGAGTCGCTCAGGGTCGACGAGGACGAGCGCGCCCAAGGCACCGCGGGACAGCTCCTCCCACATCTCCTTGAAACGCTCCTGGCCGGGCGTGCCGAAGAGGTAGAGGACCACCTCATCGCTGAGGGTCAAGCGGCCGAAGTCCATGGCGACCGTCGTCGTGGTCTTGTCGGGGGTGCCCGACAGGTCATCGAAGGGGACGCTGGCTTCGGTGATCTCTTCCTCGGTGCTCAGCGGCTCGATCTCGGAGATGCTCCGGATGCACGTCGTCTTCCCCACCCCGAAGTGCCCCACCACGAGCACCTTCACTGCGGTGGAAACCCCTGAATCCAGGTACACCAATCACGCTCCGAATCGGGCTCTGAGGCCGTCGAGCACGGCGTTGAGCACGTCTCGATCCACATGTTCCGCGCGAGGAATCGGCTTCCTCGCCGCGATCAGGCCACGCTCCTCCAGCTGTGCCAAGAGGATCCGTACGATCCCCAGCGGCAAGTGCGTATGCGCCGCCACCTCCGCCACGGACAGGAAACCGCCCGTGACCAGCTCCAAGACCTGACGAGCCTCGGGGGAGAGAGTGCGCGCTTCAGCGGAGGCATCCTGGCTGGCCGACACCAGTGTCGTCCGCTCGTAGGCGTGCTCCGGCGGCAGGGACCGCCCGTTCGTGATCACGAACAGTGGGACTAATGCCGAGGTCAGCTCCAGTCCCGGTTCCGGCTCGTCGGTCACCTGCGGCTCGCCTCCTTGCTCGCTGCGAGATGAGTGCTCAAGCGCGGTACGACGTCCTCGTGCAGCTGCGTGGCGAACTTGGCGATGTCCGTCTCCGGCTCGGCAGCTGCGGCGAGCAGGGAGCCGCCTCCTGCGGGGACCAGGAAGACCCACCCGTGGGAGAACTCGATGACGGTCTGGCGCCAGCGTGCGTCCTGGACGCCGGCGAACCTCGACGTGGCGCGGCTGTACGCGTGGAGGCCCTGCATCGCCGCCGAGATGGTGTCCACCAGGTCGCGGCTCATACTCGTGGTCGCGCCCCGGGGCAGGCCGTCGCTGCGCAGCAGCACGGCATTCCGTGCGCCACGTACGTCGCCGAAGGCCGCGTCCAGGTCCGCGATGGCGATACCCGCCCCGGCGCCACCTCCTGCCCGCTCCCGCGCTCGATCAGCCTGCTCGGCCCAGGCATCAGCTTTGACCCGGGGAGGGGTGGTGAGGTTGGTGCCGAGGCGGGCGACGAGCCGGTGCATGCGGAAGCTGATCGCGCCCATGTCGACGTCAGGCTCCGCCGCGGCCGCCAAGTAGGCGCCCTGACCGGCTCCGATCAGGAAGACCCACCCGTGAGAGAACTCGATGATCGTCTGTTCCCACGTCGCTTCCGGCTCCATGCCGGCGAACTTCGCCGCGGCGCGGCTGAGGGACTGCATGCCCGACATGGCAGCGGAGATCGTCTCCACGGCCCTACGGTCCATACCGTCGCTCGCCCCGCGGGGGATACCGTCCGCGGACAGCAGGACAGTGTGCAGCGCCTTGGGCACGTTGTCCACGATGTCCTGCAGCATCCACGACAGGTCGTCAGTCGTCATGCGTCATCGGCTCCTTCGGACGGCGCGACGGTCAGCTTCCGGCCCGACAGCGTGCCCCGCTGGAACGCGCCCAGGCTTCGCCTGGCCGCCTGGCCCGCCTCCTCCGGCTCGGGGGACGCCGCCGTGGTGGTGTCCCGGTCCGGGACGCTGGCCACGGGTACCTGACGCGCGCCGCGCCGCGGCAGGCCGTGCGCAGTGCGCGGCGCCGAATCCGATGGTGGGACCGGTCCGCTCACATGGCCTGTCTGGACCGTCTCGGTCGGCGGTGCCGTTTCCTCCATGGTCCAGAGCTCCTCAGGAAGCAGGACGACCGCCCGCACGCCGCCGTAGCGTGAGACACCGGTGACGTCCACACGGAAGCCGTACTGTTGCGCAAGCAAGGCGATGACGGGGAAGCCCCACTTGGGCTGGTTTCCCAGTTGCGACAGGCGAGGCCGGTAGTCACCCGACAGCAAAGCGGTTGCCTGCTGCCTGTCCTCGTCGCTCATGCCGACACCGGCGTCATCGATGATGATGCACAGATTCTTTTGAACCCGCTGGAACGTGACCTCGATAGGAGCGTTCTGCTGCGAAAAGCTGGCAGCGTTGTCAAGAAGCTCGGCGACAGCAAGCGCGACGGGGGAAACAGCGGACGCCTTCAGGGCGAAGCCGGTCTGCTGCATGATGGCGACCCGCTCGAAGTTGCGGATCTGCCCCATCGCGCTACGCACCACGTCGTACACGCTCGCAGGCCTGTTGCGGCGGCCCAGCGGCGCGCCGCACACGACCGCGATACCTTGGGCCTTCCGTGACATCTGCGCATTGGCGTGGCTGACTTCGAGCAGGTCGCCCAGGACGGAATGGCCCCCGTACTTGCGCTGGATCGCCTCAAGCAGCGTCTGCTGCTCGGCGGCCAGGCTCTGCAAAAAACGCGCGGAACCCTTGAGGACAGCCTTGGTGCTCTCCTCGGCCGCCTCCTCGGCTTGTCGAATACGCTCGGCGTGCTCGTCCTTGAACTGCTGCAATTCGCGGCTGAGGGTGGCGATTTGCTCGTCCGCGCTGCTCAGCTGTTGGTTGAGTTCCGCCTCTATCTCGGCCTTTCTTTTCGCTACGGCCTTGTTGCGACGACTGAGGATCCCGACCGCGGCGATCGCAATGACCGCCACGGCAACCAGGAACCAAACAAGTGCGTCTTCAGTCATGGAAACCTTTCCTGGCGTATGGCTGCGGCCGTTGGCGGACGGTCCCGCACGGGATTCCGTGGCCGGCATCAATACAGCGCCTGAGGCGAGTGGTCCAAGGTCGCAGACGCGTGGATGCTACCACCCGGTTAGGCGGACGCCCGCACCTCATCAACGCCCAACTACCTGTTGCTTGAGGGGCGTTGCCTCCACACTGCGGGCTGGGTCACAACCCGGGTGTGGCCGTGGATCAGGGCAGCAACGTTACAGCTCGCGAAAGAGTAGATGGAACGTGAATGGAGGCGGGTGAGGGGGCGGGAAAAGAAGGCCGAATAGGTATCCGCAGGGCATATCGACTCAAACAGGTGGATTCCCCGAGAATTGGAAAACCGGGGGCGCCGAGGCGGCAGTTCCTCGCTCCCGGCGAAGTCACTGCTTTACTGCGCGCTCTTTGTGCGCACTCCCCGGTCGTTACGGAATAGTGGCCAGCCGAGTAGCAGGCCTGCGCGGTGCAGTAGCTGCCCCAGCCGTGAGGGAGCGGCTTCTCGCCGGGGTTTACGTGGCGGGCCGTCTCCCGGCCGACGGTATCGCTGTTGTGCGCGTAGGGAGGCCGGCGGGAAGGGGAGGGGTGCCTGGCTGGGGTGCGGTGTGCCGACTGCCGGGCGGACGGTGGGCTGGCCGCCGTACTGCCGCCGTCGTGGATGCGTGAGCGTGAGCAGACCTTGCCGTCGGGGATGGGCTCAGGGGGAGCAGCTGCTGCCGCGATGTGGCTGAGCCCGTCATCGCTTGGCCAGCGGTGCCGGCATCGTCGTGGCTGAGCGCCCGTCTGCAGGCCGGGGGGTCAGTCTCTCGAAACGGATCCCCCGGGGCCTGCCTGCTGTCGGCTCGGCTGCCGTTGCCGCCGGCACCTGTCGCGGCGGCCCGACTGGGCCGCGGCCATCGTTGTGCACCTACAACGAGACGGCGCGAGACGCTCCGGGTGCGTTGTTCTGGCACAACCGCGTTAGCGCTGGGTCGGCTTGCGCCCATGCTGCTGTTCTGGACCGCCGCGCCGCAGGTGCCCAGCCTGCTCCACGGTGTCCCCAGGACGCCGTGCTGCCCTCCTGATGGTGGTGGAGCGGCCGCGGGCTGCCAGGGAGGAGACTCCAGAGCCGGGCCCTGCCACTTTGTTCACGGTCGGCATGGGCCGTTCGAGGGCTTCCCCGAGCTTGCGCAGCTCTGGCAGGTCCACCGTCGCGGCCGACGTGCCCGATGGGATCTCCGCACGGCCGCCGCGCTGGCTGCTGTAGGACAGCGCCGCGTCACCGAGCCGGAGCAAGGCCTCGGCGCTCGGCAGGTGGGCGCGCTGCGCGTCGGGCCGGTCGCTGTCGCGGAGCAGCCGCTCGGCGCCGGCCTGGGCCCACTGTCCGATGCGCTCGCACGCGCGCAGGGACCACTTGCGGAAGAAGTCGCCGACGCGGCCGTCTCCGCGCAGTTGATCAAAGTGCTCCCTGGCCCTTTCCCGGATGACCCGCCACAGGTGGCTCCAGGCGCCACGCACCGTCTGGATCTGCCGCCATTCGGGGATTTCCTGCAGTGCACCGACGTGGGCGTCGGCTCTCCGCAGGGCGGTGTTCACGGCTCCTACCTCCGGCTGCAACGCAGGAAGCGCCCAGGCGCCCAGCCCTTGCGGGGAGGCGTGTTCGAGGTACCAGGTGGGTGGGGCGTAGTCCGGAACGAATGCCTCTTCCGGCCAGGCGCTGGATGCGGGCTGAGCCGAAGCGGCCTTTGAGGCCTGCGCATGTCCGGCGGTGCGCGTTGGTGCCGAGGCCGGTTCAGCCGGAGCCGGAGCGGGCGGCACCGACGCGATCGGGGCCGCCTCCACCGTGGTCGGCGTCGCGCTGGGGACGGCGTCGTCGAACATCCGCTGCAGGACGCTCAGCTCAGTCTCCACGGCCTGATACAGGTCTGTAGCGCTGCCGTACTCTGCAGGAACGTGCTCCGCCCACGCACGCTGAACCTCCGCGAAGTCCGCCTTGATGTCCTCGAAACCGGCCGGCGCTGGTGCCCTTTCCGTGTTCGCGCCGGTCGACAGGGCAAAGTCCTCGCCCGACGCAGGCTCGCGCTCCGGGGAAGCCTCGGACGAGTCAGCCGTGAGCGGACTGGCGTCCCGTTGGTCCTGGCGGACGCCCTCAGCGGCCATCACAGGAGGGGACGTGCTGGCAGGAGCAGCCGGCGGGGCGTCGTGAACGCTGTCAGGCCGAACGGCCTGCCGTGCGGCGCCGGAAGAAGTGGCGCTCTGGGGTGACTCGGCAGGGCTGGCAGGCGCCGCTGAGACCATGTCCGATGCGATGCCGGGAGTCTGTGAGTCCGGGAGTTCGGGACTCCGTGACTCTGTGGGTTCCTCGGACGCTCCGTTGTCCGCCGCGGCGGTGGGCTCCGGCTGCACCTCGGGCCCGGGACCGGTGGGCGCAGCCTGCTCACGGACGGCGGCCCGCTCTGCCTGGACCGCGATGAGCGTGGCCTGCACCTGGTCCTGCAGGCGCCGGGAGTCGTACAGGAGGGAGGCCAGCGGGAAGGCGAGCTGACCGCGTACGGGATGGCCCGGGTCGACCGGCAGTGCGCCGCCCCAGGCGTTCACGGCCCCCTGCACGGCGTCGAGGTGCTGCATCATCTGCTGCGAGCCGTAGTTCTCGGACACCGCGGCCGCCAGGCCGTCGAGGGCGCCGACCAGGGCCTGGAAATGCTCGGTCTGCTCGGCATTGGGGTAGGCCCGGGCGGCGGCGAGGGCCACCGCCTCGCGGTGCTGCAGGGCGACGTCGCGCAGGGTGGCCCGCAGCACGTCCACCCGCTGTCGCGTCTCGTCGCCCACGGCCGCGCCCGCCGGCGGGCCGTAGGGGGTGCCGGTGAACGCGGAGTGCATGACCGCGGCGTAGGCGGCCGCTTCCTGCGGCTGATCCGCCAGGTAGGTGAAGTCGGCGGGTTCGGCGGCCAGCCGTGCGTACCAGCCGCCGTCGCCGCCCGGGTGGACCGTGGCGATGACGAGGCCGTCCCGCAGTACCTCGCCGGAGTCGACCGGCTGGCCGTCCAGCCCGGACAGGCGCAGCTGATAGCCGGGGTCGCCCGCGAGCGCGACCGTCTCGAAGTAGCGCTGCGGTGCGGGCGGCTCCTCGGTGATCGGTTCGTCCGGGGTGTCGGTGGTCTCCGGGATCGGCGGGGTGGTCATGGTCGGCTCCTCCGAAGCGTCTCGCGCCGTCTCATCACTGGGGGCGTCCTCCCCCGCCGGGGCCGGGGCCAGGGCCGTCGGCGCGGCCGCCGTGTCGGGCTCCGGCGTCTGCTGTTCGCCGTCCGCCGTCTGGGCTCGGTCCTGCTCGTGGAACGACGCTTCGCGTTGTGCCTCGTGCATCGCCTCATCCGGGACCGCGCCTGCGGACTCCGGCGCGTCCTGGGGGACCGGCACGCCATCCGGTGCCGGATCGCTGCCCGCGGCGGTATCGCCTGAAGCGGTGTCCGCCGCGGTGTCGCCCGGAGCGTCGTCGGCGGCGGTCGGCGGCTCCGGTGCTTCCTGGGGGTCCTCCGGTGCCGGGGTGTCTTCCGTGCTCGCCGGCTCGGTGTCCGTCGCGGTAGGCGTGCTCGCGGATGGTTCCCCGAGGTCTTCAGCGGCCGGGGCGTCGGGGCCCGGCTCGGTGCGGGTCTCCGGGGCGTCCTCGACCTCGGCGGGCGGCTGTTCGGCGGGTTCCGTGTCGGCGGCCGCGCTTTCCAGGGCGGTGGTGTTCTGCTCTGCCGAGTGCGCGGTGAGGGTGGCCAACTCCGCCTCGAAGGCGGCGACCGTCGCCCGCGAGCGGGAGGCCAGGAGGGCGGCGGCCTCCCGTACCTGCCTCAGTGGGCCGCGCAGGTCCTCGTCGACCACGGGCTCCAGGACGCCGCTCCAGACCGCCACCGTGTGGACCTCAAGCACCAGGTCGTCGGGCGAGACCGCGGGCCCCTCCCGCAGCATCCGCTCGGCGTCCCGATAGGCCGCCGCCAGCTGGGCGACGGGGTTGGTCGGGATTCGCTGGCTGTCGGGCCGCTGCTGCCGGTCCGCGTCGTAGAAGCGCTGGACGGTGGGCAGGGCGTCCCACCGTGCCCATACCGTGCTCAGCCGGTCGATGTCCGCCTGTGCTTCCTCGTCGGTCTCGTACGGCCCGGCGACGTCGAGAGTCGCCAGGTCGACGTCCGGGAGTGCCACGTCCAGCTGCGGCAGTTCAGCGGCGGCCGGTGCCTCAGCCGCTGCCGACGTCTCCGCGTGGTGGGCCTGGCGGTGCGCCTGTGCCAGTGCCTCACCGGCGGGGGCGCGGTCGGCGTACTCGGCGACATCGGCGCGCTCGGTCCAGCTGCACACACACCACGCCTCGACCCACGACGTACCCGGGCCGCCGAGGGTGACGGCCGTGGCGTGCGGCACACCGTCAGCAACCGCCGTGGCGTGGAGGCGGAGTCGTTCGAGCATCGGTGCCCACGCGGACATGGAGCTGTCGACGGCGGTGCAGGATGCGATCAAGGTCCCCGCCTGGTCCTCGATCAGGAGCGGCGCCAGGTCACCGGAGGGGGTGCGGCCTTGCCACTGCCGACGGACTGTGTAGAGGGCGCCGGTCTCGGCGGTGATCGTCCACGAGCCGTCAGGGTGGTACTGGATCGCCTCCGACTCCCCGACTTCCGGCAGTATCCACAGTCCGGCGTCATAGTGCATGCGGCGGGCGACGGTGAATCCGGCGGCCAAGTCCCCGCCCGTCTTGGTCGCATGCTCAGCGACGGCCGCCAGGGCCGCGCTCTCGCCTTTGCCGGCACCGATGCTGATCACGTCCCACCGACCCGACGGCTCTGCACCGTGCCAGGTCGCCCGCCACGTGATCCCCCGCGCGCCCCTGCCCTGGGCATCGTGGGAGATCTCGTACTCGCCGACGGTTAGCCCGGGGCCGGTGACGGTGAACTCATACGAAGACGGCTCGCCGTTGCGGTCCTTCGGGCTGACGGTCAGCGTATTGACGTCGACGACCTTGGGTGCCGCCTCCTCAGCAGGCTGTGGCGCCGCGTCGCTGCCCTCTACCCTCCAGCCGGCGAGTCCGAGGATTGCTACGGCCACGCGGTCGTCCTCGTTCGCCGCTTCCATGTGGGTCATGCCACGTCGGGCGACCAGCGCGGCCCGGTCCTGGCGTGCTGCGGCCACTTCCGCCGCCGCCCGCTTCTGTGCCTTTGTGTTCCCGCCCGCAGCCTTCACCTCCGCTCGCGCTTCCCGCATAGCGCGGTCGTCGCCGGCTTCGCACGCCTCGGTGAGGATCTGACTCGTCAGAGCCTGGGTGGGCCAGGGGGCGGTCTCTCCGGCATCCAGCGCGGCCGACAGCATCTGTCCGGCCAGCTCAGCGATTCGGTCGGGCCACTGCTTCCAGTGCAGGGCGCCCACCTTCGGATCACCTTTGGCCAGGCTTTCGGCGAGGCTCTGCACGTCGCGGTGACTGATGTGCCTGTCCTCATCGTTCAAGAGCCGGTGAGACAGGCACCGCGCGCACATGGTGTAGCAGCCAAGCTCGCTGCCCTGGTCAGTGACGACGGCGACCGTGTATCGGGCGCCCGAGCGCTTCGCCGAGCACTTGCCGACGTACGGCGTCGACGCATCGCAGTACGCGTCCGGCGTGTCCGCCATGTCGTCCGTGAGCTGGGCCACGACGCGTAGCCGCGCGTTCGGAATGGCTTCCTGGGCGGAGTTCCAGATCTTCCACTCGGCGACGTACTGCCGGTTATCCGGGCCCTTCCGGGACCAGTCCTCACCGGTGCGGCCCTGCGCGCCGTCCGGGTCGGTCAGGTGCTCCCAGCCCCACCGGCACGACGCGATAAGACCGACGCGGCCGAACCGGCTGACCAGGTACACGCCCTCTTCGAGCTGGACGCGCTCCGTGGTCGTCTTGAACTGAGGGGCCTGCGCCGTCAGGTGCCCGTACCGGGCCCATAGGGAAGCGAACCGGGTACGGGTCGCCGAGTCCTCACGGATCCGCGCCAGCACGGCGGCAAGGGGCCGGTCCTCCACGTTCGCGGCCCACCAGTAGGAGCCGTCAGCGTCGTGACCGGCCTCCCACTGGTCCTCATCCGGACGGGAGTACGTCAAAGGGCGCAGCCGGAACGTGTGCCCGCCCGCCGTCGTCAGGACCCAGCCCGCCGCCGGTTCGCGCCGGTCGGTGAACGACACGGGGGCGATCGTCTCGCCCTCGATGAGCGCAGCCCGAAGCTGCGCCTCTCGCCCGTCCTCGGTAGGAACGGCCCGGCTGCCCGTGGCCGTCTCCGGCTCCGCCGGGCCTTTTGACGGGTCCTGTGTCGGATCGCCGAACAACCCGAGCTGTTCTGTCCCTGCGCCGGGCGCGGCCGCGCTCCCCTTTCTCCGGGCGCGGGTTCGGGTGGGGGCGGGTGTCGGCGTGGGCTGCTCGACGTCGGCCGGCGCCGCCACGAACGGGTCGGGCCGCCAGGCTCGGGGATCGTCCGGGCGGGTGGCCGCCAGCAGGACGGCCAGTTCCTCAGCCGCCCGGGTCAGGTAGGGCTCGGACGTGTCGCCGAAGTCGGCTGCCCAGAGCAGTTCGTCGTGCACCAGCGCCAGGTCATCCGCGAGGTCCGTGCTGGTGAGCTGTCCAGCACTCAGGTTCTCCACGATCTGCTGCAGGGCCGACAGGCGTGCGGCGGCTTCCTGGTCCTCGCCCGCGTAGCTGAGGGAGAGGCGGATCGTGCCGAGCGTGGCGTTGAGGGTCCAGGCGGTGTCCGCGTCGATGGCCTCCCGGGGCACAGGCATCTGGAGGGCGCGGGCCACCAGTTCCGCCACCGCCGCCTGGCTGTCTTCGAGCAAAGCCGATACGGAGTCCCTGTGGCCGAAGGGGGGCCGACTCTCGAAGCGGGGCCTGGGCGCTTGCCGCATCCCGGCAGGCCACGACTGGTCATGTGCCGCCCCCACCGTCTGGTTCAGGTCCGTGACGTAGCCGATCAGCCGACCGTCGAGCCAGACGGTGGAGGACGACTCGCTCGTCGGGATGATGTCCGCCCGGTCCGCGTACTGGGCCAGCTGCTCGGGGCCGCCGAACCGCTGCTCGCTCTGTTGGAGGGGCTCCGGGGTGTCCGACGAGGACGTCGGCGGGGTGGCCAAGACGACGGAGGGCTCAGGAGGCGCGGGCGGGGTGCCTTCCGGGCCGGCGGGCGCGGCTTCGGTCTGTGCCTCTTCCACGGTCATCTGCCCGTCCGGGACGCCGTCGGCGCCCTCCCTCTCCGCGTCCGTCTCCGGCTCATCCTGCGGAGCCGGGTTCGGGACGCGTTCCGGCGGCACGAGACCGAACTCCTCGTACAGGTTGGCCGTCCCGTACCCGTCGCTGTCTTGCTCCGGGATCGGCTCGGTCGGCTGCTGGCTGGTGTTGCGCTGTTCGGCCGTCGGCGGGGGTGTCTCGCTGTCCGCCGGGTCCGTGTCCCGCTTGTGCAGTTCGCGCAGGGCGTCATAGTGCTTGCTGGTGCCGTGCTCCGGCTCGCGCACCATGTAGTTGCCGTTCCGGGTATAGCTGATCACGGTGCCGATGAACTCAGGCAGCGGCACGTAGGTCTTGCTCCACGTGTCGTAGTTCATGGGGGTTACGCGGACCTGCTCGCCGGGTGCGTACAGGGTGGTTACGTCTTCGACGGCGGACGATTCCACCTCTGCTGATTTCGTCTCACGAGTGGCAGCCGCCGTTGCCTTTGCCGAGGGGTCTACCTGCCGCACCCGGGCCTGAGACAGGGCACGCCGGTAGTCGGTCAGCGTCACGTATCCGGGCAGAAGGCGACCGCCAAGCTCCGCCCCTGAGCGCTCTGTGTCGAACGTCCAGCGCTTAGCGCCTTCCGCCTGAGTCCACATCAAGGACAGAACGGCGAGCGACTGCCCACCCCGGCTGTTGTCGTGGGTCGTGCCGGACGCCTCGCACTCCCACACGCCGAGCAATGATTCTCCGTCCTCAGTCGCGACGGACCCGGCGCGCAGCGCCACGGCCCATCCCGCCGCCTCCGCCTCAGACGCGAACTTGATCAGGGCGGACGGAACGCCCTTGCGTCCCACGTTGGACGTGTCCCACTGGCCGTAGGCACCCACCCACCAGGAGCGGTCGATCGCCGTGCCCGCTGGGGGCGTGATCCGGGTGATGAAACCAGGCCTGGGCTGCTCCTCCGTTCCGGGACCGGGCTCGTCGCCGGGCGGCTCGCTGGTCTGCGACTCCCGGACTTCGGGACTCTGGGACTGCAGGGGTTCCTCGGTGCTGCTGCCGTCCTCTGCCGGCGGGGCTTGCTCCGGCGGTGCTTGAGCCCCGTCCGCGGGACGGGTGTCGGAGCTGCCGGTGGGCCTGGCGGCCGCAGCATCGGGCTCCGGGGCGGCGTCAACGGACCCGGCAGTGCCATCGTCGGACGCAGGGGCGGGCTTGTCCGCGGGGGCCGGTGCTCCCAGCCCAGCCTCCCGGTTCTGCTGAACAATGATCCGTTGCCGCTCTCGCCACTGCTCATAGGCCTCGTCCGTGTCGTTGTCCTCCGTCCAGCTGTCGACGAGCACCACGGGTTCGGGAGCGGGGTTCTCCGCGTCGAACGCGGCCAAGCTCGCGACCGCCGCGTCCACCTTGGCCTGGAGCGGTGCCCGCTTCTCGGCGTTCTCCTGGAGGGCCTTCTTGCGGCTGCTCTCGGTGGGATATTTCTTCGGGTCGAGCATGGACTCGGTCAGCTCGGGGATCTTGTCCCGCTCGGTGATCGCGCCGACGACCGCGTCGAGCAATTCGACCCGCCGCCGCGCGTGCTCGATGGCAGGTCCGTAGTTCACTGCTTCCTGCTGGGCCGTCAGTACCGCCACTTCCTTCTCCAGGCTGGGGAGGCGCTCACGGTCCATCAGCTGGTGATCCTCGGCCTTTTCGAGGGCGGTGGCCAGGCGGCCCAGCATGGTGGCACCGATGTTCCCCTTGGCCAGGTCCTCCATGGAGCACCGTGACTCGCTGTGGCGCAGCTCGGGGAACCCGATGTACGCGCGGATCTCGCCGCTACCGTGGGCGATCTCCGGCTGAACGGCGAAGTCGAGGCCCCCAAAGGTGCCCAGCTTCTTCCACGCGCCAAGGCCCTCCCTCTGGTGGGCGCGCACAGCCTCGATGACGGCCTGGCGCAGAACAGGGGCGGCCTCGCCGAACCGGTCGAATTCGCGTCCGCCGATACGGATGCGGAAAGCGGCACCGCGGATCGTCTCGGTGATCTTCGGCAGTGCCTTTTCGCGGGCTGCGATGGCCAGCCGGGTGCCGACCAGCTCGCCTTCCTTGATGCCCAGCAGCTCCAATTGGCGGACGCGGTCGGCGGCTGCGTTCCGACGGTCGGCCTCCAGGCCCTGGAGGTGGAGCTTGGCCTCCATGAACTGCCGCATGTAGGGGTTGCCGCCGATCTCGGCGGCCATCGTGGCGTAGTCCCAGTCGCTCTCGCCGATCTCTTCGACGGTGTCGTTGTCGTCGTCGCCCTCGCCGGGCGGTCGTTGGATGTCGCGCAGGCCCTCCGCTTTGGAGGTGAGCAGTCCGACCTGCCAGGCGTCCATGCTGCCCTTGGTGGCCAGGAAGTAGATGTTCACTTCCTCGTGCTGGTTGCCGGTGCGGATGACGCGGTAGTTGCGCTGCATCATCATGGCCGGGGTCCAGTCCTGATCCAGGTGCATCAGGGCGTAGGCCCGGTTCTGGCCGTTGAAGCCAGTGCCGAGAACTTCGCTGGAGCCCATGAGTACCGCGATGCCGCCGTTGTTGGCGGCGTCGGTCATCGCGGCTTTCTTCTCGGGGGTGTGGTGGTCCTGGGCGAACTGGACCATGTCGCGGGGCACGCCGCGGGCGGCGAGCAGGTCGCGCAGTTCGGCGTAGAGGTCGAAGCCACCTTTGTTGTTGCCGCCGGGGGTGCCGCTGTTGCAGAAGACGATGAACAGCCCGCCGGGGACCGGGTGCGGGGTGTCGTCGCGGCTGGAGACGGCGTAGGTGCGGTCCTTGTGGGCGTGGTAGCCCTTCGCAATGATGTCGGCCGCAGTTACGAGCTTGTTTGCCGCGGGCGCATTGGGGTCCACCAGGCGGGGGTCCAGCGCGACCGCGCGGCCCTCGCCGGAGACGGCCAGCATGTTGTCCTCGTCGCGGGTGACGTCACCGGCGTGGATCGCCTGGCCCCT
Source organism: Streptomyces mexicanus (assembly GCF_902506575.1). Taxonomy (GTDB): domain Bacteria; phylum Actinomycetota; class Actinomycetes; order Streptomycetales; family Streptomycetaceae; genus Streptomyces; species Streptomyces mexicanus. Next base: position 2,788,890 of record NZ_LR732544.1, on the reverse strand, counting down.
GGCCACCAGGGTCTGGAGCCGGGCGCGTTGGTCGGCGGTCGGTTCCACCAGCACGAGTTCCGGGGCGCCGCCGGCGAGCTTGGGCCGCTGGATCCCGACGTCGTCGCCGGTCTTGGTGTCGGCGGCCAGCCCCCACATCGTCTTCATCGTGGACTTCGACACGAACCGGGAGAAGCGCTCCACGACCGTCAGGCCGCTGCCGTCCGGTGCCATCTCGATGCGCTGGACCTTCTGCCCGAAGGTCTCCGCCCACAGGTCCGGGCCGTGCACTCCGAACTGGTCCAGCAGCCACGGCGTCGCCAGTTCGAGCACCGAATACTGCTCAAAGATGGAATTCTCCATCGGTGTGCCGGTGCCGAGGGTGACGGTGGGGCGGCCGCCGTGGGCCTCCGCCACCTGGTGGTGCCACCTGAGCTTCTGGTGCAGGTCCACCGCGCGGACGCTCGCGGTCTCGCCGCCGGCCTCCTTGGAGCGGAAGCCCACGGCGGTGAAGCGGTGGGCTTCGTCGATGAGCGCGTAGTCGAACCCGAGGTCGTCCCAGTACACCTCGCCCGGGGTGCGCATCGGCGCGTCGTTGCGCCGGATGCGGGCTTCCACCGTGGTCAGGCGCCTCTCCAGCTGCATCAGCGCGAAGTTGTTGTGCGGGACTCCGCGCTCGCGCTTGAGCTGTTCCTTCAGGGACTCGATCTCGCGGAAGAGGTACAGCTCTTGCTGCTCGGGGCTCATCCGGATCGATCCGAACGCGCCCTCGGTGAAGATGACCAGGTCCGGGGTGTTGGCGCGCAGCCACTCCAGGACCCGGCGACGGTTGCCGTCGGCGAGGTCGTCGGAGGTGATCAGGTGGATGTCGGCGTTGGGGTAGAGCAGCTTGGCTTCGTCCAGCCACTGCCGGGCCAGGTGCGGCTGGACGACCGCGAAGGGCTTGGTGATCTGCCCGGAGGCCTTCAGGGCCTGCGAGCCAATCACCATCGTGGTGGTCTTGCCCAGGCCCATCTCGTGAGCGAGGACCACGCCCCGCTCGAACTGCATTCGCGCGGCCGCCGAGAGCTGCCACGGGAAGGGGGTCCGCTCAGTCGTGAGTCCGGTTAGGGTCGGGGCGAGACCGTCGTAGTTGCGGACGACATGCCCGTTCATCTGCCGGTTGTAGGCGTCGGTGAGCAGCGTCACCCGGGCGGTATTGGCGGTGCAGTAGTCCTCGAACGCCGACCGCATCGCGTCGGCCTTGTAGCGCATCGCGCGGGTGGCGTCCTCGTCCACCCCGTTGCCATCGAGGGTGTTGACCACCATTGAGGCCCGCCCGAGCAGGGCCTTGGCGATGTGCACTGCCGAGCGGCGTTCGGTGCCCTTGAGCGCGTTGATTGCGTCGGGCACCTTGCCCGCGGCCAGGGACCAGCCGTAGCGCTCGTTGTGGCTGACCTGAAGGGTCGGGTCGCCGAGGTACTCGCGCAGGAAGCCCTGTACGAGGGAGGCGGGAATCCAGTGCGCGCCGAGCTGGGCAGTGAACTGCCCCAGGCGCTTGGGTGGCGGCTGCACCGCTTCCAGCGCGGCGACGTTCACCGCGTACTTCGGATCGGTGGCGGCCGCCTCGCGGGCCTGTTCGAGCTTCACCCGGACCGGCCCGGACAGGTAGGCGCCGGCGTGCTCCAGCTTCTTGGTGACCGGGTTGTCGAAGACCTCGGTGCCCAGGCGGCGCCGGGCTTCTTCGGGGGTCGTGCCCAGCAGGGAGGCGATCAGCGGCAGGTCCACGCCGCCGGTGGCGCTCATCACTGCCGCCAGTGCAGCCTTCGGGTCGTCGGTGGGCTCCAGCTCGCTGCGGCGGGTGCCCGGCCGCCGGGTGAGGACCTCGGAGGGCACTGGCCGGTCGTTCGCCCGGTCCCAGTGCTCCAGGCCCAGGACGACGGCGGCGTGCGGGTCCTGGCGGAACCAGCCCCAGCCCGTGGGAAGCCGCTCGTCGTCGGCCAGGTCGACGCCGGCGGCGCGGGCGGCGGCCCTGGCCTCGTCGGTCGGCAGCGCCATCCGGGTCTGCCGGGGCCGGGACAGCGGCCCGTGCGCCGTGGTGTAGGCGGTGTGCAGCCGGGCGAGCTGGCTGCGGACCTCGCGCGCACGGTCGGGGTCGCTGCCGGTGCGGTCCAGCTCTTGCAGCTCGCTCGCGGTGTCGCGCAGCGACAGCAGCATCCGCAGCTGCTCGGTGCCACTGGCGCCGTCGGCGGTGATGACCCGGATCGGGTCCTCGCCGTTGACGTGCTGCCAGATCTGCCCGTCGTCGTCGATGTAGAGGCGGCCGGTGAAGTCCGTCGCGTGCTTCTCGCGGGCGGTCTGCAGCAGCAGCGGCGCGCGGTCGGGCCCGTCCTCGTGCGGGACGTAGCCCTGGCCGTCGGCGACCGCCGCGGCGGCGGAGGCCTCCATTCGTTCGCGCAGCAGGCGGGGGGCCTCGTCCGGGTCGCCCTGCACCGTCACCCGGGGCCCGTACGGCCCCGTCTCGGACGTCAGGCGGCCCAGCACGTTCTCGGGGTGCTGGGTGAAGTAGGCGTTCACCGGGAGGGTGTGGCCGCCCAGGTCCCGTTCCGGTGCGTCGATCCACGTCTGGTCGCCCGGTTCCTCGCCCTCCGCGCGGCGGCGGAAGACCAGCACGTCGGCGACCACGTCGGTGTCGGCGGTCTCGCCGAAGGTGCCCGCCGGCAGGCGGTACGCGGCCGCCAGGTCGCCCCAGCGGGACATGGCCCGGCGGGCGGAGGTGTCCTCGCCGTCCAGCGTCCACCGCGAGGTGATCACGGCCATGTAGCCGCCCGGCCGCAGCAGTGCGAGCTGCTTGATGATGAAGCCGTTGTGCAGCGAGTGCCCGGCCGCGCCGTAGCGGCGCTCCCCGAACGGGGCCTGCGCGAACGGCACGTTCCCGATCACGAGGTCGAATGTGCCGACCGGGGCGTCGGTGTCGGCGAACGACTCGGCCAGCACGTTGGCGTGCGGGTAGATCCGCGCCGCGATCGCCGCGGTGGTGGGGTCCACCTCAACGCCGGTCAGCCGCGCGTTCTCCGGGGCCACCCCGAAGAACGCACCGGACCCGCACCCAGCCTCCAGGACCTCCCCGCCGTCGAAGCCATACGCGGCCAGGCCCTGCCACATCGCCTCAGCGACGCCTTGCGGGGTGTAGTGAGCCGACAGCACGGCCCGGGACGCCGCCCGCCACTCGAAGGGGTCCAGCAGCTCCCGCAGCTCGCTGCGCACCCGGTCGTACGACTCCCAGCGGGCATGGTCCGCCTCGAACCTGCCCTCCCACTCGCCGCCGGGTGCGTAGATCGGCTCATCGGGATCCGGCTCGTCGAGGAAAACGGTCGGGACCGAGCCCCATCCCGACCAGCGGGCCAGGATGCGCTTCTCCTCGGTGGTGGCGCCGCGGCGGGCGCTCTCCAACGTCCGCAGCACCTTGATGGCTTCGAGGTTCGCCTCAGCCCGAGCCAGCGGGCCGCGCGGCAGGTCCGCCGGATCGGGGCGGAACCGCGCTACAGGTTCTCCAGCTCCCTGCGGATCGCCGCCAGCTCCACTGCTTCCGGACTCAGCGGCGCCGCCGGGCTGTCCGCGTCCTCCGGCGGCGGCAGCATCTCGCGCAGCACCTGCTCCCGCGCCGTCGCCCTGATCTGCTCCAGCTGCCCGACCCGGGCCTGGTAGCCCGTCTCCGGCTCCAGGCTCTCCTCCAGGTCCTCCTCCGCCGCGGCGATCGCCTCGCTCATCTGCGCCGCCAGCCTGCGGAAGTGCCGGTCCGGATCCTCCATCGCCGCCAGCTCCTGCGGCCGGAACTCCTCCCAGTGCCTGCGCAGCAGCGTCTCGTACTGGCTTGTCGTCGCCATCGGCCTCGCCTTCCTCTTGCTCGTTGACGGTACCGGCCAGCGCCGCCATCTGCGCCGCCAGCCGGGACTGGTCCACCCCGCGCCGCTCGACGTCGCCGCCGGCGGCACGCACCTGCTCGATCACCGCGTTGATGCCGATGAGCGCGGCACCCATCGCCGGGATCCGCCGCTTGGCCGCCTCCCTCTCCCGCTTGGGCAAATTCTCGTCCAGCGACTGCTCGCGCAGGTCCTCCGTGGTCCGCTCCGCGATCCGGGCCAGCTCCCCGAGCAGCCCTTCCTCGAAGTGGAACGGGTAGGCCCGCATCACCTGGTTCGTGAGCGGGTTCACCACCTTCGTCTGCGTCGGCAGCTGGAAGGGGGTGAGGAGGGTGAGCACCCGGTCGTACTCGCGGGAGAGTTTCGAAGGCCTGCGCCGCAGCCACGAGACCAGCGGGTCGTAGGCGCTGACCGGCAGGTCCACTTCCCGCTCCAGGCCCCAGGTGCGCCGCGGCAGCGTCTCCGGGTCCTGGTCGTAGCGCTGCACAAGGGCGGCCATCGCGGCCGGCGCGGAGTCGAAGTCGCCGATCCTGCTGCGCTGGTCGTAGTCGGTCAGGGCCCGGAACTTCTTTCCCTGGCGCTCGATGTAGCCGTAGGCGCGGACCGAACCGTCGATCAGCACCGAGCGGCGGCCGGTGATGCTCCCACCCAGTTTCGCGCGGGCCGCCTCCGGGTGCTGCTCCATGCCTCGCTGGAACCACTCCTCCTCCACGGCCTTCAGCCGCGCGGCCCGGGCCTCCCTGACCGCATCGCTGTAGGAGTAGGCGGACTGCTCGTTGCGGGCGTCGAGGCTCGACCCCAGCTCGGCGCTCTCTGCGATCAGGTCTTCCAGCGTCATCTCGCCCACCGGAGTCCGCTCGCTGTAGGAGCGTGCCCGGCGGGCGATCCGTTCCTCTTGGACGGCCTTGCGGTAGTCGGCCACCTGGTCGTGCAGCTCGTGCTCGGTCGGCAGGCGCGTCCACGTCCGGCCGACCTGCTCGTAGGTGCGCTCCAACGCCTCATCGTCCAGGTCCGCCGCCGCCGGACCGGCCAGGATGGTACGGGCGATGCGGGCGTACCGCTCGGTGCGTACCGCCCTGAAGTGACGCTCCAGCGTGCGGTACTCCTCATCCGAGGAGTGGAACGGCGTCTTGTAGGAGTTCGCCTTCCACCAGTCGCTCTCAGCCGCGAGCTCCTCGCCGCTCATCTCGGTGACCGGCACCGCCGTCGCCACCCGGTCCAGCAGCCGCCTGCCGCGCTCCTGCCGCAGTGCCCGATACCGGGCCTCCGCCGCGGTGCTGTAGTCCCGGGACCGCTCCACGGCGGCGGCGTCCTCCGCCTCCACCAGTTCCTCGTACGACAGGCCGGTGAGATCCAGCGGCTCCGGCTCCGGCTCCGGCTCGGGCGGGGGAGCGGGCGCGGCCGTGGCCGGCGAGGCTTGCGGCGCCGGGACGGCCGCAGCCGCAGTCGGCGAGGCGACCAGGTCCTCCGGAGTCTGGCCCGGCCCGAGCACCACGATGTTGCGGTCCTGCCGGGCGAACGCCTGCAGCACCGCGGCGAGGTTGCGGTCACGGGTCTCCGGATTCCACCTTCGGCCGGTCACCCGCGCCTGCCGCTGCCCCGACCAGTACAGGTTCCCGGCCTTCACCGCCCGCAGGTCGTCGTCGTCGTACTTGTCGGTGCCGTATACCGCGGCGACGCCGTCTTCCTCCCACCGCACCCAGACCTTGTCGCGGGCGCTCGGATCGGTCGCCGCCCGGTGGTGGCGCGCGGCCAGCATCGCGAACGACGACAGCCGCCTGTCGCCGTACCCGTCGCTCACCAGGCGGACGTCACCGACCCGGCCCACCGCGACGCCGCCTTGACGGGAGCCGGAGGCGATCTCGGTGCCGTCCGGACTGAAGACGGTGACCGAGCCGCCCTTGATTAGCGCGTGATAGCCAGGTACGCCGTCGACCGGCTCCGCGCCGTCGGGAAGAGGCAGCGGATCAGATGGGGCGGCCGATTCGGTTTCGGACGCGGTCTCCGCTTCCGTGTCTACCGTCGCGAACCGATCCCCCATGCGCTCTCCCCGTGTGACGTACTCACCACGTGGCACGCCGGCGGGCGGATGCCACGTCGCACCCACCGGAACGCGAGTGCAAAACGGCAGATGGATGCACTCAAGCGGTTCGCTTGATCGCTCCAGGTGGGTGAGCCTCACGTTAAGGCGGAGCGCAGGAACGAGCCATTGCAAAGGTGCACAACCTGCGAGAGGTGAATCGGGGAAGTGCACTGCCGGGCGCCGTTCGCCCTGTAGCGGTCGTGACGGGTGGCGCTCAACGCCCTGTCCTGACTCGCAGGGAGCTGCCGTGGCCCGGCCGCGGTCCATGTGCCGGCGGCAGCAGGGGTGAAACCGGCGGGTTCCTCGCAGAGCCACGCGGGGCGGGTGCCAGACTGCCGAAGTAACAGACTCTGGATCGTCCGGAGTCGCAGAGTCCCGCAGCGGAGAAAGGAGAAGCCCATGCCGCAGCGCAGGAGTAAGCGCGTCGCCGCCGGCAACAACAAGGGCGGCGTCGGCAAGACAGGCTGGGTGGAGTGCGTCGCGGCCGCACTCGCCGACGAGGGGTGCAAGGTCCTGGTGGTCGACGTCGACCCGCAGGCGAACCTCTCGCGCAGGATGGGCCGCCCCTACCGTAAGGAGAAGCCGCTCGTCACCACCGCCGAGGTCATCAAGTCGGGAGAGGTAGGCGTAGCCGCCGACGCGATCGTGCCCTGCGGATGGGACGGCATCTACGCCCAGCGCATCGACATCATCCCCTCCCGGTTCGACCTGGAGAACCGCATCTCCGAGGCGGCCGTGATCGGGTCACGAGGGCGCCTGGCCCGGGCGCTGCAGGGCGCAGATGACGATTACGACTTCACCCTGTTTGACTGTCAGCCCTCCCTGGGGCACCTCACCCAGCTCGCCCTGGCGGCTGCCGACTACGCTGTTGCCCTGGTCGAGCCGGAGTACGACGGCGTCGAAGGCGCTGTGCGGTTCCGGGACTTCATCGCGAGCGAGATCAACCGCAAGGAAATGGGCAACCCGGACCTGGTGTTCGCCGCAGCCATCCCGTCCATGGTCGACAGCCGCCTTGCCGCTCACACCCACCACCTCGGCACCCTGCCGCAGATCTTCGGTGAGGACAGGGTCTGGGACCCGATCCCGCTGCGGTCGGTCGTGAAGGACGCCGCCGACGAGGCCATCCCGCTCGCTGAGCTGGGCAGCCGTGCCAGCGAGATGCGGGAGGTCTACAAGGCCGCCGCGCAGCGCATGATCAAGGAGTTCGCGTGACGAGGACGCGGTCAGTCGTTCCCGCCGAATCGGGCATAAACGGTGAGCGGAAGCCGCTGACCCCGGAAGTCGAACCCATCCTTGGCAGCGAAGGGGAAGGCCCCGGCGTCGAGTCGCCGACTCCCGTAGTCACGGAGCCCCCCAGCGACGGTGGCCCGAAGTGGGCGCAGCTGGAGCGCAAGGAGGCACGCCTGAGGGCGGACCAGGTTGCCGACCTCGCCGCGCTGCGCCGGCACGTCAGCGCCCGCCGCCGGAACCGATCCGAAATCATCACGGACAACACCCTGATCCGGGTCGCGGTCGACCTGCTCATGGCACACGCCCACCGGCTCCGCGGTGACACCGAAGAGGACCTGCGGCGCTCCGTCCTGCCGCGCAGCAAGGGGCAGACGGCCAGTACCGAGGCGGATCCAAGGCGCAGGAGTCCGGGAGTGCCGGAGTAACAGATTCTGTGATTCAACTCAACGGGCACGGTCGCGCCGACCGTGCCCGTTTGCTGTGCGGACACAACGAGACTTCGCTGCACTCCCCCTGTTCGTTGTTCGGAGACAACGCGAGGTCGGATGGAGGGTGTCGAGAACGCGGTGCAGCTGTCCGCCCTCGCCGACGCAGGCCTCGCCGACGATGCGGGACTGGCAGCCTCCGGATGGAAACCAACCCTGCCGACGGCCATCGACCGGGCGTCGGGCTGGGGCCGGGGGGCGCTCCGCCTCGCTATGGTGGGAGCGGCCGCCACGCGTCGGCCCGACTCCGAGCCGGACCCGCCCACGCCGGGACGGCGACGAGGACAAGGGGCACAGCCTCACGCGACGTCAGCGCCGCCCCGTAGTGCCCTCGTGGTCCACCGACGCTACGGCGGCCGATGCGTGGGGTCCGCCGCCGGGAGAGCGACCGGTCATGACCGCCGACAAGCACGCCAAGCGGGCCGCCCGCAACCTCGCGGCGCGGGAGGGCATCTCGTACGCAGCCGCCCGCCGCCGCCTCGCGGCCGCGCCGGTCGACGTCGACCAGGAGCACCAGGAGCCGCGGCCGCCCGTCGCGGTGCCGATGGTCAGCGCCCCGTGCCCGGAGGGTTGCGAGGGGTCCGGACACCCGGGCACCGCGTGCTGGGCGTGGAGGCCGGCCGACGTGGGCAGCGGCACGAGCTGGGCGGTGCGGCGCGCTGCAGAACTCCCCGGCGGCCGCGCGGAGCAGCTCGCGGAGCGGGTGGAGCGGCCCTGGCAGAAGACGCCGGGCGGCCCGTGGGCGTCCTTCCACGCGTGGGATGACCGGTGGCTCCTCGCCCTGGTCTACGCGATGCTCACGGACCAGCGGCCCGAGCTGCGCCCGGACAGGGGCGCGCTGCGGGCCGCCGTCGAGGCGGACGACCTGGCGGCGGTCGACGCGCTCCTGGAGCCGCTGGACCGCGCGGCCGCCAGGCTGACGACGAAGGTGCCGGCCGTCTGGTGGGGCGAGGTGAAACCCCTCCTGGACGCGTACGCCGACGACGTCGAGAGCGACGACGGCCGGGACCTCCTCGTGGTCTCCTGGCAGGAGGTCGAGGCCCGGCACGTCGTCGGCCGCCTGGTCGACCGGTGGCGGAAGGCGTGGGTGCCGGTGCGCAACCACAACGGCTACATGGACCCGCCGGGCGTGATGTGGATTGTGGTCAAGGAGTGGCTGGACGCCCGCCTGGTCGACCAGCACGGCGGCCACGCTCCCGGCGCCCGGGTCCGGCTCGGCGACGGCCGCCCCGCCGTGGTGCGCGCCGTGGAGTGGGGCGAGGACGGTCCGCCCGTCGCCTACCGCGTCCGCGAGCTGGAGCCCGGCCGACACGGCAACGTGGGCCGCCTGGTGCCCTCCCTGACGAGTGACGTCCTGGTCCCGGCCGCCGACTGCCGGGAGGACCGGCCGTGCGGGGTGTGCGGCCGCACGGCCGGCATGGCGGAGGCCCTGTGCGACGACTGCGCCCCTCGGGTCGCCCCTGACCGGCCCGGCCGGGCCGTCGGCGGACTGCAGTCGCCTGAACGGCCTTCTGGCAGAGTCCCGGAGTAACAGACTCCGGTCTCTGGACTAAGGCGCCTGCTCCGCTCTGTCGACCCACCGCGCCGTTCCTGTCCGACGGGGCCCGAGAGCAGCTAAGGGGTACAGGGCCGCCCACACGGGGCGCGCCCCCCGTCCGAGAGGGAGACGGACCATGACTGACCCCGTCCGCACCTACCTGGTGATCAACCCGAGCGCGTGTTCGGCCCCGGTGCTCGCATCACCTTCCGCAGCGCCGCCCCGGCCGGCTCCGTCGTCACCCAGGTGATCGGCGGCAGCCGCGTCCGCGTCCTGCTCGACGACTACGTCGTCCTGGACGACCGCGGCCGCCGCTACTTCGCCGCGGAGCTGCACTGCTACCTGTAGGCCCTGCCCGTGGGGCGCCCGGGCTGGGCGCCCCACGGGTGCCGTCACCGGTTCCGGTGGGTGATGGTCTTGCCGAGCGCCACGACCGCCGTGACAGCGAGAGCGACCGCCAGGCCGGGGTACTTGTCCCAGGCGAGCACGGCCACCGCCTCGGCGAGACCGAACAGCGAGAGCTGCGTGCCGGTCGGGGGCACGACGTTCACGCCGCGGCGCCCCGGTTCCATGATCTTCATGTTGCCTGCCACTATGGAGACCTCCGTAGTAGTCGGTGATCTTGCTGATGCGATGTACGGAGACCCCCGGGGCCGCCCCTTGCCGGAGGGGCGGCTCTCTCCGTCCGAGGACATTGAAGCGCAGGTCGGAGCATGTCCGGTGACGCTCCGGCGGCCCAACAACCCGCTAGAAAGCGGTCTTTGCGCGTGTCAGCGATCACCGCAATTGAGAGACCCTTCAAGGTCCGGAAAGGGCCCGCTGAGCTGCGCGAACGTCACGGACGAGATTTGCGTCTGGCGGCTTCGTCGGAATTCGCGTATCGGCCGGGCGCCTACTTGCGGTCTGACCTGGGCAAATGGCCTCCGTAAGATCCCGCAATTGGGAGTTCTTCCAACCCCCCGCCAGCAAAGGACAACGAAAACCGAAAAATGTGTCGATCGTCACATGGTGGGGTTGCTGGTGGAGCCGCCCGCGCCTCCGGGGCGACGCGGCATCCCACCCTGCCGCGTCTCGTCCACGCCCGTCGTCGGCTTGGACCGGCTGACGTGGGCCAGGCGCAGCCCGGGCTGCGGCCACTTGTAGAGCTGGCTCGTCACCGAGGTGTCGCCGTTCAGGTCCACCGCCACCCGGTAGTAGGTGGAGCCGTCCGCCCACACCTGCTTCGCCGTGACCTCTGCCCACCGCCAGCGACCGCCGGACCACACCCACAGCGCGGGCCGGTCGGTCCGCGGCCACGTCCACACCTGGGGTTCGGGCCCGTCCTCCGGGCGCCACGGACGGGCCTCTACCGGCTCCGGGATCGTGCTCATGCCCTCGACTGTATGGCGCCGCCCCTGCCTCGGATCGCCACCGGTCAGCAGGGGGCACCTAGCCAGGCGTCGCCGCCCACGTCGACCAGACTGCCCACGCTCTCGTGGTCGTCGTCGCCGTCGCCGTCGCCGTTATGCGTCTGGCCCGCGAGTCGACCGGAACGGCGTGAAGCCCCCCGCGCGATGGCGCGGACTCGGTCATGTACACACTCCCGTCATGAGCACCACACGCCGCCCCCTGGGCACCGGCCCGGTCACCTCGCCAACTACCGTCCCGGCCCAGAAATCGACCCGATCGCTGCCCGTCGAGCGGGCGGCCGGCGATGGGCACCAGGAGCCCGGCGAACCGCGCGCGCGAGCGGCCCGGGGACCGGTCGCCGGCCGCCGGCCGTTGGGCTTCCGGGGGCAGTTCGAGGACGCAGCGAGGCAGCAGTGAGTGGCCGAGTGGAAGCGCACGATGATCGACATCGGCGACAAGCCGCTCTGCGGCAACCACGGTGGCCCCATGGGCTTCCAGGTCATGAGCAACCTGATGCGGACCGGGGACTACGACGACAAGTTGAGGGCGCCCGGCAGGGCTACATCAATGCACGCTCAATCCTGGACGGCCAGGCTCCTGGCAGTGCAACAAACTTCGGTTGATATTTCTACTTAGCGAGTAACCGTGAAGCTCTCTCAAACCTCGACCCGACACCTCACCATCACAGCCGGAATCATTGTCCTTATTGTCGCACTCTCAAGCTGCGGAGGGAGCCAGGATAAACGGGAATACTCGGTGCCGAACTCACTGTGTGGTACTCCCGTCGATGCCAAGGCGCTCTCCCCATTCCTCCCCCCGGGGGGAGGCCTGACAACCAAAGCGAGCCAGACCGCACAAGGGGCGACGAAGTGTGGCGTGGCCGTTGATGGCAAGTTGATCGTCACCACTTCACAGGAATGGTGGAACAACATGTCAATCATTGATTTCGCGAAGGGAATGACCCTGGAGAACTCTAGCCAGCAAACGGACGATGGCAGGTTCGCATACTCGGGACATCAAGCATTCGGCAAAGCGGACAACTGTAACAGCAGCAAGCACGAGAATCAAACGCTGTTCACAGCGATTCAAGCCACTGGTTCCAAGCATCGTGACGCCAACGCCATGAAACGGCTCATCATGGAATACACGCATGCCGCCACAAAGATGCAGTGCGGTTGAGCTTTCCTAGTTGACCACAGAGCGAGAGTGCCCAGTGCTGCCGATGCGGACAAGACCCGACCTTCACCGGGTCCTGGTCACCGTGAGCACTGCGTGCCGGGTGCTGCCCGCCAGTACCTCGACTGTGGGCCCGTCTTCTACGAGCGCCCGGTAGGGATCGCCTCCCGACGTGCGAGCGCGGCCACCGGCAGCTGTGCCGGCCAGGCGCTCGCCGAGCTGGGCAGCGAGGATGCTCGTCAGTCGCTGAGACAGTGCAACGCGGCCATCGGGGAGTCGCACGGCCACGGCGTGAGGGCGGACGTGCGGCCCGGTGAAGCCGACGATCGTGCCGTCCAGGGTGTCCGCGTGGCGCTGCTTGCGCCAGATCCGCCGGTCGCCGCGGTACGGGCTGGCGGCGTGCTTCCACACCAGGCCCTCGATGCCCTGGTCGATGAGCGTGTCGTACCAGGCTGCGGCCACCGTACGGTCGTCGGTGGCAGGCACGGCCTGCAGCGGCGGGCCGATGTCCTCCAGAACGTCCAGCAGGAAGGTGCGCCGCTGCAGCCAGGGCAAGTGGCGCACGTCGCCGAGGTCGGGGTGCTGCAGGATGTCGAACGCCGCGTAGGAGGCCGGATGTCGTTCGGCGAGCGCGCGGGCGCGGGCGGGGCCGGAGGCGCCGCGGGCCTGCGCCGCAGAGAAGTCGACACGGTGACCCGCGTACACCACGGCCTCGCCGTCCAGGACGGTCCTGGGGCGGAGCCGTCGCGCGGCCGCAGCCAGGTCCGGCCACTGGCGGGTGACGTCCCGGCCTGCCCGTGTGTGCAGGCGGACCGTCTCCGGCAGGCGCCAGATGGCAACCCTGTGGCCGTCGAACTTGGGTTCGGCCCACCAGCCCGGTCCTGCCGGCGGAGACGAGACGGCCTGCGCCAGTGCGAGCGATGCGGGGTACTCCACGACCCCACCTTGCGTCTGTCTATGCCAGCACGCGCGCCAGAACAGAGGCGCGTCGACGCCTGCCCGTGACAGGCTGCGATCGGCTCCAGCTGCCTGGCCAGCCCGGAGTCGCCCTGAACCTGCGAGCTCCGGAGTGCCGACACACCGAAGTCCCGGAGTAACAGAGTCTGTCATTCGGCCAACCGGCACGGTTCGCGCCAACCGTGTCTGTTCGTTGTATCGACACAACGCAAGTCCGCTACCCTCCCCCCGTTCGTTGTTTTGGCGCAACGGGAGGTTGCCGGGTGGAGAACGTCGACATGATGGGCGCGGAGATCAGCGACCTCGTGCAGCAGGCCGGGGAGGCGCCACCGGCCGACCGCGTGCAGCTGCTCGCCCGCGCGGTCGGGCTCGCCGTCGATCCCCTCCAGCGGCTGCAGCTGCTCATGCTGGTCGCTGACGCGGCCGGACGCGCGGCCCACGACGCAGCGGGCCGCGCCCTGCGCGGCGAGGGTCTGCCGGAGGAGAAGGCAGCGACGTGGTCGCAGATCGCCGCGGCGGCCGCCATCTCCAAGGACACCGCCTTCCGTCAGTTCCACGGCGGGCAGGCTCTGTCGTGGTCCTCGGCCGCCCGCGGGGTACGGCAGGCGGTACGGCGGCCCGCCAAGGAGGCCCGCTGATGGCGCTGAGCCCCGAACTGAAAGGCCGGCAGCTGCTGCTGGCCGCTGCCGACGAGGTCCGGTCGCGGAGCGAGATCTCCGACTCCCGCGGCCGTCAGGTGCGCTGGGTGGCGGGCGAATACGGCCGCGCCCTGGCCCATGCCGAGCATCCACTGACGGACGATGCCGACGCGGCCGCCCTGCTTGCACGCGACGCGATCGACGCCTACCTGGCGCTCGCGGCGCGTGGTGAGCTGAGGGTGCGCCGGGCCGCGAGGCCCGAGAGTGGCGAGCACTCCCGGCAGATCCGCATCGAAGTCCTGGCCCTGCTGGCGCAGGCAATGGGTGTGGACGCCGACCTGCCGCCGCAGCCGGACCCCGCCCGCAAGGACCCGGTGACCAAGCGGGCCCGCTCACTGCTGCGGGCCTCACTCGCCGACCTCGCTGACCGCGCCGACGCCCTGCCCGGCCAGATCCGGATGCTCGCCATCGGCGCGATGGTCGCCGACACCGGAGCCCGCTCCGGGGAGCTGTGCGCCTGCGGGATCAATGACCTGTCACCGTCCATGGAGGAAGTGCGACTGGTGCGCCGCCCGCAGGGCTGGAGTGAGGCGGAGGCTTACGCCGAAGTGCTGCAGCTGTCCGGGCTGTGCAGGGCCGGGCTGCGCCGCTGGCTGCCGGAGCGCCTGGCGCTGGTGGAGCGGCGCAACGGCAGCATCCTGGCCCTGTGGGTGACTCTGCACGGCAACCACCGCGAGGGGCACCCCGTCCCGGCCGGGATCCCGCTGCAGGCCCGGGGCCTGGCCCGCGCCTGGAGCCAGGCCGTCGACGCGGCGAACGCGACGATGGCCGGCGAGCCGTCCTGGACGCCGCTGCCCACCCGCATGGAACAGCTGCGCCGCGGAGTGAGCCCGAAGGCCTCCCCGGCGCCGATGCGGCCCGACGCCGAGCGGGCCGCGGCCCTGCTGGAGGACGTCGCCCGATGCGGCGAGGAACTCGCCTCCGCCCGGCGCTCCGGCGAGCCGGGCAGCACCGCCGACCTGGAGGCCCGCGTCGCGGTCCGCAAGGCGGTGCGCGAGGCCTGGGTGGAAGGCGTCGAGCACGCTGTGCAGCTGTCCGTCCTCGCTGACGCAGGCCTCGATGACAACGCGGGCCTGGCGGCCGCCGGATGGGAGCCGACCCTGCTCGCCGCCGTGGACTGCGCCTTGGGATGGGGCCGGGCATCCCGTCAACAGGCCGCGGCCGTCTGACCGTAAGTGACAGGGGCACTGACAGCGACCGCCCGGCGGGACGCGTGCCGGACGAGGAAAGTCGTCGATCGCCGACGACCTCACAGCTTGCCGAAGACCACCCCACGCCAGGTCCAGCCGGACCTGAGCACGGTGTCGCGCAGCGGCTCACGCATCTGGGCACTGTCGAAACGGAAGGTCTCCGTCGCTTCGAGGCGAGCGCCGTCCCTGCGTCCGATGGTCCACTGGCGGCTGACGGTCCGACTCGGCCCTCGCGTGTACTCCGACGTCATCCTCAGCCCGGTCGGAGTTCCGGCCCGGCTGAGCTCCCACTGCTCTTCGAGAGCGCGGACCTCGTGCTCCTTGTGGTCCAGCCGCATCCGGATCCGAACGGCGTGGCTCATCTGGGACCGGACGAAGACCTGCTGCCAGGCGGGCTCGGTCAACCGCCACTCCGCCAGCAGGTCGCACTGCTCACCGCCACCGTAACGGACCACGAAGGGAACCTCGGGCGCGTTGAGACCGACCAACGCTGCCCGCAACTCCTCCCCCGTAACCGCAGGAACGCCCTCTGGCGGGCGCCGGGTGCCGGTCAGCTTGTCGAAGAGTCCCATGGCCCCCCAAGCTACGGAGGACGGACCCGGCCACACAAGCCTCACCCACTCCCGGCCAACCGCTAGGACGCCGGGGCCGACTGAGACGGGGGTCGTGCGGGAGTCCAGAGTCTGTGACTTCGGGACTTCCGCACTCGGTGAGTCGTGGGCATCAGATGAGGAAGTCGCCCCCGCAGAAGGGCTGGACGTGGCGGCAGTAGTGGCAAGTCGCTCCGGCCGGGCGGTCCACGGTGGAGCCGCAGCACCGGGGGCACTCGCCGCGTTCGAGGACCGGACCCGTGCCGGTCGCGCAGGCCGGGCAAGCGTGGCCGTCGGCGCCGAGCCGCCAGCCTGCAGCGGCTAAGGCCGTCTCGAAGGGCTGCCCTTCGGGACGGTCATCGGGTTCGAGGTAGACGGCCAGGCAGTTCGGCCGGTCGCAGGTGGCAGCATCGCGGATCATGGGGTCCCTTCGGTCACGGGCGGCCGGGCTGTCCGGCCCTGTGCACCGCCCCGCCCGGCCGGCGAGGCCCGGGCGGAACAGCACGCAGGGCCGTCAGACGGTGGCGATCAGCACGGCCGCGACGCCCAGCCACAGGACGTGCCAGCTTTGATCGAGTGCATAGGCGCCCGTCCCGATCGTGGGCGCGTACTCGCCCTTCGCGGTCACCGGGTGCTCGGCATGGGCGGGCGTGCCCAGCGAGTAGAACGCAGTCTGGCCGCACCGGTCGGCGAGGCGCTTGAGGGTGGTGCGCCGGTCTGCCCAGTAGTGCGTGGCTGCGTCGATGCCGAGCCCGAGGACCAGGCCCAGGGTGGTCACCGGCAGGTCGAGCACCAGGACGACGGGCGCGAGGACCAGACCCTTGGTAAGCGTCAGGCCCAGGACGTGGCGGCCGCAGGCGAGCCGCCCGGTCCACCCGGGCAATCCCTTGGTGGCGGCCTGGCAGCTGGACTGCACCCAGTGGTCACCCACGCTGTGGGCGACGTACAGCGCAGCGAACACGGCGGCGAACACGGCGGCGGCGGGCTGGCTCATGATGGTGGTCTCCTGTCCCTGATGGATGGTGAGCCCCGGGGGGCGGGCCGCTCTTGCTTTGGCCGGCGGACCGGTCCGCCCTCTCGGGTGCGCGGCGGCTACTGGCCGTCGCGGTCGTCCTGCGGGGCCTCGCCCCCGTGCTGCGGGCCGCCGAAGACGGCCCAGTCCTCCCACGTGCTCTTTTGTGAGCGGCGCAGGACGTCCCGGCGGTACTGCGCGGTGCTGCGAGGAACGTCCATGGCCAGGGCCAGGTCGCCGACGCTGCCGCCGCTGCTGTCGTGGGCGCGGATCAGGGCGTCGCGGATGCCCTCCAGGCGCGGCAGGAGCTGGTGGTCCACGTCGTTGATCATCGTGTGCCAGGTGGACGACGGCACGCCGTCGGCGGCGGGGTTCACGGTGCGCAGCATGGCCAAGGCCCACAGCGCGCTGTGGAACCAGTCGGCCAGGATGCCCGCCTCCATGCCCAGCTTCTGCGACTGCTCGGGGGTCAGGCTGATGACGATGTCACCGCCGCCGAGGCGGGATTCGTTGGACGGGACGTAGGTGATCGGGTCCTTGGCGTTCATCGAGCGTGTGCTCCCTCGTGTTTGGTCAGCGGTGCGGATGTCTGCGGTCCGGTCACAGTCAGCGTTCGGTGATGACCCAGCCCTGGCCGGGCCGCTTGCGGAGCACGCCGACGTTGGGCAGGTGCAGCTGCCCAACCCCCTCTCCCATTCCGAGGGCGTCGATCTGGTCGAGGATCGCGGCGGCCTGTTCGGCAAGCTCGCGAGCCTGGGCTTGACGCTGGCGGAGTTCCTCGGGGGTGCCGTTGAACATCGGTTCTCCTTCGCAGGGTGTACGGAAGTCCGTACACCGAAGACTGTACGGACTTCCGTACACCCACACAAGGGGTGCCCGGAAGATTTCTCCACCCGATCACCGCACTATGGCTTTGACCTGCATATCTATGCACGAAATTACAGAGTCTGGGAGTCCGGAAATATCGAGCTCCGAGACTCCGTGACTCCGGCAGTTGAGGCTGGGGGCGGCGTCCGCCGGCGGGTCGCCCGGACCCCGCGGCGGGACAGGGCCGGTGACACCGCACCTGCGGAACCGCTGGGCACGCCCGCCGCAGAACACCCCCGAGAACACGCCTGGACGGCGCCAGGAGCCCCGTTCCCGACACCGACGCCCCGGAGTGCCGATCAAGCGCTGAGAGCCGCACAGGGACGCTCAGGGACGCGCCGACTCCTCTTGTGGCTGTCGCCCGTAGGGCGTCCGCTGTCCCATCGGTGGAGCCTGGGGCGCCTGTGGCGCCCCAGGCGGAGCCGATTGGGCTGTGTTGAGTCGCCCCGGAGGGGCGTCCCCTTTATGGGTTGACCTGCACGTACGCACTCAGGCCAGCCACCCACGGCGCGGGCCCGTCACCCGTCGGGGTGACGGGCCCGCGCCCCTCTCTCTTAACCCCTAACAGGCCCTCGGGCCCTTGATCGACGGTGGAGCCTCGCTCCGCCCGTCGGTCCCCTGCAACTCCACCAGGGTTGCGGCTACGACCTGCGCTTCCAGCGCGAGGGGGTCGGCCTTCGAAACGGTGGTGAGGGTGGGTGGTGCCCCAGTACCGGGGTACTGGGGCACCACCGATCAGAGGCCCGAGGGCCTGTTAGGGGAACGAGGTGGGGAGACCGTTCGGCAGGGCCGGGCAGGCGGCACCGACCTTTCAGGTCTGTCTGTAAGGGGGGAGGGAGGCGTATCCGGCGCCGTGGCGCCGTCGGACGCGGCGAAGCCGCCCTCACGCGCGCTCGCGCACCACTACAGGTACTTAGCCCTCCGGGCGTCACCACGGCGCTCACGCGCCGAAGGCGCTCTTGTGTTCTCTCGTCTTCTAACCAACCCAGTCTTCTAAAGAGAGTGCAGGGTCCCCCGACTGTCGGGAAACCCGACAGTCGGGGCTGACCTGCGAAAACGCTTCGTTTAACGAGGTCAGCCCCGAGTGCGGGAATTCCGACACTCGGGGCTGACCTGCGAAAACGCCTCCGGGAGGGTCCGCCGGCGACTCCGACAGGTGGTGTGCGCATTGCGCACAGCGGCCGCAACGACGGAGTGTGCGCAATGCGCACGGCAGGGAGGCAAGATTGGCGTGCGCAACGCGCACACCACCGTCAGGACAACGAAGGGACTCCCCCGTGGCCGTGACCGTCACGCCGCAGACCGAGCTGCGCATCGAGGTCGCCTGGACCCGCCTGGACGACCGGCACGGCCACCTGGCCCGGGCTGTCACCTCCGGACGCCTCGCCCACGGCCTCCAGGCGCTCGCCGACGACTACGGCGCCGGGTACACGCCGCAGGCCTCAGCCGAGGACGCGCTCGCCGCCGCACGGGCCACCACGCAGCTCGCCCGGCTCCTGGAGTCCCGCGCCGCCGTCCAGGTCGTCCACCTGCGCGACGACCACAAGCTGTCCTGGCGCACGATCGCCGAGCACCTGCACGGCGACCCCGAGAAGCACTCCACTGTCCGGCGCCAGTACGACACGGGCCGCCGGCACATCGAGGGCGGCTGACCGTACGCAATGGCACGCCGCAGGGCCAGAGTCCGTGAGCCCGGCAGTACCGGACTCACGGACTCTGTAACTCTGGAGTTGCGGCAGGCACGAACGCGCCACCCGGCACCGTTCTGGCCATCATTGTCTTGTCTGGTTCGGCGAGGCCGCCGGCGCCGAGGGCGCGACATGCCGAAGTCCCGGAGTCACAGACTTCGGGACTTCGGCATGTCGGCGACGGTCCAGCTGGTGTCCGCCCGCGCTCCGGTGGGGCGCGGGCGGACGTGGCAGGTCGGTCAGCCGGTCTGGGAGTACGCCAGCAGCTCCGGGTGCTGCCGGGCGATCTCCTCTTGCAGGCGGCGCCGCTCGGCTTCCTCCTCCGCCCTGCGCCGGGCCTGCTCCTCCTGGCGGGCCCGTTCCTCGGCGGCCGCCTGCTCCCGCTCGGCGTGCTCGGCGTAGGCCTCCTCCAGCATCGCGTCCCACTGCTCGGCGGCGATGCGCTTGCGCTCCTCTTCGGCCTGCAGAAGCCGCTCCTGCAGCGCCCGGGCGGCTGCCTCCGCCTCCTCGGTCTCCCGGCGGCACTGGCGGCACAGCCTGTCCTCCGGAGCCTCGCCCCTGCCGAGGGTGGTGCAGCCCCGACACTTCCACCGGGTCCGGGTCGGGGCCGCCCCTGGTGAGGTCTCACCGCGCTGCTCGGGAACTCCGGTGACGCGGTCGGCCTTGTGGTCCTCGCGCCGCTGCTTGCAGGTCCGGCACGGCAGGCTGGTGTCGAGGATGACGCCGTCCTCGCACATCGGCTCCGGGCAGTCCGTCGACGGTCGCACCAGGGCGACCGCCACGCCGACCGGCGAGCCGATCCCCTTGCCGCCCGGTGCGGCGGCCTCCTCGTAGCCGTGCTTCCACCAGCGGCGTTTGATCCGCTCGGCGACGACATCGGCCGTGCGCGAGTCCAGCGCCTCCAGGATGGCGTCACGCAGCACCGCCGGACGGTACGACGGCAGCAGCAGCTGCAGCTCCGTGGGGAAGGCCTCCTCCACCAGGCGCATCGCGGCTGCCTGCTCCCGCGACAGCCGTTTGCCCGGCGCCTTCGCACCGGCCGCCGCCCTCGTCGACTTCGCGGCCGCCGTCTTCCGCGGCTGCTGCGCAGGTGGCTTGGCCTCGGCCGCCTTACCTTGACTGCCGCGGCCGCCGGCGGCCGCGGCCCCCCTGGACGGAACGGTGAAGTTGATCCCCTTTTGCCCGCGCTGTCGGGGCAGGAGCTTCTCCCGCCGCTTCGCCGCCGCCTCGAAGGCCTTCTTGGTCGGCTGGATGACTTCCGCCGTGCCCGGGCGTACCTGCGGCTCAGCGTCGATGGTCTCCAGGAGATCCTGGATCTCCTCATCCGTGGCGGGCACCTCGTAGACGACGACCTCGGTCGCCCACTGGTTGTTCTCGACCAGCTGGTAGCGGACCTTGACCACGTACTGGGCCACCTGCAGCAGACCCATGGCCCCGGCCATGGCGTCCCGGCCGTAGCCGTACTTCTCCCCGATCTCCTTGAGCGTGATCTCCCAGCCGTCCTGGTGCCGCAGCAGCACCGTCAGCAGGGCCAGGGCCATGAAGTCGAGGGCGACCGCGTTGTCGATCGTCTCGTTGGGGACCGCGGCGAACTTTGGCGGCCGCCCTGAACGCTTCCTCAACGCACACCCCCTCTCGGGGTGGCGGAGTCCGGCTGCGGCACGATCGTGCCGAGCGGTCGTGCGATGGTGCGCATCGTGCTGGGGTCTCCCCTGGTATCGGGGAGCCGTACGGAGGGCGGATCGTCACCAGATAGAAGTGACGCGGCACACGCGAGCTGTTTGCTGCGGCCGGGTCTGGCTATTCTGATATCGGTACCCGGGCCCTTAGGGCCAGGTGCCCGGCGATACCGCCGACGTACGACTCGGAGCTTTGGTAGGCGGGCGAGTCGACTCACAGACGGCCGTTCCTGTTGGCGCAGGGACGGCCGTCGCCATGTCTACGGGGGCTGTTCGTACTTCACGGAACCCATCTTCCTCTTCACTCACTGCTGCCCAACGGGTGGGACACGAAGTTGTTGCGGCGCCCGAAGCCCTCGGTTGGGTGAAGACCGGCAGGACCAGGCGCCATGGCGCTACTTCGGTCTGACCGGGGCGACTGGCCAGCGTGCCGAACGAGCTCGCTGCAGTTCGCTGAACAGCTCCACCCGGTCGCCCGGGATCACACGAACGGTGACCTCGATGGGGCGTTCCGTCCGGGCAGACCTGCCGATGATCGTGGTCTCCAGGACAGGCATGGCCGTCGAGATGTTCAGCAGCTGTGCTTCATCCCGCTCGGGCAAGCGGATCCGGATGGTCTCTGTCCAGGCGATCGGACCGTGGCCAGCCTCTTCGAGGCGGTCGAGGTATCCGCCCGGACCGGTCGACGCCTCCGCAACCTGAGGAGCGTCCTCTACTGCTTCCGGGCTGAGCCATGTGTCGACCAGCTGAAACGGCGGCTCGCCGGCCGGGGATGTGACACGTCGGCGACGCAGGGTCTCGGTGCCGGGCTCGATGCCGAAGTGCTCCGCCACCTCCTTTGGGGCTGGCACGAAGGATCGGACTGGACGACCGTGGACCTCCCACGGCTCGTCCGGACGGGCTGCCGCAGGGAAGACGTAGCCGCGAGCCGGGTCACGGGTGACTGTGGTGCCGCGAGTTACGCGCCGGCGGCCTGGCGCTTGCAGCACGACGAATCCCGTCCGCTTGACGCTCCGGACCAAGCCTTCGGACTCCAGTGCCTTATACGCGGCGCGCATGGTCTCGTACGACACACCGGCCGCCTCTGCGGCGGGCTTGAGCTGCGGCAACGCCGATCCTGGCGAGTACGTGCCGTCTTCAATCTGACGGCGTACCTCGTCGGCGAGCTGTCGCCATTTCGGCGTCCTTGGCTGAGTCATCGGAGTGCGTCTCTCCCCGTGGTAGTTGGCCTAGGCGATCAGCCTAGGACAGACCTAGGTTTAACGTCGATTCGGGGTCTTGTCTAGCGTGTCGGCAACTCGTTTAGATCTAGGTTCTTGACATCTCTTGATCGGTAGTGTGTCATCGAATCAGCCGGAAGAAACCTAGGTTTCAATGGTCCGGTGAACCTACAGGTGCCCTTCCTGTGAGGGCACCGCCATGCCAAAAACGGCTCCCCAGCCGCGCCAGGCCGGGGAGCCGCATGAGGGCCGACCGAGTAGAGGGGCACGACCCTATGAAGACCATCGTTGCAGGTCGAATCGTGGACAGCGAGACCGAGTACATCGAGGCCGCGCTGGGCTTCGGCATCGACTTCGCCGACCTGCGCGCCGCCTCCCCCGAGATGCAGGCCGCCTTCCTGGAGTTCGTGGAGGACACCAGCGACCCGGAGAACGGCATCGACCGCGAGAACATCGCGCACCTGCGCCGCACGCTGAGCATCCGCCCGCCGGCGAACGTGGTACCGCTGCCGCGGCGCGGCACCGCCGCCCTGGCCACCGCGAAGGGTGGTCGGGCCGCATGAACTTCACGACCTCCAACCCCCGCCTGATCGTCCTGTTCTCCCTGCTGCCCGTGATGCTGGGCCGACTGCGGCTGTTCGCCGCGCTGGCCGGCGGCGCCTGGCTGTGCGGGATCGAGCTGGACGTCATGGCCCGCGTCGGCATGGTGCTGATCACCCTCGTGGTCATCGCCCTGGACGCCGTCCTCACCCCGCCGGGCGCCCTCGCCTCTCCCGCCTTCCGCACGGTGGCGGGCGGCTTCAGGGACAAGGAGGCGGCGTGATGCAGACCGCGATCACCCGGCATCGCGGCCGCCGGGCCGCGACCGCACCGCAGTCCGCGGACATGACGGACTGGACCGGCGCTGACTTCGACTCCTGGGAGGTCCTGACCTCCCTCAACGTCTCCGACCCGATTACCCGCGTCACCCGCGCCCGCCAGGGGCGCGGCCAGGAAAGGACTCGCTGATGGAGACGACGACCTACGAGGGCCGCCGTCAGCTGGACAGGATCAAGGCCCGCGTGGCGGCTGCCCAGGCCGAAGCGGAGGGGCGACGCACCAACGCCCTGGCGGACATCGAGATCTCCGAGGCCCGCGAGAAGGCCGCCGAGCGCAAGGAGCTGCGCAAGCAGGCGGCGAAGACGAAGAAGCTGGAGGAGAAGGCCAGGCGCCGGGAGAAGCGGGCCGCCGCCCGCAAGGCCCGCAACGAGCGGTTCGCCGCTGCGATCGCTGAGCCGCTGCCGTGGGTGATGACCGTGGTCGTCACCAGCATCGCGTTCGCCTTCCCCGGGCAGTTCTCGGCGGTGGTCGGCCTCGGTGTGATCTGGGTGCTGGCGCTGATGGTGCCCCTCTTCATTGAGGGCGCGACGTGGGCGATGGCCTGGCTGCGCAAGTGGGCGGTCGCCAACAACAAGCCCGCGGGCCTCTACACGGTGATGACCTGGCTGTTCGCCTCGGTCGCGGCCGGGCTGAACGCCTGGCACCACGCGGACAAGCCGCAGCTCGCGGTCGTGTTCGCCGCCTCGTCGCTGTTCGGCGTGGCGGTCTGGGAGATCTACATGCACTCCCAGAGCCATGCGGCCGGCGGCCGCACTGCGGAGGAGATCCGGATCGCACTGCTGCGGCGGATCACCCACCCGCGCGTCACCTGGCGGGCCATGTGGCTGCGCACCGCGACGATCCCGCCCCTGTCGAAGGCGGAAGCCTGGGACCGTGCGTGGCGCCAGGAGCACGGCGCCGAGCCGGGCGTGAAGAGGAGCATCCTCAAGCGGTTCGGGAAGCGTTCGGGCAAGGTCGCCGGGCTCGTCGAGCAGTACGACGAGCTGAGGCCCACAGCGTCGCTCGCGATGTTTGACGCGCCCGTCGAGCCGGTGCGCGAGGTGCCCGCCGGCGAGGGGTGGATGATCGACCCGGAGGCCATCAGGAGGATCCTCGCGGACCCCGCGAACGCCCTGCGCGCGGACCGCACGAAGGCATCCGCCGCGAAGATCAAAAAGGGCGCCGAGGTCCCCGGTGGGGAGCCCGCGCAGGGCCCGCGTGCGGCGCGCACGCGCGCCAAGAATGAGCAGGTCAAGCCCAACAACCCCCCCTCCGCGCGGGGCCGTCAGAAGGGCTCTGACGGGGGCGGTTCGAAGCTGTCCCGCGTGGCCCGCGCGCTGGCCGCGGAGACTGCCCGCGCGGCCACGCCGGAGCAGGCCGAGGCCGAGAAGAAGGCGGCCCGCGAGTGGGTCCTCGCGCGGCTGCGCGCGGACCAGGAGACCGGCTGGCGGGACGTGCAGCGGTACTTCGAGAAGGAGGTGCCGGAGCACATGCGGGTGGTGCGCGGGGAGACCTGGTGCCGTCAGCGGATCAAGGAAGCCGAGCGTGAGTACAACGGCGACCCGGTCCTGCATCTCGCCGCGACCAGCTGATACGCGCGACAGACACCGAGGCAGACACCGGAGTCTGTAAGTCCGTGACTACCGGAGTCACAGAGTTCCCAAATGACAGAGCGAGACGGGGCCGGTCCCTCACCGACCAAGACGATGGCCGTCCCCGTCTCGCCACCACCCCAGATGAGGAGGCAAGACCAGCATGAACGAGACCGACGAGCGGACGGCGGAGACCGGCCGCGGCGAGGCGGTCGCGAAGGTGATCCGACTGCCCTTCGCCGACACCGCGCCTGAGGTCTCCGACACCCCGGCGCCCGAGACCCCCGCGCCCACGCCGGCGGCCCGCGTCGACATGACCAAGCCCGAGCCGCCCGCGCCGGTCGAGGGGAGGGTGTTCACCGCCCAGGAGTGGGAGCTGGGGGAGGACCCGGAGGGTGACGCGCCGTGGATCAGCCCGGCGCTTCGCACCCCGGAGGGCCGCACGGCCCGCCGTGCGTACGTCCAGCGCCAGGCCCGGCGCCGGATCCGCCGGTGGGTGGCGCGGCAGCGGACGCCGCGCGGCATCGTGCCCACCACCATCCGTGGCGGCGTGCGCATCCACCGCTGGGTGCGCGGGATCGAGGGGCAGAACGCCGATGCCGCCAAGCGCCGCGCCGAAATGCTCGCGCGGGAGGCAGAGCGGGCGGCCCGCCGGGCCCAGTTCGCGCTGCTGCAGAAGGACGCGAAGAAGAAGGCCGCCGACATCGCGCAGCAGGAGTCGTCGATGGCACTGGTCCAGGCCACCGCGGCGGCCGCCACGGCCCGCAGCAAGTTCCTCCAGCGCGCCGCCGCTGCCTACCTGCCGATGGCCGGGATCGACGCCGCTGGATTCGTGTTCATGGACGGCATGATCGGTCTGGGCGCTGGCGTGCTGGTCAACCTCGCGGTCCTGGCCCGGGTCGGCCGCCGGCCGGACATGAGCCCGGAGGAGCTGGAGGAGCTGGAGCGCGCCGAGGCCGGTCTGCCGGACCGGTTCGAGATGGGCATGACGCCGCGCGCGTTCGAGGCGATGCTGCACGAGGCGCTGACCAAGGAGATCGGCGTCGCCGTCCACTCCTTGCAGGTCCGCCCGCGCAACTGGGGCTTCGAGACCGTGGTCGTACTCAAGAACCAGACCCCGGAGAAGCTGTCGGCGAACCTGGGCCTGCTGGAGGCGTGCCTGCCGGGCGTGCGCACGAATTCGGCGCTGCTGCAGCAGTCCGCGCAGGCCCGCAACGAATGCGTGCTGCGTATTCCGGGCGACGACCCGTGGAAGGCCGTGCCGGAACTCCCCTACCGTGCGCCGAAGTCGGTCACCACTCACGAACTGCACAAGGCGCAGTTCGGCGCCGACATGTCCGGCCGCCCCCTGGCCCTTCCGGGCAAGCGGACCAGCGTTGCGTACATCGGCAAGTCCCGCTCGGGCAAGTCGACGATGCTGCGGGCCCGTCTGGACGTGCTGACCGCGACCAACGACCGCATCATCGTGGGCATCGACCTCGGATCGTACGGTTCGGGCTTCGGCCCGTACCGCAAGTGCATGTCCGCGGTCGCCCGGACGCCGCAGGAGGCCCGGGTCGTTCTCGAATGGGCCCTGGCGATCGGAATGGGCCGGCCGAAGCTGTTCGACCGGCTCGGAATGGGCCTGAACTGGGAAGCCAGCCCGGAGCGGCCCGGAATTACCGTCGTCATCGACGAATTCCCGGCCCTGGTCATGGCGGCCAAGAGCGAGACCTTCCCCGAGCCCGAGGAAGGCGAGGAGAAGCCGCTCCGCCTGGACGAGCTGGTCAAGCAGATCAAGCTCACCTCGGAGAAGTCCGACGTGGACTTGGAGATCGCTTCCCAGGGCGTCACCCGCGACCGGGTGGGCGCGAACATGTGGCTGGCCGAACTCCCGGTCCAGGTCATGTGCGCCTGCGACAAGGACGACATCGTGCAGATCGCCGGCGGCGGCGCGATGGCCCAGGGCTGGCGGCCGGACCGGCTGCTGCCCGCGATGGGCGACGCCGTCAACGACGCGTCGGTGGCGTACGTGATGGCGGGCGGCGACTACTGCGAGCCGATCCCTTACCGGGCCTGCATCACCAGCGACGAGGAGGCCGACCGCCGGGCCACCGAGCGGGCCGCGGCCGGGATGTGCGAGCTGGACGCCGAGTCCAGGGCGTTCGTCCCCGGCGTCGTGCTGCCGAACCCCGGCGGCGGCGACCCCTGGGACGACGACGAGGTCGAGCAGGAGCCGCTTCCGATCCTGCTGCGCACGATCCGCACGATCTACCGGGACCTCGGTGACCCGAGCGGCCTGACGGAGGACGAGCTGTTCGACCAGCTCCACGGGTTCGACCCGACCTCGTGGGACTTGGACAGCTTCGTCCCTGAGGGCGGCAAGCCGGTGACCAAGGGCGCGGTCCTGGCCCTGGTGCTCGACAAGGTCCTGGCCCCGCGCGGCCAGAAGTGGGCCAAGGAGTCCTACCGGCCCAAGGGCGCCTCCAAGACGGTCAAGGGCTACCGCCTGCGCGACCTCAAGGCTCTCATCGGTGAGGGCGACGAGGCCTGACCCGCTTCCGGAACACCGGGAAACATGCAGGTCAGCGGGGGGAACCGGGCCGGAACAGGTCCGGAACCCCCCGCCCCCGGCCGGAACATGTTCCCCCGTCCCGGCCCCCGTTCCGGCCCTGTTCCAGGGCTCTGACCTGCACGTTTCCCTCAGTTCCCCCGCTGTTACGTCCGGAAGATCCCAAATGTTCCCCCGGAGGAGGTCCGATGCCGATCAGCCCGTGGAGGGCCCTCAGCCCCGACAACGGTGATCACTACCTGTTCTTCGAGCGCCGCTTCCGCTACATCGTCGAGGACCCCGAGCACACGTGGCGCCGGGCATGGATTCCGACCGTGATCGCCTGCCCGGTGTGCGAGGCGGACACCGGCCTGCGGCTGGCCTTCAAGACCGGCATGGACGCAGTGGTGGAGGCCGCCTGCCCGGTCGGACACACCTGGGTCGAGCCTCGCGTCGACGTCTCGCAGTGGATGGCCTACTGCCGCTACCGCGCCGGGCAGCAGGAGATCGACTGGCTGTGGCTGATCGAGGCCGGGTTCGGAGAGGAGCCTCCCCCGCCGATCGACTATGCCCAGGAGATCCGCAAGGGCGCGGTCGAGATCGCCAAGTACGGCCGGCGCAAGGTGAGGGCGAAGATCCGCCGCGAGGTCCGCTCGGTCAAGAAGAAGGTCAGCAAACGGGTACGCAACGAGGCCATGCGCCCGGTGGCCGCCCTGCTTCGGACGGCCTGGACCATGCAGGCCGGAGGCGTCGAGCCGGTCAAGACCGCCCGCCGGCGCCCGGCGGAGCCGAAGCCGCCGAAGACTCCGCCGGTCGCCGCCTATCGCAAGGCCTATGGCGTCCAGGCCCCCGCGAAGGGGCCGACGTGCCTGGTCTGCGAGGACACCGGCCGGATCACCGCCCCCGGGATCTCCGTCCCTTGCGTCGAGTGCGACGGCCCGGCCGCGGCCGCCCTGGCGGCCGCCGAGCGCCGCGCCGACCGGGCCCGCCAGGGCAAGGACGAACGCCGCACCACCAGCAAATAACCAGCTCGGGCGCTCGCGCCGAATCCCGAACTCTGTAAGTCCGGTAGTCCCGAAGTTCGGGATTCGGCGGGAACGCCCGGCAATCCGGCCGGATTCCCCGACGACGAAGGAGCCATCGTGAACGTCCCCTCCAAGCTCACCGCCCTGGCCGCCCGCATCCTGGGGAAGACCTGGGCGTACGAGAGCACCGAGGAACTCGCCGCAGCGCTCGACAGGCAGGTCGAGCAGCTGCGCGACGAGACCATGCCGGAGCACCTGGCCGGCGCGGCGAGTCTGACCAGCGCCCCCGCCTACCAGCCGGGCCTGATCGACCTGCGCGGCGACATCTACGACGCCGCCGTCTACCTGGACGCGCTGACCACCAGCGCCACGGCGCTGGGCGACGCCGACCTGGTCGAGGCGCTGCGGGAGGCGGGCGAGGCCGCGCACGAGCTGGTCGCCCTCCTCGCGGCCGCCGCCCACGCCACGATCCCTGCCCCCTCCGTCCCGGCCTCCCGGATCGCCTGACCAGCGGAAACAAGATGGTGCCTATAAAAAGTAGGCACACTCTAGACAGGCCTACAAAATGTAGGCATCCTAGAAGTGCGGCACCCGAACGGGGGGCCGCGCACCGAAGGGAAGGAACCCCGCTCATGACCGCGATGCACCTCAACTCCGCCGACGGCCACGGCCACGGCCGCGCCCTGCGGGCCCGGCGCTGCACCACCCGCGTCCTGCGCCTGGTGGGCGACCACATCTCGACCGTCGCCGTCGGCGTCGTCGGCGCCGGTGCCCTCGCCTGGATGATCAACCACGTCACCGAGTTCGCCCCGGTCCTGAACATCACCGACAACATGGCGATCCTGCTGATCCTGGCCACGTGGGGCACGGCCCATCTGGTGAAGGGCTTCGCGTACGACGTCGCCGACGGCATCGACCCCGACGCCCGCGACGGCGACGACCTGTGGAAGGCCGCCACAGCCTTCCGGGACACCGCCGAGGACATCACCAACGGCGCGAACTACGACGACATCCGGCTGGCCCTCCAGACCAGCCAGGTCCTGCCCGCACTGCACGAGCTGACCGTGCACCTGCGCGGCGCGTACGCCCTGGACGGCGAGATGGAGGAGGCGGCCGCGCTCAGCGACACCGTCGCCCTGGTCCGCGTCGCCGCCGAGTCGCTGGGCCACCGCGACCTCAGCGAGTGACTTCGCCCCGGGGCGGCCGCCATCCCGGCCAAGGTCAGCCGGCCGCCCCGGGCCCCGAACCTCCCCTCCTTCGCAGAGACAGGACGGCAGTCATGGGATTCCGAGACAAGATGCGCGAGACCTTCATCAACCAGACCACCCGCGCGGACGGGGAAACCCCCGCCCTCGCTCAGCGGGCCACTCAGGTCTGTTCCCTGGCAGCCGACATGGCGAGCCACCACAGCGCCGTTGCCGCCGCTGGCATCGCCGGTCTCGGCGCTGCTGCGGTCGCCGCGGAGGGCGCACTGACCAACTACGTGTACCCGAAGGGCGACTACGCGACGTTCCGCGAGGACTGACTTCGCCCCGGGGCGGCCGCCATCCCGGCCAAGGTCAGCCGGCCGCCCCGGGCCCCGAACCCGCTCCAGAACGGAGCAGGAGGAGCACCCATCCTCCCCTATCCAGAAGGAGCTGACGAAATGCCCAAGTCCGACGCCGAGAAGGCCGCCGAAGCACAGCGCGTACAGCAGGTCCAGCAGCGCCTGGCGGCCGCGAAGGCCACCCGCGACCAGCGCAAGGCCGACGCCGAGTTCGACTTCTGGGCGGCCGTCGCCGCCGCGATCGACAGCGGCGAGGTCAAGCAGGCCGAGGCTTGCGAGGCCATCGGCTACAAGCGCGAGTACGTCCGCCGCCAGCTGATCGAGCACCGGGCCCAGGCCGCGGCCCGGGCCCGGTGCTCGATCAGCTGGCGGCCTGTCTCTTATACACAACCGACGCGGCCGACGACACGCCCGGACCCCCGCCCCCGTCGCGGCCGTGTTGTCAGTGGCCCGTGGGATGCTTGACGCGATGCCCAGGAAGACCGCGAACGACGATCCTCTCGCCCCGGTGACCCTTGCCGTGGGCCAGGAGGAGCTGCTGCTCGACCGTGCCGTGCAGGAGGTGGTGGCCGCCGCGAAGGCCGCCGACGCCGACACCGACGTACGGGACCTGACCCCCGACCAGTTGCAGCCCGGCACGCTCGCCGAGCTGACCAGCCCCTCGCTGTTCGCCGAGCGCAAGGTCGTGGTCGTGCGCAACGCGCAGGACCTGTCCGCCGACACCGTCAAGGACGTCAAGGCGTATCTCGGGGCGCCCGCCGAGGAGATCACCCTCGTGCTGCTGCACGCGGGCGGCGCCAAGGGCAAGGGGCTGCTGGACGCCGCGCGCAAGGCGGGGGCGCGGGAGGTGGCCTGCCCGAAGATGACCAAACCGGCCGACCGGCTGGCGTTCGTCCGGGGCGAGTTCCGCGGCCTGGGACGCTCCGCCACGCCCGAGGCGTGCCAGGCGCTGGTCGACGCGATCGGCAGCGACCTGCGGGAGCTGGCCTCCGCGGTGTCCCAGCTCGTCGCCGACGTCGAGGGCACGATCGACGAGGAGGTCGTCGGCCGCTACTACACCGGCCGGGCCGAGGCCTCCAGCTTCACCGTCGCCGACCGGGCCGTGGAGGGCCGGGCCGCGGAGGCCCTGGAGGCGCTGCGCTGGTCGCTGGCCACGGGCGTGGCGCCCGTGATGATCACCAGCGCGCTGGCGCAGGGCGTGCGGGGGATCGGCAAGCTGATGTCCGCGCGCGGGGGCCGGCCCGCCGACCTGGCGCGGGAGCTGGGCATGCCGCCCTGGAAGATCGACCGGGTCCGGCAGCAGATGCGCGGCTGGTCCCCGGACGGCGTGGCCATGGCCCTGCGCGCGGTCGCCGAGGCGGACGCCGGCGTCAAGGGCGGCGGCGACGACCCGGAGTACGCGCTGGAGAAGGCGGTCGTGACGATCGCCCGCGCGGCCCGTTCCCGAGGCCGCGGCTGACCGAGGCTGATCTCCAGGACCGCTGACAGCTGATCTCGGAGGACCGCTGACAGAGGCTGACAGCCGACAGAGAGGACCGGGGCACGCCGAAGGCCCCGGTGCCTCCCCCTGGGGAAAGGGGACGGTTCCGGGGCCCGCGGTTCGATAAGGCTGAGCCCGTACCCGCGTGGCGAACGCAGGCCGCGTACGGACTCGGAGTGCCGGTCGGGGGCGGATGAGAGAGGGCCCGCCCGGGGTCCTTCCGGCGGTCAGATCAAAGGGAGCTTCAGCCCTTGAGCGCCGCGACCTTCTGAGCCAGCGCCGACTTCTTGTTGGCGGCCTGGTTCTTGTGGATGACGCCCTTCGAGACGGCCTTGTCCAGCTGACGCGCGGCAACGCGCTGCAGCTCGGTGGCCTTCTCGACGTCACCCGCGGCAGCGGCCTCGCGAGCCTTGCGGATCGCGGTCTTCAGGGAGGACTTGACGGCCTTGTTGCGCAGCCGGGCCTTCTCGTTGGTCTTGATCCGCTTGATCTGGGACTTGATGTTCGCCACGAAGGAGCCTTCTCAGGTTCTGGCCCGGGGCCGCAGGGGTCCCGCGCCGGTGTTTTCTGTGAGTCGCGCCTCGCGACCGAGCGGGCATGCCGAACGGGCATGAGGCACAGCCAGTCAGACTACCAGCGGCCCTTGTCCCGGCCCAAACCCGCTCCCGCGGTCCGTACGTGGGACCATGGAGACTACGTATCGATCCGACCCGAGGCATAAGGCGCCTCAAGAGACAGGACCCTGCGTGCCCGCGACCACTGACAATGTGCCCGAGCCGAGCCGTACCGACCCGGCTCTGATCCGCAATTTCTGCATCATCGCGCACATCGACCACGGCAAGTCCACCCTCGCCGACCGGATGCTCCAGCTGACCGGGGTGGTCGAGCAGCGGCAGATGCGCGCTCAGTACCTCGACCGCATGGACATCGAGCGCGAGCGCGGCATCACGATCAAGTCCCAGGCGGTGCGTCTGCCGTGGGCTCCCACCCACGACCCCGGCAACACGCACATCCTCAACATGATCGACACTCCGGGGCACGTCGACTTCACCTACGAGGTCTCGCGGTCGCTGGCCGCCTGTGAGGGGACCATCCTCCTGGTCGACGCCGCCCAGGGCATCGAGGCGCAGACCCTCGCCAACCTCTACCTGGCGATGGAGAACGACCTCACGATCATCCCCGTGCTCAACAAGATCGACCTGCCGGCCGCGCAGCCGGAGAAGTTCGCCGAGGAGCTGGCGAACCTGGTCGGCTGCGAGCCGGACGACGTGCTGAAGGTCTCCGCCAAGACCGGTCTCGGCGTCGAGGCGCTGCTCGACAAGGTCGTCAGGGACATCCCGGCCCCGGTCGGCGTGGCCGACGCCCCCGCCCGCGCGATGATCTTCGACTCGGTCTACGACTCCTACCGGGGCGTCGTGACGTACGTGCGGGTCATCGACGGGCAGCTCAACAAGCGCGAGCGCATCAAGATGATGTCGACGGGCGCCACCCACGAGCTGCTGGAGATCGGCACCAACTCGCCGGAGATGCTGCCCGCCGACGGTCTCGGCGTCGGCGAGGTGGGCTACCTGATCACGGGTGTGAAGGACGTCCGCCAGTCCAAGGTCGGTGACACCGTCACCAGCCAGAACAAGGGCGCCACGGAGCCGCTCGGCGGCTACAAGGACCCCAAGCCGATGGTCTTCTCGGGCCTGTATCCGCTGGACGGCTCGGACTACCCCGAGCTGCGCGAGGCCCTGGACAAGCTGCAGCTCAACGACGCCGCGCTGGTCTACGAGCCGGAGACCTCCGCCGCGCTCGGCTTCGGCTTCCGCGTCGGCTTCCTCGGCCTGCTGCACCTGGACGTGATCCGCGAGCGCCTGGAGCGCGAGTTCGGCCTCGACCTGATCGCCACCGCGCCGAACGTGGTCTACCGCGTGATCATGGAGGACGGCACCGAGCACACGGTCACCAACCCGAGCGAGTTCCCCGAGGGGAAGATCGCCGAGGTGTACGAGCCGGTCGTGCGGGCCACGATCCTCGCGCCCACCGAGTTCATCGGCGCGATCATGGAGCTGTGCCAGACCCGGCGCGGCACCCTGCTCGGCATGGACTACCTCTCCGAGGACCGGGTCGAGATCCGCTACACCCTCCCCCTCGCGGAGATCGTCTTCGACTTCTTCGACCAGCTGAAGTCCAAGACCCGCGGCTACGCCTCCCTCGACTACGAGCCCACCGGTGAGCAGTCCAGCTCCCTGGTCAAGGTGGACATCCTGCTGCACGGCGACAAGGTGGACGCCTTCTCGGCGATCACCCACAAGGACCAGGCGTACGCGTACGGCGTGCGGCTCGTCGCCAAGCTCAAGGAGCTGATCCCGCGGCAGAACTTCGAGGTGCCCGTCCAGGCCGCCATCGGCTCCCGCGTGATCGCCCGCGAGACCATCCGCGCCATCCGCAAGGACGTCCTCGCCAAGTGCTACGGCGGTGACATCTCCCGCAAGCGCAAGCTGCTGGAGAAGCAGAAGGAGGGCAAGAAGCGCATGAAGATGGTGGGTTCCGTGGAGGTTCCGCAGGAGGCCTTCATCGCGGTGCTCTCCAGCGATGACAGCGCGGGATCGGGCAAGGCCAAGAAGTAACCGCCGGTGGCCCGGGTCGGCCGGCCGGCGCCCCGGCGAAGCGGGTGAAAAGGGGCCCGTCGTACGAAAGTGCGGCGGGCCCCTGTGCGTCCCGGGGCCCGCTCTGTGTACGAAGTGACAGGCCACAGCCCCTTACGCGGTGGCCGGTCGCCCCTTACCCTGTCCCTGCTCACTGGTTACTCGTGAGTTAAACAAAGCCCGAACCACGCGCGGACACACACCACCGCCCGACCTCGAACCACCCGTCCGAACCCCCCGCCCGAACCACCCGTGAGTCAACCCAGCCGCACCTTGAGCCAGCCGCACTGTCGCGGGCCCCGGAGGATGTCGTGAGCGACGCACAGACCCTGATCGAGAACCGTCCGCCGTCCGTGGCGGCCCTCTTCCTGGAGCGCGTGGCCGCCACCCCGGACGCGGAGGCCTACCGCTACCCCGTGCCGTCGGCCTCCGGCCAGGGCCCGGACGACTGGAAGTCGCTGACCTGGGCGCAGGCCGCCGAGCGGGTCTACGCGATCGCCGCCGGACTCATCGAGCTGGGGGTGCACCCCGAGGAGCGCGTGGCGCTGGCCTCCACCACCCGCGTGGAGTGGCTGCTCGCCGACCTCGGCATCATGTGCGCCGGCGCGGCCACCACCACGATCTACCCGCAGACCAACGCCGAGGAGTCGGCGTTCATCCTCTCCGACTCCGAGAGCAAGGTCCTGATCGCGGAGAACGCCGAGCAGCTGGCCAAGGCCCTCGACCAGCGCGCCGGGCTGCCCGACCTGCACCACGTCGTCGTCATCGACCCCGCCGGGGTGGACGGCGACGACTTCGTGCTCACCCTCGACGAGCTGGAGCGGCGCGGGGCGGCGTACCTGGAGGAGCACCCGCAGCTGATCAAGGAGCGGGTCGGCGCGCTGACCAAGGACCAGCTCGCCACCCTCATCTACACCTCGGGCACCACCGGCCGTCCCAAGGGCGTGCGGCTGCCGCACGACAACTGGGCCTACATGGCGAAGGCGATCGCCTCCACCGGCCTGATCGGCCCCGACGACGTGCAGTACCTGTGGCTGCCGCTCGCGCACGTCTTCGGCAAGGTCCTCACCTCCGGCCAGATCGAGGTCGGTCACGTCACCGCCGTCGACGGCCGCGTCGACAGGATCATCGAGAATCTGCCGGTCGTCCAGCCCACCTACATGGCCGCCGTCCCGCGCATCTTCGAGAAGGTCTACAACGGCGTCGCCGCCAAGGCCCGCGAGGGCGGCGCGGCCAAGTACAAGATCTTCCAGTGGGCCGCCGGGGTCGCCCGCGAGTACGCCCGGGTCACCCAGGACAACTTCCGGCGCACCGGCGTGCACTCCGCGCCCGCCCGCCTGGCCGCCAAGCACAAGATCGCCGACGCGCTGGTGTACTCCAAGATCCGCGAGGCGTTCGGCGGCCGGCTGCGCGCCTGCGTCTCCGGCAGCGCGGCCCTCGCCCCCGAGATCGGCTATTTCTTCGCCGGCGCCGGCATCCACATCCTGGAGGGCTACGGCCTGACCGAGTCCTCCGCCGCCTCCTTCGTCAACCCCGGCGAGGCCTACCGCACCGGCACCGTGGGCAAGCCGCTGCCCGGCACCGAGGTCCGCATCGCCGACGACGGCGAGATCCTGCTGCGCGGCCCCGGCATCATGCAGGGCTACCACAAGCTGCCCGAGAAGACCGCCGAGGTGCTGGAGTCCGACGGCTGGTTCCACACCGGCGACATCGGCGAGCTGTCCCCGGACGGCTACCTGCGCATCACCGACCGCAAGAAGGACCTCATCAAGACCTCCGGCGGCAAGTACATCGCGCCCGCCGAGGTCGAGGGCCAGTTCAAGGCCGTGTGCCCGTACGTGTCGAACATCCTGGTGCACGGCGCCGACCGGAACTTCTGCACCGCCCTGATCGCCCTGGACGAGGAGGCGATCCTGAAGTGGGCCGATGAGAACGGCCTCCAGGGCAAGTCGTACGCCGAGGTCGTCGCCGCCCCGCAGACCGTGGAGATGGTCGACGGCTACGTCCGGCAGCTCAACGAGGGCCTGCAGCGCTGGCAGACCATCAAGAAGTTCCGCCTGCTGCCGCGCGACCTCGACGTCGAGCACGGCGAGATCACCCCGAGCCTGAAGCTTAAGCGGCCGGTGGTCGAGCGCGAGTACAAGCACCTGATCGAGGAGATGTACGCGGGCACGCGCGAGGCGTGAGGACCGCGTCCCGCGCCCCTTGCGGGCGACCTGTCCCTCGCCCTCGGGGGGACCCCGCCCGCTCTTGCGAGCACCCGCCCCGCGACCCTCCTGAGGACTGTTCCCGGTCCTCGTATGGAGCCCCGCCCCGCGCCCTCCCAGGGGCGCGGGGGCGGACGCCCGCTTTCGCTTCCGTCGCCCCTTTGCCCACTCTCGCCTGAATCCGCCCGTCTTCGATCACTCCCGTAGCGCAGTTCTCCCGTACGACCGCCCACTTCGGTAACTCGCCGCTTATGGGCGCAGCCGGTCTGTCACCCTGTCCCCGACGACAGAACCGAGTTCGCGCGCATGCCCGGGAGCCGCAGATGGGGGTCATTCCGACACAGCGGGAGACCGCGTCCCCCGCGCCCGGCGCGCCCGCGCGCCCGGGCGCCCCGGCGTGCGCGCAGGCGCGCGCCACTCTGCCCGGCGGTCCTCTCGCGCCGGGCACCGCCCGCGCCCTGGTCCGCGCCGCCCTCGCCGAGTGGCGCGAGCGGGGCCTGAACGTGCCCGACCGCCTGGACGACGAGATCCTGGTCGTCGTCAGCGAACTGGTCACCAACGCCGTCGTGCACGCCGGCACCGATGTCGAGCTGACCTGCCGGCTGGAGCCCGACAGCGGCACCTGTGTCGTCGAGGTGGCCGACCGCCACCCCTCGCGCGCCCTGCGCCACCACGCCCCCGAGACGGCCTACGAGCCCCCGGAGTACGGCCGGGGCCTGCGCCTGATCACCGCGCTCGCCGAGGAATGGGGCATCACCTACCGCACCGGCGCCAAGACCGTCTGGGCCCGGCTGCCCGCCCAGCGCGACCCCGGCACCGAACCGCCGGACGACGACGAGCCCGCCCTCGGCGTCGCCGAGATCCTCGCCCCCCAGGCGCAGCGCGCCGAACGCGACCGCGAGTGGCTGGGCCGCGGCGCCCTGTCCTTCCTCGCCGAGGCCTCCGACCTGCTCGCCGGACAGCTCGACGAGAACCTGGTCGCCGCCCTGACCGGACAGCTCCTCGTGCCCCGGCTGGCCGACTGGTGCGCGGTGTGGCTGGAGGACGAGTCCACGCTCCGCGGCGGCTGGGGCGACGGCACGCAGGCCGCCGGACCGCGCCTGGCCCGGGTCTGGCACGTCAGCGAGAACCGCATCGAGGAGCTGCGCCGCGCCCTGGAGAAGGACCCGCCACGTCCCGGCGAGGACCCGGCCGCCGGCCCGGTGCCCTACCCCTGGCCCGGCGAGGCCCTCGGGCCGCGGGCGGCCGACGGCGCGGCGCTCGCCTACCGTCTGGTCGCCGGCGGCCGCCCGCTCGGCACGCTCGTCATCGGCCGGGCCGGGCTGGTGCGCTTCCCCGACGAGGTCACCGGGCTGGTGGAGGACCTCAGCCGCCGGGTCGCGCTCGGCATCGGCGCGGCCCGGCAGTACGCCCGCCAGGCCACCATCAGCGCCGTGCTCCAGCGCGGCCTGCTGCCCGGCGCGGTCGCCGAGATCCCCGGAATGCGCAGCGCCCTCGTCTACGAACCCTGCGACCAGGGCGGGCCCAGCGGCGACTTCTACGACCTCTTCCCGGCCGGCGACGGCCGCTGGTGCTTCGCGGTGGGCGACGTGCAGGGCAAAGGTCCCGAGGCCGCCGTGGTCATCGGGCTCGCCCGGCCCTGGCTGCGGCTGCTGGCCCGCGAGGGCTACGGCGTCGCCGACGTCCTGGACCGCCTCAACCAGCTCCTCCTCGACGACGCCACCGAGGCCGCCGACGCCGCCGCCCGCGCCCTGGTCGGCCCGGTCGCCCCCGGCGACGGCCCGCAGACCCGCTTCCTGTCCCTGCTCTACGGCGAACTCGCCCCCTTCGACGGCGGCGTCCGCTGCACCCTGGCCTGCGCCGGACACCCGCTGCCGCTGGTCCTCACCCGCTCCGGGGACGTGCGCACCGTCGCCCGCCCGCAGACCCTGCTCGGGGTCATCGAGGACGAGACATACACCTGCGAGACGTTCGAGCTGCGCCCCGGCGACCCGCTGCTGTGCGTCACCGACGGGGTGCCCGAGCGGCGCCCCGGCTCCCGCCAGTTCGACGACGGCGACGGCCTCGCCGCCGCCCTGGCGAGCTGCGCCGGCCTGGACGCGGAACCCCTCGCCGAGCGCATCCGCCGCCTCGTGCACGACTTCGGCGAGCGGCCGCCCGAGGACGACCTGGCCCTGCTGGTGCTCCAGGCCGAGTGAGGCGGGCGATCGGAGGTTCCGCGCCGGTACGGGACAATGGAAGGCATGCCTTCCGCACCCCCCGACGGCGGGCCCGTCCCCGCCGACGGCACGCTCCCCGCGTCCGCGCTCGCCGGGGCGGCCGACCGCCCCCTCGGGTTCTACCTGCACGTCCCCTACTGCGCCACCCGCTGCGGCTACTGCGACTTCAACACCTACACCGCCACCGAGCTGCGCGGCACCGGCGGCGTCCTCGCCTCCCGCGACAACTACGCCGAGGCCTTGGTCGAGGAGATCCGCCTCGCCCGCAAGGTCCTCGGTGACGACCCGCGCCCGGTCCGCACGGTCTTCGTCGGCGGCGGCACGCCCACCCTGCTGGCCGCCGGCGACCTCGTACGGATGCTGGGCGCGATCCGCGACGAGTTCGGCCTCGCCCCGGACGCCGAGGTCACCACGGAGGCGAATCCGGAGTCCGTCGACCCGGCCTACCTCGCCGTGCTCCGGGAGGGCGGCTTCAACCGGATCTCCTTCGGCATGCAGAGCGCGCGGCAGCACGTGCTGCGGATCCTCGACCGCACCCACACCCCCGGCCGCCCCGAGGCGTGCGTGGCCGAGGCCCGCGCGGCCGGTTTCGAGCACGTCAACCTCGACCTGATCTACGGCACCCCCGGCGAGTCCGACGACGACTGGCGGGCCTCCCTGGACGCGGCGATCGGCGCGGGCCCGGACCACGTCAGCGCCTACGCGCTCATCGTGGAGGAGGGCACCCAGCTGGCCCGCCGCATCCGCCGCGGCGAGATCCCCATGACCGACGACGACGTCCACGCCGACCGCTACCTGATCGCCGAGGACACCCTCACCGCGGCGGGCTTCACCTGGTACGAGGTCTCCAACTGGGCCACCTCCGAGGCCGCCCGCTGCCTGCACAACGAGCTGTACTGGCGCGGCGCCGACTGGTGGGGCGCGGGCCCGGGCGCGCACTCCCACGTCGGCGGCGTGCGCTGGTGGAACGTCAAGCACCCCGGCGCGTACGCCGCCGCCCTGGCGCAGGGACGCTCCCCGGGCGCCGGGCGCGAGCTGCTGTCGGACGAGGACCGCCGCGTGGAGCGCATCCTGCTGGAACTGCGGCTGCGGGAAGGGGTGCCCCTGTCCCTGCTGAAGGAGGAGGGCCTGGCGGCGTCCCGGCGGGCGCTCAGGGACGGCCTGCTGGAGAGCGGCCCGTACGAGCGGGGCCGGGCCGCACTGACGCTGCGGGGGCGGCTGCTGGCGGACGCGGTCGTCAGGGATCTGGTGGACTGAGCGGCCTGCCCCCGCGGTGGCGGGGAGCACGCACCACTCGGGCGAGTCGCCCCCCTGCGCAGCCGTTCACGCGGCGGGTCCCGGTGGGCTCAGGGCACGGTCACGTGGTCGATGAGACGCTCGACACATCCCAGCAGCTCGGGCTCCAGGTCCTTGTAGGACCGCACCCGCGACAGGACTCCCTGCCAGGCCGCGCCCGTGTTCTCCGGCCAGCCCAGGGCCCGGCACACGCCCGTCTTCCAGTCCTGCCCGCGCGGGATGTCCGGCCACGCCTCGATCCCCAGCGACGACGGCTTCACCGCCTGCCAGATGTCGATGTACGGGTGGCCGACCACCAGCGCGTGCTCACCGGTCACCGCCTGCGCGATGCGCCACTCCTTCGAGCCCGGCACCAAGTGGTCCACCAGCACGCCGAGCCGGGCGTCCGGGCCCGGGGCGAAGGCCTCCACGATCGCCGGCAGATCGTCCACGCCCTCCAGGTACTCCACGACCACGCCCTCGATGCGCAGGTCGTCGCCCCAGACCTTCTCCACCAGCTCGGCGTCGTGCCGGCCCTCGACGTAGATCCGCCCGGCGCGGGCCACGCGCGCGCGGGCGCCGGGAACCGCGACCGAACCGGAGGCCGTACGGGTGGGCCGTACCGGAGCGGTCGACGACGGCCGCACCAGCGTCACCGGGCGGCCCTCCAGCAGGAACCCCCGCGGCTGCAGCGGGAACACCCGGTGCTTGCCGAAGCGGTCCTCCAGCGTCACCGTGCCCGCCTCGCAGCGGATCACCGCCCCGCAGAAGCCGGTGCCGGGTTCCTCCACCACCAGGCCCGTCTCCGCCGGTACCTCCGGCACCGGCTGGGACTTCTTCCACGGAGGGGTCAGGTCGGGAGAGTACTGCCGCATTCGAGTGACGATAGGGAGATACGCCGCGCGGATCAGCGCGACACGCCGAAACGCGCGGCCAGCGCCTCCCGCTGGGCCCGGACGAAGGCCGCGTCCACCACCGCTCCGTGACCGGGCACGTACACCGCGTCCTCGCCGCCCAGGTCCAGCAGCCGGTCCAGGGCGGCCGGCCAGCGGGACGGCACGGCGTCCGGGCCCGCCTGGGGCTCGCCGGACTCCTCCACCAGATCCCCGCAGAAGACCACGGCCGGATCGCCCGGCACCACCACCGCCAGATCGTGCCCGGTGTGGCCCGGACCCACGTCCGCCAGCAGCACCTCCCGGTCCCCCAGGGGGAGCGTCAGGCGCCCGCAGACCTCGTGGCCGGGCCGCACCAGCGCCGCCACCGCCTCCTCGGCCGCCCGGGCGTCCAGCCCGTTGCGCACGGCGTCCTCGCCCAGCTCCGCCCGCCCGCGCTCGTCGTCGTAGACGGAGCCGTGCCGGCCGTGGACGCAGTCGTGCCCGCTGCACCCGCTCTCGTGCGCGCCGTCGCGCCCGGAGTGCGCGCCCCGCGCGGCGTAGATCTCCGCGCCCTCGAACGCCGCCGCCCCGAAGACATGGTCGAAGTGCGGATGCGTCAGCGCGAGAAGCGTCACACGGCCGCCGGCGAGCGCCTCCGCCCGCGCGCGCACCCGCGCACCCTCCGCCAGGCTCGACCCCGCGTCCACCAGCAGCGCCGCGTCCCGCCCCACGACCAGCCCCACCGTGCGGTCCCACAC
>NZ_LR732544.1:2702231-2748109 GCF_902506575.1 Streptomyces mexicanus | reverse complement strand
GCTCCCACCCCGCCTCTTCCCAAGTCACCGTCATGCCGCGACGCTAGCTTCCCGGGACCGTCCTTGCCGCAGCCGTACCCGGCAGCCGTACACTGGGCGCGGGAATGCTGGCACTCGTATGCGCCGAGTGCCAGGACGGGCGGAGAGCCGAGGAAGGACTCTGGAGGTGTGCGCGATGCTCAGTGAGCGACGGCTTCAGGTACTCCGCGCCATCGTCCAGGACTACGTCGGCACGGAGGAGCCGGTCGGCTCGAAGGCGCTCACCGAGCGGCACAACCTCGGCGTCTCCCCGGCCACGGTCCGCAACGACATGGCGGCCCTGGAGGAGGAGGGCTACATCGCCCAGCCGCACACCAGCGCGGGCCGCATCCCCACCGACAAGGGCTACCGCCTGTTCGTCGACAAGCTGGCCGGGGTCAAGCCGATGACCGCGCCGGAGCGGCGCGCCATCCAGAACTTCCTCGACGGCGCCGTCGACCTCGACGACGTGGTGGCCCGCACGGTGCGGCTGCTGGCGCAGCTGACCCGGCAGGTCGCGGTCGTCCAGTATCCGTCGCTGACCCGTTCGACCGTGCGGCACGTGGAGCTGCTGTCGCTGGCGCCCGCGCGGGTCATGCTGGTGCTGATCACGGACACCGGGCGGGTCGAGCAGCGGATGATCGACTGCCCGGCCCCGTTCGGGGAGACCTCGCTCGCCGACCTGCGGGCGCGGCTGAACAGCCGGGTCGCCGGCCGCCGTTTCACGGACGTGCCGCAGCTGGTGGAGGACCTGCCGGACGGCTTCGACGTCGAGGACCGCGGGACGGTCTCGGCGGTGCTGTCCACGCTCCTGGAG
This sequence comes from Streptomyces mexicanus, assembly GCF_902506575.1. Lineage (GTDB taxonomy): Bacteria > Actinomycetota > Actinomycetes > Streptomycetales > Streptomycetaceae > Streptomyces > Streptomyces mexicanus. The sequence continues at coordinate 2,747,274 of NZ_LR732544.1, read as the reverse complement.
ACGCTCGTCGAGGAGAACGAGGAGCGGCTGATGATCGGCGGCACCGCCAATCTGACCCGCTTCGCCCACGACTTCCCCCTCACCATCCGGCCCGTGCTGGAGGCACTGGAGGAGCAGGTCGTCCTGCTGAAGCTGCTCGGTGAGACACAGGATCCGGGCATGACCGTGCGCATCGGTCACGAGAACGCCCACGAAGGACTCAACTCCACGTCCATCGTGTCGGTGGGCTACGGTTCGGGCGGCGAGGCAGTCGCCAAGCTCGGCGTGGTCGGACCGACCCGCATGGACTACCCGGGAACGATGGGAGCGGTACGCGCAGTGGCACGGTACGTCGGACAGATCCTGGCGGAGTCGTAAGTGGCCACGGACTACTACGCCGTCCTCGGCGTGCGCCGCGACGCGTCGCAGGAAGAGATCAAGAAGGCCTTCCGGCGGCTCGCACGCGAGCTGCACCCGGACGTCAACCCCGATCCGAAGACCCAGGAGCGGTTCAAGGAGATCAACGCCGCCTACGAGGTGCTCTCCGACCCGCAGAAGAAGCAGGTCTACGACCTCGGCGGCGACCCGCTCTCGCAGTCCGGCGGGGCCGGCGCGGGCGGCTTCGGGGCCGGCGCCTTCGGCAACTTCTCCGACATCATGGACGCCTTCTTCGGCACGGCGTCGCAGCGCGGACCGCGCTCGCGCACCCGCCGCGGCCAGGACGCCATGATCCGTCTGGAGGTCGAGCTGGACGAGGCGGCCTTCGGCACCACCAAGGACATCCAGGTCGACACGGCCGTCGTCTGCACCACCTGCAACGGCGAGGGCGCGGCGCCGGGCACCAGTGCCCAGACGTGCGACATGTGCCGCGGCCGCGGTGAGGTCTCGCAGGTCACCCGGTCCTTCCTGGGACAGGTCATGACCTCCCGCCCCTGCCCGCAGTGCCAGGGCTTCGGCACCGTCGTGCCCAACCCGTGCCCGGAGTGCGCCGGCGACGGCCGCACCCGCGCCCGCCGCCCCCTGACGGTGAAGATCCCCGCCGGTGTGGACAACGGCACCCGTATCCAGCTCGCGGGTGAGGGCGAGGTCGGCCCGGGCGGCGGCCCGGCCGGTGACCTGTACGTGGAGATCCACGAGCTGCCGCACCCGGTCTTCCAGCGGCGCGGCGACGACCTGCACTGCACGGTCACCCTCCCGATGACCGCGGCGGCCCTGGGCACCAAGGTGCCCCTGGAGACGCTGGACGGCATGGAGGAGGTCGACATCCGCCCGGGCACCCAGTCGGGCCAGTCGATCCCGCTGCACAACCGCGGTGTCACCCATCTGCGCGGCGGCGGGCGCGGCGACCTCGTCGTCCACGTCGAGGTGCAGACTCCGACCAAGCTCGACCCCGAGCAGGAGCGCCTGCTGCGCGAGCTGGCCAAACTGCGCGGCGAGGAACGCCCGCAGGGGCAGTTCCAGCCCGGGCAGCAGGGGTTGTTCTCGCGGTTGAAGGACGCGTTCAACGGCAGGTGACGGCCGGTGGCCGGCGGGCTGGGGGTCCGGGGGTCGTCCCCCGGGCGGGCACAGTCGGCCCGGGCAGCAGGGGTTGTTCTCGCGGTTGAAGGACGCGTTCAACGGTCGCTGAGGCGCGTGCGGCGGCTGCCTCGAGGCCGCCGCACCACCGAGTCGTACGCGGAGGCGGTCACGGCATCACCCGCCTGGCCGCCTCCGGCACATGCCGGAGGTCGGGCCGATTCGGAGCCGTCCCCGGGACGTGACACCATGCGGTCATGTCCTCCGCACTGACCGATCTCTTCCCGCACCCGATCGTGCAGGCGCCGATGGCGGGCGGCCCCTCCGTACCGCGGCTGGCCGCCGCCGTGTGCGACGCCGGCGGGCTGGGGTTCCTCGCCGCCGGCTACAAGACCGCCGACGGCATGTACCAGGAGATCAAGCAGCTGCGGAGCCTGACCGCCCGCCCGTTCGGCGTGAACGTGTTCATGCCGCAGCCGGAGCACGGGGAGTCCGGCGCGGTGGACCTGTACGCCCAGCAGCTGGCCGGCGAGGCCGCCTGGTACGAGACCGAGCTGGGCGACCCGGAGTGCGGCGGCCGGGACGACGGCTACGACGCCAAGCTCGCCGTGCTTCTGGAGGACCCCGTTCCGGTGGTCTCCTTCCACTTCGGCGTGCCCGCCCGCGAGGTCGTCGACGCCCTGCACCGGGTCGGCACCTACACCCTGGTCACCGCCACCACCGTGGAGGAGGCCCGGGCCGTGCAGCAGGCCGGCGCGGACGCGGTCGTCGCCCAGGGCGTGGAGGCCGGTGGCCACCAGGGCACCCACCGCGACCTGCCGGAGAACGACGGCGCCGGCATCGGCGTGCTGTCCCTCGTCGCGCAGCTGCGCGAGGCGGTGCACCTGCCGATCGTCGCCGCGGGCGGCATCATGCGGGGCAGCCAGATCGCCGCCGTGCTCGCGGCCGGGGCGAGCGCCGCCCAGCTGGGCACCGCGTTCCTCGCCACCCCCGAGTCCGGCGCGCACGACCTGCACAAGCAGGCCCTGACCGACCCGCTCCACCCGCACACCGAGCTGACCCGCGCCTTCACCGGGCGGCCGGCCCGCGGCCTGGTCAACCGCTTCCTGCGCGAGCATGGCCCCTACGCGCCCGCCGCCTACCCGGAGGTCCACCACCTCACCTCGCCGCTGCGCAAGGCCGCCGCCAAGGCGGGCGACCCGCAGGGCATGGCGCTGTGGGCGGGCCAGGGCCACCGCATGGCCCGGGCGCTGCCCGCCGGACAGCTGGTGGAGGTGCTGGCCGCCGAGCTGGAGGAGGCCCGGGCGGCGCTGGCGGGCCGCCGGCCCGCGGGAGGGGGCGCGCGATGACGGCACCGGTGTTCGTGGTCGACGACCTCGGCCGCATCGGACCGGAGTTGGTGCTGGACGGCCCCGAGGGGCGGCACGCGGTCTCCGTGAAGCGGCTGCGGCCCGGCGAGGACGTGGTGCTCACGGACGGGCGCGGCCGCTGGACGCAGGGCGTGGTCAAGGCCGCCGAGGGCAAGGACCGGCTGGTCGTCATGGACCTGGAGACCGTGCGGGAGGAGCCCGCCCCGTCGCCGCGGATCACCGTCGTGCAGGCCCTGCCCAAGGGCGACCGCGGGGAACTGGCCGTGGAGACCATGACGGAGGTCGGCGTCGACGCGATCGTGCCGTGGGCCGCTTCCCGCTGCATCACGCAGTGGAAGGGCGAGCGCGGCCTGAAGGCGCTCGGCAAGTGGCGCGCCACCGCCCGCGAGGCCGGCAAGCAGTCCCGGCGGGTGCGCTTCCCCGAGGTCGCGGACGCGGCGACGACCAAGCAGGTGGCGCGGCTTCTGGCCGAGGCGGACTTCGCCGCCGTGCTCCACGAGAGCGGCGAGGAACCCCTGGCCACCGCCGAACTGCCCGCCGAGGGCGAGATCGTGCTCGTCGTCGGCCCCGAAGGGGGCGTCTCGCCCGAGGAGTTGGCGCTGTTCGCGCAGGCGGGCGCGCGGCCGTACGTCCTCGGGCCCACCGTGCTGCGTACCTCGACCGCGGGTGTCGCGGCCACGGCCCTGCTGCTGGGCCGCACCGGCCGCTGGTCCTGAGGACGCGGTTTCTCGATCCAGGAGGGGGACGACTGTGGAACTCACCCAAGTGCGGCTGCTCGTCGACGACTTCGCCGCCTGCTACCGCTTCTACGCCGACGTGCTCGGCCTCGAACCGCAGTCCGGCGCGGACCGGGGCCCGTACGAGAAGTTCAGCCCCGGCACCGGCTCCGCGGGCATCGCCCTGCAGGACCGGGCGATGATGGCCCGGGTGCTGGGCGCACTGGGCGACCGCGCCACCGGTCACCGCTCGCTGGTGGTGCTGCGCGTGGACGACCTGGACGCCTACTGCGCCGAGATCACCGGGCGCGGCGCGACCCTGCTGCACGGCCCGGCGCCCATGACGGACCGGATGCGGGTGGCGCACCTGGAGGACCCGGAGGGCAACCTCGTGGAACTCCAGCAGTGGCTGCGGCCGCGCGCCTGAAGACACACGGGCGGCGCAGGCGTGCGGCGCGCGGACGTACGGGCGCAGGGGGCGCGGACGCAACGGGCGTACTGCACGCGGACGCACGGGCGCGCGACCGCGGAGTCGTGCGCGGGTGCGGGGCAAGTGATCCGACCCCCTGTCCCCGTCGGCCGCCACTGCATAGGGTGATCGGGTGACTCAGTCCGCATCGTCTGCATCGTCTGCATCGACCACGCCGTCCGCGCCGTCCCAGCCGTCCGCACCGTCCGTGCAGCCGTCCGGGTATCTCCGATTCCCCCACCTGCACGGCGAGTTGGTGGCCTTCACCGCCGAGGACGACGTGTGGCTCGCGCCCCTGGACGGTGGGCGTGCCTGGCGGGTCAGCGCCGACAACGTGCCGGTGAACCACCCGCGCATCTCGCCCGACGGCACCACCGTCGCCTGGACCTCCACCCGGGACGGCGCTCCCGAGGTGCACATCGCCCCGGTCGCCGGCGGACCCGCCAAGCGCCTGACGCACTGGGGCAGTTGGCGTACCCAGGTGCGCGGCTGGACCCCCGACGGACGGGTGCTGGCGCTGTCCACCCAGGGCCAGGCCAGTCTGCGGCGCAGCTGGGCGCGGGCCGTCCCGCTGGACGGCGGGCCGGCCGACACGCTGCCCTACGGGCCGGTCGGCGACGTCGCGTACGGGCCGCGCACCGTGCTGCTGTCCGCGCCGATGGGACGCGAGGCGGCCTGGTGGAAGCGGTACCGGGGCGGCACGGCGGGCAAGCTGTGGATCGACGCCGAGGACGACGGCGAGTTCGTACGGCTGCACGCGGACCTGGACGGCAACATCGAGTACCCGCTGTGGGTGGGGACGGGAATCCCCCCTGTCCCAGCGGATCCGGGAACGTGGGGGAGGATCGCGTTCCTCTCCGACCACGAGGGCACCGGCGCGCTGTACTCCTCCCTCGCCGACGGCTCCGACCTGCGCCGGCACACCCCGCTCGACGGTTTCTACGCGCGCCACGCGGCCACCGACGGCACCCGTGTCGTGTACTCCAGCGCCGGTGAACTGTGGATCCTGGACGACCTGGAGGGCGCCGAGCCGCGCCGCCTGGACATCCGGCTCGGCGGCCCCCGCGTGGACCTGCAGCCCTACCCGGTGAACGCGGCCCGCTGGTTCGGTTCCGCCGCGCCCGACCACACCGCGCGCGGCAGCGCGGTCGCGGTACGCGGCGCCGTCCACTGGGTCACGCACCGCTCGGGTCCGGCCCGCGCGCTGGCCGCCGAGCCGGGCGTGCGGGCCCGGCTGCCGCGCACCTTCCGCTCCGAGGGGGAGGAGTGGGTGGTGTGGGTGACGGACGCCGAGGGCGAGGACGCCCTGGAGTTCGCGCCCGCCACCGGCCCGGCGCCCGGCGCCACCCCGCGCCGGATCGCCGCCGGGCAGCTCGGCCGGGTGCTGGAGCTGGCCATGGCCCCCGACGGCAGCCGCGCCGCCGTCGCCTCGCACGACGGGCGGCTGCTGCTCGTCGAGCGGGAGACCGGGGAGGTCCGTGAGGTGGACCGCAGCGAGCACGGCGACGTCTGCGACCTGGCCTTCTCGCCGGACTCCGCCTGGCTGGCCTGGTCCCACCCCGGTCCGCGCCCGCTCAGCCAGCTGCGGCTGGCGAGCACCACGGACCTGACGGTCACCGAGGCGACCCCGCTGCGCTTCCACGACTACGCGCCCGCGTTCACCCTGGACGGCAAGCACCTCGCCTTCCTCTCCCACCGCTCCTTCGACCCGGTCTACGACGAGCACGTCTTCGACCTGGCGTTCGTGGAGAGTTCCCGGCCGTACCTGATCACGCTGGCCGCGACCACGCCGTCCCCGTTCGGACCGCAGCGCCACGGCCGCCCCTTCGAGGTGTCCGACAAGGAGGAGACTCCCGACAGCGAGGGCACTCCGGCGACCCGGATCGACCTCGACGGCCTGGCCGACCGCATCGTGCCCTTCCCGGTCGAGGCCGCCCGCTACTCCAACCTGCGCGCCGCCCGCGACGGCGTGCTGTGGTTGCGCCACCCGGTCACCGGCGTGCTCGGCGCCTCCCGCGCCACGCCCGACGACCCGGACCCGAAGACCGAGCTGGAGCGCTACGACCCCGCCCAGCAGCGCATCGAGCACCTCGCCGCCGACGCCGACCACTTCGAGGTCAGCGGCGACGGCAAGCGGATCCTGCTGTGGACCGACGGCAAGCTCAAGGTCGTCCCCAGCGACCGGCGTCCCTCCGGCGACGACGACAGCGACTCCAACATCACCGTCGACCTCGGCCGGATCCGCCAGACGGTGGACCCGGCCGCCGAGTGGCGGCAGATGTACGAGGAGACCGGCCGCATCATGCGGGACAACTTCTGGCGGGCCGACATGGGCGGCGTCGACTGGGACGGCGTCCTGGACCGCTACCGGCCCGTCCTCGACCGCCTGGCCACCCACGACGACCTGGTGGACCTGCTGTGGGAGGTGCAGGGCGAACTCGGCACCTCGCACGCCTACGTCACCCCCTTCGGCGCCTACGGCGACGGCGCCCGCCAGGGCCTGCTGGGCGCGGACATCTCCCGCCACGAGGACGGCAGCTGGCGCATCGACCGGATCCTGCCCTCGGAGACCTCCGACCCGCAGGCGCGCAGCCCGCTGGCCGCGCCCGGCGTCGCCGTTCGCGCCGGCGACGCGATCGTCGCGGTCGGCGGCCGGCCCGTCGACCCGGTGACCGGGCCGGCCCCGCTGCTGGTCGGCACGGCGGGCAGGCCCGTCGAGCTGACGATCTCGCCGGCCGGCGGGGGAGAGCCCCGGCACGCGGTCGTGGTGCCCCTGGAGGACGAGGAGCCGCTGCGCTACCACGCCTGGGTCGCCGACCGCCGCGCCTACGTGCACGCCGCCTCCGGCGGCCGGCTCGGCTATCTGCACGTGCCGGACATGCAGGCGCCGGGCTGGGCGCAGATCCACCGCGACCTGCGGGTGGAGGTGGCCCGCGAGGGCCTGGTCGTGGACGTGCGGGAGAACCGCGGCGGCCACACCTCCCAGCTGGTGGTGGAGAAGCTGGCCCGGCGGATCGTCGGCTGGGACCTGCCGCGCGGCATGCGCGCCGAGAGCTATCCGCGGGACGCGCCGCGCGGGCCGGTGGTCGCCGTCGCCAACGAGTTCTCCGGTTCCGACGGCGACATCGTCAACGCGGCGATCAAGGCGCTGGGCATCGGGCCGGTCGTCGGCACCCGCACCTGGGGCGGTGTCATCGGCATCGACAGCCGCTACCGCCTGGTCGACGGCACCCTGGTCACCCAGCCGAAGTACGCGTTCTGGCTGGAGGGCCCGGGCTGGGGCGTGGAGAACCACGGCGTGGACCCGGACGTGGAGGTGGTCCAGCGCCCCCAGGACCACGCGGCGGGCCGCGACGTCCAGCTGGACGAGGCGATCCGCATCGCGCTTCAGGCTTTGGAGACCACGCCCGCGAAGACCCCGCCGAGCCTGCCGTAGGGCCGGGTGAGGGCGGGCACCGCGCGGTCCCCGCTCGATACGATGCACCACAAGAAGATCACCACGTGAGGAGAACCATGGCAGGGGAACCGCAGGACGACTGCCTGTTCTGCAAGATCGTCGCGGGTCACGTCCCCGCGACGGTCGTCCGCGAGACCGACACCACCGTCGCCTTCCGTGACATAAACCCCCAGGCACCCACCCACGTCCTGGTGATCCCCAAGGCGCACTACGAGGACGCCGCCGCCCTGGCCGCCGGTGCCCCGCAGCTCGCCGCGGACGTGCTGCGCGAGACCCGGGCCGTCGCCGACGAGGAGAAGCTGGACAGCTACCGCATCGTCTTCAACACCGGCCCCGGCGCCGGGCAGACGGTCTGGCACGCGCACGCCCACGTCCTGGGCGGCCGCGGCCTGCAGTGGCCCCCCGGCTAGGGACGGCGGCTTCGTGTCCGTCCGTGAACTGGTCGTCCTGGGCACCGCCAGCCAGGTCCCGACCCGGCACCGCAACCACAACGGCTATCTGCTGCGCTGGGACGGCGAGGGCATCCTGTTCGACCCCGGCGAGGGCACGCAGCGGCAGATGCTGCGCGCCGGGGTCGCCGCCCACGACGTGAATCGGATCTGCGTCACCCACTTCCACGGCGATCACAGCCTGGGCCTGGCCGGGGTGATCCAGCGGATCAACCTCGACCAGGTGCCGCACGAGATCACCGCGCACTACCCGCGTTCGGGCAAGCGCTTCTTCGACCGCCTGCGGTACGCCACCGCCTACCGCGAGACGGTCGCCCTCACCGAGGCCCCCGTCGACGCCGACGGCACCCTCGCGACGACCCCGGCGTACCGCCTGGAGGCCCGCCGCCTGTCCCACCCGGTGGAGTCCTTCGGCTACCGGCTGGTCGAGCCCGACGGGCGGCGCATGCTGCCCGAACGGCTCGCCGCGCACGGCATCACGGGCCCGGACGTGGGCCGCATCCAGCGCGAGGGGTCCCTCGGCGGGGTGCCGCTGGAGGCGGTGAGCGAGGTCCGGCGCGGGCAGCGGTTCGCGTTCGTCATGGACACCCGGCTGTGCGAGGGCGTGCACGCGCTCGCCGAGGGCTGCGACCTGCTGGTGATCGAGTCCACGTTCCTCGACGCCGACGAACCGCTCGCCGTGGAGTTCGGGCACCTCACGGCCGGGCAGGCGGCCCGGGTGGCCCGGGACGCGGGGGTGCGCCACCTCGTCCTCACCCACTTCAGCCAGCGCTACACCGACCCGGGAGAGTTCGAACGGCAGGCGCGCGCCGCCGGGTTCGAGGGCGAGCTGACCGTGGCCCGCGACCTGCTCCGGGTGCCGGTTCCCAAACGCCGCTGACCAGGCCGTACGATGCTCTGATGCCCCTGCCCAAAGCCGAACTGCACCTGCACGTCGAAGGCACCCTGGAACCGGAGCTGGCGTTCGAGCTGGCCGCGCGCAACGGCGTGAAGCTGCCGTACGCGGACACCGACGAGCTGCGCGAGGCCTACCGCTTCCAGGACCTGCAGTCCTTCCTGAACCTGTACTACGAACTCATGGCCGTCCTGCGCACCGAGCAGGACTTCGAGGACCTGGCGAACGCCTATCTCGCGCGGGCCGCCGCGCAGGGCGTGCGGCACGCGGAGATCTTCTTCGACCCGCAGGCCCACCTTTCGCGCGGTGTGGAGATGGGCACGGTCGTCGAGGGGCTGTGGCGGGCGCTGGGCCGCAGCGAGGAGGGCCACGGGATCTCGACCCGGCTGATCCTGTGCTTCCTGCGGGACGAGTCCGCCGAGTCGGCGATGGAGACCCTCCAGGCCGCCCGGCCGTACCTGGACCGGATCACCGGTGTCGGCCTGGACTCGGCCGAGGTCGGGCATCCGCCGGTGAAGTTCCGCGAGGTGTACGAGGCCGCCGCCGCTCTCGGGCTGCGCCGTGTGGCGCACGCCGGGGAGGAGGGGCCGCCGCAGTACATCACCGAGGCCCTCGACGTGCTCGGCGTCGAGCGCGTCGACCACGGCCTGCGCTGCATGGAGGACCCGGAGCTGGTCGCCCGCCTGGTGCGCGAGCGGATCCCGCTGACCCTGTGCCCGCTGTCGAACGTCCGGCTGCGCACCGTCGACACCCTCGCCGACCACCCGCTGCCCGCCATGCTGGACGCCGGGCTGCTGTGCACGGTCAACTCCGACGACCCGGCCTACTTCGGCGGCTACGCCGGCGACAACTTCGACGCCGTCCAGCGCACCCTGGGCCTGACCGAGGAGCGGCTGCGCGAGCTGGCCCGCAACTCCTTCCTCGCCGCCTTCCTGGACGACGACGAGGAGCGCAGGCAGCGCTACCTGGCCGAGGTGGAGGCCTACACGTTCCCGTAGGCCGCGGGCCGTGCACGGGAGGCGGGCCGGCCGGGCGCTCAGCGCCAGTGCGGGCCGCCTCCCGCGCCCGGCGCCGACGCCTCGATGCGGGCCCGGATCTCCCGCATCACCGCGACGATCCGCTCCTCGTGCGCCGGGGTCAGCCGGGCCACCGGCACCGAGCAGCTGATCGCGTCCAGGGCGGGGGTGTCGTAGCGCAGCGCGAAGCCGAAGCCGACGATGCCGAGGACGCCCTCCTCGCGGTCCACGGCGTAGCCGCGCTCGCGCACCCCGGCCAGATCGGCGGCCAGCGCCTCGCGGCTGGTGCGGGAGTTCGGGGTCAGCGCCTCGTAGGGGCCCTCGGGCAGGTCCGCGTCGGGGCGCTCGGCGAGCAGCGCCTTGCCGAGCGCGCCCACGTGTGCCGGCAGCCGCCGCCCCACCCGGCTGATCGTCCTCAGGTACTCGTGCGACTCCCGCGTCGCCAGGTACGCCACGTCCCGCCCGTCCAGCCGGCCCAGGTGGATCGTCTCGCCCAGTTCCTCGGACGCCTGGTCCAGATAGGGCCGCACCAGGCGCACGCGCGGGTCGGAGTCCAGGTAGCCGGTGCCGGTGAGCAGGGCGCGGAGGCCGATGCCGTAGAGCGAGCCGGTGATGTCCGTGCGCACCCAGCCGCGCGCGATCAGGGTCTGCAGCAGCGCGTACATCGAGCTGCGCGGCACGCCGAGGGCGTCCGCCAGTTCCTGCAGCCGCGCCGGGCGGTCGCCGCGCGCCGCGAGCAGTTCCAGCAGCTCCACCGTCCGCGCCGCGGACTTCACCTCGCGCACGCCCGCGCCCTCCGCTGTCCCCGGCATGCCCCAGATCGTAATCGCGCCGGCGACCGTGGCCCCGGCCGCACCGTTGACGCCCTCTGTTCAGCTGCCTAACCTCTGTCTCCATACGTAGATGTCATCTACATAGGGAGATGAGCGTGCGCCGCGACCTGAGCCCCGCCCCGAGCCGCGACCTGACCGTCACCGACGTGCGGCTGACGCCGATCCTGGTCGCCGACGCGCCGCTGCTGAACACCCAGGGCGTCCACCAGCCGTACACGCCCCGCCTGATCGTGGAGGTGGTCACGGCCGGCGGGGTCACCGGCGTCGGCGAGACCTACGGCGACACCCAGTACCTGGAACTGGCCCGCCCGTTCGCCGAAAAACTGAAAGGGCATCAGATCAGCGACCTCAACGGCCTGTTCACCCTCGCCGAGCAGGTCGCCGTGGACGCCTCCCGGGTGCGCGACGCCGTGGACGTCGGCGGGCTGCGCGGTGTGCAGACCGCCGACAAGCTGCGCCTGTCCGTCGTCTCCGGCTTCGAGGTCGCCTGCCTGGACGCCCTCGGCAAGGCCCTCGGCCTGCCCGTGCACGCCCTGCTCGGCGGCAAGGTGCGCGACTCGGTCGAGTACAGCGCCTACCTGTTCTACAAGTGGGCCGCCCACCCCGAGGGCGTGCCCTGCGAGCCGGACGACTGGGGCGCCGCCCTCGACCCCGCGGGCGTCGTCGCCCAGGCACGCCGGTTCAAGGAGCGCTACGGCTTCACCTCCTTCAAGCTCAAGGGCGGTGTCTTCCCGCCCCAGGAGGAGATCGCCGCGATCCGGGCGCTGGCCGAGGCGTTCCCCGGGCACCCGCTGCGGCTCGACCCCAACGGCGCCTGGTCGGTGGCGACCTCGCTGAAGGTGGCGGAGGAACTCGGGGACGTCCTGGAGTACCTGGAGGACCCCACGCTCGGCACACCCGCCATGGCCGAGGTCGCCGCCCGCACCGGGGTGCCGCTGGCCACCAACATGTGCGTGACGACCTTCGCCGAGATCGAGGAGGCGTTCACCCGGGGCGCCGTGCAGGTCGTGCTCTCCGACCACCACTACTGGGGCGGCCTGCGCAACACCCAGCAGCTCGCCGCCGTCTGCCGCACCTTCGGCGTCGGCGTGTCCATGCACTCCAACACCCACCTGGGCATCAGCCTCGCCGCGATGACCCACGTCGCCGCGACCGTCCCCGGCCTCCACCACGCCTGCGACTCCCACTACCCCTGGCAGTCGGAGGACGTCCTGACCGAGCGCCTCGCCTTCACCGGCGGCCACGTCACCGTCCCCGACGCGCCCGGGCTCGGCGTCGAACTCGACCGGGACAAGCTGGCGTTCCTGCACCGCCGGTGGCTGGAGGACGACGGCGCGCTGCGCGACCGCGACGACGCGGCGGCGATGCGCGTCGCCGACCCGGGCTGGGTCACCCCGGCCGTACCGCGCTGGTGAGGGACCCGGCGGGGCGTGCGACCGCCGCCCCGCACCCGGGCGCGCCGCCCGCGGCGGGGCACACCCCCGTCCCGCACCCGACCGCGCCGCCCCCGGCGTGACCGCCTCCACCTTGTCGGTGCTCTGGTGCACACTGGCCTGATCCGCACCATGTCAGGAGCGCACCGTGACCGCGTCCCATACGCCCGCCGGAGAGGATCCGCAGTACCCGCAGGACAGGGAGTACATCGTCGGGGCACCGCACGCCCCCGTCGGCCCGCAGGTCGATCCGCTGGCCGCGATCCGCTCGGCCGACGACCCACCCTGGGACGTGTACCTGACCGGAACCGTCTTCCTCGACATCATCTTCACCGGACTCGACTCCGCCCCGGTGCGCGGCACCGAGTCCTGGGCGCGCGGCATGGGGTCGAGCCCGGGCGGCGTGGCCAACATGGCGACCGCGCTGGCCCGCCTGGGCCTGCGCACCTGCCTGGCGGCCGCGTTCGGCGACGACCACTACGGCGAGTACTGCTGGGACGCGCTGGAACAGGGCGAGGGCATCGACCTCTCCCCGTCCCGCACGGTCGCCGGCTGGCACTCGCCGGTCACCGTCTCCATGGCCTACGAGGGCGAGCGCACGATGGTCTCCCACGGCCACGAGCCGCCCCCGGAGGAACCCGCCCCCGACGGACGGTGGGGTCCCAGTCCGTCCGGTACTCGTACTTCTTGACGTCGCTGACACGCCGTTGCCGAGGGTGAAGGTGCCTTGGGTCCGCGCGGCGCGGGTGTCCGCGGGCCAGCCGTCGCTGCCGTCGGGGAACTGGGCCGATGTGAAAGGGACCTTCGTTCTGATGCGTCTGGCCCGCACCGCACCGCACTGCGGCCGTCGCTCTGCTCCTGCCCGCCACCGCCCACATCGCCACCGCCACCGCCCGCACAGCCGGCGCGGTCACCGTACCGCTGCGCGCCCCGGGCCAGAGGGTGACCCTGCCGGTCCGTGACGCTCTCGCCCAGCTCCCGTACGCGCGGAGGACCGCACCGGCTATGAGCGCAGCAAGTTCAAGCACTGGGTGGATGCCGACCATGACGGCTGCAACACCCGCCAGGAGGTTCTCAAGGCGGAGGTGGTCGTCACATCCGGGCATGGGCGCGCACTGCACCCTGGCCGGGGGCCGCTGGTACTCGCCCTACGACGACCGTTACATCGACGGTGCCGCAGTGTGGTGTCTGCGGCTTCGAACCGGTCGAAGGCGGACCAGGACCCGGCCACGTGGCTGCCGTCGGCGGCCGGGTACCGCTGCCAGTACGTCACCGACTGGGTGGCCGACAAACTCCGTTGGGGCCTGAGTATCGACGCCGACGAACAGATGGCCCTCGCGCAGACGTTGGGCCAGTGCCCGGACCGTCCTGTCACGGTCATTCCGGCCCGGTAGGGAGGGCAGTCTACAAGGGGCTGCTGGCGGTCATAGGCCGCCAGCGCGCCGACTGGCCGTTCGTAGGGCGGGCGCCGGATCGCGGTGATCCGAGCGTTCTCGCCGATCGCTCGCCGACACCACAGGCATCCTGTTGCCGAGCAGAGAACCAGACGTCTGGCGGGCTGCTGCGGAGGAGGATTTCGATGGAGATTTTCAGGGCCGGTCAGACGGTCGTGCGGCGTGACGTGCACTGCTCCGGCCGGGTGTGGAGCGAGCATGCACTGCGCGTTGTCGCTGACACGAGCCAAGCCCTGGTGGCCGCCTGCCCGCCGGGCGCCGAGACCCGCTGGCCTGCCCTGTACGTCAAGGCTCGTGACGACGGCGACCGCTCGGTGCGGATGGAGGTGTTCGACGCGATGGCGAGCGGCACGTGGGAGCTGGCGGCTTCAGTGTGGCAGGAGACCGAGCTGCTGATGTGGAAGCCGCCGGCTGCCTGGTTCAGCATCAACGCCTTCTACACGGGCGGCGGGCTGCGGAACTGGTACGTGAACTTTGAGCGCCCCGCCATCCGCACCGGCGACGGGTTCGACACCTTCGACCTCACCGTGGACCTGATCGTCGACCATGACTTGACCAGATGGCAGTGGAAGGACGAAGACGAGTACGCGCATGTGCGGCGGCTCGGCATCGTCACCGACACCGAGCACCGCGCCGTGGACGCCGCCCGCGAGGAAGTGCTTGCGATGCTCGCCGAACGCTGCGGGCCCTTCACCGACCTCGCGGCGTGGTCAGCCTGGCGGTGGAACCCGGCCTGGCCCGCCCCGCGACTGCCGCAGCCCGCGGCGGGCACGGGCAGTGCTGCACCGGCATGCGGCTGAGCCGGGGATTCAGACGGCCGGGACGCCACCGGCCGCGCGCAAACCCCGCTCGCCCCGCCGTAGCCGCCCACCCGGCCCTGCGGATAGCCCGCCGTCGCTGAGGTCCGCGCGGACGCTGCGGTCGATGCGGGGCGCTATCGGCACCCAGTTCGTCTCCTGCGGGCTGACAGCTGGTCGACGATCTCACCCCGCATCACACCCCGCGGTTCTGGCGCTGATTCCCCAGCGCCGGAGCCCGACGGAAGCTGGCTCACTCCGTGACGCCCAGCTTCTGCGCGAGCTTCTGCCCCATCAGGTAGTGCTCGCGCAGCGTCGGCAGGGCGTCCAGGGCAGCCTGCTTCAGCGACGGGTTATCACCGTCCTTGGCTTCCTTCTCGAACGCGGCGATGCCGATCCGGTGCGCCTCCAGACCGAGCTTGCGCACGTAGGCGCGGTCGAAGTCGGCGCCGACCAGGGGGCGCAGTGAGTCCAGGAGGGCGGTGTCGCTGTTGTCCTTGGGGACGGTCACGCCCTCAGGGGCGGTGCCCTTCAGCTGCACGGTCAGCCGCATGAAGTCGGCGATCATGTGCCGCGCGAAGGACCGCACGTCGGCGTTGCTCGTGTTCTTGTGGGCCGTCTTCCCCGCGTCGATCTGGGTGCTGTACAGCACCGTCGCGGCCTGGACGAAGTTCTGGTCGACGGGCGAGAGCGTGTTGTCCGCGGGGGTGGCGGCATCCTCGGTGGTCATGATGTGCTCCTTACTCGGTGATGCGCCGCACGCGACCGGACGGCCGGCGCGGCGTTGACGGTGATCGTCCAGGCTGCAGCCGCAAGTGTCCGACAGACACAGTGCACGGGGCCTGGGCGCTGTGTCGTACAGACTGCTCAGGCGCTGGTGAGGTACCAGGCCTGCGTGAAGTCGTTCTGGTCGGCCGGCTGCAGACCGGCCAGGGGCGGGAAGACGCCCAGCTTGTGCAGGCCGACCCCAGATCCGTACCGGAGGAGGCGTTGCGGACGGTGACGATGCCGTTGTCCAGCTCCTCCACCTGCCGCTGCCGCGCCTTTCCGGCCCGTGCGCACGGCGCACGGGCCGGCGGCACGCCGCGGGGTGTGTCCTCTGTGGCGCCTCGGCGGTGTTCCTTCAGGAGAAGACGACGGAGCGCAGGAGCAGGCGGTCGGATGCGCCCGTGCCGGCGGGCAGGGTGTAGTAGGTGTCGCCTTCGCAGTCGGCGTCGAGGAAGACGGTGGCGGTGGCGTCCGTGCGGTTCTTGGGTGCCCTGGAGGCCGTGCCGGGGGCGGAGCCCGGCGCGGGCAGGTTGATGCATTCACCGCTGGCGGGGTTGTTGAGGAAGCCGACGGCCTCGTATCCCTCGGCGGTGGTGTAGGTGTAGCGGAACTGGCCGGTTGCCGCGGAGGCTGAGCCGGGTGCGGCCAGAAGCAGAACGAAGGCGCTGCAGGCGGCGCTGACGGCCGCCGTGATCGATCGACGGGTCACGGTGGTCTCTTCCTGTCGGTGCTTGGGCGTTCCATGCCAGTGATTCCTGAGGAGGCGGGTGGCCACGGCAACCGGGCGGGGGCGGTCGGTGCCGACCCGCTGCAGCCGGGCTGGCCTCCGGTGAAACGGGTAGATCTCGCCGCCGGCGTAGATGTGCCAGACGGTGCCGTCGGCGGCTGCGCCGATGGCGGTCGCGCCGCCGCGGACCTTCTGTCAGGGGAGGCGTCGTTGTTGGTGCAGCGGTAGATGTTCCCGCCGGCGTTCACCCCCCACGTTCGTGCGTGAGCCTGCCGCAATCCGTACGAGAGCGCCGGAGACCCGCTGCCACTCAGCCATGGCGTTGACTCCCTTGTCGAGGAGGACTGTGCGGGGAAATGCTGACGGCATAACCGGAAGATACGGAAGGTCGGAATACGCATCCGAATTATTCTTTCGACGTAAAAGCGATGTTTGCTGGTTGAGGAGCGTGTTCCTGCCTGACCTCCGGCCCGATCCGCTGGGAAATGGATGGCCCGATGCAGGTCGCTCGCGTGGGCTACCCCAGCCCCAGCCGGTGCGGTGGTCCTTGGCTGTGCGGCGGGAACTGTCTGCCACCGGGGTTGCCCCCTCCAGCGACCGCAGGCCACTGCAGCAGTCACCCGGCTGCCACGGCCCCGCCCCCCGCCGCTACGCCATCTCCGGCGAACGGGAAACTGTCGCGTTGGTGGCGCCCGGGTTTCGGCCGCGGGGTGACGTAGCAGTCGCGGTCCCGGCGCGGGGGCGGGATCCGGCTTGTTCACTCGCTCGAATGGATCGTTCCGTTTCTGCGGTTCGTGTTCTTTGCGTGCGGTGCAGCATCGCTCTGCGGTGACCGTGACCAAGACGCCGACGGCACACGGTGCCGAAGCGTGGGGCGAAGGGGAGGGCGCTGCAGGCTATGTCGTTCGAGAAGATCTGCGGGTACCTCGGATGCCTGCACCAGCCATGCTTGATCTGGTGAATCACCTACGAAATTAGCTAGGTTGCGAGCGCCTGACTCGACGTCCGCAGGGGAGCGGCAGCCATGAGCCAACAGCAGAAGACCTTCCGTGCTATCGAGGTTGGCGACGGAAGTGACGGGCGATGGGCTACCCATACGCAGGCCCTGTGGCCGCTCGCGGAGGGGTGGATGACCGAGGAGAGCCGCACTTCAGAGGGCGCGGATCGTGCTCAGAGGCTGTTCGAGGCGCACATGCCCGAGCTGCTTCCCGTGCTCGACCGTCTCGCCGGTCAGCTCGACCGGCCTGAAGCGAAGACCTTCCTCACCCTCGCGACCTTGCGACCGTTCTTCTCGGGCTGCACCCAGATCGGCGGCAGTGGCAACCTGCTGCGCAACTACGACTTCAGCCCTGACGAGTGTGAGGGCACCATTGTCTCCTCCCACTTCCTTCGGCCGGTGATCGGAATGCAGGATGCCGCCTGGGGCTTGTTGGACGGGATGAACGATGCCGGGCTCGCGGTCTCACTCACCTTCGGTGGTCGATTCGCCCCACGGCCCAGGCTTCGCCATCCTCATCGTCCTGCGCTACTTGTTGGAGACGTGTAGCACCGTTGATGAGGCCGTCAGCAAGTTGAAGTCCATACCGATCGCCATCCCGCAGAACGTCACCCTTGTCGACCCCGAGCAGGCACTGACGGTGTTCGTGGGGCCGGACATCCCGCTGACTGAGGCCCCGGACGCCTGCGCTGCCAACCATCAGCACATGCCGGTGCCCGACGAGCAAGAGCAGTCCTCCCGGACCCAAGAGCGGCTGAGCGCTCTTCGCGCGGCCGGCACGGACGTGGCGGCGATGCTGAAGCCGCCGCTGTATCAATCCGCGTACGACAAGGGGCTGGGAACCCTCTACACCGCTCACTACCGACCCTCTGAGGGCTGTGTGACCTACTACTGGCCTGGCGAGTCCTGGGAACAGTCCTTCGGCGACTTCGTTCCGGGATCCCGCACCGTGGCCATCGGTCAAGCCGGCTGAGAAGGTCCTCTTGGCCTTGAGCGGAGGAACACCACGCCGACGAAAACCGGGTGGGTCCGGTCCGGCATCGGACGCTGCTCAGTGGCCGACGGGACCGAGCAGGCCCAGTACGGTGCAGGCACCGGCCGCCGGTTCGCGGTCGGGGGCCGGCGGGCCGAGGTCCGCGGGCGCGCCGTGCAGGAGAGCCGGGCGCCGTCCAGGTCGCCGTCGAGGGCGGTGGCCTGGGCGAGATTGACGTAAGTGACGAGGGCGGCGGTGTCACCGGCTGCGGCCGGCGCAGGGCGCTCAGTCCGCCGGCGGCGATGCCCGGTGCGCCGGCGGCGACTTTGCCGCTGCTGAGGCGGCCCAGCAGTTCGTCGTCCGCTTCCCCTTCCTGGGCACATCGCTCCAGCAGGGCGCGGCCGGCGCGGTCCGGCGCCCTCCGTGCCGGGACGGCCGGAGGGGGCCCGTGGTCCGAGCGCCCTGCGCGGCGTCAGACTCTGTCCACGGCCTCGTGCCGGCTGCGCCACTGCGGCGTGGCCACACCGGCGAGAACGACCTCCACGACGTCCTCGGCCAGGGTGGGGGTGAGCGGCAGGTGCCCGAAGAGCACCCGGTAGTAGGCCGTGGCGCCGAGCAGGTCCAGCAGCAGGTCGATGTCCGCGTCGGGGCGGATGTCGCCGCGCTGGATGCCCCGGCGCAAGGCGGCGGCCGTGGCAGCGCGACGCGGATGGAACAGCTCGTTCAAGAACTCCGACTCCAGTTCCGGGTCGTCCGTGAGGTCCGCGATGAGCGCGGGCAGCGCCCGCCGCCCGATGGTGGTCGTGAAGGCGTGGCTCAGGGTGCGGATCCCGGCGATGAGGTCGCAGTGGGTGCAGCCGGTGTCAGGGGTGGGCGAGGAGCCCATCGTCTGCACCAGCGCGCTGACCACGAGGTGCTGCCGGGAGCGCCAGCGGCGGCGCAGGGTCGGCTTGCTGGTGCCCGCCCGGGCGGCGACGGCCTCCAGCGTCAGCCGGCCGTAGCCGACCTCGTTGAGGATCTCGATCACCGCCTGCCGTACCGCCGCGTCGATGCGTTCGTCGCGCGGTCGGCCTCTCGAACGCTGCTGCGCCGTCAGCGGGGCGGCACCCGCGGCGCCCTGTGGCGTGCTCACCATGCCTCCAGTATGTTTATGATTCCGTTCCGCATCGGAATGTAATTCTCTCACACGAGGTGACGTCATGTCCCAACACGTCGGCGAGTTACCCGAAGACCGGGAAGGGCCCGCCGCCTCCGCACAGGCCACGCGGCCGAAGCCTGCCGAAAGCGTCTTCTCGGGCCCGTACCGGGCGCTCAGCCTCGGCGTGATCCTGTCGGTGAGCATGGTCGCGTTCGAGTCCCTGGGCGTGGCCACGGTGCTGCCCGACATCGCCCGCAGCCTGGACGGCCTCGGTGCCTACGGGTGGGGCCTGTCGGCGCTGATGCTCGCCAACATCATCGGCACCGTGCTCGCCGGGCGGGCCGCCGACCGCCGCGGCCCCTGGGGGCCGGTCGCGGCGGGCACGGCCGTCTTCGCGGTGGGCTGCGCGGTGGCCGGGGCGTCCGGCTCCTGGCGGCTGTTCCTGGTGGGCCGCTTCCTGCAGGGCCTGGGCGTCGGCGCCGTGATGGCCA
The DNA here is from genome assembly GCF_902506575.1 of Streptomyces mexicanus. Taxonomy (GTDB): domain Bacteria; phylum Actinomycetota; class Actinomycetes; order Streptomycetales; family Streptomycetaceae; genus Streptomyces; species Streptomyces mexicanus. The sequence goes on along the minus strand of NZ_LR732544.1, from coordinate 2,727,797 downwards.
TGGCGTACACAGTGATCGGGCTGGCCTACCCCGAGCATCTGCGGGCCCGGATGTTCGCCCTGCTCTCCTCCGCCTGGACGATCCCGTCGCTGATCGGCCCGGTCGTCGCGGGCACCCTCGCGGACAGCGTCAGCTGGCGCGCGGTGTTCCTGCTGATGCTGCCGATCGTGGCGGCCGCGGCGCTGCTCACGCTGCCCGGCCTGCACCGCCTGGAGCGCCCGCGGGACCAGGGGCCGGCCGGGCCCGCCACACCGTGGTGGAAGGGCCCGCTGGCCAGTGCCGTGCTGCTGACCCTCGGCACCGGCGTCATGCTCCAGGCGCTGCTGCTGAAGAACGTGGGCCTGCTGGTCGCGCTCGCGGTGGTGGGCATCGCCGTCGCCCTGCCGGCGCTGCGCCGGGTCACCCCCGAGGGGACCCTCACGGCGCGCGCGGGGCTGGGTGCCGGTGTGGTCATCCGGGGGCTGCTGTGCGGGGCGTACTTCGGCAGTGAGGCCTATCTGCCGCTCGGGCTGCAGGAATTGCGCGGCCAGAGCGCCTGGGCAGCCGGTCTCGGCCTGTCGGCGGGTGCGATCACCTGGGTGCTGGGCTCGGCCTGGCAGGCCAAGCGGGACGCCGAGGCGGGCGGGCGGACCGCGAGCGTGGCTCTCGGGTTCGTCGTCCTGCTGCTGGGCGTCGCCGTGATCGCCCTGGCCATCCTGTCCGACACCGTGCCGGCGTGGATCGCGGTGGCCGGCTGGGCCGTCGGCGGCATCGGGATGGGTGTGGCGTTCAACGCGGCCACCACCGACACCCTCGAACAGGCACCGGCGGAACGGCAGGGCGAGATGAGCGGGGCGCTGCAGCTCGCGCAGACCCTCGCCACGGGCGTGGTGGCCGGCCTGGGCGGCGCGGCGCTGGCCGTCGCCAGGCACTACGACTCCTCGGCCCGTACGGCGCTGGCCGGGCTGTTCGCCTTCACGGCGCTGCTGGCCCTGGTCGGCGTCCTGCTCTCCCGGCGACTGCGGCCCACCGCGGCGTCCGGGTGAGGGCCGGCCGTGCCCCGGGTCCGGCCGAGAACGGCCGGTGCCCCGAAAAGCTCCGGCAGCGCGGCCCAAGGGGTGCTCCGCCGCTCGGGCCGCCGCGGGAGCACCGCCGTCCCGAGACGTCCGGCACCCCGGCGAGCGGACGTGCCGGACGCCGACGGCCCGCCGTGCGCACGAGGGCGGCAGGGCGGGCCGTCGCCTCTGCCTCTTCGAGCTGCGATTCCCCCTTGAGCTGCCGCCGGGTCGATCCGGGCGGACGGTGGGCGCGTTCCATTCCCCCGTCGCGCGCCGCCGGACCGAACCGGTGAAGCCCGGCGGCACAAGGAAGTCCTCGTCCTGCCGTTGCGCATGGCAGGACGAGGACTTCCGCCTTCTGTGTCCGGGCAGCGCGCGGTCAGGCCCGGCCGTGGAACTTGGTCAGCGGCGCGTTGGCGCGGGCACGGATGGCTTCGCTGATGGTCCGCACCGCACGGTCGACAGCTCGCACCGTGGCCTCGGGGGCGAGCTGTTCGGATCTGTAGATGAACGCTGTGGAGCCGCGTTGGCTGCCGCAGTAGTCCACGATGCCGTGCTCGATCTGCGTCCGCAGTGCGCTCTCGTACCCGTGGCGCTCGTACGCACCGCAGTCGTCGCCGGCGATGGGGAGAAGATGTGTGGTGAGACCCTGCAGTTTCGGCCGCAGGCCCGAAGCGGGGGAGTATTCGAAGGCCCAGCCGTTGACGAAGACACGGTCGATCCACCCCTTCAACAGTGCGGGCATCGACCACCAGTAAACGGGGAAGACCAACACAAGGTCGGTAGCGCGCTCAAGACGACGGTGTTCAGCCGTGACGTCAGCCGGATAGTTGCCGCCGTCGTGGTACGCCCGACGATCCGCCGGAGTGAACCGGGGGTCGAATCGCTCCTCGGCCAGGTCGGCGATTTCTACCGAACCGGGTTTGAGCGCTGCCTCAAGTCTTCCCAGGACGTAATGCGTCAGGGACCGGGGGGCGGGGTTGGCGGCCACCAGCAGGGTATGCATGGCAATGGCTCCGGTTACGTGAGAACGGACGTCTGGAAGTGGTGTGGGTGCAGGATGGGGTGCGGTGCTCCTCCTCGCGGAGCCCTGTTGCGTTAGGCCGGGCGCGTGGGACTCAGCACCGCCAGGCCTCCGCTGCCGTGGCCCGCAGGAGGCATCGAGGCCGGTGAACGGCTCGGGGACCGCACCCACCGGAAGCGCCAGCTCGCCAGCGGCCGGTGGGACGCGGAAGGGGTGCCCGCCGAAGTCCTGGACGAAGTTCGAGGCACACAGGATGGTCCGTCCCAGCGCCGAGCCGCGTACGGCGTTCTCGGCCGAGCGCATCCAGCCCGAACGCGGAGTCGCACCGGCCGTCGGCGCCGTGACCGGAGAGCAGGACCAGGCGCCGCACACCGGCGGCCTCGGCCCGCGCCACGAAGTCGTGCACAGGACCGGGCACGGGCGGGGGCACCACGTAGGCGGTGGTGACGCCCCGCAGGACCTGGTCCCAGCCGTGCTCGGGGTGGAACCCGTCGAACGGGGTCCGACTGGAACGGGAGGCGGCGCGGATGGGCGTGTCGCGCAGCCGCAACCGGGCGGCCACCCGCCGGCCGGTGTGGCCCGTCGCGCCGAGGACAAGAGTGATGTCGTTGCTCATGACCGCGAGTCAACGGCACGGACGCGGACGGTTCCATAGGTGATGAGCCAGATCACCTGGGTGATCGTCTGAATCGTTTAGCCTTTGCCGGGTGGATGCTTTCGGCGACCTCCTGCGCGGAGTGCGGGCCCAGGGCTCGTTGTTCGGCAGCTCGACCCTGACCCCGCCCTGGTCGCTGCACTTCGTGGACGGCGCGCCGCTGACCTTGTGCACCGTCCTCTCCGGGGGCGGCTGGATCGTGCCGGAGCGCCGTCCGCCCGAGCGTCTGGGCGTCGGCGAGACAGTGATCGTGCGGGGACCCGCGCCGTTCCTCTTCGTCGACGAGGTGAGCACTCGGGCCGAACCCGTCGAGTGCGGTGCGTTCTGCTCGACGCCGGAGCAGGGCGGGACCCGGTACCGGCTCGGATGGCACGACGCCGGTACCGGCGGGGACGACACGACGACCCTGGTCGTCGGTGCCTATCCGGTGCGCGGCGAGATCAGTCGCAGGCTGCTGGACGCACTGCCCGTCGTACTGCGCGTGGGGTCCGGCGACGGGCCCGACCCGGTGTGGGACCATCTCGCCGCCGAGGTCGCCGCCGACACGCCGGGCCAGCAGGTCGTCCTCGACCGGCTGCTGGACTGGATGCTGGTGTGCGCGCTGCGCGAGTACTTCGACCGGCCCGGCGGTACTCCGCCGGGCTGGTACTCCGCAGGGCGCGACCCGGTGGTGGGCGGCGCGCTGCGCCTGCTGCACGAGGAACCGGCAGCGCCGTGGACGGTTGCCTCGCTGGCCCGCCGGACCGGGGTGTCGCGGGCCACGCTGGCGAAGCGGTTCACCGAACTGGTCGGCGAACCGCCGCTGACCTACCTCACCCACTGGCGCATGACGCTCGCGGCGGACCTGCTGACCGAGCGCGAGACGGCGACTGTCGCGGAGATCGCCCGCGCCGTGGGCTACTCCGACGCGTTCGCGTTCAGCGCGGCGTTCAAACGGACCCGCGGCATCAGCCCCAGCGCGTATCGGCGCACCGCGACGACCCCATGCCCACAGCCGACCGGCACACCCCCATGACAAGTCCTCAGGCATCTGCCCCCACGCCCAGGACCTTGGGGTCGCCCACCAGGAGGGGACTGATGGCGGCGGCCGCTTGCAGCAGGGCCACGGGGACGCACCGCCGGAAGCAGATCCACAAGCGGCTGGTCGGTGAGCTCACGCTCATTGGGGCCGGGCAGGCCCGTACGGCTTCGGGCCCATCGACGCCTTGACTTGCGAGACCCCGGGCCTGACAGCGGGCCCGGCCTCTCTGGCAGTGGGGGAGCGGTCAGAGGTTGTCCCAGTAGCCATTGCCACGCGGCGCGGCGGTCCGGGGAAGGATGGGCAGTGAGGTGGCGTGACGCGAAAACGCGGCTCTGGCCGCGTCACGCCGCCGCGCGAGTCCTGTGGGTCGGCCGGCACCGCCCCCGCTGCCGCTGTGGCCCCGGCTACTACGGCTGGGTGGCCGGCAGCTCGTGGATCCGCTGGGCGTGGGGAACAGTGCTGCACGCGCCGCCTGCCAGAAGCCGCGCAGCGGACGTCGGCGTCGTTACCCGAGTGGCCCCGCCTGTCGGCGGCGGGCGTGGCGGGAGGGCGCCGGTGCACCTAACGTCGGCAGTGCACACCAGTGGCGGTGTCCGGGGCGGCTCGGCGTCGTCCGCGGATACCGGTTCGGCGTGGGAGGCCGGTCAGCGATGAGACGCACCACAGCGCGCCGACGCGACGGCGAGGGGCCTCCGCTGGTCGACAAGTGGCGCCGAGCGGCCGACCGTCATCTCTCCTCTGCGCAGCGATCGTTGCTGATCACGTGGATCTCCTTCGGCGTGACCTTCGGCACCGTCCGGGTCATCACGCACGGGATCCGCGGCGGCTGGCTGCCCTGGGGCAACATCTCCACGGGTGGCCAGCACCTGCACCACTACAACATCGGGATCGCCACCCTCGCCGGGCTGGGGCTGATCGCGGTGCGCGGTGACGAACGCGCCGTCGGGCACCCCGCCGTCGCGGTCGCCTATGGCTGCGGTACCGCGCTGATCTGCGACGAGTTCGCGCTCCTGCTGGACCTGCAGGACGTCTACTGGGCCAAGCAGGGTCGGCTCAGCGTCGACGTCTCCCTCGGAGTCCTCTCCACACTGGGCGCCTACCTGACGGCAAAGCCGTTCTGGCACGAGATCGGCCGGATCACCAGGCATCACCTTGTCACCGCGGCTCGTGGCGCCGTCACCACCTGACCGCCCATCGCGTCAGAACCTGACGGGCCATCGGGGCGCGGCCGAGCCGGCCGCCTGACCGGCATCACCCCGCAGACAGCCGGCCTCGTCGACGCCGACCAGGCCGCCCAGCAGATCAGCCTCGGCTCCGCCCGAGAGGCACGCCTGGTCGCCGAGGAGGCCATGGCCCGCGTCCGCGACAGTACGGGCCCGGCCGCATCGATCCGGCCGCCGTCTTTCGCCACGTCTCATGACGCACACACCGGGGCGGTGGACGTGAGGACATGGCGTCAGCCTGGATCGACACGTCCCGGGAACCGGCTGCCAGGACGTGAGCCCAGCTCGTCTTCGGTCTCACGGCGCTGACGGAGCGGCTCCGGCAGCGCAGACTCCGGCGTCTGGGCTGATGGGACGGATCCTGAGCAGGGCTGCGAGCCGCTGGGGCTGGCACACGCGCCGGCGGGGCGCGACGCGGACGCCCACGTGCCGAGCGGAACGCGGCACCCCGCAAGGAACGCGTCCTCCAGCTCAACGGCGCTCGGACCCGGCTGTCAGTCGACGCTCTTGTTCAACACGCGAGTCATCTGCGTGCCCACTTCGCGGGTGAGACCGCCGTCGCACGGGATGCCGAGGGCCAGTGCGAGGTCTTTGCCATGTATGTCGGCGAGGGCTTCGGCGAGATCGGCGAACGCGGAGGCGGCGGCGCGACCCCGGGGGACCGCGGTGACGGCGGCCAGCACACCGATGACCGCGGCGGGCCACCAGCACGCTCCGAGCAGGAGGTAGGCCACCGCCCAGGCGTGCAGGCGAGCGGCCGATCTGAAGGCGGTACGCGCGGCGGAGAGTTCGTCCCGGGTGCCGTCCGGGGCGAGGAGCCACAAGTGTGGCCAGGCGACGGTGAGATCGAGACGGTAGGCGCGCCAGACGCGGTGTTCGGGGGCGGTGATGCGGTCGCCGGTCCAGAACGGGTGGCGGGGCACGGCGAGCGCGATGCGCGAGCGGGCGGCGTGGCGGCGTTCGGCGGCCTCGGTGAGCCGTTCACCGAGAGCCGCGCGCTGTTGTGGTGGTACGCCGAGGAGGTTCGGGGCGAGTTTACCGATGACCCCTGTGACCCGCGGGCGCTGCTGTTCCGGCGGCCGCCACATCGTGATCCGGTAACAGGTCCACTGGCCTGCGGGTCGCAACGTCGAGCAGAGCGGTCCCGTAGACACGGGCCTCGCATCACGTACTCGTCGACGCCGACCACACGCGGGACGTGTGGCTGGGGCTCCGGGAGAGCGTCGACCAACTGTAGGACTGTGTTCCGGCTGACCCTCGTCCCGAAGACGTCGGCCATCCGGACACCGGCGCGACCGGCCAGGGCGAGGCCGACCCTGTGATCACCTACCGCATTCGTTCGGGCCATTGGCTTTGTGGAAGGTCGGGGCCTGGCCGCGCTTGTTCTCAAGGCCGGAAACGTGGTAGCGAGCGGCAGGCCGAGTTGCTCAGGAGGGTCGGCACCCGGACGCCGACCGGCTCGAGCGCGGGCCCTGGCCCAGGGCAAGAGCCCGGCGCAGGCCCAGCGGGCGACTGTGCTGGGCAGGCCCATCGAGCACAACTGCTCACCCAAGACCGACAAGGCCAACGCACCCCTTCGGGTCCTCGGCCGGTGCACCGAAGCTTTCCCGGCCCGGCCAGGAAGGCTGCCGGCCTCGAAGAACCGCCACCTGGCCACCCGGCAGGACGTGGGGGAAAGCCCTCGCCACCGGCGAGGCGTTCAGCCGTCCCGACCACCACAGAGTCGACACAAAACCACGCCGAACTGGATAAATAACAATCTAGGTGGATGTTCCTGAGCGACTGACGATATGAATCGGCGTGTACTCAGTCTGGCTTGTGTCACACTGAGCGCGCGCTTCCCGATTTTATGGAAGTGTATTCAGACAGGCAGAGGCAAAATGGAGATCGAGCGCGTGAAAAGATTGCGCATGAAAAGCAAGCGGATGTGGGCTATAGGGGGGCAAGTGCTCATCGTGTGCGCTGAAGCGCTCATTCAGATTTCTCTGAACGGAGCCTCATGGTTCCTTCGTGCTGGTGCACTCGCTCCTGCGGTTTTGATCTTGTACTTCATTTGGCGGCTTCAAGTGCACCCATATCTGGCTTTCGCTGAAAATTATGTCGTAGTCGAAAATGTTGTAGCCACGTATCGCATCCCGTATCGCATGATTGAAGCATGTGAGGGCAAGCGTAGCTTGCTTATTCGAGTGACGGGGCGAGGGGTCATTCCAGTGCTTGCTTTTGACGCCTCTTTCGTTGGGGGGCGGTGCAAAAGTGCTACTCGAGAAGAACTGCTGCGCCGAATAAACGCAGCAGACTTGAACGGCCGTGAAACCTTCAGCAAGGCGACCGGTATGGGAACGCTGGATATCCTTGCGATTTCTTTCGTCTTTCTGCTCATTGTATTCTACTGGGTTGGCTGATTATTCCGTTTGGGCACCTATTGGGTGACGGTCGGTGCTCCGTAAGGGGCAAGGCTCCCGGCTGGTTGGTCGAGGTGCCTGACCTTTAAGTCGGCCAGCCTGGGCGCGTTGAAACCATTTCGTGGCCCCGGGATGCTTGCCAGGCTGGCCGGGGCCGCGCGGAGGCTCTGCCGTGAGTAGTCGCTGGAGCGTCTGGGCCGAGACCCCGCTTAGGTGGTAGTGCCGAATTAATTCCAGGCGTCCGCGGCTTCGTCGGCGGCACCTTCACGCCTGGCTCCGGGCTGAGTTGGACGCCGTGAAGCTGATGATGCAACAACCACCACCGCCTCGTGGACTGCGGTCTCCTAGGGCGGCCACCGCCACCGATGAACCCCACCTGCAGCCGGGGCTGCGATGACACCGTGACGGCAACTGGGCGGGCCTTCGTTGGCCTGGCGGAGCCCTGACGCTGCTGTCACGGTCGGAGGCTCCGTGCTGCTGCCGGGTGGCCGATGGAGTGGCGTCAGTGACGACGGCCCGCCCATCGGCGTCCGAACCGTCACCGGCGTGCCGTCGAACCGCCCCTGGCCCGTTCACGCACTCGGCGCACCAGTTCCTCGGCGGCCTGCGGCCACTGGGGATACTCGAAGGCGAAGCCCGCCTGGGTGAGACGACCAGGGACGACGCGGCGGCTCTTCAGCAGGAGTTCGGTGTCGGAGCGCAGAGCGAACGCGCCGACCTCGGCCATCCATTTGGTCGCCGGGAGACCCACTGGTACTCCCCACACGGAACGCAGGGTTCGCATGAACACGCGCTGCGGCAGGGGATGGGGAGCCGCCAGGTTGACCGCCCCGGTCAGGTCCTCCCGGTCCATCAGGAACTCCACCGCACGCACGAAGTCGTGTTCGTGGATCCACGACACGTACTGCGCTCCGCCGGCGACCGGGCCGCCGAGACCCAGGCGGGTCAGCCCCAGCAGGACGGCGAAGACCCCGCCGGGGTCCGGACTCATCATCATGGCCGAGCGCAGGGCGACCTTGCGGGTGGCCGGTGTATCGGCCTCTTGCTGAGCCCGCTCCCAGGCCTTGGCAATGTCGACGCTGTACGCCCAGTAGCCCGGCACGCCGGCCTCGGCACCGCCGATCACGCCGGTGGCTTCGTCGTTGGGTGCGTCGAAGCGGTGTGCGTACACCGTGGCGGTGCTCATCTGGAGCCAGACCCTGGGCGGGCGGGCAGCGGCTGCGATGGCGGCGCCCACCACCCGGGTGGAGTCGACCCGGGAGTCCATCATCTCCTGCAGATTGGCCGCCGTGTATCGACAACTCACACTGCGTCCGGCCAGATTGATCACGACATCGCTGCCGTCGACCTCCGCCATCCACGGTCCCAGAGTCTTGCCGTCCCATGGGACCTCGCCCTCGCGCCCGGGACGTCTGGTGACGATCACGACCTCGTGCCCGGCGGCGCCGAGTGCGCGCTTCAAGACCGCGCCGACCTGTCCGGTCCCGCCAGGAATCACGATTTTCATAGGCTCCCCCCTCGCTCAGGGTGAGCCTAGACCAAGGAGTTGAACGCGTTCAAAACCGGGTGCCCGTGAAGTCACGCTCTGAGCCGACCTCGCCGTGCGGCGCACGAGCCTGGACGACGACCTGCGCGACCCTGCGCACGCGGCCGCCCGCCGTCGTCGTACCGGCCTGGTAGCGTCCGGGGCGTTCACTGGGCCGGGCCGATCCTGGCGCTCACCGCTGCGGCCGTGGAGCCGGAAGTGCGGCAGCGAGAGGGCGAGGGTCGTCCGATGCGGTCAGGTGGGGCGCGTGGAGCGTCGGGGGTGCGAGCGGGCGCTCGGCACGCCGCTCCGCGCCACCAGGCGCCGTTGGGCAGTGACCGATCGCGGGCAGGATCGCCGTGGACCCCGACAGAAAGGGCAGGCCGTGGCAAGTGAGTTCCAGCGCGCCAAGCTCGTCAGCATGTTCCGCGCCTTCGACGCCGACGACAACGGCTACCTCGACCAGCGCGACTTCCAGGCCCTCGCGGAACGCTGGAAGAGCCTGCCCCGCGTGCGACCGGGATCCGAACTGGCCGCTCGCGTGGACACGGTCATGCTGCGCTGGTGGGACCACCTCGCGGCCCACGTGGACACGGACAACGACGGCAAGGTCGACCTGGAGGAGATCCTCGCCATGGTGGACCGGCTCCCCACGATGCGCGAGGTCGTGGCGGCGACCGCCGAGACCGTCTTCGACGCCGTCGACGACAACGGCGACGGCCGTATTTCCCCTGCCGAGCATCGGAGGCTGGTCGACACGTGGTACGGCGAGAGCGTCGACGTCGCTGACGTCTTCGACCATCTCGACCAGGACGGAGACGGTTACCTCGGCCGTCCGGAGTTCATTGAGCTGTGGATCCAGTTCTGGACCAGCGACGACCCGGCCGACCCGGGCAACCATCTGTGCGGTCCGGTGCCGACCCGCACCTGACGACCACCGCCCGGACCGCGCCGGAGGCCGGCACACTGAGGCCGGGGAGCGAGGGGCAAGGAAGCCGGCGTCACAGCCCCCTGGCCCCGCTGCCAGGAGCTGTCCGCCCCGGCGCCGCCGCCGACCGGTGACGGGGCCACCCGTGGTGGAGAGCGCCCTGTGCCGGCAGGGCCAGGGTGGTGACGGGCCACTTGCCCGGCCCGGGGGCGATGCCGGGAACCATTCCGTGGGCCGCACTGATTCTGTTGTGCCACCCGGAGCGATCAGGAGGAGTTCCGAGCTTGCTGATCGCTGTTCGAGTCGGCCCGACCCGTAGGGGTGTGGAGCCTCGCCGGCCTTCCGTCGGGTGAAGGGAAGCGGGCACCGGGGTCTCGAAAAATGCTGATTTTGAAAGCGGCAGGATCACCTAAGCTGTGCCGCCATGACGACCTCACCGGACGACAGCATCCGACCTTTCCGAGTCGCGATCCCGGACAGCGACTTAGCCGATCTGCACGATCGCCTCGACCGCACTCGCTGGCCGGACGAGTTGCCCGGCGTCGGCTGGGACTACGGCGTTCCGCGTGACTATCTGCGGGAACTCGTGCACTACTGGCGACACGAGTACGACTGGCGGGCGGCGGAGAGCCGCCTGAACCAGTGGCCGCAGTTCATGACCACGATCGATGGCGCAAACATCCACTTCGCGCACATCCGCTCACCGGAACCGGATGCCATGCCTTTGATCATCACGCATGGCTGGCCCGGGTCCATCGTCGAGTTCGAGCGGATCACCGGCCCGCTCACCGACCCTCGGGCGCACGGCGGTGATCCCGCGGACGCCTTCCATCTGGTCCTGCCGAGCATCCCTGGCTTCGGGTTCTCCGGCCCCACCCGCGAAAGGGGATGGGAGTACCAGCGTGTCGCGGCTGCGTTCGCCGAGTTGATGCGCCGCCTGGGCTACCAGCGTTTCGGGGCCCAGGGCGGCGACTGGGGAGCGGCCGTCTCCCGCGAACTGGGCCGCCTTTGCCCCGACCGCGTCATCGGCGTCCATCTGAACCTGATCCCCGGTGCCGGTGCGACGGCCGAGCCGTCGCAGGAGGAACTCGCTGCCCTCAGCCCCGCGGAACGGGAACGCACCTGGGCCTCCTGGGAGCGGATGCAGGCGTGGAGCCGCGACAAGCAGGGTTATGCGGACATCCAGTCCACACGTCCGCAGACGCTCGCCTACGCACTCTCCGACTCACCGGTCGGCCAGCTCGCGTGGATCGTCGAGAAGTTCAAGGAGTGGACGGATTCCGTGGACCGGCCGGAGGACGCCGTCGATCGGGACCATCTTCTGACCAACGTGATGCTGTACTGGCTGACCGGGACCGCCGGCTCCTCGGGGCGCATCTATTACGAACGCGCTCACTCCGCTTACTGGGGGAAGCCGCCCGAGCCCTCGATGGTGCCCACCGCGTTCGCCTCCTTTCCGCAAGAGAATTTCATCGTTCTGCGTCACATCGCCGAGCGCACCAACAACATCGTCCGCTGGACGGAGTTCGACCGGGGAGGCCACTTCGCCGCGATGGAGCAGCCAGACCTGCTCGTCGGTGACATCCGGGCCTTCTTCCGCAGCCTGCGGAACGCAACCGCATCTTGATCGGGCGAGCTCCGGCCGCACCACGCGGCAGCCAAGCAGAACCTGGTACACAGGCACTGTTCGCCGGGGGTGCGGCCGTCAGCCCGCCTGCTTGAGGACCTGCTGGAGCCGGCCGCTGCGGCCGGCCCGCTCGTGGCCGCGCCACTGCCCTCGCAGGCGCCCCGGACGCGGGCGGCGCCGGCCACGCCCTGCTGCCGGCCGCCACCGTCATCGGCGGTGTCGGGAAGAAACTGGCTTCCCTTGACGGCATCACCGACATCAACCGTGTCCCACCCAAGGCCGGCAGGCGGACGTCCTGTCGACCTTCTACGTCGTCCTCTACCTCGGTGTGGGCGACCCCGTCATCGGATTCGGTTTCCTGGCCACGGCGACCGGCCTGCTGACGGTTGTACAGCTCTTCGCTGCGGTCGTGGCGGCGCTGTGCCTGCTGGACACGCTCGCACTGGCCCGCAAGCGCCGCCGGCTCGCCTGAGCGCCCCAGCCCGAATGTCCACCCGATGTCTCGATTCGTCGGTACAGACGACGGCCTCGTGGTTGCGCTCTGCCGCACTGGCTGTGGGAGAAGCAGGTGTGGCACCTGCGATCAGCGGGGATGTCGACGCCGCAAGCACAGCGAAAGACCTGCGAATGCGTCGATGTCCGCTCATCACGAACGCGAACGGACGTCGCCCGCCTTCGCCGGCCGCATGGATCTTGCAGGCCAACCCGCCGCTCGATCGGCCCAGGCCCTCGTCGAGTCGATGGTGAAGTGGCCGGCCAGGCCGGCGCACGCGGGTCGTAATTCTTGCCGGTGCCGCCGTCCGGCACGACGGCCCGGTGAGTACAGGGCGTTGACATGTCCATCGCTCGACGCGATGCTGGGGCGGGTGGCTTTCATCGGTGCAAGCACTGGCGGAGCCGAGTGGCGGGCGGGATCGCCGCACCGTCTCCTCCAGGCGGTCCGGACCGGACGCCGTCCCCAGGCCGCGGCCTCGCGTCGGCCCGGCGTCGAAGCGGAGGCCGACCAAGGAGCCGGAGGATGATGTCCTTTCGCGGTCTGAGGAGCGCTGCCGCCCTCTTGCTGTCCGGCGTTCTCGCCGCCGCACTGTCCCTGACATCCGCCGAACCCGCCCGGGCCGGCCAGACGAGCCTGCGGGCCGCCGACCCGAGCGTGCTGCGAGTCGGCGGAACCTACGTCGCGGTGCAGTCCGTCGGGGACGGCATCGTAGTGCGGCAAGCGGCCTGGACGGACGCCCTCGCCGCGGCGCCCGCCCGCCGGGTGTGGTCGGACACGCGCAGCCTCGGTGAGGTCTGGGCCCCGGAGATCGTTCGGGACGGCGGCCGCTACTACATCTACTTCACGGCAGGCCGCGGAGCGGCCCACCGGATGTACGTCATCAGCTCCGCCGACCCCGACAGCGGCTACACCGGCGAGACGAAACTGGCCCTGCCGGACGACAAGTGGGCCATCGACGGCTCACTGTTCAGTTTCAACGGGCAGCGGTGGTTCGTCTGGTCCGGCTGGGCCGGTGACACCAACGTCGAGCAGAACCTGTACATCGCCCGTATGAGCAGCCCGACCACGCCGACCGGCGCGCGCTACGTCATCTCGCAGCCGCGCGAGTCCTGGGAACGGGTAGTCGGCGACCCGTTCATCAACGAGGGCCCGGAGCCCATCAAGGACCCGAACGGGCAGCTGCACGTCGTGTACTCGGCCAACGGCAGCTGGAGCGATCAGTACTGCCTGGCCGACCTGAGGTTGCGGGCCGGCGGTGACCCGACGTACGTGTGGGACTGGTACAAGTCCAACGGCTGCCTCTTCGGGTCGAACCGCGCCACGATGATGTCCGGCTGGGACCCGACGCTGGGCGTCAACGGGCCCGGCCACCACAGCTTCGTCCTCCTCGACGGCGACATCGCCACGAGTCCGCCCGCCGGTCCGAGGTTCCCCCTGATGTTTCACGCGGTGCCCAAGGGAACGCCGTACGCCTGGGAGAACCGGTACTGGTACACGGGCACGTTCTGCTGGTGGGGCAACACCACCTACAGCCGCGCCAACGTTCCCGGGCCGAACGCCGACACCGGCTGGAGCCTCAAGTTCTTCGAGTAGTCATGAGTGTTCGTGAGTGGCTCCTGCTCGGCCTGGACGTGTGGTTCTCCCTGGGATGAGCTCGCCCGATGTGGCATGAGCGTGGTCGGGCGGATGTCGCGGTGGCCTAGAGGGGTGAATGATCGCTGCTGGACCGGTGCGGCTGTCCCGCGAGCGGAGTGTCGGTCGTCGGGGGAGACCGCTGCGGTGTCCGGTGGTGTTCAGCACGATGGTGCGGACGGACAGCCGACTGGGCAGGAGCCGGCCGTGGGTGAGCCGGTGTATGAACAGGTCGCTTCCGGGCAGCAGATGTGGGGCGATCCGGGCGAAGGCGCGGCTGGCGCCGAGGGGTCTTCAGCTCGGCTCGCGTTCCGCCAGCCGGTCCCCTTGCTCGATGGCGGCCCCGTACCGTCCCAGGTGCCGGGGCCATCCGCTCCGGCACACCGCCGGCTGTTCATCAGTGCTGCGTCACTCCGCTCTGTTCAGGGTTGTCGGCGGGGGGGAATGCCTCGTAGCCGAGGACGAGGTCGCCGGCGACGGGGGGGTGCAGGTGCTTCGGCGCACCTGCCGCGGCCTGCTGCGTGCCGCGGGCCTCGCGGCGAGCAGCACCGCGCCTGCTGCCGGGGCTGTTGGCAGGGCTTCCAGGACACGGCGGCCGCGTCGCTGGGCGACCTTGCCCTGTGTGCTGCTCACCGAGAAGCAGGATCCGCGCAGGCTTCCCCTTCGCCCCAGGGGGAGAGGCAACCTGTCACGCCGTAGGCGGATTGCAGCACCTTGCCCACACGCTCCGGTGCCTGGACATCGCCGTCGGCGGCAGTGATGACGAGGAGCTGCTGTCCCGGTCCGTTCAGTCACTCGGCTGATGGGGGGCAAGTCCGACTTCTTCGTTGTCCAGTCGGGTCACCAACTGGCGCAGCACGGTGTCGTCGATCCGGCGTTCGTCCCGGAGCCGTACGAGTGTCGCGCGCTCGCTCGCGACGAGGGCCAGCCGCAGGGTCCGGTACTCCTGCTCCTTGCGCAGAGCAGGGTGTTCCTCGTCGCCGTCGGCGCGTGCGCGGATGAAGGTGAGGTGGTTGTCGTACTCCACGCGTAGCCGGTCGGCCACGTCGTCGCTGATGCCGAGAGTGGCGGTGAGCCGGGGAAGGGCCTCGAGGGCCTCCTGCGTGGCGATGGTCTCCGCGAGGTGAAGCTCCTGTTCGGGCGTGGTGTCGCGTGGCAGCTGAGCCCAGCGCACCGCGGCCGGCAGCACGAGACCCTGCAGCAGAGTCAGCACGATCACTCCGCCCGTCACGAACACGATCACGTCCCGGTCCGGGAAAGGGGCGCCAGAGCCGTTGCGGAGGGGCACGGCGAGCACCGCCGCGAGGGAGACGGCGCCGCGGAAACCGCACAGGCCGCTGACCAGCCGGGACCGGTTGCTGAAGCGCAGCGTCCGCTGTTTCGGACGGCGGTCGAGCGAGCGGATGAGATAGGCGCTGGCGTACAGGTGGCACAGACGCACGCCGATCACGACGGCGGTCGCGGCGAGGGTGGGGAACACTGCCCACGACAGGTCGTCAGCGGACAACCTCTTGACGGAGGAGTGGAGTTCGAGTCCGACCAGCACGAACAGGGAACCGTTGAGCAGGTGGGTGGCCACGGTCCAGAACGCGTTCGCCTGCAGGCGCATGTCCGCGCGCACCGCGCGCGGCACCACCTGGCTCATGATCAGTCCGCAGACGACCACGGCGACGACTCCGGAGGCACCGATCTCCTCGGCGATCAGGTAGGTGGTGAAAGGGACCAGCAGCATCAGAGCCTGGCCTTGCAGGGGGTCCTCCCGGATCCGCCGCCGCGCCCGGACGGCCATCCAGGCGATGGCCGCACCGACCAGCGCGCCGCCGGCGTAAGCCCGCACGAACAGCCCCCCCACGTGCGAAGCGACTAGGTGTTCCCGGCCGATCGCGATGCCGACCGCCACGCCGTACACGACCAGCGCGGTGCCGTCGTTGACCAGGCTCTCGGCGCGCAGCACGGTGACCTGGCTCCGCGGAAGCAACCGCCCGACGATGCCGAGGGCCGTCGCGTCGGTCGGGGCCACGGCGGCGCCCAGCACCCAGGCGGGCCCCCACGGCAGGCCCAGCGCGTGAGCGGTGGCGGCGACCGACGCGGCCGTGGTGATGACCAGGACGGTGCTCAGCAGAACGATGCCCCGCAGGTGGATCCGGACCTGGCTCAGCGAGGTGTTCAGGCTCTCCCAGTACAGCAGCACCGGGAGAAACAGCAGCAGTACGACGTCCGGGCGCAGATGCACCTCGCGCAGCGCAGGGATGAAACCGAGCAGCACGCCCGCGACGAGCAACACAACGGGAGGTGTGATGCGCATGTGCTTCGAGAGAACGTTGCCGAGCAGCGTCGCCAAGCCCAGCAGTACGACGAGTTCAAGACCGAGCATGGTGCTCCGGGGTCGGCGGCAGATGGGGCGGCCCGGATGCAGCCCCGGCGGTAGGGCAGCAGGCCCGTCGCTCCGGAGTATGCCGGGCGGGGCGTGTTCCGCGGGTGTGGCAGGGGGCGTGTCGGGTGGCGCGGAGGACTGGCCGGCGTCACTGAGTCCCGTTGCGTCCGCACGACCGACGGTCTCCGGCTGCCGCTCCGCTGCGCCTGCCCTGTCGCACGCGGCGATCACGGCGCACGTCAGCCGGACGGCGGACTACGACCGGGGGTCCGGACAACACGGTGGCCGGATCGGCGAAGGCGTCACTGCCCGAGTCGGCCGACGGCTCCCGGCATGTCCCGCGCCGTCGGCAGCACCGCACCACCGGCCGTATCACCACACGCTCAGTGGTCGCCCACGGGACCGACCGGCAGCACGGGAACAATGCCTTCGCCGTCCGCACCCGGACGAGGCCGACCTCTGTCTCCCCTTCCGACGGACACACTCATGTCACGCAGTCGGTGCCAGGGAAGGGGACACATCGACGAAGTCTTGGATGAACCGGGAGCGGTGCGTGGCGACCCAGGCGAGGCACACCCGGCTCGGACCGATGCCGTCGACGGGTACGGCGACGACATCGGGACGCGTGTAGAAGGCGGCGGTGGAGAGCGGGAGGACGCAGATGCCCGCCCCGGCGGCGACCAGCTCGAGCTTCTCTTCCACGCTGTGCAGGGCAGGGACGTCGTCGCGTTCACCCGTACGCAGTTCGCGTGCCACGTCACGCCACTCGGGCACCGCGTCCGGATCCTGCAAGAGGTGGTCGTCCGCCAGGTCGAGGACCGTGACGGCGGACCTTCCGGCGAGCGGATGGTCGATGGGAAGGACGGCCAGGCGAGACTCGGTGAACAGCGGCTGCACGTGCAGACCGCTCTGGTCGACGGGCAGGCGGATGATGCTGACGTCCGCCCGTCCGTCGCGCAGCACCTCGACCTGGTCGCTCCAGCCGGTCCGCAGCAACCGGACGCTCAACGAGGAATGCCGCGCCTTGAGCATACGCACGGCCGGAGTGACGGTGATACCCGGCATGAAACCTATGGTGAACACGGGCTTCTCCCCAGCGGCGGCGGCGACCCTGCGCACCATCGCCGCCGACGCGGCGAGCAGCGACACGGCATCGTCGAGAAGCTGGGCCCCGGGGGGGGTGAGAACGGTGCCCCGCCGGTCACGGCGGAAAAGCTGAACACCCAGGTCCTCTTCCAGCGCGCGCACCTGCCGGGACAGAGCCGGCTGGGCGACGAAGAGCCGTTCGGCCGCGCGGCCGAAGTGAAGCTCCTCGGCGACCGCTACGAAGTAGCGCAGCTTTCGCAGATCGATGTCCACATCGATTGCGCGTTCCGTCACCATGTGTCCCTGAGTTCTCACGCGCCCACCACCAGGAAACAACGGACATTCTAGCCGTGTGCGAGGACGGACAAGGGATCGGTGTGGGTCGGGACCCACCCGAGGTCGGCACGGGCGCGCGCCGGCGTCAGCTGCTGGTCCAGCGCGAAGGCGTCCGCGATGGGGCCCATCTGCTGACGCGCCTGGTCGATCGTGAGGGAGGTGGTCCTGCCGTCGAATCCCGCGCCGTGGCTGAGGGCCTCGGCGACCTCCTTGGCCGTCGGGTTCACGCCGCCGACACCGACGTAGACGGACCCGGCCGGCGCCCGCAGGGCGGCGGCGTACAGCCTGGCGAGGTCGACGACGTGGACGAGAGCCCAGTGCTGTGTGCCGTCGCCGATGTACGGCATGGCGCCTGCTTCCTTGCCGGGTCGGGTGACGAAGGCGTCGATGAGGCGGTTCACGCCGCCGTACAGCAGCCCGGCCCTGATGATGACGGGCCGGCCGCCGTGAGCGGCTCGGGCAAGGACGGCATCCTCGACGGGACGGCGCCAGGCGACCACGGCGGGCGGGTTCCAGGGGGCATCCTCATCGACGACCCCATCGGTGTCCCCGTAGACCCAGGTGCCACCGGTGTGCACATACGTGCCGACACCGATGCCGTCCTGCATCGCGCCCGCCGCGGCGAGGTCCTCCTCGCCCGTCTCGGCCTGCGCGAGGTGAATGACCGCCTCGGCGTTCGCGGCGGTTTCGTTGAGCAGGTCCACATCCGACAGGCTGCCGCGTACCGGTTCTGCGCCCAGGGCCTGGACCGTTCGTGCGGCCTGCTCGCTGCGGGCCAGAGCCCGAACGGTGTGACCGCTTTCCTGCAGCTCGCCGATGACCGCCTTGCCGATGTAACCGGAGCCGCCGGTGACGAAGACCTTCATGACATACAACCTTTCGTTCGCAACCAGTGCGTTGTTGTCAGCTTGCGCTCGGCCGGGCACCGGCGTCCAAGACCTGTTCCCGTCGCTGTCATGCCGTCTCGGCATCAGCCGTGCGGCTGCTGTCACCACTGGCGCCACCTGGCTGCACACGGTGTGCAACCGCGGACACACCTCCGCCCGTGCGGGCCTACCCCTGCCATGCCACGACCTCGATGGTGGCAAAACGGGATCACGTACCTACCGGTAGCTCCAAGCCGCACTCCGCCGGGCTGCTCGCACACGGAGACTTCCTGTCGCCCGTGTCCATGCCTTCCGGGCATCACAGATCCCGGATTCGGTATTGGACGTCTCCAGGGCACGCGATCACAGTGGACCGCGTGGGCAAGTCTCGGACACCACATGCACCGAAGTTCACGCGAATTCACATCTGTTCCGGACCGGGCCATGAAGTGTCGCGACGCGAGATCGACGACCTGACGGAATTCGTCCGCCGTCAGATCCCCTGACGGACGTCCCGAAAAGAGAGCTGAAAGGTCACTATGGTGCGGCACGACATCGAGTTCGACGCCGAGGGTGCGCTCCTGCGCGGCTGGTTCTATGAGCCGCAGCCCTCCGCATCACCCGCCCCGTGCGTCGTGATGGCCCACGGCTGGTCGTCCACCAAGCGCATGCATCTCGATCGGTTCGCCGAGGTGTTCGCGGCAGCCGGCCTCGCCGTGCTCGTCTACGACAACCGCGGCTGGGGCGAGTCCGAGGCCGCCCCCGGAAAGCCCCGGCACGAAATCGACCCGTGGGAGCAGATCCGGGACTACCAGCACGCCATCACCTACGCGCAGAACCACCCGGACGTCGACCCGGACCGGATCGGGGTGTGGGGCACCAGTTTCTCCGCCGGACACGCCTTCGTCGTCGCCGCAATCGACCGACGGGTGAAAGCCGTCAGCGGACAGGCGCCGTTCATCAGCGGCCGTGGCACGTACGCCAACCTCGCCCGGGTGCACAACCTGGTGGTCGGACCCGAGCTTTTCACCGCCGACCGGCGTGCGCGCGCGAAGGGGGAGCCGCCGGCCACCGTACCCGTCGTGGGAACCGACCCGGGACAGCTGGTGGGCCTGCCCACCCCCGACTCCTACGCATTTTTCACCCACGCACGCAAAGAACTCGATCCGACCTGGCCGAATGAAGTGACCCTGCGCAGCATCGACAACTTCTACGGCTACGAGCCCGCACGGTACCTGCCCGACATCACACCGACGCCCCTGCTGATGATCGTCGGCCGGGAGGACGGCCTGACCGGAGGAAACCTGGCGGCATCGGCGTACGGAACGGCAGCCGAACCGAAGAGGATCGTCTTCCTCCCCGGTGGGCACTTCGCCGCATACACCGGTGACGGCTTCACCCGCGCCTCGCAAGCCTCCCGCGACTGGTTCCTCGAGCACCTCACGAGGTGACGCACCCGACCTCGCCCGGGTGGCCGGGCCCGACTCTCGCCTGGCTGGGGGAACCGCTCTCCGGTCCGGTGCGGACTCAGGGCGCGGGCGAATCCACCGTGGAGTCCGGCCGGGACGCGGGGGCGTGCCCGTCGTGCGGTGGTTTTGCCGGCTCGTTCGGCTGGAGGGCCAGGCGTGGCAGGAAGAAGCCGACGAGGGGTCCGATGCCGATGGCGTACACGGCCGTGCCGATTCCGGCGGTGCCGCCGAGCAGCCATCCGCTTGCCAGGGCCGAGGCTTCCACGAGGGTCCGGGCGAGGCGGATGGAGAGTCCCCGCCGGGCCAGTGCCGTCATCAGCCCGTCGCGGGGGCCCGGTCCCCAGCCGGCTCCGACGTAGAGTCCGGTGGCCACCGCGGTGCCGATGAGTCCGGCGGCGAGGAAGAGCAGTCGGTAGGGCCAGGGCTGTGGCGTGGGCAGTACCCGCAGGGCCTGGTCGAGCGCGGGGCCGACGAGGACGGCGTTGGCGAGCGTACCGATGCCGGGCCGTTGTCGCAGGGGGAGCCAGAGGAGGAACACGCCGGCCGAGATGAGGACGACGACCGCTCCGAGGGTCAGCCCGGTGGTACGGGCGATGCCCTGGGTGAGCACGGTCCATGGGTCCGTTCCCAGGCCTGCCCGGACGAGCAGGGCCGTACTGATGCCGTAGAGAGCCAGCCCGGTCAGGAGACGGGTGGCGCGCTGTGCGATGCGGTCCCCGGCCCACTTCATGAGGTGCCGGTCAGCAGTACGGCGGCGGCGTCCGCGGCGTCGGCCACCGCCCGTGCGGCGGCCTGGGGCCCCTCGACGACCACGCGCCCGGCCACGCCGTCGATGAGCAACAGCAACTGGGAGCCCAGGAGTTCGGGCCGGGCCGCCCCTGCCTCTGTGCACAGGGTGGTGAGCAGTTCCCGCAGCCATCGTTTCTCCTCCCGGACCGCCCGGCGTACGGGGTCCTCGGGATCGACCACTTCGGCCGCGGCGTTGAGGAAGGCGCAGCCCCGCGCGCCCTTCCTCTCGTACCGGTGAGCCAGCCAGGAGAAGACCGCCAGCGGCCGGTCGGCGGGATCGCGCACGCCGGCCAGCCATTCGTCCAGTTCGGCGGCCGCCTCGTCGTGCCGGTGCCGCAGTGCCGTGGCGGCGAGTTCGCTCTTGCCGGAGAAGTGGGCGTACAGCGTCGGTTTCGACACGCCTGCCTCGTGCGCGACGGCGTCCACCCCGGTGGCACCGAGGCCCCGGTGGTAGAAGACCTCCTCCGCGCTCTGGATGAGCTGGTTCCTGGCACTCCTTCGAGGACTCATGAAACTTAACTTACCGGTAAGGCAAGTTTCTGTCACTACCGGAGGGACCACAACGGGTGCCGACCGGCAGACCGCCGCTTCCTGCTCCGCCGCTGCTGCGCCCGTCGTGACGCGCGGCCGCGTTGCCCGGGTGCTGCAACGAGGCTGTGACCAGCACTTTCACAACAGGCCTCAGGCCGGACCCGGTGCGGGACCGCCCACGGCTGCGGGAACGTGCACGCAGGCCACGACATCCGTGAAGGCGGGGGCGCCACCGGCCCGTCCGGCGGTGAGATGAAAAGCCGACGGCCGGCACTGGCGGTCGGCCGCGAGGTGGCCGAGCAGCAGCTGACAGGCGCGCTGTCAGCGCCGGCGGTCGGCTGCTGAGGTGACCAGTCGGGCGAGCTGGGTGGAGTCCGGCAGGCCGGTGAGTTCGGCGCGTGCTCGTTCGGCGCAGGAGGCCGCCATCCGGGCCGCCTTGGTGAGAGCCCCGGTACGGGTCAGCACGGCGAAGGTGTCGCGGTGTGCGGCGACAGGATCGGTGCCGCCGCGGAATACGGTGGTCAGGCGGTTGCGGTCGGCTTCGTCGGCGGTTTCGTAGGCCAGCAGGGCAGGAAGCGTGGGCTGGAGGTTGGCGACGTCGCTGGTGGCTGTCTTGCCGGTGATGTGGTCCTCGGCGGTGTAGGGGAGCAGGTCGTCACGGATCTGGAAGGCCATGCCGAGTTGTTCTCCGTACCGGCGCAGGGCCTGATGCTGCTGCGGGCTTGCTCCGGCCAGGATCGCCCCGGCCTGGCAGGCGGCGCCGGTCAACGCGGCGGTCTTGGCTTGCATGACGTTCAGGACGGTCGACACTCCGCAGTTCAGGTCGCCGCGGATCTCGGTTTCCCGCATGAGGCCATGACACATGCGGCGCAGGGCCTCGATGGTGACCCGTGCTGCGTGCAGCACCCGCTCGTCAGCGCCGGAGCTGAGCAGGGCCGCGATTCCGGCCATCGACAGGCCGTCGCCTGCTACCAGGGCTTCGGCGAGGCCGTACTGCTCGGCGGTGGAGGCCCGCCCGCGGCGTACCGGGTCCTGGTCGATGATGTCGTCGTGGATGAGGCTGGCGACGTGCAGGCACTCGATGCCGGCCGCGAAAGCCAGCACCTGGTCGGCGGTGCCGCCGACGGCTTTGGCCGACTCCACGCACAGGAGGGGGCGCAGGAGCTTGCCCGGGGGGAACAGGGCGTCCAGGCAGGCCAGCTCCAGCAGGCTGTCGCCGCTGCCCACCCAGCGAAGCAGCTCGGCTTCCAAGAGCGGAACATACGTGGTGCCGACGGGGGTCACAGCAACAGACATGACGCGTCCTTTCACAGGTCAGCAGGGGATCACGGCGCGCATGAAGGGGCGCCACACATTGAGCAGCGATCCCAGGGAGGGCTGCACCGGTCGGTGGAGGACGTCCTGGCCTGCTGCCAGCACCGCGGCGATGACCAGAGCCATGTGCTCACGGTAGACGTGCCACGAGGGGTTCATGGGACCGTGGTCCACTTCAGCGGCCTTGTGCAGGTGCCGGGTGACACGCTCGGCCTCGAACGCGATGAGATCGGCCACAGCCGGTGTCCAGCGTTTGGCCTTGACGTCCTCGGCACGCACTTTGAACCGGTCGAGGTCTTCCAGCGGCAGGTAAAGGCGCCCGTCGTCGAGGTCCTCCGACAGGTCGCGCAGCGCATCCGTCAACTGTGTGTACACCGAGAACTCGCGTACCAGCAGCTCATCCGCGGCCTCGGTCGCTGCCCCCGTCACCCGGTAGGCCATGGCCATCGTGCCGCCGGTCATCTGCATGCACCACCGACGGAATTCCTCGAAGGTGGCGAAGTCGCGGAAGTCGAGATCACGCTGCATCGCTGTGAACATGTCCTCGACCACCGACAGCGGGATGTCGAAAGTCCGGTAGGTGTGGACCGTGGCGTGCAGGACGGGATCGTGGGAGCCGCCGGCGGCGAAGGCTGCCCAGGTGGCCTCGACGAAGTCGGTGAAGCGTCGCCGGCGGCCTTCGACCGAGCCGCGGTCCACACAGAGATCGGCGCGGCACCCGTGCGCCAGTACCGCCGCCGTGTGCGGCCGGGCCGCTGCGGGAGCGGTACGCAGGCCGTGCCAGCGTGCGGTCCCTCCGTCGGCGCTGTCCAGCTCGCGCACGCACACCGTGTAACAGTGCCGAAGGACGGGATCGGTGATCCCCGCCGCGTCCAGCCATCGCCTGACCAGCATCTGTGAACTCTTTCTGCTCGAACCGGTTCCCTTTTCGGGGCCAGGACTTCGCTCTGCGTCGAGCGCGCAACCGTCACTCGTAGGGCGCTTTGTCAGCCGCCGCGCGCCGGGGTGTTGCTCAGGGGGTCGTCGACGAGGCCCGGGCGGGGCGCGCAGGTTGCCGGTGCCTGGGCGGCCACGGCAGACGGAAGGGGGGTCTTGCGGTCAGAGCGTCCTTGGTGCGGCGGCGGAAGGCGAACAGGCCCACGAGCGCGGCGCCGGCGAACCACAGGATCTGGACGGCCAGATCGCCGGGCAGGGGTGTGCGGGTGAAGCCTGCCGCGGTCGCAGCCTGCATGGTGCCGTAGGTGGGCAGGAATTCCACGGCCGCGCTCCTGGTGCCGCCGCTGGCCAGCGGGCTTTGCAGGCCGACATCGACGAGGCTGGTCATGACCAGGGCGAACATGCCCTCCACCTCCCGGCGCAGCAGGGAACCGAAGACGACGCCGAGCGCCCCGTAGGTCAACGCCCCGCAGAACAGAGCCGCGGCGAGCTGCACGGGCTGACGCGGGCTCCAGGCAGCGCAGATCACCGCGGTGGCATAGGCGGCGACGGCGCCGGAGGCCAGCGCCAAAGAGGTGGTCTTGGCCAGGACGAGGTGGATGCGGGGGTAACCGGCCATGGCCAGGCGGCGGTCGAAGCGTCCGCCGTTGAACGTGACGGCGAACATCATGAACCCGGTGATCAGGGTGACGGCGTTGATCGCACCGGTGATCTGCGTGATCTGGTTGCCTGCGGGTGCCAGAAGCCGACCGGTGGCACGCAGCCTGAAGGTCACGGTCGTGCTGGGGATGACGGCGTAAGCCAGGCTGATCCAAGACGGGATGAACAGGGCGACCAGGACCATGGCGAGCCTGTTGCGGGTGTGCTCGACCAGATCGAAGCGGCACGCTGTGACGAAGAGATGCAGGTGTCGCCTCACGCCGGCACCGCCGTCGCCGGATGCAGAAGGCCGCCCTGAAGCCGCCACAACTCGTCCAGCCGTTCGGCGTCATAGGCCAGGTGCGAGACGACGAGGACTGAGCGGCCCGCATCGCGCAACCGTGCCGCCAAGTCCCAAAAGCGCTGGTAGGTATCCCAGTCGAAACCTTGGTAGGGCTCGTCCAGCAGCAGCACCCGCGGGTTGTGCATCAGCGCCAGGGTCAGGTTCAGCTTCTGGCGGGTGCCGCCGCTGAGCAGGCCGGCACGCTCATCGGCGTGCTGCGACAACCGCAGCACGTCCATGACCTCTTCGGCGTGTCCAAGGTCCGGCAGCCCTCGCGCGACGCGGAAGAACTCCAGGTGCTGGCGTACGGTGAGGGCGTCGTTGATCACCACGTCCTGTGGGCAGTAGCCGAAGGTGCCCTCGTGACGCACGGTGCCACGCTGCGGGCGCAGCTCACCGGACAAGATCTTCAACAGCGTCGATTTGCCCGCACCGTTCTCCCCGACGATCCCGGCCAGCACACCAGGCCGCAGGTCGAGCTCCAACCCCCGCAGAACCTCACGACGACCGTACGCGTGACGTACGCCCCTGACCTCCACCGCACCCCCGGACCCGTGCTGTGTCACGCACTCGCTGCTGACCACTCGCCGTCGCGGCAAGGTTAGGCATCACACATGGTCAAAGGTGCAGCTGAGGCCGCTGGTTAGCCCGCACGAGTGAAGCCTGCGTCGTAAACACGGCCGAGAGCTGAGCCGGGAACGGCATCAGCGTCGCAGTGCCGTGTGGCGACAGGACGCAGGGCTCACGCGGCCCCCGCACGCGGCGCCCTTGGCTGGGGCCGCCCCTCCGGCTGCGGAGGTACGCGTCCAGGCCGGCCGGCGGGTCGCCGGCTGCAGACAGACCTGCGGACCACGTACGCGGGCAGGTTCGCTTCCTGGCTTCACCCCTGGTCAGTGGGCGAGGCGAGGGAAGAGTGTCTCTGCGTTCTTGCGGTCGATGGCCTTGGCCTGGCCGGGCGTGAAGTCGGGGTAGGTCTCCAGGAAGTGGTTGTAGTAGCTGCCGGCCTCCTGCGGAGCGAAGGGCCAGTCGCTGCCGTAGAGGACGTGGCCGGGTTCGGCGAAGGCGAGCAGGGCGGGAAGGGCGCTGGGGCTGGCGGACAGGGCGGTGTCGAAGTAGAACCTCTTCAGGTCGCGCAGGATGTCCTCGGTGCTGCGGTCGGGGTCGATGACCGTGGAGGTCAGCCCTGAGAAGCGGTAGGCGGCGTAGGGGAGGAAGCCGCCGCCGTGCGAGAGGATCACTCGCATGTTCGGGTAGCGGCTCATGACACCGTTCAGCACCAGGTTGAGGGCGCTGCGGGTGGTGTCGAAGACAAA
>NZ_LR732544.1:2617861-2702130 GCF_902506575.1 Streptomyces mexicanus | reverse complement strand
GTCGCGCCGTTACACGGCAAACCTGGAGAAGCCCGCCTCGGTCGATGTCATCACGGTCGCGGAAGCCGTGCGTGGCCCGCGGCCCCCCGCCCCCGAGCGCGGACCCCCCCCCCGTGCGAAGCGCCTGCTCCCCCCCGCCCGCCCGCTCCTGGCGACCGCCCTCGCCCTCGCCCTGGCCGCCGCCCTCCCGGCGACCCTGACCGCGCCCCACCCGGCGCAGGCCCAGCCGCAGTCACCGGCCCGGGCGCCGGCACCCCCCGCCCCGCGCCTGACTCACACCGCCGACGACCTCACCCTGACCGTCCCGCCGAGCCGTGCCGCCCCCGGCTACCGGCTGCGGATGACGACCGGTCAGCTGTCCTTCACCACCCTGCGTTCGGCCACCACCGTCCTGGCCACCGCCCCCGGCGACACCGGCGCGCTGCGCTTCCGCACCGACGGCACCTGGCAGCATGCCACCCGGGTCACCGACTGGACCTGGAAGAGAGGCGTCCTCACCCTCACCGCCGACACCACCGCGCCGGGCGCCACCGTCCAGGCCCGCGTCACGCCCGCCGCCGACCGCTACCGACTCGACTGGCAGGTCACCGGAGTCACCCCCGAACGACTGGGTCTGGCCTACGACTTGGCCTCCGCCGGCCACTGGTACGGCCACGGCGAGGCCCAGACACCCGACGGCGGCCCCGCCACGGACCAGCCCTGGCCGCTGGACAGCGGCGAGGTGGTGCACCCCGCCTTCGGCCCGGCCTCGTACTACATGATCGACCCGTTCTGGTACACCTCGCGCGCCACCGGCCTGCGCGTGGACACCGGGCAGGTCATGGACGTGTCGATCAATCAGGACGACGACGGCCTGGGCCGCTTCGACATCGAGTCCGCCGAACCGTACCGGGCGACCGTCTTCGTGGAGTCCACGCCACTGGACGTCTACCGCGACTACGTCGACCTCGTCGGCAAGCCCGCCAAGTCCGACGCCACCTATCGGCAGTACGCCGAACCGGTGTGGAACTCCTGGGCGCAGTTCTACACCCACGTCGACCAGGCCAAGCTCCTCGACTACGCCCAGGACCTGCACGACCACGGCATCACCGGGCACGCGCTGCAGCTGGACGACAAGTGGGAGTCCAACTACGGGAACATGACCTTCGACCCGAAGGCCTACCCGGACCCCAAGGCCATGTCCGACACGATCCACGACCTGGGCTTCGACTTCGGCCTGTGGGTCACCCTGTGGATCAACCTCGACTCCGACCAGTACGGGTACGCCGCCGACCACGGCTATCTGCTCAAGGACGCCGCCGACCCCGCCAAGCCCTGCACGGTCACCTGGTGGAACGGCACCGCGGGCATCGTCGACCTCGGCAACCCCGAGGCGAAGTCCTGGTACGAGGGCCGGCTGAAGACCCTCATGAACGCCTACGGCGTCGACGGCCTGAAGTTCGACACCCGCTTCTTCGACGAGCGGTGCGCCCCGCACGAGGGCTACCGGCCCACCGACTACCAGCGGCTGGGCGCCGAACTGGCCGACGAGTACGACCTGCAGGGCGTGGGCATCCGCGTCCACTGGGACACCGCGGCCCACCGGGCCGGCTTCGTCACCCGCCAGGTCGACAAGGGCACCGGCTGGAACTCCCTGCGCGCCTCCGTCACCCAGAACCTCGCGATCTCCACGATCGGCTACCCCTTCGTCACCACCGACATGATCGGCGGCTCCAGCAGCCAGCCCGCCCCCACCAAGGAGGTCCTGGTCCGCTGGGCGCAGTCGGCCGCCCTGATGCCGCTGATGTACGCCTCCACCTCCCCGGTCGACACGATCGACCCCAGGAGCGGCAAGCCGGTGGTCTACGACGAGGAGACCGCCGCCCTGTACCGCCAGGCCATCGCCCGGCACGAGCGCCTGGCCCCCTACATCTGGGCGCAGGTCCAGCAGACCCTGAAGACCGGTGACCCGATCATGCGCCCGCTGTTCTTCGACTTCCCGAAGGACCAGGACGCCTACACGATCGGCGACGAGTGGATGCTCGGCCCGGCGGTGCTGGCCGCCCCGCAGCTCGCCGACGCCCCCACCCGGTCGGTCCACCTGCCCCCGGGCACCTGGTACGACGTGGCCGGGAAGAAGACCGTCCGCGGCGGCCGGACCCTCACGTCCTACCCGACCCCGCTGGGCACGACCCCGGTGTTCGTGAAACTCGGCGCCAAGGGCTCGGCCGAGGCCCTGCGGGCCCTGCGCTGACCGACCGCCCGCGCCTCTTGCCCGCCCGCGCCGAGGGCGGGCGGGGGCGCAGGCGGGTGCTGTCGAACTCTCAGAAGCCCAGCCGCCGCAGCTGCTTGGGGTCGCGCTGCCAGTCCTTGGCCACCTTCACGTGCAGGTCCAGGAACACCGGCGTCCCCAGCAGCGCCTCGATCTGCCTGCGGGACTTGATCCCGACCTCCTTGAGCCGCTTGCCCTTGGGCCCGATGATGATGCCCTTCTGGCTCGGCCGCTCGATGAAGACGTTCGCGTGGATGTCCAGCAGCGGCTTGTCCGCCGGCCGGTCCTCGCGCGGCAGCATCTCCTCCACGACCACCGCGATGGAGTGCGGCAGCTCGTCGCGGACGCCCTCCAGCGCGGCCTCCCGGATCAGCTCGGCCACCATCACCTGTTCGGGCTCGTCCGTCAGGTCGCCCTCGGGATACAGTGCCGGCCCTTCCGGCAGCAGCGGGATCAGCAGGTCCGCCAGCAGGTCCACCTGCTTGCCGGCCGTCGCCGACACCGGCACGATCTCCACCCACTCGATCCCCAGCTCCTTGCCCAGCTGGTCGATCGCGATCAGCTGCTCGGCCAGGGCCTTGGAGTCCACCAGGTCCGTCTTGGTGACGATCGCGACCTTCGGGGTCTTCCTGATCCCCGCCAGCTCCTTGGCGATGAACCGGTCACCGGGCCCGATCTTCTGGTCGGCCGGCAGGCAGAAGCCGATCACGTCGACCTCCGCCCAGGTGGTGCGCACCACGTCGTTCAGCCGCTCGCCCAGCAGCGTGCGCGGCTTGTGCAGGCCCGGGGTGTCCACCAGGATCAGCTGCGCGTCGGGCCGGTGCACGATGCCGCGCACGGTGTGCCGCGTGGTCTGCGGCCGGTTGGAGGTGATCGCCACCTTCTGCCCGACCAGAGCGTTCGTGAGGGTGGACTTGCCCGCGTTGGGGCGGCCCACGAAACAGGCGAAGCCGGCCCGGTGGACAGCCTCGGCGGACTGCTCGGATGACTGGGTACGAACGCTCATGGCGCCCATTGTCCCTGATCCACGAGGCCCCGCCGCACGGTGAGGGTTCGGTAACTCTCCGGCAATGAAACGTCACGGAAACACAACCGTACGCACCCGGAAACGCGCGCGGGTGACTCTCTGACCCAGCCCCCACCCCCGTTGGAGACGCCCGTGACCCTCGCCGACGCGCTTCCCCACGCTCTCGCCTCCGCCCGAGCCGGCGGGAGCACCGTGAACACCGGCGACACCGCCTGGCTGCTGGCCGCCACCGCCCTCGTGCTGCTGATGACCCCGGGCCTGGCGCTCTTCTACGGCGGCATGGTGCGCACCAAGAGCGTGCTCAACATGCTGATGATGAGCTTCACCTCGATCGCCCTGGTCACCGTCGTCTGGCTGGCCTGCGGCTACTCCCTGGCCTTCGGCGACGACGCGGCCGCGGGACTCATCGGCGGCCTGCGCCACGCCGGGATGGCGGGCCTGGGCCCCTCCGACGTGCACGGCACCGTGCCCACCCTGCTGTTCGCCACCTTCCAGCTCACCTTCGCGATCATCACGGCGGCGCTGATCAGCGGCGCGATCGCGGACCGGGCGAAGTTCGCCGGGTGGCTGGTGTTCGTGCCGGTGTGGGCGCTGACCGTGTACGTTCCGGTCGCCCACTGGGTGTGGGGCCCCGGCGGCTGGATCGGGCACGACCTGGGCGCCCTGGACTTCGCCGGCGGCCTGCCCGTGGAGATCGCCTCCGGCGCCTCGGGCCTCGCCCTGTGCCTGGTCCTCGGGCCGCGCCTGGGCTTCAAGAAGGACGCCATGCGCCCGCACAACCTGCCCATGGTGATGCTCGGCGCCGGCCTGCTGTGGTTCGGCTGGTTCGGCTTCAACGCCGGCTCCGCGATGGGGGCGAACGGCCTGGCCGCCGCCGCCTTCCTCAACACCCTCGCCGCCGGCTGCACCGGCCTGCTCGGCTGGCTCTTCGTCGAGCACAGGCGCGACGGCCACCCCACCACCCTGGGCGCCGCCTCCGGCGCGGTGGCCGGCCTGGTCGCCGTCACCCCGTCCTGCGGCACGGTCTCCCTGCTCGGCGCGCTGGTCGTGGGCCTGGCCGCGGGCGCCGTCTGCTCCCGTGCCGTGGGCTGGAAGTTCAAGCTGAACTACGACGACTCCCTCGACGTCGTCGGCGTCCACCTGGTCGGCGGGATCATCGGCACCCTGCTCATCGGCCTGTTCGCGGTCAAGGCCATGACCGGCGGCACCGAGGGCCTGTTCTACGGCGGCGGGCTCGCCCCGCTGGGCCGGCAGCTGGTGGCGGTGGCGGCCGTGGCCGCGTACGCCTTCACGGTGACGTACGGCCTCGGCAAGCTGCTCGACAAGGTGATGGGGCTGCGCGCCGACGAGGAGCAGGAGTACACCGGCCTGGACCTGACGGTGCACGCCGAGACCGCCTACGATCACGGAGTCCTCGGGCACGGCGCCCCGGCCGGCGCGTCCCCCGTCCCCTCCTCCGCCCAGAAGGTCACCACCCAGGCATGAAGCTCATCACCGCGATCGTCAAGCCGTACCGCCTCGACGAGGTCAAGACCGCGCTCCAGGAGCTGGGCGTGCACGGGCTGACCGTCACCGAGGCCAGCGGCTACGGCCGCCAGCGCGGCCACACGGAGGTGTACCGGGGCGCCGAGTACCGGGTGGACCTGGTGCCCAAGGTCCGTATCGAGGTGGTCGTGGAGGACGCCGACGCCGAGGCCGTCATCGACGCGGTGGTGCGCGCCGCGCACACCGGCAAGATCGGCGACGGCAAGGTGTGGGCCGTGCCCGTGGACACCGTCGTGCGGGTGCGCACCGGCGAACGCGGCCCCGACGCCCTCTGAGCCCGCGCCCCGGCCGGGACGCGACGGGCGGCTCGGGCGCGGTCTACTCGGCCTGCCCCGCCGGCAGCGTCAGCCGCACCGTGCCGTCCGGGCCGGCCAGCAGCACCGGCGTGTCGGGTCCGCCCAGGTCCCCGACCGCGGCCCGGTCCTCGGGCGCGAGGCCCTCCGCCTCGCTCACCACGGCCGCCGCCTCCAGCGAGCCGGCCCCGGACGCCACGGCCATCGCCACGGCCGTCTGCAGGGCGCTCAGCTTCAGCGAGGCCAGGTGCACCGACCCGGCGGCGTACGTGCGCCCCGTCTCGTCCCGCACCGCCGCGCCCTCCGGCACGCCGTTGCGGGCCCGCACCGAACGGGCCAGGGTGACGATCTTGCGGTCCTCGGGGTCGAGCCCGTTGCTGTCAGTCATGATCCGAGCATACGGAGCCGCACCGACAGCCCGGCACCCGGAGCCGCGCACCGGGCGTGCGCCCCGAGCCGTGCCCCGGCCCTGCGCCCCGAGCCGTGCCCAGGCCGCCCCCCGGGAGCCGTGACCGCCGCGCTCACCCCGCCACCGGGTACATCGCCCCGCGCCGCCCCTGCGGCGAGGCCAGCCACTCCAGCTTGGCCGCGGTGTTCGCTTCCTCCAGCGGCGTGTGCAGCACGATCGTCAGATCGGGCCGGGCCGGCACCTGCAGAGCCGTCGACTCCACGCACAGCAGCCCCACCAGCGGATGCACCAGCTCCTTGCGGACCTGCCCGGGCTCCTCGACGTCCCGCTCGTTCCACAGGGCCGTGAACTCCTCGCTGGCCTCGGACACCTGCTCCAGCACGGCCCGGTAGCCCTCGTCGTCCGGCCGGGCGGCGTACGCGGCACGGAACTGCGCGACCACCGACCGCGCGTTGCGCTCCCAGGACCTGCTGCGGGAGCGGTACAGCGGGTCGGTGAAGAAGTCGATCAGGCAGTTGCGCGTGCGGTCCGCACGCATCCCCAGGACCACCGCGGCGGCGTCGTTGTACAGCACGCAGTTGTAGTACATGTCCATGATGTGGGCGGGATACGGCACCCGGGTGTCGATCAGCCGCCGCAGCCCCCCGCACATGCCCCGCCGCTCCGGCGCCACTTCGGGCGCGGGCGGGTTCAGCCCGGCCAGCACGTACAGGTGGCGGCGCTCGGCGTTGCTCAGCCGCAGCACCCGGGCCACCGCGTCCAGCACCTGCGGGGAGACGGAGATGTCCCGGCCCTGCTCCAGCCACTGGTACCAGGAGGCGCCCACCCCGGCGAGCACCGCGACCTCCTCCCGGCGCAGCCCCGGGGTGCGCCTGCGCGGCCCGCCGTCCGGCAGCCCCGCCTCGGCCGGCGTCACCCGGGCCCGCCTGCTCATCAGGAACTCGCGCAGCTCCCGCAGCCGCTGACTTTTGACCACGTCCGTACCCGGCACGCGTATCTCCCCCCTGGGCCTGCCTGGTGGTGCCGCCACCACCATAAGTGCGTACTCCCCACGCGTATTCCGGTCGCACGAAGCTCGTGGCCATGGCGATCGACACCACCACCTCACCCAGCCCCGCACCCACCCGGGAACCGCTCGACACCCCACGGCTGTCGACGCGTGACAAGCTCGTCCTCTTCGTCCTGTGCGCGGCCCAGTTCATGGTCGCCCTGGACTTCTCCGTCCTGAACGTGGCCCTGCCGAGGCTGGGCGCCGCCCTCGGCATGAGCGCGTCCGCGCTGCAGTGGGCGGTCACCGCGTTCGCGCTGCCCTCCGGCGGCTTCCTGCTGCTGTTCGGCCGCAGGGGCGACCTCTACGGCCGCCGCAAGCTGTTCCTGACCGGTCTGGCCGTCTTCGGCGCGGCCTCGCTGCTGGCCACCCTCGCCTGGGACCCGGCCTCCTTCCTGGCCGGCCGGGCGCTGCAGGGCCTGGGCGCGGCGGCGATCGTGCCCACCGGCATGTCCCTGCTGACCACCACCTTCCCCGAGGGCCCCGCCCGCGACCGCGCCCTCGGCATCTCCGGCACCCTGCTCTCGCTCGGCTTCACCATCGGCATGGTCGCCGGCGGCGTCCTCACCGACACCCTCGGCTGGCGCTCCACCATGGCGCTGCTCACGGCGTTCGCGCTGATCGTGCTGCCGCTGGCCCCCGGCCTGCTCCCCGAGTCCCGCACTCCGCAGCGCCCCCGCCCGGACGTGCCCGGCGCGGTCACCGTCACCGGCGGCCTGCTGGCGCTGATCTACGCCCTGTCCACCGCCGCCGACCACGGCTTCGGCCGCGCCGACGTCATCGTCACGCTCGTCGCCGGCCTCGCCCTGCTCACCGCGTTCGCAGTGGTCGAGGCGCGCAGCCAGGCGCCCCTGGTCTCGCTGCCCATGCTGCGCCGCCGCACCGTCGCCTGGGGGAACCTCGGGGGGCTCGTCACCTTCTCGATGATGTCGACGGTCATCTTCGTCCTGACCCTGTACCTGCAGGAGGTCCTGCACCTGTCCGCCTTCGAGACCGGCCTCGTCTTCGGCGTGCAGGGCGTGCTCTCGGTGGTGGCCGGCTCGACCGCCGCGCGGGTCATCGGCCGGTTCGGTGCCCGCCGCACGCTCGTCGGCTCGCTCGCCGGACAGGGCGCGCTGATCGCCGCGCTGCTCGGCCTGGACACCCACGGCTGGTCCGTCTGGCTCGCCACCGCCGCCGTCTCGCTGGCCAGCATGTTCCACCTGGGCGCGATCGTCTCCTACGGCCTGACCGTCACCTCCGGCGTCCCCGACGAGGAGCAGGGCCTGGCCACCGGCCTGGTCACCTCCACCCAGCAGGTCGGCATCACCGTCGGCATCCCGCTGCTGGGCGTGCTCGCCACCACCTCCGGCGACCTGCTGGCCGGCGTGCACACCGTCCTCGCCCTGGACGCGCTGATCGTGCTGGTGACGGCCGTGCTGGTGGGCCTCGGCCTGCGCGGCCGGAAGACCGCCTCAGGGACGGTCGAGACGCAGCCGCTCGGCGCGCGGTAGACCGGCGACCACCAGATCGTAGGAGTCCTCCACCAGCTCCCGGACCAGCCGGTCCGGGAGCCGGCCGTCGACCGTGACCGTGTTCCAGTGCCGCTTGTTCATGTGCCAGCCCGGGACGATGACGTCCGGGTGCTCGGCGCGCAGCCGGATCGCGTCCTCCGGGTCGCACTTGAGGTTCACCGTCAGGGGCCGCGCGTCCAGCGACGTCAGGGCGAACATCTTGCCGAGCACCTTGAAGACGGAGGTGTCCGGCGTGAACGGGAAGTCCTCCACCGCCGCGTTGAACGACAGGCACAGGGCGCGCAGCTCCTGGGGCGTCACTCCGGCTTGTCCTCCCCGTCCTGCGGGAGCGCGGCCGGAACGGGCACCGGCTCCACCAGCACCGTCACGATCTTGTTGCGGCGGCCCGCGGCGGCCTCCGCCGTCAGCCGCAGCTCGCGCCCGTCGGGCAGGGCGACCACCGAGGACGCGCCAGCGATGGGCACGCGGCCCAGCGCCTTGGCCAGCAGGCCGCCGACGGTCTCCACGTCCTCGTCGTCGTACTCCTCCAGGCCGTACAGCTCGCCCAGGTCGCCGATGTCCAGGCGGGCGGTGACCCGGTGCCGGCCGTCGCCCAGGTCCTCCACCGGGGGCAGCTCCCGGTCGTACTCGTCGGTGATCTCCCCGACGATCTCCTCCAGGATGTCCTCGATGGTGACGATGCCGGCCGTGCCGCCGTACTCGTCGATGACGACGGCGACGTGGTTGCGTTCCTTCTGCATCTCGCGCAGCAGGTCACCGGCGTTCTTGGTGTCCGGGACGAACACCGCCGGGCGCATCGCCGTGGACACCAGATCGTTCTCGGCGTCCCGGCTGATGTGCGTGCGACGGGCCAGGTCCTTCAGGTACACGATGCCGACGATGTCGTCCTCGCTGTCCCCGGTGACCGGGATGCGCGAGAAACCCGAGCGCAGCGCCAGGGTGAGGGCCTGGCGGATGGTCTTGAACCGCTCGATGACCACGAGGTCGGTGCGCGGCACCATCACCTCGCGCACCAGCGTGTCGCCCAGCTCGAACACCGAGTGCACCATGCGGCGCTCCTCGTCCTCGATCAGCGACTGCTGCTCGGCCAGGTCCACCAGCGCGCGCAGCTCCGCCTCCGAGGCGAACGGCCCGTGGCGGAAGCCCTTGCCCGGGGTGAGCGCGTTGCCGATGAGGATCAGCAGCGACGGGATCGGGCCCATGATCCGCGCCAGCGGCACCAGGACGTACGCCGCCACCGTCGCCGTGGTCAGCGGATGCTGCCGGCCGATGGTGCGCGGGGAGACCCCGACGGCCACGTACGACACGAGCACCATGACGGCGATGGCGACCACCAGCGCCTCGGCCGTGCCGGAGAAGGCCTCCAGGCACGCGTACGTCACCAGCGCGGCCGCGGCCATCTCGCAGGCCACGCGCACCAGCAGCGCCACGTTCAGATAGCGGGTCGGGTCGGCGGCGACCTTGGCCAGCCGGGCGCTGCCGCGGCGGCCGGACTTGACGGCCTCCTCGGCGCGGAAGCTGGAGACGCGCGCCAGGCCCGCCTCCGCGCAGGCGGCGAGCCAGGCGACGACGACCAGCGCGACCGCGCCGATCACGATCTGCGGACTCATCGTCGGACGCTTACGAGACGGTGGGCGCCGGGGACGGGCCGGTCAGACCCCGCTCGGCCCGCCAGCCGTCCACGATGGCCGCCTGCAGGCCGAACATCTCGGCCCGCTCGTCCGGCTCCTCGTGGTCGTAGCCGAGCAGGTGCAGCACCCCGTGGACGGTGAGCAGCTGCAGCTCCTCGTCCATGGAGTGCCGCGTGGGCGCCTCGGCGCCCTGCTTGGCGGCCACCTCCGGGCACAGCACGATGTCCCCGAGCAGCCCCTGCGGGGGCTCGTCGTCGTCCTTCGACGGCGGACGCAGCTCGTCCATCGGGAAGGACATGACATCCGTGGGGCCCGGCAGGTCCATCCACTGGATGTGCAGCTGCTCCATGGCGTCGGCGTCCACGACGATCACCGACAGCTCGGACAGCGGGTGGATGCGCATCCGCGCGAGCGCGTAGCGGGCGATGTCCAGGATCGCCTGCTCGTCTACCTCGGTGCCGGACTCGTTGTTGACGTCGATCGACATGGTCGTGCTGGTCTACTTCCCCTTGTGCGCGTGCCCGTGCCCGTGTCCGGCCCGGCCGTGCCCCGGGGGCTTCGGCGCGCCGTTCTCGGTGCCGTGCGTGCTGTCGTACCTCTCGTACGCGTCGACGATACGGCCCACGAGCTTGTGGCGTACGACGTCGTGCGACGACAGCCGGGAGAAGTGGACGTCCTCGACGCCCTCCAGGATCTCCTGCACCTGGCGCAGACCGCTCTTGGTGCCGTTCGGCAGGTCCACCTGCGTCACGTCACCGGTGATCACGATCTTCGAGTCGAACCCGAGCCGGGTGAGGAACATCTTCATCTGCTCGGGCGAGGTGTTCTGCGCCTCGTCCAGGATGATGAAGGCGTCGTTGAGCGTACGGCCCCGCATGTACGCCAGCGGGGCGACCTCGATCGTCCCGGCGGCCATCAGGCGCGGGATCGAGTCCGGGTCGATCATGTCGTGCAGCGCGTCGTACAGCGGGCGCAGGTAGGGGTCGATCTTCTCGTAGAGCGTGCCGGGCAGGAAGCCCAGGCGCTCGCCGGCCTCGACCGCCGGGCGGGTCAGGATGATGCGGTTGACCTGCTTGGACTGCAGGGCCTGCACCGCCTTGGCCATCGCCAGGTAGGTCTTGCCGGTGCCGGCGGGGCCGATGCCGAAGACGATCGTGTGCTTGTCGATGGCGTCGACGTAGCGCTTCTGGTTGAGCGTCTTGGGGCGGATCGTGCGGCCGCGCGAGGACAGGATGTTCTGGGTGAGCACCTCTGCCGGGGTCTCCTGGCCGTCGCTCTCGCCGTTCTCGCTCGCCCTGAGCATGGCGATCGAGCGTTCCACCGCGTCCTCCGTCATCGGCTGCCCGGTGCGCAGCACCAGCATCATCTCGTCGAACACACGCGAGATGAGGGCGACGTCGGCGGGGTCGCCGGTCGCGCTGATCTCGTTGCCCCGGACATGGATGTCGGCCGCCGGGAAGGCCTTTTCGATCACGCGCAGAAGGGAGTCGCCGGAACCCAGCACGGTCACCATGGGGTGCTGGGCGGGGACGGTGAACTGTGCTCTCGCCTGCCCCTGCGCGGGGGTGTTTGCTGCGGGTGTCTGAGTCATGGGCCGGCGCTGAAGGCCTGCGGTTCCTCCTCGTCACGGCCGCACAGCTGAGGGCGGCCTCGCGCTTCCCAGGGTACGACGGGCCGAGGAGAACGCCGTAGGACTTTTCGGCGCCGCAGGTGAGGACCGCCACCGGCGCGGGCTGCCGCAGGGCGGTCTCGGCGACGGTGGCGTCGAGGCGCCGCCTCACCGCTGGGCCCGCAGCACCTCCCGGAACCACGCGTAGGACGCCTTCGGGGTCCGCCGCAGCGTGGCGTAGTCCACGTGGACCAGGCCGAACCGCCGCGCGTACCCCTCGGCCCACTCCCAGTTGTCCAGCAGCGACCACACGAAGTAGCCGCGCACGTCCACACCGGCTTCGATCGCGCGGTGCAGGGCGCGCAGGTGGCCGTCCAGGTAGGCGATGCGGCCGGGGTCGTCCAGGCCCTCGCCGGAGCAGCCGTTCTCGGTGATGATCACGGGCGGGAGCTTGTCGCCGTAGCGGTCGCGGAAGCCGGTCAGCAGCTCCGTCAGCCCCTCGGGGACGACCGGCCAGCCCGAGTCGGTGACCGGGCGGCCCTCGATCGGCCGCGGGGCGAACGGCAGCTCCGCCGGCAGGGACACCCCGCCGAACTCGGTCGCCACGCCCTGCGGTGCGCCCACCCGGGCCGGGGCGTAGTAGTTGATGCCGTACCAGTCCAGCGGCTCGGCGATGATCTCCAGGTCGGCCTCGACGTCGCCGGGCAGCAGCTCGGCGATGCCCTCCGGGTAGCGGCCGAGCAGGACCGGCTCGGCGAACATCCGGTTCAGCAGCACGTCGTAGAAGTCCGCGGCCGCCACGTCCGCCGGCTCCGGCGAGGCCGGCCAGGTGGGGCCGTGGGAGTTGGCGATGCCGATGTCCCGCGCCCCGGCGGCGCGCAGCGCGCCCACCGCCAGGCCGTGCGCCAGCAGCTGGTGGTGGGCGACCGGCAGCGCGTCGAACAGCAGCCGGCTGCCGGGGGCGTGGACGCCCAGGGCGTGGCCGAGCAGGGTGTGCTCGGCGGGCTCGTTGAGCGTGATCCAGATGCGCACCCGGTCGCCCAGGCGGTCCGCGACCCGCGCCACGTACTGCGCGAACCGGGAGGCGGTGTCGCGTTCCAGCCAGTCCAGCCGGGCGGGCAGGTCCCAGTGGAAGAGGGTGGGGACCGGCCGCACGCCCGCCGCGCACAGCTCGTCGACGAGGCGGTCGTAGAAGTCCAGGCCGCCGGGGGAGTCCACCCGGGGCCAGGAGACGGAGAAGCGGTAGGCGTCCACGCCGAGGCCGGCCAGCAGGGCCACGTCCTCACGGTGGCGGTGGTAGTGGTCGCAGGCCACCGCCGCCGTCGAGCCGTCCTTGACGCGGCCCGGCTCGGCGCTGAAGGTGTCCCACACGGACGGCTCGCGCTCCGCCGCCGCGCCCTCGATCTGGTGGGCGGAGGTGGACACGCCCCACAGGAAGCCGGGCGGGAAGGAGGGCAGCCGAGGCGTGCGGGGCATCGGGTCCGTCGCCATGCGCGGATCATCCGCACCCGCGGTGACGGATGTCAACGCCCCCGCAGCGCACGTAAGTTCAGGCCCCTTCCCGCAGCACCCGCGTGATCAGCCGGCGCTGCTCGTCGGAGAGGTGGGGGTCGGCGGCGTGGACCGTCCGCCCGTCCACGGTGATCTCGTAGCGGAAGCCGTCCGGGACGCCGGGCGGCGGCGTGCCCCGGCCGGTGGCCAGTGCCTTCTCGGCCAGGGCCTGCCATTCGTGGGCGTCGGGGCGGCCGGCGGTGTCCACCTCGCCGTGCCGCTCGACGCCTGCGAAGCCGCCCGTGCGCCTCACCTGAATACGCATGGATGCCTGTCTAGTACGGAATCGCGCGGAAACCCAGTGCCTGAGGGCAGGGAACGGACACCCCGTGCCCGCCGCACAGAACCGGGCCGGAGCCCGGCACAGAGCCGGGCCGGCGCCGGACCAGGGCTAGGACGCCGGCACGCCCACCTCCTCCCACCCCTTCTTCACGGCCTGGACCTCGTCCCCGGCGCCGTAGCGCTCCCGGGCCGCCTTCACGGTGAGCCGGGCGAAGTCCGCGAAGTCGGCGTCCTCGCGCAGCTCGCCGCCGGTCAGCACGTCGTACCAGATCTGCCCGGCCCGCTCCCAGGCGTGGCCGCCGAGCGCGGTGGCGGCCAGGTAGAAGGCGTGGTTGGGGATGCCGGAATTGATGTGCACGCCGCCGTTGTCGCTGCCGGTGTGGACGTAGTCGTCCATGGTGGCCGGCTGCGGGTCCTTGCCGAGCACGTCGTCGTCGTAGGCCGTGCCGGGCGCCTTCATCGAGCGCAGCGCGGTGCCGGTGACGCGCGGGGCGAGCAGGCCCGCGCCGATCAGCCAGTCGGCCTCGGCGGCGGTCTGGCCGAGGGTGTACTGCTTGATCAGCGAGCCGAACACGTCGGAGACCGACTCGTTCAGGGCGCCGGACTGGCCGAAGTAGGCGAGGTTCGCGGTGTGCTGGGTGACGCCGTGGGTCAGCTCGTGGCCGATGACGTCGACGGGGATGGTGAAGTCGAGGAAGATCTCGCCGTCGCCGTCGCCGAACACCATCTGTTCGCCGTTCCAGAAGGCGTTGTCGTACTTCTCGTCGTAGTGCACGGTCGCGTCCAGCGGCAAGCCGCGGCCGTCGATGGAGTCGCGTCCGTACACCGACAGGTACAGCTCGAAGGTCGCGCCGAGACCCGAGTAGGCGCGGTTGACCGTGGCATCGCCGCCGGGCTGCTGCCCCTCGCCGCGGACCTTGGTGCCGGGCAGGTCGGTGCCGTGGTGGGCGTCGTAGATCGTGCGGTGCGGCTGTCCGTCCTGCTTGCCTGCGGGCGCGGCGGCGGCGGTGGCGCCGATGACGGTGGTCAGCCGGCGGCGGGTGCGCTCCATGGCGTCGCGTTGCAGGCTGCGGCGGGCGGGACCGGACAGCGCGGGGTCGTCGTGGCGCGCGAGGCGGTCGAGGACGTGGGGCGGCACGATCGTGCAGAAGACGGGCTCAAGGCCCCCGTGAGTGGTCATGGTGCGCACCATCGCACCGCGTGACCGGCTTGTCACTACCCGCAACCGTGATGGGGGAAATATCGGGGCAAGGGGGCCCCGCGACCGTCACTCGATGGTAGGGAGGGGTGCGGTGCGTGACCTCGCGCACGTTTTGCCCTTTTCCTCCCGCCGGTTTCGCATACTGGGACGTGCCCCCGCGTCCGGCGCGGCTCGGCTAGGCTGCACAGCACCATGCGTTTCGGGCTGCTTCTCCTTAGCTGCCGCGGCGAGGGCCTGTAGTCGTAGGCCGACTCCCTCCCCGCGGAGCTGCGTGTTGCGCCGTCGGCCGTCCTTCCGGCACCGCTCACCAGCGGAACATCACGAGGAGCCCACGCCATCATGGCCAACCGCCAGCAGCCCAGTTCCATGCCGATCCACAAGTACGGCCGCTACGAGCAGGTCGACATCCCCGACCGCACCTGGCCCAACCGGCGGATCACCGCGGCTCCGCGCTGGCTGTCCACCGACCTGCGGGACGGCAACCAGGCCCTGATCGACCCGATGTCGCCCGCCCGCAAGCGCGCGATGTTCGACCTGCTGGTCAAGATGGGCTACAAGGAGATCGAGGTCGGCTTCCCGGCCTCCGGCCAGACCGACTACGACTTCGTGCGCTCCATCATCGAGGAAGAGGGCGCGATCCCGGACGACGTCACGATCTCCGTCCTGACCCAGGCCCGCGAGGACCTGATCGAGCGGACGGTGGAGTCCCTCAAGGGCGCCAAGCGGGCCACCGTGCACCTGTACAACGCCACCGCCCCGGTCTTCCGCCGGGTCGTCTTCCGCGGCTCCCGGGACGACATCAAGCAGATCGCCGTGGACGGCACGCGTCTGGTGATGGAGTACGCGGAGAAGCTGCTGGGCGACGAGACCGAGT
This sequence comes from Streptomyces mexicanus, assembly GCF_902506575.1. Classification (GTDB taxonomy): domain Bacteria; phylum Actinomycetota; class Actinomycetes; order Streptomycetales; family Streptomycetaceae; genus Streptomyces; species Streptomyces mexicanus. The sequence continues at coordinate 2,686,895 of NZ_LR732544.1, read as the reverse complement.
TCGGCTACCAGTACTCGCCGGAGATCTTCACCGACACCGAGCTGGACTTCGCCCTGGAGGTCTGCGAGGCGGTCATGGACGTCTGGCAGCCCGGCCCGGACCGCGAGATCATCCTGAACCTGCCCGCGACGGTGGAGCGTTCGACGCCGTCCACCCACGCGGACCGCTTCGAGTGGATGCACCGCAACCTGTCCCGCCGCGAGTTCGTCTGCCTGTCCGCGCACCCGCACAACGACCGCGGCACGGCCGTGGCGGCGGCCGAGCTGGCGGTCATGGCCGGCGCCGACCGCGTCGAGGGCTGCCTGTTCGGCCAGGGCGAGCGCACCGGCAACGTCGACCTGGTCACCCTGGGCATGAACCTGTTCTCGCAGGGCGTCGACCCGCAGATCGACTTCTCCGACATCGACGAGATCCGTCGTACGTGGGAGTACTGCAACCAGATGGAGGTCCACCCGCGCCACCCGTACGTGGGCGACCTGGTCTACACGTCCTTCTCCGGCTCCCACCAGGACGCCATCAAGAAGGGCTTCGACGCGATGGAGGCCGACGCCAAGGCCAAGGGCGTCACCGTGGACGACCTGGAGTGGGCGGTGCCGTACCTGCCCATCGACCCCAAGGACGTCGGCCGCTCCTACGAGGCCGTCATCCGCGTCAACTCCCAGTCCGGCAAGGGCGGCATCTCCTACGTCCTGAAGAACGACCACAAGCTGGACCTGCCGCGCCGGATGCAGATCGAGTTCTCCAAGATCATCCAGGCGAAGACGGACGCCGAGGGCGGCGAGATCACGCCGAAGGAGATCTGGGCGGTCTTCCAGGACGAGTACCTGCCCAACCCGGACAACCCCTGGGGCCGCATCCAGGTCAAGACGGGCCAGTCCACCACCGACACCGACGGCGTGGACATGCTCACGGTGGAGGCGACGGTGGACGGCGAGGACACCGTCCTGACCGGCTCGGGCAACGGCCCGATCTCCGCCTTCTTCGACGCGCTGCAGTCCATCGGCGTCGACGTACGCCTGCTGGACTACCAGGAGCACACGATGAGCGAGGGCGCCTCCGCGCAGGCCGCCTCGTACATCGAGTGCGCGATCGGCGACAAGGTCCTGTGGGGCATCGGCATCGATGCGAACACGACACGTGCGTCGCTGAAGGCCGTCGTCTCGGCCGTCAACCGCGCGGCGCGCTGACGGCGCTGACCGGTGCTTTCCCGGGTCCCGGCCGCCTTTTCGGGTGGTCGGGACCCTGTCTTTTCCCGTCGTTTACCGGCCAGGTCACGGAAAGGTCTCGTCCGGGGTACTGACTGCGCCTCGCCGATGTGGCTAACATCACGCCCACGCGGCGATGTTGCCGCGGGGTTACGGAGGTGCGACGTGCTGCCAGTACGGGGACGAAACGGCCGTGCCACCCGGTCTGCCCGGATCATGGGCACCCGCGTCGCGTGGACCTGCGTCGGTGACGGCGAGTTCTTCTGCCCCGGCTGCGGCGGCGACCGCAACTACCAGCGGCTGAGCGGACGACGCCGCTTCACCGTGCTCGGGGTGCCCCTGCTGCCGCGCGGAGCCACCGGCCCGGTCGTCGAGTGCGCGGCCTGCGGCGGCCACTTCGGCCCCGACACCCTGGACCACCCGACCACCTCCCGCTTCTCCGCGATGCTGCGCGACGCCGTGCACACCGTCGCCCTCGCGGTGCTCTCCGCGGGCGGCACCTCCTCCCGTACGGCGCTGGAGACCGCCGCGTGTGCCGCCCGCGCGGCCGGTGTCGCCGACTGCACCGAGGAGCAGCTGGCCGCGCTGGTGGAGGCGCTGGCCGCGGACACCGGCCGGGCCTACGAGGGGCGGCCGTGCGCGGCGGGGCTGACCATAGAGCTGCACGAGGCCCTGGACCCGCTGGCCCCGCACCTGGCTCCGGCCGGCCGGGAGTCCCTCCTCCTGCAGGCCGCCCGGATCGCCCTGGCCGACGGCCCCTACACCCCCGCCGAGCACGAGGCCCTCACCACCATCGGCACCGCCCTGACCCTCCCGGCGGACGACGTGACCCGGCTGCTGGCGGCGGCCCGGACCCCGTCCTGACGGCGATCCGCCCGGGCGGGCCGCTCACCTCTCGGGGGTGGCCTCCGGGGTGGCCGACCGCTCACCTCTCGGGGGTGGCCTCCGGGGCGGCCGGCCGCTCACAGGTCCGTGGCGCCCTCCGGCGTGAGGTCCAGGCGCAGGATCTGCCGGTCCATGCCGGGGCCGAAGTAGTCGCGGCGCAGGCCGCCGTCGGGTTCCTCGGGCCTGAAGCCCAGGGAGCGGTAGAGCAGGACGGCGGCGCGGTTGCCGGGCTCCACGGTGAGCCGGACGTCCTTGATGCCGCTGCGGCGCAGCCGGGCCAGGACCTCCACCATGAGCTCGCGGCCCAGTCCGTGGCGGCGGCGGTCGTGGGTCACGCCGAGGCCCAGGATCCAGCTGTGCGCGCCCAGGGCCGTGGTCCCGGCCAGCACGTATCCGCGCAGGTGGCCCCGGCCGTCGTCGAGCACCAGGAAGTGTTCGGCATACATGTCGTACAGCTGGCGCAGCAGGAAGCCGGGGTAAGCGACCTCCCGGAAGACCTCCTGGTCCAGCCGCCGCAGCTCGGGCAGGTCCGACTCGCGTGCCGCCCGCAGCACCAGGGGCGCCGTGTCCGCGTCCGTGTCCCTGTCCGCATCCGCAGGTGCGTCCGGGACCGCGGCCGGGTCCGGGACGGGCGCCGGTCCCGGACGCGTGAGCGGTCCGTCGTGCTCAAAGAAACGTTCCAGCGGCTCGGCGGTCATGCCACCCCCAGTGAGGACGTGCGGATCGTGCGGACGTCAACTCGGCGGGCACCTGCTCGATACACCCGAAGGAATGAAGAAACCGTGGTGGCGGTCGGCGGCACCTTCTGACTAGAGTGAGCGCCCAACTCCCTGCCCGCAAGGGCGAGTTCGAGCGTGCCGACGTGCGCCGACGTGCGCCGGGGTGCTTCCGGCTGATCTGGACTGGCGCATTCCCGGCTGTCTGCGCGTGCCCTCGCGGCCTACCGTGCGGGGAACGGCGGCGTACCGGTCCGGGCCGCCGACACCCACGGGACGCGCACGGTCCGGCTCGCGCGGCTCACCGACACGAATGGAACGCGGCAGGGTGATGATGGATCGCAACGCTGACGCACCGTGGTCGAAGTTCGATCCCGAGGTGTACGTCGACAACAACTACCGCACCCCCCTCGAAGTCGACCTGAAGATCGTGCGGCTGCTGCGCGACCACTTCAGCCGCTGTTTCGCCGCCACCGCCCCGCACTCGGCCAGAGGAGTCGACGTCGGGGCCGGCGCCAACCTGTATCCGGCGCTGTCCATGCTGCCCTGGTGCGAGAAGGTCCTGCTGCTGGAGTACGCGCCCCCGAACGTGGCCTACCTGGAGCGGCAGACCTCCCCCGGCGGACTCGACGCGACCTGGGACGCCTTCTGGAACGAGCTGCGCGGGGCCCCCGCCTACCGCGGCCTCGACCCGCACAGCACGGTCGGCGAGATCGTCCGGGTGGAGCGGGCCAACCTCTTCGACCTGGACGGACAGCGCCGCTGGGACGTCGGCACGATGTTCTTCGTCGCCGACTCGATGTCCGAGTGCCCCGAGGAGTTCCAGCGGGGCGTGCGGTGCTTCATGAACGCCCTCAACCCGGCGGCACCCTTCGCCGTCGCCTTCATGAAGGAATCGCAGGGGTACCAAGTGGGCGAACACCGCTACCCTGCCTACCGGGTGAACGAAAGCCGGGCCAGGGAGAGCCTGACACCGTACGCCGCCGAGCTGGAGATCCACGATCTGCAGCACACGGTGCGCCCGGGACACGAGGGCATCCTCCTCGCCCTCGGGCGGCGCAACTCGGCGATTGCCACTCCCTAGGAGCGGGGACCATGACTGCACACAGGGCAACGAGATCTGTGCGAGGGGTTCGGGGATGCAGATCAAGCCGCGTCAGCACCTGCTGGAGATCTGGCGGGCCACGGCCCGCCACTCGTTCGACGACGGAAAGCTCGTCCGGGGGGACACCGACGGGCTGAGCAGCGTCGCCGACGCCGAGCGCCTGCTGTGCCTGCTGTACCCCGCCACCGAGGTCCCCGCCTTCCGCCTGGACCAGCCCGACACCACCGAGCGGGACGTGCTGCGCGCCCTGGAGGGCGTCGGCAGCCGCCTGGAGATCCCGCCCAACCTGGTCACCGCGCTGACCCAGTTCATGCGCACCCACACCGGCCCCGACGACAGCCCCACCTTCGCCGGCGGCCACTACTTCAAACCCGCCGACCCGGCCGCCGAGCTCACCCACGACCAGAGCCAGTTAGGCGTGGTGGACTCCTACTCGATGTCCGTCACGCTGTGCCTGGCCACCCTCGGCTTCCTCAAGGTCTACGAGACCACCACCACCCGCCCCGAGGTGCACAAGGCCGTCGCCGAGCTGCGGGAGGCCACCAGCACCCGGCTGACCGCCGCGATGATCAGCCTGCTGCGCTCCTTCACCGTCAACGTCTTCGACGCCGAGTCCGAACAGGGCCGCCGCCTGATCGAGGTCATCGGGCAGCGCAGACAGTCCGACCGGGCCGTGCTGCAGCAGTTCTCCCGCCGCTTCCGCCCGCTGCGCGCCACCATCATCGAAAGCCTCACCCGCGGCATCCAGGTCGACGAGGCCATCCGGGACGAGAGCCAGCTCTTCGAGTGCGGCTGGGCGTGGGGCATCGTGCGCGACGCGCCCCAGGTCACCGACCTCGACGTCCAGGTCCCCGGGCAGCCCGACGGCATCGCCGACCGGCTGCCGTACGTGTACTTCACCGTCGTCGCCCTGGACGGCATCCAGGACCTGTTCTCCGAGCGCACCCTGACCCTGGGCCTGCTCGACGCCGACCAGCAGAAGCTCGCCGAGGCGCTGCGGCTGCGCTGGGAGCTGAGCCAGCAGTACTGGTCGGCCGTCGCCCGGTTCGGCCCGGACCGCTGGCCCCTGGAGGACCTGCCCTGGCAGACCACCGGCCTGCGGCTGGAGTCCGAGTACTTCTCGCTGACCGTCGCCGCGATCCTCGTCCACGACCTGATCCGCCGCAAGGCCACCGACGACGACCTCACCCGCACCGTCGCCGTCATGGAACGCCTCGCCGAGCGCGGCCGGATCACCAGCCGCATGACCCGGCGCGACCCGGTCATCGGCCTGCACAACCCGGGCGTGCTCATGCCGCTGGCCGGCTCCGAGCGCTCCGGCGGCCTGCTGCAGTGGCGGATGACGGACTTCTCCGCCCAGCTGCTCAAACGGACCGTCCAGCTCGCCGCGCTCTCCCGGAACATCGGCGCCCAGGACCGGCTGCTGCGGCTGGCCGAGCAGACCTTCGAACACCTGTGGAAGCGGCGGATCGAGGACGGCGAGGGCACCGGCCTGTGGGACGACGTGCGCACCGTCTACCCCGACGCCCGCGGCATCGGCCCGCGCCTGTCCTGGAGCATCACCGAACGCGTCACCGAATGCCTGGTGGCCGCCCGCAACCTCTACGAGCAGCAGCCCATCCGCAGCCCGGAACTGGCCCAGCTGGCCCGGGAACTGCTCAGCGAGGCCACCCACCTGTTCGGCAAGGAGCAGCTGGAGGCCTCCGCCACCGCCGACGGCAGCCGCAGCCGCGCCATGCGCAGCATCGAAAGCCGCCTGGACCACGCCCGCAGCCTCCTCGACGAGCGGCCCGCCACCGCCTTCGCCCTGGCCCTGCCGGTGCTCCAGGAACTCGACCCCCTGGCCCAGGCCAGAAGCGCCGCCGCGCAGGAGGTGTGAGCCGTGCTCGTCTTCGCCGCCTCCGACAAGGGAGGCACGGGCCGCTCGGTGACCAGCGCCAACCTGGCCTACCAGCGCGCCCTGGCCGGCGACCACGTGGCGTACGTGGACTTCGACTTCGGCTCGCCGACCGCCGCCGCCGTCTTCGACGTGCCCGGCGCGATGCGCGGCACCGAGGACCGCGGCCTGCACTCCTACCTGGAGGGCGAGGTCGCCGAACCCGCCCGGATCGACGTCTGGCGGCAGACCGAGCACCCGCTGCTGCGCGCCCGGCCCAACCAGTCCGGCCGCCTGGTCCTGCTGCCGGGCGACGCGGGCGGCGGCGAGTTCGCCACCGGCGAGGACGCGCTGGAGCGCTGCATCGACCTGCTGCTGCGGCTCCACAGCGAGTTCGACCTGATCATGGTGGACCTCAGCGCCGGCCGCAGCTACGCCGTGGACATGGTGCTGGCCGCCACCGCCCACCCGCGGATGCGCAGCGTCCCCTTCCGCTGGCTGGTCTTCCACCGCTGGACCCGCCAGCACGTCATCGCCGCCTCCGGGCTCGTCCACAAGGAGCACGGCATCATCGCCGGCGGCGTCGCGCGCGGCCATGACGAGGACGCCCTGCGGGCCGCGATCCGCTTCGTGCGGGCCGCCGTGCCCGACCCGGAGTCCCCGCTGTGGTCGCACGGCTCGCCCGCCCAGGCCGCCTGGATGCAGGCCTGCGACGAGGCGCTGCGCCGGCTCGCCGCCGAACAGCGCATCGGGGACAGCGTCGTGCTCGGCGTCGTCCCGCTGGAGCCGATCCTGCAGTGGCGCGAGCAGCTGATCACCGAGGAGGACGTGCTCGCCACGCAGATCGCGAACAAGGAGACACTGGAGGCGCTGGAGGAGATCGCGCTGCGCCTGACGGACGACGCCTACTGGGGGCGGCCATGACCGAGGCAGTGTTCCGTGAGACGGCCGCCGACCCGCGCACCCAGGCGGTGCCGCTGTCCCACCTCTCGCTGGAGCTGGGCCACCTGTACATGGAGGACTTCGAGGCCGGACCCGCCCGCCTGCGCGAGCACTTCGCGCAGGTCCGCCCGTGGGTGGAGGCCGCGCGCGCCGCGGCGGCGGCCCGCACCGGCGGCAGGCGCCCCCGCATCAGCACCTGCTTCCTCATCGACGACTACTTCACCCGCTTCTCCACCCCGGCCGAACTCGTCCCGCTGCTGCTGGACGAGGCCGACCGGGCCGGTCTGGAAGTCGACTACCTGGCCCGCGAGTCCGGCTGCGCGGTCGCCGGCAAGGTGCCCGTCGCCGAGGCGGTGGCGGGCCGCATCGTGGAGTCGCCGCCGCCCGGCTCCTACGGCAACCGGCCGCCGGCCGCGCAGACCGGCTGGCTGGCCAACGGCGAGCGCAGCCCCGTCGCCCGCACCCCGCAGGCGATGAAGACGGCCGCCGCCTGGCAGCCGCCCCAGGAGACCGCGGCCCGGCGCCACTCCGTCTTCCTGGACGTGGAGATGTGGAGCGAGGACGCCGACGGGCACCGCACCTGGTCCTGCCCGTTCCTCGCCGCGGTCTGGCAGCTGGGCCGCCTCGGGCTGCTGCGCCACGAGGGCGACCCCGTCTTCACGCCCCACCCGCACCCCGCCGGCGGCTTCCCCGACGACTGGGACGAGCTGCCCGCGCTCGTCCGGCTCAACCCGCGGGCCGATCCGTTCGCCGCGTACCGGACCTGTTCGGTGCTGCCCAATCGGTTCCTGCCGGTGGAACACGCCGTCCGGGTCGTCCTGGACCAGATCGAGGTGGACCGGGCGGCCCTGCACCAGGTCGCGGAGCGCTCCGCCCGCGAGCACCTGGACGTCCCCGACTCGGTGGCCGACCGCGTCTCCTACGTCTTCTACGCGGGACCCTGACATGGCGGCCCCGAGGCAGCAGGACACCACACCGCCCGCCGTGCTCGCCTGCGGCGAGGTCCGCACCTGCCTGCTGCCCACCCGGCAGGCCCTCGACATCCGCTCCGCCGCCGCCCTGCTCGCCCTGCGCGCCGACGAACGCGTCCTGCTCTCCGAACGCCCCAACCTCTACGCGCGTTCCCCCGACACCCTCACCGGCGTCGACTGCCCGCTGCCCAGCGCGAACGGCGCCCGCGTCCGCGCCGTGGGCACGGTCGCCGCGCGCGCCGCGCTGACCGAGGGCCGCGTCCTGCAGACCTCCGCCTACGCCCGGATGCCCGCCACCGGACCCGACCAGCGCCGGCCCTGGGGCCACTACCTGGTACGGCCCGGCATGGTCGAGCCGCTGGGGAAACTGCCCCACGAGGCCGTCGCACAGGGCGTCCTCGACGGCGGACGCCCCGGCGACCTGGACGTGGGCCTGATCGCCGACGGCCTGCTCACCCGCCTGCTGCGCCACCCCCTGCTCGACCACAGTCCGCCCCTGCGCTCGCGCCCCACCCGGCTGCGCTGGGTCGCCCTGCCCGCCGAAGGGGACGAGGGCCCCTCGATCGAACGGTTCACCCTGGCCGCGGACGAGCTGCGCACCGTGCGGCTGCGGGTCCCCGGGGGCACCCCGAGCGCGGACATCGCCGGGCTCTGCGACGACCTCGCCCTGCACGACTGGCTGCTCACCACGGTGGTGCGCCTGCTGGACGGCATCAGCCTGGGCGCGCCGCCCGCGCGCCGCAGACCCGTGGCGGCGCCGCAGCGACCCGCCGTCGTCACCGCGCTGCGGCCCGCCGTGGACCACCTGCTGCACCTGTGGATGCCCCGGGCCCGGGTGGCCAAGGAGCTGGCCCCGCTGTGGGAGGCGCTGGAGGAGAGCCCCGGCTTCACCCGCCAGTGGCGGACGCTCGTCCAGCGCATCCGCGACCAGCTGACGCTGCACGCGATCGCCTCGGTGCACCGGGAGGTGGAGCCCGCTTCCTGACCGGACGCACCCGGCGCCCGGTTCCTGACCGGACGCACCCGCAGTCCCGATCCGATGCGCATCCCGACGGGGGGAGAAGCGAGATGAGCACGGCACCGTCACCCCGGCCCGACGACACGGCCGGCACACCCGGCACCACCGACCCACCCGCCCTGACCGGACGCTCGCCCACGCCCGCCGCCGCGCCCGCGCACCCCGGGCGGGAGCTGTGGCTGCGGCGCGGCGCGGTCGGCGTGCTCCTCGGCGCCCTGCTCTGGTGCGTCGCCGCGCTGCTCGCCCCGCACGGCAGTGCGCTGCGGCAGTTCCTGGCCGCGCTGCTGTGCGCGGCCGGCGCGGTGGCGGCCCAGCACGTGCTGGGCGTGGACCGGCGGCTGGCGGAGCAGGCACGGCAGAGCCGGGAACACGCCCGGCAGACACAGGAGGAGGCCCGGCAACTGGCCGAGCGGGCCCGGCGGGCGGAGAGCACACCGGCCGAGACCGCCGCCACCGTCCGGGAGGTCCTCACCCGGCACACGCAGGACATCACGCGGCTGATCGAGAGCCGTTTCGCCCAGGAGCGGCAGGACGCCGAGTCCCGCGCCCAGCAGGCCCTGGTCAGCGTGGACGGCAGCGTGCCGGACCTGGCCGACCGCTTCGCCGAGGTGCTGGCGCCCGGGCCGTCGATCCTGCACACGTTCGTCCGGCTGGAGATGCGGCGGGTCGTCGGGCACCTGACGGACCTCACCTCGCTGAGCGCGGAGTGCCCCGGCGAGAACCACGACTGGATGCTCTCCCTGACCCGCGCCGCCGAGCAGTCCATCTGCGCCACCAGCACCTCCGTCGACCGGCAGTTCTGGGAGAGCGAGCCCGCCAGCCGCTATCTCCAGGGCCAGCAGGAGGCGATCGAGGAGCGCGGGGTGCCGGTGCGCCGGGTGTTCCTGGTGGAGAGCGCGCGGGAACTGGACGACCGGCTGCTGCGGCTGTGCGAGGAGCAGGAGCTGCTGGGCATCGGCGTGCGCGTGTCGGTGCTGCCCGAGCTGCCGCCGCACCTCCAGCGCGGCACCACCAACGACTTCATCGTCTACGACGAGGCCGTCTCCTTCGAGATCGACCAGGACCTGCGCGACGTCAACGTCCGCACCCGGCTCATCGCCCGGCAGAACCACGTCCAGGACCGCATGAAGCGCTTCCGGGAGCTGTGGGAGGCGGGCATGACCCTGCGCGAGCTGGAGACGCGCGTGGACGACGAGGAGGGCGACACCTGGATGGTGGACAGCGGCGAATGAGGGCCGCCACCCTCACACCAGCTCGGCGGCGGCCAGGAACGCCCGCACCCGCTCCACCTCCGCCGGTGCCAGCGGGATCTGCGGTTCCGCCGTGGCCGGGCAGTCGATGACGCCCCGCAGGTGCAGCGCCGCCTTGAACGCGCCGATCGCCGCCGACCCCGGGCCCATCCGGGCGGGGTCGGCCGCGCCGACCATGCCGAACAGCGCGCACAGCCGCTCCTGCTCGGCCCGGGCGCCGTCCTGGTCGCCCGCCCGGGCGAGCCGGTACAGGCGCACGAAGCCGTGCGGGTCCACGTTGGCCAGCCCGGGTACGGCGCCGTCCGCGCCCAGCGCGAGGGCCGCGTCGACCAGCAGCTCGGACCCCGTGAGCACACTGAACCCGGCCGGACCGGCCCCCGCCCGCACCCCGCCGGCCACCTGGCGGAACCCGGCCAGGTCACCGCTGGAGTCCTTCAGCCCGGCCAGCACCCCCTCCGCGGCCAGCTCCAGCACCAGGTCCACCGGCAGCCCGGTGTGCACGGAGACCGGGATGTCGTAGGCGAACACGGGCACCGGGCTCTTTTCCGCGACCCGCCGGTAGTGGCGGGCAATCTCCGCCGGGTGCTGGGCGCGGGCGTAGAACGGGGCGGTGACGACGACGGCGTCGGCCCCCGCCGCCGCGACCGAGGCCACGTGGTCGAGCACCCGCGCGGTGCTCATGTCGATCGCCCCGGCCAGCACCGGCAACTGCCCGCCGAGGTGGCCGACGACCGCCTCCACCACACGCCTGCGCTGCCCGTCCGTCAGGAACGCCGCCTCCGACGTCGACCCGAGCACGAACACTCCGTGCACCCCGCCCGCCACCAGGTGGTCCACCAGCCGCAGCAGCGAGTCCACGTCCACCTCCCGCTCGGGCGTCAGCGGCGTGCACACGGGCGGGACGACACCGGTCAGCGGCGCGGGCAGGGCCATGGGGGCTCCGTGGGGGTGCGGTGGTTCGGCGGGACGGCTAGGAGCGGACGGCCCCCACGGCGCGGACGAACTCCGCCCAGGCGGCCGCCCCGAGGACCAGCACAGGCCCTTGGGCCACCTTGCTGTCCCGCACGGGCACGACACCGGGGACTCCGTCGGCGACCTCGACGCAGTTGCCGCCGTTGCCGTCGCTGTAGCTGCTCTTGCGCCAGCGGGCGTGGGTCAGGTCGTACTCGCGCATCGTCTGTTGTCCTCCGCCGCCGATTCGATCAGGGCCAGGGACGCCTCCGGCGACAGCGCGGCGGCCCTCATCAGATCGTAGGCCCCGTAAACGCGCTTCACCACAGCTGGATCGTCCAGCAAGGTCCCTGAATACACCGCTTCCGTATAGGCCGTTGGAGGTGCGTCCTCGAACTCCATCAGGCGCAGGTCACCGGTCATCGCCGGGTATGCCCCGGCGGTGTACGGCAACACCTGGAGCAGGATCGTCCGCGCCCGTGCCAGCCGCAGGATGTGCCCCAACTGCTCGGCCATCACCCTGGGACCACCGACCGGGACACGAAGCACGTTCTCGTGCAGGACCACCCAATACACCGGGCGTGTTGCGTCTTCCAGGATGCGCTGGCGCTCCAGACGCCCAGACACCTTGTCCTCGATGTATTCGTCAGATGCGAACGGGTTCATCGCGATGGTGACGGCGCGTACGTACCCAGCCGTCTGCAACAAGCCCGGCACCGCGGTCGGCGCGAACTCGCAGATCTTCGTGGCCAGTCGCTCCAGCTCCACCACGTGGGCGAAGTAATCCGCATACCGCGGATCATCGATCAGCTTCCTGCACAGCCGCTCGAAAATACCGTCGGTTTGCAGCACCTCGTCGATCCGCTGGGCCACGTCCAACTGCGGCTTTCTGATGGCCTGTTCGAACTGGCCGATATAGCCGCCCGAGACGAAGACCCGCGCCCCCAGCTCCACCTGGGTGAGCCCGGCCTCCTCGCGGCGGCGTTTGAGTTCCGCGCCGAAGAACTCCCACACCGCCTGGCGTGAACCGTTGGCCATGACCGACCCCCTCGCACTGCGCGCCCGTTGTAGGGCTCGAACCGCTTCCGACCTTAGTCGCGCAGCGTCACCTTGGGTATGCAAGCAGTGAAGTGAGGCGCGAGGGAGAAGGGGTGCACGTGGCAGCACAGAAGTCGGCTCATGCGGCGTTCTGCGTGAAGGAGGCGGAGGAAACGCTCGCGGCATTGCGGGCCGCGCTGGAGAAGGCGGGGATCACTCTGCCCTCGCTGGGGCTGGATCCCGTCGGGCTGGCCCGGGAGGCGCCGTGTCCGCTGATCGAGCTGGGACGCTGCTCGGTGGAGACGGCCGCGCGGCTGGCCGCGGTGCTGCGGTGAGCGGGGCGGGGCACCAGGCCGTCCCGCCGGTCCCGGCCGTCCCGCCGGTCGGGTCGTACGCGCTGGACGTGCACACGGGGCGGGTCGGCGTGGTGATGGGCCGCGAGGGGCCGTACGTGCAGCTGCGGCCGCTGGGCGGCGGCCGGGAGTGGGACTGCGCGCCGGAGCAGGTGCGGGCCGCGACCCCGGCCGAGCGGCTCCGCGCGGCGACGGCGTACGCGAACGCGCGCAGCCGGGGAGAGGTGCCGTGAGCCGGTGGACCCGCGCCCGGCGGGGGGCGGCCGTGGGGGAGAATGGAGCCCATGAGTCTGTTCCGCGACGACGGCATCGTGCTGCGCACCCAGAAGCTGGGTGAGGCGGACCGGATCATCACGCTGCTGACCCGGGGGCACGGGCGGGTGCGGGCCGTGGCGCGGGGCGTGCGGCGGACCAAGTCGAAGTTCGGGGCGCGCCTGGAGCCCTTCTCGCACGTGGACGTGCAGTTCTTCGCGCGGGGCAGTGAGCTGGTGGGCCGGGGTCTGCCGCTGTGCACGCAGAGCGAGACCATCGCGCCGTACGGCGGCGGGATCGTGACGGACTACGCCCGCTACACCGCCGGGACGGCCATGCTGGAGACGGCCGAGCGGTTCACCGACCACGAGGGCGAGCCGGCCGTCCAGCAGTACCTGCTGCTGGTGGGGGGCCTGCGGACGCTGGCCCGGGGCGAGCACGCGCCGCATCTGGTGCTCGACGCGTTCCTGCTGCGCTCGCTGGCCGTCAACGGCTACGCGCCCAGCTTCGGCGACTGCGCCCGGTGCGGCCTGCCCGGCCCGAACCGGTTCTTTTCGGTCGCCTCGGGCGGTTCCGTCTGCGCCGACTGCCGGGTGCCCGGCAGTGTCGTACCCTCGCCGCAGGCGCTCACGCTCCTCGGCGCGCTGCTCACGGGGGACTGGGCGACCGCGGACGCGTGCGAGCCGCGGTACGTGCGGGAGGGCAGCGGGCTGGTGTCCGCGTATCTGCACTGGCACCTGGAGCGCGGACTGCGCTCACTGAGGTACGTCGAGAAGTAACACCGCCACAGCGAGGGAGACGAGAGCACATGGCCGTACGCGGGATCCTGGGGAGCCGGCGGCGCGAGTACCAGGCACCTCAGCCGCACCCGTCGGGCGCCCGCGCGCCGAAGCTCCCGGGCGAGCTGGTCCCGGAGCACGTGGCGATCGTCATGGACGGCAACGGCCGGTGGGCCAAGCAGCGCGGGCTGCCGCGCACCGAGGGGCACAAGGTCGGCGCCGAGCGGGTGCTGGACGTGCTGCAGGGCGCCATCGAGATCGGCGTCGGCAACATCTCCCTGTACGCCTTCTCCACGGAGAACTGGAAGCGCTCGCCGGAGGAGGTGCGCTTCCTGATGAACTTCAACCGGGACTTCATCCGCAAGTCCCGGGACCAGCTGGACGCGCTCGGGGTCCGGGTGCGCTGGGTGGGCCGGATGCCCCGGCTGTGGAAGTCGGTCGCCAAGGAGCTGCAGATCGCGCAGGAGCAGACGAAGGACAACGACCTGCTCACGCTGTACTTCTGCATGAACTACGGCGGCCGGGCGGAGCTGACGGACGCCGCGAAGGCGATGGCGGAGGACGTGAAGGCGGGCCGGCTGGACCCGTCCAAGATCACCGAGAAGACCGTCCAGAAGTACCTGTACTACCCGGACATGCCGGACGTGGACCTGTTCCTGCGGCCCAGCGGCGAGCAGCGCACCTCGAACTACCTGCTGTGGCAGAGCGCGTACGCCGAGATGGTCTTCCAGGACGTGCTGTGGCCCGACTTCGACCGCCGGGACCTGTGGCGGGCCTGCCTGGAGTTCGCCTCCCGCGACCGCCGCTTCGGCGGGGCGGTGCCCAACGAGGTGCTGCTGGCCATGGAGGGCCGGAGCGAGGGCGGCTGACCGGCCGGGGCGGCCCGCGCCCCTTCGGGGGCGCGGCGCGCCACGGGTCCGCTGTCGGGGGCGCGGGGTCTCAGGTGTCCGCGCGGGCCGCGGAGCACTCCGCGCAGGTGCCGAAGATCTCCACCGTGTGGGCGACGTTGACGAAGCCGTGCTCCGCCGCGATCGTCTCCGCCCACTGCTCGACGGCCGGGCCCTCGACCTCGACGGCCTTGCCGCACACGCGGCAGACCAGGTGGTGGTGGTGTTCGCCGGTGGAGCAGCGGCGGTAGACGGACTCGCCGTCGGAGGTGCGCAGGACGTCCACCTCGCCGGCGTCGGCGAGGGACTGCAGGGTGCGGTAGACCGTGGTCAGGCCGACCGAGTCGCCCTTGTGCTTGAGCATGTCGTGGAGTTCCTGCGCGCTGCGGAACTCGTCGACCTCGTCGAGGGCCGCCGCGACAGCGGCGCGCTGCCGGGTGGCGCGGCCCTTCACGGGCGGTCCTGCGGTCGTCACCGGTTGCCTCCTGAAACGTCCTGGGTCCGAGACGTCCTGAAACGTCTCGCGCAACGTCTCGCGTCTGCCCGGGCCATTGTGCCAGCCCGGGCACCTCGCGGTCAGACGCCGACCTCGTCGGCGGAGGCCCGACTGGCCGGAATGGCGCACTCGGCGGGGTCCGCGGCGGGCCGTGCCGCGGCCAGCGCCCGGGCGCGGCGCCGGGCCAGCGGGGTGGCCAGGGCGGTCAGGACGATGAACGCGGCGATGGTCAGCAGCACGATCGTCGCGCCGGGCGGCACGTCCTGGTAGTAGGACGTGACGGTGCCGCCGAGGGTGACGCTCACACCGATGGCCACGGCGATCGCGAAGGTCGCCGCGAAGCTGCGGGTCAGCTGCTGGGCGGCGGCCACCGGGACCACCATCAGCGCGCTGACCAGCAGCAGGCCGACCACGCGCATCGCGACGGTCACGGTCACCGCGGCCGTCACGGCCGTCAGCAGGTTCAGGGCGCGCACCGGCAGGCCCGTCACCCGGGCGAACTCCTCGTCCTGGCTGACCGCGAACAGCTGCCGGCGCAGCCCCAGGGTGACCAGCACGACGAAGGCGGCCAGCAGGCAGATCGCCAGCACGTCCGACTGCGACACCGTCGACAGCGAGCCGAACAGGTACGAGGTCAGGTTGGCGTTGGAGCCGCCGGGGGCGAGGTTGATGAACATGACGCCGCCGGCCATGCCGCCGTAGAACAGCATCGCCAGGGCGATGTCGCCGCGGGTGCGGCCGTACCAGCGGATCAGCTCCATCAGGATCGCGCCGAGGACGGAGACGGCCGTGGCCATCCACACCGGCGAGGCGGACAGCAGGAAGCCGAGGCCGACGCCGGTCATGGCGACGTGGCCGATGCCGTCGCCCATCAGGGCCTGGCGGCGCTGGACCAGGTAGATGCCGACGGCGGGCGCGGTGATGCCGACCAGGACGGAGGCGAGCAGCGCCCGCTGCATGAAGGCGTAGTTCAGGAAGTCCATCACAGTGGCAGTCCCGTGCGGATCGGATCGGCGCCGGCGGCGTCGTGCGGGGCGTGGGGGTGGACGTGGTCGTGGCCGGGCCGGGCGTGGTGGCCCACGGCCTTCGGGGGCGGGCCGTCGTGCACGACGCGGCCGTCGCTCAGGACGACCGCCCGGTCGATCAGCGGCTCCAGGGGGCCGAGTTCGTGCAGCACCAGCAGCACCGTCGTACCGGCCGCGACCTGCTCCTTCAGCGTGCGCGCCAGGACCTCCTGGCTGGCCAGGTCCACCCCCGCCATCGGCTCGTCCATGATCAGCAGCTCGGGGCGGGCGACCAGCGCGCGGGCGATCAGCACCCGCTGGTGCTGGCCGCCGGACAGGGCGCCGACCGCGTCCTTCGCCCGGTCCGCCATGCCGACCAGCTCCAGGGCCTCGCGCACGGCCTCCCGGTCGGCCCGGCGGAAGACGCCGAAGCGGGTCCGGGACAGGCGGCCCGCGGAGACGATCTCGGTGACCGTCGCCGGGACACCGCCCGCGGCCGGGGTGCGCTGCGGCACGTAGCCGACGCGCGCCCAGTCGCGGAAGGCGCGGCGCGGGGTGCCGAACAGCTCGATCTCGCCGGAGACGACCGGCACCTGGCCGATGACGGCACGCACGGTGGTGGACTTGCCGGAGCCGTTGGCGCCGAGCAGCGCGACCACCTCGCCGCGGTGCACGGTCAGGTCGATGCCGCGCAGCACGGGGCGCGCGCCCAGCTCGGCGCTCACCCGGCGCAGGGATATGACGGGTTCGCCCATGATCGCCTCCTTGGCGTCGGCGGTGGCTTCGGTGGTGTCGGTCACCGGGCGCCCAGGGCCTGCCGGAGGGCCTTGAGGTTGGCCCGCTGGACGGAGAAGTAGTCGGTGCCCCGGGAGTTCTTCGTGATCCCTTCGAGCGGGTCGAGGACGTCCGTGGTCAGGTGCGCGTCGCGCGCGACGGTCTTCGCGGTCTTGTCGCTGACCAGGGTCTCGTAGAACACGGTGGTCACCCCGTCGGCCCGCGCCGTCTTCTCCAGGTCCTTGACCCGGGCGGCGCTGGGCTCGGACTCCGGGTCCAGGCCGTTGATGGCCTCCTCGGTCAGGCCGTAGCGCTCGGCGAGGTAGCCGAAGGCGGCGTGCGTGGTGAGGAAGACCTTGGTCCTGGTATGCGCGAGGCCCTGCCGGAACTCGGTGTTCAGCCCGTCGAGCTGCTCGACCAGGGCGGCGGTGTTCTTGCGGTAGTCCGCCGCGTGGTCCGGGTCGCCCTTCTCGAACGCCGTGCCGACGCCCTGGGCGATCTGCGCGTAGCGCACCGGGTCGAGCCAGACGTGCGGGTCCTTGCCGCCGGACTCCTCGCCCTGGTGGGTGTCGTGGGCGGCGGCGTGCCCGCCGACCTCGTTGCCGTGCTCCTCCAGGGTGGTCAGGGAGGCGGCGTCGATCTTCGTCTTCACCTCCGACTGGGCGACGGCGTCGTCCACGGAGGGCTGCAGGCCCTTGAGGTAGAGGACCGCGTCGGACTCCTGCAGCTGCGCGGTCTGCTGGGCGCTGATCTCCAGGTCGTGCGGCTCCTGGCCGGGCTGCGTGAGACTGGTGACGTGGACGTGGTCGCCGCCGATCCGCTCGGCGAGGAAGGCCATCGGATAGAACGACGCGACGACGTCGAACTTGTCCGTGCTGCCCGCCGCCTCGCTGGAGGAGCAGGCGGAGAGGGCTCCCAGGGCGAGGACGGCGGCCGTCGCTGCCGCGAGGCCGGATATGAGGGGACGTCGTCGAGCGTTCATGACAGTCATTTTCATCAAAAATGGAAACCGTTGTCAACAAGCGCTCCGGACGCCTCCGCGCGGGGTCGTCCGGGGTCGAGCGGGGTCCTTGTCCGGCACCGATTTGATTGAGGGGCAGGCCCCGCCGGTACGCTGAAGCATTCGCTGTGAAGCGTCCTCGCTTCGTCGCCCGTCGTCGTAATGAAGAGAGCACCGTGGCCGCCGACAAGATCGACACCATCGTCAGCCTGAGCAAGCGCCGTGGCTTCGTTTTCCCCTGCAGTGAGATCTACGGCGGTCAGCGCGCCGCCTGGGACTACGGTCCCCTGGGTGTCGAGCTGAAGGAGAACCTCAAGCGCCAGTGGTGGCGCTACATGGTGACGTCGCGCGAGGACGTCGTCGGTATCGACTCGTCCGTGATCCTCGCCCCCGAGGTCTGGGTCGCCTCCGGCCACGTCGCCACCTTCACCGACCCGCTCACCGAGTGCACCTCCTGCCACAAGCGGTTCCGCGCGGACCACCTGGAGGAGGCCTACGAGGAGAAGAAGGGCCGCGCCCCCGAGAACGGCCTGGCGGACATCAACTGCCCCAACTGCGGCACCAAGGGCCAGTTCACCGAGCCCAAGCAGTTCTCCGGCCTGCTGTCCACCCACCTCGGCCCCACCCAGGACTCCGGCTCCATCGCCTACCTGCGGCCCGAGACCGCCCAGGGCATCTTCACCAACTTCGCCCTGGTGCAGACCACCTCCCGCCGCAAGCCGCCATTCGGCATCGCCCAGATGGGCAAGTCGTTCCGCAACGAGATCACGCCGGGCAACTTCATCTTCCGCACCCGCGAGTTCGAGCAGATGGAGATGGAGTTCTTCGTCAAGCCGGGCGAGGACGAGAAGTGGCACGAGTACTGGATGGAGCAGCGCTGGAACTGGTACACCGGCCTGGGTCTCCGTGAGGAGAACATGCGCTGGTACGAGCACCCCAAGGAGAAGCTCTCCCACTACTCCAAGCGCACCGCCGACATCGAGTACCGCTTCCAGTTCGGCGGCAGCGAGTGGGGCGAGCTGGAGGGCGTGGCCAACCGCACCGACTACGACCTCTCCTCCCACGCCAAGGCCTCCGGCCAGGACCTGGCGTACTTCGACCAGGAGGCCGGCGAGCGCTGGACGCCGTACGTCATCGAGCCCGCGGCCGGTGTCGGCCGGGCGATGCTCGCCTTCCTGCTCGACGCCTACGTCGAGGACGAGGCGCCCAACGCCAAGGGCAAGATGGAGAAGCGCACCGTGCTGCGCCTGGACCACCGCCTGGCCCCGGTGAAGGTCGCGGTGCTGCCGCTGTCCCGCAACGCGGAGCTGTCCCCGAAGGCCAAGGGCCTGGCCCAGACCCTGCGCCAGCACTGGAACATCGAGTTCGACGACGCGGGCGCCATCGGCCGCCGCTACCGCCGCCAGGACGAGATCGGCACGCCGTACTGCGTGACCGTCGACTTCGACACCCTGGAGGACAACGCGGTCACCGTCCGCGAGCGCGACTCGATGAAGCAGGAGCGCGTGTCCCTGGACCAGATCGAGGGCTACCTGGCCGCCCGCCTGCTGGGCTGCTGACCCACCCGCGGGACCCCACCGAACGCCGTACGGCCGCCGGATCACCCGGCGGCCGTACGGCTTTTCTGCGTCCCGCGCCCCCCCGCCCCGCCTCTCCCGTACCACCCCGACGAAATGACAGCTGACAGATATTGAAATCTGTCAGCTGTCATGTGATGCTGGGGGCATGACGATGAACACCCGATCCCTCGGAACCACCGGCCCCCAGGTCTCCGCCCTCGGCCTCGGCTGCATGGGCATGTCCGCGCTGTACGGCGAGGCGGACCGGGCCGAGTCCATTGCCACGATCCACGCCGCCCTGGAGGCGGGCGTGACCCTGCTGGACACCGGCGACTTCTACGCCATGGGCCACAACGAGATGCTGATCGGCGAGGCCCTGCGCGCCGCCCCCGCCGCCCGCCGCGGGCAGGCGCTGCTCAGCGTGAAGTTCGGCGCCCTGCGCGACGCCGACGGCAACTGGAACGGCTACGACGGCCGCCCCGCCGCCGTGAAGAACTTCGCCGCGTACTCCCTGCAGCGCCTCGGCGTGGACCACATCGACGTCTACCGGATCGCCCGCGTCGACCCCGACGTGCCCATCGAGGAGACGGTCGGCGCGATCGCCGAGCTGGTCGAGAAGGGGTACGTGCGGCACATCGGCCTCAGCGAGGCCGGCGCCGACACCATCCGCCGGGCCGCCGCCACCGCGCCCATCTCCGACCTGCAGATCGAGTACTCGCTCATCTCCCGCGGCATCGAGGAGCGGATCCTGCCCACCACCCGGGAGCTGGGCATCGCCGTCACGGCGTACGGGGTCCTCTCGCGCGGCCTGATCTCCGGGCACTTCCGCGCCGACCGGCAGCTTTCCCCCACCGACTTCCGCGCCCACTCGCCCCGCTTCCAGGGCGAGAACCTCCAGCACAACCTGGCCCTGGTCGAGGCGCTGCGGAAGATCGCCGAGGGCAAGGGCGTGAGCGTCGCGCAGATCGCGATCGCCTGGGTGCTCTCGCGCGGCGAGGACATCGTGCCGCTGATCGGCGCCCGCACCCGGGAGCGGCTGGCGGAGGCGCTGGGCGCGCTGGAGGTGACGCTGGATCCGGCCGACCTCGCCGCGATCGAGGAGGCCGTCCCGGCC
Organism: Streptomyces mexicanus; assembly: GCF_902506575.1. Lineage (GTDB taxonomy): Bacteria > Actinomycetota > Actinomycetes > Streptomycetales > Streptomycetaceae > Streptomyces > Streptomyces mexicanus. The sequence goes on along the minus strand of NZ_LR732544.1, from coordinate 2,666,720 downwards.
GACGCGGCCGCCGGTGAGCGCTACCCCGAGGCGCAGATGGCACACCTCGACAGCGAACGCTGAGGACGGCGCCGCGAGAGCGCCGGGTACGGTCTATGACATGTCACCCACCACCGAGACCCTGACGGCCGAGCGCATCCTGGAGGCGACCGAGGAGGTGCTGCGCCGCCACGGGCCGGCGAAGGCCACGGTGGTGGACGTGGCCCGCGCGCTCGGCGTCAGCCACGGCAGTGTCTACCGGCACTTCCGCACCAAGGCGGCGCTGCGCGGGGCGGTGACCAAGCGGTGGCTGGACCGGACCTCCGACGCCCTCGCCGGCATCGCGGGCGCCGAGGACCGCGACCCGCGGCAGCGGCTGCGCGACTGGTTCCAGGGGCTGTTCGACGCCAAGCGCCGCAAGGCGGGCGACGACCCCGAGCTGTTCGCCACGTACTCCGTCCTCACCGAAGAGAACGGCGAGGTGGTCGGCGAGCACATAGCCGAGCTGACCGCCCAGCTGACCCGGATCGTCGAAGCGGGCGTGGCGAGCGGCGCCTTCACGGCCGGCGACCCGAAGGCCGTGGCCCGCGCCCTGTTCCACGCCACCGGCCGCTTCCACGACCCGTGCCATGCGCGGGAGTGGAAGCGGCCGGACGTCCAGGACGAGTTCGACGCGGTCCTGGATCTGCTGTTGCGGGGCCTGGAGGCCCAGCGCCCGTCGTAGGGGCGTCAGGCGACCTTGACCGTCACCGTGGAGGAGTGGGCCTTGCCGTCGGACGTGGCCACGCGCAGGTGCTCGGTGCCCTTGGCGGTGAAGGTGTGCGGCAGGGAGTAGCTGCCGTTCTTCTTGACCATGGTGCTGGAGCGCAGCGTGGTCCACTTGCCGTTGTGCAGGTGCTGCAGGACCAGCTTGGTGCCCGTCTTGACGCCCTTGACGTGCCCGGTCAGGGTCACGGCGTGCCCGGTCTTGACCGACATGCGGTCGGCCTTGGCGGTGACCGACATCTTCGTCATGGGCATCGTGCTGTGCGTGGGGCTCGGCTTCGGCGCGGTGTCCGCGGCGAAGGCTCCGGTGCCTCCGGCCGACACCAGCGCGGCGGACAGGGCGCCGGCGGCGAGGGCGCGGGCACAGCGGCGGCGAGCGGTGGCATGCATGGTGGTCTCCCGTTCGGTCGACGGATCCCCCTGCGGCCGATGTCCCCCGTCCGGGGGTGGTCGGCGCCTCTCCAGGTTTGCCCGAGAGTCACCGTTCGGCCACTCGGCGTAGTGCGAAAGACCCTGTGAACCCTCTCCGGATCGATAAGAAACCGCAGGTCACAAGGGGTGGCCCGGTTTACTTCTTTCTTACCTTCGCGCGCGCTGCGTCACCCCCTGTGTGCGGCGTCACCGCGTCCGCGGGGCGGTGTCACTCTTCGCGCCCGCAGGCGCCCTGCCCGCTCGCACCCTGCCGGTCCGCCCTCGCCCTGCCGGTCCGCCCGCCTGCCCGTCAGGGCGCCCCGTCCGGCCGGCCGCCCGGTCCGTCCGCACGGTTCAGGCGCCGACGCCGGCGGCCTCGCGCACCTCGTTCTCCTGCAGGCGGTCCGCCGTGGCCCGGGCCGTCCGCCTGGCCCAGCGGCCGGAGGTGACCGCGCCCAGCACCAGCACCAGCGCGCCGCAGGCCACCAGCACCCACCAGCCCGGCCGCGCGGCCGCCAGGAACGTGTCCTTGGTGTACCCGGACGAGCCGACCCCGGAGGCCAGGACGGCGCCGACCACCGCGACGCCCAGCGTCTGGCCGAGCTGCCGGCTGGTGGAGGCGACGGCCGCGGCGACCCCGGCCTGGGCGCGCGGCATGCCGGAGACGGCGGTGTTGGTGATGGGGGCGTTGACGAAGCCGAAGCCGATGCCGAACAGCACGTACCCGACGGTGAGCGTGGCGTTCGACGTCTCGGCCTCGAAGGCGGCGAACAGCACCGCGCTGAGCGTGATCGCGCATCCGGCGATCAGCAGCGGAAGCCGCGGCCCCCGGCTGCCCACCAGCCGCCCGGACAGCGGCGCGCACAGGATGGTCGGCGCGGCCATCGGCAGCATCCACAGGCCGGCGTGCAGGGCGTCCAGGCCGCGCACGTTCTGCAGGTAGAGCGTGGACAGGAACAGGAAGCCGCCCAGGGCGGCGAAGCCGCACACCGCGATCACGGTGGCGCCGCTGAACGGGGCGGAGCGGAAGAACCGCAGGTCGATCAGCGGCTCGGCGCGGCGCGGCTCGTACCAGGCCAGGCCCAGCAGGGCGGCGAGCGCGACGGCGGCGAACGGCAGGACCTCGCCGAGGCTCGCGTCCGGCGCCTCGATGATCGCGTAGGTCAGGGCGCCGAACAGGGCGATGACCAGCACCTGGCCGACCGGGTCGGGGCGGCGGGCCCGGGGCGCACGGGACTCCGGGACGAAGCGGAGGGTGAGCAGGACCGCGGCGAGGGCGACGGGCAGGTTGATCCAGAAGATCGAGCGCCAGCCGACCGACTCCACCAGCACCCCGCCGACCAGCGGGCCGGCGGCCATCGATATGCCGACCACGGCGCCCCACACGCCGATCGCGCGGGCGCGCTCGCGCGGGTCGGTGAAGGTGTTGGTGATGATGGACATGGCGACCGGGTTGAGCATCGAGCCGCCGACGGCCTGCACCATGCGGAAGACGACCAGCAGCTCCAGGCTGGGCGCCAGCGAGCACAGCAGCGAGCCGAGGCCGAAGACCACCAGGCCCGTCATGAAGACCCGCTTGCGGCCGATCCGGTCGGCCGTGGAGCCGGAGAGCATCAGCAGCGCCGCCAGCACCAGCGTGTAGGCGTCGATGGTCCACTGCAGACCGGACGTGCTCGCGTGCAGGTCGCGCTGGAGGGAGGGCAGGGCGACGTTCAGAACGGTGTTGTCCAGACTCACGATCAGCAGGCTCATGCAGCAGATCGCGAGCACCAGCAGACGCCGTCGGTGGCTCAGCTCGGGCATGCGTTCCAGCGTAGCCGATTTCGATAGTGCGGTTAACTAATGACTGTTACAGCAGCCGTGCGCGTGCGCGACAATGGGGGAATGCCCATGCCCGAGTCACCCCTGCAGATCGGTCCGCACACCGTCCAGCCGCCCGTCGTCCTGGCGCCCATGGCCGGGATCACGAACGCGCCCTTCCGCACGCTGTGCCGGGAGTTCACCGGCGGCAAGGGGCTGTTCGTCAGCGAGATGATCACCACCCGGGCCCTGGTCGAGCGCAACGACAAGACCATGCAGCTGATCACGTTCGACCCGAGCGAGAAGCCGCGCTCGATCCAGCTGTACGGCGTCGACCCGGCGACCGTCGGCAAGGCCGTCCGCATGATCGCGGAGGAGGACCTGGCCGACCACATCGACCTGAACTTCGGCTGCCCGGTGCCCAAGGTGACCCGCAAGGGCGGCGGCTCCGCCCTGCCCTACAAGCGGAACCTGCTGCGCGCCATCCTGCGCGAGGCGGTCGCCGGCGCGGGCGACCTGCCGGTGACGATGAAGATGCGCAAGGGCATCGACGACGACCACCTCACCTACCTCGACGCCGGCCGGATCGCCGTCGAGGAGGGCGTGACGGCCATCGCGCTGCACGGCCGCACCACCGCCCAGCACTACGGCGGCACCGCCGACTGGGACGCCATCGCCCGCCTGAAGGAGCACGTCCCGGAGATCCCGGTGCTCGGCAACGGCGACATCTGGTCCGCCGAGGACGCGCTGCGCATGGTGCGCGAGACCGGCTGCGACGGCGTGGTCGTCGGCCGCGGCTGCCTGGGCCGGCCGTGGCTGTTCGCCGACCTGGTGGCCGCCTTCGAGGGCCGCGAGGACCGGGTGCGGCCCACCCTGCGGGAGGTCGCCGACGTCATGGTCCGGCACGCCACGCTGCTCGGCGAGTGGATCGGCGACGAGACCCGCGGCGTCGTCGACTTCCGCAAGCACGTCGCCTGGTACCTGAAGGGCTTCGCGGTCGGCTCCGAGATGCGCAAGCGGCTCGCGGTCACCTCCTCGCTGGAGGAGCTGCGCGCCGGCCTGGACGAGCTGGACCTCGACCAGCCCTGGCCGGCCGGCGCCGACGGCCCCCGCGGCCGCACCTCCGGCAACAACCGCGTGGTCCTGCCGGACGGCTGGCTGAAGGACCCCTACGACTGCGCGGGCATCGGCGAGGACGCCGAACTGGACACCTCCGGCGGCTGACCCGGCCCGGCCCGCCCGGCCGACCCGCCTTTCGTGCCTCGGCCCCGCCCGGCCCGCGTGGGCGTGGGCGGAGAGGACCGGCGGAGGGAAGGGTCGGCGGTCCCTGCGCGCTCGGGGCGATCAGCCCTTCGTCGGGTGGGGGACGGAGCCGTAGGCCGTCAGGAAGCGGTCGCGGAAGGCGCTCATCGGCCACACCGGGGCGTCGTGGGCGGGGCGCAGCCCGGCCGTCCAGCCCCAGCCGGAGATCCGTTCCAGCACCTTCGGGTCCTTGGCGACGATCGAGACCGGCACGTCCCGGCTCGCGTGGTCGCCGCTGACCCGGGCGATGGGCTGGTGGTCGCCGAGGAGGACCAGCACGGTGTCGTCGGTGCCGTAGCGCTCGAGCCACTGGGTCAGGGCGGTCACCGAGTACTGGATCGACCGGCCGTACTCCTGCCGCGAGCGGGTGGCGTTCGCGATGACCTCCTGGGGCGGGGTGCCCGCCGCCTCGATGCCGCGGAACACCGAGCCGTCGCCCAGCTCGTCCCAGGGGACGAGCTTCGGGATCGGCGCCCAGGGCTGGTGGCTGGAGGTCAGGATGACGAACGACGCCAGCGGCTTGGCGTGCTTCCCGCCGTGCGCGAGGCGCTGGAACGCCTGGAGCGCGTACTGGTCCGGCATGGTCGACCAGCTGAACTTCGGGCCCCGGTACCCCAGCCGGAGGGCGTCGTAGACCTTCTCCAGGCCGTACCACTTCGCCTCCGGCCAGCCCTTCTGCACGCCCGGCATGATCCCGACCGTGTCCCAGGCGCCGGTCCTGCGGAACGCCTCGGTCAGGGTGAGGCGGTCGCCGGAGGTCACCGTGCGGTAGCGGTTCTGGTTGTCGATCCACAGGCCCGACATGAACGTGGAGTGGCCCAGCCAGCTGCCGCCGCCGTACGTCGCCGACGTCAGCCAGCCGCTTGCGGCGTGGAAGCCGGCCCGGGCCAGGGCCCGGGTGCTCGCATCCAGGGTGCGGTCGACGCCGGGCGCCTCGACCGGGTCCTCGATCGCGCTGCGGCCGTAGCTCTCGACGAAGGTGAAGACCATGTCCTTGCCGCGCAGGTCCGGCAGGAGCTGATCGCCGGGCGTGCCGCCGAACGCGTCGGCCCGCGCGGTCCGCGCGAACGCCCGCTCGTCCCGCAGCGTCGAGCGCAGCGCCTGCGCGTGGTAGCGGAGCATGGTCACCGTGTGGCCGGAGGCCACGGGGATGCCGTCCAGGCGCACGTTCAGGCTCGAGCACGTCATCCACACCGCGCAGGCCAGCAGCAGCCCCTGGGTGGCGCGGGTCCTGTGCCGGCCGAGGATGGTGCCCACGCGGACCGCGGCCAGCGCCGGCACCGCGAGCAGCGCGAGCACGAGCAGCACGGCGGCGACCGCGGCGAGCAGCGCCACCGTGCCGCCGAGGGTGTCCGCCAGATACGAGCGGGCGTCGCCGAGCAGCGGCCAGTCCAGGACCACGTCGAAACTGCGGCCGAGGTACTGGTTGAACTCGATGTCCGCGAGGTTCAGCACCGTCAGCGCGCCCAGCGCCGTCCCGGCGAGCGCCGCGACCACCGTGCGCGGCCCGCGCGGCAGGGCGACCAGCACGACCGCCCCGAGCAGCGCCTCCACGGGGATCCGCAGGAACGCCGCCGCGTGGAACTGCTCGCGCTTGTTCGGCAGCAGCAGCGCGAGGACCACCAGGGCCACGGCGAGGACGGTGACGGCACCGGACAGGCCGCGCGCGGCCTGCGGGTGCGCGGCCAGCCGGCGGTGCCAGGCCCGGCGCAGCCGGCGCGCCGTACGCGGGTGGAGGAAGCGCGGAAGGCGCAGGGCGCGGCGGGGCGTCCCGGCCGGGTCCGGTGACCGGCGTGTGCTCGTCTGCTGGGACACCCGGGGGGTCCTTCCTGCGCGGCTCGGCTCAAGGGGGCGGGCCCGGGGAGGGAGGGGCCCGCCGCCCTCCCGTACGACGCCTCGGCCGCTCGCGTTCACCGTCCTCGTCCAAGACTCGGCAAACGGGCGCGGAGCCGTCCGGCCGACGTCCCGGCAGCGTGCGCGATGCCGGTCCGCGAGCCGTCCGGGAGGCGTGCGAGGAGGGCGGTCCGGGAGGAGTCCGGAGCCGTCCGGGAGGCGTCCGGCAGCCGTCAGGGAATCGCCCGGGAGTCGTCCGGGACCCGTCCGCATGGTGAAATCCGGCGGGCTGTGGCAGCGTGATTCTCGCCACCCCTGATAAGGGATGCGCTCAGATGAGCGGATCATGAGCGGATGCACTTCTCCAAAGGGTGGCACTGAGTGCCATGCCTTGATCGTTCATCGATCGAAATCAATCGTGCCGGAAGGTGCTCATGTGAGCGCGCGAGTCGGTCTACGGGAGTTGATGCGTTCAAGAAGTGAAAACATCACGCCTCGACGGCTTGCCAAGCCTTGACTTTCGATCCGCTGGCGGACGGGTGGTTACGGGCGCATGACGCGCCCGTGGACCTCCCCAGATGCCTTCGATCTGGGTATGTTCCTCGCCGTCAGGGCAGCCACCGCGTCCTCGAGGAGTCGAGACCCGTGTCGGAAAACAAAGATCTCCACCCCACCACCTCGGGCCAGAGCGTTGAGGACGTGAAGTTCGTCTACGACTTCACGGAGGGCAACAAGGACCTCAAGGACCTCCTCGGCGGCAAGGGCGCGAACCTCGCCGAGATGACGAACCTGGGCCTTCCGGTCCCGCCCGGCTTCACCATCACCACCGAGGCCTGCAAGGTCTACCTGGCCAGCGGCGAGGAGCCGCCGGCACTGCGTGACGAGGTGAGTGCGCACCTCGCCGCCCTGGAACAGAAGATGGGCAAGAAGCTCGGCCAGCCCGACAACCCCCTCCTCGTGTCGGTGCGGTCCGGGGCGAAGTTCTCCATGCCGGGCATGATGGACACCGTCCTGAACATCGGCCTGTCCGACGAGTCCGTGCAGGGCCTGGCCCAGCAGGCCGGCGACGAGCGGTTCGCCTGGGACTCCTACCGCCGCCTGATCCAGATGTTCGGCAAGACCGTCCTCGGCGTCGACGGCGACCTCTTCGAGGAGGCCCTCGACAAGGCGAAGGCCGCCAAGAAGGTCACGGTCGACACCGACCTGGAGGCCGCGGACCTGAAGAAGCTGGTCACCACCTTCAAGAAGATCGTCAAGAAGGAGGCCGGCCGGGAGTTCCCGCAGGACCCGCGCGAGCAGATGGACCTCGCCATCAAGGCGGTCTTCGACTCCTGGAACGGCGAGCGCGCCAAGCTCTACCGCCGCCAGGAGCGCATCCCGCACGACCTGGGCACCGCCGTCAACGTCTGCTCGATGGTCTTCGGCAACCTCGGCCCCGACTCCGGCACCGGCGTCGCCTTCACCCGCGACCCCGCCTCCGGCCACCAGGGCGTCTACGGCGACTACCTGCAGAACGCGCAGGGCGAGGACGTCGTCGCCGGCATCCGCAACACCGTGCCGCTCGCCGAGCTGGAGAAGATCGACAAGAAGTCGTACGACCAGCTCATGCAGATCATGGAGACCCTGGAGAACCACTACAAGGATCTCTGCGACATCGAGTTCACCATCGAGCGCGGCCAGCTGTGGATGCTGCAGACCCGCGTCGGCAAGCGCACCGCCGGTGCCGCCTTCCGCATCGCCACCCAGCTGGTCGACCAGGGCCTGATCGACGAGACCGAGGCACTGCAGCGCGTCACCGGCGCCCAGCTCGCGCAGCTGATGTTCCCGCGCTTCGATGAGCAGGCCAAGGTCGAGCAGGTCGCCCGCGGCATCGCGGCCTCGCCGGGCGCGGCGGTCGGCAAGGCCGTCTTCGACTCCTACACGGCCGTCAAGTGGTCCCGCTCCGGCGAGAAGGTCATCCTGGTGCGCCGCGAGACCAACCCCGACGACCTGGACGGCATGATCGCCGCCGAGGGCATCCTGACCTCCCGCGGCGGCAAGACCTCCCACGCGGCCGTCGTCGCCCGCGGCATGGGCAAGACCTGTGTCTGCGGCGCCGAGGAGCTGGAGGTCGACACCAAGCGCCGCCGCATGACGGTCCCCGGCGGGCACGTCGTCGAGGAAGGCGACGTCATCTCCATCGACGGCTCCACCGGCAAGGTCTACCTGGGCGAGGTCCCGGTCGTGCCCTCCCCGGTCGTGGAGTACTTCGAGGGCCGGATGCACCCGGGCGCCGACGACGCCGACGAGCTGGTCGAGGCCGTGCACCGCATGATGGCCTTCGCCGACCGCAAGCGCCGGCTGCGGGTGCGGGCCAACGCCGACAACGCCGAGGACGCGCTGCGCGCCCGCCGCTTCGGCGCCCAGGGCATCGGCCTGTGCCGCACCGAGCACATGTTCCTCGGCGACCGGCGCGAGCTGGTGGAACGACTCATCCTGGCCGACACCGAGGAGGAGCGGGAGGCCTCCCTGAAGGCCCTGCTCCCGCTGCAGAAGCAGGACTTCGTCGAACTCTTCGAGGCGATGGACGGCCTGCCGGTGACGATCCGTCTGCCCGCCCCGCCGTTGCACGAGTTCCTGCCCGACATCACCGAGCTGTCGGTCCGCGTGGCGCTCGCCGAGGCCCGGCAGGAGCCGCACGAGAACGAGCTGCGCCTGCTGCAGGCCGTGCACCGCCTGCACGAGCAGAACCCGATGCTCGGCCTGCGCGGCGTACGCCTCGGCCTGGTCGTACCCGGCCTGTTCACCATGCAGGTCCGCGCCATCGCCGAGGCCGCCGCCGAACGCAAGGCCGCCAAGGGCGACCCGCGCGCGGAGATCATGATCCCGCTGGTGGGCACCGTCCAGGAGCTGGAGATCGTCCGCGAGGAGGCCGATCAGGTCATCGCCGAGGTCCAGGCCGCCACCGGCACGCAGCTGAAGCTGGCGATCGGCACCATGATCGAGCTGCCGCGCGCCGCGCTCACCGCCGGCCAGATCGCCGAGGCCGCGGAGTTCTTCTCCTTCGGCACCAACGACCTGACCCAGACGGTGTGGGGCTTCAGCCGCGACGACGTGGAGGCGAGCTTCTTCACCGCCTACCTGGAGAAGGGCATCTTCGGCGTCTCCCCGTTCGAGACCATCGACAAGGACGGCGTCGGCTCCCTGGTGAAGGCCGCCGCGCAGGCAGGCCGGGCCACCCGCCCCGACCTCAAGCTCGGCGTGTGCGGTGAGCACGGCGGCGACCCGGAGTCCGTGCACTTCTTCCACGAGGTGGGCCTGGACTACGTCTCCTGCTCCCCGTTCCGCATCCCCGTCGCCCGCCTGGAGGCCGGCCGCGCGGCCTGCCAGTCGGAGGGCAGCGACCACCGGTAGAAACCGCTGGACGCCGGCAGGCGCCGGCGGACACGGAGGCACCGGTAGGACCCCGGGATCCTCGGCGCAGTCCCCGACCCTCAAGACCGATTGCGTCGGGGATCCCGGCACCACAAGAAGGGGCGGCACCCTGTGCGGGGGTGCCGCCCCTCACCTCTGCCGCCCCTCACCTCGTGCCGCTCCTCACCTCGTGCCACTGCCCTCGCCTCGCGTGCCGCGCCCTGGCCGGAACGGCGCTCTTGACAGCCACACACTGCCGCAACGCTCCTGTCGTAATCGCGGTGCATGGTTGATCGTTGGGCCGTGCACCGCGCGTGCACCACGCACGGCCGCGCGCGTACGCGTGGATCGAGGACGACGTCAGGGGGCGCACCATGACCATCACCCGCAGAGCACTGCTCGCCGCCACCGCGGCCGCGGGCGGCGGACTGCTCGCCGCCTGCGGGAGCAACACCGGACGCGGCGACGGCGGCGGGGGATCGGGCCCGGCGCTGTCGCAGTGGTACCACCAGTACGGCGAGGCGGGCACCGAGCAGGCGGTGAAGCGGTACGCCGCCGCGTACCAGAAGGCGCACGTCACCGTGCAGTGGCGGCCGGGCAACTACGACCAGCAGACCGCCGCCGCCCTGCTCACCGACTCCGGCCCCGACGTCTTCGAGGTCAACGGCCCCACCCTGGACCAGATCCAGGGCGGCCAGGTCGTCGACCTCACCGACCTGCTGGCGGGCGTCAAGGACGACTTCAACCCGGCGGTGCTCACCCCCAAGACGCACGACGGGAAGATCTGGGGCATCCCGCAGGTCATCGACATGCAGATGCTCTACTACCGCAAGAGCCTGCTGAAGGACGCCGGGCTTCAGCCGCCCGCCACCCTCGACGCGCTCGTCGACGCCGCGGGGAAGCTCACCACGAAGAAGGTCAAGGGCCTCTTCCTCGGCAACGACGGCGGCGCGGGCGTCCTCGGCGGAACCCCCCTGTACGCGGCCGGACTCCAGCTCGTCACCGACGACGGCAAGGTCGGCTTCGACGACCCGGCCGCCGCCCGCGCGCTCGGCAAGCTGCACCGGCTGTACGCCGGCAAGTCCCTGCTGCTCGGCGCCCCCGCCGACTGGTCCGACCCGTCCGCCTTCGTCCAGGGCCTGACCGCCATGCAGTGGTCCGGGCTGTGGGCGCTGCCCCAGGTGCAGAAGGAACTCGGCGACGACTTCGGCGTCCTGCCCTTCCCGGCCGACGGCCCCGCGGGCCGGCCCGCCGTGCCCGTCGGCGCCTACGCGGCCGCCGTCAGCGCCCGCAGCCGGCACAAGGAGGCCGCCAAGGAGTACGTGAAGTGGCTGTGGGTGGAGCGCACCGACGACCAGGAGGACTTCGCGCTGTCCTACGGCTTCCACATCCCCGCCCGCCTGTCGCTGGCGAAGAAGGCCGCCAAGCTGCGGACCGGTGCCGCGGCCGACGCCGTGCGCTTCACCACCGACCACGGCTACGCGCAGCCGCTGCTGTGGACCCCGGCCGCCCAGACCGCCTACCAGGACGCGCTGAGCCGGATCATCAAGGACGGTGCGGATCCGGACAGCCAGCTGAAGACGGTCGTGCGGAAGGTGTCGGCCGAACTCGACCGGGTGAAGAAGGCGTCGTGAGCGCTCGGACCGTGGACGCGGACGCACCGGTGGCGCCCGCGCGGGCCGCGGGGGAGGGGACCCCGAGCGCCCGCGCGGTGCGCCGGCGGCGCGCGCTGTGGTTCTGGGTGTTCGTCGGGCCGTTCGCGGCGGGGCTCGCGCTGTTCACCTACGTGCCGCTGCTGTGGAGCGTCGCGCTGAGCTTCTTCGACGCGCACAACACCGTCACGCCCACGCACTTCGTCGGCCTGGACAACTACACGGCGATGCTGTCGGACGACGCCTTCCTCGACAGCCTGCGCGTCTTCCTGCTGTTCACGGCGTTCATCGTCCCGGCCACCTACGTCCTGGCCCTCGCGCTCGCCCTCATGGTCAACCGGGTGCGCCGGGCGCGGGCGTTCTTCCGCTCGGTGTTCTTCCTGCCCGCCGCGTGCAGTTACGTCGTCGCCGCGCTGATCTGGAAGATGTCGATCTTCAACGGGGTCAGGTTCGGCCTGGCCAACACCGTCCTGGGATGGTTCGGCGGCGATCCCGTCGCCTGGCTGTCCACCACCGACCCGCCCTGGTACTGGCTGGTCGTCGTCACCGTGCGGCTGTGGCTCCAGGCGGGCTTCTACATGATCCTGTTCCTGGCCGGGCTGCAGCGGATCGACCCCGTCCTGTACGAGGCCGCCGCGGTGGACGGCGCCCGGCCCGGCTGGACCGTGCTGCGGCACATCACCCTGCCGCAGCTGCGGGCCACCTCGGTGGCGGTGGTGCTGCTGCTCGTCATCAACGCCTTCCAGGCCTTCGACGAGTTCTACAACCTGCTCTCCGACGCGCGCGGCTACCCGCCCTACGCCCGGCCGCCACTGGTCTACCTCTACTACACCGCGCTCGGCCAGGGGCAGAACCTGGGCCTGGGCAGCGCGGGCGCGGTGATCCTCGCGCTGATCATCGCCGTCGTCACGGTCGGCCAGGCCCGCTGGTTCGGGCTGGGACGGAGGGACGCCGATGGATGACGCCCTGGTGCGGGTGGGGCGGGCGCTGCGGCTCGCCCTGCTGATCGCGCTCGCCGTGCTCTTCCTGATCCCCTTCTACCTGCTGCTGCGCAACGGCCTGTCCTCCGAGCGGGACATCACCTCCCCCGAGTGGACCTTCTTCCCCGCCGAACTGCGCTGGGGCAACGTGCGCGAGCTGTTCGACGACACCTCCGTGCCGTTCGCCCGTTCCCTGCTCAACTCGGCGCTGATCGCCGTCGCCACCACCCTCGGCACGGTGCTCCTCGCCTCGCTGGCCGGCTACGGCCTGGCCCGCATCCCCTACCGGCACGCCAACAAGGTGTTCTACGCGGTCCTGGGCACCCTGATGGTCCCGGCCGCCGTCACCTTCGTCCCCAGCTTCGTGCTGGTCTCCACGCTGGGCTGGATCTCCACCCTGCGGGGCCTGATCGTCCCGACGCTGTTCTCGGCGTTCGCCTGCTTCGTCTTCCGCCAGTACTTCCTCGGCTTCCCCCGGGAGCTGGAGGACGCGGCCCAGGTGGACGGACTCGGCCCCTGGCGGACGTACTGGCTGGTCGTCGTGCCCAACGCCCGCCCGGTGTTCGCGGCCGTCGGCACCATCGTGTTCATCGGCGCCTGGAACGCCTTCCTGTGGCCGCTGGTCATCGGCCAGGACCAGAGCGCCTGGACGGTCCAGGTCGCCCTGTCCTCCTTCACCACCGCCCAGGTCGTCCGCCTGCACGAGCTGTTCGTCGCGGCGGCCGTGTCGATCCTGCCGCTGCTGCTGGTGTTCCTGTGCTTCCAGCGGTGGATCGTGGCGGGCGTGGAGCGCTCCGGGATCGACTGAGCGTCCCTCAGGCGGCGGCGCCGCCGTCCACCACCAGGTCGGCGCCGACCACCGAGGCGGCGTCGTCGGTGGGGCCCCCGGGCCGCTCGCGCCGCCCGTTCACGTCGCCCGGACCGGGTACGCCGTCACCCGGACGTTCTCGTCGTCCAGGCACCGTCCCGACTCCAGGTCGAAGCGCTGCTTGAGCAGCGGCGAGGCGACGAACGGGCGGCCCCGGTGGGTGCCGGTCAGGCCGCGGGAGAGGACCGCGGCGCCGGTGAACGGGTCACGGTTGTCGATGGCGTACAGCCGGCCCGCGCGGTCGCGGAAGAGGGCCGCCTGCCGGCGGTCCGGCAGCAGCGCGGCGACGCCGCGGCCGGGCAGCAGGGCGCTCAGGTCGCACACGGTGAACCAGCCGTCGCCGATCCGCAGCTGCACCTTCAGGTCGGTGGTCTCGAGTGCCAGGGTCATCGCTGGGCGCTTCCTTCCAGGTCCAGGACGTCTTCCTCGGTGCGCCGCCTGCCGATGTCCAGCAGCGGCAGGTCGGGCTTGATCTGGTCGCGCTCCGGGACGAAGGCGACCACCGGGTCGGGCGTGTCGGGGGCGTTGACGAAGGACACGAACCGGGCCAGCTTCTCCGGGTCGTTCACGGTCTGCGCCCACTCGTCGCGGTAGTGCGCGACGTGCGCCGCCATCAGGGACTCCAGCTCGTCGCAGATGCCGAGGGAGTCGTGGACCACCACGTCGCGCACGTGGTCCAGGCCGCCGGGGATCCGCTCCAGCCACACGCTGGTGCGCTCCAGCCGGTCGGCGGTGCGGATGTAGAACATCAGGAACCGGTCGATCAAACGGACCAGTTCGGCGTCCGACAGGTCCTGCGCCAGCAGGTCGGCGTGGCGCGGGGTGGCGCCGCCGTTGCCGCCGACGTACAGGTTCCAGCCGTTCGCGGTGGCGATCACGCCGAAGTCCTTCGACTGGGCCTCCGCGCACTCCCGGGCGCACCCGGAGACGGCCGCCTTCAGCTTGTGCGGGGAGCGCAGCCCCCGGTAGCGCAGCTCCAGGTCGATCGCCATGCGCACCGAGTCCTGCACGCCGTAGCGGCACCAGGTCGAGCCCACGCAGGACTTCACCGTGCGCAGCGACTTGCCGTAGGCGTGCCCCGACTCGAAGCCGGCGTCCACCAGCCGCGCCCAGATCAGCGGCAGCTGCTCGACCCGGGCGCCGAACATGTCGATGCGCTGACCGCCGGTGATCTTCGTGTAGAGCCCGAAGTCCCGGGCGATCTCACCGATCACGATCAGTTTCTCGGGCGCGATCTCACCGCCCGGGATGCGCGGCACGACGGAGTACGAGCCGTTCTTCTGCAGGTTGGCCAGGAAGTGGTCGTTGGTGTCCTGCAGCGCGGCCTGCTCGCCGTCCAGGACGTACCCGCTCGCGCCGATCGCCGGGGCGAGCGAGGCGATGATCGAGGCCACGGCCGGTTTGCAGACCTCGCAGCCGTCGCCGCCCCGGGCCTCCTCGCGGCCGTAGCGGTCCAGCAGGTCCTGGTAGGAGGCGATGCGCAGGGCGAGGACGATCTCGTACAGCTCCTCGCGGGTCTGCGCGAAGCAGCCGCACAGGCCCTTGTCCACCTCGACGCCGTTCGCCTCCAGCTCGCCCTCGACGAGCTGGGTGAGCACCTTCACGCAGGAGCCGCAGCCGGTGCCGGCCCGGGTGCACTGCTTCACCTCCGGCACGGTGGTGCAGCGGTGCTCGGTGACCGCGCCGCGGATCGTGCCCTTGGTGACGTTGTGGCAGGAGCAGATCACCGCCTCGTCGGGCAGCGCGGCCGGACCGAGCTGCGCCGGGGCGCCCGCGCCGGCGGGCAGGACCAGCGCCTCGGGGGCGACGGGCGGCACCGAGCCGGTCAGCGCGCGCAGCGTGCCGTACGCCTCCGCGTCCCCGACCAGGATCCCGCCCAGCAGCGTGCCGTCCCGGCCGACGACCAGTTTCTTGTACAGGCCGGACCGCGAGTCGGCGTACACCACGTCCAGGCAGTCCTCGGTGGTGCCGTGCGCGTCGCCGAAGGAGGCCACGTCCACACCGAGCAGCTTCAGCTTGGTGGACAGGTCGGCGCCGGTGAAGGACGCCTCGTCCGCGGCGATGGTGGCCGCGGCCGTCTCCGCCTGTTCGTAGCCGGGCGCCACCAGCCCGTACACCCGCCCGTCCACGGCCTGCGCGCACTCGCCGATCGCGAACACGTGCGGGTCGGTGACCGTACGGCACTGCGCGTCCACCGTGATCCCGCCGCGCTCGCCGACCGCCAGGCCCGCGGCGCGGGCCAGCTGGTCGCGGGGGCGCACACCGGCGGAGAAGATCACCAGGTCGGTGGCGATCTCGGAGCCGTCGGAGAGTTTCATGCCCCGCACCGCGCCGTCGTCGCCGGTGACGATCTCCTGCGTGCCCGTGCCGGTGTGCACGGTCAGCCCCATGCCCTCGATGGTGCGCAGCAGCGCCGCGCCACCGCCCTCGTCCACCTGGACCGGCATCAGCCGCGGCGCGAACTCCACGATGTGCGTGTCGAGGCCGAGGCCCTTGAGCGCGCCGGCGGCCTCCAGGCCGAGCAGCCCGCCGCCCACCACGGCGCCCGTGGTGGCCTTCGTCCGCGCGTACTCCTCGATGGCGAGCAGGTCCTCGATGGTGCGGTAGACGAAGCAGCCGGTGGCGTCCTTGTTGGGCACCGGCGGCACGAAGGGGGAGGAGCCGGTGGCCAGCACCAGGACGTCGTAGCCGAAGACCCGCCCGGAGCGGGCGGTGACCGTGCGCCGCTCCCGGTCGATCGCCTCGGCCGGATCACCGAGGTGCAGCTCGATCCCGTGGTCCGCGATGAACCGCGGGTCCGTCAGCGACAGTTCGTCCGGGGTCCGGCCGGAGAAGTAGGAGGTGAGCTGCACGCGGTCGTAGGCGGGGCGCGGCTCCTCGCACAGCACCACCACGCGGTGCGTCGCGGTCAGGCCGCGCCCGGCGAGCGCTTCGAGGAAGCGCTGGCCGACCATGCCGTGGCCGACGAGCACGATCGTGGGGGTGTCCGTGGGGGTGTCCGGACGGGTGTCCGTGTGGGTCTCCGGGCGGGTGTCCGTGGACATCAGGAGCCTCCGTCGTTGGTGAGCAGGTGGAGCAGGGGGCCGCCGTCCGTCGGGAGCGGCTCTGCTCCCTCCCAGGCGCGGGCGAGCGCGCCGACGGTGCCGAGTTCGCCGACGAGGACCCCGCCGACCAGGCGGTCGTCGCGTACGACGACCTTGCGGTAGGTGCCGCGGGTGGCGTCGGCGAGCTGGACGACGTCGTCACCGGGCAGCGGGACGGTCTCGCCGAACGCGGCGAGGTCCAGGCCGGCGGGCGCCGGACCGGTGAGGGTCAGGCGGGTCAGGGAACGGGTGCCGGTGTAGCGGGCGGTGTCCTTGCCGGCGAGCAGTTCGGCGAGGACGCCGGCCTGTTCCAGGGCGGGGGCGGCCAGGCCGTACACCGTGCCGCCGTGCTGGGCGCAGTCGCCCACGGCGTGGATGTGCGGGTCGGAGGTGCGCAGCTCGTCGTCCACGAGGACGCCCCGGTCGACGGCGAGCCCCGCGTCCTCGGCGAGCCGGGTACGCGGGCGCACCCCGCAGGCCGGCACGACCAGCTCGGCGTCGAGCGCGTACCCGTCCGCCAGCTCCACCGACCTGACCGCGCCGCCCACGCAGCGCACGTCCCGCACCCGGCACTCGGTGTGCACCTCGACGCCCAGCCCGGTCAGATGCCGCTCGACCAGGGCGGACGCGCCCGGGTCGAGCTGGCGCTCCATGAGCCGTTCGGCCTGCTGGGCGAGGACCACCCGGGCGCCGCGCACGGCCAGGGCACGGGCGGCGGACACGCCGAGCAGCCCGCCGCCGACGACGACCGCCTGCACGCCAGGCCGTACGGCCGCGGACAGCCTCCGGCAGTCGTCCCGGGTGCGGAAGGCGTGGACGCCCTCCGGCAGCTCACCGCCGGTGGTGAACAGGCCCCGCAGCGGGGGCAGCACCGGATTGGAGCCGGTGGCCAGCACGAGCGTGCCGTAGCCGATCGACCTGCCGTCCGCGCAGTGCACGGTGCGCCTGGCCCGGTCGATGCCGGTCACCCGGCCCCGGACCAGCCCGGCGGGCTCCGGCAGCGCGATCACGTCCGGCCCGTACCGGCCGGCCAGCACCTCGGCGAGCAGCACCCGGTTGTACGGCCGGTGCTCCTCCTCGCCGACGACCAGCGCGGGCGTGCCCAGCTCACCGAGCCGCCGGGCGAGGGTCACCCCCGCCAGGCCGGCGCCGATCACCACCACACGCGCGTTCGAGGTCATACACGGCCCGGCCCTTATACACATCTGACGCTGCCGACGACTCCTTACGTGTAGATCTCCGTGGATGCCGGATCGTCCAAAAAAAAAAACTAATTAGCTTAATCAAGATGATCCTCGTTATGGTTCCCGTTGCTCCCATCTCAAACACATTTCTACTCCTCCGCCTCCTCCTTACCCTGAGCTTTCTCGCCAACTGACTACTTCTCCCACCCCTATTGACATTATGGCTCTGCAACCTCCTTCTGGGCTGGGGCGGGGCGTGGGTGATGCCGGCGCCGTGCAGCAGCCAGGCACCGGAGCCGAGGGCGACCGTGCTGACGGCCGCTATCGCGAAGTTGTTGACCTTGCGCATACCAACCCCTCTGCACGACCCCCTGCGGGACCCCTCAGCACGTCCCCTCTGCACGACTTCTCGGCAGGTCCCCCCTACGTGACTCCTTGCCGTCCCGTCCCCCCTCCGGGCGGCGAGGGGCGTCGCGCCCGGAGGGGGAAGGGATCCGCGGTACCGGTGACGGGCAGCGGAGGGCGCCCGTCAGATCCCGTCGCCTCTCGCCCGGCGATGCAGGAGCCAGGTACCGCCCGCGGCGGCGACGGCGAGCGCCGCCACACCGGCCGCGGTCCTCACGGGGTCGGTGCCCAGGGCGCCACCGACCCCCGTCTTCACACTTCCGTGGGGCTGCACCTGGTCGTGCTGCGCGGTCAGCGTGACCACCAGGTCGCCCTTGACCTGCCGCCCGCCCTCGGCGCACTCCGCGACGATCTCGTACGTCCCGGGCTGGGCGCTCTCCGGCACCCGGAACTGCCCGATCGCCTCGCCCTCGTGCGCGCTGGGCGCCAGGGGGAACTGCCCGGCGCCGACGGCGCTCGCGTCACCGGCCGCGGTCGCCTTCGCACCGCACGCCTTGGTGTTCACACTGACCTGCCCGCCCGGCACCGCCGAGGACGGGTAGACGTCGAGCGTGCCCGCGGCGGAGGCACCGGCCTCGGCGGTGCGCGGGTGAACGAGCGCGCGACCACCCTCCGCCGCGTGGGCGGGTACGGCGAGGCCGCCGGCGGCGGCGACGGCGAGCGCGGCGCCGGTCACGGCCCCGGCCGTCAGACGGGCGGTACGTCGCATCGCTGCTCCTCGGGTCGGTGCTCCTGCGAGCTGGGCGCGGGGGCACGACCCGCGGCACCCGCTCGCGCCGACGCCGTCGCGTCCCTGCCCTTCCGAGGTAAGTGGCAGGGAGGCGCGCCCGCTTCCTGAGGCCGCGTCAGAAATACGGTGAACGGGTGTCACACGCAGGCCGCGCAGGAGCCTCGCCGCGGACGTTTCGCCAGGTCAGAGCGTATGTAGTGACGACATGTCGGGAACCACCCGGAGGGGGCAGGCCGCAGGGGTGAACGGGCATGGAGGCGCACGGTGGCCACGGTGCGCGGACGGAGGCTTGACCTCAACAAAGCTTGAGGTATCAGGCTGTGGCGCATGGACATCACCTCCGAACCCCTGGCGACCGCCTCACCCACCGCGTCCCCCGCGCCCCTGCGCGTCACCCTCGTCGTCGGCAGCAACCGCCACGGCCGTTTCGGCCCGGTGGTCGCCGACTGGCTCCTCGGCAGGCTCCGCGCCCGCACCGATCTGATCCCGCAGGTGGTGGACGTGGCCGACACGACCGCGCTGCCGACGACCCTGACCCGGGGGCCCGAGGCCACCGCGGCGCTGGCGGAGATCACACCGAAACTGGCGACGGCGGACGCCTTCGTCGTCCTCACCCCCGAGTACAACCACTCCTTCCCCGCCGGTCTGAAGAACCTCATCGACTGGCACTACAGCGAGTGGCAGGCCAAGCCCGTCGCCCTGGTCTCCTACGGCGGCATCTCCGGCGGCCTGCGCGCCGTGGAACACCTGCGCCAGGTCTTCGCCGAACTGCACGCGGTCACCGTCCGCGACACGGTCTCCTTCCACAACGCGGGCGCGTCCTTCGACGACGAGGGCCGCCTGACCGACCCGGGCCCCGCCGAGGCGGCGGCCAAGGCGATGCTGGACCAGCTGGCGTGGTGGGGCGAGGCCCTGCGGGAGGCCAGGCGGCGCCGGCCGTACGGCAGCTAGCCCTGACCCCGCTCACCGACCTGCCCGTCGGGCGTGACGGCTCCTCCCGCCACGCACTCGAACCAGACGGTTTTGCCGCTGCCGCCGGGGTGCGGTGTCACGCCCCAGCGGTCGGTGACCGCCGCCACGAGCAGCAGGCCCCGCCCGCCTTCCGCGAGCGGCTCCCCACCGCCCGGGACCGGGAGCCGCGCGCACCTGTCGGAGACCTCCACCCGCACCGCGCCGGGCAGGAGCAGGAAGTAAATGCCGCAGCGCCGGCCGGGTACGTGCCGGACGACGTTGGTCAGCAGCTCCGACAACGCCAGCTCGGCCGCGTCGGCGACGTCGAGCAGGCCCGAACGCTCCAGGTAGAGACGCAGGATGCGGCGCAGATGCCGCACGGAGTGCCCGCCCAGCGCGAACTCGGCCCGGTAGCCCGGCTGAACGTCCCCCGTCTGTGGACCGGTTACATGATTCATGCCACCACGGTGCGACGCCGCGCATACGCTCGGCTACGCACCGAAACGAACGCCGAGAGGCGTTGCAGGCCGGAGGTACCGCCGTGGCCAACGTCCAGACCCTCGACCCCACCGCTTCCCCGCTCGCCTACTACGGCTTCGAGCTGCGCCGCCACCGCGAGGCCCACGGGCTGAAACAGGGCCAGCTCGGCGAGATCATCTACTGCACGGGCTCCCTGGTCGGCCAGATCGAGACCGCGAGGAAGGTCCCCACCCGCGACTTCTCCGAGCGCGTGGACGCCGCGCTCGGCACGGACGGCCTGTTCTCCCGCCTCGTCGGCCTCGTGCTGCGCAGCCAACTGCCGACCTGGTTCCAGCCGTACGCCGAGATGGAGGCCAAGGCGACGTACATCTCCACGTACCAGGCGCAGGTGGTCTACGGGCTGCTGCAGACGGAGGAGTACGCGCGGGCGGTGCTCGCCACGGGCATGCCGGACGATCTCGACGGTCTGGTCGCGGCCCGTATGGAGCGTCAGCGCATCCTGGAGCGGGAGCAGCCGCCGCTCACCTGGGTGGTCCTGGACGAGGCCGTGCTGCTCCGGCCCATCGGGGGTCGGGACGTCATGCGGCGCCAACTCGGCAACCTGTTGGACTTCACCCGTAACCGCTGGATGCACATCCAGGTGCTGCCGAACGTGGTGGGGGAACACGCCAGCCTCGCCGGTTCGTTCAATGTTCTCCGCTTCGATGACGACCCGGACATCGTCTACACGGAGGACGTGATCGCGGGCCACATGACGGCCAGCCCCGAAACCGTCAGGGAGGCGGCGCTCCGTTACGCTCGCTTGCAGGCCGCGGCCCTCTCTGTGGAGGATTCGGCGGCACTGATTGCCCGCGTGATGGAGGAACGCTATGGAGACCGCTCCCAGTCTGAGGAACGCACAGTGGCGTAAGTCCAGCTACAGCGGCAACACCGGTGGTGACTGCCTCGAAGTCGCCGACAACTACCCCGCCCCCGCCGTCCCCGTCCGCGACAGCAAGAACCCCTGCGGCCCCGTCGTCATCGTCGGCGCGGCCGCCTGGCAGGCGTTCGTCGACGGGCTGCGGTAGTCGCCCGGCGCGCCCCCTGAGGGTCAGTTCACGTTGACCGCGCTCCACGCCGCCGCCACCGCGTTGTACTCGGCGCTGCCGGAGCCGTAGAGGTCCTTGGCGGCGTTCAGGGTCGCGGTCCGGGCGCCCGCGTAGTTCGTGGAGGAGGTCATGTAGACGGTCAGGGCCCGGTACCAGATCTTGCCGACCTTGTCCCGGCCGATGCCGGTCACCGTCGAGCCGTTGTACGTCGGTGAGTCGTAGGCGACCCCGTTGATCGTCTTCGCGCCGCTGCCCTCCGCGAGGAGGTACGCGAAGTGGTTGGCGACGCCGGAGGAGTAGTGGACGTCCAGGTTGCCGACCGAACTGCTCCAGTAGTCCGCCGAGTTGCCGTCCTTGGACGGCTTGTCCATGTAGCGCAGGGCGGTCTTGCCGAAGCCGGAGCGGACGACCTTCTCGCCGATGAGGTAGTCACCGGGGTCGGAGGCGTTGTTCGCGTACCACTCCACCATCGTGCCGAGGATGTCGGAGGTGGCCTCGTTCAGGCCGCCGGACTCGCCCGAGTACGTCAGCCCCGCCGTCGTCGAGGTCACGCCGTGGGTCATCTCGTGGCCGGCCACGTCCAGCGCCACCAGCGGGCCGAACGTCGTCCCGTCGCCGTCGCCGTACGTCATGCAGAAGCAGCTGTCGTCCCAGAAGGCGTTGTTGTAGTTGCTGCCGTAGTGGACGCGGTTGTACGAGCCCTTGCCGTCGCCCGCGATGCCGTTGCGGCCGTGGACGTTTCGGTAGTAGTCCCAGGTCTCGTCCGTGCCGTACTGGGCGTCCACCGCCGCCGAGGAGCGGTCGGCCGTGGTGCCCGAGCCCCAGTGGTTGTCGGCGTCCGTGAACAGGGTCGCGGGCGCCCGCTGGAAGCAGATGGAGAGGAAGCACAGGTCGGTCTTGTTCGCGGCGTCGCCGGTGTAGGTGTTGCCGCGCGTGGGGTCCTTGAGCTGGTACGCCGAGCCGGACGGCGTCGTCTCCAGGGGGACCGTGCCGCTGTAGAGCGACATTCCGTCGCCGGTCGCCGTCTCGATGCTGTCCCAGGCGTCGATCCGCGCCCCGGTGCGGGCGTCGGTGAGCACCGTGCGGGCCACCGGGTTGCCGAGGGAGTCCAGCCCGGCCGCGTTGGTGCGCCAGGCCAGGCGTGGGGCGCCGTGCAGGGCGTCGACCACCAGCTCCGGTCTGGCCTTGACGCTCTTGAGGGTCTTGCCGGGGTTCGCGGCGCGCAGCGCGTCGAGCGCGAGGTCTGCGGCCTTGGGCGCGGAGAGCTTCGGGGTGGTGGTCGGCAGCGAGACCGTGCTCTTCGTCGCCCTGTTCGCGCCGCGGTAGGCGCCGTCCGAGGACAGGTGGACCACGAAGTCGCCGCCCAGCACCGGCAGTCGGTGGTACGTGCGGTCGTAGCGGACGTGCTGGGTGCCGTCCTTGTCGACGATCACGTCCCGGACGCTGGTGCTCTCGTCCGAGGTCAGCCCCAGGGCCGAGGCGTGTTCCAGGAGCGCCGAGGCGGCGTGCTGGAGGGCGGTGACCCGGGGGACCGGCTTGTCCTGGGCGTGGGCGGCGGGGGAGAAGGCGGCGGCCAGCAGGGTGGCGGTGGTGGCGGCTATGCCGGCCGTGGCGAGGCGGCGGGTGCCTCGGGTGTGCCGTGTCCGACTCATCGGTCTCCTCGGGAAGGCGCTGCGGGAAGGCGTGGTGGAGGCGTGGGGGATGGCGGTGACGCCCGTTCAGGTTTAAGCGACCATGACAAGTCATGTCCATAGCGCCGTCATGGAGATGTGTGGGGAGCCGGAGGGGGTACAGAATCGTTTCCGTGATCGTTCCGGCCCCGTCCTCGCCGTCCGAGCCCCTCCCGTTCTTCGTCTACGGCACCCTGCGCCCCGGCGAACCGAACCACGACGTGTTCCTGCGCGGTCGCGTCCGCGAGGTGGAACCGGCGCGGCTGAACGGCGCCGTGCTGTACGAGGGGCCCGGCTTCCCGTACGCCGTCGAGGCACCGGACGGCGTGGTGCGCGGCGAGCTGGTGACGGCCCGGCCGGAGGCGTACGGGGGACTGCTCACTGCCCTGGACCGGCTGGAGGGGCACGGCGCCGGGGACCCGCGCAACCTGTACGAACGCATCGCGCGCGAGGGCGTCCGCGAGGCCGACGCGACGGTGGGGCGGGCGGGGGGCTACGTCGCGGGTCCGGCGGTGACCGCGCGACTGCGGGACGCGGGGCGGGTCATCGAGGGCGGCGTGTGGTCCTCCCGCCGCTGACGGGCCGTCGGGGACGGGCGGCGGTACCGGTGACGGCCGTGCGGGCGGGGGACGTGCCGGCTGCCGCCGTACCGGATATGGCTGTACCGGCTACGGCTGTACCGGCTCCGGCTGTACCGGCTCCGGGTTCACCCGCTCCTGGTTCACCGGCTCCTCCCGCACCCGTTCCAGCCGTACCGCGCACACCTTGAACTCCGGCATCCGCGAGGTCGGGTCCAGCGCCGGGTTGGTCAGGGTGTTCGCCCGGCCTTCGCCGGGCCAGTGGAACGGCATGAACACGGTGTCCGGGCGGATGCCTGCCGTGATGCGCGCGGGCGCCACCGCGCGGCCGCGCCGGGAGACGACGGCCACCGGGTCGCCCTCGGCCGCCCCCAGCCGTGCCGCGAGCCGCGGGTGCAGCTCGACGAACGGGCCGGGCGCGGCGGCGTTCAGTTCCTCCACGCGCCGGGTCTGGGCACCCGACTGGTACTGGGCGACCACCCGCCCGGTGGTCAGCAGCACCGGGTACTCCTCGTCCGGCTCCTCGGCGCTCGGCCGGTGCGTCACGGGGACGAAGCGGGCCCGGCCGTCCTCGGTGGCGAACCGGTCGAGGAACAGGCGCGGGGTGCCCGGGTGGACTTCAAAGCCGGGCTCGGAGCCGGACCCGGAGCCTGACTCGGGGGCGGGGGCGCTGTCGGCCGGGGCCGGGCACGGCCAGAACACCCCGTTCTCCTCCGCCAGCCTGCGATAGGTGATCCCCGAGTAGTCCGCCGGGCCGCCCGCGCTGGCGCGGCGCAACTCCTCGAAGACCTCCTCGGGATCGGTCGGGAAGCCCTTCTCCACGCCCAGCCGGGCGGCCAGGTCGTGCAGCACCTCCAGATCGCTGCGGACCCCGTCCGGCGGGGTGAGCGCGCGCCGCCGCAGCACCACCCTGCCCTCCAGGTTCGTCGTCGTGCCCGTCTCCTCCGCCCACTGCGTGACCGGCAGGACGACGTCCGCCAGGGCCGCCGTCTCCGAGAGCACCACGTCGCACACCGCCAGGAAGTCCAGCGACCTCAGCCGTTCCTCCACGTGCGCGGCGCGCGGCGCCGACACCACCGGATTGGAGCCCATCAGCAGCAGCGTGCGGATGTCGCTGCCGAGGGCGTCCAGCAGTTCGTACGCGCTGCGGCCCGGCCCCGGCAGGCCGTCCGGGTCCACGCCCCACACCTCGGCCACGTGCCGCCGCGCCGCGGGGTCGGTCAGCTTGCGGTAACCGGGCAACTGGTCGGCCTTCTGGCCGTGTTCGCGCCCACCCTGCCCGTTGCCCTGCCCGGTCAGGCAGCCGTACCCGGACAGCGGGCGGCCCGCCCGGCCGGTCGCCAGGCACAGGTTGATCCACGCGCCCACCGTGTCGGTGCCCTTGGCCTGCTGCTCGGGGCCGCGCGCGGTGAGCACCATCGCCGACTCGGGCGCGCAGAACAGCCGTACGGCCTCCCGCAGCCGCGGCACCGGCACCCCGGTGATCCGCTCGACGTACTCCGGCCAGTGCGCCATGGCCGCCGCCCGCGCCTCCTGCCAGCCGGTCGTCCGCTCGCGTATGTACGCCTCGTCGGTGCGGGCCTCGGCGACCACCAGGTGCAGCAGGCCCAGGGCGAGGGCGAGGTCGGTGCCGGGCCGGGGCGCCAGGTGCAGGTCGGCCAGCTCGGCGGTCCTCGTGCGGCGCGGGTCGACGACGATCAGCGTGCCGCCGTTGTCCCGCAGTTCGGTGAAGTACCGCAGCGCCGGCGGCATCGTCTCCGCCGGGTTGGAGCCGACCAGGATCACGCACCCGGTCCGGGGGATGTCCTCCAGCGGGAACGGCAGCCCGCGGTCCAGCCCGAACGCCGCGTTGCCGGCCGCGGCCGCCGACGACATGCAGAAGCGGCCGTTGTAGTCGATCTGCGAGGTGCCCAGCACCACCCGGGCGAACTTCCCCAGCGCGTACGCCTTCTCGTTGGTCAGCCCGCCCCCGCCGAACACCGCGCAGGCGTCCGCGCCGTGCTCCCCGCGCGCGCGTGCCAGCGCCCCGGCGATCCGGTCCAGCGCCTCCTCCCAGCTCGCGGGGGTCAACCGGCCCTGCGAGCGCACCAGCGGCGAGGTCAGCCGCACCCGGGAGGAGAGCAGCGCGGGCGCGGTGCGGCCCTTGCCGCACAGCGCGCCCCGGTTCACCGGGAAGTCCGCGCGCTCGGCCACCCGCACGCCCCCGTCCGGGGCGGGGGTCAGGTTCATCCCGCACTGCAGGGCGCAATACGGGCAGTGCGTGGGCGTCGCGGAGATCTGCATGTCGTTCAGCGTCCGTCGGCCGTGTTACGCGCCCGGGCGGCCGCTGTTACGCCTCCGGCACGGTGACCTCCCCGCAGCCGCCCGGCCGCCGTGAGGCACCGGAGGGATGCACGTCAGTGGGCGGCGGCCAGCGCACGGGCGACGCCGTGCTCCTTCGGCCCCAGGAACTGCGGATCGGGCCGCAGCACCGCGTCCAGCGCCGCCTTGCTCGCCGCCAGCACCTCGCGGGCGCCGCCGTAGTACCAGGTGACGTCGTGCCGGGCGTCCACGCCGACGCCGTAGGAGTCGATGCCCGCCGCGTCGCACAGCGCCACCGCCCGCCGAATGTGGAAGCCCTGGCTGACCAGCACCGCCCGGTCCACCCCGAAGATCTTTTTCGCGCGCACGCAGGAGTCCCAGGTGTCGAAGCCCGCGTAGTCGGTGACGATCCGGGCGGCGGGCACGCCCTGCTTCGTCAGGTAGGCGCGCATGACGTCCGGCTCGTCGTAGTCCTTGCGGCTGTTGTCGCCGGTGACCAGGACCACCTTGATCCGGCCCGCCTGGTACAGCCGCGCCGCCGCGTCCAGCCGGTGCGCCAGGTACGGCGAGGGCTCGCCGTCCCACAGGCCCGCCCCGAAGACGACGGCGACGTCCGTGCGCGGCACGTCCGCGGCCGTGCGCAGCCGGCCGGCCGTGCTCACGTACAGCCACGTGGCCGGGAGCAGCGCCAGCACGCACAGGGCCACCAGCGCCTGCACGGCCCTGCGCTGCCCGGCGCGTGTGCGCGGCAGCCTCGGTCTGCGGATCCTCAACCCCAGCATGTCCACAGGGACGCGGCGGGCGGCGAACCGGTTCGCCAGGGGTGCGGCAGGGGGTCGTGACAGCCGTCTCACACCCCCTGCCGCCACCCCGTGAAGCGGCTGAAAACAAGCCGGTCACCACCGCGCAACGGCAGCGCAACGTCCCTCCGGGAGGATCCCCGTATGACGGCGCCGACCTCTCCCCGCGACGAGCCCCTCCGCAGCCCCGGCACCCCGATCCCCGGCGCCCTCCTGGACAGCGCGTCCCACCTCCTGGGCGCCGATGCCGCCCAGGAGGTGGGACGCGCTGTCCAGGAGGGCGCCGGGGATCGGGGTGCCGGGGCTGCGGAGGCGCCCGCCCTGGTCCTGGTGGCGCACGGCAGCCGCGACCCGCGCGCCCTGGTCGCCGTGCGGGCCCTGAGGGAGCGGGTGCGGGAGCTGCGCCCGGCCGTGCCCGTGCACCTCGGGCACATCGAACTGAACGAGCCCCTGCTCCCCGACACCCTCGCGGGCCTGGCCGGGGCCGACGCGGTCCTCGTGCCGCTGCTGTTCAGCCCCGGCCACCACGTCAAGCGGGACATCCCCCGGATGGCCGCCGCCGCACCGGCACGCGCGCGCGTGGCCGCCCCGCTCGGCCCGCACCCGCTGCTCGTGGAGGCGCTGTACGGCCGGCTCACCGAGGCCGGCTGGCGGCCCGGCCGCGACGAGGCCGCGCGCCGCGCGAGCGCCGTCGTCCTGGCCGCCGCGGGCTCCCGCGACCCGGAGTCGGCGGCCGGCACCCGTCGCACCGCCCGGCTCCTGGCCGACCGCCTCGGCGTGCCCGTCGTCCCCGCCTACGCCTCCGCCGCCGCGCCCACCGTCGCGGCCGCGGTGCGCGCGCTGGCCGCCCGCGGCCGCCACCGCATCGCCGTCGCCTCCTGCTTCACCGCCCCGGGCCGTTTCGCCGGCCAGTGCGCCGCGGTCGCCCCCGGGATCGCCGCCGCCCCGCTCGGGGACCACCCGGCCCTGGCCCGCCTCGTCCTGCACCGCTACGACGAGGCGCTGGCGGCCCCCGAGCCGGCCCGCGCCGCGCCGCGGACACCGCTCGCCGTGCCGTGAGCACATGCCCCGCGGCCCGGCGGCGGTCACCGATCGCGGCCGGACCGTGACACGCCGATTGTCGGTGCCTGCGCTTAGTGTCGAGTCATGGAAGGGATCGCCTCCGCAGCAGCAGCGCCGTACCACCACCTGCCGCCCACCGGCTACGAGGCCGCGGCGGTGGAGCGGTGGGCCGCCGAGCCGGACAAGCGGCCGGGCCGTACGGCCTTCCAGCGCGACCGCGCGCGCGTGCTGCACTCCGCGGCGCTCAGACGCCTGGCGGGCAAGACGCAGGTGGTCACCCCGGGCGAGCGCAGCCAGGCCTGGGACCCGAGCCCGCGCACCCGGCTCACCCACTCGCTGGAGTGCGCCCAGGTCGGCCGCGAGCTGGGCGCGGCCCTCGGCTGCGACCCCGACCTGGTGGAGGCCGCCTGCCTCTCCCACGACCTGGGCCACCCGCCCTTCGGGCACAACGGCGAGCAGGCGCTGAACGAGTTCGCCCGCGACTGCGGCGGCTTCGAGGGCAACGCCCAGTCGCTGCGCCTGCTCACCCGGATCGAACCCAAGCGGTTCGTCACCGACCCCGCGTCCGGCGAGCTGGTCAGCGTCGGGCTCAACCTCACCCGCGCCGCGCTGGACGCCGCGACGAAGTACCCCTGGCCGCGCGGTGCCCACCCCAGTGACCCCGACTCCCCGAAGTTCGGGGTGTACGAGGACGACCGGCCCGTCTTCGACTGGGTGCGCGCCCAGGCGCCCGGCACGCGCACCTGCTTCGAGGCCCAGGTCATGGACTGGTCCGACGACGTGGCGTACTCGGTGCACGACCTGGAGGACGGCCTGCACGCCGGCCACATCGACCCCGCCTGCCTGCAGGCCGACCCCGAACGGCGGGAGATCTTCGCGGGCGCCCCCGCCCGCTACGTCCCGGCCGGCACCGACCCCGAGGAGCTGTCCGAGGCCCTGGACCGGCTCCTCGCCCAGGAGTGGTGGCCGCACGGCTACGACGGCTCGGCGCTCGCCCAGGCCCGCCTGAAGGACGCCACCAGCCAGCTCATCGGCCGCTTCTGCCTGGCCGCCGAGGGCGCCACCCGGCAGCGGTACGGGGGCGGCCGGCTCACCCGGTACGGCGCCGAGCTGGTGGTGCCGCCCAGCACCCGGACGGAGTGCGCCGTCCTCAAGGCCGTCGCCGACCTGTACGTGATGCAGCGCGCTGAGCAGGAGCGGCTGCGCGCGCGGCAGCGGATCGTGGTCCTGGAGCTGGCCGACGCGCTGACCGCGCGCGCCCCCGAGGGACTGGACCCGCAGTTCCGCGCCCTGTTCCACCAGGCCCCCGACGACCGTGCCCGCAAGCGGGTGATCGTCGACCAGATCGCCTCCCTCACCGACGCCTCGGCCCGCTCGCTGCACGCCCGGCTCACCGGGCAGGGCGGCCGGACGGGAAGCCGTGCATGAAACCGCCACCGAAACCGCCCGGGACGCTGACAGCGCGCTTACCCGCAACCGTGATACCCGTGGGAGCGCAGTGAACGATGTGACAGAAGTGCCCCGAGGGCCCCGGAGCCGGGTCCTCCTGTGACCCTCCGTGGCCTGATCGGGCCACTCCCTCTTCCCGCATCACGCTCCGTGCGGGACGCTCGCATGTGGCGGCACCCTGACGAGGAGGCAACAAGTGGTCGACGCGGATCAGACATTCGTCATCGTCGGAGGAGGTCTGGCCGGCGCGAAGGCGGCCGAGACCCTTCGCGCGGAAGGCTTCAGCGGCCGCGTCATCCTCATCTGCGACGAGCGTGACCATCCCTACGAACGCCCGCCGCTGTCCAAGGGGTACCTCCTCGGCAAGGAGCAGCGCGAGTCGGTCTTCGTCCACGAACCGGCCTGGTACGCGCAGAACGACATCGAGCTGCACCTCGGCCAGACCGTCGTCGCCATCGACCGCGCCGCGAAGACCGTCCACTACGGCGACGACGGCACGCACGTGCGCTACGACAAGCTGCTGCTGGCCACCGGCGCCGAGCCGCGCCGCCTGGACATCCCCGGCACCGACCTCGCCGGCGTCCACCACCTGCGCCGCCTCGCCCACGCCGAGCGCCTGAAGAACGTCCTGACCCACCTCGGCCGGGACAACGGCCACCTGGTGGTCGCGGGCGCCGGCTGGATCGGCCTGGAGGTCGCCGCCGCGGCCCGCGAGTACGGCGCCGAGGTCACCGTCGTCGAGCCGTCCCCCACGCCGCTGCACGGCGTGCTCGGCCCCGAGCTGGGCCAGCTCTTCGCCGAACTGCACCGCGAGCACGGCGTCCGGTTCCACTTCGGGGCCCGGCTCACCGAGATCGTCGGCCAGGACGGCATGGTGCTCGCCGCCCGCACCGACGACGGCGAGGAGCACCCCTGCCACGACGTGCTGGCCGCGATCGGCGCCGCGCCGCGCGTCGCGCTCGCCGAGTCGGCCGGACTGGAGCTGGCGGACCGCGCGCTGGGCGGCGGCATCGTCGTGGACGAGCACCTGCGCACCTCCGACCCGGACATCCACGCCGCCGGTGACGTGGCCGCCTTCCCGCACGA
Organism: Streptomyces mexicanus; assembly: GCF_902506575.1. Taxonomy (GTDB): domain Bacteria; phylum Actinomycetota; class Actinomycetes; order Streptomycetales; family Streptomycetaceae; genus Streptomyces; species Streptomyces mexicanus. The sequence goes on along the minus strand of NZ_LR732544.1, from coordinate 2,636,870 downwards.
ACTGTTCGGCACCCGGATGCGCGTGGAGCACTGGGCCAACGCCCTCAACGGCGGTCCGGCCGCGGCCCGCTCGATGCTCGGCCGGGACGTCGTGTACGACCGGGTGCCCTACTTCTTCTCCGACCAGTACGACCTGGGCATGGAGTACAGCGGATGGGCGCCGCCCGGGTCCTACGACCAGGTGGTGATCCGCGGCGACGCCGGGAAGCGGGAGTTCATCGCGTTCTGGGTGAAGGAGGGCCGGGTGCTGGCCGGGATGAACGTCAACGTGTGGGACGTCACGGACCCGATCCAGCGGCTGATCCGCACCCGGGCACAGGTGGACACCGAGGCCCTGGCGGACCCGCACGTACCGCTGGCCGACCTGCTCCCCTGACGCCCGGGAGCTCCTGCGGCGGAGACGCATCACCGCACCACCCCTCGGCCACGTCTTCGGGGGCGGCGCCCGGGCCTCTCGGCTTCCGGGGATGCTCGGGGGCTCCCGGCTCCCCGGCCGGACGCTTCCGGCGGCAGCCCCGGCCCCCGGCCGCGACGGCGGCTCGCGGCGGGGGTGTCGGTCCGCCCCCGTAGAATTCAAGCGTGGCAGGACGGATCAACGACGAGGACGTGAAGGCGGTACGGGACGCGGTCCCGATCGACGCCGTGGTGTCCGAGTACCTCCAGCTGCGCAACGCGGGCGGCGGCAACCTGAAGGGCCTGTGCCCGTTCCACGACGAGAAGTCGCCGTCCTTCCAGGTCAGCCCGAGCAAGGGACTCTTCCACTGCTTCGGCTGCCAGGAGGGCGGCGACACCATCACGTTCGTGATGAAGATCGACCACCTCTCCTTCTCCGAGGCGGTCGAGCGCCTGGCCGCCCAGGCCGGCATCACCCTGCGCTACGAGGAGGGCGGCTACAACCCCGCCCACCAGCGCGGCGAGCGCATCCGCCTGGTCGAGGCGCACAAGCTGGCCGCCGAGTGGTACGCCGAGCAGCTCGCGACCTCCCCGGAGGCCGAGACCGGCCGCGTCTTCCTCGCGGAGCGCGGCTTCGACCAGGCCGCCGCCGTGCACTTCGGCGTCGGCTACAGCCCGCAGGGCTGGGACCACCTCACCCGGTTCCTGCGCGGCAAGGGCTTCAGCGACAAGGAGCTGATCCTCTCCGGCCTGGCCCAGGAGGGCCGCCGCGGCCCCATCGACCGCTTCCGCGGCCGGCTGATGTGGCCGATCCGCGACATCGGCGGCGAGGTCGTCGGCTTCGGCGCGCGCAAGCTGTACGAGGCGGACACCGGCCCCAAGTACCTCAACACCCCCGAGACGCCGCTCTACCGCAAGTCGCAGGTGCTGTACGGCATCGACCTGGCGAAGAAGGAGATCGCCAAGACCAGCCGGGCCGTCGTCGTCGAGGGCTACACCGACGTCATGGCCTGCCACCTGGCCGGGGTGCGCACCGCCATCGCCACCTGCGGCACCGCCTTCGGCGGCGACCACATCAAGATCCTGCGCCGGCTGCTGATGGACAACGGCTCGGCCCGGGTGATCTTCACCTTCGACGGTGACGCGGCCGGGCAGAAGGCGGCCCTGCGCGCCTTCGAGGACGACCAGAAGTTCGCCGCCGAGACCTACATCGCGATCGCCCCGGACGGCATGGACCCCTGCGAGCTGCGCCTGGCCAAGGGGGACGAGGCCGTCGCCGACCTGGTCCAGCCGCGCACCCCGCTGTTCGAGTTCGCACTGCGCCAGATCGTCGCCCGCTACGACCTGGACACCCCGGCCGGCCGGGCCGCCGCCCTGGACGAGGCCGCGCCCATCGTCGCCCGGATCAAGAACAGCGGCGCCCAGCACGAGGTCGCCGTCCAGCTCGCCGGCCTGCTCGGCATCCTCGACACCCAGTTCGTGGTCCGGCGGGTGGCCCAACTGGCCCGCTGGGCCCGCGAGCGCGGCGGCCGCGGCCCCGCGCCGGAGCGCCGGCCCGGCGGCCCGCAGCCGTCGTACCCCGCGCCCGCCCACTCCGCGCCGCGCGGCCCCGCCCTGCACCTGCGCAACCCCGTCCACGCCACCGAGCGCGAACTGCTCAAGCTCGCCCTGCAGCGCCCCGAACTGGTCTCCCCGGCCTTCGACGCCTACGGCGTGGACGAGTTCACCCCCCCGCCGTACGCGGCCGTCCGCCAGGCCATCCTGGACGCGGGCGGTGCGGAGTACGGCACGGCGGACCCGCAGGAGTATCTGCTGCGCGTGCGTGAGGCCGCTCCCGACGACACGGTCCGCGCGATGGTCACGGAGCTGGCGGTGGAAGCGATCATGCGTCGCTCGGTCGACGAGTTGTACGCGGGCGAGGTCCTGGTCCGCGTCCGCCGCCGCGCCGTCGAACGCCGCATCCGCGACCTCACCGGCACCGTCGCCCGCCTGTCCAACGGCGGCGACCCCGCCCAGCTCGCCGCCGTCCAGAACGAGCTGTGGGTGCTGCAGCAGTACGACCAGGCCCTGCGGGAGCGGGGAGCGGCGGCCCTGTAGGGCCGGGAGCCGTCCGGCGGCCGGCGCGTACCACCGCCCGGTGACGGACCGACCGCAAAAAGTCACCGCACGCCCCTCGTGGCGGCGATGTGTCGTACCCCACACTGGGTCCGGTGCCCGAGTCTCCCGAGCGCGGCCGGTCCCTTCCCCACGGGTCCCGCACGACCGCGGCCGCGCCCCTCGCGTCCGGGACGGACGGCGGCGAGGCCGCCGCGGCCGTCCCCCGAGTACCGCTGCCGCACAGGTCGACAGCGATGATCCTGGAGGTCGCCCGCGTGCAGACCCAGACCCTCACCCAGACCGACATCACCCCCGGCGCCGGCGTCGTCATCGCGGCCGTACCGCCCCAGAACCAGATCGCGCACCACCCGGAGACCCGTCCCGGGGTGCACCCTGAGACCCCGGCGCCGGACGAGCCGGAGGACCCTGCCGCGGGGGAGCCGGCGGCCGGCGCACCCGAACCGGCCGAGGAACCCGAGCCGGCCGGGCCGGCCGCCGCGGCCCGCGTCGAGACCGGCGGGCCGTCCGCGGACCTGTTCCGACAGTACCTGCGGGAGATCGGCCGGATACCGCTGCTCACTGCCGCGGAGGAGGTGGAGCTGGCCCGGCGGGTGGAGGCGGGACTGTTCGCCGAGGAGAAGCTGAACAGCACCCCCGACCTGGACAGCCGGCTCGCCGGCGACCTGGACCGGCTGGTGGTCATGGGGCGCGTGGCCAAGCGGCGGCTGATCGAGGCCAACCTGCGGCTGGTGGTGTCGGTCGCCAAGCGGTACGTCGGGCGCGGGCTGACCATGCTCGACCTGGTGCAGGAGGGCAACCTGGGACTGATCCGGGCGGTGGAGAAGTTCGACTACGCCCGCGGCTACAAGTTCTCCACCTACGCCACCTGGTGGATCCGCCAGGCCATGTCCCGGGCGCTGGCCGACCAGGCCCGCACCATCCGCGTGCCCGTGCACGTCGTCGAGCTGATCAACCGGGTGGTGCGGGTGCAGCGGCGGATGCTGCAGGAACGCGGGTACGAGCCGACCGCCGAGGAGGTCGCCGCCCACCTGGAGCTGCCGCCCGAGCGGGTCGACGAGGTGCTGCGGCTGGCCCAGGAACCCATCTCGCTGCACGCCCCGGTCGGCGAGGAGGAGGACGTCGCCCTCGGCGACCTCATCGAGGACGGCGACGCCGCCTCCCCCGTGGAGTCGGCGGCGTTCCTGCTGCTGCGCGAGCACCTGCACGCCGTGCTGTCGACGCTGGGGGAGCGCGAACGCAAGGTCGTCCAGCTGCGCTACGGGCTCGTGGACGGCCGGCCGCGCACCCTGGAGGAGATAGGGCGCCTGTTCGGCGTGACCCGCGAACGCATCCGGCAGATCGAGTCCAAGACCCTCAACAAGCTGCGCGACCACGCCTTCGCCGACCAGCTGCGCGGCTACCTGGACTGAAACGCGGGGGGCCGCCCGCGCGGGCGGCCCCCCGTCCGGCTCAGTCGACCTCCGCGACCGCCTGCGCGAACTGCGCCTTGTACAGCCGCGCGTAGGCCCCGTCGGCCGCCAGCAGCTCGTCGTGCGCGCCCTGTTCGACGATCGAGCCGTTCTCCATGACCAGGATCGTGTCCGCGTCCCGGATCGTGGAGAGCCGGTGGGCGATGACGAACGACGTCCTGCCGTGCTGGAGTTTGGCCATCGCCTTCTGGATGAGCACCTCGGTGCGGGTGTCCACCGAGCTGGTCGCCTCGTCCAGCACCAGGATCACCGGGTCGGACAGGAACGCCCGCGCGATGGTGATGAGCTGCTTCTCACCGGCGCTGACCCCGGAGCCCTCGTCGTCGATGACGGTGTCGTAGCCGTCGGGCAGGGTGCGGATGAACCGGTCGGCGTGCGCCGCCCGCGCCGCCTCCTCGATCTCGCCGCGGGTGACCTCGCGGGAGGCGCCGTAGGCGATGTTCTCCGCGATGGTGCCGCCGAACAGCCAGGTGTCCTGCAGCACCATGCCGATGCCGGAGCGCAGTTCGTCCCGGGACATGCGCGCGATGTCCACGCCGTCCAGCGTGATGCGCCCGCCGGTGACCTCGTAGAACCGCATCAGCAGGTTGACCAGGGTGGTCTTGCCCGCGCCGGTCGGGCCGACGATGGCCACCGTGTGGCCCGGCTCCACCGTGAGGGACAGGTCCTCGATGAGCGGCTTGTCCGGGTCGTAGCGGAAGGAGACGTGCTCCAGCGCGACCCGGCCGCGCAGCTCCTCCGGCCGCACGCCCGGCACCGGGTCCGGCTCCTGCTCCTCGGCGTCGAGGAGTTCGAAGATGCGCTCGGCGGAGGCGACGCCGGACTGCACCAGGTTCGCCATCGAGGCGACCTGGGTCAGCGGCATGGAGAACTGCCGCGAATACTGGATGAACGCCTGCACGTCACCGATGGACAGCGAACCGGAGGCCACGCGCAGGCCGCCGACCACGGCCACCAGCACGTAGTTCAGGTTCGACACGCACATCATCAGCGGCTGCATGATGCCGCTGTTGAACTGCGCCCTGAACCCCGCCTCGTACAACGCCTCGTTCTGCTCGGCGAACTGCTTCGCCGACTCCTCCTGCCGCCCGAACACCTTCACCAGGGTGTGCCCGGTGTACATCTCCTCGATGTGCGCGTTCAGCTTGCCGGTGGTGCGCCACTGCTGCACGAACTGCGGCTGGCTGCGCTTGCCCACCTTGGTGGCCACGAAGAACGACAGCGGCACGGTCACCAGCGCCACCAGCGCCAGGATCCAGGAGACGTAGAACATCATGGCGAGCACGCCGATGATGGTCAGCAGCGAGTTGATGAGCTGACCCATCGACTGGTTCAGCGTCTGCCCGATGTTGTCGATGTCGTTGGTGGCGCGGGAGAGCACCTCGCCGCGCTGGCGCCGGTCGAAGTACGACAGCGGCAGCCGCGACAGCTTCGTCTGCACGTCCTCGCGCAGCCGGAACACGGTCCGGTTCACCGTCCGGTTCACCAGCCGGGTCGCCACCGCCATCAGCAGACCGGCCGCCAGGAACGTGCACAGCGCGAACAGCAGGACCGTGCCGACCGCGTCGAAGTCGATGCCCTTGCCGGGGGTGAAGTCGGTGCTCCCCAGCATGTCGGCGACAGCGCCCTGGCCGTGCTGCCGCATGCCCTCCAGGACCTGCTCCTTGGTCGCCCCGGCCGGCATCTGCCGGCCGATGATCCCGCCGAACACCAGGTCGGTGGCCCGGCCGAGGATCTTCGGCCCGATCACGCTGAGCGCGACGCTCACCACCACGCACAGCACCAGCGTGATGATCGTCACCCGTTCGGGCCGGAACTGGGCGATGAGCCGTCTGCCGGACTTCTTGAAGTCCATCGAGCGGTTGTCGGGGCCGGCTCCGGCCATCATCCGACCCATGGGCCCGGCCATCAGGCAGCCTCCGCTTCCGTCAGCTGGGAGAGGACGATCTCCCGGTAGGTCTCGTTGTCCGCCATCAGCTCGTGGTGGCGGCCGCTGCCGACCACCCGGCCCTCGTCCAGGACGATGATCCGGTCCGCGTCCCGGATGGTCGCCACCCGCTGGGCGACGATGACGACGGTCGCCTCTGCGGTCTCCCGGGCCAGAGCGGCCCGCAGGGCCGCGTCGGTGGCGTAGTCCAGCGCGGAGAAGGAGTCGTCGAACAGGTAGATCTCCGGGCGCTGCACGAGGGTGCGGGCGATGGCCAGGCGCTGGCGCTGACCACCGGAGACGTTCGTGCCGCCCTGCGCGACGGGCGCTTCCAGGCCGCCCTCCAGCTCGGCGACGAAGTCCTTGGCCTGCGCCACCTCCAGCGCGTGCCACAGCTCCTCGTCGGTGGCGTCCGGGTTGCCGTAGCGCAGGTTGGAGGCGACCGTGCCGGCGAACAGGTACGGCTTCTGCGGCACCATCCCGACCGTCTTCGCCAGCAGGGCGGCGTCGATGGTCCGCACGTCCACGCCGCCCACCAGGACCTCGCCCTCGGTGGCGTCGAACAGCCGGGGCACCAGGCCCAGCAGCGTGGACTTGCCGCTGCCGGTGGACCCGATCACGGCCGTCACCTCACCGGGGCGGGCCACCAGGTCCACGCCCTTGAGCACCGCCTCCTCGGCCCCCGGATAGCGGAAGCCGGCCTGACGCAGCTCCAGATGCCCGTGGCGGCGCAGCTCGGCGACCGGCGCGAGCGGCGGCACCACGCTGGACTCGGTGTCCAGCACCTCCTGGATGCGCTCGGCGCACACCTCCGCGCGCGGCACCATCATGAACATGAACGTGGCCATCATGACCGACATCACGATCTGCATCAGATAGGCCAGGAACGCGGTCAGGTCACCGATCTGCATGCCGCCGCTGTCGATGCGGTGCGCGCCGAACCACACGACCGCAATGGACGACAGGTTCACCACCGTCATCACCATCGGGAACATCAGCGCCAGCAGCCGACCGGTGGCCAGCGACATGTCCGTCAGGTCCGCGTTGGCCTTCCGGAAGCGCTCCTTCTCGTACTCGTCGCGGACGAAGGCGCGGATGACGCGGTTGCCGCTGATCTGCTCGCGCAGCACCCGGTTCACCGTGTCCAGGCGCTTTTGCATGGACCGGAACAGCGGGCGCAGCCGGCGCACGATCAGCGTCACGCAGATGCCCAGCACGGGGACCACGGCGACCAGGACACCCGACAGCGGCACGTCCAGCCCGAGGGCCAGGACGATGCCGCCCACACACATGATGGGCGCCGACACCATCAGGGTGAACGTCATCAGGACCAGCGTCTGGACCTGCTGGACGTCGTTCGTCGTACGGGTGATGAGCGAGGGCGCGCCGAAGTGGCCGACCTCACGCGCGGAGAAGGACTGCACCCGGTCGAAGACGGAGGCGCGGACGTCCCGGCCGAGCGCGGAGGCGGTGCGGGCACCGAAGTAGACGGCACCGATGTTGCACACCACCTGCACCAGCGAGATGGCGATCATCACGCCGCCGAAGGCCAGGATGTAGCCGGTGTCGCCCTTGACGACACCGTTGTCGATGATGTGCGCGTTCAGCGTGGGCAGGTAGAGCGTGGCGCAGGTCTGCAGCAGCTGCAGCAGCACCAGCGCGGCGAGGGGTTTCTTGTAGGGCCTGAGACAGGTCCGCAGAAGTCGTATGAGCACTGGGGTCTCTCGGAGTCGGCAGTCAGGGGATCGGTCGGCATCCCCTGGCCCCTATCGTCGGACACTCCACCCGTGTTACCTCAACTGATTAACCCGATCGCGGTCCGTCGAGCGACACGCCGTCAGCCGGCGGACTGCTCCGACCGGGTGAATTCAGGACGTCATGGGTGTTCACGGACGAAACGCCCCCGGGTGGGTCTGCTCGCGCACCGCCACGTACTGCTGACGCACCGCCTGGCCCGCCGCCAGTTCCTCACCGGGCTCCAGGACCTGGGCCGCGGCGCCCTGCCAGGCCGGCGGCGTCCGCGGATCCAGCGTGCCCCGGGAGACGCCGAGCGCCCACGCGGCCTGCCGGGCGGCGCCGATCGCGGCGTAGTCCGCGGGCTGCGGCACCACGACCTGTGCGCCGAACAGGGCGGGCGCCGAGGCCTGCACGGCGGGCAGTTCGGCCGCCGCCCCGAGCAGGAAGACGCGCCGCACCTCCACGCCCCGCCCGCGCAGCACGTCCAGGGCGTCCGCCAGCCCGCACAGCATGCCCTCGAACGCGGCCCGCGCCAGATGCTCCGGCTTCATCGACTCACGCCTCAGGCCCGCCAGCGTGCCGGCGGTGTGCGGCAGGCTCGGGGTCCGCTCGCCCTCCAGATAGGGCAGCAGCACCAGCCCGTGCGCCCCCGGGGTCGACTTCATCGCCAGCTCGGACAGGCTCTGAAGGTCCGGCAGGCCCAGCAGCTCGGCGGTGCCGCGCAGCGCCCGCACCGCGTTCAGCGTGGTGACGACCGGCAGGTGCATGCCGGTGGCGTCGGCGAGCGAGGTGATCATGCCGGACTGGTCGGTCAGCGCCTCGGGATGCACCGCCATCACGGACCCGGAGGCACCCAGCGACACGACCACGTCGCCCAGGCCCAGTCCGAGCCCGAACGCGGCGGCCATGGTCTCCCCGGTACCGGCCGAGATCAGCAGCCCCTCGGGGGTGGTGCCGGCCGCCTCGGCCGGACCGATCACCTCCGGCAGCGCCGCCTGGTGGCCGAGCGCCAGCTCCACCAGGTCCGGCCGCCAGGCGCCGGTGGCCGCCGACCAGTAGCCGGTGCCGGAGGCGCCGCCCCGGTCGGTGGTGCGCCGGACCGGCCGGCCCGGCAGCTGCCACCCCAGCCAGTCGTGGGCCTGGAGCACCAGGGCGGTGCGGGCGGCGGCCCCCGGTTCGTTCTTCGCCAGCCAGCGCAGCTTGGTGACGGGCTGCGCGGCCTGCGGCACACAGCCCACGGCCTGCGCCCACGCCTCCCGTCCGCCGAGCGCGTCGATCAGGTCGGCCGCGGCGACCTGCGCCCGCCGGTCGCCGCCGACCAGCGCCGGCCGCACCATGGCGCCCTGCGCGTCCAGCGGGACCAGCGCGTTCTGCTGGGCGGACACGCCGATGGCCTGCACGCCCTCCAGCAGCCCGCCGCCCGCGGCCTGTCCCAGGGACAGCAGCCACGCCTGCGGATCGACGTCGGCGGGCCTGCCTCCCCCTTCGGGACTCTCCACCGGGTGTGGCGCGTAACCCTGCCTGAGCACGGCCCCGGTGTCCGTGTCACAGACCACGATGCGAGTGAAATCAGGTGAGCTGTCCAACCCGGCGACTATCCCCATGGCGAAAATTCTGCCGCACCGTGCGGGGTGGCCGTGCCGGACGCGCTCCGGCGCGCCCGCCGCACTCGCATCGATCCCGCGCCGCTCGCGGGGATCGTCCTAGGCGTTCCCGGTGCCCCAGTCGTCGCCCCCGCCCGCGCCGCGCCCGCTCAGGGAGCGCATGCGCCGGGCCACCGGCTCGGGCATCCGGTCCCCGACCTTCTCGCTCACCACGTGACACGCCCGGCCCGCGACCCGGCGGCCCTGCTGCGCCGCCGTCTCCGCGGTGCTGCGCACGGCCGGGTTCTGCGCGACCCGGCGGGCGGACTTCGTCAGCTGTTCGTAACGCTCACGTCCCGCCTTCGTCCCCAGTACGTACCCCACAGCCAGCCCTGCCATGAACACGAGCCGGTAGCGCATGGTGGCCACCCTTCCTTGCCTCGACGTCGACAGCCGGGGAGAACCGATTGGCGGAGCACCCCCCTGCTTGCGCTAATGTATGTGTCGCAGCGAGCGCGCGCCCACTGGCGAATACCCAGGCAGGTGCGTTCGATGCAACGAGGCATTCCTCCGTAGCTCAATTGGCAGAGCAGCCGGCTGTTAACCGGCAGGTTACTGGTTCGAGTCCAGTCGGGGGAGCTTCGGTCCTCCGTAGCTCAATTGGCAGAGCAGCCGGCTGTTAACCGGCAGGTTACTGGTTCGAGTCCAGTCGGGGGAGCATGCTGAACGAGGGCCCTTCGGGGTCCTTTTTCATGCCCGGGTTTCATGCCCGGGCGCGGTCGCGTGCGGTCCGGGCGCGGTCGTGTCCGGTCGCGGTCGTGGGCGTGTCGGGTCCGGTCGTGTCCGTGGCCGACCGCGGTCGTCCGCATCGGTCCGGTCGCGCGCGGAACCGCCGGGGCCGCGGCGCAGTCCTCAAGGTCATGGAGGGTCGCGGCAGGCCGCTGGAAGCCGACCATGGCGAAGCAGGAGATCGTATGAGCGGCTATGCTGCGGCAGACGGCGCGTACAAGTGTGCGCGACACGCCGTACGGGGCGGTAGCTCAGCCGGTTAGAGCAGCGGACTCATAATCCGTCGGCCGTGGGTTCGAGTCCCACCCGCCCCACCTTCGCGGTTCGGTGCAGGATCGTTTTCACCTGGACCGACTGTGCACCCCCCGGCCGGTTGTCGCGGGGAGCGACACGCCGGGGACCGCCCGGCCCTCAGTGCCGGGCGGTGCGGTCCGGGTCCGTGTCGGCGGCGTCGGACGTGTCCGGAAGATCGTCACGGTCGCCCTCGGCCTGGGACGGGGTCGGATAGGGGGTGTCGGCGTGTTCGGCGGCGCGGCGGGTCTCGTTGTTGTCGTCGCGCTCGCCCTCGGCCTGGGACGGGGTGCGCTCTCGCATGGTGGTGGCTCCTGGCGGACGGGGGACGGTCGTCACTCGCCTGCCGGGTACCCCCGAACGCCGCGCGAAGCACGTCGTCGCCTCGTCGTGCCCCGACTTATCGGGCCGACGCGCCCGGGCTCACGGTGCCGGGGGCGCGGTGGTGCCGGAGGTGGTGAGGGCGACCGCCGTGCGCAGGGCCGTACGGATCTCCTCCGGTGGCGGCGTACCGCCCGGCCGGGCACCCTCGGTGACAGCGGCGGCCACCGTGCGCAGCTTGGTGTTGGAGCGCTGGGACGCCACCCGGAGGATGTCCCAGGCCTGCTGCGCGGTGCAGACGTGGGCGGCCATCAGGATGCCGCGCGCCTGGTCGATCACCGGGCGGGAGGCGATCGCCCTGCGGAGCTGTTCGACCTCCTGCTGCAGCTGCGTCAGCCGTTCGGCCCGCTCCGCGGCCACCGCGGAGAAGGCGGCGGGCGCGGGGTCGGTGAGGCCCGGGTCCGGCCCGCCGGGAGATCCGTCGACGGGGCCGTCGGGAGGTCCGTCCACGGGGCCGTCGGCCGGTTCGCCGGTCGCCGGGTTCAGGGGGTCGGTGGTGTCCAGGCCGGCGAGTTCCAGGATCCGCAGCGGCTGGCCCGTCCAGCCCGTCGCCGTCACCGGGACCAGATGGCGCCTGCCGTGCTCGTGGAGGGCGGCCAGGAACTCCAGTCCCGCGGTGTCCATGAACCTCACCTCCGCCATCCGGAGGTCGATCCGGCGCACCCCGGGCGGCAGTTGGGCCAGCGTCTTGGCCAAGGTGTCCGTGCAGCCGTGCACCAGCTCCCCGCGCACGGTGAGCACGGCCCGGCCGTCCGGGTGCGTGGTGACGTCGACGACCAGGGCGTCGGCAAGCGTGTGCAACCGTCGTGCCACGGGTGGAAGTGCCCCCAAGATCATGTTCCCGCCTCGTTCGTCCCCGGCAGTGTCCGCGCGTCCGACGACGCCGCGTTCCCCGTCGCCGCCGGGCTGCGGTCGGCCCGGGCCGTGGACGGTGCGGAATCCCGCGGCCCCGGCGGTCCCGGCGGTGCTCTCCTGCGCCTGCCCCGCCGTCCAGGGAGTACACCTGGCGGCCTTCTTCCGACGACTGGACCCGAGGGTTTCGGGAAACCGGACGGGTCGGCGGGGCGTACTGTGCTCCTCGTCCGGAAAGGACCGTCCGGGAAGGGCGACGACACAGCACAGGGAGACGGTGTGGGCGAATCCGACCGCAGGGGCTCGGCTCCGCGCGTCGCCGCCGTGCCGGAGGCAACGCCGGCGCGGCTGACGGTGTCGCCGCTGCCGCGGCGGGCCGGTCTGCGCGCGGCGGGCGAGGTGGACCTGGTCACGCGCGCGACCTGGACCCGGGCCCTGGAGCACGCGGTGGACGAGGGTGAGGACGTGTTCCACCTGGAACTCGCCGCCCTGACCTTCGTCGACGTCGCCGGTGCCGGTGTCCTCGCGGAAACGGTCCGGCGGTTGCCGCCGGGCCGCCGGATCGTGCTCCACCAGCCGCCGTCCGCCCTGTCCCGGATACTGCAGATGTTCTGGCCCGGGCTGCCCGGGATCGAGGTGTCGCCATCATGACCGCCACCGCGGAGCCCTTCGTCCATCCCGCCCTGTTCTACCGGGGCGAGCAGGAGTACCTCGCGGGCACCGTGCCCTTCGTGCGTGCCGGGCTGGAGTCCGGCGAGCCGGTGGCGGTGGCCGTCCCCGGTGAGAACCTGCGGCTGATCCGGGACGCGCTCGGCGCGGACGCCGACGCCGTCCGCCTGCTCGACATGCGCGAGGCCGGACGCACCCCCGGCCGGATCATCCCCGGGGTGCTGCGCGCCTTCGCCGACGCCCAGCCGGCCGGCCGCCGGGTGCGGATCATCGGCGAGCCGGTCTGGGCCGGGCGCACGCCCGCCGAGTACCCGGCCTGCGCCCAGCACGAGGCGCTGATCAACGCCGCCTTCCAGGGCCGTGAGGTGACCATCCTGTGCCCGTACGACGCCGTGCGGCTGGACGAGCGGGCCCTGGCGGACGCCCACGCCACCCACCCCGTCGTCATCCCCTCCGGCACGGCCGGGCAGCACCGCAGCGCGGCCTACGCCCCCGAGCACGTCGTCGCCCGCTACAACGAGCCGCTGTCGCCCGCGGCACCGGACGCGCTGACGTTCTCCTTCGCCGCCCCCACCCTGTCGCAGGCGCGGCACGTGGCCACCGCCGAGGGGGAGCGGCTGGGGCTGAGCGGCAGGCCGCTGGAGGACCTGGCCCTGGCCACGGCCGAGCTGACCACCAACAGCGTGGTGCACGGCGGCGGTTCGGGCGAGCTGCGGGTGTGGGCCGAGGACGGGCACGTGGTGTGCGAGGTGCGCGACGGCGGCCGGCTGGACGATCCGCTGGCCGGGCGCCGGCCCGTCCCCCGCGACCAGCGCGGCGGCCGCGGCCTGCTGCTGGTGAACCTCGTCGCCGACCTCGTCCGCATCCACACCGGACAGGACGGCACCACGGTGCGCGCCTGGTTCCCTCGCTGAGGAGCCGCCGGCCGGCGGTTCGCCGCCGCGTGCGCGGCAAGGGCCTCACGCCCCGAGCGGATCCAGCACCAGCGGCTCGACGCGGCCCTCCAGCATCTCGCCCAGCCCCTGCACCGCGCACACGTCGGGCCGTTCGGCGATGTGCACCGGCATGCCGGTCGCCTCGCGCAGCATCTGGTCCAGGCCCGGCAGCAGCGCGGAGCCGCCGACCATCATGATCCCGCGGTCGGCGAGGTCGGCCACCAGGTCCGGCGGGCACTCCCGCAGCACCTTGTAGATGCCGTCCAGCACGGCGGTCAGCGGCGTCTGGATGGCCTCCCGCACCGCCGCGGTGTCGATCACCACCGACCGGGCCAGACCCGTGGCCACGTCCCGGCCGTGGATCTCGGTGGCCGACGGGCCGTGCGCGGTGAGCCCGGTGCCGTGCAGGGCCACCTGCAGCGGCCGTACCGACTGGCTGGGGAGCACCAGCGCGCGCTCGCGGCGCAGGTGCTGCACGATCGCCCGGTCCACGGCCTCCCCGCCGACGGGCATGCGTTCGGCGGTGACGATCGAGCCCAGCGACAACACGGCCACCTGGGTCGCCGCTGCCCCGCACACCATGATCATGGTGGCCTCGGGGCGTTCCACGGGCAGCCCGCAGCCGACGGCCGCCGCGATCAGCGTGTCGACCAGTTCCACCCGGCGGGCCCCGAGACCCACCGGCGTCTCGATCGTCGCCCGCTGGGCCAGCGGGTCGGCGTCGTGCGGGGTGCAGGCCGCCGCCCGCAGCCGGGGCGCCTTGCGGCGCAGTGAACGGCGCATCCGGTCCCCGATCAGGTGCCGCAGCATGCGCTGGGCCATCTCGATGTCGATGACCGTGCCGCCGGAGACCGGGCGGACCACGCGGATGTAGTCCGGGGTGCGGCCCGTCATCCGCTCCGCCAGCTCGCCGACGGCGATCAGCGCGCCGGTGCGGGTGTTCACGGCGGCGACCGAGGGCTGGTCGACGACGAGCCCCTCGCCCTTGACGTACACACGGGTCCGGGCCGCCCCCAGGTCGACGGCGACATGGCAGCGGCGCAACTGCTCCAGACTGGCGGTCATGGCAGATCCTCCCGAGAGCACGGACCGGGACGGCCGCCGAACGGCGGCCTCTTTGGCATCCTGCGGGGGCCGTGCGGGTGGCGCCCGCTGAGAGGGGCCGGCCGGGGTGCGGCCGAACGGGCGTATTCGCCGTCGTCCGGCGTGTCGCTGCACGGCCGTGCGGCGGGTGAGGTGCAGCGACACATCCGTGCGGGCCGGTCGTGTGCGGCGCGCGGCCGTGCGGCCGGTCAGGTGCGGCACACTGCCGTGCCGGTCGGTCACGTGCGGTGCGGCTGTGGCTTCCGGTCTCGTGTGGCGCGCGGTCGTGCCGGTCGGTCACGTGCGGTGCGGCTGTGCCTGCCGGTCGCGTGTGGCACGCGGCCGTCCACCGGTTCGCGTGTCACCGGGCAGCCGTCCAGCGGATGGCGTGTCACCGCGCGGTCGTGCGGTGGCTCACAGGGAACGGGCGGCGTGCAGCAGCGGCTCGTAGAAGAAGACGGTGGCGTCGCAGCCCGCCGCGAGCAGCTGCTCCTCGGCGGCGTGCCGGGACACGTAACCGACGCAGGGCAGGCCCAGGCGGCGGGCGGCGGTCAGCTCGGCCGGTGACGACGACACCAGCAGGGCCGCGTCCGGCGGCGCCGGCGGCACGGCCGCGTCCAGGGCGTGCCGCAGGCGGTCCGGCTCCGGCATGAGCCGGGTCAGGTCCGGGCCGCGGCCGTGCACCCCCGCCAGCGGCAGCCCGTGCCGGTCCAGGACGCGGTGGACGGCCCGCTCGCTGACGTCCGTGACCACCGACACCCGGCGGCCGGCGGCGTCCAGGGCGCGCACGAGGGACAACGCCTGCGCGCTGAGCGGGCTGTTCGCCGCGGCGTCCAGCTCGATCCGGTCCAGGCGCTCGCGCAGGGCGGGCGCCACACCCTGGTCCGCGAAGGCGCGCAGTACCTGCAGCGGATGGACGAAGGAGCCCGGCGCCACGGAGGAGCGGCCCTTGTCCCGCAGCAGCGGCCGTCCGCTCAGCGCCTGCTGCGGATCGCGGTGCTCCGCGACCAGCCGCAGCAGCTCCAGCGCGGCCTGACGGGCGGCCGGGGCCGAGAACAGCGTCGTCACCGGGCCGTCGAAGCCGATCAGCACGGTCCGGGCGTTGTCCAGCAGGGCGGGCAGCGACGGCTCGCCGCGCCCCGCCCGGCGTCCGGTGCGGCCGGAGGGCCGTGCGGGCGCCAGCTGCACCGAGTGCGTCACCGCCAGGCCCGGCACCGGCCACTCCCGCAGCGCCGCGTCCACCGCCTGCGCCGCCGCGCGGGCCCGGTAGGGCAGGTGGCGGCGCGTCACCGCGGCGGCCTCCTTGGCGAAGTGGTCGAAGAGCACGCCGGCGACGTCGGAGATCCGCCCGCGCACGAAGGCCACCGGGTCCTCGACGTGCCAGGACAGTTCCACCGTGGCCGTGAACCGGTTCCCGCCGGAGGCGGGCAGCGTCAGCAGGTCACCGGCCCGGTGCACGGTCAGGTCCACCTCGTAGTACGTCGCCGGGCGCCCGTGGCGCGCGCCCCGCACCGCGGCGGGGTCGAGGACGGCGGCCGACCCGTCGGGCAGCGTGTGCACGATCGCCGTACGGCCGGGCTCGCCCGGGCCGAGCGCGGTCAGGTCGGCGGTGGTGAACGGGCCGCGCACCAGGTCCCGTTCGGTGGCGTCCGCGGTACGGGGCAGCCGGCAGTACCAGGCGAGCGGATCCGTGCCCGGCGCGGTGCGCAGCGGCTGGAACCGTTCCGGGCCGAGCGCCGCCGAACTGCGCGTGTACTGCTCGTACAGCGTCGGGGAGACCACGACCACCAGGTCCGCGGCGGCCCGGTCCAGGACGTGCCGCACCCGCTCGGGCACGTCGGCCCCCGCCTCCTGCGCGGACCGGGGCTCGTGCCAGAACGTCACGCGCAGCCGGGACACCTCCGCCAGGTCCGCCACCGCCTCCGGCAGCCCGCGCACCACGGCGACCAGGACCGGCAGCACATAGGCGCCGGGCTCGGTGAGGACGACGCACCCGTCGGCGCGCGGCAGCACCTCGTACGCCTCGGGCGCCAGGTTCCCCCGGGACATCAGCCGGGTCACCACGTGGGTGAGGTCGTCGTGCCGGTCGCCGAGGCCGTCGGCTTCGAAGACGACGACGGGCCGGGCGGGACGCGGGCCGTCCACCGCGGCGCCGGGGGCGCCGAGTTCGGCCAGGGCGCCGGCGATCCGGGTGCGCAGGGCACGCAGCCGGGCGCGCTCGCGCGCGGCGAACGGGCCGGGGATCTCCTCCAGGGGGTCGCCTCGGAACAGGTCCAGGGCTTCTCGCAGCATCAGGCGCCGGGCCTCGGGATCCTGGTTCGGTGTGCGGGCGCTGAGGACCTCGCACCCCTCCGTGTCGATGTCGGCGCCGGGTACGTGCAGCGCGTAACCGTCGGAGAGCGCGGCCACCGTGCCGGGGCCGAGCAGGCGGCGCACTTCGCGGCTCAGGCGCAGCAGGTGGCCGGCGGCCGCGTCCTCGGGCGGGGGCTGCTCCCACAGGCCCTCGGCCAGCTCGCGGTGGGTGACCCGCCGTCCGGCCCGGTGCAGCAGCAGGCACAGCAGAGCCTTGGCCTCCGGCGACAGCCGCCCCGGCACCTCCCGCCCTCCCAGGGTGACCCGCAGGGGGCCGAGCAGGGCGAACCCCCACCGGGTGCGCTCCCGCAGCTCCGGGCTGCGGGCGTAGCCGGCCGCCTCGGCCAGGTCGCCGGCGTCGATCAGGTCGAGCAGCCGTCGGTGCTCCGGGGGGACGTCCACCTCGGAGGCGAGCCGGCGCATCTCCTGGCCGAAGTGGAACAGGTCCCACGCGGCGTCCTTGTCCAGCGACTCCTCACCCAGCGCGAACCGGCTGAGGACGACGGTGCCGTCCGGACGCAGCAGCAGCCCCTCCGGCCCCCGCTGACCGCGCACCAGTCCCTGCGCGTGCAGCGCCCGCAGCCCGGCCTCGCCGTCGGACACCACCCGCGCGAACACCGCGCAGGACACCCCCGCCCCGCTGGTGGCCAGCAGCTCGGTGAGGGTGACCCCGTCGGTGAACTCCACCACCAGATACGGGGTTTGCGCGTCGGTGCCGAAGTCCAGCACCGACGCCACCTGCGGGCTGCGCACCCCGGCCAGCACCTCGGCCTCCCGCAGGAACCGCGCCGGGGAGCCTTCCTGCGGCGGATACAGGTGCACCACGCCCCGCCGGCCCGCCTCCTGTTCGTCCACCGCCTCCCAGACGCGCCGTCCCAGCCCCCGCTGCCGCACCAGCCGGTACCGTCCCCCGATCAGCTCGCGCGGCGCGCGCCCGCCGAGCCGGCGCACGCTGTCCCGGCCCACCTCGGCGATCGGTTCCCCGGCGGCGTGGGTGTCGCCGGCCTCGTCCGGGGCGACCACGCGGAAGTCGCCGGCCGTGACCCCCGCCCGGGCGTCGATCACCTGACCGGCCCGGGCGAGCAGTCCGGCCGTGCGGGAGCGGGCCGTGTGCGGCAGGGTGCGCAGCAGGACCTCGCGCACACCGGGCCGGAAGGCGTACGAGCCGGGCGGGCCCGCGGTGGTGGTCAGCACCCCGCTGAGGATGACCTCGGCCGGGTGCTGCGGGCGCGGATCGGGTTCGACGGCCGCCTGCACCAGCCGCATGACCGGCAACTGCGGCTGCCCGACGGCCAGATGACCGGCCAGGCGGAAGGCCTCCGGGGAGGCGATGGAACGGAACCGCAGGCCCAGCTCCTCCGCGTCGAGCCGGTCCACGTCGCCGCGCCCCTCCGCGTCCAGCGCGGCGTGCGGCGGCTCGGGGGCGAGCAGGCCCACCGATCCGGTCAGCCCCATCCGCGCCGGGGACGCCACCAGCCGTGCCCAGGTCGCCAGCCAGGGAGAGGTGGCCTCCAGGACCGGCAGCGGCAGCGTGCCGGACGCGGGCTCGTGCGCGGGGTCCGCGGTGCTGAACTCCACGGTGTAGGCGGCGTTGGGGGCCGCGCGGCCCGGTGCGGACAGCCGGGCGGTGGCGGCCGGCAGCGCCGTGGTGCGCCACAGGCGCTCCGGCAGCGGCTGTATCACGGCCACCGGCATCGTCCGGGCCCAGCGGCGCAGGGTGCGGTACCAGCGGGTGCCCGCCGGGCCGGCCCGCCACTGCGGGCCCATGCAGTCGCTGATCAGCAGGGTGACGCTGCGGCCGTCGCCGTGCGGTGCGGCCGGTCCGCCCGGCCCCGTCGTGCCGTCGGCGGCCAGCCGGTGCACCTCCACGGTGCGGAACACCCCGGACTGGGCCAGCGCCGTGCGCAGTTCACGGATCAGCGGACGCCACACCGGCATGGTCGGGCCGGCGTCGTGCACCAGGTGCAGGGCGAGCCAGCGTTCGGCGGCGGGCCGCAGCACGGGCAGCCACCAGCGCGGGTCGGCGCCGAACCGGGCGATGCGGTGGGCGGTGGCCTCCTCGTCCAGTTCGTGGCCCACCGGCGCGGGAACGCGGCGCTTGAGCGGGCGCAGCGCGCGTTGCAGGGCCAGCGGGTGGGACAGCATCGGGGGAGCGGGGGCGAGGAGGGCGCGGTACGCGCCGTCCCCGCCGGAGCGCGGGCCGGGCAGGCGCAGCGGGACCCGGGCGGCACCGGGCTCCTTCGGCGAGGTGCCCGAGGGCGCGGCGGGGGTGGCGGCGGGGGGGGCGGGCGGCTGTCTCGTATACACACCTCACGCCGCCCGCCACCCCCTTCGGGGGTGGATAGGCGGCAGTTGTTGCCGCATTATAAAAATGACTTCCACTCCTGCCCACATCTCCCCGTAGGTTTCCTCACTCTGTTGTCCTACGTT
>NZ_LR732544.1:2594643-2617760 GCF_902506575.1 Streptomyces mexicanus | reverse complement strand
GGAACCTCGCCGGCTCGGGCGACGCCACCGGCCACACGCTGCGCCTGGCCGCCTCCCGCTACACCCCGGTCGACGGGGACCTGATCCCCACGGGCGACCTCGCGGAGGTCCCGGTGACGACACGTGGAGTTCTGTACGTGCACTCCGCTCCGCGCGCGCTGTGCCCGCACGTCGAGTGGGCCATCGCCGGGGTGCTGGGCACCCGCGTCAGCCTGGACTGGATCCGGCAGCCCGCCGCGCCGGGCACCTGGCGTTCGGAGTTCTCCTGGCAGGGCGAGGCCGGTACCGCCTCCAAGCTGGCCTCCGCGCTGCGCGGCTGGCACCTGCTGCGCTTCGAGGTGACCGCCGAGCCGTGCGCGACCGCCGAGGGCGAGCGCTACAGCTGCACCCCCGAGCTGGGCATCTTCCACGCCGTCACCGGCATCCACGGCGACATCCTCATCCCCGAGGACCGGCTGCGCGCCGCGCTGGTGCGCTCCCAGCGCGGCGAGAGCGACCTGGAGGCGGAGCTCGCCAAGCTGCTGGGCAAGCCCTGGGACGACGAACTGGAGCCGTTCCGCTATGCGGGTGAGGGCGCCCCGGTGCGCTGGCTGCACCAGGTCGTCTGACCGCCGCCCCCCCTCGCGCTCCTCGCCTTCCTCGCGCTCCTCGCTCCTGCTCATGCCGAAGGGCCCCCACCGTGCGGTGGGGGCCCTTCGCCGTCGTACGTGCCGTACGTGCCGTGCGCGGCGTCCTCAGACCGTCCGGAACGCCAGCACCACGTTGTGCCCGCCGAAGCCGAAGGAGTCGTTCAGGGCGGCGATACGGCCCTCGACGGGAAGCTTGCGCGCCTCGTCGCGGACGATGTCGGCGTTCGCCTCGGCCTCGGGGTCGAGGTTGTCGATGTTGATGGTCGGCGGGGCCACCCGGTGGTACAGGGCGAGCACGGTCGCCACCGACTCCACGCCGCCCGCGCCGCCGAGCAGGTGACCGGTCATCGACTTGGTCGCGGAGACCGCGATGTGGTCGGCGTCGTCACCGAAGACCTTGCGCAGCCCCTTCAGCTCCGCGATGTCACCGGCGGGCGTCGAGGTGGCGTGCGCGTTGACGTGCACGACCTCGGCCGGGTCCAGGTCGGTGCGGTCCAGCAGGTTCTGCAGGGCGTGCGCGATGCCGCGGCCCTCGGGCTCGGGCTGCACGATGTCGTGGCTGTCGGCGGAGATGCCCTGGCCGACCGCCTCCGCGTAGACGCGGGCACCGCGCCGGGCGGCGTGCTCGGCGGACTCCAGGACGAGCACGCCGGCGCCCTCGCCGAGGACGAAGCCGTCCCGGGCGGTGTCGAAGGGACGCGAGGCGCCCTGCGGGTCGTCGTTGTTCTTGGACATCGCCATCATGTTGCCGAACGCGGCGATCGGCAGCGGGTGGATCGCCGCCTCCGTGCCGCCGGCGACGACCACGTCGGCGCGGCCGGTGCGGATCATCTCGATGGCGTAGCCGATGGCCTCGGCGCCCGACGCGCAGGCGGAGACCGGGGTGTGCACGCCCGCCCGGGCGTTGACGAGCAGACCCACGTTGGCGGAGGGGCTGTTCGGCATCAGCATGGGCACGGTGTGCGGGGAGACACGGCGGACGCCCTTCTCCTTCAGCACGTCGTACTGGTCGAGGAGGGTCGTCACGCCGCCGATGCCGGAGGCGATCACCGCACCGAGGCGGTCCGGGTCGACCTCCCCGTCCTCGCCGGCCTTGCCGGTGAACCCGGCGTCCTTCCAGGCCTCCTGCGCGGCGATCAGCGCGAACTGGGCCGAGCGGTCCAGCCGGCGCGCCTGCGGCCGCGGGATGATCTCGGTCGGTTCCACGGCGGCCGGGGCCGCGATCCGGACGGCCTGCTCGGCCGCCCACTCCTGCTCGAGGGGCTTGACACCGGACTTGCCGGCGACCAGACCCTCCCAGGTGGAGGCTGCGTCGCCACCCAGCGGTGTGGTTGCGCCGATACCGGTGACGACCACGGTGCGATTGGTCGAGCTCACGGGAATTCTTTCTCCAACGGTACGAGGAGGACCATCCCCGCCGGAGCGGGGAACGGCGCCACCGCCGGGTGGCGGGGCAGTCAGCCCAGATATGTGATCGGTTGATCAGCTCTGGTGCTTGAGGATGTACTCGGTCGCGTCGCCGACCGTCTTGAGGTTCTTGACGTCCTCGTCGGGGATCTTGACGTCGAAGCGCTCCTCGGCGGCGACGACGACCTCGACCATGGACAGCGAGTCGACGTCCAGGTCGTCGGTGAAGGACTTGTCCAGCTGGACGTCCTCGGTGGGGATCCCGGCGATCTCGTTCACGATCTCGGCGAGACCGGCGACGATCTCTTCCTGAGTGGCGGCCATGTCGGCGCTCCTTCGTTGTGTTCCGTAAGGGTGTGGCAACCGCCGCGTCCGCGGCAGGTGGTGCGATTCCGTACCGGATGCATGATCCGGCACGGAGTGCCTAGGGGAGGGTAACGACCGTCGCGGCGTAGACGAGACCCGCCCCGAAGCCGATGACGAGCGCGGTGTCGCCGCTCTTCGCCTCGCCGGTCGCCAGGAGCCGCTCCATGGCGAGCGGGATCGAGGCGGCCGAGGTGTTGCCGGTGGTGCGGATGTCACGGGCGACCGTGACGTGCTCCGGCAGTTTCAGCGTCTTCACCATCGAGTCGATGATCCGCACGTTGGCCTGGTGCGGGATGAAGACGTCCAGGTCGTCCGGGCTGATCCCGGCCGCGTCCAGCGCCTGCTGGGCGACCTTCGCCATCTCGAACACGGCCCAGCGGAACACCGCCTGGCCCTCCTGCGTGATCGCAGGGAACTTGATGTTGCCCTCGCTGTCCAGCGGCAGCTCGGAGACGTCACCCAGCCGGAAACGGTCCCAGGGCACCGTCTGCTTGATCGTTTCGGCCTTGTCGCCCTCCGAGCCCCACACCGTGGGGCCGATCGCCGGCTCCTGGGAGGGGCCGACCACGACCGCGCCGGCGCCGTCGCCGAACAGGAAGGCCGTCGCCCGGTCCTCCAGGTCGGTCAGGTCGCTCAGCCGCTCCACGCCGATGACCAGGACGTACTCCGCCGAGCCCTCGACGATCATGCCCTTGGCGAGGGTGAGGCCGTAGCCGAAGCCGGCGCAGCCCGCGGAGATGTCGAAGGCGGCCGCCTTGTCCGTGCCGAGCTTGTCGGCGATCTCGGTGGCCACCGCGGGGGTCTGGCTGAAGTGCGAGACGGTCGAGACGACCACGGCACCGATCTGCGCGGCGTCGATCCCGGCGTCCGCGATGGCCTTGCCGGCGGCCTCGATCGACATCGCCGCGACGGTCTCCTCGGGGCCCGCCCAGTGCCGGGTCTCGATGCCGGAACGCGAACGGATCCACTCGTCGGACGAGTCGATCTTCTCCAGGATCACCTCGTTGGGCACCACCCGCGTGGGCCGGTAGCCGCCCACGCCGAGGATGCGCGCGTACGGGGCGCCCTTGCTGGGCTTGATCTTCGCCATGTGCGATGGGCTCCTTGGGGCGTCAGGCGTGCGCGTGCTCGGCGATGAGCGCGCGGGCCGCGTCGAGGTCGTCGGGGGTCTTCAGCGCCAGCGTCTTCACACCGGGCAGCGCCCGCTTGGCCAGGCCGGTCAGCGTGCCGCCGGGGCACACCTCGATCAGCGCGGTCGCGCCGAGTTCCCGGAACGTCTCCATGCACAGGTCCCAGCGGACCGGGTTGGCGACCTGGCCCACCAGCCGCTCCAGGACCTCGCCGCCGGAGGCGACGGTCCGGCCGTCCTTGTTGGAGACGTAGGTGACCTTCGGATCGGCCGGCTCGATGGCCTTGGCGGCCTCGGCGAGCTTGTCCACCGCGGGGGCCATGTGGTGGGTGTGGAAGGCGCCGGCCACCTTCAGCGGCACCACCTTGCGCACGCCCTCGGGCTTGTTCTCGTTCAGCTCGGCCAGCTGCTCCAGGGTGCCGGCGGCCACGATCTGGCCCGCGCCGTTGACGTTGGCCGGGGTGAGCCCCAGCTTCTTCAGGTGCGCGGCCGAGACCTCCGGGTCGCCGCCGAGCAGCGCCGACATGCCCGTCGCGGTGATCGCGGCGGCCTCGGCCATCGCCAGGCCGCGCTTGCGGACCAGGGACAGCGCGGCGGTGTCGGACAGCACGCCCGCGAAGGCGGCCGCGGTGATCTCACCGACGCTGTGACCGGCGACGGCATCGGGTGCCACGTCGCCGAGCGCCGCGGCCGACAGGATGCCGGCGGCCACCAGCAGCGGCTGGGCCACGGCGGTGTCGCGGATCGCGTCCGCGTCGGCCTGCGTCCCATAGTGGACGAGGTCCAGGCCGATGGCGTCCGACCAGGCGGCCACGCGGTCGGCGGCACCGGGCAGTTCGAGCCAGGGAGTCAGGAAGCCGGGCGTCTGGGCGCCCTGGCCGGGAGCGACGAGTACGAGCACTCTCACACTCTCTCTTGAGGACGGCCGCAGCCGCCCGTGGGGACAGGGACGAAGAACACGAAGGGGTTTTGTTGGCCCCCGACAAAAGCCTAGGCCTGAGGATCACCATCGACCAGGCGCCCCAGGATCAGTGCAATCCTCAGTGTGAACGCGGATCGTACATCCGAGGGGGACCAGCCGGTGACGTCCGTCACACGTCGGAGCCGGTAGCGGACGGTGTTCGGGTGAACGAAGAGCATCCTCGCCGCGCCTTCGAGGCTGCTGGCCTGCTCCAGATACACGCTGAGTGTCTCCAGCAGCGCGGACCCGGCCTCCTCCAGCGGTCTGTAGATCTCCTCTACCAACTGCTCCCGCGCGCCGGGATCACCGGCGATGGCGCGCTCCGGCAGCAGATCGTCGGCCAGCACCGGGCGCGGCGCGTCCTGCCAGGCGGAGCAGGCCTTCAGCCCGGCCGCGGCGGCCTGCGCGGACCGGGTCGCGGCCAGCAGGTCCGGGACGACGGGCCCGGCCACCACCGGACCGGCGGCGAACGGCCCGATCAGCGACTTGGCCACGGCCAGCGGGTTGTCGCTGCCGCCGGCGATGACGACCAGCCGGTCCCCGAGCACCCCGGTGAGCACCTGAAGCTTGGCGTGGCGGGCGGCCCGCCGTATCGCCTCCACGGTCAGCTCCGAGTCGCCGTCGGGCGCGGTGCCGAGCACCACGCACACGTGCTCGGGCGAGTTCCAGCCCAGGGCGGCGGCCCGGGACACGGCGCCCTCGTCGGCCTCCCCGCTGAGCACCGCGTTGACCACCAGCGACTCCAGCCGGGCGTCCCAGGCACCGCGTGCCTCGGCGGCCTGCGCGTACACCTGGGCGGTGGCGAAGGCGATCTCACGGGCGTAGACGAGCAGCGCCTCGCGCAGCACGGCCTCGTCGCCCGGTGCCGCCACCTCGTCGATGGCGGACTCCATCACCTCGATGGTGGTGCGCACCATCTCCACGGTCTGGCGCAGCGTGATCGCCCGCGTCAGCTCCCGCGGGGCCGTGCCGAACACATCGGTCGAGATGGCCTGGGGCGCGTCGGGATGCCGGAACCACTCGGTGAAGGCGGCGATACCCGCCTGGGCCACCAGCCCGATCCACGAACGGTTCTCCGGGGGCATGGCCCGGTACCACGGCAGCGTCTCGTCCATCCGTGCGATGGCCTGGGCGGCCAGCGATCCGGAGGACTTCTCCAGCCGTTTCAGGGTCGCCGCGTGCGGATGGAGGCCGTGCGCTGAGGGTTCGGGGGCAGTGGATTCGGGTTCGGGCACGGGGACAAGACTGCCTTATCCGGACTCCCGCGCGTGCCGCCGGGTCAGTACGGGCCCCGGGGACCAGGGATTACGGTGGTCCGCGTGACGATGGACGTACGACGCGCCACGCAGCGCTACCCAGGCGGCGAGGCGGCCGCGGGCATCACCACCCGCCACGCCTTCTCCTTCGGCCCCCACTACGACCCGGACAACCTCCGCTTCGGCGCGCTGATCGCCTGCAACGAGGAGCACCTGGCCCCCGGCGCCGGCTTCGACGAGCACCCGCACCGCCACACCGAGATCGTCACCTGGGTCGTCGAGGGCGAACTGACCCACCGCGACTCCACCGGGCACGAGACGGTGATCCGCCCCGGCGACGTCCAGCACCTCAGCGCGGCGGCGGGCGTCCGCCACGTCGAACGCAACGACGCGAGCGCTCCGCTGACCTTCGTCCAGATGTGGCTGACCCCCAGGCAGCCGGGCGGCACCCCCGCCTACGAGGTCGTCCGCGCCCTGCCGGACTCGACCCCCTACGCCGTCCCGCAGGCCGGCGCGCTGCTGCACGCACGGCGCGTCGCGGCCGGCGACCGGACACCCCTGCCGCCCGCCGCGTACCTGTACGTCCACGTCGTGCGCGGCGAAGTCCTGCTGGACGGCGAGCGGTTGGGCCCGGGCGACGCGGCCCGCGTCACAGACGCGGGCGAGGGCCTTCGGGCCGCGGCGGTGACGGACGCGGAGCTGCTGGTGTGGGAGATGGAGGGGGAGCGGACGGGAGTCTGACGACAGGACGCGTCTGCGGCACGAGCCGCCGGACACGCCCTAGCTGCGCAGCTCCGCCAGGACCGCGTCCGTGAACGGTGGCCACGCCTCGATCGCCCACGGGCCGAAGGCGCGGTCGGTCAGGGCCACGCAGGCCGCGCGCGCGTCCGGGTCGATCCACAGGAACGTGCCGGACTGGCCGAAGTGGCCGAAGGTGCGCGGGGAGGAGGAAGACCCCGTCCAGTGCGGGGACTTGGCGTTGCGGATCTCGAATCCGAGGCCCCAGTCGTTGGGGTTCTGGTGGCCGTAGCCGGGCAGGACGCCCTTGGTGCCCGGGTACTGGACCGTCATCGCCTCGGCGACCGTGCGGGGATCGAGCAGGCGGGGGGCCTGGACCTCGGCCGCGAAGCGCAGCAGGTCGTCCACCGTGGAGACGCCGTCCTTGGCCGGGGAGCCCTCCAGCGTGGTCCGCGTCATGCCCAGGGGCTCCAGCACCGCCTGGCGCAGGTACTCGGGGAAGGGGATGTCCGTCGCCTTCGCCACGTGGTCGCCGAGCTGTTCGAAACCGGCGTTGGAGTACAGGCGGCGCTCGCCGGGCGGGGCCGTCACCCGGTGCTCGTCGAAGGCCAGGCCCGAGGTGTGGGCGAGCAGGTGGCGGACCGTGGCACCGGGCGGGCCGGCCGGCTCGTCCAGCTCGATCGCGCCCTCCTCGTAGGCGACGAGCACCGCGTAGGCCGCCAGCGGCTTGGTGACCGAGGCCAGCGGGAAACGCCGGCCGGTCGGGCCGTGGGTGCCGGCGACCGTGCCGTCCGCGCGGACCACGCCCGCCGCGGCCGTGGGGACCGGCCAGTTCTCGATCGACGCCAGGCTGTTCAACGACATGCAGCCGAGCCTATGCGCCTCACAGCGTCAGCCGCATGGAGGGGTCGGGCTTGCGCACGAAACCCAGCGAGGCGTACAGCGGCTCCGCCTGGGCGGACGCGTTCAGGTCGACGTGCGGCACGTCCCGCTCCCGGTACCAGTCCAGCAGCGCCTCCATGCACGCGCGGGCGTACCCCCGGCGCCGGGCGTCCGGGTCGGTCGCGACGCTGAAGACGTGCCCGACCCGCCCGTGCGGATTGCCGGCCCGGCCGATCCGGTACTCGATCGTCCCGGCCACGAGGGCGGCCAGCGCGCCGGGCCGTTCGGGATGGTCCACGACGAACGCGGCGAAGTCACCGTCGGGCTCGGCCAGGCGGGCCTTCAGCGTCGGCAGGGAGGCGGTGTGCCAGTCGGTGGCGGACTCCGAGGCGAACACCGAATCGATCATCACCTGGCGCAGCCGCAGGCATTCGGGTGCGTCCCCCGGCTCGGCACGTCGTACGAGGCTCATGGCCGCACGGTAGCCACCGCGCCGCGCTCGTGTCCCGGCATTTTCCGGGTCACCAGATCCGGGCACCGAGGGTCGGATGCGCTTGCTTGGAGTGCGCTCCAACCCCCTAGCGTGGAAGCCATGACGGTGATGCAGGACACGGCCGTGACCGCCGAGGACACCCCGCAGGCTCCCACCCGCCCCAAGATCTGCTCCACCCCACCGCGCCGGCACCCGCGCCCCGACGGGCAGGACCGGTACACGATCAGCGAGGTCGTCGCCTTCACCGGGCTGACGGCCCACACGCTGCGCTGGTACGAGCGGATCGGGCTGATGGCCCACGTCGGCCGCTCGCACACCGGCCAGCGCCGCTACACCAACCGCGACCTGGACTGGCTCGATCTGGTCGGCAAGCTGCGCCGCACGGGCATGCCGGTCGCCGACATGGTCCGGTACGCGGAGCTGGTGCGGGCCGGGGAGAGCACCTACGGCGAGCGGTACGAGCTGCTGGAGGCGACCCGCCGGGACGTCGTGGCCCGGATCGCCGAACTCCGCGAGACCCTCGCGGTCCTGGATCACAAGATCGGTGTTTACGCCGAGGCCGGCTGCCCTCGGACGACG
Organism: Streptomyces mexicanus; assembly: GCF_902506575.1. Classification (GTDB taxonomy): domain Bacteria; phylum Actinomycetota; class Actinomycetes; order Streptomycetales; family Streptomycetaceae; genus Streptomyces; species Streptomyces mexicanus. The sequence goes on along the minus strand of NZ_LR732544.1, from coordinate 2,609,320 downwards.
GAGAGGACCCCCACACGATGACCGACAGCATCCCCACGGTACGGCTGGGCGAGGACGGGCCGCAGGTCGGCGTACAGGGCCTGGGCTGCATGGGCATGAGCTTCGGCTACGGCCCCGCGGACGCCGAGGCGTCCCGCGCCACGCTGGAGCGGGCCCTGGAGCTGGGCGTGACCCTCTACGACACCGCGGACATGTACGGCTCCGGAGAGAACGAGCGGTTCCTCGCGCCCTTCTTCAAGGCGCACCGCGACGAGGTCGTCATCGCCACCAAGTTCGCCCTGTCGATCCCGCCGGACGACCCGACCAAGCGGATCATCCGCAACGACCCGCCCTACATCCGGCAGGCCGTCGAGGCGAGCCTGCAGCGGCTGGAGGTCGACGTGATCGACCTCTACTACATGCACCGGCGGGACGTGAACGTGCCCATCGAGGAGACCGTCGGCACCATGGCCGAGCTGGTGCGCGAGGGCAAGGTGAAGCACCTGGGCCTGAGCGAGGTCACCGCCGACGAGCTGCGGGCCGCGCAGGCCGTGCACCCGATCGCCGCCGTGCAGTCGGAGTGGTCGCTGTTCAGCCGTGACATCGAGCCGAAGGTGGTGCCGGCGGCCCGCGAGCTGGGGGTGGCGCTGGTGCCGTACTCGCCGCTCGGCCGCGGTTTCCTCACCGGCGGCTTCGTCCGGGCCGACCAGGACCTCACGGAGGGCGACACCCGCCGCATGATCCCGCGCTTCACCGGTGACAACGCCGAGGCGAACGCGGCCCTGCTGGAGCCGGTCCGCGCCGTCGCCCAGGCCCACGGCGCCTCGCTCGGCCAGATCGCGCTGGCCTGGGTGCAGCAGCGGGCCGCCGTCCACGGCCTGCCGGTCGTGCCCATCCCCGGCACCCGCAAGCCCACCCGGGTGGAGGAGAACGTGGCGGCGACCCGGATCACCCTCACCGAGGAGGAGCTGGCGCTGCTGGAGCCGATCGCCGGACAGGTGGCCGGGAACCGGTACGCGGACATGTCCTTCGCCTCGGCGGGACGCGAGTGACCAGGGACCCCGTGCGGCTGCCCTGACTACAGCTCCGCCAGGAGTTCGGCCTTCTTCGTCGAGAACTCCTCGTCCGTGACCAGGCCCGCCTGGTGGAGTTCGCCCAGGTGGCGGATGCGGTCGGCGATGTCGGCCGGGTCGCGGCGCGGGGCCGGTACGGGCACCGGCGCCGTCGGCCCGGCCGCCCGCACCGCGGCCAGCACGGCCGCCGCGAACGGCAGCGACTCGTGCACCGGCCCGTAGCCGAGCCCGAAGACGACCGCGGCCGGATCCTGGTCCGGCTGCGGTCGCGGCACCTGCGCGGCGGCCTTCTGCGGGCCGGCCGCCTCCCGGCGCAGCAGCCGCAGGTGCCCCTCGAACAGCTCCGGCGAGCGCCACTCGACCCCGCCCAGTTCCGCCACGGGGAAGTACTGGTCGCCGGCCTTCCACTTCGCCGACGACGCCCCCGTCCACGACCACCGGAAGCGCACCGCGGCGCCGTCGAAGGACGCCTTGCCGTCGTACGCCTTGAACTGCAGCGGCGCCTCCGGGGCGGCCACCAGGTGGCGGTCGGCGGGGCCGGTGTCGGTGATCCTGGCGCGCAGCTCGTCGGCGTAGTACTCCGCGAGCGTCTCCCGATCGGCGGGCAGCACCAGCCGGTAGGGGTCGCAGCCCTCCTTCAGCTGGCCGTCGGCCGCGTCCATCAGCGGATCGGCGCCCGGGCGGGGCTCGGCGCGCAGCACCACGGGGCCGCGCCGGCCCGGGGTGAGCGTCACCCCCGCGAGGGCTGCCAGCGGCACCCGGCGTTCACCGAGCGCGTGGAAGAGCTTCGGTGTCCGTATCCCCCGTTCGTAACGGATGAGCACGGAATCGGCCTCGAACTCCCAGGCAGCGTGAAATCCGGCCAGTACGTCACCCATGCGGCTCATCGTAGGCGGCATGAGCTTTTCCGTCCCTCCCCGCGCAGACCGCACTTCCTGCTGTCTCTACGCGCGTCCAGCCGTCGTCGTGCCGGACAAATCCGCCCGGCACCCGTCGTTGTCACGGGCGCACCGCACCGAGGCATATGCGCCGACTCCGATCGCGGCGAAGTTGGTCAGGCTGTCGGTGCCCGGCTCGAAGTAGCCGGCGTGTCCCTTGGCCTCCCGTGCCGCCAGCACCCGCGCCCCGACCCCGGCCGAGACCGGGTCGGCGCCGTGGCCGAGGCCGCCCAGCTCCAGGTACGGCACGTCCCGGATCCAGTCGGTGGGGTCGCGCATCGCCCAGACGTGTGCGGTGGTGCGCAGCTGGGCGGCGTTGCGCACGCGCATGCCGGGGCTCGCGGCGACCGCCAGGTCGGTCACCCGGCGCGGCAGCTCGCGCGCCGCCACCCCGCAGACCACCGAGCCGTAGCTGTGGCAGAACAGCGCCACGGGCGCGTCCCCCGGCAGCGCCCGCAGCAGCTTGTTCAGGCGTACGGCGCCCTCCTCGGCGCGCATCGCGGTGGCCGCGTCCACGCCGAGCCCGCTGGGCGCGGTGTAGTCGGCCCAGGCGATCACGGCCGTGCGGGTGCGGGGGGCCGCCGCGCGCTCGGCCGTGTACAGGGAGCGGGCCATGCCGTAGAGCGCGGTGTAGGGCCGGTAGCTCTTGCGGAACGTGAACAGGTCGGTGTCCACGCCGGGCACGACGACCGAGACCCGCCGGGCGGTGGCGAGGTCGCCGAAGACCTCCGCGACGCGGCCGGAGCCCTCGGGGTCGAAGGCGAGGATGTGGCGGCCCGGCGCCATCAGCTCGTCGAAGCGGTGCATGCGGCGGGAGGCGTCCTGCTGCCCGGCGGGGGTGAGCCGGCTGTCGTGGGTGCGCTCGCTCTCGGCCGCCCGCGCCCGGCCCAGCGCGATCCGGTTGGCCTGGTAGCGCAGGGCGACGGGGGCGCCGTTCATGTTGCCGACCGCCAGCGGGTAGCGGTGGGCGAGCAGGGCGCGGTCCCGGGCGCCGAGCGAGCCGAAGAAGCGCGCCAGCCGGGTGGGGGCGGCGTCCGGGTCCGGCAGCCGGTGGCCGTGCAGGTACCCGTGCTTCCACGCGGACACGGAGGCCTGCAGGGCCGTGGACCCGCGGTGGCCGCGCACGGCGGTCCAGCCGGTGGTCGCCAGCATCACGAAGACCACGGCCAGGGCGAGCAGCGCGCGCCAGACATTGAGTTGCGGGGAGGTGTCGAAGGAAGTCACTGGGAGGACACACTAGGAGAACGAGACGGTCTCGCGTTAACCGAGTGACAGGGATCACGTTTTGAGGGTGTGACGGGCGCCTTGCGTCGCACACGCGTTCACCGGCGGCCGCCTGTACGGCCGTTCGTGATCACCGTCCGCGCCTCCCGCGCCCGCGGGTCGCCCACCCCTCGGTGCCTCCGCGCCCACGGATCGCCCGGCCCTTCGCGCGCGGAGTCGCCGCGCCCCGCCGGGCGCTCACGCGTCGTCCGGGTCCGCCGGGTTCGTCTCGGCCGCCGGGTCCGTGGTGCGCCAGCTGCCGGTCAGTGCCGGTCCCACCTGGTCGAGGTACCGCGCGGTCAGGGCCCGGATGCCCTCCAGGCTCAGGTCCTCGCCGCAGCTCCACTGACGCCCCGTCACCCGCATCACCCCGCCGAAGGCGGCCACCGCCAGCCGCGGCCGGGGGTCGGCGTCCACGTCCAGGCCCTCGCGCGCGGCGAGCACGCGCGCGATCTGCTCCTCGTTGTCCATCGAGCGCCGCAGGTGCGCGGCGAGCAGGGCGGGCGTCGACTCGATCGTGCGGAACATGCGCAGGTACAGCTCCAGGGGGACGACGCTGGCGACGGCCTCGCTCAGGGAGTCCCAGCTGTCCAGCACGGCCCGGCGCAGCGCCTCCATGGGGGGCTCGTGCGGCGGGCGGGCGCGCAGCGACCGGACGAAGTGCGCCTCCACCATGTCCTGCACGGCGAAGGCGACCTCCTCCTTGCCGGGGAAGTAGCGGAAGAAGGTGCGCTGGGAGACGTCGACGGCCCGGGCGATGTCGTCGACCGTCGTCTGCTCGTACCCGTGGGTGGTGAACAGTTCGAGCGCGGCCCGCAGCAGGGCGTCCCGGGTGCGCTGCTTCTTCCGCTCGCGCAGTCCCGGCCGTGGCGTCGGCGGGGGCGCCTGCTGGGGTGCGACCGCGGCGGTCGCCGCCGTCTCCATGTGTCCGTGTGTCTCTCCGTGCCGGGGCGGGGCTGGTCGAAAGTCTCCCGCGAACTGCTCTGCCGCGAACTGTTTCCCCTGTTCAGCCTATAGGAGGGTGACATGTCAGTGACCGACTAGTGAATTCGTTTGTCGTTTGTCAGTGGCTGACATTAGCCTCGAATGTATGACTAGTCAGACCACCATCGACACGACAGGGCCGGGGGACGGCGCGTCAGCCCTGCCGGACACGGCGCCGGCCAGGGGGCTGCGCGGGCACCCCTGGGTCACCCTGTTCGCCGTCGCCGTAGGGGTCATGATGGTGGCCCTGGACGGCACCATCGTCGCCATCGCCAACCCGGCCATCGGTCAGGACCTGCACGCGAGCCTGGCCCAGCTGCAGTGGATCACCAACGCCTACTTCCTCGCCCTCGCGGTCTCCCTGATCACGGCGGGCAAGCTCGGTGACCGGTTCGGGCACCGGCAGACCTTCCTCATCGGCGTCACCGGCTTCGCCGCCGCCTCCGGCGCCATCGGCCTGTCGAGCACCATCGGCATGGTCATCACCTTCCGGGTCTTCCAGGGTCTGTTCGGCGCGCTGCTGATGCCCGCCGCGCTCGGCCTGCTGCGGGCGACCTTCCCGGCCGAGAAGCTGAACATGGCCATCGGCATCTGGGGCATGGTCATCGGCGCCTCCACCGCCGGCGGCCCGATCCTCGGCGGCGTCCTCGTCGAGCACGTCAACTGGCAGTCGGTGTTCTTCATCAACGTGCCCGTCGGCGCCCTCGCCCTGATCCTCGGCCTGGTCATCCTCCTCGACCACCGCGCCGAGAACGCGCCGCGCTCCTTCGACGTCCTGGGCATCGCGCTGCTGTCCGCCGCGATGTTCTGCCTGGTGTGGGCCCTGATCAAGGCTCCCGAGTGGGGCTGGGGCGACGGCATGACCTGGACGTTCATCGCCGCCTCCGTCCTGGGCTTCGCCCTGTTCGCCCTGTGGGAGAACAAGGTGCGGGAGCCGCTGATCCCGCTGGCGCTGTTCCGCTCGGTGCCGCTGTCCGCCGGTGTGGTGCTGATGGTGCTGATGGCCATCGCCTTCATGGGCGGCCTGTTCTTCGTCACGTTCTACCTGCAGAACGTCCACGGGATGAGCCCGGTCGACGCGGGCCTGCACCTGCTGCCGCTGACCGGCATGATGATCGTCGCCTCCCCGCTGGCGGGCGCGCTGATCACCAAGCTGGGCCCGCGGATCCCGCTGGCCTGCGGCATGGTCGCCACCGCGGTCGCCATGTACGGCATGTCCACGCTCAAGACGGGCACGGGCAGCGCCACCATGTCGATCTGGTTCGCGGTGCTCGGCCTCGGCCTCGCGCCCGTCATGGTCGGCGCGACCGAGGTCATCGTCGGCAACGCGCCGATGGAGCTGTCCGGCGTGGCCGGCGGTCTGCAGCAGTCCGCGATGCAGATCGGCGGCAGCCTCGGCACGGCCGTGCTGGGCGCCGTGATGGCCTCCAAGGTGGACCACGACCTGCCCGGCAACTGGAAGGACGCCGGGCTGCCGCCGCTCACCCCCGCCCAGACCGGCCAGGCCTCCCAGGCGGTCCAGGTCGGCATGGCGCCGGTGCCCAAGGGCGTGCCCGAGGCGGTCGCCGCGAAGATCACCTCCGTCGCCCACGACACCTTCATCTCCGGCATGAGCCTGGCCTCCCTGGTCGCCGCCGGGGTCGCGGCCGTGGCCGTCCTGGTCGCGCTGCTGACCAAGCGCGGCGAGAACGCGGAGGCGGGCGCGGGCGTGGGCCACATCTGAGGCCGCCGGCGCCGCCCGGTGTCCGGGCGGGGCTCTCCCGGGCGTGGTTCGCCTATCAGGGTGACGGCGCCCGGGACGCTCCCTTTTCCCCCGCGTCACAGGTCACAGTGTGTCAGGCCCTCCGCAGGGGACGGGGGCCCGATGCTGCGGCGCGCTGCGGGAGGGGAGCGGCGCGCAGGCAGCACCCATCGGCCGAAAACCGCACGGGCGTACGGGGATTGGCCCGCGGAACCGGGGTACCCGCACCCGTGAACCCCGAAAGAACGCCAACTCGACCCGGGGTTCGAGGAGTTGATGATGGCGGGCTTCGGACACGGAACGCGCGGGTACCCCCGTTCGCGGAGCCGGACGTGGCACCGGGACGGGCCGGACCGCGCGACGCTCGGAATCATCGGAGTCATCTGCGCGGTCGCCGGCTTCTTCGCGCTGGGCATCGTGCTCGGCCCGGTGGCGGCCGTGTGCGGCTGGCTGGCGCTGGGCCGCACGTGGTCGGGCGCCGACCGCTCGGTCCCGGCCCTGGTCGCCCTGGTCCTGGGCGCCATCGACACCCTCCTGGCGGTCATCGCGCTGGCGGGAGCGGCGACCTGGACCAACGGGGTGTTCTGACCACCCACGGGTGATTCGACCACTCACGGGTGCTCCGGCCACCCGCACGACCCCGCGACCGCGCTGACGGGCCCCCGGCACAAGCCGGGGGCCCGTCGCCGTACTCCGGGGGCGCCTCACCCGGCGCCGAAGGGCGCCGAAGGAGGGCGCCACAACCGGGGAGGGCGCCGGCACCGGAGGGGGGCGCCAGAAGGGAACCCGCACGCCCCCCTTCACGCACCTTCACTCACCGCACGAGCCGAGCGCAGCGCCTACGCGTCGCCGCCCGCCGTCCCCGGGTCCGCCGCCGTCACGTCCAGCAGCCGGTAGCGGTCGACGGCCTGCTTGAGCACCGACCGGTCGACCTGCCCCTGCCGGGCCAGCTCGGTCAGCACCGCCACCACGATCGACTGCGCGTCGATGTGGAAGAACCGCCGCGCCGCCCCCCGGGTGTCGGCGAATCCGAAGCCGTCGGCGCCCAGCGACTGGTACGGGCCCGGCACCCAGCGGGCGATCTGGTCCGGCACCGACCGCATCCAGTCGGACACGGCCACGAACGGCCCCTCGGCCCCGCTCAGCTTCCGCGTCACCCACGGCACCCGCTGCTCCTCCTCCGGGTGCAGCAGGTTGTGCTCCTCGCAGGCCACGGCCTCCCGGCGCAGCTCGTTCCAGGAGGTGGCCGACCAGACGTCCGCCCTGACGTTCCACTCCTCGGCGAGGATCTTCTGCGCGTCGAGCGCCCACGGCACGGCCACACCGGAGGCCATGATCTGTGCCGGGATCTGGCCCCCGCCGCCCACCGAGATGCGGTGGACGCCCTTGAGGATGCCCTCGACGTCGACGTCGGCCGGCTCGGCGGGCTGCCGGATGGGCTCGTTGTAGACGGTGAGGTAGTAGAAGACGTCCTCGCCGTGCGGGTGCCCGGGGTTGACGTCCTCGCCGCCGTACATCCGGCGCAGGCCGTCCTGCACGATGTGCGCGATCTCGTAGGCGTACGCCGGGTCGTAGGCCACGCACGCCGGGTTGGTCGAGGCGAGCAGCTGCGAGTGGCCGTCGGCGTGCTGCAGCCCCTCACCGGTCAGGGTCGTACGGCCCGCGGTCGCGCCGAGGACGAAACCGCGCGCCAGCTGGTCGGCCATCTGCCAGAACTGGTCGCCGGTGCGCTGGAAACCGAACATCGAGTAGAAGACGTACACCGGGATCAGCGGCTCGCCGTGCGTGGCGTACGCCGAGCCCGCCGCGATCGTCGAGGCCATGCAGCCCGCCTCGGAGATGCCGTCGTGCAGCATCTGCCCGGTCGGCGACTCCTTGTAGGCGAGCAGCAGGTCGCGGTCCACCGACTCGTACTGCTGGCCCAGCGGGTTGTAGATCTTCGCGCTCGGGAAGAAGGAGTCCATGCCGAAGGTGCGGTACTCGTCCGGCGCGATCAGCACGAACCGCCGCCCGAGTTCCTTGTCCCGCATGAGGTCCTTCAGCAGCCGGACGAACGCCATGGTGGTGGCGATGGACTGCTGGCCCGAGCCCTTCTTCACGCTCGCGTACGCCGTGTCGTCCGGCAGGGGGAGCGGCTTGGCGCGCACGATCCGGGTCGGCACGTAGCCGCCGCACTGCTTGCGCCGGTCGTGCATGTACTGGATCTCGTCCGTGTCCCGGCCCGGGTGGTAGTACGGCGGCGGGCCGGACTCCAGCTCCTTGTCGGAGATCGGCAGGTGCAGCCGGTCCCGGAAGCGCTTGAGGTCGTCGACCGTCAGCTTCTTCATCTGGTGCGTGGCGTTGCGGCCCTCGAAGTTCGGGCCCAGCGTCCAGCCCTTGACCGTCTTGGCCAGGATCACCGTCGGCTGGCCCTTGTGCTCCAGGGCCGCCTTGTAGGCCGCGTAGATCTTCCGGTGGTCGTGACCGCCGCGCCCCAGGTGCAGGATCTGCTGATCGGTCATGTTCTCGACCATCTTGCGCAGCCGGTGGTCGTCGCCGAAGAAGTGCTCGCGGATGTACGCGCCGGACTCGGTGGCGTAGGTCTGGAACGCGCCGTCCGGCGTGGTGTTCATCTTGTTGACCAGCACGCCGTCGCGGTCCTGGGCGAGCAGCGGGTCCCAGGTGCGGTCCCAGATCAGCTTGATCACGTTCCAGCCGGCGCCGCGGAAGACGGACTCCAGCTCCTGGATGATCTTGCCGTTGCCGCGCACCGGGCCGTCCAGGCGCTGCAGGTTGCAGTTGACGACGAAGGTCAGGTTGTCCAGGCCCTCGCGGGCGGCGATGGTCAGCTGGCCCAGCGACTCCGGCTCGTCCATCTCGCCGTCGCCGAGGAAGGCCCACACGTGCGAGTCGGAGGTGTCGGCGATGCCGCGCGCGTGCATGTACCGGTTCATCCGGGCCTGGTAGATCGCGGCGATCGGGCCGAGGCCCATGGAGACCGTCGGGAACTCCCAGAAGTCCGGCATCGAGCGCGGGTGCGGATAGCTGGACAGGCCGTAGGGCGCCTTGGACTTCTCCTGGCGGAAGCCGTCCAGGTGCTGCTCGGTGAGCCGGTCGAGCAGGTACGCGCGCGCGTAGATGCCCGGTGAGGCGTGCCCCTGGAAGAACACCTGGTCACCGCCGCGGCCGTCGTCCTTGCCGCGGAAGAAGTGGTTGAAGCCGACGTCGTAGAGGGAGGCGGAGGAGGCGAAGGTGGCGATGTGGCCGCCGACCCCGATGCCCGGGCGCTGGGCGCGGGAGACCATCACCGCGGCGTTCCAGCGGGTGGCGTTGAGGATCTTGCGCTCGATCTCCTCGTTGCCCGGGAAGAACGGCTCGTTCTTGGTCGGGATCGTGTTGACGTAGTCCGTGCTGCGCATCTCCGGCACGGCCACGCGCCGCTCGCGGGCGCGTTCGATCAGCCGGAGCATGAGGTAGCGGGCCCGCTCCCGGCCTCGCTCGTCGACGGCGGCGTCGAGCGAGTCGAGCCACTCCTGGGTCTCCTCGGGATCGAAGTCAGGAACCTGACTCGGCAGGCCGCCAATGATGATCGGGTTTCGATCGGATCCGGAAGCCACGCTGTTCCTTACCTGTCAGAAAGGCTGACATATATGCGGCGTTTATGGATATTTTCGGGCTCTTTCTGAGTGTTCCTGTGGTGCCGCTCCGTTCGGCCGGTTTGCCGGTCTGTGTCCGCACCGTTCCCCATCGTGTACCTGGGGCGAGGCGAACGTCATCTTTACCGACGGGTAACCGGCATGCTTCTCCCGGACTCCTGCCCGCCCAGGGTCGTCAAACACGCAAAACCGGGCAGAAGGGTGTGGTGTGTGTCACGGCTGATCGCGATACCGTGTCAGGAGTTGCGGCGACACAGCCGGGAACGTCACCGTTTCGGCGGTCCGAACCGCCGGGTACTTGCGCGATCCGGCCCGCCCGTGTGGACTACGGCCAATGCTTCGCGCACGCGCGTGGCTGAAGACTCATATCGCAACACCATCAGGAGGCAACCCGTGAGCGCGACCGCGGACCACGCGGAGGAGCGGACGAACCCGGCCGCACGGCTGGGATTCCAGCCCGGGCAGGTGGTCCAGGAGATCGGCTACGACGACGACGTCGACCAGGAGCTCCGCGAGGCCATCGAGGATGCGATCGGCAGCGAGCTCGTCGACGAGGACTACGACGACGTGGCCGACGCCGTGGTGCTGTGGTTCCGCGACGAGGACGGCGACCTGACGGACGCGCTGGTCGACGCCACCACCTACATCGAGGAGGGTGGCGCGATCCTGCTCCTCACCCCGAAGACCGGACGCGAGGGGTACGTCGAGCCGAGCGACATCTCCGAAGCCGCGACGACGGCGGGCCTGACGGCCAGCAAGAGCGTCAGCGTCGGCAAGGACTGGACCGCGAGCCGGCTGGCGACCCCCAAGGCGGCCAAGTCCAAGAAGTAGCCCCGGGCCCTGCCCGGAATCGGCCCCTCGGCCCTTTCGGCCCCACCCGGACCCGGGCCCCTCGCGGGGTCCGGGCCCGGCCGGGCCCCGCCCGTCCGCCGTGCCCGGCTCTCCCGCCGGTCCCGCCCGGCCGGGCCGTCCGCCGGTGCACGCTGATCGCTGCGTAGGGTGGTCTCACCCGAACAGACCCTTTGAAGGGAAGATCAGGACGATGGCGATCCAGGTCGGCGACAAGGCCCCCGACTTCGAGCTCAAGGACAACCACGGCCGCAGCGTGAAGCTGTCCGACTTCCGCGGCGAGAAGAACGTGGTGCTGCTCTTCTACCCGTTCGCCTTCACCGGCGTGTGCACCGGTGAGCTGTGCGCCCTGCGCGACAACCTGCCGAAGTTCGTCAACGACGACACCCAGCTGCTCGCCGTCTCCAACGACTCCATCCACACCCTGCGCGTCTTCGGCGAGCAGGAGAACCTGGAGTACCCGCTGCTCAGCGACTTCTGGCCGCACGGCGAGGTCTCGCGCGCCTACGGCGTCTTCGACGAGGACAAGGGGTGCGCCGTGCGCGGGACCTTCATCATCGACAAGGAGGGCGTCGTGCGCTGGACCGTGGTCAACGGCCTGCCGGACGCGCGGGACCTGAACGAGTACGTCAAGGCGCTCGAGACCCTCTGAAAGCCGGCGCGCCGACACCTTCGACGGGGTCGGCCGCTGCGCCTGCCGGGGGCGGGAACCCGTCACTAGGATCGAGACGTTGATCCCATATCCGATGCACGACGGGGCTCCCCGCCCCCGGACACCAATGGAGGACTCGTGGGAGTCAGCCTCAGCAAGGGCGGCAACGTATCGCTGACGAAGGAGGCCCCGGGCCTGACCGCCGTCATCGTCGGTCTGGGGTGGGACGTGCGCACCACGACCGGTACCGACTTCGACCTGGACGCCAGCGCGCTGCTGCTGAACAACACCGGCAAGGTCGTCAGCGACCAGCACTTCGTCTTCTTCAACAACCTCAAGAGCCCCGACGGCTCCGTCGAGCACACCGGTGACAACCTCACCGGTGAGGGCGAGGGCGACGACGAGCAGATCAAGGTCAACCTCGCGACGGTCCCGGCCGACGTGGACAAGATCGTCTTCCCGGTGTCCATCTACGACGCCGAGAACCGCCAGCAGTCCTTCGGCCAGGTCCGCAACGCGTTCATCCGCGTGGTCAACCAGGCCAACCAGCAGGAGATCGCCCGCTACGACCTCAGTGAGGACGCCTCGACCGAGACCGCCATGGTCTTCGGTGAGCTGTACCGCCACGGCGCGGAGTGGAAGTTCCGCGCCATCGGCCAGGGGTACGCCTCGGGCCTGCGCGGCATCGCGCAGGACTTCGGCGTCAACGTCTGAGCCCGCACATCCACACCCTCGAACCCCTGACCGCCCGGCGCCGTGCGTTTCCGCGCGGCGCCGGACGCGCAGGACACCAGCAGCAGCACCATCCCGGGGAGGACCAGCATCATGGGCGTCACGCTCGCCAAGGGGGGCAACGTCTCCCTGTCCAAGGCCGCACCCAACCTGACCAACGTCCTGGTCGGGCTCGGCTGGGACGCGCGCTCCACCACCGGAGCGCCCTTCGACCTGGATGCCAGCGCGCTGCTGTGCTCGGGGGCCAACCGGGTGCTGGGCGACGAGTGGTTCGTCTTCTACAACCAGCTCCAGAGCCCCGACGGCTCGGTGGAGCACACCGGCGACAACCTCACCGGTGAGGGCGAGGGCGACGACGAGACGATCCTGGTGGACCTCGCCAAGGTGCCGCCGCAGTGCGAGAAGATCGTCTTCCCGGTCTCGATCCACATGGCCGACGAGCGCGGCCAGACCTTCGGCCAGGTCTCCAATGCCTTCATCCGCGTGGTCAACCAGGCCGACGGCCAGGAACTCGCCCGCTACGACCTCAGCGAGGACGCCTCGACCGAAACGGCCATGATCTTCGGTGAGCTGTACCGCTATCAGGGCGAATGGAAGTTCCGGGCGGTCGGTCAGGGGTACGCCTCCGGACTGCGCGGTATCGCTCTAGACTTCGGAGTCAACGTTTCGTAAAGCCGGGTACGGCGACGGGGAGACCCTCCCCCAGGCACCGCTTGGGGACTCCCAGACACGGATTGGGTAGCCAGTGCTTCTGAAAACCTTCGGCTGGTCGTTCGCGATCACCGCGCTCGGCCTGGTCGCGGCAGTCTTCTACGGGGGGTGGACCGCCTTCGGCGTGGTGGCGATCCTCGCCATCCTGGAGATCTCGCTGTCGTTCGACAACGCGGTGGTCAACGCCGGAATCCTGAAGAAGATGAATGCCTTCTGGCAGAAGATCTTCCTCACCGTCGGCGTGCTCATCGCCGTCTTCGGCATGCGGCTGGTCTTCCCCGTCGTCATCGTCGCCATCAGCGCCAAGATGGGGCCCATCGAGGCCGTCGACCTGGCGATCAACAACAAGGACCGCTACCAGCAGCTGGTGACCGACGCCCACCCCGCGATCGCGGCGTTCGGCGGCATGTTCCTGCTGATGATCTTCCTGGACTTCATCTTCGAGGACCGGGACATACAGTGGCTGCGCTGGATCGAGCGGCCGCTGGCCAAGCTCGGCAAGGTCGACATGCTCTCGGTCTGCATCTCGCTGATCGTCCTGCTGATCACCTCCTTCACCTTCGCCACCCACGCCCACCAGCACGGCGGCGCGCACGCCGACAAGGCGCAGACGGTCCTGATCGCCGGCATCGCCGGCCTGATCACCTACATGATCGTCGGTGGCCTGTCCGGGTACTTCGAGGACAAGCTGGAGGAAGAGGAGGAACGCGAGCACGAGGAGGAGGAAGCCGCCGCCCGCGGCGGCAAGCAGCGCTCGGCGGTCAAGCTGGCCGGCCAGGCCGCGTTCTTCATGTTCCTCTACCTGGAGGTCCTGGACGCCTCCTTCTCCTTCGACGGCGTCATCGGCGCCTTCGCCATCACCAACGACATCGTGCTGATGGCCCTCGGCCTGGGCATCGGCGCCATGTACGTCCGCTCCCTCACGGTCTACCTGGTCCGCCAGGGCACCCTGGACGACTACGTCTACCTGGAGCACGGCGCCCACTACGCCATCGGCGCGCTGGCGGTGATCCTGATGGTCACCATCCAGTACGAGATCAACGAGGTGATCACCGGCCTGGTCGGCGTGGTCCTGATCGCCTGGTCCTTCTTCTCCTCCGTCCGCCGCAACCGCGCCCTGGCCGCGGCCGAGGGGGGCGCGGCCGGCTCCGGGGAGAAGTCCGAGGTCTCCACGACTCTCTAGCACCCCTCTCGGGGACGTCCTCGGGGCGTCCCCGAGAGCTTGTCCCGGGGGCTCCGGCTCACCTCAGGGTGTGACGGCCCCCAGGACGAGGAACGCTTCTGGGCGGGGCGGCCGCCGGGGCCCGGCGGGGCGCGGGCCGGGCCGGGGCGGGGCGGCCGCCCCGCGGCAGGGGGGCGCAGCGGCGGAAGCGGTGAAGGCAGGGGCGGGAGATGGGACTTTTCGACGGTCTGCTGGGTGGGCGCGCCGCCGAGTTCGACTCGGGCAGCGCCGCCTCCAACGCCATCGAGCTGACCAAGCGGCACCGGCAGGTGTCGCTGACCAAGCAGGGCGCGGCCTCGGGGCATCTGCGCATCAACCTGACCTGGCGGATGCGCACCTCTGACATCGGCGGCTCCACTCGGCAGAGCCTGCTGCGGCACCCCCTCAAGGCGCTGAAACCGCCGGAGGTGATCGGTCACAGCCAGTCCATGGTCAACGTCGACCTCGACCTGGGCTGTCTGTACGAGCTGGCCGACGGAACGAAGGGCGTCGTCCAGCCGCTCGGCGGCTTCTTCGGCGACGTCAACTCGCCGCCGTACGTCAAACTCAGCGGCGACGACCGCTTCGGTTCGGGGTCCGGTGAGACGATCTACGTCAACCTCGACCACCGGGACGACATCAAACGGCTGCTGGTCTTCGTCTACATCTACGACCAGACGCCCGCCTTCGACCGCACCCACGCGATCGTCACGCTCTACCCGAGCAACGGGCCCCGCATCGAGATCGGCCTCGACGAGCGCCAGCCCCAGGCCCGCTCCTGCGCGGTGGTCCTGATCGAGAACGTCAAGGGCGAGATCATGGTCCGCCGCGAGGTCAGGTTCGTCTACGGCTTCCAGGCCGAGCTGGACCGGTTGTACGGGTGGGGGCTGCAGTGGGGGCGGGGCTACAAGACGAAGGC
>NZ_LR732544.1:2590884-2594542 GCF_902506575.1 Streptomyces mexicanus | reverse complement strand
GATGAACTGCGGGCCCTGCGGCGGCAGCCGGAACCCGGGGTCCGGTGCGCCCGCCACCGGCGGGGGATACCCGTACCCCGCCCCCGGACTCGCCCCCGTGGCCGCCGCGGCGGGCTGCTGGGGGTAGCCGTACGCCGGCTGCGGATACCCATAGGCCCGCTGCGCCGCCGGGGGCGTCTGCACCGGCTGCTCCGGCGGCAGCGGCTGGGCCACCGTCGCCGCCGCGTCGCTCGCGGCCGGCGTGGCGGAGGCGCCGGAGGTGTCGGAGCCGGCGCTCTGCTCCGTCTCGTCCACCGAGATCCCGAAGTCCGTCGCCAGGCCCTTCAGCCCGTTCGAGTAGCCCTCGCCCAGCGCCCTGAACTTCCAGCCCTCGCCGCGCCGGTACAGCTCGCCGCAGATCAGCGCCGTCTCCCGGCCGGTCTCGGGCTTGATGTCGAAATACGCCAGCGGCTCGGCATCGGCGAGGGCCGCGTCGTACAGCAGGATGCGCAGACCGGTGACGCGATCGAAGGTGACGCCGTCCGCCGAAGCGACGAGGAGGATCCGGCCGACCCCCGGCTCGACGCCGGAAAGATCCGTCTGGATCGTGTCGGTCAGGCCCTCCGCGTCCCGTCGCTTGCCGAGCCGCCAGACCTTCCCGGAGGGGTGCCGGGGCTGGTTGTAGAAGACGAAGTCCTCGTCGGAGCGCACCCGGCCGTCGGCCCCGAGCAGCAGAGCCGAGGCGTCCACGTCCGGCACGCCCGGGCGGGGGGTCCAGCGCACGACGGCCCGTACCGCGGTGGCGTCCAGCGGGACGTTCGAGCCCTTCAGCATCGCGTGCGTCATGCGATCATCCTGCCTGCTCGGTCCTGCTCACGACAATGCGGGGGCGCCGTGGCGCACCCCGGCGGCACCCCTGGCCGTACCCCGGCCGTGCGAGGCCCGCCGGAGCCGGCGCCGACCCGTCCGAGTCCGTACCGGTCACCAGAAATTCATGCCCCGCGGGAACTCCGGACACGGACTCGTACGTACTATTACCGGCCACCTTTTTTCGACAGCTCGGCCGGCCGGAGCCCCCTCGGCACCCGGCGGGACGGCCGTCCGTACCGGCCACTCGCGTCACCACGGGGGAGCTTCATGCGTCACTTCGGCCACCTCAGCCCTGAGGTGCGGCAGCGCCTCTTCCACCAGGAGCCGGCGGAGTTCACCGCCGACTCCCCGGCCCGGCTGCTGTCCGCCGCGCTGGGTGCCACCCTCTACAGCCCGGCCACCCGGCCGCACCTGGCCGACGACATCCTCAAGCAGGCCGCGCGCGGCGTGGTGTCGATGGTGCTGTGCCTGGAGGACTCGATCGGCGACGCGGACGTGGCCTACGGCGAGGAGAACCTCGTCGCCCAGTTCACCGACCTCGCCGCCCGCGCCCGGACAGGGGAGAACCCCGACGGCGCCGACGTGCCGCTGCTGTTCGTCCGGGTGCGCGTGCCCGGGCAGATCACCGACCTGGTGCGGCGCCTGGGGCCGGCGGTGCGACTGCTGTCCGGTTTCGTGCTGCCGAAGTTCACCGGGGAGCGGGGGCTGCCGTTCCTGGAGGCGGTGCAGGAGGCCGAAGCGGTCGCCGGGCGGCGGCTGTTCGCCATGCCGGTCCTGGAATCGCCGGAGCTGCTCTACCGGGAGTCACGGGTGGAGACCCTGGAGGGGATCTACCGCGCCGTCGACAAGTACCGGGACCGGGTGCTGGCGCTGCGCCTGGGCGTGACCGACTTCTGCTCCTCCTACGGGCTGCGCAGGTCCCCCGACATGACGGCCTACGACGTCCAGGTCGTCGCCTCCGTGATCGCCGACGTGGTGAACATGCTGGGCCGGGCCGACGGCACCGGGTTCACGGTGACCGGGCCGGTGTGGGAGTACTTCGGCAAGCGCACCCGCATGTTCAAGCCGCAGCTGCGGCAGAGCCCGTTCGTCCAGGTGCAGGCGGCCGAGCTGCGCGAGAGGCTGATCGAGGAGGCGATGGACGGGCTGCTGCGGGAGATCTCCCTGGACCAGGCCAACGGGCTGCTCGGCAAGACCTGCATCCACCCCAGCCATGTGCTGCCGGTGCACGCGCTGTCGGTCGTCAGCCACGAGGAGTTCAGCGACGCGGTGGACATCCTGCGGCCGGAGCGCTGCGGCGGAGGCGTGCTGAGATCGGCGTACACCAACAAGATGAACGAGGTGAAGCCGCACCGGGCCTGGGCCGAGCGGACCCTGCTGCGGGCGGAGGTCTTCGGCGTCGCCCGGCAGGACGTCGGCTTCGTGGAACTGCTCGCCGCGGGCATACCCGGCTGACCCGCTCGCCCACTGACCACAGGGAACGCATGAACAACGAAGTCAACGACCGGGTCTGGTCCGGCAGCTGGGTCGCCGAGCGGCTCGGGGTCGAGCTGGAGGGCGACGCGGAACTGACACAGCTGCTGGGGCTGGCGCTGCGCCGCAACCCCCGGCGGGCGCACCTGCTCGTCTCCCACGTGCTCGGCAAACACGTGCCGCAGTCCCCGTCGGTGGTCCACGGCCATGGACTGGCGCTCGGCCGCCGGGTGCGGGCCCTGCTGGGCGCGGACGAGGCCGCCTCGGCGGTGGTGCTCGGGTACGCCGAGACCGCGACGGGGCTGGGCCACTCGGTCGCCGACGGCCTGGGCACGGCGCCCTACCTGCACTCCACGCGCCGCCCCGTGCCCGGCGTCGCCGCGGCGGGCGGCTTCGAGGAGTCCCACTCGCACGCCACCTCCCACCTGCTGCTCCCCGAGGACCCCGCCCTGCTGGCCGGGGACGGCCCGCTGGTGCTGGTGGACGACGAGTTCTCCACCGGGAACACGGTGCTGAACACCATCCGTGACCTGCACGCCCGACACCCGCGCCGGCGGTACGTGGTGGTCGCCCTGGTGGACACGCGGTCCGCGCAGGACGCCGAGCGCCTGGCCGGCTTCGCCCACGAGATCGGCGCGCGCATCGACCTGATCACGACCGCCTCCGGCACGGTCCGCCTGCCCGAGGACGTCCTGCGGCGCGGCCGGGAACTCGTCGCACGGTACGACAGCGCGACGACGGTGCCGGGCACGGCCACCGTGCCGGACGGGACGAGGGCGCCAGAGGGGACACCGACGCCCGTCCGGGTCGAGCTGGGCTGGCCGCGAGGCGTCCCCGACGGCGGGCGGCACGGGTTCTGGCCGGTGCACCGGGAGCGGCTGGAGCGGGCGCTGCCCGCGATGGCCGCCAGGATCGCCGAGGCGCTGCCCGCGCGGGCCCGGCGGGTGCTGGTGCTGGGCTTCGAGGAGTTGATGTACGCCCCGCTGCGGCTGGCCGGGGAGCTGGAGCGGATCACCGACGCCGAGGTGCGCTACTCGACCACCACGCGCTCGCCCGTCCTCGCGGTGGACGACCCCGGGTACGCGATCCGCACCCGCCTGGTCTTCCCCGCGCACGACGACCCGGCGGACGGCCCCGGCGAGCGCTACGCCTACAACGTCGCGGGCGGCGGCTTCGACGCCGTCGTCGCGGTCGTCGACTCCGTCGCCGACACCCCCGCGCTGCACGCGCCGGACGGCCTGCTCGCCCGGCTGGCCGCGCACACCCCGCACGTCCTGCTGGCCGTCGTGCCGTCGTACGTCCCCACGGCCTCACCCCCACCCCAGCAGTCCTCCAC
>NZ_LR732544.1:2557476-2590783 GCF_902506575.1 Streptomyces mexicanus | reverse complement strand
CTGGGCGACTGGCGGGTCGTGGTGCACTCCCCCCTCCGCGCCCCGGCGCGCGCCCGCCCCCGGGCCCGCCGTCGCCGCTCCTTCCGCCGGCCCGGCCGCCCGCACGTCGTCACCCTCGCGGTCCTGCTCGTCGTCGCCTCCGTCGTGGCCGGTTTCCTCGCGCTGACCCGGCCGGACACGACCACCCCGACCGCGTCCGCCGGGGAGAAGGCCGGCAAGAGCCCCGCCCCCGCCCCCACGGCCAGTGCCACCGGGCAGCCGACATGGGACGGCAAGACCCACGTCCTCGGTGACGGCTCGACCTCGTACACCGGCCCGCAGAAGGGCACGCTGAAGCCGCAGCCGCTCAAGCCCGGTGAGAAACCGCCCCAGTTCGTGGTCTTCTCCTGGGACGGCGCGCTGGAGGGCAGCGACCACCTCTTCTCGCACTACCGGGAGCTGGCCAAGGAGTACAACGCCCACATGACCTTCTTCCTCACGGGCATCTACCTGCTGCCCAAGAGCAAGAAGGCGCTGTACCACGGGCCGATGCACTCCCCGGGGGACGCGGCGATCGACTACCCCACCGACGAGCACATCCGCACCACCCTGGAGCAGCTGCGCCTGGCCTACGAGGAGGGCAACGACATCGGCACCCACTTCAACGGCCACTTCTGCGGCGACAAGGGCGGCGGTGACTGGAGCGTGGAGGAGTGGAAGAGCGAGATCGACCAGTTCTACGACTTCGTGGAGCACTGGAAGACCAACACCGGCTTCACCGACGTCCCGCCGCTGCCGTTCGACTTCAAGCAGGAGGTCACCGGCGGACGCGCGCCCTGCCTGGAGGGCCAGCCCAACCTGCTGAAGGCCATCAAGAGCTACGGGTGGCGCTACGACGCCTCCTCGCCCGGCGACTTCCAGATATGGCCGTCGAAGAAGAACGGCGTCTGGGACTTCCCGCTGCAGATGCTCCCCTACGAGAACGGCAAGTACCAGGGCCTGTCCATGGACTTCAACTTCCTCTACAACCAGTCGGGCGGTGAGACCAGCGGCGACCCGGCCAAGTACCCGCAGTGGGAGAAGACGACCGTCGACTCCTACCTGGCCGGTTTCGACCGGGTGTACTACGGCAGCCGGGCACCGCTGTTCATCGGCAACCACTTCGAGGACTGGAACGGCGGCATCTACATGAAGGCCATCGACCAGGTCGTGAAGAACGTGTGCACCAAACCCGAGGTCAAGTGCGTGTCGTTCAAGGAGCTGGCGGACTGGCTGGACGTGCAGACACCCGGCAACCTGCAGCGGCTGCGCACCCTGGATCCGGCACAGTCCCCGGACTGGTCGTCGGTGGTCAAGTGACCGCGGCAACAGCCTGGTTCCACTTGCACTCACCCTCTTCACAACCGTCACACGTGCCGTGCGAAGATGCGGTCGCCCGGTAGGTGTACCGGCGTAGAGGGGAACATCATTGAAATCGAGAAAACTGAGCCGTAAGCGGCGCCGCGCCACCATAGTCGGGGCGTCCGCCGCCGCGGTGGTCGCCGGCGTGGCCCTGGTGCCCAACTGGAGCGCGGGCGCGGCGGTCACCGACGACCCGACCGTCGACGCGGCCACCAAGGCCACGTTCCAGAAGCTGGCCGACGCGGTGTTCACCGACCGCACCCAGGCCCTGGTGGACGACAGCGGCCGGCACGGCGAGCACTCCAAGCTGACCTCGCACTTCTCCGGCAAGGTCCGCCTGTCCGGCACGCAGGCGCACGCGGAGGACTCCGCGCTGTCCCAGCTGCGCGGCCGCAAGGACCGCCTGGAGCAGCTCGGTGAGCGCTACAGCTCCGCCAGCACCAGCGTCACGCTGAACGCCACGGAGGTGAAGGGCCGTCACGCCAAGGCCGAGGTCACCGAGACCACCACGCTGACGTACGAGAAGGTGCGCGGCAACGAGCCGAAGACCACCGGCTTCCAGGCGCACCACGAGCTGTCGTTCCAGGCCGACAAGCACGGCAACTGGCAGCTGACCGGCATCAAGGACACCGACGACGGTGTCGCCGTCAACCAGCCGACCACGCCGACCGTGACCGAGCCGGCGACCGGTGACGACGACAGCCCGCCGGCGGCGACCCGGGCCTCGACCTCGCGCAACGCGCCGGCCAAGGCGAAGAACCTGACCTCGGGCGCGTACGACTACAAGGCCATGGCCGCGTACGCGCAGAAGTACTGGAACAAGTACAACCCGGACTACCCGGACTTCAGCGGCCAGGGCGCCGGCGGCGACTGCACGAACTTCGTCAGCCAGTCCCTCAAGGCGGGCGGCTGGAAGCACGTGCCCGGCTACACCAACGACTGGCACAAGTGGTTCGGCACCGCCGACATCCAGTCGGACTCGTTCGTCGGCGTCAACGAGTTCTCGTGGTTCGCGCTGTCCTCCAAGCGGGTCACCAGCCTGCCGTACGTCTACCAGCTCGACGTCGGTGACGTGCTGCAGATGGACTTCAACCGGGACGGGTCCAAGGACCACTCGATGATCGTCACCTACCGCAGCCCGCAGGGCGTGCCGTACGTGTCGTACCACTCCACCAACACCTACAACCGGTCGGTGGCGAGCCTGATCGCGTCGTACCCGAACGCGTACTACTACGCCTACCGCACCTGAGCGGTGTCCTCCCGGGGCGGGAGCCGGCCCGGCGCGGGGCGCGCAGCCGCCCCCGCCCCAGCGGCCGGCCCCCCGCTCCTGTCGGATCCGCGCCACCACCTGGGCCACCGTCTGCCGGACCGCCTCGGTCTCGGTCAGGAAGTGCCAGTAGTCGGGATGGCGGCCCTCCTCCAGGCCCGCCACCGCCCGCTCCAGCCGGGCCACGGAGTCGTCGAGCGGGCGGGCGTGGCGCGGATCCGGCGCCGTACGGCCCGACATGGCCAGCCGCTGGGCGTCGCGGATCGCGAACCGGGTCCGTTCGATCTCCGTCTGCGGGTCCTTCTGCACCGCGTTCAGCCGGGCCAGCCGGTCACCGGCGGCCGAGACCGCCTCGTCGGTGGCGTTCAGCAGCGCCCGCACGGTCGACAGCAGCGCGGTGGCGTCCGGCCAGCGCTGCGCGTCCCGCGCCGCCTGTGCCTCCTTCAGCTTCGCCTCCGCCTGCCGCACGTTCTGCGCGGCCTGCTCCGGCACATGCTGCAGATCCTGCCAGCAGGCGGCCGTGAACCGGCGCCGCAGCTCGCTGAGCACCGGCTCCACCTGCCCGGCGCGCGTGGTCAGCGCCTGCGCCCGGGTGCGCAGCGACACCAGCCGGTGGTCGATCTCGGCGGCCTGCTCCGGCAGGCGTTCGGCCGCCGAGCGGATCGCCTCCGCCTCCCGCGCCACCCGCTCGGCCCGCTGCAGCGTCGGCCGCACGCCGTGCCGGCCCGCGCCCTCGTTCAGCTTCGTCAACTCCGGTGCGAGCGCGGCCAGCCGGGCGGCCAGGTCGTCGGCCCCGAGGCCCGCGCCGCGCGCGGCGTCCAGGGCCGCACCGGCCCCCCGCAGCGCCTGCCGGGCCCGCTCCACGGCGGGCGCCACCCGGGCCAGTTCCGTCTCGGCCTTGCCGAGCAGCGGCCCGAGTCCACTGGCGAAACGGTCCAGCTCCCGCTTGATGTTCAGCAGTTCGTCCTTGGCGGCGACCAGGGCGGTGCGCGCCCGGGCGGCGGCGGACGCCTCCAGGTCGTGGCGGTCCAGGTCCGTGGCGTCCACGGCCTGGATGTACCGCTGACTGGCCTCGTCGATGCGCCGGCCCAGCGCCTCGAACTCCGCCACCGCCTGCCGGGCCGCGGGGGAGTCGTCGACGGCCGTGATCGTCTCCACCGAGATCCGCAGGTCCCGCTGGGCGGTGTCCAGTTCGTAGAAGGCGGCGGCGGCCGCGTCCTTGGCCTCCTGCGCCTGCGCCCGCTGACTGTCGGCCCGCCCGCCGAACCAGCGTCGCGTGCCTCCGCCGGCGAACGCGGCGGGCAGCGCCAGCACGGCCAGCAGCGGCAGGCCCATCAGCACGAGGACGGCGCGGGCGGCGGGCGGGACGGGGGGGGGGGCCGGCTCGTATATACAGCCGACTCTACCGACCCGCGCGTGCGTGTGGGTCGCGGCGGGGGCGCCGCCCGTCCCCGCCCCGGCGGGGGCCGGCGGCCGGTACCGCCGCGCCCGTCCCGCGGCCTCCTTCAGCCTTGTTTGGGAGCCCTCTGGCGGGCGAGGCGGAGGGTGAAACTGTGGCCGGCCGGATCGGAGCAGCCGCGCTCCTCGGAGCGGCCGGGGATGTCCTTCGCCTCGATCGGCCGGCCGCCCAGCTCGACGACCCGCCGTTCCGCGGCGTCCAGGTCCTCCACGAGGAAGTCCAGGTGGACCTGGAGGGAGTTCTCCGGGCGCGGCCAGCTCGGCGGGGTGGCGTTCGCGTCGCGCCGGAAGGCCAGACGCAGTCCGTCGGCGGCCCTGATCTCCACCAGGTTGGCGCTCGCGTCCGTCTCCTCCGCCTGAAGCAGCCCCTTGTAGAACGCGGCGAGTTTCTCGGGCTCCGCGCAGTCGAGCACCACGACGCCCGCGGTCACCAGTGGCATGTCTCCTCCGATGGGTCCGGCGGCAGGGCGTTGGTGCCCGCCGCCCTCCTCTTCCCTCTTTCCCGGGCGCGGGCGTTCAGTCGGCCGCCGCGGCCCGCCCGCCGTGGACCGGGCCCGGCCGACGGGCCGCCGGCAGCGTTCCGGCAGCCCGTGCGCGCCGGGCGGGGCCGGCCCGTCGTTGTGGTGCTGGGAGATCGGGGGCAGGCTGGATCCCATGAGCGATACGAAGACGATGCGGGCCGTCGGCCAGGACACCCTCGGCGGGCCCGAGGTGCTGCGGCTGATCGAGCTGGAGCGGCCGGTGCCGCGGCCCAACGAGGTGCTGGTCCGGGTGCGGGCCGCCGGGGTGAACCCGACGGACTGGAAGCACCGCGCGACCGGCCGCTTCCTCGGCGAACCGCCGTTCGTGCTGGGCTGGGACGTCTCCGGCGTGGTCGAGGAGACCGGCGTCGGCGTGGCTCTCTTCCGGCCCGGGGACGAGGTCTTCGGCATGCTGCCCTACCCGTTCGGCCACGGTTCGCACGCCGAGTACGTCACCGTCCCGGCCCGCGCCCTGGTCCGCAAGCCCGCCGGGATCGACCACACCCAGGCGGGCGCGCTGCCGTTGGTCTCGCTGACCGCCTGGCAGGCCCTGGTGGAGCAGGCGGGGCTGCGCACCGGGCAGCGGGTGCTGATCCACGCGGCGGCCGGCGGGGTGGGCCATGTGGCCGTGCAGATCGCCAAGGCGCGCGGCGCGTACGTCATCGGCACCGCGAGCGCCGGCAAGCACGACTTCCTGCGCGGCATCGGCGTGGACGAACCCGTCGACTACCGCACCACCGACGTCACCGAGGCCGTGCGGGACGTGGACGTGGTGCTGGACACCCTCGGTGGGGACACCTCGGTGCGTTCGCTGCGCGTGCTGCGGCCGGGCGGCGTGGTGGTGTCGATCGTGCCGGTGGGGTCCGGGGAGTTCTTCGAGGAGGCCGACCGGCTGGGGGTGCGGGCGGTGCGGATGCTGGTGGACGCCGATCACTACGGGATGCGGGCGGTCGCGGAGCTGGTGGAGGCGGGCCAGTTGCGCGCCACCATCGCCGGGACGTTCCCGCTGGCGGAGGCGGCCAAGGCGCACGAGCTGGGCGAGACCGGCCACACCACCGGCAAGCTGGTCCTGCTGATGGACTGACCCCGCCCGGCAGTAACGCGATGACATATGTCAATCGAACATGCTGGAATTCACTCCAAGGAGGGTAACTTGCCGGGCAGAGGCAGGGGTTGCGGCTCGGCATCCCCCGCCCGCCCGGACCCTGACCCTGGGAGGCGATGCCGTCGTGCCGCAGGACCCCGCGCCGTTCACCCGGCACGTGCGCGTCCACCGGGAGCGCGGGTGCACCGTGCTGGCGCTGCGCGGTGAGATCGACCTCGCCGCGGCGGAGGAGATCATTCCGTGTCTGGACCGGGTGACGGACCGGCCCGGGGCGCGGGTCGTGATCGACCTGAGCGCGATCGAGTTCTTCGACTGCTCCGGGCTGCGCCTGCTCTACCGGGCCCGCGGCCGGCTGCTGGAGCGGGGCGGCGAGCTGCGCCTGGTGTGCACCCATCCGCTGACGCTGCGCATCCTGAAGGTCACCGGCCTGGCCCGGCTGCTGCCGCCGCAGCCGACCCTCCAGGCGGCCCTGGCCCAGCCCCGGGCCGCGTCCGGCTCCGGGTGACCGCCGGGGGCCGTCGGGGCGTGCCCGCCGCCGCCGGGGCTACTCGCCGCGCGCCGCGTCGAACAGGGCGCTGACCGACTCCCCGTTGTGGATGCGGCGCACGGCCTCGGCGAGCGCGGGCGCGACGGACAGCACCCGCAGCTTGTCCCGGTGCGCCCGGTGGCCGTCGTGGTCCTCAACCGGCACCGGAACGGTGTTGGTGCACACGATCTCCAGCACGTCGTCCTGCTCGCTCAGCCGTTTC
Source organism: Streptomyces mexicanus (assembly GCF_902506575.1). GTDB lineage: Bacteria > Actinomycetota > Actinomycetes > Streptomycetales > Streptomycetaceae > Streptomyces > Streptomyces mexicanus. The sequence continues at coordinate 2,584,303 of NZ_LR732544.1, read as the reverse complement.
AGGGCGTCGGCCGCGAACAGGCCGTGCGTGCACGCCACCCGGATCGAGCGGGCCTTGGCCTCGCGCAGCCGGTCCAGCAGTTCCAGCACCGTGCTGCCCCGGGCGATCTCGTCGTCCAGCACGATCACGTCGCGTCCGGCGACGTCGCCGATGACGGAGGTGATGGTCACCCGGTCGTCGGCGTGGCGCTGTTTGGCGCCGGCGGCCACCTGGACGCCGAGCAGCCGGGCGAACGCGGCGGCCTCCTTGGCGTTGCCGAGGTCCGGGGAGACCACGGTGGTGCGGGTGAGGTCGTACTGCCGGAAGTGCGCGGCCAGTTCGCGCAGCGCGTGCAGGTGGTCGACGGGCACCGTGAAGAAGCCGTGCACCTGCGGCGCGTGCAGGGTCATGGTCAGCACGCGGCTGGTGCCGGCGGCCACCAGCAGGTCCGCGACCAGCCGCCCGCCGAGCGAGATGCGCGGGGCGTCCTTCTTGTCGGAGCGGGCGTAGGCGTAGTGCGGCATGACGACGGTGATCCGCCCGGCGGAGGCACCGCGGGCCGCGTCGCACATCAGCAGCAGCTCCACGAGGTGCTCCTGCACCGGTTTGACCAGCGGCTGGATCAGAAAGACGTCCCGTTCGCGGCAGTTGGCCTGCAACTGCACCTCAAGGCAGTCGTTGGCGAACCGGCTGACCCGGGCGGGGCTGAGCGGGACGCCGAGGTGCGCGCAGACCTCCGCGGCCAGGTCGGGGGGGGCGCTGCCGCTGAACACCGCGATGTCTCGCACGATCCGCTCCTCGCCTGATCGCCTCGGGCTGCCGCGCTCATGCTACTGACGTCACCGCCGCCGGGGTCAGCCCAGCACGCCCGGCAGGGCGAGCGCCCCGAGCAGGGCCGTGCCCAGCAGCAGCCAGGCCACGTAGTCGCCGACGTGCCCCGACTGCAGGCGCCGCAGCGGCAGCGCCCAGCCGGGGGCGGACAGCAGCCCGGGCCGGGCCACGGCGACGCCCGCGAGGACGGCCGCCAGCAGCGTGGACAGCAGGTCCAGCAGGACCCCGCTCGCGGTCCAGTGCGCCGAGGAGAACACCCCCGGGCTGCCGGACTCCTCCACGGCGTGCCCGGCCGCCTCGGCGAAGCCGGGCACGGCCCCGGCCAGGAGGGCCGCTGCGAGCAGCACCGCGGGCACCGTCCGCATCGTCGCCGGGACCCCGGTCAGCCGCTGCCGGGTCTCCGGCTCTTCCGAGCCGCCGGACGTCTTGTCCTCCTCGCGCTCCTGCCCGTCCTCCGCCGCGGGCCGGCGGCCCAGGCCGAGGAAGACCCGGGCGGCGACCCGCAGCACCGCTCCCCCGGTCAGCGCCGAGGCGAGGACGTACACGACGGTGAGCGGGCCGCCGACGGCCTCCTCGCTGACGGCCTTGCCCAGGCCGGTGGCGAAGGGCGGCAGCCCGGCCAGGGCCAGGGCGCCGACGGCGAACAGGACGCCGACGCCGCGCAGGCGCCGGGCCCGGCCGTGCAGCTGGAACTCGTCGACGGTGCCGTAGCGGTCCAGCAGCACGCCGGCGCACGCGAACAGCGCGGCCTTGACACCCGCGTGGCCGAGCACGTACAACGCGGTCCCCACGTCGCCCTCGGGTCTGAGCACGCCGATGCCGAGCAGGAACAGGCCGGTGTGGGAGATGGTGGAGAAGGCCAGCAGCCGCTTGATGTGCCGCTGGTACCAGCACATCACCGAGCCGACGGCGGCGGTCAGCACGCCGAGCACCACCAGCACCCGCGTGGCGTCGGCCGCGGGCACGCCGCCCGGCCCGGCGAAGACCAGCCCGTGGACCCGCCAGACGCCGTAGACGCCGAGTTCGACCATCACACCGGACAGCAGCATGCACACGGGGGTGGGCGCGACGGCGTGCGCGTCGGGCAGCCAGAACTGGAAGGGCACGGCGGCGGCCTTGACCAGCAGTCCGGTCAGGAACAGCGCGAAGCCGGCCAGGACCAGCACGTCCGGCCCGTGGTGCCCGGCCGCCCGGTCCAGCCCCTGCCCGATCTTCGCCATGGCCAGCTCGCCGGTGCGGGCGTACAGCAGGGCGATCCCCATGAGCATGAAGTACGCGCCGAGCGAGTTGACGAGCGCGAAGCTCAGCGCGCCCTGCACCGCCTTGGCCTCGTCGATGCGGTAGCCGGTCAGCGCGTAGGCGACGACGCCCATCAGCTCGAAGAACACGAACGCGTTGAAGAGGTCGCCGGCGAGCGCGAAGCCGCACATGCCGCCCTGGAAGAGCAGCATCATCGCCGGGTAGGAACCGGCGTGGCCGCGGGGCGGTTCGTCGAAGTAGTGCCAGGAGTACGCCAGCGCGGCCAGCGTCAGCAGCGACACCAGCGCCGCCATGCCGAGCGAGGCGCCATCGCCCAGCAGCACGATGCCCACGCTCTCGCCGTGCCGCGGGAACCAGCCGCCGACCCACTCCACCAGCGGCGGCGAGGAGTGCAGCAGCAGGAACACGGCGAGGGCGGCCGTCGCGGCCGCGGTCAGGGAGGCGAGGGACTCGGCGGCCGGCCGCGGCAGCCGGCGGCCGCCCGCGACCAGCACGGCGGCCACCAGCAGCGGGATCGCGGGCAGCAGCGGCAGCAGATGGTGCATCAGCCGCGCAGCTCCCTCAGCTCGTCGGGGTCCACGGTGCCGTGCCGTTTGGCGATCTGCACGGTCAGCGCGAGCAGCAGCGCGGTCACCGTGGCGCCGACGACGATGTCGGTGAGGGTGAGGGCCTGCACGACCGGGTCGACCACGGGCCGGGAGCCGGGCCGGATGTCGGAGAAGACGGGCGCGGTGCCGCCGTCGCGGTAGCCGACGGCCAGCAGCAGGATGTACGTCGCCGACTGGCACCCCGCCAGGCAGCCCACCGCGTGGATCAGGTTGCGGCTGGTGGCCAGGCCGTAGCAGCCGGCCAGGAACCCCCACGCGGCCACCAGGTACGGCAGCACGTGCAGCACGGAACTCACGGCGCGCTCATCTCCCCTTTCGCCTCCTCGATCTCGACGGCCTGGTCCAGGAAGCGGGCCAGCAGCACCACCACCGCGCAGGCGACCTCCACGCCGATGGCCGCGTTCAGCAGCGGCACGGTGCCGCCGGAGGACAGCGTGTTGAAGGTGCCGTAGGGCAGCAGGGTGTTGGCGAGGAAGGCGGTGCCCGTCAGCACCCCGGCCAGGCCCAGCAGCAGGTAGGCCGAGGCGGACAGCGCGTCGGTGACCTCGTAGGCCTCGACGGGACGGATGCGTTCCAGGGCGGCGTAGTCGGCGCCGAGGTACATCAGGTGCAGGGAGGTCGCGGCGACCACGCCGCCCTGGAACCCGCCGCCGGGGCTGAGCTGGCCGTGGGCGATGACGTACAGGCCGGTGACCAGGGCGACGGGCAGCACGATCAGCGCGTAGCGGCGCACCGGGGGGACGACCTCGCAGGGCTCGGGCGGGTCGCGGTGCTCGTCGCGGGCCTGCCGCAGCAGCACCACGCAGCCGAGGACGGCCCCGAACAGGATCGTCATCTCGCCCATCGTGTCGAAGGCGCGCTGGTCGAAGTTGACGGAGGCGACGGTGTTGGCGGTGTGCCGGGCCAGGGAGGTGCGCACGGCCCGGTCGCCGTAGGGGTGCCACAGGCCACCGAAGGCGGGCAGGCGCAGGCAGGCCGCGACGAGCAGCGCGGCCAGGCCGCCGCCGCCCAGGCACACCAGCCACAGCCGCACGCGCGGGGTCACTGCGTGCCGTCCTTGCCGTGGGCGGAGCGCCGCCGGACCTTGCGCACCGACAGCATGATCAGCAGCGGGGTGAGGGCCGAGCCCACGGCGAGCTGCGACAGCCCGACGTCGGGTGCCTGCAGCACGGTGAACAGCACGGCGAGGGCGGTGCCGAGCACGGCCAGGACGAGCGCCTGGCGGGCCGGGTCGCGGTTGACGACGGCGGCCGTGGCGGCGACGGCGACGGCCAGCAGGGCGACGACGATCACCGCGTCAGCCACGGCCCACCCCCGGGAAGCCGCCGGACAGCGCCCGGGAGGCCAGCAGGTTGCCGCCGATCAGCAGGGCCCCGACGATCAGCAGCTTCACCATCGCCCGGCCCGGTCCCGTCACCGCGCACAGCACCAGCACGACGACCACGCCGACCGTCACGGCCGCCCAGGTCGGTCCCCAGCCGGCGGGGTTCTCCTCGGCGAGGTCGTCGGCGAGCAGCCGGGCGAAGACGAGCGTGCCGACCGGGCCGAGCAGGGCCAGCAGCAGCGCGAGGTCGACGTAGGAGGTGCGGCCGTAGCCCTGGGCGAGCAGCAGCAGGCCGGGGCAGACCAGGGCGGTGGAGAGGTTCTGGGCGATGACGCGGCGCCCGAGCCCGCCGGTGGACACCCCCCACAGGGTCGTGCCGAGGCCGCCGGCCAGGACGACCGTCGCGGCCGGGATCCAGCCGTTCACCGCCGCTTCACCGCCTGCCGGCCGGCCCGCGCGACGAGCGCGCCCACGCCCGCGGCGCCCGCGCCGACCACCCATTCCAGGGTGTAGACGGTGCTGATCAGCATCAGCCACAGCACGACGAGCGCGGCCCACCAGGCCAGCACCCCGCCCACGGCGAGGAGTGTTCTGCGCGGGTTCACCCGCCACCACCTCCGCAGGCTCGGCTTTCCTCCGTCGATCCGCGCCGTACCTCGCGTACGCGCCCTTCGGCATCCAAGCACCGCCCCGGCCGAGGGCGGCACGGCGGCGCGCGGGTCCGGACCCCGGATGCCCCGTCAGCAGCAACGGAAACCGGCCCGGTGGGGGTGCCCCGAGCCGGCGCGGCACGCGGGAGCGGCGACGGCATCGTCGGGTGGTTCGCGGGTAACCGGGGGTGCACAAGGGCCAGTTGACGTCGGGAGGCCGGAGATGTCCCGGGGCGCGCTTCGTCTGCACTTCAGGGCCGGATCACACGCGACGAAACCGCGGCGCGCGCCGCGACCGCGCCCGCGACCGCGCCTACACCTACGCCCACGCCCGGTGGCCGGCGGTCGACGGCCCCTGGCCTGGCCGCTCCGGCTGCTGGCGATGGCGGGCGCGTTCGCCTTCATGGTGGCCTTCGCCGTGGTCCTGGCCCGGCTGACGCTCGAGCCCTCGCCCGCCTCCTCGCCCCTGGTGCACACCAATCTGCATCCGGGCCGCTCGCTGCGCGCCTACCTGGAGCAGCCCGGGCTGCGCGACACGGTCAAGCAGATCGGCGGCAACCTGCTGCTCGGGGTGCCGTTCGGGGTGCTGGTGCCGGGGGTGGCGCCGCGGGCGCGCGGGCTGCTGCGCGTGGTGGCACTGACCGCGATCGTCATGCTGCTGGTGGAGTTCGCCCAGGGCGCGCTGATCACCGGGCGGGCGTTCGACATCGACGACGTCATCCTCAACACGGCGGGGGCGCTCGCCGGTCATCTGCTGCTGGGGCGGAGGCTGGGCCGGGCGGTCCACGCGCGCGCCCCGCGCGAGCGTGCCTGAGCGGCCGTTCACCGACCAGTCCGCACCACGGTATTGACGACCCCTTAGTTCACTCCTTAAATCAAGGGCGACACCTTCACCCCCCACCACGGTCGGCGCGCCCCGCACCGGGCCGCCGCACGGAAGGGAGAGCCGTGGCCGCCCCCCGCCCGCTCCGCAGATGCCTGCTCGCCGCCCTGTCCGCCCTGCTCGCCGGATCCGCCCTGGCCGGGCCCGCGCAGGCGGCCGGCTCGGGCACCACCTCCGCCTCCGCCGCGGCGGTGACGACGTTCTCCGACACTTTCGACGGACCCGCGGGCGCGGCCGTCGACTCCTCCAAGTGGCAGCTGGAGACCGGCGACAACGTCAACAACCACGAGCGGCAGTACTACACCTCGGGCACGAAGAACGCGGCCCTGGACGGCCAGGGCCATCTGGTCATCACCGCGCGGCGCGAGAACCCCGCCAACTACCAGTGCTGGTACGGCACCTGCCAGTACACCTCGGCCCGGCTGAACACCTCCGGGAAGTTCGCCGCGCAGTACGGGCACGTCGAGGCCCGCATGAAGATACCCCGGGGGCAGGGCATGTGGCCGGCATTCTGGATGCTGGGCACCGACCTCGGGCAGGTGGGCTGGCCGAACTCCGGTGAGATCGACGTGATGGAGAACGTCGGCTTCGAGCCCTCCACGGTGCACGGCACCATCCACGGCCCGGGCTACTCCGGCTCCGCCGGCATCGGCGCGCCCTACTCGCTGCCGAACGGCCAGGCCTTCGCGGACGCCTTCCACACCTTCGCCGTGGACTGGGCCCCCGACTCGATCAGCTGGTCGGTGGACGGCACCGTCTACCAGCGCCGCCCCCCCGCCGACCTGGGCGGCAAGACCTGGGTGTTCAACAAGCCGTTCTTCCTCATCCTGAACCTCGCGGTGGGCGGCTACTGGCCCGGCGACCCGGACGCCTCCACGTCCTTCCCGCAGCAGCTGGTGGTCGACTCGGTCTCGGTCACCACGAGCAACACCTCCACCGGCGCCGCGATCCGGGGGCTGGCGGGCAAGTGCGTGGACGTGGCCGGCGCGAATTCCGCCAACGGCACACCCGTCCAGCTCTACGACTGCAACGGCACCGCCGCCCAGCAGTGGACGGTCGGCTCCGACGGCACGCTGCGCGCGCTGGGCAAGTGCCTGGACGTGACCGACAACGGCACCGCGGACGGCTCCACCGTCCAGCTGTGGGACTGCACCGGCGGCCCGAACCAGAAGTGGGTCGTCACCGACGCGCACGACATCGTCAACCCGCAGGCGAACAAGTGCCTGGACGTCACCGGCAACACCTCGGCCAACGGCACCCGCCTGCAGATCTGGACGTGCACCGGCGGCGCCAACCAGAAGTGGACGGTGGGCTGAGCCACCCGGCCCCACGGGGACGGCCGCGGCGCCCGTGCGCGGGCGCCGCGGCCGTCCCCGTGCCGTGCCCGCGCCGCTCCGCCCCCGGCCCCCGGGTGCGTCGCCGTGCCGGCCCGCTCAGGCGGTGGCCCGCGCGGCGGGCGGAAGGCTGTGGTAGTACGCCCCCACGCGGGTCAGGTAGTCCGGGTCCATGGTCTCGCTGTCGACATGGAAGCGCGGCGCAGCCTTGACCTCCGCCCGCGAACAGCTCACCGTGATCCTGCGCTCGTCCGGGTCGATGCCGAGCACCACTCCGGCCGGCACCAGCACGCTCTTGCCGAACACCCACGCGCCGGTGTCCACGACCAGGTGGCGCATCCCGAAGTGGTCGGCCTCCCGGTCCACATGGCCGATCGTGCCGTCGGCGCCGGTCACCGTGAAGCCGCTCAGGTCCGTGCCCCCGGCGGGGGCGGCCTGCGGCCGGTAGGACCAGATGGCGTCGGTGGTCACACTGCCGTCGGTGGTCACACTGCTCCTTTCTCCCGGGACGGGTGCGCGTTTCCGGCGAACGGGGCGCTCCCGCCCCCGGCCCTGACCCATCCGCTCCGGCTCCACGGCACCGACTACCCTCCGCGCCCGGCCGCATGCGGCCGACCGGGCGCCGGCGCCACCTGGGAGAACGACCGTCCGGTGGGCGGCCGGACACACCGCCGAACCGCGCCGTCCCGCCCGCGGACCGCGGGGGTCCGGGTCAGGGTTTTCGGTGGACGGGATGTGGCGGAGTGTTTTGTTCGGTGAAGGCCAGGTGGGTTAACCTGCGGCGTATTTTCTCATCGCGCAGATCCGCACCAGGCGGACTGCATGCGGTGCGGGCCGGTCACGGTCCGCCGGGGTGGTCGAGTCCTCGCCTTCGGGGACTCCTGGGGAGCGGGACGAGGGGGCGCATGACCAGCGACAGGGCCGAGGTCGTCGACGCGGTGCCGGGCGAGGGAGAGCTGAGGCAGCTCCTGGCGGGCCTGACGGCCGTGCGGGACGGCGACTTCGGGACGCGTCTGCCCGAGGACGCGGGCGGCCTCATGGGCGACATCGCGACGGTGTTCAACGGCATGGTGGACCAGCTGTCCGTGTTCACCTCCGAGGTCACCCGCGTGGCCCGGGAGGTGGGCACCGAGGGCACGCTGGGCGGTCAGGCGGAGGTGCCGGGGGTCTCCGGCACCTGGGCCGACCTGACCGACTCGGTCAACGCGATGGCCGGGAACCTGACCACGCAGGTGCGTGACATCGCGCAGGTGGCCACGGCGGTGGCCAAGGGCGACCTGTCGCAGAAGATCGACGTGCCCGCGCGGGGCGAGATCCTGCAGCTGAAGAACACCGTCAACACGATGGTCGACCAGCTCTCCGCCTTCGCCGACGAAGTCACCCGCGTCGCCCGCGAGGTCGGCACCGAAGGACGCCTCGGCGGCCAGGCGAAGGTGCACGGTGTCGCCGGGGTGTGGCGGGACCTGACCGACTCGGGCAACTTCATGGCGGGCAACCTCACCGCCCAGGTCCGCAACGTCGCCCAGGTGACGACCGCGGTCGCCAAGGGCGACCTCTCCCAGAAGATCACCGTCGACGCCCGCGGCGAGATCCTGGAACTGAAGAACACCATCAACACGATGGTCGACCAGCTCTCCGCCTTCGCCGACGAAGTCACCCGCGTCGCCCGCGAGGTCGGCACCGAAGGACGCCTCGGCGGCCAGGCCGACGTCAAGGGCGTCAAGGGCACCTGGCGGGACCTGACCGACTCGGTCAACTTCATGGCGGGCAACCTCACCGCCCAGGTCCGCAACGTCGCCCAGGTGGCGACCGCGGTCGCCAAGGGCGACCTCTCCCAGAAGATCACCGTCGACGCCCGCGGCGAGATCCTGGAACTGAAGAACACCATCAACACGATGGTCGACCAGCTCTCCGCCTTCGCCGACGAAGTCACCCGCGTCGCCCGCGAGGTCGGCACCGAAGGACGCCTGGGCGGCCAGGCCGACGTCAAGGGCGTCTCGGGCACCTGGAAGGACCTCACCGACAACGTCAACGTGATGGCGTCCAACCTGACCGGCCAGGTGCGCTCCATCGCCCAGGTCGCCACCGCCGTGGCCCGCGGCGACCTCTCACGCAAGATCACCGTTGAGGCCAAGGGCGAGGTGGCGGCGCTCGCCGACGTCATCAACACGATGGTCGACACGCTCTCGGCGTTCGCCGACGAGGTCACCCGCGTCGCCCGCGAGGTCGGCACCGAAGGACGCCTGGGCGGCCAGGCACACGTGCCGAACGTGGCGGGCACCTGGAAGGACCTCACCGACAACGTCAACTCGATGGCGAACAACCTGACCGGCCAGGTGCGCAACATCGCGCTGGTGACGACCGCCGTGGCCCGGGGCGATTTGTCGAAGAAGATCGACGTCGACGCCCGCGGCGAGATCCTGGAGCTGAAGACGACCATCAACACGATGGTCGACCAGCTCTCCGCCTTCGCCGACGAGGTCACCCGCGTCGCCCGCGAGGTCGGCACCGAAGGACGCCTGGGCGGCCAGGCGGAGGTGGAGGGTGTCTCGGGCACCTGGAAGCGGCTGACGGAGAACGTCAACGAGCTGGCCGGGAACCTGACCCGGCAGGTGCGCGCGATCGGCGCGGTGGCCAGCGCCGTCGCCGAGGGCGATCTGACCCGCTCGATCACGGTCGAGGCCTCGGGCGAGGTCGCCGAGCTGAAGGACAACATCAACTCCATGGTGGAGTCCCTGCGCCAGACCACGCGGGCCAACCAGGAGCAGGACTGGCTGAAGACCAACCTGGCGCGCATCGCCGGGCTGATGCAGGGCCACCGGGACCTGCCCGTGGTGGCCGAGTTGATCATGGAGGAGCTGACACCGCTGGTGTCGGCCCAGTACGGCGCCTTCTACCTCGCCGAGGACGGCGAGCGCGGCCCGGAGCTGCGCCTCGTCGGCTCCTACGGCAGGCCCGACGACGACGAGCGGCCCACCCGCTTCGCCTTCGGCCGCTCGCTGGTCGGCCAGGCCGCGCGCAGCCGCCGCACCATCGCCGTCGACGAGCTGCCGCCCGGCTACGTCAGCATCTCCTCCGGGCTCGGCCAGGCGGTGCCGGCCGCGCTGATCCTGCTGCCGATCCTCTTCGAGGATCAGGTCCTCGGCGTCATCGAGCTGGCCTCGGTCACCGCGTTCACCCCGATCCACCGGGACTTCCTGGAGCAGTTGCGCGAGACGCTCGGGGTCAACCTCAACACGATCGTGGCCAACGCCCGCACCGACGAGCTGCTCCAGGAGTCGCAGCGGCTGACCGCCGAACTCCAGCAGCGCTCCGCCGAGTTGCAGTCCCAGCAGGAGGAGCTGCAGCGCTCCAACGCGGAACTGGAGGAGAAGGCCACCCTGCTCGCCGCGCAGAACGCCGACATCGAGGCGAAGAACCTGCAGATCGAGCAGGCCCGGCAGGAACTGGAGGCCCGCGCCCAGCAGTTGTCGCTGGCCTCGAAGTACAAGTCGGAGTTCCTGGCCAACATGAGCCACGAGCTGCGCACCCCGCTCAACAGCCTGCTCATCCTCGCCCAGTTGCTCGCCCAGAACCCCTCGCGCAACCTCACCCCCAAGCAGGTGGAGTACGCCGGGATCATCCACTCCGCGGGCAGCGACCTGCTGCAGCTGATCAACGACATCCTCGACCTGTCGAAGGTCGAGGCCGGCAAGATGGATGTCGCCCCCGAGCGGGTGCCGCTGAGCCGGCTCATCGAGTACGTCGAGGCCACCTTCCGGCCGATGACGACCCAGAAGGGGCTGCAGTTCTCCGTCCGCACGTCCCCGGGCGCGCCCGCGGACCTGCTCACCGACGACTCCCGGCTGCGGCAGGTGCTGCGCAATCTGCTGTCCAACGCCGTGAAGTTCACCGAGCAGGGCAGCGTCGAGCTGTCCATCGAGCCCGCCTCCGACGAGGAGGTGCCCGCGGACGTCGTGCGCGGCGGCGCCGTCGTGGCGTTCCGGGTGAAGGACACCGGCATCGGCATCCAGGAGCAGCACCTGGAGTCGATCTTCGGCGCGTTCCAGCAGGCGGACGGGACCACCAGCCGCAAGTACGGCGGGACCGGGCTCGGCCTGTCCATCACCCGGGAGATCGCCCACCTGCTCGGCGGGGCCGTGGCGGTGGACAGCACCCCTGGCCGGGGCAGCACCTTCACGCTGTACCTGCCCGTGGCCCGGCCCGACTTCGAGGAACTGCTCGGCAGCGGCCGCCCCGCGCGCAAGGAGCCGGCCGAGCTGGTCCCCGCCGCCTCCGCGGCCCAGGAGGCCGTCCCGCAGGCGGCCGGTGCCGGGCGGCGTCCGCGCCGGCTGCTGGTGGTGGAGGAACGGACGCGCGGGCTGCTGACCTTGGTCGCCGAGAGCGTGGTCGCGGACGCGGCCCGGCACACCCCGGACGACGGCTCCGCACCGCCCGCGGTGGACGTCATCACCGCCGTCGGGGCGCAGGAGGCGGCGGGCGCGCTGGCCGCCGAGCCGTGCCACTGCGTGGTGCTGGACCTGGACATGCCCGACGGGGAGGCCGACCGCTTCCTCGAGGCCCTGCGGGGCGACTCGGCGCTGGCGGGCGTACCGGTGCTCGTCCACAGCGGCAGGCGGCCGGGCGAGGCCCGGGCGACGGCCCCGCGCGCGCACCGCGACGACGGGTCGCCGGAGGTCCTCTCCAGCCTGGACGAACTGCGCGAGCGCATCGCCCTGCACCTGTCCGCCGAGCAACCCGGCGACGTGCTCTCCCTGGTGCGTCCCGAGGACCCCCAGGACCTCGCGCCGCCGGTCGACGACAGCTTCCAGGGCCGCACGGTCCTGGTCGTCGACGACGACGCCCGCAACCTGTTCGCGCTCAGCGGCATCCTGGAGATGTACGGCTTCCGGGTGCTGCACGCGGAGAACGGCCGCAAGGGCATCGACACCCTGCTCGGCAACCCGGACATCGCGCTGGTGCTGATGGACGTGATGATGCCGGAGATGGACGGCTACACCGCCACCGCCGAGATCCGCCGGCTGCCGCAGTACGCCGAGCTGCCGATCATCGCCGTCACCGCCAAAGCGATGCCCGGCGACCGGGAGAAGCCCCTGGCGTCCGGCGCCAGCGACTACGTCACCAAGCCCGTCGACACCCACGACCTGATCGCCTGCGTCCGGCGCTGGCTGCCGGCGTGAACGCGCCGGTCACCGTGCCCGTGCCGCCGGCCGGCGGCACGCGGCCGGCCCGGCGCGGCACCCGCCGCGTCCCAGCGTCGTCCAGCCGAGGAGCATCCGCATCGTGAGCACGCCCGAGCAGACACGTGAGCCGGACGGCGCCGAGCCGCGCCCGGAGCCGTCCGTGGGCGGCCCGCGGACGGTGGCCGGCGATCCGCCGGTGCCGGACCTGGCGGGCGTCTCCCCCACCTCCCCCGTCGGCCGGCTGGCCGCGACCGTCGAGCGGCTGCGCCGCGAGGTGCGGGCCGCGCAGGCGGAGGCGGAGGGCCGGGCCCTGATCGAGCTGGCCAAGGGCATCCTGGTGGAACGGCTCGGCTGCGGACCCGCGCAGGCCGCCCGGCAGCTCGCGGAGCTCACCGAGCAGGCTCGGGTCACCCCGCTGGAGTTCGCGGTGGAGGTCATCAACCAGGCCGCCCGTGACCGGGTGGTGGAGGTCACCGGAACCTTCCTGGCCGCCGCGGCGGCACCCGAACGGGACGCCGCCGCGGTGCGGCTGCGGACGGCGGAGAGCGGCGCGTTGGCCGCCGACGACACCCAGGCCGTCGCCGACTCCCTGCTGGAACACGCGCTGCGCCCGCTCGGCGCGGTGGCCGTGGCCGTGTGGGCCGCGGGCGCCGACGGCTCGCTCACCCTCGCCGGCAGCGCCGGGTTCTCCCCGGCGGAGGCCACCCGATGGCGTTACGTGCCGCCGGAGGTGGCCACCGTGGCACGCCGCGGTCTGACCGAGCGCGACGGCCAGTGGTTCGAGTCGCTCTCCGCCACCGGGTTGCCCACCATCGGCCGCCACCTGTACCCGGACGGCGGGCGGGTCGCGGTGCCCGCCGGGACGGGGGGCCGCATCCACGGCGTCCTGGAGATCGCCTGGCCGGGGCCGCTGGAGCCGCAGCCGCCGCAGGTCGTGCGGCAGGTGGAGGCGCTCGCCGAGCTGTGCGCGCACACCCTGGAGACGTCCACGGTGCCTCAGGAGGCGGGCGGCGAACGGCCTCTCCTGCCGGACGCCGCCGAACTGATGGACCTCGCGGACGGGCTGCACGACCCGGCGCTGGTCCTGGTGCCGCACCTCGACGGCTCCGGGCAGCTGGTGGACTTCCGCATCCAGCACGTCAACAGCCGCTTCCTGGACCCGGCGGGCCGTCCGCGCGCCGTGATCAGCGGTGCGCTGCTCCTGGAGGCGTACCCGCTGGCGGCCGGGAGCAGCGAGCTGTTCCAGCGGGTGGAGCGGGTGTACGCCACCGGTGAGCCGTTCCGGGCGCGCCGGATGCAGCTGACCGCGCTGGTCGACCAGGTGGCGCTGTCGGCGGTCGCGGACATCAGCATCAGCCGGCACGGCAGCAGCGTGCTGCTGATCTGGCGCATCGAGGACGAGACGGCCCGGCTGGCGAGTCTGCTCCAGCACGCCCAGCGCCTGGGCCGCATCGGCGGCTTCGAGGAGAACCTGCTCACCGGTGAGATCACCTGGAACGACCAGCTGTTCCACCTGTACGGCAGGTCCCCGGCGAGCGGGCCGGTGCCGTTGGAGGAGCTGCCCGCGCACGCCCACGCGGACGACGCGGTGGCCCTCGGGCGGTTCCTGCGCACCCTGCTGCACCGCCGGCGGCCGGCCTCTGCGGCGTTCCGGCTGCAGCGCCCCGACGGGGTGACCCGGCACATCCGGGTGGTCGCCGAGCCGGTGCTCGACACCGACGGCCGGCTCTTCGTCGTCCGGGGCGCCTACCAGGACATCTCCGCCCAGCACTGGACGGAGGTGGCGCTCGCCGCCACCCGGGACCAGCTCGCCCACACCGAGCAGCAGGCGAGCGAACGCAACCGGCTGGCCCTGCAGTTGCAGCACGCCATCATGCCGCCGGCCCAGGCACCGCTGACGGTGCCCGGTCTGGAGGTCGCGGTGCGCTACCGGCCCGCGGAGACCGAGCATCTGGTGGGCGGCGACTGGTACGACGCCGTGGTGCTGCCCTCCGGGCTGGTGCTGCTGTGCGTCGGGGACGTCGCCGGCCACGGCATCGAGGCCGCCACCAGCATGGTCGTGCTGCGCAACGCGCTGCGCGGCCTGGCCGTGACGGGGGCGGGACCGGGCCAGTTGCTGTCCTGGCTGAACATCGTGGCCCACCATCTGACCGGCGCCGTCACCGCCACCGCGGTCTGCGCCGTGTACGACCCCGAGCGGCGCACGCTGCGCTGGGCGCGGGCCGGGCATCTGCCGCCGGTGCTGGTGCGGGGACGGGAGGCGGCACCGCTGCCGCTGGTGAAGGGCCTGCTGCTGGGCGCCGTGCCCGAGGCCGGGTACGAGGAGGCCGAGGTGCAGTGCGCGCCGGAGGACACCCTGCTGCTGTACACCGACGGGCTGATCGAACGCCGGGACCGGTCGGTGGAGGAGTCCCTGACCCACCTGCTCACCACGGCCCGCAGCGCGCCCAGGACGCTGGACCAGCAGCTCGACCGCCTGCTCACCTACAGCAGGTCGGACACGGACGACGACACGTGCATCGTGGGGATCAGGGTGGCGTAGGGGCTTTCGTTCTCGTTCAGTCCGGATCAGGGAGCGAGGTGGCGTCGGTGCCCGGCTCGGTGTCGTCGGCGGAACCGGCGGGGACCGGCAGGGGGCGGTGCGAGCAACCCGCGTGTCACGGTCCCCGCCCCGGCAGGCAGGCGGGGGTCAGACGAGTTCCAACCCGCCGTCGATCGTGAGGATCTGGCCCGTGAGCCAGGTCGCCGCGGGATCGGCGAAGCGCACGATCCAGGACGCGACTTCCTCGGGTCGGCCTCGCCTGCCCAGGGGGATGAGGGCGGCCTGCTCCTTCTTGACCCGTGCCACCTCCTCCTCGGTGAGACCGCTCATGGACAGCGCCTCGCTCTCGGTCGGGCCGGGCGCTATGGCGTTCACCCTGACCCCGTCCCCGGCCAGTTCCAGCGCCCAGGTACGGGTCAGCTGTTCCACGGCGGCCTTGGACGCCGCGTAGTGGGCGGCGCCGGGCTGCGGGCGGTGGCCGTAGGTGCTGGAGATGTTGACGATCGATCCGCGGGTGCGGCGCAGATGGGGGAACGCCGCTTGAGCGAGCATGGTGGGCGCGACGACGTTGAGGTCGAACAGATCGGTGATGCGCCGGCGTGTCACTTCATGGAAGGAAACGCGTGCGGTGGCGCCCGCGTTGTTCACCAGCACGTCCAGTTGCTTCCATCGGTCGATCGCCGCGCCGATGATCAGTTCGGGAGCCTGCTCCAGGCGCACGTCGACGGCGAGGGTCGCGATGCCGGGATGCAGGGCGGCGGTCTCTTCCAGGGCGCTGCGGCGCCGCCCCACACCGAGGACGTGAGCCCCCGCTTCGGCCATCGCGAGCGCGGTCGCCCGGCCGATCCCCGATCCTGCGCCGGTCACGATCGCCACGCGGCCGTCGAGGGTGGGCTGATGCTTCATGACGGTACTTCCTCACTCGGGACGGATGGCCGGGCCGGTGCGACGACGCGGCCCGGCGCCGAGGCTCCCGCTTAGCCCTCCTCGGTATCGCGCCCCTTCACGGGTGAGGCAACGCAGGGGGCGGCTGGACGGTGCCCGCACACCACAATAATCGAATTTCGTCGATGTTCGAAGTATGCTGGGGTCGTGCCCAGAGAACTGACCCATCCCGACCTCGAAGCGGTCACCCTCGCGAAAGTGCTCTCAGCCCTCGGTGACCCCGTCCGCCTCTACATCATGAGCGTCCTCGCGGACGGCGACGAACACATGCGCACGGACTTCGACGTGCACCTCGCCCAGTCCACCTTCAGCCACCACATCAAGGTGCTCCGCGACGCCGGGCTCCTCCTGCAACGCATGGAAGGCACACGCTGCTACGTGTCCCTGCGTGAGGACGCACTGAAGAGGTTCGCCGCGGTGCTCGACAGCGTCCTGGCTGCGGACAGAGCGGAACGCGCCAGTTGATCAGCTCGTCCGCTGCACCGCTTGAACGGGGCGGGCGGGTGTCCTCCACCAGACCCGCACCCCATCCGGCCCGACCGGACGGAAGAACCTAGCGGGTCGTCCAGGTGAACTTGTCGCCGCCCACCCAGCGGACCGCGTCCGGGTCGTCCAGGTCGTGCACCGTGATGCCGAACGCCGCGGCGGCCTCCAGGACGTCGGTGACGGTCCTGGCCTCGCCGATCACCTCACCGTCGATCTCCACGATGCGGAACGGCGGGTCGCCCGGCTGCACCCGGGACACCCTGATGCGTGGCTGGGAGATGTGGGGGCACGAGCTCTCGGTCATGTGTTCCAGCCTAGGTCGGAAGGGTGGACAACACGTCGGGGCGGCGGTCAAGGAGTTCTTTGCGCCGTCTTTGCCGCACGGGCCGCCCTGCGGACGCGGTGTCGCAGAGGGGGCACGCGCCGTGCCGTACGGCGGACGCGGGCCGTACGGCCGAGGCGCGGGCCGTGCGGCGGACCTGCGGGGGTCGTACGGTCTGCGCGCGGGCCGTGCGACGGACACGTGGGGGGCCGCACGTCCGTGGCGGCGCGCGGGCCGGGTCGGTCAGGGTCGCCGCCAGTCGTCGCCGGTCATGTGGGAGCCGGCCATCGGGCCCATGCGGAGCATGCCGCCGTCCACGCTCCAGGACGCCCCGGTCACGTAGGAGGCGTCGGGGCCGGCGAGGAAGGCGATCACGGCGGCGCCCTCGCGGGCGTCGCCGGGACGGCCCAGCGGCACGCCGGGGCGGTGCTCGGTGTGCACGTCGGTGTCCTCCTGCCCGGTCATCGGCGTGGCGATCTCGCCGGGGGCGACGGCGTTGACGGTGATGCCGTGCTCGGCCAGTTCCAGGGCCATCACCTGGGTGAGCAGGCCGAGGCCGCCCTTGGCCGCGCAGTACGGGCCGGCGCCCACCCGGGGCTGGTGCTCGTGCACCGAGGTGACGTTGACGATGCGGCCGCCGCCGCCCTGCGCGATCATCCGGCGGGCCGCCTTCTGCCCGCACAGCAGCGGCCCGACCAGGTCCACGTCCAGCACCCGGCGCACATCGTCCAGACGCAGGTCGAGGAACGGCGTGGCGGTACCCGTGCCCGCGTTGTTGACCAGCACGTCGATGCGGTCGCCGAGGGCGTCGGCCAGTTCGTCGACGGCGTCGGCGGCCGCGGGCAGCCGGGTGAGGTCCATCCGGGTGACCGCCGCCCGGCGGCCCAGGGAACGGACCTCCTCGGCGGTCCGCTCGGCCCCCTCCTCGTCGCTGTGCCAGGTGATGCCGACGTCCAGCCCCGCCTCGGCCAGGCGGACGGCGGTGGCGCGGCCGATGCCGGAGTCGGAACCGGTGATCACGGCCACCTTCGCGGCGGCGGGTGCGGGCGCGGACATGGCGGTGCCTCCTGGGGGTGGGGGTGCTGCCGGACGAGGCATCGCAGTACCCGGGGGTGTGCCGGGCAAACCCGGGCCGCCGTGTGGTGGGCCCGCCCGGACCTGGGCAACCCTGGGGGTGGAGGTGGCCATGGACCCCGTCGAGGCACTGGAGCGGATCGCCTTCCTGCTGGAGCGCTCGCAGGCGCCGACGTACCGCGTGCGCGCGTTCCGCACGGCCGCCAGGGTGCTGTCCGCCCTGCCGGCCGGCGAGATCGCCGAGCGGGCCGCGGCCGGGACCCTCGAGGCGCTCAAGGGCGTCGGCCCGCGGACCGCCGAGGTGGCGCGGGAGGCGGCGGCCGGGCAGGTGCCCGGGTATCTGCGCAAGCTGGAGGACGAGGCGGGCGGCCCGCCCACCGGGCCCGGCGCGCGGCTGCGGGCGCTGCTGCGCGGCGACTGCCACCTGCACTCCGACTGGTCCGACGGTGGCAGCCCGATCGAGGAGATGGGCCGGGCCGCGGCGGGCCTCGGTCACGAGTGGGCGGTGCTCACCGACCACTCGCCGCGGCTGACCGTGGCCCGCGGGCTGTCCCCCGACCGGCTGCGCGAGCAGCTGCGGGTGGTGGCGGAGCTCAACGAGACCTGGGCGCCCTTCCGGCTGCTCACCGGCATCGAGTGCGACATCCTGGAGGACGGCTCCCTCGACCAGGAACCGGACCTGCTGGAGCGACTCGACGTCGTCGTGGTGTCCGTGCACTCCAAGCTGCGCATGGACGCGCGGGCGATGACCCGCCGCATGGTGGCCGCCGTCCGCGACCCGCACTCCGACGTGCTCGGCCACTGCACCGGCCGGCTGCTGACCGGGCGGGGCCGCCCGGAGTCCACGTTCGACGCGGACGAGGTGTTCGCCGCGTGTGCCGAGACCGGCACCGCCGTGGAGATCAACAGCCGCCCGGAGCGGCTGGACCCGCCCCGGCGGCTGCTGCGCCGCGCGGTCGATGCGGGGACGCTGCTGTCCATCGACACCGACGCCCACGCGCCGGGGCAGCTGGACTGGCAGATCAACGGCTGCGCCCGCGCCGAGGAGTGCGGGGTGCCGCCGGAGCGGGTGGTGACCACGTGGTCCCTGGACGACCTGCTGGGCTGGGCCCGGGAGCGTCGTGTGCCGCCCGGCGTGGCGGGCGCCTGACGTGGTACCCGAACGCACAGCCGCGCCCGCGACGCACAGCGGCGGGCGACCTGCCGAGCGAGAACGACACCGAGAAGCGCAGGAGAGGAACCCCGGATGGACCGTGCCGCCGTGTTCGACGTCGACGGAACCCTGGTCGACACCAACCACCTCCACGTCGCCACCTGGTGGGAGGCCTTCCGGCAGGCGGGCCACCGGGTGCCGATGCACGCCATCCACCGCTCCGTGGGCCTCGGCTCGACGGACCTGATCGCCCATCTGCTCGGCGAGGACCGCGACACCGAGCAGGACGCCCGGCTGAGCGCGGCGCACACCGCGCTGTACGCCCAGTACTTCGACCGGCTGCCCGCCTTCGCCGACGCCGGACGGCTGCTGCGCCGCCTGCACGAGGACGGCTGGACGGTGGTCCTGGCCACCTCGGCGAGCGGCCCGGAGCTGAGCGCGCTGCGCCGCGCCATCGACGCCGACGACGCCATCGCCGCCACGGCCTCCTCCGACGACGTGGAGGAGGGCAAACCCGCGCCGGAACCGGTCCAGCACGCCCTGGACCTCGTCGGAGTACCGAAGGAGCGGGCGGTGTTCGTGGGCGACACCGTCTGGGACATGCGGGCCGGCCGCCGCGCCGGGGTGCGGTGCGTGGGCCTGCTGTGCGGCGGGATCCCGCGCGCCGACCTTCAGGAGGCGGGCGCGGACACGGTGTACGACGATCCCGCGCACCTGCTGGCGTCGCTGAAGGACAGCCCCCTGGCCTGAGCGGGCCGGCCGCGGCGCCGCCCCGCGGCCGGCCGGCCCCGCGCAGCGCACATGTGACGCATTCCGCGCGCAGGGGTCGGCCGCCTTGCGGATACCCGCCCCGAATGACGCGTGTGCCGCACCCTTCCCAGCGAGACCGGCTCGACGACTCGCCGCCGGACTCCCCACGGACCTCACCCCGCCCCGGAGCGCCGCCGCCACGGCGCCGCCCGGCCGGCCTGGGCTCGTTGCCGGACCGGCTGCTCGGCCCGCACCCGCTGCACGCCGTGGGCGAGGAGGCGCACCGGGTCTGGCGGGCCGCCCGGGCCGCGGTGCGCGGCCCCGGCCGGGAGCGGGACGTGGTGGTGCAGTCCCTGAAGGCCGCCGCGGCGGCCCTGCTCGCCTGGTTCGTCGCCGCCGACCGGCTGGGCGACCCGATGGCGATGATGGCGCCCTGGGTGGCGCTGGTCATGGTGCGGGCCACCGTGTACGGCTCGCTGCGGCAGGCGACCCAGCAGTGCGCGGCGATCTGCGTGGGCACCCTGCTGGCGTCGGCGGCCCTTTCGGTCACCGGGCACACCCTGGGCGCGCTCGCCGTGTCCCTGCCGCTGCTGGTGCTGCTGGCGAACTGGCCGCGCTTCGGCGACCAGGGCATCTACGGCGCCACCACCGCGGTGTTCACGCTCGCCTCGGGCAGTGTCTCGGCCGCCTCGGTCGGGCACCGGCTGGGGCAGGCGGCGCTCGGCGCGGCGATCGGGGTCGCCGTCAACGCGCTCGTCCTGCCGCCGATCCACCTGCGGGACGTACGGGAGAACCTGGCCGCGGTCGCCCGGGAGGCGGGTGACGTGGTGTGCGCGGTCGCGGGCGACCTGCGCGGCGGCGACTGGGACGCGCGCACCGCGGCCGGCTGGTCCCGCGGCGCGGCCCGGCTGGAGCAGCGCCTGGACACGCTGCACTCGGCCCGGCGCTGGGCGCAGGAGAGCCTGCGCCTGACCAGCGGGGTGCTGCGCGCGCTGCGCCGGGCGCCGTCGTCGGTGCCGGCCGAGGAGGAGGACGAACGCTGGAGCCGGATCACCGGGCACGTGCGGGCACTGACCCGGACGCTGGTGATCGCGGCCGACGAGGACCGCGCGCCCGCGCCGCCGGACGGGCCGGTGCTGCGCACGTACGCCGATCTGCTGGAGCTGATCGCCGCGGCCTGCCACGCGGAGAGCCGGCGCCTGCTGGGCGAACCCGAGGCCGGCGGGCCGGACGGCCGCGCCCAGGCGGTGTGGCGGGAGCTGCATCACCGGCTGCAGCAGCAACTGCGGGAGCACGCGGGTCGGGAGGCGGCCCGCGCGACGGTCCTCGGGTCGCTGCTGCTGCAGGCCGAGAGCCTGTGGACGGAGGCCGCACCGGGCGCGGCCCGGGAGGCGGCGGCCGGCCGGGGCACCGTACGGGAAGAGGACGACGACCGGGCGTCCGCGCACCGGGCGCGGGACGACCGGCACGTCGCGGAGCAGCCGCAGGCCGGCCGGGACGCCACCGGGGAAGCGCACGCCGGTCACGGCGCCACGCGCGAGGCCCCGGAGGGACACGGCGCCACGCCGGAAGCGCACGACAGTGACGGCGCCACACGCGAGGCCCAGGACGATCGCGGCGCGACACGGGAGGCCCAGGACGGTCGCCTCGCCGCCGAGGAAGGGCCGGACAGTCGCGGTCCCGCCGCGGAGGCCGATGCCGTGCGGATCCCACCGGAGTGACGCAGATCACCGCAATTACCGGCAGAACCCGGAACACCGGACCTTCGGTATCCGTTGAACCCTGCGTGGGTGCGGATGGGACAGTGTCCCCGGGCCTCACCTATTGCCCACAGGGACGATCGTTCGGCTGAAGCCCTGTGGAGCGTCTCGCCGAGAGGCGACCGCCATGCGTACCCACATCTGGACCGCCCCGGCCGCGATCCCCCCGTCCGGCCGGGGCTTTCTCCTGTCCGCTCCCCGTCCGGCGGATCGCGCGGCGCCGGGCTTGACTTCGAGAGCGCTCCAGTTCGTAGCGTGCCGACATGAGCACTACGCCACAGCACAAGATCGGTTCGGGATTCGGCGCGACCAGCACCGCCGACGACGTCCTGCGGGGCATCGACCTGACCGGAAAGCTCGCGATCGTCACCGGCGGCTACTCGGGCCTCGGCCTGGAGACCACCCGGTCGCTGACCAAGGCCGGCGCCCACGTCGTCGTCCCCGCGCGCAGGCCGGACGTCGCCGAGGAGGCGCTGGCGGGCATCGACCGCACGGAGGTCGACGAGCTCGACCTCGCCGACCTGGACAGCGTCCGCGGCTTCGCCGAGCGGTTCCTGGCCTCCGGCCGCACCCTGGACATCGTCATCAACAACGCCGGCATCATGGCCTGCCCCGAGACCCGGGTCGGCCCGGGCTGGGAGGCCCAGTTCGCCACCAACCACCTCGGGCACTTCGCGCTGGTCAACCGCCTGTGGCCGGCGATCGAGCCGGGCGGGGCCCGGGTGGTCTCGGTCTCCTCGCGCGGCCACCACTTCTCCCCCGTCCGCTGGGACGACCCGCACTGGCGGCAGGGCTACGACAAGTGGGCCGCGTACGGCCAGGCCAAGACCGCCAACGTCCTGTTCGCCGTCCACCTGGACCGGCTCGCCCGGGACCGCGGCGTGCGGGCCTTCGCCCTGCACCCCGGCGGCATCCTCACCCCGCTCCAGCGCCACCTGGCGAAGGAGGAGATGATCGAGCGCGGCTGGATCGACGAGAACGGCACCGTGCTGCACCCCGAGCAGTTCAAGTCCCCGCAGCAGGGCGCCGCCACCCAGGTCTGGGCGGCGACCTCCCCGCGACTGGACGGCCTGGGCGGCGTCTACCTGGAGGACTGCGACATCGCGGAGCCGGCCCGGGACGGTGTCGAGACCCGGGACGGTGTGGTGACGGGCGGGGTCAAGCCGTGGGCCACCGACCCCGCCGAGGCCGCCCGGCTGTGGGCGCTGTCGGCGGAGCTGACGGGCGTGGACGCGTTCGCGGCCTGAGGCGTCCTGCGGCCGGGTTGATCTGCGGGGACCGGGTACTCGGGGGTGCGATCGTCAGCCCCGCCGAGAGGAGCCCCAAGGTGAGCAGTGCACCGGGCAACAGGGTCGTCGTCACGGGTGCCACCGGCAACGTCGGGACCAGTGTCGTCCGCCTCCTCTCCGAGGATCCGGACATCGGGACCGTCCGGGGCCTGGCCCGCCGGATCCCGGACTGGTCGCCGCCGAAGACGCAGTGGTCGGCGGTCGACATCGCCTCCGAGCAGACCTCGCTCGCCGGACAGTTCGCGGGCGCCGACGCCGTGATCCACCTGGCCTGGGCCTTCCAGCCCACACACGATCCGGCGACGACCTGGCGCACCAACGTCCTCGGCAGCATCCGGGTGTTCGAGGCGGTGGCCGCCGCCCGGGTGCCGGTGCTGGTGCACGCCTCGTCGGTGGGCGCCTACTCGCCGGGACCGAAGGACCACGCCGTGGACGAGTCCTGGCCGACCCACGGCTGGCCGGACGCGGCGTACACCCGGGAGAAGGCGTACCTGGAACGGGCGCTGGACACCTTCGAGCGGGACCACCCGGAGATCAGGGTGGTGCGCATGCGCCCCGCCTTCATGTTCAAGCGGGAGTCCGCGAGCGAGCAGCGGCGCATCTTCGGCGGCCGGTTCCTGCCGGGGCCGCTGGCCCGGCCCGAACTGCTGCCGTTCCTGCCGGACATCCCCGGGCTGCGGGTGCAGGCCCTGCACACGGACGACGGTGCCCGGGCCTACCAGCTGGCGCTGCGGCACGAGGTGCGCGGCGCGTTCAACCTGGCCGCCGCCCCGCCGCTGGACGCCGAGGTGCTCCGCGCGCTGCTGGGCGTCCAGCGGCGGGGGCGCCCGCCGCGCGGCGCGGCCCGCCCGGCGATCGCCGCCGCCCGGGGGCTGCATCTGCTGCCCGCCTCGCCGCCCCTGTTCGACGCGGTACTGCGCCTTCCGCTGCTGGACTGCACCCGGGCCCGCACCGAACTGGGCTGGAACCCGCAGCACACGGCGACCGAGGCCGTCCAGGAACTGTTGCAGGGTCTGCAGCACGGGGACGGCGCGGCCACCGAGCCCCTGCGGGGCCGGAAGGTCGGCTGACCGGGCAGGGGATCAGCGGGGATCAACCAGGCGGCAGCCGAGACTCAGAAGGGCGTCGGATCAACCGGGCGAGCCCACCGGGCGGCGGATCAGCCGGGCGGCTCGTCCGGCACGGGGTGCTCGGGATGCCCCGTGCGGGTCTGCGGGGCGCCCCGGCGTCCGGTGCCCGCCTCGTCGGTGTCGGGCACGTCCCGCTCGTCGGGCAGGTCCCCGCCCTCGGATGCGTCCCGCTCCCCGGCGGAGCCTTCCGTGCGGCCCGCCCGGCGCGTGCCGGTCTCGGCGGCCTCCCAGGGGTCCTCCCCGGGGCGGGCCTGCTGGTCGGGCATGTCCCTCGGGACGCGCGCGCCGTACGCGCCGGGGGTTCCTCGGCGGTGCTCGGTCACGGCCTGCTCCCTTCGCGCTCGGCGTGCTGGGCGAGGCGCGGGTACCTCCCCGGTGACCCGCGAAACCTGCCGTCCGCGCCGGTGACCTGCGAAACCCGCCGCCCGGACACCCCGCGGCGTTTGCCGGGCACGGCGCTCAGCGGCCCGAGCGCAGCGCCCTCATCTGCTCCTCCAGCGGGCCGAGGCCGACGTCCTGGCGGCGCTCGTCGACCGTGTCCGGGCGGCGGACCGGGTAGGGGCGCAGCGTGACGGGGTTGACCCGGGTCCCGTAGAACTGCGGCTCGCCCAGGTCCACGGCGCAGTGGTCGGCGATGTAGGCGAAGTGCACCGCGGGGATGCGGCCGTCCGCCGTGGCCTGCTCGATCAGGTCCCGGCAGCGCAGCCGGAAGTCCAGGTCGGGGGCGTGCAACAGGATCATCAACGCCGCCGTGGACGCGGTGGGACCGACGAGGTCGGCGGCCGGCCAGCCGTGCCGGCGCACGATCGCCTCCAGGGCCGCTGCGTTGTCCCGCCGGCACTCGGCGACCCGGCGGCGGCGCTCCGGGGTGGGTGCGGTGCCCGCCTCCCGCGTCGCCTTCCGGTCCTCCTCCGCCCTGCGCACCAGCTCCGCCGCCACGGCGCAGGCGGTGCTCACCTCCGGTTCGGCGGCCTGCGGGTGCCCGGCGGGACCCTCGTCCACGGCGGGTCGCGTCTCATGGACCGGCCGCCGCACACCGGCCGTCCGTTCGCCCCCGGCGCGGGCCGCCGGGACGACGGCCCCCGCAGGCGGCGCCGCCGGGCCCGGGGTGCGGGCCGCGGACCGCTGTGTGGCCAGGTGCTCCCGCACCGGCGGTGCGAAGGCCAGGGCCGGGCCAGGGAACGCGGTCATCGCGCACTCCTCCCCCGTAGCGTGAACCACACTCTCTTCCCGCGGCGGCCGGGCTCGGGCGGGGCCATGCCCCAGTCGTCGGCGATCGCGGCGACGATGGCCAGGCCGCGTCCGGACTCCGCGGCGGCGTCCGCGGCGCGGCGCCGCGGCAGTACCGGAGAGGAGTCGGCCACCGTCACCCGCAGGGTGCAGCCGCTCCACTCGACGGTCAGGGTGACCGTGTCCCGCGGATCGGTGCTCGCGTGCTTGACCGCGTTGGCGAACAGCTCGTCCGTGGCCAGCACCGCGCTGTCGCACTGGTCGGCCGGCAGCCGCAGCCCGGCCAGGTGCGCGGTGACCAGACGCCTGACCGCCGATGCCCACGAGGGGTCGGCGGGCACCGTGGAACGCAGACGCAGCGGCTCGCTCGCGACGTCGCCGGCCTGTCCGGCGGCCCCGGCGCTTCCGGTGGCCGTGTCGACGCCGGGGATCCCGGGCGGCCCGGCCAGGGCGGTCGGCGTACGGCCGGCCGGGCCGTCCTCGGCGTTCGGCTGTCCGTCGGTCACGGTGGTCATCCAGGTCTCGCCTCGCAGTCCCGTGCGGTGGGGGCCGCACCGCACCTGACGGAACATCAGTTCCCCTGCCGCCGCGCGCAGTTGTCCGCCGGGTGCGGGGCGCGAGCGGCAGGTCCCCGGATCACTATGATGTCGCACACACTCAGCTCGCAACCGGCGTTCTGATAATTTCAGAAAGATCCGCATCACTCTGTCGCCCTCGCCCGGAGCGTGGCACACTGCCGCTGTGGCGGCCGTTCCGGGAGGTCAGGAGTGAGCGAGAACCGCTCTGGCGGCACTGCACCCACTGTTCTGCGGATGGTTCTCGGCAAGCGCCTGCGTCAACTGCGGGAACAGGCCGGAGTGTCGTTCGAGGAGGCGGCCCGGGTCATCGAGGTGACGCCGCTGACCGTGCGCCGCATGGAGAAGGCCGAAGTCGGGCTGCGCATCCCGTACGTGAAGGAACTGCTGCGCACCTACGGGGTGGCGGCCGCGGAGATCGACGACTTCGTCGCCATGGCCCGCGAGGCCAACAAGCCCGGCTGGTGGTACTCGTACCGCGATGTGCTGCCCGAGTGGTTCAAGGCCTACGTGAGCCTGGAGAGCGAGGCCAGCGTCATCCGCCTGTACGAACCCCACTACATACCCGGCCTGTTGCAGACCCCCGAGTACGCCACCGCGCTGATGCGCGTCGGCTTCCCCAACGAGTCGAAGGAGGACATCGCCCGCCGCGTGGACCTGCGCCTTCGGCGCCAGGACCTGCTGAGCAAGCCCGACGCCCCGGTGATGTGGGCCATCCTGGACGAGACGGTGCTGCGCCGTCCCGTCGGCGGCGCCGAGGTGATGCGGGCGCAGATAGACCACCTCATCGAGTCCCTGGACCTGCCGAAGGTGCGGATCCAGGTCATGCGGTTCTCCGTGGGGGCCCACCCGGGAGCCTACGGACCCTTCCACCACTTCCGCTTCGGGTTCTCCGAACTGCCCGACATCGTCTACACCGAGAACCTGGCGGGCTCGGTCTACTACGACCGGCCCGAGGACGTCGTCACCTACCTCGAAGTACTGGACCGGATGTCCGTGCAGGCGGAACCGGTCGCCCGGACCAGGGACATCCTGGGCGAACTGCGTAAGGAGTTGTGATCCATGGCATCCACGTCCTCCCACGGCCCCGTCCGCAACGGCATGCCGGCCCGCGAGCTGGGAACCGAGGGCTGGCACAAGCCCTGGAGCGGTACCAACGGGGGCTCCTGCGTCGAGGCCAAGCGGCTGCCCGACGGCCGGGTCGCCGTGCGCCAGTCCACCGACCCCGACGGGCCCGCGCTGATCTACACCCGTGAGGAGATGGTCACGTTCCTCCAGGGCGCCAAGGCGGGCCTGGCGGACTTCCTGGTCGACTGAGCCGGCTCAGGGCCGCACCGCATCCCCTCCCCTGCGATCCATCCCGTCCCGGACCAGGACCGCAACCGCGTCCGGTCCGCTCGCGGACCAGGGCCGGACCGCTTCCGGGCCGCGACCGAACCGTGCCCGGGCCGCGGGCCGGCCCGCCCGCGGGGGCCCGGCGCGCGCCGGGCGGCCGGGTCGGCCGCGTGCTGTACTGGGA
>NZ_LR732544.1:2530946-2557375 GCF_902506575.1 Streptomyces mexicanus | reverse complement strand
CCCGCTCATCTCCCTGCCCCCGACGGCCCCCGCAATCCACGTACGGCCGTATCCGCAGCGGATCGAAGTCCTCGGCCGCGGCCGCCTCCGCGGCGCGGGTGTCACGCAGGGCGTCGGCGAGGCGCTGCGCGCAGGCGCACGACGGGGAGTTGTCCGCGCCCCGGGGTGCCCCGCACTCCGGGCAGACGTGCCCCTTCGGCTCTTCCATGCGTCGGTCCCCCTCCTGTCCGACTTCCAAGGATTATGCAGATCACCTCCACTCCCTCTCCTCGAAGCCCCCGGAATGGCCGCATACAAAGAGGACTCAACTGGTCATAACAGGTCACACTGAGGACGGTGGACGATGTGACTTGAGCGCCGGGAGGTCTCGATGGCCGGGGATGGGCACGGGCACGGCAGGGCCGGGACGACAGGCACGGCGGGCGCGGCGGGCGGCGGCGACGTGCCGGACGACGCCCGGACACCGTCCATATCCGGCTCGCCGCAGGGGCCGGAGACCCCCCTCGGCGCGGCCGAGGTCCCGCGCGGCGAGGCGCCGGCGGAGCGGGAGCACGTGCCCGGCAACGTCCTGGTCTCGATCGGCGCGCTGCTCCTCGGCATGCTGCTGGCCGCGCTCGACCAGACGATCGTCTCGACCGCGCTGCCCACCATCGTCAGCGACCTGGGCGGCCTGGAGCACCTGTCCTGGGTGGTGACGGCCTATCTGCTGGCCTCGACCGCCGCGACCCCGCTGTGGGGCAAGCTCGGTGACCAGTACGGCCGCAAGAAGCTCTTCCAGACCGCGATCGTGATCTTCCTGATCGGCTCGGCACTGTGCGGGATGGCGCAGAACATGCCCGAGCTGATCGCGTTCCGGGCGCTGCAGGGGCTGGGCGGCGGCGGGCTGATGGTGCTGTCCATGGCGATCGTGGGGGACGTCGTCCCGCCGCGTGAACGCGGCCGGTACCAGGGCCTGTTCGGCGCGGTGTTCGGCGCGACCAGCGTGCTCGGGCCGCTGCTGGGCGGGCTGTTCACCCAACACCTGAGCTGGCGCTGGGTGTTCTACGTCAACCTGCCCGTCGGTGTCGTCGCGCTCGCCGTGATCGCCGCCGCCCTGCACATCCCGCGCAAGGCCCAGCGCCACGTCATCGACTACCTGGGCACCCTGCTGATCGCCTCGGTCGCCACCTGCCTGGTCCTGGTCGCCTCGCTGGGCGGCACCACCTGGGCCTGGGGCTCGCCGCAGATCATCGGGCTGGCGGCGGCGGGCGTGGCCCTGGCGGTGGCGTTCGTGGCCGTGGAAGGGCGGGCCGCCGAGCCGGTGCTGCCGCTGAAGCTGTTCCGCATCCGCACCTTCACGCTGTCCGCCGTCATCAGCTTCGTCGTCGGCTTCGCCATGTTCGGCGCGATGACCTACCTGCCGACGTTCCTGCAAGTGGTGCACGGCATCTCGCCGACGCTGTCCGGTGTGCACATGCTGCCGATGGTGTTCGGCATGCTGCTGGCGTCCACCGGCTCCGGACAGATCGTCAGCCGTACCGGCCGCTGGAAGGTGTTCCCCGTCGTCGGCACCGCCGTGACCACCCTGGGGCTGCTCCTGCTGCACCGGCTCGACGAGCACAGCTCCACCGCCGAGATGAGCGGCTGCTTCTTCGTCTTCGGCCTCGGCCTCGGCCTGGTCATGCAGGTCCTGGTGCTCATCGTGCAGAACGCCGTCAGCTACGAGGACCTGGGCGTGGCCACCTCCGGCGCGACCTTCTTCCGCTCCATCGGCGCCTCCTTCGGCGTCGCCATCTTCGGCACCCTCTTCGCGAGCCGCCTGAACGAGCTGCTGGCCGCCGCGTTCCGGGGCGCCGCCCTGCCGCCCGGGGTCTCCGCCGGCACCCTGCGGTCCGACCCGCGCGGCATCGCCGCCCTGCCGCCCGCGCTGCGCCCGGCCGCGCTGCACTCCTACGCCTCCGCCATCACCGACGTCTTCCTCTACGCCGCTCCCGTCGCCCTGCTCGCCTTCCTGCTGTCCTGGTTCCTGAAGGAGGACCGGCTGCGCGGCTCGGTCACCGCTCCCGACGGCACCCAGACGCTCGCCACCAACCCGGTCGAGCGGTCGTCGTACGACGAGGTGTGCCGCGCGCTGTCCGTGCTGGGCACCCGCGAGGGCCGGCGCGAGGTCTACCGGACGATCACCCAGCGGGCCGGCTACGACCTGCTGCCCGCGGCGAGCTGGCTGATCCTGCGGATCAAGAAGTACGGCTGGGTGGAGCCGGCCCTGCTGGCCGAGCGGGTGCCCGTGCCGCTGACCGTCATCCTGGAGGCCGCCCGGCAGGTGGAGGAGCGGCATCTGGCCGAGCGCCGCGGACTGGACCTGGTGCTGACCGAGCAGGGCCGCGAGGTGGCCGGGCGCCTGGCGCGGGCCCGGCAGGAGTCGCTGGCCGAACTGCTCGGCGACTGGTGGGGCCCCGACCGGCCCACCGACCTGGTCCAACTGGTCGAGGAGCTGACCGGCGAACTGTGCGGCTCGGACGCGGAACACCCCCAGGACCGGCGACCGGCCACACGGGCACGCGCGTGAGGGGGCGGCCCCGGCCGGGGCCGCCTGACCGGCGAGCGGCGGCCTGAACCGGCGCGCGAGCCTGACCGGGGGACGGCCCCTGACGGGAGGCGGCCCTGACCGGGACGCGCGCCTGACGAGGGCACGGGCCTGACGAGAGCACGGGCCTGTCCAGGGCACCACCCCCCGGACCAGCGCGCGGCCCCCGGACCGCGGGCACGTCAGCCCAGGGTCTTCATGAACCAGTGCTCGGCGTACCGGTCGTCGTTGTGCGGCCCGGTCTCGCGGTAGCCCAGCCGCGCGTACAGGGCGCGGGCCTCGACCAGGTCGCCGCGGGTGTCCAGGATCATCCGCCGGGCGCCCAGCGCGCGCGCCGCGTCCTCGGCGGCGCCCACCAGCAGGGCGGCTCCGCCCTTGCCGCGCACCTCCTCGTGGAGGAAGACGCGGGTCAGCTCGGCGGTCGCCGCGTCCAGCAGCCGCACTCCGGCCGTGCCGGCCGGTCGGCCGTCGTACCGGGCGAGCAGCAACTGCCCGGTGGGGGGAGCGAGTTCGGCGCCCGTGGTGTCCGCGATGCCGCGTTCCAGCTCGGCGGGGTCGGTGCGGCGGCCCTCGCGCAGCAGGTACCAGCGGTCGCTGACCTCCGTGTAGTACGCCCGCCACAGCGCGGCGGCCGCGGGGGAGTCGTACGGCTCCGGGGCGACGGTCCAGGGTGCGGAGGCGGGAGAGGGGGTGGAGGGTGTGCCGAGTACGGGGGTCATCTACTCGGCCGCCGTCCGTCGCTCGCGGCGGGCGCGGCGCTCGCGCCACTCGTGGACGACCTCTTCGACGTCGTAGCGCTTCAGACCGAGCGGGGGACCGGGCGGCGGCTTGAGCATCATGTCGAGGATCTTGGTGTTGATCTCGCCGATGATCCTGCGCACGGTCTGCTCCGAGGGGGCGGCGTACGCCGCCGCGAGCGCGTCCTCGGCCTCCTTGCGCAGCGCGAGCGTGGGCGGCAGCACGGACAGGCCCTCGCGGGCCATCTTCCGCTTGACCCACCACAGCTCGTCGTACGTCATGTCGTCCGGCAGCGGTTTGCCCGCGCCCGGCAGCCGGTCGAACTCGCCCCGCCCCTGAGCGTCACGGATCTCCTTCTCGACCCAGGACTCGAACGGAACACCGGGTGGTTTTCGCTCGGTCATGAGGCCATTGTGCCGGACGTCCCCCGGCCGGGCGATTTATCATGCCGCCGCGGCGCGCCAATCGGGCGCTCCGGCACCGGCATTGGCGCGCGCAGCCGAGCGAGCAGCGGGACAGGCGGCCCGGGCGCCCCGACCCACAGGAGCGCATGTGCTCGAACTGACGATGGCCGCCGTCTCGGGGACGGAGGAGGGCGCGACGGCCGGCATGCTGATGGCCGACGCGCCCAGCGCCCCGGGCGCCGTGCTGCGGGTGGGCCGGGACCCGGCGGTGTGCCGCCTGGTGACGCCCGAGGACTGGCTGTTCGTCTCCCGGGCGCACCTGGAGTTCGTCTGCGGGCCGGACGGCGGCTGGCAGGTCACCTGGCTGCGCGGCTCACAGCCCGAGCCGTCCTGCGAGGTCCGTCTGACCATGGCCGGTGAGGACCGGCCGCTCGCCTACGGCGGGACCGTCCCGCTGCCGCGGGGCGGCTCCGGGGAGATCGTCGTCCAGGACCGCACCGGCCCGCGCAGTATCAGCGTCGGCTTCTACCACGAGGTGTGACCCGGGGCTCCGGCCGCCCTCAGGACACCACCCGGGCCAGGGCGAAGCCGTCGTGGCCCTTGGCGCCGACCGTCTGGATCGCCGTGCCCTCCAGCCGTGGATGCCCGGCGATGAGTTCGAGCGCGGCGCGGGTGCCCCGCACACTGGGGTCGGCGCTGTCCGGGTCGGTCACCCGGCCGCCGCGCACCACGTTGTCCAGGACGATCAGGCTGCCGGCGCGGGTCAGCCGCAGCGCCCACTCCACGTAGTGGTGGTTGTTGCTCTTGTCGGCGTCGATGAAGACCAGGTCGAAGGGCGGCGGGTTCTCGTCGGCGAGCTTGGGCAGCGACTCCAGGGCCGGGCCGACGCGCACCTCGGCGATCCGGTCCAGTCCGGCGTGCGCGAGGTTGCGGCGGGCCACGTCGGCGTGGTGGGCGTCGTACTCCAGGGTGATCAGGCGGCCGTCGGCGGGCAGCGCGCGGGCCAGCCAGATGGTGCTGTAGCCGCCGAGCGTGCCGATCTCCAGGACGGTGCGGGCGCCCTGGAGCCGGGCGAGGAGCTGCAGCAGCTTGCCCTGGTTCGGCGTGACGTTGATCCGCGGCAGGCCCTCGGTGTCGCTGTCGCGCCGTGCGGCCTGCAGTGCTTCGTCCTCCGGGGAGAGCAGGGCGGTGAAGTAGGCGTCCACGTCGTCCCAGAGCTGCGAGTCGCTCATGCACCCAGCCTTTCGTATGTCTAGTTAGAGGAGCTAACTAGCTGTGCTAACGAATATAGCCAGGCGCGGGTGCCGTTGTCAGAGCATTTCAGCCGATCGTGGGAGAGGCGAGCATGCCGGGACGTGAGCACGCCGGACGGTGAGCATGCCGGACGGCGAGAAGGCGGCGGGAGACCTCTCCCGCCGCCTTCTCACCGTGCGTCGCGTGTGTCTACGACTCCACGGCCGGCGCCGACCCCGGCAGCGGGCGTCCCGCCGACTCGGTCATGAACCACACCGCCGCACCGCCGATCAGCGAGGCGGCCATCATGTAGTAGGCGGGCATCATCATGTTGCCGGTCGCCCCGATCAGCGCCGTGACCACCAGCGGAGTGGTGCCGCCGAAGAGCGAGACGGAGACGTTGAAGCCGATGGACAACGAGCCGTAGCGCACCCGGGTGGGGAACAGGGCGGGCAGCGCGGCCGGCATCGCGGCCGTGAAGCACACCAGCAGCAGGCCCAGCGCGGCCATGCCCAGGCCCACCGCCAGCAGGCTGCCCTGCCGGATCAGCAGCAGCGCCGGGATCGACAGGAACAGGAAGCCCACGCAGCCGGCGGCGATCACCGGGCGGCGGCCGACGCGGTCGGTCAGCGCGCCGGCGAACGGCTGCACGATCATCATCAGGGCCATCACGGCCAGCACGACCAGCAGGCCGTGCGTCTCGTCGTACTTCAGCTCACTGGTGAGGTAGCTCGGCATGTACGACAGCAGCATGTAGTCGGTGACGTTGAAGACCAGCACCAGGCCCATGCACAGCAGCAGCGCCTTCCACTGGCTCGTGACCATCTCGCGCAGCGGCACCTTCGGGCGGCAGGACTCGGCCTTCTCCACCTCGGCGGCGAACGCCGGGGTCTCCTCCAGGCGCATTCGCAGGTACAGGCCGATGATGCCCATCGGCCCGGCGATCAGGAACGGGATCCGCCAGCCCCAGGACGTCAGGTCGTGCGAGGACAGCAGCGCCGTCATCAGCGTGACCAGGCCGGCG
Organism: Streptomyces mexicanus; assembly: GCF_902506575.1. GTDB lineage: Bacteria > Actinomycetota > Actinomycetes > Streptomycetales > Streptomycetaceae > Streptomyces > Streptomyces mexicanus. Next base: position 2,551,410 of record NZ_LR732544.1, on the reverse strand, counting down.
CCGCCGATGTAGCCGGCCAGCGTGCCGAACTCCAGCCAGCTGCCGAGGAAGCCGCGGCGCTTGTCCGGGGCGTACTCGGCGATGAAGGTGGACGCGCCGGCGTACTCGCCGCCGGTGGAGAAGCCCTGCACCAGCCGGGCGGCCAGCAGCAGGATCGGGGCGCCCACGCCGATCGTCGCGTACGACGGGATCAGGCCGATCGCGAAGGTGCCGACGGCCATCATGATCATGGTGACGGCCAGCACCTTCTGGCGGCCGATGCGGTCGCCGAGCGGGCCGAAGACCATGCCGCCCAGCGGCCGGACCAGGAAGGCCGCGGCGAAGGCGCCGAAGGTCGACAGCAGCTGTGCCGTGGGGTTGCCGGAGGGGAAGAAGACCTTGCCCAGGGTCACCGCGATGTAGCTGTAGACACCGAAGTCGAACCACTCCATCGCGTTGCCCAGGGCGGCGGCCTTCACGGCGCGCCGCACGAGTGCGGGGTCGGTGACGGTGGGCGGTGACTTGGTGAGGGACACGGAGGACACGGAACGGGGAGCGGTGACTGTGGCGGCCGACAAGGCTTCGCTCGCCTACCTCTCGTCGGGGACAGGGACGCGACCCACGCGACGGCGCTGACGAGCGGGCCGAACCGGACCGGCACAGGGCTGGCCGAAAAACGACCATACGGCCGGTTGTGCCCCTTACGTGGTGTGTACAACTGAATGCTCAGCGCAGCTAAATGCGGGATACGCAGGGACGTATGCCCGTTCTCGATCACCTTCCACAGAACCGCGCTGTGATCCTTGTCGCGCCCCGAGACCGCAACCGCTCCGGCCGCGCACTATCGTCATCCGGACAAAAGGCGAGCGGACGACAGGTGACGTCGGGGCCGTCCGCGTCCCTCACCAGGGAGGCGCGGACCCCGCGGAAATCTCCGCGGGGCCGGCAGGGAAGTCAGGGACGAAACGGTCCGGAACGGGTCGTAGGACGGGGCGGGAGGCCGACGAGGCGTGGCGAATGCGGAACACAGCCGGCAACCGGCGGGAGCGTTCTCAGCGACGACGGCGGCGGCCGCGACGACCGCGACGGCCCCCTCGGGGGCGACGGCCGACGACCCGGTCAGGGCCCGCCTGTACGCGGCCCGCCTGGGCCTGTGGCTGATCGCGGCGGTCCTCGCGATACGCCAGGTGGCCGTCGTCCTCACCACCCCGCGCGCCGAGCGGCTGACCGACCTGGAGACGTGGGTGGGGCCCAGCGGCGTCCTGCACGTCAAGGGCTCCCTGTACGACTCCACCCGGTTCACCGGCACCCCCTTCGGCGGCCTCGTCCTCAAGCCCCTGACCAAGGCCGCCGAGAACGCCCTCGGCTGGGGATGGACCTTCGGCACGCTGCTGCTGGTGGCCGCCCTCGGCCTGATCGCCGCCCGCGCCCTGCCCCAGCCCGTCGGCCGCCGCACCTCGCTGCTGGCCGCGCCCGTCGCGATCAGCCTGCTCATGCTGTCGCTGCCGGTGCGCAACGCGCTCTGGCTCGGGCAGAGCAGCATCCTGCCGGTGCTGCTCGTCCTGCTGGGCTGCTTCGTCGTGCGCGGGCAGCGCGCCGGCGGCGCCCTGATCGGCCTGGCCGCCGCCCTGCAGCCCACGATGCTGCTCTTCGCGCCGCTGCTGTGGTGCACCGACCGGCGCCGGGCCGCCGCCTCCAGCGGCGTGACGTTCCTGGCGTGCACCGCGCTCGCCTGGGCGGCGATGCCGCACGACTCCGTCACCTACTGGGTCCACCACATGGCGGGCGCCGGCCTCGGCGGACCGGCCGACGCCCTCGCCAACCAGTCCCCGCACGGCGCCCTGCTGCGCCTGGGCCTGACCGGCCCGCTGGAGATCGCCCTCTACCTCGCCCTCGGCGCCGCCGTCGCCGTGCTCGGCGTGCGCCGGGCCGTGCGCTACGCCCGCGACGGCCAGCTGCTCCTCGCGGTGGCCGTCACCGGCTGTGCCGCGATCGCCGCCGCCCCCCCCGCCTGGCAGCACCAGCTGCTGTGGGTCCTGCTCGCCGTCGTCGGCCGGGTCGGCCGCCGCGCCTCCGACCGCCACGTCTGGCCGGTCGCCGTCGTGCTCGTCATGACCCTGCCGCCGAAGATGATGCTGCCGAACATGGCGGCCCTCAACCCGCTGCGCGACGACCTGGTCCTGGTGGCCGCGCTGGCCGCCGCGACCGCCGTCCCCTTCCTGTCCCGCACGGCGGAGCACTACCGCACGCCCGTCCCCACCGAGTACGCCGCCCCCGTCCCGGCCCGCTGGCGGCGCGTCCCGCTGGTGCCGTTCCTGCGCCGTGTGCTCACCCGCCCCAACCTGCTGCTGGAACTGCTGCTCATCCGCGTCACCTACGCCGCCTACTCGCAGGTGCGGCTGGTGGCCCGCGGCGACCGCGCCACCGCCGAACGGCACGGCCACCAGATCCACTCCGTCGAGCACGCCCTGCACATCGACATCGAGCACTGGTTCAACCACACCGTGGTCGGCCTGCCCTGGCTGAACCACTTCCTCAGCTTCTACTACGAGACCTTCCACTTCATCGTGCCGCTGACGATCCTCGGCGTCCTCTACGTCCGGCGGCCCGTGGACTACCGCTGGGCCCGCACCGCCCTGGGCTTCGCCACGCTCCTCGGCCTGCTCGGCTTCTGGCTCTACCCGCTGGCCCCGCCCCGGCTGATGCCGGGCTTCGGCTTCATCGACACCGTGCACGGCGTGCAGGACTTCGCCAAGCCGGACTACGGCGCGATGACGGCCGTCACCAACCAGTACGCGGCGATGCCCTCCCTGCACTTCGGCTGGTCCCTGTGGTGCGGCCTGGTGATCGCCGTGCTGGCGCCGAAGTGGTGGATGAAGGTCCTCGGCCTGCTGCACCCCCTGTTCACCGTCAGCGCCATCGTCGGCACCGCCAACCACTGGGTCCTGGACGCGGTGGGCGGCGCCACCGTGGTCGGCGCCGGTTTCGCCCTGACCTACCTGCTGTCGGGCCCCCGCGCCTCGGCCGCACCCCGCACGACGAAGGAGCCCAGGGAACCCAGACCCGAACCGGCCGTGAGCTGACATGGCGCCGAGGGGGGAGAGCACTCGGCGGGGGAGAGCGGCCGCGGCCGTCCCGGCGGCGGCGCCCGCCGCCCTCGCCCTGGCCGTCGGATGGTGGGGCATCGACCGGCAGGGCAGCATGTGGCGCGACGAGTCGGTCACCTACCAGGTGGCCCATCGCACCCTGGCCGACACCTGGCACCTGCTGGGCCACATCGACGCCGTGCACGGTCTGTACTACCTGCTGCTGCACGGCGTCTTCGCCGTCTGGGACGGCGGCCTGCCGGCCCTGCGCCTGCCCTCGGTGCTGGGGACGGCCGTGGCGGCGGCCGGCGTCGGCACGATCGGCGCCCGCCTGGCCGGGAACCGGTGCGGCGTCCTGGCCGGCGCCGCTTACGTCCTGCTGCCGGTGACCCAGCAGTACGCGCAGGAGGGCCGCTCCTACGCGCTGGTCACCGCGGCCGTCACCTGGGCCACGTACGTCTTCGTGCGCACCGTCGGCGCGACGCGCGCGCGGGAGCGGGCGGGACAGGCGGCCGGCGCGAGGCGCGCGCGGGGATGGGCCGGATACGCGGCCCTCCTCACCCTGGCCTGCTGGCTGCACGAGTTCGCCGTCCTGGCGCTCGCCGCCCACGCCCTGACCCTGTGGCGGCTGCGGGTGCCGCGCCCGGTGTGGCGGGGGTGGGCCCGGGCGGCGGCCGTCGTCCTGGCGGCCCTGCTGCCCCTGGTCGTGGTGAGCGCACGCCAGGCGGACCAGCAACTGGGCTGGCTGGGCCGCCCGGGCCCCGCCCTGTGGCTCCAGTACGCGGCCGTGGCGGGGGCCTGCGCGCTGCCGGCCCGGTGGCTGCTCGCCGCCCCCGGCACGGCTCACGCCCAGGCGGACCGCCGCACCCTGGTCTGGCTCGGCCTGTGGCTGGCGGTGGCCCCGGCCGGCGTGCTGATGACGGTGTCCCTGGTCAAACCCTGGTACGTCGACCGGTACGTGATCTACGGCATGACCGGGGCCGCGCTGCTGGCGGGCCTTGCCCTGGACCGGGCGATCACACGGTGCGCCCGGCTCACCGCAGGTGCTCGGGCTCTGGTGGCCGGTCTGGCGCTCGCGGCGGCGATGGCCGTCCTGGTTCCCTGGTCGCTCGCCGTCCGCTCCCCGGAGAGCCGCAAGGACGACGTCGTCGCCGTCGCCCGCGCGGTCCGGCACGCCGCCCGCCCCGGCGACGCCGTGCTGTTCCTGCCCGCCCGCCGCCGCGAATGGCTGCTGTCCCGGCCCGCCCTCTACGGCCGCCTGGACGACCTGGCCCTCGACCGCTCCCCGTCCGCCTCGGGCACCCTGCAGGGCACCGAACTGCCGCCCGGGACCATCCGGCGCCGCCTGCTGGCCGCGGACCGCGTCATCGCCCTGTCCGACCCGCCCGGCCAGCCCCTCGACCCGTTCCCCCGCGAGAAGGTCAAACGCGAGGTGCTGCGACGCCACTTCGTCCTCTGCGAACGCACCCGCGTCCACGGAGCCCAGGTGACCGTGTACGCCCGCGCCGGCCACTGCGCGCGCTGAGCGCCGGGCGGGCTCCCCGCCGCCTTCGCCGTGTCGGCCGGCGCGGGCGGCCGGTTCTGTTTCCCTGGTGCCATGACAGAGCGCGACGACACACCGGCGAAGGAGGATCCCGAGGCGCGCGGGCTGCGTCTGGTGCCCGCCCTGCTGGGGCTGACGGTGGTCAGCGGGATCATCGACGCGGTCAGCTACCTCGGCCTCGGGCACGTCTTCACCGCGAACATGACCGGCAACGTCGTCGTCCTCGGCTTCGCCGCCGCCGGGGCGCCCGGCTTCTCCGTCCCCCACACCGCCACCTCCCTGGCCTGCTTCCTGGTGGGCGCCCTGACCGGTGGCCGGGTCGCACACCGCTTCGGGACCCGCTCCCGCCGCCGCTGGGCCCGGGTCACCCTGGCCGTCGAAGCGGTGCTCGTCGGGGCGTCGGCGGTGGTGGCCTTCGCCGCGCCGGGCGCCGCCGGGACGACGTACACCCTGATCGCGCTGACCGCGCTGGCGATGGGCCTGCGCAACGCCACGGTCATCAAACTCGAGGTGCCCGACCTGACGACCACCGTCCTGACCCGCACCCTGACCGGCCTGGCCGCCGACTCCCGGGCCGGCGGCGGCTCGGGCCGGCGCTCCCCGCGCCGCGCCGCCTCGGTGGTCGCCATGCTGGCCGGTGCCGCGCTCGGCGCCTGGCTGGTGGTCCACCGCGACCTGGGCACGCCCCTGCTGATCTCCGCCGTCGCGGCGGGACTGCTGGCGGCGGTGACGTCGGGCCGGGAGTGACGGCAGAGGCCGGGGCGGCCCCCTGCCCCCGGCCGTTCACGCGGGCTTCCCCCGCCGCGCCGGTGAGCGGGTGTCGCTCCCGGGTCCGAGGGCATCGGTGACCTATGGATACGGCATCGATGACAGTGCGTGGCCGGGGGCAGGCACGCCGGGCCGCCGACAGCACGGCGATGGCGGTCGCGGCCCGGGCGGGTTTCGCCGCCCGCGGGCTGATCTATCTGCTGGTGGGCGTGATCGCCCTGCGGATCGCGTGGGGCGGGGACGGCGGCGGCCGGCAGGCCGACCGTGGCGGTGCGCTCGGCGGGCTGGCCGACAAGCCGGTCGGGGCGGCGCTGCCGTGGGCGGCGGGCGCCGCCCTCGCGGGTATGGCGCTGTGGCGGCTGTCGGAGGCCGTGGTCGGCGGGGCGGGGCCGGACGGCACCAAGCCCTCGAAGCGGGCAGCGGCGGCCGCCCGCTGCGTCTTCTACGCGTTCGTGTCCTTCTCCGTCCTCGCCTATGCCGCGGGCGACAAGGGCAGCGGCAGCGGCTCCTCCGACCGGCGGACCCATGACGTGACCGCGGCGGTGCTGACCTGGCCGGCCGGACCGTGGCTCGTGGGGGCCGCGGGAGCCGCCGTGGTGATCACCGGGCTGTGGATCGCGGTCCGGGCCGCGCGGGAGACGGTCCGCCGGCACCTGCGCACCGGGGCCATGTCCCCCCGGGCCAGGCAGGTCACCGACGTCCTCGGCGTGGCGGGCGGCACGGCCCGCGGGGCCGTGTTCGCCGTCGCCGGGGTGTTCGCCCTGGTCGCGGCCGTCCAGCACCGGCCCGGCAAGGCCAAGGGCATGGACGACACGCTGCGTGCGTTCCGTGATCTGCCGGCCGGTCCGTGGCTGCTCGCCCTGATCGCGCTGGGCTTGGCCGCGTTCGGCGTCTTCTCCTGGTGCAACGCGCGCTGGCGCGAGGTATGACCAGGCGTCATCCGGCCGTGGAAGCGCCGAAGTCGACGTCCTCGGCCGCCACCGTCCCCGCCGTGCGGCCGGGTGCCTTCTGGAAACTCCAGTAGAGGTTGGTGTGGGCGATGACCTGGTCCACCGGCGGGGCTCCCCAGCGCGTCTTGTCGCCCGCGGTGTGGGCGTCACCGACCAGGATCGTGTCGTAGCCCCGGACGAACGCGCCGTGCAGGGTGGAGCGCACACAGGCGTCGCTCTCCGCGCCGGTCACGACGAGCCGGCCGACCTTGAGCGAGGACAGCACCGATTCCAGCGTGGTGTCCTCGAAGGAGTCGCCGTAGTGCTTGTGGACGAGCGGTTCGCCCTCCCGTGGCGCCAGCTCGGGCACGATCCGCCACCCGTCGCTGTTCTCCACCAGCTCCTCGTCCGCGTGCTGGACCCATACGACGGGCACGTCCTGTCGCCGGGCCCGCTCCACCAGAGCGGCGATGTTCGCCACGACCGCGTCCCGCGCGTGGGCGCCGCGCACGACGTCGTTCTGCACGTCCACGACGAGCAGCGCGGTGTTCGGCCGGTCCTGAAGCGTGGGCATGATTCCCCCCGTTGTCCCTATCGGTGCCATCTGCCGCCCACACTAGACCCGGCCACTGACAACGGGCTCGGTCCACGACCAAGGCCCAGGTCACGAAGCCGGCGAAGGCGCCCGGCCGGAAGGTGAGCACCGGCCCCGCGGGAGTCTCTTCAGTACCCCGCCGGCCCTGCCGCCACCGCCGCGGTCCGCACCCGTCCGGCGTCGGAGCGCAGCGGGGAGAACTACCGGTGCTGTCCGTGGGCCATGGCTGCCCCGGCGGGTCCGCGGGCCGGCGACCCGACTCGACCTGACGGCCCCCGAGCGTCCGGCTTCGACCAGCAACTCGCTCAAAATTCAAACAAGTTGGGGTAACTCAGCGATCAGAATTCGCCATCTCTCTATGCGGACACGGCATTGTGAGTGCCCATCAGCTGTGTCAGGGTTCAGATGATCTCAGCGGGGGAGGTGAGCAACGAGATGACAACGTGCGCGTCATCGGTCGGACCGACTCATGACGCGTGATGCCATCGGATTGTTCACCAAGGAGCTTGCGAGCGAGCTGCCGCACAGTCGGCCGGCCGTCCAAGTCGGCATGCCCGTAGACACGACTTCGGTGCATTGCCCCGTGGGATCCTGGACAACCTGAGTCGCCTGCCGGCCTCGAAGAGGCATCCTCGACGAAGGCGTCGATGAGCGCAGGGTTCGGCGCGACGCAGTCGCTGCGACTCTCATTCGAGCGAGTAATTCACCTCACACCGGCAGGGGGCCAGAAGCGCTTCCACGGGTCTGCAGTTCACCCGTAGGACAGCATTGCTTCACCCCCATGATTGAGCGAACACCTCCGGGTCTCATCATCTGAGACCATTTCCGAGAATGATTGATCGCCGAGGGGAAGGCGTCTATATGCTTGACCACGTCGCGGGATTGTCCCTCCCGCTCGCATTGTCTGCGCTGCATGGGGAAGGTTGACGTGGAACCGCACGAGAACGCCGTGGCCGTGGCAGGTATCGAAATCGACGAGGCCCGCAAGGAGATCGACTCCTTAGATCTTCAGATCATCGACATCATGCGGCGCCGAAGGGCTATTTCTCATCAGATTCAGCAACAGCGCACGAGTGAAGGCGGGACGCGAACCGTACTCTCTCGTGAAAAGATCATCATTGATCGTTACGTGGCGGCGTTGGGGTCGCAAGGAGCCACTCTCGCCCTCAATGTCCTGAGTTTTTGTCGTGGCCGGCTCCCCGAGTCCGCGACCGAGGCGGGTGGCACGCCAAGGGGAAACTCGTGAAGACCTCCGAGTCCCTTGTACCGCGTGTCGGAAACATCTCCTTCCTGAACTGCGCTCCGATCCGCTGGGGCCTGGGCGACAGCGGAGCCCTGTCCGACGTCGACCTGGTCTCCGCGCCACCTGAACAACTCGCGACGGAGCTTCTGTCGGGAAATTTGGACATCAGCCCGATCAGCCTTGCCAGATATCTGCAGCACGCGGACGACTTATGTCTGCTGCCCGGACTGGCGATCGGCAGCGACGGTCCGGTCCGCTCGTGCCATATTGTCTCCCGCGGCCCGCTCGAAGGGCTGGGCGGACGTGTGGTCGCCCTCTCCGAAGCCAGTCGCAGTACCGCGTTGCTGGCCAGAATGCTGCTGGAGGACGCGGTCGGCGTACGCCCTCGATACCGCACCCTGGGCCAGGACGTGGACGCGATGCTGAGCACGGCTCAGGCCGCCGTCGTCATCGGTGACGACGCGCTGCGCCTGGGGGCGGATGTGCCGAGCGGCCTCACCGTCCACGACACCGGCGCGATGTGGCGGAGCTGGACGAACCTGCCCATGGTCTACGCGGTCTGGGCGGTGCGCCGTGAGTTCGCGCAGGCCCGGCCGGACCTGGTGGACGAGGTGCAGGAGGCGCTCACGGACGCGGTCGGACGGGCCCGGTCGCACCCCATGGAGGTGGCGATCGCGGCGGCTCGTGAGTCACGAGAAAGCCGGAACGGCGCCGTGGACGTGCCCGTACTCCTCGACTACTACCAGGCTCTCGACTACTCGCTCGGCGAACGGCAAATGGCCGCGATCCACGAATTCGCCGCACGCGCCTTCGCGCGTGGCGAGGCGCTCACCCCCGTACCCGCACGCATACCGATCCACGAAGGACAGACATGATCCGTCACATCGTGCTCTTCAAGTTCAAGGACGGGGTTTCCTGGGACGACCCCAGGGCTCAGGAAGCGGAGCGCGTCGCTGCCAAGGTGGGCGACGAAGTGCCGGAACTCCATGAATGGACCTTCGGCCGCAACATATCCACCCGACCGATTGCGCACGACTTTGCGGTGATCGGTCTCATGGACGACGAAGAGGCGCTGGAGCGCTACCTGGTGCACCCGTTCCACCAGGAAGCCATTCGACTCTGGCGCGAGATCAGCGACTGGGTCATCGCGGATCTCGAAGAGTAGTCACGGGCACAACAGAAAGAGAAATGCCGTCAAGGCCGGCGCAAGGGGCAGTGGTGAGTGCAAAATACGAGAAGTGTGCTTTTGTTGTCGACAAGGACCTGGCTGTGGGTCTTGCGATGAATACGGTCGCGGCGCTGTCCATGTCGGTCGGGCGGTTCGTGGACGGAATCATCGGTGACTCGGTCAAGGATGCCGACGGCCACAAGCACACCGGCATCACGGCCATTCCACTGCCCATTCTGAAAGGCGAAGCGTCAGACCTGCGGGACATCGTCGTGAGGGCCGCCGGCATGCCTGATGTCTTCGTCGTCGACTTCACTTCGGTGGCGCAGTCGTCGCGAAGCTACGGCGAGTACACCAGCCGGACCGCTGAGCAAGGAACCGCCGAACTTCCCTATATCGGGGTCGCTGTCTGCGGTGGGAAGAGCGCGGTGAACAAGCTCACCGGCAGCCTGCCGTTGTACCGCTGACGCGACTGACAGGAGGGACCACATGTTCACCGTTTTCAACGAAGAACTCGCCAAGATCGCGCGAGAGATACGTGACCGTCACCAGGAGTACGCCGCGGGAACCTGGGACGACGCGACCCTGGCCGAGTACCAACTTCAGGAATTCCGCTCCACGGTGTCGTATGTGAAGAGCAAGTCGCCCTTCTACCGCAGGCATCTGGCGTCGGTGGATGCCGACGCCATCACCTCGCTGGATTCCGAGCAGCTGGCTTCCATACCGTTCACGACGAAGGACGACCTGCGTCGCGAATTCGAGAACGTGCTCTCGCTTCCGATGTCCAAGGCGTGGATCTTCTACGAGACCACCGGTACCACCGGCCGGAGCACGCCGTGCCCGCGGGACAACATCGACTCGCTGCACAACAACACGGCGCTGACCGTCTACTACGACACGGTCTTCCGGCAGTTCGGGGACGAGCAGGTGATCGGCGTCTCGGGGCCGACCGAACTGCATGCCTTCGGTGACACCTTCGGCGACGTGTGCCGCAATCTGGGGCACGCCGTCGCCAAGATGTGGCCCCACTCGCCGATGGTCGGATACGAGCGTGCGCTGGAGACTCTGCGCGTCCTGCCGGCCACCGGCCTCTTCAGCACCCCGGGGATGGCGTTGTCCCTGGCGAAGAAGGCGTACGCGGCCGGTCTCCACCCGCGACGCGACTTCCGCCTCGACGTCCTCATGTGCACGGGAGAGCTGGCCTCCCCGAGCCTCCTGGAGAACATCGGGGAGGTGTGGGGCGCCAAGGTGTACAACGCGCTCTACGCCTCGCAGGAGGCGTCGGTGATGGGCGCGGCCGGCGCCGACGGCGCTCTGTACACGTCCCCGCTGCTCAACTTCTACGAGGTGATCGACCCGGAGACCGCGGTCGCGGTCGAGCCGGGGCCCGACGGCGTGCGCACCGGTGAACTCGTCATCACCGCGCTGTACCGCGGCAGCAAGCCCCTGGTGCGCTACCGCACGGGTGACTTCGTCCGCCTCCGTCCCGGCAGCGCGGACCGCACCCTGCCGGCGCCCACCCTGGAGGTGCTGGGCAGGACCCGCGACATCCTGGAGATCGGCGGTCATCGGATCAGCGGATACGACCTCGAGGAACTGCTGCTGACCCACCCGCGCGGCTACCTCGACTACCAGATCGTCATCGACGCCGTGGACGGCCGGGACGAGCTGACCCTGCGGCTCGAACTGCCCCCCACCGACGAAGCGGTGCGCATCGACGAGGCCGCCGTCGCCCGGTCCGTCCGCGAGCGGCTGGAGGTCCCGGTCCGGTTCGAGTACGGCGCGCTCGGCAGCGTCACCACGACCGGTGCGATGGTCAGCTGGAAGGCTGCCCGGGTCGAGGACCGGCGTCGCTCCGCACCGGACGACGAGCGTGCCGCCGCCCTCGCCGTGGCCGGCGGGAGGGCTCAGTGACCAGCCCCGCGACGGCCACCGCCGATCGGGCCACACCCGCCATCGCGGCGCTGGCCTACCACGACGGGGAGTTCGTGCCCCTGGCCGAGGCCCAGGTGCCCGTCACCACCCAGGCACTCCAGTACGGCACAGGTGTCTTCGAGGGCATCCGCGCCTACGTTCAGGAGGACGGCGGCCTGGCCGTCTTCCGCGGCCACGACCACTACCGGCGTTTGCTGCGCAGTTCCCGGACCCTGCGCATCGAAGTGGGCCACGACGTGCCGCGGTTGTGCGAGCTGACGGCCGAACTGATGCGGCGCATCGGCGCGATGTCGGACATGTACATCCGTCCGCTGGCGTACAAGAGGGCGCTGCTGCCCGGATCACCGCCCGGCGTCCAGCTCACGGGTGTCTCGGACGCCTTGACGATCAACGCGTTCCGGATGGGCTCGTACACCGACCGGGGCGGGATCCGCGTCGCCATCAGCTCCTGGCGCAGGCCGGAGTCGGTGGTGCTCCCGGTCCGTGCGAAGGTCACCGGCGGCTACGTCAACAACGCGCTCGCCGTGGACGAGGCGCGGGCCGCCGGATACGACGACGCGATCCTGCTCAACAGCCGCGGCCAGGTGGCGGAGGCCAGCACGTCCAACGTGTTCGCCGTCGTCCGCGGCCGGCTGGTCACACCTCCGGTCACCGCCGATCTGCTCGAGGGCATCACGAGGGACACCGTGGTCACCCTGGCGACCGACGTGCTCGGCGTGGAGACGGTCCTGCAGGACCTCGGCCGTGACGAACTGTGCAACGCCGACGAAGTGTTCCTCACCGGCACGGGAGTGGAGATCGTCCCGGTGACGGAGATCGCCGGCCGACCCGTCGGAGAGGGCGTTCCCGGCCCGCTCACCAAAACGTTGATGTCCACGTACCACGACGTGGTCCGCGGCAGGGATCCGCGATACCGCCACTGGCTCCAGGCCGTCGGCCCCGCCACCGATCGATCGTCCTGATCGTCGACCTTCCCAGGGGGAACACCATGAACCAGGCAACAGGCTGGATAGACACCGCACTGTCGGCGGGCCCGTCGGTCGAGACCATCGGCACCCTCGGCCCCGCCGGGACCAGCAGTGAGCAGGCGGCGCTGTATCTCTGGGCGGACCACGGCCGCGGCGGCCCGCCCGCCGTCCGGCTCTACGACACCTACGAGGAGGCCGGCGACGCACTGCGTGCGGGCGCTGTCAGCCACGTCGTGGTCGCGAACGCGTACGCGTCGGTGCACGCCTTCTACATGGACCCGTCGCTGCGGTTCGCCGGCGCTTTCCTCTTCGACACCCCGCACTACGGCATCGCCGTCTCGCAGGGGCACCGCATCCCCAAGGCCGCCCGGATCGCCACCCACCCGGCGCCGGTCCCGCTGGTCGAGGAACTGCTCCCGGAGGAGTACTCGGTGGCGGAGATCCGCTACGCCACCTCCACCAGCGCGGCAGCCGACCAGGCCCGCCGCAGGGAGGCCGACCTGGCGCTCACCACGATGCCGGCGGCCAAGGCCCACTCGCTGGAATTCATCTCCCGCACCCGACCGATCCGCATGCTCTGGTCGGTCTTCACCCTCGCGTGTGCGGACTCCTGAAGAAAGAGGTGCACCCGTGCTCCTGATCGACCGCGCCACGGTGCATGAGGTCTACCCGGTCGAAAGCGCGCTGCCGGTGATGGCGGAAGCCATGCGGCGGTACAGCAGCGGCCAGGTGGAACTGCCGTTGCGGACCATCCTGCGCCCCGAGAAGGACACCGGCCTGCTGGGCACGATGCCGGGCTTCGTCGCCGGGGACGACCTGGCGGGGTACGGGCTGAAGGCCATGGTGCTCAAGCCCGAGAACCCGGCCCGCGGCCTGGACCTGCACATCGGTGTCGTCATGGTCTTCGACCCGGAGACCGGCGCTCCCCTGGCGCTGATGGACGCCGGCGCGGTCACCGCCGTGAGAACGGCTGCCGTCTCCGCCGTGGCCACCGACGCGCTGGCACGGCCGGACGCCGGGGACCTCGCCCTGCTCGGCTCGGGGGTCCAGGCGCGCAGCCATCTGGAGGCCATGCGGCTGGTCAGGCCGTTGCGCCGAGTCAGGGTGTGGAGCCGTACCGGCGAGAACGCGGAGTCCTTCCGCACATGGGCGGCCGCTGATCTGGGGATCGAGGTGGAGACCTGCGCCACGCCGGCGCAGGCACTGGCCGGGGCCGACCTGGTGTGCACCACGACCGCGACCAAAGAGCCCATCGTCCAGGCCGCGGACCTGTCACCCGGAGTGCACCTCAACGCGGTCGGAGCGTCCTTCGTCGACCATCGTGAACTGTCCTCCGAGGCGGTGGCGAAGGCGTCCTTCTTCGTCGACAGCCGGGAGTCGGCCCGCGCCGAGTCAGGTGACCTGTTGGGGCCGCTGACCGAGGGCCTGGTCGGCCCCGACCACATTCAGGCGGAGCTGGGTGAGGTGCTGCTCGGGAAGCATCCCGGGCGCCGTGAGCCTGCGGAGATCACCGTTTTCAAGTCTCTGGGCCTGGGCGTGCAGGACGTCATGTCCGGCTTCGCCATCGCTCAGGAGGCGGCAGCACGCGGGCTGGGCCGGACCTTCCGGCTCGATTGACCGACACGCCAGGGAAACAGCAGGGAGAAGACACCAGTGAGTCCCCATTCGCCTTCGCCGCGCGCGGTTCTCGACGGCATACCGGCCTACGTGCCCAAGCCGCCGCAACCTCCTGCCACGGGTGAGTCGCACCGGCTCTTCCTCAACGAGAACCCGTACCCGCCGCTGCCCTCGGCCCTCGCGAGGATTTCCTGGGCCGCGGCGCGGACCAACCACTACCCCGGCATCTTCCCGGAAGAGCTGACGGCCGCCCTGGCCGGCAAGCTGGACGTGCCGCTCTCGCACGTCGTCACCGGCCCCGGGTCGGTCGGCATCTACCAGCAGATCGGCCAGGCCATGCTCTCGCCCGGCGACGAGGTGGTCTACGCCTGGCCCTCCTTCGAGGCTTTTCCGATCGTCGTGCGCATGGCCGGTGCCGTTCCGGTCGAGGTGCCGCTCAGCGACGACACGCACGACCTGGAGGCGATGGCCGCGGCCATCACGCCGCGGACCTCCATGGTGCTGCTGTGCGAGCCCAACAATCCCACGGGCACCGCGGTGGGCACGGCCGAACTCAAGCAGTTCCTGGACCGGGTGCCGGAGCACGTCCTGGTGGTGCTCGACGAGGCCTACTTCGAGTTCTACCAGGCTCCGGACGCGCCGAACGGCGTGGAACTGCACCGCGACCGGCCGAACCTGGTGGTGCTGCGCACCTTCTCGAAGGCCTATGGACTCGCCGGCCTGCGGGTGGGCTACGGCGTCGCCCACCCCGAGATCGCCGATGCCCTGCGCAAGTGCGCCGTGCCGTGCGGGGTCGGCCGGATCGCGGAGCAGGCGGCTTTGGCCGCACTGGACGCGGAGGACGAACTCTTCGAACAGGTCAGCGGAATCACGGCAGAGCGGGAAAGGCTCCGGGGGGCTCTGCGGGCGCAGGGCTGGACCACCCCGAAGAGCGAGACGAACTTCCTGTGGATGCCGCTGGGCGAGGACTCCGACGCGGTCGCCGCGGCACTGGAGGAACGCGGCCTGCTGGTCCGGAACTTCTCCGGCACCGGACTGCGGATCACGGTCGGCACTCCGGAGGCGAACGACCTGCTGATCGCCACCCTGGAGACGCTCAAGCCGGCTCGATGACGTTCTTGCGCAGGTGGCCGTAGACCACCGAGGTGCGCACGTCCGCGAGTTCCGGTCGCTTGGTCAGCTTGTCCAGGACCACCGCGTGCAGATGGTCGGTGTCGCGCACAGCGACGTGGAGGAGGAAGTCGTCGGTGCCCGTCAGTACGAATACCGAGAGCACCTCGGGCATCCTCGCCACGAAGGCCTGGAACTGCTCGATGACCGCACGCGTCGGTGGCCGCACGCGCACCGCGATGATCGCCTGGAGGCCGCGGCCGAGTGCGGTGAGGTCCACCTCGGCGTGGAACCCGAGCAGGACACCGCGCTCACGCAAGGAGCGGACCCGCTCCAGACAGGTCGAGGGTGCGATTCCCAGCTCCGCGGCCAGGTCCCGGTTGGTGCGCCGACCGTCTTGCTGCAGAAGCCGCAGCAACGCCGAATCAAGTTCGTCCACGTTCCGTCACACTCCACTGCATCCGAATTATATTCGGCCAGCATGCCAGGTATCCGGACGTATTGCTACTGTCCTGGGTGAAGTTCCGCCCATGAGTCGATTCTCTACCGAGTGGCCCAGGCGGAGTTCGGGGATGTCGGTCGAACGAGGGGATCTGGAGCATGGAGAGGCGCAAGGCGGGGCCAGGGGCAGTCAGCGCGGTCGTGGCGGCGGCGCTGTTCTGGAGCAGCTCGTACGCGGTGACCAAGCAAGTGCTGTCGGACGTGGGGCCGCTGAGCATCGGGGCGATTCGTTTCACGCTCGCCGCCGGCATCCTCGCGATCATGGTGCGGGCCCGTCGCAAACCCACCGTGCGGCCGGACGCCCGACAGCGCCGCATGATCTACCTGAGCGGCCTGCTCGGCATCACGGCGTACTTCGTGCTGGAGAACATCGGCGTGGAGCTGTCCACCGCCTCCGACGCCTCTCTCATCGTGGCCACCTATCCGCTGATGACCATGCTCCTGGAGCTGGTGGCCTTCCGGACCAGGATGCCCCTGCTCCGGGTCACGGGCGTGCTGCTGGCCGCCCTCGGGGCCTTCCTGGTGGTACGCAACGGTGCGGAAGTCGGCGGCAGCGCCCGCTGGTTCGGCGACATCCTGCTGCTGCTCGGCGGGCTGGTCTGGGCCGGATACAACGTGCTGGGCAAGTACGCGGGCCAGGGGCAGGACGCGGTGAATCTGACGTACTATCAGACACTGGCCGGCGCTGCCGGCTTCCTGCTCGCGTCGCTCCTGGAGATCAGGGATTGGCGGCTGCCGGACGCATCCGCCTCGGCGCTGCTCGCCTATCTGGCCGTGGCGTGCTCCGTCGGCGGCTTTCTGCTCTACAACTACGGCCTGCGCCGGATGACCTCGAGCATCGCGGTCAACATCCTGAACCTGGTGCCGGTGTTCGGCGTGCTCGGTGCCGTTGTGATCAACGGTGACACGATCCACCTCGCCCAGGTCTTCGGCGGTGTGATCATCATCGCCGGTGTGGCGCTCGGACTGGTCGAGCGCCGAACGGCCTTTGAGGAACCCGGAGTCGTCATGGCGACTCCGGTCGGTAAACGAGCCTGAAGCGGACCGTCCTGAGGGTGCGGGCGCCCGGACGGGCTGAGCGGGCCACATGCATACGGGGGGAATTCTTCACGTGGACGACGTGCTCGATCTGGTGGGCGCTCACACGGCCGAGGTGCTGGCTGAGGACGCCGCCGACATCGATCCCGGCCTCACCTTCCAGGAACTGGGCCTGGACTCGCTGACCGCGGTCGAGCTGCGGGACCGGCTCGACGCGGCGACCGGTCTCCGGCTTCCCTCCACCTTGGTCTTCGACCATCCCACGCCCGCTGCTGTGGCGGAGCACCTGCGCGATCGCCGGGCGTCGCGGCAGGCGGGGGAGGCGGAGTCCTCCGGGCAGACCCCGGCCCGGGAGGACGACCCGGTCGTGATCGTGGGGATGGGGTGCCGGTTCCCCGGAGGCGTGCGGTCACCCGAAGACCTGTGGGATCTGGTGTCCTCCGGCGGCGAGGCGATATCGGAGTTACCGAAGGACCGCGGCTGGAACCTCGAAGAGTCGTTCGACCCCGATCCGGCTCGGCCGGGCACGCTGTACGTACGGGGCGGCGGGTTCCTGGACCGGGCCGACGAGTTCGACGCGGAGTTCTTCGGCATCTCGCCGCGCGAGGCGCTCGCGATGGATCCGCAGCAGCGGCTGCTGCTGGAGGTCACCTGGGAGGCGATCGAGCGCGCGGGGATCGATCCCTCGTCCCTGAAGGGATCCCCCCACCGGCAGCTACACCGGTCTCGCCTCCTTCGACTACCCGGAGATCGCGGCGACAGCCGCGGGGAAGTCAAGATCGCCATCACGAACGCGCCGGCCACCAGGCCGCGTGAGCCGGACCGGCACCGAGTCGGGCAGCCACGAGAGGGGTCAGTGTGACGAACGAGTCCAGCACATGGGCGGATCCGAACTTCTCATCGGTCGATCAATCGGATCGGACCGTCCCTGTCAACCTGCGTCAAACGGGTCGAGCGGACGTCAAGCTCCTGATATCGACGCGCGCTCGCAAGTCGCCCTATTGGCACCTGGCGATCGAGGCGGGATGCTGGCGCGCAGAGGTCTACAACCGGATGTACCTGCCCAGGGGCTACGTCCCGGAGGAGGACGGCGGGACCACGGCCGAGTACGAGGCACTGACCCAGCGCGTGACGTTGTGGGACATCGCGGCCGCGCGGCAGATCCGAGTGCGGGGACGCGAGGCCACCGAGTTCGTCGACTACGTCGTCACCAGGGACGTCACGCGACTGGCGTCCATGCGGGCGGCGTACGTGGTCCTGTGCGATTCCAGCGGCCGGATGATCAACGATCCGCTGCTGCTGAAGATCTCCCCCGAGGAGTACTGGTTCAGTATTTCCGACTCGGATCTGTCGCTGTGGCTGAAGGGGGTGAACGTCGGCAAGGGCTTCGATGTCCGGATCGAGGAGATCGACGTGTCGCCTGTCCAGATCCAGGGAGCGGAGGCGAACGGGTTGATGGTCGACCTCATCGGTGACGTGGCCCTGGGGATGCGCCCGTTCGGGCTGGCGGAGGCCGAGATCGACGGGCTTCCGGTACTCGTCTCGCGAACCGGGTTCTCCGGCGAGGCCGGATACGAGGTCTACCTGAAGAACTCGACCCTTCACGCCGAGCGCATGTGGGAGGCGATCCTTCGGGCGGGAGAGAAGTACGGGCTGGCCGTGACCGGCCCTCTCCAGCCCCACCGGATCTCGTCCGGGATCCTCGCGTGGGGTCAGGACGTCGACCACGAGATGGTCCCGTTCCAGGTCGGGTTGGCGGCCCACATCCCCCGTGACAAGGCGTCGGACTACATCGGCCGGGACGCCCTGGAACGGATGCGGGCCGACATCGCCGCCGGAGACCATCCCTACAGACTCACCATGGTGGGGTTGCGGATGGAAGGGGACCCGATCGGGGACTATCTGTCCGACTTCTGGCTGGTGGCGCCTTCGCCGGACGCGGAGCCCGTGGGGTTCGTGACGTCCGCTTCCTACGCCCCGAAACTGCGGACGAACGTTGCCCTGGCGCGCCTGCCGCTCGCACTCGCGGTTCCGGGGACACAGGTGCACGTGTGCGTGCCGACCGGTGACTCGACGAGCAGGAGCGTCCCCGCGGTGGTCTCCGCCTTCCCCATCGAGTGAGGCGTCCTCACCCGAGCGGGGCTTCCTCACCGCGATCCCGCGTGACGGCCCGCCGGTCTCTTCGGCGGGCCGTTCCGGTCGTCCGGGCCGGCGGCCGGGATGCCGGCGGCCCGGCCGCTCACCTTGCCTCCCCCCGGGGCGTCACCGTCCGGCCGGCACCGGTCACGGCCGGGTCCCCGGACGCGGCGTCGAAGGTGACGGGCGCCTCGAACGCCGCCCGGCGGGTGGCGCGGCGCAGCGCCCGCAGGATCGCCGGGCCGACGACCAGCGTCAGCACGACCGTCACGACGGCCCGGCCCAGGTCCCAGCCGAGCGAGGTGGCCAGGCAGTACGCCACGAACCGGGCCAGGTTCGCGGGGATCGGCGCGTGCGGGTCGAAGGCGACGGAGGAGGCGAGGGTGCCCATGAACGGCCAGCCGGCGAGGTTCATGACCGTGCCGTAGGCGAAGGCGGCGAGAAAGCCGTAGCCGGCCAGCATCACCAGCTCCGTACGGCCGCGCAGCCGGTCGGGGCCCGGCAGCAGGCCCGCGCCCATGGTGAACCAGCCCATCGCCAGCATCTGGAACGGCAGCCACGGCCCCACCCCGCCCGTGAGCAGCGCGGAGGCGAACATCGTCACCGAGCCGAGCACGTACCCGAAGCCCGGGCCGAGGACGCGTCCGCTGAGCACCATCAGGAAGAACATGGGCTCCAGGCCCGCCGTCCCGGCGCCGATGGGCCGCAGCGCGGCGCCCGTCGCGGCCAGCACCCCGAGCATCGCCACCGCCTTCGGCCCCAGACCCGACTCGGCGATCGTCGCCGCGACCACGGCGACCAGCAGCACCAGCAGACCCGCGAACAGCCAGGGCGCGTCCTGCGCGTGCGCGCTGAGCCGCGAGGTGGGCGGGGCGAGGAAGGGCCAGGTGAAGGCGACCACCCCGACGGCGCCGACCAGGACGAGCGCGGCCAGCGAGCGGGGGCCGAGCCGCACGGCCCGCGCCTGCCGGTCGGCGTTCTTGCCGGGGGCCGTCGCCTCACCGCTGTTCACGGCCGGTCCCTTCGCCCAGGGCCCGGCGGACCTGCGTGACCGTGAGCCACCGCTGCGGCGCGAGGATCTTGGTGACCTGCGGGGCGTAGGACGGGGAGGAGACCACCACGTCGGCCGTGGGCCCGTCGGCGATCACCTCGCCCTCCGCCAGCAGGACCACCCGGTGGGCGATCTCGGCCGCCAGTTCCACGTCGTGCGTGGCGAGGACGAGGGCGTGCCCCGCGGCGGCCAGCTCGCGCAACACGGCGACCAGCCGGGTCTTCGCGCCGTAGTCCAGGCCGCGGGTCGGCTCGTCCAGGAGCAGCAGCGGCGGCCGGGCGGTCAGCACCACCGCGAGCGCGAGCGCCAGCCGCTGGCCCTCGGACAAATCCCGGGGGTGGGCGGTGTCGGCGACCCCGGGCAGCAGCCGTGTCACCAGCGCGCGGCAGGTGCCGGGCGCGGCCTGCGCGTCCCGGTCGGCGGCCGCGCACTCGGCGGCCACCGTGTCCGCGTACAGCAGGTCGCGCGGCTCCTGCGGGACCAGGCCGACGCGGCGCACCAGGTCGCGGGGCGGGGTGCGGTGGGGGAGCGCGCCGCCGACGCGGACCTGCCCGGCGGCGGGCTCCACCAGGCCCACCAGGGAGGTGAGCAGCGTGGACTTCCCGGCGCCGTTGCGGCCCATGAGGGCGATCGTCTCGCCGGGGGCGACGGTCAGGTCGACGTGGCGCAGCGCCCGCACCGTGCCGCGGCGCACGGCCAGGGAGCGGACCTCGGCCACCGGGGCCGGCCCGGTGGTGCCGGCGACCGGGCGACGGCGCCGGCCCAGCCGGGACGCGGGGCGGCGCGGAGACGGAGAG
>NZ_LR732544.1:2420083-2530845 GCF_902506575.1 Streptomyces mexicanus | reverse complement strand
ACGGAATAGGAGATGATTAGGTGTTTTTTTTTTTCAAGCAGAAGCCGGCATGCGAGTTTTCTGCCTGTCTCGTGGGCTCGGAGTTGTGTATAAGAGCCAGCAGCGGCAGCGCGGGGGCGACCAGCGGGACG
This sequence comes from Streptomyces mexicanus, assembly GCF_902506575.1. Classification (GTDB taxonomy): domain Bacteria; phylum Actinomycetota; class Actinomycetes; order Streptomycetales; family Streptomycetaceae; genus Streptomyces; species Streptomyces mexicanus. Next base: position 2,530,714 of record NZ_LR732544.1, on the reverse strand, counting down.
ACACCGGGGTGCAGCGCCTGCGGGTCGCGGGCAGCGGCCAGGCTCAGCAGGGCCGCGACCGCCACGCCCGAACCGGCGACCAGCCACGAGCGCGGCCCCCAGGTGTCGGGGCGGTAGCGGGTGCGCGGGGTGCGCCGGCCGCCCAGCCACAGCCCGGCCAGCGCGGCGGCGAGCCCGGCACCCAGCACGGGCAGCCCGTAGGTGCCGCCCTCGGCGGGGAGCAGCCCGTACGTGCCCGCGCACACGCCGAGCAGCCCGCCCAGGGTGAGGGCGGCGGTGGTCCGGCGCACCGCGGGCGCCACCTCGGCGGTACGGCCGTAGCCGCGGGCGTCCATCGCGGCGGCCAGCGACACCGACCGCTCCAGCGCGCCCTCCAGCACCGGCAGCCCCACGTGCAGCAGCCCGCGCACCCCCCGGTCCGGACGGCCGCGCAGCCGGCGGGCCGCCCGCAGCCGCCGGGCGTCGGCGACCAGATGCGGGGCGAAGGTGAGCGCGACGACCACGGCCACACCCATCTCGTACAGCGCGCCCGGCAGGGACTTCAGCAACCGGGCGGGGGCGGCCAGGGCGTTCGCCGCGCCCACGCAGATCAGCAGCGCGGCCAGCTTCAGCGCGTCGTACAGCGCGAACACCAGTGCCTCGGCGGTGACCCGGCCGCCGAGGCGGATGCCCTGCGCCCAGTGCGGCAGCGGCACCTCGGGCAGGGTGAGCAGGACGTGCGTGCCGGGGATGGGGGAGCCGAGCACCACGGCGAAGCCCAGGCGCACCACGAGCACGGCGAGGGCGAGCCGGAGGAAGGCGCTGTAGGAGCGGGCCGCGGGGGTGTCGGGACGGCAGGTCACCACCACGTACCCGGAGACGGCCAGCAGCAGGCCCAGCAGCAGCGGGTTGGTGGTGCGGGTCGCGGCGGTGCCGAGTGCGAGCGCCCACACCCACCACGCCCCGGCGTGCACGCCGGGCGCCCGGCGCACGCGCGGGCCGGGCGGTGCCGTGCCCGTGCCGTCGGCAGGCTTACGCATGCCTGTGGCGGCGGGCCTGCCAGACGGCCGCACCGGCCAGGACGACGACGACCGCGCCGCCCGCGAGGAGCCCCACGGACGGACCGCCGTCCTTCTTCTCGGCTCCGGCCGCCTTGTCCGTCACGTTCTTCGTCGTGCCGGGGCTCGTCAAGGCCGTGTCGACCTGCTCCCCGCAGCCCTTGGCCGGGTAGCCGGCGATCGCGCACAGCAGCGCATTGGTGTCATAGCGCAGGGGCGGGGCGACGGCCGCCAGGGCCTCCGCCGTGGTGGCGTCGGCGGGGACCCGGGCGCAGACCCGGCGCGGTGCGGGCGGTGCCTCGCCGGACGGGGCGTCGGCCCGCGTGCCGAAGTCGAGGACCAGCGCGACGCGCTTGTGTCCGTGTGCGGCCGGTGTCCCGCCGCAGATGGCCGCGAACGAGGCGGTGCCGCGCGGCTCGGCCGCCTCCTGGGAGTCCTCGCTGACGGCGAAACGGAAGCCCTGCACGTCGCCGTCGGCGGGGCGGGCCGTGGACGGGCCCTGGGTGGCGTACGTCCAGTGGTCGCCGTCGCGGTCCCAGAAGGACCAGTACCGGTAGCCGACGGCCTGCGCCTGGCCGGCGCCCGTGCCCAGCAGGAACACGGCGGCCAGGAGCAGCGCGGACAGCGCGCGCGGGCGGCGCATCACGGCCGCCGCTCCGTACGGCCGGCGCGGCGCACGGCCACCAGGACGACGGCGCCGACGACCACGACCGCGCCGACACCGCCGGCGATCCAGGCGGCGGTGTGCCCGGAGTCGCCGCCGTTCTCCTCGCCGTCCGGGTCCTTCCGCGCGGGGCGCGCGGGCGCGGAGTGAGACACCGGCTTCGGGCCGGTGGCGTCGAGCGCTTTCACCAGGTCGGTGCCGCCGAAGTCGTGCGGGTCGGTGCCCGTGGCGTGGGCGGCGAAGATCAGCTGCGCCCAGGCGGCCGGGCCGCTCTGCCGGGCCCACACCGTGGCGTGCCGCTCCAGCCAGCGCAGCGGCCCCGCCGCCTGCCCGGCGCCGCCCTGGGCGGCCAGCGCGACCACCGCGTCGGCGGTGTTGCCGTAGTCGGGCTGGTCCTCGGCGCCGGGCAGGGCGGAGGTCAGGTGGCCGGTCGCGGCGAGGGCGTGCGCGAGGTAGGCCGCGCCGTTGGCGGCGGCCCGGGCGGGGGTGGCCGTACCGGAGTCGGAGCAGCGGGCGCTCGCGTGTCCGGTGCCCGCCTCGGCCGCCAGGCCCTGCCCGAGCGCGGCGACCACACCGGCGGCCGTGGCGTCGGCGTTGGCGGCCAGGGCGCCCTTCTTGTCGGGCTGGTAGGCGAACGCGCCCGCGCTCTCACCGGAGCACGGCAGGGCGAACGTCAGCAGCGCGTCGTAGGGGGACTTGCCGTCCTTGACCACGGCGGCGGGCTTCTCGCCGGCGGCGGCGAGCGCCCCGATGACGACCGACGTCGAGTTGGTGTCGCTGGGCCCGCCGGGGGTGTAGCCCCAGCCGCCGTCCTTGTTCTGCACGGACTTCAGCCAGGAGACCGCCTTGCCGGTGGCCGCGTCGTGGCCGCCGAGCGCGGCGAGGGCCTGGACGGCGGCGGCCGTGCTGTTGGTGTCGACGGCGACCTTGGCGTCGCAGGCGGCGGAGGGGTCGGCGCGGAACGCGGCGAACGCGCCGTTCGCGCACTGCTGGCCCGTCAGCCAGTCCACGGCCTGCGGGGCGGGCCGCACGCCCACGGTGTGCTGCGCGAGCAGGGCGAGGGACTGCCGCCACACGCCGTCGTACTTCGGGTCGGTGCTGCCGTACAGCCCGGCGGGGAGCGCGGGCGCCCCGGAGGGGGACGGCGAGGATCCGGCGGCGACGGCGGCCGGGGCCCCGATCACGGCGACGGCGGCGACGGCGGCCAGGGCCGCTGCGCTGCGGCGTATGTTCATGATCGGCGGATGCCTCTCCCTGCGGGGAGCCGGGCAGCAGGGGACACCCCCGGCGGCTCGGCTCCGTATCCCTCGACGGTGCCGTGCGGCGGCGGGTTCGCCGACGCACGCGAGCCGGTCACGCCCCCGCCCGGGGCATTCCGGCTCACCGTTCCCTGGGATGGGGAGCGGCATACGGTTGCGGGTCAGCGCCGGATTTTCACCGGCTTCCCCCCGAACAGGCGTGATGACGACCGGGCCACTTTACCGACCCGGGAAAACCGGGCGGCCACGAGCATCGGGCAGCAGGGAGGTATGCCCTGGTTGTCGACAAAAAATCTTGCTTCGGGGGGTTCCATCCCGATGTGAGCCGACTAACATAAAAAGTGCCTACGGGGCGAGTGAGGGAGTTCGACCGGAGTAGCCGACTTGGGCGAGACGCCGCAAGGCATCCGCCGAGGCCGACGTCGACGGTCGGGCTGAGAGGCCGGAAGGTCGCAAGACCGGAAGGCGACCCCCAATACCTGATCCGGACAATACCGGCGAAGGGAACCCGTCTCGTAGGTTTTTTCGTGCCCGGGCCTTACTCGTGCCCGGGCTCTTCTCGTACCGGGACGAGCGCCTCAGTCCACCTGTCCGATCAGTCGGCAGGCCGTCTCCACGTCGGCCTGCACCTGGGCGATCGAGGCGCGGCCCGAGAGCCAGGCGATCAGGGCCGAGTGCCAGGTGTGCTCGATCACGCGGACCGCGGACAGCTGCCCGGGCGTCGGCTCGGGGCGGTCCATCGCGTCCAGGATGATCGCCGTGGTCAGGCGGGAGACCTGATCGACCTCCCGGCTCACGCTGCGGTCCGCGAACGTCAGGGCGCGCACCATCGCCTCCGCCAGCTGCGGCTCGCCCTGCAGCGCCCGGAAGGCGCCCATGAGCGTCTGCGCGACCCGTTCGGCCGGGCCCGCACCGGACGGCGGCTTCTTGCGCAGCGTGCCGTGCATCCGCTCCAGCTGGTCCTGCATGATCGCGACCAGCAGGTGCACCTTCGACGGGAAGTACCGGTACAGCGTGCCGAGCGCCACCTGCGAGGACTCCGCGACCTCCCGCATCTGCACCGCCTCGAAGCCGCCCCGGCAGGCCAGCCGGGTGCCGGCGCGCAGGATGCGGCGACGGCGCTCCTCCTGCCGCGCGGTGGCGGTCGGCGGCTTGGCTCGCGCAGGCATGGGTCCCGTTCCGTGACGGTCGGTGAAGGCCGGGTGATCGGACAGTGCGGCAGGCGCCGGGCACCGCGCGAGCCGTGGCGCGAATCACCCGATCCCCTGCTCACAGCGGGGCTACCTGCCGGTAGATTCGGAGCCTCCTGAACGATCAAGTCTGAAACTTGTTCTAGATTAGCGTCCCCGCGTACCCTCGCGGGACAGTGCAGTCAGAAGGGGGCCCGGAGTGACCGCTGAGGCCAGTCAGGCGGGGTCCCCCGCGGACCTCGCCGCGGACGGCGGGCGACCGCTCACCATCGCGCTCCTGACCTACAAGGGAAACCCGTTCTGCGGCGGCCAGGGCGTCTACGTCCGCCACCTCTCGCGCGAGCTGGCCCGGCTCGGCCACCGCGTCGAGGTGATCGGCGCCCAGCCCTACCCCGTGCTCGACGAGGACGAGGACTACCCGGGCAGCCTGCGCCTGACCGAGCTGCCCAGCCTCGACCTGTACCGCCAGCCGGACCCGTTCCGCACCCCGGCGCGCGAGGAGTACCGCGACTGGATCGACGCGCTGGAGGTCGCCACCATGTGGAGCGGCGGCTTCCCCGAGCCGCTGACGTTCTCCCTGCGCGCCCGCCGCCATCTGCGCGCCCGCCGCGGGCAGTTCGACGTCGTGCACGACAACCAGACGCTCGGCTACGGCCTCCTCGGCGACGTCGGGGCGCCGCTGGTGACCACCGTCCACCACCCCATCACCGTGGACCGGCAGTTGGAGCTGGACGCCGCCGACACCTGGCAGCGGCGCTGGTCGGTCAAGCGCTGGTACGCCTTCACCCGCATGCAGAAGCGCGTCGCGCGCCGGCTGCCCTCCGTGCTCACCGTCTCCGGCACCTCCCGGCAGGAGATCGTCGACCACCTGGGCGTACGCCCCGACCGCGTCCACGTCGTCCACATCGGCGCCGACACCGACCTGTTCTCCCCCGATCCGTCGGTGCGGCAGGTGCCGGGCCGCATCGTGACCACCTCCAGCGCCGACGTGCCGCTCAAGGGTCTGGTGTTCCTCGTCGAGGCGCTGGCGAAGGTGCGCGCCGAACACCCCGACGCGCACCTCGTCGTCGTCGGCAAGCGCGCCGAGGACGGACCGGTCGCGCAGGCCATCGAGCGCTACGGCCTCGACGGCGCCGTCCGCTTCGTCAAGGGCATCTCCGACGCCGAACTGGTCGACCTGGTGCGCTCCGCCGAGGTCGCCTGCGTGCCGTCGCTGTACGAGGGCTTCTCCCTGCCGGCGGCCGAGGCCATGGCCACCGGAACGCCGCTGGTCGCCACGACCGGCGGGGCGATCCCCGAGGCCGCCGGGCGGGACGGCGAGACCTGCCTGGCGGTGCCGCCCGGCGACGCCGGCGCCCTGGCCGCCGCGCTGAGCAGACTGCTGGGCGACGGCGGGCTGCGGGAGCGGCTCGGCCGCGCGGGCCGCGAGCGGGTGCTGCGCCACTTCACCTGGGCGCGGGCCGCCGAAGGCACGGTGGCCCACTACCGCGAGGCCGTCGCCCGCCGCTCCCCGGGTCCGCACCGCACGGCGGCCCGGACTCCCGGCCGCCCGGCGGCCTCACCGAGTGTTGCGTCCGCGACCCCGACGAGCGTCGCCCCCGCGGCCGCAGAGGATGTCTACTCCGAAAGCAGGGCCACGTGCTGACCGTCGACTTCTCCCGGTTCCCGCTCGCGCCGGGCGACCGCGTCCTGGACCTCGGCTGCGGTGCCGGCCGGCACGCCTTCGAGTGCTACCGGCGCGGCGCCCGCGTGGTGGCGCTGGACCGCAACGGCGAGGAGATCCGCGAGGTCGCCAAGTGGTTCGCGGCGATGAAGGAGGCCGGCGAGGCGCCCGCCGGGGCCACCGCCACCGCCATGGAGGGCGACGCGCTCGCCCTGCCCTTCCCCGACGAGTCCTTCGACGTCGTCATCATCTCCGAGGTGATGGAGCACATCCCCGACGACAAGGGCGTGCTCGCCGAGATGGTCCGCGTGCTCAAGCCGGGCGGGCGCATCGCCGTCACCGTGCCGCGCTACGGCCCGGAGAAGGTGTGCTGGGCGCTGTCCGACGCCTACCACGAGGTCGAGGGCGGCCACATCCGCATCTACAAGGCCGACGAACTCCTCGCCAAGATGCGCGAGGCCGGCCTGAAGCCGTACGGCACCCACCACGCCCACGCCCTGCACGCCCCGTACTGGTGGCTGAAGTGCGCCTTCGGCGTCGACAACGACAAGGTGCTGCCCGTGCGGGCGTACCACAAGCTGCTGGTCTGGGACATCATGAAGAAGCCGCTGGCCACCCGCGTGGCCGAGCAGGCCCTCAACCCGCTGATCGGCAAGAGCTTCGTGGCGTACGCGACCAAGCCGCACCTGCCGCGGGCGGCCGCCGCGTGACCACGCCCCGCACGCAGCACCTGGTCCTGCCCGGGGTCCTCACCGCCGAGCAGGCCGCCGCCACCGTGCGCGGCATCCTCGCCGTGCAGCGCGAGGACGGCGCGATCCCCTGGTTCCGCGGCCACCACCTCGACCCGTGGGACCACGTCGAGGCCGCGATGGCGCTGGACGCGGCCGGCGAGCACGAGGCCGCCGAGCGCGCCTACGCCTGGCTGGCCCGCCACCAGCTGCCGGACGGCTCCTGGTACGCGGCCTACGCCGACGGCGCGCACGACGACGTCACCGACCGGGGCCGGGAGACCAACTTCGTCGCCTATCCCGCCGTCGGCGTGTGGCACCACTACCTGTCCACCGGCGACGACACCTTCCTGGACCGGATGTGGCCGGTGGTGTACGCCGCCGTGGAGTTCGTGCTGCGGCTGCAGCAGCCCGGCGGGCAGATCGGCTGGCGGTACGAGGACGACGGCACCGCCACCGCCGACGCCCTGCTGACCGGGTCCTCCTCCGTCCACCACGCGCTGTGCTGCGCGCTGGCGATCGCCGAGCAGCGCGAGGAGCCGCAGCCCGACTGGGAGTTGGCGGTGGGCGCGCTGCGCCACGCGATCCGCCGGCACCCGGAGCGGTTCCTCGACAAGGACCGCTACTCGATGGACTGGTACTACCCGGTGCTCGGCGGCGCGCTGACCGGCGTGGCGGCCAAGGAGCGCATGGAGGAGCGCTGGGACCGATTCGTGGTGCCCGGCCTCGGGGTGCGCTGCGTGGTGCCCAACCCGTGGGTGACCGGCGGGGAGTCCGCCGAACTCGCCCTGACGCTGTGGGCGGTGGGCGAGTCCGACCGCGCCCTGGAGGTGCTGCAGTCCATCCAGCACCTGCGCGATCCCGACAGCGGCCTGTACTGGACGGGCTACGTCTTCGAGGACGACGCCATATGGCCCCGCGAGCTGACCACGTGGACCGCGGGCTCGCTGCTGCTGGCCGTCGCCGCGCTCGGCGGACACGAGGCCACCTGCACGGTCTTCTCCGCCGACCGGCTGCCCAGGGGACTGGACGCGGACGACGCCGACTGCTGCGCCTGAGGACGCGAGGACACGCGCCCGCGCCGCCCGGCGCCCCGTGGCCGTTCAGTGCCGGTGCAGCCGGCCCGCGACGGCGTGCCCGACGAACAGGTAGACCACCGCGGCCAGACCGTACCCGGCGACGACCCGGGCCCAGGCCGCGTCGAAGGTGAACAGGTCCCGCGACCAGCCCGCGAGCCAGTTCGCCGCCTCGTGGACGAACCGCACCAGGTCGTTGGCCCGGTTGGCGTCCAGCAGGTACATCAGTATCCACAGCCCGAGGATGACGGCCATGATGTCCGCGACCACCGCGATGACCGTCCCCGCCGGGGTGGAACCCGTGCGATATCGAGAGGACATGCCCTTCGTCTGGCCCGCGGGCGCCCGCTGAAACCCGCGACGGGCACGGAAGGTGACGCCGGCACCACACCCGGTGTCCCGTTTCAGCGCCGCCCCGAAGGTTCACACGGACCCCCGGAGTACCCCCAGCAACACCCTTCGGGAGGACACCGTGCCCGTACCGATACGGCGCCTCGCAGTGGCGCTCACCCTCTGCTGCGCCCTGCTCGCCGGCTCCGCCGGGTGGTCGACCGCCCAGAGCGACGGGCAGCACAGCCGGCCGACCGCCACGGCCGTCGCCGACGAGCCGAGCCCGACCACCTCCGCGGAGCGGCAGAAGTTCGCCAAGACGCGCTTCGTGGCGAACGCGGCGCTCGCCGCCGGGGCCACCTACGAGTGGATCTGGAAACCGTACAAGGAGGGCAAGTTCAAGAAGGGCGCGCCGCACCGCAAGACCACGCTCGTCAAGGCGGGCCTGGCGGGCGCGTTCACGTACAACCGGCTCAAGGCGGCCGTGCGCAACGCCCAGGGCGACCCGACGCTGTCCAAGGCGCTGGCCCCGCTGAACTCGGCCATCGCCGGGCTGAGGGACCTGCCGTCCAAGCTCCGCAAGGGTGACGGCTCGGCGGCCGGCAGCTTCAACGACACCATCAACAAGGTGAAGGACGCGGGCAAGAGCGCGGGCGCCCCGGTCAAGGACAAGGTGCCGTCGGCCTCGCAGCTCCGGAGCGGTTCCTAGACCGGGGAGCGGTTCCTGGACCGCCGGCGCGCGGGCGCCCACGGCAACGGCCCCCCGCCCGTGGGGGCGAGGGGCCGTGGCGCCGCGGTCGGCGGCGCGGGGCGGGTCAGCCGCGCTGGATGTTCGAGGTGTCCTGCAGCACGCCGCGCCGGCCGTCCTGCATCTCGGTCAGCAGGCCCTGGCCGCGCTGCTCGACCGCCAGGTACCACACGCCCGGCGAGAGTTCGGCGATCGGCGCGGGCGAGCCGTCCTCGGCGTACAGCGGACGCGGCGCCGGCACCGCGAACCAGAACGGCGAGAACGCCGCCGCCTGCTGGGCCTGCTGGGCCTGCTGCGGCTGGGCCGCGCCGTAGGACTGGCCCGGCTGCGGCTGGCCGCCGTACGACGGCTGCGGGCCGCCCGGGTAGCCGTAACCGCCCGGCGGCTGCGCCCCGTACGGCTGCGGCGCGACCGGCTTGGGCGCCGGGATCAGGGCCGCCTGCAGGGCCGGGACCAGCGGGCCGGCGACGGCCGCGGCGGCCGCCACGAGCGCGGCGACGAAGCCGAGGATCAGACCGGAGCCGGCGCTGATCGAAGTGGGGGTGTCCACCAGGTACCAGAAGAGCACCCAGGCCGACAGGACCGTGAACGCCGTGCCCACCGGGCCCGGCTCCAGACCGGCCACCTTGCGCGGCTGGGGCAGGCACCGGCCCGCGACGACGAGCGCGGCGCCGATGACACCGCCCATGTAGACGCCCAGGCCCAGACCGAGTCCGTCCCAGGCGTTGCCGCTGGCGAAGCGCGAGTCGTACGTGTCGAGGAACGACGCGATGAACAGCAACACCGCTGCTCCGATCACCACGCCGTCGCCCCGAGTGAGGGAGCGGATATTCACGTCAGGTCCTTCGTAGGTCGTCTCGTCGTCGGTACGTCGTCAAAGGCGTCACTGTCACCGGGGCGCCGCAGGGCCCTGGTGGGAAGCGCGGGGGTGGCCCTCATCGTACGGTGACACTACCGTCCGTCAGGGCGGCACGTCCGCCGGGAGCGGGGCGCCCGTCAGGATGCGCGCAGGAACGCCACGATTCCTTCGGAGATCCCTTCCGCCGCCCGCTGCCGCCAGGATCCGCTGGTCAGCCGGGTCGCGTCGGTGCCGTCGCGCATGTTGCCGCACTCGATGAACACCTTGGGAACCGTTGACAGATTGAGACCGCCCAGGTCCCGGCGCGTGACCATGCCGGTGCCGCCGCCGAGGTAGTTGGAGGGCGGCTCGCCGGTCACCCGGAGGAAGTTGCCCGCGATGCTCGCGCCGAGCCGGCGGGAGGCGGCGGCGATCGGGCGGGTGTCGGCGCCACCGGCGTGCACGGCCGCCGGGAGGATGACGTGGAAGCCGCGGTTGCCGGGCGCCGAGCCGTCGGCGTGGATCGAGACCGCCGCGTCGGCGTGCGCCTCGTTGCCGATCCGGGCGCGTTCGTCCACGCACGGACCCCAGGGCGGCAAGCCGTCGTCGTGGGTCAGTTTCACGGTGGCGCCCTGCTGTTCGAGCAGGGTGCGCAGCCGGTGCGCCACGTCCAGGGTGAACGCGGCCTCCGCGTAACCGCCGTTGGTGGAGGTGCCGGTGGTGTCGCACTCCTTGGAGTCGGTGCCGATGTCCACCTGGCGGTTGATCTCGGCGGTGTGCCGGGAGTTGCCCGGGTTGTGCCCCGGGTCGATCACGACGACCTTGCCCCGGAGCGGGCCGGAGGCGGCGGGCGCGCCCGGGTCCTTGCCGTCGTCGCCCGCGGCGTGCGACCCGGACGGCGACGGGGACGACGGGGACGCGGACGAGCGCGCGGCGGGGGAGTGCGGCGCCGACGAGGGGGTGCGGGTGCCCGTCGCGGGTGCCGCGACCGTCCGGCTCGCCTCCGGGTCCGGGCCGTCGCCCGAGGCGCCCACCGCCGCGTAGGCCAGCCAGCCCAGCAGCCCGCCGGCCGCCAGCGCGCCCAGGACGATCACCGGCGCGCGGCGCGGCCGGCCGGGCCGCGCGGGACGCTCGGGCTGCGGGGGATCGAACTCGGGGCCTGTGTACGACACGACAGCGAGCCTAGCCCTGCGCGGGAGCGGCCGTGCCGCATCGCCGCAGGACGCGCAGCGAGCCCGTCACCGACCCCCCGGTGAACTCCCCGGACGCCAGCGCCCCCCGGTACACCCGGTACGGGGCCTGCCCGGTGAACTCGTCCACCGGGTCCGGGAACACGTCGTGGATGACCAGCAGCCCGCCCACCGCCACGTGCGGCGCCCAGCCCGCGTAGTCCGCGCCGGCGTGCTCGTCGGTGTGGCCGCCGTCGACGAAGACCAGGCCGAGCGGGGTGTTCCACAGGGCGGCGATCTGCGGCGAGCGGCCGACGAGCGCCACCACGTGCTCCTCCAGGCCCGCCCTGTGCAGGGTGCGCCGGAAGGTGGGCAGCGTGTCCATCAGGCCGATCTCGGGGTCGACCGTCTCCGGGTCGTGGTACTCCCAGCCGGGCTGCTGCTCCTCGCTGCCGCGGTGGTGGTCGACGGTGAGCGCGGTGACACCGGCCCGCCGGGCCGCGTCGGCGAGCAGGATCGTGGACCGCCCGCAGTAGGTGCCCACTTCCAGCAGCGGCAGCCCCAGCCGGCCGGCCTCGACGGCCGCCGCGTACAGCGCCAGCCCCTCGTCCGTGGGCATGAACCCCTTCGCGGCCTCGAACGCGGCCAGGATGTCGGGTGAGGGTCCCCCCTGCTCGTCGGGCGCAGCCGAGAGCTTGGGGGAAGGCGCCGCGGGCATGGGGGTCCTTCCGGTCGTGCGGGCATCTCCGGGCGCCCATGCTGCCGCACCCCCGGCCGCGCGGGCGACCGGGGGTGCGGTGGCCTCCGTCTCCGAGCGGGACGGGCGGCCGTGCGGCACGGGTGCGCCTCCGTACGCGACGGAGGCGTCGCGGTGCCGGCCGGGCGCCGGAGTCAGGCCGTGACCGTCTCTCCCGGCAGGGACAGGTCCAGCTCGACGGGACGGTCGTCGCCGGTGTGGGTCGCCGCCGCGGCGTGCGGGCCGTGCCCGGCGGCGCGGGCGGCCAGCACGTACGGGCCCTCGGCCGGCACCGCCAGGCGGTAGCTGCCGTCCTCGGCGGAGAGCGTGGCGCCCGCCTGCCGGCCCCGGCGGTCGATCAGCGTGACCTTGGCGCGGGGCACCGGGGCGCCGTGGGCGTCCAGCACCCGGCCGTAAAAGCCCCGCAGCGCCTGCTCGGCGCGGGCCAGGTTGGCCTCCTCCTCGCTGCTGGCGCGCAGCCGCGGGGCGCGGTTGGGGCGCGGCAGGCACAGGGCCAGCAGCAGACCGACGGCGACGGCGGCGGTGGCGATCAGGAAGGAGACGTGGAAGCCGCGCATGGTGGGGACCGCGACGCCGCCCGTGTGGTGCGCGGTGTCGGCCAGCACCATGCCGATCACGGCGCTGGACACCGAGGTGCCGATGGACCGCATCAGGGTGTTCAGACCGTTGGCCGCGCCGGTCTCGGAGGCCGGGACCGCGCCGACGATCAGCGCGGGCAGCGAGGAGTAGGCCAGGCCGATGCCCGCGCCCAGGATCACGGAGGTGATCACCGTCTGCCAGGCGGCGTTCATCAGGCCGAGGCCGCCGCCGTAGCCGATCGCGATGACCAGCAGGCCGATGATCAGGGTCACCTTCGGGCCGTACCGGGCGGACAGGCGGGCGTAGACGGGCGCGGTGAACATCATCGTCAGGCCCAGCGGCGCCACGCACAGACCCGCCACGACCATGGACTGGCCCAGGCCGTAGCCGGTGGCGGAGGGCAGCTGGAGCAGCTGGGGCAGGACGAGCGAGACGACGTAGAAGGCGACACCGACCATGATCGAGGCCAGGTTGGTGAGCAGTACCTCGCGGCGGGCGGTGGTGCGCAGGTCGACCAGCGGGGCGGCGCTGCGCAGCTCCAGCAGGCCCCACAGCAGCAGCACCACGACGGCGGCCCCGAACAGGCCCAGCGTGGTGGCCGACGACCAGCCCCAGTCGCTGCCCTTGGTCACGGGCAGCAGGAGCAGCACCAGCCCGGCGGACAGGCCGAGCGCGCCCAGCAGGTCGAAGGAGCCCTCGGCGCGCATCGGGGACTCGGGCACGGTCAGCAGGGTGAGGGCGATGGCGAGGACACCGAGCCCGGCGGCGCCGTAGAACAGGGCGTGCCAGTTCGTGTGCTGGGCGACGAGGGCGGCGGCGGGCAGGGCCAGTCCGCCGCCCACGCCTATGGAGGAACTCATCAGGGCCATCGCGGAGCCGAGCCGCTCGCGCGGCAGCATGTCGCGCATGAGGCCGATGCCGAGCGGGATGGCGCCCATAGCGAAGCCCTGCAGCGTGCGGCCGACGATCATGGGCAGCAGCGCACTGGTGAACGCGCTGATCAGAGCGCCGATCACCATCACCGCGAGGCTGACGGTGAGCATGCGGCGCTTGCCGTACAGGTCGCCGAGGCGACCCATGATCGGCGTGGCCACGGCGCCCGAGAGCAGAGTCGAGGTCAGGACCCAGGTGGCGTTGCTGGGCGAGGTGTCCAGCAGCTGCGGCAGGTCCTTGACGACCGGGACGAGCAGGGTCTGCATCACCGCGACAACGATGCCCGCGAAGGCGAGCACGGGAACGACGGCCCCGCTCGCACTCTTCGCGGGCCGACTGGTCGTCGTGAGCGTCATAGAGGTATGGCCTCCGGGCCGTGAAGGTCGGATAGGTGGTCATCCGTGCGGGATAAGTGCCTGGTAAACCTCGTCGTCCGAGGCAACTATTCCGATGCTTCGAGCCACTAACGAATTCTTGACCTTTCCGAGACGAAGTGACGGGTCGTCAGGGGGTGCAGGGTGGCGCGCGGGCGGCGCGAAGGGGTGAACGGACTGCGGGAATCCGGTAGTTGGGGTCTGAGGGGCCGGGCGCCGACCGCTGCGGAAAGTGGGCCCGGCGCGGCCCGGTGCGCCGCCGGTACGGCCCGTGGGGCGGGTCGGACGGGCATCTCGGACAGGGACCGGGGTGATCCCCTCCGGCGGGGGGGACGTCATCTCCGCCCCCCGGGGCGTCGTACTCGGACCAGCGGTGGGCGTCCGGCGCGAACGGCCCGCCCAGGGGCCGGGGTAGGTCGTCCACGCCGGGGATGCTGCGGTCCACGGCCATCCCCTCTCCGCTGTCCGCGGGCCGTCCCCGGGCCCGCGGACAGCGGAGAGGGGATGGCCGTGGACCGCAGCATCCGTGACGTGGAGGACGTACTCCGGCTCCTGGACGGGCTGTTCGCGCCGGACGCCGACCGCTGGACCGAGGACGCGGCCGGCTGGTGGGACGGCTTCTACGCCGACCGCGGCCGGCCGGTGCCGTTCTTCGCGGCCAAGCCCGACGAGAACCTCGTCGCCTGGCTGGAGCAGGGCACCATCGGCGGACGCCGGGCGCTCGACCTGGGCTGCGGCCCGGGCCGCAACGCCCTGCACCTGGCCGCGCGCGGGTTCGCGGTGGACGCCGTGGACCTGTCACCGGCCGCGCTGGCCTGGGCGCGGGAACGGGCCCGCGCGGCGGAGGCCGAGGTGCGGTTCCTGTGCGGGGACGCCTTCGCCCTCGCCGGGACGGAGCTGTCCGGGCCGTACGACCTGATCTACGACTCCGGCTGCTTCCACCACCTGCCGCCGCACCGCCGGATCAGCTACCTCGCCCTGCTGGACCGCCTCCTCGCACCCGGCGGCCACCTCGCCCTGACCTGTTTCGCGGCGGGCTCCATGGGCAGCGAGCTGTCCGACGCCGAGCTGTACCGCACCGGCCGGCTGCACGGCGGCCTCGCCTACGGCGCCGACGACCTGTGCCGGATCTTCGCGCCGCTCACGGAGGTGGAGCTGCGGCGGATGCGCGACGAGCCGGAGGACGCGCCGTGCTTCGGGGAGGACTTCCTGTGGGCGGCGCTGTTCCGCAGGGAAGCCGCCACCTGAGCCCGTCGTGCGAGCCCGGCTTCCCGGCTGCTCCCGGCTCCCGGCTCCGGCTTCCCGGCTCCCGAGTCCTACAGCCACCCCTGTTGCCGGGCCTCCCGCATCGCCTCCATGCGGTTGCGGGTGCCGGTCTTGCCGATGGCCGAGGACAGGTAGTTGCGGACGGTGGACTCCGACAGGTGCAGGCGGGCGGCGATGTCCGCGACCGTCGCGCCGTCCGCCGACGCCTTCAGCACGTCGCACTCGCGGGCGGTGAGCGGGTTGGGGCCCGCGCTGAGCGCGGCGGCCGCGAGGGCGGGGTCCACCACCGTCTCGCCGGTGAGCACCCGGCGGATCGCGGCGGCCAGTTCCTCCACCGGCCCGTCCTTGACGAGGAAGCCCGCCGCGCCCGCCTCCAGGGCGCGGCGCAGATAGCCGGGCCGGCCGAACGTGGTGAGGATCAGCACCCGGCAGTCCGGGGCCTGCTCGTGCAACTCGGCGGCGGCGTCCAGGCCGCTCATGCCCGGCAGTTCGATGTCCAGCAGGGCCACGTCGGGCCGGTGCGTCAGCACCGCGTCCACGATCGCGTCGCCCGCCGCCACCTGCGCGACGACCTCCATGTCCTCCTCCATGCCGAGCAGCAGGGCGAGCGCTCCGCGCATCATGCCCTGGTCCTCGGCGAGCAGCACGCGGACGGACTTGGCGGGCCGGCGGTCCCGGGGCATCTCGTTCACGGCAGAAGAGTATGCGGCCGCGGTCCGCGTGGCCGGGGTGAAGCGGGCCGGAGCGGGGCGGGGAGAAGCGGGCCGCGGTGGAGCGGGTGGTCAGCGCGCCGCCCGCGGGGCCGTGGCCGCGGCCGGCGCGGCGACCGGCGGCTCCTCCACGTTCGTCGGGAGGTCCGCGGTGACCGTGAAGCCGCCGCGCGGCGCGGGACCGGCCCGCAGGGAGCCGCCCGCCGCCGCGAGGCGCTCGGTCAGCCCCTTCAGTCCGGTGCCGCCGACACCCGGCGCGGCACCCGGCCGCCCGGAGCCGTCCGGTGTCCCGCGGCCGTTGTCGCAGACGGTGAGGCGGACCCGCTCGGCCGCCCCGGCGACGGTGATCTCGCAGCGGTCCGCCCCGCTGTGGCGCACGGCATTGGTGACCGCCTCGCGCACCACCCAGCCCAGCAGCGCCTCGGTCTGCGGCGCCAGCGGCGGCCCAAAGCGGCGGACGACCGGCTCGATGCCGGCGGCCGTCAGGGCCGAGCGGGCCCGGTCCAGCTCCGTGCTCAGGCTGCCCTCGCGGTAGCCGGTGACCGCCTCCCGGATCTCGGTGAGCGCCTGCCGGCCGACCGACTCGATGTCGGTGATCTGCCCCAGCGCCGCCTCGATGTCCCGCCCCGCCAGGCGGCGGGCCGCCTCCGACTTCACCACGATCACCGACAGGGTGTGCCCGAGCAGGTCGTGCAGGTCCCGGGAGAACCGCAGCCGTTCCTCCTCCACCGCCCGCCGGGCCAACTCCTCCCGGGCGGCGCGCAGCTCCCGCACCGCCTCGCTCAGGCTCAGGATCGCGGCCGTCACCATGGTGGACAGGAACGTCGCGTACCCGATGTTGATGCCGTCCCAGCCGTTGTGGAAGGCGGCGACCGCGCCCGCGAACGCGGCCAGCGCCGGCCCGCACCTGCCCAGCCAGGGCCCGCGCAGGATCGCCCCGGTGGCCAGGCCCAGCAGCGGGAAGAACAGCAGCCAGTTGCCGCCGTAGCCCAGGCCCAGCCCGGTGGTCACCACGCCCATCAGCAGCAGTGCGACCCGCGTGGAGACCGCCTCGCGCGTGGGCTTGCAGAAGGCGCGGAAGACGACATACACGTACAGCGAGTTGAAGACGAGCAGGCCCGCACCGCCGATCCACGGGTTCGGCGTCTTGCCCTGGAGCAGGTTCGAGAAGGACCCCAGCCCCATCAGCAGCCAGGGCAGCAGCGAGAAGCCGCTGGGCGGCGGGCCGGGGTTCTCGGGCACTTGACCGGCCTCGCGGGCCGCCTTCCACTCGGCCTTGAGCTGCTGCTTGTTCTCCTGCCAGTACCGCTGCGCCCGGCGCGCCTCGTGGACCGCCTGCCGTACCCCCGCGATCCGCGAGGACGCGCTGCGCGACCAGCTGTTCATGATTCCCTTCCCTGGGTCGGAGGGTCCCCGCGTCCGGTCGGACGGGTCCCCACGTCGGTCGGAGGGTCCTCTCGTCGGTCGGACGGTCCCCGCGTCGGTCAGACGGTCCCCGCGTTGCGGCGGTACGCCAGGACAGCGTACGAACCGAACGCCACCAGCCAGAGGGCCGGAACGACGACCGCGCCGAGCGCCGGCGCGTGCCCCCCGGCCGCCGAGACACCCAGCTCGGCGATGCGGTTCGTGGGCGTGTACACCGCCACGGACCGCAGCCAGCCGGGGAAGAGCGACACCGGGAACCAGAGCCCGCCGAGCACCGCGAGCCCCAGGTTGCACACCATGTTCACCACGCCCGTGGTCTGCCCGGTCAGCCCGTAGCCGTTGCCCAGCCCGAGCAGGGTGAACGGGATCGAGCCGAGCCACAGCAGCAGCGCCGTCAGCGCCCACTCCCACGCCGCCAGCCGTACGCCGTCGACCAGGCCGCCCGCCAGCAGCACCGCGCAGATCGCGGGCAGCACCGTCACCGCACCGGTCAGCGTCCGGCCGGTGACGACCTGCCGCGGCGTCATCGGGGTGACCCGCAGCTGCCGCAGCCAGCCCAGGGCGCGGTCCTCGGCGACCCCGCCGCCGGTGTTCAGCGCGCAACCGATCGCGCCGTAGGCGGCCATGCCCACCATGGAGCCGGTCCGCCAGTCACCGTCGGCGCCGTCGCCGATGTTGGTGAACAGCAGGTACATCAGCACCGGCAGCGCGATCCCGCCGATCACGAAGCCCGTGTCGCGCAGGGTGCGGCGCACCTCCAGGCGCAGATAGTCCACGATGCCGCGCATCACACCGGCTCCCGTTCGCCCAGGGTGCCGGTCAGGGTCAGGAACACGTCGTCCAGCGAGGCGGGCACGACCTCCAGGCCGCGGATCGCGCCCAGCTCGGCCAGCGCGATCACCGTCGCGTCCGAGTCGTCGGTGCGCAGCCGCGCCCGGTCCCCGCGGACCTCCACCGCCCGCACGCCCGGCAGCAGTTCCAGGCCCGCGCTGCCGCGCCCGGCCAGGTCGAAGGCGACCAGGCTGCCGCCCGCGGCCCGCCGCAGCTGCTCGCCGGTGCCGTCGGCGACGATCCGGCCGCGGTCGAGGACCACGATCCGGTCGGCGTACGCGTCGGCCTCCTCCAAGTAGTGCGTGGAGAACAGCACCGTCCGGCCGCCCCGCGCGTAGGCGCGCATCGCGTCCCAGAAGGCGCGGCGCGCCTCCACGTCCAGCGCCGCCGTCGGCTCGTCCAGCACCAGCAGCGCGGGGTTCCCGGCCAGCGCGACCGCGAACCGCACGCGCTGCGTCTGGCCACCGGAGAGCCGGTCCACGCGCCGCCCCGCCAGCTCGGGGATCCCGGCCAGCTCCAGCACCCGGGCGACCGGCAGCGGGTCCGGGTAGCGGCCGGCCACGAAACCCACCAGCTCGCGCACCGTCACCCGGGTCACCGCCCGCGCCTCCTGGAGCATGGCCCCGACCAACCCGGCCCGCACGGCCCGCTCGGGCGGCCCGCCGAACAGCTCCACCGCGCCCGCGTCCGGCGTGTTCAGGCCCAGCAGCAGCGAGATCGTCGTCGACTTCCCGGCGCCGTTGCGCCCCAGCAGGGCGACCGTCTCGCCGCGCCGGATCTCCAGGTCCACCCCGTCCACGGCGCGCACCGCGCCGAAGGACTTGACCGCCCCCGCGAAGCACACGGCACGCTCCGTCGGTTCCGCCCGGTCCGCCCGGTCCGCCTGTTCGGGCCACTCCGGTCATCTGGGCAGCCACCCACGCCGACGAGCAGCAGCAGGAACACGCTGCCGGTGTCCTGCCGGTCCAGTAGGTGCATGACGTCGTCGTGGGTGGCTGCCCAGATGACCGGAGTGGCCCAGGCCAGCAGCAGCGGCAGCCCGACGACCGTAACCGCCAGGACCAGCAGACTCAGCACGGCCTTGATGACCCGCACCAGGGTGCGGCCGGCGGTTGCGGCGGGGGGAGGGGTGGTGCGCATCAGTTTCCTTCGTCGGGTGCCGTGACGCCATGCAGGAGGGTGGCCTTGCCGTGGCCGGTCACCGGCAGAGAGCCGATCCCGACCACCGACAAGAACTTCGTGTCGTAGGTACCGGTGACCGTGACGGTCAGCGTCCTTCCGTCGCCGGACACGCTGACCGTGCCGGTGGCACCGGCGGAGCGCAAGTAGGCTTGGGCTGCGGCGGCCGCGGCCTGCGGATCCACATCGATCGCCTTCCCGCTGATCGCGTCGGCGGGATCGATGGCCTGCCCGCCTGCCCGGGCGGCTTCGCCGGCGATGTAGTCCGCGCGCTCCGTGGCACGCATCTTGCTGCCGCCGTCGACAGCGACACCGGTGATCCCGATTAGCGCGATGACGCACACGGCGACGAACACGGTGACGCCTCCCCGGTCGTCCATGCCCGGTCGCCGGAACATCTCACGGATGGTCATCCATCACCCCGTTGCCTGTACTGGTCCACCACCGAGGTCGCCGTCGACGTGAGCGTCTTGGCTCCGGGCACGCCCGGGAGCAGGAGGTCGGACAGATTCACCGTGCAGGTCACGGTCACGGTGACCGTGCCGACTTGCCCCACCGGCACGCTGAGACCGCCGGTGTTGATGTGGACGGAGGTCGACGCGCACTTGATGCCCTGGTCGTTGAGGGACTCGGCAGCCGCTGACTGCGCGGCACTCTGGGCGGCTGCCGCTGTGCGGTGGATGGACGCCTCCCGCGCTGCGTCCTCAGCCGCAGAGTCGATCTTCGAGCCGGATGTGACGATCCGGCCGCCGGCGATCGCCAGACACAGAAACATGATCAACGCCGGGAGGACGATCGCCGCCTCGATAGCGGCACTGCCCTCATCGCTGCGCAGTCTGCGCGACCAACGAGCCATGCATGCCACGTGAATCACTCTCCCGGGACGGTCCAGCGCTCCACGGGGCCGGACGCCGACTGCGTGACGTGCAGGCCCGACAGACCCGGGATCATCGACATGGCCGTGCCGGACACCTGCACTCGCACCCGTTGTCCGTTGCTGCTGGCGGAGACGCTGTAGCTGCGCAGGCTGTCGCCGGCGGTGCGGCCCAGGACGCTGCGTGCCTGGGCCGCACCGCCGGCCGGGCTCGACTGGTAGGCCCGGGCAGCGCTGACGCCCTCGCGGGCTGCGGTCAGGGCGATCTGCCGGGCGTAGTACCACATGGAGGCCTGGATGACGGCGACCGTGGCGAGCAGCACGAACGGGAAGATGATCGCCATCTGAATGCTGGTGTCGCCGCGGTCGTCGCGCCATCTTCGTCCCTGCCACCAGGCCAGCAGCCGCTCGCGAGGACTCATCACAGACCGGAGAGCTTGCCGTTGTACTTGGCGATGACGACGGCGATGGTCCCGGCGATGAGGACGGCGCCGGTGACGGCGGCCACCCAGATGATGACGGTCGTGGTGGAGATGTCGCCGCGGTCTGGCCGGCGGGCGGCCTCCTGAAGGCCGTCCTGCATGCGCGTGGTCAGACGCAGGACCGCACGGTTGGCGCCTGCCCATGCACGCGCTCCCCGGCGGCCACGGCCCGGCCTGCGGGACGCGGTGTACGGGCCGGTGTGCGGGTGGGTGATTGCCTGGAGCACAGCACGGCGGGCGCGGGCTGCAGTGTGCTTCATGTTGCTTACCTCTCTGGAGCGTTGAACGAGTCGGGTGGTCTAAACGGTGAGCATGCGGATCACGGCGGGGAAGGCCATCAGCAGCATCACCAAGACGGCCAAGAGGGCTCCCGGCGCGGTCATCTTCTCGCTGGCCGCGTTCGCCTCGGCGGCTTGGTCGGCCAGCAGTTCGGCATTCAGTGCCGCGGTGCGGGCCCGCAGTGCCTTGTAGACGGCGGCACCGTCGGTGGCCGAGCCGCGCATGATGTCGGCGACGTCGTCCAGGACGGGCAGGTCGTACTGAGCGGACAGGTCCGCGAGCGCCTGGTAGGGCGGGATCTTCTCCAGCCGTGCCCGGCGCAGTGCGCCCTGCAGATACAGGAACGGCCAGCCCTCGCCGACGGCGGCGGCCTTCTCCAGTGCTTCGGCGGGGCCGGCGTCGGCGGCCCGCTTCAGGGCGACCAAGTCGAGGTAGGCGGACAGGGCGTGCGCGAACTCCTCCCGCGCCCGCTTGGCCTGGTCGCGCACGGCCAGATCGGGCGTGATGAACAGCAGGGCTGCGACGATGAGTCCGACGCCGGCGGGCACGTAGAACGGTAGGCCGACGCCCGCGATGATCCACGGGATCGTCGCGATGACTGGGCAGAGCAGACCCAGCGCAGCGAGCGCGGTCTTCTTGAGCATGAACTGGCCCGGCTCCTGGCCAAGCAGTGCCAGGTTCGTGGTGGGGACTCGCACGCCGGGAAGCCGCTCGAGGCGGGCCAGCAGCCACCGGCCCCACACCTCCTCGCGATCCAGTTCCGGCTCCGGCATCGTCAAGCTGCCTGGGGCACTGCGCTTGAGGGCAGGCCCCAGCGCCGGTTGGGGCTGCAGCAGTTCCCGGATCAGGAGAGCGACGCCGGCACCGACCGTGCCACCAGTGACAACAACGGGAAGCAGGTTCACGGCGCGGCCCCTTCCGGCTCACGGGTGGCGGCCGGCTTTTCCGGCTCCGACGCGGCCACGGGCAGCCGGACGGTGCTGGTCGGGTCGGTGACCAGGAAACGGGGAATGCGACGGAAGGAGCCCAACTGCCGCATCAAGGCGAGCACTCCGACGAACCCCGCCGTCAGGAACGCGAGCACGAGCTGGCCCAGAAGCGTGGAGTACGGCTTCGTGTACGACGGCACGAAGAACCCGGCCACTACCACGCCCACGGTGATGATGGTCATCCACCGCACGGTGGTGCGGGGCTTGGCCCGGTCCGCCTCGATGGCCCGCTTCTTGGCGACCTCCTCGCGGACGGTGCCCGACAGGTCCTCCAGCGCCTGCGCCAGGCCAGGCCCGCGGTCGTTGACTGAGAGGATGAGCGCCGCGACCACCTTGTCCGCGGTGACATCGTCCAGTTCATCGGCGAACGAGCGCAGCGCCATCTCCGGCCGCCACCCCAGGCGCAGCCGGTCGGACAGATTGACGATCTGCGGCGCCAGTTCGTCCGGTGCGCCCTGACGGCTGGTCATCATCGCCTGCTCAAGCCCCATGCCCAACCTGAGCAGACCGGCCAGCCGCTGCGTCCACTCACTCAGCGCCTCCAGCTGCCCGATCCGCTCCTGCGCCATCTGCGCCGGCGTGATCAGCCAGGGCACACCGATGACGGCCGCACCCAGCAGCGCACCGCCAACGAAGTTCCCTGACACCAGCCACACGGCGACGAACACCACGACGGCCGCGACCAGCAGGGTGCGCCGCCGCAAGCGGGCGTCCTCACTCTGGTCCTTCCCACCGCGCATGGCCGCTCTCCAGCGCACGTGCAAGGAGGCCCGGCGCGGCGCCGTGGTGCCCACGAGGCCCACCACGACACCGATCAACCCGCCGACCACGGCCATCCCACACAGCAGCCCGAACAGCAGCGTCATCGGCTCACCCCCACCTTCAGCGGCAGCGGCGCCTGCCAGGCCCCATACGGCTGCTGCAGCAGCGACGAGTCGAAACCGACTCGGCGCAGATCGTCGATGCAGCCCGGCTCCATCCGCGGCACCGCACGCAGCTCACCGAACTCGCGGCCGGGGGAGAAGATCTCGTTGGTTGCGGGCCGGCCGTTCTCGCCGATCCCGGTCAGTTCCAGGACGTGGGAGACGTACCGGTGACGGCGGCCGCCGATCTGCGTCTCGTCCGTCATGTCGACGTACACGATGAAGTCCAGGCCGTTCGCGGTCTGCCGGTAGGCGAGCTGCTCGGACAGGTTCTCCTGGGCCAGCGCGTACAGCTCGGCGATCCGGTCGAAGATGATGTCCGGACGCCGCGCATGGATGGTGCACAGGTTGCCGCCGGAGCCGTTGGTCAGCGCCTGCATCATGGCGACGACCTCGGGGCCGCGGACCTCACCGACCACAATCCGCTCCAGTGACATCCGCAGCGCCGGATGCATCAGATCCAAGAGTGTGACCTCGCCGGCGCTGCGCCCGGTGACGTCCTTCTCCCCGTTGGACTCACGCCCGACAAGGGAGACAACCTGCTTGTGGTAGCCGTTGGCGTGGCAGAACAGCTCGTCCTCGGTCTGGATGGTCGCAAACCGGCACTCCGGGTCGAACTCCTTGAGCATGGCCCGCAGCAGCGTGGTCTTCCCAGCCTTCTGCTTGCCCGCGATCATGATGTTCTTCTCGGCGCGCACGCACGCCCCGAGGAATTCGCGCAGGATCGGGTCGATGGTGCCCAGCCGCACGAGGTCGTCGAGGTCGGCGTGGGAGACGCGGTGGCGGCGGATGACCGCATACGTCATCGGCCCGAGCCCGGTGATGGCCTGCAGGCGGGAGCCGTCCTGCAGGGACAGGGCGAGGGTGGGGTTCGCCGTGGAGATGGTGCGCTCGCTGTGCCCGGATCCTCGGGCCAGCTCGCGCAGCAATTCGAGCAGTTCCTCCTCGGAGTCCGCGATCGGGCCGACTCGGCGGCGTTCGCCGTCGCCGTAGTCGAGCCACACCTCGCCCGGGCCTTGGATGATGATGTCCTCGACCCGTTCGTCGTCCAGGTACGGCTGGAGCCGGCCGGCCCGGAACAGAAGGTCGTACACGGCGCGCCGCAGCGCCTCGTCCTCCTGCGGCGTCATCGCCTGGGCATCCGACCACAGCGCGACCGCCTCGGCGATCCAGTTCAGGCAGCGCTGCTCTTCGCTGGCCCGGTCCATGTCGGGCTTGGTCTTGAGCAGTTCTTCGCGCTGCTTGGCGACCTGGGACGCGATCTCCCTGGCCACCCTGTAGTCGACGGTGATCTGCGGAGCCGCCGTGCCGAGCACGCGCGGGCTCGAGGCGGCACCGGCAGGCCGCGGTGCGCCGTTGGTCTGCTGCGCCCACTCCTGGGGCGGCGGAGCCACTGTGGGGTCGGGATGCAGGGGCCTAGCGTGCATGGGTCACCTCCCCGCCTGCTGTGCGCAGGCGTGGGTCGAGGCGTGCCCGGCGCATGGCGGCCCGCTGCGCAAGCAGCGTGCTGCCCGTGCGGGCGGCCTTCATCAGCGGCGACCTGGTGAAGTGGCGGGGCTGCTCGGCGCCGTCGGACAGCACTCGAGCATCCTTCGGCGCGTACGGCAGGGTGGCGATCACCGGCACCTGCAGCACGCGCTGCACTTCACCAGCGGGATACGGGCCCTCGTTGACCATCAGCACGCTCACGTCGCCGACCCGCTCTTGAAGGGCGCGTACCCGGCCCTCCGCCGCCTGAAGGCAGCGCAGGGTGTTGCGGACCACCACGAACACGGCGTCGGCCTGCTCAGCCAGGACCCCCGAGGGCCCGTAGGCGCCGCGGCGGCCGAGGTCGATGAGGACGTCGTGGCCGCTCTCGGCCTCGATGCCACGGAACATCTGCGCGAGGATCTTCCAGACCTGGCCGAGGCTCGCTGCCTGCGCTGGGTCGGTGAGCCCGGGCAGCAGCAGCCGGTTGCGCGGGGATTCGGTCTTGCCGTCGTCGCTGCTGAGGTCGATCAGCTGCCGCCAGAATGCGTCGCTGAACTCGCCCTTGCGGGCGGCGACCGAGAGGTTGCGCAGCCCGTACCGGTCGCCGAGCGTGCCCTGCAGCAGGCCGTGCAGCACGGCTCCGCCGTCAGGGTCGCACTCGGCCAGGATCATCCGCCGACTCGCCTCCAGCGGCCACGACAGCAGTAGGGCCAGCGCGCTCGTCGTCACGCCGGGCGCGCCGCTGCAGCCTGCGAGCGCGATCACAGCCATCAGTTACCGTCCGGGGCAGCGAGGACCAGGCGCAGCGTGCCGGCCGCTTCCCACGCGGCGGCTGTGGGGCCGTCGGTAGCAGAGGTGGCCACGTCGACGACCACGATGCCCGTACCGGGGGCGGCGCCGGACGCCTTCACCACCCGGCCGTCGATGGTCTGCGGAGCAGCGTCGGACGTCTTGCCGGTATCCGTGGTGCCCTGAGCCGGGACGTGCACCAGCTGCACCTTCTGGCCCGGGACCAGCGCGGTGGCGGGGATCTGCTTGGGCTCGAGACCGATCGGCACCAGTTGTTCGCCCGCCTTCACGAGGTTGTCTTTCGTCACCTGCGAGGGGGCGAGGAGGGAGCCGGGCTTGAGTTCCACGGCGGCCCGCTTGCCCACCACCGACTTCAGGTCGTCAGCGCGCACCGCCTTGACGGCCGGGTCCAGGGCGATGGACGCCTTGCCGAGGTCGTCCTCGGTGAGGACCTGGCCGACCTGGACGTCCCGGACCACGGTCACCACATCCGTGCGGTTGCCGACCTGCAGCAGCAGGACGGCAACACCGGCGCCACCGGCGGCGATCAGCGCCAACGACAGGGCGATGACGCCTGGGCGTCGCCTGCGGGCTGACACTCGGGGCGGCGCCACCGGAGTGGCAACGTGTCCCTGCTGGGGGACGCCGTTCGGCGCTGCGCTTACTCGTTCTTCGGTCTTGCTCAACTTTCTGTCCTTCCGGCGGCGTTACCTGACGACCTGGACTTCGCCGACCGCCACCTGCACGTTGGTCTGCCGGACCTCGGTGAGCTGGCCGGCCTGTCCGCCGCCCTGCCAGTTGATCGTCCACGTCGAGGTCGCGGTCACAGGGAACTTGCCGTTCTGGGCGCCGGCCGAGGACTTGGAGTACACGTGTCCGCAGGTCGGTGACTGGGCCATGCCGTCGGACGACGTGTAAGGCGTTCCCGGCCCATTGCACGTCACGGAAGCACCGTCGCCCATCGTCCACACGATCTTCGTCACTTTCGCGGTCGCCGTGACGGTGATGCCGCCTGCTGTGGCCGATGCGGTGTTCGGCCCGTACGTCGTGGGGCTCTGGTTGACCCACATCCACATCGGGACGCCCACGGTGTACTTCCCGGCCGCGCGCGGGCTGGCGATGTCCGGCCCCAGCAGCGTCATGGAGTCGACTGCACGCTGAGCCAGCTCCCGAGGATCGACCTGCGGCACAGGAGGCTGACCGGCCGGCACGACGACGAAGCCGTCCGGGGTGTTCTGACCGCCGTCCGTGCACCCGTAGAAGTACAGGTCGTTCTTCTTCGGGTCAGCTCCCTTCCAGCCCGGCCATTCGGCGGGCGGCTTCGGGTCCACCTTGGTGTACTTGCAGTCCATCTTGCTGCCGCCGTTGTCGCTGCCGCCTTGCGAGCCGCCGGCCTGCCCGCCACTGCCGCCGGTTTCGTCACCCACACCGACGTTGACGCAGAACTTGATGACCTGGCACTTACCGGCACCAACGTCGGGATCATCGCCGGCGTGGGCGACACCCGCCGAGGCCAGGGTGAGGGCACCGGTGAGTGCGGCGAGGCGGCGAGCTAGCAGGGCTGCTCTTGAGCGGTCAACTTCGTGACCATCCACTTCGTCCCCCACTTTTCAAGCGTTGCGGTGCTGACGTATTTGATGAGCCGTGTCGTGGGCAGCGGGACCTTCTTCTTCGAGGCCTTGTCGATCAGCGTCCAGTTCGTCGTGTCGATGCAGTCCGTCACCGTGGCCGCGGGGATCTTGGTGTTGGTCACCTTGACGACCTTCGGATGGATCACCGGCTTGCCGATGGTCACCTGCCCGGCTTTCCGCATGACCTCGAGGTCGTGTTCGATATCGAACAGGGCCCTCAAGGTGGTGTTCTTCTTCAGTTCGGTGCCCGCCGAGGAAGCCTTGCTGTAGGCCTCGGTCTGTGCATCCCAGGAGCTGGTGTACGCCGCGAGAACAGCGGCGTAGACGGCGTCGACGGTGGAACTAGGCGCCGGTGAGACGGCCGTAGGGGTAGAGCTGGGCTTGGACGACGTGCCCGAATCGTGCCCGCTACACCCAGCCAGCACCAGCAGACTTCCGGCGAGGAGCAGCGCGGTTGCGTGCTTCCGGGTGCGAACAACGACGTGCTCGCGCCCCGTTGAGCGCTGTTTCGTAGCTTTCACGTTGCCTCCCCGTGCGACGCGGTGCGATCGACCGCAACTTCTGGCCCCCGACGTGCGGTGGCCCAGAACCGCGGCCTGGTCCAACTGCGGTGATGCGCTTGCGTGACCGCAAGATTACGCATATGCCAGCCAACTTCCCAGCTTGATATGTGAGTCCACTCGTACAACTCGGGATGCATCCGGTCACTTTCGGAACTGGAGGTCGATTTGTAGTTCTGTGTCTTCGCTCGTCGCGCCAGCACATCTCAGGACGTGATCGTCGGACCGATCCGGACCTCTGGCATTGCCCTGGGTGTGAACGAGATCTCCACGCGCCGGTTATTCCCGCACCCGGTCCCAGTGGCGTTGCAGGCCGCTGGAGGCCTCTCGCTGGGCGCGGTGAGACGGGGGGTCATAGTTCAGTCCACGGACGAGGCTTGTCGCCGGCCAGCGGTACCCACACGTCAGAGGTGGGGCTGTACTCGTCCAAGTCCTCCAGGACGGCCGCCCCCAGCGGCACCTCGCGGGCCATATCGGCCACGAGCGGGTGGTGGGCGACCATCGCCTTGAGGTCGCTGATCCGGTTGTCCATCGCCTCACGCCCTGTGCCGGTCAGCACGAACAACACCCTGGGAAACACCGGGTACCAGCGCAGCCAGCCGGGCCCGGCCGCCTGCCGCCGCCGGCCGACGGCCTGCGGCTCGTACGTCCACAGCCTCGCGTACTCGATGAGCTTCGCGGCCAGGCGCTCGCTGCTCATGGTGGCGCGGTCAACCTCAACAAACGCCCGTAGCTTGCGCCGCTGTTGGCCGTCGATGAGCGTGTAGTGCATGACCGCGTCGGCGACGACCCGCTCTCCGTCGCCGATCGCGTGGAACACCTCGGGAGTCCAGTCCAGGTGGCCATGCTCGTCACCGCGCCGGCGGGCGTCGGCGACGAAGGCCAGGTGGGTACGCAGGACCGTGAGGGTGTGCGGGGTTTTGAGGGAGGCGGCCGTCGCGGAGGTGATCGGATACGGCGGCCGGCCCCTCAGTGCGGGCCAGTCCCGTGTGAGGCGGGCGCCCTTCGGGGTGAGATACCAGACGCGGCTGCGATTGGACTGAGGCAGTACGACGAAGTCGACCAGGCGCTCGCCGAGCAGCTCGTTCAGCCGTTCAGAGACCGACTGCCGGGAGCGGTCGGGCCGTAGCAACACATGGAGCTGGTTGGTGGAGGCCATGCGGTGCTGGGCGAGCGTGGCCAGGAGTTGATGCTTGAGGGGCTCGACGGGGCTCGGCGTGAAGCGCGCCGCGGCCCGCTCGGCGGTAGGGGCGGTGGCTACTTCCATTCGTTCTCCTTGGACAGGCGGACAGCGGTGGCGCCAGCAGGGGCGTGCGCGGCGAGGAAGGCGGCGACCCGGCCGAGCTGCTTGGCGGCGCGGTCGGTGAGCGCCCCCAGCGGGAGCGCCTGGGCGTTGGCCTGGGCGGCCCGCTCCAGCGCACCGGCCTGCTGGGGACGGGCCTGGGCGGCGAAGACGTCGTCGAGATGGGGCCCGCGCAGCCGGACGGGTCCGACGCGGCGGCCGTGGACGTTCATGGAGACGTAGTGCTCGAAGCGCTCCATGGTGGCGACCCGGTCGGGGCCGGGGTCATCGCCCCATTCGGCGGTGATGGGTGCGATAGCGGACTTCGATCCTGCTGTGGTGGCCAGCGTGGACGCGTTCTGCACCAGGGACAGACGTACCGGCGTGGGCAGGCGGGACAGCAACTGCGTCATTCCGTGGACGTGGCACTTGTACTTGCGCAGGTCCTCGAACATCGCGGCGATCGTCTCCGGGGCCGCACCGGTCAGGGTGATCAGCTCGTCGAAGTACGGGCGGAACGGCACCCGCTCCTCTTCCGGGGTGTCGCGCCGGGAACGGGCGGCCCGCAGCAGGTCCCGGGCGAGCAGCGCGGTCAGTAGGCGGTCGGTGGGTCCGTTGCCCCCCGGGCACACCCACACGATCATCCGGGAGTCCATCGCCGCGCGGATGTTGTAGGCGCCGGCCGGCTGGCCGAGGAAGGCACGGGTGACCGGGTTGGCGGCCAGGCGGGCGATCGGGTTGAGGACGACAGCGAACGCGTCGGGCGGAAGAGTCGGAAACACCGACTGCCACCACGCGCGGGTCTCCTCATCCAGCCGGTCCGCCACCGCGGCGAGCGCTGCCTTGCGAAAACCGGGGTCGGTTAGCAAAGCCCGCACGTGGAAAATCGTGGCCTGGTCCTCGGGCTGTCCGGCCTGGCAGGCCGCCTCGTTGATGGCGACCAGCACGGTGAGCGCGGCGGTGAGAATGGTCAGCGCGCGCGGAGCGGTCGCATCGTCCCACGCCAGGGCGGAGGCGTAGGCATCGGCGATCGCCTCGACAACCTCGTGCGCCACCTGCCCGTGATGCATGCCGAGCGGATTCCACGAACTCACCCGCGGATGGGCACCCAGCCCGTTGAGGTCGACCAGCGCGACCCTTTGCATCAGGTGATCGTGGGCCAGGAACGGCAGGGCACGCGGCCACGAGTCGCGGTGCGGGTCGACGAAGACCAGCCCACCACCAGCGTGGGCCCAGCCGATCGCCTGGGCCAAGGCTCGTTCTGTCTTGCCGCCGCCGGCCTTACCGACCCCTACCTCGAACAGAGTCTCCTCGGCGTAGGTGGCGACCAGCCGCTCGCGGCCGTCCGGGCCCCGGTAGATGCCCTGCAGCAGCAGATGCGGATCGCCGAAGGTGAAGGTCGGCAGATCACCGGCGAGCACCGGCAGACGGCAATGCACGGTCGGGGGTTTGAGCAGACCCGTCAGCTCCTCCAGCCTGACCCAGTTCGCTCGGGGCGGCTGGCAGTGTCCCAGCTCCCAGCGCCGCTCGAAGCCTTTCCGGGTGGGCCAGTGGTCGGCGCCGATCCGCCACGGCCCCAGCCGCCAGCCCCGCATCGCCCACCTCGATCGGCCACCGAACACGTCCAGAGCGGCCTGCACCTGGGCGAGCCGAGCCTGGGCGCGGCCCTCGGTGTCCGAGGCGCACATCACCAGCAGCTGCACGCGCACCAGGTGGTCGTCCTCGGCGAGTTTGCCCAGCGCCTCGGCCGGCTCCACCCGCCGCGGCACCGGCGGCATCACCAGCCGCCGCCCGGCACCGGATGCAGGCTTGTCCGTGAGCATCTGCTGCAGCTGCCAGCCAAGCGAGTCCTCGATACCGGAGGCGTCCTGCCGCAGCCAGCGCGCGGCCCGCTGGGCCTCCCGGCGCTCCGACCGGCGCGCGGCACCCATCAGCTGCAGGCGGCGCGCGCGGAGCGCCCACTTAGGGGCCCGCTGGATGTCGAGCCGGATCTCGGCGAGGTCGCCGAGCTCGGCACGCAAGTCGGACACGGCATCGACGAGCGGCTGCAGCGGATCGGGGGTGAGCGGCACCTCGCGCAGCGGAGAGATGAGCTTGCCCCGCAGGATGAACTCGGCCCGCACCGTGTGCGCTCGCGGCTTGTCGACGATCGGGCCCGCCCGCTGGACGGTCACGTCCGGTCCGAACGGCGTGATCGCCAGCAACCGCTCACCGCCCGCCGGGCCCTCGATCCGGTAGCGCAGGGGCGCACTGCCGTCCGCGCGCAGCCGGATCTGCACCGCCTTCGTCCGGCGGGGAGCCCACCACGGCATGGCCGTAGACGCGCGGGCCAGCTGGACACCGCGCCGGAAGATCTCCTCCAAACTCGGATCGAAGTGCCGGGTGGAGACCAACTCAAGGGCCATCCGCTCGGCCGAAGCCTTCGCCGCGAGTCGGCGCACCACCCACTCGCCCACGCCCCAGCACACGGCGATGACCAGCGCGAGCAGATACCAGTGGTCGTAGATCCAGTCGACGGAGTCAACCACGCCGGTGACCAGAACGACTACCTGACCAGCAGCCGTGTCATCGGACCTGTGAGTCAGGTACGGGGCTGCGGAATCCACGTCGTTGCTCCCTTCTTCGAAGTCGTGCGGGTGAAATGCCAGTCGCTGATGCGGAGGTCGGTGAAGGTGCCGCCCCGGTCCATGCCGGCCCACACCAGATGGACCACCGCCCTGTTCGGGCTGCCGTCCCGGCGGGCGATCGCCGCCTGAATCCGGAAGTGGGCGGTGGCGAACGCCGGCGCCACTGCCTGGTCCGAGGCGGGGAACACCCGCGGCCACTTCGCGCGGCCAACACCGGTGGCGTCCGCGCGGAGCAGCGCGCGGCCCGCGGCGAGGAGTTGCTGTTCGTCGCCGGCGGCAAGGTCGGCGGGCCAAGCGGCCTCCAGGGAGTGCTGGATGGCCCGGTCGCCGGCCGGGCCCTCGCCATGCGGCGGAAGCGCGGGCTCGAGGGCCGACGGCGGCGATGCGGCGGATGTAGCCGAAGCCGGGGAAGGCGGCAGGGGGCCGGCTGGCTGCCTCGCGGAGGGCGCAGCAGCCATTGACGGATCCGTGGCTGCGGGGACGGCCGACGCTGACGGGGCCGGCGGCTGCTGGCCGTGCGGCACGCCCAGCAGAGTGATGGCACCGACGACGGCGAGGACGACGGTACTCAGCACCAGCAGACGTGGAGAGCGCGGGGTCGTGGTCACAGCAGCCGCGCTCCCCCCGCATAGCCGGACATGGCGTTCACCGAGTCCAGCCGGACAACGGTGCCAGGGCGGGCCGCATTGATCATCTGACCGCCACCCGCGTAAATGCCGACGTGATAGATCGTGGAATCGCGTCCCGGCGCGTAGGCGTAGAAGACCAGGTCGCCCGGCTTCAGAGCGCCCGTGCCGAGGCTGGCCGGGATCCGCCGGCCGCGACCGGCCTGCGCGGCCGCGGTGCGCGGCAGGCTGATACCGACCTTGGCGTACGCGTAGGTGGTCAGCCCCGAACAGTCGAAGCCCTTGATACTCGCGCCGCTCTTGCCACTGGGCGAGCAGCAGACCCCGTACGACGGACCCTGGGCATTGCCGCCGCCCCACGAGTAGGGCACACCCCGCTGGGAGAGCGCGGCATCGATGACGGCCCGGACCTTCCCGGAGACGTTCTTCAGGCCGGGGCCCTTGGCGGCCGCCGTGTACTGGTCGATCCAGCCCAGCACGTTCGCCACGTACTCGTCGGAGTGGTTGTACTGCAAGATCGCGGCCTTCAGCTGCGATCGTTGCGTCAGGTCACGGCCGCCACCGCAAAGGTAGATCGCGGCGCCGAGGGCGGCGTCGTCGGCGTTGTGCGGGTCGGCGACACCATCGCCGTTGGCGTCCTTGCCGATCGACTCCCAGGTGGAGGGCAGGAACTGAAAGGGGCCCACTGCGCGCTCCCCGTTCGCGGTGCCGTCCCACTTGCCGCCGTCCGTGTCGGGGAAGACGGTGGTGTTGCCGCCCTGGCCGGAGCCGTTGAGGAGCACCCCGTAGATCTTCGGGCGGATGTCGCCGTTGTCAGCGATGTTGCGTCCGATGGCGTGGTTGGACTCGACCTTCGCGATCCCGGCGAGGATCGGCCAGCGCATGCCCTGGCACTTCGGCGCGTACTTCCCGACCTGCTGGACGGCCTTCTTGTAGGCGGTCAGCATCCGAGCAGGGATGTCCGCGGCGCTGCCGCCTTCGGCGATTCCGCCGTTGTCCTGTGCGCCTGTCTTCAGCGCCACGTACGCGCTGATCGCGTTCCCTACCGGTGCCGCACAGCACACGGCGGCGAACATCAGCAGGCCCATCATGCATCCCCACCGCCTCACGCGGCGTCCCGGCGGCCTCACTCTTCCTCACCGTCCTCGTCCCGCCGCTGAGCCCGCTCCTGGCGCAGCCGTTCGGCCTCGGGCGCGGTCCTGCGCATCAACTCCTGCATCCGGGCTCGCGCCTCGTCACGCGCTCGGTTGCGGGCGCTCCCACCGCCGGGAAGAACCGGTCCGCCGAGATCGGCCCGTGGCCGCGGCGCAGGGCTTTCCCGGCGCGGCAGCGGTGCCGGGCCAGGCGGCGTCGCCGACGGACCGCCCGCCAGCGCGGTCGGCCGCGCCGGGCCAGAGGCCGGACGCCCCGCAGGACGCCCGGACGGCGCAGGACGCGCAGGCGTTGCCGGACGGGGAGTAGCAGCTGGAGTGGCCGCGGGCAGGCGGCGGCTGGCAAAGGGACCGGGTCCGCCGCGGTCGTCGGTGTGCTCCCGCATGACGCGGGAGACATGCCGTCCCGTGTCGGCCCAGGCACGGCCGTCCTCGCGCACGGTGTTGCCCCACACCCGCACCTGCTGGCGGGCGTCCTGGGAGTAGCGCGAGCCTCCGGACCGTGCACGGCGCACATTGGCCGGCAGGCCGACTGTCGCCCCGTACGCGGCCCGGCCGCCGCGGTGCAGGATCCGGTAACCACGGAAGCGGATCAGCCGGTTGTGGGCCCGCGTCGACAGCAGCGTGCGATCGGTGTTCTGGTCGTGCAGCACCTGACCGGTATTGCGGTCGATGACCTGCCCTTGCTCGTTTCGATACCGATCGGGCGGTCCAGAGGGTCGACCCGGCTCTGTGCCCCCGAAACCACCACCCCCACCGTCAGCGCCGTCCGACGGACCGCCCGCGCCCGGATCCCCGTCGGCGGTGGGCTTACGCCACTTGGCCAACTGCTCCTTGTCCGGCCGGCGACCGATCAGCAGCCAGTGCGCGCCCTTGGCGCCGAGCCGCGCGCCCAGCCCACCCACGGCCGCGGCTGCAGTGAGCGGGGCCAGACCACGCCCGGCCTCGGCCGTGGCATCGGCGAGGATCCCGCCGGTGTCCACCGGCATGCCCGCCCCGTCGAACAGGGACGTGAGCGCGCCCATCAACCGCTGGCGGGTGCCGAGCACCCCAAACCGGCCGCCACCCGCCCCCGTGAAGGCGCGCAACCCTGCGCCGTATCCGCCCATTGCGGAGGGGGAGTTCATGGCGAGCGCGGCGCCGAGCTCGGAGGTATCGCCCGGCATGTGGGTGCCGCCAACCTTGGCGTACCGCATCCGCATGGCCATCTGCCGGCCGAAGGAGGTGATGCCGGTCAGGAGCCTGCGGTGCCCGGCCGCTCCGGCGATGGCAAGGACGTCGATGAGCAGGATCCGCTCCACCACCAAGTTGGGCCCGTTCGTGATCGTGGCGTCCACAGCGATCCCGAAGAACGGAACGAACGCGCACACCCCGACGAGCGTGAGGATCGCAATCCCCCACAGCGACAGCCATTTCCACACCGACTGGCGGGCCGGGCCGGGCAGCATGCCCGAGATGAACGTGATCCCGCCCGCGGCCGCCGCCGCGGCGCACACTGCTTGGGTGCCGAGCATCACGATGGCGCTGGACAGGAGCATGCCGCAGATGAACAGGGCGGCGATCAGCAGCAGGGCAGCGCCGCCGACCCGCCACCAGGTGGGCTTCTCGGCGTAGTCCGCGCAGGACTTACCGACCGGACCGGCCTGGCGCATCTGGGCCAGGAAGTAGGTGAACTCCCGTTCCTCGTCGGTGGGCGCCAGAAGGTCGTCGGCCGGAGAGAGAGACGGCCCGTGCTCGATGTCCTTCCTACTCGGCACGCCCTCCTCAAAGCCGCGCTCGCAGTACTTCCTTCCCGGGCCGCGAATCTTGCGGCAGACGTCCTTGCCGTGGTCTGAGACTGTGACGTTGCCCGCCTTGTATCCGCCCGTGATCCATTTGAGGTGGACGGCATACGCTTTACGGTCGGATTCCTTGGCCGGGTCAAGGATGCGCCCGTACTGCAGCAGCATGTACGGCTTGACGATCAAGGCGTTGGTGATCGAGCCCTGAAGCGGGCGGGCTACCTCTGTTGAGGAGACCGGTCCTTCGCCTTCCCTCTCTTCACACTTGAGTTCGGCGTTGCCGGCCATGCCCTTGCACGGGTCGTAGCTGGCGAGCTTGCCGCCCCAGTCGTAGGAGTTGACGCTTTGCTGGGCGACCTCGGCGGCCACCTGCTGGGACTGGCCCAGGGGGCCGTTAGGGCCGAGCAGGGTGTCGGGACGGATGAGAGCCGAGGCGGCGATCGCCCCGATGAGCAGGGTGAGGAAGATTTCGCCCAGGCCGCGGCCGACCCGCCCGCGCGCGATCATGAATCCGGCGAAGACGAACGCCCAGGCCAGCAGCAGACCCTTCAACCCCAGGGTGTCGACCACCACGTTGTCGTAGGTGTCGGCGATCTTCTGCGCGGGCTTGATGAGGATCTTCAGCAGCGGGAACCGGAAAGCGAACTCGATCGCCCAGCCCGCCAGCCCGACCAGAAGCCGGATCAGGGTGAACAGGCCCGATAGAGCGAAGGCCAACGCCTGCGTCTTGAAGGCGACGATGGATCCGCCCTCGGCATTCAGGTCGTAGCCGTCGATCGGCACGCCTTCGGAGGAGGTGATGTTCAGCGGGGCGAGCAGGTCTCCGGTGTCGCTGTTGCTGCTGGCCGCGTACACCACCTGCGTGTTCACCAGAAGGAACACGCAGGTGAGAAGCACGACGAAGCCGGCCGAACGCCAGGTCGCGCGGTCTGGACGGAACACGTCAGCGCCGCCCTTGCCCAGCGATTGACCGCCGACGCCACACCACCAGGGCAGCCACACCAGCGCCGGCCGTCCCAAGCCTCCACACTCCACCGGCCACGTCCCGCTTGACGGCCGCCGTGGTCGTGACCCCCCGCTCGCAGTACGCCTTGGCAGGCCCGATGATCCGGGCGCAAGGGTCTGGGTGCGGGGTGCGGGTGTCGGCGGCGAACGCCCGTCCGGTGTGCGGCCACCACGTCTCCGGCACGCCCACCCCGAGAGCCAGGACGAACGCACCGACGGCAACGGCGATCACCGTGAGGACGCTCGCGGCCGCGGTGACGAGCCGGGAGCGGTCCCAGGAAGACGTGGTCATCAGGCGTACTCCTTCGCATGTGCCTCCACGGCGTCGCCGGCGAGCGGCTCAGGCACGGAGGGCGAGGTGGTGCCCGGGCGGCGTCCAGGCGTGGTGGTGATGGAGGCGGTGATACGTGGGATGCGGGGAATAGAGACCTTGATGCGGCCGGTGTTCTGCCTCGGGCAGGTCAGCAGGAACTCGCCCTCCCGGCCCTTCTGACCGACCGGGGACAGGCCGGTCGTCACCAGCCGCACCAGCTCGTCGTTGTTCGGGTCGAGCCCGATGAACTCCAGTCCGCGGCGAGCGCGCTCGCGGTCGGCGGTGCGGGCGAGTGCCCGGTAGGCCATCAGCCCGCGATCCGGGCCGAGTTCGTCGGCGTCGTGGGAGCCGGCGATGAGGCCGGCGCCGTGCTTGCGGCCGTCGTGGAGGATCTCGTGGACTAGGGCGGTGCCTTCGGCTGAGCTGGTGAGCCAGTACAGCTCGTCCAGCACCACGGCGGTGAACCGCTCGGGGTCCTCGAACGCGGTCTGCCGGGCGATCGCGGCGATCAGGTAGAGCACCGCGCGGCCGATCAGCGCCTCCAGCGGCTGCTGGTGCAGGACCTCGGGCTTGTCGAACGCGGCCTTGGGCGGGAGCTTCAAACCGGTCGTGGTGATCACGATCATGTCGGAGGTGCTGGAGGCGTCCAGCCGCACCGGCGGCAGGCTCGGGTCGAAGACCATCCGGGCCAGTGAGTTCGTGGCCACGACGCGGACGAGACCGGCGAGGGTGGCGGCGGCGTCCTGCCGTTTACCCGTCTCGCGCGTGGCCATCTCCTCGAGGACCTCCAGGACGCGGTGCATGGAGGGGGCGTCGCTGAGGGCGGCCTGCTCGACGGCGTGGTGGAGGACTTCGCCGCTGGTGCTCATCGGGCCGATGCCGAGCTGCAGGGTGAGGTAGGACAGGGCGTAGTGCCGTCCCTCGGGCCCGGCGAACATCCGCAGGGGGTCGATGGACACCTCTGCCTGGGCGGCGTCGATGATCTGGACACGGCCCCTGGCGGCGGAGCGGGCGAAGGTGGCCCACTCGCGGACCGGGGTGCGGTCGATGCAGATCGCGCATCCGCCGCGCGCCCACACTGCCTCCGTGATCAGCTTCTGCAGCACGCTCTTGCCTGCGCCGAGGTCCCCGACGATCCCCATCGACGCCGATGCGTCGACCTTGGGCGCATCGGCCACGTTGATCATGACGGGCCGGGTGGTGCCGCAGTCCAGGTCGATACCGAGGAACATCCCGTTCGGGTCGCCGACCTCGGCCGCGGTGAAGGCCCCGGACAGCGCCCAGTCCTCACTTACCTGATGCTGGGTGAACTCCCGCACCACACCCGGGCGCACGGTGCCGGGCAGCCCTAGGGTGAACAGGGCCTCCTGCAGGCCGGCCGGGCGCACGGCGCGGTAGTCGGCACCCGCCAGCAACGCGACCAGGGCTCGCGCCCTCGCGTCGCAGATGGCGGCGGTCGGCCCCCACACCGTCAGCACGGTCACCGACTGCACCTCGACCTCCACCGAGGTGCGGGACAGGCGGGCATCCAGCTCGCCCAGGTCCCGTGCGGCCTCGGTGAGCGACGCCGGCATGCCGGTCGGGCGGGCGTCGTACTGCTCGGCCTGGTCGATCAGCTCGTTCTTCTTGCGCCGCACCTGATCGCGGGCCTTCTCCGCGGGCACGAGGGTGAGGTCGACGGTGTAGTCGACCGGAAAGTCGAGTATCTCCAGCTGGGCGAACAGGTCAGCGGCGTCCTGGCTGACGGCGGGCGGGCACTCGGCCAGCGCCAGCTGCGCCTGGTAGCCCACCCCTGCGTCAGACTCGACCTGGAGCCAGCGCCGGCTGAGCGGTGAGCCGGTCTTCACTCGCCACCAGGCCGTGCGGCCCGACCGTGTGACGCTGCCCGTGCTCTTGAGCTCGTCGACGTCGTCGAGGTCGGGGTCGATGCCGCCTTCCTGCAGGCGGACCTGGCCGAGGTCGGCGTAGCTGGGGGAGCGCAGTACCCCGTCACGGATCTGCCCGCCGTACAGCTCACTGGTCTCGGCCTCGGTGAGCAGTGGCTCGGCCAGGCCGCGGTGGAGGGCGTGCTGGATCATCCACACGATCTCCGCCGGGCGGGCGGGCCTGAAGGCGATTCCGCCGGCGAGCGCGGCCTCCACTCGGGAGGCCTGCTCGCGGTAGGCGGTCACCTCACGCCGTGCCACAGGTGCCGGGCGCATGCCCAGCATCGGTGCGATCTCTGCCCACGCCGCACCGAGTGTGGCCGACACCTGCAGGCCGGCGTTCTCGGTCTGCAGAGGTACGGCCAGCCACAGGGTGCGGCGGTGCATCTCCTGGTCGTCCAGCAGATCCAGGGTGGCCTCGACGTTCTCCACCCACGGGTGCCGGCCCGCACCGGGTGCCTGCTCGGCCGGCTCGATGCCCTCGATCATCTTGAGGGCGATCTCACCCGGGTCGACCTGCGCGCACAGACCGAACAGCCGCGGCGCCCCGGACAGTGACCGCACCAAATGTGTGATCTTGGCGAGCTGTTCGTCGCGGACCGCCGCCGGCACGTACGTGCCCTGGACGGTCTCCTCGCGCTGTCCCTGCGCGTCGGGGCCGGGGTGCAGGCGGTAGACGGCCCACACGCTGCCGTGCGTCGACCACACCAGGTGCCCGGCGATGTGACGGATCGGAACCCTCATCGCGCACCCCCGTGCTGGGCGAGCGCGAGCAGCTGCTGCACACCCGACACCGGACCCGCGGTCACCGCAGCAGCGAGCGGCTGCGGGCGGCCGGGCACGGACGAGCGGGCTGGGGCCGGATTCGGTTGCGGCGCCCGGGCTGGACGTCGCTGAACCGCGCGGGAGGGAGCGACCTGCGCAGCGAGGCCGGGCGTGTGGGCGTCCTCGATGGTGAAGCCGCCGAGCAGCGGGTGGGCAGCGCGATCGCGGGCGGCCCGGCCACCGATCCGCCCTCCCCGGGGCTGCCAGACGAGCAGCACCCAGCCCAAAGCGGCCTGCAGCGGCGCACGACCACGGATCTTCGGCCGGCGCACCGCCCAGATGGCCAGCACCCACGCGACGATGGGCAGCGGGAACATCCACGACCACCAGCTGATGGTCTTGATCAGGAGGAAGCCGCCGCCGACGGCGAGAGCGATCTGCGCGGGCGTGTAGGGGCCGAGGGGGATCTTCCAGTCGGCGACCTTGCCCAGCACCCAGGGGTGGCGACGGGCGGCGGTGTAGAAGCGACCCATCCGTGCCGCGGCTGCCGCGCTCACAGCCGCCCTCCGACGCCCGGCGAGTGGTCACGGGAGGCGGGGAGTTCGGACTGCACGATGCCAGGGACGGCGGGTGCGCCCTTGGCCGGGTTCTTCACCTCGTCCACGAACATGTTCGCGAGACTGTCCCGGGAGTTGTACAGGCCGAGCGCGATGATCATCAGCAGCAAGGCGCCGATCCCGGCCTTGAGGCTGAACTTCTGAACCATGATCACGACGACGAGGCAGATCAGACCCGCCTGCAGGCCCTTGGTGGCCCAGTCCTTGAACATGTTGATCCACGAGGTGCCGAGGTCGTCCAGCTGCCCGGCGAGCATGAAGCTGTGCACCGTGTTCACCGCGCACCCCTGTCCTGGGCAGTCCCAGACTGAAGGGCCGCGACTTCCCACCGGCCCGAGCGGGCCTTGAGCGTGAGTTCGTAGGCCAGCGGCCACCGGCCGGTGGCGTCCCGGGCTTCCACCGAGGCCAGGACGTGCACCGTGGTGCCGTCGGCCGGTACCTTCTTGGCGGCCGCGGCCTCCTCGGTGGCCGATACCTGCTGGACGGTGACTGCCGTGTACGGGGCGGGGGAGACCCGCGTCAACGTCACGCCGGGCGCGAGGTAGCGGTCGACCTCTCCGGCACCTGTCAGGTAGGCGGCGAG
This sequence comes from Streptomyces mexicanus, assembly GCF_902506575.1. Lineage (GTDB taxonomy): Bacteria > Actinomycetota > Actinomycetes > Streptomycetales > Streptomycetaceae > Streptomyces > Streptomyces mexicanus. The sequence continues at coordinate 2,491,286 of NZ_LR732544.1, read as the reverse complement.
GAACTCTCCGACGGCGGAGGACAGACCCCCCTCGGGGACCGTCTCGCCGTAAGGCGACTTCGGAACGGAGGCGTGGGCCGGACCGGCCACCACGCCGGGCGCACCGGTCACGGTGAACGAGGCACCCGCGCCGTCGGCGACGACCGGTACGGCGTAGTACCGCACCGAGCCGTCGGCGTACTGCGCAGCCACCGTCACCGACCACGCATCGCCACCGCGCTGCGCACTGCGCACCGCCGTCACGGACTGCGGCGCCGGGTGCGCATCGGAGCCGGGGGTGGGCAGGTCGACGCCCGGCGCCATCGACTGCGCAAGCCGCGCCTGCGCACTCGTCTCGTCGCCGGCGCTGCTGCGAAGCCAGGCGCCGAGGAACAGCTGCGCATAGCCGCTCGGATCGGCGGCGGCCGCGGCGGTGCGCACGGCCGTGGGCTTGTTCGGCGTAGCCGCCTGGACCGTGGTCGGGGTGGAGGCGACGGCGACGCACAGGGCGATGGGGCCGGCCGCGATGGCGGTCAGCACCGCTACCCGCGACAGACGTACCCGGCGCCGCATCGACTCCAGTCGGGCGCCCGCCGCCATCGGAGCAGCTGCCTCGCTGTTCGAGGCCCGCTTGCCAGGGGACATGGTCAAACTCCCAGGTCAGAACCGGATGTTGCTGACCTCGAGAAAACCCGCCGACCCCGACCCGACCACCGACCACCAGACCCCGACCAAAGTCACGATGGGGATACGAAGTCCGTGGTCGGGGTCATGGTCGGCCCGACCACAGGCCCGACCATGGCTCGACGTGCGCGGACGACGGGACATCGGGGCCCGTCCACGGCCGCCGGACCAGACGACCGTGGACGACCACATGACGCTCGCCCACCCGCCCCCCGTGATGCGCAGACGGCAGCTCCCGGGACCCCATAGGCGCCTGCGCAGTGCCCCATCCGGGATCTGCGCACCGGAAGCACAGGAATCACGAGACCGATTGCGCAGCCTGACCACGCATGCCGACTGCGCAGGATCCTCGGCCGGTTGCGCAGGGCCGTTGCGCACGGCCCGTTGGCCGCTGCGCAGTCGAGTGCACGCCTCTGCGCAAGACGTCACGAAAACCTGGCAGTTTCGGTATCGTCAGGGTTTCCTGACGGAATTGACGGGTCGAGGGGGGGGGAGTCATGGGCTGGCTGTACGCGGAAGGCGACAACGAGAGCGAAGGCGACAACCACGAAGGGTGGGTGGTGGCCGTCCTGTCGGACGGAACGGACGCCGAGCGCGACACCTTCGAGGACGCTGAAGAGACCTGGAAACGGCGCGTGAACTGGGCGTGGTCGTACAAGTACGACGGCAACGAGGGACGACGGAAGGCCCAAGGCCTGCGCGCTGTCTGCCACTGCGGATGGCGAGGGCCTCGCCGTCCGGTTGACTTCAACGATCCCGACGCCTGCGACGTGCAGCTGAAGCAGGAATGGGAACGGCACTGCGAGATCAGCATGTGGCGCATGCAGACCCAACGTATGAAGCGGCTCATCAGCGACCTGGATGAAGCGTTCGACCAGTTGACCTTCCGCCTCACCGCGGACGGCGAGCCTGCACGCCCTCTCCTTGCCGTCCACGCGGCCACCTCTCTGCTGATGAACGTCGAGGCATGGCAGCGGGACGCCGTGCGCGCGGCCCGGGCGGCCGGCTTCTCCTGGGACGAGATCGCCGGTCCGCTCATGATGAGCAAGCAGAGCGCACACGAGAAGTTCGCCAAGCACGTGGAGGCGGAGGCAGAGGAGCTGCCGACGCGAACGGCCCCTGCTTGAGCTTCTGACCCGAGCAAGGCGCGCTGATGCCCCGGCCCGCGACGGCGGCCGGGGCATCAGCGGTCCAGGCGAAGTCCCTGCGCAGTCAGCGAGTGCGCGCAGTGGAAGGGCATGGTCGGCCCGACCATGAGCCCGACCACGGCAGCTAGACGCCTTCCGTTGCCGGATCGTGACCGATGGTCGGGGCTCATGGCCGTCAGCCTGGTCGGGGCTGGCGGGTGAGCTGTCTGCATGGATCACACGTACGCCCGCGCCCCTAGGTCCGAGGCCCGCCCTATCTCGGCGGGCCTGGCGCGTTGCCCTGGCCACCACGTGCGGCCCGGCTCGGGAGCACGGCGGTGAGCCGTTTTGGGGCGGGGGTCCGCCGAGGTGTCATGGCGGGTGATCAGTTCACCCAGATCGCCAACGGCCTGTTCCGTGACAGCCGGTTGTCCTACAAGGCGAAGGGCATTTTCGGGTACATCAGCACCCACCGGGACGGCTGGCAGGTCACCGTCGCCGACCTGATCTCCGTGGGTCCGGACGGGCGCGAGGCGGTCCGCGCCGGCTTGAAGGAGCTGGAGCGGTACGGCTACCTCATCCGCGAACGTCTGCGCCGCCCGGACGGGACACTCGGCGAGGTCGTCTACGCGATCACCGACCGTCCCGCCGCCACCCTCGACATCGCCCTGCTGGAAGCCACCTCCACTCTCGCGATCGCAGACGAACACGATGCTGGCTTCGCGGCGGGCATCCGGCGTGGGGTGATGGCGGGTGATCAGTTCACTCAGATCGCCAACGGTCTGTTCCGTGACTCCAGGCTGTCCTTCAAGGCGAAGGGGATCTTCGGGTACGTCAGCACGCACCGGGACGGCTGGCAGGTCACCGTCGCCGAACTGGTACGCCGCGGCCGCGAAGGGGTCGACGCGGTCACCACGGGGCTCAAGCAGCTGGAACGGCACGGCTTCCTCTACCGCACCCGCGAGCGCAACACCGACGGCACGCTCGGCCAGGCGCTGTACTTCATCACCGACCTGCCCGCCCTGCAAAACCGCAGGTCACAACCAGAGTCGGGTTTTCCAGGATTGGATGAGCCTACGTTGGCTGATCCCGGCACTAAGAACACCAACAGAAAGAAGACCAATAAGCAGAAGACCAGACCCCTCCGTCCGTGCGGCCGCAGTGACGCCGCGCAGGAACCTGGACGGAAGGAGCAGTCGGCAACGCCGAAGCTTCCGCCGGCGTCGCCCCCTGCCGATGAGATGCACCCGGGCATCCGGTTGCTGCTCGACCTCGGGGCACAACGCCCCGAGCTGCTCCTGACCGGGCAGGCGCTGACCGATCAAGGCCGCGTCGTGACCGTGATGCTGGAAGCCGGCTGGAGCCGCGAGCAGCTGCTGCACGTCATCGCCGACCGGCCCTTGCCCCACCCGGTGCGGACCACGGTCGGCGCGATCATCGCCGCCCGCCTGCGTGCCGCTCAGGCCTACCCGCCGCCCGCCATCGTGGCCGACCACCACGATGCCCCCTCCTGGGACGACCCACCGCCGCGGCGGTCCGCCGACTCAGCCGCCGCGCGCACGGTGAGCGAAGCCCTCACTTACCGGGCCCTCGTCGAATGCGCCGGCTGCGGCGTGCCCGGCACCGCTCCCGGCGAAGATCTCTGCCCTGCCTGCCTCGGCTGGCCACTGTGCCGCACCTGCCCAGGCCCCACTCCCCGGCGCGCCCACCCCGCCGGCGACGGCCGCTGCACTACGTGCGCCTCCGCCCTGACCGACCAACCAGAAGGAAGCAGCCCGTGACCGACACCCTCCGCCCCCCACCCATCGCGCATCACGAGCATCCCTTCCCCAAAGATCCGGAGCGGTGGGAGAAGGAACGCTCGCGCGCCCTGCGCACCGGCCACATCCGCGACCACACCTGCTCGGACGCCTGCGAACTCGTCCTCGTCTACGAACGCACCGGCTGGGGGTGGTTCGCCTGGACCATTCCCGGCGACGGCAGCGCGCCCGGGACCCCCTATCAGATCGGGGTGCTCACCCCAACGGCGACCCGCGGGCAACGCCTGGCGCTGCGCTGGTTGACCAGGCGTCCCGCCCAGCACATCGCCCTGGCATTCACTCCGGATCCTTGCGGCTCTCCGCCGCCGCGGTCGCCCTCATCAGCCTGGCCGTCGGCCTGTCCACCATCGCCCAGGGCATCCCGGTCGACGTCGTCCTCCCGGCGATGCTGCTCGCCCCACTGCTCGCGGAGCACCTGCCTGGCCGACTCGACGCCCGGGCCCGCGAACACGTCCGCATCGTCGAAGGCGACGATGCCGTCCGCTACGTGCAGCGCCTCGCCTCTCTGCATACCTACCTGATCCAGGCCGCCGCGAGCGATAACCGCTACGAACTGCGCCGGTCGGCCGAGATCAGCCAGAACCTGCTGTGGGACGCCGCAGACCTGCTCCAGACCCGTGGCACCCACTCGGCCTCAGCCTGGCTCAGCGACCGCGAGCGGCTGATGCTCCAACTCGCCGGCCAGGCCGCCCAGCTCTTGAAACGCACCGCCGCCGAGCACGGCACGGCCAGCGCGGGCCAGCACCGCGGACCTGTGCGACCACTGGGCCCGCACCCGCTAGGCGTCCGTCCGCTGACACATCAGCCCAAGTCCAGTGCAGGCCCGCTGAAGGGAGCCCTCCTGATGCCCCAGACCGAACCCAACCCGGCTGTTCGCACCACGAACGTCTATCTGCTGTTCGCGCACGAGCCGTACTACCCCGGCCCCGGAACCCAGGAGATCAACACCACCGTCGTCGCCGCCGGCTCCCTGCTCCACCCCCAGGTGCTCCAGCCCGACGGCGCCCGGATCCACGACCTTCTCACGCAAGGACGCCAGCCGGGCGAGATCATCCCGCTGTCCACCCTCACCCACGAACTGAACGGCGGCGCCGACTGGCCGACCATCGGCGACTGGGAGCAAGTCACCACCGACCTGGTGCAGCTCGTCCGCTCCGGGAACTGCGATGCCCTCAGCCTCGGCCTGCCCGAGATTGCGCGCGCCCTCGTGTGCTCCGGCCCGCACAGCCACGTGCGCGCCTACGACGCCGCAGCCAACGAGTTCATCGTCTACGGGCCGACAGAGCGTGCCGCGGTGCTGACCGAGGTCGACGTGTTCCTCACCAGCCTCGTGACCGAGCACGATCTGTGGCCTGGAGACGGCCTGCACCAGCCGTACTTCCCCCACGCCTAGGGTCCCCACAAACGCTGCCCAGCCAGCCCTGGGGCACCTCATGCCTTGATGCGTAGAAGGCGGACACAGCTGCGCGCCCTGCTGCATCGACTCGTCCACCAGCACGAGCCCGGTCCGCCTGGCGCGAGAACGCCGACGCCCCAGGCTGATGGCCTGGGGCGTCTTACCTGGACTCTGCCTACCGTTCGCGCATCAGGCCCAGCGGGAGGGGCCGACTCTCACCGCCGCGGCGGGCGCGCAGGATGCTGACGTCCCCGAGCAGCTGCCGCAGTTCCTCCTCCCGCTCCTCGGCATAGGCATATCGCTCGGGCAGGACCTGCAGAAGGTGCTTCCACTGACGTTGGCCCGCGCGCACGCACGTGCCCCCGCAGTTGTTGTGGGCGAAGCCGAGCTCGTACATGCGGGGCGGTGTGACGCCCAGGGCCCGCGCCTCGTCCAGGAGCTGCTGCTTGGTCCGGGCCGGCTCCCACTTCCCGCACAGCGGGAAGCGCGTGACCCACGGCTTCCAGTTGCGGGCGATCGCCGGGATCCGGGCCCGGTCACGCGGCGTGTTCTCGATCCCCACGTACACCAGCGTGTCGGCGGGGTCGGCGTGCTCCTCCATCCACGTCCGGCACGGCACCTGCTTGAGCAGACGTGTGCAGGGCGCCAGCCGGTCGTTGCCCAGGAAGCGGACGTCGCGGAACACCTCCCAAGGGGTGCGCCCGTCGGCGACCTTCGTCAGGGGAACGCCGAGAAGCTGGCTGGTGTCGTCGGCGAACCTCCACAGGTCGTCGTCCTCAATGCCGGTGTCGGCGATCAGAAGGGTGAGGTTGCGGGTGCCGTACCTCCGTGCGACACGGACAGCGACGGCGAAGGACCCGATGCCGCCGCTGAACTGGACGACGTGCCGCCGGACGGTGAGGGGCCGGCGGCCGCGGTTGGTCTTCTGGGACATGGGCGGGGGCTTTCTCTTGTTCGGTGAGTCGGTGGACCCGTCAGCCAGGCGTTGCCGCGCCTGAAGGACGGGGGGAGCGGCGGCCCGGGATCAGAGGGCCGGACCGCCGCAGTTGCGGGACGGGTCAGGCGGCCAGGGCCAGACTCGGCAGGAGCCGTTCCCCCAGCCAGCGCGCGGCGTTGACGCTTACCGCGTTGCCGATCTGCAAGATCGCCTCGGTCTGGTTGCCGAGGATGATGTAGTCGGCGGGGAAGCGTTGGACCTGCTTGAGCTCGGCCACCGAGAGCATGCGCAGGGTGCAGTCGTCCACCGTCAGCGCCGGGATGACCAGTGAGTGGTGCGGCTTGGTCGCCACCGTGGTCAGCGGCTCGGCGGTGGTGCGGGGGGCGCCCTTGCGGCCGATCGGGATGATCAGCGCGTGGTGGCGGCCCTGCGCGGCCAGTGCGGGCACCGGGCCGGTGATCGGCAGGGCGGTGCCGTGCCTGCGCAGCATCACGATGTACGGGTCAGTGCCGAACCTCTCCAGTCCCATCGCGATGCGGGCACGGGTCGACGCAGCGTACGGGGTGAACTTCTTGCGGTCGGGCCGGCCGTCGCCCACGCGCTGCCCGGGCAGGCTCCAGTCGATGACGTCCCCGACCGGGCGGGTCACCGGTGTCAGCTTCAGGTGTCCGCACGCCCGGTTGGGGCAGCGGAAGTCGTACTGCTCGCCCCACTTGCCGATGCGGCGCGCCTTCGGGTTCTTCCACACCTGGTTGGCCAGCACCGGCCCGCACTCCGGGCAGACCGCCTCCGGCCGCACCCGCAGATCGGGCAGCGGGAGGCCCTTGCGCGTGAACACGATGTAGATGCGGTCGCGCAGCTGCGGCGGCAGCAGGTTGTCCCCACCGCCCAGGTGTGCTGACGAGGCGTTGACGATCTGCACGTTGTAGCCGAGCAGCTCCATGCCGCGCAGCCACCAGTCGAACAGTTCCCAGTCGGTGGCGAACTCGGCCACGTTCTCGACCAGGACGGCGTCGGGCCGGTGCAGCTCGGTGACCGCCAGGACGTCCAGCGCGGAGGCCCTCGTCTGGACGAAGGTTGCTGCCTTGGCGCCTTCGTCCTTGCCGGTCAGGCTCAGCCGTTCCTGGCCGCGGTAACGCTTCCTGCCGCCGGCCTTGCTGGCCTCCGTGCACAGGATGGACGCCCAGTACACCCGGGCGGACGGCAGGTTGCGCTTGTCGTAGGTGTGGATGTCCTCACACTTGTGCTCGGCGTGCGGGTGGTTGGCACGGTGAGTCGACACCGCGACAGGGTCGTGGTTCATGCCCAGGAGCAGGCGAAAGCCCGCCTCCTCCAGCCCGCGGCTGCTGCCACCGCAGCCGCTGAAGAGATCGACGAAGGGGATGAGCCCCAAGGCGGCCTTGAGGCGGGCCAGCTCGTCTGGCGGGAGAACCGGTGCGTAGCGCAGCACTGCTGCCTCCTTCATGAGTCGAGTTGGTGAGGCCGCCGGCCGGGCGTTGCCGCGCCCGGCCGGCGGAAAGAATGGATCAGGAGCCCTGGGTGAGTCAGCGGGTGTGCGGCTGCCCGGACTGGTCCGTGAGGACGGGTCCGCCGCCGTGTTTGCGGGCGCAGTCGAGGACGGCGGCCGTCAGGGCTGCGGTGTCCGCGGCACGGGTCAGGCCCTGGCGCGCGGAGCGGTAGACCTCGACGGAGACGCCGTTGAAGTCGTCCCACACGGCGAGCCAGCCGCCACGGTCGTCGACTGTGGGCTGGGAGCCGGGTGCTTGCACGTCGGCGGGCGTGCGGCTGATGGTCATCTGCGATCCGTCGGCGAGGGGGACGCGCAGGTGCGTTCCCGCCTTCTCGTGGACGGGGATCCAGTACAGGCCCGCCGTCTCCAGCTGTCCCACGAGCGAGGTCGCGTCATCGTCGGGCAGGTCGGCGAGCTGCAGCTCACGCGTGTAGTGGGTGAGCGTGATGTCGAGGATCCGCAGCGTGGAGACGTCGACGCGCACGGCCTGGGCGCGCTCCTGGTTCTTGGCGGTCCACTCGTAGAAGTAGCGGACTTCGTCGCCGGTAGACAGAACGGCCGGGCCGAACCCCGTCAGTGAGCCGTCCTCGAGCGCACGGGCGAATTTGAAGAACCGCTTCACCTCCTGCGCGCCGGCCGGGAGATCCGGCAGCGGCGTCGGTTCGCCCGCACCCGGCAGGCCCTCAAAGGCGGTGACCGTCCGGACCTGGAGGAGCGTGTGCTCGGTGAGCTCGATCCGGGCCGTCGACTGCTTCGCGGACCAGAAGTCGTGCTGCTGGCGAACGGCCGAGGCCGAGTGCAGGCCAGTCGTCCGGTTCACGGACCCGTACGTGTCGCAGACCGCCACCGTCCAGTAGACGGTGCTCTGCTCGGGGCTGAGGGGAAGGGTGATCACGTCTGCTCCTGAGTCGGCTGGTGACTGATCCAGGTTGCCGCCTGGATCTAAAATCAATTATACGCTCTTACTGGGATGCTGCAACCCCCTTGATGTGAGGGGGGTGCAGGTCAGTGGCTACTTCCCAGGGATGGCGCCACTGGTCCGAGTCGTGAGCCGGCGCTGCGCGGACTGCCGGAACTGAGTGCAGGCTTCCCGTGCGGCACACCGCGGTTCATGGCAAGGTCCGTCGGCTACAGCAAGGGCATGGGGGCTGCGTCGTCGACGCCCAGGAGGAGCACGTGGTGCCCGACGGTCTCCGGGATGCCGGCGGTGACCTTTTCGATGTCGAGACGCAGGCGGATGCGTCCGGCGCCTTCGCCGTTGGCCGCGAGGTCGTGTTCCAGTTCGTCGTCGAGGCGGTCCATGGCGGCCTCGGCCGCGGCGTAGTCGGCCAGGTCGCGGGCGAGGAGCCGGCCAGTGGCGGTATCGCGGAGCTGATAGCTGGGCATCGGGGGCCGTCCTTCTGCTGGTAGGAAGATCAGGAGGTGGGGTTGGCGAGCCTGCGTGCCGCGTTCACCGCACGCGACCAGACGTCGGGGCTGCCTCCGTGTTCGCGGGCGAGGGAGGCGGCAAGACCTCGAACGTCGCCGCGCTCGCGCAGGGCGGACAGGGCGATGGCCGCCCGCCGGTCGGCTTCGGAGCGTCGCGGCGCGGCCGCCGGGTGGTGTTTGAGGGCGTTGCGGACGGCGTACTCCCAGGACCTCTGCGGGCCCCCGTACTGGACGCTGAGCTCTGCGGCCAGCCCCGGGTGGTAGCCGTCGCGGTCGATCGCCTCGGTGGCGTACTGTTCGGCGAGCTGCGTGGCGGTGAGCGGCTCACCGCCGGCGTGGGCGCTCAGCTCGGCCGCGAGGGCCTCCTCGAGGGCGGAGGGCCGGCCGACGGGCGCCTCCGGCTGCGGCCCGGGGCGGCGGCCGGCCTTGCCGAGCTTGTCCCCGGTGCGCTTGCGGTCGAAGTCCTGCAGGTCGCCGACGCGGAAGCCGGGGATCATGCGGCCGGTGGGGCCCTGGACCGGCTCGTCGACGGGCTCTGGAAAGTAGCCGGGGTTCGCCTGCCGGTACTTGCGGATCACCGAAGGCCCGCTGAACTTGAGCAGTTCGGCGGCCTTGTTGATGGAGACGACGTCCTCGGGGTCGAGCTCGTACAGCTCGGGATCGGCCTTGAGGACCTTGCTCGCCTTCTCCTGCTGGAACCAGGTGTAGAAGTTGCGGAACTGCTGCTCGTCGTAGAAGTCGGTCCCGTCGATGCGCTCCTTCTCCGGGTGGCGGTGCTCCTCGGGCTGCTCGAGGCGCAGCTTGTACCAGCGGGCCGCGGTGCCGGCGCTGGCGCCGGTGAACTCGCGGATCCAGTCACGGTTGACCACGGCGCGGTCGCCGATGACGCGACGCTGCGGGTTCAGGGCCTTGGACATTGCATTCTCCGGTTCGGGCCGCGGCCCTATACTGAGGGCCTGCTCCTCTTGTTCTTCCGGCGCTCAGGTGCCGGGGGCGAGTCGAGTTGGTGATGGTGGTCGGCGGGACGTTCGGCCGGGGTTGCCGCTCTGGGCCGACACCCCCGTGAGGGGGTGCCTTCCGCCGTCCACCGCTTTTGCCGCTTGTTTCGTGTAATCAATATGACGCTCTTGATGGGAGGCTGTCAATCTCGCCGGCACCCAGACCGCGTCACGACCTGTCGCGGCGGTGCGCCGCCCACTCCCGTTCGAAGTGCGGCACCTGCTTGTCCCGGACATGGAACGGGGCGGTGACCATCAGTTCCTCCACCGTCGGAAGAGTCGGCCCGCGCCGCTGGACCCACGCCCGCACCCGCCCGTAGCGCTCGTCGACCTCGACGGGCACACCGTGCCGCTCCGAGACGCTCCGCAGCCTCTGGCCGAGAGCGGCTGCCCGGCCCACGTCGACCCGCTCCACCGAGCGCGGCGATCAGTGCGTCGCCGACCTCGCCCTTGGCGTGCAGGCTGCAGATCCGGATGCCGCCCTGCTGGGGAACGGTTCCATTGGTCTCGTACTCGTCCCACAGCTCCCACGGTCCGCGCTGGACGATCCGCTCCGGTCGGCGGGAGTCGTCCATCACCGCGATCGCCAAAGCGCGGCTGGACCGGGAGACCTGAACGAGCCGGACCTGGTGCTTACGAAGGAGCGGCAGCACGAACTGCTCGGCGTGGGCACGGGTGGTCGGCCACTCGCTCCCGGTGAGCTGGTGGATCACCATGGTGCGGGCCAGGTCCACTCCGTGGGCGGCCGGGTCGTCCAGCATCTTCACGAGGTACGCGGTCGAGTCGACGCCCAGGCCCCAGGAGATGACCAGATCGACCCCTTCGCGGCCAGGGCGGAGTGCGGCAGTCATGCGACAGCACCCCCTCGGTCGGCCTTCGGATACGGGTAGGAGGTGGCGGCGAACCGGCGGCCGGCGCGCGGCCCGATGTAGGCCGCATAGCGATGGTTGCCTCCGTGGGATACGACCCGCGCCCCTACGGCCTGCAGGGCCTCCTCCAGCCACCCCCGGCCCGGCTCACCCTCGCTGCGGGGGCGGGCGCCGAGAGCGACCAGACGCCGCTCGACTCCGCCGCGGCCGCACTCGTCGTTGCGGACCTTGGACATCGCGCGGTCGTGGAGGACTGAGCCGTCAGGCAGCATGGTCAGGCGCCGCGGTCGCGTCTTGCCCAGGTAATCCATCCCTTTGGCCTGGTAGATCGTCCCGTGATGGCCAGGAAAGATCACCTCGGGTCCGTGGGCGGTGAGGCGCGTCCTGGGCTCGGGGTCGCTGTGCGCGACGATCCCCCGGACGCCTCGGGCGGCCGCCAGTCGGAATACGCGCGCCTGCGCCCACGTCTCCGCGTTCGCCGGTACCTCGTCGAGCAGCACCAGCCGGTTCAACTCCAGCGACTCCTCGTACGGGACCTTCTGCGCACCGTACGCAGCCGTTGCTGCAGGTCATGCCGCGTTGAACCTGTGGGTCGATGCGTTGATGAACTGGGGATACGTCGCCTGCCGAGTGCCGGCTGGCCTCCGATCGCGAAGGCAATGCAGTACGTCGCCGTCCGCGACGGCGACGGAGTGGCCCGCACCCTGCCGGAGATCGGCACTGTCAGCGGCGGCGGGAAGCTGTACGAGGTGGGCCTGGGATTCGCCGCCGTCGCCCGCCACGTGCTGCCCGAGAGGAGGTTCGGCCGGCACGGCGGCGTGTGGCGGTTCGACGCCGTTGTTAGGCAGAACTCTAGGTAACCCGCCAGTAGCCTCCGACGTTGGACCCGGCACGTGGCAGTGAGTGGCGATGTCTTGATCAGGCCGGGGTGTCGGATACGGCCTGGGCCAGTGGGCCGAGGTCGCCGTACAGTGCCGCGTGCAGTGCGGCGGCGAGTTCGCGCGCCCGGTTCTCGTTCTCCAGGTCGTATAGGACGAAGTAGACCGGTCCGGCGGAGAAATCGGGACGGATCTCGCGGGAGCGGATTAGGCGGATGAGCGCGTTCCGGACGGCGTCGTACACCGTGGCGTCGATGTCGTGCTCGAAGGCCGTGAGCGCGTCGGCCTTGACCGTCCAGCGCTGGGCCTGGCACTCGACGGCAACGAATACGGCACGCTGCTGCATGGCTGACCGGTATGCGGCGTTGAAGGCGTCCTGGCCCGTGGCGTCGGGGACCAGGTCGGCGGGGCAGGGTGTGGGCAGCGGCTGCATGACGAGCATCGTGCCAGGGCGAGCTGGCCGGGCCCCGGCGGCTCGCTACGGGGTGTCGCCCGCGGGGCCGCGGCGGTCGGAGTGCCCGATCGCTCGGCCACGGCGGGATCTGAGCGGTCGCTCGTGCCGCCGGCGTCCGTGAAGCGACTGTGTCCCTCGGCGTGCGGGAACTCGACTGCGGCCAGGCGCCAATGGGACGGGTCCGCAGGGCGGCGGTGGCCGCAAGCCGCACCGGCGCCTTGTCCACAGCGCTCCTCGGCAGCAGCCGTATGAAGGCGAACCCGCTCGACACGGCCAGGCAGGGCAGTCGTAACAGCACGATCCACCAACCTGACACTGCGCAGCCGAGGGCTCCTCACCTGGACCGGTCGCGGGCCTCGGTCAGCTGCCGCTGACGTTTCCGGTGGCGTTGCCCGTACGCGGCGTCGCGCCCCTCCTCGGCGTTCTCGAGTCCTGTCCCGAAAGCACCGCCGATCATGGAGCTGGACGTGACGAACCAGCTCAGCGTGAGGTAGTCCGAGGCATCGACGGCGTGGTGCACGATCCGGCCGAAGACGGATGGGGTCACGACCAGGAACGAGACCGCCACGAGGGTCACGAACAGCGCAGCGTAGAGGAAGAACACCCCCAGCCCGATGGTGAGGAGCGTGACCAGGTTATAGGGGTACAGCGGCGCGTGGGCGCCAGGCAGGTCCCCGGCGCGTTCCCACAGCCGGTGGTCGATGATGATCCACGCGGTGAGGGCGAGGGTGGACAGCACCGCGATGAGCATCAGCTGCGGGATGCCTAGAGCGGTGGCGACCTGCCAGGTCGTGGCGTTGATGAAGCCGACGGCTGCGGTGGCGAAGACCCCAGCCATGGCGCGGGAGAGGCTCGCGAACAGTCGCCAGGGACGGTTGGCGCGCACCATGCCCAGGACCAGACGGACGTGGCCGCGTAGCCCCGGCACCACGTAGCGTTCGCGGTCGGACTCCTCCGCGGGTGCCGGACGGCCGACGGAGGAATCCAGCGGTTTTTCGTCCTGCGCGGTCAGTTGCCTGACGGCGCCGACCACCACCTGCCGCACCCGGCGCCGCAGACGCCGGGAGCCGAGGGCGGGCAGTGAGACCAGCGCGATCCTGTGCTCCGGGTCGACTTCGATGCTGACCGGGTTGCGCTCCGCCCGGCGCGGCAGATCGGTGAGCAAGACGCCGATGTCCCAGTCGCCGTCCTCGAGATGGGTGCCGACGATTTCGGCCACGTCGGACACGTCGACCTGCTCGTTTGCCACCAAGGGCGCCGTCACAGTGTCCACCTGCCAGCGGATGCCCCTGCCGATGCGGCGGCGCAGATGCTCCGGCAGACGGGGGGCGAGGTCTCGGGCGATTTCGGAGGGCAGGCCCGGGTCGGCGACCAAGACAAGCCGCAGGTTCCTGACGGTCGTGTCCGCGTCGGGCTGTCTCATACACCCTCGTCCTGCCAGGTAGGACTGGTGACGTCGTGCCTCATCCCTTCCACCAGGCTGCCATCACAGGGAGGGCTGCGCCCGTCCACCCGTTCGGCAGCACGCCGCGCCCGCGGGCGGGGGCACCCCTAGCATGCTGAATGTGCGACCCATTCTCCCGAAGATCGAGGGCGGCCGGGTACAGGGCCTCCTACAGCTCATCGAGGACGGCATCCACCTCATCGTCGGGGCGCTCCTCGTACTGCTCGCGGGGATCCTGACCGTCGGGGTCGTCCATGACGTCATCAGGTCGATCCAGGGGCCGTACCGCGAGGAAACGGTCATTCTCTCCGCCCTGGACAGCAGCCTGGTGCTGTTCATCGTGGCCGAGCTGCTCCACACCGTCCGCCTCACCATCAGGAACCAGACCCTCGACGCGGAGCCGTTCCTCGTCGTCGGCCTGATTGCCGGCATCCGCAAGGTGCTCATCGTGACGGCCGAGGCGGAGAAGTCCTTCCGCTGGAACGTCGAGGGGATCGAACTGCTCATCCTGGCGGGGCTGATCCTCGTGATGGCGACAGCGGTGTACGTGTGGCGGCGCTCGACGCGGCCGGGAGATTACTTCCCGCTCCAGGAGGCGGGGCGCTCCCCATCGCCGACTTCGTCACCCACTCCGGTGCGCGGCTCCTGATCCGTCACCTTCCGCCGCCGCGGCCGCCCGCACTCTCTGCTCCTCGCGAGCAGAGCCGACGTCCCGTTCCAGGGGCGTGCGGCTCACGGCCGTCGCGAGGTCCTCCAAGGCTTGCTTCTGCAGTTCCGCCTCGCGCCGCAGGACCGGGCTCCGGTCCCCGGCGGCGCCCTCCCACGCGTGGAGCGCCTCCTCCACGCGCCCCCAGTCCGGATTCCTGTGCTCGCGCACGTCGGCTGCCGCTTTCGCGGTGTCCGCCTCCAGGGCGTCGGCGAACCGCTCCGCCTCGGGGACGACACGGCTGTCGGCCCGCGGGACGTGGCTCTCCATGAGCATCGTTGCCCGGCCGAACCCCTTGAGCGCCTCCTGCGCCTCCTGCGCCTCGCGCGACGTGAGCCCCCGGGGGCGGACTGGTTCCTGCCTTGCCCGGTCGTATGCCTCCTGCCAGGCAGCACGTGCCTCCCTGCTCTCCAGCAGTGCCCTGCGCATGTCGGCGTGATGCTCTCGGGTCGGTTCGGCGTAGTTGCGGAGCACCGCGGCCGCGTAGCGGCCGTTGGCGGCTAGCCAGTCCGCAAGCCGGCCCGGCAGCCGGGGTGTCTCCCATGCGGGGAACACCAGGTACGCCAGCATTGCCAGGGCCCCGCCGAGCAGGGTGAGCACCACCCGCTCCGGGACCGTCTGCTCCCATGCCTGGCCGCCCATGCCGAGCAGGAAGACGACGTACGCGGCGGTGAAGCACTGGGAGTAGGCGTAGCCGGTACGGATCAGCGTGTACGACAGGCCCGCCGAGACCACCGCCAGCACGCCGGACACATGGGCGTCCGGGCCCAGGCCCCGCACCATCCCGGTGGCGAGCGCGACCCCCGCCAGGGTCCCGGCGAGACGGGCCACCGCACGCGCGTACGTCCGGTGGAAGTCCGGCCGCATCACCATCACCGAGGCAATGGGTGCCCAGTAGCCGTGACCCAGGGGGAGCCGGGCGGCGATCAGATAGCCGAGCGTGGCCACCGCCGCCAGGCGGACGGCGTGCCGGAACACGGGCGAGTCCCGGCGGAGCTCACGGCGCACCGCCCGGACGACGACCGGGACCAGCCGGAACAGTGTCGGGCGTACCAGGAACTGGGCGCTCGCGGGGCCGGGCGGCGTGGGCGTCCTCCCGCGCGCGCAGCCGCTCCCGGCGATCTCCAACGCCTCGCCGAGCAGTTCCACGAGCCGCTCGGCGGCCTGCCGCGCGGGGCCCTCCAGCACCTCGTGCTCCTCGTCGACGCGCAGGACGTCCGTGCTCTCGGGCCGCACCTCGGCGGGGGTGCCGCGGCGGATCGAACGGGCGACCGCATCCAGAACGTCGGCGGCCGCGTCGAGCAACTCCCGCGCGCGGTCCCGCCCGGGTCCCTCCGCCGGGGCGCCAACGTCCGGGTCGGCGAGCGCGGCGACCACCGGCCGAATGCGCTCGGCGAGTCCCCGGGGGCCGTGCAGGACGGGGGGACGGGTGCGGGCCTGTGACGGCGTCACGGCGGCCGCGTCCCGGGCCGTCATCAACGGCTCCGGGTCGAACGGGGCGGTCGGGTCGTGCCGCAGCCGGCGGGCGTAGTCCGCCACGGCGGCCAGGGCGTCGGCGAGCGCGTCCCGATGCGCCCCCCAACGGCGGATCGGGAACAGCAGGATCAGCACGGCCTGCGTCACGCCCCCGAGCGCGATGACCCCGGCGTGCTCCAGGGCTCGCCCGAAGCTCGTGGGAAGGGTGATGGTCACCAGCATGCTGCCGACCGTCGTCGCTGCGACGATCCCAGCGGTCGATCCGACGGCCCACGCCATTCCCGCGGCAAAGGCCCATACGGCCAGCAGTGGGAGGAACGTCACGAGTCGCCCCGCCGCCAGGTAGCCCACGAAGGTGCTGAGCGCCAGACCCGCGCCCGCGCCGAGCGCGATCACCTTGCGTGGACGCCAGGTGCGCTGAAAGGTGGCCCCACCCGCGGAGTAGGCGCCGAGGGCGGCGGACGCGGCATACGCAGGGGAGACCAGCCACAGCGCCGGCCCGATGACGATGGCCACCCCAGCGGCCGTACGCAGCGCGAGCAGGGGTTCCAGCCGCGTCTCCTCGATCGTGAGCCCGGATCGCACGACCTCCCCGAAGGCCCGCAGCCACGTCACGGGTGTGAGCCTAGCCGGAACGCCCTGCCGGGTCGCGTCGGCCGCGCCGCCGCCTCCTGGCGGCGCCGCGCTCGGCGGACTCGCGATCCCGGGCCGACCTACACCCACAAACCGGCACCCTCGCGTACAGGGCGATCGGTGACCACACCCCCCAGCGCCACCTGTTCACCACCAGCTGCAGCGGCTCGACGTCGTCCTCGTGGCCGATCCGAGATGGCCAACGGAGGACACGAAGCGACTGAAGAACGGACCGGCCCTACCAGGACAACACTCGCCCCGTCATCGCCATGATCGGCCCGCCGGAGCACATCGTGCTGCTGTCGCTGCCCATGCTCAGCCTGATGCGCGCCGCCCACCGGCTGAGGGGCGCGGCCCTCGGCGTGATCGGAGCGCTGATCCCGGAGTCCGGCAACACCCTGCCACCCGGGAGGATCCAGTACACCAGCGAGGCACCGCACGTCCGCGGGCGTTTGCGGCTGCTAGGCGGGATGGTCCGCGTCAACCGGCCCTGGCTGTGCTGTTCACCGGCCTCTCCCGAGCGCTCGCCGGCGTGTTCGCCACCGCGGCGCTCGGCTTCATGAGCAGCGACATCTGGGGTCACCCTTTCCGTGGGGCAGCTCCGCGACACGGTGTTCTTCGCCCTGCTGTCGATCCGCACGCCCGTCCGACTACCCGGGCAGTCGGACGCCTGGGCCTGGCAGGCCAATACAGGGAGGCTAATTGGGCCCGACATGCGCATGCGTTCGCGCGCCCCGTCGGCCAGGCTGAACGGGAAGCCCAGGAGCCGGGAGCCCACCCGGCGCCCGCAGCCGGAGGTTGCCGTCATGACCGTGATGTCCATCGCCAGGTTCGAAAGGTTCTTCCGCGCGGCCGCGGGGCTGGACGTCGACAAGAACGATCTCAAGCGCTACAGCGACTTCGTCGACGCCAAGCTCTACGATCTGCTGACCGTCGCCCAGGCCACTGCCCAGGCCAACGGGCGCGACATCATCCGGACCTGTGACCTACCGATCACGAAAGGCCTGCAGGAGAGCATTCACCACTTCCAGAAGATCAACCAGGAAGTAGAACTCAAACCGATCCTGGAACAGCTCGCCACCCACCCCGCTCTGGACCGCACGCCCGACGAGGAGACCGAGGCGGCCTATCCGGACATCATCGGCGGACTCAGCCTGGCCCTGGCCCAGAGCTTCAAGATCCTCCACCCCGACCTGAAAAACCCCCAGACTCAGCACTGGGACGAGGCCCGCGCCGTCTTCGACCTCCTGCTGTGAGTCGCGACCGGACCAGACGGTGCAGGCCACGCCCAAACAGCGTCAGCGCGTTCTGCTTCCTCGGCTGCCGCAACGACCTGCTGGCTCGCCGCAGGCCCTCGTCCACGTCCAAGGTGGTGCCCAAAGCGGGTATGGGCGGTCAGCTGGCCGAGACCGCGGCGGGCACCCACTGCTGGAGTAGATCGCTGTGCGGCTTGCGGGCATCCGCACGATCCCCCGACCGGCTCGTGACGTCAGCCGATCCCGAAGCCCGGCCGATCCGCAAGGGCAAGCTCCAACACCCAGGCTGATCGGCTCACATCTCGGATGTCGGAGAGCTCAGATTGTGGCGGCTCGATCTCGCGGGGATCATCGAAGGCATGGACAGGAACATGTCCGTCGGGTCCGGTGAGCGGCTGCTGGAGGAACTGGTCAGAGCAGCCCAGCTGGCATCACCTGCGGAACTGCCCGTGGTCCTGAACCGGTATGCCGAGGCCATGGGTATAGGCAGGGCCGTTATCTATCTGGTCGACATCCAGCAAAGACTGCTGGTGCCGCTTGTCGAAAGCGAGCCGGAACTGGAGCTGGACACTTCGCTGGCCGGATGGGCCTACCGCACCGACTCTCTCCGAGTGGAAGAAGTCCCCTCCGGCGGGCTGAACGTATGGCTGCCCCTGGCCGACGGAGCGGAGCGGCTGGGCGTCGTGGAGCTGAACATGAGCACCCTGGACGGGCTCAAGCTGCGGCGCTGTCGAACGACGGCGCTGCTCCTCGCACTGATCATCACATCCAAGCGCACCTACAGCGACACCATCGCGCAGCGCATGCGTACCAGGCCGATGCACCTGCCCACGGAGATGGTGAGGGCTTTTCTCCCTCCCCGGTCGATCGGCACCGGGCGGGTCGTTTCGACGGCGGTTCTGGAGCCTGCGTACGAACTGGGCGGCGATGCTTTCGACCATGCGTTCACCGAGGACGTTCTGCACGCCACGGTCCTTGACGGCATGGGGCACGATCTGGCGTCCGGACTTGCCACCTCTGTCGCCATGGCAGGTTGCCGTAACGCCCGGCGCAGCGGGGCAGACCTGGACGAACTCGTGGGCACCATGGACGAGGCACTGGCGAAGTGGCTTCCGGAACAGTTCTGCACGGGTGTCTTCACCCAGTTGCACATGCCCACCGGTGTGCTGCGCTGGTGCAACTGCGGCCACCCGCCCCCGTTGCTCATCCGTCGCCACCGCCTGCTCCGCAATGCCTTGGAGCGGCCACCTGAGCCTCCTCTGGGTCTACCCGCCAGTCTCGGCGGGACCGCCCGTCAGGTGCACGAGGTCAGCCTCGAACCCGGTGACCGAATACTGCTCTACTCAGACGGCGTCGTAGAGTCACGTGACGAGGCAGGCGAAGAGTTCGGCCTGGAGCGCTTCACCGACTACATCATCCGGTCGACCGCAGCGGGGCAGAGCGCCCCGGAAGCGCTGCGCCTGCTCATCCACGCCATCCTCGAGCATCGGCACAACAAACTCAGCGATGACGCCACGATCTTGATGTTCGAGTGGCAGCCTCCTGATCCGTAACGGCAAGAGCCGCAGGGCGCAACTGGGCGCCGGTACTCCGAGGTCCAGACGCTGACGTCAGTGGATGCCGACACTCGGCAACCGCCCGCGACGTAGTGCTGGGACGCATTTTTCGTTGGCCGTTCGTTCTGGGCGCCTCACGGGCTCAGTCCGCAAGGTCGGCCTTGCCGAACAGGATCGCGTAACTGGACGGGAGTTGGCTGATGATCTGATTCAGTTCTCCGCCGGTGACAGCGTCGGCAACCGTGGTCAGGACCGCGCTGGCGTCCCACTGCGCCGTACGCGGCCGGGCATGGGTGCGCTCGGCGACCCGGCGGTAGAACTCTTCGATCCCGAAGCTCTGCGCCTGCTGCGGCGTGGCATGGTCCAGAACCTGTCCCAGCGGGCCGGGCAGCTGGGATGCGAGGTCCTTGACCTCTCCCGGACTGATCCGTTGGGCCAGCACTTCCAGTACGGCCTTGGTGACGTCCGCGGCTTCGTCCTGGTCCTTGTATCCGCCTCGCTCGCGTACTTGGGCGAGGAATCCGTCGTATTTCATCGCTGCTCCTTCTGCCCCGGTCACCGCTGGTCATGGGGGTCGTCCGGTGTGCTGTCGGACCGGCCGCATCCGTCCGTCGGCGCGTAGCTGCCGTTGGCAAGACTCCTGGCCCTGAACTCCCGCTCGGACTCACGCAGGGCACGGCGGAAGCGTCCGGTGCCCCAGGAACGACCGCCCACGGCCTGTTCGAGTTGGTCGCGGCTCGTCGGGCCGGTTTCTTCGAGCGCGTGGGTGATCTGTTCGATCTCGTCGTCGAGGCGTTGTTCGGCCATGGCGGACGTACGGCTTGCCGTGCCCGCGGTGCCGGCCATCCCTGGCGAGTACATCCTGCTGCCCGGTCCGGTGCCCGGGCGGTAGCGGCGGGCTCGGGTGCGCTCCCGCTCCCGGCGGCGGGCGGTGCGGTCGGTGATCCGCTGTTCCCGCTCGTGCGCGGCCTGCCGGACGTGCTCGGGCCGGAGGCGGTCTCGTGCGTCCTGCGGTGCGGGCTCGTTGCGCCAGTCTGCCTCGGCTTCCTCAGCGGTGAGTGGGCGGGCGATGTTCTCCAGGGACTGTTGTTCGGCCCGCACACCGAAGAAGACCTCGGCCACCCCGCCCAGCGCCATGGCTGCCGCTCCGACGAGGAAGCCGATGCCCACCAGGTTGGCATCGCCAGTGTGAATCAAGTGGCCGAACAGCAGCGGGCCGGTGATTGCGCCCACGGCCGTGCCGATCGCGAAGAACAGCGAGATGGACAGCGCTCGGGTCTCCATGGGGAAGACCTCGCTCACCGTCAGGTAGGCCGAGCTCGCTCCCGCGGACGCCACGAAGAAGGTCAACGAGACCAGCAGGAAGAACGACCAAGTCGTCAGGGAGCCGTTGATCAGCAGGGCGGCGAGGACGGCTGCCACGACCGCCGAGCCGAAGTAGGTGCCCGCGATCATCGGTTTTCTGCCAAGGGTGTCGAACAGTCTGCCGAGAAGGAGTGGGCCGAGGAAGTTGGCGATCGCGAAGAGGACAAGGAAGTAGGGGATCGAGCCGGAGCCGATGTCGAAGAAGCCGTTCAGGATCGTGCCCAGGTCGAAGACGATCGCGTTGTACAGGAACGCCTGTCCGACGAAGAGCGCCAGACCGAGAACGGCGCGACGTGGATACCGCCGCAGAGCCACGCCGGCGATCTCCGTGAACGGGATGACGTCGCGCTGCCGTACGGTGACCGCCTCGCCCGGTTCCGGCAGCTCACGGCCGGTCTCCTCGTGCACCTCGGCCTCGATCCGGTCGACGATGCGTTCGGCCTCGTCTTCATGCCCGTGGATGAACAGCCAGCGCGGACTCTCCGGCACATGGCGGCGTACCAGCATGATGCCCAGGCCCAGAACGCCGCCGAGGCCGAAGGCCAGCCGCCAGCCAAGGCCGGCTGCCAGCAGACTCTCGTTGAGAAGCAGCACGGCGACCAGGCTGCCGAGCGCCGCACCGACCCAGTAGCTGCCGTTGATGGCCAGATCCACCTGCCCGCGGTTGCGGGCCGGAATCAGCTCGTCGATGGCCGAGTTGATCGCGGCATACTCTCCGCCGATGCCCATACCGGTGATGAAGCGGGCGAGGTAGAGGTACCAGGCGTCGTGGGCGAACGCGGTCGCGACGGTGGCGAGTATGTAGATGCCGAGCGTGATCATGAACAGCTTCTTGCGCCCGTAGCGGTCGGTGAGCCTCCCGAACAGGAGAGCGCCCGCACATGCACCCGCCACATAGACGGCTGCGGCAGTGCCTATGTCGGCGCTGGTCACGTTGATGCCACTGCCCGGCTCGGTCATGCGGGCGGCAACCGCCCCGACGATCGTCACTTCGAGCCCGTCCAGAATCCAGACGGCTCCCAGACCGATGATGATCCGCCGATGAAATCGGGACCACGGCAGCCGGTCAAGCCGAGCGGGGACCTTGGTCGTGATGACACCGAACTCGGCGGTCCTGGTCATGCCATGCCTTCTCGTTCAGAGCCATGGGCTGTTGCCTGCAGAGGAACAGAACAGGCCGGAATGGGTCGGTCCGAATAGGGTGGTCTTCTGTGCTGCGTTGCCACCTTCTGGGACACCGTTTTCGCTTTCTCCATGAGGGCGACACGATGCTCTGGCACTGTGCCCGTAGGTGCGGAGCAGAGGGAAGCAAGCGATACCCGACGGCCCAGGATGCCGAGCGTTACGCGCGGGCATTCGACCGCGAGGACCAGGCGGACATGGGCCGGCGGGCACCGCTGGGTCTGCTCCCCCTTCGGTTCCTGCGCGCCTGGCGTCTGCGGCGCCGAAAGGAAGCCGGTGGGGAGCCGCGTGCCGCGGCTCCCCCGCCGTGAGGGGTTGCGATACGGGACGTCGTTCATGATCCGCCCCGGGGGTCGAGCCTCGTCGGCCCGGCCGCGGTGCCAGGTGGGTGCCTGGAACCGCGGCGTTCGCGTCTCAGCCGCTGCTCTCGGTGCTCGTCTCGCTGATCTCGATGTGCCGGGGCTTTGCGACCTCGGCCTTGGGGACGGTGATGGCGAGCACCCCGTCCGACATCTGCGCATTGATCTTTTCGGTGTCGACCTCTCCGGGCAGCCGCAGCCGGTACTCGAAGGCTCCGGTGCGGCGGGTGCTCCGGCGCAGGACGCCTTTGCGTTCCTTCTCCTTGATTTCTCCGGTGACCACCAGCTCCTGGCCGTTGGCTTCGACGTTGATGTCCTTGCTCTTGACGCCGGGGAGTTCGATCTCGACGTGGAAGGCGTCGTCGGACTCCGTGACATCCGCCAGGGGTGTCCACGCGACTGCGGGCGTCACGCCTCCCATCGTGGATTCGATCAGTCCGCTCATCTCACTGAGCAGTTGGTCGAACTCCGTCAGCGGATTGCGTGCCCAGCCAAGGGGCCTGTCCTGCATTGCGCCACCCCGGGGGCGCCGGACGGGCGTGGTCATTACCATCGCCTCCTTCTCCTTCTCGTGATCTCCTCGCCCGCTGGGTGTCATCCAAGCCAAGCGGACTCCTTCGGACGGGTGTACGGGGAGCTGTCGGTGCCGCCCGGCGCGGCCGCGTGGCCCAGGTAGCGGTGCACGAAGTGGATACTCATCGCGCCTTCTCCGACCGCGGAGGCCACACGCTTCACCGAGCCGCTGCGGACGTCGCCGGCGGCGAAGACGCCAGGCAGGCTGGTCTCCAACGTCAGGCAGTCGCGGCCCTGGCTCTGCCACAGTTCGGGAACGGAGCACGCCTGCGCCTCCGCGCCGGTGAGCACGTAGCCGCGCGCGTCGAGGGCGAGCGCGCCGGACAGCCACTCGGTGTGAGGGTCTGCGCCGGTGAAGACGAACAGGGCCCGCACCGCGAGGTGGCGGTGCTCGCCCGTATGGTGGTCGACCACGGTGATCGCCTCCAGCGCCTTGTCGCCGAGTGCCTCGGTCATCTCGGTGTGCAGCAGCACGCGCACCCGCGGGTGGCGCTCGATCTGATCGATCAGGTACCGGGACATGTGCGCCTCGAGGCTCGGCCCACGGACGAGCAGATACACCCGCGGTGCGTACCCGGCCAGGAAGAGCACGGCCTGGCCTGCGGAGTTGCCGCCGCCGACCACCGCCACCGGGTCGGTACGGCACTGCTGGGCCTCGTAGAGGGTCGCCGAGTAGTGGACGCTCGCGCCCTCCAACGGTTCGATGCCGGGCACATGGAGGCGGCGGTAGCGGGCGCCGGTTGCCAGGACGACGGTGCGGGCGGTGATCTCGCTGCCGTCGGCGAAGCTTACGGCGTAGTGGCCGCCCCGCGGTTCGAGCCGGGCCGCCTCCGCCGGGACGCTGATCCGGGCGCCGAACTTGCCCGCCTGGAGCACAGCGCGCTCGGTGAGTTCGGCGCCGGAGATGCCGGAGGGGAAGCCGAAGCAGTTGTCGATGCGGGAGGACATCCCGGCCTGGCCACCGGTGGCCATCGCCTCGACCACGGTCGTGCCGAGGCCCTCCGAGGCGGCGTTCACCGCGGCGGCGAGACCGGCCGGACCGCAGCCGACGATCAGGAGATCGCCGTGGCCGTTGCCCGACGGCAGGGGCGGCAGGCCGATGAACCGGGCCAGTTCGGCGTTGCTCGGATTGCGCAGCAAGGTCGTGTCCCGCCAGATCACCAGCGGCGTCTGCTCCGGACCGACCGCGAAGCGGCGCAGCAGCGCCTCGGCCTCCTCGTCCGTCTCCAGATCGATCCAGCGGTGCGGCAGCCGGTTGCGGGCGGCGAACTCGCGCAGCCGCCGGGTGTCGGGCGAATAGCGCGAGCCGATGATGCGGAAACCGGCGCCCTGCCCGACGAGCAGAGCACGGCGGCCCAGGCAGGCGCGCAGCACCACATCACCAAGGATGGAGTCCCGGGTCACCAGGTCACGCAGCTGGTCCATGGACAGGGCGAGAATCTCGCCGGGGTCCCTGACCACGGCGGTGTAGAAGGCCACCTGTCCGTTCAGGAGGCCGAGTTCGCCGATGAAGCGGCCGGGGCCGTGCACGCGTAGCAGGTGTTCATCGGGCGTGCCGTAGCCCTCGACGATGGCGACCGAACCACTGAGGACGACGTAGAACGTCTCGCACCGCTCCCCCTCCCGGATCAGCACGTCACCGGCGTCGACCGCGTGCCGCCGGCCGTGCTGCGCCAGGCGGGCCATCTGGTCGCCCGACAGGCGGGGATAGGCGCCGTAGATGTCGGGCGTCTCGAAGGGGACGCTCTCCTCCGCCTCGTCCGGCACAGGCGCTGCGCCGGGCCGCGTCTCGTCGCCGGACATCACACGAACGCCTCATGGACGAAGCACCACCGCCAGTCCTCGCCGGGCTCCAGCGACGCCACGATCGGATGGCCGTCGGCGGCGGCGTGACGGCGGGCGTGCCGGTTCGGCGAGGAATCGCAGCAGCCGACGTGGCCGCAGGTCAGGCAGAGCCTGAGGTGGACCCAGGGGGAATGCGTGGCCAGGCACTCCTCGCACCCCGGGGCACGCGGGGCGACGGGGCGTACGAGGGCGAGGTGGGGGTCGGTCCGTACGGTCATGGCCGATCACCCTTTCCCGGACGGTTCGCGGCCCGCGATCGACTGCTCCACCCACCGCCGTAGGGCAGGGGCAGGTGCGGCACCCGACTGCCGGGCGATGGTCTGTCCTTTGTCGAGGACCAGCAGCGTCGGTACCGCTTGGACCTCGAACCGCCGCGCCAGGCGCGGGTTCTTGTCGATGTCGACCTTGACCAGCTTGATCGTTCCCGCGAGATCGTCGGCGACCTTCTCCAGCGCGGGGCTCACCATGCGGCAGGGGCCGCACCAGGTGGCCCACAGGTCGACCACGACGGGGACATCGGCCCGCTCGGCGACCTCGGTGAAGTCGTCGTCGCCCGCGTCCACCATCCACCGTAGGGGCTGCTTGCAGTGGCCGCACCTGGGTCGGCCCTCCGCGGCTGCGGGCACCCGGTTGGTGCGCCCGCAGTTCGGACAACTGACGGTTGTCGCCTGCATCGTGCTCATGCCGCCCGCGCTCCCTTCACGTCGTCGGGCTGGGCATAGGTGACCACCAGCTCTCCGTGTTCGGCGTCGACGCGGACCGTCGCGCCGTCCTGAACGTCGCCGCGCAGCAGGGACCGCCCGACCAACGTCTCGACCTCGTGGGAGATATAGCGGCGCAGTGGCCGGGCCCCGTACACCGGGTCGTAGCCCTGGTGGGCGATCACTTCCCGGGCAGCATCGGTGAGTTCGACGGTGATGCGGCGTTCGGCGAGCCGGCGGCGCAGCTCGTCGAACTGCAGCTCCACGATCCGCTCGATCTGCCGCTCGCCGAGCGGTTTGAACAGCACGATGTCGTCGACGCGGTTGAGGAACTCCGGGCGGAAGTGCCCGCGCAGCTCGCCCAATACCAGGGCGCGGGCGTCCGGCTTGATCTCACCCTCGGCGGTGGCGCCGTCGAGCAGGTGCTCGGAGCCGATGTTCGACGTCATGATGATCACGGTGTTGCGGAAGTCGACGGTGCGGCCCTGGGAATCGGTGATGCGGCCGTCGTCGAGGACCTGCAGCAGGGTGTTGAAGACATCGGTGTGCGCCTTCTCGATCTCGTCAAACAGCACGACCGAGTACGGCTTGCGGCGTACGGCCTCGGTGAGCTGGCCGCCTTCCTCGTAGCCGACGTATCCGGGCGGTGCGCCCATGAGCCGGCTGACGGTGTGCCGCTCCTGGTACTCGCTCATGTCGAGGCGGACCATGTTCTCCTCGGAGTCGAACAGGGCCGCCGCGAGGGTCTTGGCCAGCTCGGTCTTCCCGACGCCGGTGGGGCCGAGGAAGATGAACGAGCCGATGGGGCGGCGCGGGTCGCGGATGCCGGAGCGGGCGCGGATGATGGCGTCGGCGACGAGTTTGACGGCCTCGTCCTGGCCGATGACGCGCTCGCGCAGGATCTCGTCGAGGCGCAGCAGCTTCTCGCGTTCGCCCTCCTGGAGACGGGCGACGGGGATACCGGTCCAGGCTGCGACGATCTCAGCGATCTCCTCCTCGGTGACGACCTCCCGCAGCAGCCGGTTCTGTCCCTGCTTGGCGGCCAGTTGCTCCTCCTCGGCCTTCAGCCGGCGCTCCAGGTCCTGGAGGCGGCCGTAGCGGAGTTCGGCGGCGCGGTTGAGGTCGTAGGCGCGTTCGGCCTCCTCCGCCTCGTGGCGGACCTGCTCCAGTTCCTGGCGCAGTTCCTGCACGCGGCGGATGGCCTGCCGTTCGGCCTCCCACTGGGCGTGTTTGGCGTCTGCCTCGCCACGCAGGTCGGCCAGTTCCTTGCGCAGTTCCTCCAGGCGGGCTTTGCTGGCGGGGTCGGTCTCCTTGGACAGGGCCGCCTCCTCGATCTCCAGGCGGGTGACGCGGCGGGTGATCTCGTCGAGTTCGGCGGGCATCGAGTCGATCTCGGTACGCAGCCGGGCGCACGCCTCGTCGACGAGATCGATGGCCTTGTCGGGCAGGAACCGGTCGGTGATGTAGCGGTGGCTGAGGGTGGCCGCGGAGACCAGTGCGGTGTCCTGGATCTTCACGCCGTGGAAGACCTCGAGGCGTTCGCGCAGTCCGCGCAGGATGGAGATGGTGTCCTCCACGCTCGGCTCGTCGACCAGGACCTGCTGGAAGCGGCGTTCGAGGGCGGCGTCCTTCTCGATGTGCTTGCGGTACTCGTCGAGGGTGGTGGCGCCGATCATGTGGAGTTCGCCGCGAGCGAGCATGGGCTTGAGCATGTTGCCCGCGTCCATGGCCCCTTCGGCGGCGCCCGCGCCTACGACGGTGTGTAGTTCATCGATGAAGAGCAGGATGCGCCCTTGGGCGGCCTTGACCTCGCTGAGCACGGCCTTGAGGCGTTCCTCGAACTCGCCGCGGTACTTGGCGCCGGCGACCAGGGAGCCCATGTCGAGAGCGAACACCGTCTTGTCGCGCAGGCCCTCGGGGACGTCGCCGCGAACGATGCGCTGGGCGAGGCCCTCGACGATGGCGGTCTTGCCGACGCCGGGGTCGCCGATGAGGACGGGGTTGTTCTTGGTCTTGCGGCTGAGGATCTGGGTGACGCGGCGGATCTCGGCGTCACGGCCGATGACCGGGTCCAGCCGCCCGGACCGAGCCTCGAGGACGAGGTCACGGCCGTACTTCTCCAGAGCCTCATAGGCCACTTCAGGGTTGGCGGAGGTGACGCGCTGGTTGCCGCGGACCTGGGTGAGCGCGCTCAGGAACGAGTCCCTGGTGATGCCGGCCTGTTTGAGCAGTCGCCCGGCGGCGGTCGTCGAGCCCTCCTCGGCCAGGGCGAGCAGGAGGTGCTCCACGGACACGTACTCGTCCTTGAGGCGTTTGGCCTCCCGTTCGGCGGCATCGAGCAGGCGGGACAGGCGCTGAGTGACGAAGACCTGGCCGGGTGCCGCGCCGGGACCGGTGACCTTCGGGCGGCGGGAGAGTTCCTCGCGCACGGCAGCGCGCAGCTCCTTCGGCTCAGTGCCGGCCTGTTGCAGCAACCGCGGGATCAGACCGTCCTCCTGATCGAGAAGCGCGAGCAACAGGTGTTCCCCGTCGACCTCGGTCTGCCCCATGCGGACGGCCGCGGTCTGGGCCTCCTGCAGGGCTTCCTGGGACTTCTGGGTGAGACGGTTCATGTCCATGGGGGTGTTTCACTCCTCACACCGGCGCGGCGCAGGGCGGCTTCGAGCAGGCTGATGCGGTCCAGCAGGTCCAGCACCAGGCCGATGGATGCGTAGTTGAGGCAGAGTCCGGAGCGCAGCCGCTGGATGCGGGCGAGGACCGCCGGGGCCGTGGGGTCGAACACCAAGTGCCCCGCGGCGTCGCGCTCGGCGTCGACCAGGCCCAGAGCGACGAACCGGCGGATGAGGTCGGGATGGACGCCGGAGCGGCGGGCCACGGTCTGCAGAGAGAGCCTGGGCACCGGCACGATCGCGTACCGGACGCGTGCCGACGCGGGAGCTGTCAGCCGAGACGCCTGGCGCGCCTCGGCGCGTGGGTCACTCATCGTGTCCTCCTGGGGTCGAAGGAGGAGGTGGCGGCGAGCTCCTCGAACAGTGCGCGCTCCCGGTCGCTGAGCCTGGGCGGCACCATGATCCGGAGCTCGGCGTAGAGGTTGCCGTTGGCGCCGCGCGGGTTCGGCATGCCCTCGCCGCGCAGCCGCAGGCGCCGGCCGCTGGAGGAGCCCGCGGGCACGGTCACCTTGGCCGTCGCCCCGCTCGGCGTGGGCACCGGGACCGTCGCGCCCAGTGCGGCCTCCCAGGCGGTGACCGGAAGCTGCACATGCACGTCCCGCCCTTCGAGGCGGAACTGGGGGTGCGGCTGGATCCGAACTCGCAGGTACAGGTCCCCCGCGGAGCCGTCGCCACTGCCCCGGCCGCCCTCGCCCGCCAGCCGGATACGCTGCCCGTCGACGACGCCGGGCGGCACGTCCACGTCGTAGCGCCGCGGCTGCCCGGTGGGACCGGCGAGCGTGACGGTGCGGCGGCCTCCGCGGTAGGCCTCCTCGACGGTGAGCGGCAGTTCGGCCTCCTGGTCGGCTCCGGGGACACGCACCCGTCCGGCGCCCCCGAAGAACGAGCCGAACAGGTCGTCGACGTCGACACCCTCCGCGCCGAAGCCACTGGTGGCGTACCGGACCCGGGGGCCGCCCCCGGTGGACCAGCGGAAGCCGCCGCCGGGTCCCGCGCCGGCACCGACCCGCTCCTCCCAGTCCTCGGGAACCTTGCGGAAGTCCTCGCCGAAGCGGTCGTAACGGGCCCGCTGGTCGGGGTCGGACAGGACACTGAAGGCCTCGTTGATCTCCTTGAACCGCTCCTCCGCCGCGGGGTCCTTGTTGACGTCGGGGTGGTACCTGCGGGCCAGCTTGCGGTACGCCTGCTGGATCTCGTCCTTGTCGGCGTTGCGCGGGACCCCGAGAACCTCGTAGAAGTCGCGTGCCATGGCCGCTCACTCCCGCTTGGCGACGGTCACGGCGGCCGGCCTCAGCTGCCGCTCGCCCTCGCCGTAGCCGGGGCGCAGCACCTTCGCCACGGTGTTCGGTTCGGCGTCGGGGTCCTGGACCACGCCGACGACCTCGTGCCGGGAGGGGTCGAACGGGACGCCGGTCTCGGCGTGACGCTCGTAACCAAGGCGTTCAAGGATGGACACGGCCTGGTCACGCACGGCGCGAACCCCCTCGACGATCGCCCCCGGGTCGGAGCCCGCGTGGTTCAGGGCCAGTTCGAGGTTGTCGATGACGGGAAGGAAGGCCGCGGCCGTGCGGGCGCGTTCGACCGCGCGCTCCCGGTCCAGTTCCCTGGCGTGTCGCTTGCGCAGGTTGTCCAGATCGGCGAGAGCACGCCGCCAGCGGTCCTCGACCTCCTTCAGCGCGGCCGCGTACTCGTCCTCGACCCCGGCCGGACCGGTAGCCGCGTCGGGCCCCGGTTCGGCCTGCGTGGCCGGCGGCGCGGGCTCGGGCAACCCCTGCGGCGGTTGTGCGGCGCCTTCGGGCGGCAGGTCGGACGATCGGTCCTGGGGAGGGATCGGCATGGCGGGTACCTCAGCCCTTGTCGAACTCGGCGTCGATCACGTCTTCGTCGGCGCCGGCACCGCCCTGCCCGGAGCCGTCCGGCCCGGTGGTGTCCGACGGACCACTCGCCGTCGCGGCTTCGGCCTGGTGGGCGGCGAGCCCGGCATAGACCTGCTGGAGTTCGGAGATCAGCGGCCTGGCCTTGTCCACTCCGGCCTCGTTCTTGACGGCGTCGCGGGCCTCTGCCACCAGCATCTCGGCGCGGGCCTTTTCGTGCGCGGGCGCGGCGTCGGCCAGTTCGTTCAGACGCTTTTCGACCTGGTAGGCGATCGCGTCGAGTTCGTTGCGGGCGTCGACGGCCTCGCGGAGTGCCTGGTCCTGGCCCCGGTTGCTTTCGGCCTCCTGGACCATGCGCTCGACCTCGCTCCGGTCGAGGTTGGAGCTCTCGCTGATGGTGATGCCCTGTTCCTTGCCGGTGTCCTTGTCGCGCGCGCTGACGTTGAGGATGCCGTTGGCGTCGATGTCGAAGGTGACCTCGATCTGCGGTTCGCCCCGCGGCGCCGGCCGGATGTCGGTGAGCTGGAACCGGCCGAGGACCCGGTTGTCGGCGGCCCGCTCGCGCTCGCCCTGGAGGACGACGATGTCGACGGCCGGCTGGTTGTCCTCGGCGGTGGAGAAGGTCTCGCTGCGGCGCACCGGGATGGTGGTGTTCCGCTCGATGATCTTCGTCATCACTCCGCCGCGCGTCTCCACGCCCAGCGACAGGGGGGTGACGTCGAGCAGCAGGACGTCCTTGACCTCGCCCTTGAGCACCCCGGCCTGGATCGCGGCGCCCAGGGCCACGACCTCGTCGGGGTTGACGCTCATGTTGGGTTCCTTGCCGCCGGTCAGCCGGCGCACCAGTGCCTGGACGGCGGGGATGCGGGTGGAACCGCCGACGAGGATGACCTCGTCGATGTCGCTCTCGCCGACCTTGGCGTCGGCCATGGCCTGCTGGACCGGACCGAGGCAGCGCTCCACCAGGTCGCCGGTGATCTGCTCGAACGTGGACCGCATGATCGAGTCGGTGAGGTGCTTGGGCCCGGAGGCGTCGGCGGTGATGAACGGCAGGCTGACCTGGGTCTGGGTGACGGAGCTGAGCTCGGTCTTGGCCTTCTCCGCCGCCTCGAAGAGGCGTTGCAGCGCCTGCGGGTCCTTGCGCAGGTCGATGCCGTTCTCCTTCTGGAAGTCGTCCGCGAGGTAGTCGACCAGACGCCGGTCGAAGTCGTCGCCGCCCAGATGGCTGTCACCCGCCGTGGAACGCACCTCGACCACGCCGTCGCCGACGTCGAGGATGCTCACGTCGAAGGTGCCGCCGCCCAGGTCGAAGACGAGGACGGTCTGGTGCTGCTTCTTGTCCATGCCGTACGCGAGGGCGGCCGCCGTCGGCTCGTTGATGATCCGCAGCACCTCCAGTCCCGCGATCCGTCCGGCGTCACGGGTCGCGGTGCGCTGGGCGTCGTTGAAGTAGGCCGGCACCGTGATGACCGCTTCCGTGACCCGTTCCCCCAGCTGCTTGGAGGCGTCGTCGGCGAGTTTGCGCAGCACCAGGGCGCTGATCTCCTCAGGCGCGTACAGCTTGTCACGCACCTTGAAGCGGGCCTCGCCGTTGTCTCCCGGGACGACGTCATAGGCGACGGCCTTGGCCTCGTCGGGGATCTCGTCGAAGTGCCGGCCGATGAACCGCTTGGCCGAGTAGATGGTGCCCTTGGGGTTGAGGATCGCCTGACGCCGGGCCAGCTGGCCCACCAGGCGCTCGCCGGTGTCGGTGAAGGCCACCACGGACGGTGTCGTGCGGTTGCCCTCGCTGTTGGGCACGACGGACGGCTCGCCGCCCTCCCACACGGCGATCACCGAGTTGGTGGTGCCCAGGTCGATGCCCACTGCCTTGGCCATGAGGAACTCCTTCCGCGGCGGTCGACGTCCGTCGGCGACCGTTCATCCTCCGGGCCCTGTCCGCCCGGCTTCGAAACTCGTTCAGCTGGGGGCGGGGTCGCCGCGCGGGCGCCGGCCCCTGGAGGAGGCGCTCTCCCTCTCCGTGTTCGCGCCGGCCCTGCTGTCCAGCCCGGCGACCAGCCGCACAGCCTCATCGGCAACGTCCTCGTCCACCACGACGTCGTACCGGCTGGGCTCCATCGAGCGGACCGAGGCGAAGTCCCGGCGGCCGCCCTGGGCCGCGTGCAACAGCACGCCGAGCAGCGCCCCGACGACCGCCCCGAAGATCAGCCCGTACAGGGCGAGGAGCAGACCGGAGACGACCGGATTCAGCCAGTTCAGCAGCCCGAAGATCCAGCCGACGAGTACGCCGGGCAGCGCTCCGGTGGCTGCGCCGTGGAGGGCGGCCTCGCCGTACCCCATTCGACCGATGACCTGTTCGACCAGGCGCATGTCCTGACCGATGATCGCCACCTTCTGAACAGGAAAGCCCTGGTCGGCGAGGTGATCGACGGCACGTTCGGCTTCCTGGTACGTCGAGTACGAGGCAACGGCCCTGCGGGCCTGCTCGGTCATGGTCACTCCTTCCGCCGACGGACCGCCGAGCGGTCCCGACAGGCCCCAGAGTGGCTGTTCACCCGGTCAACCCGCCTGCGCCCAGCGGGTCGAAAAGCGGCACCGGCGGTCGGTCTGCGAGGACAGGAAGCGGGACGACGATTCGGGTTCGCGGTTCGCGGCGGGGTACCTCAGGGTTCGGCCCGGCACGACGTGACCGGGCACGACGTGCGCGCCGCCGTCGCCATGAGCCAAGTCCGCAACATGCTGCGCGGCATCGCCTGCGACCGCCAGGAGCCCCCCAACGTGATTCTGCGCCGCCTGGACCTGGCCCAACACGCCCTGCTTCGGCACAAGGTAGTTACTGTCCAGGTATCGGGTACATGATCCGCATGGAAGTCGGGCGTGGTCGCTCTTCGGATACGGACAACGGCAGCGGGAACGACACCGCGGACACCTCCGCTGCGGGCGCGCCGAGCCCGGATGCCCTGCTGCCGACGCTCAGTGAGCGAGACCTGAAGATCCTGCGCTACGTCGGACGCGAGTGGGGGCAAGTGCTGGAGGGTCCGGAAGCGTGGCGATCCGCGCTGCCGGTGGATCCCAACCTCGGCGGCTACCCGGACGCCGTGCGCCCGAAGCGTTTCGGTCGCTTCGTACCCCTCACCGGCCTGCCCGCCGTCGAGGCAGAAGAGGAAGCTGAGGCCCCACCGTCGCCGCTCGGACGCGTCGGCCACCACGTCCGGCGGGTGCTGCTGGGCCCTCCGCTCGCGGGCACCGCGATCGCCGCCGAGCGGATGCGCAAACTGGTGGCCCTGCCGGTCCTGTCGGCGGACGCCCTCTCCTCGGTCGCCTACGGCCCCGAGGCAATGCTGGCAGTGCTGGTACTCGGCGGCGCCGCCGGACTGCGCTACTCCCTGCCGATCGCCGCGGTCATCGCCTTCATGATGCTCGCCGTCGGCGTCTCCTACCGCCAGACGATCCGCGCCTACCCGCACGGCGGCGGCTCGTACATCGTGGCCAGCGACAATCTCGGACGGGTGCCAGGTGTGATCGCCGCCGCCGGCCTGATGATCGACTACATCATGACCGTCGCCGTCTCGATCGCCTCGGGGGTCGAGGCGATCACCTCAGCCCTGCCCACGCTCGCCCCGAGCGCGGTGGTGATCGGTGTGGCGGTGATCGTCGTCCTGCTGGTGGGGAACCTGCGCGGAGTACGCCAGGCGGGTGCCGCCTTCGCGGCACCCACGTACGCGTTCATCATCGCGGTCTTCACGCTTGTGGCCGTGGGGCTGGCCGACGCGGCCGGCCGCGGATTCCAGCCCATACCGACGCCCCGGCTTCCGGTCACGGAAGGAGTCACCCTGCTGCTGGTCCTGCGGGCCTTCACCTCCGGATCCACGGCCATGACCGGTATCGAGGCGATCTCCAACGCCGTACCGGCATTCCGCCCGACGGAGTGGCGCAATGCCCGTACGACGCTGACCTGGATGGTCACCGTGCTGATCATCCTGTTCGGCGGCACGGTCGCGCTGGTCCACCTCGACGGGGTGGTGCCGCACGGCAACGAGACCGTCCTCTCCCAACTCGCCCGCCGTACCTTCGGCCCCGGAGTCATGTACGGCTATGTACAGGCGGCGACGGCCGCCATCCTGCTGCTGGCCGCCAACACCGCCTTCAACGACTTTCCCCGCGTGCTGTTCCTGCTGGCACGCAGCGGCCACGCACCGCGCCTGTTCCTGCGCGTCGGCGACCGGCTCGCCTTCAGCAACGGAATCCTGGCCCTGGCGCTGGCCGCGATCGCAATCTTCGCCGGGTTCGCCGGCAACACGCAGTCCCTGATCCCGCTATACGCCGTCGGGGTGTTCCTGGCGTTCACCCTGTCGCAGGCCGGCATGGTGGTGCACTGGCTGCGCCACCGCGATCAGGCCCACTGGCGCAAGAGCCTGGCCTTCAACGCCACCGGCGGCCTGCTGTCCGCCATCGTCTTCGTCACCGCAGGCATCACCAAGTTCACCGAGGGCGCATGGGTCGCCGTCCTCGTGATCGGACTCCTCGTCCTGCTTGCCCTGCGCATCCGCCGCCACTACGACCTCTGCACCCAGGCCCTCGCCCTGCGCCCCCACGTCATCGAACTGCCCCGACAGCCGGCACCGGGTTCCGGACCGCAAGTGCGGCCGACTGCCATGCCCCGTATGGCAGCGGACACCGAGACGGAGGAACTAGAGGAAGTCGAGAGTGAGGAACGCCCGGAGGAGGTCAACCACCTGGTCATCGTGCCCATCGCCCGGCTCGACCTCGCCGGCATGCGCGCCCTGGCATACGCGGCCTCCCTCGGACAACCTCTCCTGGCCCTGCATCTCAGCCCGACCGAGGCCGAGGCAGAACGCTTCCGCGGCTACTGGGCGACCTGGGGCGACCACCTCCCGCTCGAGGTCGTCGTCTCACCCCACCGCGCGATCGTCGCCCCGCTGGTCCACTACATCGAGACCCTCCACCACCAGCGACCCGACCTCACGCTGACCGTGATCCTCCCCGAGATCGTCGTGCGTCACTGGTGGCAACGCGTCCTCCACAACCAGACCGCCCCCCGACTGCGGCGGGCTCTGCGACCATTGCCGAAGATCGTCATCACGACCATCCCATTCCACCTGCCCAGATAGGCGAGCCGCCAAAAGGACGGGAAACCGCCGTAATAGCAGCCTGGCTACAGGGAGCAGGCGGGCTATCCCCCAGCCCTCCAGCACGACTCCACACCCGGTGCCGCCGTGCCCGGACGAGGACAGATATCACGGTGGTCTCGTCGTCGGCGGCATGTCGCGGCCAGCGGCATCTCCGTTCCGCACCGCCCGCCCCGGTCGGCGTGCCGGATGGTCAGCCAGCGGTGCTGTAGCGCAGTACGGCCCCGACGCCGTCCTGCAGGGGCAGTTCCGCTCGCGGTACAACCACCAGCTCAGCGCCGGTGCGTACGGCCGCGCGAAGCAGCAGGGCGTCGGCTGCCTCCTCCTCGGCCGAGCGCACGCCCTAGATGTATTGATCATCAGCGTTGTTGACACTGGGGGGTCTTGAACATGGCGAAGACCTCCGATGTGGTGGAGCTGTCTAGGAACGCACCGCACGGAGGTCTTCGTGTCCCACCGTAATGCCCGGCTGACTGTTCACGGCAGGCGGCTGCTCGTCGAGCGTGTCCGTTCGGGCCGTCCTGTCGCTCATGTGGCCGCCGAGATGGGCATCTCGCGGGCCACGGCGCACAAGTGGATCCGCCGCTGGCGCAGTGAGGGCGAGGTGGGGCTTGTCGACCGTTCCAGCAGGCCGCACCGAACGCCGCACCGCACCCCGGCGGCGGTGGAGGACCGGGTGTGCCGGCTGCGGCGGGACCGAAAGCTCGGCCCGGCCCGCATCGGCCCGGTACTGGGCCTGCCCGCCTCCACCGTGCACCGCGTCCTGACCCGCCACGGCCTCAACCGCCTGGCCTGGCTGGACCGGCCGACCGGCGTCGTGATCCGCCGCTACGAACGCGACCGCCCCGGCGAGCTGATCCACGTCGACGTGAAGAAACTCGGCCGCATCCCCGACGGTGGCGGCCACAAGGTCCGCGGTCGCGACGCCGGCCGGCCCATCCGCGGCATGGGCTTCGACTACGTCCACTCCGCCGTCGACGATCACACCCGCCTCGCCTACAGCGAGATCCACGCGGACGAGAAGGTCGCGACCTGCGCGGGCTTCCTCACCCGCGCGGCCGCCTTCTTCCACGCACACGGCATCACACGCATCGAGCGCGTCCTCACCGACAACGCCTGGGCCTACCGCAAGGGCCTGGCCAGGAAAAAGGCGCTCACCGAGATCGGCGCGACGGGAAAGCTGACTCGCGCCTACCGCCCGCAGACCAACGGCAAGGTCGAACGCTTCAACCGCACCCTGCTCGACGAATGGGCCTACCTGCGGCCCTACACCAGCAACGACGAACGCAGTGCAGCCCTGTCCGACTTCCTCCACGTCTACAACTACCATCGCTGCCACACCGCCCTCGGAGGCCAGCCACCGATCAGCCGTGTGAACAACCCTGCGGGTCAATACACCTAGACGGTGAGTTCATTGTGGGAGAAGGCAATCTGCGTCGGCTCGGGCCCCGTCCACAACCGCACCGTGAGGAGTCCCGACGCGTCGTTGGCCAGCAGCGTCTGAATCTGACGGCCTTGTGCGGCGCGGATCACGGCGAACAAGCCCTCGCGGGGCGCCCCGTCCCGTGACCGCCTCGCCAGATACAGTCGCCGTGGAAGCGGTCGCCTTCGCTGATCCCAGGACATCCGGCTCCCCGGTCGCGGGCCAACTACTCAACCGCGTTTGTGACCTGTCCCGCGGCGTGCTGCCACTCATCTGCCGGATGGCCGTAGGAGGCCAGTGGCTCCGGGGCGACAGCACTGGTGGGCCAATGGCCCGGCTGAAGGTAGGCGGCAATCGAGTCGTCCTGCTGTACCTCGGTGGGCACGTACTCGTCACCGTCCGCCTCGGGAAGCCGTTCCCGGCAGATGACCACTGCCAGGTACGCGATGTCCGGGGCGTGCTGCACGGCCAGCGGCATGGCATCGGGGATCCGGCTGTAGCGGCCGGTGTCACGAGCGGGCGACCGCGGCAGCACCTGCGCCAGGAGCAGTTCCCCCGCTGCCGCGAACAGCGCCTGACCGTGCCGTCCGGCCACATCACCGTCAGCCCCTACCGCATCAGCCAGCACCTTCGGGGTTGCGGGGCCAGCTCCCTCTGCTGCGAGGGCATCCCGTGCGTGCCTCCAGCGCAGCCGCTCGACGAGCCCCTTAAGGGTGACGGACAGGGGCAGGCGTGAGAGTTTCGGGGTCGAGGCGTTCTGCCAGCGCGTCGCCGAGCGCACCGACGCTCGTCCCCGCACGGCCGAGTGGGACGCCAGCGCGGTGCTGTCCAGCCTGGCCGGCGCGGTCTCCGGCGGCGAGCTGAACCAGATCATCAGCCAGCTGCCGTCCGGCTACGCCACCCTCTTCGGCAGGACTGACCTCGCTGGCCGATCCGGCCAGATAGTGGGCGCCCGCGGCTCCGCGAAGGCAAGCCCCGGGCGCCGGACCGTTCGGTCAGGGCTGGTTCATGAGGCAGTCCTGGACTCCGCAGGGAAGAAAGTGATCAAGGTTGCGGTGTCCTCCGGGTCCACCACTCGGACTGCTGCCCCAGCGGCGTCCGGCGTAGAGACGTCGACCTCCTTGGGGTGGGGGACCATATGGCGGAGGACGACCGGGTAACGCGCTGACTGACCCCCGACGGCGACGACCACCACGTCGTCCTTCGGATCATAGGTGAGATAGGAGAACGGCAGCCGCTCCGCTTCGTGCTGGCTTCCGATCGAGGGACCCACCACTTCAATGGTGACCAGTTCACCGCTGTGTGCATCGGTGACCTCGTCGAGCATGGACCGCCATCCCGCGCGGTCGGACATCGAGGTGTCGGCCATTGTGTGTTCCTTCCTCCGTGCACCTTGGATAGCTTCTGTCGTCAGTCGTCTCCACGATGCTGTCCCACGTGGCCACCGTCCGTTCCAGTGCTCTGCCGGTGCGGCGGCGTCTGCTTCCCTCAGGGCGACGAGCCGTCCGACGGACAACGTCCGTCCTGCTTTCCGATCCTTGGTTCGAGGGGACACCGGTACAACTCGGCTCCGGGCCGATCGGCCAGAGGCGTCAGTGGTCCCGGCTTGAGCTCACCATGAAGAGTGCTCCGTCAGGATCGCGCAGCGCCGCCTCGTGTTCGCTCTCCGCGAGGACGTCGCCGCCGTGCTCTCGTGCGGCTCGGGCACACCCCGGCACGTCTGCCACCACGAAGTGGACCTGCCAGTGAGGCCGGAGCGAGCGGTCGGGCGCTGTATCCACCGCGCCAGATTCGATGCGCGCCACGACGGAACCCTGGCTGCGCAGCACCACCTCTTCCCCTTCGTACTCCACCTCGCAGCAGCCAGAGCGACCCGAAGCCCAGCCGAGGATCTCGCCGTAGAAGATCGCTGCATCGAAAGCGTCGCGAGTGTGGAGGGTGACGAACACCGGTGCAGCCTGCCGCCACGCCTCCCACTCGGTGACGAGCCTGCCCTGCCATACCCCGAAGATGGCCCCGTCGCGGTCAGCGAGCAGTGCCGCCCTGCCGGGCGCAAAGGAGAGCGGCCCCACGGCCACGGTCCCGCCACGCTCCCGGACGCGGGCGACCGTCTCGTCCGCGTCTGCGACGGCGAAGTATGGCGTCCAGGCCACCGGCATATGCCAGACAGTGGCCATCCCTGCGACCCCCGCGACGGGTATCCCGTCCGCCAGCGCGGTCAGGAAGCGGTCACCCAGTCTGGCAGTGCGCCATCGCCAGCCCAGTACGGCACTGTAGAAACGCTGCGTCGTGTCGAGATCGCGGCTGGTCAGGCTCACCCAGCACGGTGCGCCGAACACGGAACCCGTGTGCACGACGTTCGTTCCAGTGGAAGAGCGTGTCGTGCCATGTTCCATGGGCATCGCACCCCGGTTTCCATGCAGGCAGCGAGCGATCTCACTCAAGTGTCCGGCCAGAGCTCTGGCCCCGCACATTGTCTGCTCTCAGCCTCGTCCGTCCCGGTCGGCCATGCCCCTTGCTAGCGGCTTCGCAACCACACCCATCCGGCGGACATCGCCCGCCTGGCGCCTCTCGTTGTTCTCCCGTGGCAGCACAGCGACCTGGCACAGGAGTGCCGTACACGGAACTGCGGGAGCGGCTGCAGAGTGTCCTGGCACTCAGCGAGCCCGCGTTCATGGGGCGGCTGGGTGTTGCCGGGGATGACAGCCCTACGGAGGACGATTCTCCGCGCTTGGAGGGGCGCGCGAAGATCGCGACGCCGTCGGACGCTGACATCTCCGCGTGAAGCCGCCCTTATGGCGGGTTTGAGGAACCCTCTTGGGGGCACAGAGGTCCGACTCGCTGTGCGCTCCTCGGCCGGGTCGGCCGCCTGTCCGGGATGCGATGGAGATCCTCGCGTGTGCACTGCTGCTAACAGCGGTGCCTGGCGGACCGTCCCATAGCCGGCCGGCAGGTTCGACTCGGTCTGCCAGCACGTCGTCTCGTGTGCAGCAAACGACAGTTGCGGGCGCCGGGGGCCGGGTGAGGGTGCACTTTTTCCGGCGCTGTCACCGGTTCCCGGCCCGCCTGCCGTCCAGCAGTCCGTGCAGGTGCGCGGCGGCGTTCTCGATGTCCGCGTATTTCTGCTGTCCGGCGCGGACCTCGGCAGAGAGCACACCGCAGCGGTGGACGCGCTCGAAATCGCCGTAGGGGAACTTGTACCGGCCCTTGGTCTCCTCTCCCATCTCGTCATCGATGCCCAGGTACCACCTGGCGTACGCCTTGAATCCGTGCTCCTCGAGGTAGGCATTCTCGTCCGCTGCCGAAGGCTGGTGCTCGCTCCACTCGTCCCGGTCGTCCAGGACGATCCGGCCCTCTTCGGTCAGTTTCTTTGCGTGGTTGTACGCCGTCGCGTTCAGTTTCACCGTCATGCCGTTTACCGTCCTATCGACAGTCGTGTTCAGATGTCGGCTGCTGCCGCCCGGATATCCTGTCGAGCCTGCCCCATCAGCTCGTTCAAGTCGCCGACGTCAGGATTGAGTTCCCGCGCGCGCGGGGCGATCTGCTGCAGCCATGCCGCAGTGGCCAGGGCCAGTTCGGCGGCCTCCCGGGTCCGCTCCTCGCCGAGCAGTTTCTCGATCTTGAAAGCAATGCTCGCGAGCGTGTCGTCATCGGTGGCGGGCACCAAGTAGGGCTCCAGGCTCGGCGGATACGGTGTCCGCTCCCGGTACTCACGCATCGCGGTCACGACCGCGGGCAGCGCGCTGTACCTGTCGAGGAGGCCCATGAAGACGTACACGCGGGCCACCAGCCGTGGCAGGCCGGGGTGCCGATCCAGCCAGGCCATCAGCTCGCGCTGGTCACCGACGTGGTCCATGATCTGCGACATCTCCTCCGCGACCTGGTTGGGCCAGGTCCAGTGGAAGGGCAGCAGCCGCGCCACCTGATGGGCGAGCGCCGCCTCGCCCTCCGCGTCCAGCGTGCCGGCGGCGAATTCGGCGACCTTCCTGTGGTCCAGTCCGTAGTCGGCCGGCGCCGCCCGGTCCTGTGAGCTCTGTGTCGAGTCGTGGCGCAGACGCAACAGCTGTGTGCCGATCTTGCTCAGTGTCCGGGTCCGCATTGTTCCTCCCAGCTCGCGATGTGTTCTTCATCGTCCGGAACGGCCGAACGACCAGCTCCTGCTCGGATCCACACGACCGTCGCACCACACCCGCAGTTCGTCGGACCGCAGCGAACGCAGCAGACCTCCCAGGCGTCGGCGCCCGGGCTCCCGGGCAGTCCTCGGTGTGCGAGACCCGCGGGCGTCTGTTCCAGTCGGTTCATGAGTCGTAAGGTCCGGCAAAGGGAGCGCAGGCCGACGGCGCAGTGCTCCATGGCGTTCAGACCGCTGCGCAGGACCAGCCTGGTGCCGGGTGCCGGACGTCCCCGCGGATTCAGGCGCAGTCTCTCCTCGGCCCTGGCCAGGGCCGCGTCCACATCGGCGGTCTGGTGATCCAGTCGCCGCGCCTCCTCCAGCCAGGCCGTCACATGGCGGGCGGAGGCGCCGTGTACCAGTTCGTCGCCGATCCGCAGGAGCAGCAGCCGCAGCCGTGCCGCGAGGTCCCTGGTCGCCTCGCCGGCAGGCCCCACGTAGACGGGCGGGGCCACAACCGGGTTGAAGGACGCCCACGGTCACGCCTACCAGGGTTTCGATGACGCGCCCGAGCGCCTCGGTCCGCTGCCCGCCGACGCCGAGGACGAGCATGTCCGTGACGGCGACCTCCTTCCCCAGGGGGCCAGATGCAGCAGGGGGCCGAGCTGGAGGCAGACCAGGACGAACAGTCCGAGGCTCCACCAGGTCAGTCCCACGGCGTCCGTGAAGCCGACGGCGATCAGCACGCCGGCGATGCGCCGGATGCCGAGAGTCGACGTCGCGTACAGCGTGACCTGCACGACGAGCAAGGCCGTCAGCGGAGCCAGCAGGGGCTGCGCATTGCCGGACAGCCACAGACCGGCGAGGTAGGCGAGGGCCGTGGCGGCGGTCGACCAGCGTCCGGACGACGACGCGTTCCTGCGCCGCCGGACTAGGTCCACCACCGGGGCCGGGGAAGTAAGCACAGTACCGGCCAGAGCTCACGCGCTGCGGTTCCGTTGAGTGCCGGATGCTCCGCCTGGCTTGCCGGGCCGGTCCGGCGGCGCGTAACGGTCGTCCGGCAGGTGGCGGACGCGGGACTCCCCGACGGCCTCCCGCAAGGCCCCTGCGAAGCGCCCGGGTCCCCACGACCGGCCATGGACGGCCTGCTCGAGCCCTTCGCGCGTGGCGGGCCCGCTCTCTTCGAGGGCCCGGACCAGTTCCTCGATCTCCTCGTCGAGGCGCTGCTCGGCCATGGCGGAGGTGCGGCTCGCGGCGCCTGTGGTTCCGGCCATCCCCGGCGAGTAGAAGGAACTGCCCGCGCCGACGCCCGGACGGTAGCGCCGCGCCCCGGTGGCTTCTCGCGCCCGGCGGCCGGCCGTGCGGGCGGCGATCCGCTGGTCCCGCTCGCGCGCGGCCTGCCGTATGTCCGCAGGGCGGAGGCGGTCGCGTTCGGCCTGGGGCGCCCACTCGCCCCGCCAGGCCGCGTCGGCTTCCTCAGCGGTCAGTGGCCTGGCGATGTTCTCCAGGGACTGCTGTTCGGCCTTCACTCCGAAGGCGACCTCGGCCAGCCCGCCGAGGGCCATGGCCGCCGCTCCGATGAAGAAGCCGGTGGCCACGAGGGTGGTGTTGCCGCTGTGAATGAAGTGTCCGAACAGCAGCGGCCCGGTGATGCCGCCCACGGCGGTGCCGACGGCGAAGAACAGGGAGATGGACAGGGCTCGGGTCTCCATGGGGAAGACCTCGCTGACGGTCAGGTAGGCGGAGCTCGCTCCGGCGGACGCGACGAAGAAGGCCAACGAGACCAGAAGGAAGAACGACCACGCCGTCAGCGAGCCGTTGACCAGCAGGACGGCAAGGACCACCGCCACGGCGGCCGAGCCGAAGTAGGTGCCCGCGATCATCGGCTTGCGGCCCACGGTGTCGAACAGCCGACCGAGCAACAGCGGGCCGAGGAAGTTGGCGATCGCGAAGATGGTGAGGAAGTACGGCACCGAGCTGGAGCCCACCCCGAAGAACCCGCTCAGGAGCGTGCCCAGGTCGAAGACGATCGCGTTGTACAGGAAGGCCTGGCCGACGAAGAGGGCAAGGCCGAGGAGGGCGCGTCGCGGGTACCGCTGCAGGGCCACTCGGGCGATCTCGGTGAACGGGATCACGTCACGTTGCCGGACGGTGACGGCCTCGGCCGGCTCGGGCAGGTCCTGACCGGTCTCCCGGCATACCTCGTCCTCGATCTGGTCGACAATGCCTTCGGCCTCATCCTCGTGACCGTGGATGAACAGCCAGCGCGGGCTCTCCGGTACATGGCGGCGGACCATCATGATGCCGAGACCAAGGATGCCGCCGAGGCCGAAGGCCAGTCGCCAGCCGAGGCCGGCCGGGAGCAGGTTCTCGTCGAGGAGCACCAGGGCGGCCAGGCTGCCGAGGGCGGATCCCACCCAGTAGCTGCCGTTGATGGCCAGATCCACCTGCCCCCGGTTGCGGGCGGGGATCAGTTCGTCGATGGCCGAGTTGATCGCCGCGTACTCCCCGCCGATGCCCATGCCGGTGAAGAACCGGGCGAGATAGAGGTACCAGGCGTCGTGGGCGAAGGCGGTCGCGACCGTGGCGAGGATGTAGATGCCGAGCGTCAGCATGAACAGCTTC
The DNA here is from genome assembly GCF_902506575.1 of Streptomyces mexicanus. GTDB lineage: Bacteria > Actinomycetota > Actinomycetes > Streptomycetales > Streptomycetaceae > Streptomyces > Streptomyces mexicanus. Next base: position 2,448,258 of record NZ_LR732544.1, on the reverse strand, counting down.
TTGCGCCCGTAGCGGTCGGTGAGCCGGCCGAAGAGCAGGGCACCGACGCATGCGCCCGCCACGTAGATCGCGGCGGCCGTGCCGATGTCGGCGCTGGTGAGGTGGATGCCGCTGTTCGGTTCAGTCATGCGTGAGGCGACCGCGCCGACGATGGTCACTTCGAGCCCGTCGAGAATCCAGACGGTGCCGAGGCCGATGACGATCCGCCAGTGGAACCGGGACCACGGCAACCGGTCGAGGCGAGCGGGGACCTTCGTGGTGATGACACGGACTTCGGAGGTGGTGGTCATGCCGCCGCCGCTCCCACCTCGGGACACGGCCGATCCGCCGTACGGGCGAGGCACCGGACTCGCGCCCCGTGTCCGGCGTACCGTCCCTCCTTGTGCTGCGCTGCCGTCTTGTCGGACACCGGTTCCGCTTCCAGAGCGAGGGCGCCACCATGCACTGGCACTGCGAGCGCGATTGCGGGGCGCATGGCAGCAAGCGGTATCCGAGCGCCGAGGACGCGGAACGTTATGCGCGGGCGTTCGACCACGAGGACGCCGAAGACCTCGGGCGACGGGCACCGTTGGTAGGGCTCTTCCCCTTGCGCCTGCTGCGTGCTGTGCGGCTGGCACGGGCCAGGAGAGCCGGTTCGGCACCCAATGACAGACCCCCGGCGCCTTGAGACGTTGTCCTGCGCAACGGCATTCATGGCGTCACCTCGATCTCTGGCCAAACGGTCCACGGGGTGACGGCATATTCCATTTTATGACATTCTGCGCGGCTCGGTGGACATTCCGCTGCTGGTATCTCCCTTCGTCCGTCCAGTACAAGAGGCGAAGCCGCCATTTGATCCTGCAGGCGGAAGCGCCCGGACGAAATGCTCGACACTGTGAACACACGACACAACACGCGTCCGCTGCTTACGTCGTCGGCACGGTGACGGCGAGCGGTCCGTGCCCTGACGCACGGACCAACCGCCGACGACCAAAGGAATGCGAGGGCCCCCGGCACGGGACGCGAGCCGCGCCACGGCACTGGGCGCCTTTCCGGACAGTGGCGCTGCGCTCGCTCGGTCCGCAGATCTTTGCCGGTCGTCCCGCGCTTCGGCGAACTGCGGACCATGGGGACGAGCAGATCCGGGCGGCGAAGCGTGGGGACTCCGGTGCTCAGACTGACCTGCGAGCCAGCGGGCCAGCCGCTGACGGGAGGGATGTGGAAGATGTCCGATGGTACGGCCACCAGGCCCGCGGCGTTCGTCTTCGACCTGGACGGGACACTCGTCGACAGCGTCTACCAGCACGTCATCGCCTGGCAGCAGGCGTTGAACGAGATGGGCATCGGCCTGGCGATCTGGCGGATCCACCGGAGGATCGGGATGAGTGGTGGCCTGCTCGTCCAGGCCATGATGCGCGAGACCGGCGTACGGCTGACGCCGAAGGAGGCCGATGAACTGCAGAACGCCCATCACCGCCACTTCGAAGGCTGGACGAACGCCATCCGGCCGCTGCCCGGAGCCGCCGAGCTTCTTCGGACGCTGACGGACTGCGGCGTCCCCTGGACGATCGCCACCAGCGCCCGCCGGGACGACGCCGCACCCATGTTCGCCAGACTCGCCGTGCCGCATGACGTGCCAACGGTCACCCGTGAGGAAGTCAGCCGCGCCAAACCGGACCCCGATCTGTTCCTGGAGGGCGCGGCGCGGCTCGGAATCCCCGCCCGCGACTGTGTCGTCGTCGGAGACAGTGTGTGGGATCTGCTGGCTGCGCGGCGGGCGGAGGCACTCGGAGTGGGGCTGCTGTCCGGAGGATACGGGCAGGACGAACTGGAGCGGGCCCAGGCGTTCCGGGTGTACGCCGACCCCCTCGATCTGCTGGGGCACATCGACGAACTCGGCGTCCGGGACACGCACGGCGCCTGACCGCGACGTACCCCTCCCCGGGCGGTCCGGCACCCGGGGACGGATGAGGATGGCGGCACTGCTCAGGAGGCTGGTGCGGTTCCGCCGCCGGCCTCGCTGGTCTTCACGCGCACCACCACGTCTGCCGCCTCTTCCAGGCTGTGGTCCAGGTTGTTGAGGAACCGCGTCAGGCGGCGGCGAATGTGTTCGATTCGCTGTCCATGGGGCGTTCCGGCGTCTGCATGCCCTGCGGGGCGGATCAGTGCTGGTCGAGTTGGTCCTGGACCGACGGCTTGGGGACGTCACGCAGGTGCTGCGATTGGCCGGGGCGGCCGCTGTGCCGGGCCTGCTTTGCGCTGCGTCGCCAGGTCGGATGCCGGGTCGACGCGCACCGACCTGGCCATCATCCCGGTTGCCGTACTCGTCCGGGGGGAATGGCGTGAAGCGCCTTGACCACTTCCTCGGGCGCTCCGGCATTCTCGACGGCCTTGACCAGCTCCTCATTGTCCGCAGGGAAGTTGACGTCCTGCAGCGCGTCCAGCACGTCCCGTACGCTGGTGGAAGACATATCTCCTCCTCAGTTTTTGTCCCGAGGCACTTCGTACCCGTGCCCTACCTGTGGCATTCCCGGGAAACCGACTGCTGGCGATGTCGAAGCATTCCGGGGGGAATCCTGTGCCCGACGCCCGAATCCAGGGGAGATCACAATGTCCGGCAATATCGAACGTGCCGCCCTGCGCACCGCGGCTCAGGCCGCCGAGCAGATCCTGGTGAACGCCGCCGAGCAGGCCGAGCGGCAGCACCCGCAGGACCCGTACGCCCAGCGCGTCGCCGAGGTCGGGATACTCACCGGTGCGTTGAGGGTCCTGCTGGACTCGGTGCGCCCCTTTACCGAGGAAGGTGAAGAAGGCGGGCAGTGACTGGCGCACAGCGACGCGTTCATCCGGCTCGTCAGCTGGCGGGCCCATGTGCCCGAGAGGCAGGCTAGGGAGCTGAGCGGGGCCACGATGCTGACGTTGGCCGAGCAGATCACGGGCGGCGAGGCCAGGCACTTGGCCAGCGTCCTGCCCGCAGAGATCGCCCCGCCCCTGGTCCCACCGGAGGATGTCGCCCAGAAATTCGGCGTTGCCGAGTTCGTCCGGTGAGTGAGTGAGCGTGCGGGCGTCGATGAGGCCGTGGCGCGTGGGTGTTGCGGCGCCTTTCATGACTCCGGGAGAGGCCGGCCCCCACGACAGGGTGACCTGCGATTCCCGCGTGCCGCCTGGCGTGCGGTGGCTGCTCAGTCACGCCCCACTATGGTTTCCTCCATTCCCGTGTCGAACAGGACCAAGGTCAGCGCCGACATCGCCCGAAACCGCTGCGCGAACAACCGGCGCCGGTCGATGTCGACCTTGAGCTCGCCAGCGAGCTGGTGTTCGGGTCACCGAATTCAGCTCTGTCTTGGCCGTCTTGGCCTTGTCCGGAGCCGCGAACTTTCTTGTGCCCCGTGGCACACCCTCTTTCCTGGCCGGCGGTTCGGGTGCCGCCGACCGGCTACGGCAATACGGAGGCCAGTGAGTTCGGCAGACCGGATTTGAGGTGGTCCCACTCGCCTTCGCTGACGTGGCGTTCCAGAACTTCCAGCACGGTGCGAACGACTCGTTCGATGCCGCCGCTGACCGAGTAGGGAAAGTCGTCCCGGACGCGTTGGAGGAATTCCTCGCCGCTCAGCTTCACTGGTGTCTCGGACGGCTTCCATCCGTCGTAGTAGATGCCGCGGATCAAGGTCGGGAGCTGCGCCCCGAAGTGCGCGGCCCCGTCGACGGAGAGCCGGTCTCGTAGCCCGTGCAGGACGGCGCGCAGTGCGGCGTACGACTGCTTCCGGCGTTCCTTGGGCCAGCCGTTGGCCTCCTCGATTTCCCTGAGGAGCCGGTTGGCCTTGTCCACCATCGTGTCGAAAGAGGAGAAACCCGTTTCGGTCATCTCATGGCTCCTTTCGTTCCCGAAGCGCCCGACGGTTCTGGACTGTTGTCCTGCACCGCCGGGCTCCTCGGCTCAATGACCGCCGCTCCCGTTGATCTCGGTGATCCGAATGTGACGGGGCTTGGTGACCTCCGCCTTGGGGACGGTGACCGTGAGCACACCGGCCGACATATCCGCTGTGACGTTCTCGGCGTCCTCCCTCCGGGCAGTCTCAGCCGGTACTCGAAGGCACCGGTCCGGCGGGTGCCATGGCGGGGGACGCCCTTGCGCTCCTTTTCCTTGATCTCTCCGGTGACCACCAGGTCCTGTCCGTTGGCCTCGACGTCGATGTCCTTGCTCTTGACACCAGGGAGTTGGATCTCGACCTCGAAGGCGTCGTCGGCTCTGTGACGTCCGCGAGTGGGGGTCCACGCGGCTGCGGACGCGGCGCCGCCCACCGTGGACTCGAGCAATCCGCTCATGCGCCATCGCTTGCCCGACCCACGAACGCAGGACGAGCGCAGGTGCCGCGCTGGCCTTGCCGGCGAGCGTCTTGCCCTGGTCCAAACGACGAGGAGGGTCATCATCGCCTGCACCTCGAAGCCGCCGACTGCCCCATGGATATTGTTGATGTCGACCTTGATGGGCTTGATCCGTCCGGCGAGGTCGCGGGCGACCTGTCGAGGGCGGGGGGCTTGGTCATGCGGCAGGGGCCGCACCAGGTGGCCCACGCCGGGTTCCTACCGGTGCACAGGGAGATTCTCGAGCACTCCCCAGGGTGACGAACCGGGTGGCTCCACGCCTGCGCCTGGCGAGTCAGGAATGCACAGGTCCGGTCGCCCCACGAGTACGAAAGAAAGGAGCCACACATCTCGGGTAAGCCGGCCCCTGAGCGGGTACGCGAAACACCGCTCGCCTCCCTGTAGGGTTGGAGAGAACGGAGTGATCCTATGGTCGGCAGCCGGGCGCACAACCTGTACCGCCGGCGCTCCGACCGGGAGGGCAGCCTTCCGCGGGGCAGCGCCGGGCGGCACCCCTGGGCCGCGCGCAAAGAGCCTCGCCCGCTCGCCCCAACCCCAGCCGACCATGTCCCCCACGAACTGATGGCGCTCTCCCGCGCCCTGTTCGACACCCCGGACGAAGGCGAGATCCTTCGCTTGGCCATGGACCACGTAGCCGCCGCGGGGCCATACAGCGCCGAGGCCGGATACCTCAAGGTGGGCGACGACCTGGTCCCCAGCCCGAGTAACGGGGAGATCCATGCCCCGACCGTGGACTGCAGGGTGCGGGAGCTGGCCGGGCAAGACGGCCCTGTGACCGTACCCGGCCGGCCCTGGGGCCGGGCCCTGGGGCTCCGCGGACTTGAGAGGCTCCACGGCTACCTCGTGGTGACGTCCCGCTCCCGGCCCACCGAGGCCGAGTACTCCCTGCTCGTCACGCTCGTCCGGCACACCGCCGCTGCACTGTCAGTCGCCTTCGCACACCGCCGCCAACGCGAGGACGCGCTGGAACTGCACCGGCTGAGGGAGGAACGCACAACCCTCCAGCGGCAGCTGATCTCTGTGGTGGCTGAGCTGGGCTACGAGCGAGCCGTTCACGCTCTCATGGCCGACGTCGCTGCCTCGGGCGGCGGCGAGGAAGCTGTCACCCGCGCACTGCACGGGCTTACTGGGCTTCCCGCGCTGCTCGAGGACCGCTTCGGTCGACTGAGGTCCTGGACCGGTCCCGATCGCCCCGCCCCCTATCCGGAACCGGACCCCGTGCGCCAGGACGAAATGCTGCACGCCGTCGCCAAAGAGGCCGGGCCGGTGCGGATAAGGGACCGGCTGATCACCCTGATCCGCCCGCACGGCGAGATCCTGGGTGTGCTGGCGCTGGTCGATGCCCGGGACGAGGCCGACGAGCACACCGTACTCGCGCTTGGATACGCCGCCGCGTCGCTCGCCCTGGAGCTGACGCACCTGCGCAATTTGGCCGAAGTGGAGCTGAGGCTGCACCGCGAGCTGGCCGACGACCTCCTGGAGGGGACGGACGAGCCGAGCGCCTACGCCCGGTCCGAGGCAGTCGGACACGATCTGCACGGCAGCCACTACGTCGCCGTGGTGCAGTGGTCGAACCGGACCGCCGACGATTCCTTCGCGCAGACCGTGAGTCAGGCGGCCGTTGCGGTGGGCATGCGCTCGCTGCTGACTCGCCGCTCCGACCACGTCGTCCTCATCAGTGGCGACAGGCCGCACGCCCGCGCGTTGTACGAGGCGCTCGCTCGGGAGACCGGGACACGGTCCGGGACGATTGGGGTGAGCGCCCGTTGCGACTCCCTGGACGACATCCCCCACCGCTACCAGGAGGCGCAGCGCGCCCTGGAGGTGCGCCGCCAGTCCCGCGAGCGCTACGGCACGACGTTCTTCGACGAGCTTGGCCTCTACCGCATTCTGGGACCCGGCAACGATTACCGGGAACTGGAGACGTTCGTCCACGAGTGGCTCGGGCAGCTCATCGACTACGACTCCCGGCATCACGCGGCCATGGTGGAGACCCTGTCCCGGTACTTCGACTGCGGCGGCAACTACGACGAGACCGCCGAATCCCTCGCGATCCACCGCAGCACGCTGCGCTATCGGCTCCAGCGCATCCGCGACATCAGCGGCAACGACCTCGCGAACGTCGAGGACCGGCTGAACCTCCAGGTGGCGACCCGAGTGTGGAAGATCGTGATGGGCGGACACGGCTGACGCCTCGCTGGAACTCCTGTGGGAGTGGTGTCAGCAGCGCCGCAGTGGGTGGGCCGGGCGGCGGAGGCTGGGCCGCTCTGCGGATGCCGGGACGGCCGACGGCGACGCCTCCCTGGAGTCGGGTCACCTCGGGTTTCCACGCCCGGACCCGCTCACACATGCTGATTCGCCCCATGCACGGCAAGCCGTGGCACCCGGGTCGTCTGTGGTTCACGTCGAATGCGCAGAGTCGCCACCCGATTTCGGCTGCGTCGGCGCTCTCACGGTGTGGCTCTTGGCCTGTGTGCAGCACGACGAGCTCAACCTGGCCGGCGAGGCCCTGCAACACCACGGTGCACGGAGGCGTCAAGCCGTGGGTGGTCGTAGTCACCGCCGTCCGTGGGCGGGCGCGGGCCGGATCGGCGTGGCAGGCTTGCAGGGGATCCGCGCCGTTCGTCGCAACACAGCAGCGAAGGAGGACGACGCATGGATGAGCAGGAATTCGTCCGTACCGTCGCCGAGCGCACCGGACTGAGCCGGCAGGAGGCGGCGGACCTGACCTGGGCCACGCTCGAGACGCTGGCCCACAGACTGAGCCCGGGGGAGGCCAGGGACCTGATCACCGAGCTCCCCGAGGGCCTCGCGGAGGCGGTGCGCCGGGGAACCACGGACCGCATCGAGCGCTTCGGCCACTACGACAGCGTGCGGCGTGTGGCCGAACGCACCATGCTCAAGGAGGAGGAAGCCGACCGGGGTGTGCGAACCGTACTGGCCGTGCTCCGCGAGGCGATCAGCGAGAAGGAGTTCAACGACCTGATGTCGCAGCTCGGAACTGACTTCTCCCAGGCCCTCGAATCCGCCGGGTGATCCGGGGCCTTCGGTACGGCGCCCGTGTCACGGCGCCGGCGGCCCGGATGCTGCGTGTGCGCCGGGGCACGGTGGGTGACACTCGCGGATCGCCGGTCCCTCGCGGCCGCCATGGCGCGAGGCGCACGAAGGTGTGGTCATGACGGCTGACGTGCCCGAGACCTCCTCGGCAGATCCGTGCGTGTCGTGCTGTTGGCCGACCCCGGTCTGCCCTCGGAGATCGCGCGGGCTCTCGCCTCCCGGTTGGCCGATCATCTCCGCCGGGCAGTGCGTGCTCGGGGCGGATGGCAGGTCGACACGATGACCGCCCCGCTCAGCGTGAGTGAGTAGGCCGATGTGTGCGACATCGCCGATGTCGTCGGAAACCACCTGGACGGTGCCGAGTGGGACGTGGCGATCTTTCTCGCGACCTTCCGCGGCGGGCCCGGCTCTACCCGATCAGCGTCGAGGCCGACACCGCGCTCCGTGCCGCGCTCGTCCTCCTTCCCGCCCTTGTGGTTCGCCGCCTTCGGCGTCGGGTGCGGCAGGCCGTCGCGGATGTCGTCCGAGAGCCGGTCGCGCACGAGGAGACGTCCGGGCGCCTGGAGGTGATCGGCCGCCCGCGCGAACCGGTACCGGACACCCGTCCCGGCCCCGAGCAGCCCCGGCGCTACGTCGTGCCCGGCCTGCGCGGCCGCGCCCGACTCGTCGCCGGCACGGTGTACGCCAACGGCCCCTGGCGGCTGTTCGCTCCCTCTCCCGGGCCCTGGCGGGCGTGTTCGCCACGGCTACGATGGTCCTGTTCATCACCAGCGCCACCTGGAACCTCGCCACCGCACTCGGCGCCGTGCAGCATGCCGTCATCACCGCCCTCGGGATGATCGGCGGGGCCTTCGGCACAAGCCTCGGCGGGGACGAGGCCTACCAGGCGGCAGGACAAGGGTTATGAGGCAGCCCGACGCGGACACGAACGGCAGGAACCTGCGGCCCGTCCTGGCGCCGACCCGGGGTCTGCCACGTCGGCACCCGCCTGGAGGACGGCGACTGGGACATCAGCGTCTTCTTCACCGACCTGCCGAGCCGGGCGGAGCACAACCCGGTCCGCACCGAGTGCGACCCTGAGCGCAGGGTCGCACTCCGGGGCGGGCGCACCGTGCCGGAGGACGCGAGTGCACTGGAGGTGTGTGATGAGTGCTGACCGCTCCCACGAAAGCCGTGATGGTCACGTACTGGTCCTCGATGCCGGCTCTTCGAGCCTTCACATCGCTCTGTTCGCGGCGGACGGTGAACGGGTGGCGGATCGAGACTCCTCGGAGCCCCCGGGGCCTGCCGCGGCGGTGGAACTGCGGAACTTCCTCAGCGAGGTGCCCGCTCCTGCGGCGGTTGGTCACCGCCTCGTCCACAGCGGTCCGCACCTGACTGGACATACGCTGATCGACGCACGCGTACGGGCTCTGCTGACGGACGTCGCCGATCTCGCGCCGTTGCACGTGACCCCTGCCTTGCATGTGGTCGATGCCGCACGAGAACTCCTGCCCGACGTTCCTCACGTCGCCTGCTTCGACACTGTCTTCCACAAGGATTTGCCGGCACAGGCGCGCACGTACGCCGTGCCGGAGCGATGGCGAGCCGAATACGAGCTGCGCCGGTACGGCTTCCACGGGCTTTCCTACTCGTGGGCACTGCAGAGGACGGCGCAGGCCCTGGGCCGACCCGTCGACAACCTCCAGGTCGTGCTCGTGCACATGGGCGGCGGCTGCTCGGCCTGCGCCGTCCGGAACGGACGCAGCGTGGACACCACCATGGGCCTCACTCCGCTGGAAGGCCTGGTGATGAGTCGGCGCAGCGGCAGCCTCGACCCCGGCGCGCTGCTGTGGCTGCAGCGGCGGCACGGTCTGAGCACGGACGAATTGGATGACACACTCCACCGGCATTCCGGTCTGCTCGGCCTCTCCGGTACCTCGGGAGACACCCGGGACCTGGTGCGCGCCCGCGCGGAGGGTGATGCCGCGGCCGCGTTGGCGCTGGCGACGTTCACACTCAGCTGCCGCAGGGGCATCGCCTCGATGGCCGCCTCGCTGGACCGGCTGGACGCCTTGGTCTTCACCGGGGAGATCGGCGAAGACCAACCCGAGGTACGCGAGGAGATCTGCTCGGCCCTGACTGTTCTCGGTGTACGAGGCGGGCTGCTCGTCCCCGAACTGGAAGATTTGATGCGGGAAGGCCACCGACGCATCGATCAGGCGGTGAGAGGTGTCCCGGTCCTCGTGGTCGCAACCGGCGAGACGCAGCAGATCGCCGCCGAGACCCGACGGGTGCTCGGCGACATGTGACTGGCCAAGGCAACTGCCGGCACATCCACACTCACCTGGCCCGCGCAAAGTGAGTCACGAACCACCGCCCCCATGATAGGGCGTCAGCAGACTCGAAACCGACGCGCTGCCAGCACAAATGAAGAAACGCGGCTGGAGTACCAGTACCCCAGCCGCTGTTTGTACCAAGCGCGCAGTGCCTGACTGCTTGGACCCCCGGCCTTCCGCTCAACCATCCACCTGCTGTCTTCGTGGCCTCCTCGGGCGTCGTCGGCAGAGAGAACGGCCGCTCGCCCCCAGGGCCATGTGCCCCTGGATCCGCTCGGGATCGGAGGCAACCGCACACACCGTCACCGGAACTTCCCGGCTGCCCGGCTGCCCGCGGTGCGTCACCGGTGCAGGGACTCGGCGACGGCCAAGTCCTCGAGCACGGTGACGCACCAGGCGAAGTGCTCGTCACCGCCGCCCGGCGCGAAGGCGTCGCTCGTGGCCATCGCATAGGCGGCCCGGTACAGCAGGAGGTCGTCGACCGCGTAGCCGAACTCGTCGGCGAACCGCGTGGTGAGCTGCCGGGTGATCTCCGGGGCGTGCTCGGTGCCCGCCGGGAAGATGGCCGCGGCCACGGCGGCGTCGAACCGCGGGTCCCCGCCCGTGGACAGGAAGCCGTAGTCCACGAGGGCGAGCGGCCGCAGGTCGTCGTCCACCAGCACGGTCTCCGGGAAGACGTCACCGTGGACGACCACCTCATCGGTACGGGGCAGCGAGCGCAGCTTCCGAAGCAGCCGGGCGCGCGTGTCGTCGAAGTCACGGACATGCGTGGAGAGCCGGTCCGCGCACCGGCTGACCCGCCGGTCCACCAGGCCCGCCAGGGCGGATCCGAAAGTGGTGTGGCCTTCCCACAGCGGGCGTTCCTCGTCCAGCACAGGAAGGTGCTTGACCTCGTCGACGTCGTGGGCGTCCGCGAGGGCGCGCAGCACGCCGACCAGGCAGTCGACCGCTTCGGGCAGCACCTCGTCCGGGTCGTCGGTGCGGATCCTGCCTGCCAAGGGCTCGCCGGTCAGCTCCCGCTCCACGGTCATCGGGACACCGTCGATGTCCTCGACGGCGAGGATCTCCGGGGAGGCGAACGGCAGGTGCGCCGCGGCATCGGCGTAGAAACGCTGCATCCGCCGCAGTTCGGATCCCCGTCGGCGCTCCCACACCTTGGCCACCGTTCCGTCCCCGAGTCGGTAGACAGCTCCCTCCACCGCCGCCTCGACGGGCCCGGCGTCGGGATATCCGGCGTCGACGAAATGTCGTACGCGCCGGGCCGTGGTGTCCCGTATCGCATCGGACATCTCGTGCCTCCTTCCGCCCCGGCGTGAACGACCGGCCGGTCGGCGGGGCTGACGCCGGGACCATCTCCCACGGTAGGCCCCTCGCCCGCGCGACACCCGGTGACGGAGCGCTGCCGGGCGCCGTGCGGTCCCCCACGCGTATACGGCGGAACAGTGCCGGCGGATCCTGCGTATCCGGAGCCGACAGTGGCTGTTCCTTCGTACACTTGCGGCCGTCGCCCGCCCACGGGCACCAAGCACTGCGGCGGCCGTCGGCCGCAGCCCCTACCGCTAATCCGGCCGGGCCCGGGACGCAGGCCGAACTCAACCTTGGATCGGCCTGGAGCGCCGGCGCACCGCCGTGTACGCGCCCCCCTGGCTGCGGCTGGTCCAGCCTGGTGCGTGCCCTGCTGGTGCTGCGTGTGGCGCGCCGGCAGCTGCTCCGCCTGGAGGCCGAGGAGAACCTCGCCCCGGCCGGGCCGCTCGGAGCCGGCGGCGACGCCGACCGCGCGGCCCGGCTGTCAGCTGTCCAGCTCCTCCTCGATCGGCGGTTTCGGCACATCGCGCAGATGCTGGGACTGTCCCGGCCTGCCGCCTTCGCGGGCCGGCCTCTTGCATGACGAGGCCGGACCCGCCGCGTGCCAGGGAACCGAGATGGACCAGATGCCAGTCCTGCGGATAGCCGTCGACCGAGCTGTACTGGCACATGGGGGCCACCCAGGCCCGATTCGGAAAGGTCGTGCCGCGGAGGGTGAGCGGCGAGAAGAGACGGCTCATCGAAGGCCTCTCAGGGGGGACGTAGTACGCCGGGTGCCCCGCAGCCGTCGAGCCGTGACGGCCTGGGCTCCTGCGGGTGCCCCTCACGGTGGCTGCACCCGAGTACCCGGCCGCTCGTGGCAAAACCACGGCCAGGGGTGCTCACCCACGCGGATGTCCCGGTACGTGGCAGTCCCGGGCCGTGGCCGGGTCAGGCGGCATACCGCCGACGACGTCGACGCGCGCCGACATCGCCGCGATCGTTCGGGAAGAGAGTCCGTCATCGGTGCGGTCACCGGGCCGCTTGCCGCGCCCCGCACTTCTGATGAGCGTGGGCCGGCAGAGCAGCCTGGGACAGCGGGACGCTCAGCCTGGCCCCATAGACGGCGCACACGAGAACGAAAAGCGTCCCCCGTAAGGAAGCAGGGCATCGCCGCAGCTCAGCGGTCGACCGGCCACCGTGCTTTTCATCCGCCGTACGAGACCGTGCAACGCCTCGGTGTGTACCCTCACCGTTCGAATTCTCGGTACGCCGGGTGCCTCCCGAAGTGGTGAACGCCTGCTGCCCGTTCAGGGTTCTGGTCCAACTTCGTGGTGCGCTACTCCCTGTGACTGTTGCTCTTGCTGGTAGGTCTCTTGAGATCGTCCGGAGACAACCGGTGCCGACCGCCTTCGGGCTGATGGTTCTGGCCTGTGCGCGAGGTACTGCTCCGGCTGCAAGAGCTGCCCTTCCTGGCGGATCCGGGGATCAGGGTGGAGTCGGTGCAGGACGATGGCGAGGTGATCCGAGTGGGTGTCAGATGCCTGAGGGTTGGAGCTCGGTGCCCAGGCTGCGGAAGCTGGTCCGGGCGGGTGCACGGCTCTTACCTGCGTTTTCCAGCTGGCCTCCTCATGCCAGGACGGCAGGTCCCTTCGATGCCTGCCCCGGCGGGCTGCGGCCGCCGGTCACCTCGCCTGCCCGGTCAGCAGAATCGGGTCGATGGTCGGCTGGGCCAGCTGCTGGCGGCCTGCCAGGACGGCGGCGGCGGGGATCACGGTGAGGAACCGGTCCCGGTTTTCCCGCCCTCGGTCAGTGGCGGTCCTTTCTCAAGGGCCGGGCGGCTCGGGGCTGGCTGCGGCTGTCCGGGGTGCTTCCGGAGCATCTGCGGCGATCAGCCGACTGTTCTCGATCATCAGCCGCTGGTTGACGTTGCGGAGTGCCTGCATGGCGGTCTCTGCTTGGCGGCTGGCTGCGAGTGCGGCGTCTCGTTGCTCGCGCAGTCCCTCCAGCTCCGTGTCGCGCAGCGAGCGGGCGTTCAGGCCGTCGCGGAGGCGAGCACCCAGGTAGTTGGCGCGTAGCGTGCGTAGCTCGTTCTGAACTTCGTGAATCGTTCGTTGTAGGGCGGCGTTCTGTTCTAGGAGCATGCGGTTCTCGACTTCGAGGGCTGCCTCCTTGCGGGCGGCCGCTGCTGCCGCCGCCCGAGGCTGGTCTTGGGCGAGGTGGGCGCGGACGGACTCGGCTTCGGCTTTGAGGTCGCGGTGGCGTTGAAGGTACTGCGGGTTGACGGCTGCCCGCCTGGTGATCTCCGCATCGGATAGGACCTGGCGGCTCTTGCGCATCGCGGCCAGGACGTCAAGGACCCGCTGCCGGCACTGTTCGCTGTCGGCACGGCGCCGCTGAACGGCGGCCGCCCTGCCAGCATCGAGGACCTCGACCCGAGCGGCAGGGATCGTCGCCTGGCCAGGCTTCTTGCGTGAGGAGGCCGGGCGCGTCATCCCGTCGTCGATTCGGTGACGATCGGGTCGACGGTTGGCTGGTCCAGGCGCTGCCGTCCGGCCAGAACCGCTGCTACGGGGATGACGGTGAGGAACCGGTCCCTGGTGTGGAGCCAGGACTCCACCGTGGTCCGTTCCTCGGGGGTGAGGGAGCCGATGTCGGCTTCGCATTTGCCGACGAGTTCGTCGATCTGCTGGATCTCCCTGCGCAGCAGCTCCAGGTTCGCCGCGCTCAGCGGCCCCGCGGCAAGAACGCTGCCGTAGGCGCTCTCCAGCGCGGCGAGCTGCTCCGCCTTCCCGGCGCGCAATTGGCGCAGTTCGGGCAGGTGGGTGAAGTCGGTGGTGTAGAAGGTGCAGGAGAAGCAGCGATTGTACACCGGGCAGCCGTGTCCGTCGGCGCGGACGTTGTTCATCTCGTGGCAGCGTCCCGCGGGGACGGGCACCGAGCCAACGCCTGCGCGGATCCGGTCGGCAAGGTCATCGTCGGGGGTGCGGGCGCGGATCCGGCCGCCGGTGAGATCGAACTGGTACTTGGCTGCGATGGCGCGCACCGCTTCCACTCGCCGGGGGTGCGAGGGCCGGTAGTAGACCTGTGTGGTGGAGGGGTCCTGGTGGGCCATGAGGACTTGCAGGATGTCAAGCGGGACGCCGGCATCGGCGCGGAGCTGGGCGTAGGTGTGCCGGAAGGCGTAGGGGAACACCCGTGCCGGGTCGAAGGGCTTCCCGTCCTCGTCGGTTACGGCGAACTGGTCGAGCCAGGTCTCCAGCCAGTAGCCGATCGTGCCGCTGTCGTACGGCCGCTCGCCGAGCGCGTTGGCACGGGAGCGCCGAGGGGTGGGGAACAGCACCATGCGGGTGGAGCGGGGCCGGCCGTCTTCGTGGAACAGGTGCGGGGACTCGCGCCGCAGATGGTCCTGCTGGCGGGTGATGACCTCGGCGTCGCTGGGATGGAGCGGGAGTTTGTGCCGTCGGCGGACCTTCTGCATCCAGTACGCGAGGAAGGGGTAGGACCGGCGACGCACCGTCCCGTCCGGGTCCTCCACATCGATGTCGTGCCACTCCAGGCAGTCGAACTCCAGGTGGCGGAGCTCCCACGGCCGTCGGCCCACGCGCATGGCCAGCTCGACGCAGTTGCGGCGGTTCCCAGCCGGGAGCAGGGCGAGATTGCGCCCGTCCATGAGCTGGAGGAAGACCTGTTCGGGCAGGGCGTCCTGGGAACGGCCCTCCAGCTCGCTGGCCGTGTCGTCCCGCTCCGGGTAGGGCGGCACGTCCATCTCCAGCAGATGGACGTCCGCAGCATGGTTGTCCGCGAGCCATGCCCTGCCATGCTCGAGGACCTCACGCAGCACCTTCACTAGCTCGTAGTGGCGCACCGGGGTGACCAGCAAAGGCTCGGCGCCTCGGCGGGATGGCAGGAGGCGCTCGGCGACGACCTGCCGTACCGGGTCGTCGTCGTTGAGGAGCTGGTAGTCGCTGGTGTCGCGGGCTCGGTGCGTCAGCCAGCGCAGATAGGCAAGCATGCCGGCACGGCCGACGTCCCCCGGCCTTCGGCCCTCGCCGGGCAGGGTGCGAAGGAACATCGCGAACCACCGGGACGCGTAGCCGACGAGCATCAACCGTGCCGAGGAGGCGCCGCCGGCGGCGAGGCGTAGCAGGTACTGCTGGGCGAGGTGCGTGACCCAGGGCGCGTGGACGTCCCGCAGATCAACGCTCCCGCCCTTGTAGCGGGGGTTGAGGATGTGCAGTCTGACCAGGGTCCGGGTGTGCTCCGTGGCCGGGTCGGCCTCAAGGAGCGGTAGGGTCCGCTGCCACAGCCGCAGATACGTCGTCGTCGCACCCTTGGCTGGCAGTTCCGCGGCGGCCAGATCGTCGACCGCGTGGTCGCACAACCAGCGCACCGCCGACTTGACCTGTGCGGGGCTGATCCGGCCGCCCTGGCGGAGCTGGGCCTCATACCCGCGCAGCACCTGCACCACGACCACCGGCGCAAGATCGGTGAGCGGGACCACGTCGACGGACGTGTAGATGGCTGCTGCCGTCAGCGCCCACGTCTCGCGATCGGGCGTCCCCGCGTTGGACCACTGCCGCTGGTGCGGCAGGCACAGCCGGCTCCGCCGCACTACGGCCATGCGCGGGCACACGCGGACCAGGCACTTCCCGAAGCCCGGACGAGGGGCGCGGCCCCGGGCGAGGTACTCCTCGACGGTAAGCCCGAGCACCCGGCGCTCGGAGGCACAGCTCTTGCACAGGCCGCTGGCCTCCGCGGCACGGTCGCAGCCCACCCGGCACTGATGCTCGGCGTAGGTGCGGCGGGCGGACGGGGCGGGCGGGCTTGCGCCCCCGCCGTCGATGTCGCCGGGGGCGCCGGCCTCCCGCCAGTCGGACGCGCAGCGGTGGCACAGCCACGGCCAGCTCGTGGCCGGCCGGTCGCACCCGGTGTGCCGGCAGCGGCGCAGCAAGTGCCAGTCGGCGCCCAGGGGGAAGCACAGCTGGAGCGGGGAGCGGTCGAGGCCGTGCCGGGCCAGGTAGTCCCAGTCCGGTTCCCATTCGGTCGCGGGGGCTGGAGCGGGCAGAGGTGCAGAAGTCGTCATGCTGGTCCGAAGATCTTGTCGTTCACGGCCTGGGCG
Source organism: Streptomyces mexicanus (assembly GCF_902506575.1). Lineage (GTDB taxonomy): Bacteria > Actinomycetota > Actinomycetes > Streptomycetales > Streptomycetaceae > Streptomyces > Streptomyces mexicanus. Next base: position 2,432,112 of record NZ_LR732544.1, on the reverse strand, counting down.
GCGTGAGCGACCCGGGCGTCGGAAGGGTTGCGGTACACGTTCTGGCTGGCCACGTCACGGTGGCCGAGCAGGCGCTGGAGGACGTCGCACGCGACATCGAGATCGGCTGCGGTCTCGCCGAAGGTATGCCGCAGCATGTGCGGATGGATGTGCCGGATGCCGGCGTCCCGGGCGAGATCCGACACAAGATCCTGAACCCGCCGCGTGCCGAGGACCTGTCCGCCCGGCTCTCCCGTGGGACCCGGAAACGACACGAAGGCCCAAATAGCCTTGCCCGCCCCGGGGATCGTGAGGCGCTCGCGCATCCAGTCGGCGTAGAGCATCACCACGGGGCCGGGCACAGGAACGACAACGGTGCCGCGGTTCTTGTTCGCCGCCCCGCGCGGGTGACCGTCACGCTTCTTCAGGTGCAGGTGAGGGCCCAGACTGTAGGGACAACCCGGGACGGTACTGCCGACCGGGACGAGGTGAATGTCCTCGCGAAGCAGGCTGACGACCTGGCCGACGCGCAGCGCGCACGCGCCGAGCAAGGCGACGATGCAGCGGTCGCGGGAGGTCTGCGCAGCGCGCAGGAGCGCGGTGAACTCCTCGTGACTGGCGGACGGTGCCCGCCCGGAGGCGTGGCTCGGCCGCGCATCGACACGGATGCGTGGCTCCAGGACGAGTCTCCCCGTCGCCGGGTGCGGAGCGGTGACGAACAGGGCGTCGACCGCCTTCGCGCTAATCCGTCGGAGGTCGGCCAGGTGCAGGTAGAAGCCGTGGATTGCCGCCAGGGCGGGGGCGAGCGTGGAGTCCTGAGGGAGCCGCCCTTGGCCGCGGCCGCTCGTCAGCCGAGGCGTGGTCCTCAGCTTCATCAGGTAGTGCGAGAGTTCGGCGGCCGCGTGTTCCCGCGACAGGTCGTGCTCGCCACACCAGGCGTGGAAGCGCTTGAGGTGACCTGCGTACGTCTTCGTGGTCGATTCCGCGCGGGCCCGGCCGAAGCGCAGGTGGCAGAGGAAGGCGTCCACGTCCTCGACGACCATCAAGGTGGGCCCGGCAAGAACCGTCCAGTAGGCCAGCGTGTCAGTGACCTCGACCCGCAGGATCTCGGCAGTTGGCCTGTCTACAGCGAACACAAGCGGAATGTAGCAGCTCAATCACTCAGCGGAGTAATCGGAATTTGGGGCCGTGCGCAAGTGCATCAAAGATCGGATGGATGATTCGCCTCACTGGATTGGCCGCCCGCGAACGGTACGAGTCAGTCGAAGCTCAGACTCGGTTCGCAGAAGGGACCAGCCGGTCGAACACTGAGGTGAGCACGGCGACCTGTGTCGGGATACCCAGGGTGAGCACCCCCACCAGTCGGCCTGCCGGCGGAGCGGCGACGTCGATGAGGCCGTAGGCGAAGCGGACGGCGGGCCACGAGCCGCTGTAGTGGTGGGCGCGGACGAAGGCCTTCGCCTGGTGGACCAGCTCGTTCGGCATCTCGCGGACGCGGTAGCGGGCGGGATCGAAACCGCCTTCACTGGCCGGCCTCCAGCTGTGCCGGCGGTTCTTCCACCGCTGGCAGACGGAGCCGAGATCGAGCGGCGGTTGTTTGTACACAGACATCACAAGGGTCCTCTCGAGTCGGTGAGTCGGTGAACTGCGCCGGGCCGGGGTTGCCGCCCCGGACCGGCACGGTCGGCGATAGGTCAGGCCATGACGGGGAACATCAGCTGACGGGGGGCGTGCAGGACGCCCAGGACCCGTTCACGCCAGCGCATCGCCCAGTGCACGCAGTTGGAGCAGCTCTTGTGCTTGCCCTCGCACTGGGGCAGCGGTGCGGACCAGCGGGCGTCGCGCGACCAGGCGAGGGAGTCGGCGGAGGCCAGGTATTCGGCGCAGGATTCGAGGGCCTGGGTCTTCAGACCGAAGCCGTGCAGGCGCAGCCCGGCGGCGGCCACGGTGGCGAGCACGGCTTCGACGTCCTTGACCGACTTGCGGCGGCAGACGGAGCCGACCCCGACCAGCGGGTAGTCAGCCAGCCGCACGCCGCGCTTGTCATACAGGTCCAGGCAGGCTTCGTAGTCGGCCGGCCGCCAGCCCTGCACGGTCGGGATGATGTCGACGCCGGGCTCCTCGGCCATCAGGTCGACGAAGTTGCCCACGGTGCGGTCGATGTGCTCGCGCACCGACAGGCCCGTCTTGGCAATCATGTCGGGTTCGCACATCCAGTCCTGCGGCCCGGCCCAGACGAGCAGGCCGATCTCGTCGCGATACCGGCGTAGCTCCCGGACGTAGGCGTGCGGACTGACTGTCCAGCCGCCGTGGTCGCCGAGTTCGGAGAAGGCGCCCGAGTCGCACACCCAGGCCTCTGCGGCGCGCGGCAGCGTCGCACGGCCGGTCAGCGTGGAGCGGGAGATGCACATCGGCACGCCCCATGTGGAGAGCCACTTGGCGTGGTGCCCGCCGATCCAGAACGTTGGCCCTTCGGCCGGCGAGTCGCTCGGGTGGAAGCCGAGACCGTACTCGCAGCGGCAGATGCAGCTGCCCATGGTGCAAAATCCGCAGTCCAGGCACTGGTCGTGGTAGCAGTGGCCGCAGGCGTAGCGGGTGGCGGGCGTGCACGTGCAGGTTTCGGCGTCTACCGGCGGCGTCAGCATCCGGGAGGCTGAGGCAGTAAGTACAGCGTTCACGGGAGGGTCCTTCGAGTTGGTGAGCGGACGCCGGGCTCGGGGTTGCCGCCCCGAGCCCGGTAGGGCGGATCAGTGGGAGAGGGGCTCGCCGGTCTGGCCGTGGCAGATCACGGTGAAGGCGGGGTCGGCGCATCGGGCCGCGAGCTGTGAGCCGTTCCAGTCCTCGGCCTTGACGGACTGCACCAGGTGTCCGACGGGACACAGGACCAGGACCCGGCCGTAGGTGGTGCTGCGTACGACCGGAGGACCGCAGTGGGGCAGAGGGCCTGGGCGCCCGGACAGCTGGCCGAGCACCTCGGCGGCCCGCTCTTCGCAGACCTCGAACAGGTCGAACTCGTCCTCGGCTGCGTCCACGCGGCGGTGAGAGTCGGCAGCTGCGGTGCGCGCCCGGTACACCTCGGCCAGGGCGTACGCGGCCTGCCGCTCACGGGCGACGGCGAACAGCGGTTCCATCTGTGCGCGCTGCTCCTGCAGAACCTTGGCGGCGGCCTCCGCGATCTTTGGTCGTACCGCCCGGACCGATGCGAGGTAGTCGTCCTGGCGGCACAGGACACGGGCCAGCTCCCACCGCTCGCCGGCGGCCTGTTTGAAGGTGGCGGTGAAGGTCAGCGGGATACGGAAGTGGGTGTCGACGCGCACGGCGACTCCCAGCAGCGGACCGGGGTCCATGTAGTCGGCGAACTTGGGACAGAGGGTGAAGAGGGCGGGCCGGCCGCCGACCTCGCCGGAGACCCGGAGTTCGGGGGGACCAGCGCTGTGGTCGTAGGCGGTGAAGGGGTGCGGGGTCGGATCGGTGGAGTGCACGGCGGAGCCTCCTTGGTGGCTGCAGTCGGGTTGGTGGGTGGCCGGTCCGGGGTTGCCGCCCCGGACCCGGACGCGGGGCGAAACGGGCAGCGCCGCGGGTGCCATCACGTCCCGGTGCCTGCGTTAGGCGTCCGCGCTGGGTGGGGCGCCGCGCTGCCATGGGCCGAGGACGGCCCGCGGCTCGCTCACCCCTCGTCGGCGTTCGCGGCGCGCGGCCATCAGCAGATCGAGGATCCGCCGGCCCTTGACCTCCGCCTGGTGGCGCAGGGCTGCAGGCAACTGGGCGGGGAGCATCACCCGCTTCGCCCGCAGGTCGATCTCCAGCGTGATGGTGCGCACCAGGGTGCAGGCATTCTCCCGGCCGGCGTACAGATGCAGCCGCGCCTCGACCCGGTGGTCGACGGGGGTGAGCTGGACGTACTCGTTGCCCCAGGCGCGGTCCTCGACGTCGGGAGAGATGCGCACCCGGGCGGGCACCGTGCGGCCGGTGGGCACTTCGCGGTCGTTGAGCGGGGCGGTGGGGTCCTTCTCCCGGCGCGTCACGTGCTCGTGGAAGGGGTACCAGCCGGGCCCGTAGACGACGGCTTGGGCGTCCAGAACATACGCCCAGTTGCCGAGGTCCAGTTTCACGCCGTACGAGTAGCGCTCGTTCTTCGGGGCGACATGGAGGTCCAGGGACGGCCCTTCGCCGGACGGCCGGGCCGGGGCGCCGCAGGGGAGGGCGGGCAGGACGGCGGGGGTGAACGTCGTGCGGGTGTTGCCCAACTCGTCTGGGCCGTGCGCGCCGTCGCTGACCACCTTGCGGACCAGGCGTGGGACGGCGCGGTCACGCGCGGTGACGCGCAGCGCGACAGCCGATCCCTCGACGGCGATCAGCTCCTGGAAGTCCCAGTCGGGCCGGGCCGCGCGCAGATGGTGTTGGACCTCGCGCAGCGCTCGGGAGATGCGGCGGCCGAGCGGGTCTTCCGGGTCCGGGCGGCGGGTTGAGGGCAGGATCAGGGCGGCGTCTGGGTGCCACTGGTCGGAAAGGACCTGCCACGCCCCGGGCTCCAGCAGGGAGGCGACCTCATCGGCGAGTTGCCCGGCCCCCGTCAGCTCGTGCAGGACGGCGGCGGTGAGGCGGGCGGTGGACGGCGCGTCCCACGGGCCGCCCAGGACCAGGCTGAGCCCGCTGCCCGGGCTGCCCAGAGTGACGCTGAGCCGCCTGCCCTCCAGCCAGGCCTCCGCATGCCCGAACTGGATGAGCAGCCCCGGCTCGCCGGGCCGCTGGAAGGCAGCTCCCGTGGTGAGCATGCGAGCAACGTCCTGAAGGGGCGGATGGGCGTCGCGGGCGTCGGGCAGGGCCGGGGCGTAGCGGGTGACCGTGTCGAGGATGCGCGACGTGACGGGGGTCGGGGTGTGCGCGCTGATGCGCGCGGTGCAGATTCGGGCGGGGCCGGTGGGCGACGGCGCGAACAGGGCGGCCTCAAGCTGGCCGTGCAGCTCGCGCGTGCGCAGGGTCAGCCGGTAGCCGCCGGGCAGGTCGGCGCGGGTGCGGTCCCGGCCGTGCAGCTGGTGTTCGACGATGGTGTCGGAGATGGCGTAGGTCGGCGAGGCAGGCTCGAACTCGTACAAGGTGCAGCCCTCCACAGTCGGCAGTCGGCGCAGGGTGAGCGGGGGCGGTCAGCGGGTGATGCGAGCCCGGGCGCGGTCGGCCTGGACGTGGACGGCATCGGCGTGCGCAGCTGCGCGTACTTTGTCGGCCCACTCGGCGGCGCGCTGCGCCAGTCCGGCGAGGCGCACCAGGGCGGCGTCCTGGTGGCGCCGGGCGCGGTCCATCAGCGCTGCGTGCTCGGCGGTCAGCTCCTCGGCGGCGTACGCGGCGATCGCTTCTGCCCCGTGGCGGCGGGTGACGCGTCCGAAGGGGCAGGCGCCTTCCTCCTGCTCGATGACGGCGAGGTCGGCGGCGGGCCAGCCGGTTTCCTCGTCGCGCGGTCCGAGCTGGATGTCGAGCACGCACACCGCGTCCGGATCGTGCAGGCCGTCAGCGTGGTAGCGGATGTGCGGCCGGGGCACGGGCCCGGTCTGGCGCTCGGTGTGGGAGCGCCACAGTTCGGGGGAGGGGTCCTGCTCGTCCTGGTAGAGGTGGTGAAGGTAGGAGACCAGGGCGGGCAGCTGCCATGCGGGGGAGCCGAACGGCGCGGCCGGCATGGCCAGCCCGGTGCGGGCGATCAGCCCTGTGTGGTTGCTGACGGCGGCCTGGGCGACGAACAGAGTGGCGTTGAGGCGGAGTTCGGTGCGGAGCATGACGAGGCCTTCCGGGCGGGCAGCGCGCAGAGAGGGAAGGGGGGAAGGGGGTAGGGGGCCCGGGCCGGGCCGGTCAGGTCCGGCCCGGGCAGCAGGTCAGGACGCGCCCTCGGAGTCCTCGGCGCTCACGGCGTCCGGGGTGTCCTCGGAGTCCTCGGCGGTCTGGTCGTCGGTGTCGCAGGCCTCCGGCTCGCCCTCCTGGTAGGGCTCGTCGTCGACGATGGCCTGTTCGACGCTGGAGAGCGGGTAGCCGATCTCGGCGAGGAACGACAGCCATGTGCGGGCGTCCTCGCGGATCTCCCGCAGCTCGTACACCGACGAGCGGGCGGCGTTGTCGGTGCGCCAGGTCCGCACCTCACCCATCCGCTTCTCGAACGACGCGGCCAGCACCGCGAAGTTCAGCAGGGTGAGCTTGGCCGGGGTCGCCGACATGGCGCGCTCGGCCGGGTTGTCGTAGCCGGTCAGCTCCTTGACCAGGTCACGGCGGCCCGCGTCGCCCACCCACTGAGCCACCGGCTTGGGGCAGGAAAGGAGCTGCGCGGTGACGAACGCGGCGAGCGGCTTGGGCGCGGTCTTGCGGCCGATCAGGTCCTTCAGCCACCCCTGCCGGGCCTTCTCGGCGGCACGGTAGGCCTTGTTGCCCGCCTTCACGTACTCGCGGGACGGCTCCGACGGCTTGGCCTCACGCGTCGCCTGCGGCTGCTCCCCGACCTGGTCACCTTCCGTCTCGGGGGCGTCCTCCTGGGGCGGGCGGTGCCCGTAGCGGTCCGGGTCGGTGCAGAAGTACTCGACCTCGCCCGGCTCGCGGGGGTTCTCGGCCCAGGTCGCCACGTGGCCGGGGCAGGCGGCGTGTGCCTCGCTGCTCAGGGGCTCGCCGTCCGGGCCGGCCAGCTCGCTGAGCGGTTCGGCGGTCTGAGGAAGGTCGCCGTCCTCGGCCAGCCGCACCCCCGCCGCTTCCAGCTGCGGGCGGACCTGCTCGCGGGCGCGCTGCTCGGCGCGGTCGTCGCGCTCCCACTGCACCTGGAACTCGAAGCGGTTCTTGGCGTAGGCCTCCAGCAACCGCTCTACGGCGGCCGGGTCGTCGTCGAACTCGCCCAGCACGGCGAGCACTTCGAGGTCGAGGTCGTATGCACCGGCTCCTGCGAGCAGGGAACGGGTCCGCTCGCCGACTGCCTTTGCGGTCCTGACGGCGCGGGAGACCTCGGTGCGGGACCGGCCGGTGAGCTGGGCGACCCGCGCCTGCTTCATGCCCGCGTCGACCGCGCCGAACAGGGCATCGGCCTGCTCCAGCTCGGTCAGGCCTCGGCGGTAGTTGTCGTCGTTCTCGATGAGCTGGTCGATGAAGTCCTCGCCCGCCTCGCGCAAGGAGGGGTCGAGCACGTACGCGGGGACCTCGATCGCGTCCCGCTCTTCCTCGGTCTGCTTGGTGGCCCGGGCGGCGTGGTAGCGCCGGTGGCCCATCTTGAGCTCGTAGGTGTCCTCGCCGAGCGGGAGGACAACGACGGGGACTTTCACGCCGTTGGCCGCGACGGACTTGAGGAACTTCTCGTCCAGGTTGAGGTCCTGGCGGACGTTGTTCTCATTGACGCGGATCTGGCCGAGACGCAGGGTGACCCGCTGCATCGGTGCCGTTGTGGTTGCGATGTCGCTCACGGATTGCTCCTTGTGCGATCGGGTTGGTGTCGAGCAAGTTGCCGCTTGCTCTCAAGAATCAATTATACGCTCTTTTGGGAGGAGGGCAAGGCCTTTACTCCTGGTCGGCGGCGGTGTGGTGCTGCCGGATCGCCGCCGCGATGGTTGCGGCGAGCGCCTCGATCCCCTCGGGCGTGTCCACCCTGCGGAACGAAGCGATCTCGCCGGTGGGGTCGAGGTTCGCCGACAGGCACAGCTCGTCGTGGTCGTCGACGTAGAGCGTGTACGTGTCGCTGTCGGGGGCGTCCAGGCGGCCGTAGGTTTCCCAGGATCCGGCGCCGGCCGTCCAGTCGCCGCCGAGGATCTCGGCGACACGAGCGGCCACGCTTGCGGGTGTGGTGGACATCGGGCGTGGGTCCCTTCGGGTGGGGCCCCGGGGCGTTGCGCCCGCGGGTCTGGCGGCGTTGATCGGGCAAGTCAGCGCAGGTCGCGGCTGCGTCGAACACGGGAGACGCGGGCACCTCGTACGCGGGATCGCTGAAGCGGGAGTCCGCAGGCGATGCACTGACGGGCGGTGCTGTCGTTGTTGGTGTCACAGTCGCGGCACTTGCGGGTCGTCGCGGTCATGGTGGCCCTTCTGGTGCTTGATCGGGGTGCCTGAGACGCCGTTGAAGTAGCCCTTCGGTGGTCACGGGCAGGACACCGGACGGGGCCGACCATGACGGCGACCAGAAACCCCGACCACGGATCACTTTTCCGTTACACCGTGGCCCGAGGGGCGGGCAGTGCCAGTGCCCCTCGGGCGGCGGGGCTCAGTCCTCGTCGGGCTGCATGATGGTGATCACGGGCTCGCCCTGGTCGCCGGGCCCGATCACGCAGACGAGCTGGACCGGCCGGGCCTGCGTGGTGCGGCCGTCGCGCGGAACCCGCAGCAGGTCGACGGTGACCCGGTCGCCGTCCCCTCCGCTGCGCCGGATCGCGTGGTGAGTCATGGTCAGCACGTCCCACAGGCGGCCACGCTCGTCCTGCGGGGTCTGTCGCTCGCTGTCGCCGTCGTTCCAGGCCACGCAGCCCTCCCATACGGCGCTCGTGAGAGCGACCGGAACGCGGAAGCCGGCCTCCCGGGCCAAGTCGGCGTCAGCGGCCACCAGGACGCCGTCCGCCAGGGCCTGAGCGCGCGTGTAGGCGTGGATGATCTCGCCCGGGTCGGCCAGGGGGACGGACCGCATGGCGTCGTCGCTGACGGTGAGGTCGCCGGTCACAGCGGCGTCGTGCAGCACCGAGTCGATGCGCGACAGCACGTCATCCTCGCGCGCCGCGCGCCCGGATGCGGGCTGCTGTGGCGGGGAGCTGGGGCTGGTGGGCGAGGTGGCGGCGGCCTCCTCGGCCATCACGGCGTGCACCGCGAGCATCGTCGACAGGCCGTTCGCCCTCTCCGTGTCCCCGGCGGCCTCGGCCTGGGCGCGCGCCTGCTCGAATTCGTCCCGGATCTGCTCGTGGCTGTAGCCCTGAGCGAGCTTGACGCGCACGGTCTTGCCCGCGAGATCGACTGCCAGGCCGGGCAGATGGCCCGGCAAGCTGCCGCGCTCCTCGGCTGCCCGCCTCCGGCGCGTGACGGTGCGGGCGGCGCGTTGGTCCGGCGCTGCGGCCGGGCTGGACTGGCCGGCGTGGCCGGCGGGGGCCGGGCGCGCCTCGGACGTCTCGGGCGCCTCGGCGGTCAGGGTGTAGAACTCGTTCGAGTGGACGTGAACGGTCCACTTCTGCCCGGGGGTGTCCTCGGTAAGCCGGGCCCGCGGCTTGGCCTCCCATGCCTCGAATGCGCGAGCCGGGTCGACCGGCACCATGTTGCCGGTCGAGGCGTCGTAGGCGCGGCAGGACTGGGCAGCTGCGCGGATCTGTGCAACCCGGTTGGTCCAGTTCCGGCGGATCGTGGTCATCGTGCGTCCTCCTGTAGGAGCTGGTGACGCTAGCGAGTTGCCGCTCACTAGCAAAATCAATAATACGCTGTCATGGGGCGGGGGTCAATGCCTCGGCCGTATCAGTCGACACCGAAGACGCAGTCGCCGTTGACCGTGATCCGGACCGGGATCGTTCCATCCGGGCTGATCAGGTCGCCGGGTACCTCGCCGGTGTCCAGATGGACGGACACCACCAGGCCTTCACCGCGCTTCCAGTAGGAGTAGACCTGGGTCCCGCCGTTCTCCAGGCACGGCAACGTCGACCGGTCCTTGCGTCGCTGGTGCAGAAACCGCGCACGCCGGTTCAGCATGTCCGCGCGGCGTTGGCTCATCCGCATAGCTGTTCCTCCTCCAAAGGGGGGCCGGTCCGGGCATCCGGACCCGGACCGGCCCGGGAGGCTGGGTGTGTCAGGACGGGGAGTTGGCGGCCTTCGCCTGCTTGGCCTGCCAGGCTTCGCGCTCGGCGCGCCGGTAGGCCTCTACGCCGTCCACGGTCAGCCGTGCGACCCGGACGGCTTCCACCTCGGCGGGGTGCTGCTCGGCGAACTCGTCGGCCCGGCCGTCCGGTGTCCAGCCACGCGTCAGCCAGTCACGCACCCAGTCCCGCGCCGACCGGCTGCGGTCCCGGCCGCGCTGCACCAACACGCTGCCCTCCTCGCCTCCCTGGGCGGTGCCGACGGCTACGGCGAGGGCTCCACGTGCGGTGTCCAAGGCGGCGTGGGCGTTGAGGTACGCGCGCGTGTACGCGGGCCGGTGTCCCTTGCCGTGCCGCTCCTCGCCCCACCGGTCGTAGGCCTCGTGGAAGGGTTCGCCGGCGTGCCCGTGCTCGGTGTGCCAGGCCACCCATGCGCGCTGGGCGTCCTCGAACATCTGGATCAGGCGCCCGTATCCGGCGGCGGTGGGCTCCCGGCCTTCGGCGGCAAGCCGTGCGCGCCACGCTTCCTCTTCGGCCTGCAACTGGCGCTCGGCCTCGGCGATTGCCGTCAGGGCGAGCGTCTCGGCCTCGGTCGCGCGCGGTGCGTCCTTGACCCGCTCCAGTGCGGCGCTCACCCGCTTGCCCGCGTCCAGGACCGCATCCCGCTCCGCTGCCAGGGGCCGCGCGTCCTCGCCCCCGCTCGCCCGGTAGCCGCGCTGGGCCCGGGTCAGAGCGTCGACCGCGTCTCGGTGCGCCTGCTCGGCGTCTGCCAGAGCTGCTCCAGCGCGCTCGGCGGCGGCGCCGGTCACCTGGTCGTGCTCGTACCGGGTTTGTGCCGCCGTCTCGGCAATCTTGGTGACGGCGTCGGCGAGCTGGCGGTGCCACTCGGCCGCGTCGCGTCCCCACACGGTCCGGCCGCTGGCTTCGTCCGCGCGGTTGACGGCGCGCACGTCGCGCACCCACGCGAGCACTTCGCGGAACGCGGCGCCGTGGCGGCCGCCCCGTTGGGAGGCTGAGGCCCAGTAGCGGGCGCCGTCCCACACGCACCGGGCGGTGAAGTGCTGGGTGCCGGTGCGCACCGGGAACTCGCCGGACACCTCGACCGCCTGTACGAGGGTGCCTTGCATGAGGTTGGCCGTGACGGTCACGTCCCACCCGTTCGCGGTCGCTGCCTCGACCAGGGTGCGCGCGTTCTTGGGCAGGCCGGCGACCGCGTCCGCCGGCGGCGCGGCGGGAGGGGCCGCGGGGGCGTCGCCGGACGGCTCGGGCTCCCGCGGGGCGGTGGTGGCGGTCGGGTCGGGCTCGGGGCCGCGGGGCGGCTGCACACCGGGGCAGGCACCGCCGTCGGACTCCCACGTATCCGACGTGCCCGGATCGGACGGCACGGCGTCCACTGCTGCGGCCACGACCGGCGCCGACTGCGTCCCGGGAGCGGGGAGCGGCTCGACGGCCACCCTACGCACGACGTCGCCGTGCGACCACTCACCCGTGACCCGGTACCCGCGTGCGGCGATCAAGTCGGCGATCCGGTCCAGGGGGATGGCTTCAAAGCTGGGGTAGTGGCACCCCTCGTCGTTCCACACCGTGGCGCGGTCCCACGGCGTGCCGGTGTGGTCCTGGCCGCAGCCGCATTCCAGGCGCAGCGCTGCACCGTTGCTCCGCGTGTAGGTGAGCACCGCGTAGCGGGCGGTCAGGGTGCAGGTGAGCGACCGCACCCAGCTCTCGTACACCGAGTCGAAGACGCCGAACGTGAGGATCTGCGACGAGATCACCCACCGGGCGAACGCGGCACCCTCCTCAGGTGTGCGTCCCTCGGCCACGGCGTACGCGGCGAGATCTTCGAGATAGGCGGCGTTCGACGTGAGGTAGCCGGTGGGGAGCACGGACAGGACCGGCTCGCTGCCGGGGGCGGCGTTGTCGCCCTTGGGGGCGAGCAGGCAGTCAGCGCCGACGTAGTCACGCCCGACGCACCGCGAGGGGTACAGCGTCACGGGAACGGCTGCCTTCTTGATCCACGGGCGCAGCATGACGGGGACTTCGCCTGCCGGGGTGACGGCGATGGAAGCGGAGACGACCTCTGCCGTCACGGGCTGCGCGTCCCGCTTGCCGTACACCGACATGGACAGGTCCGGGGCGGTCGGCTGCGTGCGGGCGGTGGGCGCCTCGGCGGCCACCAGGTCTCCCACGGCGCGCCAGGCGATGTCCTCGGCGGCCGTCTGGCCGTAGCGGGTCAGCGTGGCGCCGTCCCAGCGGTACCCCCGGGCGGTGAGCCGCCAC
>NZ_LR732544.1:2387491-2419982 GCF_902506575.1 Streptomyces mexicanus | reverse complement strand
CTCCCGGCACCGCCCGGCCCCCCGGCCCCGCGCCTTCCGCGGCCGGCAGCCGGGGTACGTGGTCGCCCTGGGCGACCTGGACGACGCGGGTCAAGCGCGGGGCGGCGGGCTCCCGCGCGGGCGGCGTCCAGCGCGCCACCCCGCAGGGCACCGCGTCCGTGACGTAGGGCAGCCGCAACTGGCCGTCGCCCGTCCACACGCCCGCGCCCGTCAGCCACCCCTCGGGCGCGGGCAGGTGGCGTACCCGGCGCTCCGTGGGGCGCCACACGCCGATCCAGGTGCCGAACGGCCCGTCGCAGCGCAGCGCCACCGCGCAGTGCTCCGGCGTGAGGACCTGCCCGGGCTGGATCGCGAACGGCGTCATCGCGCAGTCGGACGTCCGCAGGCAGTCGGGGAAGCGGACCGGCAGCGTGCTGCCGAGCACCCCCCAGCCCAGCCGCGGCTCGCCCGGAGAGGGCGCGTCCGAGGCGATCAGCAGCAGGCCGCTGTCCGGGTCGGCGAGCAGCAGCCGGTCGTCGCTGTGCGGGGCGATCTGCAGCAGCGGCGAGACCGCGCCCCCGTGGTCCAGGTCCACCACCACCGCCTTGGTGCGCCCGTGGATCCGCCGGTCCAGGGCCAGCAGCCGGCCGGTGCGGTCCAGCCAGGCGCCGCCCGAGCACGGCCCCGGCACCTCGGCCAGGTGCTCGGGCCCGAAGGCGCCGCCGGCCACCAGCCACACCGCCGTCGAGTGCGGGCCGACGGCGAGGGCGTACGCCCGCTCGCCGCCGGGCGCGGGCGGCAGCAGCCGCAGCCGGGTGCCCTCCGGGCACTCGACCGCGCCGAGGGGCAGTTCACCGGTGCCGGGACCGGTCGGGTACAGCAGGGAGAAGGTGTGCCGGCCGGCCACCAGCCGCCGGATGAGGACGCGGCCGTCGCCCATCGGCTGCACCTCGGTGCCGGGTTCCTCGGGCTGGTTGCCGGGCAGCGGCACCGCGTACGGCTCGGGGCCGTCCAGCGTCCAGCGCTCCGGGTACCAGGAGTCGCCGCTGCGGGCGAGCCGGGCGGCGTAGGCGCCGTCCGTCGTGATCGCGCAGGCCGCCGACCGCGCGCCGGCGGTGTCCGCACCGGCCGCCGAGGGCGGTGGCGGACCTCCCTGCTCGGGCGTCGCGGAGAGCCCCGGAGAGGCACAGACTGTCATCGCTCGGTCACCTCCTGTGAGGACGCTAGTTTTCGTTCGCACAGACGGAGGACCGGCGGGCGGGTGCTTCACACATACGGGTGGCCGCGGAACGATTCTGTTGAAGAAATCAGGACAGATGTGCTGCGAAAACCAGGACGGATGTGCGGGTCGCCCCGGTGGTCCCGGCGGGGCGAAGGCGCCGGTACAGCCGGGCCGGACACCCGGGTAGCCTTGCACTCGTGCCCCGTCTGTCTGAAGTCATCGCCGCGCTGGAGAACCTGTGGCCCGCCGAGCGTGCCGAGTCCTGGGACGCGGTCGGCACGGTCGTCGGCGACCCCGACCAGCAGGTCACCCGGGTGCTGTTCGCCGTCGACCCGGTGCGGGAGATCGTCGACGAGGCGGTGAAGCTGGGCGCCGACCTGCTCGTCACCCACCACCCCCTCTACCTGCGCGGCACGACCACGGTGGCCGCCTCCACCTTCAAGGGCCGCGTGGTGCACACGCTCATCAAGAACGACATCGCCCTGCACGTGGCCCACACCAACGCCGACACCGCCGACCCCGGCGTCAGCGACGCCCTGGCCGGCGCGCTGGACCTCAGGGTCGTACGGCCGCTCGTCCCGGACCCCACCGACCCGGAGGGCCGCCGGGGCCTGGGCCGGGTCTGCGAGCTGGACCACCCGCTGACCGTCCGCGAGCTGGCCGCCCGCGCCGCCGCGTGCCTGCCGGCCACCGCCCAGGGCATCCGCGTGGCCGGCGACCCGGAGGCCACCGTGCGCACGGTCGCCGTCAGCGGCGGCTCCGGCGACAGCCTCTTCGACGCCGTACGCGCCGCCGGCGCCGACGCCTTCCTCACCGCGGACCTGCGCCACCACCCCGCCTCCGAGGCGGTCGCCCACAGTCCTCTCGCGCTGCTCGACGCGGCGCACTGGGCCACCGAGTGGCCCTGGTGCGAGCTGGCCGCCGCCCAGCTCGACGAGATCTCCGACCGGCACGGATGGGACCTGCGGGTCCACGTCTCCAAGACGGTCACCGACCCCTGGACCGCCCACGCGGCGTCCACCACCACCGACGAACCCCTGGGAGCCCCCAACTGAACGCCGCGCCCGCCGACCAGATCCGACTCCTCGACGTCCAGTCCCTCGACGTCCGCCTGCAGCAGCTGGCGCACAAGCGGAAGTCGCTGCCCGAGCACGCCGAGATCGAATCGCTGAACCGGGACCTGACGCAGCTGCGCGACCTGCTCGTGGCCGCCCAGACCGAGGAGAGCGACTGCGCCCGCGAGCAGACCAAGGCCGAGCAGGACGTGGACCAGGTGCGCAAGCGCGCCGCCCGCGACCAGCAGCGCCTGGACTCCGGCGCGGTCACCTCGCCCAAGGACCTCGCCAACCTCCAGCACGAGATCGCCTCCCTCGCCAAGCGGCAGGGCGACCTGGAGGACGTCGTCCTGGAGGTCATGGAGCGCCGGGAGTCCGCGCAGGAGCGGGTGGCCGAGCTGACCGAGCGCGTCGCCTCCGTGCAGGCCAAGGTCGACGACGCCACCGCCCGCCGGGACGCGGCCTTCGAGGAGATCGACGGCGAGGTCGCCTCGGTGACCAAGGAGCGCGAGGTCGTGGCGGCCGCCGGCCCCGCCGACCTGCTCAAGCTGTACGACAAGCTGCGCGAGCAGCAGGGCGGTATCGGCGCGGCCAAGCTGTACCAGCGCACCCGCCAGGGCTGCCGCCAGGAGCTGGCCATCACCGAGCTGAACGAGATCCGCGTCGCCGCCCCCGACACGGTCGTCCGGTGCGAGAACTGCCGCCGCATCCTGGTGCGCACCGCCGAGTCGGGCCTGTAGGAGCGGTGGGCGTGCGGGAGTCCGGTGTGCGGGAGTTCATCGTCGAGGCCGACGGCGGTTCGCGCGGCAACCCGGGGCCCGCGGGCTACGGTGCCGTCGTCCGGGACGCGGCGACGGGGGAAACCCTGGCGGAGGCGGCCGAGTACCTGGGCGTGGCCACCAACAACGTCGCCGAGTACCGGGGCCTGCTGGCCGGCCTGCGCGCCGCCCGGGCGCTGGACCCGCAGGCGGCCGTGCACGTCCGGATGGACTCCAAGCTCGTCGTGGAGCAGATGACGGGCCGCTGGAAGATCAAGCACCCGGACCTGAAACCGCTCGCGACCGAGGCCGCCCGCGTCTTCCCGCCCGAGCGCGTGACCTACGAGTGGATCCCGCGCGAGCGCAACAAGCACGCCGACCGCCTGGCCAACGAGGCGATGGACGCGGGCGCGCGGGGCGAGACGTGGTCGCCGTCGGGGTCGGCGGCGGAGCCGGCGGCGGCGCAGGCGGGTGCGGTCCACCGGCCCGAGGACGCCGTACGCGCGGACCGCGACGCACAAGCCGCCCGCACCGTCTCGACCGTCTCGTCCCCCGGCTGGGCGCCCGCCGACCTGGGTGCCCCGGCCACCCTCGTCCTCCTGCGGCACGGTGAGACGCCTCTCACCCCGCAGAAGCGATTCTCCGGCAGTGGCGGCAGCGCCCCGTCCCTGTCCGCGACCGGCCGCGAGCAGGCGGAGAAGGCCGCGGCGGCGCTGGCCCGGCGCGGCACGATCCAGGCCGTCGTCTCCTCCCCGCTGGCCCGCACCCGCGAGACCGCCGGCATCATCGCCGCCCGCCTGGGCCTGGAGGTGGCCGTCGAAGACGGCCTGCGGGAGACCGACTTCGGTGCCTGGGAGGGCCTGACCTTCGCCGAGGTGCAGGAGCGCTACCCGGACGACCTGAACGCCTGGCTGGCCTCCCCGGACGTCGCGCCGACCGGCGGCGGCGAGAGCTTCACCACGACCGCCGCCCGGATCGCCGCCACCCGCGACAAGCTGGTCGCGGCGTACGCGGGCCGCACGGTGCTGCTGGTCACGCACGTCACGCCGATCAAGACGTTCGTGCGCCTGGCCCTGGGCGCGCCCCCGGAGTCCCTGTTCCGCATGGAACTCTCGGCGGCCTCCCTGTCGGTGGTGGCGTACTACGCGGACGGCAACGCCAGCGTCCGCCTCCTCAACGACACGTCCCACCTGCGCTGAGCTGCGCCGCCGCGCGGGCCAGCTCCTCGATACGGTCCCAGTCGCCGGCGGCGACCGCGTCGGCCGGGACCATCCAGCTCCCGCCGACGCAGCCGACGTTGGGCAGCGCCAGGTACTCGGGGGCGTTTTCCGGGTCGACGCCTCCGGTGGGGCAGAAGCGGGCCTGCGGCAGCGGTCCGGCGAGTGACTTCAGATAGGCGGTGCCGCCGGCGGCCTGGGCCGGGAAGAACTTCATCTCCCGCACCCCGCGCTCCAGCAGCGCCACCACCTCGGACGCGGTCGAGACCCCGGGCAGGTACGGCACCCCGGACGCGGCCATGGCGGTCAGCAGCGAGTCCGTCCATCCCGGGCTGACCAGGAACCGCGCCCCCGCGGCCACGCACTCGCCCACCTGCTCCGGCGTGATGACGGTACCGGCGCCCACGGCCGCCTCCGGCACCTCGGCGGCGATCGCCCGCAGCCCGTCCAGCGCGGCCGGGGTCCGCAGGGTCACCTCGATCGCGGGCAGCCCGCCGGCCACCAGCGCCCGCGCCAGCGGCACGGCCACGGCGGCGTCGTCGAGGACGACGACGGGCAGAACGGGGGCGAGATCCAGAACGGAGGCGGAGGCGGGGCCGGAAGCGGACGTGGAAGCGGACGCGTCCGCGCCGGGCAGGGAAGAGGGCATGGAGGACATGGCGTCATCCTGCCCGCGTGATGCAGCACGCGCAAAAGCCATTGCACACCCTGCAACGCGGTCGGCGTCAGTGGCCGGCCAGCGGATCAATGGATCTCGGTCACCACCACATCCAGAGCCCATGCCTTGCCGGCCTTGGCAGGGGGCTCGGCCTCCACGGTGTAGCCGAGATCGCGCAGCGCCACCACCAGCTCGGCGGGGTCCTCGGGAACGGTCCCGTCGGCCAGCAGAGCGCGCACGATGCGCCCCTTGGTCGCCTTGTTGAAGTGGGAGACCACGGACCGCTTCTCGACCCCGTCCACGACCTGGGAGTGCAGCACCCGCACGGTCGCCGTGCGCCCCGCGACCTCGCCCTTCGGCTTCCAGGCGGCCGCGTAGGCGGAGGAGCGCAGATCCAGCACCAGCCCGTCCCCGGCCACCTCCGGCAGCACGGACGCCATCGGCGTACGCCAGTGGGCTGCCAGCGCACCGAGCCCCGGCAGCTTCACCCCCATCGAGCACCGGTAGGACGGAATCCGGTCGGTCACCCGGACCGCCCCCCACAACCCGGAGAACACCAGCAGCGACCGCGCGGCCCGCCGCTTGGCGGCGGCATCGAGCGAAGCGAGGCCGAGAGCGTCGTAGAGCACCCCGGTGTAGATCTCCCCGGCGGGCCGCGTGCCCGCCGTGCGCAGCGCGGCGTTCTTGGCCACCTCGCCCCGCAGCCCCTCGCTCAGCCCGAGCACCTCCCGCGCCTTGCCCTCGTCCCCGGCGCACAACTCGACCAACTCGCCGAGCACGGCCTCCCGAGCGCCGGTCAGCCCCGGCAACGACAGCGACTCCAGCGCCAGCGGGGCACCGCGCCCCGCGGCGGGGGCCTTGCCTTCGGACGGGGGCAGCAGCACGAGCACGGGGTCTCTCCTTCTCCGGCGCACCTTCTTCGGCGCTCTGCGCCAGGGTACTGAGGGCGACGTGGGCGACGGGGGCGGCGGTCCTGTGCCACGATCGAGGGAACGGTTCCCGATCTCATGGACGGGTGATCTTGGGATGTCCGAGCCTGGCGAGCGACCGAAGGAGGGGCGCGACATGGCCGCCGTAGCGCACGAGCCCATCACGCCGGCCGAGGGGCTGCTGGACATCTTCCTGTCCCTCGACACCCCGGAGGGCTTCCGGGCCGAACTGATCGAGGGGGAGATCGTCGTGACGCCGCCGCCGGACGGGGACCACGAGGACTGCATCAGCCAGATCACGAAGCAGGTGATCAGGCGATCCCGGACCGACATGGACTTCTCCGGGAACAAGGGCCTGAAGCTGAAGAGCGGGCAGGGCTGCCCGAAGGACCACGTGATCCCCGACGGCACCTTCGCCCCCGCGGCGCTGCGTCTGTACCGGGGCGCCGACTCCTGGATGCCCTGCGACGGCGTCGCCCTGGTGCTGGAGGTCACCTCCACCAAGCCCAGGGCCGACCGCGAGACCAAGCGCCGCTGCTACGCCCGCGGCGGCATCCCGCTCTACCTGCTCGTCGACCGGGAGGCCGCATCGGTCACCCTGTTCAGCGAGCCGGGGAACGACGACTACCGCGGGGTGTGCACCCTCCCCTTCGGCAAGCCGCTGCCCCTCCCCGAGCCGTTGGCCTTCGACCTGGAGACCACGGACTTCCTCTGACCGGTGCCCGGAGCGGCGCACCCGGCGCGCCCGGTAGCATGGTCCACACGGCAGACGAGCCGGGCGGACGGCCGCGTGGAGTTCCCGCAAGGGGGCTTCCCGAGGAACGTCCGGGCTCCACAGGGCAGGGTGGTGGCTAACGGCCACCCGGGGTGACCCGCGGGACAGTGCCACAGAAAGCAGACCGCCGGGGACCTCGGTCCTCGGTAAGGGTGAAACGGTGGTGTAAGAGACCACCAGTGCCCAGGGTGACCTGGGCAGCTAGGTAAACCCCACCCGGAGCAAGGTCAAGAAGGAGACACCCCGGTGTCTCTGCGCGGATGTTCGAGGGCTGCCCGCCCGAGTCCGCGGGTAGACCGCTGGAGGCCGGTGGCAACGCCGGTCCTAGATGGATGGCCGTCGCCGGAGGGCCCGCGAGGACCCTCCGGAACAGAACCCGGCGTACAGCCCGACTCGTCTGCCGTTCAGGTCATGGACCTGCCTGCACGCTCAGGAAATGCTCGGATGATCTTGCGCTGGGGAGAATCCGGGGAGGACGTAGGTCCACACCGCGAACGCCGGATCGTTGTGCCCCAGCCGCGCCGCCGAACAGGGGAGTCAGTGCCGGCGTCGTGTCGGCTCACGCCGTGACGCTACGAGGAGGTGCCGGCGGCCGGTGAACCCGGTCCCGCGGGTCCCAGCGAGCGGTCCCTGACCCGTGCCAGGTGGTGCGCGAAGACCGTGCGGGCCTCGGGGGTCAGGGTGCGCAGGGCGACCAGGGCCGTGATGACCACGTCGCACAGCTCCGCCTCGACGTCCTGCCAGGTGTGCGTGGTGCCCTTGCGCGGGTTCTGGCCGGTGGCGCCGATCACCGCCTGGGCGGCCTCGCCGACCTCCTCGGACAGTTTCAGCAGGCGCAGGAGGAGCGTGCGGTCGCGGTCGCCGGCCTGCGTGCGGTGTGCCTCCAGCCAGGTCCACAGGTCGTCGATGGTGGTCCACAGGTCAGGGGGCGGGGGTGGTGATGATGGTGGGTCCGGTGGTGCTGGTGCTGGTCGCAGGCGCTTGGCCGGTGGTGCCGGGTGCTCGTCGGTCATGCGCGCAGCCTGCCCCGCTCGCCGGGGCGCCATCCGCCCACCGGGCGCCGTCCCGAGGGCACCGGGTACCAGCCGCTCACCGGGCCGCCATCCCGACGGCACCGGGTAGACCCCGCCTACCGTGCCGCCATCCCAACCGCACCGGGTAGACCCCGCCCACCGGGCCGCCGTCCCAACCGCACCGGGTACTGCCCGCCCACCGTGCCGCCACCCGCTCGGCCCGCGCCCGGTGCCCTCCGGATGGCGAGGCGGAGGGCGCGGTGTGACGCTGCCGACATGACGATTCAGACCGCCAAACTCAGCGACCCGGCCGTCCGCGCTTTCGTCACCGCGGTCAACGCCCACGACCGCGAGGGCTTCATGCAGGTGCTCGCGCCCGGTGCGACCATGGCGGACGACGGGTCCGACCGTGACCTCGCGGAGTGGATCGAGCAGGAGATCTTCGCCACACACGGGCACATGGAAGTCGACAACGAGTCCCGGGGCGGCCGCACGCTCATCGCCCGCTACCGCAACGACACCTGGGGCGAGATGCGCACCCGCTGGTCCTTCACCGTGGCCGACGACGGGCGCATCACCCGCTTCGAGACCGGGCAGGCGTGAGTCGCCGGAGGGTGCGTGACATCCCTCCTTTGGTGATCTTTTGGCCATCCTTTGAGGATCCGTCGTGCGCGGGCCCGCACTCGCTTTGTACGGTCCCGGAGTGCGCGTTTCCTCTGACTCCCGTCCCGCGACCTGTGCTCCGACCCGTGCCCCGAACGCCGTGTCCCGGCGGGCCCTGCTCGCCCTGGCCGCGGCCGCGCCCGCGGCGGCCGTCGCGACCCGGGGGACGGCGGCGGCCGCCACCGGCGCGGCCCGCACCACCGTGGTGGGCGGCGAGCGGCTGGCCCGTGGCGGGGTGCAGGCGAGCCGTCCCGCCGGTCTGCCGCGCAAGCTGACCGCCCGCGCCTGGCTGGTCGCCGACTGGGAGACCGGAGAGGTGCTCGCCGCCTGTCGCGCGCACGAGCGTCTCGCGCCCGCCTCCACGCTGAAGATGCTGTTCGCGGACACGGTGCTGCCGAAGTTCCCCCGCACCGAGCGGCACACCGTCACCGAGGCCGACCTGGCCGGGATCCCGGCGGGCTCCAGTCTCGTCGGCGTCCAGGCCGGGACCACGTACACCGTCGAGCAGTTGTGGCAGGGCGTGTTCCTGCGCTCGGGCAACGACGCCGTGCACGTGCTCGCCCACATGAACGGCGGCGTCGCCCGGACCGTCGCCGAGATGCAGGCCAAGGCGGAGGACCTGCAGGCCCTGGACACGCACGTGGTCAGCCCGGACGGCTTCGACCATCCCGGCCAGCTCTCCTCGGCGTACGACCTGACGCTGTTCGCCCGGCACGGGCTGCGCAACGCCGACTTCCGCGGCTACTGCGGCACCCGGACCGCCCAGTTCCCGGCCGGGCGGGGCAAGACCTTCCAGATCCAGAACACCGACCGGCTGCTGAGCGGGACGTGGGGGCTGAAGCCGTACGACGGCCTGATCGGCGTGAAGAACGGTTACACCAGCCACGCCGGCAACACCTTCACCGGCGCGGCCGTGCGCGGGGGCCGGACGCTGCTGGTGACCGTGATGCACCCCTCGGCCGGTGAGAACGCCGTCTACGAGGAGACCGCCGCGCTGCTGGACTGGGGCTTCGCCCAGGGGAGTTCGGCGCGTGCCGTGGGCACCCTGGTGGAGCCGCTGAGCGAGGGCGGGGCGCAGGCGGGCGGCCCGTCCGGGCAGAAGGCGCCGGGGGCCGCGACCGGCGCGGCCGGTCCTGCGGCGGACGACCGCGGTCCCTCGGGCTGGCGGCTGCTGGAGGGCGGCGCCGGGACCGCCGCGCTGGTCGCCGGTGGCGTGTGGGCCCTGCGCCGCCGGCGCCGCGCGGCGGTCGCCGCGGACCCGGGCAGCGGCGGCCGCCACCGCCGCTGACCCGGCGGGGGCCAGGAGCCGCCCGTACGGCATCGCCGTCGCCGGCCCACGCGCGGCGTCCTCAGCCCGTCCCGCATCCGAGCCGGCCTCGCATCGCCCGGTCCCGGCTCGGCGTCGGCCCACGCTCGGCGCGTCCTACCGCCCTGGCCCGCATCCGAGCCGGCCTCGCATCGCCCGGTTCGGGTTCTGGCTCCGCGCCGCCCGACGCGCGGAACCTTCGGCCGCGCCCCGCGAACGGCATCGTCGGTCCACGCGCGGCGCGTTCTCGGCCCCGTCCCGCATCCGAGCCGGCCTCGCATCGCCCGGTTCGGGTTCCGGCTCCGCGCCGCCCGATGCGCGGCACCCTCAGCCGCGCCCCGCGAACGGCATGGTCGGCCCCCGCGCGGCGTCCTCATCCCGGACCCCATCGGACCGGGCCTCGCATCGCCCGGTCCCGGCTCGGCACCGCCGCCCGCGCGGCATCCTCAGCCGAGCTCCCCGCACGGCACCCTCAGCCCCGCCCCACGAACGGCATCGTCGTCGCCAGGACCGTGGCGAACTGCACGTTCGCATCCAGGGGGAGTTCGGCCATGTGGCGGACCGTGCGGGCGACGTCGGCGACGTCCATCACCGGTTCCGGGACGACCTCCCCGTTCGCCTGGAGCGCGCCGGTCTGCATTCCGGCGGTCATGTCCGTGGCCGCGTTGCCGATGTCGATCTGGCCGACCGCGATGCGGTAGGGCCGTCCGTCCAGCGACAATGACTTGGTCAGGCCGGTCAGCGCGTGCTTGGTCGCGGTGTAGGCGACCGAGTGCGGCCGGGGCGCGTGCGCGGAGATCGAGCCGTTGTTGATGATCCGGCCGCCCTGCGGGTCCTGCTCCTTCATCTGCCGGTACGCCGCCTGCGCGCACAGGAACGCCCCGTTGAGGTTGACGTCCACCACGTGCCGCCAGGCGTCGTAGGACAGGTCCTCCACGGGCACCCCGCCCGGCCCGAACGTCCCGGCGTTGTTGAACAGCAGGTCCACCCGCCCGAACCGTTCCACGGCCGCCGCGAACAGCGCCGCCACGTCCTCCGGCCGGGAGACGTCGGTGCGCACGGCGAGCGAGGCCGCCCCGGGGACGCGCGCCGCCGTCTCCTGAAGGGGCTCCGGGCGGCGGCCGGCCAGGGCCACCGACCAGCCGGCGCGCAGCAGTTCCACGGCGACGGCCCGCCCGATGCCGGAGCCGGCGCCGGTGACCACCGCCACCCGCGAGACCCGTTCCGTACCGGCTTCCTCCCTGCCGACGGCTTCCCTGCCGGTCCCTCTCGTACCGGTCTCTCCCGTACCGGTCTCTCCCGTACCGGTCTCTCCCGTACGGGCTTCTTCCGTGCCGGCCGTTTCCTCGGTGTTCATGATCCCGCAGGGTACGCGCGGCCGGGTCGGCCCCGCCGGGCGGAACTCGTGCGGAACCCGCGGCGGAACTCATCCTTCCGCCATGGGTTCGTCATGCTCGTGCCAAGAAGCCGTCGTTCCGGTCCGGTCGAATCCCCGTGCACCCATTCCAAGGGGAGGACCGGATGACACCCGCGCACCGCCAGCCCTCGCACGCGCCCGAACTGCGCGCCGCCGCCCGCGCCCTGGGCCGCCGCCGCTTTCTGACCCTCACGGGCGCCGCCGCCGCACTCGCGTTCTCCGTGAACCTGCCGGCCGCCGGCACCGCGAGCGCCGCCGAACTCGACCCCGCCCGCATCACCGCCGACCCCTTCACCCTCGGTGTCGCCTCCGGCGACCCGCTGCCGGACTCCGTGCTGCTGTGGACGCGCCTGGCGCCCACCCCCTACCAGGCGGACGGCGGGCTGCCGGCCCAGCGGGTCCCCGTCGGCTGGGAGATCGCCCTGGACGACCGCTTTCGGCGGGTCGTCAGACGCGGTACGGCCACCGCCCACCCCGAGTTCCAGCACACCGTGCACGTCGAGGTCGGCGGCCTGACGCCCGGCCACGTCTACCACTACCGCTTCCGGGCCGGCCGCTGGATCAGCCCCACCGGCCGCACCCGCACCGCGCCGCCGCGCCACAGCCGGTTCCCCGGCCTGTCCTTCGGCCTGGTCTCCTGCCAGCGCTACGACCAGGGCTACTACACCGCCTACAAGCACCTGGCCGAGGAGGACGTGGACCTCGTCTTCCACCTCGGCGACTACCTCTACGAGTACGCCGTCAACTCCGCGGGCGGCGCCCGCCGCTACGCCGCCGGCACCCTGCCCGCGCTGTTCGACCACGAGACGGTGACCCTGGAGGACTACCGCCTGCGGTACGCGCTGTACAAGTCGGACGCCGACCTCAGGGCCGCGCACGCCGCCCACCCCTTCGTCGTCACCTGGGACGACCACGAGACCGAGAACAACTACGCCGACGACGTCTCCGAGTCCGAGGGCCCCACCGACGAGTTCCTGCTGCGCCGGGCCGCCGCCTACCGCGCCTACTGGGAGAACATGCCGCTGCGCCGCCCGCAGCTGCCCGACGGCCCCGACCTGAAGCTCTACCGGCGGCTGCACTGGGGCCGGCTCGCCCAGTTCGACGTGCTCGACACCCGTCAGTACCGCTCGAACCAGGCGTACGGCGACGGCTGGCAGTACTCCGGTCCCGAGTCGGAGGACCCGGCGCGCACCCTGACCGGCGACGCCCAGGAGCGCTGGCTGATCGACGGCTGGCACCGCTCGGACGCGCTGTGGAACGTGGTCCCCCAGCAGGTCACCTTCGCCCGGCGGTACAACTCCACCACCCTGCCGTCGAAGGTGTCCATGGACTCCTGGGACGGCTACCCGGCCTCCCGCGAGCGGGTCCTGGCCGGCGCCCAGGCGGCCGGCGTCGAGAACCTGATGGTCCTCACCGGCGACGTCCACGTGCACTACGGCTTCGACATCAAGCGCGACTTCGACGACCCGCGGTCCAAGACCCTGGGCACCGAGATCGTCACCTCCTCCATCACCAGCGGCGGCGACGGCTCGGCCAAGCCGTCCAACTGGAACACCCTCATGACCGCCAACCCGCACCTGAAGTTCTTCAACGGGCTGCGCGGCTACGCCACGGTGTCCCTGGAACGCCGCCTGGCGCGCGCCGAGTTCAAGACGGTCTCCCACGTCACCAGCCAGGGCGCGCCGCTGACCACCGCCGGTTCGTTCGTGACGGAGGTCGGGGAGCAGGGCCTCAAGCCGGCGTGACGGCGCTCTCGCCGGCGTCCTGCGCGGCCGGCCGGTCCTGCACGACCGGCCGGCCGGGAGCGGCCGCGGGGTCCGCGTCGCCCGGGTAGCGCACGCCGATCCGCTCGCGGATGGCGTCCAGCGTCCGCATCACCGCCAGCGTGCCCTCCAGCGGCACCAGCGGCGACTCGGTCTCGCCCGCGCGCAGGGCGCGCATCACCTCCAGCGCCTCGTGCCGGTAGCCGGCGCGCGGACCGTCGGCCGGGTCCGCGGCGAACTCCTCGGGCTCGCGGCCGTCGCGGTGCAGCACGAACCGGTCGGGGTTGAAGAAGCCCGAGGGGATGTCGATCCGGCCCTTCGAACCGGTCACCGAGGCACCGGTGGCCGTGCCGCCGGTGATGGAGCAGTGCACCTGGGCCAGCGCGCCGCCGTCCCAGCACAGCAGGGCGCCGGTCTGCAGGTCGACGCCCTCGGGCGAGAGCACCGCACGGGCCGTCACGTCCGACGGCTCGCCGAGCAGCAGCTGCGCGAACGACACCGGGTACACGCCGAGGTCGAGCAGCGCGCCGCCGCCCAGCCGCGGGTCGCGCAGCCGGTGCGCGGGCGGGAAGGGACCGGCCAGCCCGAAGTCGGCCTGCACGGTGCGCACCTCGCCGATCGCGCCGTCGTCGACCAGCGCCTTCAGCCGCCGCACCAGCGGATTGCAGTACATCCACATGGCCTCCATCAGGAAGCGCTTCTGCTCCCGGGCCAGCGCCACCAGGTCGGCCGCCTCGCGCAGGTTGAGGGTGAACGGCTTCTCGCACAGCACGTTGCGGCCCTCGCGCAGGCACAGCCCGGCGGCGGCGTGGTGGGCGGCGTGCGGGGTGGCGACGTAGACGACGTCGACGTCGGCGTCCCGGGCCAGCTCCGCCCAGGTGCCGTAGGCCCGCGCGGCGCCGAACCGCTCGGCGAACGCCCGCGCCGACTCCTCCCGGCGGGAGGCGACCGCCACCAGCTCCGCTTCCGGCAGGTCCACCAGGTCCGCCGCGAACGCGGCGGCGATCCCGCCGGTCGCCAGAATCCCCCAGCGCACCTTCTCACCCGTCGAACCGGACATCGCGGACCCCACCCTCGCTCACGTGTTTTTCGGCACCGTGTACGAGCTGAGAGCATAGGTGGCGGACCAGTCGGCAAGGGAGGGGACCACATGTCCGAGGGAGGGGCACCGGTGCCGCACGCGCCCACATCGGCCGCCGCACCCGAGACGCGAGCGCACACCGGTCCGCCGTCCCCCGGGGTCCGTCGCACCGGTCTGCTCGTCACCCTGATCCTCGGCGGCCTGACCGCCACGCCCCCGCTGGCGATGGACATGTACCTCCCGTCGCTGCCGGAGGTCACCCGCTCCCTGCACGCCCCCGCCGCCACCGTCCAGCTCACCCTGACCGCCTGCCTGCTCGGCATGGCGCTCGGGCAGCTGGTCGTCGGCCCGATGAGCGACCGGTGGGGCAGGCGCCGCCCGCTGCTGGCGGGGCTCGCGGTCTACGTCCTCGCCACCGCCCTGTGCGCGTGCGCGCCCGACGTCGAGACGCTGGTCGTCTTCCGGCTCGCGCAGGGCCTCGCGGGCGCGGCGGGCATCGTCATCGCGCGGGCCGTCGTCCGCGACCTGTACGACGGCGTGGCGATGGCCCGGTTCTTCTCCACACTGATGCTGATCTCCGGAGTCGCGCCCGTGGTGGCGCCGCTGATCGGCGGTCAGATCCTGCGGGTGACCGACTGGCGCGGGGTGTTCGTCCTGCTCACCGTGGTGGGCGTGCTGCTCGGCGCGGTCGTGTGGGCGAGGCTGCCGGAGACCCTGCCGCCGGACGGGAGGCACGAGGGCGGCGTCGGACAGGCGCTGGGTTCGATGCGCGCCCTGCTGGCCGACCGCGCCTTCACCGGCTACCTGATCGCGGGCGGCTTCGCCTTCGCGGCGCTGTTCGCCTACATCTCCGCCTCGCCGTTCGTCGTCCAGGAGATCTACGGCGCCTCCCCGCAGACGTTCAGCCTGCTGTTCGGGCTCAACTCCGTCGGCCTGGTCGTCGTCGGGCAGATCAACGGCAAGGTGCTGGTCGGCCGGGTCCGCCTGGAGCGGGTGCTGGCCGTCGGCCTCGTCGTGGTCATCCTGGCCGCCACCGCCCTGCTGCTGATGGCGGCCGGGGTGTTCGGCGAGGTGGGGCTCGCGCCGGTGGCCGCCGCGCTGTTCGTGCTGATGTCCGCGATGGGCATCACCATGCCCAACACCCAGGCGCTCGCCCTGATGCGCACCAAGCAGCACGCCGGTTCGGCCTCCGCGCTGCTCGGCACCTCCTCCTTCCTCGTCGGGGCGGTCGCCTCCCCGCTGGTGGGCATCGCCGGGGAGGACACCGCCGTCCCCATGGCCGTCGTCCAACTGGCGGCGGCCCTGGTGGCGCTGGCCTGTTTCGCGGGCATGTGCCGACCGTGGACGGACGCGACCGCGGGCACCCGCACAGCAGGCGGGGGAGCGGGAAGGGAACAGCACGGGGGGACCGCCCCGCGCCCGCGCGGGGGGGCGGCCGGCGGGGGCGGGGGGGGGGGGGGGGCGGGGGGGGGGGGGGGGGCGGGGGGCGGGGGGGGGGGGGGGGGGGGGGGGGGCGGGGGGCGGGGGCGGGCGCCGGGGTGCCCGCCGGCCGCGGCGGGGGGGGCGGGGGGGCGGCGGTGGGCGGGGGGCGGGCCCCGGGGGGGAGGGCGTGCACCCCGCCGCACTGCGCGGGCTGGTGCGCGAGGTGCACGCCCTCACCGCCGGGGAACGCCCCTGGGCGGCCGGCGCCGTCGTGATCGCCGGACGCGGCCCGGTGATCGCCGTCGCCGAGGCGGCGGGCTTCGCCGTCCGGTACGCGGCCTACGACCCCGACACCGGCCGCGGCGTCGAACTCCCGCCCGGGCGGCGGGAGCCGATGACCCTCGACACGCCCTTCGACCTCGCCTCCCTCACCAAGCTGTTCACGGCGGTCGCCGCCATGCAGCAGATCGAGCGGGGCACGCTCGGCATCGACGCGCGGGTGGGGGCGTACCTGCCGGAGGTCGAGGCCGTCGCCGCGCACGGCGTCACGGTGCGGCACCTGCTCACCCACACCTCCGGGCTGCGGCCCGAACTGCCGCTGTACGACCTGCCCGACCGGGCCGCGCGGCTGGCGCGGCTGCGGGCGGAGCCCCCCGCGGGGGCGCCCGGCACGTACACGTACTCCGACCTGAACATGCTCCTGCTCCAGCAGGTCCTTCAGCGGATCACCGGCCGGCCGCTGGACGTGCTGATCCGGGACGGGATCACCCGCCCGCTGGGGATGCGGTCCACCGGTTTCGGGCCGTGCCCCGGCGCGGCGGCCACCGAGGACCAGCGGCGGCCGTGGGCCAAGGCGGACCGGGGGATGCTGCGGGGCGGGGGGCACGACGAGAACGCCTGGGCGCTGGGCGGCATCGCCGGGCACGCGGGACTGTTCGCCACGGCCGGGGACCTGGCGGTGCTGTGCCGGGCGCTGCTGGCGGGCGGGGCGTACGGGCCCGCCCGCATCCTGGGGCCCGACTTCGTGGACCTGCTGCTGGCCCCGCCGGGGCTGGGCTTCCTGGTGGACCAGCCGTGGTTCATGGGGGAGCTGGCGGGCCGGGGAGCGGCCGGGCACACCGGGTTCACGGGGACGTCACTGGTGATCGACCCGGTGACGGACACGTTCGTGGTGCTGCTGGCCAACGCGGTGCATCCGCGGCGCAGGGCGGTGCCGGACAGCCGGCCGCGGGCGGCCGTGGCGACGTGGCTGGCGCGCGCCGCCCGGCAGTGGGCCGGACGGGGCGCGGCGGAGGGGTGAGCCGGGCCGGGACCCCAGGGGCGCGCAAGGGGCGCGTGCCCGGGTAGGTGCGCGCCGTCGGTGAGGCGGGCCGTCGCGTCCGCGTCCCGCAGCCGCGCGTCGGTACGGCCCGCCCCCCCGGGCCGGGCCTGGGCTGTGCGCCGTGGCTGTGCCGGGGCTGTGCAGTCGTTTCCGGCTGAGAGAATTGTTCGGTGAGTGAGCTTGTTGTGCCGGCCGAAGCCCTGCGTGCCGCGCTGTCCGGGTTGCTCGACGGGCTGCCGCCGCGGCAGGCGGCGGGCGCCGTGGAGCGGCTGATCGCCAGCTACCGGGGGGACCCCCCGACCGACGCGCCGATCCTGCGGGACCGGGCGGACGTGGCCGCCTACGCGGCGTACCGGATGCCCGCCACGTTCGAGGCGGTGCGCTCCGCGCTCGCGGCGTTCGCCGACGCCGCGCCCGGGTGGGTGCCGGGCGGCCATGTCGACGTCGGCGGCGGCACCGGGGCCGCGACCTGGGCCGTCGCCGCCACCTGGGACGGGGAGCGGCCGGTGACCGTGCTCGACTGGGCGGAGCCCGCGCTCGCCCTCGGGCGGGAGATCGCCGCGGCCCCCCCGGCCCTGCGCGACGCCCGCTGGCAACGGGCCCGGATCGGGGCCGCGCTGCGTCTGGACGCCGCCGACCTCGTCACCGTCTCCTACGTGCCCGGCGAGCTGACCGCCGCCGCCCGCACGGCCGTCGTCGACGCGGCGGCCGCCGCCGCCCGGGCCGTCGTGGTCGTCGAGCCGGGCACGCCCGACGGCTACGCCCGCGTCATCGAGGCGCGCGGCCGGCTGATCGCGGCCGGGGTCCAGGTCGCCGCGCCCTGCCCCCACAGCGCCGCCTGCCCGATCGCGCCCGGCACCGACTGGCGCCACTTCTCCGCCCGGGTCAGCCGGTCCTCCCTGCACCGCCAGGTCAAGGGCGGCTCGCTGGCCTACGAGGACGAGAAGTTCAGCTACGTCGCCGCCGTCCGCTTCCCGGCGACGCCCGCGCCCGCCCGGGTCGTACGGCGGCCGCAGATCCGCAAGGGGCAGGTGCTGCTCGACCTGTGCGAGCCGGACGAGCAGCTGCGCCGCCGCACCGTCACCAAACGCCACGGCACGCTGTACAAGGCGGCCCGGGACGCCGACTGGGGCGACGCCTGGCCGCCGGACCGGGACGAGGTCTAGGTCTGGTCCAGGGCCTCCCGCCCGCCCCTAGCCGCGCAGCTCCAGTGAGCAGCACTTCACGCTGCCGCCGCCCTTGTGCAGCTCGCCCAGGTCCACGCCGACCGGTTCGAAACCGCGCTCGCGCAGCGGACCGTACAGCCCGGCCGCCGTCTGCGGCAGCACCACGTGCAGGCCGTCGGAGACGGCGTTCAGGCCGAAGGCGACCGCGTCCTGTTCGCCGACGGTCAGCGCGTCGGGGAACAGCCGCCGCAGCACCTCCCGGCTGCCGGCGGAGAAGGCCGGCGGGTAGTACGCGACCTCGTCGGCCGCGTCGTCCAGGACGGCCAGCGCCAGGCCGAGGTGGTGGAAGCGGGGATCGACCAGCTGCAGACCGATCACCGGGCGGCCGAAGAACTCCTGGGCCTCGCCGTGCGCGAGCGGATTGGTGCGAAAGCCGTGCCCGGCCAGCAGCCAGGAGGCGGTGACCTGGAGGTCGCTCTCGCCCTCGTTGATGTGCACGGGCACGTGCAGGTGCGCGAAGCCGGGGGCGGCGAGCCACTCCAGGTGGAGCTCGGCCTCCGGCTCGCGCCGCGGGTGGGCGAAGCGGGCGCCGAACACCCGGCCGTCGGCCACCGTCGCGCCGTTCGCCGTGAACACCATGTCGGGCAGCGTCGGGTCGGGCGGCAGCAGCTCGACGGTGTGGCCGAGGGACCGGTACACCCCGCACAGCGCCTCCCACTGGGCCAGCGCCAGCGCCGCGTCGGCCGGTTTGTCCTGGTCCGTCCACGGGTCGGTGGAGCCGGCGAGGTCGAAGTGTGCGGGTGGGCACATCAGGTAGCGCCGGGGTGTGGCGCGGCGGGCTGGGGCCAAGGCGGGCTCCTCGGGTACCGCAGGGCTGCTTCGTGCCCGCCGGGGCGGGCCCATGGGCTGCTTCGAGCCCATGGTGCGCCCGGGCCGCCCGCCGCGCGCGGGCCGGGCCGGGCCGCTTCGCCCGCCCGGGTGGTTTCCGGGCCGCCCGCGGCTCCCGACGGGCGGTCGCACGGTTCCGTACGGCGGCCTGCCGGTGCCCCCGTCCGCGGCGAGACGTGCCGTCTCATCCCCCTGCTACCGTCGGCCGCATGGTCAAGAAGTCCACCCCCGACGCCACCCGCCGCAGTGAGAGGTCCCGGCGCGCGATCTACGACGCGGCCCTCGCGCTCGTCGCCGAGGTCGGCTACCCGCGGACCACGATCGAGGGCATAGCCGCCCGGGCCGGCGTGGGCAAGCAGACGATCTACCGGTGGTGGCCGTCGAAGGCGGAGGTGCTGCTGGAGGCGTTCCTCGACCTCGGTGAGCAGGCGGCCCGGCAGGCCGGACACCAGCCGCACGAGATCCCCGACACCGGTGACGTCGCCGCCGACCTCAAGGCCGTGCTGCGCGCCACCGTCGACGAACTGCTCGACCCGCGGTTCGACGCGCCGTCGCGGGCGCTGGCCGCCGAGGGCCTGGTCGACGAGCGGCTCGGCCGCGAGTTCGTGGCCAGGCTGCTCGAACCGCAGTTGCAGCTGTACGTGCGCCGGCTGCGCGCCGCCCAGCGGGCCGGGCAGGTCCGCCCCGACGTCGATCCGCGCATCGCCCTGGAGCTGTTCGTCTCCCCGCTCGCCCAGCGCTGGTTGCAGCACACCGGGCCCATTTCCCACGCGTACACCGACACCCTCGTCGACTACGCGCTGTACGGCCTCGCCCCGCGCTGACGCGCCGGTCCGGGCGTGCCGAGCGCCCCCCGTGCACCGGACCGCCCCCACCCCCGGATGCGGGCCGCGGTCACCGCGGGCGCAGGATGGTGGGACCATGGAGCATGCTGTCCACACCAGCGAGGCGAGGGGATAGATGAGCGCGGAGTTCGGCGGCCGCACCGGCCTGCAGGGCAAACTCTCCCAGTGGCTGCGCGGACGCCGGCCCAAGCAGGCCGCCCCCGACGGCGGTCGCGAGGCCCTGCTGCTCGCCGTCGCCGCCGCGGGACTGCCGCTCGCGCCCGCCGCGCACCCGGGGTCCGGCTACGGCTGTTCCTGCGACCGCGTGGGCTGTCCCACGCCCGCCCGGCACCCGGTGTCCTTCGCCTGGCAGACGCAGTCCACCACCGACCGCGCCCAGATCGAACGCTGGGCCCGGCACCAGCCGCAGGCCAACTTCATCACGGCCACCGGCATGGTCCACGATGTGCTGGACGTCCCCCTGCTGGCGGGCCGGGAGGCCCTGGAGCGGCTGCTCGCCGACGGCGTCGAGGTCGGCCCGGTCGCCGAGAGCGACGACGGCCGCATGCTGTTCTTCACCCTCACCCGCGGCACCCCCGAGGACGAGGACGAGTGGTGGCCCTGCGAGCTGGACTGCCACCCGGAGACCATGGACGAGCACCCGGGGCTGCGCTGGCACTGCCGCGGCTCCTACGTCCTCGTCCCCCCGGCCCGGCTGCCCGGCGACGACGGCCGGGCCGTGCGCTGGGTGCGCGGCCCGGAGCACGCGCTGCCCGACCCGCTCAGCCTGCTGGAGGCCCTCACCGACGCGTGCGCCCGCCACGTCGGCGAGGAACCCGGCCAGGTGGGCGCCTGGCCCCTGCGCCACTGACGCCGGCCGGCGCGCGGCGCGGCCTCAGCCGCCCTGCGCCGACGTCATGCCCTGCACCCGGCCGATCATCGTGACCGCCTTCTTCGCGGCGCCCCTCGCGGGGTCGAGGGCCACCTGATTCGAGACGAACTCCATGGTCAGCGACTGCTTGATCTCACCCTTGGTGAGCGCCTGCACGTCCTTGTTCGGCACGGGCACAGAGGTGCGCTGCGCGGCCGTCTGCTTCTGGTAGTGGTGCGTGGTGAAGAACACCAGCGCGCCGCCGTCGGCCGTGCGCAGCGCCAGCGGGGCGTAGGCGCCCTCGGTCAGCGGCTGGTCGATGTACTGCGTGGCCAGGCCCGGTTTGACCGCGTTCTTGGCGCGTTGCGTGCGCCAGGCGGAGGTGTAGGGGCCGGCGGCGAACGTGTCGCCGCCCTTGCCGAGGTAGGTCGCGTAGTCCTGGCTCAGGTCGCCCGGCTCCACGGCCAGCGACGCCGAGTCCGCGGGCACCGCCTCGGCCCAGCCGTCCTTGTCCTTCGCGAACTTCGGCACGGCACCGGGGGCGACCAGCGTCAGATACGCCACCTGCCACTTCTCGGTGAGGTCGTTGCGGGTGAACACCAGCAGCCAGCGCGCGTCGCCGCCCTTGTTGCCCTTGGCGTCGGCGACGAACCAGCGCGGCCAGCCCGCCTTCTTCGGGATCGTGAAGGTGGCGTCGGTGAACCTCAGCGGGGTGTGGGCGCTGTTGCCGCCCGGGTGGTTGGTGTGCCCGGCCTTCAGCCGCGCCGCGTCGATCGCGCCGAGGGCGCCGGTGACGTAGTCCGCGTCCAGGGAACTGTCGTACGCCTGGTCGGCTTTGTTGTACGCGTCCGTGAACTGCTCCAGCGCCTTCGCGGCGTCCGCCTGCGTGGTGGCCGGGAGCAGCACCCGCTCCCCGTGCACCACCACGCACCCGCTCGCCGTGGCGGCCAGCGCCGTCGCCGACGCCGCCGTCAGGACCGTCCGTTCAAGCCTGCGAAGCCTGCGAGGGCCGCGAACCCTGCTCATCAGCTACCGTCACCTTCCCCTTCCCGGAGGCGAACCCTACCGGGGCGAAGAACAGCGCGAGCGTCGGGATCAGGTACAGCAGCCACACCGTGACCTGCAGGACCGTCGGGTCGGGCTGGAAGTTCAGCACGCCCTTGAGCAGCGTGCCGTACCAGCTGTCCGGCGGGATGGTGGAGCTGATGTCGAACGCCAGGTGGGTCAGGCCCGGGATCCAGTCGGCCTCCTGCAGGTCGTGGAAGCCGTAGGCGAGCACGCCCGCCGCGACCACGACCAGCATCGCGCCGGTCCAGGTGAAGAACTTCGACAGGTTGATCTTCAGCGCGCCCCGGTAGAACAGCCAGCCCAGCAGGACCGCCGTGGCCAGGCCGAGCGCCACGCCGACCAGCGGGCGCGGGGTGCCGTCGGAGGCAGCGTGCACGGACGCCCACACGAACAGCGCGGTCTCCAGGCCCTCACGGCCCACCGCGAGGAACGCGGTGACCACCAGCGCGCCCGTGCCCATCGCCAGCGCCTGGTCCAGCTTGCCGTGCAGCTCGGACTTCAGGTGCCGGGCGGTGCGCCGCATCCAGAACACCATCCACGTCACCAGGCCCACCGCGACGACGGACAGCGAGCCGCCGAGCGCCTCCTGCGCCTGGAACGTCAGCTCCTGCGAGCCGAACTCCAGCACGCAGCCGAAGCCCATGGCGATGACGATCGCGATGCCGATGCCGGTCCAGATGGGCTTCAGGGCGTCCCTGCGGCCGGTCTTGACCAGGTAGGCGATCAGGATGCACACGACGAGGCTGGCCTCCAGCCCCTCGCGCAGACCGATCAGATAGTTGGAGAACACGAAAGCCTACGCCTCCTCGGACAGCAGGGTGCGCCCCCACCAGTCGTTCGCGTCGCGGACGCCGGGCGGGATCGCGAAGACCGCCGAACCCACGTGCTGGATGTACTCGTTGAGCGCGTCGTGCGCCGACAGCTTGCGCTGCAGCGGGATGAACCCGGTGCGCGGGTCGCGCTGGTAGGCCAGGAAGAACAGGCCCGCGTCCAGACGGCCGAGGCCGTCGGTGCCGTCGGTGAAGGAGTAGCCCCGGCGCAGGATCGTGATCCCGCCGTTGGAGTCGGGGTGCGCGAGCCGCACGTGCGCGGTCGGCTTCATCGCCTTCAGGAACGGCTCGTCGTGCTCCTTGGCCTTGCCGACCGGCGCGCCTTCCTTCTTGTCGCGGCCGAAGACGTCCTCCTGCTCCTGCAGCGAGGTGCGGTCCCAGGTCTCGATGTTCATGCGGATGCGCCGGGCCACGAGGTACGAACCGCCCGTCATCCAGGCGTCCTTGGCGCCGCCGTCGCGCGCGCCGACCCAGACGTGCCGGTCCAGCCGGTCGGTCTCGGTGCCCGCGATGTTGCGGGTGCCGTCCTTGAACCCGAAGAGGTTGCGCGGGGTCTGGGAGCCGGGCGTCGTCGAGGAGGTCTTGCCGAAGCCGAGCTGGGACCAGCGGACGGCGACCTTGCCGAAGCCGATGCGGGCCAGGTTGCGGATGGCGTGCACGGCGACCTGCGGGTCGTCCGCGCAGGCCTGGACGCACAGGTCGCCGCCGGTGCGGGCGGCGTCGAGGTTGTCGCCGGGGAACTTCGGCAGGTCCACCAGGGCGGCCGGCCGCCGCTCGCGCAGGCCGAACTTCTCGAACAGCGACGGCCCGAAGCCGATGGTCAGCGTCAGCCGCGCCGGCGGCAGGCCGAGGGCCTCACCGGTGTCGTCGGGCGGGGCCTCGGCCAGTCCGCCGTAGGCGCCGTCCCCGACCGTCTTCCCGGCGGTCATGCGGCGCGCGGCGGCCGTCCAGTCCTTCAGCAGTTGCACGAACTCGGCGCGGTCGTCGGTCTTCACGTCGAACGCGGCGAAGTGCAGCCGGTCCTGCACGGGGGTGGCGATGCCCGCCTGGTGGACGCCGTGGAACTCCACCGCGCCCGCCTCGTTCCCGGAGTCCTGCGACTCGCCGCCCGTGGCCATCGCGACCGCGCCGCCGGCCGCGACGGCGCCGAGCGCGAGCCCGGCCCCGCCCCAGCCGATCAGGGCGCGGCGGGAGGGCCGCGCCGTCGCGCGCGTCTCGTCCGTCCTCTGGTCCGTCGTCTCGCTCATCGGATCCGTCCCTGCCTGCCTGTTCCTCTGCCGGCCTGCTGCCTACTTCACGACGGCGGCGGCGAGCCGGGACAGCGGCTCGGCGAGCGCGTTCACCGCGTCCGACAGCTCCTTGCGCCGGTCCTGGCCGACCTTGTCGTAGGAGACGAAGTCGTACGAGGTCTTGTCCGCGGGGTCGGTGCGGTACGTGTCGAGCAGCGTGTCCAGCGCGGTGAACTGCTTGTCCAGCTCCTTGGTCAGCGCCGGGTCGTTCTTCGCCGCGACCGGCTTCAGCAGCTCGTACGCCTTCTGCGCGCCCTCGACGTTGCCCTTGAAGTCCACCAGGTCGGTGTGGGAGTAGCGGTCCTCCTCACCGGTGACCTTGCCGGTGGCGACCTCGTCGAGGAGTTCCTTGGCGCCGTTGGCCATGGAGGTCGGGGTGATCTCGGCGGTGCCGACCCGCTTCTGCCAGTCCTTCAGGTCGGTCACCAGCTGGTCGGCGAGGGCCTTCTCCTCGGCGCCGATCTTCTTGTCCTGCCACAGGGCCTTCTCCAGCCGGTGCCAGCCGGTCCACTTCTGCCCCTGCTCCAGGCCGTCGGCGCGGACGTCGACCTTCGGGTCGATGTCGCCGAAGGACTCGGCGACCGGCTCGGTGCGCTCCCAGCCCAGGCGCGAGGGGGCGTACGCCTTCCTGGCGGCGTCGAGGTCCCCGGCCTTGACGGCCTGCACGAAGGTCTCCACGCGCGGCAGCGTCTCGTCGGCCTGGTCCTGCGCGTACTGGCGGTAGGCGGCGACGGCCTTGTCCAGCCGCGGGTCCCGCGCGGCGCTCGCGCCGGAGCCGGTGACGGTCAGCTTCTGCCGCACGCCGTGCCCCTTCATCCCGGGGCGGCAGGCGATCTCGTACGAACCCGCCTTCACCTCGGCGGTCAGCGTGTACTTGGTGCCCGGGCCGATGTTCTCCTTCTCCGAGACGATCCGGTCGTCCGGGAAGAGGATCTCGACCTCCGTCGCCTTCGACCCCTTGTTCTCTATCTTCAGCGTGACCTGGCCGGCCGGGACGGAGCCGGCGGAGGTCTCGCAGCTGGAGTCGGCCGCGGTCACCCGGATCGCGTCGCCGTCCGCGGCGTCGCTCTTGGCGGTGCAGGCCGTCACGGAGGTCAGAGCGGCCGCCGTGACGGCGGCGGCGACGGAGAGTCGGACGGCTCGCATACAGGCTCCAGAACAGGGGTCTGATTCGGTTTGGTGAGGCTGCCCTAACTTACAACACGCTTAACCCGCCCATACCCCGGCGGACAGTGATTCACCTCTCACCGGCGAGCGACCGCTCGCCCGCGCCCACGGCCCGTGCGCCCCGTGCTGCTTCAATGCCCCGGTGACCGACTACGACGTGCTGCGCGTCTTCTGCGGACCGCGCGGCGGCTACGGCAACGAACTCGGCGTCGTCCGCGACGGCTCCCGCATCCCCGCCCGCGCCGACCGGCAGGCCCTCGCCGCCCGACTGGGCTTCAGCGAGACCGTGTTCGTCGACGACCCCGAGCGCGGCGTCATCGACATCTACACCCCCACCCTGCGCCTGCCCTTCGCCGGCCACCCCTGCGTCGGCACGGCCTGGCTCCTGGACGTCCCCGAACTCGTCACGCCCGCGGGCACGGTGGGGTGGAGGTGGGGGGACGGGTGTCCCTGGAGGGCCAGGAACGCTGAGCGGCGGGACGCCTGACGCGCACGGCCCCGCACGCCCCGCGGCCGGGACACACCCGACCCCGCACGCGCGGTCGGCACGTACCGGGTCCGGCCGCGGTCAGCAGTACGGCGGCTGGTTCGTCAGGGAGGCCGCCACCCGCATCCACACGCCGAACTGCCGGTACAGGCTCGGCAGAGCACCCTCTGCGCGGACGGTGCGGCTGTCGGTGGAGGTGACGCCGGGAAGTCCGAGGAGCGTGGTGGCCACCGACGCGGACTGCCAGCGGACGGTGAGCGTGGACGGACCCGGGCCCGGACCGGGATCGGGCACGCGGGGCGCCGTCGGCGCGGACAGGCCGGCGGCGACCGCCTCCTCGATCGCCGCGCGTGCCTCCTCCGCCGGACGCAGCTCCGCCGCGAAACGGTCCCGCGCGTACTTCACGGCGACGGTCCGCACGGAGGCGTCCCACTCGGCCGCCTCGGCGCAGGCGCAGTCGTCGCCGGTCACGACGACGACGGGGACGCCGACGGCGGCGGCCGTGGCGTGGGCCAGCCCGATCTCGCCCACGGGCCGGCCGTCCAGCCACATGTCCTCGATCTCGTGCCCCATGAAACTGTGGCTCAGCACGCCGGGCGCGCCGGCCCGGGAGTGGTAGCCGACGCAGATCATCGCGTCGTGCTCGGGGACCAGACCCTCCAGCATGCCCATCTGCTTGGGCCTGCCGCGGATGAGACGGGCCGCCGGGTGCACCGCCTCGGGCAGCAGGTTGCGCATCGGGCCGTGCGCGTCGTTGACGGTGATCTCGACGGCGCCGGCCGCGAGGGCGCCGCGCACGGCCGCGTTGACGTCCTCCGCCATCAGCCGCCGTCCCCGCTCGTAGTCGCGGCCGTGCGGCTGGACGTCCTCGGCGTCGACGAGCCCGGTGACGCCTTCCATGTCCGCGCTGATGTAGACCCGCACCGCGTCCCCCCTCGTGTTCCCCGTGTCTCCTGCCGCTACGGCAGCGTCAGGATGTCCGCGCCCGTCTCCGTCACCACCAGGGTGTGCTCGAACTGGGCGGTGCGCTTGCGGTCCTTGGTGACGACCGTCCAGCCGTCGTCCCAGACGTCGTACTCGATGGTGCCCAGGGTCAGCATCGGCTCGATGGTGAAGGTCATGCCGGGGCGCATCACCGTGGTGGCGTGCGGGCTGTCGTAGTGGGGGACGATCAGGCCCGAGTGGAAGGAGGAGTTGATGCCGTGGCCGGTGAAGTCGCGGACCACGCCGTAGCCGAAGCGCTTGGCGTAGGACTCGATGACCCGGCCGATGACGTTGATCTGCCGGCCCGGCTTGACCGCCTTGATCGCGCGGTTCAGGGCCTCCCGGGTGCGCTCGACCAGCAGGCGGCTCTCCTCGTCCACGTCGCCGACGAGGTAGGTGGCGTTGTTGTCGCCGTGCACGCCGCCGATGTACGCCGTCACGTCGAGGTTGACGATGTCGCCGTCGCGCAGCACCGTGGAGTCCGGGATGCCGTGGCAGATCACCTCGTTGATCGAGGTGCACAGCGACTTGGGGAAGCCGCGGTAGCCGAGCGTGGAGGGGTAGGCGCCGTGGTCGCACATGTACTCGTGCGCCACCCGGTCCAGCTCGTCCGTGGTCACGCCCGGCGCGATGTGCTTGGCCGTCTCCTCCATCGCCTGCGCGGCGATCCGCCCGGCGAGCCGCATCGCCTCCACGGTCTCCGGCGTCTGCACCTCCGGCCCCGTGTACGGCGTGGGAGCGGGCTTGCCGACGTACTCCGGGCGGCGGATGTTGCCGGGCACGGAACGGGTGGGGGACAGCTCCCCGGGGACGAGCAGCGACTGGCCAGACATGGCAGCGAGTCTATCCAGCGAGGATGGGGGAAGATGCCCCTGGCGAGAGGAGCTGGTCATGCCCCTGTTCAAGAAGCGGACCGCGGGAAAGCCGGGCGAGTGGTTCTACTGCCTTCAGCACCAGAAGGTCGAGGAGGGACCGGAGTGTCCCGCCAAGGACCGGTTCGGCCCGTACGCCTCCCGTGCGGAAGCGCAGCATGCGATGGACACCGCGCGCGAGCGCAACCTCCAGTGGGAGACCGATCCGCGCTGGCACGACGCGCCCACCGGCGACACTCGCGACACCGACGAGGACTGAGCAGCGGGTCACCGCTCAGACGGCGGGCCGCGGTGCGGTGACCCGCTGCTCACGCAGCCGCACTGCGTGTTCGTTCGTCCGTACGTCGTAGGCCATCAGGCCCGGCAGGCACACGGCGAGCACCGCGACCGCGCCGGCGCACAGCAGCCCGCCCGACCACACCGACGCCCGCACCCCCCACCGGGCGGCGACCCCGCCCGAGCGGACCTGGCCCACCTGCGGGCCCACCGAGTACGACAGCAGCTCAATGCCGGCGAGCCGGCCGCGCAGCGCGTCGGGGATGGTCTGGTTCCACATCGCGCCCCGGAAGATCCCGCTGACCATGTCGCAGCCGCCGGCCACGGTGAGGAACAGCAGCACCAGCCACACGTTGCCCACGACACCGGCTCCCGCCACCGCCAGCCCCCACAGCAGCGCCGCCAGCACCACCATCCGCCCGTGCCGGTGCACCCGTGAGGCCCAGCCGCTGGTCAGGCTCACCAGCAGCGACCCGAGCGGCAGGGCCGCGTACATCAACCCCAGCGACCACCGTGCGTCCAGTTCGTCCGCGAGGAACGGCAGCACGGCCAGCGGCATCGCCAGGCACATGGCGGCCAGGTCCACCACGTACGTCCCCAGCAGCTCCTTGCGGCCCCACGCGTACCGGGCGCCCTCCGCGATCGCCCGCAGCGACGGCTTCGCGGCCTCGTGGGAGGCCGGCTGGGCGGCGATGCCGGCCATGAGGGCGACGGAGACGACGAAGGTCGCCAGGTCCGCGGCGTAGGCGGGGGCGAGTCCCGCGTACGCCACGATCCCGCCGGCCACCGCCGGGCCCGCCACGCCGCCCACGTCCCAGCGCAGTGAGTTCAGCGCGGTCGCCGCCGGCAGGTGATCGTGGGCCACCAGCCGCGGCCACAGCGAGTCCAGCGCGGGCCGCTGTACGGCGGTCAGCGCGGAGGACAGGGCCGCGACCACGTACAGCGGCCACACCGCCGGGTGCGGCAGCACCGCGTTCACCAGCAGGGCCGCGCTGAGCACTCCCTGGCCGGCCTCGGCCCACACGATCAGCCGCCGCTTGTCGAACGCGTCGGCCAGCGCCCCGCCGTACAGCCCGCACACGATCAGCGGGACCAGCTCCACCGCGCCGATCGCCCCCACCGCGGCGGCCGACCCGGTCAGCTCCTTCATCTGCACCGGCAGCGCGACGAAAGTGAGGAAGCTGCCGAACGTCGAGATCAGGCCCGACACCCACAACCGCCGGAAGTCGCGGGAGGCCCGCCAGGGGGCGAGGTCGGGCAGCAGGGCGCGCAGGCCGGACGGCGTCGTGGTGGGGGCCGGGCCAGGGGCAGGCCGGGCGCCCGGCCCGTCCGGGCCCCCTCCGGCGGGCCGCCGGGCGCCGGGGCCAGGGGCAGGCGGGGCGTCGGTCATGTCGGGACATCGTCGGGCGGGCGGCAGGGCGCGGCAACCGATTTACCGTGCGCCTTGACGTGTGCGTCCTGCGCGCGTCCTGCGGTACCGGCGCCTGCGCGCCGTGCGGTGACGTGCCCCGCGCACGCCTCTGCGCACGGGGGCACCCGAGCCCCGGAGCACCGGCACGCGCGCTCTCGCGGCACCGCGCCCTCCGCACCCGGGGCACCGGGCGCGCGGGCGCGAGACCCGTGGCTACCAGCCCGGTGGCGGTGGGGCCGTCAGGGACTCCGCCAGGCGGGAGAGGCGCTCGCGCAGGCGTCCGCGGCGGCGGGGCTGCGGCAGTGGGTTCTCGCCGGCCGCCGCGCTCACCAGGTGCTGCACCGTGTCCAGGTCCAGCTCGGCGTGGTCCGGGACCGTCAGCGTCTCGTGCGCCAGCGCCGCCAGCTCGCCCTCGCCGGACCCCAGCGCCAGCACCGTTGCCCCGGCGCGCCGCGCCTCGTGCACCCGCCCCAGCAGCGGCGCCGGTTCCTCGGGGGCCACCACGAGCAGCGTCTCGCCGCGCCGGGCCGCCTCCAGCCGGCCCAGGCCGACCGCGAGGTGCGCCGGGTCCGAGGGGCGTGCGCCGTGCCGGACCAGGGTCGGGGCCAGCTCCGGGGTGCCCGACCAGGCGGCCTCGTCCACCAGGTGGGCCGCCAGGTGCCACGGCTCGTACGCGGGCGTGCCCACCAGCAGCAGCCCGCCCCCGTGCGACACCACCGAGGAGCGCAGCACGCCCGCGAAGTGCCGGGTGGCCCCCAGCCACTCGGTCCCGGCGAGCACTTCCCGCAGCAACGCGACCCGTACGGCGTCCATGGGCGCGCATCCTTCCCCAAAGCGCCGCCCGCGAAGGCGAGTTCCGTGGGAATTCGCCCGCACCGGGGAGCCGGCCGCCGCCCGGGTGACGCGCCTGACCCGGGCGGGTGGGGGCGCGCGGGCGGACGTAGAGTCGGCGCATGACCTCTAGTGACAGCGCACACAGGGCGCCCGCCAAGGACCCTTGGGACCTGCCCGACGTGACGGGGCTGGTCGTCGGCGTGCTCGGCGGGACCGGCCCGCAGGGCAAGGGGCTGGCCTACCGGCTCGCCCGGGCCGGCCAGAAGGTGATCATCGGTTCCCGGGCCGCCGAACGGGCCCGGGCCGCGGCCGAGGAGGTCGGCCACGGCGTCGAGGGCGCCGACAACGCCGAGACCGCCCGCCGCAGCGACATCGTGATCGTGGCCGTGCCCTGGGAAGGCCACGCCGACCTGCTGCGGTCCCTGCGCGAGCAGCTGGCCGGCAAGCTCGTCGTGGACTGCGTCAACCCGCTCGGCTTCGACAAGAAGGGCGCCTACGCGCTCAAGCCGGAGGAGGGCAGCGCCGCCGAGCAGGCCGCCGCGCTGCTGCCCGAGGCGCGGGTCAC
Source organism: Streptomyces mexicanus (assembly GCF_902506575.1). Taxonomy (GTDB): domain Bacteria; phylum Actinomycetota; class Actinomycetes; order Streptomycetales; family Streptomycetaceae; genus Streptomyces; species Streptomyces mexicanus. Next base: position 2,389,871 of record NZ_LR732544.1, on the reverse strand, counting down.
CGCCGCCTTCCACCACCTGTCGGCGGTGCTGCTGCAGGACCCGGAGATCGAGCGGATCGACACCGACGTCATGGTCCTCGGCGAGGAGCGCGCCGACGTGGAGACCGTCCAGGCGCTGGCCGGGCGCATCCCCGGCATGCGCGGCATCTACGCCGGCCGGCTGCGTGGCGCCCACCAGGTGGAGTCGCTGGTGGCGAACCTGATCTCGGTGAACCGCCGCTACAAGGCCCACGCCGGGCTCCGCATCACGGACGTGTGAGGCGATGGGGGACACTGGTCGGCGGAGATTCGTGCGGAAGCGGTTCCGCCGACCCGTGTCCCCGTGCCCGACCCTCACCTCCAGGAGCCGACCGACATGCCCCGCCTGGCCCTCTACGCCCTGATCGTCTGCGTGCTGTCCGTGGCCGCGGCCGTCGTCTCGTTCGTCCGGGGCAGCTGGCTGGGCATCGTGTGGATCCTGCTGGCGGGCCTGTCGTCGAACATGGCCTGGTTCTACGTGCGCCGCGCCCGGGTGGCCCGGGGCGGCTCGGTCACCGGCTGACGGCGCAGATCTCGTCGGTGCCCTTCCAGAACTGGTACAGCGCGTGGCCGCAGTCCCGGTCGAAGCCGCCGACCCCCAGCACGCGCAGGACGGCGTCCACCGCGTCGAAGAACACGGTGTTGACGGACGGCACCCACAGCAGCGCGAAGACGAACAGCAGGCCGAACGGCGCGAACGGCTCCACCTGCCGCTTGACCTTGTACGACAGCCAGGGCTCGATGACGCCGTAGCCGTCCAGTCCCGGCACCGGCAGGAAGTTCAGGATCGACGCCGAGACCTCCAGCAGCGCCAGGAAGGCCAGCGCGAAGCGGAAACCGGACGGCACGCCGTCCAGCGCGCCCAGCCAGAACGGGGCCGTGACCACCGCGGCGAACAGCACGTTGGCCAGCGGGCCCGCCGCGGAGACGAGACTGTGCCGCCAGCGGCCCCGGATCCGGCCGTGCTCGATGAACACCGCCCCGCCCGGCAGGCCGATCCCGCCCATGATCACGAAGACCACCGGCAGCACGATGCTCAGCAGCACGTGCGTGTACTTCAGCGGGTTCAGCGTCAGATAACCCTTCGCGCCGACCGTGATGTCGCCGCTGTGCAGCGCGGTGCGGGCGTGCGCGTACTCGTGCAGGCACAGCGAGACGATCCAGGCCGCCGTCACGAACAGGAACACCGCGACGCCCGGCTTCGCGGCGAACCCGGTCCAGGTGGCCCAGCCCGTGACGGCGGCGACGGCCAGGATCCCGACGAAGACCGGACTGACCCGGCGGTCACCGGGGCGGGTGGTGGCGGTGGTCATGGGGCAGGGCTCCTGGACGGTGTCGGGGGACGGGAAGGGCGACCGTACCGGTGTCGCACGGCCAACGTCGTACGGCGGTTCGAGGTTCCTGCCGGGCCCCCGTTCCGCCCGATCGAGGACCGCTGTCCAACCGGTGCGAACGGATGCGCGGAAACCTCCGAGCGGTTCCGCCGCGTCCCCGGACACAATGGACCCCGTGCGCTATCGCATCCTCGGCACCACGCAGGCCCTCCGCCCCGACGGCACGGTCGTCCCGGTCGGCGGGGCACGGCTGCGCGCCCTGCTGACCGTGCTGGCCCGGCGCGCCGGCCGTACGGTTCCCGGGCGCCTGCTGGTCGAGGGGGGGTGGGGCGACGACCCGCCCGCCGACGCCACGGGCGCGCTGCAGGCGCTGGTCGGCCGGCTGCGCCGGGCGCTGGGCGCCGAGGCGATCGCCTCCGCCGAGGGCGGCTACCGGCTGGCCGCCGCGGCCGACGACGTGGACCTGCACCGTTTCGAACGGCTGGCCGGCGAGGGCCTGCGGGCGCTGGCCGACGGCGATCCGGCCAAGGCGGCCGGCGTCCTCGACGACGCCCTGGCCCTGTGGCGCGGGCCCGCGCTGGCCGACCTGCCCGACGCCGGCGCCGAGGCCGCCCGCTGGGAGACCCGCCACCTGGACGTGCGCCGCGCCCGGCTCACCGCCGCCCTCGCCCTCGGCCACGCCGAGCAGGCGCTGCCCGAGCTGGCCGCCCTGTGCGACGCCCACCCGCTGGACGAACCCCTCCAGGCGCTGCGGCTGCGCGCCTTGCACGAGGCGGGCCGCACCGCCCAGGCTCTGGCCGCCTACGAGGACGTACGCCGCCTGCTGGCCGACCGGCTCGGCTCCGACCCGGGCCCGCAGCTGCGGGCCCTGCACGCGCAACTCCTGCGCCCGAACGAGCCGGAACGGGAACGGCGTGCGCCCCAGGCGCCTACGGGCGCCGGTGGAGAGGGGGCCAGGCCCACGGTGCCGGGGTCCGTCGGTGCAGAGGGGGCCGGGTCCACGGTGCCGGGGTCCGTCGGTGCAGAGG
>NZ_LR732544.1:2371386-2387390 GCF_902506575.1 Streptomyces mexicanus | reverse complement strand
GTCCACGGTGCCGCGGTCCGTCGGTGGCGGGGCGGGGGCGTCCGGCAGCGGTGGATCCCTAGCGTCCGGCGGTGCGGAGAGCTGGCCGTCCGGTGGTGCGGAGAGCCGGCCGTCCGGTGGCGCGCAGGCCGGGCCGTTCGCCGGCGGGGACGCGCGTGCGTCCGGCAACGGCGGATCCCGGGCGTCCGGCGGTGCGGAGGGGGCGTCGTCCGTGGATGGCGGTGTGCGGGTTCCCGACGGCGGGGCGCGTGCGTCCTACAGCGGTGGGACCCTGGCGTCCGGCGGTACGGAGGACCGGGCCTCCGACCGCGCGGGGACACCGAGGTCCGCGAGCGCCGGTACCCCGAGCACCGGTACCCCGTCGTCCGCGAGCGCCGGGGCGCCGCGCGAGGCGACCGGCGCGGCGGATCCCGCGGCGGCGGCCCCCGGGCACCTCGACCCCGGCCACCTCGACCCCGGACACCGTGACGCCGGACACCGCGCCCCGGCCGCCCTCCTCGACCCCGGCCACCGCGCCCCGGCCGCCGGACAGGCCGCCCTCCGCAACCCCGGCCACTGCGCCCCGGCCGACGTGCCGGCCGACCCGGTGTTCGACCCTCGGCCGCCCAGCAACCTTCGGGCCCGGCTGACCTCCTTCGTCGGCCGGGAGGCCGACATCGACGCGATCCGGGCCGACCTGGCGACGTCCCGTCTGGTCACCCTGCTCGGGCCGGGCGGCGCAGGCAAGACGCGGCTGTCGCAGGAGGCCGCCGAGGCGCTGCGGCCGGCGCCGCGGGACGGGGTGTGGCTGGCCGAGCTGGCCCCGGTCGACGACCCGGCCGCCGTGCCGGAGGCGGTGCTCACCGCCGTGGGCGCGCGGGAGACCGTGCTCTACGGCGCCGGCGCGGAGGAGATACGGGCCGCGGTCGCCGACCGGCACGACGACCCGGTCGAACGGCTGGTCGAGCACTGCGCCCGGCGGCGCATGCTGCTCCTGCTCGACAACTGCGAGCACGTGGTCGACGCCGCCGCCCACCTGGTCGAGGAACTGCTCGCCCGCTGCCCGCACCTGACCGTCCTCGCCACCAGCCGCGAACCGCTCGGTGTGCCCGGGGAGCTGCTGCGGCCGGTGGAGCCGCTGCCCGAGCCAGCCGCGCTGCGGCTGCTCGCCGACCGCGGGGCGGCCGTACGGCCCGGTTTCCGGCCGGACGCCGACCCCGGGACGGCGGACGCCTGCGCCGAGATCTGCCGCCGCCTGGACGGCCTGCCGCTGGCCATCGAACTCGCCGCGGCCCGGCTCAGACTGCTCACCCCGCGCCAGATCGCCGACCGGCTGGACGACCGCTTCCGGCTGCTCACCTCCGGCAGCCGCACCGTGCTGCCCCGCCAGCAGACCCTGCGCGCCGTGGTCGACTGGTCCTGGGAGCTGCTGGACACCGGCGAGCGGGAGGTGCTGAGCCGGCTGTCGGTGTTCGCCGGCGGCTGCGACCTGGCCGCCGCCGAGGCCGTGTGCGGGCCGGCCACGCTGGAGGCGCTGGGCTCCCTGGTCGACAAGTCGCTGGTGGTGGCCGCTCCCGGACCCGGTGGCGAGATGCGCTACCGCCTGCTGGAGACGGTCGCCGAGTACGCGGCCGAGCGGCTCGCGGAGTCGGGCGAGCGCGCGCGGGCCGAGCGGGCCCACCTGACGTACTACCGGGAACTGGCCCGCACCACCGAGCCGTTGCTGCGCGGCCGGCGCCAGGGCGAGGCCATCGCCCGGCTCGAGCGGGAGTACGAGAACCTGCGCACCGCCCTGCGGCACGCCGTCGCCGCACGCGACGAGCAGGAGGCCCTGTGCCTGGCCCTCTCGCTCGTCGTCTACTGGCAGATGCGGGATGTGCGCGTCGAGGCCCGCAACTGGTGCGCCGAGGTCATGGCGCTCGGCCCCGACCCCTTCGCCGAGCCGGTGCGCCGCGCCGCCCCGGTGTGGGAACCGTGCATCGCCGCGCCACCGCCCATGACCGGCGAGGTGCTCCACGAGGCCCGGCGCGGCGTCCACCTGGCCCATCTGGCCTACATGGAGACCGAACTGGAGGCGTGGGAGTCCCCGGAGGCCAAACGCAAGCTCCAGGTCATCTCCGAGGTCTACGAGCCCGGGATGCCGCAGACCTGCCGTGCCCCCGGCATGATGTGGTTCTTCGCCGTGATCATGCTGGGCGACACCGTACGGATGCGCGCCATCATCGACGCCTCCGTGCAAACCTGCCGCACCACCCCCGGATTCGAGTGGGAGCTGGCCTACGCGCTGCAGATGCGCGCCAATCTGCTCGCCAACCGCGCGGACTGGGCCGGGGACGCGGTGCGCGACGCCGAGGAGGCGCTGGAGATCCACCGTCGCATCGGGGACGCCTGGGGACTGGCCGAGGCCCTCTCCGCGCGGGGCGAGGCCCATGAGCGCAAAGGGGAGTACCTCAAGGCGGCCGCCGACTACGAGGCGGCCGTGGAACACGCCGAGCACCTCGGCGCGCACGCGCAGGTCGCGGTGTTGCGGGCCCGGCTCGGCAGCGCCCTGCTGGAGACGGGGGACCACGACGAGCGCGGTGAACGCCTCCTGCGCGAGGTGATCGAGCAGCAGAGCGGCACCCTCAACGAGGCGATGCCCGCCGCCCGGCTGTTCCTGGCCGGCTGGCTCGGCACCCGCGACCGCCTGGCCGAGGCCCGGGAGCAAGTGCGGCTGCTGCGCACGGAGTTCACCCTCTCCCACTTCGTCGTCTTCGACGGTTTCATCCTGAGCGTGGAGGCGTGGCTGGACGCGCTCGACGGCCGCCACGAGGAGGCCCTGGACAAGGCCCGTCAGGCGCTGCACCGGGCGCAGGAGCCGCTGTCCCTGACGGTGGCGCCCCAGATGCGCGCGGCCTGCCTGACCGTCGGCGCTCTCGCGCTCGCGGGCGTGGACGGCGGTGCCCGGGCCAGCGACGCCGCCCGCTGCCTGGCCGTCGCCGACGAGCTGACGCCACCGCGGCACGTCGCGTCGTCCGTGGAGCGCCACTGCCGTGACCGGGTGGTGGCGTGCGTCCGGGACGCGCTGGGCGAGCAGGCGTACGAGGCCGCGTACGCCGAGGGCGGCGGCCTCTCGCTGGAGGAGGCCGCCGCCCTGCTCTGACAGCTTCGAAGGCTGCCGGGCCATCAGGTCTTGGTGCGGAACTTGTAGATGGCCACGGGCGCCATCACCGCCGTGATGGCCACCGACCAGATCAGGGTCACCCACAGGTCGTGCGCGACCGGCCCGCCCACCATCAGACCGCGCGCGGCGTCGGCGAGCGTGGACAGCGGGTTGTAGTCGGTGAAGGACTGCAACCAGCCCGGCATCGACTGCGTCGGCGCGAAGATCGACGAGCCGAACTGCAGCGGGAACAGCACCAGGAAGCCCATCGCCTGCACGGACTGCGCGTTCTTCAGGACCACGCCCAGGGTGAGGAACACCCACATGATCGACGAGGCGAAGGCGGCGGACAGTCCCACGGCCGCCAACAGCCCCAGCCAGTTCGTGATGTCGAAACCGACCAGGACGGCGACGATCATCAGCACGGCCGTGGCGAACAGCATCCGCACCAGCTCGACCGTGATCTTCGCGAACAGCACCGAGCCGCGCCCGATCGGCAGGGACCGGAAGCGGTCCATCACCCCGCTGTTGAAGTCCTGGCTGAAGCCGGTGCCGACGCCCTGGGACAGCGTCATGCTCATCATCGCGATCATGCCGGGGATCACGTACTGCACGTACCCGTCCTGCCCGCCGCCCAGCGCCAGCCCGATCGAGCCGCCGAAGACGTAGACGAACAGCAGGGTGAAGACGACCGGCATCAGCAGGGCGTCGAACATCGACTCCGGGTCCTGCTTGATCCACAGCAGGTTGCGGCGGATCAGCGCGCCGGTGTGCCGCAGATGCCCGCGCAGCGGGATCCGGGCGTCCACCGGGGCGTCGGCGGTGACGGTGCTCATACGGCGACCTCCTCGCGGTCGTCGGCGGCCGGGGTGTCCTGCGGGGCACCGGCGCGGTGGCCGGTGAGGGACAGGAACACCTCGTCCAGGCTGGGGAGTTCGGTGGTGATGGAGGCGATCGTGATGCCGCGCGCGGTGACCGCGCCGACCGCCGCGGTCAGCTGCTCGTCGCTGAGGATCGGCACCAGCAGGGCGCCGCCGTCGGTGTCCACGGTCGTCGCGGCCAGGCCGGTGATGCCCAGCTCGTCGAGCATCGCGGCGAGCGGGCGCAGCTCCCCCGGATCGGCCGGCTTCACCCGCAGGGTGCGCCCGCCGACCTTCGCCTTCAGCTCCTCGATGCCGCCCTTGGCGATGACCTTGCCGCGGTCCACCACGGTCAGCTCGGAGGCCAGCTGCTCGGCCTCCTCCATGTACTGGGTGGTCAGCAGCACGGTCACGCCGTCGCCGACCATGGCCTTGACCTCGTCCCACACCTCGTTGCGGGTGCGCGGGTCCAGGCCGGTGGTCGGCTCGTCCAGGTAGAGGACGGCCGGGTGGCCGATCATGGAGGCGGCCAGGTCGAGGCGGCGCCGCATGCCGCCGGAGTACGTGGCCGCCGGGCGCCGGGCCGCCTCGGTGAGCGAGAACCGCTCCAGCAGCTCGTCGGCGCGGGCCCGGGCGTCCCTGCGGGACAGGTCCAGCAGCCGCCCGATCATGTACAGGTTCTCCCAGCCCGGGAGCTTCTCGTCCACGGAGGCGTACTGGCCGGTCAGCCCGATCACCCGGCGCAACTGCCGGGGCTGGCGTACGACGTCGTAGCCGGCGACGGTCGCCTGCCCGGCGTCGGGGGTCAGCAGGGTGGACAGGATCCGCACGAGGGTCGTCTTGCCGGCGCCGTTCGGTCCGAGCACACCCATCACGGTGCCCTCGGCCACGTCCAGGTCCACGCCGTCCAGCGCCTTGGTCTCGCCGTAGTGCTTGACCAGCCCCCGCACGGTCACGGCGCGTCCTGCGCCGGTGGGGTTCTTGTCGTATCGCGTCATGCCGATGACGGTGTCACCCCCCACCGACAACCCGCCGACAAAACACCGACAAGCCGCGGCAACGCCCGACGACCTGCCGACAACCCGCCGACAAGCCATCGGCAGCCCCGACCGGGCGCCGGCATGCGCCCCGCAGGCCCGGCACGGTGTGCGGCCCGTGTGTGGGGGGGTGGGGCAGGCAGCCGCGCGTGCCGGACGCCGGACGCCTGTGTTCACCGGCGTCCGGCCGGGCGGGCGGGGCGTATGCGCCCGCCCGCCTCCGCTCGCGGCGCGGACCGCCCGGCGCGGACGACCCGGCGCAGGCCGTCCGGCGCGGAAGGGCGTCCGGCGCGGGCCGCTCGGTGCGGACCGGCCGCGTGGATCGTTCCGCGGCTCAGTGGCGCAGCGCCTCGGACGTCTGCGGGACGTGGCCGGCCACGACGCGGCCCGGCTGCGCGGTGGCCGCACCCCGGCGGTCCACGGCGTGGGCCACGGCCGCCACTGCCAGGCCGAGGACGGCCAGGGCGGCGCCGGCGAGGGCCGGGGAGGTCACGGCGAAGCCCGCGGCCAGGGTGAGGCCGCCGATCCACGCGCCGCCGGCGTTGGCCAGGTTGAAGGCGGCCTGGTTGGCGGAGGACGCCAGCGACGGGGCCGCGGACGCCTTCTCCATGACCATCAGCTGCAGCGGCGAGCCGGTGAGGAAGGCCGCCATGCCGGGCAGCGCCCCCGCCAGGGCCGCGCTCCACTCGGCCCGCATCAGCACCGGGAACAGCACGAGCCCCACCGCCAGCGAGGTCAGCCCGCCGAACAGGGTGCCGCGCAGCGAGTGGTCGGCCAGGCGGCCGCCGAGCAGGTTGCCGGCCGTCGCGCCCACACCGAACAGCGCCAGCAGCAGCGTCACGCTGGTCTCGGCGTACCCGGCGGCGTCGGTGAGCATCGGGGTGACGTAGGTGTAGGCGGCGAACAGCGCGCCGAAGCCCGCCACCGTCGTCAGCAGCGCCAGCCACACCGGCACCGAGCGCAGCGCGGCCAGCTCGCCGCGCAGGCCGGCCGCCGGGGCGTGCCGGGCGTGGCCGCCGGCCGGGGCGGGGGAGCGGGGGACGAGCAGGGCGAGTGCGACGATGGCCGCCACGCCGATCGCGCTGACCGCGAGGAAGGTCGCCCGCCAGCCCAGGTGCTGGCCCATGAGCGTGGCCACCGGCACGCCGGCGATGTTGGCCACGGTCAGCCCGAGGAACATCAAGGACACCGAGCGGGCCTTGCGCTCCGGCGGCACCATGCCCGTGGCGACCACCGCGCCCACTCCGAAGAACGCGCCGTGCGGCAGCCCGCTGACGAAGCGCGCGGCCAGCAGGGAGTCGTACCCGGGGGCCAGGGCGGACACCGCGTTGCCCACCACGAACAGGGCCATCAGGCCGATCAGGACCTGCCGGCGGGACATCCGCGCGGTGAGCGCGGCCAGCAGCGGGGCGCCGATGACGACGCCGAGCGCGTACGCCGAGACCAGGTGCCCGGCGGTGGGGATGGAGACGTGCAGGTCGTCCGCGACGTCGGGCAGCAGGCCCATCATCACGAACTCGGTCGTGCCGATGCCGAAGGCGCCGACGGCGAGCGCCAGCAGGGCGAGGGGCATGAAAGACCTTTCGAGGGGAGTTCCGTACAGCGTGCAGCGTGCGACTCGCTATGTTCAGCTGCGGAACAAAGCCTCTCAGGTCCGGTATTCCAGCAGGTTACGAGCCGGTTGCCGATGTGGTGACGTTCACACGTGCCGCCACGGGGAGGTGGTCGCTGTCCGTGCGGGGCAGCGTCCAGGAACTGACCGGCTCCACCCCCCTGACCATGATCTGGTCGATCCGCGCCATCGGGAACGACGCCGGCCAGCTGAAGCCGAACCCGTCGCCCGCCGCGCCCTGTGTGGAGCGCATCTGGGCGGTGACGGCGTTCAGGGAGCGGTCGTTCATCGTGCCGTTCAGGTCGCCGAGCAGGATCACCCTCGGCTGCCTCTCGGCCGCGATCGCCTCGCCCAGCGCGTCCGCGCTCTGGTCCCGCTGCGCGGCGGTGAACCCGGCGTTCATCTTCACCCGCACCGAGGGCATGTGGGCCACGTACACCGCGATCGGCCCCTCGGGCGTGGCCACGGTGGCGCGCATGGCCCGCGTCCAGCCCAGCCGGATGTCCACCGCCCGCACCCCGCTGAGCGGGTACTTGCTCCACAGCCCGACCGTGCCCTGCACCGCGTGGTACTTGTACGTCGACGCCAGCGCCCGCTCGTACACCGGGACCGCGGACGCCTTCAGCTCCTCCAGGGCGAGCACGTCGGCGCCCGAGGCGGCCACCTCGCGGGCGGTGCCCGAGGGGTCGGGGTTGTCGGCGTTGACGTTGTGCGTGGCCACCATCAGGTCGCCGCCGCCGGCCGTGCGGTCCAGCAGCAGCCCGCCGAACAGGTTCAGCCAGGCGGCCACCGGCAGCACCAGCGCGATCAGCGCGGTCGCCGACCTGCGCACCAGCGCCAGGACGAGCAGGACGGGGATCAGCAGGCCGAACCACGGCAGGAACGTCTCCGTGAGCGAGCCGAGGTTGCCGATCCGGTTGGGGATGTGCGCGTGCAACGCCATCACCAGGGCCAGCACCACGGCCACCGCGGCCAGCACGATGCCCCGGCGCCAGATCCGCCGATCGCCGCGCCAGCCGCCGGCGATGCGGTGCAGCAGGCGCCGGAGCCGGGACTTCCGGTGCTCGGGCCCCGGGCCGTCGTCCGCCGTCTCCGTCATGTACGCCTGTTGCGCCATACCGTCGCCTCACTGCCTGCCGTGCACACCGATCGCCCCGTGGGGTATGTGGGTTACGACCCTAGGGGATGATCGGCTCCGTTCCGCCGCCGCGTGACGGCCGTACGGGCACGAGGACGAACAAGTCGGCGCGAGGGGTTCCGGTTGACGCGACCGAATCGTGATCTGTGACGAAACGCGCACATGGCGACGGGAAACCGACCGTCGGCGATCGAACTCCGACCGGCCGCGACGGAAACCGGCCCACTGTGAGCGGTGCGGGGAGCGGGCGTGTCGAAGGGCCGTGTCGGGACGCCGTGTCGAGACGCCGCGTTGCGACGGGAAACGGTGCGCGGGACGGTGTGTCAGGATGTCGGAACGGTGCGTCAGGACCTGGGACGGTGCGTCAGGACCTGGGACGGTGCGTCAGGACGCGGAACTGACGGGCCGTAGGCCCTCCAGCACCGTGTCCACGATCTGCTCCGACAGGCCCTCGGGCAGTTCCGCGTCCGGCCGCATGACGCTGCGCACCAGCATGGGGCCCACGAGGATGTCGTTCAGCACGTCGACGTCGACGTCGGTGCGCAGCTCGCCGTTGCGCTGCCCGCGGCGCAGGATCTCCAGCTGGAGCCGGCGCCGCGGCTCGATGACCGTGGCGTGGTAGGCGCACCAGATCTTCGGGCTGGACTTCATCTGCGCGTAGACGTTGTGCAGGATCATCGAGGTGCGGCTGACCACGCCGCGCTGGCGCAGCTGCTCCAGCAGGGCCACCAGGTCGTCGCGCATGCAGGTGCCGGGCAGCTCGGGGTCGGGCGGCTCGGCGGCCCGTACGACGTCCACGAACAGCTCCTCCTTGCCGCTCCAGCGCCGGTAGATCGTGGCCTTGCCGACGCCGGCGGTGCGGGCGATGCGCTCGATGGACAGTTCGGCGAGCGGCCCCCCCTCCTCCAGCAGCTTCATCACGCCCTCCACGATGGCGCGTTCCACCGCCTCGCTGCGGGGGCGGCCCCTGAGGGGGGCCCCGGGGGCGGTGCGGCTGTCGGCAAGGCTCACGTGAGACCGTCCTTTCGTCGTGCGGGGAGATTGTCCTCCCCGGCGCTCGCGGACCGTTCGCCCGGTGGTGACCGGTGGTGGAACCGTCCACCGCCGGGCTTCCCCCGCTGACCACCGCGCTCCCCCGTGACGACCAGCGCCCGCCGGTGACCTCCGCAGGCCCCGTGACCGGCGCGCCTCGTGACCACCGCAGGCGTGCCTCGCGACCACCGCGGGCCCCGTGGCCACCACGGGCCCCCTCACCCACCGCGTCGCAGAGCCCCTACTCCGCCGCGGCCACCAGCTCCTGCTCCTCCTCGTCCCGGTGCGGCGCGGCGGCCCTGCCCGGCAGGAAGAGGACCACGACGACCGCGCCGACCAGCGCGACCGCGGTCCCGCACAGCGCGGTGACGTGCATCGCGTGCAGGAAGGCGTCGTGGGCCGGAGTCACCAGGGCCTGGCCGCGCGGGCCGAGCCGGGCGGCGATGCCGAGGGTGGCCTCGATGGACTCGCCGGCGGTGTCCCGCAGGCCCGCCGGCAGCATCCGGAGCTTGTCCTCGATGCCGTTGCGGTAGGCCGTGGAGAGCACCGAGCCGAGGACGGCGATGCCGAGGGCGCCGCCGACCTGGCGGAAGGTGTTGCTCAGCGCGGAGGCCGAACCCGCCTTCTCGCGGGGCAGCGCCTGCATGATGACGACGCTGGTCGGCGTCATGATGTGCGCCATGCCGGTGCCCATCAGGAAGAAGACGACCTCCAGCATCCAGATCGGCGTGTCCGCCTCGAAGCCGGCGAAGGCCGCCAGCATGCCGGCCAGCAGCACCAGCCCGGCCGTGGTCGTGGCCTTGTTGCCGAAGCGGTCGACCAGCAGCCGGGCGCGCGGTGCGAAGATCATCTGCGCGGCGGCCAGCGGCAGCATCAGCAGGCCCGACTCCAGCGGCGAGTAGCCGCGCACGCTCTGGGTGTAGAAGACGCCGAAGAACGTCACCCCCATCAGCGCGAAGAAGACCAGCGCGATGGCGGTCATGGCGGCCGAGAAGACCTTGTTCTTGAAGTAGCTCACGTCCAGCGACGGGTGGTCGCTGCGCTTTTCGAACAGGACGAAGGCCGCGAGGACCACCACACCGGCCGCGATGGTCGCGAGCACCTTGGCGTCGGTGAAGTCGGCCAGCTCGCCGCCCTTGATGATGCCGTACACCAGCAGGACCAGGCCGATCACGGAGAGCACGACGCCGATCGGGTCGAGCCGGCCGGGGCGCGGGTCGCGGGAGTCGGGCACCAGCCACACCATCAGCGCCAGCGCGAGGATCACGATCGGCACGTTGACGAGGAAGACCGAACCCCACCAGAAGTGGTCCAGCAGCAGGCCGCCGGTGATCGGGCCGATGGCGATGGCCAGGCCCACGCCGCCCGCCCAGATGCCGATGGCCTTGGGCTGCTCGTGGCGCTCGAAGACGTTCATCAGCACGGCGAGGGTGGCCGGCATCACGAACGCGGCGCCCAGGGCCATCAGCGCCCGGTAGGCGATCAGCTGGCCCGGCGAGCCGGACTCGGCGGCCAGCGCGGAGCCGACGCCGAACACGACGAGGCCGCCGAGCAGCACCTTCTTGCGGCCGATGCGGTCACCGACGAGACCGGCGGTGAACAGCAGGCCGGCGAAGACGAGGGTGTAGGCGTTGATCGCCCACTCCAGCTCGCTCTGCGTGGCGCCCAGCCCGGTCGGGGCGGGCGTGGAGATCGTCTTGATGGCGACGTTCAGGATCGAGTTGTCGAGCACCACTATCAGCAGGCTCAGCATCAGCACGCCGAGGATCGCCCAGCGGCGGCGGTGCACCGCTTCCGGAACCCCGGGGCCGCTGCGCTCCCGGTCGGCAGGAGTAGTCATGGCGCCGAGCCTAGGCCCGTTCCGATACGAGACCGTCTCGTATCGAAATTCTTTACCCAGAACTTACGTGCGAAGGCGGCGGGGCGTCCACGGGGGTCCTCTGGCACCGTCCGGCACGAGGTGCCACCATGGACGCGAGTCCGGGGACGCCGACAGGGCGCCCCGAGATGACTGAAGGAGCCGTTGCCATGACGCAGCTTTCGGCTGCCCAGACCAAGCCCTCCGACGGCAGCAAAGCGCTGTACGGGGGCAAGGGCACCCGCCGCATCACCGTCCGCGACATCGCCCTGGCCAAGGAACGCGGCGAGAAGTGGCCCATGCTCACCGCCTACGACGCGATGACCGCCTCCGTCTTCGACGAGGCCGGCATCCCGGTCCTGCTCGTCGGGGACTCCGCGGGCAACTGCCACCTGGGCTACGACACCACCGTGCCCGTCACCCTCGACCAGATGACCATGCTGTCCGCCGCGGTGGTCCGCGGCACCCGGCGCGCCCTGATCGTCGCCGACCTGCCCTTCGGCTCCTACCAGGAGGGCCCGGTGCAGGCGCTGCGCTCGGCCACCCGGCTGGTGAAGGAGGCGGGCGCCGGCGCCGTGAAGCTGGAGGGCGGCGAGCGCTCGCACGAGCAGATCCGGCTCCTGGTGGAGTCCGGCATTCCGGTCATGGCCCACATCGGCCTGACCCCGCAGTCCGTCCACGCCATGGGCTACCGCGTCCAGGGCCGCGGCGAGGAGGCCGCCCAGCAGCTGCTGCGCGACGCCAAGGCCGTGCAGGACGCGGGCGCGTTCGCGGTGGTGCTGGAGCTGGTGCCGGCCGAGCTGGCGGCCGAGGTGACGCGGACGCTGCACATCCCGACCGTCGGCATCGGCGCCGGGCCCGAGACGGACGCCCAGGTCCTGGTGTGGACCGACATGCTCGGCCTCACCGGCGGGCGTGTGCCGAAGTTCGTCAAGAAGTACGCCGACCTGCGCCAGGTCATGGGCGACGCGGCCCGGGCCTACGCCGAGGACGTCGTCGGCGGAACGTTCCCGCTGGAGGAGCACTCGGTGCACTAGGCACGGGCGAGCGCCCACCGCGGCGGCAGACCACTGCGGAAACACCACAGGGAGCCCCGGCCGATCTTCCCCCGTCGGCCGGGGCTCCCTCCGTGCGCGCTCGCGTGCGGCTACGCCTGCTCGCGCCAGCCGTTGGTGATCGGCAGGCGGCGGTCCTTGCCGAAGCCCTTCGCGGAGATCTTGGTCCCCGGCGGGTACTGGCGGCGCTTGTACTCGGCGTTGTCCACCATGCGCAGCGTCCGCAGGACCAGCTCGCGGTCGTAGCCGGCGGCGACGATCTCGTCGGCGCCCTTGTCGTGGTCGACGTACAGGTCGAGGATCGCGTCGAGCACCGGGTAGTCCGGCAGCGAGTCGGTGTCGACCTGGCCCGGGCGCAGCTCCGCGCTCGGCGGCTTGGTGATGGAGTTCTCCGGGATCGGCGGGGTCTGGCCGCGCTCGGCGGCGGCCCGGTTGCGCCACTCGGCCAGCCGGAACACCGACGTCTTGTACAGGTCCTTGATCGGGCCGTAGGCACCCACCGAGTCGCCGTACAGCGTCGAGTAGCCCACCGCCAGCTCCGACTTGTTGCCGGGGGCGAGGACGATGTGGCCCTCCTGGTTGGACACCGCCATCAGCAGCGTGCCGCGCAGCCGGGACTGCAGGTTCTCCTCCGCCAGGCCGGTCAGGCCGAGGGAGTCCATGTACGCGTCGAACATCGGCGCGATCGGGACGGTGCGGAAGTGCAGGCCGGTGCGGCGCGCCAGTTCGGCGGCGTCGTCCTTGGAGTGCTCCGAGGAGTACTTCGACGGCATCGAGATGCCGTACACGTTCTCCGCGCCCACCGCGTCGCAGGCGATCGCCGCGACCAGGGAGGAGTCGATGCCGCCGGACAGGCCGATCAGCACCGAGCGGAACCCGTTCTTCTGCACGTACGCGCGCAGGCCCACGACCAGCGCCGTGTAGACCTCCTCGTCGTCGTCCAGGCGCTCGGCGTAGCCGCCGGTGTGCTCCGGCTCGTACGGCGCCAGCGGCTCCTCGGACAGCACGACGCGCTCGATGCGCAGCCCGTCGTCGACCACGCCCTCCGGCGCGTCGGCCGCCGCGGCGGGCAGCTCCAGGTCGAGCACGAGGCAGGTCTCGGAGAACTGCGGCGCCCGCGCGACCACCTCGCCGTCCGCGGAGACGACGATCGAGTCGCCGTCGAACACCAGCTCGTCCTGGCCGCCGACCATGGCGAGGTAGGCGGTGGTGCAGCCCGCCTCCTGGGCCCGCTTGCGGACCAGCTCCAGGCGGGTGTCGTCCTTCTCCCGCTCGTAGGGGGAGGCGTTCACCGACAGCAGCAGGCCCGCGCGGGCGGTGCGGGCGGCCGGGACGCGACCGCCGTCCTGCCACAGGTCCTCGCAGATGGCGAGCGCGACGTCGACGCCGTGCACACGCAGGACCGGCATGGTGTCGCCGGGCACGAAGTAGCGGAACTCGTCGAAGACGCCGTAGTTTGGCAGGTGGTGCTTGGCGAAGGTCAGGACGATCTCGCCGCGGTGCAGCACCGCCGCCGCGTTCTGCGGCGCGCCGGCCGGCATGCCGTACTTCGGCTGGGCGGTCTCGCTGCGGTCCAGGTAGCCGACGAGCACCGGCAGCTCGCCCAGGCCCTCCTCGGCGAGACGGGCGGCCAGGCGGCGCAGCGCGGCGCGGGAGGCATCCACGAAGGACGACCTGAGGGCCAGGTCCTCGACGGGATACCCGGTCAGCACCATCTCCGGGAACGCCACGAGGTGCGCCCCCCGTTCGGCGGAGTGCCGGGTCCAGCGGACGATCGCGTCGGCGTTCCCGGCGAGGTCGCCGACGCGCGAGTCGATCTGGTTCAGGGCGAGGCGTAGTTGAGGCACGCACCCAGTGTAATCGTCACAACGACGCGATCGGGGGTGCGGGGAGTGTGGGCCGCCCCACGCCCGCGCGGGTGCGCACGCGCAGGCGCCCGCCCCTCGGGGAGGAGGGACGGGCGCGGGGCCGCCGGGGCGGCCGGGTGAGGGTCAGTGGCGCCAGTAGGACTCCACGTAGCCCTTCGCGGGCGAGCCGACGCCGGTGACGTCGTCGTAGCCCTTGACCGCCTTCAGCGAGCTGTCCTTGCCGAGGCTGCGGACGGACACGCTCAGCCCGTCGGCGGCGTCGACGCCGTTGACATAGTCGACGCGCGCGACCGCGAGGTCCTTGCCGGTGGGCCGGTCCACCACGTCGTGGTAGACCTTCGTGCCGTACTGGGCGTAGATCGCCGGGTTGGCGAAGCCGATCGCCTTGCCGCCGCGGGCCTGCTGAGCGAGCGCCTGGACGCCCGCGATGACCGGCGCGGCCAGCGAGGTGCCGCCGATGCGGTACTCGCTGTACTGCTGCGACCCGTCGGGGAAGGTCTGCGTCTGGCCGACGAGGAACCCGGTGTTCGGGTCGGCGATCGCCGCGATGTCCGGCACGACGCGGTTGCCCGCGGCGTTGTTGGCCGTGGCCAGCGCGTTCGGGACGACGCCCTTCTGGTAGTACGGCTGCGGCACGGTCCTGCTGGTGCCGCCGCCCGCACCGGAGGTGTAGGCGCCGGGGAAGCCCTCCCAGCTCGTGCCGTCGGCCGACAGGGTCGCCTTCTCGGTGCCCCAGCCGGTCTCCCACAGGTACGTGTCGCCCTTGCCGACGGCCAGCGAGGTGCCGCCGACCGCGGTCACCCACGCGGAGTTGGCCGGGGTGTCGACCTGCTTGGTGCCGGTGTGGGCGACCTCGTCGCCGTTGTCGCCGGAGGAGAAGTAGAAGCCGATGCCCTCCACCGCGCCGAACTGGAAGACCTGGTCGTAGGCGGCGGCCAGGTCCGGCGTCTGGTTGGCCTCGATGTCGCCCCAGGAGTTGGAGACGATGTCGGCCAGGTGGTTGTCGACGATCTTGCTGAGCGAGTCGAGCAGGTCGTCGTCGTAGCAGGAGGCGGCGCCCACGTAGGTGACGTCCGCGTCCGGCGCGACCGCGTGCACGGCCTCGACGTCCAGGGTCTCCTCGCCGTACCAGCCGGCGGCCCCGCACTCCTCGGTCTTCGTGTAGTTCTTCGGCAGCACCTGGTGCAGCCGGCCGGTCTTCCAGGCCGCGTCACCGTTCTTCTTCGCGTAGGTGGCCGCGTCGTAGGCGATCGTCGGCGAGGCGTAGGCGTCGGTGATGGCGACCCGCACGCCCTTGCCGGTGTACGTGCCGGCGCCGTAGGCGGAGCGCAGCTGCTTGCCGGTGTAGCCCTTGACCGCGTACGGGATCTTCTGGCCGTACGCCTCCGGCAGCGTGCTCGCGACGGTCGAGCCGTAGTACGAGGAGAACGGCCCGGCGTTCTTGAACACGGCGTCCGGCGGCGGCAGCTGGTCCTTATGGTTCGCCTTGTGCGGGGCGTTGTCCAGGCCGGTGACGGTCAGGACGGCACCCTTCAGGCTCTCGGGCACCGAGGCCGCCTGAGCGGGCGCGCGGTAGGTCTTCGAGCCCTTGGCGAAGTTGTGCAGCTGGGTGCCGAACGCCTTCTCGGCGGCGGCCACGTCACCGGAGACCGCCACGTAGTGCGGGGTGACGGAGGTGACCTTCAGGCCCGCCGACGTCAGCCACGACTTCACGGCGGCCACCTGGGCCTCCGTCGCGCCGAAGCGCTGCTGGGCCTGCCGGGCCGTCAGGTACTTGCCGTACTGGGGCGAGGACGGGTCGGCGACCGCCTTGGCGTACGCGGCCAGGCCCGCGGCGTCCCGGCCGGCCAGGTACACCCGGGCGTTGACCTGGGCGCTGTCGGAGGTGGCGCCCTTGTCCGCCTTGGCCGTCGCCCAGACGGGCTTGGTGCCCGCCAGCGCGCCTCGGCCGGAGTGGTCCGCGGCGTGCGCCGCGGGTATGCCGAGCACCAGCGCGCCGGCGACCATCGGCAGTGTCGCTGCCAGGCTCACACCGGCGCGCACGGTGGCGCGGTTGGATCTCATAGAACCCCCTGCGATGCGGATCGCATGTAACGCAATGAGTGGGTGGGACCTCGCGTGGTCCGCGATGCGGCCGCGGCGGTTCGGCCCAGCGAATGGATCACACGATCGACAGCCACTCTTCCTGATGAACCGTGCATGCCAGGGGAATGGGCAAGCCAAGAGAAAGCCAAGGAAGCGTCAGGAGCGGGCGAATGGCGGGGAATTGAGCACTTCGTCCTGGGCGGAGGCGGCGGTCCCGGGCATCGCCGGGCGCCAACCGGCTGTCTGTTCTTGTGCGTTGGGCATGTCGGGCATCGTCCGGTTCGTCCGCGTCCCGGCGGCACGGACACGGCAGGCGCTGGGGTGCTGGGGCGCAGGGG
>NZ_LR732544.1:2360898-2371285 GCF_902506575.1 Streptomyces mexicanus | reverse complement strand
GTCCGGGTGGGAACGGCCGGAGTCCGGGTGGGGACGGCCGTAGTCCGGGCGAGGACGGTCGGAGTCCGGAGCGACCCCCGGAATATTTGAATCCGGTATTCCTATTACCTACGCTGGCGGTATGCGGCTGCTGCGCTCCACCGACATGGCGCTGCGCGTCCTGATGCGGCTCGCCGTCGCCGGCGAGACGAGCCCCACGACCCGGGAGGTCGCGGCGGACATGGGCGTGCCGTACCCGCCTGCCGCCAAGGTCGCCGCCGAACTCCAGCACCGCGGCCTGGGGGAGACCCGCCGCGGCCGCGGCGGCGGACTGAGCCTGACGGAGGCGGGCCGCGGCGCGTCGGGCGGCAGGATCGTACGGGCCCTGGAGGGCGAGGGCGACGTCGCCGACTGCGAGGGCGCCACCCCCTGCCCGCGGAACGCCGACTGCCGGCTGCGCGGCGCCCTGCGGCGCGCCCAGGAGGCCTTCTACGCCAGCCTCGACCCGCTCACGGTCGCCGACATGGTCGCGGCCCCGACGGGCCCGCTGCTGCTCGGCCTGCCGAGCGCCCGACGGGCGTCCTGAGCCGGCCGGCGCCTCTCACCCCACCGCTCCCGCACCGCACGGCCGGGACCCGAGGACGACGAAGAGCCGGCCGGGGCGGGGATCCGCCTCGGCCGGCTCGTACGGCGCGCAGCCGCGCCGGGTCGGCCCGTCTGCCTGGTCGGGCCACCTGCCGGATCAGGCCGCCTGCCGGGCCAGCCACAGGTCGGGGCCGAAGACCTCGTAGTGGATGTCGGCCGGGGCCACGCCCTTGGCGAGGAGCTGCTCGCGCACCGCGCGCATGAAGGGCAGCGGACCGCACAGGTAGGCCTGCGTGCCCGAGGCCACCGGCACGTCGGAGAGGTCGGCCAGGCCGGGCCGTCCGGCGTCCGCTGCGTCCTGCTCGTAGAAGAAGACCGTCTCGGCCTGGGACAGCTTGGCCGCGTAGGCCAGGTGGTCGGCGCGCAGCGCGTGCGTGGCGGGCGAGCGGTCGGCGTGCACCACGGTCACCGGGGCGCTGTGGCCGGTGAGGGCGAGCTGCTCCAGCATGGCGATCATCGGGGTGACGCCGATGCCGGCGGAGGCCAGCAGCAGCGGCGCCGTGGTGTCCTCCAGGACCAGGTCGCCGTACGGGGCGGACAGCTGCAGGATGTCGCCCTCGCGCACGTGGGCGTGCAGGTGGTTGGAGACCTCGCCGTCGGGGGTCGTGGCGTCGCCGGTCACCCGCTTGACGGCGAACTGCCGCACCGGGGAGCCGGGGGCCGCGGTCAGGCTGTACTGGCGGATCTGCCGGGCGCCGTCCGCGAGGGTGACGCCGACGGAGACGTACTGGCCGGCGCGGTAGCCGGGCACGGGGCCGTCGTCGACGGGGCGCAGCTTGAAGGTGGCCACGTCGGCGGTCTCCTCGATCCGCTCGACGACCTTCCACTCGCGCCAGCCGGTCTGCTCGCTCTGCGCGTACAGCCGCTTCTCGATGGCGATGAGGGCGTTGGCCATCAGCCAGTAGACCTCGGTCCAGGCGGCGGCGACCTCCTCGGTGACCGCGTCGCCGAGGACCTCGGCGATGGCGGCGAACAGGTGCTCGTGGACGATCGGGTACTGCTCCGGGACGATGCCGAGCGAGGCGTGCTTGTGCGCGATGCGCTGGAGCATCAGGTCGGGGCGCTGGTCGGGGTTGTCCACCAGGTGGGTGGCGAAGGCGGCGATGGAACCGGCGAGGGCCTGCTTCTGGGCGCCGGAGGCCTGGTTGCCGCGGTTGAACAGGTCGCGCAGCAGCTCGGGGTGGGCGTCGAACAGCTTGGCGTAGAACAGCTCGGTGATCTCGCCGATGGCCGCGCCGACGGCCGGCAGGGTGGCGCGGACGGTGGCCGCTGACGGTTCGGACAGCATCGTGGAACTCCTCGAAGGCTCGCTCGCTCGTCTGATCACCACGGTAGGTAAATATGAATTTGAGATGCAAATTAAACGGGCGTGGTGTCGCTCACGCCTCCTTCGCATCCCGCCCACACCCCGCACACAGGAAAGCGGCCCGGATGCCGTCCGGCCATTACGAGCGCGCCGTCCAGGGGGCAAGATGGGCGGCAGGGCAGCACACCCGCGCCTGAGCACACCCGCGCGCGGCCGCGTCCGCCGCATCCCCGGCGTTCCGGCCGCGGACAGCCGGCGGATCAAGGTCCGCAACGCGCGCGAAACCGTGGTGTGGTGTGATGCTCAGGTGCCCGACCGCCTTCCGCGCCTCGCGGACCCGGGCGGCCTGACCAGCAAGGATGGGGAAGCGGAAGATGGACAAGCAGCAGGAGTTCGTGCTCCGGACGTTGGAGGAGCGCGACATCCGGTTCGTACGCCTGTGGTTCACGGACGTGCTGGGCTTCCTGAAGTCGGTCGCCGTGGCCCCCGCCGAGCTGGAACAGGCCTTCGACGAGGGCATCGGCTTCGACGGCTCGGCCATCGAGGGCTTCGCCCGCGTCTACGAGTCCGACATGATCGCCAAGCCGGACCCGTCGACGTTCCAGATCCTGCCCTGGCGCGCCGAGGCCCCCGGGACCGCCCGGATGTTCTGCGACATCCTCATGCCGGACGGCTCCCCCTCCTTCGCCGACCCCCGCTACGTCCTCAAGCGGGCCCTGGCCCGCACCTCCGACCTGGGCTTCACCTTCTACACCCACCCGGAGATCGAGTTCTTCCTGCTGAAGGACCGCCCGCTGGACGGCTCCCGCCCGACCCCCGCCGACAACTCCGGCTACTTCGACCACACCCCGCAGGCCATCGGCATGGACTTCCGCCGCCAGGCGATCACCATGCTGGAGTCGATGGGCATCTCGGTGGAGTTCTCCCACCACGAGGGCGCGCCCGGCCAGCAGGAGATCGACCTGCGCTACGCCGACGCCCTGTCCACGGCGGACAACATCATGACGTTCCGCCTGGTCATGAAGCAGGTGGCGCTGGAGCAGGGGCTGCAGGCGACCTTCATGCCCAAGCCGTTCTCGGAGTTCCCCGGCTCCGGCATGCACTCGCACCTGTCCCTCTTCGAGGGCGACCGCAACGCCTTCTACGAGTCCGGCGCCGAGTACCAGCTCTCCAAGGTCGGCCGCTCCTTCATCGCGGGCCTGCTGCGCCACGCCGGCGAGATCTCCGCGGTCACCAACCAGTGGGTCAACTCCTACAAGCGCATCTGGGGCGGCTCCGAGCGCACCGCCGGCGCCGGCGGCGAGGCGCCCTCCTACATCTGCTGGGGCCACAACAACCGCTCGGCCCTGGTCCGCGTCCCGATGTACAAGCCCGGCAAGACCGGCTCGGCCCGCGTCGAGGTCCGCTCCCTGGACTCGGGCGCGAACCCCTACCTGGCCTACGCCGTCCTGCTGGCCGCCGGCCTGAAGGGCATCGAGGAGGGCTACGAGCTCCCGCCGGGCGCCGAGGACGACGTGTGGGCCCTGTCCAACGCCGAACGCCGCGCCATGGGCATCGAACCCCTCCCGCAGAACCTCGGCGAGGCCCTGTCCCTCATGGAGAACAGCGACCTGGTCGCCGAGACCCTCGGCGAGCACGTCTTCGACTTCTTCCTGCGCAACAAGAAGCAGGAGTGGGAGGAGTACCGCAGTGAGGTCACCGCGTACGAGCTGCGCAAGCACCTGCCGGTGATGTAGGCGCGGGCCGGGCGCCCTTTCGCCGTCGGAGGCGAAGGGGCGCTCAGCCGAGGAACGCCGGGGAGACCGCGGCGGTGGTCAGGCGCCGGGGTGTCCCCGTGCCGTCCGCGGGGATCTCGTACAGGTCGGCGCCGTAGTCCCCGGGGAGGGCGTACACCAGGGTCCGCGTGTCCTTCCACACCGCCTGGTCGTCGACGCTCCTGCGCTCCGCGAGCGGGGTCTCGCGCAGGGTGCGCAGGTCCAGGACGTACAGGCGCCAGGGGGCGTCCTTCGGCAGACCCGGCACGCGCTTTTTGAAGGCGATGCGCGTGCCGTCGGGGGAGAGGGAGGGGCACTCGACGTTCGTCCGCACCGTGGTGACCGTTTGTGTGCGCAGGTCGCCCCGGACGAGGTAGGTCTTGCCCTGCGTCGCCAGGGTGGCGTAGAAGGTGCGGTCGTCCGCGGCGAAGGTCACGCCCCAGAAGTTCACGTCCGGGGAGGTGTAGCGGCGGCCGTCCTTGACGATGGCGAAGCTCTCCAGGCTCGGGATCAGCCGGCCGGTGCGGACGTCGACGATCGCCGCCCGGGTGGAGAAGTTCGTGCCCGCGTAGGAGTCGCCGCCCACGAACGCCGTCCAGGCCGCGAAGTGACCGGTGGGCGAGACACGGGCGCGGGAGGGGATGCCCGGGACGTCGTAGCGCCGCCGCTCCTTGAGGCGGGCGTCGAGGATCAGCGCCCGGTAGGTGTCCGAGACGGGTCCGTGCACCGCCTGCAGGCACACTCCCGTGCCCGCGGCGGCGTAGAACCGCAGGCACTTGACGCCCGAGGCGGTGCGCGGGGCGGCGGGGGAGGAGGCCGGGACGGTGACGATCTCGTCGCGGTGCGGGCCCCACGCCATGCTGCGGAAGACCATGCGGTTCGGTTCCGTGCGGCCCTGTTCCGTGCGGCCCTGTTCCGTCAGGCTCACCGCGCCCGGCGTGACCTCGGGGCCGCCCGACTGGACGCGGTCGCGGCGGTCCGCGCGGGCGGTCGCGTGCAGGACGGAGGTCACCGCGACCGCCGCCAGGGCGAGCACCGCGGTCAGCAGGACCAGCAGCCGTGCGCGCACCGTCGTGCGCGCGCCCGCCGTCGTGCCCGCGCCTGCCGTCGTGTCTGCGCCTGCGGTCGTGTGTGCGCGTCCCCTCATGCCGGTGCCGTGCCTTTCGTGGTCGGGCGGAGGATCAGGGTGCAGGCGGCGCACAGCGCCAGCGCCACCGTCGATGCCGTCAGCGCCGTACGGTCGCCCCACACCGTCCAGGCGGCCCCGAACGCCAGGGAGCAGGCGAAGCGGGCCACGGCCTGCCCGGTCTGGACGACGGCCAGGCCGGAGGAGCGCAGGTGCGCCGGTACGCCGTCGCTGGCCGCCGCCATCAGCACGCCGTCCGTGGCCGCGTAGAAGCCGCCGTGCAGGAGCAGCACCGCGTACGGCAGCGCCGTGCCGTGCCAGGAGGTGAGCAGCAGGGCGTAGGCGAGCAACAAGGCGCCGTGGCCGGCCAGGAAGATCCGCCACCGGCCGATCCGGTCCGCCAGCCGGCCCAGGGGCACGGCCAGCAGCAGGAAGGCCGCCGCCGTGCCCAGGGGCAGCAGGGCGAACCAGCGGTCGGGGACGCCGAGGCGCCGTTGCAGCAGCAGGTACACGAAGGAGTCGCTGACCGTGGCCAGTGAGAGCACCAGGACCAGCACCGCCACCGCGGCGACGCAGAAGCTCACCGTGAACACCGCGTCGTAGCCGTCCACCGTGACCCGCAGGATCCAGAACGCCACCAGCGGGCCGAGCACCGCGCGATGGACACCGCCGGCGCGCTGCTCGGCCCGCTGGTGGCGTTCTGGATCCTGCGGGTCACGGTGGANGGCGGCGCGCAGGGTGGGGCGCGGGGCGGGGTCCGGGCCCGAGCCGCCGGTTTGGGCGTGGGTGCCCTCGTCCGGGTGTGGCGCCCCGGTGTCCGGGCCGGGCCCGTCGCCCGCGTGCGACGCCCGTGCGGGAGCGCCGCCCGGGACGAACAGCACCAGGACCAGCACCGCCACCGCGGCGACGCAGAAGCTCACCGTGAACACCGCGTCGTAGCCGTCCACCGTGACCCGCAGGATCCAGAACGCCACCAGCGGGCCGAGCAGCGCGCCGGCGGTGTCCATCGCGCGGTGCACGCCGAAGGCGCGGCCACGGGTCGCAGGGGTGCTGGACAGCGAGATGAGCGCGTCGCGCGGCGCGGTCCGCAGGCCCTTGCCGGTGCGGTCCGCGGCCAGGATCACCCCGATGGGCGTGAGGCTGTGCGCGACCAGGAGCAGGGGCTTGCACAGCGCGGACAGGGCGTAGCCCAGCCCCGCCACCGCCTTGTGGCGGCCGCCGCCCCGGTCGGCGAGATGCCCGCCGGCCAGACGGACCAGCGCCGAGAAACCGTTGTAGACGCCGTCGAGCAGGCCGAAGCCCAGCGGGGACAGGCCCAGCCCCGTCACCAGGTACAGCGGCAGCACCGCCGTCACCATCTCCGAGGACACGTCGGTGATCAGGCTGACCGTGCCGAGGGCGAGGACCGTGGGGGCGACCGCGGCACGGCGCCGCCCGGACCGGAGCCGGGCGGCGCCCTGCGCGGACGCCGGCGCGTCGGGGGCACCCGGGGTGCCCGCGCGGCTGTCCGCGACGTACACGTCAGGACGCCCAGACGCCGGTGATGTCGTGGGCGGAGGCGGCGTTGCCCGCGTGGCTGCCCAGGCCCTGGGTGTCCTCCAGGGTGCGCAGCAGGTCGTAGTGGTTGTACGTGGTGGAGCTGCTCGACCCGGGGGTGACCGGCTGGCCGTACAGGACGGTGGGGATGCGGTTGCCGCTGAGCCTGTCGTCCTCGTCGAAGGTGACGACGAGCAGGCTGTTGTGGGTCTTGGCCCAGGTCGCGTACGCGCCCAGGTTGTTCTTCAGCCAGGTGTCGCCCGTGGAGACCGAGCAGTCGTGCATGTCGCTGCACAGGTTGGGGATCACGAAGGACAGCTGGGGCAGGGTGGAGTAGTCCGTCGGGAACTGCGCGAAGGTCTTCGCCGACGAGGTGGGCACGTTGCTGAAGCCGAACCAGGGGTTGTGCTTGCGGGCGTAGGTGCCGCTGCTGCACGTGGTCGAACCCTGGCTGGGCAGCGACTCGTTGTAGCTCGCCCAGGTGCGGCCCGCGGCGAGCTGCTCGGAGGCCAGGTTGGGGGCCGAGGAGAAGCCGGGGGTGTAGCAGCTGTCGTCGGTGATGCCCTGGGTGGAGCCGGAGAACAGCGCGAAGTAGTTCGGCTGGCTCGGGTGGGTCTCGGCGTAGAACTGGGTGAGGTTGGCGCCGCCGGATTTGAGTGAGTGGAGGTACGGGGCGCTGGAGGAGCCGATCACCTGGCCGTAGGCGTGGTTCTCGAAGACCACGACGCCCACGTGGTCGGGGGTCGGCCCCCCGGTGGCGGCCTGCGCGGACGAGGGGTTGCCCAAGCCGGCCCACAGGCCGACGGCGCCCGCCGCGAGGGCGAGCGCGGACGCCAGGGCGGTGCGTCCGCGGCGGAACACGGATGTGCCGGTGCTGCCGGACACAGGGACCTCCGGTGGTGAGGATGTGCGGGACGGGGACGACCGTGCAGCGGGAGCATGCACACGACAAGCAGGTTTCGCGTCGCGTTCCGTGGTGCGCCGGATGAAGAGCGGATGAACGGCCGGGGCGGCGGGCCCGTGCCGTACGTCTTCGGAGCCGGTGCGTGTGTGTGCGGTTAGGCTCTGGCGGAGGACGACTTATCCGACGGGAGGCCGGGGATGACGGCGCCGGGGCGCAGGAGCAGTACCTTCACACGGCTGCTGCGGCACGGCTTCACCGATGCCTCCGCCGCCGAGCGGCTGCTGGAGAGTCCCGAGCTGGCGCCCATAAGGAACGACCCGGTGCTGCTGGAGGCGCTGGGCGCCACCGCCGACCCCGACCTCGCCCTGCACGGCCTGGTCCGGCTGCTGGAGGCACAGCCCACGCCGACCGCCCGGCGGGAACTGCTCGACACCCTGATAGCGGCCAAGCCGCTGCGGGACCGGCTGCTCGGCGTGCTCGGTGCCTCCGCCGCCCTCGGCGACCACCTGGCCCGGCACGCCGGCGACTGGCACACCCTCGTCACCTACGAGCCGCGCGACCTGCACCCGGGCGTGGCGGAGTTCGAACGCGGACTCGCCGACGCCGACGACCCCGTCTCGCTGCGCGTCGCCTACCGCCGCTGCCTGCTGTCCATCGCCGCCCGCGACGTGTGCGGCACCATCGGCGTCGCCGAGACCGCCGCCGAGCTGGCCGACCTCGCCACCGCCACGCTGCGCGCCGCGCTGCGCATCGCGAGCGCCGCCGCGCCCGAGGACGCCGCGCTGTGCCGGCTCGCCGTGATCGCCATGGGCAAGTGCGGCGGCCACGAGCTGAACTACGTCTCCGACGTCGACGTCATCTTCGTCGCCGAACCCGCCGACACCGACGGCGGTGAGCCCGGCGACGAGACCAAGGCGCTGCGCGCCGCCACCCGGCTCGCCTCGCACCTGATGCGGATCTGCTCCGAGACCACGGTGGAGGGGTCCATCTGGCCCGTCGACGCCAACCTGCGGCCCGAGGGGCGCAACGGGCCGCTGGTACGGACGCTGAGCAGCCATGTCGCCTACTACCAGCGGTGGGCCAAGACCTGGGAGTTCCAGGCGCTGCTCAAGGCCCGCCCGGTCGCCGGGGACGCCGACCTGGGCCGGCGGTACGTCGACGCGCTCGCCCCGCTGGTCTGGCAGGCCGCCGAGCGGGAGAACTTCGTCGCGGACGTGCAGAAGATGCGCCGCCGCGTGGTGGAGAACATCCCCGCCACCGAGGTCGAGCGGGAACTGA
Organism: Streptomyces mexicanus; assembly: GCF_902506575.1. GTDB lineage: Bacteria > Actinomycetota > Actinomycetes > Streptomycetales > Streptomycetaceae > Streptomyces > Streptomyces mexicanus. The sequence goes on along the minus strand of NZ_LR732544.1, from coordinate 2,362,757 downwards.
AACTCGGTCCCGGCGGCCTCAGGGACGTCGAGTTCGCCGTGCAGCTGCTCCAGCTCGTGCACGGCCGGGCCGACACCACGCTGCGCAGCGGCACCACGCTCGACGCCCTGCAGGCGCTGGCCGCGGGCGGCTACGTCGGCCGCGCCGACGCCGAACAGCTCGGCGAGGCCTACCGCTTCCTGCGCTTCGTCGAACACCGCATCCAGCTCTACCAGCTGCGCCGCACCCACCTGCTGCCCGAGGACGAGGCCGGCCTGCGCCGCCTCGGGCGTTCGCTGGGCCTGCGCGCCGACCCCGTCGCCGAACTCACCCGCGAGTGGCGCCGGCACACCGGCGTCGTACGGCGGCTGCACGAGAAACTGTTCTACCGGCCGCTGCTCGACGCCGTCGCCCAACTCGCCCCCGGCGAGGCCCGGCTGAGCGCGGAGGCGGCGCGCGAGCGGCTGGTCGCGCTCGGCTACGCCGATCCCGCGGCGGCCCTGCGGCACCTGGAGGCGCTGGCCTCGGGCGTGACGCGCAAGGCGGCGATCCAGCGGACCCTGCTGCCGGTGCTGCTGGGGTGGTTCGCGGACTCCGCCGACCCCGACGCCGGACTGCTCAACTTCCGCAAGGTCTCCGACGCGCTCGGCAAGACCCCCTGGTACCTGCGGCTGCTGCGGGACGAGGGCGCCGCCGCCGAGAACCTCGCCCGGGTGCTGTCCGCCGGGCGGCTCGCGCCCGACCTGCTGATGCGGGCACCGGAGGCGGTCGCGCTGCTCGGCGACGGCAGCGGGGACGGCGGCGGACTCGCGCCGCGCGGGCGCCCCCAGCTGGAACAGGAGGTGCTGGCCGCCGTCGGGCGGGCCGAGAGCGCCGAACAGGGCGTCACGGCGGCGCGCGGGGTGCGGCGCCGGGAACTGTTCCGTACGGCCGCCGCCGACATCGTCGGCTCCTACGGCACCGAGACCCGGCCCGCCGTGGCCGACCAGGGCGCGCTCGTCGACCGGGTCGGCGCCGCGGTGTCCGACCTGACCGCGGCGACCCTGGCGGGCACGCTGCGGGCGGTGGTGCGCGAGGTGTGGGGGGACACCCTGCCCACCCGGTTCGCGGTCATCGGCATGGGGCGGTTCGGCGGGCACGAGCTGGGCTACGGCTCGGACGCGGACGTCCTGTTCGTGCACGAGCCGCGGGACGGGGTGGACGAGCGGGAGGCCGGCCAGGCCGCGAACCGGGTCGTCGCCGAGATGCGGCGGCTGCTGCAGGTGCCGAGCGCGGACCCGCCGCTGCTGATCGACGCCGACCTGCGGCCCGAGGGCAAGTCCGGGCCGCTGGTGCGGACGCTGACGTCGTACGAGGCGTACTACCGGCGGTGGTCGCTGGTGTGGGAGTCGCAGGCGCTGCTGCGGGCGGAGCCGGTGGCCGGGGACGCGGACCTCGGGCGGCGGTTCGTGGAGCTGATCGATCCGCTGCGGTATCCGCGGGGCGGGCTCAAGGACGACGCGGTGCGCGAGATCCGGCGGCTGAAGGCGCGGATGGAGGCCGAGCGGCTGCCGCGGGGGGCCGACCCCAAGCTGCACGCCAAGCTGGGGCCGGGCGGGCTGTCCGACGTGGAGTGGACCGTGCAGCTGCTGCAGTTGCGGCACGGGGCCGAGGTGCCCGAGCTGCGGACCACGCGGACGCGGGCCGCGCTGGCGGCGGCGCGGGCGGCCGGGCTGGTCTCGGAGGAGGGCTGGGGCGTCCGGGCTCGAGGGCGGGGCGGTCGCCGGGGGGGACCGGGGGGGAGGGGCATCTGTTCCGTCGGCCCCGGGAAGAAGAGCTCGGGGGTGTTGCCGACAGAGGGCAGGGTGTGTCCCAGGCGCTGTCGCAGCCCCGGCCTGCAC
>NZ_LR732544.1:2340467-2360797 GCF_902506575.1 Streptomyces mexicanus | reverse complement strand
CGCTGTCGGCCGTACGGCCCGGAGATGTCGTTGCCTGGTGGGTTGAGACCGCTCTAAGCGGCGGGCTTTGGACGCACCCCCACGGCCCGCTCCCGTCGTCTCGCGGGTGCGGGGCTGTGGTGGGTACGGACCGCTCCCGTCGTCTCGCGGTGCGGGGCTGTGGTGGGTACGGACCGCTCCCGTCGTCTCGCGGTGCGGGGCTGTGGTGGGTACGGACCGCTCCCGTCGTCTTGCGGGTCCGGGGCCGTGGGTGCGGTCCGTTCCCCTCGTCTCGCGGGTGCGGGTCTGCGGGGGCCGGGGTCCGTGGTCCTGTGGGCGGCGTTCAAGCTCCCGAGGGTTGCCAGGCCACCCTCGGGAGGGCCTGCGGGAGCGCTCCGTACCAGAGGCGGGCCGTGGTGCAGCCGATGGTCAGGCACAGGGCGCCGCCCGCCGCGTCGAGCCAGAAGTGGTTGGCCGTGGCGACGATGACCAGGAGGGTGGCCGCGGGGTAGAGGGCCGCGAGGACGCGGACCCACGGGACGGTGGTCAGGGCGCAGATCGTCAGACCGCACCACAGGGACCAGCCGATGTGCATCGAGGGCATCGCGGCGTACTGGTTGGACATGTGCTTCAGGTCGCCGGAGGCCATCGAGCCCCAGGTGTGGTGGACCTGGACGGTGTCGATGAAGTGGGCGCCGGGCATGAGGCGGGGCGGGGCCAGGGGGTAGAGGTAGTAGCCGAGCAGGGCCACCGCCGTGGTGGCGAAGAGGGCCAGGCGGGCCGCCGCGTAACGGCCGGGGTGGCTGCGGTAGAGCCAGAGGAGGACGCCGACCGTGACCACGAAGTGCAAGGTGGCGTAGTAGTAGTTCATACCGGTGATCAGCCAAGTCACCGAGTTGGCCGCGTGGTTGACGGTGTTCTCCACGGCGATGCCCAGGTGGTGCTCGGCGCGCCAGATCCGGGCCGCGTTGGCGAGGGCCTTGGCCTTCTGCTCCGGGACCGCGTTGCGGATCAGGGAGTACGTCCAGTAGCTCACCGCGATCAGGAGGACCTCGAACCACAGCCGGGGGTGGCGGGGGGTGCGCAGGGGCGGGGGCGGGGTGGCGGCGTGGGGCAGGGCCCCGCCGGGGGCGGCCCAGGGGCGCCGGGGCCGGGGCGGGGGTGACCTCGTCCCCGGAAAGTCGCGTCACGGTCGTGTCACCCATGGGCTCAGAGTCTGCCAGATGAGGGGCGTTCGGCCGGGTGTCCCCGGTCGGATTCCGGTCAGCGGGGGGCCGACGCGGTCGAGCCGCGCACCACCAGTTCCGGCATGAACACGAACTCGCTGTGCGGGGCGGGGGTGCCGCCGATCTCCTCCAGCAGTGTGCGCACCGCGGCCTGGCCCATCGCCGGGACCGGCTTGCGGATCGTGGTCAGCGGCGGGTCGGTGAAGGCGATCAGGGGGGAGTCGTCGAAGCCGACGACGGAGACGTCCCGGGGGACGTCCAGACCGCGCTGGCGGGCCGCCCGGATGGCGCCGAGCGCCATCATGTCGCTGGCGCAGACGATGGCCGTGCACTCCCGTTCGATCAGGGCCGTCGCGGCGGCCTGGCCGCCCTCCAGGGTGTACAGGGAGTGCTGGACCAGTTCGGATTCGACCGTGTGCGCGGCAAGGCCCAGTTGGTCCTGCATGGCCTTGACGAAGCCCTCGATCTTGCGCTGGACCGGGACGAAGCGCTTGGGGCCGAGCGCCAGGCCGATGCGGGTGTGACCCAGGGAGACGAGGTGGGTGACGGCCAGGGTCGTCGCGGCGCGGTCGTCGGGGGAGATGAACGGCGCCTGCACCTTGGGGGAGAAGCCGTCGACCAGGACGAACGGCACGCCCTGGGCGCGCAGGCGTTCGTAGCGCTCCATGTCGGCGGTGGTGTCCGCGTGCAGGCCGGAGACGTAGATGATGCCCGCGACCCCGCGGTCCACCAGCATCTCGGTCAGTTCGTCCTCCGTGGACCCGCCGGGGGTCTGGGTGGCGAGCACCGGCGTGTAGCCCTGCCGGGTGAGCGCCTGGCCGATGACCTGGGCGAGGGCCGGGAAGATGGGGTTCTCCAACTCCGGCGTGATCAGGCCCACCAGGCCCTCGCTGCGCTGCCGCAGCCGTACCGGGCGCTCGTAGCCCAGGACGTCCAGGGCGGCCAGCACGGACTGGCGGGTGGTGGCGGCGACGCCAGGCTTGCCGTTGAGGACCCGGCTGACGGTCGCTTCGCTCACCCCCGCCTGCGCGGCGATGTCGGCAAGCCGTGTGGTCACAGGAGTGGACTGTACCGGCCGGGTGCCCGCTCGCGCACCGACCCGGCGCCGGGGGCGGGCCGCGGGACGTCCCGTGGTGGGCTGCTGCGTCATCGCGCTCCCTCGTGCGATCGGTGGCAAGAGCTTGCAGAGTCTTGCACAAGGCGGTCCCGCCCTGCGCAGCTCCTGTAAACAACGATCTCACAGCGGTCTCGTGCAGGTCGAGGGACGGTCACGTCCGGGTAACTCCGGAGATCTCTTGCACTTTTTTTCTGCAAGGTCTTTCGTCCTGGTTGCATCGCTGTTACGTTCACGTCGCCCGACGGCAGTGGGAAGCGGTCGGCACGACTCGGGCTTTCACCCTCAAGGAGAACTCATGCGGCGTGGCATAGCGGCCACCGCGCTGGTGGCGTCCCTCGCCCTCGCGGCGACGGCGTGCGGCGGGAGCGACAGCGGCAGCGACAAGTCCGACGGTCCGGTGACCATCACGTGGTGGGACACCTCCAACGCCACCAACGAGGCGCCGACCTACCAGGCCCTGGTCAAGCAGTTCGAGGCCGCCCACAAGGACATCAAGGTCAAGTACGTCAACGTCCCCTTCGACCAGGCGCAGAACAAGTTCGACACCGCCGCCGGCTCCAAGGGCGCCCCGGACGTGCTGCGCTCCGAGGTCGGCTGGACGCCCGCGTTCGCCAAGAAGGGCTACTTCCTGCCGCTGGACGGCACCGAGGCGCTCACGGACCGGTCGCGGTTCCAGGCCAGCCTCATCGAGCAGGCCCAGTACGACGGCAAGACCTACGGCGTGCCGCTGGTCACCGACACCCTGGCGCTGGTCTACAACAAGGCCCTGCTGAAGAAGGCCGGCATCACCGAGGCCCCCAAGACCTGGGACGAGCTGAAGTCCGACGCCGCGAAGATCAAGGACAAGACCGGCGTCGACGGCTACTGGGGTTCCGCGCAGGGCTACTACGCGCAGCCGTTCCTCTACGGCGAGGGCACCGACACCGTCGACGCCGCCGCCAAGAAGATCACCGTTGCCTCGGCGCCCGCGAAGAAGGCGTACGCCACCTGGCTGAGCCTGTTCTCCGGCAAGGGCCTGCACAAGGCGGACACCACCGCCGACGCCTATGCCCACCGCCAGGACGCCTTCGTCAACGGCAAGGTCGCCATGACCCTCGAGGGCCCCTGGGAGATCACCAACTTCTACAAGGGCGCCGCCTTCAAGGACAAGGCGAACCTCGGCATCGCCACCGTCCCGGCCGGCTCCACCGGCAAGGCCGGTGCCCCCACCGGCGGCCACAACCTGTCCGTCTACGCCGGCTCCGACAAGGCCCACCAGGCCGCGGCCCTGGCGTTCGTGCAGTTCATGACCTCGGCGAAGTCCCAGGAGACCATCGCCCTGAAGAACTCCACGCTGCCCACCCGCGCCGACGCCTACACCGCCCAGGTCAAGGCCGACCCCGGCATCGCCGGCTACCAGAGCGTGCTCCCCGCCGCCCAGCCCCGTCCGGCACTGCCCGAGTACAGCTCGCTGTGGACGCCGCTCGACACCGAACTGCCCAAGATCGCCGACGGCAAGGAGTCCCTGGACAAGGGGCTGAGCAACGCCGAGACCGCGATCAGCAAGCTGGTCCCGGACTTCAGCAAGTGAGCCCGCGCGGCCGCCGGATCCTCCATCGAGGAGGGGAAGGATCCGGCGGCCGCCGGCCCGTGTGCCGTCCCCGCGAGATTTCAGAAGGTGTCGAACCATGACAGTCGCCATCGAGAGCGCGACCGCCCGGCGCGGAGGTGACGGCGGCCGCCGCCCCGGGCCGCTGCAGCGCCTCAGGCGCGGCTACCAGAAGTACTGGTACGCCTACGCGATGATCGCCCCGGTCGTCGTCGTGCTCGGCGTCCTGGTGGGCTACCCGCTGGTGCGGGGCTTCTACCTGACGCTGACCGACGCCGACAGCCTCAACTCGGCCCGCACGATCGGCGTCAACCACATCGACGCCACCTACACGTTCGTCGGGCTCGACAACTACAAGGACATCCTGTTCGGGCCGACCGCGTACGACCGGTTCTGGTCGCACTTCCTGTGGACGGTGGTGTGGACCGCGCTGTGCGTCTTCCTGCACTACGCCATCGGCCTGGGCCTGGCGCTGCTGCTGAATCAGAAGATGCGCGGCCGCACCCTGTACCGGCTGCTGCTCATCCTGCCCTGGGCGGTGCCGACCTTCGTCACCGTCTTCTCCTGGCGGGTCATGCTCGCCGACTCCGGCGCGCTCAACCAGCTCCTCGGCCACCTCCACCTGCCGCAGCCGCAGTGGCTGGAGGACACCTTCTGGCAGCGGTTCGCCGCCATCATGGTCAACACCTGGTGCGGCGTGCCGTTCATGATGGTCTCGCTCCTGGGCGGCCTGCAGTCCATCGACGCCAGCCTCTACGAGGCCGCCGAGATGGACGGCGCGAACGCCTGGCAGCGCTTCCGGCACGTCACCCTGCCGGGCCTGCGGACGGTCAGCTCCACGGTGGTGCTGCTCGGCGTCATCTGGACGTTCAACCAGTTCAACATCATCTTCCTGCTGTTCGGCCGCACCAGCGCCCCCGACGCGCAGATCCTCGTCACCTGGGCCTACCAGCTGGGCTTCGGCCAGCAGCCCCGCGACTACGCGCAGTCCGCCGCCTACGGCGTGCTGCTGCTGTCCATCCTGACCGTCTTCACCTCCTTCTACTTCCGCTGGCTGAAGCGCAATGACCAGCTCGCCGTCTGACGCAGGAGCCCCCACGATGAGCACCACGACCCTCGACAGCGCCGCCTCGCCGGCCGCGACCGTGGCCGACGCATCCCGGCGGCGCGTGCGGCGACGCGGCCGGTCCTCACCGCTGGGCCGCACCGTCACCCACGGCCTGCTCGTCCTGGCGAGCCTGGTGGCCGCCGCACCGGTCACCTGGCTGATCTACCTCTCGCTCGGCCCCGACAAGAACGACTACCTGCACCCCGGCGGGATCGCCGGGAAGGCGACCTTCTCGAACTACTCGTTCGTGCTGCGGCACACGAACTTCTTCAAGTGGCTCGAGTCCACGCTGATCGTCGCCCTGGGCACCACCGTCGTCGCCGTCGCCTTCGCCGCCACTACCGGCTACGCCGTCTCGCGGATGCGCTTTCCCGGTCACAGGCCGCTGATGTGGGTGCTGCTGCTCACCCAGGCGTTCCCGATCGCCGTGCTCATCGTGCCGATGTACGAGATCTTCTCCGAGCTGGGCCTGATCGACACCTACGGTGCGCTGATCCTCGTCAACTGCTCCACGATCGTGCCGTACTGCGCCTGGCTGATGAAGGGCTACTTCGACACCATCCCCGTCGAGATCGACGAGGCCGGCCGCGTCGACGGCCTCAGCCCCTTCGGCACCTTCCTGCGGCTGATCATGCCGCTGGCCCGGCCCGGGCTCGCGGTCGCCGCGTTCTACAGCTTCATCACCGCCTTCGGCGAGGTCGCCTTCGCCTCGACGTTCCTGCTGGACGACGAGAAGTACACCTTCGCGGTCGGCCTGCAGAGCTTCGTCAGCGAACACGACGCCCAGTGGAACTACATGGCCGCCACCGCGGTGTTGATCGCCGTCCCCGTGGCCGCCTTCTTCTACCTTGTCCAAAAACACCTGGTGACCGGCCTCACCGCGGGCGGCACCAAGGGCTGACGGCCCCGGCCCCACCAAGGCTCCCGCGCGCCTGCCCGCGCGGGTGGGCGGCCACGGTGGTCCTGACGACCCCGCTGCCATCGTGGCCGCCCCGCACCGGGCCCGCAGCCCCGCCGCCGAATCCACGCCCATGTCCCGACCACCGTTACGTACCAAGGACGCCATGAGCCAGCAGCACCCGGCCGCCCCGGCCCCCCGCTCCGCCGTCGCCACCGTCGCCGCGCCGCGCCGCGACTGGTGGCGGGACGCCGTGATCTACCAGGTCTATCCGCGCAGCTTCGCCGACAGCGACGGCGACGGCATGGGCGACCTGGAGGGCATCCGCACCCGCCTGCCCTACCTGCGCGACCTCGGGGTGGACGCCGTGTGGCTCAGCCCCTTCTACGCCTCCCCGCAGGCCGACGCCGGCTACGACGTCGCCGACTACCGGGCCGTGGACCCGATGTTCGGCACCCTGCTCGACGCCGACGCGCTGATCCGCGACGCCCACGCGCTGGGCCTGCGGATCATCGTGGACCTGGTGCCCAACCACTCCTCCGACCAGCACGAGTGGTTCAAGCGCGCGGTCGCCGAGGGGCCCGGCTCCCCGCTGCGGGAGCGGTACCACTTCCGCCCCGGCCGCGGGAAGAACGGCGAGCTGCCGCCCAACGACTGGGAGTCCATCTTCGGCGGCCCGGCCTGGACGCGGGTCACCGAACCGGACGGCACCCCCGGTGAGTGGTACCTGCACCTGTTCGCGCCCGAGCAGCCCGACTTCAACTGGGACCACCCGGCCGTCGGCGACGAGTTCCGCTCCATCCTGCGGTTCTGGCTGGACATGGGCGTCGACGGCTTCCGCATCGACGTCGCCCACGGCCTGGTCAAGGCCGAGGGACTGCCCGACCTCGGCACCCACGACCAGGTGAAGCTGCTGGGCAACGATGTCATGCCGTTCTTCGACCAGGACGGCGTGCACGAGATCTACCGGCAGTGGCGGCTGATCCTCGACGAGTACTCCGGCGACCGAATTTTCGTCGCCGAGGCGTGGACGCCGACCGTCGAGCGCACCCCCCTGTACGTCCGGCCGGACGAACTCCACCAGGCGTTCAACTTCCAGTACCTGTCCACCGCCTGGGACGCAGGCGAGCTGCGCACGGTGATCGACCGCACCCTGGAGGCCATGCGCCCCGTCGGCGCCCCCGCCACCTGGGTGCTGTCCAACCACGACGTCACCCGTCACGCGACCCGCTTCGCCAACCCGCCGGGCCTGGGCACCCAGATCCGCAGCGCCGGCGACCGCGCCCTCGGGCTGCGCCGGGCCCGCGCGGCCACCCTGCTGATGCTGGCCCTGCCCGGCTCGGCCTACGTCTACCAGGGCGAGGAACTGGGTCTGCCCGACGTGGTCGACCTGCCCGACGAGGTCCGCCAGGACCCGGCGTACTTCCGGGGCGCAGGCCAGGACGGCTTCCGCGACGGCTGCCGGGTGCCGATCCCGTGGACCCGCGAGGGCTCCTCCTACGGCTTCGGCAGCGGCGGCAGCTGGCTGCCGCAGCCGGCCGAGTGGGCCGACCTGAGCGTCGAGGCGCAGCAGGGCGTGCCCGGCTCCACCCTGGAGCTGTACCGCTCCGCCCTCGCCGTCCGCCGCACCCACCCCGACCTGGGGGCCGGGGACGCCGTGGAGTGGCTGCGCGCCCCCGAGGGCGTCCTCGCCTTCCGCCGCGGCGACTTCGTCTGCGTCGCCAACACCACGGGCGAGTCGGTGACGACCCCCGCCTACGGCCGCGTCCTCCTCACCAGTGGCGAGGTGACCGAGGCCGACGGCGAGACGAAGGTCCCGTCCGACACGACGGTGTGGTTCACCAGGGCCTGAGCACCGGGCGGGGGCGGGCTGCGCGCCGGGGATCCGCCCTTCCACGGGGGTCCGCTGCGTGCGGGGACCGTCGCTCGCGACGGTCCTGCTCGCCCACGAGTGCCCGCCGCCGACGAGGCGGCGGGCTTTCCGGCATGCTCCCGTCCACGTCCGCCGAGCGGTTCGTGGCGTGGGGCGAGCCGCAGGTGCTCCTTCTGCTGCGGCCCGAGGCCGTTCGAGGCGTGCCGTTTCGCAACGGCTTTCGCCGCCTTGCGGGCATCCGGCCGGCTCCCGCGCGCCCTTCCGCAAGGCTGAGCACCGGCCTGCTGAACGGGCCTTCTCGTAGAAAGCTGCCGATTGTGGCAGGTGCATGTCCAGGGTATTGACCGCTGCCTGCGGGGCTCGTACGGTCTGCTGCACCGCGCGTGGTTGAAAGTTTGCAGCAAGTTCTTCCAGAGGACCGTCAGCCGTTGATCCTTCGACGGAGAAGGAACCCCCACATGGCCAGCAGAACGCTCTCCGGCGCGCTCGCCCTCGCGGCGGCCGCGACCGCCCTCCTCGCCGTCCCCGCCCACACCGCGTACGCCTCCCCGCCCGGCACCAAGGACGTCACCGCCGTCCTCTTCGAGTGGAACTACGCCTCCGTCGCCAAGGAGTGCACCAGCACCCTCGGCCCGGCCGGCTACGGCTACGTCCAGGTCTCCCCGCCCGCCGAGCACATCCAGGGGCCCCAGTGGTGGACCTCCTACCAGCCGGTGAGCTACCGGATCGCCGGCCGGCTCGGCGACCGCGCGGCCTTCCGGACCATGGTGGACACCTGCCACGCGGCGGGGGTGAAGGTCGTCGTCGACACGGTGATCAACCACATGTCGGCGGGCAGCGGCACCGGCACGGGAGGCTCGACGTACACCAAGTACGACTACCCGGGGCTGTACTCGGTGTACGACTTCGACGACTGCACCTCCCAGGTCACCAATTACCAGGACCGCTGGAACGTCCAGCACTGCGAGCTGGTGGGTCTGGCGGACCTCGACACCGGTGAGGAGTACGTCCGCAAGACGATCGCCGGGTACCTGAACGACCTGCTCTCCCTCGGCGCGGACGGTTTCCGCATCGACGCCGCCAAGCACATCCCCGCCGAGGACCTCGCGAACATCAAGTCCCGCCTGACCGACCCCCACGCCTACTGGAAGCAGGAGGTCATCTACGGCGCCGGCGAGGCCGTCCAGCCGAGCGAGTACACCGGCAACGGAGACGTCCAGGAGTTCCGCTACGCCTACGACCTCAAGCGGGTCTTCACCAACGAGAACCTCGCCTACCTGAAGAACTACGGCGAGGGCTGGGGCTACCTCAGCAGCTCGGTGGCCGGTGTCTTCGTCGACAACCACGACACCGAGCGCAACGGCTCCACGCTGAACTACAAGGACGGCGCGAACTACACCCTCGCCAACGTCTTCATGCTGGCCTGGCCCTACGGCGCCCCCGACGTCAACTCCGGCTACGAGTGGTCCGACGCGGACGCCGGCCCACCCAACGGCGGCCAGGTGAACGCCTGTTGGCAGGACGGCTGGAAGTGCCAGCACAAGTGGCCCGAGATCGAGTCGATGGTCGCCTTCCGCAACACCACCCGCGGCGAGCCGGTGACGAACTGGTGGGACGACGGCGCGAACGCCATCGCCTTCGGCCGCGGCACCAAGGGCTTCGTCGCGATCAACCACGAGCCGTACACCGTCAGCCGCACCTACCAGACCTCCCTGCCCCAAGGCACGTACTGCGACGTGCAGCACAACACCACGGTGACGGTGAACTCCAGTGGCCAGTTCACCGCCGCACTGGGCTCGAACACGGCGCTGGCGCTCCGCGCGGGCAAGTCGAGCTGCTGAGTCCGCCCACCGCCGACCGGAGCAATCGGGCATGCGCGAGCCCCGGCCCGGTCCGACGCTGGCTGCATGAGCATCCGGCCCTGGGTCGTCGTGGAGGCACCGGACGGTCGCGGCCTTCGCCGGGTCACCGTGGGCGGCGAGGCCGTGGGCAGCGCCTGGTCGCTGCGCGAGCTGCGCGGCATGCTGGACCGCCTCGGCCACGGGGACGTGGATGTGCACGACCCGGCTTCGGTGTACTGGCGCGGAGGGGACAGCGGCACCTGGCCCGACCGGCCCTGGAGACGGCGGGTGACCGGCTCGGTGGTGCTGGCGGGCCTGCTCGCGTCCGCGGTCCTCAACGCGGTGATCGGGTGGCCGGACGCCTCCGGCGCGCTGACGTTCGCCCAACGGGTGACCGGGGCTCTCTTCGTCCTGTCCGGCCTGGTGCAGCTGGCGGCGGCGGTATCGGTACTCGACTTCTGGGGCAAACGGCAGTCCGCGCCGACCGGCGCGATCGTCCTGCTCGGTGTCCTCATCGCGCTGGCCACCGACAGCCTCCTCGTCCTGCTGTGGCTCGACGAGCGGCAGTACACGCCCTACCTGCTGGCGTTCATGCCCCTGTGGTGCTGGTCAGTGTGGGCACTGCGCCTGCTGCTGCGGGAGAAGCCCTGGAAGGGGGTTCCGCAGCCCAGGAAATTCGCCGCCGGTGTGTTCGCCTCCGCCCTCTTCACCGCTCTCAGCCTCGCGTACTCCACCCTCTACCAGCCGACGGTCGCCCCCATGCACTTCGCTCTGAAGGCGGAATTCGGCACCGCCCGGGCAGACCGCCGGCTCCCGTTCGTCCAGGTCCCGCTGAAAATCTCCGTCAAGAACACCGGAGCGTTCTCGGCGTACATCGTCATCAGCGACTTCACGGTGTACGGCAGAACCGCCCAGTACGCGGGGCGTGGGTCGTTCTCGGGAGAAGAATGGAAGAACAGCATCGACAAGTACGGCGAGGAGGAGGCGGAGCGCCACGTCGATCGACTCGCGTTTTCCCACCTCAGCAGCGGGCGGATCTACGAACCCGGCACACTGCTGGAAAGCGGCCAGGAGGACACCCGGGAACATGTGTTCCAGATCCCTGCGGACGCGCGGTACGACCTTCTCCGCGCCGATCTGCAGCTCACCTACCTGAGAAAGGACCGCGGACGGATCGACAGCGAAGAATTCGACAAGCAGCGGGCGACATGGCGTATGAAGAAGGGCGTACCCTGCATCTCGAACGACTGCGGTGACCGGATCGTGTACCTCGGAGCGGTGCGCCACAACAACAATCTGGTCAACGTGACACGCGCAGCACACTATGTTCTGGCGACCTGGTCCCCGATGGGAACTCCGGGATACTCCCTTTCCTGCTATCACCTCGACGGCAAGGAGATCGACCTCGCGGAGGAAAAGAAGGACGTGGCCAGGTTCGGTGTCGCGACGGTCAAGGCGCAGACCGATATCTCCCTCGCCGAACTGCTGAAGTCGGTCACACCTCCTCGGCCTTCTTGACCCAGGACCCCGACTTCACGCCGAAGTCGTGGTCGAGCTGCTGGGCGGCTTTGAGGCAATGCAGCGCGGGCCTGCCGAGCATCCCGAAGATCCGGTCCGCCGGCACCGACGCGGCGAGCCCGGGGACGAGCCGTTTGACTTCCACCGGGGCGTCGGCGTACTCGTCGTTCCGCAACTGGGTGAGGACGTCGAGGGCGTCGTTCCCCATGTCCCTGGACTTCCAGAAATCCTTGACGCCCTCCGCGTTCCACTTCTCGGGGAGCAGACTCCCCAGATCCCTGCCGAGCGTGTCCTCCGCGGCGGAGTCGAAGACGGCGTTGGTGCAGACCTCGGCCGCCTTGCCGAGCGGGACGTCCGGCAGGCCCTGGGCGGAGATCGCCTCCTCCAGCTTCTGCTCCATCCGGTCGATCCGCTGGTCCGCCTCCTTGCGCGCCTTCTTCCGCTCCTCGTCCGACGCGCTCGGATCCGCCGACCTGGCCAGCGTCGCGCCGGCCTGGTGCGCGCTCTGCGCCGTTGCCTTCTGTCCCTCGTCCGGTGTGTCCGGGTCGGCGGCCACGGACGCCCCGACCGACACCTTCCGCGCGGCGTCCAGCGCCTGCTGGACCTGCGCACCCCGCGCACCCGTACCGTGCCCGGCATGCGGGAAGTCACCGAGTGTGCCCCGCACGGCGGCCAGCGCGCCACCCGTCGCTCCCACCAGATCGTTCCGCAGGTCGCCCGGCGTCGTGCCGTCGCCGATCGCGCGGAGAGCGGACGCCGAGTGCTCCGCGACGAAGGCGACCGAGCTCCGCGCCCCGGGCGGCAGGCCCGGGCGGCTCGCGGTGCCCAGGGTCCCGACCACCTGTTTCACCAGCCCGGTCAGCTGTCCCCGTATCGCGGGAGAGGTCCCGGGATCCCCGATGACCTCCAGCGCGGCGCTCACCGCCTGCGCGCTGCGGACGACCGCGCCGCGCTCTTGCGGCGGGGTGGTCGGGTCCTGCGTCGCCCGCACGGTCGCGGTCAGTTGCTCGACGCTCGGGACCAGGTCCCCGGGGACCCGCTCCTTCAAGCTGCTCAGATCCGCCGTCACCTTGTCGGCCGCTTCGATCTGTTGCCGCGCCGCGGCGGACGAGGTCCCGGTCCCGCTCGGACCGGACGGCTTCTCGGTGGGTGACGTGTCACCGGGGTTCGGTGTCGTCCCGCCGGGATGTGTGGGTGTCTCCGGCGGGTGGGTCGGTGGCGCCGAGGGCGTGGTGTCCGGCGTCGACGGGCCGGGCGGCGTACCGGGCGGAGGGCTCGGCGGTGGCGAGGGAGGTTCGGGCGAGACAGGCCCGGGCGAAGGGGGAGCCGACCCCACGGGCACGTCCGCCGCGGAGGAGCCGTGGACCTCCGGCACGGTCGACGCGGACGTGGGACCGGCGCACACCGCGAGGGCCGCGGTCACCGCGGAAACGCCGGTCAGGCGGGCGGCACGCCGCCGTGTGGTGCTGGCCATCATCGATCCGGGAGGTGGGCTACGGACGCGCGGAGCCGGGCCGAGGCGGTGATGAGAACCTCCGAGGCGGCGGTGCACGAACCTCTCGCGCTCGCCCCCGGCCCCACGTCCACGCTCACTCAGGGGGCGGCGCCGCGCAACCCGGCCACGGGCAGCGGCGGCGGCCGGTTTCCGCACCCGGTGACCGTCGATTCCCGGGTCGAACCGGCACCGTGTGCGTCCGTCAACCGTCCCAGCGCGCCGCGGACTTGGCCTCCTCGCCCGTGACCGGCGCCCGTGTGATGGGCCACGACGGCAGCCGCCGCGAGACGGGGCGGCCGAGGGGCATGGGTGAAATTTCTTGCTGTGACTTTCACGCCTCTTGCTGTAAACCTTTCGGCAGCGATACGGTCGCGCGGCGCGCCCGGCACCGGGGCCCGTGCCGCGGCGTGGGGTCGGTCGGACCCGGAAGAGCCGTAATCGCTGGGGAGTTACCGCCTGTGACACCGAGATGGCCGGCGCCTCGCACGCGCCGCACCCCAGGAGCGAGAAGGGCCGCGGCCGTCACCGCCGTCGCCCTCGCCGCCGCTCTGATCCAGCCACTGGCAGCCCATGCCGCCACCCCGCCCGCACCCCCCTCCGACGCGGCCCTGGCCGCACAGCCCGCCCGGCACGACGACACCCGCGAGCAGTTCTACTTCGTCATGCCGGACCGTTTCGCCAACGGGGACAAGGCCAATGACCGGGGCGGCCTGACCGGCTCCCGCCTCACCACCGGCTACGACCCCACCGACAAGGGCTTCTACCAGGGCGGCGACCTCAAGGGCCTGACGAAGAAGCTGGACTACATCAAGGGCCTGGGCACCACCGCCCTCTGGATGGCGCCGATCTTCAAGAACAAGCCGGTGCAGGGGACGGGGAGCAAGGCCTCGGCCGGATACCACGGTTACTGGATCACCGACTTCACCCAGGTCGATCCGCACTTCGGCACCAACGGGGACCTGAAGAACCTGATCGCCGCCGCCCACGCCAAGGGCATGAAGGTCTTCTTCGACGTCATCACCAACCACACCGCCGACGTCGTCGACTACGACCCGAAGTCCTACGACTACCTCTCCAAGGGCGCCTTCCCCTACCTCACCAAGGACGGCCGCCCCTTCGACGACGCCGACTACGCCGACGGCACCAGGCCCTTCCCGGCGGTGGGCACCGGCTCCTTCCCGCGCACCCCGCGGGCCGCCTCCGCCGGCAAGGTCCCGGCCTGGCTGAACGACCCGGCGATGTACCACAACCGGGGCGACTCCACCTACGCCGGCGAGTCCACCACCTACGGCGACTTCTCCGGCCTGGACGACCTGTGGACCGAACGGCCCGAGGTCGTGCGCGGCATGGAGAAGATCTACGAGCGGTGGGTGAAGGACTTCGCCGTCGACGGTTTCCGCATCGACACCGTCAAGCACGTCAACATGGAGTTCTGGACCCAGTGGGCCACCGCGCTGGACGCGTACGCCGCCCGCCACGGCCGCAGGAACTTCTTCATGTTCGGCGAGGTCTACTCCGCCGACACCTCCGTCACCGCCCCCTACGTCACCCAGGGCCGCCTCGACGCCACCCTCGACTTCCCCTTCCAGGACGCGGCTCGCGCCTACGCCTCCCAGGGCGGCAGCGCGCGGAAGCTGGCGAGCGTCTTCGGCGACGACTGGAAGTACACGACCGACAAGGCCAACGCCTATGAGCAGGTCACCTTCCTCGGCAACCACGACATGGGCCGCATCGGGTCCTTCCTGAAGCAGGACAACCCGAAGGCGACGGACGCCGAGATCCTGAAGAAGGACGCACTGGCCAACGAGCTGATGTTCCTCAGCCGCGGCAACCCGGTCGTCTACTACGGCGACGAGCAGGGCTTCACCGGCTCCGGCGGCGACAAGGACGCCCGCCAGACGATGTTCGCCTCCCGGGTCGCCGACTACCTCGACGACGACGAGATCGGCACCGCCCGCACCCACGCGAGCGACGCCTACGACACCGGCGCCCCGCTGTACCGGCAGATCGCCGCGCTGTCCAAGCTCCGCAAGGCCGAGCCGGCCCTCGCCGACGGTGTCCAGACCGAGCGCTACGCGGCCGACGGCGCCGGGATCTACGCCGTCACCCGCACGGACGCCCGGACCGGGCAGGAGTACATCGTCGCGTTCAACAACGCGTCCGAGCCCAGGACGGCGACCTTCGAGACCGGCTCGGCGGGCATGTCCTACCGGGGGATCCACGGCGCCACGGACACCGTGACCTCCGACGGCGACCGCAAGGTCACCGTCACCGTCCCGGCCGAGTCCGCCGTCGTCTACAAGGCCACCGGCGGGCTCGACAAGCCGTCACCTTTAAAAATCCCCGAGCCCACGAGAAAAGCAGAAATCTCCCAAGACGGCTTCTCCTTGAAAAAAAAAATTAACCTAAACACACCTCTTCCTTCGCGAAATACTTACCCACTTACTCACCTTCCCCATACCTCCTTACTACTCACCCTCACCGCCCCCGCGCCCGGCGCCACCGGCACCGTGGAGCTGAGCGCGGACGTGCGGGGCGGCCGGTTGAACCGGGTCGTCTTCGCCGCCCAGGTCGGCAACGCCCCGTGGCAGGTCCTCGGCTCCGCCGACCACGCCCCGTACACGGTCGCCCAGACCCTCGGCAAGGGCGTCCCCGCCGGGACCGCCCTGCGCTACAAGGCCGTCGTGACCGACTTCGCCGGGCACACCGCGAGCACCACGGCGAGCAGCACCTCCGGCGCCCCGCCCGCACCCCGGGTGCCCACCGCCTCCTCCCGCGACTACGCGATCGTCCACTACCGGCGCGCCGACGGCGCCTACGACGACTGGGGCCTGTACGCCTGGGGCGACCTCGCCGACGGCGAGGCGACCACCTGGCCGGCCGGCCACCCCTTCACCGGCCGGGACGCCTGGGGCGCCTTCGCCTACGTCAAGCTGAAGCCCGGCGCCTCCAGTGTCGGCTTCCTGGTGGTCGACAAGGACGGGAACAAGGACGTCTCCGCCGACCGGAGCATCGACGTCTCGACGACGGGTGAGGTCTGGGTCGAGCAGGGCAAGGCCGACGTCCTGACGCAGCGGCCCGCCTACCCGCCGCAGGACACGGCCAAGGCGGTCGTCCACTACCACCGTGCCGACGGCGACTACGACGGCTGGGGCCTGCACGTC
Source organism: Streptomyces mexicanus (assembly GCF_902506575.1). Classification (GTDB taxonomy): domain Bacteria; phylum Actinomycetota; class Actinomycetes; order Streptomycetales; family Streptomycetaceae; genus Streptomyces; species Streptomyces mexicanus. The sequence goes on along the minus strand of NZ_LR732544.1, from coordinate 2,344,990 downwards.
TGGACGGGCGCCGCGCACCCCACCGACTGGTCGGACCCGCTGAAGCCGGTGAAGACTGATGCCTATGGCGCTGTCTTCGAGGTGCCGCTCACCGAGGGTGCCACCAGCCTCAGCTACATCGTCCACAAGGGCGACGACAAGGACGTGCCCACCGACCGGTCACTGGATCTCACCACGCCCAACGGCCACGAGGTGTGGCTGGTGAGCGGCCAGGACACACCCCTGCTGCCGCAGCCGGCAGGCAGCTCGGCCGCCCTCGACCTGACCGCCTCCAAGGCGGTCTGGATCGACCGGGACACCGTCGCCTGGAACGGCGTGGACGGCGCCGCCTCCACCCAGCTGCTGTACTCCGACGACGGCTCGATCGCCGTCAAGGACGGGACGCTGACCAGTGACGACGAGCGCTGGATCCGGCTGGAGAGGACCACGCTGAGCGACGCGCAGAAGGCGAGGTTCCCGCACCTGAAGGACTACACCGCCTGGTCCGTCGACCCCCGGGACCGGGACCGGGTGCGTACGGCCCTGCGCGGCCAGCTGGTCGCCTCGCAGCGGGCCGCCGACGGCGCCGTGCTGGCCGCGACCGGCGTGCAGATCGCGGGCGTGCTGGACGACCTGTACCCGGGCGCGACCAAGGCGCACCTCGGCCCGGTCTTCCACGACGGCAAGCCCACCCTGTCGGTCTGGGCCCCGACCGCGCGGCGCGTCGCCCTGGAGCTGGGCGGCACCACCGTGCCCATGCGGCGCGACGACGCGACCGGCGTCTGGTCCGTCACCGGCCCGGCGTCCTGGAAGGGCAAGGAGTACCGGTACGTGGTGACGGTGTGGGCGCCCAGCGTCCGCAAGCTGGTCGTCAACAAGGTCACCGACCCCTACTCGGTCGCCCTCACCGCGAACTCCGAGCGCAGTCTCGTCGTCGACCTGGACGACAAGGCACTCGCCCCGAGCGGCTGGTCGTCGCTGCGCAAGCCCCGGGCCGTACCGCTGCGAGACGCCCAGATCCAGGAGCTGCACATCCGCGACTTCTCGGTCGCCGACCCGACCGTCCCGGCCGAGGACCGGGGCACCTACCTGGCCTTCACCGACAAGGACGGCGACGGCTCCAGGCACCTGCGGGAGCTGGCGAAGGCGGGCACGTCGTACGTGCACCTGCTGCCCGCGTTCGACTTCGCCACCGTCCCCGAGAAGAAGGCCGACCAGGCCACCCCCGGCTGCGACCTGGCCTCCTACCCGGCCGACTCCGACCGGCAGCAGGCGTGCGTGGCCAAGACCGCCGCGCAGGACGCCTACAACTGGGGCTACGACCCGTACCACTTCACGGTCCCCGAGGGCTCCTACGCCACCGACCCGGACGGCACCGCCCGCACGGTGGAGTTCCGCCGGATGGTGCAGGCCCTCAACCAGGACGGCCTCAGGGTCGTCATGGACGTCGTCTACAACCACACCGCGGCCGACGGCCAGGCGGACACCTCCGTCCTCGACCGGATCGTGCCGGGCTACTACCAGCGACTGCTCGCCGACGGCTCGGTGGCCGACAGCACCTGCTGCGCCAACACCGCGCCGGAGAACGCGATGATGGGCAAGCTGGTCGTGGACTCGATCGTCACCTGGGCCAAGGAGTACAAGGTCGACGGCTTCCGCTTCGACCTCATGGGCCACCACCCCAAGGCGAACATCCTCGCGGTCAGGAAGGCCCTCGACGCGCTGACCCCGGACAAGGACGGCGTGGACGGCAAGAAGATCATCCTGTACGGGGAGGGCTGGAACTTCGGCGAGGTCGCCGACGACGCCCGATTCGTGCAGGCCACGCAGAAGAACATGGCCGGCACCGGGATCGCCACCTTCTCCGACCGGGCCCGCGACGCGGTGCGCGGCGGCAGCCCGTTCGACGCCGACCCCGGCGTCCAGGGCTTCGCCTCCGGCCTGTACACCGACCCCAACTCCTCACCCGCCAACGGCGACCCGGCCGAGCAGAAGGCCCGGCTGCTGCACTACCAGGACCTGATCAAGGTCGGTCTGAGCGGCAACCTGGCCGGCTACCGCTTCACCGACACCGGCGGCAACGAGGTCACCGGCGCCCAGGTCGACTACAACGGCGCACCCGCCGGGTACGCGGCGGCCCCCGGCGACGCGCTCGCCTACGCCGACGCCCACGACAACGAGACGCTGTTCGACGCCCTCGCCTACAAGCTGCCCGCCTCGACCGGCGCCGCCGACCGGGCCCGCATGCAGGTGCTGGCGATGGCCACCGCCACGCTGTCGCAGGGGCCCTCCCTCTCCCAGGCCGGCACCGACCTGCTGCGCTCCAAGTCGCTGGACCGCAACTCCTTCGACAGCGGCGACTGGTTCAACGCGATCCACTGGAACTGCGCCGACGGCAACGGCTTCGGCCGCGGGCTGCCCCCGGCCGCCGACAACCAGGACAAGTGGCCCTACGCCGGGCCGCTGCTGACCTCGGTGAAGGTGGGCTGCCCGGAGATCGAGGGCGCCTTCGCCGCCTACCGGGACCTGCTGAGGATCCGGACGACGGAGCGGGCGTTCTCCCTGGCCACCGCCGCGCAGGTGCAGTCCGCGCTGTCCTTCCCGCTGTCCGGGACGCACGAGACACCCGGCGTGATCACCATGCGGCTCGGTGACCTCGTGGTGGTGTTCAACGCCACGCCCGAGCGGCAGCAGCAGCGGGTCGCCTCGCTCGCCGGGGCGCACTACCGGCTGCATCCGGTGCAGGCGCGGGGCGCGGACCCGGTGGTGAAGACCTCGTCGTACGAGGCGGGCAGCGGGACGTTCACGGTGCCGGCCCGGACCGTGGCGGTGTTCAGGAACTAGGGTGAGGCCGAGGTAACCGCCGTAGAACTGGAGCGCCCATGCCGCAGATCACCGTCGACTACTCCGAGCAGGTGGCGGACGCCTTCGACCGGCCCGCCTTCGCGCGGGACCTGCACGCCCGGGCGGTCGAGATCGCGGCCGCCAAGCCGGCGGCGTGCAAGACGCAGTTCCGCCGGACCGAGGACACCACCGTCGGCCCGGACACCACGGGCCACGCGATCGTGCACATCACCATCGGCCTGCTGGCCGGGCGCACCGAGGAGACCAAGGCCCGTCTGACCGAGGCGGTCCTCGAGGCGCTCCGGCAGCACCTGAAGCCGGTCGAGGGCCTGGCCGTGCACGCCTCGGCGGAGGTACGCGACCTGGACCCCTCCTACCGGAAGTACGACGCCTGACGGATCAGGCGGCCAGTGCGGCGAGCCGGCCGAGCAGGTCCCCGAAGGGGCCGTCGGCCGGCTCCTTCGCGAACACCCGGCGCAGCAGCGCGGCCAGTTCCTCGTCGTAGGCGGCGCCGACGGCGGCGAGCGCGGCGAAGTCGTGCACGAGCTGCCGCTCCAGCTCCGCGCGCGGGATGCGCCGGCCGTCCAGCCAGATCAGCGCGGTGGACTCGGCGAGGGAGATCCACGAGCGGACGACCAGCTCCAGCCGGGCCGGCGGGTCCTGCACGTCCAGGGGCGCGAGGATCTGGTCGTAGGCGGCCTGCCGGACCGCGTTGATCAGCGCGCTCGTCGTCGAGGAGCCGACCGCCGGGCCGCCGCGCATCAGCGCGGAGAAACCCGGGCCGTGCTCGTCCACGAAGTCGAAGTACCGGCGCATCACCCGCAGCAGCCGCGCCCCCAGCGGGCCCTTGCGCGGCTCCACGAACCGGGCCGCGAGATCGTCGGAGGCACGCTGCAACGCGGCCTCGTACAGGCTGAGTTTGCCGGGGAAGTAGTGGTAGACCAGCGGGCGGGAGATGCCCGCCGCGGACGCTATCTCGTCGAGGGAGACATCGTGGGGGGGGCGTCTGCTGAACGGGTCGAGGGCGCCCCCGATCAGCTGCTCCCGCCGCTCCTCGACTCCCATCCTGCGCCGCACCCCGGTAGTCATGCGCACACCTTACCGATCGGAACCGGTCCGGGAACGGGCCGGTTCACAGCCGGTGTGCGCACCGATGTGCGGATGTGGGACAGGTCCTAGCGCAGCGCGCGCAGGGTGCTGCCGTCGCGCAGGGTGCCCTTCAGGTCGGCCGTGGCGCCCTGCCGGGTCCGTACGGTGAGCACAGGGCCCCGGGCGGTCGCCTGCACCCCGCCGGTCGTGGTGAGCGACGCGGTGTCCTCGTCGCCGGCCGCGAGCAGGTACCAGGAGCCCTGCTGCGACTTCCACAGCACCCCGGCCAGCACGTGCGGTGCCCGCGCACCGCAGGCGGGCACGTCCTCGCCCTTCGCCGCGACCGCGCCCGTCGCCCCGCCGGGGGTGAGGAACTGGGCCAGCACCCGCGGATCGTCGCCGCGCCAGGTCTCCGCCCGGGTGCACACCCCGTCTCCTATACACCTCTCCCAGCCCACGAGACAGGCAGAAATCTCGCAAGGCGTCTTCCGCTTGAAAAAAAAAAACCCGCCACCTGATCGACCTGCAGATCGTCGCCTTCCCGCAGGAGGGCATCGCGTCCTACGCACACGGTCGCGCGCTGATGGAACATGCCATCGAACTTTGCGCCG
>NZ_LR732544.1:2300028-2340366 GCF_902506575.1 Streptomyces mexicanus | reverse complement strand
GTGCGGGCCGGGGGGCGGAAGCGGGGCGGCGCAGGTGCCGGCGGCGACCGGCAGCCTGGAGAGCCTGGCCGCCCGGGTGCGGTGCAGCCCGGACGTGCAGACGGACACCGACACCGTCCGGCAGGCGCTGTGTGCCACCTCAGCCGGCCGGTTCGTCCTCGCCACCTTCGCCACCGACCGCGGCCAGCGCGAGTGGATCGACGAGGCCGAGGACTACGGGGGTTTCTACCTCGTGGGCCGCAAGTGGGTCGCCGTCGGCGAGCACAAGGTGGTCACGGCGCTGCGCGGCACCCTCGGCGGCGAGGTGGAGCGGGGCGCCGACCACCACGCGCACGGCGGCTGACCGCGGGGCCGCACCGGTGCGGGCCGCATCGGCGTGGGGCCGGCGGCGGGACCTCCGCCGCCGGCCCTCGTCGGCACCGGTGTCCGGCTCAGCGCCTCACCGGCACCTGCGTCCCTGGTTGATGCAGTCGGCGATGGTCCGCGCCAGGCCGCCCTTCGTCACGGCGATGAAGTCGTCGTGGTCGGTGACGGGCTTGTGCAGCTGCTCGGGGAAGCCGTCCACCGCGTAGGCGTTCTTCACCTGCCCGCCCTCGATCTCGGGCCGCGGCACGTCGTACACCAGCCGCATCGTCAGCTGCGGGACGGCCTTGAAGCCGGCCGGGCAGCGGCCGCGGCCGTCGGCGAACGCCACGTGGGTGCGGTGGTTGGCGCTGTCGGTGTTCCGTCCGTCCCAGCAGCTCTGGAAGGCGAAGCTGCGCACCACGTCGCTGCCCTCGGGGCAGATCGGGTACTTGTCGGTCAGCTGCACCTTGTTCTCGAAGCCGGTGCAGCTCCAGTGCGCGTTGGCGTTCGCCGGGCCGTTGGTGAAGGCCTTGGCGTCACCGGTGATGATCCGCAGGAACTGCGGCATCGCGACGACCTTGCCGGTGGGGCTGCCGACATAGGTGATCTCGGCCTGCCGGGCCACCAGGATCCGCCCGGCGTTGCCCTCCTTGCCGCCGCCGTCGGCGTCCTGGTCGAAGTCCCGCGTGCCGTCCTGGACGCGCAGCACCGGCCAGTAGTACGCCGACAGGTCGTTGCTGTTCCGGCAGCTGGTGCCGCCCTGGAGGAAGGTGTCGTTCGAGGAGAAGGCGTTCACCTTCTGGTTGCCGACGTAGTCGTGCAGGTGGTGCGCGCCGTTGGTCACGCCGGGCGCGACGATCACGTTGTCGGTGTTGTGGTTGTGGCCGGCGTTCACACCGCAGCGGGTGGTGAAGGCGCCGGTGGAGGCGTTGCGCATCCGGCGCGGTTTCGGCCGGACGTTGGGCCGGACCGTGGTGATGTCGACGAAGTCGGCCGCGGAGGGGCCGTTGCCGGCCTGGCCGCCGTTGCCCCCCTGCTGCTCGTCACCGCCGCCGTCCTGCGCGCCTCCCTCGCCTCGCCCGCCGTTGTCCGTGTTCCCCGGATTCGTGTTCCCCGGGGTCGTGTTCCCCGCGTCCGTGGTCCCGGCGCCGGCGGGAGTGCCGGTGCACGCGGTGAGGGCGTCCAGCCCGCCCGGAACGGTGCCGCCGGCCCGGTCGATCTCCAGCTCGATCCGGTCGATGACCGCCTGCCGCCGGTCCTTCAGCGGCCCGAGAACGGAGTTCTGGACGAAGCTCGCGTCCCTGGCCTGGGCGTCCCGCGTGGTGGCCAGGCGCTCGTAGGCGTCGGTGATCTGGCGGTCCAGGGTGGCCAGTTCGCCGTCGACCTCGGCCCGGGCCCGTCCGGGTACGTCGGACAGGCGCTGCCCGACGTCCGGGCAGGAGATCGTCGCCACCTGCCCGGCCGCCTGCTTCGTCCGGTCGCCCCACGCGCCGTCGTGCGCCTCGTGCGCCGACGCGTGGAAGTTCGCCCAGACCAGCCCGCCCCCACCGAGCGCCAGTGCCGCCGAGGCGGCGACGGCCTTGGCGGCCAGCGGCGTACGACGTTTTCGTGTGTTGCGTCCCATGGAACTCCTCTGACGTCCTTGCGGGGCGGCATCCAGGCGCCCGACAGGAGGGAAAGCGGCTCTCCTCCATACGGACCCCGCCCCGCGGGCGTTCAGAAGGGCTCACGGATTGACTGCCGTGTCACCCGGCCGCCCCGGGCACACCCCGCGCGGCCAGCACCTTCGCCTCGACCGCCGCATCCAGCCCCACCGGCGGCAGGTCCGACCGCTCGGGCGCGGTGCCGCCGAGGGAGCGCAGCCAGCTCCAGGTGTCGGCGACGGTCTCGGTGACGGGCCGGCAGCGCAGGCCCGCGGCGACGGCCCGGGAGACGTCCGCGCTGTGCAGCGCGTCGTGCCCTTCGGTGCCCGGCGGTATCCAGACGGGCAGCTGGGTCCACGGCTCGATGCCCGCGCCGAGCACCTCCTCGGGAGGCGTCCAGCACAGGTCGGCGGACGACCCGGTCGCCTCCACGCAGGCCCGCAGCAAGGTGCCCATGGTCGCGTGCCCCTGCGGGCTCATCAGGTTGTACGGGCCGCTCAGCTCCTGCTCGATCCCGCCCAGGATCCACGCGGCGAGGTCGCGGACGTCGACGTACTGCAGCGGCAGGTCCTCCGGGCCGGGCGCCAGGACCGGTCCCCCGCGCGCGATGCGGGTCAGCCACCAGGGCAGCCGGGCCATGTTCTCGTACGGCCCGAGGAGCAGCCCGGCGCGCACCAGCAGCGCGCGGTCCGGCCCGAACTCGGCGGTCGCGGCCAGCTCGCCGCCCAGCTTGTCCCGCGCGTAGTCGGTGCCGTCCGCGTCCGCGCGGGCGCCCTCGACCAGCGGGGCCGCCTCGGTGTAGCCGGCGGGCGGCGCCCAGGCGTACACCGAGCAGCTGGAGATGTACACGTACCGGCCGGCGCGGTCGCGCAGCAGCCGTGCCGCGTCCCGGACCGGGCGGGGCGCGGCCGACCAGGTGTCGACGACCGCGTCCCAGGTCTCACCGGACTCGGCGAGGGCCGCGAGCCCGTCGGGCGCGGTGCGGTCGCCGGTCAGTGACCGCCCCCCCGACACCGGTGCCCGCCGGCCCCGGTTCACGGCCGTCACCTCCCAGCCACGCCCGACCGCCACCTCGGCGACGGCCCGTCCCGCGAAATCCGTACCACCCAGCACCAGAAGTCTCATGCCGGTGACTGTGCCCGGATCCGGGACGGAAGGGAACGGAGATCTGCCGACAGCAGATCTCCGCCACAACCGGCACCCCGTGACGTGGCGGGCGGCGGGCGTCAACGCTCCGTCGGCGGCACGTACTTGTAGCCCGCCCGGCGCACCGTCTGGATCGCCGTACGGTGCTCGGCGCCCAACTTGCGGCGCAGCCGGGCGATGTGCACGTCGACGGTGCGGCCGTCGCCCACGTGGCCGTAGCCCCAGACCGTGGTGACCAGTTGGTCGCGGCTGTGCACCCGGTGCGGGTGGGCGACCAGATGGGCGAGCAGCTCGAACTCCAGGTAGGTCAGGTCGGGCGGGCGCCCGGCCACCTCGGCGGTGCGGCGGACGGTGTCGATGCGGCCCAGGGCGTCGCCGGCGTCGGCGGCGGGGGCCGCCGCGTCCGGGGCCGCCGCCGGCGCGAACGGCGGCTGCCGGTCGGCCGGGACGAGGACCAGGTAGCCGACCATCGGGGGCCGGCCCGGCAGGCTGGGCAGGGTGTGCTGGGGCGCCGGCAGCCAGGTGGCGCCGGGCGGCAGGAGGTCCGCCACCTCCTGGCCCAGGCTCTCCACCGCGCTCGGGCGGGCGGGAGTCCAGTCCTCGTCCCGGTCGACGGCGCGCAGCCGGTGACGCGGGGCGGCCGGGGCGGGAGCGGGGGCGGACGCCGCAAGAGCGGCTGCGGTGGCGGTGGCGGTCGCGGTGGTCAGGGAACGGGTGGTCGCCATGAGAGGTCAGCTCTTTCGCGCGAGGATGTCGTCGGAAAGGGGCGACGGCCGCGAGTTCGTGGTCGGGCGCGCCGCGGGACGTACGTCGCCTGCGCGCTGGCCGAAGGCCGGGGTGTACGGCTTTGCAGGGCCCGCGCGTTCAGCGCGCGCAACACACCCGGTCGAAGTCGTGGTGCTGACGGGAAGGCCAGAAGGGCTCGAGGTCATGGCGACCTGTCGCGGGGTTCTTCTGGAAGCTGGCCATGAGCCCATTGAAGCAGACTCGGCGCCCGGACAGCAGCCCGCTCTCACTGCGTGGACGCTTTCGCGCCGGGCCACTTGGACGCGAAAGGGGCGCCCACCCGAGGGTGGGCGCCCCGACGGGCGGCGGCGGATCAGACCTGGCCGGCCTTCTCCAGCGCGGTGCAGCAGGTGTCGACCAGCAGACGGGTCACGACGTAGGGGTCGACGTTGGCGTTCGGGCGGCGGTCCTCGATGTAGCCCTTGCCGTCCTTCTCCACCTGCCACGGGATGCGGACGGAGGCGCCGCGGTCGGAGACGCCGTAGGAGTACTGGTCCCACGGGGCGGTCTCGTGCAGGCCGGTGAGGCGGTCGTCGATGCCGGCGCCGTAGTTCTTGACGTGGTCCAGCGGCTTGGAGCCCTCGCCGAGCGCCTCGCACGCGGTGATGATCGCGTCGTACCCCTCGCGCATCGCCCTGGTGGAGAAGTTGGTGTGCGCGCCGGCGCCGTTCCAGTCGCCCTTGACCGGCTTGGGGTCGAGGGTGGCGGAGACACCGAAGTCCTCGGCGGTGCGGTACAGCAGCCAGCGGGCCACCCACAGCTGGTCGGCGACCTCCAGCGGGGCGAGCGGGCCGACCTGGAACTCCCACTGGCCGGGCATGACCTCGGCGTTGATGCCGGAGATGCCCAGGCCGGCGGCCAGGCAGTTGTCCAGGTGCTTCTCGACGATGTCGCGGCCGAAGATCTCGTCGGCGCCGACACCGCAGTAGTAGCCGCCCTGCGGGGCCGGGAAGCCGTTCTCGGGGAAGCCCAGCGGGCGGGAGCCGTCGAAGAAGGTGTACTCCTGCTCGATGCCGAAGATCGGCTCCTGCGCGGCGAACCGCTCGGCGACCTCGGCCAGCGCGGCACGGGTGTTGGAGGTGTGCGGGGTCAGGTCGATGTTCAGGACCTCGCACAGCACCAGGATGTCGTCGCCGCCGCGGATCGGGTCGGGGCAGGAGAAGACCGGCTTGAGCACGAGGTCCGAGGAGTGCCCCTCGGCCTGATTGGTGGAGGACCCGTCGAAGCCCCACAGCGGCAGCTCGCCGCCCTTGGCGTCGTCGCTGAGGATCTTGGTCTTGGAACGCAGCTTGGCCGTCGGCGTGGTGCCGTCGATCCAGATGTACTCAGCCTTGAAGCTCACGGGCCACATCCTTCGGGTGTCGCGGGCGCACTTGCGGGTGCCGGGGCGCGTGCGGCACCGAGGCCGCCGCCGTTGCTGCTCCGCAGCCTGTCAACCGGCGATTTCCCGGCCGTTGCCCGAGTGTGAACCCCGTGTTACCTGGCGCGGGTGTGCGCGGGATCACCCCGGGCCGGGCGGGGAGGCCCCGGCCGCGGCATCGCGCACCTGCGTCAGGAAGCCGCGGATCGCGGCCAGCTCCCGCTCGTCGTACCCGCGCAGGAGGGCGGCGGCCCGCTCGATCAGCGGTCCGAAGAAGGACCAGCCGAGTTCGACGGCGCGCTCCTGCACCTCGATCACCACCCTGCGCCGGTCGCTCGGGGTACGCACCCGCCGCACATGCCCGGCCGACTCCAGCCGGTCCACCAGTGCGGTCGTCCCCGCCGAGTTCAGCCCGAGCGCTTCGCCGAGCCGCCCGGCGGTGACCTCCTCGCCCGCCCGACGCGCGTCCATCAGTGTGATCAGGGCCCGCACGTCGGTGGGGTGCATGCCGTTGCGCTGCGCGAACCGGGCGCTGAGCAGGCCCAGCTCCACCGTCGTGGCCCGCAGCAGGTGGACGATCTCCCCTTCGGGACCGAGCCCGGGGTCGGCGTGGGGGCCGTGGGTCCGCATCCGTCCGCCCTCTTCTGTCATCTCGCTCGCCAAGTATCTCGCTGAACGAGATAATAGCCGGGCAGGAGGGGCGGACAGAGGGAGGGCACATGAACGACCGGAGCGGGTACGACGGGGACGGCTTCCGCGCGGCCTACGACGGGGTCATGGCCAGGTGGCCCGCCGTGCGCGAGTCCGTCGCCGTTCCCACCCCGTTCGGCACCACGTGGGTCACCCTGTGCGGACCCCGCGACGCGCCCCCGCTGCTCCTGCTCCCCGGGGGCGGCGGGGCGACTTCCGCCTCCTGGTACGCCCAGGCCGCCGACCTGGCCCGCGGGCACCGCGTGCTGGCCGCCGACATCGTGGGCGCCCCGGGCCGCGCCACCCCGGACGGCGGCCGCCGCCCCCGTACGGTCGCCGACCTGGTCGCCTGGCTGGACGCGCTTCTCGACGCCCTCGGAGTCGGCCGGGTGGACCTCGGTGGACACTCCTACGGCGGCTGGATCGCCCTGCACTACGCACTGCGCGCCTCCGGACGGGTACGCCGCCTGGTCCTCCTCGATCCGACCCGCTGCTTCGCCGGATACAGGACGGCGTACCTGCTGCACGCCCTGCCGATGATGCTGCGGCCCTCGCCGCACCGCGTCCGCGCCTTCCTGGAGTGGGAGACCGGCGGAGTGCCGCTGGACCCGGACTGGCTCCGGCTCCAGGAGGCGGCCGCGGGCTTCCCCGCCGCCAGGCCGGTGACCGGCCCGCGCCCGCAGGCGGGGGCGCTGCGCGCCCTTCAGGTGCCGGTCCTGCTGCTCCTGGCCGGGAACAGCAGGACCCACGACAGCCACCGGGTGGCGGCCAGGGCGGGTGCCACGCTGCCGCGCGTGGAGACCGGCGTACTGCCGGACGTCTCGCACCACGCGCTGCCGCAGGCCGCGCCGGCCGGACTGGGCCGGCGCCTCACCGGTTTCCTGGCGGGCTGAGCGCCACCCCTCACCCCGCCTTCTTCTGTGGGGTACCTGCGTCACAGACCCCTGTTGAGGACGGGGTGACGGCCACTCAGCCGCGTGCGAGCGCGTCCCGTACCGCCTCCTCCGTGCGCGCCACCACCGCCGTGCCGTCGTCGGCCGTGATGATCGGACGCTGGATCAGCTTGGGGTGCTCGGCGAGCGCGGTGATCCAGCGGTCCCGCGCACCGGCGTCCCGCGGCCACTGCTTCAGCCCCAGCTCCTTCGCCTCGGCCTCCTGGGTACGGGTGATGTCCCAGGGCTCCAGCCCGAGCCGGTCGAGCACCGCCCGGATCTCGGCCTCGGTGGGTACGTCCTCCAGATAGCGTCGGACGGTGTACTCGGCGCCCTCGGCGTCGAGCATGCTGATGGCGCTGCGGCACTTCGAGCAGGCCGGGTTGATCCAGATCTCCATGGTGCCCACGGTACGCGAGAACTCGTCTTCCGCCTGCGTCCCACGAGCCCCGAAAGCCCTTGTGGCCAGGGGGTTTTGTCAGTGGCCGGCAGTAGAATGGAAGCAGTGTTCGAGGGTGTCGCCGGGGTCTTCCGGGCGGCACCCCCACGCGACAGGAGGATGCCTGTGCCCGCTGCCGCAGTGAAGCCGAAGCCGTTGCCGACCCAGTCCACCGCGAAGCGTCCCGTCCTGCTCGACCTGCCCTACGCCCCCGTCCACAAGCGGCCGTTGCCGCCCGGCCGCCCCCGTCAGTGGTACATCGCCCACAACCGCCGGCTGAAGGCGATGCGGCTCGCCATCGCCCTGCTCGACTCCGGTGTCCACCGGCCGGAGCAGGCCGGCGACGAGACGATACGCTCCACCGCCCAGCTCATCGGCGTGCACCCGCCGTCCGACACCACCTGCCACATGGTGCGGGCGCTGATGCGCTACACCCGCTGACGCGCTCGGCGGCCCGCCCACGGCCGGGTGCCCCGCTCGCCGCGGGCGCCCGGTCGCGGGCGGGCGGCCGGTGACCGTGAGCCCCGCGGTAGGGGGCCCGGTCGCAGGGCGCTGTGCTCACCGGGCCGCCAACTCCTTCTCCGCCGGGGTGCGGAAGCGTGGCGTCACGCGCGCCGGGCCCAGCAGGGAGCGCAGCCGGACCGCCTGCTCGGCGATGGCCGTCTCCGCCTCCCGGCCCACGTCCTCGGTGTCCAGCAGCCGCCAGACGATCTCGCCGTCGGGGCGCTGGGCCCAGGCGCCGACCACGCGGCCGTTCCACCACACCGTGGGGCCCACGTTGCCGCTGCGGTCGAAGAGGGCCGGGCGCAGCCGGGGCGGCAGATACCAGTCGCGCTGCTGCCAGCCCATGGCCGTCGGGTCCAGGCAGGGCAGCAGGGCCGCCCACGGCCGCGGCGGCTCGGGCACGGGATCGGCGTCCCCGGCGACCACGTACCCCGTGCCCTCGTCCAGGGACACCTCCTCGGCGCCCATCGCCGTCAGCGCCCGCCGCACCTGCGTCACGGGCCAGCCCGTCCACCACTTCAGGTCGGCCTCGCTCGCCGGGCCGCACGAGGCGAGCCAGCGGCGCAGCAGCTCGCACTGGGCCTCGGCGACGTCCAGCTCGGGATGCGCGGGCGCCAGGGCCCAGCGGAACTGCGACGACGTCCAGGACCCCAGCGGCCGGCCCCGCACCACCTTGCCCTCCACGCCCAGCACGCGCAGCAGCCGCGAGGAGACGGTGTGCACGCCCTCGTACCCCTTCCCGGCCGCGTACACGAACTGCTCGCGCAACCGCGGCTCGTCCTCGGCGAGTTCCGCCGCCGTGGCCTGCCCGCGCCGGGCCAGCGCCGCCAGCGTCGCCTCCTCGACCTCCTTCAGCCAGGCCGCGTCCGGCGCGCCCGCCTTCGCCATGTCCTTGATGAGCGCGGCACGGGCGCGGGCGGCGACGGCGATGCCGGTCGAGGCGTGCACCACGGCGGTCAGCTCCGCCGGGAACACGAAGACGGTGTGCCGCATGCCGTGCATCCGCACCAGCGTCCGCTCCTCGTACAGCGCCCGCTCGGTCTCCGGCACCGCCTTCGCCGGGTCGTTCAGGCGCGCGCCCACCGCCAGGTGCACCGTCGCCGGGTCCGTGGCGTGCAGGGCCACCAGGGAGTCCGCGACCTCCTCGGGACTCGCCGCGCCCGCACCGTCGGCCAGCCGGTGCCGCAGCGCCAGCCTGGCCCGCCGTTCCGCCACCGAGATGTGTCGCACCCGCATCCGCCCCTCCACCGCGCTGAGCCGTCCGGAACCGTTCGGGAAGGCCGTCGCGGCCCCCGACGGCATCCTCGCGCACCCCACTGACAATCGGACCCCGGTCGCGGACGATCGGACCCGGCCGCGCGCGGAGTGCCCGTCGGCGCACGGCGACGCCCGGTGGCCCACGGCAGCACTCGGCAGCCCTCAGCGGGGCTCGGCGCCGCTCACAGACCCGGCGCGCCCCACACCGGGAACCAGCGGCCCAGGTCCTGCTCGATGCGCAGGTCGTCGGCCAGGAGGGACTTCATCTGCAGTTCCAGGGCGTTGTCGCGGCGCTGTGCCCGGCCGGGCAGCGGGCAGAAGGGGTAGAACGTCCCCCGTTTGTACAGGTACACCAGCGCCAGGGGACGGCCGCGGTCGTCGTGGAAACCCGCCAGCGATCACAGCAGCTGCGGGCCGAAGCCGTTGACCTCCATCGCGCTGTTGACGGCGTGCAGGTCGTTGACGAGGTCGGGCAGCTGGTCCGGGGCGCGGTGGGAGACCAGCCAGGAGTAGCCGTAGGCGTCCTGGGTCAGTTCCACCGGCGCCCCGGTGCGGTCGGCGTCCGCGTCCAGCAGGGCCTGCACCTCCCGGTGCGTCTGCTCGAAGGCGGCGCCCTCCACCGTGGCGAAGCACACCGCGCCCTGCCCGGTCGGGGTGAAGCCGGCCGCCGCCTGCAGCGTCACCGCCGCGGACGGCAGCGCGAACAGCTGGTCCAGGTCGGGCGGGGCGGGCTTGCTGCGGCCGAGCAGGATGTCCAGGAGCCCCATCCGCTCAGCCCGCCTTTCCCGGCGCCGCGGCCTCGCCCAGCTCGGCCGAGATCCGCCCCAGCTGCGCCAGCCGCTGCTCCAGGCTCGGGTGGGTGGAGAAGAACCGGGAGATGCCGGGCTCGGAGCCCAGCGCCGGGGTGAAGTAGAAGGCGTTGAAGGCCTGGGCGGTGCGCAGGTCCTCCGAGGGGATCCGGGCGATGTCGCCCGTGACCTTGGTGAGCGCCGCGGCGAGCGCGGAGGGGCGCCCGGTCAGCAGGGCCGCCGCCCGGTCCGCGGCCAGCTCGCGGTAGCGCGACAGCGCCCGGATCAGCAGGAAGCTGATCGCGTACACGGCCGCGGAGACGCCCATCACCATGGCGAACACGGCCAGGGTGTTCTGGTCCTTGCGGCCCCGGCCGCCGAGCAGCTCCGAATAGAAGGCGAAGCGCACCACCAGCCCCGCGACCACGCCCAGGAACGACGCGACGGTGATCACGGCGACGTCCTTGTGCGCCACGTGGGACAGCTCGTGCGCGAGCACGCCCTCCAGTTCGGCCGGCTCCAGCCGCCGCAGCAGCCCGGTCGTCACGCACACCACGGCGTGGTCCGGGTTGCGCCCGGTCGCGAACGCGTTCGGCATGTCCATGTTGGACACGGCGACCACGGGCTTGGGCATGTCGGCCAGCGCGCACAGCCGGTCGACCACCGCGTGCAGCTGCGGATACTCCTCCGGCTCCACCACCCGGCCGTGCATCGCGAACAGTGCGATCCGGTCGGAGAACCAGTACTGCGCCGCCAGCGCGGCCGCCGCGATCACGACGACCAGCACCCAGGACTTCAGCAGCACGATCAACGCGGCCACGAACGCCACGTACAGCAACCCGAGCAGGAACAGCGTGACCCCCATGCGCACGGTCAGCCGTCGGTCGCTCCGGAAGCGGCTCTGCATTGTGCATCACCCCGCAGTCAGGCACCTCGCACCACAAGGCACTCGTCCCGCCATCCAGTGTGCACCTGCCACCGGTCACGAACGGGGCCCGATCGTCATGAACGGGTCCCGATCACCCCTGGCAGTGGCAAAGCGGTCCGGGGCGGTCCGGGGCACCTGGGCACGCGGAGGGCTCGGAGCCGCCGGCTCAGTACATCGCGCGGGACCGGGCGTAGCCGATCAGCAGGATCAGGGCGGCGACGGAGCCGAGGACGAGGGCCGCCGATCGCCAGGACGAGCGGCGCGGTGCGGCCGGCTCAGGGTCGCCGCGGAAGGGCACGGGGGCCGGCGGGTTGTCCTTCCAGCGGGCGGCGAGCATCCGGGCCCGGGCGGAGGGCTCCTTGTGCGCGGCGGCGTTCGCCCACTGGTGATCGAATTCGCGCTCGAACTCGTCGTGCTCGGTCACTCTCGTCACCTTTCCGGTGTTCCGATGGGTCCGATATCGGTGCGGGGACCGGTCGTGGCCCCCGGTCCCTCCGCCTGTAGGAGACCTCCGAGGCCCGGCAGGGTTGCCCGGGACATGGCAACGACCTGGCCTCGACGCGGGCGGCGGCGCGGGGCCGGTACCGGCGGCGGTGCACCCGTTCGGCCCAACATGCCGAGTGGCCGGTGGCGGGCTAGCCTCGTGGGGAAGAGATCGCGCCGTGGCGCCGCGGCCTTCCGTCTCGTGCCTCGCACGAGTGAGTGGAAGGAAGGTGTGTCATGAAAGCACAGCGAGCCAAGCGCCTGGTCACGGCGACCGCGGTCGGCATCCTGCTGGCGGGCGGTGCCACGATCGGCACGGCGGGCACGGCCGCGGCCGTCCCGTCCGCATCCACCACCGTCTCGGCCACGGCGGCCGGCCAGGCCCAGACCACCACCCACGGCGGCGGTGGCTGCGGTCACGCCGGCTGGCGGGGCGGGGGCTGCGGCGGCTACGACCGCTGGGGCGGCGGCTACGGCGGTTACGGCGGCTTCCTCTACGACGGCATCGGCACCCTCGGTGGCCTGGGCGGCCTCGGTGGCTTCGGCGGCCTCGGCATCCTCGGCGGGCTGCTCGGCCCCGGGTCGTTCCTGCTGCCCTGACCGACGGCATCCCACGACACGGCCCCGACGCGGCCCGGGTACGGCCGTGACACGGCCGAGGGCCGCCACCCGGAGCACTCTCCGGGTGGCGGCCCTCACCGCTCTGCCTGGCGGCAGCGGCCTGTCACACGTCGAAGTACAGCTCGAACTAAACGCGCACCTCTGTGGCCTGCTCGGATGTTCGAAGAATGGTCGCTGACCTGCGAATTCCCTACCGGTGATTACCGGTCGTTGACGGCCGTTTTCGACTGTCCTGCGGACTGTTTGCGGACCGCTCGCGGACCACCCCGTGAGCCGGTACCAGACGAAGCGGCGCCGCCCGGTGTTGCAGCACCGGCACGGCGCCTAGATCAGACCCCTTCTCCAGCAAGGAAGTCCGACCATGCGCAACAACGTACAGGTCCCCACCGAATCCAGCGACGCGCCCCTGATGCGTGATGATGCACCGCAGGTCAGCCAGTGCCCCGCCCTCGACGAGCAGTGCGCCGGCGAGGACTGCGCCCCGGGCACGCCCGCCGACTACGCCCTGCACCGCGGCCCCGAGCACGGAATGCGCGTCTCCTTCCTCGACGAGCCGCTGCTGCCGTTCGAGCTTGCCCAGTGGGGCGACGGCCGGCCGGAACTCGCGTTCTTCGCCGACGGCTCCTGGCCGGGCCTCACTCTCGCCCAGGTCGACGAGCTGCTGCTCGCGCTCGACGAGTACACGGGTGCGCTGCGGGTCGCCCGCGAGCACCTGGCCGCCGCACTGCGCACTCAGCACGAGGGCCGGTGACTGGAGTGGCCAAGCGCATCAACAACGTGAGCGGGCCGGAACGGCGCCGCAACCTGATCAGGAAGCTTGCCAGGAGGACCGGCTACCGGTGCTTCTACTGCGCGCGGCCGTTCACCGCCGACGAGCAGGCGACGTTCGACCACTACATCCCCTACAGGCTGTGGCGCACGGGGCGGCATGACGCCCTCGTGCTGGCCTGCCAGCCGTGCAACGAGCGCAAGGCCGACGCCCTTCCGTGGCCGCTGGTGTGGCTGCTGCTCGCCCAGCACCACCAGGCGCCGGCGCTCGCGGCCTGACGCGAGGGAGGGAGGCAGCCGCGGGGAGGCACAGCACCGCGCAGCGGGCGTTGCCGCGACCTTTGCTCGCTGCCTCCCTCGCCTCCCTGGCGCCCCGTTGCTGCAGCTCAGCACGAGGGAGGCAGGAGGGGGAGGCGCCGGGGGAGAACTCCCCGCCTTCCCGCCTGCAGATGGCGCCGCCCCCGGACCGCTACGGCGGCCGGGGGCGGTTGTGTGGCCGGGGCCCCGCCATCCGGACGGGACGGCGTACCTCGCATGAACGCCTGCCACGGCCCCGCTCAGTGTCCCCTACACCGTTCCAGCCGCCAGAGCCGGTTCCATGCCCGGTACAGCTCGGCGGCCTGCGAGCACTCCGGCCGCGGCGCGTCCGGGGCACCCGGGTCCGGCCGGCAGTCCGGGCAGCCGTAGCAGTGGGCGGCGAGCGCGATGAACGCCTTACCGGCCGGGCTCACGGCCGTCTGCCCGGTCACCGCTGGTCCGCCACCGGCACCAGGCGGTACGCCTCGCGGCACGGCGCGCACGCGTACAGGCCGGCGCCCGGTCCGCTCGCCTGCTCGATGATCCGCACGAGGCGCGCGGTGCCGCTGAGGCCCTGGTGCCATGAACACCAAGCGATGGTGCGGGGGCTGTCCGGCGCCGTCTCGTGCTGCGTAGGCTCTGACATGTCGACTCCTCTGCAGTCGGCCACGCCCCCGGGCCGTTCCAGCGGTCGCGGGGGTCCGTGCTTCGACGGTAGCGCAACCGCGTCCCCCTGCGTCCCTCCGCGTCGGAACGCGGTGAGACGCGTTCCCCAGATGCCGACCGCGCAGGGGCGCGCGACCGTGGCGCGTATGAGCGGACTCCCGCAGTACGAGTACGTGAAGCTGGCCGACCAGATCGCCGCCGACATCGCCTCGGGCAAGCTCCCCGCTGGCGCCGCGCTCCCCGGCGAGCGAGCCATGACGGAGATCTACGGCGTGAGCATCGGCACCGTGCGCCGCGCCGTGCGGGAGCTGCGCGACCGCGGCCTGGTGGCCACGCTCCCCGCGAAGGGCACGTTCGTCGTCGGCCAGGCCGGCGAGTAACCCCCAGCTCACGGCCACGGAAGAGGGGCGGCCGATGGGGGAGGGGAGTGGTTCAGTGCGCTCTACACGCGGTGGCCCGGTCCTGCGCACGCTGCGTCACCGCCAGAAGTGATCAAGGACCCTTTGAACCCGACTGGCTCCCCAGAGCCCTCCCCGGCGTTCGAGACCCCCTATGCCGAGGGGGTCATCCCCCAGGGGTGCGGTGACGCCCCGTGGCCCGGGTCGGCTCGTGGAAGCGGTGACGAACGCCGCGTGGCCGCCGACGGCAACGGGAGGAAGCGTCGGCGGCCACGTGTCCCACGGCTCTGGGGAGCACACCAGGCCGGGAGTCCTGCGGGCCCAGCCCGGCGCGAGTCAAGCGGGGCCCGCATCGATCATCCCACAGGATGCCCACTCAGTGCACGGTTGTGCACTGTCCTGTCATGCGGCATCGTCGGGCAGGCTGAGCAGACGGTCGAGTCGGCCAGCATCGCGTGCTTGCACGATCTCGGTGGGCGTCATCTGGTCCAGGTTCTCCTGGGTGAGCTGGCCGTCGGCGGGGATGTCACGAACCGGCAGGCCGAGAATCTGGTTGAGCCGCCCGGCGTCGCGGGCCTCCACGATCTCGTGGGGGCTCATGGTCGTCAGCTCGTCCTCGGTGATCTGGTCGCTCATGCTGCGTCTCCTCGCGGGGTGAAGCGGGCGGGGGCGTTGCGGAAGTCCTCGACGTGGCTGCCGAGGTAGGAGCCGCCTGCCAGGCGCGTGCTGGGCTTCTCCGGGGGCCAACCGTCGAGCCATTCGGCGACCTGGCCGTCGCGGTGGAAGTCGGCGGCGAGACTGGCCGGCACGTGCACCTCGCGGCCGTTGGTGAGGCGCACGTGCCGCTGGCGGGGCGGCTTGCGCTCGTTGAGGGCGTCGAGATGGCGGCCAAGCTGGGGGGCGGCCGTGCGCGCCGCGGCGAAGGAAGGAACGCCAGCGGGCGCCTTCGGCAGGAGCCGGACCTGTGAGCCGGTGTCGAGCGCGTCGACGACGTGCAGCGCGGCCGTGGCATCGGTGAGGGCACGGTGGGCGTCGCTCACCTTCCGTTCGGCGTCGTCGAGCACTTCGAGGTAGGCGGCGAGCGCGGCCCGAACGGCGGTGCCGGCGGTGTCGGCGAGGTGCTGGCGGGCGTCGTCGTCGCGGAGGGCGACGACCAGGCGGCGGCCGATCGCGTCGCGTTCGGCTTCGGCGACGGGAAGGCGGCGCGTGCAGTCGGCGACACGGTCGCGGAGCGCCTTCTCGTTGTCGCCGTCGGGGAGAGGCTTTCCGGCGAGCACTGCGGCCTTGAAGGCTTCGGCGTCGTCGGCTTTCGCCTTGCTGATGCCCGCCTGTGCCTCGCTGCGCTGCTGCACGAGGTCCCGGACGAGCTGGGCCGCGGCCCGCCACTCGTCGGCCAGCTTGTGCAGGCTCTTGGGGAGATAGGCGTTGCTCGGCAGGCTGGTGATGGGTGCCAGGGACATGGTGGGTTCCTTCGGTTCAGGCCGCGGCGAGTTGCGGCGTGGTGGGGCGGACGGCCCAGACGAGTTCGCATGCGGTGTCTGGGCACTGCACGAGTTCGTGCAGGTGGCCGTTGATGGTGGCGGTGCCGACGAGGCGGGTACGGCGCACGCACCGGCAGGCCGGGCAGAGGGTGGCGCGGAAGGTGGGCATGTCGGGTCTCCTCGCGGTCAGGCCGCGTCGCGGCAGGCGCCGCACAGCGGAGAGCCTTCGGCGTTCCACTGGGGGCGGGAGCAGCGGGCGCACGGCCTCTTGGGGCGTGGCTCATCAGAGAGTGGGTGCATTCCAGCGTCCCCAGCGTCCCCAGCGTCCCCCCGCGTGTTTTTGCGCACGTCAGAGGCGTCGCCCCGGGGGGACGCTGGGAAGGACGCAGCGTCCCCCACAGCGTCCCCAGCGTCCCCCCGGGGGCGAGGGGGAACGCTAGCGTCCCCCTCGCAGCGTCCCCCCTGTTCGCGCAGGTCAGCCCCGGTTTCGACGTTGTTGGGGGACGCTGGGGACGCTGTTTCGTACCTTCTCTCTGGCGTTGCTGTCAGGGTGTACAGGCGCTGCTTCTTCGGCTTCGGGCCGCGCTTGCTGTCGTCGACGTCGATGCCGATCGTCCGGAGCGCCGGGGCAAGCCGCTTCAGCTGGCCTCCCGCCCGAGTCGGGTCCTTCGGCCACTTCTTCGGCAGCCGTTCCGGCGCCTGCACGCGCTCCAACAGCTCGGAGGCAGTCAGGGTGATGCCGTCGGGTCCGGCCCGGTCGACGAGCGCAACGACGGCCTGGGCGAACGGCTCGCCGTCCAGGACATCGGCCACGGCGTCGCGGGCTGTGGCTTTGTAGCTGTCGAGGGTGTTCCAGCCCTTCACCGTATCGACAGCGGCGAGCACCCGGGCGAAGTCGGCCATGCGGGGCCGCTCCTCCAGGCGCACGTTCGGCAGGACGCGCAGGACTTCGGCGAGCAGATCGAACAGGGACGCCAGGATGGCGGCGTGCGCGTCCGCGTAGGCGGCATCGAGTTCGTTCTCCTCGCGGCGCCGGCGGTCCGGGATCGTGTGCAGCTCGATCGTCAGCAGCCGCTCGGCAAGGTCCCCAGCGAGCGCGCCAGCGTCGATCGTGGTCATGGCCAGGACACGCCGGAACTCAAGTACGACGACGTCGTCGTCGGTGTACAGGGCGCGGTCGACGATGCCGTCTCCGGTGACCGCGCGGCACAGCGCGTCCGACAGCCAGTCGGGGATGACTGACACGTTGTCCAGGCACAGAGCCCAGGAGTTGAAGGCCTGCGTGGCCCACGACTTGATATCCCGGGGCGCTGTCCGCTTCGGCGCCCCGGACGGGTCGATGAGTCCGATCACCATCTTCGCGGAGTAGGACTTGCCGGTGCCCTGCTCGCCGCGGAAGGTGAGGATCGGGTGCGGCAGGTCGGGGATGAACGAGGCGACGAGCCACGCGACGAGCAGCCGGAAACCGTCCTCGTCGGTGTTGAGCAGCGCCCGCAGCTTGGCCAGGCCGTCGCCGTCGCGGATCGGCGCGGGCAGCGGCTTCATGGCACCGGACCGGCGGAACAGGACGGGGGAGCGGGCCACGCGCTCCCACCCGTCCGAACGGATGATGACGCACCGGCCGTCGGCGTCGCCCAGGTCGACGACAATGCCGTCCTCGGCGCGCGCGACACGGACGTGCGGGACGCGCGGGTCGGCGTCCTGGGCGACGCCTTCCAGCACGGTCATCGCGTCGGCGAGCGCCGACTGCGACGGGACGGAACCGCCGTGCTCGTCGGTGAAGATGCGCGCCAGCTGCGAGCGCAGGCCGGCCTTACCACGCAGCGGCATCGCGATGTTCGCGCCGTCCTTCTTCACCCCGTAGGGACGGCCGTCCTCGGACATGAACAGGTCGTACCGCTCGCGGGCCAGGGCGACGAGCTGTGACGCCTGCGATGGGCCGCGGCCCTTGTTCTCCTCGACGTCGATGCCGCTCGCCTCCAAGATCTCTCGCGCCTTCCGGCTGATGTCGTCGTTGTTGCTCATGCCGCCCCCCGCCCGGTCGTGCGCTGCGCGCTCGCGATGGTGGCCCGCGCTTCCCGCTCGTCCAAGCCGACCGCGAGCGCGGCTTCCACGAGCGCCCGCTCGACGGCATCCGCATCGGCGTCGCCGTTCTGTGCGGCCTCGAACGCCTTGCAAGCCGCCCAGAACAGGCGGCCGTTGCGCTCGCCCTGGTGCGCTTCCAGCACGGTGCGGACGAGCCCGAGCATCCGTCGACCGAGGCGCCCGGCCCCGCGACGGTCGGCGGCCGGGCGGGGAGCTCGGGGCGGCGGCAGGATGAGCCGCAGCAGCGGTGCCGGGATTGGGTAGACAGTCAGCTCGCCCAGGCCAGGGTGCAAGCCGTAGGTTCCGGCAGGCGTCATCGAACCAGGACCCACGAGGTATCCGGCCGTGCCGCGCACGTCGATGCCGGGCGCGATCCTGCCCGCGGAGTTGGGCACCTTCACGCCGGACGGGCCGGTGAACCACAGGTGGAAGCCGCCGGACGGGGTGCACACGGTGACCGTGCGCGGCACCGCGAAGCCGTGGGCGCGGGCGAGCCGCTGCAGCTCGTCGACGCCGTCCACGCCGTTCTTCCGATCCAGGTCGACGCCGATGAGCGGTTCGGGGCCACGCCCGCAGGCGATGCCGTACCCGGTGGCGTGCGGAGCCTGGGAGAACAGCCGCGCCACGGTGTCCATATCGCTGGTCGCGTCGTGCACACCGTGGCCCGGCCGGCCGCACTCGCCCCTGCACGGAGGCGTGCCGGGCGGGTCCTCGCGGTGCGGTGAGCGGATCGCAGGGAGCTTGCCGCGGCCGAGGGGGAAGACGTGGAAGCCGCGGCGCGCCGCTTCGCTCGCCTGCGCGAGCGCGTGCTGCCAGGCGCCGGCCTGTGTCACGATGGGGACCGACCCGCCGTCCAGCTGGTCAACCTGCGCCCCGGTTGCCGCCGGGGCGTTCTTCTTGCTGCTCACGCCGCGGCCCGCCCCTTCTGCCGGGCAACCCAGGCGTCAACGTCGGCCCAGTCCCAGCGCAGGTAGCGGCCAACCCTGAAAGCCAGAGCACCGACGCCGGTCCGCGTGTGGACCTGGTGATAGATCGTCTTCGCTGGGAGGCCGGTGAACTCTGCGATCTCTGCGAGTCCGGCCAGCGGACGAGGGGGCACGAGCACACTCCTTGTCTAGCAAGCATGGAATGACAGTTAAAAGCACATTCCGTGTTGCGACCGATCATCACCTATCTTGCTCGGTGTGTCAAAGGATGCTTGAATGTGCTCATGAAGCACACACGTGTCCCGATCGGGCCGGTAGAGACGGTCAGGCGCAGGGTCAAGGAACTGCGCGGCCGTAGCGGTATGACGGCGGCCGATCTAGCAGAACAGCTCAGCAGCCGTGGCGTCCCGTGGAATCGATCGATCGTGGCGAACTTCGAGGGCGGCCGGCGCAATACGGTGAGCGTCGTCGAGTTGCTCGCACTCGGGGACGTCTTCAACGTCGCCCCCGTGCATCTACTCGTGCCGGTTGATGCTGCCGCCGATGCCGACTACCAGGTGACGCCGAACAGTACGGCGACGGTGGAGGAGGTGCGGCGCTGGATCTGCGGGGAGATGCCCCTCGGAGACGGGGACGTCACCCAGTACCACCGAGAGACGCCCCGAAAGCCGACCGGCCGCTTGACCATCGACACGACGACCCCGGAGGGCGTTCAGGCTGCATGGGAGATGATCCAGGTCCTGGCCGACGCCGGGCTTGCGAAGCGCGTCGACAAGGGGGGCGAGGGTGGCGAGTCTGGCGAAGCGGCCGAACGGTAAGTGGCGTGCCCGCTACCGGGACGCGGCCGGCCGCGAGCATGCCCGGCACTTCGCGCGGAAGGTCGACGCGCAGCGGTGGCTCGACGAGGAGACGGCGAGCATCGTCACCGGCCAGTACGTCGATCCGCAGGCGTGGAAGGTCACCGTGGACGAGTGGTGCGACACCTGGCTGCAGGGCTACGGCGCCCGCCGGGCGTCCACGGTGCGGCAGGCGAAGGTGCACCTGGCGCGCATCCGGCAGGAGTTCGGGCCGCTGCCGCTCACGGCTGTGCAACCGAGCATGATCCGGGCCTGGCTGGCCCGCCTGCAGGGCGAGGGGCTGTCGGCGTCGTACCTGTTCGCCCTGCACTCGCGGCTGTCGCAGGTCATGACGGACGCGGTCATCGACCGGAAGATCCCGGCGAACCCTTGCTCACGGCGCACGTCGCCGGGGGCCGGGAAGCCGCGGCCCTACGTGGCCACCGAGGCGCAGGTGTGGGGGCTCTACGAGCAGGCGGGGGAGTTGTTCCGGCCGGCGCTTCTGCTCGGCGCGTTCGTCGGCCTGCGCACGGCGGAGGCCTGCGGCCTGCGGCCCGGTGACGTCGACCTCGAGGGCCGGGCGATCACCCCGGCCGTGCAGTACCCGGACCTGCCGCTGAAGACGGAGATGAGCGGCGAGACGGTACCGATCCCCGACAGCCTGGTTGCGGTGCTGAAGCCGCTGTGCCGGGACCGGGCTCACGTCCTGGTCGACGCGGACGGCGACCAGCTCGGGCCGTGGCAGGTCGAGCGGGAGATGCGCCGCATCCGCGGGAAGGTGCCAGGCCTGCCGGACGGCTTCCGGTTCCACGACCTGCGGCACTTCTACGCGTCGCTGCTCATCGCGTCGGGGGCAGACGTGAAAGTGGTCCAGCACCGTCTTCGCCACGCTTCGGCGAAGACGACGCTGGACACCTACGGCCACCTGTGGCCGGACTCCGACGAGTCGACGCGGACCGCTGTGGAGCGGGTCCTGAGCGGCAAGATCACTTCTCTTGCGGACTCTGTGCGGACCGGGGGTGATGCGGAATGACGAATCACCTGGTCACCCCCGGTGTCCTGATCACACGTCGAAGTACAGCTCGAACTCGTGCGGGTGCGGGCGCAGCTGCAGCGGGGCGATCTCGTTGGTGCGCTTGTAGTCGATCCACGTCTCGATCAGGTCGGACGTGAACACGTCGCCCTGGAGCAGGTACTCGTGGTCGGCCTCCAGCGCGTCGAGGACGGCGCCGAGCGAGGTCGGGACCTGGGCGACGTTGGCGTGCTCCTCGGGAGCCAGCTCGTACAGGTCCTTGTCGATCGGCTCGGCCGGCTCGATCTTGTTCTTGATGCCGTCCAGGCCGGCCAGCAGCAGCGCCGAGAAGGCCAGGTACGGGTTGCCGGAGGAGTCCGGCGCGCGGAACTCCACGCGCTTGGCCTTCGGGTTGGAGCCGGTGATCGGGATGCGCATCGCGGCGGAGCGGTTGCGCTGCGAGTACACCAGGTTCACCGGGGCCTCGAAGCCCGGCACCAGGCGGTGGTAGGAGTTCACCGTCGGGTTGGTGAACGCCAGCAGCGACGGGGCGTGCTTGAGGATGCCGCCGATGTAGTAGCGGGCGGTGTCCGACAGGCCCGCGTAGCCGGCCTCGTCGTAGAACAGCGGCTCGCCGTTGGACCACAGCGACTGGTGCACGTGCATGCCCGAGCCGTTGTCACCGAAGATCGGCTTCGGCATGAAGGTCGCCGTCTTGCCGTTGCGCCAGGCGACGTTCTTCACGATGTACTTGAACAGCTGCAGGTCGTCCGCGGCCGCGAGCAGCGTGTTGAACTTGTAGTTGATCTCGGCCTGGCCGGCGGTGCCCACCTCGTGGTGCTGGCGCTCCACCTTCAGACCGGCCTTGGCCAGCTCCAGGGAGATCTCGGCGCGCAGGTCGGCGAAGTGGTCGACCGGCGGGACCGGGAAGTAGCCGCCCTTGTAGCGGACCTTGTACCCGCGGTTGTCCTCCAGCGCGCCGGTGTTCCAGGCGCCGGCCTCGGAGTCGATGTGGTAGAAGGCCTCGTTCTCCGCGGTCTTGAAGCGGACGTTGTCGAAGACGTAGAACTCGGCCTCGGGACCGAAGAACGCGGTGTCGGCGATGCCGGTCGAGGCCAGGTACGCCTCGGCCTTCTTCGCCACGTTGCGCGGGTCACGGGAGTACTGCTCGCCCGTGATCGGGTCGTGGATGAAGAAGTTGATGTTGAGGGTCTTGTCCCGGCGGAAGGGGTCCACGCGGGCGGTGGACAGGTCGGCGCGCAGGGCCATGTCGGACTCGTGAATGGCCTGGAAGCCGCGGATCGAGGATCCGTCGAACGCCTGCTCCTCGTCGGGGTCGAACGCCTCGGCGGGCAACGTGAAGTGCTGCATGACGCCCGGCAGGTCGCAGAAGCGGACGTCGATGAACTTGACGTCCTCGTCCGCGATGAACTTCTTGGCCTCGTCGGCGTTCTGGAACATCCAGCTCCTCCTACTCCCGACCGTCCCGCCGGGGTGGTAGATCGTTCGTGCGGCCAGTGCGGGTGGCACACGCTGCCTCGACCCTAGGGACGGGTGATTTCCCGGGCGTGACCCGTTTGTTTCGCAGACGTTAACCGGCCCGGGCGGGGTCACGTCCGTGGACACCCCGGCCGGTCTCCTTCCTCCAGCGTCGCAGTACCGTGGACGGGTGGACAACAGGCAAGCAGTGGGATCGTGGCTGTCGGGGCCGCGCGCGGCCATGGAGGACGCCGGCGCCGACCTCGGTTACCGGGGCGAACGACTGGGGCTTCCGGAGCACGGGCCGGGCTCCATCGCCCGCCCGGGGAGGCGGCTGGGCGCCATCGCCGTCGACTGGTGCCTGTGCATGCTGATCGCATACGGCCTGATCACGCATGGCTACCAGCAGGCGACCGGCAACTGGGCGCTGCTCATCTTCTTCGTGCTCGGCGTGCTGACCGTCGGCACCATCGGCTGCACCCCCGGCAAGCGCCTGTTCGGCCTGCGCGTGGTCGCCCTGCGCACCGGCGGGGTGCAGCCCTGGCGGGCCCTGCTGCGCACGGTCCTGCTGTGCATCGCCGTCCCCGCGCTGATCTGGGACCGCGACGGCCGCGGCCTGCACGACCGGCTGGCGGGCACGGTGGAGGTGCGGATCTAGGGCGTGTTTCGAAAGTCCCGTCTGGCCCGCGACGCCTGGCACGGCACCTCGTCGCGTTGTCGGGCTCGTCCGCGTACGCCCCGTACGCGGACGACCCTCCGCCGTGCGATGCACCGCGCCAGACGCCGCGGGCCCCGCCCTCCGGGCGGACGACGCTACTTTCGAAACACGCCCCAGCCGCCCACCCGGCCCGAGGCCCGGGGCGGTCCCCCCAGGGACCGCGCCCCTCGCGCCGGGCTCAGGAGTGCGCGTACGACGATGGGGGCGCCCCGGATCTCTCCAGGGGCGCCCCCATCGCCGTACGCGGGGAGTGCCGAGTGCGGCCGCTAGCGGATCCGCGGGCCGCCCTTCGGCATGCGCATGCCCTTGGGCAGCGGTCCCTTGGGCAGCGGCATGTTGGTCATCAGGTCGCCCAGGGCGCGCAGCCGGTCGTTGGTGGCGGTGACCTGCGGGCCGGTCAGCACGCGCGGGAACTTCAGCATGGTCGTGCGCAGCTTCTTCAGCTCGACCTGGCCCTCGCCGGTGCCGACGATCACATCGTGCACCGGGACGTCGGCCACGATGCGGTTCATCTTCTTCTTCTCGGCGGCGAGCAGGGACTTCACCCGGTTCGGGTTGCCCTCGGCGACCAGGACGATGCCGGCCTTGCCGACCGCGCGGTGCACCACGTCCTGGCTGCGGTTCATGGCGACGGCCGGGGTGACCGTCCAGCCGCGGCCGACGTTGTCCAGCACCGCGGCCGCCGCGCCCGGCTGGCCCTCCATCTGCCCGAAGGCGGCCCGCTCGGCCCGGCGGCCGAAGACGATCGCCATCGCGAGGAAGGCGAGCAGGAAGCCCAGGATGCCCAGGTAGACAGGGTGGCCGATCGCGAAGCCGATGCCGAGGAGGACACCGAAGACGACGATGCCGACCGCCGCGAGTACGAGGCCGATCTTCGGATCGACCTTGCGGGTCATCTTGTAGGTCAGGGCGATCTGTTTCAGTCGCCCCGGGTTGGCAGCCTCGGCTGCGGTTTCCTTCCTCGCCATGCCACGAAGTCTACGTGGCCCGGCGAGTGGCCGAGAACGGCAGTGCCCGTGGTGGGCTGGGCCGCTGCCCGGCCGGGTGCGGAAACGGTTCTGTCAGCGCTGGGCGGCGGTGGCGAACTGGTCGAGGACCCGCTGGGCCTCGATGCGGTCCTTGGCCCGGCGGCGGTCCTCCAGGACGGAGGTCCAGGCGTTGCGGCGGGCGGTGCGCTGGCCGCCTCTCAGGAGCAGCGACTCGACCGCCCGGAGTGCGTCGGTGAACGACGGGATGGCGGTGGCGCGAACGTGCGCGGCCTGCATGGTGGAGGGCCCCCCTTGCAACGGCTTCCGGTGTACGTGGGTACGCGGTGTGATTCCAGGGTCACTGACTGGTGTTACCAGGGCGTGACCAGTCGGTCAAACCCCGATGAAACCCCGATGCCGCGGGCCGAACGGCTGACGCGGTCCTGACGGGCGCCCTCATCTGCGGTGACGGTCGGGACCGCGTCGTATCGGTCGTTACCCAAGGGTAGCTTCTGGTGTGCGAATTCACAGCGTCACCCGCCGCGCTGCGGGGCACGGCGGGTGACGGGGGGGTCAGGCTGCGGCGGCCGGGATCAGACGGCCTGGGCGGCGACGAAGGCGCCGCGCTTCTCGATCGCCATCTGGTACAGCCGGCCGGCACGGTAGGAGGACCGTACCAGCGGTCCGGACATCACGCCCGAGAAGCCGATCTGCTCGGCCTCCTCCTTCAGCTCCACGAACTCCTGCGGCTTCACCCAGCGCTCCACCGGGTGGTGGCGCACGCTCGGACGCAGGTACTGGGTGATGGTGACCAGCTCGCAGCCCGCGTCGTGCAGCTGCTTGAGCGCCTCGCTGACCTCCTCGCGGGTCTCGCCCATGCCGAGGATCAGGTTGGACTTGGTGACCAGGCCGAAGTCGCGCGCCTCGGTGATGACCTTCAGGGAGCGCTCGTAGCGGAAGCCGGGGCGGATCCGCTTGAAGATCCGCGGCACCGTCTCGACGTTGTGCGCGAAGACCTCCGGGCGGGACTCGAAGACCTCCGCCAGCTGCTCGGGCACCGCGTTGAAGTCGGGGGCCAGCAGCTCGACCTTGGTGCGGCCGCCCTCGCGGTGCGCGGTCTGCCGGTGGATCTGGCGGACGGTCTCCGCGTACAGCCAGGCGCCGCCGTCGTCGAGGTCGTCGCGGGCGACGCCGGTGATGGTGGCGTAGTTCAGGTCCATCGTGACCACCGACTCGCCCACGCGGCGCGGCTCGTCGCGGTCCAGGGCCTCGGGCTTGCCGGTGTCGATCTGGCAGAAGTCGCAGCGCCGGGTGCACTGGTCGCCGCCGATGAGGAAGGTGGCCTCGCGGTCCTCCCAGCACTCGTAGATGTTCGGGCAGCCGGCTTCCTGGCAGACCGTGTGCAGGCCCTCGCTCTTCACGAGGTTCTGCATCTTCGTGTACTCGGGACCCATTTTCGCCCGGGTCTTGATCCACTCGGGCTTGCGCTCGATGGGGGTCTGGCTGTTGCGGACCTCCAGGCGCAGCAACTTGCGTCCGTCGGGTGCGACTGCGGACACGTCGGCTCCCTGTAGCTTCGATTCTTCGGCGTACCCAGCGTACGCCCGTGTGTGATGCGCCCTGCCGGTGAGGCCAACCTGCGGAACCGGGAGATCATTCCCGCCCGCCGAGCGGGGACTCGCCGGCGGGCGGCGTCCGCCCCACCGGGCGCCGTCCGGGAGGTGGCCGGTGGCCGGCGGGCCGCCCGGTCCAGGGGGCGGCCGGCCTCACCGGGCGCGGTTCAGGCGGTCGCCTTCTCGATCACGCGCGGCTTCAGCTCGGCGTTCTCCAGGATGTCGCGCAGGTGGCGCTCGACCACCGGCAGCACCTCGGCGATGGTGATCTCCCGGCCCAGCTCGGCGGCCAGCGAGGTGACGCCCGCGTCGCGGATGCCGCACGGGATGATGCGGTCGAACCACTTCATGTCGGGGTTCACGTTGAACGAGAAGCCGTGCATGGTGACGCCCTTGGCCACGCGGATGCCGATCTGGGCGATCTTGCGGTCCTCGCGGCGCTGCCCGGCGTTGGACGGGGCGTACTCCGGGCCGTTGAGCCGCGGGTCGAACTCCTCGTCGTTCAGGCGCGGGTCGAAGTCGAGGGAGAGCCCGCCGAGCGAGGGCCGCTGCTCGACCGGGTCGCCGAGCACCCACACGCCGCTGCGGCCCTCGACCCGGGTGGTCTCGAGGCCGAACTCCGCGCAGGTGCGGATCAGCGCCTCCTCCAGGCGGCGCACGTGCGCGACCACGTCCACCGGGCGGGGGAGCTTCTGGATGGGGTAGCCGACCAGCTGGCCCGGACCGTGCCAGGTGATCTTGCCGCCGCGGTCCACGTCGATGACGGGGGTGCCGTCCAGCGGGCGCTCGCTGTCCTCCGTGCGCCGCCCGGCGGTGTAGACCGGGGGATGCTCCAGGAGCAGCACGGTGTCGGGGACCTCGTCCGCGAACCGGGCCGCGTGCACGCGGCGCTGCTCGTCCCAGGCCGCCTGGTACTCCACGGCCTCGGCACCGAATCCCATGCGGACGAACCGCAACTCACTCACGGCAAGCGCCTCCCTGGAAGGTCGTAAGGCACGAAACGTGCCCACGCCACTGTACGACCGGTGCGACCGGCCGCCATGCGTCAGCCCAGGGGGGCAATCCTCACACGATCGGATGAATGCCGCGCCAAGGTCGCAGTCGGGCGCTCACTCTCCGCTACATTCACGCCGTTCATGAGGCCATCAGGGCTGCTCACAGGCAATCCGGGCACCACGCGGCCGCGTGGCTGCCCGTAAGGCAGGAGACCGCACCGCAGATGACGGAACGACCCGCGCAGCGCACCCCCAACCGCCAGCTCGCCGCGCTCATCGCAGAAGCGGGGTTCTCCAACGCAGGTCTGGCCCGTCGCGTGGACCAGCTCGGCCTCGAACACGGGCTGGACCTGAGATACGACAAGACCTCGGTCACCCGCTGGCTGCGCGGCCAGCAGCCCCGGGGCACCACACCCGCCCTGATCGCCGAGGTCTTCACCCGCCGCCTCGGCCGCCGCCTGACCGCCCAGGACCTCGGCCTGGACGCCTGCGCGCCGGTGTACGCCGGGCTCGAATTCGCCGCCACCCCCGAGGAGGCCGTCGACATCGTCGGCGGGCTGTGGCGCAAGGACTCCGGCAGCCACGCCGAACTGCGCAAGATCGCCTTCACCCCGGCCGGGCTCGTCGTGCCCAGCCGGGACTGGCTGATCGGACGGGCCGACGACCGAGTCGCCCGCGGCGAGCCGCAGCCGTCGGCCGCGCGGGTCCCCGCCCAGGGCCGCCCGGACGGCGCAGGGCCGCTCGCCGGCGGCAGGCCGCCGGTGGGCGGGGTGCCCCGCCAGCGCGGGCGCGCCGAGCGCGACCGCAGCGAGCGGGAGGCGGGCCAGCGGGTCACCGCCGGCGACATCGCCGCGCTGCGGTCGGTCGGCGAGCTGTTCCGCGCCCTGGACGACATGTACGGCGGCGGGCACGCCCGGCAGGCCCTCGTGCGCTACCTGGAGCACGAGTGCGAGCCGATGCTGCGCGGCGTCTACGGCGAGCAGACCGGCCGCCGGCTCTTCGCGGCCGCCGCCGACCTGACCCGGCTGGCCGGCTGGACCTCGTACGACATCGCCGCCCACGGGCTCGCCCAGCGGTATTTCGTGCAGGCGCTGCGGCTGGCCCAGGCGGCGGGCGACCGCCCCTACGGGGCGTACGTCCTGGTCACCATGAGCCGGCAGGCCGTCTACCTCGCGCACGGCCGGGAGGCGGTCCAGCTCGCCCGGGTGGCCCAGCAGGGGCTCGGCGGCTCCGTCCCGCCGGTGGTGCAGGCGATGCTGCACGCCGCCGAGGCACGCGGGCACGCCGTCCTCGGTGAGGTGCGCGCGTGCACGGCCTCCCTGGTGCGCGCCGAACGCGCCCTGGAGAGCGCCGGGCCCGGAGACGAGGCGCCCTGCTGGGCACGCTCCTTCGACGAGGGCCACCTCAGCGAGGAGTTCGCGCACTGCCACCGCGACCTGCAGCAGTACCGCGCCGCCGCCCAGCACGCCGAGCGCGCGCTGCAGTTGCGCGCCCCGGCGTACGCCCGCAGCCGGCTGTTCTGCCGCGTCGTCCTGGCCACCGCGCGCCTCGGCCTGGGCGACCTCGACCAGGCCTGCCGCCTGGGCGCCGAGGCGGCCGCCCAGGCCGCCGACATGCGTTCGGTGCGCGCCCACGAGTACGTCCAGGACTTCGAACGCCGCCTGGAACCCCACAAGGACGCGACGGCGGTGCGCACCTACCGCGACAAGGTCGCGGCCCTGGGCTGACGGACAGCCGCCGGCGGCTCAGGCCGCCGCCCGCGCGGGGGTGGCGGCCGGGTCCGCGCGGTGCAGGGAGCGGCCCGCGCCCAGGTCCGCCAGCAGGGCGGAGGCGGCACGGTGGGCCGAGTGCAGGGCGCCCTGGACGGTGCTGGTGTCGCGGTGGTCGCCGCAGACGTACAGGCCCGCCAGGAGTCGGACGGGACGCCGCAGGTCGTGCGGGGGCCGCATGGCGGGCACCGCCTCGGGGGTGTGGTGCACGGCGAGCGTCTCCCAGCGCGCGGTCGAGGTGCCGTACAGACGGCCGAGGTGACGGCGTACGGCGGTGTCGACGTCGGCCGGCGGCGTCCCCAGCACCGTCGACGACACCAGGGCCCGGCCGACGGGCGCGCGCGAGGGATCGACGCGGCTGATCACCGCCGCGTGCGCGACCGGCCCCGAGCGGTCGGCGTCGAGCAGCAGGTGCCCGCCGGTGTCCGGCGCGTCCTCCGTGGTGTGGTGCACCACCGTCACCGGGTGGAAGTCCGGCACCCGCAGCCCCGGCAGCAGGTCGGCGGCGGCGCGCGCGTCGGTGGCGACCAGCACGGCACGGCAGCGGATCTCGCCGTGCTCGGCGGTGGTCACCCTGGTGGTGGACACCGAGGTGACCCGGACGCCGGTGTGCACCGTGCCGGTCGGCAGCGCGGCGGCCAGCAGCTCCGGCAGGACGTCCGCGCCGCCCTCCGGCAGGCACAGCCGGCCGCCGGCGAAGGCGCGCAGCGCGAGGTCCGCGCACCGGCTGGAGCTGGTGAGGTCCGGGTCGCACAGCAGGGCGGCCAGCAGCGGACGCAGGAAACCGTCCACGGTCCGGGGCGGCAGCCCGCGCGCCGCCAGCGCCTCGCCGGCCGGCAGCTCCGGGCGGGCCAGCAGGCGTTCGACCGGCGTGGCGGCCAGGCGGGCCAGCGCGGCGCGCAGCCGCAGCGGCGTGCCGATGCCGAACGGCTGGACCCGGTCGGACGGCACCGGGCGGCCGGTCCGCGCCGGTGGTGCGGTCTCGGGGACGAACGCCCGGGGGAGCGCCGCGGACGACCGGGGGGCGCTTGCGAGGGCGCGCACAGCGTTCAGTGCGCTCCGTGCGCCCCCGCTGCCCGCCGGGGCGCCCGCGCGGTGGTGGCGTCCGTCGCTGTGCAGCAGGACCCCCGGCGCGAAGGGGCGCAGCACGAGCGCCTCCAGTCCCGGGCCGTGGGTCAGCTCCGGATACGAGGTGAGCAGCAACTGCCCGATCCGGTCGAGGCGGAACCCGTCCACCTTCTCCGTCGACATGCGGCCGCCCACCCACGGGGCGGCTTCCAGGACTGCGGTCGTTACTCCTGCGCTGGTCAGCCGATGCGCCGCGAAGAGCCCGGCGACCCCGGCCCCCACCACGACGACATCCACCTGGTACGCGGGCTCAAGCACGTGCCCCTCCTCGAGGTTGCGCGACCGGTGCAGGGGTGATGCCCTCGACCGGCTTGAGGAATACCCGAGTTCGCGTCGAGGTTAGGGCGCCCTGATCGGTCGGGTGCAGTCGCGCATCGACAGGGCACGGTCGCACGGCGGTCGCATACGGTCGCAATGTTTCGCGGAGCGGCCTCGGTACGTCACCCAGGGCGCGGTGGGCGCATCGCCCGGGGAGCTGTCGGCGCGTCACCCGGGGGTTCCGGCACATCGCTCAGGCCGGTGGGCGTATCACCCAGGGGTTCCGGCGCACCGCTCAGGGAGCCGTCAGCACGTCGCGCCCGGGTGGTGCCGGTCCGTCACAGGCCGCACGTACGGCCCGGTACCCGTCCGTCACAGGGCCGCCCGCAGGGCGTCCTCGATCCCCGGGAACGCGAACGAGAACCCCGACTCCACCAGGCGCTCGGGCACCACCCGCGCGCTGCCCAGCACGTCCCCCGCCATCTCCCCGAGCGCCGCCCGCAGCACCGGCGCCGGCACCGGCAGCGGCGTCGGCCGGCGCAGCACCCGGCCCATCACCGCGGTGATCTGCGCGTTCGTCAGCGGCTCGGGGGCGGTGAGGTTGACCGGTCCCGACAGGCCGTCGGTGTCGATGAGATGGCGCAGCGCCGCGACCTCGTCGTGCAGCGCGATGAACGACCAGTACTGCCGCCCGTCGCCCAGCCGTCCGCCCAGCCCGGCCCGGAACAGCGGGAACAGCCGTCCCCACGCCCCGCCCTGACGGGTCACCACCAGACCGGTGCGCGCGAACACCGTCCGCACGCCCGCCTCCTGCGCCGGGGCCGCGGCCTCCTCCCACTCCACGCACAACCGGGCGAGGAACCCGTCCCCGGGCGGCGCGTCCTCGTTCACGGTCCTGTCGCCGGTGTCGCCGTAGAAGCCGATCGCGCTGCCGCTGACGAAGACCCGCGGCGGGGTGTCGAGTCCGGCGAGGGCCTCGGCGAGCGCCGCCGTGCCGAGCCCCCGGCTGTCCCGGAGCTTCTTCTTGTCCGCCTCCGTCCAGCGGTGGTCGCCCACCCCGGCGCCCGCCAGGTTCACCACGGCGTCGCCCCCGGCGAGCCCCGCCGCGTCCACGTACTGGTTCTCGGGGTCCCAGCAGACCTCGTCCGCGCCACGGGCCGAGCGGCGCACCAGGCGCACCACGTGGTGTCCGTCCGCGGCCAGGGACCGCACCAGAGCGCTGCCGATCAGTCCGGAGGCACCGGCCACCGCGACGCGTGCACGTTCCATGCGCCCATCCTGCCCGCCCCGCCCCGGAAAACCCCTGCGGACCGCGCCCGAGCGGGCCGTAGAGTGAGCGTCATGCCCGATCTGCGCATACGTCCCGCCACACTCGCCGACGACGGGCCGCTGGCCCGGCTCGACCGGGCCGTGTGGTCCCCGCTGCACGCCGTGCAGCCCCGCCCCGAGCCGGACGAGCCGTTCTTCACCGAGCGGTCCGGGCCCGAGGAGATCCTCGTCGCCGAGCTGGACGGCACGGTCGTCGGCTACCTGCGGCTGGGCCGGGCCACCCCGCTGGCGTGCAACGCGCACGTCCGGCAGATCCGGGGGCTGGCCGTCGCGGAGGAGGCCCGCGGCGCGGGCGTCGCCCGGGCGCTGCTGCGGGCCGCGCGGGACGAGGCCCGGCGGCAGGGAGCGCGGCGCCTGACCCTGCGGGTGCTCGGGCACAACGCCCCGGCCCGCGCGCTGTACGCGTCCGAGGGGTTCGTGGTGGAGGGCATCCTGCCGGAGGAGTTCCTGCTGGACGGGAAGTACGTCGACGACGTGTTCATGGGCCGCGCGCTGTGAGCCGGGCGGCGGCGCGCGCAGTGCGCCGGTGTGCGCCGGGCGGCCGGGCTCACCCCGCGACCAGCGGCCCCGTGTCCACCGGTGTCGTGGCGCCCGCGGCCTGCCGGGCGTCCGCGGCGACCTCGGCCGCCGTCAGGGCGTAGCCCGTCTCACGGTCGGAGGTGGAGCGGGCGAAGATCACCCCGTAGACCCGGCCGTCGGTGGTCAGCAGAGGGCCGCCGGAGTTGCCGGGGCGGACGGTGGAGCGGATCGAGTAGATCTCGCGGGTGACCGTGGCGTCGTTGTAGATGTTCTGCCCCGTCGCCCGGATCCGGCCCGCGACCGTGGCCGCCTGGAGGTTCAGCCCGCCGTCCTGCGGGTAGCCCGCGACCACCGCGGCCGCGCCGCGCTCGGCGGTGCCGTCGAAGCGCAGGGCGGGGGCGCGCAGCCCGGGGACGTAGAGCACGGCCACGTCCCGGTCCGGGTCGAAGAGCACCACCCGCGCCTCGTAGGAGTGCCCGCTCCCGCCGATCTGCACGGTCGGGGCGTCGATGCCCGCCACCACGTGCGCGTTGGTCATCACGTGCCGGCTCGCGTAGACGAAACCGGTGCCCTCGCGGCCCTGGTTGCCCGCGACGCCCTCGATCTTCACCGTGCTCAGCCGGGCGGCGTCCGTCGCGCTCGGGGTCACACTGTCCCCGGAGGGCCGGGCCACGCCCGCCGCGGGCTCGTTCTCGAACGGGTTGAAGACCTGCGGGAACCCGGCCTCGGTCAGCGCGTTGGTGGCCCGCGAGAACCAGGACGGCGTGGTGTCCGGCATCGCGTCCTGCACCGCGCCCAGCAGCCGGGAGTCGCGTATCGCCGACGTCACCGGCGGTGAGGAGGAGGCGCCCAGCACGCTGGCGGCCACCCAGGCCACGATCAGCACCGCCACCGCGTTGGCGGCGGCCCCGCCGATCCCGTCGGCCACCCGCAGCGGCCCGTGGTCCAGCTCCCGCCGCAGCAGCAGCGCCAGCCGCCCCGCCAACTCGTGCCCCACCACCGCCGGTACCAGCACCGTCAGCACGGCCGTGACCGTCGCCGTCGTCGTCCCGCGCGTGACGAGGTCCATCACCCACGGCAGCACCCACACGCCGACGACCGCACCGCCCACGAACCCGGCCAGCGAGACACAGCCGGCCAGCAGTCCGCGCCGGTAGCCGGACACCGTGTACACCACGATCACCAGCAACAGCACGAGGTCGAGCAGGTCCACACATGCCGCCTTTCTCTCGGGCCCCAGGGTGAGCGGGACGGACCCGGCGATCAGCCACGCGCACGCGGATCCGGGAACCGGTCACGTGTACGTGTACCACCAGAAACGTCCTGGACCAGGACGATGGTTCCACCGGGTGGCACAGCACACATCGCGGACGCGGCGGATGGCGGCGACAGTGAGGGCATGCCTGCTGTGGGAAGAGCGGACCGCGCCCGGCGCCGACCGGAACCCGCCCCAGACCGACCGGAATCCACCTCGCGCCGACCGCGATCCGCCCTGCGCCGAGCAGGCACCGCCCTCGGCCGGACACGAACTGCCCTGGGCCGGACCCGAGCTGCCCTGGGCCGGACCCGAGCTGCCCTGGGCCGGACCCGAGCTGCCCTGGGCCGGGCCCGAGCGGCCGGGCGCCGGGCGCGCACTCCCCTGCGCCGTGCGGGAGCGGCCGTGCGCCGGACCGGGGTCCGGTGGCCGTGGCCGGCCGCCGCGGCCCGCCGCCGTCCGGCCGGGGCCAAGCACGCGGTCGTGGCCCTGCTGTGCTGTCTGCCGGTGGCCGCCGTGGTCGGCGCGCTGGCGGCCGGCGCGCGGGGCATCGGCCACGCGCCGGCGGGCCGGCCCGGGGACCTGCTGTCCGCCGACGCGCCCCAGGCGGCCGTGGCGGCACACCACGCGCCCCGGCCGCGCATCCTGCCGCGCGAGGTCTGGCTGGACGCCGCGTCCCGGCGCCCGCAGCCGCCCGCGCGCTACGACGACAAGGTCGTCGCGCTCTTCCTGCACCACACCGACTCGCCCAACGACTACGCCTGCTCCGACACCCCGGCCATCATCCGCCGCCTGTACGCGGGCCACACCGGCGCCCGCCACTGGGACGACATCGGCTACAACTTCCTCGTCGACCGCTGCGGCACGATCTACGAGGGCCGCGCCGGCGGCGTGGCGAGCGCCGTCACCGGCGCCCACACCCAGGGCTTCAACCACCGCACCGCGGGGATAGCGGTCATCGGGACCTTCTCGGCCGGCACACCGGTGCCGCACGCGCTGACCCACGCGATCGCCGCACTGGCCGCGTGGAAGCTCGGCCTGGCGGGGATCGACCCGCGGGCCTCGGTCCCGCTGGTCTCCAGCAACGGGCTCAGCCGCTACCCGGCCGGCACGACCGCCCTGCTGCCCGCCCTCGCCGGGCACAGGGACGGCTTCCCCACCGACTGCCCCGGCGCGGCGTTGACGGTCCGCCTGCCCGCCCTCCGTGAGGCGGCGGCCCGGCTCCAGGGCAGGACGTGAGCGAACGTCCTACTCGCGGAAGCGGTCCCACAGCCGCGGGTAGCGCTGGGCGAGGGCGCGGTCGTCCTCGAAGTCGATCGGGGTGCCCTCCGGTTCGGCGGGGGCGGGGGCGATGCCGAGGTCGGGGGCGACGGTGCCGGTGAGCTGCTCGTAGGCCTCGTCGGCCGCGTACCCCAGTTCCTCGCCGTCGCCGTCGATCTCCTCGTCGAAGTCGTCCAGCAGGTCGGCCAGCGCGTCCGGATCGTGCAGGGCTCCCTCGAAGACGTCCCGGCCCTGGCCGATCAGCCAGCACCGGAAGTAGTCGAAGGCGTCGTCGCTCGCCCCGTCGAGCAGCAGCCAGGCGGCACCCCACAGGTCCCAGCGGTAGGCGCGGTTGTACCGGGACTCGAAGTGACGGGCGAAGTCCAGCACCTGCTCCGGGTCGAACTCCAGCAACCGCTGCACGAGCAGATCGGCCTGCTCCTCGGGGTCCCCCTCGGCGGCATCGCGCGTGGCGTCGATCAGTTCCCAGAACTCCGTCTCGTCCATCCCGGGTCCAGCATCTTCCCTCGAACCGGACCCCGCATGCGGAGTGCGGCGGATCGTTACGGGCACGAGGCCCGGCCGGCCGCGCACCGCCGGCGCGTGGACCGGCGGTCCCGTCCGCACGAGGGTGGGGAATCGCCGATACGAGGGCCGGGAATCCGCCGATGCGGGGGCCGGGAGTCCCGCGGGTACGGGAACGGAAATTCCGCCGGTACGTGCGCCACGAGCCGCGCCGCCCGTCACGCGCGCACGGCGCCGCCGACCGCTCCGCCCGTCACACCGGCCCGTCCCCCGCGGACAGCGCCGTCGGCCGCGCCCCGTACAGCGCCGCCAGCCGTGCCGCGTCATCCGCGACCCGCTCCCGCAGCGTCCGGGGCGCCAGCACCTCCACCTCCGGGCCGAGCGCGGCCAGCTGTTCGTGGGCGACCTCCTCGGACTCCACCGGCAGGGTCACCCGCACCCAGCCGTGCTCGTCCGGCGGCCCGGCGGCGGCCAGCGCCCGACGGGCCGCCGCCGGGTCCACGGCGTGCACCAGCCGCCGCGCCCCCGCCTCGGAGAGCCGGAGGACGACCTCGGCGTGCAGGATGGACCGGGCGAACTGCTCGGCGCGCTCCGCCCAGAAGGCGGGCAGGTCGAAGTCCGGCGCGCGCGTGAACCGCTCCTCGCCTGCGACGACGGCCGTGAACCGGTCGAGGCGGTACACCCGGAACGCGTCCTGCCCGGCGACCCGGGCGCACAGGTACCACGCGCCCGCCTTGAGGACCAGCCCGTACGGTTCCAGGACCCGCACCACCTCCTCCTCGGGCCCGCGCCGGTAGTGCGCGGTGATCCGCCGGTCGTCCCAGCCCGCGTCCGCCACCGCCGGCAGCAGCTCGGGCGTCCGCGGCTCCCGGAACCAGCCCGGGGCGTCCAGATGGAAGCGCTGCGCGGCCGTGCGTGGGGCGTCGCGCAGGGAGGGCAGCAGCGCCGCGGACACCTTCAGCCGGGCGGCCGAGGCGACGTCCTGCAGGCCCATGTCCCTGAGCGCCCCCGGCACCCCGCTGAGGAACAGCGCCTCCGCCTCACCGCGGGCCAGCCCGGTCAGCCGCGTGCGGTAGCCGCCCACCAGCCGGTACCCGCCGGCCCGCCCCCGGTCGGCGTACACCGGCACGCCCGCCTCCGACAGCGCCTGCGCGTCCCGCGTGACCGTGCGCTCGGACACCTCCAGCTCCCGGGCCAGCTCGGCGGCGGTCATGGACTGCCGCGACTGCAGCAGCAGCACCATCTTGATCAGGCGGGCGGCACGCATGGCCCCCATCATGCCGGGGGCCACCGACAGCGAAGGGGCACGGCGAGTGCCGTGCCCCTTCACCTGGACGAGATCCAGCCCTTACAGGCCGTACTTGTCCCGGGCCTCCTTGACCGCCGAGGCCTTCACCTCGCCGCGCCGGGCCAGCTGGGCCAGCGCCGCGGCGACGATCGACTCGGCGTCCACGCCGAAGTGGCGGCGGGCCGCCTCACGGGGGTCCGACAGACCGAAGCCGTCGGCGCCCAGCGAGGGGTAGTCCTGCTCGACCCACTGCGCGATCTGGTCCGGGACCTGGCGCATGTAGTCGGAGACCGCCAGCACCGGACCCTCGGCGCCCTGCAGCGCCTGGCGTACGTACGGCACCCGCTCCTCGCCGCGCAGCAGGGCCGCGTCGGCCTCCATGGCGTCGCGGCGCAGCTCGCCCCACGACGTCGCCGACCACACGTCGGCGGCCACGCCCCACTCCTCGGCGAGCAGCTTCTGGGCCTTCAGCGCCCAGTGGATCGCCGTGCCCGAGCCCAGCAGCTGGATGCGCGGGGCGTTCGCCGGGACCGTCAGACCCGCCGACTCCGCCGTGTTGAAGCGGTACAGGCCCTTGATGATGCCCTCGTCGATGCCGAGGCCGGACGGCTTGGCCGGCTGCGGCAGCGGCTCGTTGTAGACGGTGAGGTAGTAGAAGACGTTCTGGTCCTCGCCCTCGGCGGCCTCGCCGTACATGCGGCGCAGGCCCTCCTTGACGATGACCGCGATCTCGTACGCGAACGCCGGGTCGTACGTCAGTGCCGCCGGGTTGGTCGCCGCGATGACCGGGGAGTGGCCGTCGGCGTGCTGCAGGCCCTCACCCGTCAGCGTGGTGCGGCCGGCCGTGGCGCCGACGAGGAAGCCGCGGCCGAGCTGGTCGCCGAGCTGCCACATCTGGTCGGCGGTGCGCTGCCAGCCGAACATCGAGTAGAAGATGTAGAACGGGATCATCGGCTCGCCGTGCGTCGCGTACGACGTGGAGGCGGCGATGAAGTCGGCCATGGACCCGGCCTCGGTGATCCCCTCGTTGAGGATCTGGCCGTTGGTGGCCTCCTTGTAGTACATCAGCTGGTCGCGGTCGACCGGCTCGTACGTCTGGCCCTTGGGCGAGTAGATCCCGAGCGACGGGAACAGCGACTCCATGCCGAAGGTGCGCGCCTCGTCCGGGACGATCGGCACCCAGCGCTTGCCGGTCTCCTTGTCGCGGACCAGGTCCTTGACCAGGCGGACGAACGCCATGGTGGTGGCCACGCTCTGCGAGCCGGAGCCCTTGTCGAAGGCGGCGAAGGCCTTCTCCGCCGGGGCGGGCAGCGCCGGCACCGGGTGGACGCGGCGGGCCGGGGCCGGGCCGCCGAGGGCGGCGCGGCGCTCCTGGAGGTAGCGGACCTCGGGGGAGTCGGCGCCCGGGTGGCCGTAGGGGACGACGCCGTCGACGAAGTCGCTGTCCTTGATCGGCAGGTCCAGGCGGTCGCGCATCGCCTTGAACTCCTCCACCGTCAGCTTCTTCATCTGGTGGTTGGCGTTCTTGGAGGCGAAGCCCTCACCGAGGGTGTGGCCCTTGACCGTCTGGGCCAGGATCACCGTCGGGGCGCCCTTGTGCTCCAGGGCGGCCTTGTAGGCGGCGTAGACCTTGCGGGGCTCGTGGCCGCCGCGCGAGACGTGGAAGCACTCGAGGATCTTGTCGTCGCTCAGCAGCTTCGCCATCTCGGCGAGCGCCGGGTCCTTGCCGAAGAAGTCCTCGCGGATGTAGGCGGCGTCGCGGGTCTGGTACGTCTGCACCTGCGCGTCCGGCACCTCGCGCAGCCGGCGGACCAGCGCGCCCGTGGTGTCCAGGGCGAACAGCTCGTCCCAGGCGGAGCCCCACAGCGTCTTGATCACGTTCCAGCCGGAGCCGCGGAACAGCGCCTCCAGCTCCTGCACGATCTTGAAGTTGGCGCGGACCGGGCCGTCCAGGCGCTGCAGGTTGCAGTTGATGACGAAGGTCAGGTTGTCCAGGCCCTCGCGCGCGGCCAGGGTGAGCGCGGTGGTGGACTCCGGCTCGTCCATCTCGCCGTCGCCGAGGAACGCCCACACGTGTGAGTCCGAGACGTCCTTGATGCCGCGGCTGGTCAGGTAGCGGTTGAACCGCGCCTGGTAGATCGCCGAGATCGGGCCGAGGCCCATGGAGACGGTCGGGAACTCCCACAGCCAGGGCAGGCGGCGCGGGTGCGGGTAGGACGGCAGGCCGTTGCCGCCGGCCTCCTGGCGGAAGTTGTCCAGGTGCTGCTCGGTGAGGCGGCCGTCCAGGAAGGCGCGGGCGTAGATGCCGGGGGAGGCGTGGCCCTGGATGTACAGCTGGTCGCCGGAGCCGTCGCCCTCCTTGCCGCGGAAGAAGTGGTTGAAGCCGGTCTCGTACAGCCAGGCCGCGGAGGCGAAGGTGGCGATGTGGCCACCGACGCCGTGCTTCGCGCCGCGGGTCACCATCGCCGCCGCGTTCCACCGGTTCCACGCGGTGATCCGGGCCTCCATGGCCTCGTCACCGGGGACGGCCGGCTCGGCGGCGGTCGGGATGGAGTTGACGTAGTCCGTCTCCAGGAGCTTGGGCAGGGCGACGCCGGTGCCCTCCGCGCGCTCCAGCGTGCGGCGCATCAGGTACGCGGCACGGTGCGGCCCGGCCGCCTTGGCGACGGCGTCCAGGGAGGCCTGCCATTCGGCGGTCTCCTCGGGGTCGCGGTCCGGGAGCTGGTCCAGCTCGCTCGGCTGGATGGCGTTGGGGTCGGTCATGTCGCCGCCTTCCTCAGTCGAAGGGGGGTTCCCTCACTGCGTAAGGGTTCGGGGGTGCCCTTGGGTCTTTGGCAGGACAGGGCGCAGGGCTCCGGTGAGAGCCCGTCGGCGACTGTAACTCCGTGATCGATGATCGATCAAAGGGTTGAGGGCGAAAACCTCTCGATTCCGAGAAAGTCGGCACGCGGTGCCTTCGATTCGGGCACCCGGTGCCGCGTTTTCGATGTGTTTTCGCAGGTGAGCGGGGGAGCGCTCGGAGTGGCCCGAACAGCGGCGCCGAGCCGTCCCGGTGGGCGGCGCGGGGCCGGGTCAGGCGCGGGGTGCGCAGCCCAGGACGTGCGCCTTCACCAGTTCCGCGATCCGCTCGTCGCGCCGGCGGAACGCCTGCACCAGCTCCTCGTGCTCCTCGGCGTAGGACTGCTGGACGGTGCCCAGCCAGCGGATCGACAGCGCCGTGAACACCTCGATGCCCAGGCCCTCCCAGGTGTGCAGCAGCACCGAGTTCCCGGCCGCGCGCACCAGTTCGCGGTGGAAGGCCACCGTGTGCCGCACCTGCGCCGTGCCGTCGGCCCGGCGGTCGGCCTCGTACAGCGCGGCCACGTGCGGTTCCAGGGCCGAGCAGTCCTCGGCCAGCCTCTCCGCGGCCAGCTCCGCCGCGATGGCCTCCAGGCCGGCCCGGACCGGGTAGCTCTCCTCCAGGTCCGCGGCGGTCAGATTGCGCACCCGCACGCCCTTGTTCGGCGCCGACTCGATCAGCCGCAGCGACTCCAGCTCGCGCAGCGCCTCGCGGACCGGGGTCTGGCTGACCTCCAGCTCGGTGGCGATCCGGCGCTCCACGATCCGCTCGCCCGGCTTCCAGCGACCGCTGACGATCCCCTCCACGATGTGCTCGCGGATCTGCTCGCGCAGCGAGTGGACGACGGGCGCGGTCATGGAGGGCTCCTTAGCGTGGGCCCAGGCGGCCCGCGGGGGCGTTGACGTTACAGACAATACGGGGGCCGGGGCACGGCGGAAGGGCGCATACAGGGGCTTTGAACGCAGGGGAGACGAGGCTTACACGCTCCGTTGGCCAAG
Organism: Streptomyces mexicanus; assembly: GCF_902506575.1. Lineage (GTDB taxonomy): Bacteria > Actinomycetota > Actinomycetes > Streptomycetales > Streptomycetaceae > Streptomyces > Streptomyces mexicanus. Next base: position 2,301,034 of record NZ_LR732544.1, on the reverse strand, counting down.
AAACGGCAAACGGCGGTGCCCCGCCCGGAGATTCCGGACGGGGCACCGCCGTGCGCGCTGGGGGGAGGGACCGGCCCAGCGGGAGGGAGTTACAGGCCGAGTTCGACCTCGAACTCGCCCGCCTCCAGGATCGCCTTGACGGCGGTCAGGTAGCGGGCCGCGTCGGCGCCGTCCACCAGGCGGTGGTCGTAGGACAGGGTCAGGTAGACCATGTCGCGGACGCCGATGACGGTGCCCTCCGCGGTCTCGATCACGGCCGGGCGCTTGACGGTGGCGCCGATGCCGAGGATCGCGACCTGGCCCGGCGGCACGATGATCGTGTCGAACAGCGCGCCGCGCGAACCGGTGTTGGAGATGGTGAAGGTCGCACCGGCCAGCTCGTCCGGCGTGATCTTGTTGCCGCGGACCTTGGCCGCCAGGTCGGCGGTGGCCTTGGCGATGCCGGCGATGTTGAGGTCACCGGCGTTCTTGATGACCGGGGTCATCAGGCCCTTCTCGGAGTCCACCGCGATACCGATGTTCTCGGTGTCGAAGTAGGTGATGGTCCCCTCGGCCTCGTTGATCTTGGCGTTGATGACCGGGTGGGCCTTCAGCGCCTGCGCGGCGGCCTTGACGAAGAACGGCATCGGGGAGAGCTTGACGCCCTCGCGCGCGGCGAAGGAGTCCTTGGCCTGCGCGCGCAGCCGCATCAGCTTGGTGACGTCGACCTCGACGACCGACGACAGCTGGGCCATCTCCTGCAGGGCCTTGACCATGTTGTCGCCGATGACCTTGCGGATCCGCGGCATCTTCACGGTCTGGCCGCGCAGCGGCGAGACCTCCAGGGCGGGGGCCTTCTTCGCGGCGGCCGGAGCGGCCGGGGCCGGGGCGGCGGTGGCGGCCTTGGCGGCCTCGGCGGCGGCCAGGACGTCCTGCTTGCGGATGCGGCCGCCGACGCCGGTGCCCTGGACGGTGGACAGGTCGACGCCGTTCTCGGCGGCGAGCTTGCGCACCAGCGGGGTCACGT
>NZ_LR732544.1:2267417-2299927 GCF_902506575.1 Streptomyces mexicanus | reverse complement strand
GCCGGGGCCTCGGCGGCCGGCGCGGGGGCCGGGGCGGCCGGAGCCTCGGCGGCGGCCGGGGCCGCACCGGGGGCGCCGATGACGGCGAGCTTGGCGCCGACCTCGGCGGTCTCGTCCTCGCCGACCACGATCTCCAGCAGCACGCCGGAGGCGGGCGAGGGGATCTCGGTGTCGACCTTGTCGGTGGAGACCTCGAGCAGCGGCTCGTCGGCCTCGACGCGCTCGCCCTCGGCCTTCAGCCAGCGGGTGACAGTGCCCTCGGTGACGCTCTCGCCGAGCGCCGGCAGGGTTACGGAAACCGCCATGGTTTCGGTTGCTCCTAACGAATTGCGGAAGTCTGTGTCGTCGCGCCCGTGTGGACCGAAGGCTCAGTCGTGGGAGTGCAGCGGCTTGCCGGCCAGCGCCAGGTGGGCCTCGCCGAGCGCCTCGTTCTGCGTCGGGTGGGCGTGGATGAGCTGGGCCACCTCGGCCGGCAGCGCCTCCCAGTTGTAGATCAGCTGGGCCTCGCCGACCTGCTCGCCCATGCGGTCGCCGACCATGTGGACGCCGACCACGGCACCGTCCTTGACCTGGACGAGCTTGATCTCGCCCGCGGTCTTCAGGATCTTGCTCCTGCCGTTGCCCGCCAGGTTGTACTTCAGAGCGACGACCTTGTCCGCGCCGTAGATCTCCTTGGCCTTGGCCTCGGTGAGACCCACGGAGGCGACCTCCGGCTGGCAGTACGTGACCCGCGGGACGCCGTCGTAGTCGATCGGGACGACCTTCAGACCGGCCAGACGCTCCGCCACCAGGATGCCCTCGGCGAAGCCGACGTGCGCGAGCTGGAGCGTGGGCACCAGGTCACCGACGGCGGAGATGGTCGGCACGTTGGTGCGCATGTACTCGTCGACGAGGACGTAGCCGCGGTCCATGGCGACCCCGGCCTCCTCGTAGCCCAGGCCCTGGGAGACCGGGCCGCGGCCGACGGCGACCAGCAGGACCTCGGCCTCGAACTCCTTGCCGTCGGCCAGGGTGACCTTGACGCCGTCCTGGGTGTACTCGGCCTTCTGGAAGAAGGTGCCCAGGTTGAACTTGATCCCGCGCTTGCGGAAGGCGCGCTCCAGCAGCTTGGAGGAGTTCTCGTCCTCGACCGGGACCAGGTGCTTGAGGCCCTCGATGATCGTGACGTCGGCGCCGAAGGACTTCCATGCGGAGGCGAACTCGACGCCGATGACGCCGCCGCCCAGGATGATCGCGGACTTCGGCACGCGGTCCAGGACGAGGGCGTGGTCGGAGGAGATGATGCGGTTGCCGTCGATGTCGAGGCCCGGCAGGGACTTCGGCACGGAACCGGTCGCCAGGAGGATGTGGCGACCCTCGATCCGCCGGCCGTTGACATCGACGGACGTCGGGGAGGACAGCCGGCCCTCGCCCTCGATGTAGGTGACCTTGCGGGAGGCGATCAGACCCTGCAGGCCCTTGTACAGGCCCGAGATCACGTCGTCCTTGTACTTGTGGACGGCGGGGACGTCGATGCCCTCGAAGGTGGTCTTGACACCGAACTGCTCGCTCTCGCGGGCCTGGTCGGCGATCTCGCCCGCGTGCAGCAGGGCCTTGGTGGGGATGCAACCCCGGTGCAGGCAGGTACCGCCGACCTTGTCCTTCTCGATCAGGGCGACGTCCAGGCCCAGCTGAGCCCCGCGCAGGGCCGCGGCGTAACCACCGCTACCACCGCCGAGGATCACTAGGTCGAAAACGGTGCTGGCGTCGTTCGCCACGTCACGTCCTCCATGCATGTGCGCCGTACGCCGGTCGTCGGTGACCGGCTGGCGGCTGGTGTCCGGCCGCTCGTTCTTCGGCCCTTGGGTTGGGGCCCTGTCCTGCCGACGCCCATCTTTGCACTTGTCAGAACCGGACGAGACGCGGGGCCGCTGTGTGAGACGCGCCACGCACGGTGCGCAAGGGGACAAAACGGCCCCGAGTGCGAGGTGCACCCGGGGCCGCCCGCCGAACGGGGGAACGTCCGCGCCGAACGGGGGAACGTCCGTGGCGAACGGGGGAACCTCAGCCGAGGTCGCCCGCCGCGGTGAGTTCCGCCAGCCGCACCAGCGTGCGCACCGCGCAGCCCGTGCCGCCCTTGGGCGTGTACCCGAAGGGACCCTGCTCGTTGAAGGCGGGGCCGGCGATGTCCAGGTGCGCCCACGGGATGCCCTCACCGACGAACTCGCGCAGGAACAGGCCGGCGAACAGGCCGCCGCCCATGCGCTCGCCCATGTTGGCGATGTCGGCGACGGCGGAGTCCCCGGCCTTGCGCAGGTGCTCGGGCAGCGGCATCGGCCAGGACTCCTCGCCGACCTCCTGCGCGGCCTCGTGCACCGCGGTGCGGAAGGCGTCGTCGTTGGCCATGATGCCGAACGTGCGGCTGCCCAGCGCCAGCATCATCGCGCCGGTCAGGGTCGCCACGTCCACGATCGCGTCCGGCTTCTCCAGCGACGCCGCCCACAGCGCGTCCGCGAGCACCAGCCGGCCCTCGGCGTCGGTGTTGAGCACCTCCACCGTCTTGCCGCTGAACATGCGCAGCACGTCACCGGGGCGGGTGGCGGAGCCGGAGGGCATGTTCTCGGCCAGCGCCAGCCAGCCGGTGACGTTGACCTCCAGACCGAGGCGGGCCGCGGCGACGACCGCGGCGAACACGGCGGCGGCACCGCTCATGTCGCACTTCATCGTCTCGTTGTGACCGGCCGGCTTCAGGGAGATGCCGCCCGAGTCGTAGGTGATGCCCTTGCCGACGAGCGCCAGGTGCTTCTTCGCCTTCGGGCTGGTGTACGACAGCTTCACCAGCCGCGGCGGCGACGCCGAGCCGGCGCCGACGCCCAGGATGCCGCCGTAGCCGCCCTTGGCGAGCGCCTTCTCGTCGAGCACCTGGATCTTCAGGCCGTGCGCCTTGGCCGCGTCCTGCGCGATGGCGGCGAACGCGGCCGGGTTCAGGTCGTTCGGCGGGGTGTTGATCAGGTCGCGGGCGCGGTTCAGCTCCTCGGCGACGGCGGTGGCGCGCTCGACGGCCGCCTTGAACGCCTTGTCGCGGGGCTTGCCGCCGAGCAGCACGACGTCGGCCAGCGGCGCCTTGCCGCCCCGGCCCTTGCCGGCGCCCTTCGCCTGCGCGGTCTCCTTGTAGACGTCGAAGGAGTACGCGCCGAGCAGCGCGCCCTCGCCGACCGCGCCGGCGTCGGCGGCGTCCGTCAGCGGCAGCGCGAAGGCGGCCTTCTTCGCGCCGGCCAGCGCGCGGGCGGCGGCGCCGGCGGCCCGGCGCAGCGCCTCGCCGTCGTAGCCGGCGTCCTTCGCGGGCTGAGTGCCGAGGCCCACCGCGAGCACGAGCGGCGCCTTGAAACCGGACGGCGCGGGCAGCTTGGTCACCTCGCCCTCGGCACCCGTGGCACCGAGGGTCTCCAGGACGTCGGCGAGCTTGCCGTCGAACGCGGCGTCGACGGCCTCGGCGCCCGGCGCGACGACCAGGTTCCCGGACCTGGATGCAGAGCCCTTGGCGACACCGACGACGATCGCGTCGGCCCGCAGGCCGGGCGCGCCGGCGGTGCTGAGAGTGAGAGCAGTCACGGTGGTGAAATCTCGCTTCCCTGTGAAAGGTGATGTGGCCGAATGGGGTAGGTCGACCGGGCCCGACGACCGACCTCAGATCCTCCCTGCGGTCCTTTCTGCGGTGCGGTCTTCACCCGGGCAGGCAAACACCCGGCACGAGCCTACGCGCGTCGCTGGGCCGATCGGCCCCGTGGGTGTTCACTCGGCGGCGGCGTCGGCGTCACCCGCCCGTCCTCGCCCGTCCCCGCCACCGTCGCGCGCACCGCCCCGCGCGCACCCGCGCGGGGCCGATCGTCACTCAACTCCCGTACGCCACCGGGGATCGGCGCCGACCGCCGGGGGGACGGCCGGGGAGAAGGAGGAGGGCGGCGCGGCACCGGGTCCCGGTCCTCGCCGCCCTCCTCCTTCTCCTCCTCGCCCCGGTGCTCGCCGGGTGTGCGGGGCAGCCCGACGGCGGCCCGCAGGACGACAAGGCGTCCGCCGCCCCGCGCTGGCAGCCCCGCCCCGGCACCAGCTGGCAGTGGCAGCTCAGCGGCCGCCTGGACACCTCCGTACCGGCCGCGGTGTACGACATCGACGGCTTCGACCACACGAAGGCGACCGTCGCCGCGCTGCACCGCCAGGGCCGCAAGGTCATCTGCTACGTCTCCACCGGCGCCTGGGAGGACTTCCGCCCCGACGCGGGGAAGTTCCCGAAGTCCGTGCTCGGCCGGGGCAACGGCTGGCAGGGCGAACGCTGGCTCGACATCCGCCGTACCGACGTGCTCAAGCCGCTGATGGCGGCCCGGCTCGACATGTGCCGCGCCAAGGGCTTCGACGCGGTCGAGCCGGACAACATGGACGGCTACCGCAACCGCACCGGCTTTCCGCTGACCGCCGCCGACCAGCTGCGCTACAACCGTCTCGTCGCCCGCCTCGCCCACGAGCGCGGCCTGGCGGTGGGCCTGAAGAACGACCTGGACCAGATCCCGCAGCTGGTCGGCGACTTCGACTTCGCCGTCAACGAGCAGTGCGCCCAGTACGGCGAGTGCGCGCGGCTGAAGCCGTTCACCGCGGCCGGCAAGGCCGTCTTCCACGTCGAGTACGAGCTGCCCACCAGCCGTTTCTGCGCCCGCTCCCGCGAGCTGCGGCTCAGCTCGCTGCAGAAGAAGTACGAGCTGGGGGCGTGGCGGCGGCCCTGCTGACCCGGGTCCTGCCCGGCCGGTCCGGATGCCCGGGCTCGGATGCCCCGGCCCGGCTGCCCCCCCCAGGGACAGCAGCACCAGCGCGCAGGTCGCCGCCGTCTCCGCCAGGCCCCCGAAGACGTCCCCCGTCACCCCGCCGAAACGGCGCGTGCAGTGGCGCAGCAGCAGTTCGGCGGCGGCGAGCGCGGCGAGCACCGCGCCCGCGGCGAGCAGCGCGGTGCGCGGGCCCAGGGCCGCGCCCGCCGCGGCGGCCGCCGACGTGACGGCGAGCGCCACCCCGAGCACCCCGGCCGGCGGGACCACCCCGGCGACGGCCGCACCCAGCCCCTCCGGCCGCGCGGCCGGCACCCCGCCGCGCGCGGCCAGGGTCAGGGCCAGCCGGGCGGCGACGGCCGCGACGACCGCGGCGAGCGCGCCCCGCGCCCAGGAGTCGGCGTAGGCCTCGGCGAGGGCGGCCGCCTGGGCCGCCAGCACGAGGACGAGGGTGATCACCCCGAACGGGCCGATGTCCGACTGCTTCATGATCCGCAGCGCGTCCGCGGCGGGCTTGCCGCTGCCCAGCCCGTCGGCGGTGTCGGCGAGCCCGTCCAGGTGCAGGCCGCGGGTGAGCACGGCCGGTACGGCGACGGTGGCGACGGCCGCGAGGAGCACACCGGCGCCCAGCACCAGCAGCAACAGGCCCACGGCGGCCGCCGCCGCGCCGACGACCAGCCCGGCCAGCGGCGCGCAGAGCATCCCGCCGCGCGCGGCCGCGCGGTCCCAGCGGGTCACCCGCACCGGCAGGACGGTCAGCGTGCCGAAGGCGAACCGGAGACCGTGCAGCGCGGGCGCGGACGGCTCCGGGGAGGCGGACGGGGACGACGGAGGGCTGGGCGCGGCGGACACGCGGGCAGACTACGGGACCGCCACGCCCCCGGGACCGGACGGCCCGGGGGAAGCGGTCCCGGGCCGCGCGGGCTGTGCGAGGTGGTTTCGGGCTGTGCGAGGTGGTTCCGGGCTGTGCGAAGTGGTCCGGGTCGTCCGAGGTGAGGTGGTCCCGGGCCGTGCGAGGTGATCCCGGCTGTGCGAGGTGGTTCCGGGCTGTGCGAAGGGGGCCTGGGTCGTTCCGACGTCGTGCCGGCTCGGCACTTGTGCCGCCGCCCGCGTTCCCTGGTCCGGGCCGGGCGGCGCGTCTGGCCCGGCCCGGGTCGGGTGGCGCGTACTGGCCAGGGTCGCCTGGAGCGTCTGGCCGGGGTCGTGCGGAGCGTCTGGCCGGGGTCGCGTGGAGCGTCTGGCCGGGGTCGTGCGGAGCGTCGGGCCGGGGTCGCGTGGAGCGTCTGGCCGGGGTCGTGCGGAGCGTCTGGCCGGGGTCGCAGCGTCTGGCTCGGGTCGGGTGGTGCGGTCCTGGCTCGGGGCGGACCGTGCGTCCCGTCCCGGCCCGGTGGGCGTGTCCCGTGGCTCGGCCGCTGCTGGGGCGGCCTCGCCGTGTGCTTCAGGGGCGGGCCGGCGGCAAGCCGGGCACCCGGCCGCCCGCCCCGCTGCTCGGCCCCGGCGCGGGAGGCGACGCCCGGCGGGAGGCCCACCGGCGCGGGTACGGCCGCCTCCGCCGCGCCGCCGGCAGTGCGCACAGCAGTGCCACCGCCGCGAGCGCCGCCAGGTGCTCCTTGCCGGCCAGGTTCTCCTTCAGCGCCACCTCCACGGCCATCGCCGCGCACACCGCGCCGGCGGTGACGTACGCGCCGCAGCGCCCGGCGACGTAGACGGCGAGCCCCACCGCGGCCGCCGACGGGCCGGTGTCCGCCACGTGCGCGTCGGCGGCCGGCAGGCCCAGCGGGCGGTGCGGGCCGAGCGCGAGGCCCAGCCGGGCGTACAGGGTGCCCGCGAGCGTGGCGACGTAGGCGACGGTGAGGGTGCGCCGGCGGCCCAGGCAGATTTCCGCGACGCAGAACACGCACAGGACCTGCGCCAGCGCACCCCACACCGGCAGATCCGGCGCGGGCACGAACAGCGACAGCGGGGTGCGCAGCAGTGCGGCCCAGAGCGGGTCCGCGGCGCGCACGCCGCCGGCCTGCCGCACGACGTCGTGGCCCCACGGCTGGTTCTGCGCGAGGTGCAGCACCGCGGTCAGGACGACGGCGGTCAGGGTCAGCGGGACCGCCCGCGGCCCGCGCCGCAGCAGCGGCTCGCGCACGGTGGCGTACAGGGGCCCCCACTCGGCGCGGGCCCACCGGGCGAGCCCGCTCGTCCGGCGCTGCCCGGCTCGCCTCACCCGGCGTTCCTCGCCGACGCGTCCGACAGATGCCGGCGATGCACCCACTTCGGCAGCCCCGGCGCCTCCAGGAAGCCCTCCGCGCGCGCCGCGGCCAGGGCGATGCGCGGCAGGTCCGCGCTCTTCTCGAAGAGCACGAACCGCGGCTCCCAGATCGGCCGGTACTTGGCGTTGGCGCGGTACAGCGACTCGATCTGCCACCAGCGGGAGAAGAAACTGAGCAGCGACCGCCACAGCCGGAGCACCGGCCCGGCGCCGAGCCGCGCCCCGCGCTCGAAGACCGAGCGGAACATCGCGAAGTTCAGCGAGACCTGGCGGACGCCGATCCGCTCGGCGCGGCGCAGCAGTTCGAGCACCATGTACTCCACGAGCCCGTTGCCGGCGTCGCGGTCACGGCGCATCAGGTCCAGCGACAGCCCGTGCGGACCCCAGGGGACGAAGGAGAGCAGTGCGCGGAGCCTGCCGTCCGCGTCGTGGCACTCCAGCATCACGCACCGCCCGTCCTCGGGGTCCCCGAGCCGGCCCAGCGCCATGCTGAACCCGCGTTCGGTGGCCCCGTCCCGCCAGTCGTCCGCCCGCGCGATCAGGTAGGCCATCTCGTCGGCCGGGATGTCCTCGTGCCGCCGCACGCGCACCGTGTACCCGGCGCGCCGCACCCGGTTGTGGGCCTGCCGCACGGTCCGCATGGCCCGGCCCTCCAGAGTGAACTCGGCGACGTCCACCACGGCCTCGTCGCCCAGTTCCAGGGCGTCGAAGCCGTGCCGGGCGTACACCGTGCCCGCCTCCTCGCTCGCGCCCATCACGGCCGGGGTCCAGCCGTGCGCCCGGGCCTGGGCCAGCCACGGCTCGATGGCGCCCGGCCAGGCCTCCGGGTCGCCCAGGGGGTCCCCGGACGCCAGGGACACCCCGCCCACCACGCGGTAGGCGACGGCGGCCTTGCCGGTCGGCGACCAGATCACGCTCTTGTCGCGGCGCAGCGCGAAGTAGCCGAGCGAGTCGCGCTCGCCGTGCCGCTCCAGCAGCTCCCGCAGCCGCTTGTCGTCCTCCGCGGTGAGCGGGTCCACGGCGCGCCGGGAGCGGAAGGCGGCGTAGAGCACGGCGAGGACGAGGGCGGTGGACAGGACGTTGATGGAGACGTCCGCCCAGTTCGGGGTGGTGATGCCGGGGAAGCGGGCCTCGGGGGCGGCGACCGAGATCAGCCGCAGCGTGCCGTAGTGCCAGCGCTGGAGGTACGTGGAACCGGCGGCGCCCGGCGCCTGGTTGGTGACCGTCACCAGCAGGGTCGCCAGCAGCGAGGCGACCAGCAGCCCGGCCGTGGCGACGACGGCGGCCAGGCGGGGGTTGGCGCGGTCGCCCCTGGCGTAGAACTCGCGCCGGCCGAGCACCAGCGCGGCGACGAAGGCCGCGGTGAGCAGCAGGGAGATCCAGTTCTGGGCGGAGTCGCGGATCTCCGGGATCGTCGTCATGGCGAAGGCGAACAGCGCCAGGAACGGGCCGCTCAGGCCGAGGTTGAGGATCCAGGCGGCCCGTTTGCGCCGCCGCATGGTCACGGCGAGGAACGCGGTGAAGACACCGGAGGCGAAACCGGCGGTCAGCAGGTACGGCGTGAAGAGGTTCTCCTGGTTGTGCCGCCGCACGTCCTGCCCGAGGGAGACCCACACCGCGCTGAGGACGTTGACGGACGCGACGGCCCGCAGATACCAGACGGCGAAGGCGGCGGCCCGCCGTGGGGTCGCGCTGCTGAGACGAACAGGTGCGACTCGGGCATCTCCCATGAAACGGGATCATATGGGGGCGTAGGCGCCCGATGTCCGCTTTGTCCCACGGCCGGCCCCGACGGCGGGCCTCCCGACTTCCTGACGGCCGGCCTCCGGGCTTCCCGGCCTCCGGGCCGGTCGCCCGGGTATGGCGCCTGGGGCGGGCTGGTGCGGGCTGGTGCGGGCGGCCCGGAGGACCGGGCCGCTCCGGCTCATCAGTGGTCCGCGGGCTCCTGCGTGTTCGGGGCCGCGGCGGGCTGCTCCGCCGCCTCCTGCTCGTCCGTCCTGCCGTCGGCTTCGTCCGGCTTCTCGCCGGCCGCGGCCGGGCCGCCCTCCTCGTCCTCGGCGGGGACTTCCGGCAGCTCCGCCGCCAGGGCCGCCGCGGACCGGACCAGCGGCAGGGCCAGCAGGGCGCCCGTGCCCTCGCCGACGCTCACGCCGTGGTCGAGCAGCGGCTCCAGGGCCATCCGGTCCAGCGCCTTGGCCTGGGCCGGCTCCCCGCTGCTGTGCCCGGCCAGCCACCAGTCCGGCGCCCGGAACGCCACCCGCTGCCCCACCAGCGCGCACGCCGCCGAGACCACGCCGTCCAGGATCACCGGCAGCTTGCGCACCGCGCACTGGAGCAGGAACCCGGTCATGGCGGCCAGGTCGGCGCCGCCCACCGCGGCCAGCAGCCGCAGCTGGTCGCCGAGGACCGGCCGGGCCCGGCGCAGCGCGTCCCGGACCGCCGCGCACTTGCGCATCCACGCCAGGTCGTCGATCGGCTCACCACCCCGCCCGGTCACCACCGAGGCGTCCGTCCCGCACAGCGCGGCGATCAGCACCGCCGCCGGGGTGGTCCCGCCCACGCTGATGTCGCCGAGCACCACCAGGTCCGTGCCGGAGTCGGCCTCCTCGTCGGCCACCGCGACCCCGGCCAGGAAGGCGGCCTCCGCCTCCTCGGGGGTCAGCGCGTCCTCGATGTCGATGCGCCCGCTGCCGCGCCGCACCCGGTGCCGTACGACGTCCGCGGGCAGCGCCTCGGGCGGGCAGTCCAGCGCCATGTCCACCACCCGCACCGGCACGTCCAGCCGGCGGGCCAGCACGGACACCGGCCGGGCGCCCTCCAGGACCTCCCGCACCAGCCGCTCGGCACCGCCCGCGGGCCGCCGGGAGACCTCCAGCGACGCGACACCGTGGTCGCCGGCGAACAGCACCACCCGCGGCCGTTCCACCGGCCGCACCGGCACGACGCCCTGCGCCGCGGCCAGCCACTCACCCAGCTCGTCCAGACGCCCCAGCGCACCGGGCGGCACGGCCTGACGCTCCCGGCGTGCCTCGGCATCACGGCGCACCCCGCCGTCGGGACGCTCGATCAGGTCGGTGAAGTCGTCGAGATTCAGCGCGCTCATTCGCCGAACAGTACCGGCCCCGGCCGAACGCGGCGGAGCCACGTCACCACCACACCCGGACGGCCTCTTCCGGGGCAAGATCCTGATCCCATACGTTCCCTTTGCAGCGAATTGTCGACAGTGGGTGGTGCGGCGCGTCCCGGCGGGCGCGCGGCCCCGCCCCATCCGGGAGCCGCCCATGCCGCCCCTGCCGTACGCCTCGCGGGTCTACGACCCGCGCCGCGTCGCGTACGCCGCCGAACTCGCCCACGGCACCGACCACTTCCACGAGCCGCGCCGCGAGGACTGCCCCTGGTGCGGGTCGGCGCGGCTGCGCACCCGGCTGCGCGCGCCGGATCTGCTGCAGCACAAGCCGGGCACGTTCGTCCTCGACCGGTGCCGGGACTGCGGGCACACCTTCCAGAACCCCCGGCTGACCGCCGCCGGGCTGGCCTTCTACCACCGCGACCACGACGAGACCGACCCCGAGGGCCTGCCCGACCCCGTGCTCGCGCTGCGCCGCAGCCACCGGCGCCACCGTGCCGACGCCCTGCTGATGCGGGGCGTGGGGGAGCCGGAGAGCTGGCTGGACGTCGGCACGGGCCACGGCCACTTCCCGGCGGCGGCCAAGGAGGTCTTCCCGTACACGTCCTTCGACGGGCTCGACCCGACCCCGCGCGTGGTGCGGGCCCGCGCGGCCGGGCGGATCGAGGAGGCCCACATCGGCCATCTCGCCGACCCGGGCGTCGCGCAGCGGCTGCGCGGGCGCTACGACGTGGTCAGCATCTTCCACCACCTGGCCCACGCCCCCGACCCCCGGGCGGAACTGCGCGGCGCGCTCACCGTGCTGCGGCCCGGCGGCCACCTCCTGGTCGAACTGCCCGACCCGCGCAGCGCGTTCGCCCTGCTGCTGGGCAAGTGGTGGCCGGCGCACGGCCAGCCGCGCCACCTGCACCTGCTGCCGGCGGCCAACCTCCTCGCGGAACTGCGGTCCGCCGGCTGTACGGTCCTCGTCACCGACCGCCGCACCCCGCACCGGCCGGGCGACCTGTCTGCGGCCCTCGCGCTCGCCCTCGCCCACGTCCTGCCGGCCGCCGACGCCCCCTGGCGCAGCACCCCGCCGAGCACCCCGCACCGCGCCCTGCGCACCCTGCTGTCCGCGCTGACCAGCCCCCTCGTGGACGCCACGGCCCTCCTCGACCACGCCCTGGCGCCCCTGCTGCGCCGCACCCCGGGCCTGTCGAACGCCTACCGCGTCGTCGCCCGCCGCGACACGGCGTGACCGCGGCACGCGGCACGCGGCCCGCCCGCGACGACCGGGTTCCGGCCCGTGCCGGCCGGTCTCGCCCTCGTGCCGCCGGGTCCCGGCCCGTGCCGACCGGTCTCGCCCTCGTGCCGCCCGGCCCCGGCCGCCCCTTGCCCGCCGGGGCTCAGCCCCGCAGCGGCAGGGCCTGGCCGGCCACCACCAGCAGGACCTGTTCGCACTCGGCGGCGAACGCGGCGTTCAGGCGGCCCAGTTCGTCGCGGTAGCGGCGGCCCGAGGCGGTGGCCGGGACGATCCCGGAGCCGACCTCGTTGGAGACCGCGACCACCGTCCGCCGGGTCGCGCGGACCGCGTCCGTCAGGGCGGTCACCCGTTCCCTGAGCGCCTTCTCGCCGCCCCCCGCCCACTCGGCGTCGTCCCAGGCGCCCACGGCGTCCATCGCGTCCGTCAGCCACAGCGACAGGCAGTCGATGAGCAGCGGCGGCCCGTCCTCGGCCAGCAGCGGTACCAGGTCGCAGGTCTCGGCGGTGCGCCAGGCGCCCGGCCGCCGCTCCCGGTGCGCGGCGCCCCGGGACGCCCACTCCGGGTCGCCGCCCCGGCTGCCGCCGGTGGCGACGTACAGCACGCCGGGGAAGCTCTCCAGCCGCCGTTCGGCCTCCACCGACTTGCCCGAGCGCGCCCCGCCCAGCACCAGCGTGCGCCGGGGCACGTCGGGCACGTCCTCGTACGCCCCGACCGTCAGCGTCGTACCGTCCGGCACGGCCCGCGCGCCGGCCGCCGCGAGCCGGCGGCGCAGCTCCGGGCCCGGCGGCACGTCGTGGTCCAGGTGGACGGCGACCACGTCCGTGGTCGGCCCCACCGAGCCCACGGCCCGCAGCCTGGCCAGCGCGTCCGGCCGCCCCACCACGTCCGCCAGGACCATGTCGTACGTCTGAGCCGTGCCCTCCTCGATCCCCGCCGGAGCGCCGCCCGGCGGCAGGTACAGCAGCCGCTGTCCCTCCGGGCCGGTCACCGCGTACCCCGTGCCCGGCGCGTCCAGCGCCACCGCCCGCACCCGGTGCCCCGTCAGCAGCGCCAGCTCCCGGCCGTCCGGCACCCGGCCCGGCTGCGGCAGCCCGGCCGGCACCTCCACGGGCGGCCCGTCGTGCGGGTGGGACAGCAGCACCTGCGCCACACCGGCCAGCGACCGCCCGGCACGGGCGGCCGCCAGCGCCGCACCCGGGGTGAGGTCCAGCAGCAGCGCCCCGTCCACGAGCAGCGCGGTCGCCGCGCGCGCGTGCGGGCCGAGGGCCGTCGCGCAGGCCGCGCACGGGCAGTGGGGGCGGGGCAGTCCCGCGGGGGCACCGGTGCCGAGCAGAGTCACGTCCACGGACCTGATTTTCCAGTGTCGCCGCAGGTCTTGCGCGCCCGGCCGGGGTCTGTTCGGCGGATCACGCCGCAGGGAACCCACGGCGACCGGTCTGCCCAGGTGAGCGGGGCGGGGTGCGTCCCTGTGCCGGGCTGAGGAGGGAGTCGACGATGGGGCCCCCGTGCGAGCGAAGCCGAGCGTGGGGGGGCGTCGGCGAGTGACGACAACGCCGCAGAGGGGGGTGCCAGGTCCCGAGTCCGGGGCATGATCCACCGGACAGGCCCTAGGCTCGGAGCAGGAGCCGGTCCATGATCCGGCTCCCGCCGTGCAGTGTGCTGACAGTGCTCACACCAGGGAGGCGTACATGGTGGCATGGACGTGGCGATTCGAGACGGCCGACGGGACGGAGGTCCAGCCCGCGGTGCAGCCGGAGGAGTTCACCACACAGGGCGACGCCGAGTCCTGGATCGGGGAGAACTGGCGGGCCCTGCTCGACGGCGGCGCCGATCAGGTGCGGCTGTTCGAGGACTCCACGGAGATCTACGGCCCGATGAGCCTGCACGCCGAAGGAGCGTAGGCGGGCCGGGCGAACCCGGCGGGCGGAGCGGGGCGGTCGGCCGTCCCGCCCCGTCGCGTCCGCCCCGCACGCTCACTGTTCGCCGAGCGTGACCTCGACCGTCTTCTCGTCGCCGTCGCGCACGTACGTCACCTGCGTCTTCTGCCCCGGCTTCGCCGCGGCCAGCGCCTCCGACAGCGAGGTGATCGAGGTGATGTCCCTGCCGCCGATCCGGACGATGACGTCCCCGGACCGGATGCCCGCCCGGTCCGCCGCGCCGCCCGCCTGGACGTCGACCACGGCGACCCCCGCCGGCTGGTAGTCCGCGCCGACGACGGTACGGCCGGTGATGCCGAGCGCGGCCCGGCCGGAGTTGACGACCCTGCCGTACTTCACGATCTGGCCGGCGATCGTCTTCACCGTCGACGCCGGGATCGCGAAGCCGATGCCGGGCGCCGCGCTGCCGCCCAGCTGGGGATCGGTGGCGGCGAGCGTCGGGATGCCGATGACCTGGCTGTCCAGGTTCACCAGCGCGCCGCCGCTGTTGCCCGGGTTGATGGCGGCCGACGTCTGCACCATGTTCGCGATCGTCGCCCCCGTGCCGCCGTCACCGCCGCCCTCGCTGACGGTCCGCCCGGTCGCCGAGACGATGCCCTGCGTCACGCTGGAGGACAGCCCGAGCGGCGAGCCCATGGCCAGCACGATCTGCCCCATCTGGACCTTGTCGGAGTCACCGAACGCGGCCGGCCGCAGGCCGCGCGGCACCTTGTCCAGCTTGACCACGGCCAGGTCCTGGTCCGGATACGCGAAGACCAGGCTCGCGGTGAGCGCCTGCTCGCTGCCCGCCGTGGTCACCCGGAACCTCCGGTCGCGCGCGACCACGTGCGCGTTGGTGACGATGTGCCCCTTGTCGTCGTACACCACCCCCGAGCCCAGGTCGCTGCTGCCCTGGATCTGCACCACGGACGGCAGCACGTCCTTGATCACCCGCTGGTAGTCGCTCTGCAGGGCGTCCGTGGCGTCCTGGGCACTCGCCCGCCGGGCGTCCAGGGAGGGGGCCCGGGTGCCGGGGTCCGACGGCTCCCGGGAGCCGGTCGGGCCGTCGCACCCGGAGACCAGGGCGGTCAGGCAGAGCACGGCGGCGAACGGGGCGATCAGCCGGAGGGCCGGCGTCCGGGCAGGCGAGACGTCCATGCACCGAGTCTTGCCGCGCGACTCGTCCGGCGCGTGCGCAGCTCACCCGAACGAGCGGCGCTCACCGAAGCGGCCGGGGACGCCGGACGCGGTACGGCTCAGCCACGTACCCCGCACAGGTGCAGCAGCGCCGCGACCGCGCGGTACGGGTCCGTCCGCCCGGCCCGCTCCTCGACGGCGAGCAGCGTGCCCATGTCGACGCCGCCGCCCACGTCTGCGATGCCGCCGACGCCGCTGATGCCGCTGATGCCGCCGATGCCGGTGTGGGGGCCGGCGACGTGGGCCCCGACCGGCAACGTCGTGCCGGCCGCGCCGGGAAAGCCCGCAGGGGCGAAGCCCGCGTGCGGGGAGCCGCCGTCCGCACGCGGCGGTTCCGGGAAGACCGTGTCGGTGAAGACCCGTACGCCGTACCAGGCGTGCAGCGGCGCGCCGATCCCCGCGAGCGTCGCCGTCAGATCGGCCAGCCGGTCCGCCCGCTCCTGCGGGCCCGGACGCAGGGCGGGCTCCGTCTCCGTCTCACCGTCCGAGCCGGTGCGCGGGCGCGGCAGGCGCGCCGTCGCGTCGAACGCCGCCAGCGCCCCGGTCCAGTCGCCGCGCAGCCCCGGCCCGAACGCCAGCGCGTCGCCGTTGCGCACCAGCAGCGACAGCAGGCCGCCCGGCGCGAGCATCCGCGCCAGCCCGGCCAGCAGCGGATCGGGCTCCGCCACCCACATCAGCACGTCGTGGCACAGCACCACGTCGAAGCTGCCCGGCAGGAAGTGGACCCCGGTGTCCCGGCCGTCGCCCTCGACGATCCGCATCCGCTCCCGGATCCCCTGCGGCTCGGCGGCCAGCGCCTCGTGCGCCGCGGAGATCATCGCGGGGTCGTCCTCCAGACCGGTCACCATGTGCCCGGCCCGTGCCAGCCGCAGCGCCTGCGTGCCCCGGCCCATCCCGACGTCGAGCACGCGCAGCCGCTGCCCGAGCGGGAACCGCCCGGCCAGCTGCTCGTCGAGCTGCCGGGCCACCAGCTCCCGCCGTACGACATCGCGCACCCCGGCCCGCCGGGCGTACGCGGCATCCCCGGAGAAAGCGGTCGTACTCAGGGCCGCTCCCCGCGCTTGACCTGCGGCTTGGGCAGCCGGAGCCGGCGCATCTGCAGCGAGCGCATCAGCGCGTAGGCGACCGCGCCCTTCTTGTTCTCGTTCGGGAAGCGCTCGTTGAGCCGCTTCTTCAGCCGGAACCCGCTGACGGCGGAGTCGAGCACGATCAGGACGATCACCACGAGCCACAGCAGCAGCGCGATGTTCTGCAGGTAGCCCACGTGGACCATGCTCAGCACGAGGATGACCACGGCCATCGGCAGGAAGAACTCCGCGATGTTGAACCGCGAGTCGATGAAGTCGCGCGCGCACTTGCGCACCGGACCCTTGTCACGGGCGGGCAGGTAGCGCTCGTCACCGCTGGCCAGCGCCTGGCGCTGGCGCTCCAGCTGGACACGGCGCTCCTCGCGCTGCCGCTTGGCGGCCTCCTTGCGCGTCGTCGGTGTGTTGGCGACACTGCGGCGCTGGGCCTGGGCCTCACTGCGCTTGGGCGTGGGGCGACCCTTGGGGGCCTGCGGGTCTCGGGGCTGCTTGGAGATGCTCACCGGCGCCTTCTCGGCGACCGGGGCCTTCTCTTCCTTGGCACGGCTACGGAACACAAATCCCAAGGGTAAAGGCTTGACCCGCATGGACCCAGCCCCGCGGGGAACGATCCGGCAACGCCGGACGTCTGTAGACGACAAGGAACGACGTCTGTCCAGAACGTGTGCAGGGCAAGGAACGGCAAGGAACACGGTGCGCGACCGCCGCACGGACCCAGGGATCACCTACTCCCTACGCCGGAGCGGAAGCGCACGCAGTCGTCCTTGGGGATGAGCGCATCCGTTCGCGAACAGTGCGGTAATGGATGCAGGGCCCGTACTGTGGGTTCTGTCGCAGAGCTGTGAGCCGGAGTCGGTCAGAAGGGGGCGCGCGAAGCCCATGAGCGGTGTCATGAAGCGTATGGGGATGATCTTCCGCGCGAAGGCGAACAAGGCCCTTGACCGGGCCGAGGACCCGCGCGAGACCCTCGATTACTCGTACCAGAAGCAGCTGGAGCTGCTGCAGAAGGTGCGCCGCGGCGTCGCCGACGTGGCCACCAGCCGCAAGCGCCTGGAACTCCAGCTCAACCAGCTGCAGCAGCAGTCCGGCAAGCTGGAGGACCAGGGCCGCAAGGCGCTCGCGCTGGGCCGCGAGGACCTCGCCCGCGAGGCCCTGTCGCGCAAGGCGGCGCTCCAGCAGCAGGTCACGGATCTGCAGACGCAGCACGCGACCCTCCAGGGCGAGGAGGAGAAGCTGACCCTTGCGGCCCAGCGGCTGCAGGCCAAGGTCGACGCCTTCCGCACCAAGAAGGAGACCATCAAGGCCACCTACACCGCCGCCCAGGCGCAGACCCGGATCGGCGAGGCGTTCTCCGGCATCTCCGAGGAGATGGGCGACGTGGGCCTGGCGATCCAGCGCGCCGAGGACAAGACCGCCCAGCTGCAGGCCCGCGCCGGCGCGATCGACGAGCTGCTCGCCTCCGGCGCCCTGGACGACCCCTCCGGCATGGCCAAGGACGACATCCAGGCCGAGCTGGACCGGCTCTCCGGTGGTACGGATGTAGAGCTGGAGCTGCAGCGCATGAAGGCCGAGCTGGCCGGAGGCTCCTCCGCCGACCGGCAGGCGCTGGAAGGCGGTCAGGACCAGGCGCAGCCCCAGCAGCAGCCGCAGGACGCCCCGCGCCTGGACAAGCAGTAGGAAGGCCGCGCCGGGGACCCACGCCGCCGAGGAGGGCGACATGATCGTACGGATCATGGGTGAGGGACAGGTGAGGCTGGCCGACAGCCACCTCGCCGAGCTCAACAAGCTGGACGACGAACTCCTGGCCGAGATGGAGAAGGGCGACGGCCCCGGCTTCCGCCGCACCCTGAACGCTCTGCTCGCCAGGGTCCGCGACCTGGGAGAGCCCCTGCCGGACGACTCCCTGGAGCCGTCCGAGCTGATCCTGCCCGCCCAGGAGGCGACCCTGGAGGAGGTACGCGACCTGCTCAGCGGCGACGGCCTGATCCCCGGGTGACGCCCGCCGGCGAGGTGTGGTCCGTGCGTGGCGGCTGCCGGCGAGGTGTGATCCGTGCGTGGCGGCTGCCGGTGAGGTGTGACCGTGCGTGGCGGCTGCCGGTGAGGCGTGGTCGGTGCGTAACGCCTGCCGGTGAGGTGTGATCCTGGCCGGCGCCTGTCGGCGAGGCCGGGGACCCCGAAGGACGTCGCCGGGACCCCGTACGGTTGTCATCCATGACCACCCTGGACCGCGCCCGCTGCCGCCTGCGGGCGCACCCCTTCGCGCTGGACGCGGCCCTCGCGGCCGGCGTGCTGGTGTGCATGGTGGTCGGCTCCTTCATCGACCCCCGCGGGCAGAACGGCGCCAGCTGGGCCGTACGCCGCCCCGAACCGCTCAGCCTCGCCCTGATGACCTGCGGCGCGGCCGCGCTCGTCCTGCGCCGCCGCGCGCCCCGCACGGTCCTCGCCCTCACCGGCACCCTCTCGGTGATCGAGTGCGTCACCGGTGATCCGCGCGCCCCGGTGGCGATGTCCGCCGTCGTCGCCCTGTTCACCGTCGCCGCCGCCACCGACCGCACCACCACCTGGCGGCTGGGCCTGTCCACCATGACGGTGCTGACCGCTGCCGCCATGCTCGGCGGGCCGCTGCCCTGGTACGCCCAGGAGAACCTGGCGATCTTCGCCTGGACCGGCATGGCGGCCGCCGGCGGCGACGCCGTCCGCAGCCGCCGCGCCTTCGTGCGGGCCATGCGCGAGCGCGCCGAACGCGCCGAGCGCACCCGCGAGGAGGAGGCCCGCCGCCGCGTAGCCGAGGAACGGCTGCGCATCGCCCGCGAGCTGCACGACGTCGTCGCCCACCACATCGCCCTGGTCAACGTGCAGGCGTCGGTCGCCTCCCACGTCATGGACAAGCGCCCCGACCAGGCCAAGGAGGCCCTGGCCCACGTCCGGGAGGCCGGCCGGTCCGCGCTGAACGAGTTGCGCGCCACCGTCGGGCTGCTCCGCCAGTCCGACGACCCCGAGGCCCCCACCGAACCCGCGCCCGGCCTGCACCGCCTGGACGACCTCGTCGGCACCTTCCGCAGCGCGGGCCTGCACGTGGAGGTGGCCCGCGCCGACGAGGGCACCGTCCTGCCCGCCGCGGTGGACCTGGCCGCGTTCCGCGTCGTCCAGGAGGCCCTGACCAACGTGCACAAGCACGCCGGGACCGGTGCCCGGGCCGAGGTCAGCGTCGTACGGGTCGGGCCGCACGTGGAGATCACCGTCCTGGACGACGGCACCGGCGACGGCACCGGCACCGGCGCTGGCAGCGACTCCGCCGGGGGCGGCGGCCACGGGCTGCTCGGCATGCGCGAGCGGGTCACCGCGCTCGGCGGCACCCTCACCACCGGGCCCCGCTACGGCGGCGGCTTCCGCGTCCATGCGATCCTTCCGGTCACGACCAGCACGCGTGCCCCGGGGGATGCCGCATGACGATCCGTGTCCTGCTCGCCGACGACCAGGCGCTGCTGCGCAGCGCCTTCCGCGTCCTCGTCGACTCCGAGCCCGACATGGAGGTGGTCGGCGAGGCCTCCGACGGCGCCGAGGCGGTCCGGCTGGCCAAGGAGCAGCGCGCCGACGTGGTGCTGATGGACATCCGCATGCCGGGCACGGACGGCCTCGCCGCCACCCGCATGATCAGCGCGGACCCCGCTCTCGCGCAGGTCCGCGTGGTCATCCTGACCACCTTCGAGGTCGACGACTACGTGGTGCAGGCGCTGCGCGCGGGCGCCTCCGGCTTCCTCGGCAAGGGCAGCGAGCCGGAGGAACTGCTCAGCGCGGTCCGCATCGCCGCCCAGGGCGAGGCGCTGCTGTCCCCGGTGGCCACCAAGGGTCTGATCGCCCGCTTCCTCGCCCAGAGCGCCGACGCCGACGACGGCCGCGACCCGGCCCGCTCGGACCGCCTGGACACGCTCACCGTGCGGGAGCGCCAGGTGCTCGTCCAGGTCGCCGGCGGCCACTCCAACGACGAGATCGCCGAGCGCCTGAAGGTCAGCCCGCTGACCGTGAAGACCCACGTCAACCGGGCCATGGCCAAGCTGGGCGCCCGCGACCGGGCCCAGCTGGTCGTCATCGCCTACGAGTCCGGGCTGGTACGACCCCGCGGCGAGTGAACCGGGCGGCGAACCCCTGGCAGGTGGAGCGGGCGGCCGGTCCCGCTCCGTCCGCGGGTGGAGCGGCCTGCACCCGGGCGTACTACGACCGGAGTAGGCGCGCGGCGCGGAAATGGACCAGGAGCCTACGGAACAGCCTGCGCCGATGACGGAGGGTGTAGGGGTGGGCGGACCTGCCGCCCGTGCCGCTTCCGCCGCTCCACAGGAGACTTTGACCCATGTCCTGGCTGTCCAGATTCAGCCTCGCGCAACGTGCGTTGGTCGGGCTGGTCTCGATCGTCGCGCTCGTGTTCGGGGCGATCGCGATTCCCCAGCTCAAACAGCAGCTGCTGCCCAGCATCGAGCTTCCCGTGGTGTCCGTGCTGGCGCCCTACCAGGGCGCCTCGCCGGACGTGGTGGAGAAGCAGGTCGTCGAGCCGCTGGAGAACACCATCAAGGCCGTCGACGGCATCACCGGTGTGACCTCCACGGCGAGCGAGGGCAGCGCCGTGATCACGGCGTCCTTCGACTACGGCAACAACACCCAGCAGCTCGTCGCCGACGTCCAGCAGGCCGTCAACCGCTCCCGCGCCCAGCTGCCCGACGACGTCGACCCGCAGGTGATCGCCGGTTCCACCGACGACATCCCCACCGCGGTCCTCGCCGTCACCTCCGACCAGGACCAGCAGGCGCTGGCCGACCGGCTGGACAAGACGGTGGTGCCGGCCCTGAAGAACATCGACGGCGTCAGCCAGGTCACCGTCGACGGCGTACGGGACCTGCGGGTCACCGTCACCCCCGACGACCGCAAGCTGGCCGCGGCCGGGCTCACCTCCGCCTCCCTCACCCAGGCCCTGCAGGCCGGCGGCGCGACCGTGCCGGCCGGGTCCTTCGACGAGGACGGCGCCAACCGCACCGTCCAGGTCGGCGGCGGCTTCACCTCGCTGCGGCAGATCGAGGACCTGATGGTCACCGGCACCGGCACCGGCACGGGCGCGGGCACGGGCACGGGCGCGGGCGCCGGCGCGAAGAAGCCGGTGCGCCTCGGCGACGTCGCCACCGTCAAGGAGGAGCCCGCCCCGGCGGACTCCCTCACCCGCACCGACGGCCGGCCCAGCCTCGCCGTCGCCGTCACCATGGACCACGACGGCAGCGCCGTCGGCATCTCGAACGCGATCGACGACAAGCTGCCCGAGCTGCGCAAGGACCTCGGCCCGGACGCGAAGATCACCGTCGTCTCCGACCAGGGTCCGGCCGTCGCCAAGTCCATCCACGGCCTGACCACCGAGGGCGCGCTCGGCCTGCTGTTCGCCGTCCTCGTCATCCTGGTCTTCCTCGCCTCGATCCGCTCCACCCTGGTCACCGCGGTGTCGATCCCGCTGTCGGTGGTGCTGGCCCTGCTGGTGCTGTGGAGCGGCGGCCTGTCGCTGAACATGCTGACGCTGGGCGCGCTGACCATCGCCATCGGCCGCGTCGTGGACGACTCGATCGTGGTCCTGGAGAACATCAAACGGCACCTCGGCTACGGCGAGGAACGCCGCGAGGCCATCCTGACCGCGGTGCGCGAGGTGGCCGGCGCGGTCACCTCCTCCACGCTCACCACCGTCGCCGTGTTCGCGCCGATCGGCCTGGTCGGCGGCATGGTGGGCGAGCTGTTCGGGCCGTTCAGCATCACGGTCACCGCCGCCCTGCTGGCCTCGCTGCTCGTGGCGCTCACCGTCGTGCCGGTGCTGTCGTACTGGTTCCTGCGCGCCCCCAAGGGCACGCCCGCCGAGGCCGAGGAGGCCCGCCGCCGCGCGGAGGAGAAGGAGGCGAACAGCCGCCTGCAGCGCCTCTACGTGCCCGTGCTGCGCTTCGCCACCCGCCGCCGCCTGACCAGCGTGCTGATCGCCGTCGTCGTCCTGGTCGCCACGTTCGGCATGACGCCGCTGCTGAAGACCACCTTCTTCGACTCCGGCGACCAGAAGGTGCTCAGCATCAAGCAGAAGCTCGCGCCCGGCACCAGCCTGGCGGCCACCGACGCCGAGGCGAAGAAGGTCGAGAAGCTGCTCGCCGCCACCAAGGGCGTCAAGGACTACCAGGTCACCGTCGGCTCGTCCGGCTTCATGGCCGCCTTCGGCGGCTCCACGGACACCAACCAGGCGTCCTACCAGGTGATGCTGGAGGACTCCGCGTCCGCCGACGACGTCCGCGCGGACATCGAAAACGGCCTGCACAAGCTGTCCGGCATCGGCACCACCACCGTCAACGCCGGTGACGGCTTCGGCGACCAGGACCTGAAGGTCGTCGTCAAGGCCTCCGACGGCACCACGCTGCGCCGGGCCGCCGAGCAGGTCCGCAGGACGGTGGCGGGCCTGGACGACGTCACGGACGTCACCAGCGACCTGTCCCAGAGCGTGCCGCGCATCTCCGTGCGCGCCAACGACAAGGCGGCCGCGGCCGGCTTCACCGAGCAGACCCTCGGCATGGCCGTCACCGAGGCGGTCAAGGGCACCACGGCCGCCAAGGCCACCCTGGACGACACCGAGCGCGACGTCGTCGTCCGCTCCGCCGAGCCCGCCCGGACGCTGACCCAGCTGAAGAACCTGCGCCTGGGCCCGGTCAAGCTCGGCGACGTCGCGACGGTCGAGCTGGTCGACGGCCCCGTCTCGATGACCCGTATCGACGGTCGGCGCGCGGCGACGATCACCGCCAAGCCCACCGGCGACAACACCGGCGCGGTGAGCACCACGCTCCAGTCGAAGATCAAGGCGCTGAAGCTGCCCGCGGGCGCCACGGCCGAGATCGGTGGCGTCACCTCCGACCAGAACGACGCCTTCAAGAACCTGGGCCTGGCCATGCTGGCGGCGATCGCGATCGTCTTCATGCTGCTGGTCGCCACCTTCCGCTCGCTGGCCCAGCCGCTGATCCTGCTGGTCTCGATCCCCTTCGCGGCCACGGGCGCCCTCGGCCTGCTGATCGCCACCGGCACCCCGATGGGCGTGCCCGCCATGATCGGCATGCTGATGCTGATCGGCATCGTGGTCACCAACGCGATCGTGCTGATCGACCTGATCAACCAGTACCGGCGCGAGGGCCACGGTGTGGTCGAGGCCGTGATCGAGGGCGGCCGCCACCGCCTGCGCCCGATCCTCATGACGGCGCTGGCCACGATCTTCGCCCTGCTGCCCATGGCCCTGGGCGTCACCGGCGAGGGCGGCTTCATCGCCCAGCCGCTGGCGGTGGTCGTGATCGGCGGCCTGATCACCTCCACCCTCCTGACCCTCCTCCTGGTCCCCACGCTCTACGCGATGCTCGAACTCCGCAAGGAGCGCCGCGCGAAGAAGCGCGCGGCCAGGCGCGAGCCGACGACGGAGGAGCAACTGGAACCGGCGGGCGTCTGACACCACGCCACACGGCCGACGGCCGGGTCCCCTTCACGGGACCCGGCCGTCTTCGTTGTGCGGGACCTGCCACGCGCGACGCGTCCGTTCACGGCATCCGGCCGGTCACGTGGCGCGGCCGGTCGCGGGATCCGCCCGGTCACGGGTGGGACGCCGCGTACAGGATGTCCCGCAGGTCGGGTTGCGATTCGCGGTCCTCTCGCCAGACCAGGCGCAGGGTGAGGGCGGGCAGGGGCAGGTCGAGGCGTACGAGGGTGCCGGCGCGGAGGCTGTCGGCGACCGCGAAGTGGGGGAGCAGGCAGATGCCGAGGCCGTGCTCGGCCCAGGCGCGCATCACCGGGACACCGCCGGCCCGTACCCGCTCGGGGCCGGTGCCCAGGATCCGTTCGCCGGCCATCCAGAACGAGCATTCCGGGACGTTGACCAGGAGCCGTTCCCGGTCGAGGTCCGCGGGTGTCAGCGCGGCGCGGCCGGCCAGCGGGTGCGTGGGAGCGGCGACCAGGGCCAGCGGAACCGGGTCGAGGTCGACGAAGGCCAGCGGCTCGGGCGGTGCGGGGAAGCCGAGACCGCCGAGGTGCTCGCCCGCGTCCAGCAGCAGCGCGGCGTCCAGGCGCCCGGCGACGACGTCGGTGAGAAGTCCCTGGCGGGCGCGGTCGCAGTGCACGTCGACGTCGATGTCCGGCCGGTGTTCGGCGAGCCGGGCGAGGACCAGGGGGACGTGCGAGCCGGCGAGGGTCTCCAGGGCGCCCAGCCGCAACCGGCGGCGCTGGTCGCGGACGTCGAGGACGGCCTGCTCGGCGGTGTCGAGCAGCGTGCGCGCCCACCGGCGCAGCCGCTCCCCGGCGGGCGTCGGCTCCATGCCCTTCGGCCCCCGTACGAACAGGGGCACGCCGAGGGCGTCTTCGAGGGTGCGGATCTGCTGCGAGACCGACGAGGGGGCGAGATCGAGCGCGGCGGCGGCCTCGGTGACGGTCCGGTGCCGGACGACCGCTTCGAAGGTCCTCAACTGGCGTAGTTCCACGTGCGGACGAACCCGGCGCGGCGTTCGGAAATTCCGAACGGGGCGTGCGGCTGTGCCGGTGGAGCGGCCGGGACGGAACGGCGACAGTGGGCGCGTCGTTCCTCCCCTTCTTCTTCCCTCGTCCCTCTCCGCTCTTCCCTCTTCCCCCTCTTCAGAAGGCTGTCTCCTCCATGACTGTCGTGAACTCGGCCGCGCCCACGGGTCTCCTCCCGTCCCGGGCGCGGCGTGCGAGCGCGCTGACGGGTGTTTCGCTGGGCTACTTCATGGTGCTGCTCGACACCACCGTGCTGTCGGTCGCCGAGCCCGACCTGGCCTCCTCGCTGGGTACGTCGATGGCCGGGCTGCAGTGGGCGATCACCGGCTACACCCTGGTGTTCGCGGCCCTGCTGCTGTCGGCGGGCGCGGCGGCCGACCGGTTCGGCGCCGAGCGGCTCTTCCGGTCCGGTGTCGCGCTGTTCGCGCTCGCCTCCCTGCTGTCCGCCCTGGCCCCGGGGCTGTGGGCCCTGCTGCTCCTGCGGGCGGTGTCGGGGGCGGCCGCGGCGGCCTGCGTGCCGGCGTCCATGGCCATGATCGCCCGCCTGTATCCGGAACCGGCGGCCCGGGCCCGGGCGATCGCGGTGTGGGCCGCGATCAGCGGCGCCGCCGTCGCGGCCGGCCCGATCGCCGGCGGCGCGCTGGTGGGGGCCGCCGGATGGCGCGCGGTGTTCCTGGTCAACGTGCCCGTCGGGCTGGCCGTGCTGGCCCTGACCTGGGGCCGCTGGGTGAACTGCCCGCGCAGCGGCCGGCGCATCGACTGGCCGGCCCAGCTGGCGGCCGTGGCGGTCCTGGCCCTGCTGACGGACGCCCTGATCGCCGCCGGCGCGCGGGCCTGGGCGCACACCGCTCGGTCGGCGGCCGCACTCCTGGTCGCGGCGCTGGTGTTCGGCGTGCTCGAACGCCGCAGCCCGGTGCCGGTCGTCAACCGGGACCTGCTGCGCTCGGCCCCGGTGCGCGCCGGTCTGCTGGCGGCCGCGGTCGCCAACTTCGCCCTGTCCGGCGCCCTGTTCGTGCTGCCTCTGCTGCTGCAGCGCGAGCGGCACCTGAGCGCGCTGGAAGCGGGGCTGGCGTTCCTGCCGCTGACCGTGCCCTTCGCCGCCAATCCGCCGCTGACCGGCAGGATCGTGGCACGGACGGGTCCCCGGCGTCCGATCCTGGCCGGGCTGGCCCTCCTGGCCGCCGGCGGCACGCTGCTGGCCCGCACGGTCTTCGCCGACGGCGCCTACCCCTGGCTGGCGTTCGGCCTGCTGCTCACCGGCTTCGGCATCTCCTGCGTCCTGCCCGCCCTGGCCGCCGCCATCGTCAGCGCCGCGCCCCACGGCACGGCCGGCGCGGCCGGCGGCCTGCTCAACGCCGTACGCCAGGTCGGCGCCACGCTGGGGGTCGCCCTCATGGGCGCCGCCGCGGCCGACGGCAGCACGGGCACCGGATGGTCGCTGCTGCTGTCGGCCGGCGTCTGCGCGCTGGCCTGCGTCGCCTTCGCGCTGACCCGCCCGACCGCCGCACCGGGCTGACAGCACAGGCGACGACAGACGCGTGCCCCGGTCCCCACGGGAGGAGGCCGGGGCACGGCAGTCTCCACGGGAGGAGGCCGGGGCACGCAGGCGTACGCCGGACGGGCTACGGCAGCGCCAGCATCCGCTCCAGGGCGAGCTTCGCGAAGGCCTCCGTCTCCTTGTCGACCTGGATGCGGTTGACCAGGGTGCCCTCGGCCAGCGACTCCAGGGCCCAGACCAGGTGCGGGAGGTCGATGCGGTTCATGGTCGAGCAGAAGCAGACCGTGCGGTCCAGGAAGACGATCTCCTTGCCCTCGGGCGCGAAACGGTTCGCCAGGCGGCGTACCAGGTTCAGCTCGGTGCCGACGGCCCACCTGGAGCCGGCCGGGGCCGCCTCGAGGGTCTTGATGATGTACTCCGTGGAGCCGACGTAGTCGGCGGCGGCGACCACCTCGTGCTTGCACTCGGGGTGCACCAGGACGTTGACGCCGGGGATGCGCGCGCGCACCTCGTCGACCGAGTCCAGGCTGAAGCGGCCGTGCACCGAGCAGTGGCCGCGCCACAGGATCATCTTCGCCGCGCGCAGCTCCTCGGCGGTCAGCCCGCCGTTCGGCCGGTGCGGGTTGTAGACGACGCAGTCCTCCAGCGACATGCCCATGTCGCGGACGGCGGTGTTGCGGCCGAGGTGCTGGTCGGGGAGGAAGAGGACCTTCTCGCCCTGCTCGAAGGCCCACTCCAGGGCGCGCTCGGCGTTGGACGAGGTGCAGATCGTGCCGCCGTGCTTGCCGGTGAAGGCCTTGATGTCGGCGGAGGAGTTCATGTACGAGACGGGGACCACCTGGTCGGCGATCCCGGCCTCGGTCAGGACGTCCCAGCACTCCGCCACCTGCTCGGCCGTCGCCATGTCGGCCATCGAGCAGCCGGCGGCCAGGTCGGGCAGGACGACCTTCTGCTCGTCGGAGGTCAGGATGTCCGCGGACTCCGCCATGAAGTGCACGCCGCAGAACACGATGTACTCGGCCTCGGGCCGCGCCGCCGCGTCCCGCGCCAGCTTGAAGGAGTCGCCGGTGACGTCCGCGAACTGGATGACCTCGTCGCGCTGGTAGTGGTGGCCGAGCACGAAGACCTTGTCCCCGAGCTTCTCCTTCGCCGCGCGGGCGCGTGCCACCAGGTCCGGGTCGGACGGCGCGGGCAGGTCGCCGGGGCACTCGACGCCGCGCTCGCTCCTCGGGTCGGCCTCGCGGCCGAGCAGCAGCAGGGCGAGGGGCGTCGGCTGAACGTCGAGCTCCTGGGGCTGGGCGGTGGTCACGACACGCACCCTTTCTACTTTTCGTCTAACTGACGCTCTCTATCATAACCGCTTCACGTCACTTTGACGATGCCCATAGTGTCGGTGTGACGTGAATCCCGGGCGCGGCGCGGGGTCGCCGCCGGGGCCGCCGCCCGGCCGCCGCCCGGCCGTCGCCGGGTCCGTCGCCCGATCGCCGCCCGGTCCGTCACCCTCCCGGGCCGCTGCCCGCTTCCCGGCGCGTGTGCGAGCATGAAGGGGACGAGCATGGACAAGAGAACAAGCACGCGCCCGGCGCGGAATGAATCCGCGGCCTCGCCGGTTGCACTCGTCGGCAAGCAGTCTCCGTACAACCCGGGAGAGATGTAGATGTCCGTATCGGACGAGACCACCACCGTCACCGACGGCATCATCCTGACCGACGCCGCCGCGGCCAAGGTCAAGGCCCTGCTCGACCAGGAAGGCCGTGACGACCTCGCCCTGCGCGTCGCCGTCCAGCCCGGCGGCTGCTCCGGCCTGCGCTACCAGCTCTTCTTCGACGAGCGCTCCCTCGACGGCGACGTGGAGAAGGACTTCGGCGGCGTGAAGGTCGTCACCGACCGCATGAGCGCCCCCTACCTGGGCGGCGCCACCATCGACTTCGTGGACACGATCGAGAAGCAGGGCTTCACGATCGACAACCCGAACGCGACGGGCTCCTGCGCCTGCGGCGACTCCTTCAGCTGAGCCGAGCCGGCCACGGCATGACACACGAGGCGGCGGTCCCCACCGGGGGGCCGCCGCCTCGTCCGCTTTCCGCGCGGGTGGCTCAGCGCACCGCGCCGGACGACCGCGGCAGCCCCGCCCCCGCCGCCGGCGGGATCCGGTGGCCGTCCGAGCCGACCACGGTCCGGCCGTCGAGCGGGTGGTCCAGGTGGACCGTGCGCTGGTACTCCTTGGCGACCAGGATGCAGACCCGGTCCCGCTGCGAGGTCTGCGTCACCGTGACGGTCACCCGGTCCGAGTCCTCCTTCGCCGACGCGGTGTAGTCCGCGCACACCCCGCCCTCGAAGGACACCGTCAGGTCGTCGCCCGCCGCGCGGTAGCCCGTCACCCGCACGTCACGCGTCACCGTCCGACCGCTCCCCGGCCCGCTGGTGCCGCTCGGGGGCGGGCTCGGCTGCCCGGACGGCGCGCCCGCCGAGGTCAGATACCGCGGGTCCACCGCCGGGTAGGCCACGGTGAACGCCTGCTGCCCGGCCGGGGCCCGCACCTGGAACAGCCAGGACGGCACCAGCGCCGGCCGCCCGCCCGAGGTGTACGCGGCCAGCCCGAACACCGCCGAGTCGATCGTGGCGGCGGTCTGCGGGGAAGCGGGGGAGGCGGGCGCGCCGCACGGCTGCTCCAGACGGTCCTTCGGCGCCACGGGGCGGGTGCAGCCGCCGATGCCCATCCGGTGGTCGGTGTGCGGGGCCCCGTTCATCAGGTCCAGGGTCCGCCGCGCGCTCAGCACCGGATACGTGTCCGCCTTCACCGGCGCCGCCAGCCGCCCGCTGCCGCCGACCACCTCGCCTTGCACCCCGATGGTCAGGGTCGTCGTCCAGCCGTACGTGGGCAGCCCGCCGATGCGCGGATCGGCGTCGACCACCCGCTGGGCGCCCATGACCTGCCCGGCGTCCACCTCGGCGTCGTCCTGTCCCAGGGCCTCGAGCACCGGCGCCGCCGCCTTCTCGGCCGCCGCCACGCTCACCGGGTGGGCGGCGGGCGCCGCCGGGTCGTGGGCGCACAGCAGGCCCTTGCAGTCGTCGGTGCCGGGCGCGTACCGGCTGAACGTCCAGGCACCCGGCGCCTGCCGGGTCACCCGCAGCACCGGGCCCGCGCCGTCCTTCCCGGTGCCCACCCGCCACGAACGCGCGTCGGCCACCGGGGTGCCCGTGACGCCGAGTGCCCGAGCCAGCCGGGCCACCTCCGCCCGGGTGACCTCGCCGCGCGGCACGTAGACCGGCGCCGAGCCGGGACCGGTGGGCAGTGGACCGACGGCGCGGTAGACGGTGCCGTAGGGGTCGGGCTCGCCGGGGGCGATGCCGTTCGCGGCGCCACCGCTGCCGTTGCCGCCGTCGCCCGTGCCCGGGGCGCGGAGGCCGTCGAGGACGAGCGGCGGGGGAGTGCTGTGGTTGCCGGGTGCGGTGGCGCCCGTAGGGCCGCCCGTGTCGCCGGACGCGTTCGTGGCGAGGTACGCCCCGCCGCCGCCCACCAGCAGCACGGCGACGGCGACCGAGGCCGCGGCCAGGGGCGAGCGCCCGCGTCCGGAACGGCCGCGGCCGGCCTTTCCGTCCGTGTCGGTCCGTGCCCCCGGTGCGCCGTCCGTGTCGGTCCGTGCCCCCGGTGCGCCGTCCGCCGCGTGCTCCGGTGCCGGGGCCGGCGGCGTGCCCGCGGGCTTTGGTGTCTCCGGCCGCCCCGAAGTCTCCCCGGCGGCCTGTGCCGCGGCCGCGTCGTCGTGGTCGGGTCGCTCGGTGTTCACCGCATCGCTCCTTCGGCTGCGCGACAGTCCCTGCCGTCCCTGGCCGGCGGCCCGGCCCCGACCTGCCCGACAGGGCGAGAGGCCGGTGGGACGTATCCGGCATCCCCCATACGGGGGACGGCGATGGGACGCGGCGGGGGAGCACTCGGTTCCCCCCGGCGCCGAGCGCGCCCAGCCGGTGCGGGCCGGCGCCCCCGGTCAGCCCGCGGCCCGGAACCCGGTCAGCCCGTGGCCCGGAACCCGGTCAGCCCGAGGCTCGGCACCCGCAGCCGGTTCGGTGGGCGTGCCCCGCTCAGTCCCCGCCGTCCGCCGTCCGGGTCCCGCCGTCTGCCGTCCGGGTCCCGTAGTCGGACATACGCTCCACCAGCCGGGCGGAGGACGGCGGCACGGACACGCCGTGGATGCGGGACGGGGACACCGGCGCGGCGGCCTCGGCGTCCGGCTCGGGGCGCGGCCAGCGCGCGGCCATCCGGGCGCAGTCCCCGCGCAGCGACGCCAGGTCGCCCTCGAGGTCGGCCGGAGCGGGCGTGGTACGGAACTCGTGCGCCATGACGGCACCGTACGCACGGCACAGTGTGCCGGGAAAGACCTACTATCGGGTAGTTCGTCGTGCTTCAGCGTCACCCGCAGACCGGGTAGCGTGAACTGTCAATCCCCCTGCCACCAGGAGCGTCCACGCCGTGCGCATCGCAGTCACCGGGTCCATCGCCACCGACCACCTCATGACCTTCCCCGGCCGCTTCGCCGACCAGCTCGTCGCGGACCAGCTGCACACGGTCTCGCTCTCCTTCCTGGTCGACCAGCTGGACGTACGGCGCGGCGGGGTCGGGGCCAACATCGCCTTCGGCATGGGTCAGCCGGGCACCCGGCCGATCCTGGTGGGCGCCGCGGGCGCCGACTTCGACGAGTACCGCGCCTGGCTGGAGCGGCACGGTGTCGACACCGACTCCGTACGGATCTCCGAGACGCTGCACACCGCCCGCTTCGTGTGCACCACCGACGCCGACCACAACCAGATCGGCTCCTTCTACACCGGGGCGATGAGCGAGGCCCGGCTCATCGAGCTGAAGACCGTCGCCGACCGGGTGGGCGGCCTGGACCTGGTGCTCATCGGCGCCGACGACCCGGAGGCGATGCTGCGGCACACCGAGGAGTGCCGCACGCGCGGCATCCCCTTCGCCGCCGACTTCTCCCAGCAGATCGCCCGGATGAACGGCGACGAGATCCGGATACTGCTGGACGGGGCGACGTACCTGTTCTCCAACGAGTACGAGAAGGGCCTCATCGAGTCCAAGACCGGCTGGAGCGACGCCGAGATCCTCGGCCGCGTCGGCCACCGGGTGACCACCCTCGGCGCGCGCGGCGTGCGCATCGAGCGCGCCGGCGAGGACACCGTCGAGGTGGGCTGCCCGGACGAGGAGCGCAAGGCCGACCCGACGGGCGTCGGCGACGCCTTCCGCGCCGGGTTCCTGTCGGGGCTGGCCTGGGGCGTCTCGCTGGAGCGCGCCGCGCAGGTCGGCTGCATGCTCGCCACGCTGGTCATCGAGACCGTCGGCACCCAGGAGTACCAGCTGCGGCGGGCGCACTTCATGGAGCGCTTCACCAAGGCGTACGGCGAGGACGCGGCCCGCGAGGTGCGCGCGCGCCTCGGCTGAGACCGCCCCTCAGGAGACCCGGCGGACCACGTACGCCACACCCGCCCGAGCCGGCTCCTCGCCCACGTACTCCTGGCCCCGCATCTCGCACCAGGCCGGGATGTCCAGGCGGGCCGCCTCGTCGTCGGCCAGGACGCGGACCGTGCCGCCGACCGGGACCTCGCCGATGATCTTCGCCAGCTCGATCACCGGCAGGGGGCAGCGCTTGCCGAGCGCGTCGACGACCCGTTCCGCCGGGCGCGCGGCCCCCTCCGGCTGCGCCGCCGGGGCGCCCAGCTTCTCGCGGACCGCGGCCACCGCGCCCGGCAGCACCGCCAGGAACCGCTCCACGTCCTCCTCCGGTGTCCCCGGCGGCAGCGACACCCGGACGTTGCCCTCGCTCAGCACGCCCATGGCCTTCAGCACGTGACTCGGGGTCAGGGTGGAGCTGGTGCAGGAGGAGCCGGAGGAGACGGAGAAGCCCTCGCCGTCCAGGGCGTGCAGCAGGGTCTCTCCGTCGACATAGAGACAGGAGAAGGTGACGACGCCCGGCAGGCGGCGGACCGGGTCGCCCACCACCTCCACGTCCGGCACCAGCCGCGGCACACGCGCCCGGATCCGCTCGGTCAGCTCCCGCAGCCGCGCCGACTCCGCCGCCGCCTCGGCCCGCACCGCCCGCAGCGAGGCCGCCGCCGCCACGATCGCCGGGATGTTCTCGAAGCCGGGCGCCCGGCCCGACTCGCGTTCGTCGGCCGGCCCCGGGGCGGCGAACCGCACCCCCTTGCGGACCACGAGCAGCCCGACCCCGGACGGCCCGCCCCATTGGTGCGCGCTCGCCGTCAGCAGCGACCAGGGACCCTCGACCGGGCCCCAGCCCAGCGACTGCGCCGCGTCCACCAGCAGCGGCACGCCCGCCGCGCGGCACACCTCGGCCACCTCGGCGACCGGCTGCTCGGTGCCCACCTCGTGGTTGGCCGACTGCAGGCAGGCCAGCGCCGTGTCGGGGCGCAGCGCCTCGGCGTACGACGCGGCGCTCACGCGGCCGGCGCGGTCGACCGGGACCTGGGTGAGCGTCCCGCCGTCCGCCTCGTGCGCCTCGGCCGAAAGGAGTACCGAGGAGTGTTCGACCGCTGACACGATCAGGTGGCGTCCGACGCGGCGCCGGCCGGCCAGCGCGCCGGCCACGCCGGTGTGCACGGCCCGCGTGCCGGACGCGGTGAAGCTCAGCTCGTCCGGTCGGCACCCCACCGCCTCCGCGGCCGCCTCCCGCGCCGCGTCCAGCAGCAACCGCGCCCGCCTGCCCTCCCGGTACAGCCGTGCGGGATCGGCCCATCCCTCGTCGAGGGCGGCGAGGAGGGCCTGCCGGGCCACGGGGTGCAGGGGGGCGGCGGACGCCGCGTCGAAGTAAGCCACACGGCTACGCTA
>NZ_LR732544.1:2222464-2267316 GCF_902506575.1 Streptomyces mexicanus | reverse complement strand
CCCCTGACCTGCCGTGCGCCCGGGAAACCCGAGATCGGGGCGCCTCGACCGCCCGTCACATACCGGGACAGCCAGGCGCATCCCACCCCTTCAGGGTGACCCGCGGCGCGTATGGCACCCTCCCCGCGACCCGCCGGAAGGCGTCCAGTAGGGTTTGGTCCGCATAAACATCCAAACCCCTGCCCGACGCAGGGCGGCGACCGACCAGCGAGAAGGCCGCAGCCGAACAGCGCGGGCGAGACTCTCGGGAAGGCGCTACGTGAGTCCCAACGGCTCCGACCGCTCGCCGCGGCGCCCGATGCGGCGGAAGCTGCTGCAGGCACTGACTGCGGGCCTGGTCCTGGCGACCGCTACCGGTTGCACATACAAGGACTTCCCCCGGCTGGGTATGCCCACCCCGACCACGGAAGAGGCTCCCCGGATCCTCTCGCTGTGGCAGGGTTCCTGGGCGGCCGCGATCGCTGTCGGCTGCCTGGTGTGGGGTCTGATCCTGTGGAGTGCGATCTTCCACCGGCGCAGCCGCACCAAGGTCGAGGTCCCTCCGCAGACCCGGTACAACATGCCCATCGAGGCGCTGTACACGGTGGTTCCGCTCCTGATCGTCTCGGTGCTCTTCTACTTCACGGCCCGGGACGAGTCCAAGCTCCTCGACGAATCCAAGAAGCCCGACGTGACGGTCAACGTCGTCGGCTACCAGTGGAGCTGGGCGTTCAACTACATCACCCCCGTGTCCGGCTCCACGGGTGACGCGAAGACCGACAAGAACCTGGCCGCGATCCCGGACCGGTTCAAGAACGCGTTCCCGGCGAACGCCGGCGGCGTCTACGACGCCGGTACGCCGTCCTCGCGGAACCCGCAGACCGGCCTGCCGGGCCCGACGCTGTGGCTGCCCAAGGGCAAGACCGTCCGCTTCATCCTCACCTCGCGGGACGTCAACCACTCCTTCTGGGTGCTGCCGTTCCTGATGAAGATGGACGTCATCCCCGGCCACACCAACTCCTTCCAGGTGACCCCCAACAAGGAGGGCACCTTCCGGGGCAAGTGCGCCGAGCTGTGCGGCCAGGACCACTCCCGGATGCTGTTCAACGTGAAGGTCGTCTCGCCGGACCGCTACGAGCAGCACCTCAAGGACCTCGCTAAGAAGGGGCAGACCGGTTACGTTCCCGCCGGCATCGCGCAGACGGGCCACGAGAAGAACCGGGAGACGAACAACCTGTGAGCATCCTCAACGAACCTCAGGGTGCCGCGGCGGCTGCGGGATCCATCGCGACCGCGCCGCCGGTCCGGCGCAAGCAACCCGGTAACGTCGTGGTGAAGTGGCTGACGACCACCGACCACAAGACCATCGGAACGCTGTACCTGGTCACCTCGTTCGCGTTCTTCTGCATCGGCGGCGTGATGGCGCTCCTCATGCGCGCCGAGCTGGCCCGTCCGGGTCTGCAGATCCTGTCGAACGAGCAGTTCAACCAGGCGTTCACGATGCACGGCACGATCATGCTGCTGATGTTCGCGACGCCGCTGTTCGCCGGCTTCACGAACTGGATCATGCCGCTGCAGATCGGCGCTCCGGACGTGGCCTTCCCGCGGCTGAACATGTTCGCCTACTGGCTGTACCTGTTCGGCTCGCTGATCGCGGTGGCCGGCTTCCTCACCCCGCAGGGCGCGGCCGACTTCGGCTGGTTCGCCTACGCCCCGCTGTCCGACGCGGTGCACTCGCCGGGTGTCGGCGGCGACATGTGGATCATGGGCCTGGCCTTCTCCGGCTTCGGCACGATCCTCGGCTCGGTCAACTTCATCACCACGATCATCTGCATGCGCGCACCGGGCATGACCATGTTCCGCATGCCGATCTTCACCTGGAACGTGCTGCTGACCGCGGTGCTGGTCCTGCTCGCCTTCCCGGTGCTGGCCGCGGCCCTGTTCGCGCTGGAGGCCGACCGCAAGTTCGGCGCCCACGTCTTCGACGCCGCCAACGGCGGAGCCCTGCTGTGGCAACACCTCTTCTGGTTCTTCGGCCACCCAGAGGTGTACATCATCGCGCTGCCGTTCTTCGGCATCATCAGTGAGGTCATCCCGGTCTTCTCCCGCAAGCCGATGTTCGGCTACATGGGTCTGATCGGCGCGACCATCGCCATCGCGGGTCTGTCCGTGACCGTGTGGGCCCACCACATGTACGTCACCGGTGGCGTGCTGCTGCCGTTCTTCTCCTTCATGACCTTCCTGATCGCGGTCCCGACCGGTGTGAAGTTCTTCAACTGGATCGGCACCATGTGGAAGGGCTCGCTGTCCTTCGAGACGCCGATGCTGTGGGCGACCGGCTTCCTGATCACCTTCACCTTCGGTGGTCTGACCGGTGTCATCCTGGCGTCGCCGCCGATGGACTTCCACATCTCCGACTCGTACTTCGTGGTGGCCCACTTCCACTACGTGGTGTTCGGCACCGTCGTCTTCGCGATGTTCTCCGGCTTCCACTTCTGGTGGCCGAAGTTCACCGGCAAGATGCTCGACGAGCGCCTGGGCAAGATGACCTTCTGGATGCTGTTCATCGGCTTCCACGGCACCTTCCTGGTCCAGCACTGGCTGGGTGCCGAGGGCATGCCGCGCCGCTACGCCGACTACCTGGCCGCGGACGGCTTCACCGGCCTGAACATGGTCTCGACGATCTTCTCGTTCCTGCTCGGCCTGTCGATCCTGCCGTTCTTCTACAACGTCTGGAAGACGGCCAAGTACGGCAAGCCGGTCAACATGGACGACCCGTGGGGCTACGGCCGTTCGCTGGAGTGGGCGACCTCCTGCCCGCCGCCGCGGCACAACTTCCTCACCCTGCCGCGGATCCGCAGCGAATCCCCGGCGTTCGACCTGCACCACCCGGAGATCGCCGCGCTCGACCAGCTGGAGAACGCCGGCCACGGTGAGAAGGCCCTCGCTGGCGGCAAGGAGGCCGGCAAGTGAAGATCCAGGGCAAGATGTTCATGTGGCTGAGCGTCTTCCTGCTCATCATGGCCATCGTCTACGGCGTGTGGTCGAAGGAGCCGGCCGGCACCACAGCCCTGTTCCTGTCCTTCGGCCTGAGCATCATGGTCGGCTTCTACCTGGGCTTCACCGCCCGGCGGGTCGACGCGGGTGCCCAGGACAACAAGGAGGCGGACGTCGCGGACGACGCCGGCGAGCTGGGCTTCTTCAGCCCGCACAGCTGGCAGCCGCTCGCCCTCGGTGTCGGCGGCGCGCTGGCCTTCCTCGGCGTGGCGCTCGGCTGGTGGCTGCTCTACTTCGGGGCGCCGCTGGTCATGCTGGCCCTGTTCGGCTGGGTCTTCGAGTACTACCGCGGTGAGAACCGCACCCAGTAACACATACTGAACGACCCGGGGAACCCGGGCCCTCCAGGCGGGGGGCCCGGGTTCCGTCGTTCGCCGGAGAACATCCCCCGGACGGACGATCCACCGCGCCGGAGTTGACGTACCTCCTTAGCGTGAGGTCATGAGCACCGCCACTCCGCGCACCCACACAGCCGTCAGCTGCGCTCTCCTGGTGGCCGCCCTCTCGGCGGGCGTCACGGCCTGCGGCCCCGACGGTAACCCGCTGGCCGCCGACCCCTACGACGCGGCCGACCAGATCTCCTTCAACGGCCCCACGGACCCCGGCAAGAAAGCCGACCCGGACAAGCCCCTGGAGATCACCGCAGAGGGCTCCGACGGGCGCATCACGGACGTCACCGCCCAGGACGCCACAGGACGCCGTGTCGCCGGCGAACTGGACGCCGACGGCAGCCGCTGGCACAGCACCTCACCACTGGCCGCCGGCGCCCACTACACGGTCACGGTGAGCACGGAGGACGCGGACGGTGCACCCGGCCGCAAGGTCCTCACCTTCGACACCAGCAAGCCGACCACCAACAAACGCCTGAACGTGACCTTCGGCCCCGACTCGGGCACCTACGGCGTCGGCCAGCCCATCACGGCCGAACTCGATCAGCCGGTCAAGGACAAGGCCCAGCGCGCCGTCGTCGAACGCGGCCTGCAGGTGCACTCCACGCCCGCCGTGCAGGGCTCCTGGTACTGGGTGGACGACAAGCACCTGCACTACCGGCCCCGGGACTACTGGCCGGCCGGCACCAGCATCGAGGTGCGCAGCGGCCTGGAGAACATGCGCATCGCCGACCGGCTGTACGGCGGCACCGCCAAGCCGCTCAAGCTCACCATCGGCGACCGCGTCGTGGCCGTCACCGACGCCGCCGCGCACCAGCTGACGCTCTACAAGAACGACGAGAAGATCAAGCAGATCCCCGTCACCACCGGCAGACCCGGCTTCGACACCCGCAACGGGATCAAGGTCGTGCTGGCCAAGCAGGCCTCCGTGCGGATGAAGAGCACCACCATCGGCATCGCCGCGGGCTCCTCGGACTCCTTCGACCTGATGGTCTACTGGGCCACCCGGGTCACCTGGAGCGGCGAGTACGTGCACGCCGCCCCCTGGTCCGTCGGCTCCCAGGGCGTGTCCAACGTGAGCCACGGCTGCACCGGCATGAGCAACGCCAACGCCAAGTGGTTCTTCGACAACGTCCACGAGGGCGACATCGTGCAGGTGGTCAACTCCAAGGGCAAGCCGATGGAGCTGTTCGGCAACGGCTTCGGCGAGTGGAACATGCCCTGGGAGAAGTGGGTCCAGGGCAGCGCCCTGCACGGCAGCGGCCAGGGCGGCACACCCAAGCAGGACACGGCGAGACTGAGCCCGCAGGGCATGTGAACGGGCCCGGAAAGCCCTCGGCGGCCCGCAGACACCACCGCGGGCCGCCGAGGCACGTCACGGCCCGGCGGGCCGCCACGGGAGCCTCAGGCCACCAGGGCCTTCCTGCGCAGCAGGGAGGCCAGCGCGGAGGCGAACTCCACCGGGTCCACCGGAAGGGTGACCGCCGCGTCCGCGCGGCTCCACGTCGCCAGCCAGGCGTCCTGCGGGCGCCCGATGAGCAGCAGCACCGGCGGGCACCGGAAGACCTCGTCCTTGATCTGCCGGCACATCCCCATGCCGCCCATGGGCACGGCCTCGCCGTCCAGGACGCAGACGTCGATCCCGCCCCGGTCCAGCTCCTTCAGCACGGCCGCGGGCGTGGCGCACTCGACGAACTCCACGACGGGCGCGTCCTGAGCCGGTCTCCGGCCGGTGGCCAACCGCACCTGCTCCCTGGTGCCTGCGTCGTCGCTGTAGACC
The DNA here is from genome assembly GCF_902506575.1 of Streptomyces mexicanus. Classification (GTDB taxonomy): domain Bacteria; phylum Actinomycetota; class Actinomycetes; order Streptomycetales; family Streptomycetaceae; genus Streptomyces; species Streptomyces mexicanus. The sequence goes on along the minus strand of NZ_LR732544.1, from coordinate 2,262,111 downwards.
AGCACCGTGGCGGTCGCCTGCATGGTTCCTCCACACGTCTTGTAGGGAAGGCACAGCATTGGTCGGGAACTTCCGGGTACCGATGGCGCGGACTCTACTCCCTTCACCCCCTGGTCAACACCGCTTCGCACGCCACCGGGATGAGCCGTACGGGCAGGGCACACCCCATAGACACTCCGAACGGGACCCCCCGGAGTGAGGGCGGGATAAGCGACCGACATAATGTCGGTCGTGGCGACAGCAACGACAGTAGAAACCGGGCACGCGCACCCGTCGGTCAACCGGCCGAACCTCACCAGCGTCGGAACCATCATCTGGCTGAGTTCCGAGCTGATGTTCTTCGCGGCCCTCTTCGCGATGTACTTCACCCTGCGATCGGTGACGGGGCCCGATCACTGGAAGGCGATGGCGGACCATCTCAACGTCCCCTTCTCCTCCGCGAACACCACGATCCTGGTGCTCTCCTCCCTCACCTGCCAGCTCGGCGTCTTCGCCGCCGAGCGCGGTGACGTGAAGAAGCTCCGGGGCTGGTTCATCGTCACCTTCATCATGGGTGCGATCTTCATCGGCGGTCAGATCTACGAGTACACGAGCCTGGTGAAGGAGGACGGGCTGTCCCTGTCCTCCGACCCGTACGGCTCGGTGTTCTACCTGACCACCGGCTTCCACGGCCTGCACGTGACGGGCGGTCTCATCGCCTTCCTGCTGGTCCTCGGCCGCACCTACGCGGCGCGGAGGTTCACCCACGAGCAGGCGACCGCGGCCATCGTCGTGTCCTACTACTGGCACTTCGTCGATGTCGTCTGGATCGGCCTCTTCGCCACGATCTACCTGATCAAGTAGCCGAAGAACCGATCCAAGTCCCGCAAGCATCGACGCAGAAGATCCTGACACCGGGGTAATCCGTGAAAAAGCTCTCCGCACGACGACGCCATCCGCTGGCGGCGGTCGTCGTCCTACTTCTCGCGCTGGCGGCCACGGGGGGGCTGTACACCGCGTTCGCGCCCGCGAGCAAGGCGAAGGCCGACGACTCCGCCCAGTCCCTCACCATCGAGGAGGGCAAGAAGCTCTACGAGGTCGGCTGCGCCAGCTGCCACGGCGCCGGTGGTCAGGGCACCACTGACGGTCCGTCCCTGGTGGGTGTGGGCGCCGCGGCCGTCGACTTCCAGGTCGGCACCGGCCGCATGCCGGCCCAGCAGCCGGGTGCGCAGATCCCGCGCAAGAAGGTCATCTACAACCAGGCCGAGATCGACCAGCTGGCGGCGTACATCGCCTCCCTGGGCGCCGGTCCGAGCGTGCCCACGAAGAACCAGTACAGCCCGGAGGGCGCCGACATCGCCAAGGGCGGTGAGCTGTTCCGGACCAACTGCGCCCAGTGCCACAACTTCACCGGCAAGGGCGGTGCGCTCACGCACGGCAAGTTCGCCCCGGACCTCGAGGGTGTCCAGCCGAAGCACATCTACGAGGCCATGCAGACCGGCCCGCAGAACATGCCTTCCTTCCCCGACACGACGCTGTCGTCGAAGAACAAGAAGGACATCATCGCCTATCTGCACTCGGTCAATAGCGACCAGACGAAGAACCCGGGCGGCCTGGAGCTGGGCGGCCTCGGGCCGGTCAGTGAGGGTCTGTTCGGGTGGATCTTCGGACTGGGCGTGCTGATCGCCGTCGCCGTGTGGGTCGCCGCTCGGACCGCAAAGGCCAAGAAGTCATGAGTAGCCAAGACATTCCAGAAGAGAACCTGCCCGCCGAGTCGGGCGCGGCGCACGGCGCCGTAGGGGTCGCGGACGAGCACAACCCGTTCGCCGACCCGGGCCTGCCGCCCCACGAGCACCGGATCCAGGACATCGACGAGCGGGCGGCCAAGCGGTCCGAGCGCACCGTCGCCCTGCTGTTCACGGTGTCGATGCTGGCCACCCTGGGCTTCATCGCCTCGTACGTGTGGATCCCGAACGACAAGTCGATCTTCATCTGGCCGCTGGGCCACATCAGCGCGATGAACTTCGCGCTGGGCCTGACGCTGGGCGTGGCGCTGTTCTGCATCGGCGCGGGCGCGGTCCACTGGGCCCGCACCCTGATGTCCGACGCGGAGATCGCCGACGAGCGTCACCCGATCGAGGCGTCCCCCGAGGTCCGCGCGAAGGTCCACGCGGACTTCAAGCAGGGGGCCAAGGAGTCCGCGATCGGCCGCCGGCCGCTCATCCGCAACACCCTGCTGGGCGCGCTGACGCTGGTGCCGTTCTCCGGCCTGTTCCTGCTGCGCGACCTGGGGTCGCTGCCGCACGAGAAGCTCCGCCACACGCTGTGGGCCAAGGGCAAGCGCCTGGTGAACATGAACACCAACCAGCCGCTGCGTCCCGAGGACATCGCCACCGGCTCCCTCACCTTCGCCAAGCCCGACGGCCTGGAGGAGAACAACGAGGACTTCCAGAACGAGATCGCCAAGGCGGCCCTGATGATCGTCCGGCTGCAGCCGGACAACATCAAGGACAAGCGCGAGCTCGAGTGGTCGCACCAGGGCATCGTGGCGTACTCGAAGATCTGCACCCACGTCGGCTGCCCGATCTCCCTGTACGAGCAGCAGACGCACCACGTGCTGTGCCCGTGCCACCAGTCCACCTTCGACCTCTCCGACGGTGCCCGAGTGATCTTCGGCCCGGCCGGCCACGCCCTGCCGCAGCTGCGCATCGGCGTGGACAGCGAGGGTTACCTCCAGGCGCTCGGCGACTTCGAGGAGCCCGTCGGTCCTGCATTCTGGGAGCGCGGATGAGTACTACAGCGAGCAACCCGACCCGCTCGCGCGGGAAGGCACCGGCCGGCGAGAAGCTCGCCGACTGGGCCGACGGCCGGCTGGGCATCTACAGCCTGGCCAAGGCCAACATGCGCAAGATCTTCCCCGACCACTGGTCGTTCATGCTGGGTGAGGTCTGCCTCTACAGCTTCCTGATCATCATCCTCACGGGTGTGTATCTGACGCTGTTCTTCCACCCCTCGATGAACGAGGTGGTGTACCACGGCAGCTACGTCCCGCTGCAGGGACAGCTGATGAGCGAGGCGTTCAACTCGACCCTGCACATCTCCTTCGAGGTGCGCGGTGGTCTGCTCATCCGGCAGATCCACCACTGGGCCGCGCTGATCTTCCTCGCCGGCATGTTCGTGCACATGATGCGCGTGTTCTTCACCGGCGCGTTCCGCAAGCCGCGTGAGGTCAACTGGCTGTTCGGCTTCCTGCTGTTCGTCCTGGGCATGTTCACCGGCTTCACCGGCTACTCGCTCCCGGACGACCTGCTCTCCGGCACCGGTGTCCGCTTCATGGAGGGCGCGATCCTGTCCGTGCCGATCATCGGCACGTACATCTCGTTCTTCCTCTTCGGCGGCGAGTTCCCCGGCCACGACTTCGTGGCCCGGTTCTACTCGATCCACATCCTGCTGCTGCCGGGCATCATGCTCGGCCTGGTCGTCGGCCACCTGATCCTGGTCTTCTACCACAAGCACACGCAGTTCGCGGGTCCCGGCAAGACCAACAACAACGTCGTCGGCATGCCGCTGCTGCCGGTCTACATGGCCAAGGCCGGAGGCTTCTTCTTCCTGGTCTTCGGTGCCATCGCGGCCATCGCGGCGATCGCGCAGATCAACCCGATCTGGGCCATCGGCCCCTACCGTCCGGACCAGGTGTCCACCGGCGCCCAGCCCGACTGGTACATGGGCATGGCCGAGGGCCTCATCCGCGCCATGCCCGGCTGGGAGATCAACTTCTGGGGTCACACGCTGGTCCTGGGCGTCTTCATCCCGCTGGTGCTCTTCGGTGTGGTCCTCATCGCGATCGCGCTGTACCCGTTCATCGAGGCCTGGGTCACCGGCGACCGGCGCGAACACCACATCCTGGACCGCCCGCGCAACGTGCCGACCCGCACCGCCTTCGGTGCCGCCTGGATCGCCTGGTACTTCGTGCTGCTGGTCGGCGGTGGCAACGACCTGTGGGCCACCCACTTCCACCTGTCGATCAACGCGATCACCTGGTTCGTCCGCATCGCGTTCTTCCTGGTGCCGGTCATCACCTTCGTCATCACCAAGCGGGTCTGCCTCGGCCTGCAGCGGCGGGACAAGGAGAAGGTGCTGCACGGCCGCGAGTCGGGCATCATCAAGCGCCTGCCGCACGGTGAGTTCATCGAGGTGCACGAGCCGCTCAGCCAGGAGCAGCTGTACACGCTCACCGCTCACCACCAGTACGAGCCGGTGGAGATCGGCCCGACGGTCGACGAGAACGGCGTCGAGCGCAAGGTCCGGGGTACGGAGAAGCTGCGCGCCAAGCTCAGCCACGCCTACTACGGCGAGGACAGCCAGATCGCGAAGCCGACCGTCGAGGAGTACAAGGAGATCACGAGCGGCCACGGCCACCACTGATCGGTAATCCCGAGCGTCGCCACGCCCGGTCCCAGGGCCCCGTCCGTTTCCCGGACGGGGCCCTTCGCCGTGCGGCGCTCTGGATAGGGTGGAAGGCGTCGAACATCCACGTCCCGCCTCGTCAGGGACACCGACCCAGGAGCGGCTTATGAGCGCTGTGACCCCCGCTGGAGGCGACACCGCGGCGGGCCGTTCCTGGCCCCGGGTGCTGAACGGCCTGCTGGCCGGACGTGACCAGAGCGCGGACGACACCGCCTGGGCGATGGACCGGATCATGCGCGGCGAGGCGACGGACGCCCAGATCGCCGGGTTCGCGGTGGCGCTGCGGGCCAAGGGCGAGACGGTGGAGGAGATCACCGGTCTGGTCCGGGCGATGTACGAGCACGCCAACGTCATCGAGGTCCCCGGGCCGGCCGTCGACATCGTCGGCACCGGCGGCGACGGCGCGAAGACCGTGAACATCTCCACGATGTCCTCGATCGTCGTCGCCGGCACCGGCGCGAAGGTCGTCAAGCACGGCAACCGGGCCGCGTCCTCCGCCTCCGGCGCCTCCGACGTCCTGGAGAAGCTGGGCGTCAACCTGGAGCTGACCCCGCGGCGGGTGGCCGAGGTGGCGGAAGAAGCCGGCATCACCTTCTGCTTCGCGGTGAAATTCCACCCGGCCCTGCGCCACGTCGCCGCCGCCCGCGGACAGCTCGGCATCCGCACCACGTTCAACTTCCTCGGCCCGCTGACCAACCCGGCCCGCGTCACGGCGCAGGCGGTCGGCGTCGCCGATGCGCGCATGGCGCCCATCGTGGCCGGCGTGTTCGCCGAGCGCGGCCACTCCTCCCTGGTCTTCCGCGGGGACGACGGCCTGGACGAGCTGACCACCACCTCCACGTCCCGGGTGTGGGTCGTCCGGGAGGGCAAGGTCACCGAGGAGGCCTTCGACCCGCGGGACGTCGGCATCGAGCTGGTGCCGGTGGAGGCGCTGCGCGGCGCCGACGCCTCGTACAACGCGGAGGTCGCGCGCCGGGTCCTGGACGGAGAGAAGGGCCCCGTCCGGGACGCCGTCCTGCTGAACGCGGCGGCGGCCCTGGTGGCCCTGGAACCGGGCCCGGGCACGCTGGTGGAGCAGATCCGCGCCGGGATGGAGAAGGCGGCCGAGTCGATCGACTCCGGGGCGGCCCGGCGCACCCTGGAGCGCTGGGTGGCGGCCAGCAACGCCTGACGGCCGTCCCTGTGCGGCACGGTCCCGCGATCCGGACACGGGTTGCGGGACCGCGATCATTTCGCGTACGTTCCTGTCCAGGTCATGAGTGACAGCCATGTGGCCCCGGCCGGCTGTCCGGCAACCCTCCGTCCGTGGCGGGGTGCCCCGGGTGAAGACCAGGCCGTAGGCAGCGAGGTCTACGGCAAGCGCGGACCCCTCGCGTACCCAGGGGTCCTGGTGGTGACGAGGGAGCCTTCCGTGAGCAAGCGAATGCGCTAGGGCCGCAGAGCCCCGCCTCCGCATCTTCCCCTTCCCTTCACCCACGCTCGAGCCGTGCCCGCTCGCGGGGTGAATCCAGCCTGCCCTCACGGGAGTTCGCCATGTCTGTCTCCACCGCTGCCACCGACCGGTCCGTGTCCGCCCCGCTGCCCGTCCTCGGCCGGGACGTCACCGTCCCCCTCGTCACCGGCGGTGAGGTCACCTACGCCGCGCTCGACTACGCGGCCAGCGCGCCCGCGCTGCAGCGCGTCTGGGACGACGTGGCGGCGTACGCGCCGTACTACGGCAGCGTCCACCGCGGCGCCGGCTACCTCTCGCAGCTGTCCACGGACCTGTTCGAGAACGCCCGCCGGACGGTCGCCGCGTTCCTCGACTGCCGCCCCGCCGACCAGGTCGTCTTCACCCGCTCCACCACCGACTCCCTGAACCTGCTGGCCCGCGCGCTCCCCGCCGACTGCCGGGTGTTCGTCTTCGAGACCGAGCACCACGCCTCGCTGCTGCCCTGGCGAGAGGCGCAGGTGACGTACGTGGACGCGCCCCGCACCCCGGAGCAGGCCGTGGCGACCCTGGAGCGGGCGCTGGCCGACCGCGAGCCCCACGGCCCGGCCCTGGTCTGCGTCACCGGCGCCTCCAACGTCACCGGCGAGCTGTGGCCGGTGCGCCGGCTGGCCGCCGCCGCCCACGCGCACGGCGCCCGGATCGTGCTGGACGCCGCCCAGCTCGCCCCGCACCACCCGGTGTCCGTGCGGGACCTCGACGTCGACTGGGTGGCCTTCTCCGGCCACAAGCTCTACGCCCCGTTCGGCGCGGGTGTGCTGGCCGGCCGGGCCGACTGGCTGCGCGAGGCCGAGCCGTACCTCGCGGGCGGCGGGGCCAGCCGCCGCGTGAGCCGCCGCACCGACGGGGGAGTGGACGTGGAGTGGCACGAGGGCGCCGCCCGCCACGAGGCCGGCTCCCCGAACGTCATCGGCGCCTACGCCATCGCCTCCGCCTGCAAGGCGCTCACCGAGGCCGGCTTCGACACGCTGGTCGCGCGCGAGCAGCACCTGATCCGCACGGTGCGCGAGGGGCTGGCCGAGGTGCCCGAGGTGAGCGTCCTGTCGCTGTTCGGGGACGACGCCCCGCGGGTCGGGGTGGTCTCCTTCGTCGTGGCGGGCTGGAACAGCTCGCACTTCGCCGCGGCGCTCTCCGCGGAGTACGGCATCGGCGTGCGCGACGGGCTGTTCTGCGCTCACCCGCTGGTGCGCACCCTGCTCGGCAGCGACCCTGAGACCCCGGGCGAGTGCGGCGCCCCCGAGGCCGCGCCCGGCGAGAAGTCCCTCAACGCCGTCCGTGTCAGCTTCGGCGCCGGCACCCCCGACGAGCACGTCGAGCGGTTCGTGACGGCGGTGAAGGAACTGGTCCGCGACGGCGCCAAGTGGCGCTACCGCACGGAGGACGGCCGCTGCGTGCCCGCCGTCTGAGGCGTCTCCGCACGCCAGGCGGCGCCCGCTCGGTCGAGGGCCTGGGACTCCTAGGCCCGGAGTCCAGCTCCTAGGAGTCCAGGCCGATCGCGAACGCCGCCTCCAGGTCGTGCTGCGAGTACGTGCGGAACGCCACGTGCGTGTCCGTCGCCTCCACCCCGGGGATCCTGCTGATCCGCCCGGGGATCACGTCCGCCAGCTCCTCGTGCTGCCGCACCCGGACCATGGCGATCAGGTCGTAGGTGCCGGTGACGGAGAACACCTCGCTGACGGAGTCCAGCGCGGCGATCTGCTCGGCGATCTCGGGGATCCGGTCCACGCTGGTCTTGATGAGGACGATCGCGGTGATCACGGCTGGTTCTCTCCCTCGGGGGCCGGAGCAGGGGCGGCCTTCACTCTAGTCCGCCCGCCCGGCTGCCACCGCAGCCCTCCGAGGCCGCCCCTCGGGCCCCTCCTCCCGTACCGGGCCCACGCGTAGGCGAAGCCCAGGGCGAAGCCCACCACGTGGGCCAGGTAGGCCACGCCCGGCCCGTGGGTGGCCTGCCCGGCGGCCACCCACTGCAGGGCCGCCCAGAACGGCAGGACGATCCACGCCGGCAGCCGCAGCGGCAGGAAGAACAGGAACGGCAGGACACTGGTCACCCGCGCCCGCGGGAACAGGTACAGGAACGCGCCCAGCACCGCCGAGATCGCCCCGGAGGCGCCCACGAGGGTCTGCTCGGAGGCGGCGTGGGCGGCGGCGTAGCCCAGCAGGGCGAGGCAGCCGCAGCCCAGGTAGAACAGCAGGAACGCGACCCGGCCCATCCGCTGCTCGGTCATCGCCCCGAAGACATACAGGAAGAGCATGTTGCCGAGCAGGTGCACCCAGCTGCCGTGCACGAACAGCGCCGTCACCGGGGTCAGGGCGGCCCGCGGGGAGCCGGTGAACAGCTCGGCCGGGATCACCCCCCAGCGCCGGAAGTAGGAGCGCTGGGCGAGCAGCAGCGCGTCCCCGGTGCCGTCCAGGGGGTTCAGGCCGGAGGCCGGGCCGATCACGAAGAGGGCACAGCACACGACGATCAGGGCGCAGGTCACCGGCGCGGGCGTGGTCCGTAGCGCCTTCAGGGCCCGGACCGCCCGGACGGCCACCGTCTTCGTGTCGCTGATCATGTGCACAGAGCATGGCGTACCGGGACGCATCCGCGCAGACCGCCTCGCCGCCGTGGACACCCGGGCGGGCAGGGGCCGTCAGGCCGTAGGGTTACGAGCCGGCGCCCGGGAACCCCGCGCGTCACGGACACTGGAAGGAAGCGAGCAGCCACGATGACGGTTCCCCAGCCGACCGCCACGACGCGGTGGCGCTGCACCCTCTGCGGCAACCTCACCCGCTTCGACGTGACGCGTTCGTCGAAGGTCGTCGAGTACGTCCACCTCGATCTGGCCGGAGAGCCCACGGTCGAGGAGCGCGAGGTGGTCAGTGAGACCATCGAGTCGGTGCGCTGCCGCTGGTGCAACGCCGTGGACAAGGTGGAACTCGTGGACAGGCCGGGCGCCGGCTCCTGAGCGGAGCGGGCCCCGCACAGGTGCCCCCTTCGGGGGGGTCCCGCTAGGCATTGGGGTGACGGATGGTGGAGACACGAGGCGGGGAGCCGGACGACGGCGCCGCTGAGGTGCTCGACCGTCCGCTGCCCGAGGGCGTGCGCCGCCGGGTCGTGCAGATCGTCGCCGACGCCTTCGGCCGGCTCACGGTCGCCGAGCTGCCGGCGGCACTGCGGCAGTACGCCCGGTTCGCGCCCAACCGCCGGGCCAAGTTCGCGGGCAACGCGATGGCGGCCGCGGTGGAGACCGACACGATCTTCCGGCAGCGCGTGGGCGAGAAGTTCCGCGAGGCCCAGCCGGAGCTGTGCGGCGCGCTGGAGGCCGGCTCCGCGCCCCCGGCCGCCGACCCGCTGGACGTGGCGGCCGCGGCCTACGTGCTGCGGCCCACCGGCTGGGTCAAGCTGGTCACCGCGGCCGGCGAGGAGGCCCAGCGGGCGCACGCCGAGCGCGCCGAGGAGGAGAGCCGGGCCGAGCTGGAGCGGCTGCGCGCGCAGCTCGCCCAGGCCCGCGAGCACACCCGCGCCGAGACCGAGCGGCTGCGTACCGAGCTGGACGCGGCCCGCAAGGAGGCCGAGTCCCTGCACCGCAAGCTGCGCGCCGCGCTCAGCGACGTCAAGCGGGGCGAGGCCGCGCTGCGCGCCGCCCGCGCCGAGACGGAGGCCGTGCGCGCCGAGGGGCAGGCGCAGCTGTCCGCGGCTGAGAGCGAGACCCGGCGGCTCAAGGCGCGCCTGGGCGAGGCGGAGACCGCGCTGGAGGCCACCCGGCGGGCGGCCCGCGAGGGGCGCAGCGTGGAGGACATGCGGGTGCGGCTGCTGCTGGACACGGTGCTGGACGCCGCGCAGGGGCTGCGCCGGGAACTGGCGCTGCCGCCGGTGTCGGTGCGGCCCGCCGAGACCGTGGACGCGGTGGAGCCGGGCCGGATGACCCCCAAGGACATCGCGGCCCGCGCGCTGTCCGAGCACGATCCGGCGGTCCTGGACCAGTTGCTCGCCCTGCCGCAGGCCCATCTGGTCGTCGACGGCTACAACGTCACCAAGACCGGCTATCCGCAGATGCCCCTGGAGAAGCAGCGCCTGCGGCTGCTCGGGCAGCTCTCGCAGCTCGCCGCGCAGTCCGGCGCGGAGGTCACCTGCGTCTTCGACGGGGCCGAGCTGGCCGCGCCGGTGCTGCTCGCGCCGCCGCGCGGGGTGCGGGTGCTGTTCTCCAAACCGGGCGTCACCGCGGACGAGTTGATCCGCCAGCTGGTGCGCGCCGAGCCGCCCGGCCGGCCCGTCATCGTCGTCTCCACCGACCGCGAGGTGGCCGACGGGGTCGCCAGGGCCGGGGCGCGGCCGGTGGCGTCGGCCGTTCTGCTCAAGCGTTTTACGCGCGGCTGATATGCGGACACACGGCGCCTATGTCTCAACAACGCCGTAGGGAACGTACGAGGCCTTGCCCGAATTGACGGGCGCGCCACCGCGACGTTGCGTCAACCCCGCCTCACCGCACGTGAGTTGTGTGCAAAGAATGACTGCTGTGGTGTGATTTTTTGCTGTGAGGATTTGAATTCATCACGATGAGGTCACTAGGGTCTGGGCTCGAACCTCCGAGCGGGTGATCACTCACAAGAATGGAGCTCGCTTCCGTGGCGTCCCACCGTCGACCCAAACAGCCGAGTCGTGCACGCGTAACCGTGCTCACCACCGCGGCAGCCGCCGCCGTCGCCATCAGCGCGCAGGCGGCCAACGCGGCGCCCAGTGCGAAGCCGAGCAAGGACGAGGTCAAGGCCAAGGTCGACAAGCTCTACGAGCAGGCGGAGCAGGCCACCGAGAAGTACAACGGGGCCAAGGAGAAGCAGGAGAAGCTCCAGAAGGAGATCTCCACCATCCAGGACAACGTCGCCCGCGGTCAGCAGGACCTCAACAAGCTGCGCGACGGCCTGGGTTCGCTCGCGGCCAGCCAGTACCGCTCCGGCGGCATCGACCCCTCCGTCCAGCTCTTCCTCTCCTCCGATCCGCAGGACTACCTGGACAAGGCCGCCACGCTCGACCAGTTGAGCGGCCAGCAGGTCGACGCGCTGAAGAAGATCCAGGACAAGCAGCGCGAACTCGCCCAGGAGCGTGCCGAGGCCACCGAGAAGCTCAAGGACCTCGCCGCCACCCGCACCGAGCTGGGCAACAAGAAGAAGGAAGTCCAGGGCAAGCTCGCCGAGGCGCAGCGCCTGCTCAACTCCCTGACCGCGCAGGAGAAGAAGCAGCTGGCCGAGGAGCAGCAGCGCTCCACCCGCGCCAGCGAGCGCACCGTGCTCACCGGCAACGTGCACGGCTCGGGCAGGGCCGGCGCCGCCTTCTCCGCCGCGCAGACCAGGATCGGCTCCCCGTACGTCTACGGTGCCACCGGCCCGTCCTCCTTCGACTGCTCGGGCCTGACCTCCTGGGCCTACGCCCAGGCCGGCGTGTCCATCCCGCGCACCTCCGAGGCGCAGGCCAACATCGGCACCCGCATCTACTCGCAGAGCCAGCTCCAGGTCGGCGACCTGGTCTTCTTCTACGGCGACCTGCACCACGTGGGCCTGTACGCGGGCAACGGCCAGGTGCCGCACGCCCCGCACACCGGCGCCGTGGTGCGCTACGAGGCGATCGGCAACATGCCCTTCCAGTTCGGCGTCCGCGTCTGACCCACATCCCGGGAATCACACCCGAGTGCCGCCCTATCGGGCGAATCACGCCGATGCGTGTTGACCCCGCGCCCCGCCCCTGACCTGCTGTCGGTGGCGGGGCGCCGTGCTGTGCGCCCCCTGACGTGCGTCGCGGGCGCCCCCCGTACGGCTACTGTCTGCCGCGTTTCCCCCGCTCACCGGGGCGCCTGCCGCGTCCCCGCACTCGGGGAGACGGTTTCTGTCGGTCAGTGGAGGGAGTTCGGCTTCCCGTGGGGTCCCATCGTCGCCATGCACCGTCCGGGTTCGACCGGGGCGTCGGCGCGGCCTGCGCCGCTTTCACCGTGCTGTCCGCCGCGGCCACCGCCCTGGGCGCCCTGCCCGCCGGCTCGGCCGTCGCCGCCCCGCACGGCGGCACCCGCGCCGAGGTGGACCGCCTCTACCAGGAGGCGGAGAAGGCGACCGAGGCCTACGACAAGGCCGGTGAGCGCGCCGACCGGCTGCACCGCCGGGTCCGCGACGCCCAGGACCGCATCGCCCGGGAACAGCAGCGCGTCAACACCCTGCGCGAAGCGCTCGGTTCGGTGGCCGGCGCCCAGTACCGCTCCGGCGGCCTGGACCCGTCGCTGGCCCTGCTGTTCTCCGACGACCCCGGCGACTACCTCGACAAGGCGGCCACCCTCGACCGGATCGGCGCCCACCAGGCCGGCGAACTGCACGCGTTGCAGCAGGCCCTGCGCCGGCTCGCCCAGGAACGCGCCGAGGCCACCCGCACCCTCGCCGAACTCGACCGCAGCCGCAAGGCCGTCATCGCGCACAAGCGCACCGTGGAACGCAAGCTCGCCCGGGCCCGGCAGCTGCTCAACTCGCTGTCCCCCGGCGAGCGCCGGGCCTACGACCGGGCCTCCCGCTCCGGCCGCCCCGACCTGCCGCCCGGTCTCGCCGGCCCCGCGGCCTCCGGGCGGGCCGCCGCGGCGCTCGCCGCCGCCCGCTCCGCGCTGGGCCGCCCCTACGTCTGGGGCGCCAACGGCCCCTCGGGATTCGACTGCTCGGGCCTGATGCAGTGGGCGTACGCGCAGGCCGGAGTGCATCTGCCGCGCACCTCGCAGGAGCAGCGGCTGGCCGGCCGGCACATCCCGCTGTCCCAGGCCCGCCCCGGCGACCTCGTCGTCTACCGGTCCGACGCCAGCCACATCGGGATGTACGTCGGCCACGGACAGGTCATCCACGCGCCCCACCCGGGCGCACCCGTGCGCTACGACCCGGTGAACATGATGCCGATCTCGTCGGTCACCAGGGTCTGACGGCGGGCCCGCGCCCGCCGTACGATCGGGAAGTGGCTGGTCGAAGGCGTGGGACGAGGCGCACGGCGGTGGCGGTGTGCCTGCTGCTGGCGTCACTGTCGGCGTGCGGCGGGCCGTCCGCGGCCGACACCGCGCGGCAGCGGGTGCAGCAGGTGCTGGACCGCAGGGCGGCGGCCGTCCTGCACCACGACCCGGCGGCCTACGCCGCCACCGGCACCCGCGCGCCGTACGCGAACCTGAGGTCCGTGCCGTTCACGGCCCTGTCCTACCGGGTGACCGCCGTGCGCCGCACCGGCCGGGCGGCCACCGCCGACGCCGAACTGCGCTACCGCCTGACCGGCTACGACAGCGCGCCCGTCACCGCCGCCCGCACCCTCACCCTGGCCACCACCGCCGCCGGCGGCTGGTACGTCACCGCCGACCGGCCCGCGTCCCGGTCCGCCCAGCAGCCCTGGGACCAGGGCGCGGTGACGGTGGTGCACGGACGGGCCGGCATCGTCCTCGGCGTCGGCCACACCGCCGCCGCGCTGCGCGGCTACGCCGACCTCGCCGACCGCGCGGTGCCCGCGGTGTCCGCCGCCTGGGGCACCGACTGGAGCCGCCGCGTCGTCGTCCTCGTCCCCCGCTCGCGGCAGGACATGGCCGCCCTGCTCGGCTCGCCCGCCGCCAACTCCCGTGGCATCGCCGCCGTCACCACCGGTGAGGCGGGAGGCACCGGCCGGGCCCCCGCCGACCGGATCATCGTCAACCCCGACGCGTACGGCATGCTCGGGCCGCTCGGCAAACAGGTCGTCCTCACCCACGAGACCACCCACGTCGCCACCCGCGCCCACACCGACGCCGCCACCCCGCTGTGGCTGTCCGAGGGCTACGCCGACTGGGTCGGCTACCGCACCTCCGGACGCACCCCCGAGCAGGCCGCGCCCGAACTCGCCCAGGCCGTCTCGGCGGGGAACGTGCCGGCCGCCCTGCCCGCCGACCGGGACTTCGCCTTCGCCGGTGACGCCACCCGCCTCGCCCGCGCCTACGAGGGCGGCTGGATGGCCTGCCGGATGATCGCCGACCGCTGGGGCGAGCACCGGCTCGACGCCTTCTACCGCGCCGTCGGCGCCCACGACCGGCGCGCCGGCGCCGTCGAGGACGCGCTGCACACGGTCCTGGGCACCACCCTGGAGCGGTTCACCGCGCAGTGGCGGCAGTATCTGCGGGGCCACCTGGGCTGAGACACCCGGTCCCCGGCGGTTGTCAGGAGGGCGAGTTCGCCCGGCTGCGGGAGGCCTGGCTGGGCAGGGACACCGCCGGCACCGGCGGGACCGTGGCACGCCACAGCGTGCGGCAGGCCACCGCGCAGGCCGCCACCAGCAGGCCGTTGCGCACCACCAGCAGCCCCACCCCGAGCCCGTCGCTCGCGACGACGTCGGCGAAGTACACCGGGAACTCCAGCACCGTCACGCCCGCCGCCGCCAGCACCATCAGCACCGGCAGCCGCATCCCGCTGCCGGAGAAGCACAGGCAGACGGCGCCCAGCCCGACCAGCCACACCAGGTACTGCGGGCTGATCACCCGGCTGGTGACCGTGCACAGCAGCACCGCCGTGAACGCCGCGTCCGCGAGCGTGTGCGGCCCGCACCTACGTGCCCGCAGCCGCCAGGCCAGCAGCCAGACGAACGCGGCCCCGGTCAGGGCCGTCGCCGCCGAGCTGACCGCGCCGACGTACGGGCCGGTGAACTCCATCGACCCGTAGCGCAGCAGCACCCGGCCGTCCCAGCCGGCGTGCCGGGCCACGTGGAAGACCAGCGCGCCCACGGACTCCACCTCCGTGCCCCGGCCGCGCTGGGCGGTCAGGAAGGACAGCGCCCCCGGCAGGGCCGGGGCGCACAGCAGCCCCCCCGCCGCGCCGGTCAGCGCCGCCGCGCCCCAGGCGCGCCGCCCGGCCGTGCCCCGCGCGCCCGCGAGCAGCAGCACCGGCCAGCCCTTCAGCAGCGCCCCGCAGCCCGCCAGCACGCCCAGCGCACGCGGCCGCCGCACGCCCGCGAGCAGCGCCGCCACGGCCACCGCGGTCACCATCACGTCGTAGCGGGCGTACAACGTCGGCCCCAGCGCGGCCGCGCCCACCGTCCACACCCAGGCGCCGCGCGGCGCCCGCCCCGCGGCCCGCCCGCCGTACAGCAGCAGGCACAGCACCACCAGGTCGGCCAGCAGCGCCAGGACCCAGAAGGCCGTGGCGTAGTCGAGGAACGGCAACGCGGCGGGGGAGAGAACCGCCAGCGCCGCGCCGGGCGGGTACTGCCAGGTCACGTCACCGAGCGGGAAGGAGCCCCGGCGCAGCACCTCGTACCAGCCCCGGTAGATCACCGACACGTCGCCGGTGACGTCCGGGCCGGGCAGCACGAGCACCCGCAGCACGCACAGCAGCACCACCGCCCGCGTCGCCGCCCAGGCCGCCAGCAGCCCGGCCACGCGCCGCCGCCCCGTGCCCGTCCCATCGCCCGTGTCGTCCACCTGTGGGTCCCCTGTCCCTGTGCCGTGCCGCCTGCCGCCGCCACGCCCATGCTCTCCCGGACGCCCGGGCCCGGGCCATGGAAGTACGGCCACTCAGGGACCCGCCGGCCCATTGGGTAGGGTCGGCGGCGATGCACAGGACCCTCATCGTCACCAACGACTTCCCGCCCCGCCCCGGCGGCATCCAGGCGTTCCTGCACAACATGGCGCTGCGCCTGGACCCCGAGCGGCTGGTCGTCTACGCCTCCACGTGGAAGCGCGGCCGTCAGGGCGCCGAGGCGACGGCCGCGTTCGACGCGGAGCAGCCCTTCACCGTCGTCCGCGACCGCACCACGATGTTGCTGCCGACGCCGGACGCCACCCGGCGCGCCACCGCCCTGCTGCGTGAGCACGGGTGCACGTCGGTGTGGTTCGGCGCGGCGGCGCCGCTCGGGCTGATGGCCCCGGCGCTGCGCCGGGCGGGCGCCGAGCGGCTGGTGGCCACCACGCACGGGCACGAGGCCGGCTGGGCGCAGCTGCCCGCCGCCCGGCAGTTGCTGCGGCGCATCGGGGAGTCCACGGACACGCTGACCTACCTCGGCGAGTACACCCGCTCCCGGATCGCCGGCGCGCTCACCGAGCGCGCCGCGGCCCGCATGGTGCAGCTGCCGCCCGGGGTGGACGAGAAGACCTTCCACCCGGGCTCGGGCGGCGACGAGGTGCGCGCCCGGCTCGGGCTCACCGACCGCCCCGTGGTCGTGTGCGTCTCCCGGCTGGTCAAGCGCAAGGGGCAGGACACCCTGATCCGGGCCCTGCCCCGCATCCTGGCCGCCGAGCCGGACACCGTGCTGCTGATCGTCGGCGGCGGGCCGTACGAGAAGGACCTGCGCCGGCTCGCCCGGGAGACCGGTGTGGCCGCCTCCGTGCGCTTCACCGGCGCGGTGCCCTGGGCGGAGCTGCCCGCGCACTACGGCGCCGGCGACGTCTTCGCCATGCCGTGCCGCACCCGGCGCGGCGGGCTCGACGTCGAGGGGCTGGGCATCGTCTACCTGGAGGCCTCCGCGACCGGGCTGCCGGTCGTCGCCGGGGACTCCGGGGGCGCACCCGACGCGGTGCTCGACGGCGAGACCGGCTGGGTGGTGCGCGGCACCAGCCCCGAGCAGGCCGCCGACCGCATCGTCACCCTCCTCCAGGACGCCGCGCTGCGCCGCCGCATGGGCGAGCGCGGCCGCCGGTGGGTGGAGGAGAAGTGGCGCTGGGACCTGCTGGCCGAGCGGCTGAAGGACCTGCTCTAGCAGCTCCCGAGCCCTGGCGCCCCCGCCCCCGGACCTGACCGGCGTACGGGGGCGGGGACGGGGGCCTACTTGGCGTACAGGGCCTCGATCTCGTCGGCGAAGTCCTGGGCGACCACGTTCCGCTTGAGCTTCAGCGACGGGGTGAGGTGGCCGGATTCCTCCGTGAACTGGGTGCCCAGGATGCGGAACTTGCGTACCGACTCCGCCTTGGACACCGCCGCGTTGCCGTCGTCCACGGCCGCCTGGATCGCCGCGTTCAGGTCCGGGTCGTCGCGCAGCGAGGCCGCGGTGGAGCCGGCGGGCTTGCCGTGCTCGGCGGCCCAGCGGCCGAGGAACTCCTCGTCCAGGGTGATCAGCGCGCCCACGAACGGCCGCCCGTCGCCCACCACCATGCACTCGGCGACCAGCGCGTGGGCGCGGATGCGGTCCTCGATCACGGCCGGGGCGACGTTCTTGCCGCCCGCGGTGACGATGAGTTCCTTCTTGCGGCCGGTGATCCGCAGATACCCGTCCTCGTCGAGGGTGCCGATGTCCCCGGTGTGGAACCAGCCGTCGGCCAGCGCCTCGGCGGTGGCGGCCGGATTGTTCCAGTACTCCTTGAACAGGTGCTCACCGTGCAGCAGCACCTCGCCGTCGTCCGCGATCCGGACGACCGAGCCGGGCAGCGGCTGCCCGACCGTGCCGATCTTCTGCCGGTCCCAGGGGTTGAACGCCGTCGCTGCACAGGACTCGGTCAGGCCGTAGCCCTCCAGCACGGTGAAGCCGATGCCGCGGAAGAAGTGCCCGAGCCGCTCGCCGAGCGGGGCGCCCCCGGAGATGGCGTACTCACCGCGCCCGCCGAGCACCGCGCGCAGCTTGCTGTAGACCAGCTTGTCGAACACCTTGTGCTTCAGCTTCAGGCCCAGCGAGGGGCCCGAGGAGCTGTCCAGGGCCTTGCTGTAGGCGATCGCCGTGTCGGCGGCCTTGTCGAAGATCTTCCCCTTGCCGTCCGCCTGGGCCTTGGCGCGCGCCGCGTTGTACACCTTCTCGAACACGCGCGGGACGCCCAGTATCAGCGTCGGGCGGAACGCGGCCAGCTCGTCGGTGAGGTTCTTGATGTCCGGGACGCAGCCCAGCTTGATCGGGGCCATCATCGGCGCGATCTGCACCAGCCGCCCGAAGACGTGCGCGAGCGGCAGGAACAGCAGCACCGAGCACTCCCCGGTGCGGAAGAGCGGACGCAACCGCTCCACCACGTTGCCGCACTCGGCGAAGAAGCTGCGGTGGGTGAGCACGCACCCCTTGGGGCGGCCGGTCGTGCCGCTGGTGTACACGATGGTCGCCGGGTCGTCTGCCTTCGCCAGCGAGCCGCGCTCCTCCACCGTGGCGTCGGCGACGCCCTGCCCGAGACGGCCCAGCTCCTCGACCGCGCCGCCGTCGATCTGCCACACGTGCTTGAGCGCGGGCAGTGCCTCGCGCACCGACTCGACGACCGCGGCATGGGCGTCCGTCTCCACGACGCACGCGGTGGCGCCCGAGTCACCGAGGATCCACCGCACCTGCTCCGGCGAGCTGGTCTCGTACACCGGCACGGTGACCCCGCCCGCGCTCCAGATCGCGAAGTCCAGCAGCGTCCACTCGTAGCGGGTGCGGGACATCAGCCCCACCCGGTCGCCGGGCTGCACACCCGCCGCGATCAGCCCCTTGGCCGCGGCCTGGACCTCGGCGAGGAAGTCCCGGGCGCTGACGTCCCGCCAGGCACCCCCCGCTTTGCGGGCGATGACGGCGACGTCGGGATGCTGCGCGGCGTTTCTGCGGACGATGTCGGTCAGGTTCCCGTCCGTGGGGACCTCGTACAAGGCCGGAAGGCTGAACTCGCGCAAGACTGCTGCTCCTCATAGGGCGCCGGCGCCACGACGATGTGTGATGCGACGGTGCGGTCCAAGGCTCGGTCGGGTGCCCGGGTTCGCCAGGAGCCGTTACGGGCCCGATGGTTGAAATCCAGAGCACGACTGGACTGCCCGGAGGTTACCCGCCGGTATGGCCTCTTCGACAGGGGGTCCCGGCGAGATGTTCGCTGCGTCACACGTGGAATGGTCCTGTGCGCACAGTAGTCGAGAGCCGGAACGACTGGCGAGTAACCGGACCGTCGTCCGCCACTGTTCACAAGTGCCACGCCCGGCCTACGCTTGATCGTCATGACACGCCCACCGTCCGGGGACCGCAGAACACGTGTGCACGTGGTCAGCGACGTGCACGGCAACGCCCGCGACCTGGCCCGGGCCGGCGACGGCGCCGACGCCTTGATCTGCCTGGGCGACCTCATCCTCTTCCTGGACTACGCCGACCACTCCCGCGGCATCTTCCCCGAGCTCTTCGGCACCGAGAACGCCGACCGGCTCGTCGCCCTGCGCCCCGCCCGCCGCTTCGAGGAGGCCCGCGAACGGGGCGCCCGCCTGTGGGCGGGCATCGACGGCGACCGGACCGCCGTGATCGAACAGGCGGTCCGCCGGCAGTACGCGGAACTCTTCGCCGCCTTCCCCACCCCGACCTACGCCACCTACGGCAACGTCGACATGCCGCCCCTGTGGAAGGAGTACGCCCACGAGGGCGTCACCGTCCTCGACGGCCGGCGCGTGGAGATCGCCGGCCGCGTCTTCGGCTTCGTCGGCGGCGGCCTGCGCACCCCCATGCGGACCCCCTTCGAGATCAGCGACGAGGAGTACGCCGCGAAGGTCGAGGCCGTCGGCGAGGTCGACGTGCTGTGCACCCACATCCCCCCGGACGTGCCCGAACTGCTCTACGACACCGTCGCCCGCCGCTTCGAACGGGGCAGCCGCGCCCTGCTCGACGCCATCCGCCGCCCCCGCCCCCGCTACGCCCTCTTCGGCCACGTCCCCCAGCCCCTGGTGCGCCGCATGCGCATCGGCGCCACCGAGTGCGTCAACGTCGGCCATTTCGCGCGCACGGGCACCCCTTGGGTCCTTCAGTGGTGACGGCGGGGTGACGGCAGGGGCGCGGGCCTTCGCCGACCCGCCCCTGTCCGCCATGTCCGCAGGTGGGGGTGGAGTCCGCCGCCCCCCTGCGCGGTAGCCTTCACGCTGCACGCACGTGCGCACACAGACCCGACTTGCGGCCCGCATCTGGAGGAGCCACGGCGATGGCGGAACACACCAGCTCGAGCATCACCATCGAGGCGGCACCGGCCGACGTCATGGGGGTGATCGCCGACTTCGCCCGCTATCCCGACTGGACCGGCGAGGTCAAGGAGGCCGAGGTCCTCAAGACCGACGACCAGGGCCGCGCCGAACAGGTCCGCCTGGTCATGGACGCGGGCGCCATCAAGGACGACCAGACCCTGGCCTACACCTGGAGCGGCGACAACGAGGTCTCCTGGACCCTGGTCAAGTCCCAGATGCTGCGCTCCCTCGACGGCTCCTACCTGCTCGAGCCGGTGGGCGCCGGCGCGACGGAGGTCACCTACCGGCTCACGGTGGACGTCAAGATCCCCATGCTGGGCATGATCAAGCGCAAGGCGGAGAAGGTCATCATCGACCGGGCCCTGGCGGGCCTGAAGAAGCGGGTGGAATCGGCCGCTCGATGACCCGGCCGGCGCGCACCCTCCTGATCACGGGCCCCGGCGGCGGTGGCCGTACCACCGTCTCCGCGGCCACCGCACTCGCCGCCGCCCGCGACGGCGTCCCCACCCTCGTCCTCAGCGGCGACCGCGCCGACACCCTCGGCGCGGCGCTCGGCGTGCCCACCTCAGCGGAGCCGGTGCCGGTCGAGGAGAACCTGACGGCCTGGCGCCCCGACGCGGCGGCCGGGTTCCGGGCGGACCTCGCCGCCTTCCAGGAGCGGGCCGCGAACGTCCTGGACCTGCTGGGAGCCTCCCGCCTGGACGCCGAGGAGGTCACCCCGCTGCCGGGCGCGGAGGAGCTGGCGCTGCTGCGGGCGCTGCGCGACGCCGCGCTCTCGGAGCGGTTCGGGCTGCTGGTCGTCGCCCTGCCGCCCGTCCCGCAGGCCCTGGCCCTGCTCGCGCTCCCCGCGGAGCTGCGCCGCTACCTGCGCCGCCTGCTCCCGCCGGAGCGGCAGGCGGCGCGTGCCCCGCGCCCGGTGCTCGGCCGCCTCGCGGGCGTGCCGATGCCGGCCGAATGGCTGTACGAGACGGCGGCGCGCTGGGACACCGAGCTGGCCGCCGTGGAGGCGGTGATCGCCGACCGCGGCACCGCCGTGCGCCTGGTCGCCGAGCCGGGCCCGGCCGGCGCGGACGCCGTGCGCAGCGCCGCGCTCGGCGCCGCGGTGCGCGCCCTGCCGGTGGAGTCCGTGGTGGCCGGGCGGGTGCTGCCGGAGGCGGCCGCGGACTCCTGGCTGGCCGGACCGCTCGCCCAGCAGCGCAAGACGCTGGACGAGTGGGCGGAGACGTACACGGTGCACCGCGCCGCCCACCTGGGGCGGGATCCGCGGGGCCGGGACGACCTGGCCGCCCTGGGCGTGCCCGGCGTCCACCCGGAGCCCGACCCGGTCGAGTGGCCCGTGCGCGACCGGATCGCCGAGGACGGGGTGCTGGTGTGGCACATCCCGCTGCCCGGCGCCGTCCGCGACGAGCTGGACCTGCTCCGGCGCGGTGACGAGCTGGTGCTGACGGCGGGCCCGTACCGCAGGATCGTCCCGCTGCCGTCGGCGCTGCGTCGGTGCACGGTGGCCGGGGCGGCGCTGCGCGAGGAGGAGCTGCGGATCCGCTTCACGCCGGACCCGGCGCTGTGGCCGCGCGAGAGGTGAGCCGCCCGGCGCGCCCGCGCGGCGTCCCGCGCGCCTGGCCTGCGAGGGATGAACCGGCGGTGGCCGTTCGGGTAACGTCGATGGGACGAACCGCAGTCAGGAGTCCGTCATGAGCGAAGAGCGCCCACCGTCCGACGACGCCGCGCGGGACGACACCGCTCAGGGCCGGACCGCCGGCGAGGCGGCACCCGGCGCCGTCGAGGCCGACGCCTGGGCCGCGGCCTGCGCCGAGGACCTCGCCGCCGAGAAGGCCCGGCGCCGCACCCAGTACGGCCCGCCCCCGGGGTCGGCCGCCGAGGAACTGCGCAAGTTCGTGGACGCGGTCGCCGACAAGCTGTCCTCGCTGCAGGCGCCGCTGCTCGGAGCGGTCGCCGGACCCGCCGCCCAGCAGGTGGTGCGGCAGGTCGTGCAGCAGGCGAAGGCGGCCGTGGAACCGGTCATAGAGCGCAACCCGGACGTCTTCGACCACCTCGCGGCGGCCGGCAGCGAGCTGCTCGCCGCCTACCGCTCGGCCGTCACCGCCCAGGAACGCCGCTGGACGAACGGCGGCGAGGACCTCGCCGACGACCTGAAGGACCTCGACGAGCGACCCGGCCGCCGTGACGGCGGCGAGGGCACCGGCGGCGGCGAACGCATCGACCTGGACTGAAGCCCTCGGGCGGCAGGGCCTCGGGTACGGTTGGCCGTAGCGGGGCTCGACCGAAACTGAGGGATTCATGGGACTCACCATCGGCGTCGACATCGGCGGCACGAAGATCGCGGCCGGCGTGGTCGACGAGGAAGGCAACATCCTCTCGACCTTCAAGGTGCCGACCCCCACCACACCCGAGGCCATCGTGGACGCCATCGCCTCGGCGGTGGAGGGCGCGCGTGCGGGGCACGAGATCGTCGGCGTGGGCATCGGCGCCGCCGGATACGTCAACCGGCAGCGCTCCACCGTCTACTTCGCGCCCAACATCGACTGGCGCAACGAGCCGCTCAAGGAGAAGGTCGAGGCGCGCGTCGGCCTGCCGGTCGTGGTGGAGAACGACGCGAACGCCGCCGCCTGGGGCGAGTACAAGTTCGGAGCCGGCAAGGGCCACCGCAACGTCATCTGCATCACGCTGGGCACCGGCCTCGGCGGCGGCATCATCATCGGCAACAAGCTGCGCCGCGGCCACTTCGGCGTGGCCGCCGAGTTCGGCCACATCCGCATGGTGCCCGACGGCCTGCTGTGCGGCTGCGGCTCGCAGGGCTGCTGGGAGCAGTACGCCTCCGGCCGCGCCCTCGTGCGCTACGCCAAGCAGCGCGCCAACGCCACCCCGGAGAACGCCCAGATCCTGCTGGCCCTCGGCGACGGCACGCCGGACGGCATCGAGGGCAAGCACATCTCGATGGCCGCCCGCCAGGGCGACAAGGTCGCCATCGACTCCTACCGCGAGCTGGCCCGCTGGGCCGGCGCGGGTCTGGCCGACCTGGCCTCCCTGTTCGACCCGTCGGCGTTCATCGTCGGCGGCGGCCCGTCCGACGAGGGCGAGCTGGTCCTGGAGCCGATCCGCAAGTCCTACAAGCGCTGGCTGGTCGGCGGCAACTGGCGTCCGGTGGCCGACGTGATCGCCGCCCAGCTCGGCAACAAGGCCGGCCTGGTCGGCGCCGCGGACCTGGCCCGGGAGCCCGACCCGATCATGTGACGCACGCCTGCGTGCGAAGCGCCCACCGTCCCTTCCGTCCGGGCCGGTGGGCGCCGTCGTACCGGCCGGTGGGCACCGTTGCAGCGGCCGGTGGGGCGCTGTCGTACCGGCCGGTGGGCGCGGTCGATCCGGCTGGTGGTGCCCGTGCGGGCGCGCGGGCGCGGCGGGCGTATGTTGATCGTCATGCAGCTGCCCAACTCCCGCACCGAGCCCGACGGTTCCGCCGTCGTCCGCGTCCTGTCCTACAACGTCCGGTCGCTGAAGGACGACACCGCCGCCCTGGCCCGGGTGATCGGTGCCTGCGCGCCCGACCTCGTCCTCCTGCAGGAGGCGCCCCGGTTCTTCCGCTGGCGCAAGAAGCTGGCGCGGCTGGCGCGCGCCGCCGACCTGGTGGTCCTCACCGGGGGCGCGACGGCCGCGGGCCCGGCCGTGCTGTGCTCGCTGCGCGCCACCGTCGAGCGGACCGAGGACGTGCTCCTGCCGCTCACCCCCGGGCTGCACCGCAGGGGTTTCGCCACGGCGGTCGTCCGGTTCGGGGGCGCCCGGCTCGGCGTCCTCGGCTGCCACCTCTCGCTCGACAAGGACGAGCGGTACGAGCAGAGCGGCATGCTGCTGGACCGGCTGGCCGGGATGGGGGTGGACCACGCGATCGCGGGCGGCGACATCAACGAGGGGCCGGAGGGCCCGGCCTTCACGCGCCTGGCCGACGCGCTCCAGGACGGCTGGGCGACCGCTCCGCGGGGCGCCGAGCACACCTGGTCCTCCCGTGAACCGCACCGGCGCATCGACGCGATCTTCGCCACCCGCGGCATCGAGGTGCTCGGCTGCGGGGTGCCGGTGGACCTGCCCGGCGTGACCCGGCTCGACCTGATGGAAGCCACGGACCACCTTCCGGTGCTCGGCGCCTTCAGGATCCCCGCGGGGGCGTGACGGCCACGGACCCCCGAGGGCCGGGGCGGCCCCGGGCGCCACTCCGGCCTTGGGCGGGTGCCCTGTTGCGCCTGGTGCGCCGCGCGCGTCCGGCCACGCGGCACGCGGGTCCGCCGTCGCCGGAGCGGCGACGCGGCCGCGCCTGGGGCGGTCCCGGGGCGGGTGCCCGCTGAGCTGGGGTGCCCGGTGTGCGGCCCGGGGGCGCGGGGCGCGGGGCCGCCGGTCACCGGGGCGGCCACACGGATGCGTGCGTGGTGGTCGCCCGGACGAGTACGAGGGCGGGCGTCCCGGCCCGCGGTCGGCGGTCGGCGCCTGCGATGCCGGTGTCGGCCGGGCAGCGGCCGGCGTCCCCGCGCCGCCCCTCATACCACCGCGCCGCGCCCCGGGTCGTCGTCCTCGTCGTCGCCCGGGTTCATGCGGGCCACCAGCGTCGCGACACCGCCGAGGAAGCCGCCGACGCACAAGGTGGTCAGCCACCAGGTCATGTCCCAGCCGAGCAGGACGGCCACCAGGAGCAGCACGGGACCGCCGACGACGCCCAGCCAGGCGAACTTGGCGGTGGCGTCGGCCTCCGGCAGCGGGGGCGGCTCGGGCGGCACGAAGTGGCCCTCGTCGTCCTCGCCGAAGTCGTCGTCGGAGGGCTCTGGCAGCGTGTAGTCCCGCGGTCCCGCGCCGGCCGGTCCGATCCCGGGGGCGAAGGAGACCGAGCTGCCCAGCGGCGTGGCCGGGGCCGGCCGGTCCGCCTCCGGCTGCTCCCGCCCGGAGCGCTCGTCGTCCGCGTCCGGCGGATCGGGCAGCGCCAGGTTCTCGATCGGCCGGAACGGCCGTGCGCCGGGCGGATCGGGCGGCTCCTCCCCGTATCCGGCGACGATGGCGGCCCAGGCGGCCTCCTCGTCCATGGGAAGTCGCTCGGCGCCCGCCGCACCCGCCGTACTTGCGGCACCCGTCGCGTCCGGCCCGGCGGACCCGGCGGCCTCCGCCGGGGCAGGCCCACCGGTCCCACCGGTCCCTGCGGCCTCACCCGCCGGAGTGGAGCCGTCGGCCTCGGCAGCGGGCTCCGCCGGCGTCGCCGCGCCGACGCTCTCGCCGCCCCCGGCGGCCGTACCGCCGTCTCGCACCTCACGGCCCCCGGTCGTCCCGGCGTCCGCCAGGCTCCCGGGGTCTCCACCGCCCTGGAGGTCGTCTGCGGCCTCGCGGTCGCGGTCGTGCTCAGCCACCTGCGGCCGTCCCTTCCTTGCCGACGCTGGGTGCGAGCCGGCCGATGAAGCCGAGGCTCTCCTCGAAGATCCGGTCCGCGTCGTGGTCCAACGTCGCCACGTGGTAGCTGTGTTCCAGCAGGATCTCGGTGACGTCCACGGAGGAGACGCGGCTGAGGATCCGGGCCGAGTCGGCCGGCGGCACCACATGGTCCTGCGGGCTGCGCAGCAGCAGCAACGGCTGCGTGACCTGCGGCAGCTCGCCGTCGACCAGGCGGAAGAAGGTCCGCAGCGAGTGGGCGGCGTGCAGCGGCACCCGGTCGTAGCCCAGCTCCGCGGCGCCCTCCTTGGCGATGTCGCTGGCGATTCCCTTGGTGGTGCGCACCACGTGCCGGGCCACGGGCAGGGCGTACGCGGACAGCCCGTGCACCTTGTTCGCCGGGTTGACGACCACCACCCCGGTGACGGCGTCACCGTGTTTGGCCGCCAGGCGCAGCGCCAGGGCGCCGCCCATGGACAGCCCGGCCACGAAGACGTGCGCGCACCGCTCGCGCAGCAGGCGCAGTTCGCGGTCCACTTCGGCGTACCAGTCCTGCCAGCCGGTGACCTGCATGTCCTGCCACCGCGTCCCGTGTCCGGGCAGCAGCGGGAGCGAGACCGTCAGGCCGCGCTCGGCGAGATACCCGGCCCAGGGGCGCAGCGACTGGGGGCAACCGGTGAAGCCGTGGCAGAGGAGGACGCCGACCTCCCCGCCCTCGTGGCGGAACGGCTCGGCTCCGGGCAGGACCGGCACGTCGGTCTCCTGTTCGTGAGGTGGCTCGGCACGACGATGACAGGGGTGCCCCGGCGGCCGGCCGGGTGCGCGCGGCCGGTGCGGCGGGGCGGGGCGGTGCCGCCGACGGCGGGTGGCCGTCGACCGCGGGTACTTCACCGTACGCGACGGCACTGACACCGACCAGGGCCGTCGGGCGCCTTCCGCGGCGTCGCGGGTTATGGTCTGATCGACACACACAGGAGGCACTCGGTTGTTGTACGGCGCGATGAAGGTCGCCCTCGGGGGACCGCTGAAGGTCGCCTTCCGGCCGTGGGTGGAGGGCCTGGAGAACGTTCCGGCCGAGGGCCCCGCGATCCTGGCGAGCAATCACCTGTCGTTCTCGGACTCGTTCTTCCTGCCCGCGGTGCTCGACCGCAAGGTCACGTTCATCGCGAAGGCCGAGTACTTCACCACGCCCGGGGTGAAGGGGCGGCTGACCGCCGCGTTCTTCAAGGGCGTCGGCCAGCTGCCCGTGGACCGCTCCGGCGCGCGCGGCGCGGGCGAGGCGGCGGTGCGCAGCGGCATCGAGGTGCTGGAGCGCGGCGAGCTGTTCGGCATCTACCCGGAGGGCACCCGCTCGCCCGACGGGCGGCTCTACCGCGGCAAGCCCGGCGGGCTGGCCCGGGTGGCGCTGGCCACGGGGGCGCCCGTCATCCCGGTCGCCATGATCGACACGGAGAAGATCCAGCCGCCCGGGAAGGTCGTGCCCAAGCTGATGCGCCCGGGCATCCGGATCGGCAAGCCGCTGGACTTCCGCCGCTACCAGGGCATGGAGCACGACCGCTTCGTGCTGCGCGCGGTGACCGACGAGGTCATGTACGAGATCATGAAGCTGTCGGGCCAGGAGTACGTCGACATCTACGCCACCGCCGCCAAGCGGCAGATCGCGGAGGCCGCCAAGGCCGAGAAGGAAGCGGAGAAGGCGGCGAAGGCGAAGAAGGCGGAGCAGGCGGCGCTCGCGCAGGCCGGGAAGCCGGCGGAAAGCGACCGTCCGGGACAGGACCGTCCCGAGCAGGACCGTCCGGGACAGGACCGGCCCGAGCGGGACGCGCGCGGGCAGTAGCGACCGGGCCCACCGCGGCGGAGCAGGCAGGACCGCGGCGGCCCGCGGACAGGGGGACACGGGGCAGGGGGACAGAGGCGCGAGCGTGTCATGAGGATGTCGGTCGAGCAGCCGATGTGGCGTGCGCTCGCCGGATACCGCGTGCTGACCATGTTCTACGCGGTCGGCCTGTTCGCCACCGCCTACGACCGCTTCCCGCGCCCCTGGATCGCCGTCGCCTACTACGGCGTGCTGTGCGTGTGGACCCTGGCCACGCTGCCCAGGGTCGCGGGCGCCGCGAGCTGCACCAAGGGCCTCCTCGCCGCCGACCTCGCGCTGGCGGTCACCGGCATCCTGCTCACCCCCCTCGCCGACACCCACGAGCGGATCGCGGCGGGCGGCCCGACGCTGCCGTCGATATGGACCGCCGGTTCCGTCCTCGCCTTCGCGGTCCGGGGCGGCTGGCGCTGGGCTGCCGTGGCGTCCACCGCGGTCGCCGCCGCCAACCTCGTCGAGCGGGGCACCCCGGCCCGCGACACGGTGCACAACGTGATCCTGGTGTGGGTCGCCTCCATCGCGATCGGCTACGTCGTCGAGGTCGCCCGCGCCTCCGAGCGCACCCTCGCGCGTGCCCTGGAGATCGAGGCGGCGACCCGCGAACGGGAGCGGCTGGCCCGCGACATCCACGACAGCGCGCTGCAGGTGCTGGCCATGGTGCAGCGGCGCGGCGCGGTCATCGGCGGGGAGGCGGCGGAGCTGGGCCGGCTGGCCGGGGAGCAGGAGGTGGCGCTGCGCACCCTGGTCTCGGGCGGGCTGCTGCCGGTCTCCCGGGTCTGCGAGGACGCCTCGAAGGGCGCGGTGGTGCGCGCCGTCGAGGACGGGGAGGAGACGGAGGGCGAGGGGAGCGACGGCGGGCCGGTGGACCCGCGCGCGCTGCTCGCCCCGTACGCCGGATCCCGGGTCAGCCTCGCCGCACCGGGTGCCCCGGGGCCGCTGCCGCCCGCCGTCGCACGGGGGGTGGCCGCCGCCGGGGGCGCGGCCCTGGACAACGTCCGCCGGCACGCGGGCGAGGGCGCGCGGGCGTGGATCCTGGTCGAGGACGAACCGGAGCAGGTCCTGGTGACCGTCCGGGACGACGGGCCCGGCATCCCGGAGGGCCGGCTCGCCCAGGCCGAGGGCGAGGGCCGGCTGGGGGTGTCGCAGTCGATCCGGGGCCGGCTGCGCGACCTCGGCGGCAGCGCCGAGCTGATCTCCGTGCCCGGCCAGGGCACCGAGGTGGAACTGAAGGTACCGAAGAGCGTGAAGGCGGAACGTCGATGAGCGAGCAGCAGGACCCGATCAAGGTCATGGTGGTGGACGACCATCCCATGTGGCGCGACGCGGTCGCCCGGGACCTGACCGAGTCCGGCTTCGACGTGGTCGCCACCGCGGGCGACGGCGAGCAGGCGGTGCGCCGCGCCAAGGCGGCCGCGCCCGACGTGCTGGTCCTCGACCTGAACCTGCCCGCCAAGCCCGGGGTGCAGGTCTGCAAGGAACTTCTCGCGCACAACCCGGCGTTGCGGGTGCTGGTGCTGTCGGCGAGCGGTGAGCACGCCGATGTGCTGGAGGCGGTGAAGTCCGGCGCGACGGGCTATCTGCTGAAGTCGGCGTCCACGCAGGAGCTGCTGGAGGCGGTGCGCCGCACCGCCGTCGGCGACCCGGTGTTCACGCCGGGCCTGGCCGGCCTGGTGCTGGGCGAGTACCGGCGGCTGGCCGCCGAGCCCGCCGCCCCCGGCGCGGGCGCCGCCGCCGACGCGCCGAGGGCGCCCCGCCTCACCGAGCGCGAGACCGAGGTGCTGCGCCTGGTCGCCAAGGGGCTGAGCTACAAGCAGATCGCCGAGCGCCTGGTGATCTCCCACCGCACGGTGCAGAACCACGTGCAGAACACCCTCGGCAAGCTCCAGCTGCACAACCGGGTGGAGCTGGTCCGGTACGCCATCGAACGCGGACTCGACGGCGAGTAAACCCGCGTCCCCCGCGCCGCCACTCTTTCGAGTGGATTTGCCGAGATCAACTACCGGACATTTCACCGGAATTGACTGTCCCGACCGTCCCGGAGTGACGTGCGTCACCTTTAGCGTGGCCTCATCAGGCAACCGCGGCGAAGGGACATTTCCATGCGGGTCGGAGTACTGACCGGAGGCGGCGACTGCCCCGGGCTCAACGCCGTCATCCGGGGCGTCGTCCGCAAGGGCGTGCAGGAGTACGGCTACGACTTCGTCGGCTTCCGGGACGGCTGGCGGGGGCCCCTGGAGAACGACACCGTCCGCCTCGACATCCCCGCCGTGCGCGGCATCCTGCCCCGCGGCGGCACCATCCTCGGCTCCTCGCGCACCAACCCCCTCAAGCAGGAGGACGGCATCCGGCGCATCAAGGACACCCTCGCCAAGCAGGAGGTCGAGGCGCTCATCGCGATCGGCGGCGAGGACACCCTCGGCGTCGCCGCCCGGCTCAGCGGCGAGTACGGCGTGCCCTGCGTCGGCGTGCCCAAGACCATCGACAACGACCTGTCGGCCACCGACTACACCTTCGGCTTCGACACGGCGGTCTCCATCGCCACCGAGGCCATCGACCGCCTGCACACCACCGCCGAGTCGCACATGCGGGTGCTGGTGTGCGAGGTGATGGGCCGGCACGCCGGCTGGATCGCCCTGCACTCCGGGCTCGCCGGCGGCGCCAACGTCATCCTCATCCCCGAGCAGCGCTTCGACCTCGACCAGGTGTGCGCCTGGATCACCTCCCGCTTCAAGGCGTCGTACGCCCCGATCGTGGTCGTCGCCGAGGGCGCCATGCCCAAGGACGGCGAGATGATCCTCAAGGACGGCTCCACGGACTCCTTCGGGCACGTGCGGCTCTCCGGGGTCGGCGAGTGGCTGGCCAAGGAGATCGAGAAGCGCACCGGCAAGGAGGCGCGGACCACCGTGCTGGGGCACATCCAGCGCGGCGGCACGCCCAGCGCCTTCGACCGCTGGCTGGCCACCCGGTTCGGGCTGCACGCCATCGACTGCGTGCACGACGGCGACTTCGGAAAGATGGTCGCCCTGCGCGGCACCGACATCGTGCGCGTGCCCATCGCCGAGGCCACCGCCAAGCTGAAGACGGTCGACCCGAAGCTGTACGAGGAGGTCGGGGTCTTCTTCGGCTGACGCCCGGCCCCGGACGGCTACACGGTCGTGCGGTCGAGCTGCCCGATCATCTCCCGCACGACCGCGGCCCCGTTCAGACTCAGCACCGACTCCGGGTGGAACTGCACCCCGGCGAAGCCCGGCCCGCGCAGCGCGTGCACCTCGCCGTTCGCCGCCCGGCTCACCTCGATGCCGTGCGCAGCCAGTTCCCCGGCCGCCTCCTCGTCGCAGCGGGCCACGAAGCTGTTGTAGAAGCCGACGGTCTCCGCCCGCCCGAACAGGTCGATCTGCGTCTGCGCCCCCTGGTACGGCACGTCCTTGCGGACGATCTCCAGGCCCAGCTCGGCCGCGATCAGCTCGTGCCCCAGGCACACCCCGAGCACGCCGTGCCGGTGCTCCCGGATCAGCTGGGCGGCCAGCTCCCGCAGGAGGCGCATCTTGGGGTCGGCCAGGTCCGAGGGGTCGCCCGGGCCGGGGCCGAGCACGACCGGTCCCTCGTGCGCGAGGACGGCCCCGCGCAGTCCCGGCTCGTCGTAGCGCCTCACGGTCACCTCCAGGCCGGCCGAGCGCAGCACGTGCGCCAGCATCGCCGTGAAAGTGTCCTCGGCGTCGACCACCAGCGCGTGCCCCGCGAGGGCGCCGGTGCGCTCCTGCATCCGCAGCCAGAACGGCGCGAGCGACGCCCGGCGCCCGTCCAGCGCGGCCCGCACCCGCGGGTCGTCCGCGAGCCGGGGCACATCCCGCTTGCCGCGCGGCCGGGCGGGGCGGACGCCCAGCGCCGCCAGCACGCCCGCCGCCTTCGCGTGGGTCTCCGCGACCTCGCTCGCCGGATCCGAGCCGCGCACCAGGGTGGCCCCCACCGCGACCCTCAGGCGCCCGGCCGCGTCGATGTCCGCGGTGCGGATGAGGATGGGGGAGTCCAGGGTCTGCGCCCCGCCGCTGTCGCGGCCCAGCAGCGCGAGGGCGCCCGCGTAGTAGCCGCGCCCGCCGGACTCGTACCGTTCGATGACCCGGCAGGCGTTCTGCACGGGCGAGCCGGTGACGGTCGCGGCGAACATGGTCTGCCGCAGCACCTCCCGCACGTCCAGGGACGACCGCCCGCGCAGCTCGTACTCGGTGTGCGCGAGGTGCGCCATCTCCTTCAGCCGCGGCCCGACGACGACCCCGCCCATGTCGCCGACGGTGCACATCATCTTCAGTTCCTCGTCGACGACCATCGACAGCTCCTCGATCTCCTTGCCGTCGGCGAGGAACTCCAGCAGGTGCTCCGGCGTCGGTCCCTCGGCGGGGTAGCGGTAGGTGCCGCTGATCGGGTTCATGACCACCGTGCCGCCGGACATGCGCACGTGCACCTCCGGGCTGGCCCCCACCAGGGTGCGCCCGCCCGTCCCGTGCCCCCGCCCGTGCGAGGAAGGCCCTTCGGGCCCGTCCTGCTCTCCGGTGTGCACGACGAACGTCCAGTACGCGCCGCGCTCGCCCTCCAGCAGTCGCCGGAACAGCGCCAGGGCGTCCGCCCGCGCGAAGCCGGGGATCTCGCCCTCGTACGTCCGCCGGATCACGAAGTTCGCGCCCTCGCCCGCGCCGATCTCCTCACGCAGCACCCGCTCCACGATCCGCGCGTACTCCTCGTCGCCGACGTCGAAGCCGCCGCCCGTGACCCGCACATCGTGCGCGGGCAGCTGCGCCAGCGCCTCCCGCAGCGGGATCACGTGCCGCTCCTCGGGGACCAGCGCCGTCAGCGGGGTGCCGTCGTCCCGGACGTCGAAGCCGCGCTCGCGGATCTGGCGGAAGGGCACCAGCGCCAGGCACTCCTCGGGCAGGTCGGCCAGGCGTTCGTGGGTGCGCACCGGGCCGACGAGCAGCTCGACCACATCGTGGTCGTGCCCGGGGGTGCGGCGCCGGAGCAGGGCGAAGGGACGGGGGTCGTGCAGCAGCTGTGCCAGGTCCACGGTTCCTCTTTTGCGTCGATGTCGGGGAGGAACGACCCGGGTGCCGTACACGCCGAAGGCCGCCCCTCGGGCGGCCTTCGCGAAGTCGAGCGTACGCGCAGTCAGTGGGCCGCCGGATGAGCGGTCCACCACCAGTTCTGGTGCGTCGGCACGTACATGGGAAGCACTCTAACGCATGCGCCCGCGGCGCCGCGGCCCGCCCCGGAGTGCGGGCGGGCGCGGCGCCGCGGGCGCATGCGGCGGTCCGGGGGGCCGGCGTCAGACGATCATGTTGAACATGTTCCAGCCGCTGCCGATCTGGGTGCGGGTCGCGAACGGGGCGGAGGCGCTGCCGGTGCCCTTGTAGAACCACAGCACGCCGCTCGAGTCGCGGGCCACCAGATCCGGCCGCCCGTCGCGGTTCAGGTCGCTCGGGCCGCGCAGCACGGTGTAGGTGTTCCAGCCGCCGCCGATCCGGGTGCGGGTCGCGAACGGCGCGGAGGCGCTGCCGGTGCCCTTGTAGAGCCAGAGCACACCGCTCTTGTCACGGGCGACCAGGTCCGCCTTGCCGTCCCCGGTGAGGTCCCCGGTGTCGGCCAGGGCGTTGAACATGTTCCAGCCGCCGCCGATCTGGGTGCGGGTCGCGAACGGGGCGGACGTGGTGCCGGTGCCCTTGTAGAGCCAGAGCACGCCGCTCTTGTCACGGGCGACCAGGTCCGCCTTGCCGTCCCCGGTGAGGGCGCGGGCGCCGGTGAAGGTGTCGAACATGTTCCAGCCGCCGCCGACCTTGGTGCGCGCGCGGAAGGGCGCGGACGGGTTGCCGCTGCCCTTGTAGTACCAGAGCACGCCGTCCTTGTCGCGGGCCACCATGTCACCGGTGCCGTCCGCGCGCAGGGCGGTCAGCGAGGTCACGATGTCGTACGTGTTCCAGCCGCTGCCCACCCGGTAACGGGTCAGGAACGGCGCGGAGGCGCTGCCGCTGCCCTGGTACTGCCACAGCACGCCCGAGGAGTCCCGGCCGAGGATGTTGTACCGGTCGGTGCCCGGGTCGGGCGCGGTGCTCTTGACCACGTCGACGTCGGAGGCGCGCACCCAGGCGATCCGGTGGTTGTAGCGGATCGGGTAGAAGGTGTTGCTGCCGACGACCACCGTGCGCGAACCGGTGCCGGAGCCGTCGAAGGCGCCGCTGTTGTAGTACGAGCCGTTCACCGGCGAGCCGGCGGGCCCGGCCAGCGGGTACTGCTGCCCGGCGGCGAAGCCGTACTTGGTCAGCGAGGCGTTGTTGGAGGTCTGGACGCCCACCCCGGTGCCGGCGTACGCGGCGTCCTCGGGGTAGGTGCGCCCGTACACGGCGATCGGGCCGGACCCCGCCTTGGGCACGACCACGTCCTGCGTGCCGACGGCGGCGGCGAACTGGCCGCCCTTGTTGTAGAACCAGGCCTTCTGGCCGCCGTACCAGATGGCGGTCCAGTCACCGCGTGCCTCGGCGACGACGTACTCGCCGCCGGCCACGGCCTTGTTGCCCCAGTTCCAGCCCTCGGTCGTGCTCACGCTGCCCAGGTACGGATCGGTGATCGGGGCGGAGCCGGTGGACGGCGAGGTGTACAGGTAGACGAAGTCGGCCGGCTGGGTGGGCACGGACGCGCCGTTGTTGGTGATCTTCGGCTGGTTCGCCGTGGTGAACGGCGGGACGACGCGTATCACCTGTCCGGCCTTGTACAGGCCGCCGGCGCCGCCGGCCCCGGTCGGGGCGCCCAGCAGCTGCATGTAGTGGTTCCAGTCCCAGAACGGGCCCGGGTCCCAGTGCTGGGACTTGACGTTGGCGTCCAGGACGCCCGGCACCTCGTCGTGGCCGATGATGTGCTCACGGTCCAGCGGGATGTCGTACTTGGCCGCCAGGTACTTCACGAGCGCGGCCGAGGACTCGTACTGCGGCTCGGTGTACCAGCTGCCGTCCTTGATCGCGTAGCCCTCGTGCTCGATGCCGATCGAGTGCATGTTCATGCTCTTGTTGGCCGCGTGCCACGCCTCGTCCTTGTTCTGGACCACCTGCGTGACCAGACCGTCGGAGGCACGGATCAGGTAGTGGGCGCTGGCGTAGGTGTTGGAGTTCTGGAAGGACGCCAGCGAACCGGCGTAGCCGCCCTCGGTGTCGTGGATCACGATGTAGCGGATCTCGTGACCGGTCGTGGGCCGGTTGGCGACACCGTAGTTGCCGAAGTCGGTGTTGTCGGTCGAGCTGTTCTGCTTGTACGCGGCCGGGCGGAAGTCGCAGTTCAGGCCGGTGGGGCAGTCGGGAGCCGGGGCGGTGTCCGTGGCGGCCGCGGCCAGCTGGAGGTCGGAGGTGTGCTTCGGCCGCACCGTCGGGTCGGCGGGCAGCGTGACGGTCTGGCCGTCGGTGGTGATGCGGCTCTCGCCCGTCGTGATCGACTCGAACACGCGCTTGGCGAACAGCTCCGCGCCCTTGCGGTCCGGGGACTGGCCGGCGCGGGCCACGGCCGGGTACCAGGCGCCCGGGTCGTCCGGCAGCGAGCCGGCGGCCTCCTTCTGGTACTGCGCGAGCAGCGCGGCGCCGGCCCGGATGCTCTGCTTGGCGTCGCTCTGCACCTTCTCGGGCGAGGCGTCGATCAGATCGGCCGCCTTGTCCAGGGTGTGCAGCCGCGGGTCGCCGGTGTCGACCGGCTGCTTGCGCAGGCTCTTGAGCGCCCGCTGGGCGTCGAAGTGCTTCTCGACGGCCGGGTCACCGCTGAGGTTCATGTGCGACAGCTGCAGCTCGCGCTGGTCGGCGGCGCTGTCGTGGCCGTCGAGGTCCGTGGCGTCCACGTCCGTCAGGCCCATGACGTTGTACGCGCCCGTGGTGCTCGGCAGGCCGTCGTGGTCCTCCCAGCGCGTCTGCCGGTACGCCACCGCCATGAGCACGCTCTGCGGGACGTGGAACTCCTTGGCCGCCTCGGCGAAGTCGCTCTGCAGCCGGGTCCCCGGGGCCCCGGCGGCCTGTGCGTCCTGGGTGCCGAACAGGTCCGGCGTGGCCAGGGCCAGCGTGCCGGCCGTCGCGGCGACGGCCATGGCGGAGGCCACCCCGTAGACGAGCAGCCTCTTCTTCTTGCGGTCTCTTCGATGGCCCGCGCTCACGTCCCCACCCCTATTTTTGTCATGTTCATGCCCAAATGGTCTGCATGTCCGGTCTCTCTGCGGTCCAGGACCCGGAGATCACATACAAGCGTTCCAGCGTTGAAAGAGTGCGAGACGTTACCAGTGGGGCCGCAGGGGCGATGGCCGACCGTCGTCTCATCTGTCGAACCGGACGAAAAACCTTGGGGGCGACCCCGTAAGGTTGAGGGTGTGACCGTGAACGCTAAGACCAGCGCGAGCGCTGGCAACACCTGGCGCAACCTGCCCGCGGCGCAGCAGCCCGACTACCCCGACCCCGAGGCTCTGCGCGCAGTGATCGCGGACCTCGAGTCGTATCCGCCGCTCGTCTTCGCGGGCGAGTGCGACCAGCTGCGCGCCCGGATGGCGGCCGTCGCCAGGGGAGAGGCGTTCCTCCTCCAGGGCGGCGACTGCGCCGAGGCGTTCGACGCGGTGTCCGCCGACCACATCCGCAACAAGCTCAAGACGCTGCTGCAGATGGGCGCCGTGCTGACGTACGCCGCCTCGGTGCCGGTGGTCAAGGTCGGCCGGATCGCCGGCCAGTACTCCAAGCCGCGCTCCAAGCCCATGGAGACCCGCGACGGCGTGACGCTGCCGACCTACCGCGGCGACTCCGTCAACGGCTTCGAGTTCACCGAAGAGGCCCGCGTCCCGGACCCCGAGCGCCTGAAGCGGATGTACCACGCCTCGGCGTCCACGCTGAACCTGGTGCGCGCCTTCACCACCGGCGGCTACGCCGACCTGCGCCAGGTGCACGCCTGGAACCAGGACTTCGTGAAGTCCTCCCCGTCCGGCCAGCGCTACGAGCAGCTCGCCCGCGAGATCGACAACGCGCTGAACTTCATGCGGGCCTGCGGCGCGGACCCCGAGGAGTTCAAGACCGTCGAGTTCTACTCCTCGCACGAGGCGCTGCTGCTCGACTACGAGTCCGCGCTCACCCGCGTCGACTCGCGCACCGGGCAGCTGTACGACGTCTCGGCGCACATGGTGTGGATCGGCGAGCGCACCCGGCAGCTGGACCACGCGCACATCGAGTTCGCCTCGAAGATCCGCAACCCGATCGGCATCAAGCTCGGCCCGACCACGACGGCCGAGGAGGCGCTGCAGTACATCGAGCGCCTCGACCCCGACCGCGAGCCCGGCCGGCTGACCTTCATCGTGCGCATGGGTGCCGACAAGGTCCGCGACAAGCTGCCCGAGCTGGTGGAGAAGGTCACCGCCTCCGGGGCGACCGTGGCCTGGGTGACCGACCCGATGCACGGCAACACCTTCGAGGCGGCCTCCGGGCACAAGACCCGCCGCTTCGACGACGTGCTCGACGAGGTCAAGGGCTTCTTCGAGGTGCACAAGGCGCTGGGCACCCACCCGGGCGGCATCCACGTGGAGCTGACCGGTGACGACGTCACCGAGTGCGTGGGCGGCGGAGACGAGATCTTCGTCGACGACCTGCACCAGCGCTACGAGACGGCCTGCGACCCGCGGCTGAACCGCAGCCAGTCCCTGGACCTGGCGTTCCTCGTCGCGGAGATGTACCGCGACCAGTGACGGCCACGGCGTGAACGACTGAGTGGGGCGCGGATCACATACGGTCCGCGCCCCACCCGCTTTTGCCGGCCCTGGCAGCCGGGTAAGGTTAGGTTTGCCTCACCGAGAAGAAGTCGGGATGGCACCACTGAACCGATCCCGGCGGGAGGTGAGCCGCGTGTATGTCTGCAGTTGCTTCGGCATCACCGAGCAGCAGGTCAAGCAGCACGCGGAGAACGGCGCCTGCACGCCCCGCCAGATCGCCTCGGCCTGCAAGGCCGGCACCGACTGCGGCGGGTGCGTCCGCCGCATCCAGGCCCTCCTCGGCCGTGGCGCCTGCCCGCGCCGGGAACTGATCGACCGGGGCGCCCCCGCGCTCGCGCAGCTGCCCGCCCGTCCCTCCGCCCCGCGCCCGGGGGAGCTCGGCGACGCCGCCTAGGAGTGCGTGTCCGCAAGGCCCCAGGGCCGGTCAGGGCGTGGAGAAGCCGTGGGTGCCCGGGCCCGACGGATCCGGCTGCTTCTGCTCGATGAGCGTCGACAGGTAGAGCGCCTCGCCCAGCTTGTCCACCAGTTCCAGCTGCGTGTCCAGGTAGTCGATGTGGTGCTCCTCGTCGGCGAGGATCGCCTCGAAGATGTTCGCCGACGTGATGTCGCCCTTGTCGCGCATGATGTCGACGCCCCGGCGCAGCCGGTCGATGGCCTCGACCTCGATCTGCCGGTCGGCCCGGAACATCTCGGTGACCGTCTGCCCGACCTGCACGTGGAAGAGCCGCTGGTAGTTGGGCAGGCCGTCCAGCAGCAGGATGCGGTCGGTCAGCAGCTCCGCATGCCGCATCTCGTCGAACGACTCGTCCCGGGTGTACTTGGCGAGCTTCGTCCACCCCTTGTGGTCCTGCAGCTTGGCGTGCAGGAAGTACTGGTTGATCGCGGTGAGCTCGGCGGTCAGCTGCTCGTTGAGCAGCTCGATGACCTCGGGGTCGCCCTGCATCGCGGTGCACTCCTTCCGGACTGGTCTGGGCCCGCATGATGTCACCGGTGTCCACAACCGTCCAGTAAGTTCACGCTTAGTATGGAATGCCCCATTTGTCCCGGACCTGGTCCTGTGCACCCCGTCCGGTCTGTCAGGATGGAGTCATGGGTCAGCCGGTGGAACGAGGATCAGGAGGGGCGCCGGAAGCAGCGTCGCGGGGAGCGGCACAACCGGAGCTCCCGCCGGGACAGCGGCTGCAGCGGGGCTGGCCGGTCACGCACTACGGGCCCGTGCCGAAGTTCCGTCCCGAGCGCTGGGACTTCCGGGTGTTCGGCGCCACCGCCGACGGCGAGAAGCACTGCTGGACGCACGAGGAGTTCACGGCCCTGCCCTACACCACCGTGGTGGCCGACCTGCACTGCGTGACGAAGTACAGCATGCTCGGCGCCGAGTGGGGCGGCATCCCGGCCCGCACCGTCCTGGACATCGCCCCGCCCGCCCCGGACGTCACCCACGTGATGGTCTGGGCCGAGTACGGCTTCAGCTCCAACCTGCGCCTGTCGGACTTCACCGCCGAGACCACCTTGTTCGCCACCCACAAGGACGGCGAACTGCTCACCGCCGAGCACGGCTTCCCGCTGCGCCTGGTCGTCCCCCACCTCTACGCCTGGAAGGGCCCCAAGTGGGTCCGGGGCGTGGAGTACATGACCGCCGACCGCCGCGGTTTCTGGGAGGAACGCGGCTACCACAACATCGGCGACCCCTGGAAGGAACAGCGCTACTCCTACCAGGAGCAACCCGGGGAGGGCCCGGAGCTGTGACAGCGGCCGGGCTCCCGGCCCGCACCGGGAGCCGGGCCGGCCTCCGGCCCGCATCGGGAGCCTGGACCTGCCCTCGGCCCGCACCAAGAGCCCTGACCGGCCCCCGGCCCGCACCGGTAGCCTGACCGGCCCGGGCGGTCAGCCGTCCCTGAGTTTCTTCAGGCGTTCCACGTCGGCCGCGTGCCCCTCCTTGCCCCCGGGCGTCTCGATGATCAGAGGCACGCCCTCGGTGGCCGGGTGGGTCATCAGCGCGCGGAACGGTTCCTCGCCTATGTGGCCCGCGCCGATGTTCTCGTGGCGGTCCTTGTGGGCGCCCGCCACATCCTTGGAATCGTTGGCGTGGATCAGCTTCAGCCGGCCGGGGCCGACCGTCTCCACCAGCAGGTCCAGCGTCTGGTGCATGCCGTGCGGCCCGGTCACGTCGTGCCCGGCGGCGAACACGTGGCAGGTGTCCAGGCACACGCCCAGCTTCGGGTGGGCGTCCAGCGCCTCGAAGTACGGCCCGAAGTCCCAGGTGCGCGAGCACAGCGAGGCGCCCTGCCCGGCGGTCGACTCCAGCAGCAGGTACGGGTCGTCGTCGTGGGCCAGCTCCTCCAGCAGCGGCAGCAGGTGCTCCCGTACCTGCCGCAGCGCCACCGACCGCTCCCGCCCGCCGGTCGCGCTGCCGGTGTGCACCACCACGCCCAGCGCGCCGATCTCCCGGCCGCGGCGCAGCGAGTGCCGCAACGACGCCACCGACCGCTCGACGGTCGCCTCGGTGTGCGAGCCGAAGTTGATCAGGTAGGGGGCGTGGACGTACGCCGGGATCGACGCCTCGGCGCAGGCGGCACGGAACGCCTCGTCCTGCCGCGGGTTCCCGGCGGGTGTGGCCCAGCCGCGCGGATTGGCGACGAAGACCTGCACGCTCTCCGCCCCCAGGTCCCGGGCGTAGGCGAGGCCCGTGGAGTGCAGCCCGCCGGCGACGGGCACATGGCTGCCGACCGGGTTGCGGGACGGGCCGGGCGGAACGGCGGAGGACCGCGCCGGGGAGGACGGGGCCGGAG
>NZ_LR732544.1:2210310-2222363 GCF_902506575.1 Streptomyces mexicanus | reverse complement strand
GGGGAGGACTGGGCGGGAAGGGGTGCGGTGGGGGAGGACCGGACGGAGGACGACTGACTGCTCACCCGTTCAGGGTGTCATGCCGACCGGCGAAGGCCGCGCGCCGGGCGGCGGCCACCGGACCGCGGCCGGC
The DNA here is from genome assembly GCF_902506575.1 of Streptomyces mexicanus. Taxonomy (GTDB): domain Bacteria; phylum Actinomycetota; class Actinomycetes; order Streptomycetales; family Streptomycetaceae; genus Streptomyces; species Streptomyces mexicanus. Next base: position 2,222,230 of record NZ_LR732544.1, on the reverse strand, counting down.
ACCCGCCACCGGAGCACCGCCTGCGCACGCCGCGCCCTGTACCGGTCCCTGTGCCCTGTGCCCTGTGCCCTGTGTTTCGTCGGCGACGGCGGTGTGCCGTCACCGGATGGTGATCTTGATCGTGGAGCCCTTCGGCGCCCGGTCGCCGCCCTTCACCGACTGCTTCTTCACCGTGTCGCCGAACAGCCCGAGCAGTCCGCGGTCCTCCTCGACCCGGAACCCGGCGTCCTGCAGCGCCTGCTCGGCGTCGTCCACGCTGTCGCCGGTGACGTCCGGCACCTCGACCATCTCCGGGCCCTTGGACAGGGTCAGCGTGACCGTGTCGCCCTCGGCCAGCCGGCCGCCGGCCGCCGGGGTCTGCCGGGCGACCTGGCCCTTGTCGATGTCGGAGTTGACCTGCGTGGCGGCGACCGTCACCTTCAGGCCCGCGTCCTGCAGGTCGGACCTCGCCTCGTCCAGGTCCTCCCCGGTGACGTCCGGCACCTGGATCGGGCGGCCCTTGCTGACGACCAGGGCGATCGCCGAACCCGCGTGCCGCTCGGTGCCCGCCGCCGGGTCGGTACGGATCACCGAGCCCTTGGGGACGTCCTGGCTGAACGCCCGGCTGACCATGCCCGGCTCCAGCCCGGCCGTGCGCAGCTGCTTCTGGGCCGTGTCCAGCGGGCGGCCCTTCAGGTCGGGCACGTCGACCGTCTCCGGCCCGTCGGAGACGGTCAGCGTCACCGCGTCGTTGCTGCGGATGCGGGCGCCGGCCGTGGGGTCCGTGCTGATGACCGCGCCCCGTCTGACGGTGTCGCTGTAGGCGTGCTTGACGCCCTCGACCTCCAGTCCGGCGGCCTCGAGCCGCTGCCGGGCCTGCTTCTCGGTCTTCGACAGCAGCGGCGGGACCGTCGTGAACTGCCCGGAGTTGATGTACCACACGCCCGCGCCGCCCGCGAGGACCAGCACGACGGCGGCGACGACGGCCGCCAGGGAGCGCCGGCGCCGGCGGCCCGACCAGCGCGGCGCCGCCGGCGACTCCAGGCGGCTGGTGCGGTGCAGCGCGGCCTGCGGTTCCTCCTCCTCGTTGACGGGCAGCGGGCGCGGCACCGTCAACGCGCGGGGTATGACGCTCGTACGGTCCTCGGCGTTGTCGTGCTCGGCGGTGCGGGCCTGCGGCGGCAGCGCGTCCAGCTGGTCGGCGCCCAGCCGCGCGCGGGCCTCGCGCACGCGCGCGAGCAGCGCCACCGCGTCCTGCGGCCGGGTCTCCGGGGTGCGGGCGGTGGCCGCCGCGACCAGCTCGTCCAGCTCGGCCGCCAGATCCGGCACGACGGCCGACGGCGGCGGCACGTCCTCGTTCACATGCCGGTAGAGCACCTGGGCGGGCGTCTCGCCCTGGTGGGGCTTGGCGCCGGTCAGCATCTCGTAGAGCATGACCCCGCACGCGTAGACGTCCACACGGGGCCCGGTGGTGCCCTGCTGGATCTGCTCCGGCGCGAGGTAGGAGACCGTGCCGAGCACGGCCCCGGTGGTGTGGGTGACCGTGTCCACGGTCCGCACCAGTCCGAAGTCGGCGACCTTGACCCGGCCGTCGTCCCCTATCAGGACGTTCTCCGGCTTCATGTCGCGGTGCACGAAACCGGCGCGGTGGGCCGCGCCGAGCGCCGCGAGCACCGGCTCCAGGATGTCCAGCGCGGCCCGCGGCGGCAGCGCCCCGCGCTCGCGCAGCACGTCGCGCAGGGTGCAGCCGGAGACGTACTCCATGGCGAGGTAGACGTACGACCCGTCCGTGCCCTGGTCGAACACCTGCACGACGTTCGGGTGGTCCAGGCGGGCGGCCGACTTGGCCTCCCGGATGAACCGCTCGACGAAGGACCCGTCGGCCGCGAGCGCCGGGTGCATCACCTTCAGCGCGAGGACGCGGTCCAGCCGCGTGTCCAGCCCCCGGTAGACCGTGGCCATCCCGCCGACGGCGATCCGCGCGTCGACGCGATACCGGCCGTCGAGCACCTGCCCGACCAGAGGGTCCTGAAGGGTCGTATCCACGCAGGCGAGTCTACGAGCCGCCACGGACACCCACGCCTGCTCAGCCGCCCCAGCGGCCCGACTGCGGCCGACCTGTGACGCGCTCCACACCGCAGCGTTCCGGGACCGGAGCGTTCCGGACCGGAGCGTCCTGGCCGGGAGCGTTCCACGGGAGCGTCCTGGCCAGGAGGCTTCTAGAAGGCCGGGCGCTCGGGGTCCGGGCGGGCCAGGCCCTCGGTGGGCGAGGACGCCTCGGCGAAGTGGCGCTTGGGGATGCGGCCCGCCAGGCGGGCCAGCCGGCCCGCCGTGACCGCGTGCCGCATCGCCTCGGCCATCATCGCGGGCTCCTGGGCCCGCGTCACCGCGGAGGCGAGCATCACACCCGCGCAGCCCAGCTCCATCGCCAGGGCCACGTCCGAGGCGGTGCCCGCGCCCGCGTCCAGGATGACCGGCACGCGCGCGTGCTCCACGATCAGCTGGAAGTTGTGCGGGTTGCGGATGCCGAGTCCGGAGCCGATCGGCGAGCCCAGCGGCATGATCGCCGCGCAGCCCACGTCCTGGAGTCTGCGGGCGAGCACCGGGTCGTCGTTGGTGTACGGCAGCACCGTGAAGCCGTCGTCGACCAGCGTCTCGGCCGCCTCCAGCAGCTCGATCGGGTCCGGCAGCAGTGTGCGCTCGTCCGCGATGACCTCCAGCTTGACCAGGTCGGTGCCCAGCGCCTCACGCGCCAGGCGGGCCGTGAGCACCGCCTCGCCCGCGGTGAAGCAGCCCGCGGTGTTGGGCAGCACCTGGATGTCCAGCTTCTCCAGCACCGACAGCACCGAGCCGTGCACGGAGGGGTCCACCCGGCGCATCGCCACCGTGGTCAGCTCCGTGCCGGACGCCACCAGGGCCCGCTCCAGCACCTCCAGGCTGGGCGCCCCGCCGGTGCCCATGATCAACCGGGATGTGAAGGTCCTGCCGCCGAGGACGAAGGGGTCGTCAGCCATGGTTCAGCCTCCCTGGACGGCGGTCAGCACTTCGACGCGGTCGCCCTCGGCCAGCGGCGTGACGGGCCACTCGGCGCGCGGGACGACGGTCTCGTTGAGGGCGGCGGCCACCCCGGAGGGCGCCGCGGTCAGGGTCCGCACGACCGCGTCGAGGGTCGTGCCGGGCGCCACCTGGCGGGGTGCGCCGTTGACGGAGACGGTCACGGGGGTGACGGAGACGTTCATGCGGGCTGCTCCGTGAGGACGGCGGCGCGAAAGCGCCGCGGGGTGAAGGGGCGGGCCACCTCCGGCAGCTCGCCGGTGGTCAGGGCGTGCGCCATGGCGTCACCGGTGACGGGGGTGAGCAGCACGCCGTTGCGGTAGTGCCCGGTGGCCAGCAGCAGCCCGTCCAGGTCGGTCGGGCCGAGCAGCGGCGCGTTGTCCGGGGAGCCGGGACGCAGGCCCGCGCGGGTCTCGGTCAGCGGCAGCTCGGTGATGCCCGGCACCAGCTCGTGCGCGTCGCGCAGCAGCTCGTACACCCCGCCCGCGGTCACCGTGGTGTCCCAGCCCAGCTCCTCGGTGGTCGCGCCGATCACCAGTTCGCCGCTGAGCCGCGGCACCAGGTACACCTGGCTGCCGCGCACCACGGCCCGCACGGTGCGGCTCAGGAACGGCGCGTACCGCTTGGGCACGGTCAGCCGCAGCACCTGCCCCTTCACCGGCCGCACCGGCGGCAGCACGTCGTCCGGCACGCCCGCGAGCTGCCCGCTGAGGCTGCCCGCCGCGAGCACCACCTGCCCGGCGCCCAGGACCGTGCCGTCGCGCAGCACACAGCCCGCCGCCCGCTCCCGCTCCACGGTCAGCCGCTCGGCCCACGCCCGGTGGAAGACCACCCCGGCCCGCTCGCAGGCCGCCACCAGGGCGCCCGCCAGCCGCCTGGGGTCGATCTGGTGGTCGCCGTCCACCCGCAGCCCGCCGCGCACCCCCGGCGCGAGCATCGGCTCCAGGCGCCGGCACTCCCGCCCGGACAGCCACTCGGACTCCAGGCCCGAGGCGCGCTGCAGGGCGTGCAGTTCGCGCAGGTGGGCGCGGTCGTCGGCGTCCAGGGCGACGGCGAGGGTGCCGCAGCGGCGGTAGCCGAGGTCGTGGCCGGTCAGCTCGGTCAGCTCGGCGGCGAAGTCCGGGTAGCGGCGCGCGGAGGCGAGGTTCAGCCCGAGCAGGGTCTGCTCGCCGTAGTGCAGTTCCGTGACGGCGGCCAGCATCCCGGCGGCCACCTGTGCGGCCCCGCCGCCGGGCTCGGGGTCCACCAGCGCCGTGGCGAGCCCGCGCTGCGCCGCGCGCCAGGCCGTCACCAGCCCGATGATCCCGCCCCCGACCACGAGGACGTCTGATGTGCGTGGCAATGACATGGGCGTCCAGCCCCTCCCTTCGCCGGCATGACCCGGATCAGGTTCGTACGGTCGGAGGCCGCCAGCCTCCCTCTCAGCCCGGTGCGTCCGGGCTCCCGCGCATGCTTGTACGGTGGCCACCCTAGCCCGCAGATCCCCGGCCCGGTAAGGGAGCCCCCGCTCATGCCCCGCTCGCTGGACGGCCTCGTCCTCGCCCCCGTCGCCGACCAGGCCCCGGGCCAGGTGGGCACCCGCACCCGGTTCACCTACCACGAGCGGGACGGGCGGATCTGGGCCGAGTACGCGGGCGGCGACGTCGTGCACGGCCATCTGGTGGGTACCAGGGACGGTGACCGGCTCGACTTCCGCTACGTCCAGCTCAAGCACGACGGGACCACCTCCTGCGGGCACTGCGTGTCCACGGTGGTGGAACTGCCCGACGGGCGGGTGCGGTTGGAGGAGAGCTGGCAGTGGGAGTCGCAGCCGGGCAGCGGGACGAGCGTGGTCGAGCAGGTCGGCTAGCGGGCCGGCTGTGCAGCACCTCACGCCGCGCGAGCACTGCCTGACGGAACGTCAGCTGGCTATGGTGATCAGGTGAGCGAGCAGACGCAGGAACAGGGCGCGGCGCAGCCGCGGCGCGTGGTCGTCGTCGGCGCGGGCATGGCCGGCGTGCAGACCGCGGTCGCCCTGCGCGAGCAGGGCTTCACCGGCACCGTCACCCTCATCGGCGCCGAACCCCACCAGCCCTACGACCGGCCGCCGCTGTCCAAGGCCGTGCTGCTCGGCACGGCCGAGGGTTCCGCCTTCGACATCGACTTCGAGGCGCTCGCCCTGGAGCTGCGGCTGGGCTGCGAGGCACTGGCCGTGCGCCCCGACGTGCACGTGCTGGACACCTCCTCCGGGCCGGTTCCCTACGACGTGCTGGTGCTGGCCACCGGCGCCGAACCGATCCGCCTGCCGGGCGCCGAGGGCGTTCCCGGCGTGCACCTGCTGCGCACCCTGGACGACGCCGAGCGGCTGCGGCCGGTGCTCGCCGAGCAGCACGACATCGTGGTCGTCGGCGCCGGCTGGATCGGCGCCGAGTTCGCCACGGCCGCGCGCGAGGCGGGCTGCGCCGTGACGGTCGTGGAGGCCGCCGACCGGCCGCTGGCGGGCGCGCTGCCCGCCGAGGTGGCCGCGCCGATGACCGCCTGGTACGCCGAGAGCGGCGTGGCGCTGCGCACGCACGCGCGCGTGGAGCGCGTCGAGCCCGGCGCGGTGGTGCTCGACGACGGCACGCGCCTGCCCGCGGGCGCCGCCGTCGTCGGCATCGGCGCCCGCCCCGCCACCGCCTGGCTGGCCGGTTCCGGCATCGACCTCGGCGCGCACGGCGAGGTGCTCGCCGACGACCACCTGCGCACGTCCCTGCCGGACGTGTACGCGGTCGGCGACTGCGCCTCCTTCCCCTCCGGGCGGTACGGCGAGCGCCTGCTCGTCCACCACTGGGACAACGCCCTGCAGGGCCCGCGCACGGTCGCCGCCAACCTGCTCGGCGCCACCTCCGCGGTCTACGACCCGGTGCCGTACTTCTGGTCCGAGCAGTTCGGCCGGTTCGTGCAGTACGCCGGCCACCACCCGGCCGCCGACACCACCGTCTGGCGCGGCGACCCCTCCGGTCCGGCCTGGTCGGTGTGCTGGCTGCGCGACGACCGGCTGGTCGCCCTGCTGGCCGTCGGCCGGCCGCGGGACCTGGCCCAGGGCAGGCGGCTGATCGAGGCGGGCACGCCCATGGATCCCGCCGTGCTGGCCGACCCGGCCAGGCCGCTCAAGGCCGCGACGGCGTAGGTCCGAGGGGACGTCCAGGGCCCGACCGGGCCCACGCGGCGCGTCCTGCCGTGTGATCTTCACGGGGACGGGTTCTCCCAGGTGGACGGGGCTGGCTTCCGACTGTCGGTGGCAGATGGCACGCTTGGTTCCGTGACCGAGATTGACGCGAAGATCGATGCTCTCGTCCCCGCCTGGCTCACCCTCCCCGACATCGCCGAACGGCTCGGCGTCGAGGTGACACGGGTGCGGCAGCTGGTCAAGGAGGGCCAGCTCATCGCCGTACGCCGTGGTGAGAACCGGGTGCTGCAGGTCCCCGCCGCCTTCATCGACGGGGACAAGGTCGTCAAGGGCCTCACCGGCACCCTGACCCTGCTGCGGGACGACGGCTTCACGGTCGAAGAGATGATCGAGTGGCTCTTCACGCCCGACCCGACCCTGCCCGGCACCCCCGCGCAGGCCCTGAGCGAGAATCGCGGCACGGAGGTGAAGCGCCGCGCCCAGGCGCTCGCCGTCTGAGCAGCACCAACCGTCCGGCGTACGGGCCGCGGCCGGGAGGGGCCGCGGCCGGGACGGACCGTGGCCGACCGGCCCCAGGCCGACCGGTCCGGGCCCGCCCACCGCGGCCCGTACGCCACCGACTCGCCGCACCCGGCCGGCCGGCAGATCGACCGGTCCGTTTAAACCGGCCGGTCGGTGAATCGACCCGTCCGTTCAACCGTCCGGTCGGTACATCGACCGGTCCGTCACCCGGCTGGTCGGTACATCGACCCGTCCGTACCCGGCCGGTCCGCACACGACCGGTCCGCACCGACAACGGGGGAACCCACGCATGCCCGACACCGCCACAGCCACCGCCCGCGACCGGCTCGCCGACGCGCGCCTGTACCTCTGCACGGACGCCCGCACCCGCCAGGGCGACCTGCCCGAGTTCCTCGACGCCGTGCTGGCCGGCGGCGTCGACATCGTGCAGCTGCGCGACAAGGGCATGGAGGCGGCCGAGGAGCTGGAGCACCTCCAGGTGTTCGCCGACGCCTGCGCCCGCCACGGCAAGCTGCTCGCGGTCAACGATCGCGCCGACGTCGCCCACGCCGCCCGCGCGGACGTGCTGCACCTCGGCCAGGGCGACCTGCCGGTGCCCGCGGCCCGCGCGATCCTCGGCGACGACATCCTGATCGGCCGCTCCACCCACGCCGAGGCGGAGGCCGCCGCGGCCGCCGTCCAGGAGGGCGTGGACTACTTCTGCACGGGCCCCTGCTGGCCCACTCCCACCAAGCCCGGCCGCCCCGCGCCCGGCCTGGACCTCGTGCGCTACGCCGCCTCCCTCGGCACCGACCGGCCCTGGTTCGCCATCGGCGGCATCGACCTGGGCAACCTGGACGAGGTCCTGGACGCCGGGGCACGGCGGGTCGTCGTGGTCCGGGCGCTGACCGAGGCCGACGACCCTGGCGCGGCGGCGGCCGAGTTCGCCAAGCGGCTGCGGCAGGTCTGAGCAGGCCGGTCGGCGGCCGCGCCGTCCGACCAGCTGTCCGAGGAGACGAGCCGTCCGAAGGGACGAGCCGTCCGAGGACACGGGCTGTCCAAGGAGTGGACAGCAAACCGATAAATCGGGCAAAAAGCCGGCATCTGGTTGGGGGACCGCGGTCCCCTGGCTAACCTGCGGGTATGGCCCTCGGCACCGCATCCACCAGGTCGGACCACGCCCCCACCGTGCGCGACATGCTCGCGACCGGCAAGCGGACGTATTCGTTCGAGTTCTACGCCCCCCGGACCCCGAAGGGCGAGCGGAACCTGTGGAACGCGCTGCGCCGGGTCGAGGCCGTCGCCCCCGACTTCGTCTCGGTGACCTACGGCGCGGGTGGCTCCACCCGCGCCGGCACGGTGAAGGCCACCGAGGCCATCGCCTCGGACACCACCCTCACCCCGATCGCCCACATCACCGCCGTCGACCACTCCGTGGCCGACCTGCGCAACATCATCGGCCAGTACGCCGACGCGGGCATCCGCAACATGCTGGCGCTGCGCGGCGACCCGCCCGGCGATCCGATGGGCGAGTGGGTGCCCCACCCGCAGGGCCTGACCTACGCCGCCGAACTCGTCGAACTGATCAAGACGTCCGGCGACTTCTGCGTCGGGGTCGCGGCCTTCCCCGCCATGCACCCGCGCTCGGAGGACTGGGACACCGACGTACGGCACTTCGTCGCCAAGTGCCGGGCCGGCGCGGACTACGCCATCACACAGATGTTCTTCGACCCGGAGGACTACCTGCGGCTGCGCGACCGGGTCGCGGCGGCCGGCTGCGACACACCGATCATCCCCGAGGTCATGCCGATCGCCAGCGTGAAGACGCTGATGCGGGTGCCCCACCTGACCAACGCCGCCTTTCCGCCCGCTGTGAAGGAGCGGATCCTCGCTGCGAAGGACGATCCCGCGGCGGTACGCTCCATTGGCATCGACTTCGCCACGGAGTTCTGCGCGCGGCTGCTGGCCGAGGACGTGCCCGGCCTGCACTTCATCACGCTCAACAACTCCACGGCGACACTGGAAATCTACGAAAACCTGGGCCTGCACCACCCACCGCGGGCCTAGAGCGGCCGTACCCGCGTCCGTCGGGCCACGGGGCGGCCTCGGGGAGAGGGGCGTACATGGGCTGGGCGGTCCTCTACATCGCGTTCGGCGGCGTCGCACTGTGGCTGCTCGGCGAGGTGCTGTTGCAGTACAAGGCGCGGCTGCGCTGGCGGCTGCTCGCCTTCGGCGGCTTCCTCTGCGTCGTGCTGGGCGTGCTCATGCCGTCCGTGATCGTGATCGGCCTGGGCGCCGCCGCGTTCGCGGTCGGGCAGACCTACGTCACGCTGTCCTTCCGCCGCGGCTTCGCGGCCGGCTGGGCGGTCCGGCACCCCGGTGCGGGCAAGGAACGCCCCAAGCGCCGCCGCGGCAGGGGCGAGCGCACCGAGGCGGCCCCCGAGGCCGCCGCGGTCCCGGACGCCGCGCACCCCGGCCAGAACGACACCGGCCCGGACGATCCCGGCCACGACGACGCCGGGAACACCGCCCCCTCCGCCGCGCCGGCCTACGGGCCGGAGAGCGACTACGACGCCGACTACGACCACGACGACGTCTTCACCCCCGTCGGCCACACGCAGCCGACGGCCGCCGAGACCACCGCCGTGTACGAGCCGCAGCCCCTGCCCGACGAGACCGGGAACTACGGGGTGTACGACACCGGCTACGGCGGGACGGACCGGTCCCAGGAGCAGTACGCCACCGCCGCCCAGACCACCGACCACGCCTATGGCTACGACTACTCCGGCTACGGCGGCACCGGCCAGGGCTACGACGGCACCGGCCACCAGGGCTACGCCGGCTACACCGAGCCCTACCCCGGCACCCCGGCCTACGGCGACGCCTCCTACGACCCCGGCTACGCCGCCCAGCAGGGCTACGGCCAGCAGCAGCCGTACGGCACCCAGGACCCCTACGCCATGGGCGGCTACGGCGGTGACACCCCCGCCGGCGGGGGGTGGGTGCCGCAGCAGCGCACCGACGAGTCCTACGGCGACCAGCTCCCGCCGGAGCAGCCGTACCCGTACCCGGGCACCGGACCGGGCCAGGCGCAGCACGGCGCGGGCTTCGACGAGCAGTACCGTTTCTGAACGGCGGGAAACCCCGGCTTGTGACCGGAAACCCCGGCTTGTGACCGGAAACCTCAGCTTCCGACCGGAAACTTCGGCCCATGGCGGCCGGGAACCTCGGCCACTGGCCGGGATCCTCGACCTCTGACCGGAAGCCTCGGCCTGTGACCGAAAACCCCGGCCTCTGACCGGAACTCTCGGCCTCGACCGACGGGGGACTTCGGCTTTCGAGCGGCGGGTGGCCTCGGTCGGCCGCGACCGTGCCGCGACCGGCGACTCACTGCGAGCCGCGGAACTCCGGCCCCTCCACGATCAGCCCGGCCACCAGCGCGCCCGACATCCCCGCGTGCGGCAGCCCGCCGCCCGGGTGCGACCAGCCGCCCACCGTGAACAGCCCGGCCAGGCCGGTGGAGTTCGCCGGGTGCAGCAGCCGGCCGCCCGCCGCGGCCAGCGCCGGTGCCGGCACGGCGCCGCCCGGCGCACCCGTCGCCTCCGCGACGTCCGACGGGGTGCGGACCTCGTGCCACAGCAGCCGGTCGCGCAGGCCCGGCACCGCCCGCTCGGCGGCGGTGATCAGGCGGTCGGCGTGCGCGCCCAGGGCGTCGCCGTCGGCCGCGTCCCCCGGAAGGGCCGGGACCGTGGCGGTCAGCGTGACCGCCTCGTGCTCCGGGTCCGGGACGAGGGCCGGGTCGTCGGGCCGGGTCACCGTGACCGTGGGCCGCTCGGGCATCCGCGGCGCCGGACCGAACAGCGCCTGGAGCTCGGCCTCCCGGTCCGCGCAGTGCACCACCGTGCGGTGCGCGGTACCCGCCGGACGGCCGCCGCGCAGCGCCAGCAGCACCGTCAGACGGCTGGGCAGCCCCCGCTGCGGCGGCACCTCACCCGCGCCGCGCACCGGCGCGCCCGCCACCAGCCGGTCCAGCGTCTCGGGCGGGACACCGGCGACCACGAACTCGGCCTCGGCACTGCCGCCGTCGGCGAACTCCACGCCCGTCACCCGGCCGTCCGCCGCGGCGATCCGCGTCACCTCGGCGCCGAAGACGAACTCCACCCGGCGCTCCAGGCACCGCTCGTACACCGCCCGCGCCAGTTCCCGCAGCCCGCCGCGCACGTACCAGACACCGAAGGCGTGCTCCATGTACGGCAGCACGGCCGCGCTCGCCGGAGCGGTCCGCGGATCGAGGCCGTACGCGAGCGCGTGGCCCTCCAGCAGGGCGGCGAGCCGCGGGTCGCGCAGCTCGAAGGCGCCGATCTCGGCGAGCGTGGCCGCCCGCCGGGTGCGCAGCAGGCGCCTGTGCGGCACCGCCGGGTACGGCTCGCGCTCGGCCAGCACCGACCAGTTGGGCCACAGCGGCTCCTCCAGGAGCGGCCGGCGGCTGCGGTCCCAGGCCTCGCGGGCCCGCACCAGGAAGTCGCCCCAGCGCTGCCCGGCACCCGCGCCCAGCGCCTCGTCCAGGGCGGTGACGACACCCGCGCGGGAGGCGTTGGGCAGCGCCACCTCGGTGCCGTCCGCGAAGACGTGCCGGGCCGCCGGATCGACCTGGACCAGCTCGACACGGTCCTCCAAGGGCTCCTTGCCGGTCTTGACGAACAGGTCGCGGTAGACCGCGGGCAGCGGCAGCAGCGCGGGGCCGGTGTCGAAGGCGAAGCCGTCGCGCTCGACCCGGCGCAGCGCGCCCCCGTAGGTCTCCGTGCGTTCGTACACCGTCACCCGGTGGCCCGCGACGGCCAGCCGGGCGGCAGCCGCCATCGCGCCCATCCCGGCGCCGATCACCGCAGTCCGTGCCATGCCCGCGACTTTATCGACCACCACCGACAACGCCCGCTCCGGGGCGCCGACCAGCGCTTTTCCATCACCGACCGGGCGGGCCCGGTGCCCTGGGACCCCGGGGGCGCGTGCTCAGAGCTGAGTACTTGTACCTAGCCGGGCAGATGAGTACCTGCGCGGATGGGGGCCGACCTGTGCGAACGGGAGAGTGGAGGCACGGAAAGGGGCAGGGCGCCGGCACCGCCGACACGGGGCGGCGGAACGGCGCGGCCCCGGACCGCTCCTTCCGCCGGCCCACGCCGGCGGGAGCGAGCCACGGGGAGACCCGGGGAACGACCGAACGGGGGCCGACGGGGG
>NZ_LR732544.1:2180578-2210209 GCF_902506575.1 Streptomyces mexicanus | reverse complement strand
GGGGAACAGGGGACACGGGGGGGAGCACGAGGAAGCGCCGGTGCGCGGTGGCGGACGGGGGACGTGGCCACGACGCACCGGCGCTTTCGTGCGCTGCTTCGCGGCGCGGGCGCTCAGCGGGTGCCGCTCACCCGGCCCTGCAGCAGCCGGGACAAGGCGGCGTGGACGTCGTCCAGGGACCGCTCGGGCTGGAAGGACTTCCAGTCCAGGGCGGCCACCAGCACCATGCCGACCAGCGCGGCGGCGGTCAGCGGCACGTCGATCTCCTCGCTGAACTCGCCGTGCGCCACGCCCTCGCGCAGCACGCCCTCGACGACCGCGACCGCCTCCTGCCGGACCACCATGAGCGTGGACTGCCAGGCGCGGTTGGTGCGCCACAGCTCCGCCACGTACAGCTGGGTGAAGGCCGGGTAGCGGTCGATGAAGACCAGCCCGGCCCGGATCATCGCGTCCAGCGCGTCGACCCGGCCGCCGCCCCCGCGCACCGCGGACTCGGCGGCCTCGCGCAGGGAGGCGGTCAGCAGGCCCACGCCGTGCCGCAGCAGCTCCTCGAAGAGGACCGCCTTGCTCGCGAAGTTGTAGTAGACCGTGCCCTTGGCCACCCCGGCCCGCTCGGCGATCTCGTCCACGGTGGTGGCGGAGAAGCCCTGCTCGGCGATGAGCGTGACGGCCGCCTCGTAGAGCTTCTGCCGGGTGGCCTCGCGGCGGCCGCGGACGCCCGGCGTGGCGCTGCTGCTGTCCATGGCGTCGATTGTCACAGGCGCCGGCCGGCCGCCCCGCACCACGGGTCGGGCCGCCCTTGGCCACCCGAACCTTCGAGCGAGGCAAAGGCCCAGGTCAGAACGGATTGTCAGTGGCATACCTCACGATGGGCACATACGGCACTTGTGCCGTCACCCAGACGACAGGAGGTTCGTCATGGCCCACTCGTCCGCAGCAGCCGCCCGCCGGCGCCGCGCCACCGGCCCTGCCCCCTCACTGACCGGCCCGGCGAGCGACGTGCACCCCGTGCTGCGCCGGGCGACGGCCCCGCCCGCCGCCCTCGACCTGCTCGCCCAGGCCCGTGCCGGCCTGGACGAGGCCACCGCCCTGGACACCCCCAACGAGCGGTACGCCACGGCCCACCTCGCCGCCCTGCGCACCGCCGCCGCCGTGCTCGCCGCGCGCGGCCGCCCGGAGACCACGCCCCGGCGCCGGGCCCGGATCCGCAGTGCCTGGGAGGTGCTGCCCGAGATCGCGCCCGAACTGACCGAGTGGAGTGCGCTGTTCGCCTCCGGTGCCCGCCGGCGCGCCCTCGCGGGGGCCGGCGTCCAGGGCGCGGCCGGCCGGCGCGACGCCGACGACCTGATACGGGACGTGGCGATGTTCCTGCGCATCGTCGAGCGGATGCTGGTCCCGCAGCCGGTGCTGCCCCAGCCGCGCCAGGACGCGGCCGAGCCGGGCACCCGCCGGCCCGGCACCCCCCGTCCCGGCCACGGCCCGCGGCCCGGCCACGACCCCCGTCCCGGCAACGGTCCGCGGCCCACCGACGGGATGCCGGACGTGGGCTGAGCCGGGAGGCCCGGCGGCGGGCGCGCCGGGTGGCCGAGGCAATAGGGTGGAGGGCGCCTGAAGCCTCCCGCCTGCCGTCTTCCGGCCGGCGGAGGAGCCCGATCGCCCCGCCGTGCAAGAGGCGGTGCCGCCTCGAGGAGTCAACTGCAGTGTCCGACCCGATGCGCCCACCCGTCTCCCACCACTGCCCTCAGCCGACGTCGCAGCGCTCCGGTCCCTCCCGATCGCGGGCCTCCCTGCGTACCGCCGTGGTCTGGGAGGTCCTGCAGGACGCGCTGGACCAGAGGGTCAAGGCCACGGGCCGCGAGTCGCTGGACGTCCTCGACCCCGGTGGCGGCAGCGGCAACTTCGCCGTGCCCGTCGCCCGCCTCGGCCACCGGGTCACCGTCGTCGACCCCAGCCCCAACGCCCTGTTCGCCCTGGAGCGCCGTGCCGCCGAGGCCGGCGTGGCCGACCGGGTGCACGGTGTGCAGGGCGACGCCCACGGCCTGTTCGAGGTCATCGAGCGCGGCGGCTACGACGCCGTGCTCTGCCACGGGGTCCTGGAGTACGTCGACGATCCCGCCGAGGGCCTGCGCAACGCGGTGGCCGCCCTGCGGCCCGGGGGCGTGCTGAGCCTGCTGGCCGCCGGCCTCGGTGGCGCGGTGTTCGCCCGGGCCCTGGCCGGCCACTTCACCGAGGCCCGGCAGGCCCTCTCCGACCCCGAGGGGCGCTGGGGCGAGGGCGACCCGATGCCGCGCCGCTTCACCGCCGAGCAGCTCACCGCGCTCGCCGAGGGCGCGGGGCTGGCCGTGCGCGCCGTGCACGGCGTGCGGGTCTTCGCGGACCTGGTGCCCGGCGTGCTCGTGGACACCGAGCCCGGCGCGCTGGACGCCCTGCTGCGGCTGGAGGCGGCGGCGGCCGAGCTGCCGGCGTTCCACTCGGTGGCCACGCAGATCCACGTGCTCGGCGAGACGGGCGGCCCCACCGGCGCCTGAGCCGGAACGCGTGCTGTGCGGGCCGCCCGCGCGGCCTGGCATGGAGTGCGCCACAGGCCCCCCGCAGCGGGATTCCGGGCCGTATGATCGAGGCAGACCGTCCGGCATGACGGGTCCGCGGCCGGGGAATGGAAAGCCTCAGCGAGCCGGGTCCGCCGTGGCGGATCAGGTTGGCCAATTGGCGCAGAGGGGCGGGTTTCACGGGGGCGATTCCCTGCCTATCCTGAAGAGACCCCCCGGGTCGCCCCGGCGACTGCACGATGAGGAGGACTCCGTGCCGCTCTCGGAGCACGAGCAGCGCATGCTCGAGCAGATGGAGCGAGCGCTGTACGCCGAAGATCCCAAGTTCGCGTCGGCGCTCGAGGGAGCCGGGCTGCGCACGTACACCCGGCGGCGGGTCTACCAGGCGGTCGCGGGCTTCCTCGTCGGTATCGCGCTCCTCATGGCAGGTGTGATCGTCCCGTACTACTGGGTCAGCGTGGTGGGCTTCCTGGTGATGCTGGGGTGTGCGCTGCTGGCCGTCACCGGCTGGCGCAAGGCCCCCAAGCCGGGCGAGCACCCCGTAGGAGGGCCGCACGCCCGCCGTCCCGTCCGCCCCAAGCGCTCCATGATGGACCGCATCGAAGAGCGCTGGCAGCGCCGTCGCGACGAGCAGGGCCACTAGGGCCTGTCCGGCGAATCATGCCGCAGACGCGGGGCATGATGCGCCCCTCTGCGGCGTTGTCGTCACTCGCCGACGCTCCGCGTCGACTCCCTCCTCCGCCTTGCACAGGGACGCACCATGCCCCGCTCACCTGGGCAGATCAGTCGCCGTGAGTTGCCTGCGACTTGATCCGCCGGACAGGCCCTAGCGCGCGGAGCGCACCCACGGATCGTGCCGAGGGGCTGACCACCGGAGTGGTCAGCCCCTCGGCTGTGTCCGGCGTCTGTCCGGCGCGGGCCTGGCACCTGATCGGCGCCGGCCCGGCCGCCATGGCCCGGCCCGGCACGGCCCCGTCGAGGGCGGCCAGGCTGCCGTGGCCGCTCAGCCGCCCGGCGGGTCAGCCCGGCTGCCCCGTGTCGCGCGGTGTCAGCCCCCTCCCGCGGTGTCCGTCGTCCCGCCGCGTCGGCCCTCCTGGCGCCTGAAGTCTCCGGCCGCGTCAGCCCTCCTGCCGTGAGGGTCCGCGCGGGGACGGCCTGCGCAGTGTCGGGAGCAGAGCAGCCGCGCGGGACTTCGCAGCCGCCCACCGTGCGGAGAAGGCCCAGGCCAGTCGGGCGGCCGAGCGGGGAGCCAGGAGGGCCCGCAGTCGCGTGCGGCGGGAGGCGGTGGCGCGCAGGGCGTCGGTGACGCGGCGGACGTCCGCGGCGAGCCCCGCCACCGGCCGTGGCCGTGGCGCGTACAGGACCTGCTCCACGGCGTCGGCCAGCCGGTGCACCGACTCGGCGGCCACCGGGTCCAGGTGACCCAGGCGCACGATCCGCGCGGCCGTCCGGCGCGGCGTCTGCGACTCGTCCGGCAGGATCCCGAAGTCCCAGGCGGTGTCGGTCAGTTCCTGCCACACGGCCAGGGTGTGCGGTGCCGTGTCCCGCTCACCGCGCCCGTGCGCGCCGAGCCGGACCGACCGCAGCCGTCTGCGCCACAGCGGCGGCGACAGCGGCAGCCCCGGGCCCGCCAGACCGGCCAGCGTCCGCGCGGCGATCACGAAGGGCCGCGGCCCGTCCTCCTGGTGGCCGACCACGGCCTGGGCGGACGGGCTCGGGCACTCCTGCAGCCGCCGCATCCTCGGCGGGCAGCCGGTGGTCGCCGAGGGTGCCGCGCTCGGCGCCGTGCTCGCCTGCGGGGACGGCGCCGCCGGATTCGGCAGGGTGGTGCCGGGCGTCTCCGACTGGGTGTACGACGGCGTCGTGCCGCGGGTCGGAGTGGGCTCGAAGCGGGTCCAGCCCACGCCCTCGAAGTACAGCTCGGGCCAGGCGTGCGCGTCCTTCAGCCCGACCGTGATCGTGCCGTCGCCCTGCACCGATCCCGGGGCGAAACCGACCGCGACCCGGGCGGGGATGCCGAGCGTGCGGGCCATCGCGGCCATCGCGAAGGAGAAGTGGACGCAAAAGCCCCGCTTGTCCTTCAGGAACCGGGAGATCGCCTGGGGACCGCTGCCCACCTCCACCCGGGTGTCGTACTGGAAGCCGCCGTCGAGGGCGAACCAGTCCTGCAGCTTCACCGCCTGCTCGTAGTGGTTCGCCGCGCCCTCGGTGACCTGGCGCGCGGTGGCCGCGACGACGGCCGGCAGCGCCTTGGGCACCTTGGTGTACTCGCGCTTCAGCGCCGGCGCCGGGTCGGGCGCCGTGGCCAGCTGTTCCGCCGTCGGCTGCACCTGAAGGCTTGTGACCTGGTACGTCAGCCCGCGTGTGTTCTGCCCGTGGTCGCCGACCAGCGTCATGCCCACCGGTTCGTAGCGCCAGCTGCCCCGGATCCGCACACCGCTCGGCGGATACGGCATCGGCAGCCAGTCCTGGGCGTACCAGTCCGCCGCGGAGATCGTCGTGGTGATCTCCGTGCGCGGGACGTCGGCGGCCAGGCCGGCCGGGGCGGGCAGCGGGTCGGGCACGGCGACGATGTGCCGCTGGGACGGTTTCCAGGTGGTGCCGTCGAAGTCGTCCAGCGAGACGATCCGCACATACAGGTCGGAGGCGTCCTGGGAGTCGGTGCGCAGGCTCAGCACCGTACGGTCCTCGTCGACGTTCAGGCTGTCGCGCAGCGAGACCAACGGGTTCACCGCGGAGATGGTGCCGCCGTCCCCGTGGCCGCCGACGCCGGCTCCGGCGGGGTCCAGCAGCCCGCTTCGCATCCCCGGCAGGGCCAGCGGCACCACGAGGGCCACGCCCAGCGCGACCACGCCGATCCGGCGTCCGGTGCGCACCGGGGCCACCGCGCCGTCGCGCTCACCGCCGGGCGCTCTGGCCGCTCCGCTGAACACCCGCCCCCACTGCGAGAGCCGGTCGCGTCCCTCGGCCAGCAGCAGCATCAGGTAGCCGGCCGCCGCGACCAGGAACCACAGCCAGTCCGAGCCGCCGTTGGACAGCCCCGCCGCCACGGAGTACAGGGCCAGCAGCGGCAGCCCCGCCGGGGCCGCACTGCGCAGGGTCACCGCGACGGTGTCCACGATCAGCCCGATCAGCAGCACACCGCCGACCAGCAGCAGCCGGATCCCGTCGGTCAGCGGCGCCGGGGTGGTGTAGCGGCTGACGTCGTCCGCGCCCTGCCGTACCAGGTCGGCCAGATGGCGGAAGGCCTCCGGGCCGGGGACCAGCCCGGCCGCCGCCTGCTGCCGGGCGCACACCAGGGTCAGCAGCACCAGGGTGACCAGGACCTGCGCCGCCACGGTCAGCGGCCGGGCCAGCGGCACCCGCCGGGCCGCCGCGCCCCCCCCGGACTGCACCGCCAGCAGCAAGGCGGCCTGCACGATCCACGTCGCGGGGGAGACCAGCGGCAGCAGCGCGCACGCCGCCATCAGCGTGGCCGCCGCGGCACACAGCGCCAACCGGGTCCGCCCGCTCACAACCCCTCCTCCCACACACGCCACCGGCCCGCGCGACCTGCTCGGCTCACCGGGCCGACCGGCCCTGTCCGGCTCACCCGACCCGCCCAGCACGCCCGGCCCGCACGGCTCGTCCGACCCGTCAGGCCCGCCCAGATCACCAGGCCCGCCCGGCCGGCCCGGAGAGCCGTCGCGCCCGCCGTCCCGCTCATGGCCGCCCCTTCCCCGGATCCGCTGCGCCGCCCGCCGGGCGTGCGCTGTAGGCCGGCTCGCCCGTCGTGCCGCGGGCCGCGGTGCCCGCCGGGCCCGCATCCGGTGCGCCCGCCGTGGCGAAGCCCGTCCCGCCCGCCGCCACGGCGCCCGTACGCTCGTGGTCCGCCTGGCGCCAGACGTCGGCCAGTTCGGCGCCGCGCGGCACGCTCACGGCCGTCCAGCCCGCGTCCCGCAGCATCCGCAGCCGCTCCTCGGTGCCGTCCGCCGTGCCGGGCGCGCCGGCGGTCTCCCGCAGCCAGGCGTCGCTGTCCAGCACGAAGGCGACCGCGCCGCCGCTGCGCTGGCGCATCTTGGCCGCCACCGCGGCCTGCGCCTCGTCCAGGTCACCGAGGAAGGCCACGAGCAGGCCCTCGTTGCCGCCGCGCAGCACGTCGTAGGCGCGGGACAGGCCCGCCCCGTCGGAGTGGTCGATCACGGCGAGGGTGTCCATCATCAGCCCGGCCGCGTCCGCCGACTCCTGGCTCGCCCCCGCGAACCCGTCGCCGCCCTCGCCCGGCACCGAACTGCCGGTGTCGGTCAGCAGCCGCACCGAGAAACCCCGCTCCAGCATGTGCACCATGACCGAGGCGGCCCCCGACACGGCCCACTCGAAGGCCGAGTCGGGTCCGGCGCCGCGGAAGGCGACGGCCCGGGTGTCCAGCAGCACCGTGCAGCGGGCCCGCTGCGGCTGCTCCTCGCGGCGCACCATCAACTCGCCGTAGCGCGCGGTGGAACGCCAGTGCACGCGGCGCAGGTCGTCGCCGTAGCGGTAGCCGCGCGGGATCACGTCGTCCTCGCCCGCCAGCGCCAGCGAGCGCTGCCGCCCGTCGCCGTAGCCCTTGGCCTCGCCGCTCAGCCGCACCGGCGGCAGCGGCTCCACCCGCGGGATCACGGTGAGCGTGTCGAACGCCGAGAAGGAACGCGTCAGTTCGCACATCCCGAACGGATCGGACAGGCGCAGTTGCAGCGGGCCCAGCGGGTAGCGGCCGCGCAGGTCGGAGCGGACCCGGTAGGACACCTCGCGGCGGCCGCCCGGCTCGACCCGGTCCAGCACGAAGCGCGGCCGGGGCCCGAGCACGTACGGCACCCGGTCCTGGAGCATGAGCAGGCCGGTGGGCAGCCGGGAGACGTTGTCCATGCGCAGATGCACCCGGGCCTCGGCGCCGGCGGGCACCCGCGCGGGGGAGAGCCGGCGGCTGCCGGCGACCCGGTAGCGTGTGCGGTACAGCACGGCGGCGCACAGCAGCGGGAGGACCGCGAGCAGCAGCCCGACCCGCAGCAGGTCGGGCTGGCCGAGGACATAGGCGCACACGGCGGCCGCGATCCCCGCGGCCAGGAAGGAGCGTCCGCGGGTGGTCAGACCGGCCAGCGCGACACGGACGCCGCTCCTGTCGTCCCCCTCGTCCCCGCCCGCGCGGGCGACCCCCGCGTCGCTCATCACAGGCCCCGCGGCTGAGGCCGGCCGAACTGCGGTGTCCGGCCGCCCAGGCCGATGCCCCCGGCCTGCTGCGGTGCCGCGGGCACCGGGGTCTGCTGGACGATCTCCTGGACGACCTGCTCGGCCGTGCGCCGGTTGAGCTGGGCCTGCGCGGTGGGCAGCAGGCGGTGGGCCAGGACCGCGACGGCGAGGGCCTGCACGTCGTCCGGCAGCGCGTACTCCCGGCCGCTGAGGGCCGCGGATGCCTTCGCCGCGCGCAGCAGGTGCAGCGTCGCGCGCGGCGAGGCACCGAGTCTGAGGTCCGGGTGGGCGCGGGTGGCGGCGACCAGGTCCACCGCGTACCGCCGTACGGGCTCGGCGACGTGCACGCCGCGCACGGCCTCGATGAGCTTGACCACCTCGTGTGCGTGCGCGACCGGCTGCAGGTCGTCCAGCGGGCTGACCCCGCCGTGCACGTCCAGCATCCGCAGCTCGGCCTCCGGGTGCGGGTAGCCGATGGACACGCGGGCCATGAAGCGGTCGCGCTGGGCCTCGGGCAGCGGGTAGGTGCCCTCCATCTCCACCGGGTTCTGCGTGGCCACCACCATGAAGGGGATGGGCAGTTCGTAGGTCTGCCCGTCGATGGTGACCTGGCGCTCCTCCATCGATTCCAGCAGCGCGGACTGCGTCTTGGGCGAGGCGCGGTTGATCTCGTCGCCGATCACGATCTGCGCGAAGACGGCGCCGGGCTTGAACTCGAAGTCCCGGCGCTGCTGGTCCCAGATGGACACCCCGGTGATGTCCGAGGGCAGCAGGTCGGGCGTGAACTGGATACGCCGCACCGAGCAGTCGATGGACCGCGCCAGCGCCTTGGCGAGCATCGTCTTGCCCACCCCGGGGACGTCCTCGATCAGCAGGTGCCCCTCGGCGAGCAGCACGGTCAGCGCCAGCCGTACGACCTCGGGCTTGCCCTCGATCACTGCCTCCACCGAACTGCGCACCCGCTCCACGGTGGCGGTCAGATCGGTGAGATCGGCTCCGTCGTCATAGGTCGTCACCCGGCCCTCCTCGGCCCGTCCCCACGCCCATCGGCGAGCAGGGGATTCCCCAGCTTTTCCGGGCCGGTGCCCTGCTGTGCCACCGGCCCACCCCGAACACGGACACCACGCCGGAAAAGTTCCGCGTGAGGTCACACCCCGCATTCTTGCTGCCGTTACCGATTCGTGTCACTCGCCTGTGGACAACTGGCCGCCATCAGTCGGGTTTTACGACTTTTCGCTGGTGGTGTCCGGCGGGCTCCTGCCCCGCCCGGCCGGACCCCGATGCGGGCGGGAAAGAGTCGGACGCGGCGCCCGGTGCGGGCCGAAACGGGGCCGCGGCCCGTCCCCAGGCCGTCCGTTTGACCGTCCACCCGCCGTCCACTCGCCGTCCGCCGACGCGCCCTGACACGCGCGCCCTGACACGCGCGCCCTGACACGCGCGCCCCGGCACGCGCGGCGCCGCGCCCCGGGCCGGACGTCCCCGTCCGGGTCGGGGAACGCATCGGCGTGGCCCGCCTTCACCGCGACGAGCCGGCCGAGGACGGGGCCACCCGTCACGGCGTCCCGCGAGCCGGCGGCTGAAGATCGGAAGTCGTCATAGCCATGACGGTACAAGTGGGCCGCTCGGCGGGCCACCGTGGCCGCTCGTGACCGAGTCCGCACCCAGCGCGTACGCGCCCGTCCGGGTGAAAGCGTTCCGCCGGCCGGGTCACCGGGCACCCGGCCGGACGACGCGCAGGCCGGTTGATTGACCGGGCGACAGGGTGGACTAAAGTGACGCGAAGCGGGAGGCGTGGCCCTCCCTGCTGACCGCTTGACCCGGAGACCCCGCACACGCCGCTGAGGTCTCCCCACGTGCGCGGCGCGTACGTACGGCTCGGCCTCCACCCGCTCCCGGCCGGCTGACGCTTCGGGCGCCGGCAGGTCCTCGATGTCCGTGAGCGGCCCGGGGACCGGGCGGTGCGTGCGGGACGCGCCGGATCTGAGAGGGCCCCTTGAGCAACAGCCGACACGTCCCCGTGATGCTCCAGCGGTGCCTGGACCTGCTGGCGCCCGCCCTGCAGCGGCCGGGAGCGGTGGTCGTCGACTGCACGCTCGGCCTCGGCGGCCACAGCGAGGCGCTGCTCACCCGTTTCCCCGAGGCCCGCTTGGTCGCCCTCGACCGCGACAAGGAAGCGCTGCGGCTGGCCGGCGAGCGGCTGGCGCCCTTCGGTGACCGGGCGACCCTGGTGCACGCCGTCTACGACGAGCTGCCCGAGGTGCTGCGGCGGCTGGGCATCCCGCGCGCCCAGGGCGTCCTGTTCGACCTCGGGGTGTCCTCCATGCAGCTCGACGAGGCCGACCGCGGCTTCGCCTACGCCCAGGACGCCCCCCTGGACATGCGCATGGACCAGTCCACCGGCATCAGCGCCGCCGAGGTCCTCAACACCTACCCGGCCGGCGAACTGGTGCGCATCCTGCGCGCCTACGGCGAGGAGAAGCAGGCCAAGCGGATCGTGGCCGCCATCGTGCGCGAGCGCGAGAAGGAGCCGTTCACCACCAGCGCCCGGCTGGTGGAGCTGATCCGCGACGCGCTGCCGCAGGCCGCCAAGCGCACCGGCGGCAACCCGGCCAAGCGCACCTTCCAGGCGTTGCGCATCGAGGTCAACGGCGAACTCGCCGTGCTGGAGCGGGCGATCCCGGCCGCGGTCAAGGCGCTCGACGTCGGCGGTCGGATCGCCGTACTGTCGTACCACTCGCTCGAAGACCGCCTGGTCAAGCAGGTGTTCGCGGCCGGCGCCGCCACCACCGCGCCGCCCGGGCTGCCCGTCGTCCCCGAGCGCTACCAACCGCGGCTCAAGCTGCTCACGCGCGGTGCCGAACTTCCCACCGAGGAAGAGATCGCCGAGAACCGGCGCGCGGCACCGGCGAGGTTGCGCGGGGCCGAGCGCATCAGGGAGGACGTCGAGTGAGGCAGGGGGAGCGTTGAGCAGGAAACCCGAACTGCGCGGCCGGGCCGCGCGGCTGGCACGGCTGTTGCCCACCCGGGGGCAGCAGGCCGCCCGCACGCCCTTCGTCCTCCTCGTCGTGCTGCTCCTCGGCGGCGGCCTGATCGGGCTGCTGGTGCTGAACTCCGCACTGAGCGCGGGCGCGTTCCAGCGCGACGACCTGCAGCGCGACACCAAGAACCTCACCGACGAGGAACAGGCCCTGCAACGGGACATCGACTCCTACTCCGCCCCCGACGCCCTGCAGCGCCGCGCCCGCGACCTCGGCATGGTGCCCGGCGGCGCCCCCGCCTCCCTGACCCCCGACGGCACCGTCAGGGGCGCCCCCTCGCCCGCCGCCCGGTCCTCCGCCGTGGACGACGTGCCGCTGTCGGTGCGCCCGCCCGGGGCGCTCACCGCCGTACCGTCCCTGACGGACCCGGCCGATCCGGGGGCGGGGGCCGCCGCGGTCCCGCCCGGCGCACAGGCCGTGCAGGACCCGCCGCCGACCGGCCCGGACGCCCTGGACGTCCCCACGGGCCCGACACCCCCCGCACAGAACCACCAGGAACGAGTCCGTGACAACGATCACCCCCGATCCCGGGAACCATTCCGCGCCCCGGCCCTCGCTTCGCCCGCAGGCCGCCCCGCCCGGTACGCTCACCGCCGTGCCACACGCTGATCAGACCCAAACCACCCAGAAAGGCGCTTCCGTGACCTATCCGGGACCGCCCCGACCGGCCCAGGTCTCCGCCACACCCCTGGCGGACCTCGCCGATCAGCTGGGTGCCGAGCCGCCGGCCGGTGCCGCCGAGGTCACGGGCATCACCCATGACTCGCGCGCCGTGCGCCCCGGCGACCTGTACGCCGCCCTGCCCGGAGCCCGCGCGCACGGCGCCGACTTCGTCACCCAGGCGGCGGGCCTCGGCGCGGCCGCCGTGCTCACCGACCCGGCCGGCGCCGAGCGCGCCGCCGCCACCGGCCTGCCCGTCCTGGTCGTGGACGACCCGCGCGCCCGGATGGGCGAGCTGGCCGCGACGATCTACGGACACCCCGGCCGGGACCTGCTCCAGATCGGCATCACCGGCACCTCCGGCAAGACCACCACCGCCTACCTCGTCGAGGGCGGCCTGAAGACGGCGAAGAGCACCGGCCTGATCGGCACGGTGGAGATGCGCGTCGGCGAGGAGCGCATCAAGTCCGAGCGCACCACCCCCGAGGCAACCGACCTGCAGGCCCTGTTCGCGGTCATGCGCGAGCGCGGCGTCGAGGCGGTCGCCATGGAGGTCTCCAGCCACGCCCTGGTGCTCGGCCGGGTCGACGGGTGCGTCTTCGACGTCGCCGTCTTCACCAACCTCAGCCCGGAGCACATGGAGTTCCACTCCGACATGGAGGACTACTTCCAGGCCAAGGCGCAGCTGTTCACGCCGCGCCGCAGCCGCCTGGGCGTGGTCAACCTCGACGACGAGTACGGCCGCCGGCTCGCCCGGGAGGCCGGCGTGCCGGTGATCACCTACTCCGCCGAGGGCCACCCGGACGCCGACTGGCGTGCCCAGGACGTCGAGATCGGCCCGCTGGACTCCACCTTCACCGTGCTCGGACCCGAAGGACAGCGGATCTCGGCGCGCTCGCCGCTGCCCGGCCCGTTCAACGTGGCCAACACCCTCGCCGCCGTCGTGGCGCTGGCCGCCGCGGGCCTGGACCCGCAGACGGCCGCCGACGGCGTCGCGGCCGTGCCCGGCGTGCCCGGCCGGCTGGAGCGGGTCGACGCCGGACAGTCCTACCTCGCCGTCGTGGACTACGCGCACAAGACCGACGCCGTCGAGTCGGTCCTCAAGGCCCTGCGCAAGGTCACCAAGGGCCGGCTGCACGTGGTGCTCGGCTGCGGCGGCGACCGCGACCGGACCAAGCGCGCCCCCATGGGCGCCGCCGCGGCCCGGTTCGCCGACACCGCCGTACTGACCTCCGACAACCCCCGCTCCGAGGACCCGCTCGCGATCCTCGCCACCATGCTCCAGGGCGCCGCCTCGGTGCCCGCGCACGAGCGCGGGGAGGTGCTCCTGTTCGAGGACCGCGCCGCCGCGATCGCCGCCGCCGTGGGCCGTGCGCACCCCGGCGACACCGTGCTGGTCGCGGGCAAGGGCCACGAACAGGGCCAGGACATCGCCGGCGTGGTCCGTCCCTTCGACGACCGCCAGGTGCTTCGCGAAGCAATCCAGAACACCCAGGGATGAAAATCCAGAAGACCCAGGGGATGAACTTGTGATCGCCCTCTCCCTCGCCGAGATCGCAGACGTCGTCGGCGGGCAGACGCACGACATACCGGATCCGTCCGTCGAGGTCACCGGACCCGTCGTCCGGGACTCCCGCGAGGCGGTCCCCGGCAGCCTCTTCGTCGCCTTCGTCGGCGAGCGCGTGGACGGCCACGACTTCGCCGCCGCCGTGGTCGAGGCGGGCGCCGTCGCCGTCCTGGCGTCCCGCCCCGTCGGCGTGCCCGCGATCGTCGTCGACGACGTCCAGGCCGCCCTCGGCGCCCTCGCCCGCCATGTCGTCACCCGGCTCGGCGCGACCCTCGTGGGACTGACCGGTTCCGCCGGCAAGACCAGCACCAAGGACCTCATCGCCCAGGTGCTGCAGCGCAAGGCGCCGACCGTGTTCACGCCCGGCTCGCTGAACAACGAGATCGGGCTGCCGCTGACCGCCCTGTCCGCCACCGAGGAGACCCGGTTCCTCGTGCTGGAGATGGGCGCCCGCGGCATCGGGCACATCCGCTCCCCACCGAGCTGCCCCCGCCGCGCATCGGCGTGGTGCTCAACGTGGGCAGCGCCCACATCGGCGAGTTCGGCGGCCGCGAGCAGATCGCCCAGGCCAAGGGCGAACTGGTGGAAAGCCTGCCGTCCGCCGACGAGGGCGGCATCGCGGTGCTCAACGCCGACGACCCGTTCGTGAAGGCCATGACCTCCCGTACGAAGGCGAAGGTGATCTTTTTCGGAGAGTCCGACGAAGCGGACGTACGCGCCGAGAACGTGAGACTCACGGACAGCGGACAGCCCGCTTTCAGGCTTCACACACCCTCCGGTGCATCCGATGTGACCATGCGCCTGTACGGTGAGCACCACGTGTCGAACGCGCTCGCCGCGGCCGCCGTCGCCCATGAGCTGGGCATGTCCGCGGAAGAGATCGCCACCGCGCTCTCCGAGGCGGACTCCCTCTCCCGCTGGCGCATGGAGGTCACCGAGCGCCCGGACGGCGTGACCATCGTCAACGACGCCTACAACGCCAACCCCGAGTCCATGCGGGCCGCGCTGCGCGCGCTGGTGGCCATGGGCCGCGGGCGGCGGACCTGGGCGGTGCTCGGCAAGATGGCCGAGCTGGGGGACGAGGCGCTCGCCGAGCACGACGCCGTCGGACGGCTCGCCGTCCGGCTCAACGTCAGCAAGCTCGTCGCGGTCGGGGGCAGGGAAGCGTCCTGGCTGCAACTGGGCGCATACAACGAGGGTTCGTGGGGTGAGGAGTCGGTGCACGTGTCCGACGCACAGGCGGCGATCGACCTGTTGCGCAGCGAGTTGCGCCCGGGGGACGTGGTGCTCGTGAAGGCGTCCCGTTCGGTCGGTCTGGAGGGCGTCGCCCAGGCGCTCCTCGAGACCGGGACCGAGGGTGAGGTCGCCGCCCGATGATGAACCAGATCCTCTTCGCGGGCGTCATCGGGCTCTTCCTGACCCTGATCGGCACCCCCCTGCTGATCAAGCTCCTGGCCCGCAAGGGCTACGGGCAGTACATCCGCGACGACGGACCGCGCGAGCACGCCAGCAAGCGCGGTACGCCGACCATGGGCGGCATCGCGTTCATCCTGGCCACGGTCGCCGCCTACTTCCTGTCCAAGGTGATCACCGGCAAACCCCCGACGTACTCGGGCCTGCTGGTGCTCGGCCTGATGGTCGGCATGGGCATGGTCGGCTTCCTCGACGACTACATCAAGATCGTCAAGCGTCGTTCGCTGGGTCTGCGGGCCAAGGCGAAGATGGCCGGCCAGCTCATCGTCGGCATCGCCTTCGCGGTGCTGTCGCTGCAGTTCTCCGACAACCGCGGCAACACCCCGGCCTCCACCAAGCTGTCGTTCATCACCGACTTCGGCTGGACGATCGGCCCGGTGCTGTTCGTGGTCTGGGCGCTGTTCATGATCCTGGCGATGTCGAACGGCGTGAACCTCACCGACGGCCTGGACGGCCTGGCCACCGGCGCCTCCGTCCTGGTCTTCGGCGCCTACACCTTCATCGGCGTCTGGCAGTACCAGGAGTCGTGCGCCAACGCCATGACGCTGACCAACCCGGGCGCCTGCTACGAGGTGCGTGATCCACTCGACCTCGCGGTCGTGGCCTCCGCGCTGATGGGCGCCTGCCTCGGCTTCCTGTGGTGGAACACCTCGCCGGCGAAGATCTTCATGGGCGACACCGGTTCGCTCGCCCTCGGTGGTGTGCTCGCGGGCCTGGCCATCTGCTCCCGCACCGAGCTGCTGCTCGCGCTGCTGGGCGGCCTGTTCGTGCTCATCACCATGTCGGTGGTCATCCAGGTCGGCTCCTTCCGGCTCACCGGAAAGCGCGTCTTCCGGATGGCGCCACTGCAGCACCACTTCGAACTCAAGGGCTGGTCCGAAGTGCTCGTCGTGGTCCGTTTCTGGATCATCCAGGGCATCTGTGTCATCGTCGGACTGGGCCTCTTCTACGCGGGATGGGCAGCGGACAAGTGACCGACTGGCAGGGAAAGAACGTCACCGTCGCCGGGCTCGGCGTCTCCGGCATCCCGGCGGCCAAGGTCCTCCACGGCCTGGGCGCGCAGGTCACCGTCGTCAACGACGGCGACGACGAGCGGGCCCGGGCGCAGGCGGCCGAACTCCAGGGCCTGGGGATCACCGTGCGGCTCGGTGACGGGGACTCCCTGCCCGAGGGCACCGAGCTGATCGTCACCGCCCCCGGCTGGAAGCCGGACAAACCGCTGTTCCGGGCTGCCGAGAAGGCGGGCGTCCCCGTCTGGGGCGACGTGGAGCTGGCCTGGCGGCTGCGCGGCCACGACGGCAGGAAGCCCGCGCCGTGGCTGGCGGTCACCGGCACCAACGGCAAGACCACCACGGTGCAGATGCTCGCCTCCATCCTCAAGGCGGCGGGCCTGCGCACCGCGGCCGTCGGCAACATCGGGGTCTCGCTGCTGGACGCCGTCCTCGGCGAGGAGACCTACGACGTGCTCGCCGTCGAACTCTCGAGCTACCAGCTGCACTGGGCGCCGTCGCTGCGCGCGCACTCCGCCGCCGTGCTCAACCTCGCGCCGGACCACCTGGACTGGCACGGCTCCATGGAGGCCTACGCGGCCGACAAGGGCCGTATCTACGAGGGCAATCAGGTCGCCTGCGTCTACAACGCCGCCGACAAGGCCACCGAGGACCTGGTGCGCGCGGCCGACGTGGAGGAGGGCTGCCGGGCGATCGGCTTCACGCTGGGCACCCCCGCCCCCTCCCAACTCGGCGTCGTGGACGGCCTCCTGGTCGACCGCGCCTTCGTGGAGAACCGGCAGAAGAACGCCCAGGAGCTGGCCGAGGTCGCGGACATCGACCCGCCCGCCCCGCACAACATCGCCAACGCCCTTGCCGCGGCGGCCCTCGCGCGCGCCTTCGGCGTGCCCGCCGCGGCCGTGCGCGAGGGCCTGCGGGCCTTCACGCCGGACGCCCACCGCATCGCGCACGTCGCCGACATCGACGGCGTCGCCTACGTCGACGACTCCAAGGCCACCAACACCCACGCGGCACAAGCCTCGTTGGCGTCATATGAGTCGATCGTATGGATTGCGGGTGGTCTGGCGAAGGGCGCGACCTTCGACGAACTGGTCGCCGGTGCGGCCGAGCGGCTGCGCGGTGTGGTGCTCATCGGCGCCGATCGCGCCCTCATCCGCGAGGCCCTGGCGCGACACGCGCCGGAAGTACCCGTCGTCGACCTCGACCGGACCGACACTGGGGCGATGCTCCAGGCTGTCCAGGAGGCGAAGCGGCTGGCCGGCGCGGGCGACACGGTCCTCCTCGCCCCGGCCTGCGCCTCCATGGACATGTTCGCCAACTACAACCAGCGCGGTGACGCGTTCGCGGAGGCCGTTCGCGAACTCGGCGCCCGCTGACCCCGGCCGCCCCCGCTGCCGGGCGACCTTGGGAGGGACGCGTGGGACCCGCCAGCCTCGTCAGTGCCCC
Organism: Streptomyces mexicanus; assembly: GCF_902506575.1. Classification (GTDB taxonomy): domain Bacteria; phylum Actinomycetota; class Actinomycetes; order Streptomycetales; family Streptomycetaceae; genus Streptomyces; species Streptomyces mexicanus. Next base: position 2,193,261 of record NZ_LR732544.1, on the reverse strand, counting down.
GACAGGCAGACCTGTGCGGCCGACGGAGAGCGGAGGCGCACATGCCGCCCACTAGCCCCGCAGGCCGCACCGGCCGCCCGCCCGTGCAGCGCGCCGCCCGGCGGCCCGCCGTCGGCCGGGCGGTGCGCGACAACCCGGTGCGCACCCTGGTCACCCGCGCCCGCAAGGCCTGGGACCGACCGCTGACCGCGTACTACGTGATCCTCGGCGGCAGCGCGCTGATCACCGTGCTCGGCCTGGTGATGGTGTACTCCGCCTCCCAGGTCACCGCGTTGCAGATGTCCCTGCCCGGGTCGTACTTCTTCCGCAAGCAGCTGCTGGCGGCCGTGATCGGCGCCGTGCTGCTCTTCGTCGCCGCCCGGATGCCGGTGAAGCTGCACCGGGCCCTGGCCTACCCGATCCTGGCGGGCGCGGTGTTCCTGATGGCGCTGGTGCAGGTGCCGGGGATAGGGATGTCGGTCAACGGCAACCAGAACTGGATCTCGCTGGGCGGCTCCTTCCAGATCCAGCCCAGCGAGATCGGCAAGCTGGCGCTGGTGCTGTGGGGCGCCGACCTGATCGCGCGCAAGCAGGAGAAGCGGCTGCTGACGCAGTGGAAGCACATGCTGGTGCCGCTGGTCCCGGTCGCCTTCATGCTGCTCGGCCTGATCATGCTCGGCGGCGACATGGGCACCGCGATCATCCTCACCGCCATCCTGTTCGGCCTGCTGTGGCTGGCGGGCGCGCCCACCCGTCTGTTCGTGGGCGTGCTCTCGGTCGCCTCCCTGATCGGCCTGGTGCTGATCAAGACCAGCCCCAACCGCCTGGACCGGTTCGCCTGCGTCGGCTCCACCGACGTCACCAAGTGCTGGCAGGCGGTGCACGGCATCTACGCCCTCGCCTCCGGCGGACTCTTCGGCTCCGGCCTCGGCGCGAGTGTGGAAAAATGGGGGCAACTGCCCGAAGCCCACACCGACTTCATCTTCGCGGTCACCGGTGAGGAACTGGGCCTGGCGGGGACACTGTCGGTGCTCGCCCTGTTCGCGGCTCTAGGCTATGCGGGCATCCGCGTGGCCGGACGCACGGAGGACCCCTTCGTGAGGTACGCCGCGGGAGGGGTGACCACCTGGATCGTCGCGCAGGCGGTGATCAACATCGGTGCGGTGCTCGGTCTGCTGCCGATCGCCGGCGTCCCGCTCCCGCTGTTCTCCTACGGCGGGTCCGCCCTGCTGCCGACCATGTTCGCGATCGGGCTGCTGATCGCGTTCGCGCGGGACGAGCCCGCTGCGCGGGCGGCGCTTGCCATGCGGCAACCTCGCTTTGGTAGAAAGCGGGCGTCAGCCTTCGCGGCCGGACGCGGAACCGGCCGGAAGCCCGAGCGCAGTGCCGGCCGGAAACCGGGCCGGAGCTTCGGCCGGGACTCCGGTGGGGGCGTGGGCCGGGGATCGGGAGCGGGGTCCGGCCAGGGGCCCCGGAGATGGAACACGATGCGACGGCGTGCCTCGGCGGCGCGTTCGTCCGGAGAGCGGTGAATTTCGGTGCATGTCGTACTCGCCGGCGGAGGTACCGCGGGCCACATCGAGCCCGCGCTCGCCCTCGCGGACGCCCTGCGCAGGCAGGACCCGACCGTGGGGATCACGGCCCTGGGCACGGAGCGGGGACTGGAGACCCGGCTCGTCCCGGAGCGCGGCTACGAGCTGGCGCTGATCCCGGCGGTGCCGCTGCCGCGCAAGCCCACGCCCGAACTGATCACCGTCCCGGGCCGGCTGCGCGGCACGATCAAGGCCGCCGAGCAGATCCTGGAGCGCACCAAGGCCGACGTGGTGGTCGGCTTCGGCGGCTACGTCGCCCTGCCCGGCTACCTCGCGGCCAAGCGGCTCGGCGTGCCCATCGTCATCCACGAGGCCAACGCCCGCCCGGGCCTGGCCAACAAGATCGGCTCGCGCTACGCCGCCCAGGTCGCCGTCGCCACGCCGGACAGCAAGCTGAGGAACGCGCGGTACATCGGCATCCCGCTGCGCCACTCCATCGCCACCCTGGACCGGGCCGCCATGCGCCCGCAGGCGCGCGCGATGTTCGGCCTGGACCCGAACCTGCCCACCCTGCTGGTCTCCGGCGGCTCCCAGGGCGCCCGGCGGCTCAACGAGGTGGTCCAGCAGGTCGCCCCCTGGCTGCAGCAGGCGGGCATCCAGATCCTGCACGCGGTCGGCCCGAAGAACGAACTGCCGCAGGTACAGCAGATGCCGGGAATGCCCCCGTACATCCCGGTAAGTTACCTGGACCGGATGGACCTCGCGTACGCCGCTGCCGACATGATGCTGTGCCGCGCGGGCGCGATGACCGTCGCCGAACTCTCCGCCGTCGGACTCCCGGCCGCCTACGTCCCGCTGCCCATCGGCAACGGCGAACAGCGGCTGAACGCCCAGCCGGTGGTCAAGGCCGGCGGCGGACTGCTGGTCGACGACGCGGACCTGACCCCGCAGTGGGTGCAGGACAACGTCCTGCCCGTGCTGGCCGATCCGCACCGGCTGTACCAGATGTCCCGCGCCGCCAGTGAGTTCGGCCGCCGGGACGCCGACGACCTGCTCGTCGGCATGGTGTACGAGGCCATCGCCTCGCACCGTTAGGACCATATGAACGAAGGGGCTTGAAGCGTGGCCGGACCGACGACCGCCGAGCGCGGTGAACGCCAGCAGGAGTCGTCCGGCCCGCCCCTGATCCGTCGGCTCAGGCGGCCGCGCCTTCGTACGATCGTCATCCTGGTGCCCGTCGTCGTGCTGCTCGGCGCCGCCACCCTGTGGGTCCTGTACGGCTCCCCGTGGACGCGGGTGGAGCGCGTATCCGTCTCCGGTACACGCGTGTTGACGCCGGCGCAGGTGCGCGTCGCCGCCGACGTCCCGGTCGGGGACCCGCTCGTCTCCGTGGACACCGGCGCCATCGCCCAGCGGCTGCGCCGGCGGCTGCCCCGCGTGGCCACGGTGGACGTCACCCGTTCCTGGCCGCACGGAATCGATGTGAACGTGGTCGAGCGCACCGCGGTCATGGTGGAGGAAAAAGGCGGAAAGTTCGTCGAAGTGGACGCCGGTGGCGTCCGTTTCGCCACGGTCGCGCAGGCGCCGAAAGGTGTGCCGGTTCTCGAATTGTCCCTTTCCCGCTCGGCGTCGGCCGCGGCGAGTCTGAGGCGCTTCGGCGAGAGCCGGCTCGTGCGCGAGGCGGTCCGGGTCGCGAGCGACCTGCCGGGCGCCGTCGCCCGCCAGGCCCGCACGGTCAAGGTCCGCACCTACGACGACATCTCGCTGGAGTTGACCGGTGGGCGGACCGTCTCCTGGGGCAGCGGCGAGCAGGGCCGTGACAAGGCGCGCGCGCTGACCGCGCTGATGAAAGCCGCCCCGCAGGCACGGCACTTCGACGTCAGCGTGCCCACCGCCCCCGCGTCATCGGGGAGTTGACGCGCATCGGCGCAGGCCAGCACCCTGGTTGGGCGCCGCTATGGCCGATCACATAGGGTGAAAAGAAAAACGGGAGGTTCGGCGTGTTCGTTGAACGGGCGCCACTTGTCGACTTAGTGTCCTGTTCAGAAGACTTCAGGGAACAGACACACTGGTAACCCTAAACTTCAGGGTTAGGGTTCGGGTCGGCGCTACGGACCGTCCCATTCGGCATCAGTCGTCGGATCGCGGCCACCGCGAGGCGGCGACACGTAACTCGAGGCGAGAGGCCTTCGACGTGGCAGCACCGCAGAACTACCTCGCAGTCATCAAAGTCATCGGTGTCGGCGGCGGTGGTGTCAATGCCATCAACCGGATGATCGAGGTCGGTCTCAAGGGCGTCGAGTTCATCGCCATCAACACCGACGCGCAAGCTCTGTTGATGAGCGACGCCGACGTCAAGCTGGACGTCGGCCGTGAACTCACCCGCGGACTCGGCGCCGGAGCCAACCCGGCCGTCGGCCGCAAGGCCGCCGAGGACCACCGCGAGGAGATCGAGGAGGTCCTCAAGGGGGCCGACATGGTCTTCGTGACGGCCGGTGAAGGCGGCGGCACCGGCACCGGCGGCGCGCCGGTCGTGGCCAACATCGCGCGCTCGCTGGGCGCCCTCACCATCGGCGTGGTCACGCGCCCGTTCACCTTCGAGGGACGGCGCCGCGCGAACCAGGCCGAGGACGGCATCGCCGAGCTGCGCGAAGAGGTCGACACCCTCATCGTCATCCCCAACGACCGGCTGCTGTCCATCTCGGACCGCCAGGTCAGCGTGCTCGACGCGTTCAAGTCCGCGGACCAGGTGCTGCTGTCCGGTGTGCAGGGCATCACCGACCTGATCACCACGCCCGGCCTGATCAACCTGGACTTCGCCGACGTGAAGTCGGTCATGTCCGAAGCCGGTTCGGCCCTCATGGGCATCGGCTCGGCCCGCGGCGACGACCGCGCGGTCGCCGCGGCCGAGATGGCGATCTCCTCGCCGCTGCTGGAAGCCTCCATCGACGGCGCCCGCGGCGTGCTGCTGTCCATCTCCGGCGGCTCCGACCTCGGTCTGTTCGAGATCAACGAGGCCGCCCAGCTGGTCAGCGAGGCCGCCCACCCCGAGGCCAACATCATCTTCGGCGCGGTCATCGACGACGCCCTCGGCGACGAGGTCCGGGTCACCGTGATCGCGGCCGGCTTCGACGGCGGCCGGGCGCCGGCGGAGCCGGCCGCGGACCCGGGGGGCCGGGGCCCGCCGCCGCGGGCGGCGGCGGTGACCGCCGCGAGGGAGAAGGCGGCCCCCGGGGGGGGGGCCCCGCCGGGCAGCTGGGGGGCACGGGTGGGCGCGGGCCGGCCGGGGCCGGGACCGCCGGGGGTGGGGACGAGCGGGGCGCGGGCGCCGGCGGGTGGGCGTGGGCGGGGGGTGAGGTGTGTGTTGAAGAAGCCAGAGCGCGCGGCGTCGGCACGGGGGGGGGGCCGCCGGCGCGGGAGGGTGGGGAAAAGGGGCCGGGCCCCGGCCCCCGCCCCCCCCGCCGCCCCGCCGGTCCCGCCGGCGCCGCGGACCTACTCGGACAGCGCGGCCGAGGAGCTGGACGTACCGGACTTCCTCAAGTGATAGGACAGCGCGACACCGTGAACGGCGCGCACTTCGCCTTCACCGACCGGTGGGGCGGGGTGAGCGCCGTTCCGTACGAGGAGCTGAACCTCGGCGGCGCGGTCGGCGACGACCCCGGCGCCGTGCGCACCAACCGGGAGCTGGCCGCCAAGGCCCTCGGGCTCGACGCGGCCCGGGTGGTGTGGATGAACCAGGTGCACGGCGCGGACGTCGCGGTCGTGGACGGGCCGTGGGGCACGCAGGCGGACGTCCCGTCGGTCGACGCGCTCGTCACCGCCCGGCGCGGGCTCGCCCTGGCGGTGCTCACCGCCGACTGCGTACCGGTCCTGCTCGCCGACCCGGTCGCCGGGATCGCCGCCGCGGCGCACGCCGGACGGCCCGGCATGGTGGCCGGGGTGGTCCCGGCCGCCGTGCGCGCCATGGTGGAACTCGGCGCCGAGCCCGCCCGGATCGTCGCCCGCACCGGACCCGCCGTGTGCGGCCGGTGCTACGAGGTGCCGGAGGCGATGCGCGCCGAGGTGGCCGCCGTCGAACCGGCGGCGTACGCCGAGACGCGTTGGGGCACGCCCGCCGTCGACGTGAGCGCCGGCGTGCACGCGCAACTGGAGCGCCTGGGGGTGCGCGACCGGGAGCAGTCGCCGGTGTGCACGCTCGAATCGGGCGACCCCTTCTCGTACCGCCGCGACGGCACCACCGGCCGGCTCGCGGGCTATGTCTGGCTGGACTGAGGGACATGACGGACCGTAAGGACGACATCGCCAAAAACCTGGCGAAGGTTCAGGAGCGCATCGCCGCCGCGTGCGAGGCCGCGGGGCGCCCCCGCGAGGACGTGACCCTGATCGTGGTCACGAAGACCTACCCGGCGGCGGACGTACGGGCCCTGGCGGAGCTCGGGGTGCGGCACGTGGCGGAGAACCGCGATCAGGAAGCGGCACCGAAGGCCGCCGAATGTGCGGATCTGTCCCTCAGTTGGCATTTTGTCGGTCAGCTCCAGACCAACAAGGTGCGGTCCGTGGTCGGTTACGCGGACGTCGTGCAGTCCGTGGACCGCGCCCGGCTGGTGACGGCGCTGTCGAAGGAGGCCGTGCGCGCCGGGCGCGAGGTGGGTTGCCTGATCCAGGTCGCCCTCGACGCGGGGGAGAGCGGACGGGGCGAGCGCGGAGGCGTGGCCCCGGCCGGAATCGAAGAGTTGGCCGACCTCGTCGCCCGTTCCGAGGGACTGCGGCTGGACGGTCTGATGACCGTCGCGCCGCTGACCGGAGAGTACGCGGGGCGTCAACAGGCGGCGTTCGAACGGCTCATGGATTTGTCGACCGACCTGCGCAGGAATCATCCGGCTGCCACCATGGTCTCGGCAGGGATGAGTGCGGACCTCGAGCAGGCCGTGGCGGCCGGGGCGACACATGTGCGCGTCGGGACGGCGGTACTCGGAGTCCGCCCCAGGCTCGGGTAACGTCGCCAAGAAGTCGGACCACAGCAGAAAATATGGTCAATACCGCCGAAGAAGGCGCAACGACCTCGTGGATCGCGGGGACTTGGCGGTCGTCAGCCGATCCACCACAGAGCGGAGGACTCAGAGCATGGCCGGCGCGATGCGCAAGATGGCGGTCTACCTCGGCCTCGTGGAGGACGATGGGTACGACGGCCGGGGTTTTGACCCCGATGACGAATTCGAACCGGAACTCGACCCGGAGCCCGAGCGGGACCGCCGGCGGCACGAACCGTCGCACCAGTCGCACGGAACACACCAGCAGCAAAGGGACGAACCGGTACGAGTGGTGCAGCCTCCGGCGCCACGCGAACCGGTGACCCCGGCCGCTTCGCTGCCGGCGGAATCGGGGCGTCCGGCGCGTATCGCGCCCGTGGCATCCATCACACAAGAACGCGCAAGCCTGGAGAAGAACGCACCGGTGATCATGCCCAAGGTCGTGTCCGAACGTGAGCCGTACCGGATCACCACGCTGCACCCCCGGACCTACAACGAGGCCCGTACCATCGGGGAACACTTCCGTGAAGGCACCCCGGTGATCATGAATCTGACCGAGATGGACGACACCGACGCGAAGCGACTTGTCGACTTCGCGGCCGGTCTCGTGTTCGGTCTTCACGGCAGCATCGAGCGGGTGACACAGAAGGTGTTTCTGTTGTCGCCTGCTAACGTCGATGTCACGGCGGAGGACAAGGCCCGCATCGCAGAGGGCGGGTTCTTCAACCAGAGCTGAGACGCACGACCGCAAGACGGACTCGGAGCAGGGGAGAGGGAAGCACCGATCATGGGCGTGGCCATGGAGGTTCTCTACATCGCGCTGATGGTGTTCCTCATCGTGCTCATCTTCCGTCTGGTCATGGACTATGTGTTCCAGTTCGCCCGCTCGTGGCAACCCGGCAAGGCGATGGTGGTCCTACTGGAGGCCACCTACACTGTCACCGATCCACCGCTGAAGCTTCTGCGGCGGTTCATCCCGCCGCTGCGTCTCGGGGGCGTGGCGCTCGACCTGTCCTTCTTCGTACTGATGATCATCGTCTACATCCTGATCTGGATCGTGGGGAACCTCGCGACGTGAATGTGGACGATACGGTCTTGCCGACTGCCGATGACTACGTTGAGGTGAAGAGATGCCGTTGACCCCCGAGGACGTGCGGAACAAGCAGTTCACGACCGTGCGCCTCCGAGAAGGCTATGACGAGGACGAGGTCGATGCCTTCCTCGACGAGGTCGAGGCCGAGCTGACCCGCCTCCTGCGCGAGAACGAGGACCTGCGCGCCAAGCTGGCCGCGGCCACCCGGGCCGCCGCCCAGAACCAGCAGAACATGCGCAAGGGTCCCCCGGAACAGCAGGACCAGCAGCAGCATCAGCAGCAGCAACAGGGCGGCATGCCGCAGCAGGGCATGCGAGGTCCCGGCGCTCCGGTGCCCGCCGGGATATCGGGCCCGCCGCAGCAGCAGATGGGCGGCCCCATGGGTGGCCCGCCCCAGCTGCCGAGCGGTGCCCCGCAGCTGCCCGCCGGCCCCGGCGGTCAGGGCCCGCAGGGCCCCGGCCCGATGGGCCAGGGTCCCGGTCCGATGGGTCAGGGCCCGATGCAGGGGCAGATGGGTCCGGGCCACATGGGCGGCCCCGGTCCCATGGGGGGTCCCGGCCCGATGGGTCAGGGCCCCGGTGGCGACAGCGCCGCGCGCGTGCTGTCGCTGGCTCAGCAGACCGCCGACCAGGCGATCGCCGAGGCCCGGTCCGAAGCCAACAAGATCGTCGGCGAGGCGCGTTCGCGCGCCGAGGGTCTCGAGCGCGACGCCCGTGCCAAGGCCGACGCCCTGGAGCGGGACGCGCAGGAGAAGCACCGGGTCGCGATGGGCTCCCTGGAGTCCGCCCGCGCCACGCTGGAGCGCAAGGTCGAGGACCTGCGCGGCTTCGAACGCGAGTACCGCACGCGGCTGAAGTCGTACCTGGAGTCGCAGCTGCGGCAGCTGGAGACCCAGGCCGACGACTCGCTGGCCCCGCCGCGCACCCCCGCGACGGCTTCGCTGCCGCCGTCCCCGGCGCCCTCCATGGCCCCGGCCGGCGCGAGCGCCCCGTCGTACGGTGGCAACCAGACGATGGGCGGCTCTCCCGGCCAGTCCAACCCGTCCTACGGCGGCCAGCAGCAGATGACGCCGGCGATGACCCAGCCGATGGCGCCGGTCCGCCCGCAGGGTCCGTCCCCGATGGGCCAGGCCCCGTCCCCGATGCGCGGTTTCCTCATCGACGAGGACGACAACTGAGGATGGCGCCTTAGGCGTCGGCAGCCACGCGAACGGCCCCGGAGGGAAATCTCCGGGGCCGTTCCGGTTGTTCGGGGGCTCGGTTGTTCGGGGGCTCGAGGGCTCGCACCCGTATCGCGGGGCGGCTCCGTCGCGCCGGCGCGCGCAAGGGGGCGGGCACCCCTCGGGCACCCGCCCCCGCACCGCTCGGCTTACGCCGAGCGCCTTGCGTCGCGTCCTGCGTCGCGCCTCGCCCTGCGCCTCACGCCTTGCGCAGCCGGAACGTCAACGACAGCCCCTCGTCGGTGAACTCGTCACCGTAGGTGTCGTCCGCCTCGCCCTGCGCGAAGTCCGTGGCGAGGACCTCGTCGGCGATGAGCCCGGCGTGCTCGGACAGCGCCGCGACCACCGCCGGGTCCGTGGACGTCCACCGCAGCGCGATCCGGTCGGCGACGTCCAGGCCGCTGTTCTTGCGCGCCTCCTGGATCAGCCGGATCGCGTCGCGGGCCAGGCCCGCCTGCCGCAGCTCCTCGGTGATCTCCAGGTCGAGCGCCACGGTCGCGCCCGCGTCGGACGCCACCGACCAGCCCTCGCGCGGGGTCTCGGTGATGATCACCTCGTCCGGGGCGAGGGTGATGGTCTCGCCGTCGACCTCCACGGACGCCGTGCCCTCGCGCAGCGCCAGCGACAGCGCGGCGGCGTCGGCCCCGGCGATCGCCTTGGCCACGTCCTGCACCCGCTTGCCGAACCGCTTGCCCAGCGCCCGGAAGTTGGCCTTCGCGGTGGTGTCCACCAGCGATCCGCCGACCTCGGCCAGCGATGCCAGCGAGGAGACGTTCAGCTCCTCGGTGATCTGCGTGTGCAGCTCCGGGTCCAGGGACTCGAAACCGTTCGCCGCGATCAGCGCACGGGACAGCGGCTGGCGGGTCTTGACCCCGGACTCGGCGCGGGTGGCCCGGCCCAGCTCCACGAGCCGGCGCACCAGGACCATCTGCCGCGACAGCTCCGGGTCGATCGCCGACAGGTCCGCCTCAGGCCAGGAGGACAGGTGCACCGACTCCGGGGCGCCCGGCGTGACCGGCACGACCAGGTCCTGCCACACCCGCTCGGTGATGAACGGGGTGATCGGCGCCATCAGCTTGGTGACGGTCTCCAGCACTTCGTGCAGCGTGCGCAGCGCCGCCTTGTCGCCCTGCCAGAACCGGCGGCGCGAACGGCGCACGTACCAGTTGGACAGGTCGTCGACGAACGCCGACAGCAGCTTGCCGGCGCGCTGGGTGTCGTAGGCCTCCAGCGCCTGCGTGACCTGGTCGGTCAGCGCGTGCAGCTCGCTGAGCAGCCAGCGGTCCAGGACCGGGCGCTCGGCCGGGGCCGGGTCGGCCTGCGACGGCGCCCAGTTCGACGTACGGGCGTACAGCGCCTGGAAGGCGACCGTGTTCCAGTACGTCAGGAGCGTCTTGCGGACGACCTCCTGGATGGTGCCGTGGCCGACGCGGCGGGCCGCCCACGGGGAGCCGCCGGCCGCCATGAACCAGCGCACCGCGTCCGCGCCGTGCTGGTCCATGAGCGGGATCGGCTGCAGGATGTTGCCCAGGTGCTTGGACATCTTGCGGCCGTCCTCGGCCAGGATGTGCCCCAGGCACACGACGTTCTCGTACGACGACTTGTCGAACACCAGGGTGCCGACGGCCATCAGCGTGTAGAACCAGCCGCGGGTCTGGTCGATCGCCTCGGAGATGAACTGCGCCGGGTAGCGGCTCTCGAACAGCTCCTTGTTCTTGTACGGGTAGCCCCACTGCGCGAACGGCATCGAACCGGAGTCGTACCAGGCGTCGATGACCTCCGGCACGCGCGTGGCCGTCTTGCCGCAGCCCTCGTGCGGGCAGGCGAAGGTGACCTCGTCGATGAACGGGCGGTGCGGGTCCAGGTCCGACTGGTCGGTGCCGGACAGCTCGGTCAGCTCGGCGCGCGAGCCGACGCAGGTGAGGTGGTCGTCCTCGCAGCGCCAGATCGGCAGCGGGGTGCCCCAGTAGCGGTTGCGGGACAGCGCCCAGTCGATGTTGTTGTTCAGCCAGTCGCCGTAGCGGCCGTGCTTGACCGTCTCCGGGAACCAGTTGGTCTTCTCGTTCTCCCGGAGCAGCCGGTCCTTGATCGCGGTGGTGCGGATGTACCAGGACGGCTGGGCGTAGTAGAGCAGCGCGGTGTGGCAGCGCCAGCAGTGCGGGTAGCTGTGCTCGTACGGCAGGTGCTTGAAGAGCAGGCCGCGCTCTCCGAGGTCCTCGGTGAGCTTCTCGTCGGCCTTCTTGAAGAACACGCCGCCGACCAGCGGGACGTCCTCCTCGAAGGTGCCGTCCGGGCGTACCGGGTTGACGACCGGCAGGCCGTAGGCGCGGCAGACCTTCAGGTCGTCCTCACCGAAGGCGGGGGACTGGTGGACCAGGCCCGTGCCGTCCTCGGTGGTGACGTACTCGGCGTTGACCACGAAGTGGGCCGGCTCCGGGAACTCGACCAGCTCGAAGGGGCGCCGGTAGGTCCAGCGCTCCATCTCGGCACCGGTGAAGGACTGGCCGGTGGGCTCCCAGCCCTCGCCGAGCGCCTTGGCGAGCAGCGGCTCGGCGACGACGAGCTTCTCCTCGCCGTTGGTCGCGACGACGTAGGTGACCTCCGGGTGGGCGGCCACCGCCGTGTTGGAGACCAGCGTCCACGGCGTGGTCGTCCACACCAGCAGCGCGGCCTCACCGGCCAGCGGGCCGGAGGTCAGCGGGAAGCGGACGTAGACCGACGGGTCGACGACCGTCTCGTAGCCCTGGGCCAGCTCGTGGTCGGACAGGCCGGTGCCGCAGCGCGGGCACCAGGGCGCGACCCGGTGGTCCTGGACCAGCAGGCCCTTGTTGAAGATCTCCTTCAGCGACCACCACACCGACTCGACGTACTCGGGGTCCATCGTGCGGTAGGCGTCGTCGAGGTCGACCCAGTACCCCATGCGGGTCGTCAGCTCGGCGAAGGCGTCGGTGTGCCGGGTGACGGACTCGCGGCACTTGGCGTTGAACTCGGCGATGCCGTACGCCTCGATGTCCTGCTTGCCGGAGAAGCCCAGCTCCTTCTCGACCGCCAGCTCCACCGGCAGGCCGTGGCAGTCCCAGCCGGCCTTGCGGCCCACGTGGTAGCCGCGCATGGTGCGGAAGCGGGGGAAGACGTCCTTGAAGACGCGCGCCTCGATGTGGTGCGCGCCCGGCATGCCGTTCGCGGTGGGCGGGCCCTCGTAGAACACCCACTCGGGGCGTCCCTGGGACTGCTCCAGGCTCTTGGCAAAGATCTTCTGCTCGCGCCAGAAGTCGAGCACCGCGTGCTCGAGCGCGGGCAGGTCGACCTGAGCGGGCACCTGACGGTACTGCGTCATCGATCTTCCTCCGGCGGACGTGCTGCCTTCCGTCGGAGGGACGAGAGCCATCGTGCTGTCCACGCCGTCTGCGGCGCGCTCCCGCGGTACCACCCTCCTTGGCCCCCCGGTGCGCCGTGCGCTCCGGTGAGCCCCCTCATTGGGGTCGCGATGCCGGTTCTACTCACCCCTCGGGTGACCCCAGGGGGCTTTCTTCCGGCGGCTCCGGGGTGATCTTCACGTCGCGCTCGCCCCCGGGCTCCCACCGTCCCCGGGTCGCTCTGGGCTGCGTACGCCGCTACTCGTCCCCATCCACGCTTTTCGCTGCGCCCAGTGTACGGCGCCCCGGGGACAGCGGCCGACCGGATTTCCCGGACGCGGGGCGCGCGGGACGCGGGGGCGCGCCGCGCGGGCGGGGCGGGCCGCGGCGGGCGGGCCGGCAGGGGCTTCGGGGCGGTGCGGCGCGGCGGGCGCGGCGGGCGCCCCCACGGCGAGGGGGCGGCCGCCCGCCCCG
>NZ_LR732544.1:2162044-2180477 GCF_902506575.1 Streptomyces mexicanus | reverse complement strand
GGCGCGGGGAGCGGGCCGTGACGGGGCTCGGGGCTGTGCGGCGCCGCGGGCCGCGTGGTGACCCGAACGGCGAGGGGGCGCACCGTCGGATCGTAGGACGGGCAGCTGGTCGGATTACCCGGCGAGGAGCTGGGCACAACGCATGCATGCCGGCCGCGCGGCACGCGCGAGGCGGGCGAATCGGGCGGCGTGCCCCGTTGCCGCGGGACTCGAGTCGATTTATCGTCCCAGCACGATTCGCGAGCAAGATCACAATATGTGAAGGGGCCGCGGCCATGGTGGCGAAGAAGACCGCCGAGCAGTCGGCGTCCGGCAGGTCCCGGGGTTCCGGCGCCGCCGGTGGCGCGCCGGCCGCCGCCGACAACGCGGTGGCGAAGAAGGCCGCCCGGAACGCGGTGTCCGGGAAGGCCCCCTCCAAGGCGGCGGCCGGGAAGGCCCCCTCCAGGGACGCCGCCGGGAAGACCCCCTCCAGGGAGGCAGCCGGGAGGGCTTCCCCCAGGGAGGCGGCCGGCGGGACGGCGGCGGGGGACACCCCCGGCCGGAAGGCCACGGCCGCGAAGAACTCCGCGCCGGGCCGCGCGGCGGCCGCCACCACCGCGAAGAAGCCCGCGAAGAAGGCGGCGAGGGCCGCCGCTGAGGGGGCACCCGCGCACGAAGCCTCCACGCGCGAGGTCCCCCCGCGCGAAGCGCCGGCACACGACGCCTTCGCGCAGGACGCCTCCGCGCGGGAAGCCCCGGCGCGCGAGGCGTCCGCGCCGCAAGCAGCCGCGCGGCGCGCCCCCGCGCGCGACGCGCACCCGGAGCGTGCGACCGGGGAGGGTGCGGTCGCGCGCGAAGTGGGCAGGAAGAGCACGGCCAAGAAGGTGGGCGCGGCTCGGGCCGCGAAGCAGACGGGAGCCACGACGGTGGTTGCGAAGAAGACTCCTGGTACGGCCACGGCGGCCACGACCGCCGTCCCCAAGGCGCGTCTCGCCGGGGCGGTGGAGCCGGGCGACCTCCCGGTGCGCCCGGGCGAGGACCCCTGGACCGAGGAGGAGGTCGAGGAGTCCCGTTCCGAACTGCTGTCCGAGGCGGAGCGGCTGCGGGCCGAGATCACCTCGTCCGAGGCGTCCCTCGCGGGCCTGATGCGGGACTCCGGGGACGGCGCGGGCGACGACCAGGCCGACACCGGCACCAAGAACATCACGCGCGAGCACGAGATGGCGCTCGCCGCCAACGCGCGCGAGATGCTGGTGCAGATCGAGCGCGCCCTGGAGCGGCTGGACGCGGGCACCTACGGGCTGTGCGAGAACTGCGGCAACCCCATCGGCAAGGCCCGCATGCAGGCCTTCCCGCGGGCCACCCTGTGCGTGGAGTGCAAGCAGAAGCAGGAACGCCGGTACTGAGCCCGGACAGACCGGTGCCGCGGACGGGAACGCCGGTACTGAACCCGGTGGGAGGCGTGCCGTAGTCTCGTCCCCAGTCAGGTACCTAGGTCGAGGGACTCACGTGGCAGAGGCGGAGCGCATCATCGGTACGCCGGACACCCCGGACGCGGCAGCGGGCGGCGGGCAGGAGCGGCCCGGCGCCGACGCGACGCCGGGCGAGCGCCCGGACACCGAGGCAGGACGGACCTCGGGCGCCGACGGGGCACGGACCCCGGCCGACGGACCCGGCGCCGACGACCCGGCGTCCGCGCCGGCCGCCCGGGACGCGTCGGACGCCGCCACCGAGGCATCCGGCCCGGCCGCCGCGGACGGTGCCGCGGGAGCGGCCCCTGCCGCCGGGCGGCCCCGTGGCCGGCGCCGGATCGCCGTGCTGCTCGCGGTCGCGGCCTTCGCGTACGCCCTCGACCTGATCAGCAAGATCATCGTGGTGGCCAAGCTGGAGCACCACGCCCCGGTGAAGCTCATCGGGGACTGGCTGCAGCTGGAGGCGATCCGCAACGCCGGTGCCGCCTTCAGCTTCGGCGAGGCCTACACGGTGATCTTCACGGTGATCGCGGCGGCCGTGATCGTGGTGATCATCCGGCTCGCCCGCAAGCTGTACAGCCTGCCCTGGGCGATCGCGCTCGGCCTGCTGCTCGGCGGTGCGCTGGGCAACCTCACCGACCGGATCTTCCGCGCGCCGCGCGTCTTCGAGGGCGCGGTCGTGGACTTCATCTCGCCCAAGCACTTCGCGGTCTTCAACCTCGCCGACTCGGCGATCGTGTGCGGCGGCATCCTGATCGTGCTGCTGTCCTTCCGCGGCCTGGACCCGGACGGCACGGTCCACAAGGACTGAGGCCGAGGCCGTCCACAGGCGGTTTTCCACAGGCTCGTGCGGGCCGGTTCCACCCGTCCGGCATACTCGACGGGTGAGCACGCTTCCCGAGATCCGTACCCTGCCCGTGCCCGACGGCCTGGAGGGCGAGCGCGTCGACGCCGCCATCTCCCGCATGTTCGGCTTCTCCCGCACGAAGGCGGCCGAGCTGGCCGCCGCGGGCAAGGTGCTCGTGGACGGCGCGGCCGTCGGCAAGTCCGAGCGGGTGCGCGGCGGGGCCTGGCTGGAGGTCGAGATGCCGCAGGCGCCCGCGCCCGTGCAGGTCGTCGCCGAGCCGGTCGAGGGCATGGAGATCGTGCACGACGACGAGGACGTGGTCGTGATCGTCAAGCCGGTCGGCGTGGCCGCGCACCCCAGCCCCGGCTGGACGGGCCCCACCGTGATCGGCGGGCTGGCCGCGGCCGGCTTCCGGATCTCCACCTCGGGCGCCGCCGAGCGCCAGGGCATCGTGCACCGCCTGGACGTGGGCACCTCGGGCCTGATGGTGGTGGCCAAGTCGGAGTACGCGTACACCTCGCTCAAGCGCCAGTTCAAGGAGCGCACGGTCGACAAGCGCTACCACACTCTCGTCCAGGGCCACCCGGACCCGACCAGCGGCACCATCGACGCGCCCATCGGCCGCCACCCCACCCACGACTACAAGTGGGCGGTCACCGCCGACGGCAAGCCGTCCGTGACGCACTACGACCTGATCGAGGCCTTCCGTGCCGCCTCGCTGCTCGACGTCAAGCTGGAGACCGGCCGCACCCACCAGATCCGCGTGCACATGGCCGCCCACCGCCATCCTTGCGTCGGCGACCTCACCTACGGCGCCGACCCCACCCTCGCCAAGCGGCTGAAGCTGACCCGGCAGTGGCTGCACGCCGTGCGGCTCGGCTTCGAGCACCCCGGCGACGGCCGCTGGGTGGAGTTCACCAGCGACTATCCCGAGGACCTGCAGCAGGCCCTGGACCAGGTCCGCGAGGAGACCTACGCATGAGCGGGCCGTCGTCCGAGCCGCCAGCCGGGCCGTCCTGCGAGTCGGCGCCCGGGCCGTCCTCCGAGTCGGCGTCCGGGCCGTCGTTCGTCACCCGCGTCGCCGAGGACCCCGCCGACCGCGAGGCGTGCTTCGCGGTGCGCAAGGAGGTCTTCGTCGTCGAGCAGGGCGTCCCCGAGGACATCGAGTACGACGCCTACGACGCGGTGGCCCTGCACGTGCTCGCCGTCCACGAGGACGGCACCCCGCTGGGCACGGGCCGGCTGCTGCACGGCGCGGCGGCCGCCGCGAAGACCGGCGGTGACGCGGGCTCGGCTCCCTGGGGCGGCTGGCCGTCACCCGGCGGGCCCGCGGGCTCGGCGGCGGCGCGGCCCTGGTGCGGGCCATCGAGGGGGCGGCACGCGCGCGGGGCCTGACCGCGGTGGACCTGCACGCGCAGACCCACGCGCTGGGCTTCTACGAGAAGCTGGGGTACGAGGCGTACGGTCCGGAGTTCCCCGACGCCGGCATCCCGCACCGGGCGATGCGGCGCACGCTGTAGGCACGCCGCAGGCACCGGCGCGTCACCGCCCCGCCGGAGTCCCCGTGAGGGGCGCCCGCAGGGCTCGGGCGGGCCGGTGAGCGGGGCGGCATGGCAGGCTGGAGGCTGCCGTGTGAACGTTTCGACCCCCGGGAGCGCCGTCCGTGGATCAGTTGGCCCTGCTGTTCGCCGTGCTGCTCGGGGCCGTGATCAGCGTGCCCGTCGGGGACCGGCTCGGGCTGCCCGCGCCGGTGCTGATGACGTGCTTCGGGATCGTCCTCGCCGTCCTCGACTTCGTGCCGAACGTCGCCATCCCGCCCGACCTGATCCTGCCCACGCTGCTGCCGCCGCTGCTCTACGCCGCCGTACGGCGTACCTCATGGCGGCAGTTCGCGGCGAACAAGCGGCCGATCTTCCTGCTGGCCGTGGCGCTGGTGTTCGTCACCACCCTCTGCGTGGCCGTCGTCGCCCACACCATCGTGCCGGGGCTGCCGCTGGCCGCCGCCGTGGCGCTCGGCGCGCTGGTCGCCCCGCCCGACCCGGTGGCGGCGACCGCCGTGGCCGGACAGCTGGGGCTGCCCCGCCGCCTGGTGTCCATCCTGGAGGGCGAGGGGCTGTTCAACGACGTCACGGCCATCGTGCTCTACCACGTCGCGATCGCCGCCGCCGTCAGCGGCGAGTTCTCCGCCTGGCACGCCGGGCTCGACCTGGTGCTGTCCGCGGTGGTCGCGGTCATCGTGGGCGTCGCGCTCGGCTGGGGCGCGAACAAGCTGCTGGACCTGCTGCAGGACGCCACCCTGCAGATCGGGCTGACCCTGCTCGTGCCCTACGCCTCCTACGTGCTGGCCGAGGAACTGCACGGCTCCGGGGTCCTGGCCGTGCTCACCACCGCGCTGTTCCTGGCCGAGTACGCCGCCGACGCGGACGACGTGCTGACCCGGCTGGCCGGGCACACCGTCTGGGACGTCGTCGACACCCTCGTCACCGGGGTCGCCTTCGGACTGATCGGACTGGAGCTGCACAACGCCATCCGGACGGCCTCCGGCCGCTGGGGCGAGCTGCTGGGCTGGGCGGCGGTGGTCGTCGGCGTGGTGGTGTTCGTCCGGCTGCTGTGGCTGCTGCCGGCGACCTGGCTGACCAAACGGCTGCACGCCCGGCGGGACTACGACGAGGACATCCCGACGAGCTGGCGGGAGACCGTCGTCATGTGGTGGGCGGGGATGCGCGGGGCGGCCTCGGTGGCGCTGGCCCTGGCCATCCCGCTCAAGACGGACAGCGGCGGGCCCTTCCCCGACCGGGACGAGATCGTGTTCATCGCCTTCGGCGTGATCATGGCGACCCTGGTGGTCCAGGGGCTCACCCTGCCCTGGCTGGTCAAGCGGCTGCGGGTGCGGGCCGACACCGAGCACGAGAAGGAGTTCGAACGGGAACTGGCCGTGCGGGCGGCCAAGGCGGCCAAGCGGCGGCTGCGCGAGATCGAGGCGGTGGAGGACCTGCCCGAGGAGGTCTCCGAGCAGATGCTGCGGCGGGCCTTCGAGATCGGGCTGCGGATCAACCCGCAGATCGGGGACGAGGAGCGGCGGGAGGCCCACGAGAAACGGGTGCGCAGGATCAAGCGGCTGCGGCGGATCCAGGGCGAGATGCTCAGCGCGGCCCGCCACGAGGTGCTCGCGGCGCGCAGCGAGCCCGGCGCCGACCCGGAGATCGTGGACCGGGTGCTGCGCCACCTGGACGTGCGCAGCCTGCGCTGAGCGGCTGCGGCTGCCGCGAACCGGCCGGAATCACGCTTGCCCTGCCGCCGGGCCCGCCCAGGGCCTGTCCGGCGGATCACGCCGCAGACGCGGGGCCTGGCACGCCCCTCTGCGGCGTTGTCGTCACTCGCCGACGCTCCGCGTCGACTCCCTCCTCCGCCTTGCACAGGAACGCACCATGCCCCGCTCACCTGGGCAGATCAGTCGCCGTGAGTTCCCTGCGACTTGATCCGCCGGACAGGCCCTAGGCTGTGATCATGACGCGCAACGTGGTGATCAGTGGTGGTGGTACGGGCATCGGTCTGGCTGCGGCCCAGCTGTTCGCGGCCCACGGCGACCGGGTCCTGCTGCTCGGGCGGCGCGAGGAGGTGCTGCGCAAGGCGCAGGTGCCCGGCGCGCTGACGTACGCCGCCGACGTGGGCGACGTGGCCTCGCTGCGCGGTGTCGCGCGGTTCGTGGCCGACGAGATGGGCGCCGTGGACGTGCTGATCCACAGCGCGGGCGGCTCGGGGCAACTGGAGCCCAAGGTGGAGCGGGAGGATCCGCTCGACCTCGTGGCCGACAACTGGATGACCAACTTCCGGATCAACACGCTGACCGCCGTCCTGCTCACCGAGGCCCTCAAGAGCCGGCTGGCCGAGCCCGGCGGACGGGTGCTGTTCCTCAGCTCCATCGCCGCCTACCGCGGCTCGGGGAGCGGCGCCTACGCCGCCTCCAAGGCGGCCCTGCACCCCTACGCCCACGACCTGGCCCGCCAGCTGGGCCCGCACGGGATCACGGTGAACGTCGTCGCCCCCGGCTACATCGAGGACACCGACTTCTTCGGCAACGCGATGGACGACGCCCGCCGCGAGCGGCTCGTCGCCGAGACGGTGAACAAGCGCCCCGGCACCCCGCGACGTCGCCGCCACCCTGCACTGGCTGGCCTCCCCGGCCGCCGGGCACATCACCTCCCAGATCATCCAGGTCAACGGCGGCGCGGAGCGCGGGCACTGAGCCGGGCGCGGCTCAGCGGCGCCCCCGCCCCGTCCCGGACTTGTCCAGGGAGGGCCACACGGCGCCGTCGCGGTCCCGGACCGCCGTGCCGCGCGTCTCGCCCCGTCCGCCGGAAGGCCCGTCGCCCCGTTGGTCGGGACGTCCCTCGCCCTGTGCGTCGCGGCGGATCTGGCGCGGGAGGACCGCCTGGGCCGTGTTGACCCGGGGCAGCGCGTAGGGATGCTCCTCGCACAGCCAGCGGATCATCTCCTCGCGCACGGCCACCCGCACCGTCCAGATGTCGTCGGAGTCCTTCGCCGTCACCAGCGCCCGCACCTCGATGGTGTTCGGCGTGGTGTCGGTGACCTGGAGGCTGTAGGCGCGGCCGTCCCAGGCCGGGCAGGCGCGCAGGATGTCGCGCAGCTTCTCCCGCATCGCCTCCAGGGGCGCGCAGTGGTCCAGGTGCCAGAAGACGGTTCCGGTCATCTGCGGTGTGCCGCGCGACCAGTTCTCGAAGGGGTTGGACGTGAAGTACGACACCGGCATCGTGATCCGGCGCTCGTCCCAGGTGCGCACCGTCAGGAAGGTCAGCGTGATCTCCTCCACGGTCCCCCACTCGCCGCGCACGACCACCGTGTCACCGATGCGCACCATGTCCCCGAAGGCGATCTGCAGCCCGGCGAACAGGTTGCTCAGCGTGGACTGCGCGGCGACGCCCGCGACGATGCCGAGGATGCCGGCCGAGGCCAGCAGCGAGGCACCGGCGGCGCGCATCTGCGGGAAGGTCAGCAGCATGGAGGCGGCGGCGACCACGATGACGATCGCCGAGACCACCCGCATGATCAGCTCGACCTGGGTGCGCACCCGCCGCACCCGGGCCGGGTCCCGCTGGGCGCGGGAGCTGGCGTAGCTGCGGTAGGAGGTCTCGACGACGGCCGCCGCGATCCTGATCGTCAACCAGGCGGCCGACCCGATCAGCACCAGGGTCAGGGAGCGGCCCACGCCGACCCGGTGCTCCTGCAGCAGCTTCGTCTGGTCGTAGGAGCCTCTGAGCAGGGCGGAGCACAGCACGAGCTGGTAGGGCACGCGGGCGCGGCGCAGCAGCCCCCACAGCGGCGTCTCGTGGTGGCGTTCGTCTGCCTTGCGCAGCAGCAGGTCGGTGGCCCAGCCGACGACCAGGGTGAAGACGACCGAGCCGCCGAGGACGAGCAACGGGCGGAGTACGTTCTCCATGCCTGCGAACGTAACCGGCCCCGAGAGACATGAACATGTGTCTTCGCGGCGTTCCCGGGTAGGGCGGCGCCCCTGTGGTGAGGACCTCGGGGACCGGCGGTGTCGTACCCGGCTGGCACCATGGCCTCATGAACATCATGCTCTTCCACTCGACCCATGGCCTCACACCCGCGGTGCGCCAGGCTGCGGACCGGCTGCGCGCGGCCGGGCACGAAGTGTGGACCCCCGACCTCTTCGAGGGGCGCACGTTCGACTCGGTCGAGGAGGGCATGGCCCACAAGGACCGGATCGGCAAGGAGGAGCTGCTGCGGCGGGCCGTGCTGGCCGCGGCGCCCTACTCGGAGCGGGGCCTGGTGTACGCCGGTTTCTCGCTGGGCGCCTCCGTCGCGCAGACGCTGGCGCTCGGCGACGACAAGGCCCGCGGCCTGCTGCTCCTGCACGGCACCTCCGACATCGCGCCCAACGCGCACGTGGAGGACCTGCCGGTGCAGCTGCACGTGGCCGAGCCCGACCCGTTCGAGACGGACGACTGGCTGAGCGCCTGGTACCTGCGGATGGGCCGGATCGGCGCCGACGTCGAGGTCTACCGGTACGCCGGGGCCGGCCACCTGTACACCGACCCCGACCTGCCGGACTACGACGCGGAAGCCGCCGAGGCCACCTGGCGGGTGGCGCTCGGCTTCCTCGACGCCCTGGAGGAGTCCTAGGCCGGCGGCGGGCGTCCTGGGCGACGCCCGCGCGAGCCTCAGACGGGGGTGTACGTCCGCTCCACCTTCTGTGTGCCGCTGCGCGTGCGGTACGAACGGACCCAGGCGGAGGTCGCGTTTGGATCCGTGCGGTCGGACAGCGTGTAGTAGTCCATCTGCGCCCGCTCGGCGGTGATGTCCAGCACGCCGTAGCCGTGGCGGTCGGTGTCGACCCAGTGCACGTGCCGGTTGGCGGCGCGGATCACCGGCGCGGCGAGCGCCGAGACGGTGCCCTCGGGGACCTTGACGACGTCGTCGAGGTTGTCGGAGGTCAGCGAGGTCACCACGAACTCCGTGGCCGCCGACGGGGAGAGCGGGTACGTGCCGGCGTCCACGGGGACGTCGTTGGCCCACGCCATGTGGATGTCCCCGGTGAGGAAGACGGTGTTGCGGATGGCGTGCGCGCGCAGGTGGGCCAGCAACTCCCGGCGGTCGTCGGTGTAGCCGTCCCACTGGTCGGTGTTGACGGCCAGCCCCTCCCGCGGCAGCCCGAGCAGTTCGGCCAGCGGCCGGAGCAGGTCGGCGGAGAGCGAGCCGACGGCGAAGGGGGAGATCATCACCGAGTTGCCGACCAGCCGCCAGGTGGTGTCGGAGGCCGCCAGGCCCGCCTTGAGCCAGTCCAGTTGGGCGCGTCCGGTGATCGTGCGGTCCGTGTCGTCCACCGAGCCGGACCCGGTGGCGGCCTGCTGGGAGCGGAAGGAACGCAGGTCGAGCAGGGACAGGTCGGCCAGCTTGCCGAAGCGCAGCCGCCGGTAGGTGGTGCCCTCGATCGCCGGGCGCACCGGCATCCACTCGAAGTAGGCCTGCTTCGCGGCCGCCGCGCGGGCGCTCCAGGTGCCCTCGGCGCCCTCGGTGTGGTTGACCGCGCCGCCCGCCCAGGCGTTGTCGGCGAACTCGTGGTCGTCCCAGATCGCGACGACCGGTGCGGCGTGGTGCAGCGCCTGCAGATCGGGGTCGGTCTTGTAGGTGGCGTGCCGGAGGCGGTAGTCGGCGAGGGTGACGGTCTCGTGCGCGGGGGAGTGCGGGCGCACCACCGTGCCGCGGGCGGCGTACTCGCCCGAGGCGTACTCGTAGATGTAGTCCCCGAGGTGCAGCCAGGCGTCCAGGTCGCCGCGGGCGGCCAGATGGCGGTACGCGGCGAAGTGGCCGGCCTCCCAGTTGGCGCACGAGACCACGCCGAAGCGCAGGCGGGCGAGGTCGGCGTCGCGGGCGGGCGCGGTGCGGGTGCGGGCGACGGGGGAGTCGGTGCCGCCGGCCGAGAAGCGGAACCAGTAGTCGGTGGCCGGCTCCAGGCCCCGTACGTCGGCCTTGACGGTGTGGTCCGAGGCGGCCCTCGCGGTGACGGAGCCCTTGGCGACGACGTCCGTGCACGCCCGGTCCCGGGCCACCACCCAGCTCACCTCGGTGTCCGGGCCGCGCCCCGAGCCCGGGGTCGCCTCGGCGGTGGGGGTCACCCGGGTCCACAGCAGGATGCCGTCGGGCAGCGGGTCGCCGGAGGCCACGCCGTGCAGGAAGGCGGGCGCCTGGGCGGCGGCCCGCGCCGGGAGCGCGGCGGCGAGCGGCCCGGCCAGCACGGCGGTGGCCGCGGCGGCCCTGACGACCGTACGGCGGCGCGGGGCAGGGGAGTCGGCGCCCTCCGGGCGCGGGGCGGCGTCCTGGGGTGCTCTGTATCGACTGGTCACGGCCGATCACATTACTGACCGGTACGCGCCAAGAGCGGGCGAACGCATGAAAGTTCGCCCGCTCTTCATGCGGGTCGGGCCCGCGGCGGGGCGGGCGGGGTCAGCCCTTGAGCGCCGCGCCCACCACCGAGTTGAACTCCTGCACCGTCATCGGCGGGTTCTGCGTGCCGGGGGTGGTGAGGACCTTGCCGTCCATGACGAAGCTGGGCGTGCCGGTCACGCCGTCCTTGTTGGTGTCCCAGGCCTTCGACATCGCCAGCGCCCAGGCGTCGTACGTGCCCTTCTTCACCGCCGTGTCGAACGTGGCGTTGTTCTTCAGCGCCGGGACGGTGTTCGCGATCTTGATGAGGTAGTCGTCGTCCTTGAACTTGTCGGTCGTCTCCTCCGGGTGCCACTTGGCGGAGTAGAGCGCCGTCTTGTACTCCAGGAACGCCTCGGGGCTGACGTTCAGGGCGGCGCCCAGCGCGCTCATCGCGTTCTTGGAGCCCTCGCCGCGCGAGCCGATGGTGCCCTTGCCGAGCGCGTCGCCGTCGATGAACGTGCCGCCGACGAACTGCATCTTGAACTTGCCGTCGTCGAGGTCCTTCTTCAGGGTCGGGCCGACGGTCTGCTCGAACTGGGCGCAGATCGGGCAGCGCGGGTCCTCGTAGACCTTCAGGGTCTTCTTCGCGGTGCTCTTGCCGATGACGACCGTGGTGCCGTCCTTGCCCGAGGTGTGGGCCGGTGCGACGACCTTCTCGTCCTTCACGGCCTCCCAGTGGCCGGGCTTGTTGGCCTGGACGACGGCGTAGCCTATGCCGCCGGCCGCCGCCAGCACGACGACGACCGCGCCGGCGACGATGAGCTGCCGCTTGGTCCGGTCGCGCTTGGCCTGGCGCTCCCGCTCGGCGCGCAGCCGCTCCCGGGCCGCCGTCTTCGCCTGCTGGCTGTTGCGCTTGCTCATGGTGGTGTTCTCCCTGGGGGACGCGCGGCGGTGCCGCGCTCGGTACGGATGGGGACCGGATGTGCCGTGGCTGGATCGCCGCTCAGCCGAGGCCGAGGGCGAGGGCGGCCGGGCGGGGCGGTCCGCGCCGTCCCAGGGCCGGCTCTTATACACATCTGACGCTGCCGACGGCTCCCTCCGTGGTGGTCGCCTCGGCTGCCGTATCTGCCCACACACGACCACTCGCCGACGATGCAGACTCAGCAGTACGCGCCGGCCGGTGCGCGGCGGGCACGCGGCCGACGGTGACGGCCGCCACCGCCAGCAGCAGCGGCCGGAACGTGGTCGCGGCCACCGCCCGCAGCAGCTGGGCCAGGGCCCGCTCGCCGCGGCGCAGCCATCCGGCCGCCAGCAGGGCGACGCCGACGTGCGCGGCCAGCAGCAGCCAGGCGGTGGCGGGGTCGGCGTGGGCGAGCAGCGTGGCGAGCCGGTCGCCGTCCGTGCCGGTCATGCGGACCAGCGGCGTGCCGACGTCGGTGCCGTTGCCGCACAGCACGTCCCAGCCCACCGGGCGCAGCGGCCCGGCGAGCGGGCCGCCCGCGGGGCCGTAGCAGACGTGCTGGCCGGTGGTGAAGACGGTGTCCGCGGCCAGTTCCAGCGGGACCAGCAGGGCGGCGATCCGTCCGAAGCCGCGCTCGCGGCCCGCCAGGGCGTAGGCGAGCGCGAACACGGCGGCCGCGACCGCGGCCACCGTGGGCAGCGGCAGCGGGGCCCGGGACAGCAGTACGTGCGACGCGGTGCTGAGCGTCACGACCATCGCCGTGAACAGCGCCGCGCGCACGGCTCTGAGCTGGGTCCCGGATATGTCCATAGCGAGAGGACAGTGTGTCACGTGAGCCGGTAAGAGGCTCCTAAAGAATTCCTGTGCGACCGGCTCGTCACAGACCCGGAATGCGTCCGTTGCGGAACAGGTCCACGAAGATCTGGTGGTCGGCGCGGGCCCGGGCGCCGTAGCTGTGCGCGAAGTCCACGAGCAGCGGGGCGAAGCCCTCCTCGTCGGCCGCGATGGCCGCGTCGATGGCCCGCTCCGTGGAGAACGGCACCAGCGACTCGCCGGAGGTGTCGTCCGCCGCCGCGTGCATGGTGGCCGTGGCCCGGCCCAGGTCGGCGACCACCTCGGCGATCTCCTCCGGGTCGTCGATGTCGTCCCACTCCAGGTCGACGGCGTACGGGGAGACCTCCGCGACCAGCTGCCCGGCGCCGTCCAGCTCGGTCCAGCCCAGCCACGGGTCGGCGTGCGCCTGCAGGGCGCGCTGGGAGATCACCGTGCGGTGGCCCTCGTGCTGGAAGTAGTCGCGGATGGCGGGGTCGGTGATGTGCCGGGAGACGGCCGGGGTCTGGGCCTGCTTGATGTAGATCACGACGTCGTTCTCCAGGGCGTCGCTGTTGCCCTCCAGCAGGATGTTGTAGGAGGGCAGGCCCGCCGAGCCGATGCCGATGCCCCGGCGGCCGACGACGTCCTTGACCCGGTAGGAGTCGGGCCGGGTCAGCGAGCTCTCCGGCAGCGTCTCCAGGTAGCCGTCGAAGGCGGCCAGCACCTTGTAGCGGGTGGCGGCGTCCAGCTCGATGGAGCCCCCGCCGGGGGCGAACCGGCGTTCGAAGTCGCGGATCTCCGTCATCGACTCCAGCAGCCCGAACCGGGTCAGCGCGCGGGCGTCACGCAGCGCGTCCAGCAGCGGACCCTGCGCGGTGTCCAGCGTGAACGGCGGCACCTCGTCGCTCTTGGCGCCCGTGGCCAGGGCGTGGATGCGCTCGCGGTAGGCCGCCGCGTAGACCGTCACCAGCTCGGTGATCTGGGCGTCGCTGAGCGCCTTGGCGTACCCGATGAGGGCGACGGAGGCGGCGAAGCGCTTCAGGTCCCAGGTGAACGGGCCGACGTAGGCCTCGTCGAAGTCGTTGACGTTGAACACCAGGCGGCCGCCGGAGTCCATGTACGTGCCGAAGTTCTCCGCGTGCAGGTCGCCGTGGATCCACACCCGCGAGGTGCGTTCGTCCAGGTAGGGGCCGCTCAGGCCCCTCCCGCCGCCCCATTCGGCGTTTCCGCTGTCCAGGTCGTGGTAGAAGAGGCACGCCGTACCCCGGTAGAACGCGAAGGCCGAGGCGGCCATCTTGCGGAACTTCACCCGGAACGCGGCCGGGTCGGCGGCGAGCAGCTCGCCGAAGGCGGTGTCGAAGACGGCGAGGATCTCCTCGCCGCGCTGCTCGTCGCCAAGCTGGGGGACCGACATCGCTGGGTGCCTCCTGGTGCGGGTGGTGCACTGACAAGGGGTGGAACGGATCTTCCTCCTCCGCCAACGACCGGCGCCGCGGGGGAGTGCCCGGTTCCCCGCCAGAAGGTACGCGGCGCGAGCGGCCGTGTGTCAGTGGCGGGGCATAGACTTCGACGCTGTCCCCCAGACTGTCCGCAAGCCGTCGCCCGATGTTCTCCCTGGAGGCAGCACCGTGTCGAAGCCGCCGTTCACGCACCTGCACGTCCACACCCAGTACTCGCTGCTGGACGGTGCCGCGCGGCTGAAGGACATGTTCAACGCGTGCAACGAGATGGGCATGACGCACATCGCCATGTCCGACCACGGCAACCTCCACGGCGCGTACGACTTCTTCCACTCCGCGAAGAAGGCCGGAATCACCCCGATCATCGGGATCGAGGCGTATGTCGCCCCGGAGTCCCGGCGCAACAAGCGCAAGATCCTGTGGGGCCAGCCGCACCAGAAGAAGGACGACGTCTCCGGTTCGGGTGGCTACACCCACAAGACGATGTGGGCGGTGAACAAGACCGGCCTGCACAACCTCTTCCGGCTGTCCTCCGACGCCTACGCCGAGGGCTGGCTGCAGAAGTGGCCCCGGATGGACAAGGAGACCATCGCCCAGTGGTCGGAGGGCATCGTCGCCTCCACCGGCTGCCCCTCCGGCGAGGTGCAGACCCGGCTGCGCCTCGGCCACTTCGACGAGGCCCTGAAGGCCGCCGCCGACTACCAGGACATCTTCGGCAAGGACAAGTACTTCCTGGAGCTGATGGACCACGGCATCGAGATCGAGCGCCGGGTCCGTGACGGCCTGCTGGAGATCGGCAAGAAGCTCGGCATCCCCCCGCTGGTCACCAACGACTCGCACTACACCTACGCCCACGAGGCGCAGGCGCACGACGCGCTGCTGTGCATCCAGACCGGCAAGAACCTCTCCGACCCCGACCGCTTCAAGTTCGACGGCACCGGCTACTACCTGAAGTCGACCGAGGAGATGTACGCCATCGACTCCTCGGACGCCTGGCAGGAGGGCTGCGCCAACACGCTGCTGGTCGCCGAGATGGTCGACACCACCGGCATGTTCGAAAAGCGCGACCTCATGCCCAAGTTCGACATCCCGGAGGGCTACACCGAGGTCACCTGGTTCCAGGAGGAGGTCCGGCGCGGCATGCAGCGCCGCTACCCGGACGGCATCCCCGAGGACCGCCAGAAGCAGGCCGAGTACGAGATGGACGTCATCATCCAGATGGGGTTCCCGGGCTACTTCCTCGTGGTCGCCGACTTCATCATGTGGGCCAAGAAGAACGGCATCGCCGTCGGCCCCGGCCGTGGCTCCGCGGCGGGCTCGATCGTCGCCTACGCCCTGGGCATCACCGACCTCGACCCCATCCCGCACGGCCTGATCTTCGAGCGGTTCCTGAACCCCGAGCGCATCTCGATGCCGGATGTCGACATCGACTTCGACGAGCGCAGGCGCGCCGAGGTCATCCGGTACGTCACCGAGAAGTACGGCGCCGACAAGGTCGCCCAGATCGGCACCTACGGCACCATCAAGGCCAAGAACGCGATCAAGGACTCCGCGCGCGTGCTGGGCTACCCGTACGCGATGGGCGACCGGATCACCAAGGCCATGCCCGCCGACGTCCTCGGCAAGGGCATCCCGCTGTCCGGCATCACCGACCCCGAGCACCCCCGGTACTCGGAGGCCGGCGAGGTCCGCTCGATGTACGAGAACGAGCCGGACGTGAAGAAGGTCATCGACACCGCGCGCGGCGTGGAGGGCCTGGTGCGGCAGATGGGCGTGCACGCCGCCGGCGTGATCATGTCCAGCGAGCCCATCGTCGACCACGTCCCGGTCTGGGTCCGGCACACCGACGGCGTGACCATCACGCAGTGGGACTACCCGAGCTGCGAGTCGCTCGGCCTGCTGAAGATGGACTTCCTGGGCCTGCGCAACCTGACCATCATGGACGACGCCGTCAAGATGGTGAAGGCGAACAAGGGGATCGACATCGATCTCCTCAGCCTCCCGCTGGACGACCCCAAGACCTTCGAGCTGCTCCAGCGCGGCGACACCCTCGGCGTCTTCCAGTTCGACGGCGGCCCCATGCGCTCCCTGCTGCGCATGATGAAGCCCGACAACTTCGAGGACATCTCCGCCGTCTCGGCCCTGTACCGGCCGGGCCCGATGGGCATGAACTCCCACATCAACTACGCGCTGCGCAAGAACGGCCAGCAGGAGATCACGCCGATCCACCCGGAGCTGGAGGAGCCGCTCAAGGAGGTCCTGGACGTCACCTACGGCCTGATCGTCTACCAGGAGCAGGTGCAGAAGGCCGCCCAGATCATCGCCGGCTACTCGCTCGGCGAGGCCGACATCCTCCGCCGCGTCATGGGCAAGAAGAAGCCCGAGGAGCTGGCGAAGAACTTCACCATCTTCCAGGCCGGCGCCCGCAAGAACGGCTACAGCGACGAGGCCATCCAGGCCCTGTGGGACGTGCTGGTCCCCTTCGCCGGCTACGCGTTCAACAAGGCGCACTCCGCCGCCTACGGCCTGGTGTCGTACTGGACGGCCTACCTCAAGGCCAACCACCCCGCCGAGTACATGGCCGCCCTGCTGACCTCCGTCAAGGACGACAAGGACAAGTCGGCCGTCTACCTCAACGAGTGCCGCCGCATGGGCATCCGGGTGCTGCCGCCCAATGTCAACGAGTCCGAGTCGAACTTCGCCGCGCAGGGCGACGACGTGATCCTCTTCGGCCTGTCCGCCGTGCGCAACGTCGGCACCAACGTCGTCGAGTCGATCATCAAGACCCGCAAGTCCAAGGGGAAGTACACCTCCTTCCCCGACTACCTCGACAAGGTCGAGGCCGTGGTCTGCAACAAGCGCACCACCGAGTCGCTGATCAAGGCCGGCGCCTTCGACTCCCTGGGGCACACCCGCAAGGGCCTCATCGCCCAGTACGAGCCGATGATCGACAACGTGGTCGCGGTCAAGCGCAAGGAGGCCGAGGGGCAGTTCGACCTCTTCGGCGGGATGGGCGAGGAGACCGGCGGCGAGCCCGGCTTCGGCCTCGACGTGGAGTTCTCCACCGACGAGTGGGACAAGACCTACCTGCTCGCCCAGGAGCGGGAGATGCTCGGCCTGTACGTCTCCGACCACCCGCTGTTCGGCCTGGAGCACGTGCTGGCCGACAAGGCGGACGCGGGCATCTCCCAGCTCACCGGCGGTGACTTCGGTGACGGCGCGGTCGTCACCATCGGCGGCATCATCTCCGGCCTGCAGCGCAAGATGACCAAGCAGGGCAACGCCTGGGCGATCGCCACCGTGGAGGACCTCGCCGGCTCCATCGAGTGCATGTTCTTCCCGGCGACCTACCAGCTGGTGTCCACCCAACTCGTGGAGGACGCCGTGGTGTTCGTCAAGGGCCGCCTGGACAAGCGGGAGGACGTGCCCCGGCTGGTGGCGATGGAGCTGATGGTCCCCGACCTGTCCACGGCGGGCACCAACGCTCCGGTGGTGCTCAGCATCCCGGCCCTGAAGGTCACCCCGCCCATGGTCAGCCGCCTCGGCGAGATCCTGCGCAACCACAAGGGCGACAGCGAGGTGCGGATCAAGCTCCAGGGCCCGCGCAAGACCACGGTGCTGCGCCTGGACCGGCACCGGGTCAAGCCGGACCCGGCCCTGTTCGGCGACCTGAAGGTGCTGCTCGGCCCGTCCTGCCTGGCCGGCTGACGACAACAAGGGGCGTGCCCGGTCACCGGGTACGCCCCTTGTGCATATCAACGCCGCGTCACTGCGCGGTCAACGGCCCTTCGCACCGGCCTCAGTTGTGGCCGAAGCGCTTCTGCCGGCCCTTGCGGGCCGTGGTGGGCTGGCCGGGCTGCGCACTGTGGTGCTCGGGCTGCGGCTCCGTCACCGAGTGCTCCGTCTCCTGGGGGCCGTTGGCGGCGACGGACGCCTTCTGCCGGCTGCGGTCCTGCTTGCGGTTCTTGGCCATGGTGATCAACCTCCTGTGGGGGATCTAGGGGCCAGGGCCGGGACCAGATTCACATACGCCGACAATGAACGCATGTCGGATAATTACCGTATGTAACAAGGCTCATCGGGCCGCACGGCCCCGAAACGCCACGCCGAAGATCGAGTTCGGGCCGTTAACCCGGGCGCCGTCGGGCAGACTCGAAACAAGCCCGAAAGCAACCCCGAGGCAACACCTCGAGCACCGCTGCCCGAAGCTACCTCCCGGAAAGAGGGTGGATCGCGTGGACCGCTGCGTCGTCCTGGTGGACGCCGGGTATCTGCTGGGGGCCGCCGCGAGCCTCCTCGCCGGGGAGCCGTCGCGGTCCCGGATCACCGTCGACCACGCCGCGCTCGTCCACGGCCTGCGCGAACAGGCCGAGTCCGACACCGAGCGCCCCCTGCTGCGCATCTACTGGTTCGACGGCGCCCCCGACCGCGTCCCGCAGCCCGAGCACCGCAGACTGCGCGTGATGCCCCGCGTCACCGTCCGCCTCGGCGCGCTCACCCGCAGTGACGGACGCTGGGCGCAGAAGGGCGTGGACGCGGCCATGCACGCCGAACTCACCGAGCTGGCCCGCAACCGCGCCTGCTCCGACGTGGTCCTCGTCACCGGCGACGGCGACCTGCTGCCCGGGATGATGGCCGCCAAGGAGCACGGCGTCGCCGTCCACCTGTGGGCCGTGCAGGCCGCCGACGGCGACTACAACCAGTCCGAGGACCTGGTCGCCGAGGCCGACGAGCGCCGTGTGCTGGACCGCACCTGGATCACCAAGGCCGTCCGCGCCAAGGAACTGGGCGGCGTGTGCGCCCCGCCCCCCGCCCCCCGCCCCGAGATCACCGCCATCCTCCCCGCGCCGCTACCCGCCTCCGCCCCCCCCCCCCCGGGCCACCCCCCGGCCCCCGCCTTCGCCGGCCCCCGCAGCGCCGCGGGGCGGATCGCGGCGAGCTCGGGGCGGGGCGCGGGGGGGGGGGGGGCACACCCGCCCCGCGCCCTTGGGCG
>NZ_LR732544.1:2133445-2161943 GCF_902506575.1 Streptomyces mexicanus | reverse complement strand
CCCGCGCCCCGCCCCGAGATCGCCGCGATCCTCTCCGCGCCGCTGCCCGAGTCCGCCCTCTCCTCGGCCGGCGAGCGCCCCGCCGAGGAGCGCGGCCACCCGCAGCCGGCCACCCCGCGCAGCGGCACCGAGGAGCGGCTGCCGGCCCAAGGCGGCCCCACCCCCAAGGACCTGGCCGCCCTGCGGGCCCCCGGCACCGCGACCGCCCAGCACCCCGCCACGGCGACCCTGCGCTGGTCCTCCGACCGCGGCTGGGTCGACCGCTCCGGCGTCTTCGCCGAGCCGTCCGACGCCGCCTCCATGCCGACCCTGGCCCAGCTGACCACGGCCGAGCAGCGCTGGGCGGACCGCGAGGAGGACATCACCACCGTCGGCGGGGATCCGTACGAGGTCGGGCAGGTCTTCGCCCGGCGCTGGGTGGACCGCCTCGGCGACCGCGGCCACCTGCAGAAACTGTCGTCGATGTACCCGCGCATCCCGCACCGCATCGACGGCGAGCTGCTGCGCTACGCCGCCCGCTTCGGCCTGCTCGCGCACAAGGACGACCAGATCGACGAGCACGACCGCTACGCCATCCGGGCCGGCTTCTGGCGGGAGATCGACGTCCGCACGGGCGCCGAGCACGCCCCGGCCGGCGACTGAGGCGCACGGCCCCGCCCGCCGCCCGCCCGGGACCGGGGCGGAGGAACCGGGAGAGGTCGCCCCAAGGACGAGTAAAGCCCACCGACCCCGTACTCTCGTGCCTTGTGAGTACGCGCGCGGGACAGGCACTTCGGCACGGGGACGACGTCGTGTGCGCGGTGCGCGGACTGACCAAGACCTACCCGGCGGCCCGTGGCCGGCGCGGCGCCCCCGGCACCCCCGAGGTGCGCGCCACCGACGACGTGGAACTGGACGTGCGGCGCGGCGAGATCTTCGGCCTGCTCGGCCCGAACGGCGCCGGCAAGTCCACCCTGGTCCGCCAGCTGACCGGACTGATGCGCCCCGACCGGGGCAGCGTCACGATCCTCGGCCACGACATCGTGGCCCACCCCGAGCGGGCCGCGCGGATCCTCGCCTACCTCGGGCAGGAGTCCACCGCCCTGGACGAGCTGACCGTCTCGCTCGCCGCCGAGACCACCGGCCGGCTGCGCGGCCTGGACGCCCGGCGGGCGCGCGCCGAGCGCGACGCCGTCCTGGAGGAACTGGGCCTGACGCCGATCGCCTCCCGCCCGCTGAAGAAGCTCTCCGGCGGTCAGCGCCGCCTGGCCTGCTTCGCCGCCGCCCTGATCGGCGAACGCCCGCTGCTGGTGCTGGACGAGCCGACCACCGGCATGGACCCGGTGGCGCGGCGTGCGGTGTGGTCCGCCGTGGACCGGCGGCGCGCCGAGCGCGGCACCACGGTGGTGCTGGTCACCCACAACGTCATCGAGGCCGAGACCGTCCTGGACCGGGTCGCCGTCCTCGACGCCGGCCGCGTCATCGCCTGCGACACCCCGACCGGCCTGAAGGAGCGGGTCTCCGGCGAGGTACGGGTGGAGCTGGTGTGGCGCGAGCGGGCGCCGCTGCAGGTGCCCGAGGTGGCCGCGCTGCGCGAGCGGGCCGTGGAGTCCGGGCGCCGCTGGACGCTGCGGCTGGCCCCCGAGGAGGCCCGCGCCGCCGTCGCCACGGTGACCGGCGGGGACGCGTTCGCCGCCCTGGACGACTTCACCCTGGCCACGCCCAGCCTGGAGGACGTCTACCTGGCGCTGGGCGGCGCCTCCCGGCAGGGGCTGGTGAAGGCGTGAGCCGGGCGCAGGACGGCGCCCGCGCCGATCGCCGGGGCGCACGGACGGTCACGGCGGGGGAGGACCGGGGCGCACGGGGCGCGGAGGGTGAGAAAGTGGGCGTGCTCACCGGCGCGGCCGCAGGCGCCGCCAGGGAGTACGCCGGAGCGAAGAGGAGCAGTTCGACGTGAGTGTCGTCCCCGCCGACGTGCTGGCCGGCACGACGGCCGCGCAGGGCGGCGGCGCCGGGCGGACGCCGGTCGCCGAGCTGGGGCCGCGAGCCCGGCTGTGGCCGTCGCTCGCGGCCGTGTACCGGGCGCAGCTGTCCCGGGCGCGGGTGGCGCGGATCCCGCTGCTGTTCGTGGCGACCTTCCAGTCCGTCGGCATCATGATCATGATGCGGGGCGTGGTCGACGGCGGCGGGGAGGCGCACTCCGTGGTGGCCGGCGCCGCCATCGTCGTGGTCGCCTTCGTCGCCCTGAACCTGCTCGCGCAGTACTTCGGGCAGCTGCGCGCCAGCGGCGGGCTCGACCACTACGCCACGCTGCCGGTGCCGCCCGCCGCGGTGGGGCTGGGCGCGGCGGCCGCCTACGCCTCCTTCACCGTGCCGGGCACGCTGGTGACCGCGGTGTTCGGCTGCGCGCTGTTCGGGTTGCCGCTGGGCAACCTGTGGGTGCTCGTGGCCGTGATACCGCTCGCGGGCGCGGCGCTCTCCGGGCTCGGGGCGGCCTGCGGGCTGCTCGCGCCCCGGCCGGCACTGGCCACCCTGCTGGGGCAGCTGGGCATGTCGGCGGCGCTGCTGCTGGGGGTGCTGCCGCCCGCGCGCATGCCGGAGGCGATCCGGCTCGCGCGGGACCTGCTGCCGTCGACGTACGGCGCGGAGGCCTCCGCGCGGACCTTCGCCGCCCGCCCCGACTGGCCGCTCGTCGGCGTGGACATGGCCGTGTGCGCCGGGGTCGGGGTGGTCTCGCTGGCGGTGGCCACCTGGGCCTACCGCCGGGCGGCCGTCCGATGACGCGATCGACAGACTCGACTGGCACGATGGCAGGGTGACCGCTCCGTTGACTCCCTCTCCGCCGCCCGACCGGCGCTCCTCACAGTCCTCCCCGCCCGGCGAGGCGGCCTCCCCGCAGCAGGGCCCCGGGCAGCGGCCCGGCCGGCCCGCGCAGGACGGTGCGGGGCAGCCGCCGGCCACCGGATCCGGAGCCGCGCAGGGCGCGCACGCCCCGGCGGCGGCGCACGCGGCGGGCGACCCGGGGCCGGTGGCCGAAGTCCGGCAGGCCGTCGTGGCCCTGGTGGCCGTGACGGTCGCCGGGGTGCTGCTGGGGCTGCTGTGGCTGTGGCTGGCCCCGCGGGTGCCGCTGGTCGGGGACGTCAGCGGCGACAGCTGGATCGTCTACCTCAAGGACTCCGAGGGCGAGCAGGCGGTCGGCGTGGACGGCACGTTCACGCTGCTCGGCCTGGCCTTCGGCGTGGTCAGCGCGGTGGCCGTGTTCCTCGCGCGGCGGCGCGGCGGCGTGCCGCTGGTGGTCGCGCTGTGCCTGGGCGGGCTGCTCGGGTCGCTGCTGGCCTGGCGGCTCGGGGTGTGGCTGGGCCCGCAGCAGGACGTGATCGCGCACGCCAAGGCCGTCGGCAAGGGCGTGACCTTCTCGGCGCCGCTGAAGCTCGGCGCCAAGGGGGCCCTGCTGGCCTGGCCTCTGGCCGCGCTGGTGGTGCACCTCGCGCTCACGGCGCTGTTCGCCCCGCGCGAGCCGGAGCCGCACGAGCAGGGCGGCCCGTACCCGGGACCGTACGACGGCTCCCACGCGGCCTGACGACGGCTCCGCGCAGGGCGTCGGCCCGACGAGTCCCGGCCCGAGTCCGGCCGGGCGAAGGTCGGGCGACGGTTCAGGCCGGTGAGGCCCGCTCCGGCGACGCTTTTGGTCCGGCGAGGCCCGGCCCCGCGAAAGTCCGGCGACGGCCCCGACCCGGCGAGGCGCGGCGACGGTGCGGCCTGACGACGGCCCCGCAAGGGCCGTCGGCCGGGGAGGCCGCCGACCCGACGAGGCCCGGTCCGGCGACGGTCCCGGCCCGGCGAGAGGCGGCGACGGACCGGCCTGACGACGCCCCCCGCCCCCCGCGCAGGCCGCCCGCTCCGGAACGG
Source organism: Streptomyces mexicanus (assembly GCF_902506575.1). GTDB lineage: Bacteria > Actinomycetota > Actinomycetes > Streptomycetales > Streptomycetaceae > Streptomyces > Streptomyces mexicanus. The sequence goes on along the minus strand of NZ_LR732544.1, from coordinate 2,158,055 downwards.
AGGGCCCCAGGGGTTTTCGTCCGGATCCGCCCGTCGGTCCGGCGGGATCCGGACGTAAGGTCCCGCGGCCGGTCAGCGGCCGATCGGGGCCAGTACCGCCTCCGTGAGCTTCGCCAGGTCCAGCGGCGCCAGCTCGACCTCCAGGCCCCGGCGGCCCGCCGAGACGCAGATGGTGGCGTGGTCCGTCGCGGAGGCGTCCAGCACCGTGGGCAGCTTCTTGCGCTGACCCAGGGGTGAGATGCCGCCGCGGACGTAGCCCGTGGTGCGCTCGGCGAGCACGGGGTCGGCCATCGCCGCGCGCTTGCCGCCGACCGCCGCCGCCAGCGCCTTCAGGTCCAGGGAGCCGGCCACCGGGACCACGGCCACCGTCAGCGCGCCGTCGACCTCCGCGACCAGCGTCTTGAACACCCGCTCGGGAGACACCCCCATCGCCTCGGCCGCCTCCTCGCCGTAGGAGGGGTGGGAGGGGTCGTGGTCGTAGGAGTGGACGGTGTGCTCCACGCCCGCCGCGGCCAGGGCCACCGTCGCCGGAGTTCCCCCGGCCTGCTGCTTCTTCGCCTTCTTCGCCATCCGGCCCGTTCTCTTCGTCCAGCCTGTCCGTGCGTCAGTTGAGGCTCGTCGGAGCGCGCGTCAGCTCCGGCGCCGGCAACGACGGCAGCGTACGCAGGATCGCCGTCTCCGAGCGAAGGAGTTTCAGCTCGTCCCGCAGGCGCGAGGAGGTGTCCGGCGCCTGCAGCAGCCGCTGCTTGGTCGGGATGTCCAGCACCATCGCCGCCGCCACCAGGTACGACACCACGCTCGGCTCGTCCGGCAGCTCCGCGCCCGTGGCCAGCGACCGCTCCCGGGCACCCGCCAGCCGCTTCTGGTACTGCCGGAAGGACCGCAGCACCCCCTCGGCCAGGGGACCGGCCTCGTCGCCGGGCTCCTCGGTCAGCTGCTCCAGTTCGGCGGTCAGGAACGGCCCGGAGGCGTCCACCGACAGCAGCCGCACCCTCAGGGTGCCGGTCGCCAGCACCTCGAAGGTGCCGTCGGCCCGCTCCCGTATGGACGCCGCGTCCGCCACGCAGCCCACGGCGTGGAACGCGCGGGCCGGATCGGTCCCGAACCCGGCCGCCGGGCCGCGCTCGGGCAGCGCCGTCGGATCGGGCAGGCCCGGGGCGCTCGGGGCGACCTCGTGGCCGTCGCGGATCGCCACGACGGCGAACCGGCGCGGCGCGTCCTCGGGTGTCTTCAGCAGGCTGCGCATCATGGCGCGGTAGCGCTCCTCGAAGACGTTCAACGGGAGCACCAGCCCCGGGAACAGCACCGAGTTCAGGGGAAAGAGCGGGAGCCGGACGGTGGTCACGACGCAAAAGCCTAATGGCCGCGCCCGCCCACGCGTCGGCCGCGCTCAGTTTCGCGCGGAGCCGGGGTGCCGGGGCGGCGGCGCGAGCGGTGCCGCGCGGACGTCGGCGCGCACCCGCAGGAACAGGCCCAGCGGGTCGTCGGAGACCCGGTCCCAGGGGAAGGACGTGGCGTACGGGCCGATGAGCCGCACCTGCGCGAGCGCGTCCCGGTGGCGGCCGAGCCGGATCAGGACGTACAGCAGCAGGTTGCGGACCTCCGCCGGCCGGACGGTGGCCGCCGGCAGGGCGCCGGACAGCGCGATCGCCCGGTCCGCCGCCGCGTCCAGCCGCTCGCGCGGCACCTCGCCGCCGCAGCCGTCGGTCAGATACGCGAAGGCCGCCCGCACCGGCAGGGCCTGCACCAGCGATCCGGCCGGGGCGTCCTGGGCGGCCCGGTCGGCGAAGTCCAGGCACTCGCGGTGGGCGCCGTGCCAGGAGGAGGCCAGGTAGCGCAGGGCGGCCACGTGGCAGCCGTAGTGGTGCGGGGCGCGGCGGACCGCGGCTTCCCACAGCTCCTCGAAGTACCGGTGCCCGGCGCGGCTGCCGCGGGCGTGGTCCAGCGCCACCCGCCAGGGCACCGGGTCGCGGTCGTCGCCGCGGGCGGCGGCCGTGGTCAGCGGGCTGACCTCGCGCAGCAGCTCCGCCCGGCCGGGCGAGGGCCAGGCGCGGTCCACGCCGAGCTGGGCCGCCACCAGCAGCGCGTCCGGGTCGTGCGGGGCGGCGGCGCGCCAGCGCTGCAGCCACTCGGGCCGGGACCGGGCGAACGCGGCCAGCCGCAGCACGTACCCGTCGCGGTCCTCCCACGCGCGGCGCTCCCGGGTCCCGGCCAGCAGGCCGGCCGCGGGCCCGTACGCGCCCTGGGCGGCGGCGACCAGCGCCGGCCCCAGCCGCTCGTCGGGCGCGTCGAGGAGCACCTCGTCGTCGGCCGGCACCCCGGGCTCGGGCTGTCCGGCGGGGCGTGGGCCGGCGGGGTGCGGGGCGGTTCTTCTCATCCGGCCGGAACGGATGAAGGGGGGCAGCAAAGCCATGGTGCGGACCATTGAAAGCCGCAGGTCGGGCGGGCGCCAGAGGGTTCGGCGAAGCCGATGAAAGTTGTACGCCGGACGGTCAAGACGGAGTAAAAAGATGAGAGTTCAAGGACTCTGTGGCCGCCCGGTCCGCGCCGGAGCGCACCCGGTCGCGCCGCAGCTGGTTCCGTCGCGGCATCCGGGCCGCAGTTGGTTCCGTCGCGGCATCCGGGTCGCAGCTAGTTCCGCCGCAGCATCCGGGTCGCCCCCGCCGTCACCGTCGTCGCCAGCACCCAGCCCAGCAGGACCATCGCCGCCGCCAGCCACTGCCAGGCGCCGCTCACGTGCCACTCGCTCGCCTGGTTCAGGTCCACCACCGGCAGCAGCAGGTCCAGGGCGAACAGCGACGGGTTCCAGTCGGGGCGGTCGCCGGGCGTGGCCGGGGGATGGGCCGCGTGTGCGAAGGCCAGCGAACCGGCCGCCCACAACCCCGCCATCCACACCGCCGCCCGGGCGGGCCGGTAGCCGTAGGCCACGGTGACGTCCTGGACGTAGCCCCACAGCTTGCCGGCCGGTGGCAGGGTCTCGCGGCGGCGGCGCTGCTTGGCCAGCAGTACCTCGCGCGCGTCCTCGTCCTCGCCGGCCTCCCGCAGCACTGCGGCCAGCCGCTCGTACGGCTCCGGGTTGTACTCCGCGGTGGCCGCCGCCACCCAGGCCAGGCGCGCGGCCAGCGGGAACGGCCCGCGCGGCACCAGGTTCTCGTAGAAGAAGCCGCCCATGTGCAACCCGCCGCGGCCGGGCCAGCTGCCGGCCCGGTCGACGAGCGTGACGACCCGCGCCCCGGACAGCAGCACCTGGCCGCGCCGCGGCCGCTCGCACAAAAAGCGCAGCTCGGTGGTCTGCACCCGGCGCAGCGACAGCTCCTGCCGGTCGGTGAGGTCGAAGCGGGCCTGCCCCAGGTCCACCGCCTCGCCGAACCGCCCGTCGTCCAGCCGCACCCCGCCCCGGCTGACGAAGGGCTGGATCCGCGTCCCGCGCTCGGGCGTCACCCAGCTCAGCTGCGAGCCGCCGACGCCCGCCGGGGTCAGGTAGAGCGTGCGCCCGACGGTCAGCTGCGGGGCGTTGAGCGCGTACCGCGTGTACGGGCCGGCCAGCCGCGCCCCGCGCAGGCTGAGCGACACGCCGATCGTGGCGCTGCGCAGGCTGATCTCGCCGTGCGCCTGCAACAGCTCCGCCTGCAGGTCCTGCCCGACCGTCATCCCGTCCGCCGCGATGGAGCGGCCGGCCCGGTCACGGTGCACGACGGCCTGGTTGAGCAGCAGGTCCGGGCCGATGTGCGCGTCGGTCAGCCGTATCCCGCGCTGGAAGCGGCAGCGGGGCAGGTGCAGGTCGCCCTCGGTGTGCAGGCGGGCCGCCTCCAGCCGGGGCACCGCGCAGTTCACCAGCCGCACCGTGGTCAGGCGGGCCTCGGGCAGCAGCACCTCCTCGTCGAAGCGGCAGCCGTTCATCTCCACGTACGGCACCACCGTGCCGCCGGCCAGGTCCAGGGAGCCCACGATCCGCAGCCCGGTCAGCTTCAGCGCCGACACCCGCCCGGCCAGCGCGGGCGGCCCGTCCAGCAGCAGCCAGCACACGACACGCCCGCGCACCGTCCGTTCGGGTCCCCAGGGATGCCCGCCGTGCGGGTCGTCCACCATCGCGTCCCCGCTGCGCAGGTCGTACACGCTGCCGTTGCGGAAGGCCTGCCACATCCCGGCCTCGACGGCGGTCAGGTCGTCCGGCAGGTCCCCGGCGCGGACGCCGGTCACCTCTGTCACGGTTCTTCCCTTCTTTCCCCGCTACCCGTGAGTTCTGCCGCTTCGTACCTCCGGTGATGCCCGCTGGGTGACGCTCTGAACGCGTTGCGTGAAGGGGATCGTCCGGAATCGGAGGAAGGCCGGAATACGCCTGTGGAGGGGTTCTGTATCAGCCATTGATACAGGCGAACGGGACGCGAGCGCCGTCTGAGAGAATTGGAGTCGTGCTGCAATCTCTTCCTCTGGCCCGAATCGATCTGCGCGGCGACGCCCTCCCCGAGGGCCCCGCCCTGCGCGACCTGCTGCCCCGAGCCGACTTCGACGTCGCGGCCGCCCTGGAGAAGGTGCGTCCGATCTGCGAGGCCGTGCATCATCGCGGCGACGCGGCGCTGATCGACTTCGCCGAGCAGTTCGACGGCGTACGGCTGGAATCCGTCCGGGTCCCGGAGCAGGCGCTGAAGGACGCGCTCGACCGGCTCGACCCGGCCGTACGCGCCGCCCTGGAGGAGTCCATCCGCCGCGCCCGGCTCGTCCACCGCGCACAGCGCCGCACCGCGCACACCACCCAGGTGGTGCCCGGCGGCTCGGTCACCGAGAAGTGGGTGCCGGTGCAGCGCGTCGGGCTGTACGCGCCCGGCGGCCGCTCGGTCTACCCGTCCTCCGTGGTCATGAACGTCGTGCCCGCCCAGGAGGCCGGTGTCGAGTCCATCGCGCTCGCCTCCCCGGCCCAGGCCGAGTTCGGCGGCCTGCCGCACCCGACGATCCTGGCCGCCTGCGCCCTGCTCGGCGTGGACGAGGTGTACGCCGCGGGCGGCGCCACCGCCGTGGCGATGTTCGCCTACGGCACCGAGTCCTGCCCGCCCGCGAACATGGTCACCGGCCCGGGCAACATCTGGGTCGCCGCCGCCAAGCGCTACTTCACCGGCAGGATCGGCATCGACGCCGAGGCCGGCCCCACCGAGATCGCGATCCTCGCCGACTCCACCGCCGACCCGGTGCACGTCGCCTCCGACCTGATCAGCCAGGCCGAGCACGACCCGTTGGCCGCCGCCGTCCTGGTCACCGACTCCGTGGAGCTGGCGGACGCGGTGGACAAGGAGCTTCAGCCCCAGGTCGCGGCCACCAAGCACGTCGAGGACCGGATCCGCCCGGCGCTGTCCGGCAAGCAGTCCGCGATCGTCCTGGTCGACGGGATCGAGGAGGGCCTGAAGGTGGTCGACGCCTACGGCGCCGAGCACCTGGAGATCCAGACCGCCGACGCCGCCGCGGTCGCCGAGCGGGTGCGCAACGCCGGCGCGATCTTCGTCGGCCCGTGGGCGCCGGTCTCCCTCGGCGACTACGCGGCCGGCTCCAACCACGTCCTGCCCACCGGCGGCTGCGCCTGCCACTCCTCCGGCCTGTCCGTGCAGTCCTTCCTGCGCGGCATCCACATCGTCGACTACACCCGCGACGCCCTCGCCGAGGTCGCCCACCACGTGGTGACGCTGGCGGAGGCGGAGGACCTGCCGGCGCACGGTGCGGCGGTCAAGGCGAGGTTCGGCTGGAAGGTACCCGAGAGCAAGTGAGCGACGTGCGGATCGACGATCTCCCCGTGCGCGACGAGCTGCGCGGCCAGTCCCCCTACGGGGCGCCCCAGCTGGACGTCCCCGTACGGCTGAACACCAACGAGAACCCCTATCCGCTGCCCGAGCCGCTGGTCGAGCGGATCGCCGAGCGGGTGCGGGAGGCCGCCCGCGGCCTGAACCGCTACCCGGACCGGGACGCGGTGGAGCTGCGCACCGCACTCGCCGAGTACCTGACCAAGACCGGCGGCCACCGGGTCGGCGTGGCGAACGTCTGGGCGGCCAACGGCTCCAACGAGGTCATCCAGCAGCTGCTGCAGGCCTTCGGCGGCCCCGGCCGCACCGCGATCGGCTTCGAGCCGTCGTACTCGATGCACGCGCTCATCGCGCGCGGCACGGGCACCGGCTGGATCTCCGGGCCCCGGCGCGAGGACTTCACGATCGACCTCGCCGCCGCCGAGGAGGCGATCGCCGAGCACAAGCCGGACGTCGTCTTCATCACCACCCCCAACAACCCCACCGGCAACGCGGTCCCGCGCGAGACGGTGATCGCGCTGTACGAGGCCGCGCAGGCGGCGAAGCCGTCCATGGTGATCGTCGACGAGGCGTACGTCGAGTTCAGCCACGGCGCCTCGCTGCTGCCGCTGCTGGAGGGCCGCCCGCACCTGGTGGTCTCGCGCACCATGTCCAAGGCGTTCGGCGCCGCCGGGCTGCGCCTGGGCTACCTCGCCGCGGACCCGGCCGTCGTGGACGCCGTCCAGCTGGTCCGGCTGCCCTACCACCTGTCGGCGATCACCCAGGTCACCGCGCTGGCCGCCCTGGAGCACACCGACACGCTGCTGAAGTACGTCGAGCAGCTCAAGCAGGAACGCGACCGGCTGGCCGCCGAACTGCGCGCGATCGGCTACGACGTGACCGAGTCGGACGCCAACTTCGTCCAGTTCGGCCGTTTCGCCGACGCCCACGACGCCTGGCGCAGCATTCTCGACCGGGGCGTCCTGGTCCGGGACAACGGTGTGCCGGGATGGCTGCGGGTGACGGCCGGGACCCCCGCGGAGAACGACGCGTTCCTCGATGCGGTACGCGATCTGAAGAAGGAACAGGAGCAGAGCGGATGACCCGCGTCGGGCGCGTGGAGCGCACCACCAAGGAGACCTCCGTCCTGGTCGAGATCGACCTCGACGGCACCGGGAAGACCGACATCGCCACCGGCGTCGGCTTCTACGACCACATGCTCGACCAGCTCGGCCGCCACGGACTGTTCGACCTGACCGTGAAGACCGACGGCGACCTGCACATCGACTCCCACCACACCATCGAGGACACCGCCCTCGCGCTGGGCGCCGCCTTCAAGCAGGCCCTCGGCGACAAGGTGGGCATCTACCGCTTCGGCAACTGCACGGTCCCGCTGGACGAGTCCCTCGCCCAGGTCACCGTCGACCTCTCCGGCCGCCCCTACCTGGTGCACACCGAGCCGGAGAACATGGCGCCGATGATCGGCGAGTACGACACCACCATGACCCGGCACATCCTGGAGTCCTTCGTCGCCCAGGCCCAGGTCGCCCTGCACGTGCACGTGCCCTACGGGCGCAACGCCCACCACATCGTGGAGTGCCAGTTCAAGGCGCTGGCGCGGGCGCTGCGCTACGCCAGCGAGCGGGACCCGCGCGCGGCGGGCATCCTGCCCTCGACGAAGGGCGCGCTGTAAAGCCATGAACGGTCTGTCCACCGTCCTGATCGTCGTCGGCCTGTTTCTGGTCGGCGGCATCATCTCCTTCGTCAAGCAGAAGATGCCGAGGAGCCTGATCGTGCTGCTGTCGATCGGCGCCGCCATGTGCCTGGTCGCCGGCGTGATGCGATTGGAGGTGTGGAGCTGATGAGCACGCCGAAGAAGGTCGTCGTCTTCGACTACGGCTTCGGCAACGTCCGCTCCGCCGAGCGGGCGCTGGCCCGCACCGGCGCCGAGGTCGAGATCACCCGCGACTTCGACGCGGCGATGAACGCCGACGGGCTGCTGGTGCCCGGCGTCGGCGCCTTCGCCGCCTGCATGCGCGGCCTGAAGCAGGCCCGCGGCGACTGGATCATCGACCGCCGGCTGTCCGGCGGGCGCCCGGTGATGGGCATCTGCGTCGGCATGCAGATCCTCTTCGCGCGCGGCATCGAGCACGGCGAGGAGGCCGAGGGCCTGGACGAGTGGCCCGGCACGGTCGCCCCCCTGGAGGCGGACGTCGTGCCGCACATGGGCTGGAACACCGTCGAGGCACCGGCCGACTCGGAGCTGTTCGCCGGCCTGGACGCCGACGCCCGCTTCTACTTCGTGCACTCCTACGCCGTCCACGACTGGAACATGGAGACGCACAACCCGGCGATGCACGCCCCCAAGGTGACCTGGGCGACGCACGGCAAGCCCTTCGTGGCCGCCGTGGAGAACGGCGTCCTGTGGGCCACCCAGTTCCACCCCGAGAAGTCCGGCGACGCCGGAGCGCAGCTGCTGAACAACTGGATCGGAACCCTGTGATGGCTTCGAAGCTCGAACTCCTCCCCGCCGTCGACGTCCGCGACGGCCAGGCCGTCCGCCTGGTGCACGGCGAGTCCGGGACGGAGACCTCCTACGGCTCCCCGCTGGAGGCCGCCCTGGCGTGGCAGCGCGCGGGCGCCGAGTGGCTGCACCTGGTCGACCTGGACGCCGCCTTCGGCACCGGTGACAACCGCGCGCTGATCGCCGAGGTCACCCGGGCCATGGACATCAAGGTGGAGCTGTCCGGCGGCATCCGCGACGACGACACCCTCGCCGCCGCCCTGGCCACCGGCTGCACCCGCGTCAACCTCGGCACCGCCGCCCTGGAGACCCCCGAGTGGGTCGCCAAGGTCATCGCCGAGCACGGCGACAGGATCGCCGTCGGCCTGGACGTGCGCGGCACCACCCTGCGCGGGCGCGGCTGGACCCGTGACGGCGGTGACCTGTACGAGACGCTGGAGCGCCTGAACAAGGAGGGCTGCGCCCGCTACGTCGTCACCGACATCGCCAAGGACGGCACCCTGCAGGGCCCCAACCTGCAGCTGCTGAAGGACGTCTGCGCGGCGACGGACCGCCCGGTGGTCGCCTCCGGAGGCGTGTCGTCCCTGGACGACCTGCGCGCCATCGCCGGCCTGGTCCCGCTCGGTGTCGAGGGCGCCATTGTCGGGAAGGCGCTGTACGCGAAGGCGTTCACTCTGGAAGAGGCCTTGGAGGCTGTGTCGTCATGAGCGAAGCCGTGCGGCGGGTGCAGAGCGGAAGTCCCTGGGAAGAGAGTTTCGGTTTCGCACGCGCCGTCGCGGCGGGCGACCGGGTGCTGGTGGCGGGCACGACGTCCTTCAAGGGCAGCGTGCTCTACGGGGAGGGCGACCCGTACGAACAGGCCAAGGTGGCCTTCACCAGCGCCCTGGAGGCGATCGCGGAGTTCGGGCTCGGTCCCGAGTCGGTGCTGCGGACCCGGACGTACCTGACCCACGCCCGCGACGTGGAGGCCGTGGGCCGCGCCCACAAGGAGCTGTTCGACGGCGTCCGCCCGGTCTCGACCCTGCTGGTCGTGGAGGGCTTCGTCGACCCGCGCATCCTGGTCGAAGTAGAACTAGAGGCATTCAGAGGAGCCGTGGATTCATGACCCTGGCGGTCCGAGTCATCCCCTGCCTGGACGTGGACAACGGCCGGGTCGTCAAGGGTGTCAACTTCCAGAACCTGCGCGACGCGGGCGACCCCGTCGAGATGGCGAAGGTGTACGACGCCGAGGGCGCCGACGAGCTGACGTTCCTGGACATCACCGCGTCCTCGGGCAACCGCGAGACGACCTACGACGTGGTGCGCCGCACCGCCGAGCAGGTGTTCATCCCGCTGACGGTCGGCGGCGGCGTCCGCACGGCCGAGGACGTGGACAAGCTGCTGCGCGCGGGCGCCGACAAGGTCGGCGTCAACACCGCCGCGATCGCCCGCCCCGACCTGATCCGGGAGATCGCCGAGCGCTTCGGCCGCCAGGTGCTGGTCCTGTCGGTCGACGCCCGCCGCACCGAGTCCGGAAGCTTCGAGGTGACCACCCACGGCGGCCGCCGGGGCACCGGCATCGACGCGGTGGAGTGGGCGCACCGGGCGGCGGAGCTGGGCGCCGGCGAGATCCTGCTCAACTCCATGGACGCGGACGGCACCAAGGACGGCTACGACCTGGAGATGATCGCCGCCGTCCGCAAGCACGTCACCGTCCCGGTCATCGCCTCCGGCGGCGCCGGCAAGCTCGCCGACTTCCCCCCGGCGATCGCGGCGGGCGCGGACGCCGTCCTGGCGGCCTCGGTGTTCCACTTCGGCGACCTGCGCATCGGCCAGGTCAAGGAGACGCTGCGGGGGGCGGGACATCCCGTGCGCTGACGTGCGCACTGTGCGCGGGGACCCGCCCGACCCGGCCCTCGGCCCTGAGTCTAGGGCAATGCCGCAGATACACACCGGGAGGGGTCGGCGGCCGGGGCAATGTGTGTAAAGGACACGGCCCGCCGTGAGCGGGCCGGGGCTCTCTTTTCCCCATCTACAAAAGGAAAGTTGCGCAAAATCTGTTGTGCAACTTTCCTTTCCTATCTACCGTGAGGGCATGGCAGACAGGAAGAGGGACAGCCGGATCAAGGACGTGGGCACGCTCAAGGCGATCGCCCACCCGCTGCGCATGCAGCTGTACCGGGCGCTGACGATCGCCCGCACCGCGACCGCCTCCCAGCTGGCCGACCAGGTCGACGAGGCCGTCTCATTGGTCAGCTACCACCTGCGCAAGCTGGCCGAGCACGGGCTGATCGAGGAGGCGGCGCCACAGAGCGCGGACGGCCGGGAACGCTGGTGGCAGCCCGCCTCCGACGGCGTCACCATCCACGACGAGGACTTCTCCGACGCCCCCGAGAAGGCCGCCGCCCACACCGCCGCCAGCCGCCTGTTCTTCGAGCAGCGCGCCGACATGTACCGGCGCTTCCTCGACGAGCGGGCCCACTGGGGCCCGACCTGGAACAAGGCCTCCGACTCCTCCGAGTGGCTGCTCAAGCTCACCCCGCAGGAGCTGTCGGAGCTGTCGCGGCGCATGTACGACCTGGTCCGCGAGTACGAGGAACGCGGCCGGGCCGCCGTCGCCGCCGGCGACACCGAGGGCCGCGAGAACGTCGCGGTGCACACGTACGGCTTCCCCTTCCGCGTCTGAGAGGACGTCCGCCGTGACCGGCACGCTCGCGCCCGCCGCCCGCCCGCACGAGGCGGCCGCCCACCGCGACCCCAACGTCCTGCGCTGGCTCGGGGCGTTCGTCTCCTCCGCCGTCGGCGACAACGTCTACTACATCGCCCTGTCCTGGGCGGCCGTGCGGGCCGGCACCCCCACCCAGGCCGGCCTGGTCACCGCCGCCAGTGCCCTGCCCCGCGCCCTGCTGATGCTGGGCGGGGGAGTGGTCGCCGACCGCTACGGGCCGCGCCGCGTCGTCCTGGGCAGCACCGCCGTACGCTGCGGCCTCGTCCTGACCGCCGCCGCGCTGCTGCTCGCCGCCGGCCCCGGGCTGTGGACGCTGGGCGCGGTCGCCGTCCTCTTCGGGGTCGTCGACGCCGTCTTCCTGCCCGCCGCCGGCGCCCTGCCCGCCCGGATCACCGGGCGCGCCCAGCTCGCCCGCGTCCAGGGCATGCGCGGCCTGGCCACCCGCCTCGCCAACGTCCTCGGCGGGCCGCTCGGCGGCCTCGGGGTCGCCCTCGGCGGCACGGCAGGGGCCTTCGGGCTGGCCGCGCTGCTCGTCGGCGCGTCCTGGCCGCTGCTGCTGACCGTCCGCGTCGGGCCGCTGCCGCCTGACGAGCGGCAGGAGCGGCGTGCCGTCACGGCCGAGCTGCGCGACGGGCTGCGCCACATCCGCAAGGACGCCGTGCTGGGCCCGCTGGTGCTCGCCGCCGCGCTCAGCGACCTCGGATTCGCCGGCCCGATGAACCTCGGGCTGACCGTCCTCGCCCAGCAGCGCGGCTGGGGCTCGGCGGGCATGGGCTGGGTGCTGGCCGGGTTCGGCACCGGGGCGGGGGCCGCCTCGTTGCTGCTCCCCTGGCGCGGCCGGGGGCCCCGCGCGGGCGCGGTGTTCGCCCTGACCGCGCTGCTCGGCGCCGCGGCCGTCGCGGCCCTCGCCCAGGTGCCGTCCGTGGCGGGGGCGACGGGGGTGGCCCTGCTCGTCGGCCTGTCCGCCGGGGTGTCCGGCGCCCTGGCCGGCGCGCTGGTCCAGGCGCGGGCCGGTGCCGCCTACATCGGCCGGGTCACCGCGGTGGTCACGCTCGTCGGGTTCGGCGTCGCACCGCTCACCTTCCCGCTGGTCGGCGGCGCGGTCGCGGCCTGGGGCAGCGGGCCGGTGTTCGCGGTGTGCGCCGCGGTGAGCGGGCTGGGCGGGGTCGTCGTCCTGGCGGCCGGGGCGCTGCGCCGCGCCGAGCTGCCGTGCGCCGCCACCGGCCGCGCCCGGCCGCCGCTCAGAACCCCAGCTGCTTGGTCTCCGTCACCGTCGCGATCGCGTCCGGCTCGCCCTCCAGCTCCACACGGGCCGCCCGCTGCCGGCCGAACGCGAACAGCAGCAGCTCCGACGGCTCGCCGGTCGCCGTCACCACCGGCGTGCCCCGGTGCGCCACGGCCGTCTGGCCGTCGGGACGGCGCAGCACCAGGCCCGTCGGCACGCCCCGGCCCAGCAGCCGGGCCGTGCGCTCCAGGCGGGACCACAGGGTGTCCTGGAACACCGGGTCCAGCTCGCGCGGCGCCCAGTCCGGCTGGGCCCGCCGCACGTCCTCGGCGTGGATGTAGAACTCCACCGTGTTCGCCGCCTCGTCGACCTGCTTGAGCTGGAAGGGCGAAAAACGCGGCGGGCCGGTGCGGATCAGCTGGATCAGCTCCTCGTACGGCTTGGCCGCGTACTCCTGGAGCCCCTTGTCCAGCCGGGCGGCGAGCGGCTTGATCAGCGCGCCCCCCGCCGCGTCCGGGCGCCGTTCGCGCACCACCACGTGCGCGGCCAGGTCACGGGTGCGCCAGCCCTCGCAGAGCGTCGGCGCGTCGGGGCCGGCGGTCTCCAAGAGGTCGGCGAGCAGCAGCCGTTCACGCTTGGCAAAGGTCGACATGGGGTCAGCCTACGACCACCCCGCGCGTCCGGACACCGGACGCGCCCCCGCCCTGTCGGTGCCGCGCGGCACAATGGCACCCATGACCAGCACGTCTCCCACGCCCCGGCCCAGCAGCCTCGCCCCCGAGATCGCCGCGCGCCTCAAGCGCAGCGCCGACGGGCTCCTGCCCGCGATCGCCCAGCAGTACGACACCGGAGAGGTGCTGATGCTCGGCTGGATGGACGACGAGGCGCTGCACCGCACCCTCACCACCGGCCGCTGCACCTACTGGTCGCGCAGCCGCCGGGAGTACTGGGTCAAGGGAGACACCTCCGGGCACGTCCAGCACGTCAAGTCCGTCGCCCTCGACTGCGACGGCGACACCGTGCTGGTCAAGGTCGACCAGGTCGGCGCCGCCTGCCACCCCGGCGACCGCCCCTGCTTCGACGCCGACGTCCTGCTGGCGGACGCCCCCGCCGGCCGGGCCGCGCGGCAGTAGGGTCGGCCGCCATGGACCTCGAGACGTTCCGCAAGCTGGCCGGCGACCGACGGGTCATCCCGGTCACCCGCAAGCTCCTCGCCGACGGCGACACCCCCGTCGCGCTCTACCGCAAGCTCGCCGCCGAGCGCCCCGGCACCTTCCTGCTGGAGTCCGCCGAGAACGGCCGCTCCTGGTCCCGCTACTCCTTCGTCGGGGTCCGCAGCGCCGCCACGCTCACCGAGCGGGAGGGCCGCGCCCACTGGCTGGGCACCCCGCCGGTCGGCGTCCCCGTCGAGGGCGACCCGCTGGCCGCCCTGCGGGCCACCGTCGAGACCCTGCACACGCCCCGCGACCTCGCCGACGACCTGGGCCTGCCGCCCTTCACCGGCGGCATGGTCGGCTACCTCGGCTACGACATCGTGCGCCGCCTGGAGAAGATCGGCCCCGGCGAGCACGACGAGCTGCAGCTGCCCGAGCTGACCATGCTGCTCACCTCCGACCTCGCCGTCCTCGACCACTGGGACGGCACCGTGCTGCTGATCGCCAACGCGATCAACCACAACGACCTGGACACCGGCGTGGACGAGGCCTACGCCGACGCGGTCGCCCGCCTGGACGCGATGGAGGCCGACCTGTCCCGGCCCGTCGCCCAGCCGCCCGCCGTGCTCCCGCCGTCCGAGCTGCCCGAGTACACCGCCCGCTGGGGCGGCGAGGACTTCCGGGCGGCCGTGGAGGACGTCAAGGAACGCATCCGCGCGGGCGAGGCCTTCCAGGTCGTCCCCTCGCAGCGCTTCCAGACCCCGTGCACGGCGAGCGCCCTGGACGTCTACCGGGTCCTGCGGGCCACCAATCCGTCGCCGTACATGTACCTGTTCCGCTTCGACGGGTTCGACGTCGTCGGCTCCTCGCCCGAGGCGCTGGTCAAGGTCGAGGACGGGCGGGCGATGCTCCACCCCATCGCCGGCACCCGGCCGCGCGGCGCCACCCCGCAGGAGGACCAGGCCCTCGCCGAGGAACTCCTCGCCGACCCCAAGGAGCGCGCCGAGCACCTGATGCTCGTCGACCTCGGCCGCAACGACCTGGGCCGGGTGTGCGAGCCCGGCTCCGTCGAGGTCGTCGACTTCATGTCCATCGAGCGCTACTCGCACGTGATGCACATCGTCTCCACCGTCACCGGCCGCGTCGCGGCGGGCCGCACCGCCTTCGACGTGCTGACCGCCTGCTTCCCGGCCGGCACGCTCTCCGGCGCGCCCAAGCCGCGCGCGATGCAGATCATCGACGAACTGGAGCCCTCGCGCCGGGGCCTGTACGGCGGCTGCGTCGGCTATCTGGACTTCGCCGGCGACTCCGACACCGCCATCGCCATCCGCACCGCCCTGCTGCGCGACGGCACGGCCTACGTCCAGGCGGGCGCCGGCATCGTCGCCGACTCCGACCCGGTCGCCGAGGACACCGAGTGCCGCAACAAGGCGGCCGCCGTCCTGCGCGCGGTGCACACCGCCAACCGGCTGGGGGCGTAGGGGAGCGCGTCCGGGCCGCGGAGTGGGGCGCATCTCACGGCCCCCGGGTGACGGTTCGTCCGTCCTGCACGCGATAGTGGAGTACGTGACAGCCGTACCTCACCCCCGTACCGAAGCCGCCGCCCCCGCCCGGTCCGGCCGCCGCAGCCTCGCCGTCGCCCTGCTGTGCGGCGCGCTCGGTGCCGCCGTGGCGCTGCTGGCCTCCCGGCAGCGCTGGGCGGAGGGCACCGCGTCGGTGGCCGGCGGCGCCTTCCCGCTGACCGCCAAGGGCAGCGAGGTCACGGGCGTGCCCGCGGCGCTCGCCATAGTGGGCCTGGCGGCCCTCGCCGCCGTCTTCGCCGTCCGCCGCTCCGGCAGGCTGCTGGTCGCCGCGCTGCTCGCGCTCTCCGGCGCCGGCACCGTCGCCGCGGCCCTGAGCGGCGCCTCCGACGGCACCGCGCTCGACGAGAAGGCCGCGCAGGCCTCCGGTGACACCGCCGCGACCGCCGCCTCCCTCAGCCATACCGGCTGGCCCTACGTGGCCGCCGCGGGCGGGGTGCTGATCCTGCTCGCCGGACTGCTCGCCCTGCGCTACGGCCGCGGCTGGCCGGCCATGTCCGGCCGCTACGAGCGCGCCGGTGCCTCGCCCCGCGCCCGCGGCGCCCGCCCGGTCGACCCGGACCGCCCCGAGGACCTGTGGAAGGCCCTCGACCGCGGCGAGGACCCCACCGGCACCGAACCCGCCTGAGCGGTTCCGGCGCCGCGGGGTACCCGGCGCCCCGTGCGGGCGGGGCACGAGGTGCCACCCCCGCTCACGCCGATCGTGTGCGTACGGGACAATGGACCTCGAGCGTCCGGCTCAGACACAACACAGCAACGAGGAGCAAGTCATGGCGGGCAGCAGCCACGGTCACACCCCGGCCGCCTGGACCGGTGTCATCATCGCCTTCATCGGTTTCTGCGTCGCGGGCGCCTTCATGGTGATGGCCCAGCCGGTCGGCTTCTGGGTCGGCATGGGCGTCGTGCTGCTCGGCGGTGTCGTCGGCGGCATCATGCGCATGATGGGCCTCGGCCAGAAGAACGAGCACCCGGTGCACCAGGTCGCCGGGCAGCGCGAGCCGGCCGGCGCCAAGAGCTGAGCACCGTTCGGCGGATCCGCGCGACGACGGCGGGATCCGCCACGACCGACGGGGAGGGGCGGCCGGGTGCCGCCCCTCACGCGCGTCCGCGGGCGCCGCGCGGCACAATGCGTGCGTGAACGGCGACCGTCACCGGGTGCCGCCCGCTGCGCCGCCCGCCCCCGTCCCCGGCCCGGGCACGGGGCATGCGCACGACACCCGGGCGGCGGTGCCGATGCGCCCCGCATCCGTCCTGGGCCGGCTCGCCGTCCCCGCCGGGGTGCTGGCCGCGGTGGCCGGCGCCTTCGCCTACGTCGGGACGGTGGACCCCAACCGGCCCGGCCACTACCCCGTCTGCCCCCTGCTGCACTTCACCGGGCTCTACTGCCCCGGCTGCGGGGGACTGCGCAGCGCCCACGCCTTCGTCCACGGCGACCTCCTGGCGGCGCTGCACGACAACGCCCTGGCCACCGTCGGCTACCCGCTCTTCGCCCTCGTGTGGGCCCTGTGGGCGCTGGCCGCGGTCCGCGGGCGGCCGCTGCGGTTCGTGCCCTCCTCCGCGCAGCTGTGGTGCGTGGGCGTGGTGGCCGCCGTCTTCACCGTTGTCCGGAACCTGCCGTTCGGTGGCTGGTTCCACCCTTGATCAGCAGGTATCCGTCCAGGTATTGGGACCACTGACGGCCGGATGCGAAGTCGGGGGCCCGCTGCGGATACCATCGCAGTGACCACCTGTTTCCGACCGCCTGATCCACCGGGTCCCCGCGTTCGGCGTCAGCGGGCGCCGCCGGGACCGTCAGGCCGCCGGAACATCCCACCGTCTGGAAGGGGGCCGCTCGCGTGAGTGTGCTCGACGAGATCATCGACGGAGTCCGTGCCGACCTCTCGGAGCGGCAGGCACGCGTCAGCCTCGACGAGCTCAAGGAGCGCGCGGCCAAGGCTCCGGCCGCCAAGGACGGGGTGGCCGCGCTCAAGGGCGACGGCGTCAAGGTGATCTGCGAGGTCAAGCGCTCCAGCCCGTCCAAGGGCGCGCTGGCCGCGATCGCCGACCCGGCCGGGCTCGCCGCGGACTACGAGGCCGGCGGCGCGTCCGTCATCTCGGTGCTGACCGAGCAGCGGCGCTTCGGAGGCTCGCTCGCCGACCTGGAGGCCGTCCGCGCCCGCGTGGACATCCCCGTGCTGCGCAAGGACTTCATCGTCACCTCCTACCAGCTGTGGGAGGCCCGGGCCTACGGCGCCGACCTCGCCCTGCTCATCGTCGCCGCCCTCGACCAGGCGGCCCTGGAGTCGCTGATCGAGCGCGCCGAGTCCATCGGGCTCACCCCGCTCGTCGAGGTCCACGACGAGGAGGAGGTGGAACGCGCGGTCGCCGCGGGCGCCAAGGTGATCGGCGTCAACGCGCGCAACCTGAAGACCCTGGAGGTCGACCGCGACACCTTCGAGCGGGTCGCCCCGGAGATCCCCGACCACATCGTCAAGGTCGCCGAGTCCGGCGTCCGCGGCCCGCACGACCTGATCGCCTACGCCAACGCCGGCGCCGACGCCGTCCTGGTCGGCGAGTCGCTGGTCACCGGCCGCGACCCGAAGACGGCGGTCGCCGACCTGGTCGCCGCCGGGGAACATCCGGCACTGCGCCACGGGCGTGGCTGAGCCCCGGTAGAGTGGGGCCCGATGAAACTCCCGATCACCGTGACGACGACCACGGACCGCTACGCCCGCCTCGCGCGCGGCTGCCGGCCCCGTGGCTGCCGTGCGCCCGCACGCCGGGTGCACGGACGGCGCGTGCGCTACGTCATCGGTGACGAGCCGGGCCAGGTCAACGGCATGCGATGGCGCGCCCCGCGGGGCGCGGGGCTGTGCTGTGCACGGTGCGGCGCGACCGCCCGGGCGCACGGCGCCCACGGACGGCCCCCGGCCGTCTGACATCCCCGGCCCCACGGCGACTGGTATTCACAACACTCACCGTGAGGTTTCCGCATGCCCAGCGAGTTCTTCATCCCCGACCCCGAGGGGCGGGTGCCCAGCGCCGAGGGCTACTTCGGCGCCTACGGCGGCAAGTTCATCCCGGAGGCGCTCGTCGCCGCCGTGGACGAGGTCGCCGTCGCCTACGACAAGGCGAAGGCCGATCCGGAGTTCGCCCGAGAACTGGACGACCTGCTCGTCCACTACACGGGCCGGCCCAGCGCCCTGACCGAGGTGCCGCGCTTCGCCGAGCACGCCGGCGGTGCCCGGGTGTTCCTCAAGCGCGAGGACCTCAACCACACCGGCTCCCACAAGATCAACAACGTCCTCGGCCAGGCCCTGCTCACCAAGCGCATGGGCAAGACGCGCGTGATCGCCGAGACCGGCGCCGGCCAGCACGGCGTGGCCACCGCCACCGCCTGCGCGCTGTTCGGGCTGGACTGCACGATCTACATGGGCGAGATCGACACCCGGCGCCAGGCCCTGAACGTGGCCCGGATGCGCATGCTCGGCGCCGAGGTCGTGGCCGTGAAGTCCGGCAGCCGCACCCTGAAGGACGCCATCAACGAGGCGTTCCGCGACTGGGTCGCCAACGTCGACCACACCCACTACCTGTTCGGCACCGTCGCCGGCCCGCATCCGTTCCCGGCCATGGTCCGCGACTTCCACCGGGTCATCGGCGTCGAGGCCCGCCGGCAGATCCTGGAGCGCGCCGGCCGCCTCCCGGACGCCGCGATCGCCTGCGTCGGCGGCGGCTCCAACGCCATCGGCCTGTTCCACGCGTTCATCCCCGACGAGGGCGTGCGCCTGATCGGCTGCGAGCCCGCCGGCCACGGCATCGACACCGGCGAGCACGCGGCCACGCTGACCGCGGGCGAACCGGGCATCCTGCACGGCTCCCGCTCCTACGTGCTCCAGGACGACGAGGGCCAGATCACCGAGCCGTACTCCATCTCGGCGGGCCTGGACTACCCCGGCATCGGCCCGGAGCACTCCTACCTGAAGGACACCGGCCGCGGCGAGTACCGCGCCGTCACCGACGACGCCGCCATGCAGGCCCTGCGCCTGCTGTCGCGCACCGAGGGCATCATCCCGGCCATCGAGAGCGCGCACGCGCTGGCCGGCGCCCTGGAGGTCGGCCGTGAGCTGGGCCCCGACGGGCTGATCGTGGTCAACCTCTCCGGCCGCGGCGACAAGGACATGGACACCGCCGCCCGTTACTTCGGCCTGTACGACACCGACGCCGAGGTGGCCGCCGACGCCGCCGACACCGCCGAGATCGAGGGGGACGCCCAGTGAGCGGGAACATTCAGCTGCTGTCGGACACCCTCGCCGCGGCGAAGGCGGAAGGGCGCGCCGCGCTCATCGCCTACCTGCCGGCCGGGTTCCCGACCGTGGACGGCGGCATCGAGGCGATCAAGGCCGTCTTCGACGGCGGCGCGGACGTCGTCGAGGTGGGCCTGCCGCACAGCGACCCGGTCCTGGACGGGCCGGTCATCCAGACCGCCGACGACATCGCCCTGCGCGGCGGCGTCAAGATCGCCGACGTGCTGCGCACGGTCCGCGAGGCGCACGCCGCGACCGGCAAGCCCGTCCTCGTCATGACGTACTGGAACCCCGTCGACCGCTACGGCGTCGAGCGGTTCACCGCCGAGCTGGCCGAGGCGGGCGGCGCCGGCTGCATCCTGCCCGACCTGCCCGTGCAGGAGTCGGCGCTGTGGCGGGAGCACGCCGACAAGCACGGCCTGGCGACCGTCTTCGTCGTGGCGCCCAGCAGCAAGGACGCCCGTCTGGCCGAGATCACCGCGGCCGGCTCCGGCTTCGTCTACGCCGCCTCCCTGATGGGGGTCACCGGCACCCGCGAGTCGGTCGGCGCGCAGGCGCAGGACCTGGTGCGGCGCACCCGGGCCACCGGCACCGAACTGCCCGTCTGCGTGGGCCTCGGCGTCTCCAACCGCGCCCAGGCCGCCGAGGTCGCCGGCTTCGCCGACGGCGTGATCGTCGGTTCCGCGTTCGTCAAGCGCATGCTGGACGCCCCGGACGAGGCGGCGGGCATCGAGGCGGTCCGCGCCCTGGCGGGCGAGCTGGCGAGCGGGGTGCGCGGGCAGGCGTGAGCCCGCGTGCTCCTCGCGTGAACCGTGCATGAGCCTGCGTGATCCATGCAGGACCGCGCGCGATCGTGTGTGACCGCGTGACCGCGTGACCGCGTGACCCGGGACCTGTGATCGCGTGACGGTGAGCGAGGCCGTCGCACAGCACGTCCAGGTCACCCGAAGGGGTGGACCTGGGGCCGGGGAGGCGCACCGCGCCTCCCCGGTTCGTTCTGGTGGTGTGAGCGAGAAGAACCATGACGCACAGCGCACCGCCCGGCAGCGGCTGGCGGCCGAGCGCGAGAAGCAGAAGTCCGCGGAGCGACGGCGGCGCACCCTGATCGTGGGCGTCACCGTGATCTGCGTGCTGGCCCTGGCCACGGTGATCGGCCTGCTCGCGGCGAACTCCGGCAAGAGCGGGAAGACCAGCGCCGGCCCGGTCGTGGCCCCCTCGGGCGCCCAGGGCAAGGACAGCCTCGCGGTCCCCGTCGGCAAGGACGGCGCCAGATCGACGCTCACCGTCTGGGAGGACTTCCGCTGCCCGGCCTGCCAGGCCTTCGAGGCGGCGTACCGGTCGACGATCCACGAGCTGACCGGCTCCGGCAAGCTCCGGGTCGAGTACCACCTGGTCCGGCTGATCGACGGCAACCTCGGCGGCAGCGGCTCCCTGCGCGCGGCCAACGCCGCGGCCTGCGCCCAGGACGCCGGCAAGTTCCCCGCCTACCACGACGTGCTGTACGACAACCAGCCCAAGGAGACCGACGACGCCTACGCGAGCAACGCCAAGCTGATCCAGCTCGCCGGCAAGGTCCCCGGCCTGGACACCCCGGCCTTCCAGAAGTGTGTGAACGACGGCACCCACGACGCCTGGGTGGACAAGTCCCACGCGGCCTTCCAGGCCGGCCACTTCTCCGGCACGCCGACCGTCCTGCTGGGCGGCAAGAACATCGCCCAGGACCGGACGATGACCCCGGCCAAGCTGAAGCAGATGGTCGAGGCGGCCGCCAAGGGATGAGGCGGCGGCGAGCGAGAACAGCGCACACAGCGAGGGGACGAGGAATGGACGAGGGGACGGATCCGGTCCGCGCCGGTGCCGCCGCGGAGCGGGCCGCCTGTTATGGACCCGTAGCCGGGCCGTGGGCCGTGGGCCGGCTCGGGCTGCGGTAGCGTCGACCCTGCCATGGAACTTGCCTACATTCCCAGCCCGTCGCGCGGGGTGCTGTACCTCGGACCGATTCCGCTGCGCGGCTATGCGTTCTGCATCATCATCGGCGTCTTCGTTGCCGTCTGGCTCGGCAACAAGCGCTGGATCGCCCGGGGCGGGCGGGCCGGCACGGTGGCCGACATCGCGGTCTGGGCCGTGCCGTTCGGCCTGGTCGGCGGCCGGCTGTACCACGTGATCACGGACTACGAGCTGTACTTCAGCGACGGCCGTGACTGGGTGGACGCCTTCAAGGTGTGGGAGGGCGGCCTCGGCATCTGGGGCGCGATCACGCTGGGGGCGCTGGGCGCGTGGATCGGCGCACGGCGCCGGGGCATCCCGATGCCCGCCTACGCCGACGCGGTCGCGCCCGGCATCGCCTTCGCGCAGGCCATCGGCCGCTGGGGCAACTGGTTCAACCAGGAGCTGTACGGGCGTGAGACGCATGTTCCCTGGGCGCTGCACATCACCTCGGCGGCCGACGGCCGCGTCCCGGGGTACTACCACCCGACGTTCCTGTACGAGTCGCTGTGGTGCGTCGGCGTCGGCCTGCTGGTCATCTGGGCCGACCGCCGCTTCCGGCTGGGCCATGGCCGGGCCTTCGCGCTGTACGTCGCCGCCTACTGCGTGGGACGCGGCTGGATCGAGTACATGCGCGTCGACGACGCCCACCACATCCTGGGCCTGCGGCTGAACGACTGGACCGCGCTGCTGGTCTTCCTGCTCGCGGTGACCTACATCGTGGTGTCGGCGAAGAAGCGGCCGGGCCGGGAGACCGAGGTCGAGCCGGGCGTCTCCGCCCCCGGCGAGGGGACAGAGACGGCCGTCGGCGCCGGGACCGAGGATGCCTCCGGTGAGGACGCCTCCGGCGACCGGGCGCGACAGCCGGCCGGGACGGCGGCGTCGCAGACGTCCGGGCCCGGCCCGCAGGCCGCGGACCCGGAGAAGGACGATCCCGCGGACGCCGGTGGTCAGGACGGCGCGGACGGCGCGGGCGAGGACGGCGAAGGCAAGGACGCCGGACTCAAGGACGGCGCCGGTTCGGCGAAGAAGGGCTGAGCCGGGCCGGGCAGAGCCGGCCGGGCGAGGGCCCGGGCGGCCACGGTTTCCGTGTGCGGGCCGAGAGCGGCCGGACGTCTTGCGCGCATCAGGGCGCCCCTGGACCGGGGGCGCCCTTGCCGTGTGCGGCCTCGCGCCTGCCCCCGGGTGCGCCCTTGCCGTCCGGCGCGCATGCGTCCGTGTCGTGTGTGCCCTTGCCGTCCGCCGCGCACGCGCCCGTGCCGGGTGTGCCCTTGCCGTCCGCCGCGCATGCGCCCGTGCCGTGTGCGTCCTCACCAGCGGCGGGCCAGCGCCAAGGTGCGCTGTGCCGCCGCCACCACCGCCGCGTCGACGAAGCGGCCGTCCGCGAGGGCCTGGGCGCCCCGGTCGGCGGTGGCGGCCTTGACGACCGCCTCGGCCTCCTCCAGCTCCCGGTCGGTGGGCAGGTAGGCGCGCTCGATGATCGGCAGCTGGCGCGGGTGGATGGCCGCGCGGCCGAGGAAGCCCAGCGCCCGGCCGTGGGCGCAGGAGGCGGCCAGCCCCTCCAGGTCCCGGATGTCGGGGTGCACGGACTGCGCGGGCGGGGCGAGTCCGGCCGCGCGGGCCGCGACGACGACCCGGGCGCGGCACCAGTCCAGGCCCGCGTCGTGCCGCACCCCGAGGTCGGCGCGCAGATCGGACTCGCCGAGCGAGACGCCGCACAGCGACGGGTGGGCGGAGGCGATGGCGTAGGCGCGCTCGACAGCCAGCGCGCTCTCCAGCAGGGCGTACAGCGGTGGCCCGGAGCCGTCGCCCGCCGCGCCGTCCACCCCGTCCTGCTCGGTGTGTTCGGCGACCCACGCCACCTGCCGCGGCGAGGTCACCTTCGGCAGCCGCAGCCCGGCGAGCCCCGGCCGGGCCGCGACCGCCGCCAGGTCCGCGGCGGCCGAGGGGGTGCCGACCGGGTTGACCCGGACGTGGACCGGCACCGGCGGCGGCTCGGTGAGCAGTTCGGCGGTGGCGGCGCGGGCGTAGTCCTTGCGCTCGGGGGCGACCGCGTCCTCCAGGTCGACCACGACCACGTCGGCGCCGCAGGCGAGGGCCTTGGTGACCACGTGCGGGCGGTCACCGGGGACGTAGAGCCAGGTCAGCGGGAAGGGGGCGGTGGCCGTCACAGGGCGCCCTCCGCGCGCAGCGCGGCCAGCTCCTTCGGGGTGAGGCCCAGCTCGGTCAGGACCGCGTCGGTGTCCGCGCCGTGCGGCCGGCCCGCCCAGCGGATCGCGCCCGGGGTGGCGGACAGCCGGAACAGGACGTTCTGCATCCGCAGCGGGCCCAGTTCCGGGTCGTGCAGCGTGGTCAGGGTGCCCAGCGCCCGGTACTGCGGGTCGGCCATCACGTCCCGGACGTCCTGCACCGGGGCGATCGCCGCCTCGGCCTTGTCGAAGGCGGCCAGCACCTCGGTGCGGGTGTGCCGGGCGATCCAGCCGCCGACCGCCT
Organism: Streptomyces mexicanus; assembly: GCF_902506575.1. Taxonomy (GTDB): domain Bacteria; phylum Actinomycetota; class Actinomycetes; order Streptomycetales; family Streptomycetaceae; genus Streptomyces; species Streptomyces mexicanus. The sequence continues at coordinate 2,134,338 of NZ_LR732544.1, read as the reverse complement.
CGTCGAGCACGTCGGCGTGGGCGGCGCGGCCGGCGCCGGTGGCGAACCACGGCTCGTCGATCAGCTCCGGGCGGCCCACCAGCCGCAGCACGCGTTCGGCCACGGACTGCGCGGAGGTCGAGACGGCGACCCAGGTGCCGTCGCTGGTGCGGTAGGTGTTGCGCGGGGCGTTGTTGCCGGTGCGGTTGCCGGTGCGCGGCTGGACGTGGCCGAGCTGGTCGTACCACAGGGGCTGCGGGCCGAGGACGGTCAGGATCGGCTCGATGATCGCCATGTCGATCACCTGGCCGGTGCCGGTGCGCTCGCGCGCGGCCAGCGCGGTCATCACCGCGTACGCCGTGGCCAGGCCCGCGATGGAGTCGGCGAGCCCGAACGGCGGCAGCGTCGGCGGCCCGTCCGGCTCGCCGGTGATCGCGGCGAATCCGCTGAGCGCCTCGGCCAGGGTGCCGAAACCGGGCCGGGAGGCGTACGGGCCGAACTGGCCGAACGCGGTGACCCGGGCGAGGACCAGCCGCGGGTTGGCCGCGGACAGCTCCGGCCAGCCCAGGTCCCATCTCTCCAGGGTGCCGGGGCGGAAGTTCTCCACGATCACGTCGGCGCCGGCGGCCAGCCGCAGCAGCACGGCCCGGCCGCCGGGCGTGGACAGGTCCAGGGTGATGGTGCGCTTGTTGCGGCCCAGCAGCTTCCACCACAGGCCGACGCCGTTCTTCGCCGGGCCGTGGCCGCGGGCCGGGTCGGGCCGGGTGGGGTGCTCGACCTTGATGACGTCCGCGCCGAAGTCGCCGAGCATCGTGGCGGCCAGCGGCCCGGCGAACAGGGTGGCCAGGTCCAGCACGCGGAGCCCGGCCAGCGGCGCGGCGGTCCCGGCCTCGGGCGGGGGCGGCGTCATGGGA
>NZ_LR732544.1:2120087-2133344 GCF_902506575.1 Streptomyces mexicanus | reverse complement strand
TCGCGGCGGCGGCGACGAGGGCGGCGGCGAACATCGCGGCGTAGACGCCGTTGGCGGTGTGGGTGAGGACGGCGTCCCGGTGGGCCTGCTCGGCGGCGGCACCGGGGGCGCCGGGGTTGGTCCAGCCGTGCATGTCGGCGCGGATCAGGGCGCCGGTCCACTCGCGGAAGGGGTTGCGGTGGCGGGCGGTGTGCGGCGGGTCGATGCCGAGGAGGAGGGTGCGGTAGGCGACGCGTTCGGCGGGGAAGGGGCGGCCGGCGGGCAGTTCCTCCAGCCACAGCCGGGCGAGGGCGGCGGGGGGGAAGGCGCGGCCGGGGCGCTGCAGGAGCAGCAGGGTGAGCAGGGGGTGGTTCAGGTCGTCGTCCTCCGGCATGCCGTCGATGTTCTCGGCGAGCGGCGTGGCCGCGGAACGACGGTTCCAGGGGTGGCGCGCGGCCAGGTCCTCGGGCACGCCGCGGGCGGTGAACCACGTGGTCAGCGGCCAGTTTCCGGTGGCCTGGGCGAGCAGGCGGATCCCCTCAAGGGGCAGCTTCTCCACGGGCTTGCCCAGCAGGCACCCGGCGGCCCGCCCCAGCCAGGCGGCCTCCAGCCGGACCACGTCGACGCCGCCCGCACGGTCCGGGACGGCGTTCCCGTCGGCCGTACGGCACTCCGGGGCGGCATCGGCAGGGGCCGTACGGCGGTCCGGGGCGGCACCAGCGGGGTCTGTACGGGCCCGCCCGGCCGCCCCGTCACCCGCACGGTCCCGGGCGGCCCGGGCGGGCGCCGGCCAGTCGGGGCACAGGGCCTTGATCGCGGCCAGGTCGGTCGGCTCGGCCTCGGCCAGGGTGCTGGGCAGCTCGGCGAGTTCGTCCAGCAGGTCCTCCGCGAGCAGCCGCAGGTAGCGGGAGACCGGCTGCGGGGAGGCACCCGCCCGGGCGGGCGCCTCCGGGCCGCCCGCGGCGCGCCACCGCGCGGCGACCGCCGACGGCTCGCGGCCGTCCTGCACCGCCTGGCGCAGTTCGTGGCCGAGCAGGTCCTCCGGCTGGACCCAGGTCAGTCGGAGCATCGCGGACCTCCCATCGCGGCCACGGCCCGCTCGTGCGCGCGCCGCCGCCGTACGTCTCGTTCGAAGACCTCGCGCGCCACCGCGGCCAGCGTGCGCGCCGGTTCCCACAGGTCCAGGCGGCTGGCCTCGGCCACCGTCTTCGCCCAGTCGTCGGGGACGGGCGAGCCCAGCGCTCCGGCCAGCGCCCCGGCCATGGTGGCGATGGAGTCGCAGTCGCGGCCGTAGTTGACCGCGCCGAGGACGGCCTGCCGGTACTCCCCGCGGGCGACCACGAGCAGGCCCAGCGCGATCGGCAGTTCCTCGATCGCGTGCAGCCGGGAGGGACGGCGGGCGCCCAGCGAGGGGGCGCGGTAGTCCGAGCCCACGGTGTCGTACGGGGCGACGGCCGCCCGCAGGGGCGCCAGCGCGGACTCGACGTCCGGGTGGCGCGCGGCCTCCTCGCACACCTTCTCGATCGCCGCCCGGGTGCCGTCCTTGGCCAGGGACAGGCAGGCCGCCACGACCGAGTCCGCGCTCGCGCCCGGTGTGCAGGCCGCCGCCACGGCGGCCGCGAGGACGCCCGCCGCCTCCCTGCCGTAGGACGACTGGTGGGCGCCCGCGACGTCCAGGGCCTCGGCGTACGCCCCGGCCGGGTCGGCCGCGTTGACCAGGCCGACCGGCGCCATGTACATCGCCGCCCCGCAGTTGACGATGTTGCCGGTGCCGGCCTCGCGCGGGTCCACGTGCCCGTAGTGCAGCCGGGCCACCAGCCACTTCTCCGCCAGGAACAGCCGGTGCAGGGGCAGTGCCTCGCGCTCCAGCTCCGGGATCCAGCGCGGCTGCGTCATCAGGTCGGGGACCAGGTGATCGGCGACGGCGTAGGCGTCGAGGTGGTCGCGGACGCGGTCGTAGACCCGGACCAGCGCATGCGTCATGAGGGTGTCGTCGGTGACGTGTCCGTCGCCCTTGTGGTACGGGGCCAGCGGGCGGGCGGTCGCCCAGTCGTCGCCGTGCCAGGGGCCGACGACGCCGTGCACCCGGCCGCCGTGGCGGCGCAGGATCTGGTCGGGGGAGTAGCCCTCGACGGGGCCGCCGAGGGCGTCGCCGACGGCCGCGCCGACGAGCGCACCGGTGATCCGCTCGTCCCAGGTCGCGGCGGAAGGACCGGATGCCCGGATTTCTTCTCCAGTGGGCGTCATGCCCGCATCATCCCCTCCGGCAGGTCCGGTTGTGCGGCTTCCAGGAGCCCGGCGAGTTCCACCAGGTCCGTGCCGGTCAGGCGGGGCAGGGCGCAGCCGGCGAGGGTGCGGCAGGCCGCGCGCCAGGACGCGGGGATCGACGCGCCGCCGCCCAGCGCCCCGGTCAGCGCGCCGGCCAGGGCGGGGGCGGAGTCGGCCAGGCGGGACAGGCAGGCCGCGGCGGGCAGCGCCTCGGCGATCCGGCCGTCCGCCGCCCGGGGCAGCGCGAGGGCGACCGGCACCGCTTCCGCGGCGGCGACGCCGTAGCTGTAGACGTGGTCGACGATCTCGTGCTCCAGCGGCGGCACCAGTGCGAACGCGCCGTCACCGGCCGAGGCCAGGCGCAGGGCGCGCCGGGCGTTGCGGCCGATCTCCGTCTCCTCGGGCAGTTCGGCCACGGCGGCGGTGACGCAGTGCTCCACCCCGGCGCCCGCCAGCGCCAGCGCGAGCGCCGCCGCCATCGCGCGGGCGCCGTGCACGCCGTCGCCGTCCTGGGTGTAGCGGGCGTCGAACTCGGCGAGGTCGGCGGCGGCGCGCGGCTCGCCCGGATGGGCCACGGCCAGCGCGCAGGCCCGGACGCAGGCGGCGTCGTCGAAGTAGTGCGGGTTGTCGTGGCCGCTGGCGGGCGGGCGCGGCCCGGCGGCGGGGTTGCCCGGTCCGGCCCGCACGGAGATACGGGCGCGCAGCGGGGGCACCGCGGACTCCACCTCGACGGCGCGCTCGCCCGCCGCGGCGACCTCGGCGGCCACGGCGCTCCAGGTCAGGTCGAGCGCGGCCCGCAGCCGGCGCTCCCGGCCGAGATCGCCGAGCGGGCCGTCCTGCCCGGCGCGCGGCGCCGCCTGTGCCGCGAACACCGCCCACTCGGCGTCGTCGGAGGGGCCGAGGAGCAGCGGTTCGGGCGGCTGGTTGAGCGCGACGGGCACGGGCAGCGTGGTCGTCGCCTGCTGTTCGGCGAAGGTGTCCAGCTCGCGGGTGAGCCGCCGGGTCCACTCCGGCATCCGCGCGGCCCGGTGCCGTGCCGCGGGCCACCCGGCGGCGTCCCCGGCGGCCAGCCCGATCAGCAGCCCCTCCACCCGCCGCCGGCCGCTCACGTTGCGGCCTCCCCGTCGTCGGGGGCCGGTACGCGGGCCGGGGACGGCTCGGGGACGGGCCGGGCGTCCGCGCCGGGCAGCGGCGGCACGGCGAGCGGCGCGGACGCCACCGGCAGCGCCGGCGCCGTCGCCGGGGCCGCTGCGGCGGCGGCCGGGTGCGCGGACCGGGCGCGGGCCACGAGCATGTCCGCGGCGTGCAGGACGTGCCGCCCCGCCATCGACGGCAGGCAGGCGCCGCGGGCCGGGCCGATGGCCGCCGCCCACTCCTGCGGGACGGCGCCGGCGCCCTGGGTCGCGCCGGCCAGGGCGCCGGCGACGGCGGCGGTGGTGTCGGCGTCGCGGCCCATGTTGACCGCGGTCAGCACCGCCCGGCGGACGTCGCCGTCGGCGCAGGCGTAGGCGCCGAAGGCGAGGGCGACCGCCTCGGGTGCCAGGTCGGGCCAGGGGTAGCCGGCGACGACCACGGCGGAGCGCACGGCCCGCTCGCCGTGGCGCGCCGCGGCCGTGGCCCGGCGCAGCGAGCGGGCCGGCCAGGAGTCCTCCGGGACGGCGGCGAGCGCGGCCGCCACGACCGCGACGGGCGGCGCGCCCGCCATGGCCGCCGCGACGCCGGCGGCCACCGCCCGCCCGCCGTGGATGCCCTCGCCCTCGTGGCTGACCGAGCCGTCGATCGCCGCCAGCCGGGCGGCCTCGGCGGGGCGTCCGGCGGCGAACACCCCGTGCGGCGCCGCCCGCATGGCCAGCCCGTCGCTCCAGGCGTGCCGGTGCTGGGCGCAGGCGGGGACGGCCAGGCCCCGGCGCAGGCTCTCCAGGGGGCCGCGCTCGCTGAAGCCGGCCCCCCTCAAGGAGCCCTCGGCGCGGTCGGCGAGGGGCTCGTGCCAGGCCGCCTCCACGTGGGCGGGGGTCAGCGCGGATCCGTGCCGGACCAGCAGCAGCGCGGAGAACAGCGCGTACTCGGTGTCGTCGGTGCCGGCCGGGTGGTCGGTGACGTAGCCGGTGATGCGCCCCCAGCGGGCGCGGATCTGCGAGGGCCGCAGGTTCTCCGCGGGAGCCCCGAGTGCGTCGCCGACGGCGAGGCCGAGCAGTGCGCCGCGCGCCCGGTCGCGCGAGGGGACCGGAGGGACGCCGGCGGTCGGGGCCATCGCGGGGTCTCCTCTCCGGGGCACCGGTGAAGCCGGCGCGGAACCCTTTGCGGAACTGTCCCCCGAGCCGGGGTGTCCCGCAGCCTGCGCGGCCCCAGCATCACCCGTACGACATGTGTGTGAAGCATCGCTCTGATGAGCGGCGCGCCGCGAAAGCGCAGGTAAGTGCAGCCTTTCCTTGCTGGCGACGGGGAAATTTCCGGCGTAGATTCGGCGTTGTCGAAAAGTAGAATGCGTCCAAAAGTAAGCCAAGCCTAAGCTCTCTGGGGGACCCCGTGGCCATCCTCGACACCGAAGCGCCGCTCCATCAGGCACACCGCGACAACCACACGCACCGCGACGTCAACGGCGGCTGGCTGCGCCCGGCGGTCTTCGGCGCGATGGACGGCCTGGTCTCCAACCTCGCCCTGATGACCGGTGTCGCGGGTGGATCGGTCGGTCAGCACACCATCGTGCTCACCGGGCTCGCCGGGCTGGCCGCCGGCGCCTTCTCGATGGCGGCCGGCGAGTACACCTCCGTGGCCTCCCAGCGTGAGCTGGTCGAGGCCGAGCTGGACGTCGAGCGGCGCGAGCTGCGCAAGCACCCGCAGGACGAGGAGGACGAGCTGGCCGCCCTCTACGTCGCCCGGGGTGTCGAGCCCGACCTCGCCCGCCAGGTGGCCCGGCAGCTGTCGCAGGATCCGGAGCAGGCGCTGGAGATCCACGCCCGCGAGGAGCTGGGTGTGGACCCGGGCGACCTGCCCTCCCCGCTCGTCGCCGCCGTGTCCTCCTTCGGCTCCTTCGCGCTCGGCGCGCTGCTGCCCGTCCTGCCGTACTTGCTGGGCGCGAGCGCACTGTGGCCCGCCGTGCTGCTGGCCCTGTTCGGGCTGTTCGCCTGCGGTGCGGTGGTGGCCAAGGTGACCGCGCGCAGCTGGTGGTACAGCGGTTTGCGGCAGCTTGTCCTGGGTGGTGCCGCGGCCGGTGTGACGTACGCCCTGGGCAGCCTGTTCGGAACGGCCGTAGGATGACGTGGCTGGAACTTATGCGTCGGGTCGTATAAGTAGCCGTTACCCGCTGGTTTCGACCGCGTGACCACCGGGCATGAGCCGTAAGCGCTGTGGGCAATGAGGCCTGCCGTGCGACCCTTGTGGGGATGGCGACGACGCCGCCCTCCCCGCCCCCCTCCGGGCCGGCGGGCGTGGATCCATCGATTCCGTCCGCGTCGGCCCCCACCGAGACCTCCACCGCCGGGCGCGCGGAAACCCCGCCGTCGACCCCGTGGTGTCCGCATGTTGGAACGGATTATCCGCTTCCCGAGAACCGCTCCATCATGTAACCTGCACGAAATTTCGCCACTTGCGCAGAGGGCCAACGTCGTCCCTCGGCACCAGCACATGCCACCTGACGACGACGGGAGAGCCGATGCGTACGCCGCGCCAGCCGTCCCAGCATTCCGAGAACGGCCGAAACTGGTCGTTCATGGATGCTCGCCCTGCTGCGCAGGGTATGTACGACCCCCGCAACGAGCACGACGCCTGCGGCGTCGGTTTCGTGGCCACCCTCACCGGCGAGGCCAGCCACACGCTCGTCGAACAGGCGCTGACCGTGCTGCGCAACCTGGAGCACCGCGGCGCCACCGGCTCCGAGCCGGACTCCGGTGACGGCGCCGGCCTGCTCTCCCAGGTACCCGACGCGTTCCTGCGCGAGGTGGCCGGATTCGAGCTGCCCGCCGCCGGTGCCTACGCGGTCGGCATCGCCTTCCTGCCCGAGGACGGCACCGCCGACGCCATCTCGAAGATCGAGACGATCGCGGCCGAGGAGGACCTCACCGTCCTCGGCTGGCGCGAAGTGCCCGTCGCCCCCGAGCTGCTGGGCGCGACCGCCCGCTCCACCATGCCGGTCTTCCGCCAGCTGTTCGTCGCCGACGGCGCGAGCGAGGGCATCGCCCTGGACCGCAAGGCGTTCGTGCTGCGCAAGCGCGCCGAACGCGAGGTGGGCGTCTACTTCCCGTCGCTGTCCGCGCGCACCCTCGTCTACAAGGGCATGCTCACCACCGGCCAGCTCGAGCCGTTCTTCCCGGACCTGTCCGACCGCCGCTTCGCCTCCGCGATCGCGCTCGTGCACTCCCGGTTCTCCACGAACACCTTCCCCAGCTGGCCGCTGGCCCACCCCTACCGCTTCGTCGCGCACAACGGCGAGATCAACACCGTCCAGGGCAACCGCAACTGGATGCGCGCCCGCGAGTCCCAGCTGGACTCCGACCTGTTCGGCGGCAAGGAGAAGCTGGAGCGGATCTTCCCGGTGTGCACGCCCGGCGCCTCCGACTCCGCCTCCTTCGACGAGGTCCTGGAGCTGCTCCACCTCGGCGGGCGCTCCCTGCCGCACTCGGTGCTGATGATGATCCCCGAGGCGTGGGAGAACCACGCCTCCATGGACCCGGCCCGCCGCGCCTTCTACGAGTACCACTCCACGATGATGGAGCCCTGGGACGGCCCGGCCTGCGTCTGCTTCACCGACGGCACCCAGGTCGGCGCCGTGCTCGACCGCAACGGCCTGCGCCCCGGCCGCTACTGGGTCACCGACGACGGCCTGGTCGTCCTCGGCTCCGAGGTCGGCGTCCTCGACATCGACCCCGCCAAGGTCGTGCGCAAGGGCCGCCTGCAGCCCGGCCGCATGTTCCTCGTCGACACCGCCGAGCACCGCATCATCGAGGACGACGAGATCAAGGCGTCCCTGGCCGCCGAGCAGCCCTACGCCGAGTGGCTGCAGGCCGGCGAGATCGAGCTGGGCGACCTGCCCGAGCGCGAGCACATCGTCCACACCCACGCCTCGGTCACCCGCCGCCAGCAGACCTTCGGCTACACCGAGGAGGAGCTGCGCGTCATCCTCGCGCCGATGGCCCGCACCGGCGCCGAGCCGATCGGTTCCATGGGCACCGACAGCCCCATCGCCGCGCTCTCCGAGCGCCCGCGGCTGCTGTTCGACTACTTCACCCAGCTGTTCGCGCAGGTCACCAATCCGCCGCTGGACGCCATCCGCGAGGAACTGGTCACCTCCCTGCGCTCCTCGCTGGGCCCGCAGGGCAACCTGCTGGAGCCGACCGCCGCGTCCTGTCGCAGCGTCGTGCTGCCCTTCCCGGTGATCGACAACGACGAGCTGGCCAAGCTCATCCACATCAACGCCGACGGCGACCTGCCCGGCTTCAAGGCCGCGACCCTCTCCGGCCTGTACCGGGTCTCCGGCGGCGGCGAGGCGCTGGCCGCCCGGATCGAGGAGATCTGCGCCGAGGCCGACGCGGCCATCGACAACGGCGCCCGCCTGATCGTCCTGTCCGACCGGCACTCCGACGCCGAGCACGCGCCGATCCCGTCGCTGCTGCTGACCGCGGCCGTCCACCACCACCTCATCCGCACCAAGCAGCGCACCCACGTGGGCCTGCTCGTGGAGGCCGGCGACGTCCGCGAGGTCCACCACGTCGCCCTGCTCATCGGCTACGGCGCCGCCGCCGTCAACCCCTACCTGGCGATGGAGTCGGTGGAGGACCTGCTGCGCGCGGGCACCTTCCTCGACGGCATCGAGCCGGAGCAGGCCATCAAGAACCTGATCTACGCGCTCGGCAAGGGCGTGCTGAAGGTCATGTCGAAGATGGGCATCTCCACCGTCGCCTCCTACCGCGGCGCCCAGGTCTTCGAAGCCGTCGGCCTGGACGAGGAGTTCGTCGACAAGTACTTCAACGGCACCACCACCAAGATCGGCGGCGTCGGCATCGACGTCATCGCCCAGGAGGTCGCCGCACGCCACGCCAAGGCCTACCCGGCCTCCGGCATCGCCCCGGCGCACCGCGCCCTGGAGATCGGCGGCGAGTACCAGTGGCGCCGCGAGGGCGAGCCGCACCTGTTCGACCCGGAGACGGTCTTCCGCCTCCAGCACTCCACGCGCACCGGCCGCTACGACATCTTCAAGAAGTACACCGAGCGCGTGAACGAGCAGTCCGAGCGCCTGATGACGCTGCGCGGCCTGTTCGGCTTCAAGTCCGACCGGAAGCCGATCCCGATCGAGGAGGTCGAGCCGGCCTCCGAGATCGTCAAGCGGTTCTCCACCGGTGCGATGTCCTACGGCTCCATCTCCAAGGAGGCGCACGAGACCCTCGCCATCGCCATGAACCAGCTGGGCGGCAAGTCCAACACCGGTGAGGGCGGCGAGGACCCCGAGCGCCTGTACGACCCGGCGCGGCGCAGCGCGATCAAGCAGGTCGCCTCCGGCCGCTTCGGCGTCACCTCCGAGTACCTGGTCAACGCCGACGACATCCAGATCAAGATGGCCCAGGGCGCCAAGCCCGGCGAGGGCGGCCAGCTGCCCGGCCACAAGGTGTACCCGTGGGTGGCCAAGACCCGGCACTCCACGCCGGGCGTGGGGCTCATCTCCCCGCCGCCGCACCACGACATCTACTCCATCGAGGACCTGGCCCAGCTGATCCACGACCTGAAGAACGCCAACCCCCAGGCGCGGATCCACGTCAAGCTGGTCTCCGAGGTCGGCGTCGGCACGGTCGCCGCGGGTGTGTCCAAGGCCCACGCGGACGTCGTGCTGATCTCCGGCCACGACGGCGGCACCGGCGCCTCCCCGCTGACCTCGCTCAAGCACGCGGGCGGCCCCTGGGAGCTGGGCCTGGCCGAGACCCAGCAGACCCTGCTGCTCAACGGCCTGCGCGACCGGATCGTCGTGCAGACCGACGGCCAGCTCAAGACCGGCCGCGACGTGGTCGTCGCCGCGCTGCTGGGCGCCGAGGAGTTCGGTTTCGCGACCGCCCCCCTCGTCGTCTCCGGCTGCGTGATGATGCGCGTGTGCCACCTGGACACCTGCCCGGTCGGCATCGCCACCCAGAACCCGGTGCTGCGCGAGCGCTTCGCGGGCAAGGCCGAGTACATCGTGAACTTCTTCCGGTTCATCGCCGAAGAGGTCCGCGAGCTGCTGGCCGAACTGGGCTTCCGCTCCATCGAGGAGGCCGTCGGTCACGCCGAGGTGCTGGACGTCGAGCGCGCGGTGAACCACTGGAAGGCCCAGGGCCTGGACCTCCAGCCGCTGTTCCACGTGCCCGAGTTGCCCGCCGGCGCCGTGCGCCACCAGGTCGTCGCCCAGGACCACGGCCTGGAGAAGGCCCTGGACAACGAGCTGATCAAGCTCGCCGCGGATGCCCTGTCCGCCCCCGGCACCGCCGAGGCCCAGCCGGTGCGCGCCCAGGTGCCCATCCGCAACATCAACCGCACGGTCGGCACCATGCTCGGCCACGAGGTGACGAAGAAGTTCGGCGGCGCGGGCCTGCCCGACGACACCATCGACATCACTTTCATCGGCTCCGCCGGCCAGTCCTTCGGCGCGTTCGTCCCGCGCGGCATCACGCTGCGCCTGGAGGGCGACGCCAACGACTACGTCGGCAAGGGCCTCTCCGGCGGCCGGATCATCGTCCGCCCGGACCGCGCGGCCGACCACCTCGCCGAGTACAGCGTCATCGCCGGCAACACCCTCGGCTACGGCGCCACCGGCGGCGAGATGTTCCTGCGCGGCAAGGTCGGCGAACGCTTCTGCGTCCGCAACTCCGGCGCCACGGTCGTCTCCGAGGGCGTGGGCGACCACGGCTGCGAGTACATGACCGGCGGCCGGGCGGTCGTCCTCGGCGAGACCGGCCGCAACTTCGCGGCCGGCATGTCCGGCGGCATCGCCTACGTCATCGACCTCGACCCCGACAACGTCAACGCCGGCAACGCCGGCTGCGTCGAGGCGCTGGACGAGGCCGACAAGCAGTGGCTGCACGAGGTGGTGCGCCGCCACCAGCAGGAGACGGGCTCCACCGTCGCCGAGAAGCTGCTGGCCGAGTGGGACACCGCCGTCGAACGCTTCAGCAAGATCATCCCCAGCACCTACAAGGCAGTGCTCGCCGCCAAGGACGCCGCCGAGCGAGCCGGTCTGTCCGAGACCGAGATCACCGAGAAGATGATGGAGGCGGCGATCAATGGCTGACCCGAAGGGCTTTTTGAACCACGGCCGTGAGGTCGCCAGGACCCGCCCGGTCGAAGAGCGCGTCAAGGACTGGAACGAGGTCTACGTCCCCGGCTCCCTGCTGCCGATCATCTCCCAGCAGGCCAGCCGGTGCATGGACTGCGGCATCCCGTTCTGCCACAACGGCTGCCCGCTCGGGAACCTGATCCCCGAGTGGAACGACTACGCCTACCGCGAGGACTGGACCGCGGCCTCCGAGCGCCTGCACGCCACGAACAACTTCCCCGAGTTCACCGGCCGGCTGTGCCCCGCGCCGTGCGAGTCGGCGTGCGTGCTGGGCATCAACCAGCAGCCGGTGACCATCAAGAACGTCGAGGTCTCCATCATCGACAAGGCGTGGGAGGCCGGCGGCGTCGCCCCGCAGATCCCCGAGCGCCTGTCGGGCAAGACCGTCGCGGTCATCGGCTCGGGCCCCTCGGGCCTGGCCGCCGCCCAGCAGCTCACCCGCGCCGGCCACACGGTCGCCGTCTACGAGCGTGCCGACCGCATCGGCGGCCTGCTCCGCTACGGCATCCCCGAGTTCAAGATGGAGAAGCGGCACATCAACCGCCGCATCGAGCAGATGCGCGCGGAGGGCACCCGCTTCCGCACCGGCGTCGAGATCGGCCGCGACATCAGCGCGAGCGACCTGCGCAAGCGCTACGACGCCGTCGTCCTGGCCGTGGGCGCCACCACCGCCCGCGACCTGCCGGTGCCCGGCCGCGAACTCAAGGGCATCTACCAGGCCATGGAGTACCTGCCGCTGGCCAACAAGGTGCAGGAGGGCGACTACGTCACCTCCCCGATCTCCGCCGAGGGCAAGCACGTCGTCGTCATCGGCGGCGGCGACACCGGCGCGGACTGCGTGGGCACCGCCCACCGCCAGGGCGCGGCCTCCGTCACCCAGCTGGAGATCATGCCCCGCCCGAACGAGGAGCGGAACCCGGTCAGCCAGCCCCGGCCGACCTTCCCGATCCTCTACAAGGTCACCTCCGCGCACGAGGAGGGCGGCGAGCGGATCTACTCCGCCTCCACCACCCACTTCGAGGGCGACGAGGACGGCAACGTGCAGTGGCTGCACCTGACCGAGGTCGAGTTCGTCGACGGCAAGCTGACCCCGAAGCCGGGCACGGAACGCAAGATCCCCGCCCAGCTGGTCACCCTCGCCATGGGCTTCACCGGCACCGACCGCGACAACGGCCTGGTCGAGCAGCTGGGCCTGGAACTGGACGCGCGCGGTAACATCGCTCGCGACGCCGACTTCCAGACCAACGTCCCGGGCGTCTTCGTCGCCGGCGACGCCGGCCGCGGCCAGTCGCTCATCGTGTGGGCGATCGCCGAGGGCCGCTCCGCCGCCCGCGGCGTGGACCGCTACCTGACGGGCGCCAGCGACCTGCCGGCCCCGATCCGCCCGACGGACCGAGCCCTGGCGGTCTGACCGGCGCACCCGAAACGTCCCGTACAACGGCGTACGGAACACCCACGGCGCCTGCCCACCCGTCCCCGACCGGACACCCGGGCAGGCGCCGTAGCACGTCCGCGGCGGGACGCCGTACGGCCCGCGGGGCGCCCTGCCTACGTGTCGCACTCCAGCACCGTCCGGCACAGCCCGCACCGCGCCCGTACCCGGCCCCGCACCGGCACCCTGATGCGCTGGTGGCAGGTCGGGCAGGGGAACGACACCCGCAGCGGCTCCTGCCCGGCCGGAGTGAAGGAGTACGGCGCCTGCGGCTGCCCGGCGGGCAGCCGGCCGTGGTCCTGCACATGGCGGCGGTCCCGGGCGTAGCGGCGGCGGCCCACCCAGCCGGCGGCCGTGAGCGGCGGCTGCCGGCCGTCCCGCCGGGCCAGCGCCAGCCCCTCGACGTAGGCCTCGTAGCCCTGCGGGCTGGTGAACCACGTCGACGGGTCCTCGTCGAACACCAGCGCCCGCTTGGCCAGGACGTAGCCGAACTCCTCCGGGGTGAGATAGCCGAGCTTCTGCGAGGAGACCCCGTCCTGCCGGAACGCGTCCAGCAGCAGCCAGCCCGCGCCCAGGTAGGTCGCCGCCGTGTCCGTGAGGATCTCGTTGTCCCGCATGCCCGGGAACGACAGGTCCAGGCGGTGCAGGCAGACGTGCATCACCTCGTGCGCGAGAGCGGCGCCGATGTCCCGCCGATGGGTGCGGAAACGGTCGTTCAGCTCCACGAAGTACTCCGGGCCCGCCGTCAGCTCCACGTTCGCCGCGTGCGTCATCTCCCGGAAGCTGACGATCAGGCGGGCGTCCGGCAGCCCGTAGTGCCGCACCAGCTCCCGCGCCACCCGCTGGGCGCCCAGATGCAGGTCGTCGGTGTCGCAGAACGCCACGTCCACGGGGGCCACGCTGGTCGCGAACGTGCGCACGCCGGTGTACGACAGCCGGCGGTACAGCGCCGTGATCGCGGCGCGCACCGTCTCCAGATGCGGGTAGCCGTGCTCGACCGGTCCGTCGTCCGCCACGTCCGTACCCCCAAAGACGCCTGGCCTTTCTCCCACTCTAGGGCGGAGCGCATCGATCATCCCCGGACCGTTCAGGCGGTTCCCGGGCCGTTCCCCGCCCGCACCCGGGCCGTCCTCGGCACCCCCCCCCGCCCCCCCCGCCGCGCGCCCCCCCCCGCCCCCCCCCGCCCCCGCCCGCCCCCCCCCCCCCCCCCCCCCACCCCCCCCCCCCCCCCCCTGGCCCGGCCGCGCTCCCCCCGCGTCCCCCGCCCCCCCCCCCTCCCGGCCCA
>NZ_LR732544.1:2115412-2119986 GCF_902506575.1 Streptomyces mexicanus | reverse complement strand
GGGCAGTCCTGCGGCCGTGTCCGGTCGTCCTCGCACCGTGCGGCGCGGGCCGTCCCGGCCCGGGGACCGGCGTGCGCCCGCGCGTCGCGCCATGCGCCCGTGATCAAGCCCCAGCCCACCCCGTAGGGTTGATCCCCATGACCACCAGCAGCACCGGTACCGGTGACGTCGACCCCGCCGTCCTGAACGAACTCACGCGGCTGCGCGACAGCATCGACAACATCGACGCGGCCGTCGTCCACATGCTCGCCGAGCGGTTCAAGGCGACCCAGCAGGTCGGGCACCTCAAGGCCGCCCACCGGCTGCCGCCCGCCGACCCGGCCCGCGAGGCCCGGCAGATCGCCCGCCTGCGGGCCCTCGCCGAGGACGCCAAACTCGACCCGGCGTTCGCCGAGAAGTTCCTGAACTTCATCATCGCCGAGGTGATCCGCCACCACGAACGCATCGCCGAGGACTCCGGCAACGGAAGGCCCGCGGCGGCGAGCTGAAATGGCCGCCCGCGCGGCGGCGACCCGGCCGCCGTGCCGCGCCCGTCCCCGCGACCGCGCGGGGAGGGGCCGCGCGCTCCGAAGGCCGCGCGCGGGCTCCGCCGGGCCGTGCGCGGGCGCGGGAGCGGCGTCCACCGGGGCGGGTCCCCCATACCCCCTCGTGCCCGGTCGGTGCCATCAGGCAGCATGGCGTCCATGTCCGTACTCACGCGCGACGAAGCGCAGATCCGTGCCCAGCTCCTCGACGTCCACCGCTACACCGTCGACCTCGACCTCACCACCGGGGACGACACCTTCGACTCCCGGACCGTCATCCGGTTCACCGTCCGCACCGGCACCGGTACGGACACGGGCCAGGACGGCACGGACACCTTCGTCGAGCTGAAGCCGGCCCGGCTGCGCTCCGCCACCCTCGACGGACAGCCCCTGGACCCCACGCGCCTGACCGGCAACCGCCTGCCCCTGACCGGCCTCACCCCCGGCGAGCACGAGCTGCGCATCGACGCCGCCATGCGCTACTCCCGCACCGGCGAGGGCATGCACCGCTTCACCGACCCCTCCGACGGCGCGACCTACGCCTACACCCAGCTGTTCATGGAGGACGTCCAGCGCGTCTTCGCCGCCTTCGACCAGCCCGACCTCAAGGCCGCCTTCGACGTCACCGTCAAGGCCCCCGAGGGCTGGACCGTCCTCGCCAACGGCATCACCGAGCACACCGGCGACGGCGTCTGGAAGGCCGCCACCACCCCCCGCATCTCCACCTACCTCGTCGCCGTCGCCGCCGGCCCCTGGCACTCCGTGCGCACCGAGCACCGCGGCCTGCCCTTCGGCATCCACTGCCGCCGCTCACTGGCCCCCCACCTCGACGCCGACGCCGAGGAGATCCTCGACATCACCCGCGCCTGCTTCGACCGCTACCACGAGAAGTTCGACGAGCCCTACCCGTTCGACTCCTACGACCAGGCGTTCGTCCCCGAGTTCAACGCCGGCGCCATGGAGAACCCCGGACTGGTCACCTTCCGCGACGAGTTCGTCTACCGCTCCGCCGTCACCGACACCGAACGCCAGATGCGCGCCATGGTCATCGCCCACGAGATGGCCCACATGTGGTTCGGCGACCTCGTCACCCTCAAATGGTGGGACGACATCTGGCTCAACGAGTCCTTCGCCGAGTACATGGGCTACCAGACCACCCTGGAGGCCACCCGGTTCACCGAGCCCTGGGTCGAGTTCGGCGTCACCCGCAAAGCCTGGGGCTACGACGCCGACCAGCGCACCAGCACCCACCCCGTCGCCCCCGAGGCCGTCCCCGACACCGCCTCCGCCCTGCTCAACTTCGACGGCATCTCCTACGCCAAGGGCGCCTCCGCACTGCGCCAACTCGTCGCCTGGCTCGGCGAGAAGGACTTCCTCGCCGGCATCAACACCCACTTCCGGCGGCACCGGTTCGCCAACGCCACCCTCGCCGACTTCATCGACTCCCTCGCCTCCGCCACCGACCGCGACGTCCACGCCTGGGCCGACGCCTGGCTGCGCACCACCGGCGTCGACACCCTCACCGCCGCCCTCGACGCCCGCCCCGGCCAGTGGACCCTCACCCTCGACCGCGACGGCAGCCGCCCCCACCGCGTCACCGTCGGCGTCTACGACCGCGACCTCTCCGACGGCCGCACCCTGACCCTGCGGGAACGCTACGAGACCGACGTACCGCACGAGGGCACCCCCGAGCCCCGCGCAGCGTCAGGTGTGTATAAGGGACAGGCCCTGGTCGTGCCCAACGACCTCGACCTGACCTACGCCAAGATCCGCCTCGACGACACCTCCCTGGAGACCGCCCTGCGCGGACTGTCCGGCATCCCCGACGCGCTCACCCGCGCCGTCGTGTGGAACACGCTGCGCGACATGGTCCGCGACGGCCTGCTCGCCCCCACCGACTACCTGGCGACCGCCGCCGCCCACCTGCCGGAGGAGACCGACCTCGCCCTGGTCCAGGGCGTGCTCGCCTTCGCCCGCACCCATGTCGCCGACCAGTACCTCGCCCCCGGGCAGCGGCCCGCGGCCCTCGCCACGCTCACCACCCTGTGCCGCGACCTGATCCGCCGCACCGAGGACGGCGACCATCCCGGCCTGCGCCTGATCGCCGTGCGCCACCTCATCGACAGCGCCGCCCACCCCGACACGATCGCCGCCTGGCTCGCCGACGGCACCGTCCCCGGCGGCCCCGAACTCGACCCCGAACTGCGCTGGCGGATCCTCGCCCGGCTCGCCGTCCTCGGCGCCGTCGACGAGGCCGCCATCGCCGCCGAACACGACCGCGACCCGTCCGCCACCGGCCAGGAAGGCGCCGCCCGCTGCCGAGCCGCGCTGCCCGACCCGGAGGCCAAGCGCGCCGCCTGGCAGGCGATGTTCGCCTCCGACGACCTGTCCAACTACCTGTTCACCGCCACCGCCCGGGGCTTCTGGCAGCCCGAACAGGCCGACCTCGTAGGGGAGTACGTGCCGCGCTACTACGACGACGCGGTCACCCTCGCCGCCCGGCGCGGCCCCGCCATCGCCGACGCCGCCGGCCGCTGGGCGTTCCCCGCCCACGCCGTCGACGCCGACCACCTGAGCCTGGGCGAGGCATGCCTGCGCGACGGCGACCCGATCCCGGCCCTGCGACGCAAGCTCACCGACCAACTCGACGACCTCGCCCGGGCGTTGCGCGTCCGTCAGGCCCAGCAGACGCAGGCTGCGCAGGAGCCGCAGCGGTCCGGGGAGGCGGAGGAGGCCTCGCAGGCACAGGTGCAGACCCAGGCACGGGCCTAGCGACGGGCGCAGGACCGGGCACGGGCGCAGGAACGGGCGTAGGTCCGGCAACGGACGTAGGAACCGGCGCAGGACCGGGCACGGGCACAGGAACCGGCGCAGGACCGGCAACGGACGTAGGACCGGGGACGTACGACACGCCTGGTCCCTGACGACGATGCGGAGCACTGATCGTCCTCCCTAGGCTCGGACGCCCGAAGGACGATCAGCCCGCGAACCGCCCGAGCCACGGAGGAAAACCGTGATCGTAGTCACCGGCGCCACCGGCAACGTCGGCCGTGCCCTCGTCGACCGCCTCGTCGCCGCAGGCCGGCCCGTGCGGGCGCTCACCCGCGACCCGCACCGGGCCCACCTGCCCGAACCCGCCGAAGTGGTGCGGTTCCAGCCGGACGACCCCGCCGCCCTGTTCGCCGGGGCGAGCCGGCTCTTCCTCTACGTCCAGGCGACCGGCGACCGCACGGCCGACCTCCTGGCGGCGGCCCGCGCGGCGGGCGTCCGGCACGTCGTCCTGCTCTCCTCCGCCATCGTCGCGGAGGGCGCCGACGAGACCCACCCCATCTACGTCATGCACGACACCGTGGAGCGGGCGATCCGCGACAGCGGGCTGGCGTGGACCTTCCTGCGGCCGGGCGCCTTCGCCACCAACGCCTTGCAGTGGGCGCCGCAGATCCGCGCGGGGAACACCGTCCGCGGTGTCTTCGCCGATGCCCGCTCCGCGCCCATCCACGAGGACGACATCGCCGCCGTCGCCGAACGCGCCCTGCTCGACGACGGCCACGAGGGCGCCGTCCACCGGCTCTCCGGCCCCGAGGCCGTCAGCAGCGCCGGGCAGGTCGCCGCGATCGGCCGCGCCCTGGGCCGCGAGCTGACCTTCGAGGAGGTGCCGCCCGAGCAGGCGGGACCCGAACTCTTCCCGCACGTCCCGCCGCACGCGCTGCGGGGACTGCTGGAGACCTTCCGGGCCGCCGTCGGCGCCACCCCGGAGATCACCGACACCGTGGAGAAGATCACCGGCACCCCCGCCCGCACCTTCGCCCAGTGGGCCGAGGACCACAAGGCCGACTTCCAGCCCTGACGGCGACCGACAGTCCCACCCGGCGACGGGCCACCCCCGGCGCGGCGGGCCACCCCCCCCGCGGCCGCCCGCCGCGCCGGGGGGGGCCCGGCGCCGGGGCCGTTTCTTTTTCACATCTCCCAGCCCACCAGACAGGCAGAAATCTCGCTTGCCGGCCTCCCCCTGCAAAAAAACCACCCCTCTCGCACCCCTGCTGCCCCCCC
>NZ_LR732544.1:2071702-2115311 GCF_902506575.1 Streptomyces mexicanus | reverse complement strand
TCATCGGACTGTTCGCCCTGGCCGGCGACGCGGGCTCCTTCCGCGTCACCACGGTCCTCGGCGCCGTCGCGAGCGGCCACCTGCACCACCCGACCCTGGTCGCGCTGCTCCTGCTGGCGGGCGTGGCCGGCCACTCCGCGCGCTTTCCTCCTCCCCACCGGCTGCCCCCCCCCGCGGGCCGGCCCCCCCCCCTCCCCGCGCCGGTCCACCCCCCCCCCGATGGTCCCCCCCGCCGCCTCCCTCGCCCCCCGCGACACCCTGCTCACCGCCGGCCACGTCACCGTCGTCGGCACCGGACAGTCCGGCGCGGAGATCTTCCTCGACCTGCTGCGCCACCGTCCCGCCGGCGCCGAACGCCTCACCTGGATCGGCCGCACCGAAGCCTTCGCCCCCATGGAGTACTCCAAACTCGGCCTGGAACACTTCACCCCCGACTACACCCGCTACTTCCACGCCCTGCCCGAACCCGTCCGCGACCGGCTCCTGCCCACCCAGTGGCAACTGCACAAAGCCGTCGACGCCGACACCCTCGCCGCCATCCACGACGAGCTGTACCACCGCAGCCTGCACGGCGGCTGGCCCGACGCCGTCCTCACCCCCGGCGTCCGCGTCCGCACCGCCGGCCGCCTCGCCTCCCACACCATCGAACTCCACCTCGAACACACCCAGCAGGGCACCCGCAGCCGCCTCACCACCGACGCCGTCGTCCTCGCCACCGGCTACCGGCCCCGCCCCCTGCTGCCCCTCCTCGCCGGCCTCGACCCCTATCTGCGCCGCGATGGCAGCGACCGCCCCCGCATCGACGAGCACTACCGCCTCGTCCTCGACCCCGCCATCACCGCCACCGGCTGCCACGCCTACGTCCAGAACGCCGAACTGCACACCCACGGCGTCGGCACCCCCGACCTCGGCCTCGCCGCCTGGCGCAGCGCCACCATCCTCAACGCCGTCACCGGCACCGACACCTACCCCCTGCCCGCCCGCACCGCCTTCACCACCTTCGGCCTGCACGCACAACGGCCCCAGATCCCGTCCCTGCGCCAGATCAGGGAACTCACCCCCCTGGCCGACGGAATCTGAGGCCGCCCCGGGCCGAACCCGGAACCCCCGCAACCCGAACCGCTAGAACACCGGCACGCCGTCCCGCGTCAGCCGCCAGTCCACCGACGCGAAGTCCTTCGGATCCAGCTCACCCCTCGCCGTCACCCACTCGGCGATCCGGGTCCGGATCTCCGTCGACTCCGACCACACCTCCTTCGCCGACGCCACATACGGGAACGCGCCACCGCCGTTGGCCCGGTAGTTGTTCACCGCCAGCACGAACTGCTGCGCGTCGTCCAACGGCGCACCACCGAACGTCAGGTTCCTGATCCGCGAACCGGCCGGCCGGGCGATGTCGATGTCGTACCGCAGCCCCGACACATAGTCGTAGTTGTAGTCCGGACGGCCGTTCGCGTTCGTCAGCTTCTCCACGTCCACCGGCGCACCCGCGGCCGTCTGCACGAAGTACTCCGCCGAGTACTCCAGATACGCCCGCACCTGCGCACCCGTCAGCACCTTCGCCACCAGCGTGTTGTCGTACACGTACAGCCCCGCCAGATCCCGGATCGTCACGTTCCCCGCCGGGATCTGGGCCGTCCGCGAGACCGGCGCCGCCTGCGCGATCCCCGGCAGCGACGCGTCCGGCGTACCCGCCAGCGCCGCCTTCACCACGTCCTCCTGCACCTTCGTGATCAGGTCGATGATCGGCGCGTCCTTGTAACGGGCCTCCACCGTCGTCAGCGTCTGCGTCGCCCGGCCGACCACCTGATTGACGTACGCCACGACCTTCTTGTGCTCGTCGGTGAGCAGCGCGGTGATCTCCGGGTCGTCCGCGACCTCGTTCGAATTGCGCAGCGAAGCCGAGACCGACTCCACCTGCCACCGCCCCTTGACGAACACCAGCTCGATGTCGAACAACGACAGCCGCTCCGCGAAGCACAACGGCTCCGACAGCACCACCGTCTTCCCGGTCTTGTCGTTGACGACCTTCAGCTCCGGGATCTCCAGATGCGCGTGCCCCACCAGGATCGCGTCGATCCCCGGCACCTGCCGCGCCACGTTCGCGGCGGCATCCTCCACATACGGCAGCTGATCCCCGTAGGAGGACTGACCCGACGTACCCGAGTGCGCCGACACGATCACCACGTCCGCACCCATCGACCGCAGCTTCGGCACCCACTTC
The DNA here is from genome assembly GCF_902506575.1 of Streptomyces mexicanus. Lineage (GTDB taxonomy): Bacteria > Actinomycetota > Actinomycetes > Streptomycetales > Streptomycetaceae > Streptomyces > Streptomyces mexicanus. The sequence continues at coordinate 2,113,087 of NZ_LR732544.1, read as the reverse complement.
GCCGCCTGCTCCTCCAGGCCCGGGAACGCCAGCTTCCCCTGCACATACGCCTTGTCCCAGATCGCGATGCCCGGATTCGTCAGCCCCAGCACCGCCACCTTCACCGGCGGAGCACCGTGCACCCGGAACGTCTTGACCACATACGGCGCGAACGCCGGCCGCTGCGTCGTCGCGTCCACCGCGTTCGCCCCCAGCAGCGGAAAGTCCAGCTGCCGCTCGAACGCCCGCAGCGTCTCGATGCCGTAGTTGAACTCGTGGTTGCCCAGCGCCGCCGCGTCATACCCGATCGCGTTCATCGCCAGCGCCATCGGATGCACCGGACCACCCTCGGCGGTGATCGGATCCACCTTCGCGTAGTAGTACGTCAACGGCGTGCCCTGGATCGTGTCACCCGCGTCCAGCAGCAGCGTGTTCTCCCGGCCCCGCTCCGCACGGACCTGCTTCACCAGAGTCGCGATCCGGGCCAGGCCCTGCGCGTTGCCCGCCGCGTCGGAGTACGTGCCGTCCTTGAAGTAGTCCCAGTTGAAGACGTGCCCGTGCAGGTCGGTGGTGCCCATCACGGTCAGCGCGTACCGCTTCGGATGCCTGCCCGGCCCGTGCGCCGCACCGGCCCCGGCGGCCGGCCCGGCCGCTGCGGCCTGCGCCGCAGGAGCCGCCGCCGCACCCGCCAGCGCCACCCCCGCCCCCGTCACAGCGGACTCCTTCAGGAACTTCCGGCGGTTCAACGCCATGTGTGCTTCTCCTAGCGGAAGGAACGACGACGCGCGAGGACGCGGGCGCGCACAGATGTGGACGCGCGTAGATTCTGACCGGGCCATGCCGAAGCGCAACACCCCCCGCACATTGCGATCCGATCTCCGACCCCGGCACGAACCCCACCCGCCCACGTCGAACACGCGCCTCACCTGCTCGAAAGAGCGCCACCCCGCACACTTCAGCGAATGTCAACCCCCCTTCACCCAAAGGACGTTGAACAGCAACCCGACGCCACGCCCCTACCCGCCGGTAAGCCCTAGGCTCGCTCCATGCGCCGAGCAAAGATCGTCTGTACCCTGGGGCCCGCCACCGCCACGTACGACCGGATCAAGGCACTGGTCGACGCCGGAATGGACGTCGCCCGCTTCAACCTCAGCCACGGCGACGTCGCCGAACACGAGGAGCGCTACCGGCACGTCCGCAGGGCCGCCGACGAAACCGGCCGCAGCGTCGGACTCCTCGCCGACCTCCAGGGCCCCAAGATCCGCCTCGGACGCTTCCGCGAAGGCCCCGTCCTCCTCGAACGCGGCGACACCTTCACCATCACCGTCGAAGAAGGCGTCGAAGGCGACCGCCACCTCTGCGGCACCACCTACGCCGGCCTCGCCGACGACGTCACCCCCGGCGAACGCATCCTCGTCGACGACGGCAAGGTCGCCCTGAAGGTCACCGCCGTCGACGGCCCCCGCGTCCACACCGAGGTCACCGAAGGCGGCATGGTCTCCGACCACAAGGGCCTCAACCTCCCCGGCGTCGCCGTCTCCGTCCCCGCCCTGTCCAAGAAGGACGAGGACGACCTGCGCTGGGCCCTGCACACCGGCTTCGACGTCGTCGCCCTCTCCTTCGTCCGCAGCGGCCGCGACGTCCTCGACGTCCACCGCATCATGGACGACGAGGGCCGCCGCCTCCCCGTCATCGCCAAGATCGAAAAACCCCAGGCGGTCGAGAACCTCGACGACATCGTCGCCGCCTTCGACGGCATCATGGTCGCCCGGGGAGACCTCGGCGTCGAGATGCCCCTCGAACAGGTCCCCATCGTCCAGAAGCGCGCCATCAAGCTGGCCAAGCGCAACGCCAAACCGGTGATCGTCGCCACCCAGATGCTCGACTCCATGATCGACAACTCCCGCCCCACCCGGGCGGAGGCATCCGACGTGGCCAACGCCGTCATCGACGGTACCGACGCGGTGATGCTCTCCGGCGAGACCAGCGTCGGCAAACACCCGATCGCCGCCGTCCGCACCATGGCCAAGATCGTCGCCGCCGCCGAGGAGGACATCCTCGCCAAGGGCCTGCCGCCCCTCACCGAGCGCAACAAACCCCGCACCCAGGGCGGCGCCGTCGCCCGCGCCGCCGCCGAGATCGGCGACTTCCTCGGCGCCAAGTTCCTCGTCGCCTTCACCCAGTCCGGCGACACCGCCCGCCGCCTGTCCCGCTACCGCTCCCCGATCCCCCTGCTCGCCTTCACCCCCGAGCCGGCCACCCGCTCCCAGCTGAGCATGTCCTGGGGTGTGGAGACCTTCCTCGGCCCCCACGTCGACTCCACGGACGCGATGGTCGCCCAGGTGGACGAACTCCTCCTGCGCTACGGCCGCTGCGAGCGGGGCGACGCGGTGGTCATCACGGCGGGCTCCCCTCCGGGCGTGCCGGGCGCCACGAACATGGTCCGCGTGCACCACATCGGGGAGGACGACAGTCCCCGGTAGGGAGCCGTCGCGCCTCTGCGGTCAGTGCTTGGGGCCTACGTGGGCGTCCATGAGGGCCACGGAGGCTTTGCGGGCGATGGATATGGTGACCGCGGCCCGGCTCTGGTTGAGGGACTTCCACTCGACTCCGAGCTTGTCGAGGGTGCCGGTGAAGAGCCGGATGATGTCGGTCGAGGTGTTGGTGAAGAAGTACCGAGGGTATTCGTAGCGCTTGCGCTCACCACCGACGAGACGGGTCGTCCAGTTGGTGATACGGCACCCGTCGGAGTGGATGAGACCCCGGACGAACTCCCAGGGGTGCGCGTCGACGATCTCCTGCTGCCAGGGTTCGAGGGCGATGCGGCGCTCGTGTTTTTTGCCGGGGCCGTGCTGGGGGAAGAGGCAGGGCCAGTGCTTGCTGTAGCAGGTCACGTTCTGACAGTCCTGGCGCTGGACGCGGAACACCTTGTTGTCAGGGCGGATAGTCTGCATCGCGTCGGCGCACTCGTCGATCAGACCTGGCCAGGCGTCGGCGCAGGTGATGCGGAGGAAGTAGACGCCTGCGCGCAGGTAGCTGATGCAGCCGTCGCCGAGGTACAGGCCAAGGAGGTACGCGTAGGCATGGGGTTGGCCGGGCATCTCCGGTGCGTCGCGGCATCGGGGGCAGGGCCGGGCGCGGTTCCAGCGCAGAGGCTCCAGCCGTGTCTGCCATGAACGGATGGCGGCGCGCGAGATGCCGGTCTGCTTGCTGACCGAGTTCAGGCTGCGGCCCTGTGAAACCAGGGCGAGAGCTCGCTTACGTGTGCTGATGTCGTACACATGCTCACTCTGGGCGAGTCGCTGCGGCGACACGCAGCAAAAAGCGGAAGATCACTCGAACGCAATCCTCCGCTTGCGGGCCTGACCTTCGCATCGATGGAAAAGTACCCCGGGTCGGATTCGAACCGACGCTGGATGGTGTTTGAGACCATTGCCTCTACCGCTGGGCTACCGGGGCGCCCTTCAAAACGAAGATCAGCAGTTACCCGCCGTGCCCCCACCTTACCGCAGCTAGGTAGGCTCTTGGGAGCACCATCCAGCCTCCCCCGGAACAAGGAGCGCCCCCGTGACCGCCGAGTCGCCCCAGCCCGTCGACGTGCCCGACGACGACAAGTCGCACGTGCCTCCGCTGACGACCCGTGTCGTCATCGCGGAGGACGAGGCGCTGATCCGGCTGGATCTCAAAGAGATGCTGGAAGAGGAGGGCTACACGGTCGTCGGTGAGGCCGGGGACGGTGAGCGGGCCGTGGAGCTGGCCCGGGAGCACCGTCCTGACCTGGTGATCCTCGATGTGAAGATGCCGAAGCTGGACGGTATCTCCGCGGCGGAGAAGATCGCCGGGGAGCGGATCGCGCCGGTGCTGATGCTGACGGCGTTCTCGCAGCGTGATCTGGTGGAGCGGGCGCGGGACGCCGGTGCGATGGCGTATCTGGTGAAGCCGTTCAGCAAGAGTGATGTCGTTCCGGCGATCGAGATGGCCGTCTCGCGGTTCACCGAGTTGAAGGAGCTGGAGAAGGAGGTCGCGGACCTCTCCCAGCGGCTGGAGACGCGGAAGCTGGTGGACCGGGCGAAGTCGATTCTGCAGACGGAGTACGGGCTGACGGAGCCGGCGGCGTTCCGCTGGATCCAGAAGACGTCGATGGACCGTCGTATGTCGATGCAGCAGGTGGCCGAGGCGGTCATTCAGGACAACGAGGAGAAGAAGGCGGCCAAGGGCGGTAAGGGTGACAAGGCCGACCGGGCCGACAAGGCCGACAAGGGCTGACGTCGGCGCCGCCTTCCCTCCTATGGCAGCAGGGCCCGCGTTCCCCGGTCGGGGAGCGCGGGCCCTTGTCGTGGGTGCGTGCGGTGGAGGGGTCAGTCCTCGCCTAGGTATGCCTTGCGGACGGATTCGTCGTGGAGGAGGTCCTGTCCGGTGCCGGACAGGACGATGCGGCCGATCTCCATGACGTGGCCCTGGTCGGCGAGGGAGAGTGCGGCTTGGGCGTTCTGTTCGACGAGCAGGATGGTGGTGCCCTGGGCTTTCAGCTCGGCGATGGTGGACATGATCTTTTGCATCATGATGGGGGACAGGCCCATGGAAGGCTCGTCGAGCATGAGGAGTTTGGGCTGGGACATGAGGGCGCGGCCCATGGCGAGCATTTGTTGTTCGCCGCCGGAGAGGGTGCCGGCTGCTTGTTTTCTGCGTTCGCCGAGGATGGGGAAGAGGTCGTAGGCGCGCTGGATGTCTTTTTCGATGCCGTCTTTGTCTTTGCGGAGGAAGGCGCCGAGGCGGAGGTTGTCCTCGATGGTCATGCGGGGGAAGATGTGCCGGCCTTCGGGGGAGTGGGCGAGGCCGAGGGAGACGATCTGGTGGGCGGGGATTCGTTTGAGGGATCTGCCGTTGAACTTGATCTGGCCGCCGATGGGTTTGAGGAGGCCGGAGAGGGTGCGCAGGGTGGTGGTCTTTCCGGCGCCGTTGGTGCCGATGAGGGTGACGACCTGGCCGGCCTCGACTTTGAAGGTGATGCCTTTGACGGCTTCGATCTTGCCGTAGGCGACTTTGAGGTCTTCGACTTCGAGGAGTGCGGTCATCGGTCGTTCTCCTTGCCGGGCTCGGCCTCCGTGGGGGTGTCGGCCGGTGCCTCGGTCGGTGCTGGGGCCGGTGCCTCGGTGGGGGCCTGGGCCGGTGGTGCGGCGTGTGCTTCGGCGGCGTGGACTTCTGCGGCTTCTTCGTCTCCGGGGGCGCCTTCGAAGGGTTCGCCGAGGTAGGCGGCGATGACGCGGTCGTCGCCCTGGACGGTGGCGCTGTCGCCTTCGATGAGTTTTTCACCTTGGACGAGGACGGCGACGCGGTCGCAGAGGTTGAAGATGAAGCGCATGTCGTGCTCGATGACGAGGACGGCGATGCCCATGTCGCGGATGGCGAAGACGAGTTCTTCGGTGGCCCGGGTTTCCTGGGGGTTCATGCCGGCGGTGGGTTCGTCGAGCAGGAGGAGGCCGGGTTCGCTGGCGAGGGCGCGAGCGATTTCGAGTTTGCGTTGTTCGCCGTAGGGGAGGTTGCGGGCGAGGTGTTCGGCTTTGGGGGCGAGGCCGACGAATTCGAGGAGTTCCATGGCCCGGGCGCGGGAGGCGTTTTCTGCTTTGTGGAAGCCGGGGCCGCGCAGGACGGCGGACCAGAATCCTTCTTTGGTGCGGGTGTGGCGTCCGACGAGGACGTTCTCCAGGACGGTCATGTTGGAGAACAGCCGGATGTTCTGGAAGGTGCGGGCGATGCCGGCTGCGGTGACCTTGAAGGATTTGGGTGGCAGGAGGGTGCCTTTGTAGCGGACTTCACCTTCGGTGGGGACGTACAGGCCGGTGAGGCAGTTGAAGAAGGTGGTTTTTCCGGCGCCGTTGGGGCCGATGAGTCCGACGATCTCTCCGCTGCGGACGGTGAGGTCGACGCCGCGTACGGCGGTGAGGCCGCCGAAGCGCATGGTGACGCCGCGTGCGTCGAGGACGGTCCGGTCGGGGGTGGTGGCGTCGGGTGCGGTGTCCTTGGTGGTGGTGTCGGTGGTCATGGTGGTCAGGCCCCTGTCTTGCCGAGGGCCGCGGGCGCGTCGGCCTCGTCGTGGAATTCGAGCTGGCGGCGTCGGTTGGGGATGAGGCCTTCGGGGCGGAAGCGCATGAGCAGGATGAGTGCGACGCCGAAGGCGAAGAGCTGGTAGTCGCCGAGGAACTGGAGTTTGTTGGGGATGAGGAAGAGCAGTGCGGCGCCGATGAGGGGGCCGGCGATGGTGCCCATGCCGCCGAGGACGACGGCGGCGAGGAGGAAGGCGGAGTTGGGTGGGATGGCTCCGGCGAAGAGGTACTGCTCGGGTGTGACGGTGTAGGTGACGTGGGCCTGGACGGTGCCGGCGAGTCCGGCGAGGCAGGCGCCGACGGCGAAGGCGATGAGTTTGACGCGGAAGCCGTTGATGCCCATGGCGAGGGCGGCGGTTTCGTCTTCGCGGATGGCGACCCAGGCGCGGCCGATGCGGGAGTTGCCGCTGCGTCGGAAGACGAGGACGACGACGGCGGTGATGAGCAGCATCAGGAAGAAGTAGTTGGCGAAGCGCCCGATGGTGAAGCCGGCGATGTCGTGGGCGGCGCCGAAGTCGAGGCCGAGGACGTCGAGGTTGGGGATGGAGGAGATGCCGTTGGAGCCGTTGGTGAGGTCGGGTCCGGAGGTGCCGTCGAGGTTGTTGGCGGTGATGCGGAAGATCTCTCCGAAGCCGAGGGTGACGATGGCGAGGTAGTCGCCGCGCAGGCGGAGGGTGGGGGCGCCGATGAGGACGCCGAAGACGAGTGAGGCGAGGGCGCCGACGATGACGGCGGCCCAGAAGGGGAAGTGGACGTGGAAGGGGGAGCTGGGGGAGCCGGAGACGAGGGAGGCGGCGTAGGCGCCGACGCCGAGGAAGGCGACGTAGCCGAGGTCGAGGAGGCCGGCGAGGCCGACGACGATGTTCAGGCCGAGGGCGACGGTGGCGAAGATGAGGATGTAGACGCCGAGGGTGGCGTACTGGTCGTCGGTCTGGGTGAAGGGGAAGAGCGCGGCGGCGATGAAGGCGCCGAAGAGGGTGATGTTCTGGTGCCGCGCGGTGATCTGGGAGGCCTGGGCGATGAGGCCGGCTTTGTTGAGGGCGGCGAAGCCGAGGCCGGCGAGGATGAGGAAGCCGACGAAGAGTTCGTCGTAGGAGGTGCCGATGCCGTAGGTGAAGACGACGAGTCCGAGGGCGAGGATGCCGACGATGATGAGGATCTCGGCGTAGGAGGGCAGCTCGCGTACGGGGCGGGGGGTGCCGGAGGCGAAGGCGGCCTTGGTGGTGTGCCAGGCGTGGGTGAGGCGGTGGGGGGATTTCTCCCAGCCGGTGCTGTCGGGGTCGATGGGGTCGGGTTCGGGGCGCCGGAAGGGCAGGGCGAGGGCGCCGAGGAGGGTGGCGAGGCTGGTGGTGGCGACGAGGTAGCCGCCGGGTTCGAGGTTGACGACGCCGCCGAGTTCGACGCTGATGGCGAGGACGGTGTACCAGGCGGTGGCGAAGGTGGCGAGGGCGGCGAGTTTGACGGCTGCGTCGGCGCCGGCGGGGGTGAGCCGGCGCAGGCCCTTGATGTCGTAGGAGGCGAGGGCGAGGAGGGTGGTGAGGGCGCCGCCGATGAGGACGAGGACCTGCAGGCCGCCGGGGTAGCCGTAGACGGTGAGGTCGCCGGGGAAGGCGGAGGTCCAGGTCCAGGCGAGGAAGGTGGCGGCGATGGTGAGCAGGCTGCCGCCGGTGGCCAGGGCGCGGGCGGCGGGTGCGGGGATGCCGAGGAGGCCGGAGGCGCCGGGGGTGGGGGCGCCGGTGGTGTCTGGTGTGGTGGTCTGTGTGGTCATCGGTGTCACGCCCTGTCCGCGACGCGCTCGCCGAGCAGGCCCTGGGGCCTGAGGAGGAGCACGAGGATGAGGAGTACGAACGCCCAGACGTCTGCCCAGGACTGGCTGCCGAACTTGTCCATGCCGGGGATGTCGGCGATGTAGGCGGTGGCGAGGGTTTCGGCGATGCCGAGGACGACGCCGCCGATCATGGCGCCGTAGATGTTGCCGATGCCGCCGAGGACGGCCGCGGTGAAGGCCTTGAGGCCGAGGATGAAGCCCATGCGGAATTCGATCTGGCCGTACTTGAGGCCGTAGGCGGCGCCGCCGACGGCGGCGAAGGCGGCGCCGAGGGCGAAGGCGACGACGATGATGCGGTCGGTGTTGATGCCCATGAGTTTGGCGGTGTCGGGGTCCTGGGCGGTGGCTTGCATGCCGCGTCCGGTGCGGGTCTTCATGACGAAGTAGGCGAGGACGGCCATGCTGAGGGGTGCGGCGCACAGCAGGAAGATGTCGCCGGTCTGGATGGTGACGTTGCCCAGGTGGAAGGGGCCGCCGGGGATCTGGGGGAAGGTGCGGGCGGATTTGGCGTCGGGGTACCAGGCCCATACGGCCTGTTGCAGGGCGAGGGAGAGGCCGATGGCGGTGATGAGGGGGGCCAGGCGGGGGGCGGTGCGCAGGGGCCGGTAGGCGAATCGTTCCGCTCCCATGGCGACGAGGACGGCGACGATGATGGCGCCGATCAGCATGAGGGGCAGGGCGATCCACATGGAGGTGCCGTCGGGCAGGATGTACGCGTAGACGGTCAGGGCGCCGAAGGCGCCGGTCATGAAGATCTCGCCGTGGGCGAAGTTGATGAGCTGGACGATGCCGTAGACCATGGTGTAGCCGATGGCGACCAACCCGTACATGGCTCCCAGAAGCAGGCCGTTGACCAGCTGCTGCGGCAGTTCGTTCACCGCATGTCCTCCGAGCTTTCGGATGTGCGACGGATGTGACCGGATGCGAGTCCGCGCGGGGCGCCTGTGGATCGGCGCCCCGCGCGGCTGGTGGGGTGGTGGGGGCGTGGTCAGCCGGTGAAGGTGCCGGACTTGACCGGCGCGAAGGCGCCGTTCTTGACGGCGTAGACGGTGAGTTGCTTGTTGGTGGCGTCACCGTATTCGTCGAAGGAGACCTTGCCGGTCACACCGTCGAAGGAGACGTTCTGCATGGCCTCGGTGACCTTGGTGCGGGCGTCGGAGGGGAGCTTGCCGCCGTTGTCGTCGACGACCTTCTTGACGGCCTCGATGATGGCCCAGGCGGAGTCGTAGGAGTAGCCGCCGTAGGCGGAGTAGCCGTCCTTGTAGCCGGCGGCCTGGTAGTCGGCGACGAATTGCTTGGCGGAGGGCAGGGTCTCGACGGGGGCGCCGACGGAGGTGGCCAGGTCGCCGGTGGCCTCGGGGCCGGCCAGCTTGCCGTAGGTGGCGTCGTTGATGCCGTCGCCGCCGACCAGCGGGATCTTGGCGCCGGCGGCCTTGATCTGCTTGCTGAGCGGGCCGGCCTGCGGGTATTCGCCGCCGTAGTAGACGACGTCGGCGCCGGATTTCTTGACCTTGGTGGCGACGGCGGAGAAGTCCTTGGTGTCGGGATTGATGTGCTCGGTTCCGACGATCTTGCCGCCGAGCTTCTTGAACTCGTCGCTGAAGGTGGCCGCGAGGCCGGCGCCGTAGGTCTTCTTGTCGTCGATGACGAAGACTTTCCGCTTCTTGGCGTCGTTGTAGACGTACTGGGCGGCGAACGGGCCCTGGATGGCGTCGGTGGTGGCGGTGCGGAAGTAGGACTTGTACGGGCGGACCTTCTTGGTCTGCCAGTCGGGGCCCTGGGTGAGGGAGGGGCCGGTGTTGGCGGGGGAGACCTCGACCAGTTTCGCGTCGTCGAAGACCTTCTGCATGGATTCGGCGACGGAGGAGTTGAGCGGGCCGACCACGCCGAGAACGTTCTTGTCGGCGACGAACTTGGAGGCGTTCTGCTGACCGGCGGACGGCTGTGCCTGGTCGTCCAGGGCTTCGATCTTGAACGTGACGCCCTTGACGTAGTTCTTCTTGTTGGCGTTCTTGGTGGCGAGATCGGCCGAGTTCTTGATGCCGAGGCCCATGGCGGACAGGTCGCCGGTCAGCGGGGCGTCGACGCCGATGATCACGGTGGAGCCACCGCTTCCGGAGCCGGAACCCTTGGTGTCGCCGCCGTCCCGGGAGCCGCAGGCGGTCAGGGTGAGTGCTCCCGCTGCCAGCGCGGTGGTGATGGTGATGAGCGAACGTTGACGCACGGTCAGTCCTTTCCCTCGCACGGCCCTCCCCCCTGGAAGGGGCCGAGTCGCACGCCGGCCCGGAGGGATATTCCGACCGCGCGGTGACTGGCGGTGACTCTAGGCGTGTGTGAGGAACGTGGAGGAGAGCCTGACCGATGCTGTGATGCTCTTGTTATGACACGACGTAATGCAGAGCGGTACTGGGCGGGTGGAACAGTGGAACTCGGGCCGATTCGCCCGGTCCGTATTTCGAGACCTGCAGGACGCGAGGGACCGCGTTCAGGTGTCTCGACTGTTTTGGTGATTACCTGGAATCCCCGTCACAGGCGCCACTCAGGGCCTCGGTGAGCGCCTGGGCATAGCGCGGCCCGAGGATGAAACTCTGCACCTGTATTGCGCGCGCATTACGCAGCGTTACATCCAGGAAAGGGAGTCCGGCATTCAGCGGCACTGTCTCGCATTCTGTGACATGCAGGGTGACGACGATCTTGCGGGCGGACCCCGCCCCGGTCCGGAAAGGCGTGCGGGGCTGTGAGCTGAGGGAAAGTCCTGCGTAGGGCTGGCTTATCCGCATCACGGAAACCGGAGGTCCGGATTCCACACTGATCAGTAGCGCGAAACTGAAGCTCCGGCGCGGCGCGTGGGGAGGCGTGGCCGCCGGATCCAGGTAGGAGACGTCGACCACCTGCGCGGGGAACGGCGGGGCGGGGCGCGGCGGCCGGCTCTCGCCGGGCGGCGGCCCGTGCTCGCGGGTGGCGTACAGCCGGCCGCCGGCCGCGAGAAGGGCGGCGAGGGCGGCGGCCACGAGGACGGTACGGCGGTGGCGGTCGGCGAGCCGGGGCGGACGCCGGCGGCGGGGGCCGGGCCCGGACGTCTCGTCCGGGCCGAGCGCGTCCTGCGCGCGCGTGCCCTCGCCCGGTTCGAGGGGGCCGATGCCGGTCACTGCCACGGCCCCTTGCCCGGGCCGCCGCGGCGGTACCGGTCGGCGCAGCCGGCCCGGGCCCCGCGGTCGATCGACGCCTCGGCGGCCGCGGCGCCCTGACGGCGTTTCACCGTGCGCGCGGTCTCGACGACGCGGCGCAGGATCTCGTACTGCCCGTTCGACAGGCCCATCGACTGGTAGTCGCCGTAGGTGTCGCCGTCCAGCACCGCACGCGACCAGTGCGCGACGATCCGGGCGCACAACTCCTCGGGGGAGGTGGTGCGCGGCGACGGGGGCGCGGTGCCGTGTCCGGGACCGGCGCCGGACGCTCCGCCGCAGCCGGCCGTCAGCGCGCCCGCGAGGCACAGCGGCAGGAGCCAGGACCTGAGCGCCGTCGCCCCGCGCCGCGGGGCCGCCTGCGTTCCCATGCCATGACGCTAGGGCGCGGCCCGCCCGGGGGCAACGACGGTGCGGGCGGCCGGGATTGGGAGCGGGCTGTGGAAGTGGGGGAGTGGGTTGCGGGTGTTGGGTGGGCTCGGCCGGTCGCGGGAGGTTCGGGCCGGTCGTGGGCTCGGCCGGTCGCGGGAGGTTCGGGCCGGCCGTGGGCTCGGTCGGTCCCCGGGGGCGCGCCCGGCCGTGGGCTCAGCCGGCTGCCGGGGGCTGGGCGCCGTCGCCCGGGCGGACGTCGCGCAGCAGGCAGGTCAGGCGGGCGCTGCACACCCGGCGCCCCTCCTCGTCGCTGATGACGATCTCGTACGTGGCCGTGGAGCGTCCCCGGTGCAGGGGCGTGGCCACGCCGGTGACCAGGCCGGAGCGCACCCCGCGGTGGTGGGTGCAGTTCAGGTCCACACCGACGGCGATCTTGGAGGCGCCGCCGTGCAGCATGGAGCCGACGGAGCCCAGGGTCTCGGCCAGGACGGCGGAGGCGCCGCCGTGCAGCAGCCCGTAGGGCTGGGTGTTGCCCTCCACCGGCATGGTGCCCACGACGCGCTCGGCGGACGCCTCGACGATCTGGACGCCCATGCGGGTGCCGAGGTGCCCGGCGGAGAACAGGGCGGGCAGGTCGACGCCGAGCGCGGCGTACTCGTCGATGACCTCCTGCGGGAACTTCACGTGCTGCTGCTCGCCCATGGGACCGGCTCCGTTCGTCGGTGATCGGGTCGTGGCCGGTCCCTGTCGTCGGGCGCGGACCGGCCACCTCGGCTGAGCGAACGCTCAGTCGGCCGCTGATTGTTCCAGACGCACCACGACGGACTTGCTGGCCGGGGTGTTGCTGACGTCGGCGGTGGCGTCCAGCGGCACCAGCACGTTCGTCTCCGGATAGTAGGAGGCCGCGCAGCCGCGGGCGGTCGGGTAGTGCACCACCCGGAAGCCCGGCGCCCGCCGCTCCACGCCGTCCTGCCACTCGCCGACGAGATCGACGTACGACCCGTCGGCCACGCCGAGGCGCCGCGCGTCCTCGGGGTTGACCAGCACCACCCGGCGGCCGTTGCCGATGCCGCGGTAGCGGTCGTCCAGGCCGTAGATCGTGGTGTTGTACTGGTCGTGCGAGCGCAACGTCTGCAGCAGCAGCCGGCCCTCGGGCAGCTTCGGGTACTCCACCGGCGCGGCGGTGAAGTTGGCCTTGCCGGTGGCCGTGGGGAACCGGCGCTCGTCGCGCGGGGCGTGCGGCAGCGCGAACCCGCCGGGCCGGGCCACGCGCGCGTTGAAGTCCTCGAACCCGGGCACCACACGGGCGATCCGGTCCCGGATCGTGGCGTAGTCCTTCTGGAACTCCTCCCATGGCACCACGCTGTTCTCGCCGAGCACCCGGCGCGCCAGGCCGCACACGATGGCCGGCTCCGAGCGCAGGTGCGGGCTCGCCGGCTCCAGCCGGCCGCGGGAGGCGTGCACCATGCCCATCGAGTCCTCGACCGTGACGAACTGCTCGCCGCTCGCCTGCACGTCCCGCTCGGTGCGGCCGAGCGTGGGCAGGATCAGGGCGCGCGCGCCGGTGACCACGTGGGAGCGGTTCAGCTTGGTCGACACGTGGACCGTCAGCCGGGCCCGGCGCATGGCGGCCTCGGTGACCTCGGTGTCGGGGGAGGCGGAGACGAAGTTGCCGCCCATGGCGAAGAACACCTTCGCCTTGCCGTCCCGCAGGGCGCGGATGGCCCGGACGACGTCGTAGCCGTGCTCGCGCGGCGGGGCGAAGCCGAACTCCTTCTCCAGTGCGTCCAGGAACGCCGGGGCCGGCCGCTCGAAGATGCCCATGGTGCGGTCGCCCTGCACGTTGGAGTGGCCGCGCACCGGGCACACGCCCGCGCCGGGGCGGCCGATGTTGCCGCGCAGCAGCAGGAAGTTGACCACCTCGCGGATGGTCGGCACCGCGTGCTTGTGCTGGGTCAGGCCCATCGCCCAGCACACGATGGTGCGCCGGGAGGCCAGGACCATCTCCAGGGCCCGGTCGATCTCCGCGCGCGTCAGGCCGGTCGCGGTGAGCGTCTCGTCCCAGTCGGCGGCGCGGGCGGCGGCGGCGAAGTCCTCGTAGCCGTGGGTGTGTTCGCGGACGAAGTCCTCGTCCACCGCGCCCTCGGTCTCGATGATCAGCTTGTTCAGCAGGCGGAAGAGGGCCTGGTCGCCGCCGATGCGGATCTGCAGGAACAGGTCGGTCAGCGCGGCGCCGGTGGTCAGGCCCTTGGGTGTCTGCGGGTTGTGGAAGCGCTCCAGGCCCGCCTCGGGCAGCGGGTTGACGCTGATGATCTTCGCGCCGCTCGCCTTGGCCTTCTCCAGGGCGGAGAGCATGCGCGGGTGGTTCGTGCCCGGGTTCTGCCCCGCCACGATGATCAGGTCGGCCCGGTACAGGTCCTCCAGCAGGACGCTGCCCTTGCCCACGCCGATGGTCTCCGACAGGGCCGAGCCGGAGGACTCGTGGCACATGTTGGAGCAGTCCGGCAGGTTGTTCGTGCCCAGCTCGCGGGCGAAGAGCTGGTACAGGAACGCCGCCTCGTTGCTGGTGCGGCCCGAGGTGTAGAAGACGGCCTCGTCGGGGGAGTCGAGCGCGGCGATCTCCTCGGCGACGATGTCGAAGGCGCGCTCCCAGGTGACCGGCTCGTAGTGCTGCGCGCCCTCGGGCAGGTACATGGGGTGGGTGAGGCGGCCCTGCTGTCCCAGCCAGTAGCCGCTGCGGCCGGCCAGATCGGCCACGGAGTGCGCGGCGAAGAACTCCGGGGTGACCCGGCGCAGCGTGGCCTCCTCGGCGACGGCCTTGGCGCCGTTCTCGCAGAACTCCGCGGTGTGCCGGTGCTCGGGCTCCGGCCAGGCGCAGCCCGGGCAGTCGAAGCCGTCCTTCTGGTTGACCCGCAGCAGGGTCAGCGCGGTGCGCTTCACACCCATCTGCTGCTGGGCGATGCGCAGCGTGTGCCCGATCGCGGGCAGCCCCGCCGCCGCGTGCTTCGGACCGGCGACCCGCGGCGCGTCCTGCACCGGATCGCCCTTGGGCGGCTTCGTGGCCATCGCGCCCTCCCCTTCGACAGCGCTGTGAAGACGTTCGCTGCCGATCCTCCCACGCGCCACCGACAACGGGGCCGGCCCCTGTGCCGACGGCACGCGATCGCCTTGCGATCGATGGAGCCGCCCCTCCGGACCCGGGGCACGCACCACCCTCGGTCGACGGCGCCGCCCCGGCCCCATGGCACGCACCGCCCCCGGTCGACGGCGCCGCCCCCGGCCGATGGCCGCCGCGGCGGCGCACGTACCGTCGCGGCCGTCGGCACCCGGCGCGCCCCGGGCCGACGCGCCCACCGCCCCTCCAGGCGGCCGGTCGCTGTGACGGCGCTCACGTGCGGCGGGGGCGTGCGGTCCGGACTGTCAGTGGGGCGTGGCAGGATCGAGGGCGTGGCAGAGACAGCATCGAAGAAGACCGACACGACCCAGGGCGGCACCCGTCCCCGGCTGATGCTCATGGACGGGCACTCGCTGGCCTACCGGGCGTTCTTCGCGCTGCCCGCGGAGAACTTCACCACCGCGACGGGCCAGCCGACGAACGCGATCTACGGCTTCGCGTCGATGCTGGCCAACACCCTGCGTGACGAGGCGCCCACGCACTTCGCGGTCGCCTTCGACGTCTCCCGCAAGACCTGGCGCTCGCAGGAGTTCACGGAGTACAAGGCGAACCGCTCCAAGACCCCGGACGAGTTCAAGGGCCAGGTCGAGCTGATCGGCCGGCTGCTGGACGCGATGCACGCCCCGCGCTTCGCCGTCGAGGGGTACGAGGCGGACGACGTCATCGCCACCCTCGCCACCCAGGCCGAGGCCGAGGGCTTCGAGGTGCTGATCGTCACCGGCGACCGCGACTCCTTTCAGCTGGTCTCCGAGCACACCACGGTGCTCTACCCGACCAAGGGCGTCTCCGAGCTGACCCGGTTCACCCCGGAGAAGGTCGTCGAGAAGTACGGGTTGACGCCCGCCCAGTACCCGGACTTCGCGGCGCTGCGCGGCGACCCGTCGGACAACCTGCCGGGCATCCCGGGCGTCGGCGAGAAGACGGCGGCGAAGTGGATCAACCAGTTCGGTTCCTTCGCCGAGCTGGTCGAGCGCGTGGAGGAGGTCAAGGGCAAGGCCGGGCAGAACCTGCGCGACCACCTGGAGGCCGTCAAGCTCAACCGGCGGCTCACCGAGCTGGAGCGCAACGTGCAGCTGCCGAAGGCGGTCACCGACCTCGCCCGCGCGCCCTACGACCGCAAGGCCGTCGCGGCGATCCTGGACGGCCTGGAGATCCGCAACCCCTCGCTGCGCGAGCGGCTCTTCGCCGTCGATCCCGGCGCCGAGGAGGCCGAGGCCACCCCCATCTCGGCGGACGGCGTCGAGCTGGACGGCACCGTGCTGGGCACCGGCGAGCTGGCCGGCTGGCTCGCCGAGCACGGCACCGAGCCCCTGGGCGTGGCCACGGTCGACGCCTGGGCCCTGGGCGCGGGATCGGTCGCCGAGGTCGCGCTCGCCACCGCTGACGGGCCCGCCGCCTGGTTCGACCCCTCCCAGCTGGACGAGGAAGACGAGCGGGCGCTGACCGCCTGGCTGGCCGACGCCGCCCGGCCCAAGACGTTCCACAACGCCAAGGGCGCGATGCGGGTCTTCGCCGAGCACGGCTGGAGCGTCGAGGGCGTGACGATGGACACCGCCCTCGCCGCCTACCTGGTCAAGCCCGGCCGCCGCTCCTTCGACCTGGACGCGCTGTCCCTGGAGTACCTGCACCGCGAGCTGGCGCCCGCCGCGCAGGCCGACGGCCAGCTCGCCTTCGGCACGGACGACGCCGCCCAGGCCGACGCGCTGATGATCCAGGCCCGCGCGATCATCGACCTCGGGACGGCCTTCGAGGCCCGGCTGGAGGAGGTCGGCGCCGCTGACCTGCTGCGCGACATGGAGCTGCCCACCTCCGCGCTGCTCGCCCGCATGGAGCGGCACGGCATCGCCGCCGACCGCGCCCACCTCGAAGCCATGGAACAGATGTTCGCGGGCGCGGTCCAGCAGGCCGTGAAGGAGGCCCACGCGGCCGCCGGGCACGAGTTCAACCTCGGCTCGCCCAAGCAGCTGCAGGAAGTCCTCTTCGGCGAGCTGGCCCTGCCGAAGACCAAGAAGACCAAGACGGGCTACACCACCGACGCCGACGCGCTGGCATGGCTGGCCACGCAGACGGACAACGAGCTTCCGGTGATCATGCTGCGCCACCGCGAGCAGGCCAAGCTCCGCGTCACCGTCGAGGGCCTGATCAAGACCATCGCGGCCGACGGCCGTATCCACACCACGTTCAACCAGACCGTCGCCGCGACCGGCCGGCTGTCCTCCACCGACCCCAACCTGCAGAACATCCCGGTGCGCACCGACGAGGGCCGGGCCATCCGCCGGGGCTTCGTCGTCGGCGAGGGCTACGAGTCCCTGATGACCGCGGACTACAGCCAGATCGAGCTGCGCGTGATGGCCCACCTGTCCGAGGACGAGGGCCTGATCCAGGCGTTCACCTCCGGCGAGGACCTGCACACCACGGCCGCCTCCCAGGTCTTCGGCGTGGCACGCTCGGCGGTGGACGCCGAGATGCGCCGCAAGATCAAGGCGATGTCCTACGGCCTGGCGTACGGGCTGTCGGCCTTCGGCCTGTCCCAGCAGCTGAACATCGAGGCCGCCGAGGCGCGCGCCCTGATGGAGGCCTACTTCGAGCGGTTCGGCGGCGTACGGGACTATCTGCGCCGGGTCGTGGAGGAGGCGCGGGCGACCGGATACACGGCGACGCTCTTCGGCCGCCGCCGCTACCTCCCCGACCTCAACAGCGACAACCGCCAGCGCCGCGAGGCGGCCGAGCGGATGGCGCTGAACGCGCCCATCCAGGGCACGGCCGCGGACATCGTCAAGATCGCGATGCTGAACGTGGACCGGGCGCTGCGCGAGGCCGACCTGCGCTCCCGCATGCTCTTGCAGGTCCACGACGAGATCGTGCTGGAGATCGCCCCCGGCGAGCGTGCGGCGGCCGAGGAGATCGTCCGCCGCGAGATGGGCGCAGCCGTGCAGCTCAGGGCGCCGCTGGACGTCTCGGTGGGCGTCGGCCCGGACTGGGAGTCGGCCGCGCACTGAAGTCCGTCGCCGGGCGGGGGCCGTCACTCCCGTGGCCCCCGCGAAGGCGCACCCGCCACCCGCGCCCGCCAGGATGCGGGCATGGGTATACGCATGCTCAACCACCGGCCGGCGGTGTTCCGGGCAGCCGTCGATGCGGCCCCTGCCGCATCGCCCTCGCCGGTTCCGGCCCTCGCGGCCGACGCAAGCACCGCCCGCATCCCCACCGACCTCGCGGCCGTCCTGCGCCGTGCGGCGACCGGCCTGAGCCGCCGCCTCACCCCCGGCGAACAGCGTCCCTGGCGCCTGTGGACCGACCTGGCCCGGGGCTATGTGGCGCTCGCCCTCGCGCGGCTGCCGCGACCGGCCCCGACGCACACCGTCACCGTCTTCGTCGCGGCCCCGGCCCGCCCCGCCAAGGGCCCGAGCGGCCGGCCCGGGCACGAACCGCGCACGGACCGGCGGGAGCGGCCGGCCTCCGCGGGCCGGCCACCCCAGGACACATCCGCGCCGCACCAGGAACACGGCACGCGCCAGGACCGGCACTCCCGCCGGGACGAGCAGAACCGTCCGCGGCGCCGGGACCGGTAGCCCGAGCCGGCCGGAGTCGGTCGAGGTCGGCCGGAGTCGGGGGGCGGTCGGATTCCGTCCGACGGCTGCGAGCCGGCCGAGGGCGGCCGGCGGGAGGGGCCCGGGGATGGTCACGAGCCCAATTTATTGTCATGAGCGCGTAAATCATCGTCCCCTGGGTGCCGCCACACCCTGTCCGAGCAGCAGAAAGTGCGGTGCCGCGACCGGCAACAAGCGGCCAATCGGTGAAATCCGGGCACGAACGACTCCCCGCGGCAAGGAAGTTGTCGTAGGGTCACGTGCGGCGTACATCCGAAAGCCCCCACGAGGGCAACCAGTACCGCGGGTCAACCGTCACAACAGGGCGAACAGGCAGCACAGAAGGACGCTCGGACGTCCACGGGAGGGGTTCACTCCATGGCGGCGTATTTCGGCAGGAGGCTGTACAAGGGGGCGGCCACCACGGCCGTGGCCGCAGCGGCGGTCGCGGCTCTCACCGCTTCCCAGGCTCCCGGGAACACGGTCGACGGCCAGGACAGACCGACCGCCGCCGGAGCGACGCCCGCCCCCGACGACGACGGCGCCGCCACCGGCAACTCGCCGTACTACACGGACCTGCCGCCACTGAACTCCCCGAGCCCGGCGCCCAGCGCCACCGCGGGCCCCTCGACCCCGCAGACCCCGGCCGAGGCGGGCATACCCGCTACCGTGCTCGACGCCTACAAGAAGGCCGCGGCCGAACTCCGCGCCGACAAGCCCGGTTGCAACCTGCCCTGGGAACTCCTCGCCGCCATCGGCAAGGTGGAGTCCGGTCAGGCACGGGGCGGGCGCGTCAACGCCGAGGGCACCACGCTCACCCCGATCCTCGGCCCGGTCCTCAACGGCAGCGGCTTCGCCCACATCAGCGACACCGACCACGGCGCCTACGACGGCGACGCCACCTACGACCGCGCGATCGGCCCCATGCAGTTCATCCCCTCCACCTGGGCATGGGCGGGCCGCGACGGCAACGGTGACGGCAAGAAGGACCCCAACAACGTCTACGACGCGGCGCTCGCCGCGGGCCACTACCTGTGCCGCAACGGCTGGGACCTGTCGAACGCCGCCGACCTCGACAAGGCGATCCTCAGCTACAACAACTCCCGGGACTACCTCAACACCGTCCGCTCCTGGCTGGAGTACTACCGCAGGGGCACCCACACGATCCCGGACGGCACCGGCACGCTGCCCTCCGGCCGCAGCGACGACACCACCCGCACCCACCGGGCCTCGTCGTCCCCGGCCGCGTCCACGCCGGGGGCGAGCCCCCGGCCCGGGCACAGCGGCAAGGACGGCGACGGCAGTGGCGGCGGCAGCGGCAGGCCGAGCGACTCGGGAACGACCCCCGGCACCGGCAACGGCGGCGGCGGCCCGAGCCGGACGCCGTCCCCCACACCGTCGCGCTCGGCGTCACAGCCCACCATGCCGCCCACTCCCACGGACCGCGTGGACCACCTCGCGGACGCGCACACCGGCAAGCTCACCGCCATGGCCGGCGACACCTTCGCTCAGCGGATCCACACCCGGGCCGAGACCGAGGCCGGCGCGGCCGTCGCCAAGGTCCGGATCCGGTTCACGATCATCGGCGACACCGACACGACCTTCGCCGGCGGCGAGAAGGTCGCCACCGTCCTCACCGACGCCACCGGTGTGGCCGTCGCACCGGCGCTGCGGGCGGGCGAGCAGACCGGCGGCTTCACCGTCCGCGCCCTCGTCGTCGGTCGCACGGTCTCCGGCCTGGAGTACCGGGCCACCGTCACCGAGCGCGCCGCCGACACCCTGACCCGCACCAGCGACACCCCGCTGACCTGCACCCCCGGCGGCGCGTTCGCCGACCGGGTCGAGGTCAGGGCGACCTACGAGGGCGCCGCCGCGGACGGCGGGGCGCCCACCGCCACACTCGTCACCTCGGCCGACGACCCCGCCGAGAACGACAAGGGCCCCTACTTCAAGGACGCCGACGGCAAGCCCGTGCGCACCCTGAAGGACCTGCGCACCGACGACAAGGGCCTGCTGACGCTGCCGAAGCTGTACGCGGACGACACCACCGGCACCTTCCTGCTGCGCATCACCACCACCGGCGGCGCGACGCTGACCGTGGAACTGAAGGTGGCCCCCGCCGACACCTCGGCCGAGCCCTCGCCCGGCAGCTCCGCGGAGCCCTCGCCCAGCACCTCCGCCGACGCCTCGCCCAGCGCCTGAGAGTCGTCGTCCTCGTAGCCGGCGGCGGCCGAGCGGCAGCAGGCCGCCGCCGGGGCGCGAGGAGGCCCGCGGTCGTCGGCCGCCCGCCGCCGGGCCGTGCGTCCGGCGGCGGACGGCGCCTCGGCGCCGGTCAACCGCGCCTGAGCCGGGCGTTGGTGTGCCGGGTCGGTTCCGCGGCCGCCGGGTCCTCGGGCCACGGGTGCTTGGGATACCGCCCGCGCAGCTCGGCCCGTACGGCCCGGTAGCCGTCCCGCCAGAAGGAGGCGAGGTCGGCGGTGACGGCGGCGGGCCGCCCGGCGGGGGAGAGCAGGTGCACCAGCACGGGCACCCCGGCGACGACGGGCGAGTCCTGCAGGCCGAACATCTCCTGCAGCTTCACGGCGAGCACCGGCCGCTCGGGATCGGTGTAGTCCAGGCGGATCCTGGACCCGCTGGGCACGGTGATCCGCTCCGGGGCCAGCTCGTCCAGCCGACGGGCCTCGCCCGAGGCCCAGGGCAGCAGCCGCGCCAGCGCCTGCCCGGCGTCGATCCGGGCCAGGTCCGCGCGCCGCCGGGCCCGGCTCAGCTCCGGTTCCAGCCACTGAGCCACACGGGCGTGCAGCGCCTCGTCGCGCACATCGGGCCAGGGCTCCCCGAGATGCAGGTGCAAAAAGGCCAGCCGCTGCCGCAGCGCCACGGCATCCGCCGTCCACCGCAGCAGCCCGAACCCCTCCTGCCGCAGCCCGTCCAGCAGCGCCTCGCGGACGCGATCGGGCTCGGGTGCGGCCGGCGGACGCCCCGCCAGCCCCCCCGCGCCGAGCCGTTCGACCCGCCGGGCCACGACGCCGCCGTCGGCCCAGCGCCCCTCGTCCCGCTCCTCGTGCAGGGCCCCGGCCGCGAGCCGGGCGATGTCCTCGTCGACGGCCGCGGCGAGCCGCCCGCGCGCGTGCCCCGTGCCCAGCGGCCGGTCGGCCACCGCGACGGCGATCCAGGGGGACCCGCGCAGCGCCGAGTCCTCGGCCGGCTCGGCGCGCGTCCCGGACACCATCAGGTACGACCCGCCGTCGAGCCGGGCCACCCGCTCGGGGAAGGCCAGGGCGGTGACGAGTCCGACGAGCCGGTCGTCGCCGACCGCCGCGCCGGCGCCCCGCCGGGGGGCCGGCCTGCCCGGAGCGCCGGCGCCTTCCCCCTGCCGGTGCGCGTCCCGACCGCCCCGCGGTCCGGCACCGGCCGACACGGCGGCCCGCAACCGCCGCACCTCCGCCCGCCACCGCGCGGCATACGCGTCCCCACCACGCCCATGCGATGAGGCGCCACGCCTGGAGAACCGGCGGGAGGCGGCCGCCGCAGGCTGGGGGGGGGGAGAAGCACCGGCCCGGGCCCCCGGCCCGCCCCCCCCCGCCGGTCCCGGCACGGCGGACACCGCGCAGGGCCGCGGCGAGGTCGTCGCCGTACTCCCGCGGGACCTCCTCGCTGAGCAGGGCGACGACCTCGGCCACCCCATCCGGCCCGCCCAGCACCTCCGAGGCGTCGAGGAGCGCCCGGCCCAGCCGTGGGTGCACGCCCAGACGGGCCATCCGCACGCCGCGCTCGGTGGCCCGCCCGGCGGCGTCCACCGCGCCCACGGCGGTCAGGACCTCCCGCGCCGCCGCCATCGCGCCGCCCGGCGGCGGATCCAGCAGGGCCAGCCCGGAGGCGTCCGGGTCGCCCCAGCAGGCCGCCTGCAGCGCGAACGCGGTCAGGTCGGCCACCTTGATCTCCGGCGCCGGGAACCGCGGCAGCCGGCCGTCCTCGGCCTGCGCCCAGCACCGGTACACCACGCCCGGCGCCTCCCGTCCGGCGCGCCCCGCCCGCTGCCGCGCGGAGGCCTGCGACGCCCGTACCGTCGTCAGCGCGCTCAGCCCGCGGGCGTGGTCCACCCGCGGCTCGCGCGCCAGCCCGGAGTCCACCACCACCCGCACCCCGGGCACGGTCAGCGACGACTCGGCCACGGAGGTGGCGAGCACCACCCGGCGGCGCCGCCCGGGCGCCAGCACGGCGTCCTGCACGGCCGCCGGAGCCCGCCCGTGCCCCTGGAGCACCTCCACGTCACCGAGGTCCCCCAGCCGCGCCGCGACCCGCCCGATCTCGCCCACGCCCGGCAGGAAGCACAGCACGTCCCCCGTCCGCTCGGCGAGCGCCCGGCGCACCACCGACGCCACGTGCGCCAGCAGCGCGGGATCCACCCGCATCCCGTGCGGCGGGCGGACCGGGCGCGTGGGCGGCGCCCACACCACGTCCACCGGGTACGACACCCCGTGCGCCTCGACCACCGGGGCGTCGCCGAGCAGCCGCGCCCAGCCCTGCGCGTCCGTGGTCGCCGACGCGGCGACCAGCCGCAGCTCCGGCCGCAGCGTCTGCCGTACGTCCCACAGGAACGCCGCCGCCGTGTCCGCGTCCAGGTGCCGCTCGTGGCACTCGTCGAGCACCACCACGTCCACGCCCGCCAGCTCTTGGTCGCGCTGCAGGCGCTGCAGCAGCACCCCGGTGGTGACGACCTCCACGCGCGCGTGCCGCCCGACCACCCGCTCCCCGCGGACGCTGTAGCCGACGCTCGCGCCGACCTCCTCGCCCAGCAGCCACGCCATCCGCCGGGCGGCCGCCCGGGCCGCGATCCGCCGCGGCTCGGCCACCACCACCCGCCGTGCCGGTCCCTCCCGCAGCAGGCCGGCCAGGGCGAGCGGCACCAGGGTCGTCTTGCCGGTGCCGGGCGGCGCCACCAGCACGGCGGTCCCGTGGCCGTCCAGGGCGTCGTTCAGGTCGGGCAGGGCGCCGCGCACCGGCAGCGCGTCCAGGGCGTCGTCACGGATCACGCCCTCCAGTGTCCTGTCCCTCCCAGGTACGACGAACGGACCCCCACGCAGGTATGACGAACGGGTCCCCACGCGCGCGTGGGGACCCGTTCGGCGGGTGGTACTCGGGCGGGCCTCAGTCCCGTACGCAGACGAAGATCGCCGTGCCGGGGATCAGGTGGCCGCGCAGCGGGGACCAGCCGCCCCACTCGGAGGTGTTCCAGTCGGGCCACTCCGGCTCCACGAGGTCCACCAGGCGGAACCCCGACGTCACCACGTCCCGGACCCGGTCCCCCAGCGTGCGGTGGTGCTCGACGTAGACGGCGCGGCCCTCCTCGTCCTGCTCCACGTACGGCGTGCGGTCGAAGTAGGAGGCGGACACGCTCAGCCCCTCCGGGCCGGGCTCGTCGGGGAAGGCCCACCGGATCGGGTGCGTCACCGAGAACACGAACCGCCCGCCCGGCCGCAGCACCCGGCGCACCTCCCGCAGCACCAGCCGCGGGTCGGCGACGAACGGCAGCGCGCCGTAGGCCGAGCAGGCCAGGTCGAAGGAGCCGTCCGCGAAGGGCAGCACCGCGGCGTCGGCGCACACCAGGGGGAACGATCCGCCGATGCGCAGCGCGTGCTGCAGCTGGCGGTGCGAGAGGTCCAGGGCCACCGGGCGCGCCCCCTGCGCGGCCAGCCAGCGCGAGCACTGGGCGGCGCCGGCGCCGATCTCCAGGACGTCCTTGCCCTTCAGCTCCTCGGCCGGGCCGAGCAGCTCGGCCTCCACCTCGTCCAGGCCCTCGGGGCACCACACGAAGCGGTCGTCGCCCAGGAACGTGCCGTGCTCGACCTGGTACTCGTCGGCGTTGCGGTCCCACCAGCCCCGGTTGGCCCGGGCGCTCTCCGTGACACCGGCCGCACGGCGCGTGGCCTCCGGCTCGGGCGGCCGCTCGCTCACTTCCCGCTCTTGGATGATCCGCTCCCTCGTCGTACTCTTCCGTCCAGCCTGCCGGGCGGTGCGCCGTCGGGGGGACGTGCGGTGTCGGCCCGGCCTCGGGCGACCGGTGAACGGCAGGTCATTGCCGGTTATGCGGCGATCTGTCCCGGGTGGGCGGCTTCGCGCATTGACCATGTCCGGCTGCCCCCGTATGCTACAAGTTGCGCTGCGGGCCTGCGCACCTCGGACGTAGCAGGCTGCGCTCGCATCTGTTGTATGTCCCCTCGGTTGTCGAGGCGCCACCAGCTGTTTCGTGTGGCGCTTCCTTGGCTGTCCGGCTTCTGCAGAGCGAAACGGGCTCCGGCGTAAGCAGTACCTACGACTTCAATGTCCGTACCGGAGCCCTTTCCCACATGACGAGCAGCACCGAGACCACCGCCACCACCCCGCAGGTAGCGGTCAACGACATCGGTAACGAGGAAGCTTTCCTCGCAGCGATCGACGAGACGATCAAGTACTTCAACGACGGCGACATCGTCGACGGCGTCATCGTGAAGGTCGACCGGGACGAGGTCCTGCTCGACATCGGGTACAAGACCGAAGGTGTCATCCCGAGCCGCGAGCTCTCGATCAAGCACGACGTCGACCCGAACGAGGTTGTCGCCGTCGGCGACGAGATCGAGGCCCTGGTCCTCCAGAAGGAGGACAAGGAAGGCCGCCTGATCCTCTCGAAGAAGCGCGCCCAGTACGAGCGTGCCTGGGGCACCATCGAGAAGATCAAGGAAGAGGACGGCATCGTCACCGGTACCGTCATCGAGGTCGTCAAGGGTGGTCTCATCCTCGACATCGGCCTGCGCGGCTTCCTCCCGGCCTCCCTGGTCGAGATGCGCCGCGTCCGCGACCTCCAGCCGTACGTCGGCAAGGAGCTCGAGGCGAAGATCATCGAGCTGGACAAGAACCGCAACAACGTGGTCCTCTCCCGCCGTGCCTGGCTGGAGCAGACCCAGTCCGAGGTCCGCCAGACGTTCCTCACGACCCTGCAGAAGGGTCAGGTCCGCTCCGGCGTGGTCTCCTCGATCGTCAACTTCGGTGCCTTCGTGGACCTGGGTGGCGTCGACGGTCTGGTCCACGTCTCCGAGCTGTCCTGGAAGCACATCGACCACCCGTCCGAGGTCGTCGAGGTGGGCCAGGAGGTCACCGTCGAGGTCCTCGACGTCGACATGGACCGCGAGCGTGTCTCCCTGTCGCTGAAGGCGACCCAGGAAGACCCGTGGCAGCAGTTCGCCCGCACCCACCAGATCGGCCAGGTCGTGCCCGGCAAGGTCACGAAGCTGGTTCCGTTCGGTGCGTTCGTCCGCGTGGACGAGGGCATCGAGGGTCTGGTCCACATCTCCGAGCTGGCCGAGCGCCACGTGGAGATCCCGGAGCAGGTCGTCCAGGTCAACGACGAGATCTTCGTCAAGGTCATCGACATCGACCTCGAGCGCCGTCGCATCAGCCTCTCGCTGAAGCAGGCCAACGAGTCCTTCGGTGCCGACCCGACGGCGGTCGAGTTCGACCCGACTCTGTACGGCATGGCCGCGTCCTACGACGACCAGGGCAACTACATCTACCCCGAGGGCTTCGACCCGGAGACCAACGACTGGCTGCCGGGCTACGAGAAGCAGCGCGAGGAGTGGGAGCGGCAGTACGCCGAGGCCCAGGCCCGCTTCGAGGCGCACCAGGCGCAGGTCATCAAGTCCCGCGAGGCGGACGCCGCTGCCGCCGCCGAGGGTGGCGAAGCCGCCGCTCCGGCCGCGTCCGGCGGTTCGTACTCCTCCGAGGGTGGCGACAGCTCCGGCGCCCTGGCCTCCGACGAGGCCCTGGCCGCCCTGCGCGAGAAGCTGGCCGGCGGCCAGAGCTGACGCTCACCGCTGGGCAGTAAGCCCCTGGCCTGAAGCCGTGGCCCGCACCCCCACCCGGGGTGCGGGCCACGGCCGTCTCAGCACAGCGGGCGCCGGTCCGTCAAGGGGCGCACCGGAGCCCCGGCCCTGCGCGGGAATGCCTGCCCGTCGCGCCTCGTTGTACCCGTACGAACACAAGGAGGGGCGTTCACAGTGCTTGATCCGCAGGGTTTGTACGCATGGGAGCCGAAGGGTCTGGCGGTCGTCGACATGGCGCTGGCCCAGGAATCGGCCGGCCTGGTCATGCTCTACCACTTCGACGGGTACATCGACGCAGGTGAGACCGGCGACCAGATCGTCGAACGGCTCCTCGACTCACTGCCCCACCAGCTGGTGGCGCGCTTCGACCACGACCGGCTCGTGGACTACCGGGCCCGGCGCCCCCTGCTGACCTTCCGGCGCGACCGCTGGACCGGTTACGAGGTGCCCGCCATCGAGGTGCGCCTGCTCCAGGACACCACCGGCGCGCCCTTCCTGCTGCTGTCCGGGCCCGAACCCGACGTGGAGTGGGAGCGCTTCGCCGCGGCCGTGCAGCAGATCGTGGAACGGCTCGGCGTACGCCTGTCGGTGAACTTCCACGGCATTCCCATGGGCGTCCCGCACACCCGCCCGGTCGGCCTGACCCCGCACGGCAACCGCAGCGACCTCGTCCCCGGCCACCGCAGCCCCTTCGAGGAGGCCCAGGTGCCCGGCAGCGCCGAGGCACTGCTGGAGTACCGCCTCATGGAGGC
Organism: Streptomyces mexicanus; assembly: GCF_902506575.1. Classification (GTDB taxonomy): domain Bacteria; phylum Actinomycetota; class Actinomycetes; order Streptomycetales; family Streptomycetaceae; genus Streptomyces; species Streptomyces mexicanus. Next base: position 2,086,249 of record NZ_LR732544.1, on the reverse strand, counting down.
CGGGCACGACGTCCTGGGCGTGGCGGCGCACGTGCCGCACTACATCGCCCGCTCGCCCTACCCCGACGCCGCGCTGACCGCCCTGGAGGCCATCACGGCCGCCACCGGCCTGGTCCTGCCGACCGTCGCCCACGCCCTGCGCAGCGACGCCCACCGCACGCAGACGGAGATCGACCGGCAGATCCGCGAGGGCGACGACGAACTCACCAGCCTCGTCCAGGGCCTCGAGCACCAGTACGATGCCGCGGCCGGCGCGCAGACCCGCGGCAACATGCTCGCCGAGCCCCTGGAGATCCCCTCGGCGGAGGAGATCGGCCGGGAGTTCGAGAAGTTCCTGGCGGAGCGGGAGGGCGACAACTGACGCCCGCCGGGCGCCCCCGCGTGGGCAGGCCCTAAGCTGCCGCTCATGCTGAAGGTAGGCCTGACCGGGGGCATCGGAGCCGGTAAGAGCGAAGTGTCCCGGCTGCTCGTGGAGCACGGGGCGGTCCTGATCGACGCCGACCGCATCGCACGCGAGGTCGTCGCCCCGGGCACGCCCGGCCTGGCGGCGGTCGTCGAGGCGTTCGGCCCGGACGTGCTCGCCGCCGACGGCACCCTGGACCGGCCCCGGCTGGGCGCGATCGTCTTCGCCGACCCGGCGAAACTGGCCGCCCTGAACGCGATCGTGCACCCGCTGGTCGGCGCCCGCTCCCGTGAACTTCAGGAGGCCGCCGCCGACGACGCCGTCGTGGTCCACGACGTGCCCCTCCTGACGGAGAACGGCCTGGCCCCGCTGTACGACCTGGTGATCGTCGTGGACGCCGCCCCCGAGACGCAGCTCGACCGGCTCGTGCGGCTGCGCGGCATGACCGAACAGGACGCGCGCGCCCGCATGGCCGCCCAGGCCACGCGGGAGGAACGCCGGAAGATCGCGGACATCGTCATCGACAACGACGTCCCGCTGGAGCGGCTGCGGCAGCGGGTGCGGGACGTGTGGGAGGAGCTCGTGCGCCGCGCGCACGCCCCTCGCCTGGCCGCGCAAGGCCCGCACGAGGCGTCGCCGGGACAGCCGTCCCAGGAATAGCCCTGCCCGGCAGGGGCGTTGAAACGTCCCAGTAAGGGAAGGACTGTGTCGTGCCCGACTCCAGTGGTTCCACCGGACGTACTCCGGAGACGCATGTCATAGACTTCCGCGCCGCCGAGCAACTGCTGGCGGCGCGGGATCCACGGGGCGCGGTGAAGCTGCTCGACGGAGTCATCGCCGCGCACCCCGAGAACACCGCCGCCCGGCTGCTGCGGGCGCGGGCCTTCTTCGCCGCCGCGCAACTCAGACCCGCCGAACTCGAGTTCAGCATCGTCCTGGAACGCGAGCCGGACAACGCCTACGCGCACTTCGCGCTCGCCCGCACCTACGAGCGGCAGGGCCGCCCCGACCAGGCCAAGCGCCACTTCCGGCTGGCCGCCGCGCTGGACCCGAACCCGGAGTACCTGCAGCGGGCCCGGTTCGACGCCTGACTCGCCGGCCGTCGCGCCCAGGGGCGTCAGGCTCCCGGGCGGGCGCACCCGCCGACGGATCCGCCCTCCAGCCGGCACGCATTCCCGAACGCGCACGCACCCCTAGTGGGTGGGCATCCCCGAGCGGGCATGTACCCCTAGTGGGTGGGCACCCCCGAGCGGGCACGTACCCCCAAGTGGGTACGCACCCCTAGCGGTCCCCGCGCTCGGGCGGCCGGTACGGCGGGACGTCGCGGCCCGGCTGGTAGTGCGGGCCCTGCCGCAGATGCCGCACGATCACCGTGAAGTCGACGGCCATCAGCAGCCACACCACGCCGCAGGCCGCCGCCCACCCCGGGTGCCCGAGCAACACGAACAGGGCGACACCGAAGATCGCCCACGCCACCCCCCACAGGCTCAGCCAGAACCGCGCCCGCAGAGCACTGCGCGCGGTCGTCGGTTCGCTGCCGGTCCGCATGGCCCATCCCCACTCCTCCTTGCACCGTACTCTCCCGTGGGGAAACGGGACAAAGGTGGAGCAAGGGGGATGTGGAGCAGTTCACCGTCCCTGCGGACGGCCTCCCGGCGCACCGGACCCGCCCCGGCCGCCCGGTCCGCCCGGTCCGGCGAAGCCGCCCACTGCGCCCACTCCGCGTACGCCGTCCACGCCGCCCGGGGCGCCCAGTCCGCGCAGGCGCTCCAGTTCGCGGCGGTCGCGCTTGGTGGGGCGGCCGGTGCCGCGGTCGCGCACACCGACGGGGGCGACGGCCTCGCGCGGCGGGGGCGGCGGGGAGTTGTCGATGTAGCACTGGGCGGCCACCGGGGCTCCCACGCGCTTGCGGATGAGCCGCTTGACGACGACGATCCGCTCCCGGCCCTCGTGCCGCAGGCGCACCTCGTCGCCGACGCGCACCGCGTGCGCGGGTTTGACCCGCTCGCCGTTCACCCGGACGTGCCCGCCGCGGCAGGCGGTGGCGCCGACGGAGCGGGTCTTGACCAGCCGTACGGCCCAGATCCAGCTGTCGATCCGCACGGTCTCGCCGTTCGCCGGGGCGGCCGCCTCCGCGGCGGCGACGGCGGCGGCGACCTTGGGATCCACGGCGGCGGACGCTTCGGCCCCGGCGCGCCCGCCGGCGTCCTGGTCACGGTCCATCTCGCGCTCGTCGTCCTGGGAAGCCATGGCTCCGACCTTAGTCTCTTCACGCATCGCACCGGAGGGACATCTCGTCTCGTGCATCGCACCGGAGGGATGTCTCGTCTTCGGGAATCGCACCGGAGGGAACGTGTCCTCTTCGCGCATCGCACCGGAGGGACTTCGTCGCACCGCCGCACCCGGCGAAACTAGGGTGGAGCCATGGACCCCAGCAGCCTCGCGGCCCTCGACCGGCGGATCACGGAGTGCCGGGCCTGTCCGCGGCTCGTGGCCTGGCGCGAGGAGGTGGCCCGTACCAAACGGGCGGCGTTCGCCGACTGGACGTACTGGGGGCGGCCGGTGCCGGGGTTCGGGCCGGCGGACGCCCGGCTGCTGATCGTAGGCCTGGCCCCGGCCGCGCACGGCGGCAACCGGACCGGCCGCATGTTCACCGGGGACCGCTCGGGCGACGTGCTGTACGAGGCGCTGTACGACGTGGGGCTCGCCTCGCAGCCCACCTCCGTCCGCGCCGGCGACGGCCTGGAACTGTACGGCGTGCGCGTCACCTCGCCCGTGCACTGCGCACCGCCCGCCAACAAGCCGACGCCCGGCGAGCGGGACACCTGCCGGCCGTGGCTGGTGCAGGAGCTGCATCTGCTGCGGCCCACCCTGCGGGCCGTGGTGGTGCTCGGCGCCTTCGGCTGGCAGGCGGCGCTGCCCGCCTTCGCCGAGGCCGGCTGGACGGTGCCCCGGCCCCGCCCGGCCTTCGCCCACGGCGTCCACGTGCCGCTGGACGGCCTCGACCTCTACGGCTGCTTCCACGTCAGTCAGCGCAACACCTTCACCGGCCGCCTCACCCCCGCGATGCTCCGGGACGTCCTGCGCACCGCGGCGCACACGGCCGGCCTCCCGACCCGCAGCACCTGAGCCCACCGGGCAGACCGAGTCACCCCGCCGGTCCGCGACGCCGCCGCAGGAGCGGGTCCGGCCGCGCCCCGACAGGAGGACCCGATGACCCAGCAGGCCCGGACGGACCAGGCCTTCCTCGACGACACCGCCGACCGGCTCGCCGCCCTGCCCGGCGTGCGGGCCGTGGCCCTCGGCGGCTCCCGCGCCCAGGGCACCCACGGCCCCGGCAGCGACTGGGACCTCGCCGTCTACTACCGCGGCCGGTTCGACCCCGCCGACCTGCGTGCCGTCGGCTGGGAGGGCGAGGTCTCCGAGGTCGGCGGCTGGGGAGGCGGCGTGTTCAACGGAGGCGCCTGGCTGACGATCGACGGGCGCCGTGTCGATGTGCATTACCGGGACCTCGACGCCGTGGAGCACGAGTGGGCGGAGGCCGAGGAGGGGCGGTTCCGGGTGGAGCCGCTGCTGTTCCACCTCGCGGGCATCCCCAGCTACCTGGTCGTGGCCGAACTCGCGATCAACCAGGTGCTGCGCGGCGAGCTGCCGCGCCCCGCCGTCTACCCGCCCGCGCTGCGCCGCAGCGCCCCGGAGCGCTGGTACGGCATGGCCGCCGCCACGCTCGCCTACGCCAAGGCCGGCCACGCGCCCAAGGGCGCCCTCGCCCAGGTCGCCGGCGCCGTGGCCCTCGCCGCGACCCAGACCGCCCACGCGGTCCTGGCCGCACGGGGGGAGTGGACCACCAACGACAAGGGCCTCCTCGCGCGCGCCGGTCTGACCGGGGTGGACGACCTCCTCAGCGGCCTGACGGCGTCGCCCGCCGACCTGCTGCGCGCGGTCACCGAGGCCGAGAACGTGCTCCGCGCGGCGGTGCACGGCTGACCGCGGAGTCCCTCGAACGTGTTCACTCTCGGTGGTCGAGTTGACGCGAGAAGTTCCCGAATGCTCCGAAAGTGTGAGGTCAGACGCATCTTCGGCGTTGAACTCGTGTCAACTAGGTCTCAGTACCGTCACTGAGTGAGGCCTTCACCCCATGCTTGGCGTTTAAATCTTTCGAGTACAGCGCTACATGGAGGTGCAGGGTGAACGGGCGAACGGTGCTCGAGCGCTTTCCCGCCGGCGGGCCGCGCGGGTCGTGGCCGGCGGAGGAGTTCGCGCATGCGCGGCGTCTGGAGGGCCTGCCCGCAGAGGTCGTCATGGACCTCGCGACGGACACGTTCCTGGTGATCGTCCGCGGCGGTGAGAACGGCGGTGACGCCACCGCCTGAGAGGCGTCGGCGCACGGTGCCGGCCCCCGCGTGCAGACGGGACGCAGAGGTGCAGGAGACGCAGATGTGAGGGAGGGGCTGCCGGACGCTACGTGCCCGGCAGCCCCTCCCTGATGTGTGCGGCCTCGGGTGCGCGCTGCACGCCTCAGCGGGCGTGCTACACGTTGACCGGGCGTGACCACGCCGGTGTCGTGCCCGTCACCCGGCACAGGGCCAGGTAGAGGGGGATCGGCGGGGTGTACGGGACCGTGCCCTCCGGCCGGTGGATGAGCGTGGGCGGCCGGTCCGGCCGGCCGCCGGGGAGGACCGCGCCGGTGGCGTAGAGCGCCGGGGCGGGCCACTGAAGGGCGTAGTCGGAGTCGGCCGGGACGATCCACCACCACGTGCTCGCATCGGCGTAGACGCAGCCCACGCGGGGCAGCCGCGGCAGCAGCTGGGGTCCGAAGTCGGCCGGCGCCGCCACCGCGTCGCAGCCCAGCGGGACCGTCATGCCGTCGGGCAGGGCCAGTCGGTACGGCGCGGCGGCCGCGTCGAGCCGCCCCGGCGCGCGCGTCTCGCGCCCCAGGCGTACCAGTGTGTCGAGGCTGCGTACCTGGCCGGAGCCGGAAGCGCCGCTCACAGCCATACGGCCCCCGTTCCTTGTGTGCGGCGCGGATGCGCCGGCTGTGGTGTGTGCGGTGTGTGCGGTGATCGTGTCACGGCCCCGGAGGGCTGCTGCTGCACGCCCGCCGGCGGCTGCCGCCTGAGCGGCGGAGTCTGCTGCACGCCCTCCGCCGACTGATGCCGGACCTGCGACGACTGCGGCTGCGGCTTGACCGGCAGCGACTGCGGCGTGACCGACAGCGACTGCGGCGTGACGTGCGACGACGGTGGCTGCGGCGTGATGTGCGACCACTGTGGCTGCTGCGTGACGTGCGACGACTGCGGCTCGGCGGGCGACGACGGCTCGGCCGGAGACGGCTGCCGGTCGGCCTGGGGTTCCTGCCGCAGGCCGGCCGGTATCTCGTGCACGCCCTGCGGGGCCGCCGGTTTCCCCCGCGAGGCGTCTCGGCCGCCCCGCGACGGGGAAGGGAGCGGCAGCGGCTTGGGGCGGGCGCCCCAGCCGAGGTCCCCTCGGGCCTCGTGCCGGGTTCCGTCCTCGGCCGCCGCCCGTGTCTTCGCCTGGGCCTCGGACCGGGTCTCCTCCCGGGCGTCGTCCCGAGTCTCCGCCCGGGCTTCGGTCCGGGTCTCCTCCCGGGCTTCCTGGCCACCGCCGCGTGGCAGTTCCGCCCACACCACCAGCCCGGAGCCGTGCTCCTGCGCGCCCCAGGCATGACAGAGGGCCTCGATGAGGAGCAGGCCCCTGCCGTGTTCCTCCTCCGGTCGCTGCGGAGAGGGATGGGGCTCGCCCGGCGCGCAGCCTTCGTCACGCACCGCGATGCGCACCCGGTCGTCGCCGTCGTGCAGTTCGCACACGATCCGGCTGCTCGCGGTGTGCACGATGGCGTTGGTGACCAGTTCGGAGATGACCAGGGCCGCGGTGTCGCAGGTGTCCTCGCAGACCGACCAGCCGGTGAGCCGGGACCTGGTGAGGCGTCTGGCCTGGGCGGGAGAACCCGGGTGTGCGGCCAGTTCGAAGCGGAACCGGCGCTCGGCAACGGCCCGCTCGGGGCCCGCTCCCGTGGCGGCACCGGAGGCGAGGGCGAAGGGACCTGCGGTGGCGTCTGTTCCTAAGGGCGGGGACGGAATCACGCTTGCCACTATCGCCCTGTCGTGAACACTTGGCAAGAGCCACTCTGAAAAATGCAGAGTGCTGTATGACGCAGTGCAAGGGCGTGGCACACTGCTCGCAACAGCACGTCGCGCGGCGCCAGTTGGGATCGCCGGAGACCTGTCCCGGTCTTCGAACGTATCTTCGAATGGCGCCGCAGGGCTGTCGGGATTCTTCGGGCCGACCCGGCCCTTCGGGGCTCCGTGACCCGGCGGAGGCTTCGGGCCTGCCGTGACTTGGTGGAGGTGGAGGGTGAGCGAACCGCGGTCCGCGCCGACCGTCGGACAGGTCGTGCTCGGCCGGCGTCTGCTCGACCTGCGGGAACGCGCCGGGCTCAAGCGCGAGGAGGCCGCCCGCGTCCTGCGTGTCGCCCCGGCCACCGTCCGCCGCATGGAAATGGCCGAGGTCGCCCTCAAGATCCCGTACCTGCAACTGCTGCTGAAGGCCTACGGCGTCCCCGACGACGAGGCCGAGGTCTTCGTGCAGCTGGCCGAGGAGGCCAACCGGCCCGGCTGGTGGCAGCGGTTCCACGACATCCTCCCGGGCTGGTTCTCGATGTACGTCAGCCTGGAGGGCGCCGCCGCGCTCATCCGGTCCTACGAGCCGCACTTCGTGCCCGGTCTGCTGCAGACCGAGGACTACGCGCGCGGCGTGCTCGAGTCGGGAGCCGTCGGCCAGACCAGCCCGGAGGACATCGAGCGCCACGTCGCGCTGCGCATGCAGCGTCAGGAGCTGCTCACCCGCCCGGACGCGCCCAGGTTCTGGGCCGTCCTCGACGAGACGGTGCTGCGCCGTCCGGTCGGCGCACCCGAGGTGATGCGCGCTCAGATCGACAAACTGCTCGAGGCGGCGGAGCTGTCCAATGTGACGTTGCAGATAGCCCAGTTCTCGTCGGGGCCGCACCCGGGCACCTACGGGCCCTTCGTGCTGTTCCGATTCGCCGTGCCCGAACTTCCGGACATGGTCTACAGCGAGTACCTGACCGGCGCCGTCTACCTGGACGCGCGCACCGAGGTGGCGACCCACCTGGAGGTCATGGACCGCATGGCGGCGCAGGCCGCTACGGCACATCGCACCAAGGAGATCCTCCGGGATCTCCGCAAGGAGTACTGAATGGATCGCACCACGTCGTCCCAGCCGCTCGGCCCGCGCACCTGCGGCCAGCGGATCTACAACGGCATGCCCGCGCGGGAACTGGGCAGCGAGGGCTGGCACAAGCCGTGGAGCGGCGGCAACGGGGGCAACTGCCTGGAGGCCATGAAGCTGGCCGACGGCCGGATCGCGGTGCGCCAGTCCACCGACCCGGACGGTCCGGCACTCATCTACACCACCGACGAGATGACCGCCTTCATCGAGGGCGCCAAGGCGGGGGTGGCCGACTTCCTGCTCTCCTGACCTGATTCCTCTGTTTTCTGATGCTCTGCGCTCAACTCGCTAAATCTGGCACGGACTTGAACGAACGCTTTCTCCTCACACGCTTACGGGGTGCCGTATGACCGGGCAGGACACGCCTCTCGACTCCGACCGGACCACCGCTGCGCCCACGGCCCAGGCGGTCCGGATCGACACCGGCACACCCCATCCCGCGCGGATGTACGACTGGTATCTCGGCGGCAAGGACAACTACCCGGTCGACGAGGAGATGGGCCGGCAGATGCTGGCCCTCGACCCGCGGGTGCCGGTGATGGCCAAGGTGAACCGGGCGTTCATGCACCGCGCCACCCGCTGGCTGGTCGGCCGGGGCGTCCGGCAGTTCCTCGACGTCGGCACGGGCATCCCGACCGAGCCGAACCTGCACCAGGTCGCGCAGCAGGTCGCCCCCGACGCCCGCGTCGTCTACTGCGACAACGACCCCGTCGTGCTGGCGCACGCCGCGGCCCTGCTGCGCAGCACACCCGAGGGTGCCACCGAGTACCTGCAGGCCGACGTCCGCGACCCGGCCACCGTCCTCGACGGCGCCCGCAAGATCCTGGACCTCACCCGGCCGGTCGCGCTCTGCCTGGTCGCGCTGCTCCACTTCGTCTCCGACGAGGACGGCGCGCACGACCTGGTGCGCCGGCTGCTCGCCGAACTGCCCTCCGGCAGCTACCTGATGATGACCCACGCCACCGCCGACTTCACCCCGGAGGAGTCCGCGGCGGCCACCGAGAAGCTGAAGGCGGCCGGCGTCACCCTCGCCCTGCGCTCCCGTGAGGAGTTCGCCCGCTTCTTCGACGGCCTGAAACTGGTCGAACCCGGCGTCGAGGTGGTCCACCGGTGGCACCCGGAACTGGGTGAGCCGGTACCGGGACAGGACGACGGGGTGATCCCGGGATACGGGGCGGTGGCCCGCAAGCCCTGAGCAAGCCCCGACAGTACGTGGCCACCGGCCATCCGGTATCCAGCAACCACCCGACGACCGGCATCCGGCCACCGGCATCCGACAACCACCCGGCGACCGGCATCGGGCAATCGGCATCCGGCAACCGGGTCCGGCTGCCCGTGGCCCGCTCGGCCAGGGCGGCCGGAGGCCGCGGATGCACGGTCATGGCGGTCGCGGGGCCCGCAGATGCACGGTCATGGCGGTCGCGGAGGCGCGGAGGCTAGACCGTCATCGGCCGGTCGTACGGACCGATCGGCGTCGGCAGCTCGGACCTGCCCGTGAGGTGGCGGTCCACCGCCGCCGCCACCGCCCGCCCCTCCGCGATCGCCCACACGATCAGCGACTGCCCGCGCGCGGCGTCCCCGGCGGCGAACACACCGGGGACGTTCGTCGCGAACCCGGCGTCCCGCGCGATCGTGCCGCGCGGCGTCAGCTCGATGCCCAGCTGGTCGATCAGCCCGTCGTGCCGGTCCGGCCCCGAGAACCCCAGCGCGAGCAGCACCAGGTCGGCCGGGAGCGTCCGTTCGGTACCCGGCAGGGGTCGCCGTCGCGCGTCCACCTCGACCAGGTGCAACGCGCGCACATGCCCGTCCGCGTCACCGGAGAAGCGCAGCGTCGAGGCGGCGAAGAGCCGCGCGTCGGCGTCCGCGGCCGGCGCCGTGCGCAGCGTGGCCGCCTCCTCGTGCGCGGCCGAGAGGCGGTAGATCTTCGGATAGGTCGGCCACGGCTCGGTGTCGTCGTCGCGCTCGGTGCCGGGCTGGGCGTAGATGTCCAGCTGGGTCACGGACGCGGCGCCCTGCCGCACCGCCGTCCCCAGGCAGTCGGCTCCCGTGTCCCCGCCGCCCACGATGACCACGTGCCGGCCCGCGGCGGACAGCGGGGAGACCTCGATGTCCCCCTCGCGCACCCGGTTCGCCGGCGGGAGGTACTCCATGGCCTGGTGCACTCCGGCCAGTTCCCGCCCCGGCACGTCGAGTTCGCGCCACGCGGTGGCCCCCGTGGCGATCACCACGACGTCGTAGCGCGCCCGCAGCTCCGCCGCGTCGATGTCCCGTCCCACCACCGTGGACGTACGGAACCTCGTCCCCTCGGCCCGCATCTGCTCCAGCCGCCGGTCCAGATGGTGCTTCTCCATCTTGAACTCGGGGATGCCGTACCGCATCAGCCCGCCGAGCCGGTCGTCCCGCTCGTACACGGCGACCGTGTGGCCGGCGCGGGTCAGCTGCTGGGCCGCGGCGAGCCCCGTCGGCCCCGAGCCGATCACGGCGACGGTGCGGTCCGACAGCCGCTCCGGCGGGCGCGGTTCGACGAAACCTTCCTCCCAGGCGCGGTCGGCGATGGCGCACTCGACGTTCTTGATGGTGACGGCCGGCTGGTTGATGGCCAGCACGCACCCCGCCTCGCACGGCGCCGGGCACAACCGGCCGGTGAACTCGGGGAAGTTGTTCGTGGCGTGCAGCCGGTCGCTCGCCGCCCGCCAGTCCTCCCGGGAGACCAGGTCGTTCCACTCGGGGATCAGATTGCCCAGCGGACAGGCCTGGTGGCAGAACGGGATCCCGCAGTCCATGCACCGGTCGGCCTGCTTGCTGATGATCGGCAGCAGCGCGCCCGGAACGTACACCTCGTTCCAGTCCCGCACCCGCTCGCCGACCGGCCTGCGCGGCCACTCCCGGCGGGGCGTGGACAGGAAACCCTTGGGATCGGCCATCGCCGTCTCCCTCGCCTCCGCGCGTCCCCGGGCGACGCCCCTGCCGCCACGATACGACGCCCCGGCCGGACCCGCAGGGCCTGCGACCCGGGCTGCGAGGGGGGGAGGAGGGGAGGAGCCGAGGCGGCCGGCGCCCACCCGGGGATGGTCGTCCGCGCCTTGGCCGGCGACACGCGTCCGTACCCGGTCAGCCGACGACGTCCGTCCGTACCCGGTCAGCCGGCGACGCCCGTCCGTACCGGTCAGCCGGCGACGCCCGTCCGTACCGGTCAGCCGGCGACGCCCGTCCGTCCCGGTTCAGCCGGCGATGTCCGTCCGTACCGTCGGCTTCGTCGCGGCCTCCGTCCCGGTGACCGGCGACTGTGCGGCTGCTGCTGTCCCCACCGCCTCGCGCCACCCCCGCAGCACCGCTTCCACGTCCGCCGCGATCCGCCGCCGGGCCTCGTGCCGTGCCACCCCGTCCATCAGCAGCCGGTCGTACGGGGTGTCCAGGTGCCGTACGGACGCGATCACCGCACACGTGACCGCGCCCTCGGACAGCGCGCGCCCCGCGGCGCTGCGCCCGACCCGCCCGCTGCCGCGCTCGGAGGCGTGCGCGGCGATGGCCCCGGCCCGGTCGGGCGGGCACCCGGGGAACAGCCGGCGGATCTGCGTCGCGAACGCCTCCGCGAACCGCGCGTCCTGCGCCGCCCGCCGCCGCGCGTCCCGGGCCCGGCGCCGACGGCGTGCCTCGGCGTCCGCCAGGCACCGGGACTCGGCCCGGGCCAGGGCCTCCTCCTCGACGAGGAGGCCCTGCCGCTCGTAGCGGCCCCTGCGCCGGTTGAACCGCACCACGACCGCCCACAGCGCGCTCTCCTCCCGCGACCTGCGGGTCAGCGCGGTGTCGCCGCGGGGGAGGAACACCAGGTGACCGAGGTCGGCGCAGGCCAGGCAGCGGGGCACGCCGTCCTCCAGGACGAGCAGGGGCAGTGGGCCGCGGCGGCACGCGGCGCAGTGCTTGCGCCGCAGCGGCTGGACGACGACAAGGCCGGCGCGCAGGGGAGACGTCGAGGGGAGGACCACGCGGGGGTGATTCCCCCGGCGCGGCTCCGGTGCACCCGGGCACGTGCCCACATCCCCGCCGCGCCTTCCCCGCCGCGCCCGCACTCCGCACGCCGCTGCACCGGGCCTGTCCGTACCCCGGGCGGCCCGGCCCCCGGTGGGCCTGGCGCATCATGGCCGTGTGCGACTCGAAGCGATCACCTGGGAGCGGCTCGGCGACCTCCTGGCCGAACGGCTGCTCGATCTGGAACCGGGCGACGGCGGTTCGTGGCCACGGGTCGCCTTCGACGGTGCCCCGGCCGCCCGCCCGGGCGACCTGGCCGGGCGCGTCGCGGAGGCGCTGCGCGTACGCGGCCGGCCGTCGCTGGTCGTCGGCGCCGAGGGCTTCCTGCGCCCGGCGTCCCTGCGCCTGGAACACGGCCACCGCGACGTGGACTCCTACTACGACGGCTGGCTGGACACCGGAGCCCTGTGGCGCGAGGTCTTCGGCCCCCTCGAACCCGGCGGTGACGGCCGTGTCCTGCCCGACCTGCGGGACCCGGCCACCGACCGCGCCACCCGCAGCTCCTACGTCCGGCTCCCGCCCGGCGGACTGCTGTTGCTGCACGGCCCGCTCCTGCTGCGCCACTGGTTCCCCTTCGACCTCACCGTCCACGTCCTGCTCTCCGCGGGCGCCCTGCGCCGCCGCACCCCCGAGGCGGAGCACTGGACACTGCCGGCCTTCGAGCGCTACGAGACCGAGACCGACCCGGCCGGCACGGCGGACGTGCTGGTACGCGCCGACGACCCGCGCCACCCGGCGTGGAGCGGCCGCACCACCGGTGAGCGATGATCGCGGCATGTCCCACGCGACTGAAGGGACCAACAGAACGAAGGGGACAAGCAGGATGTACGGGACGGAAGGGATGAGGGGGACCGACGGCACTCGCGAGACTGGTGGTACCCGCGGGGGGACTGGTGGTACCCGCGGGACCGGCGGTACGCACGGCGACGGATACCTGCTGGACAACCGGCAGACCGAGGCGGGTGAACGTTTCGACGCATTCGCCCACCTCTTCGACCCCACGACCTTCCGGCACCTGGAGGCGCTCGGCGTGGACCGTGGGTGGCGGTGCTGGGAGGTCGGCGCCGGCGGGACGTCCGTCGTCTCCTGGCTGGCCGAGCGGGTCGGCCCCACCGGTGAGGTCCTGGCGACCGACATCGACACCTCGCTGGTCGCCGCCGCCGACCGCTCACCGGTGCGGGTACGGGTCCACGACGTGGGCGCCGACGAACCGCCGGGGGAGGGCTTCGACCTCGTGCACGCCCGGCTCGTCCTGGTCCACGTGCCCGACCGGGAGCGAGCACTGCGGTCCATGATCAAGGCCCTGCGGCCCGGCGGCCGGCTCCTGCTCGAGGACGCCGACCCCGCGCTTCAGCCACTGCTCTGCCCCGACGAACGCGGACCGGCGGAGGAACTGGCCAACCGGCTGCGCCACGGCTTCCGCCGGCTGCTCGCAGACCGCGGGGCCGACCTGTCGTACGGGCGCAAGCTGCCGGGCCTGCTGCGCGCGGCCGGGCTGCAACGGGTCGAGGCCGACGCCTACTTCCCCGTCGCCTCGCAGGCCTGCGCCGCCCTGGAGTCCGCCACCGTCCGCCAGATCCGCGGCCGGCTCGTCGCCGCGGGCCTGGCCACGGACGAGGAGATCGACCGCCACCTGGCCAACGTGGCCTCCGGCACGATGGACCTGGCCACGGCACCCATGATCTCCGCGTGGGGCCTCAAGCCGTAGCCGACGCAGCCGGGGGGCACCTCATACGACGCGGGCCCTCGCGCCTCGCCCCGGCCCCGGCCCCGAAGAGTCCCCGCACACGCGAAGTCCTGCACACGTGAGTTCCGCGCGCGAGGTCCTGCACACGTCGAGTTCCGCGCGCGAGGTCCTGTACATGTCGAGTCCCGCGCACCTGAACTCCTGCACACGCCCTAGGTGACGTCGGCGGGACCTCTCGGAGGCCTGCCGCCCATCCGCTCCACCGCCAGCGCGCCCGCCCGGCAGCCCTCCGCCGCCGCGGTCCCGGGATCGGCGCCGGCCAGCAGGACGGCCAGGAACGCCCCGGTTAAGGCGTCACCGGCACCCGTCGTGTCCCTGGGCACCGCCGGTACGGCGGGCACGCGCGCCTCGACGACCCCCGAGCGGGCCACCAGCGCCCCGTCGGCGCCCTGCGTGGCCACCACCAGCGGGACGTGCCGGCTCAGCTTGGCCGCCGCGTCCGCCGGGTCGGACAGCCCCGTCAGCAGACACGCCTCGTCCCGGCTGGGCAGCAGCACGTCCACTCCCTCGGCCAGCTCCAGGAACCGCTGCACTCCCAGCCCGGCGAGGAATCCGGCCGAGGCCGGATCCAGGCTGACGGGCACATCGCGCGCCCGGGCGGAGGTGACGGCCGTGGCCACCAGCGCCCGGCCCGGCGCGGAGAACAGCAGGTAGCCCGACAGGTGCAGCCGGGCCACCCCGTCCAACAACGCCTCCGACCAGTCCGCCGGCCCAAGGCGCAGCGAGGCCCCGCTGTCGGTGAGGAACGTGCGCTCGCCCGCGTTCGCCGCGTCCACCAGGCAGACCACCGTTCCGGTGGGTGCCTCGGCGTCCACCACGAGCCGGGGCCGCACCCCCGAGGCGACCAGCTCCCGCTCGTGCCAGGACGCCGTGTCCGTGCCCACCCGGCCGAGCAGCCGCACGTCCGGGCACCCTTGATGGACCGCCCAACAGGCCACGTTGGCCCCGGCCCCACCGGGCACCAGCCGGATCGCCGCGGGCGTGTCGGTGCCGGACGCGGGCGGGCCCCGGTGCCGGGCGACGACATCGGTCACCACGTCCCCGATCACCAGCAGCCCCCGGCCCGCCGCCCTCTCCGCACCGGCCGCCGCCTCAGCAC
>NZ_LR732544.1:2054981-2071601 GCF_902506575.1 Streptomyces mexicanus | reverse complement strand
CGGCGGTCGGACGCGCCGCCGCGCGGCCCACGGCGGCGACCCGCCGCCGGGCGGGCGGGCGTCCCCCGCGGGGCCGCTGACGGGGGGCGGGCCCCGCCCCGGACCCGGACCCGACCCGGACCCGGACCCGACCCGATGCCGATACGCCCGGCCGCCCACCGGCCCGATGCCGAGCGCCTGCCGGGCCGCCCGCGGGCCATGCCGCCCCGTTCCGGCTGATCCGACCCCGTTGTCAGTGGTGGGTCGTACGGTGGATGACATGCGGCCCGTTTCCCACATCGAACGCACGGTGGCGCCCTTCGAGGTCGTCAGCCCCTACCGGCCCAGCGGCGACCAGCCCCAGGCCATCGAAGAACTCGCCCGGCGCATCCAGGCGGGCGAGAAGGACGTCGTACTGCTCGGCGCCACCGGCACCGGCAAGTCCGCCACCACCGCGTGGATGATCGAGAAGCTGCAGCGCCCCACGCTCGTCATGGCGCCGAACAAGACGCTGGCCGCGCAGCTGGCCAACGAGTTCCGCGAACTGCTGCCCAACAACGCCGTCGAGTACTTCGTCTCGTACTACGACTACTACCAGCCCGAGGCCTACGTCCCGCAGTCGGACACCTACATCGAGAAGGATTCCTCGATCAACGAGGAGGTCGAGCGGCTGCGCCACTCCGCGACCAACTCGCTGCTCACCCGCCGCGACGTCGTCGTGGTCGCCTCCGTCTCCTGCATCTACGGCCTGGGCACCCCGCAGGAGTACGTGGACCGCATGGTCCCGCTCCGCGTCGGTGACGAGATCGACCGCGACGACCTGCTGCGCCGTTTCGTGGACATCCAGTACACGCGCAACGACATGGCCTTCACCCGCGGCACGTTCCGGGTGCGCGGCGACACCATCGAGATCTTCCCGGTCTACGAGGAGCTGGCCGTCCGCATCGAGATGTTCGGCGACGAGATCGAGGCGCTGTCCACACTGCACCCGATCACCGGCGAGATCATCAGCGACGACCGGCAGCTGTATGTGTTCCCGGCCTCGCACTACATCGCCGGTCCCGAGCGCATGGAGCGGGCGATCCGCGGCATCGAGGAGGAACTCAAGGAGCGCCTGGCCGAGCTGGAGAAGCAGGGCAAGCTGCTGGAGGCCCAGCGGCTGCGGATGCGCACCACCTACGACATCGAGATGCTCCGCCAGATCGGCACCTGCTCCGGCGTGGAGAACTACTCGATGCACTTCGACGACCGCGCGCCCGGCACCCCGCCCAACACCCTGCTCGACTACTTCCCCGAGGACTTCCTGCTCGTCATCGACGAGTCGCACGTGACCGTGCCCCAGATCGGCGCGATGTACGAGGGCGACGCCTCCCGCAAGCGCACCCTCGTCGAGCACGGCTTCCGGCTGCCCTCCGCCCTGGACAACCGCCCGCTGAAGTGGGAGGAGTTCCAGGAGCGGATCGGGCAGACGGTCTATCTCTCGGCGACCCCGGGCCCGTACGAGCTGTCGCGCTCGAACGGCCAGGTCGAGCAGATCATCCGGCCCACCGGTCTGGTGGACCCCGAGGTCGTCGTCAAGCCCACCGAGGGCCAGATCGACGACCTCGTGCACGAGATCCGCAAGCGGGTGGAGAAGGACGAGCGCGTCCTGGTCACCACGCTCACCAAGAAGATGGCCGAGGACCTCACCGACTACTTCGTGGAACTCGGCATCCAGGTCCGCTACCTGCACAGCGACGTCGACACGCTGCGCCGCGTCGAGCTGCTGCGCGAGCTGCGCTCCGGCGAGTACGACGTCCTGGTCGGCATCAACCTGCTGCGCGAGGGCCTGGACCTGCCCGAGGTGTCCCTGGTGGCGATCCTGGACGCCGACAAGGAGGGCTTCCTGCGCTCGGGCACCTCGCTCATCCAGACCATCGGCCGCGCGGCGCGCAACGTCTCCGGCCAGGTCCACATGTACGCCGACAAGATCACCCCGGCGATGGAGAGGGCCATCGAGGAGACCAACCGCCGCCGGGAGAAGCAGATCGCCTACAACAAGGCCAACGGCATCGACCCGCAGCCACTGCGCAAGAAGATCAACGACATCGTCGCGCAGATCGCCCGCGAGGAGGTCGACACCGAGCAGCTGCTCGGCACCGGCTACCGCAAGGGCAAGGACGGCAAGGGCGCCAAGGCACCCGTGCCCTCGCTCGCCGAGCACGCGGTCAAGGGCGGCAAGGGCGCGAAGGCCGCCAAGGGCAAGGCGAAGGAGACGGTGCCCACCGACCGTCCCGCAGCCCAGCTCGCCGAGCAGATCGAGGAGATGACCGAGCGGATGCGCGCCGCCGCGGCCGAGCTGCAGTTCGAGGTGGCGGCCCGGCTGCGCGACGAGGTCGCCGAGATGAAGAAGGAGCTGCGCCAGATGCGGGAGGCCGGCCTGGCCTGATCCCGGTCGAAGGGGCGCCTGATCCCGCCGAAGGGTCCCGGTCCACCGACCGGGACCCTCGCGTACTGGCGTACGCGCTGTGTTGCAAGACCGCCACAAAGTCCGAACCGGGCGGCGGCGATGTCAGTGCCGGTGCGTAGGGTGCTGATCAACCGCGTTCAGCGCGGCAACAGGGGAGCAGTCCGAGAGGGGAAGCAGCCGTGTCCGTCAATTTGACCAAGGGCCAGGCCATCAGCCTGCAGAAGAACGACGGGGGCAGCCTGTCCGCGGTCCGCATGGGTCTCGGCTGGCAGGCGGCGCCCCGCCGCGGCCTGTTCGGCTCGCGGACCCGGGAGATCGACCTGGACGCCTCCGCGGTGCTGTTCGCCGACAAGCAGCCGGTCGACGTCGTCTTCTTCCGCCACCTGGTGAGCGATGACGGCTCCGTGCGCCACACCGGTGACAACCTCGTCGGCGGTGCCGGACAGGGCGGCGACGACGAGGCGATCCTCGTCGACCTGCAGCGCGTGCCGGTCCACATCGACCAGATCGTCTTCACCGTGAACTCCTTCACGGGCCAGACCTTCCAGGAAGTGCAGAACGCGTTCTGCCGCCTCATCGACGAGACCAACGGCCAGGAACTCGCCCGCTACACCCTGGCCGGCGGCGGCAACTACACCGCCCAGGTCATGGCGAAGGTGCACCGCGCCGGGACCGGCTGGACGATGACGGCCCTCGGCGTCCCCGCCAACGGCCGCACCTTCCAGGACCTGATGCCCGCCATCCTTCCGCACCTCTAGGACGGGCCGGCCGGCACCGCGCACACCACACGGCACAGGCACAGGGGGGCAGGGGGATGACCGCCGAGCTGGTGCGGGGGCAGAACCACCCGCTCACCCAGCCGTGCCTGCAGATCCGCGTCTCGGCGGGCACACCGCTCCTCGCCCTGGCCGCGACCGCTGACGACCGCGGCAGGGTGGCGGCCCCTGACGGCGTGGCGCACCCCGGCGCCCCCTGCCTGCCCGGTCTGCAAGTGCCCCGGCAGGCGTCCGCCACCCACCGCATCGCCGTCGACCTGGACGCGATGGACCAGGCCGTGCACCGCGTCGAAGTGCTTCTCGTCCTGCCCGGCGGAGTCCTGCCCGGCGGCGGTGGAGGCCCGACCCGGTTCGGCGCGGTCGCCGCGCCCTTCGTGTCGGTCGCCGGTCCGGACGGCACCGAACTCGCCGGCTACACCCTCACCGGACTGGACGCCGAGTCGGCCGTGATCGCCCTGGAGCTGTACCGCAGACAGGGCGCCTGGAAGGTACGGGCCGTCGGCCAGGGATACGCCGGCGGCCTCGCCGAACTCCTCACCGACCGTGGGCTGCACCGGGCCCACGACCTGGCGCGCACCGTCCACGAGGCGGTCGCCCGCGGCGCGGCCCACCCGGTGGCCGCCGACGGCCCGCCGCGCACGGCGCACCCCGAGCGTCCCCCGCACGCGCCCGGCCCGGTCCACGCGTCCGACCCGGCCCGCGCGCCCCGCCCGGACTGCGGGGTCGGCCCGCACGCAACGCCGGCACCCCGGCAGACGCAGGACGCCGTACCGGCGCCCCCCGAAGCGGCCGGCAGCGACGAGACGCACCGGACGGAGGAGCCCGCGCAGGCCGGCGGCCCGCCGGTGACCGGCGACACCCGGCTGCCTCAGCCGCCGGCTTCCGAGGGCGGCGCGACGGCGGATCCCGCCCCCGGCCCTGCGCCCGGCGGCGCTCGGCCCGGCCGGCCGGTTCCGCCGGGCCGCTGCCCCCGCCCGCGTCCCCCGCCTGCCCCAACTCTCCTGCTACGGCGGCGGGTTGGACCCGCGCGGGACGGGCCGGGAGCGCGTCGGCGGGGGTTCCGCAGCCCGGGCAGGCGAGGGCGCCGTCGAGGTGCCGTCGGCACGGGGCGCAGTAGTCGTCCATGACGCGGGAAGACTAAGTTCCCGGCGGCGGGCGCTCCCAGGCCCGTCCGTGACGGGTTCTGTGAAGGTTTGCGCAAAGGTTTCCCGCGCGCGCGGCGGGCGCCCTGCGGGCCTTGCCGAAACCGTTACCTGTTCGACCCATTGACACCCCCGGCGCCCCCTCCTTACTGTCACGCCAGCATTTCGAACGCGTGACGAAATATCGAACGACACGAACCAGTCAACCGTACAGCTGAGGGGCAACTGCCGTGCGCATCACCGGAATCAGCACGCACGTGGTCGGGACGCCGTGGCGCAACCTGACCTACGTCCAGGTGCACACCGACGAGGGGATCACGGGAGTCGGCGAGACCCGGATGCTCGGGCACACCGACGCCCTCCTCGGCTATCTCAAGGAAGCGGAGCAGAACCACATTCTGGGCTCCGACCCGTTCGCCGTGGAAGACCTCGTCAAGCGGATGAAGTACGGCGACTACGGCCGGGCCGGCGAGATCGTCATGTCCGGCATCGCGGTCGTCGAGATGGCCTGCTGGGACATCAAGGGCAAGGCCCTGGGCGTGCCGGTGTGGCAGCTGCTCGGCGGGAAGGTGACGGACAAGGTCAAGGCGTACGCCAACGGCTGGTACACCACCGAGCGCACCCCGGAGGCGTACCACAAGGCCGCGCAGCAGGTCATGGAGCGCGGGTACCGGGCGCTGAAGATCGACCCGTTCGGCACCGGGCACTTCGAGCTGGACCACCAGGAGACCGTGTACGCCGTCTCGCTCATCGAGGCCGTACGGGACGCCATCGGCCCGGACGCCGAGCTGATGCTGGAGATGCACGGCCGCTTCTCCCCCGCGACCGCCGTCCGGCTGGCCAAGGAGATGGCGCCGTACCGGCCGGCCTGGCTGGAGGAGCCGGTGCCGCCGGAGAACCTCAAGGCGCTGAAGAAGGTCGCCGAGAAGGTGGACCTGCCGGTGGCCACCGGCGAGCGCATCCACGACCGGATCGAGTTCCGCGAGCTGTTCGAGAACCAGGCCGTGGACATCATCCAGCCGGACGTCGGCCACATCGGCGGCATCTGGGAGACCCGCAAGCTGGCCGCCACCGCCGAGACCCACTACATGCTCGTCGCCCCGCACAACGTCGGCGGGTCCGTGCTGACCGCCGCCTCCCTCCAGGTCGGCTTCACCTCCCCCAACTTCAAGATCCTGGAGCACTTCAACGACTTCGCGGACGCGGAGATCAAGAAGGTCGTCAAGGGCGCCCCGCAGGTGGACCCGGAGGACGGCTGCTTCCACCTCTCCGACGCCCCGGGCCTGGGCGTGGAGCTGGACGTGGACGCGGCGGCCGAGTTCCCGCAGCAGCGGGCCCACTTCGACCTGTGGGCCGAGGGCTGGGAGAAGCGCAACCCCGAGGCCAAGCGGTGAGCAGCGCCGTCGTCGTGGAGGCGCCGGGCCGGCACCGGCTCGCGCCGCACACCCCGCGCGAGCCCGGCCCCGGCGAGGCGCTGGTCGCCGTGCACGCCGTCGGGATCTGCGGCAGCGACCGCGAGGTGTACCAGGGCAACCGGCCCGAGGGATACGTCCGCTACCCGCTCCCCCCGGGCCACGAGTGGTCCGGGACGGTGCGGCAGGTGGGCGCGGGGGTGCCCGGCACGCTGGTGGGCCGCAAGGTCGTCGGCGAGGGGTTCCGCAACTGCCAGGTCTGCGACCGCTGCCACGCCGGCGAGACCACGCTGTGCGCCGCGGGGTACGAGGAGACCGGCTTCACCGAGCCCGGCGCCATGGCGCCCACCCTCACCCTGCCGGCCCGGCTGCTGCACGTGCTGCCGGACGACGCCGACCTGAGCGCCGCCGCCCTGCTGGAGCCGGCCGCCTGCGTCGCGGCCGCCGCCCTGAAGGCCCGGGCCCGCCCCGGCGAGCGGGTGGCGGTGGTCGGCACCGGCACCCTCGGGATGTTCGCCGTGCAGTTCCTCAAGGCCGTCAGCCCGGCCGAGCTGCTGGTGGTCGGCACCCGCCGGGACCGCGAGGAGCTGTCCCGCCGCTTCGGTGCCACCGACTTCCGCACCAGGGACGAGCAGTTGCCCGACGCCCTCGACGTCGTCATCGAGCCCGCCGGGTCCGCCTCGGCCGCGCGCACCGCGGCCGGGCTGCCGCGGCGCGGCGGGCGCCTGGTCCTCACCGGCATCCCGGCGCCGGGCGCCGACGGGCTGGACCCGACGGACCTGGTCGTGCGGCAGCTGGAGGTGCACACCGTGTTCGGCGCGCCGCCGGACGCCTGGGCGCACACGGTGCGGGTGTTCGCCGCCGGGCTGCTCGACCCGCTGCCGCTGGTCACCCACGAGCTGCCGCTCGCCGACTTCTCCCGCGCCATCGACCTGGTCGGAGCCCAGGATCCCAAGGTGGGCAAGGTGCTGCTCCGCCCCTGAGCGTGCGCCGGCCGCGGCCGCGCCCGACGCGCCGCGGCCGGCGCACCACCCCGTCGTTTTCCACACCTTGAGCCGCGAACCCCGTCCGGTATCCCGAACATCCGGAGGGCGCCGTACGCGGCTTGCCGACCCGAAGGACAGCTTGTGACCGACGCATCCGCCACGGCACCGCGCAGGCCCGGTGAGCAGGTGCTCACCGCGCTCGGCCTGGGTGCCCCCGCCCTCGACCCCGCCGACGCCTCCGCGCACTCCTTCCCCGACGGGGGCCGCTGGCGCACCGAGATCCCCTCCTGCGAGGGGCCCGAGGCGCTGTCGGTGGTGCTGAAGGAGTCCGCGCGGCTCGACGTCCCCATCCACCGGATCAGCCAGGGCAGCGGCGTGTGGATGCTGACCGACGCCGAGATCACCGAGATGGTCGAGGCGACCGCCGAACGGGACATCGAACTGTGCCTGTTCACCGGGCCGCGCGGCACCTGGGACACCGGTGGCTCGGTGCGCTCGGACTCGCGCGGCGCGGGCCTTCGGGCCCGGGGCCACGACGCGGTCGCCGGGTGCGTGGAGGACGCGCTGCGCGCCACCGAGCTGGGCGTGAAGTGCCTGCTGGTCGCCGACGAGGGCGTGCTGTGGACGCTGCACCGGGCGCGGATCGCGGGTCTCATCCCGGCCGACACCACGCTGAAGGTGTCCGCGCTGATCGGCCCGGTGAACCCGGCGTCGTTCGCCGTCTACGAGCGGCTGGGCGCCGACTCCATCAACGTGCCCAGCGACCTGACGCTGGATCACCTCACCGAGATCCGGCGGGTGTCGGGCGCGCCGATGGACATGTACATCGAGGCCCCGGACGATCTGGGCGGCTATGTGCGGATGTACGAGGTGGCGGAGCTGATCCGGCGCGGGGCGCCGCTGTATCTGAAGTTCGGCCTGTCCAAGGCGCCGGGGATCTACCCGTACGGGCACCACCTGCGGGACGTGACGCTGGCGACCGCCCGGGAGCGGGTGCGGCGCGGCCGGCTCGCGCTGGATCTGCTCGAACGGCACGGGGCGGCCGGGCACATGGCACCGCTCGGCTCCCGACTGCCGGGCTCCCTGCGGCGCTTCGACACACCGGCATAACGTTCCGGAAACTGAGCTTCACAGAACACGACACGACCGCGCACAATCCCACACAACCGGTCCGGGTCCCTCACCGCACCGCGTCCCGCACCATCGGTGCACCACCGCGCACCACCGGCACCGCTCGCGCACCACCTCGCACCACCGGCACCGCTCGCGCTCCCCCGGCACCACGTCAGCACCACCCACCGCACCACCGCGCACCACCCCGCAGCGCTCCGCACCGCCAGGCACCCGCCCGGGCGCCGCCGGACCGACCTCGCACACACCTCAAGGATGATGACCATGCGCAACCGCCGAGCCGCACTCGCCGCGATGGCTTCAGCCGCCTGCCTCGCCCTGTCCCTGTCCGCCTGCGGTCAGAACAGCGAGGGCGGCAGCAAGGAGAAGTCGGGCGACGTCAAGGGCGCCACCATCGGCATCGCGATGCCGACCAAGTCCTCCGAGCGGTGGATCTCCGACGGCAACAACGTCGTCAAGGACCTGCAGGCCAAGGGCTACAAGACCAAGCTCGTCTTCGGCGAGGACGACCCGGACACCCAGGTCTCCCAGATCGAGAACCTGATCACCCAGGGCGTCAAGGGCCTGATCATCGCGGCCATCGACAACAAGTCGCTGAACAACGTGCTGCAGGAGGCCAAGGACGCGAACATCCCGGTCATCTCCTACGACCGGCTGATCCTCGGCACCAAGAACGTCGACTACTACGCCTCCTTCGACAACGAGAAGGTCGGCAGGCTGCAGGCCAGCTACATCGTCGACAAGCTGGGCCTGAAGGAGGGCAAGGGCCCCTTCAACATCGAGCTGTTCGCCGGCTCCAACGACGACAACAACACCAAGTACTTCTTCAACGGCGCCATGAGCGTCCTCAAGCCCTACCTGGACAGCAAGAAGCTGGTCGTCAGGTCCGGGCAGACGCAGCTCAACCAGGTCACCACCCTGCGCTGGGACGGCGCCACCGCCCAGCGGCGCATGGACGACATCCTCACCTCCGCCTACAAGAGCGCCAAGGTGGACGCGGTCCTCTCGCCCTACGACGGCATCTCCATCGGTGTGCTCTCCGCGCTGAAGTCCGACGGCTACGGCTCGGGCAGCAAGCCGCTGCCGGTGATCACCGGGCAGGACGCCGAGCTGGCCTCGGTGAAGTCGATCATCGCCGGCCAGCAGACGCAGACCGTCTACAAGGACCTGCGCAAGCTCGCCCAGGTGGCCTCGACCATGGTCGACGACATGCTCAAGGGCAAGAAGCCCGAGGTCAACGACACCAAGTCGTACGACAACGGCGCCAAGGTGGTGCCCTCGTACCTGCTGCAGCCGGTCAGCGTCGACAAGAGCAACTACGAAGAGGTCCTGGTCAAGGGCGGCTACTACACCGACGCGCAGCTCAAGGGCTAGTCCCGGCCGCAAGCGGCCGCCGCACCCACCGAACCACCGACTGGAAGGCACGACCATGGCGGGACCCGTCCTGGAAATGCGCTCGATCGTCAAGACCTTTCCCGGTGTCAAAGCGCTGTCGGACGTCACCTTGACCGTCCGTCAGGGCGAGGTCCACGCCATCTGCGGGGAGAACGGCGCCGGGAAGTCCACCCTGATGAAGGTGCTCTCCGGCGTCCATCCGCACGGCACCTACGAGGGTGAGATCCTCTTCGAGGGGGAGGTCTGCCACTTCAAGGACATCCGGGCCAGCGAGCAGCGCGGCATCGTCATCATCCACCAGGAGCTGGCGCTGGTGCCGTTCCTGTCCATCGCGGAGAACATCTTCCTCGGCAACGAACACGCCCGGCGCGGGTTCATCGACTGGAACGACACCCTCAAGCACGCCACCGAGCTGCTGCGCCGGGTCGGCCTGGACGAGCACCCCGAGACCCGGGTCGCGGACATCGGCGTGGGCAAGCAGCAGCTGGTGGAGATCGCCAAGGCGCTGTCGAAGTCCGTGAAGCTGCTCATCCTGGACGAGCCGACGGCCGCCCTGAACGACGAGGACAGCGACAAGCTCCTCGACCTCATCCTGGAGCTGAAGAACCAGGGCATCACCTCGATCATCATCTCCCACAAGCTGAACGAGATCCGCAAGGTCGCCGACTCGGTGACCATCCTGCGCGACGGGCGCACCATCGAGACCCTCGACGTCAAGGCGCCCGGGACCACCGAGGAGCGGATCATCGCCGGCATGGTGGGCCGCGACCTGGACCACCGCTTCCCCGAGCGCACCCCGCACCGGCCCGAGGAGGGGGAGGCGCCGGCGCTGGAGATCCGCAACTGGACCGTGTTCCACCCGATCGACCAGCAGCGCAAGGTCGTCGACGACGTCTCGCTGCAGGTGCGGCGCGGGGAGATCGTCGGGATCGCCGGCCTGATGGGCGCCGGCCGCACGGAGCTGGCGATGAGCGTCTTCGGCCGCGCCTACGGCCGGTACGCGGGCGGCACGGTCCTCAAGGACGGCCGGGAGATCCGCACCCGGACCGTCTCGGAGGCGGTCGGGCACGGCATCGCGTACGTCACCGAGGACCGCAAGCACTACGGCCTGAACCTCATCGACACCATCAACCGCAACATCTCCCTGACCGCGCTGCGCAAGGTCGCCAAGCGGGGCGTGGTGGACGAGCACGAGGAGCGGCAGGTCGCCGAGGGCTTCCGCACCTCCATGAACATCAAGGCGCCCACCGTGTTCGAGCCGGTCGGCAAGCTGTCGGGCGGCAACCAGCAGAAGGTCGTCCTCAGCAAGTGGATCTTCGCGGGTCCGGACGTGCTGATCCTGGACGAGCCCACGCGCGGCATCGACGTGGGCGCCAAGTACGAGATCTACACGGTCATCGACCAGCTGGCCGCGCAGGGCAAGGCGGTCGTCTTCATCTCCTCCGAGCTGCCCGAACTGCTCGGCATGTGCGACCGCATCTACACGATGGCCGCCGGACGGCTGACCGGTGAGGTATCGCGGGCCGAGGCCACCCAGGAAGTGCTGATGCGCCATATGACAAAGGACAAAGAGGTAACGCGATGAGCACGGATGTGACCGCCAAGAGCCCGGCCCCCGCGCCGCCGGGCGGCAGCGGAGCGGCCGCCGGCGGCGGTCTGCTCCAGGTGATGCTGAACGGGCTGCGCCGCAACATGCGCCAGTACGGCATGCTGATCGCGCTCGGTCTGATCGTCGTCCTGTTCGAGGCGTGGACCGGCGGCGACCTGCTGCTGCCGCGCAACGTCTCCAACCTGGTCCTGCAGAACAGCTACATCCTGATCCTCGCGATCGGCATGATGCTGGTGATCATCGCGGGCCACATCGACCTGTCGGTCGGCTCGCTGACCGCCTTCGTCGGGGCGACCGCGGCCGTCCTGACCGTCAGCCATCACATGGCCTGGCCGCTCGCGGTGCTGCTGTGCCTGCTGGTGGGCGCGGCGGCCGGCGCGGTGCAGGGGTATCTGATCGCCTACTTCGGCATACCGTCGTTCATCGTCACCCTCGCCGGCATGCTGCTGTTCCGCGGACTGACGGAGATCCTGCTCAAGGGCCAGACCCTCGGCCCGTTCCCCGACGGCCTGCAGAAGGCCGGCAACGGCTTCCTGCCCGAGGTCGGCCCGCACACCAACTACCACAACATCACCCTGCTGCTGGGCCTCGTCATCGTCGCCTCCGTGGTGTGGCAGGAGGTGCGCGACCGGCGCCGGCAGCAGGAGTTCTCCCTGGACGTGCTGCCCGCCAAGCTGTTCGCGCTCAAGCTCGTCGCCCTGGTCGCCGCGGTCCTGGTGGTCACGCTGCTGCTGGCCAGCTACAAGGGCGCCCCGATCGTCCTGATCCTGCTGGGCGTCCTGGTGGTCGGTTACGGCTACGTCATGCGCAACGCCGTCTTCGGCCGCCACATCTACGCCATCGGCGGCAACCTGCCGGCCGCGAAGCTGTCCGGTGTGAAGGACAAGCGGGTCACCTTCCAGGTGTTCCTGAACATGGGCGTGCTCGCGGCCCTGGCGGGCCTGGTGGTCGCGGCCCGCCTGAACGCGGCCTCCCCGAAGGCGGGCGTCAACTACGAACTCGAGGCGATCGCCTCGTCGTTCATCGGCGGCGCGTCCATGAGCGGCGGTGTCGGCACCGTCCTCGGCGCCATCATCGGCGGGCTCGTCCCCGGCGGGCTGAACAACGGCATGAACCTCCTGAGCGTCGGCACCGACTGGCAGCAGGTCATCAAGGGCCTGGCCCTGCTGGCCGCGGTCGGGTTCGACGTGTGGAACAAGCGCAAGTCCGGTTCGTGAGTCGGCTCGGGCCCCGCCGGACGGCGGGGCCCGCTTCGTAGGAGGAGCTGTACGTGGAACTGAACAGACGCACCGTCATCGCGGGCGCCGCGGCCGCGGGCCTGGCCGCGACCTCGCTGGGCGGCACGGCCCAGGCGGCCGGCCGCGAACAGGGAGGCGGGAAGCCGGTGAGGGAACTCTTCGGCACGCTCGCCGACGGCACCAAGGTCCACCGCTGGTCGCTGGCCAACGGCGGCACCCGCCTGAAGGTCCTCTCCTACGGCGGCATCGTGCAGTCGCTGGAGATCCCCGACCGCCACGGCCGCTACGCCAACGTCTCCCTCGGCTACGACAACCTGGAGGCGTACGTCGTCGGCACCACCTTCTTCGGCGCCACCATCGGCCGCTACGGCAACCGCATCGCCAAGGGCCGCTTCACCCTGGACGGCAAGAGCTACCAGCTGTCCGTCAACGACGGCGAGAACAGCCTGCACGGCGGCGCCCAGGGCTTCAACACCAAGGTGTGGGACGTCGAGCCGTTCACCTCCGGCTCCGACGTCGGCCTGCACCTGTACTACACCAGCGTCGACGGCGAGATGGGCTACCCCGGCACGCTGAAGACGAAGGTGACGTACACGCTCACCCGGCACGGCGACTGGCGCATCGACTACGAGGCCACCACCGACAAGCCGACCGTCGTCAACCTCACCAACCACACGTACTACAACCTCGCGGGCGAGGGCAGCGGCAGCATCTACGACCACGAGCTGTGGCTGGCCGCCGGCCGCTACACCCCCACCGACTCGGGTCTGATCCCCACCGGCGAGCTGGCGAGGGTCGCGGGCACCCCCTTCGACTTCACCCGCGCCAAGCCGATCGGCCGGGACATCCGCACCGGCCACCCCCAGCTGGTCACCGCCAAGGGCTACGACCACAA
This sequence comes from Streptomyces mexicanus, assembly GCF_902506575.1. Lineage (GTDB taxonomy): Bacteria > Actinomycetota > Actinomycetes > Streptomycetales > Streptomycetaceae > Streptomyces > Streptomyces mexicanus. The sequence goes on along the minus strand of NZ_LR732544.1, from coordinate 2,058,589 downwards.
CTTCGTCCTCGACAAGGGCGTGACCGCCGCCCCGGTGCACGTCGTCACCCTGCGCGACCCGGGCTCCGGCCGCACCCTGAAGATCGCCACCGACCAGCCGGGCGTGCAGTTCTACTCGGGCAACTTCCTCGACGGCACCCTGGTCGGCACCTCCGGCCGCACCTACCGCCAGGGCGACGGCCTGGCCCTGGAGACCCAGCACTTCCCGGACTCCCCCAACCGGCCCGCCTTCCCCTCCACGGTGCTGCGCCCGGGCCGGACGTACCGGACGACGACGATCCACTCGTTCGGCGCGTGATGCCCGCCTGCCGCAGGGGGCGTTGAACGTCCCCCACCGGACCCCGGCAGGGATCCGCAGGCAGGGGCGGCCCGGGCTTTTGCGCCCGGGCCGCCCCCGCCTGTCCGTTCACGGGAGGGACTGCACCGTCACGGGTGCGGGGTTGTTGCGCCGGTCCGGGTCGGCGGAGGCGTCGGAGCGCACCGAGACGCTGCCGTGGGCCCCGTCGACGCGCCGGTCCAGGCGTACCCGCAGGACGGTGCCCGACGCGGCCGGGCCGGGGCAGGCCACGGGGCCGTCCGTGCGCGGGCCCCGGTGGCAGTAGGGGATGTCGCTCTCGTGGTCCTGCGGCGGCCCCTCGATCAGGCTGACGCCCGCCGGGAGGGTCACCCACATCGTGCCCCGCCCGAAGGAGTCGGTCCAGCCGTCGCCCCTCGGGTACGGCACGGTCACCTCGACCACCTGGCCCACCCGGCCCCTGATGGTGAAGCCGACGGCCTCCACGTCGTTCTTCCCCGTGGTCTCGAAGGACAGCCCTCCTCCGACGGCCCGCTCGCCGGGTTCCGCGCCGTCACCGGTGAACGCGCTGCCGTCGACGGAGCGCAGCCGCAGCGGCGCCCCGCTGCCGTGCGGGGCGGACGCGGGCAGCGCGGCGAGGTAGCCGACGTCGGCCGTGCGCCACACGGTGTAGGTCACCGTGCCGGTCTTCGCGCTGCGGTCGGCGACGGCGGTGAGGGGGCCGTCGGTCTCGTACGCCGCCCCCGCGGGCAGCGGCCCGGGGAAGTCGCACTGCGCCTTCGTGGCTCCGGTCGCCTTGTCGTAGCGGCAGTTGGCGTACCGGGGCAGCAGGCCGGCCCCGTTCGCCGAGACCACGACGCTGATGCCGCCCTCGACGGCGGTGTCCCCCTTGTTGCCGAAGGCGGGCGTGAGCCGCATCCGGCCCCCGGGAGGGACCTCGGTGAGCTTGTCGAGGTCCGGGCGGGCCGTCAGGCGCGGGGACCCGGAGATCACGCGGGTGGTGTGCCGGACGGTGGGCGCGTTGGCGCCGCGCACGGTCATCGTGACCGTCCCGGCCGGTCCGGCGGCCGTTCCGGGCTTGGGCCGGACGGAGAACGGGGTGAAGTCGGCTCCCTCGCCGAACTTCAGGGAGCCCAGCGCGCAGTTCACGTGGTAGCCGGAGCGGACGCAGCCGTATCCCTTCTGCACGGAGGTGATCTCCGCCCTGCCCTGGAAGGCGGTCAGGTCGAAGGCCGCCTCGACCCTGCCGACGGCGCCCTTGCCCGTCGCCCCTTGCTTCCCGCTGTCGCCGGACGGGGCCGACGACGCCGTCAGGACGACGTGGAACTCGGGGGCCGAGGGCGCCTGCTGGAAGGAGCTGTACCGGGGCAGGTAGTAGATGTTCGGCGCGGAGCGGAGCCGGAGCACGCCCTGCCCGGAGTAGGTGTCGCCGCCGTGCGGGTCGGGCGTCCAGGCGGTTCTGCCGGTCCCGGCGGTGGGGTGCCCGCCCCGGTCCGCTCCCGTCCTACCGCCCGCGCGGTCCGTGCCGCCCCTCGCCGACGCCACCGCCACCACCACGGCGGCCACCAGCACCGCGGCGCACGCCAGAAGCGCGTACCACCGTTTCCCGCGCGTCCACGCAGCATCACCCATGTGACGTGAGACCGTCCGCGGCCCCTCCTGGTTGCCCCGGCACGGCGAGCGGACCGGCTCCTTGCGGGTTCACGCGGGCTTTCGGGGGTTCACGCGGGCTTTCGCGGTTCACCCGGCCTTTCGAGGTTTGTCGCGGCCTCTCACCGGTTCTCACCGGCTCTCACGGGTTCTCCCAGGCGGCCGGGTCCGCCGCCAAGCCGCGGACCTCCTCCGGCAGTTCGCCGGACGCGATGTCGGCCAGGGTGACACCTTCGAGGATCCGCCGGACATTGGCGCGCAGGGCGATCCACAGCGGCAGCAGCGGCTCGGCCGACCCGGTGTAGGTGAGCCCGGTGGGGCGTTCGCCGCGCACGGAGACGATCGGGCCGTCCACCGCGCGGATCACGTCCGCCACCGTGATCGCGGACGCCTCCCGGGCCAGGGTGTATCCGCCGCCTCCGCCGCGCCGGCTGGTGACCAGGCCCGCGCGGCGCAGATCGCCGAGGATGCCCTCCAGGAACTTGTGCGGGATGCCCTGTTCCGCGGCGACCGCCTCCGCCGTCACCGGGGCCGCCGGGCCGTCGCCCCGCCGTACGGCCAGTTCCAGAGCCGCCCGTACCGCGTAGTCCGCCCGCGCCGAGATCCTCATGGGTCCATTGTGGAGCCCGGGACCGGAGGGAAGGCCGGGGCCCGCGCCGTGGACAATGGCGGGACCCGCGCCCCGTACGATCCGCCCGGGAGGCACAGCTTTGGCGCTCAGCAGACGGACCTTCAGCGCCCTGGCCGGCACCGCCGCGCTCGGACTCGCCCTGGGCGGCAGTGGCGGTTCGGGTGCGTCGTCGGCGTACGCCGCGCGGGAGTCGCCCGCGGGTCCCCCGCCGCCGGTGCCGGCCGCCGACGGGCGGCGGCACACCGTCGGCTTCGACCGGTACTCGCTGCTGGTGGACGGTCGGCGGCTGCCGCTGTGGTCCGGCGAGGTGCACCCCTTCCGGCTGCCCAGCCCCTCCCTGTGGCGGGACGTGCTGCAGAAGATGCGCGCCCACGGCTACAACGCCGTCAGCGTGCAGGTGGCCTGGAACCACCACTCCCCCGCGCCCGGACGGTACGACTTCACCGGCGTGCGGGACCTCGGCCTGTTCCTGCGCACGGCCGCCGAGTGCGGGCTGTACGTCGTGCTGCGCCCCGGCCCGTACATCGGCGCCGACACCGACGCCGGCGGCTTCCCCGGCTGGCTCACCGCCACCGCCGGCACCGCGCGGACCGCCGACCCGGCGTACCTGAAGCACGTCGACGAGTGGCTGACCCGGGTGAACGCCATCGCCGCCGGGCACCTGTTCACCAAGGGCACCGGGACGGTGCTGCTGTACCAGATCGAGAACGGCTACGACGCGCGCGGCGGCGGCGACGCGGACGCCGCCGCCCGCCGCGCCTACATGTCCCACCTGTACGCGAAGGTGCGCGCCGACGGCATCGACGTGCCGCTGTTCCACGACGACAGGGCCCGGGACGGCTCCTGGATGCCCGGGTCGTTCGACACCGGCGGGGACAAGGGGCGGTGGCTGTACGGGTTCGACGCCTATCCGGCGCCCGACCGGGTGCCGTCGGACTGGGGGCGGCTCGGCCGGCGCGGGAAGGGACCCGGGATCGGTGCCGCCCGTGCCCTGCCCGGGTTCATGCCGGAGGCGGGGCACCGATCCCGGGT
>NZ_LR732544.1:2036565-2054880 GCF_902506575.1 Streptomyces mexicanus | reverse complement strand
CCCACAGCCTCCGCCGCCGGCCGCACCTGCGGCCCCGCCCGGCCGGCCCGCACCGCCCGTCGCGGGCGACGCGGCGGGACGGTCCATGGACGAGCGTTTCTACCACCAGGTGTGGGGCATGTTCGAGGACCTGGCCCGCACCACCGCCGCCTACCGCGGCGCCGTCGACTTCGCCGACGCCCGCCGGGAGCGGGAACTCGACGAGATCCTGTCCGACCCGCGCGGCCGGACCGGGGGACAGGCCGAGGCAGCACGGGAGGCGGCCCGGGCCCGGCACACCCAGCTGGTCGACCAGGCCAGAGCCGTTCTGGACCGCGACCTCGCCCAGCTGGCCGCCGAGGCGGAGGTCGTCGAACCCGCGCTGCCGCCGGCGTACGCGGGCTGGGACCATCCGGTCTGGCACGGCTACCGGATGCCGACGCAGATGCCGATGGCCATGCGGCTGGGCGACCTCCACCTGCCGGAGAGCCCCTCCCTGCGCATCCCCCTGCTGGTCCGGTTGCCGCTGGAGCGCGGCCTGTGGATCGACAGCGGGCGCACCGGACGGCCCGGCGATCCCTTCGCCGACCCGGGCAGGCTGCGCGGATGGGCGAGGGAGACGGCCGTGGCCCACGCGGCCCGGCTGCTCGCCGTGCACCCGGCGGGCGAGTTCGCCGTGCACGTCATCGACCCGGCCGGGGCGGCGTCGCAGGCTCTTGCGCCCCTGGTGCGCGCCGGTGTGCTCGCGGGTCCGCCCGCGACCGGTGCGAGGGACATCGTGGACGTCCTGACCCGGCTCACCCAGCGGGTCGACCTGGTGCAGATGGCGGTACGCGCCGGTGTGCCCGACGCGCTGCCGCCGCACCTGGACACCGCCGGGCAGCTGCTCGTCGTCCACGACTTCCCCCACGGCTTCGACGAGCGTGCCGTGACCCGGCTGCGCTATCTGGCGGACGAGGGGCCGGCGGTCGGGGTGCACCTGATGCTGGTGGCCGACCGGGAGGACGCCGCCGCCTACGGCCCGTTGCTCGACCCGCTGTGGCGTTCGCTGCTGCGGCTGACGCCGGTCGCGGACGACCACCTGGCCGACCCGTGGGTCGGACACGCCTGGACGTACGAACCGCCCAGGGTCCCCTCGGGCAGCCAGGTGCTCGACCAGGTGCTCACACGGGTCGCGCGGGCCCGGTACGACGCGAGCCCGTGACCCTGTGCCCGCCGCTCCCGCGGACCACCGGGCCAAGTAACCGGGAGCGAGATCACCAAGGAGAGGTAAAGCCTCTCTGACCAGCGTGTTTGAACTTCACTTTACCGATCTCTTTACCTCTCCTTGGTGATTCGGGTACTGTGGTCCACACGGAGGGGAGTACTCCCTGCTACTGCGACGCACCCGTCACTACGGATCGGACGATCGGTCGGCACGGACTCGACCGGACCGGATCCCGGGGCGTCGGCCCGTCCCGGGTGGAAGAGACCTCCGGCAGCGACGACGCTGACATCTTTGCCGTGACGACCTGCCGGAGGCGCAGTGGACGTTTCCATGGCCCTGTGGGCCCTGACCGTGGCCGGCCTGGCCGCCCTCATCGCGGTCGACTTCTTCATCGGCCGCAAACCCCATGACGTATCGATCAAGGAAGCCGGGATCTGGACCGTCGTCTGGGTCACCCTGGCCTGTCTCTTCGGCCTGGGTCTGCTCGTCTTCGCCGGCGGGCAGCCGGCCGGCGAGTTCTTCGCGGGCTTCATCACCGAGAAGTCCCTGAGCGTCGACAACCTCTTCGTCTTCGTCCTGATCATGGCGAAGTTCGCCGTCCCGTCGCCGTACCAGCAGCGGGTGCTGCTGATCGGTGTGCTCATAGCCCTGGTGCTGCGGGCGGTGTTCATCGCAGCGGGCGCGGCGATCCTCGCGAACTTCTCGTGGGTGTTCTACCTCTTCGGCGCCTTCCTGATCTGGACCGCCTGGAAGCTCATCCAGGAGGCCCGCTCCGGCGCGGCGGACGAGGAGTACGAGGAGAACAAGGTGCTCAAGGTGGTCGAACGCCGCTTCGGCGTGGCCGACCGCTACCACGGCACCAAGCTGTGGATCCGGCAGCACGGCAAGCGCGTGATGACGCCGATGCTGGTCGTGATGCTCGCCATCGGCACCACGGACGTCCTCTTCGCCCTCGACTCGATCCCCGCCATCTTCGGTCTGACCCAGGACCCGTACATCGTCTTCACCGCCAACGCCTTCGCGCTGATGGGTCTGCGACAGCTGTACTTCCTGATAGGCGGCCTGCTGAAGAAGCTGGTCCACCTGTCCTACGGCCTGTCGGTCATCCTCGGCTTCATCGGCGTCAAGCTGGTGCTGCACGCCCTGCACGAGACCGGTGCGCATGTCCCGCAGATCAGCATCCCCGTCTCCCTCGGGGTGATCTGCTCGGTCCTGATCGTCACCACGCTCACCAGCCTGGCGGCCGGCCGGAAACAGGCCGCGGCCCAGGAGGTGCGGACCCCGCAGGCCGGCGACGCGCCGAAGGACAGCGTCGATGTCTGAGCGGGACACGGCAGCAGGCCGGGGGAGCACGGCGCTCGACCGCTCGTCCGCGCACCACCGCGATCCGCCGGCGCCGCCCTGGCCTCCGGGCCGGAATGCGAACCCGGCCCGGATACGGGACGATCGCAACATGATCACGCGGCTCAGGGCGCTCACCAGGGCGTGGACCACCGTCGTGCCGGTGCTCGCGGTGGTCCTGCTGGCCCTGACCTGGGGGCGCGGCCTGCCCGCCGCGGTGGTCGTGCTGGTGTGCGTGGTGCTGGCCGGGTCGGTGCTGGCCGCGGTCCACCACGCCGAGGTGGTCGCCCACCGGGTCGGTGAACCCTTCGGCTCGCTGGTCCTCGCCATCGCCGTCACCGTGATCGAGGTCGCCCTCATCGTCACGCTGATGGTGGACGGCGGCGCCAAGAGCGCCACCCTCGCCAGGGACACCGTGTTCGCCGCCGTGATGATCACGTGCAATGGCGTCGTCGGGCTGTCCCTGCTGGTGGCCTCGCTGCGTCACCGTACGGCCGTCTTCAACGCCGAGGGCACCGGCGGCGCCCTGGCCACGGTGGCGACCCTGGCCACGCTGAGTCTGGTGCTGCCGACGTTCACCACCAGCAAGCCGGGTCCGCAGTTCTCCGGCGTCCAGCTCACCTTCGCCGCGCTGTCCTCGCTGATCCTCTACGCCGTGTTCGTCGCCACCCAGACCGTGCGGCACCGCGACTACTTCCTGCCGATCACCCGGCAGGGCCAGGTGATCACCTCCGAGGCCCACGCCGAGCGGCCCTCCGCCCGGAAGGCCTGGACCAGCCTGGGACTGCTGGCGCTGGCCCTGGTCGGCGTGGTCGGACTCGCCAAGGGCGTCTCGCCGACCATCGAATCCGGCGTCGCGGCCGCCGGACTGCACCACGCGGTCGTCGGCGTGATCATCGCACTGCTCGTGCTGCTGCCCGAGACCATCGCGGCACTGCGCTCGGCCCGGCGCGACCGGGTGCAGACCAGCCTCAACCTCGCCCTCGGGTCCGCGATGGCCAGCATCGGCCTGACCATCCCGGCGGTCGCCCTGGCCTCCGTGTGGCTGCCCGGACCGCTCGTGCTGGGCCTGAGCCCCACACACATGCTGCTGCTCCTGCTCACGGTGGTCGTCGCCTCGCTGACCGTGGTGCCGGGCCGCGCCACCCTCCTCCAGAGCGGCGTCCATCTGGTGATCTTCGCGGCGTACCTGGAACTGGCCATCAATCCCTAGCCGGTCGGCGCGCCAGGGCCGGTCCCCGGCCGCTGTCGCCGGGCGCGCAGGGGCGGGCAGGGGCCGTGATAGACCGGGTACGAGCAGCGACCGTCAGCGGACGGCCGTCCACAGACCGAACCCGGAGGAACCGTGCCCCGCACCCTCGCCACCGCCCCGATCATGATTCTCAACGGCCCCAACCTCGACCTGCTCGGGCAGCGGCAGCCGGAGATCTACGGTTCGGACACGCTCGCGGACATCGAGGCCCTGTGCACCAAGGCGGCGGCCGCGCACGGTGGCACCGTGGACTTCCGGCAGTCCAACCACGAGGGCGAACTGGTCGACTGGATCCACGAGGCCCGGCTGCACCACTGCGGCATCGTCATCAACCCTGCCGCCTACTCGCACACCTCCGTCGCCATCCTGGACGCCCTCAACACCTGCGACGGGATGCCGGTGGTGGAGGTGCACATCTCCAACATCCACCGGCGCGAGTCCTTCCGGCACCACTCCTACGTGTCGCTGCGCGCCGACGGCGTCATCGCCGGCTGCGGCGTCCAGGGGTACGCCTTCGCGGTGGAGCGGGTGGCGGCCCTTGCCGGAGCGCGGCGGGCGGACGCCTGAAGGCTCCGCCGTCCTGCTGGCCCGCCCAGGGCCGGAAGCGGTGCCGCCCCCGGCCCGGGCTCACCAGCCGCGCGCGTGCCACTCCGGCAGGTGCGGGCGCTCCGTGCCCAGCGTGGTGTCGTTGCCGTGCCCCGGATACACCCAGGTCTCGTCCGGGAGAACGTCGAAGATCTTGGTCTCGACGTCATGGATCAGGCGGTCGAACGCCTGCGGGTCCTTGAAGGTGTTGCCCACGCCGCCCGGGAACAGGCAGTCGCCGGTGAACACGTGCGGATGCCCGTGCGGGTCGTCGTAGACCAGCGCGATCGACCCCGGCGTGTGGCCGACGAGGTGGCGTGCGGTGAGCTGCACCTGCCCGACCCGGATGACGTCGCCGTCGTCGACCAGGACGTCGGTCGGCACGGGGATCCCCTCGGCGTCCTCCCGGCCCGCGTACGTGCGCGCGCCGGTCACCGCCACGACCTCGCTCAGCGCCTGCCAGTGGTCGGCGTGCCGGTGGGTGGTGACGACGGAGGCGATGCCGTCGTCACCGATCATGCCGAGCAGCGTGTGCGCGTCGTTGGCCGCGTCGATCAGCAGCTGTTCGTCCGTGGCCCGGCAGCGCAGCAGATAGGCGTTGTTGTCCATCGGGCCGACCGCGATCTTGGTGATCATCAGGTCCTTCAGCTCGTGCACGTCCGCCGGGCCGCCGACCCGCACCTCTCCGCTGTACGTCATGGTCGTCAGCCTATCGCCGGGGGCGGCCCGGGGAACGTCCACGGGCTGAGGGGAGGGCCGCAACGCGACGGAGGCGGGCTACAGCGGAGGAAGCGCCGGCAGCGCGCCGCCCGTCGCCGTGAGCGCCGATCCGTCGCGCCGTCCGGCGAGCCAGCCCAGCAGGTCCGGCCGGCTCCCGGTGACGGTGACGGCCGGTTCGGCGGCGTCCCGTCCCGTGCGCCACGCGCGCGTGCCGTCCGTCAGCCGGGTCGGGGGCACGTCGGCGTGGCCCGAGAAGCGCTCCGCGAGGAAGTCGATCTCCCGCTGTGTGAACTCGGCCGGCAGGTCCTCCAGCTCGTAGCCGATGCCGAGGTCCACATGGTGCAGCTCGACCTCCACCCAGCGCCGGAACGGCACCCGGGAGGCGGAGTCGGTGACGCCGTTGCGCAGTTCCACGGTGCGCGACCAGTCCGCGAGCGCGGCGGCCGCCTTCTGGAAGCGGGCCGCGCTCTCGCGCACGTCGGCGACCTGCACGTCCAGGGGACGGGAGGCGTCCCGCTCGATGTCGGCGTCTCGGGCCTGGGGCGAGACGTACATCGGGCGGCCCTCGAAGACGTTGACGAGGGCGTCGGCGTTACGGGCCAGGTGGGCCAGGACGTGGCCCCGCGTCCAGCCCGGCAACCGTGACTGGTCGGTCACAGCCGCGTTGTCCAGGGCGGCGACCGCGCCGAGCAGCCTTTCGGTGGCGTCCTGTACAGACGCCAGGTCACGAGCGTGATCCATCATGCGCCCGACCCTAGCCGCGCCACTCCTTCGGGTGAAGGAGGCGGACCGCGACCGTAAATCGAATACACGTGCTATAAGGTCGAGTGCGGCGTCGGGCATGCTGGAGAGCCGGGAATTGTTCTGTATCCGGGCGCTTCCGGGAATCCCACCCGGCGTTGTCAGTGGCTCCCCCTAGTCTGAAGAAGCACGGGGGCCCCGCCCCTGTCACTTCTCTCAAGAAAGGTGCGGACCGGCGTGGCCGACCGTCTCATCGTCCGTGGCGCGCGCGAGCACAACCTGAAGAACGTCTCGCTCGACCTGCCTCGGGACTCGCTCATCGTCTTCACGGGTCTGTCCGGGTCGGGCAAGTCGTCCCTGGCCTTCGACACCATCTTCGCGGAGGGCCAGCGGCGCTACGTGGAGTCGCTCTCCTCGTACGCCCGGCAGTTCCTCGGCCAGATGGACAAGCCGGACGTCGACTTCATCGAGGGGCTGTCCCCGGCGGTCTCCATCGACCAGAAGTCGACCTCGCGCAACCCGCGCTCCACGGTCGGCACGATCACCGAGGTCTACGACTACCTGCGGCTGCTCTTCGCGCGCATCGGCAAGCCGCACTGCCCCGAATGCGGCCGCCCCATCACGCGCCAGTCGCCGCAGGCCATCGTCGACAAGGTGCTGGAGCTGCCGGAGGGCAGCCGCTTCCAGGTCCTCTCGCCGCTGGTGCGCGAGCGCAAGGGCGAGTTCGTCGACCTGTTCGCCGACCTGCAGGCCAAGGGCTACTCCCGCGCGCGCGTGGACGGCGAGACGATCCAGCTCTCCAGCCCGCCCACGCTGAAGAAACAGGAGAAGCACACCATCGAGGTGGTCGTCGACCGCCTCACGGTCAAGGACTCCGCCAAGCGCCGCCTGACCGACTCCGTCGAGACCGCCCTCGGCCTGTCCGGCGGCATGGTCGTGCTCGACTTCGTCGACCTCCCCGAGGACGACCCCGAGCGCGAGCGCATGTACTCCGAGCACCTGTACTGCCCGTACGACGACCTGTCCTTCGAGGAGCTGGAGCCCCGCTCCTTCTCCTTCAACTCGCCCTTCGGCGCCTGCCCCGAGTGCACCGGCATCGGCACCCGCATGGAGGTCGACCCGGAGCTGATCGTCCCGGACGTGGAGAAGACCCTCGACGAGGGCGCCATCCACCCCTGGTCGCACGGGCACACCAAGGACTACTTCGACCGCCAGATCCACGCCCTGGCGGACGCGCTCGGCTTCCGGACCGACATCCCGTTCGCCGGGCTGCCCCAGCGCGCCAAGAAGGCCCTGCTGTACGGCCACAAGACGCAGATCGAGATCCGCTACCGCAACCGCTACGGGCGCGAGCGCGTGTACATGGCCTCCTTCGAGGGCGCCGTCAACTTCGTCAAGCGCCGGCACAGCGAGGCCGAGAGCGACGCCAGCCGCGAGCGCTTCGAGGGCTACATGCGCGAGGTGCCCTGCCCCGGCTGCGAGGGCACCCGCCTGAAGCCGGTCGTCCTCGCGGTCACGATCATGGGCAAGTCCATCGCGGAGGTCTCCGCGATGTCGATCAGCGACTGCGCGGACTTCCTGCGCGGGCTGAAGCTCGACGGCCGCGAGAAGAAGATCGCCGAGCGGGTCCTGAAGGAGGTCAACGAGCGGCTGCGGTTCCTGGTCGACGTCGGCCTGGACTACCTCTCGCTCAACCGCGCGGCCGGCACGCTCTCCGGCGGCGAGGCCCAGCGCATCCGCCTGGCCACCCAGATCGGCTCCGGTCTGGTCGGCGTGCTCTACGTGCTGGACGAGCCGTCCATCGGCCTGCACCAGCGCGACAACCACCGGCTGATCGAGACCCTGGTCCGGCTGCGCGACATGGGCAACACGCTCATCGTCGTCGAGCACGACGAGGACACCATCAAGGCCGCCGACTGGGTCGTCGACATCGGCCCCGGCGCGGGCGAGCACGGCGGCAAGGTCGTGCACAGCGGCTCCCTGAAGGAGCTGCTCGCCAACACCGAGTCGCAGACCGGCCAGTACCTCTCGGGCCGCAAGGCCATCCCGGTGCCCGACGTGCGCCGCCCGCGCGACCCCTCCCGGCAGCTGACCGTGCACGGCGCCCGGGAGAACAACCTCAAGGACATCGACGTGTCCTTCCCGCTGGGCGTGTTCACGGCGGTCACCGGCGTGTCCGGGTCCGGCAAGTCCACGCTGGTCAACGACATCCTGTACACCCACCTGGCGCGCGAGCTGAACGGCGCGCGCAGCATCCCCGGGCGGCACACGCGCGTGGACGGCGACGACCTCGTCGACAAGGTGGTGCACGTCGACCAGTCGCCCATCGGCCGCACCCCGCGGTCCAACCCGGCGACGTACACCGGTGTCTTCGACCACATCCGCAAGCTGTTCGCCGAGACCACCGAGGCGAAGGTCCGCGGCTACCTGCCCGGCCGCTTCTCCTTCAACGTCAAGGGCGGCCGCTGCGAGAACTGCGCCGGCGACGGCACCATCAAGATCGAGATGAACTTCCTGCCGGACGTCTACGTCCCGTGCGAGGTCTGCCACGGCGCCCGGTACAACCGGGAGACGCTGGAGGTCCACTACAAGGGCAAGTCCATCGCCGACGTGCTGAACATGCCCATCGAGGAGGCCACGGAGTTCTTCGAGGCGGTCCCGGCGATCTCCCGGCACCTGAAGACCCTGAAGGACGTCGGTCTCGGCTACGTCCGGCTCGGCCAGTCCGCGACCACCCTGTCCGGCGGCGAAGCCCAGCGCGTCAAGCTCGCCAGCGAGCTGCAGCGCCGCTCCACCGGCCGCACGGTCTACGTCCTGGACGAGCCGACCACCGGCCTGCACTTCGAGGACATCAGCAAGCTGCTGAAGGTGCTCTCCGGCCTGGTCGACAAGGGCAACACGGTCATCGTCATCGAGCACAACCTCGACGTGATCAAGACCGCGGACTGGATCGTCGACATGGGCCCGGAGGGCGGCGCCGGCGGCGGCCTGGTCGTCGCCGAGGGCACCCCCGAGCAGGTCGCCGGCGTACCGGCCAGCCACACCGGCAAGTTCCTGCGGGAGATCCTCGGCGCGGACCGGATCAGCGACGCGGAGCCGGTGAAGGCACCGCGCAAGGCGGCCCGCAAGGCGGTGGCGGCGTCCACGGCCCGCAAGACGGCCACGACCCGGACCCGGGCCGACAACACGGCGAGCAAGAAGGCCGAGCCCGCGAAGAAGATCCCCCGGGCCCGCAAGGCCTGACCGTACGATCCGGATGTGCACGCGCCCCGCGGAAACCCCCGCGGGGCGCTGCCTCGTCCCAGGGCGTCGGCTACGGCTCGCCGACCTCCGCCGCGTACGGCGGCTGGGCGCCCGCGCGGGAGCAGGTGATGGCCGCCGCCCGCGCCGCGAACCGCAGCAGCCGACGCCCGCCCGCGGCACCGAGCCCCGCCAGCCCCTGCGGGGACAGCGCGTCCTGCGCGGCCAGGCCGTGCAGCAGCGCCGCGTTCACGGTGTCGCCCGCGCCGATCGTGTCCACGACGTCGACCTTCTCGCCCGGCACCGAGTGCTCCGCGCCGTCCCGCGTGTACGCGGTGAGCCCGTCGCCCCCATGGGTGACCACGACGGCCGAGGGCCCGGCGGCCAGCCACTCGCCGGGCGTGCCGCCCAGCCACCGGGCGTCCTCCTCGGACAGCTTCAGCAGCGACACCGAGGGCAGCCAGCGGCGAAAACGCGCCCGGTAGGCGTCCGCGTCCGGGATCAGCCCCGGCCGGATGTTCGGGTCCAGCGCGGTGAACATCCCCTGCGCGGCCGTGCGGCGCATCAGCTCCTCGTAGGCGCTCGCACCCGGCTCCAGCACCAGCGAGCAGGTGCCGAAGGACACCGCGCGGGTTGCGGCGGGCAGCGCGGCGGGCGCGGTGAACAGCCGGTCGGCGGTGCCCTCGACGTAGAAGGAGTACGCGGCCGAGCCGTCGCCCGAGACCGTCGCCACCGCCAGCGTCGTCGGCTCGGGGCCGCGCTGCACGGCCGAGACGTCGACGCCGGCCTGCCGCAGCCCGTCGAGCAGGGCCTGCCCGAAGGCGTCCTCGGAGACCCGGGAGCAGAAGGCGGTGGGGGAGCCGAGGCGGCCGAGGGCGACGGCCGTGTTGAACGGGCCGCCGCCGAGTACCGGCGTGAGGTCCGCGAGGGGGCCCGAGCCCTGCGGTACCAGGTCGATCAGGGCCTCTCCGGCGACGACGATCACGAGTCGGATCCTTTCTCGGGCGGCGGGGGACAGCCGCAGGAGGTGCGGTGGACGAAGGTGCAGGGCAGGCGCACGGTCCGGGCCGGCCGGTCCGGCGCGGCGAGCCGGTCCAGCAGCAGCCGGACCGCCCCGGCGCCCATGTCCCGGCCCGGCTGGGCGATCGCGGTCAGGGCCGGCGTGAACAGGTCGGCCCAGTCGAAGTCGTCGAAGCAGCACAGCGCCATGTCCACCGGAACGGTCAGGCCGCGCTCGCGCAGGGTCCGCAGGGCGCCGATGGTCATCGCGTTGTTGCCGGTGACCAGCGCCGTGGGCGGCACGGCCAGCGCGAGCAGGTCCGCGGTGGCGCGTGCGGCCCCGTCGGCCGAGGAGTCGCCGTGCACCACGAGCCGTTCGTCGTAGGGGAGTCCGGCCGCGGCCAGACCGTGGCGGTAACCGGAGAGGCGTTCAGCGGTCGTGCTCCAGCCGGGCAGCCCGGCGACCAGTCCGATCCGGCGGTGTCCCAGCGCGGCGAGGTGGCCGACCAGCCGGGCCGTGGGGGCGGCGCCGTCGGCGCCGATCTGGTCGAACGCCGGTGGCCGCCGCGGCCCCTGGCCCGCGGCGGCGGGCAGGAGCCGGTCGAGGAACACGGCCGGCAGGGCATGGCGCGTCAGATACGCGACGAGCGCGTCCGGCCGCGCGGACGGGGCGACGATCACACCGTCCACACGCCGTTCGTGCAGCAGCTGGACCACCGTGCGCTCGTGCTCGGGATCGTCGTGCGGGTCGGCGAGGAGCAGGCTGTAGCCGTGCTCCAGGGCACACGCCTCGACTCCCTGGAGGATCTCGGTGAAGTACGGGTTGCTGATCGCGGACACCGCCAGCCCGATGGACCGGGTGCGGGAGGTCACCAGGGAGCGGGCGAGGCCGTTGGGTGTGTACCCGAGTTCCTCCACGGCGTCCAGGACCGCCTGCCGGGTGTGCGGCAGCACCGGCCGGGTGCCGTTGAGCACGTGCGAGACGGTCGCCACGGAGACTCCGGCACTCCGCGCGACGTCGGCCATCGTGGGCATCGCGTCTCCCTCCCCGAGTGCCCTGCGGTGCCTGTGGCCGGGACCGTATCCCATCGCGCCCCGGGTCGTAAACGCTTGCGCAAGCGTTTACGACCCGGGGCGCACGCACGCGCGCCCAGGCGCCCCCGCTCCCGGGCGGAGCCGGCGGGGTGGGTATCGTCGCCCTGCACAGACCTCGACCAGGGGAGTTCCGCATGCCCGGCCGTCCGTCCGCGAGCCGCCGTACGATCATTCGAGGAGCGGCCCTCACCCCCGTCGCGGGGCTCGGGCTCGCCGCCTGCGGGCCGGACGGCGGCGCCTCGGCCCCCGCGACCCCGACGGCCCCCGTCGACCTCGGCGCGGAGAGCGAGATCCCCAAGGGCGGCGCCAAGCTGTACCGGGACCACAACGTGGTCGTCAGCAGGGACGCCGGTGGCGCCTTGAAGGCGTTCAGCACGATCTGCACGCACGCGGGGTGTGCGATCAACAAGCTGCAGGGCACGACCCTGATCTGCCCCTGCCACGGCAGCCGGTTCGACGCCACCACCGGAAAGGTGGTGCAGTCCCCGGCCACCGAGCCGCTGGCGGCGCTCCCGGTGCGGGCCGACGCCGGCAAGGTCATCGCCGGTCCCGGCGCCTGACCCCGTCCGCTCACCCGCTGGCGACGCCCGCCCGCGCCGCCGCCCGAGCACCTACTCCCAGTCCCAGCCGATCCCCACGATCCCCGACCGCACGCGCGGTTCGACGAGGTGGACCGAGCGGTGCCGTTCGCTCACCGGCAGCTCCTGCCGGCCACCGCGCGGCGCGGCCGGCGAGTTCTGGGTGAAGCGGTGGCAGCGCGCGGGGAGCGCGTCGGCGTCGAAGCGCACCTGCAGCGCGTACTGTCCGCCCGCCGGGTCGAACGCCCGGACGTACTCGTGCGACACACCGGCCGTGCCGTCCTCGACGCCGTAGCGGAACAGGAACGACTCACCGGCCCGCAGGCGGGTGTCGAAGAGCAGTTCGGCCACCAGCAGCCCGGTGGGGTGGTGCCGGAGCACGCGCCCGGTGCGGCAGTTCTCCAGCGCCCGCACGGCCATCCGCTCCGGCACGCATCCCGGGTCGCCGTGGTGCACGGCCACGAAGCGGTCCACGCCGTCGCGGTGGGCGCGCACGATGTGCTGCGCCTCGCGTCCGGCGAGTTCACGGCGCGGCCCGATCCGCACCCGTTCGTGGTGTCCGAGGGACTGCAGCCCGCCGTCGAGCGGGACGCCCAGCTCGGCCAGCAGGTCGCGCAGGGCGTCGGAGGCTTCCACGAGCGACCGGTAGGAGCGGACGGCGGCCGGCCGGCCGGGCCGGCGCTCCCCGGTCTCGGCCAGCAGCCGGATCAGCGACTCCTCCGGCAGCCGCAGGATCTCCTCCAGGGCCCGCACGGCGCGCAGCGACTCCGGGCGCTGCGGGCGCCGGGCGCCCTGCTGCCAGTAGCTCAGGCTGGTCACCCCGACGCTGACGCCGTGGCGCGCCAGATGGTGCTGCACGCGCTGCAGCGGCAGTCCGCGGGCGGCGATCGCGGCGCGCAGCGCGACGTGGAACGGGCCGCCCCGCAGGGCCGTGTCCAGTTCCGCGCCGGCGACGTCCGCGTGCTGTGGGGCGTGCGGCATGCACGGGCCTTTCTGTGTGGATGCGGGCGGCTGGTCGGACCGCTCACGCAAGGCGCGGAGCACCGCGGCCCCGGCGTTCCCCGCATTGAAGCGTGTTGACCAAGACCCGACAACACCCGAGGCGGACGGATGGCGCGTCGACGGCGCATCGGTGGCGCGCCCGTGGCCGACTCGGACCCCGGCGGGCCGAGCCGGGCGTCGCCCCGGTGGATCTCCGGTCCCGGCGAAGGCGGCTGGTCACAGCGGGGGGCCGTCCGTCCGTGCGGGCGGCGTGCCGCGCGTTGTCCACAGGCCCACCGCTGTGTCAGCCCCCGCCAGTAGGGTGTGAGACATGGCCGACCCCTCCAGCTACCGCCCCAAGCCGGGAGACATCCCGGACTGTCCCGGGGTCTACAGGTTCCGCGACGAGCACCGCCGGGTGATCTACGTCGGAAAGGCGAAAAGCCTGCGCCAGCGTCTGGCGAACTACTTCCAGGACCTGGCGAACCTCCACCCGCGCACCCGCACCATGGTCACCACGGCCGCGTCCGTGGAGTGGACCGTGGTGTCCACGGAGGTCGAGGCGCTGCAGCTGGAGTACTCCTGGATCAAGGAGTACGACCCCCGGTTCAACGTCAAGTACCGCGACGACAAGAGCTACCCGTACCTCGCGGTGACGATGAACGAACAGTTCCCACGCGTGCAGGTCATGCGCGGCCACAAGAAGAAGGGCGTGCGCTACTTCGGGCCGTACGCGCACGCGTGGGCCATCCGCGACACCGTCGACCTGCTGCTGCGCGTGTTCCCGGTGCGCACCTGCTCGGCCGGCGTCTTCAAGAACGCCGCCCGCACCGGCCGCCCCTGCCTTCTGGGTTACATCGGCAAGTGCTCGGCGCCCTGCGTCGAGCGGATCTCCGCCGAGGACCACCGGGAACTGGCCGAGGAGTTCTGCGACTTCATGGCCGGCCGCACCGGCACCTACCTGCGCCGTCTGGAGCGGCAGATGACGCAGGCGGCCGAGGAGATGGAGTACGAGCGGGCCGCCCGCCTGCGCGACGACATCGGGGCCCTGAAGAAGGCCATGGAGAAGAACGCGGTCGTGCTCGCCGACGCCACCGACGCCGACCTGATCGCCGTGGCCGAGGACGAACTGGAGGCCGCCGTACAGATCTTCCACGTGCGCGGCGGACGCGTGCGCGGTCAGCGCGGCTGGGTGACCGACAAGGTGGAGGAGATCACCACCGGCGCCCTGGTCGAGCACGCCCTGCAGCAGCTGTACGGCGAGGAGAGCGGCGACGCCGTGCCCAAGGAGGTGCTCGTCCCGGCCCTGCCCGACCCGGTCGAGCCGGTGCAGCAGTGGCTCACCGAGCGCCGCGGCTCGGGCGTGTCCCTGCGCATCCCGCAGCGCGGTGACAAGAAGGCCCTGATGGAGACGGTGCAGCGCAACGCCCAGCAGGCGCTCGTCCTGCACAAGACCAAGCGCGCCTCCGACCTGACCACCCGTTCGCGCGCCCTGGAGGAGATCGCCGACGCGCTCGGCCTGGACAGCGCCCCGCTCCGCATCGAGTGCTACGACATCTCCCACCTGCAGGGCGAGGACGTGGTCGCGTCCATGGTCGTCTTCGAGGACGGCCTGCAGCGCAAGAGCGAGTACCGGCGCTTCCAGATCAAGGGCTTCCAGGGGCAGGACGACGTCCGCTCCATGCACGAGGTGATCACCCGCCGCTTCCGGCGCTACCTGGCCGAGAAGGAGCGCACCGGCGAGTGGGGGGACGACGACGGCGAGGACGTCAAGGAGGACGGCCTCCAGCAGGACGGCCACAGGGACGCCGGCCTCGGTGAGGACGCCCCGAAGGGGGACGGTCTCAAGGACGAGGACGGCCGCCCCAGGAAGTTCGCCTATCCGCCGCAGCTGGTCGTCGTGGACGGCGGACAGCCGCAGGTCGCCGCGGCCCGGCGGGCCCTGGACGAGCTGGGCATCGACGACATCGCCGTGTGCGGTCTGGCCAAGCGCCTGGAGGAGGTGTGGCTGCCCGGCGAGGACGACCCGGTGGTCCTGCCCCGCACCAGCGAGGGGCTGTACCTGTTGCAGCGCGTCCGCGACGAGGCCCACCGCTTCGCCATCACCTACCAGCGCACCAAGCGGGCCAAGCGGTTCCGCGCCGGCCCCCTGGACGACGTGCCGGGCCTGGGCGAGACGCGCAAGCGGGCGCTGATCAAGCATTTCGGCTCGGTGAAAAAGCTGCGGTCCGCCACAATCGACCAGATCTGCGAGGTACCCGGCATAGGCCGCAAGACGGCCGAGACGATCGCCGCGGCCCTCGCCCAGGCGGCCCCGGCCGCACCCGCCGTGAACACGGCGACCGGAGAGATCATGGAAGACGTGGACGAGTCGGCACCCGGGACGACGGCGGGTGCCGCAGGGGAGCCCGTTCCCGCGGGCGCCCCGCAGAGACGACGGGGGCAGGAGACATGACCGAGCACGAGCAGCCCGCGACCGAACCGGACCGGGCCCGCGACGAGACCCGCAAGGATCAGCGCAAGCGCGCGGTCCAGGAAGACGGAGCACAGGTGAGTCAGGGCATCGACACGGCCGGCGTCCCCGACGCGGCCATCCCCGAGCTGGTGATCATCTCCGGCATGTCCGGGGCCGGCCGGTCCACGGCTGCCAAATGTCTGGAGGACCTCGGCTGGTTCGTGGTCGACAACCTGCCGCCCGCGCTCATCCCCACCATGGTGGAGCTGGGTGCCCGCTCGCAGGGCAACGTGGCGCGCATCGCGGTCGTCGTGGACGTCCGCGGCCGGCGCTTCTTCGACAACCTGCGCGAGTCCCTGGCGGACCTGGAGGCGAAGAACGTCACCCGGCGGATCGTCTTCCTGGAGTCCTCCGACGACGCCCTGGTGCGCCGCTTCGAGTCGGTGCGCCGCCCGCACCCCCTCCAGGGCGACGGCCGCATCGTGGACGGCATCGCCGCCGAGCGCGAGCTGCTGCGCGAGCTGCGCGGTGACGCCGACCTGGTCATCGACACCTCCAGCCTCAACGTGCACGAGCTGCGCGCCAAGATGGACGCCCAGTTCGCCGGCGAGGAGGAGCCCGAGCTGCGGGCCACGGTGATGTCCTTCGGGTTCAAGTACGGCCTCCCCGTCGACGCCGACCTCGTCGCCGACATGCGGTTCCTGCCCAACCCGCACTGGGTCCCCGAGCTGCGCCCCTACACCGGCCTGAACGAGGAGGTCGCCGGGTACGTCTTCAACCAGCCCGGCGCCAAGGAGTTCCTCGACCGCTACGCCGAGCTGCTGCGGCTCATCGCGGCCGGCTACCGCCGCGAGGGCAAGCGCTACGTGACCATCGCCATCGGCTGCACGGGCGGCAAGCACCGCTCGGTGGCCATGTCGGAGAAGCTCGCCGCACGGCTCGCGGCCGAGGGCGTGGAGACCGTCGTCGTCCACCGGGACATGGGGCGCGAGTGACCGGACGTTCTCCACGGCTGGGCCGGCTGCGCCGGGTGATGCCCGAATCGCGCGCGGGCCGTATCGCGCCGGACCCCCGCGCCGCCCGCCCCGCCGAGGCCCGCGGCGCCCGGCCGCGGCGCCGGGGCGCCCAGCCCAAGGTGGTCGCGCTCGGCGGCGGCAGGGGGCTGTCCGCGTCGCTCGCCGCGCTGCGCCGGATCACCGGCGACCTCACCGCCGTCGTCACCGTGGCCGACGACGGCGGCTCCAGCGGGCGCCTGCGCGACGAACTGGGCGTGCTGCCGCCCGGCGACCTGCGCAAGGCGCTGGCCGCGCTGTGCGGCGACGACGACTGGGGGCAGACCTGGGCCCGCGTGATCCAGCACCGGTTCACCTCCCAGGGCGACCTGCACGACCACGCGGTCGGCAACCTGCTCATCGTCGCCCTGTGGGAACAGCTCGGCGACCACGTGCAGGCCCTGGACCTGGTCGGCAAGCTGCTGGGCGCGCACGGGCGCGTGCTGCCCATGTCCGCCGTGCCCCTGGAACTGCAGGCCCTCGTCAAGGGCCACGACCCGGAGCGGCCCGAGGACGTGGACACGGTGCGCGGTCAGGCGACCGTGGCGCTCACCCCCGGCGAGGTGCAGTCCGTGCACCTGGTGCCGCCGGACCCGCCCGCCGTCCCCGAGGCCGTCGAGGCGGTCCTGGACGCGGACTGGGTGGTGCTCGGTCCCGGCTCCTGGTTCTCCTCGGTCATCCCGCACCTGCTGGTGCCCGACCTCCTGGACGCCCTGACCACCACCAAGGCGCGCCGCGTGCTCTCCTTGAACCTCGCCCCGCAGCCGGGAGAAACCGAGGGCTTCTCCCCGCAGCGTCATTTGGAGGTTTTGGGACGACACGCCCCTAAACTCGCCCTGGACGTGGTGCTGGCCGACGAGGCCGCCGTGCCCGACCGCGACGTGCTCACCGAGGCCGCCAAGCGGTTCGGGGCCGCGGTCGAGCTGGCCCCTGTGGCCCGCAGGGACGGAACCCCTCGGCACGACCCTGAGCTGCTGGCCGCCGCGTACGACCGTATTTTTCGGATGCATGGAAGGATCGGCCCATGGCGATGACGGCAGCGGTGAAGGACGAGATCTCCCGGCTCCCCGTCACCCGGACCTGCTGCAGGAAGGCGGAGGTCTCCGCCATTCTGCGGTTCGCCGGCGGCCTCCACCTGGTCAGCGGGCGCATCGTGATCGAGGCGGAACTGGACACCGCGATGGCCGCCCGGCGCCTGAAGCGGGACATTCTGGAGATTTTCGGGCACAGCTCCGAGCTGATCGTGATGGCACCGGGCGGGCTGCGCCGCGGCTCGCGCTACGTGGTGCGCGTGGTCGCGGGCGGCGACCAGCTGGCCCGGCAGACGGGACTGGTGGACGGCCGGGGCCGTCCGATCCGCGGCCTGCCGCCGCAGGTGGTCTCGGGGGCCACCTGCGACGCCGAGGCCGCCTGGCGCGGAGCCTTCCTCGCCCACGGCTCGCTCACCGAGCCGGGCCGCTCCTCCTCCCTGGAGGTGACCTGCCCGGGCCCGGAGGCCGCGCTCGCGCTGGTGGGCGCCGCGCGCCGGCTGTCCATCGCCGCGAAGGCCCGGGAGGTGCGCGGGGTGGACCGGGTCGTCGTCCGTGACGGTGACGCCATCGGCGCGCTGCTGACGCGGCTGGGCGCCCACGAGTCCGTGCTGGCCTGGGAGGAGCGGCGGATGCGCCGCGAGGTCCGTGCCACGGCGAACCGGCTGGCCAACTTCGACGACGCCAACCTGCGCCGCTCGGCGCGCGCCGCCGTCGCCGGGGGCGCCCGCGTCGCCCGCGCCCTGGAGATCCTCGGCGACGACGTCCCCGAGCGCCTCGCCGCCGCCGGGCGCCTGCGCATGGAGCACAAGCAGGCCTCCCTGGAGGAGCTGGGCGCCCTCGCCGACCCGCCGCTGACCAGGGACGCCGTCGCCGGCCGCATCCGCCGCCTGCTGGCCATGGCCGACAAGCGCGCAGCCGACCTCGGCATCCCGGGCACCGAGCCCCGCCAGCCCCTGCGGGGACAGCGCGTCCTGCGCGGCCAGGCCGTGCAGCAGCGCCGCGTTCACGGTGTCGCCCGCGCCGATCGTGTCCACGACGTCGACCTTCTCGCCCGGCACC
>NZ_LR732544.1:1989792-2036464 GCF_902506575.1 Streptomyces mexicanus | reverse complement strand
CGGACACGGCGGCTCCTTCGGGCGGACTCCGGTCCGGCCTCGTCGTCGGGCGGCCGGGCCTGGGCGGAGTGAGCGGAATACGGAACAACAGGACGCGGGGAGAGGGCCGGACGGGGCGGGATGGGACCGGTTCGGCTAATTAACCCACTGGGTAGTTAGTAGCGGTGGGTGGGATGTTGCGCCCGTGTGTCCGCCGTGTCAAGAGGGGCGGCTCGCGAACGACCGCGCGGGCGTCCTCGCACACGGCTGCGCGAACGGTCACGGGGACGACTGCCCGGTCACTCCCCGGCGCGCTCCGCCGTGAGGTAGGCGATCACCATGTCGCCGAGCATGGTGCGGTAGTGCTCGCGCCGCGCCGGATCGACCAGGTCGCGGTCGAACAGGGCGCCGAAGGTGGGCCGGTTGGCGACCCGGAAGAAGCAGAACGAGCTGATCATCGCGTGCAGGTCGACGGCGTCCACGTCCGCCGTGAACAGCCCCGAGGCCCGCCCGGCCGCCAGGATGCGGCGGATCACGTCCAGCGCCGGGGAGCCGATCTTTCCCAGCTTCTCGGAGGCGGCGATGTGCTCGGCGCCGTGGATGTTCTCGATGGACACCAGGCGGATGAAGTCCGGGTGCCGCTCGTGGTGGTCGAACGTCAGCTCGGCCAGGCGCCGGATCGCCGCGACCGGGTCCAGGTGGTCGACGTCCAACTGCTGCTCGGCCTCGCGGATCACGCCGTACGCCCGCTCCAGCACGGCCGTGAACAGCTGTTCCTTGCCGCCGAAGTAGTAGTAGATCATCCGCTTGGTGGTGCGGGTGCGGGCGGCGATCTCGTCCACGCGGGCCCCGTCGTAGCCGGCCCGGGCGAACTCCTGTGTGGCCACGTCGAGGATCTCGGCCCGGGTGCGGGCGGCGTCGCGGGTGCGCGCGCCGGGACGTGCCGGTTCGTCGACGCTGGTCATCACGGTCCTTCAGGTCGTCACGCAAGGGGGCGCGTGCGCCCTCGGCAACGGGGGAGTGCGGGCGCGCCGTCTGGCTCGTGATTGTAGAAGCAGGGCTTCACCGCCCGGGTGGGGTCTTTCCCGGGGGCCGTCCGGCTGATATAGCTAACGTACTAGTTCGTACATTAGCTCTCAGTGCTGCCCGCTCAGGAGGTCCCGCCGTGGCCAAGGACGCTTATCTCGTCGGACTGATCGGTTCCGGCATCGGCCCCTCGCTCAGCCCGGCGCTGCACCAGCGGGAGGCCGACCGCCTGGGCCTGCGGCTGCTGTACCGGCTCATCGACATCGACACCCTCGGCGTGCGCCCCGAGGCGGTCGGCGACCTGGTGCGCTCCGCCCGCGACCTCGGTTTCGACGGGCTCAACATCACCCACCCGTGCAAGCAGCTCGTCCTGGAGCACCTGGACGCCCTCGATCCGCAGGCCGAGGCGCTGGGCGCGGTCAACACCGTCGTCTTCGACGGCGGCCGGGCCACCGGCCACAACACCGACGTCACCGGTTTCGCCGCCTCCTTCGCGCGCGGCCTGCCCGACGCGCCGCTGGAGCGCGTGGTGCAGCTCGGCGCGGGCGGGGCCGGCGCGGCCGTCGCCCACGCGACGCTGACCCTGGGGGCCGAACACGTCACCGTCGTGGACGCGGTGCCCGAACGGGCCGCCGCCCTCGCCGGCTCCCTGTGCCGCCACTTCGGCGCCGGCCGCGCCGCCGCGGCCGGCCCGGACGCGCTCGCGGGCCTGCTCGCCGCGGCGGACGGCGTCGTGCACGCCACCCCGACCGGCATGGCCGCCCACCCCGGCATGCCCTTCCCGGCCGAGCTGCTGCACCCCGGCCTGTGGGTCGCCGAGGTCGTCTATCGCCCGCTGGAGACCGAACTGCTGCGCACCGCTCGCGCGGCCGGCTGCGCCACGCTCGACGGCGGCGGCATGGCCGCCTTCCAGGCCGCCGACGCCTTCCGCCTGTTCACCGGCCGGGAGCCGGACGGCGCCCGGATGCTCGCCGACCTGCGCACCCTCACCGAGCGGGAGCCCGCCGACGGCCCAGCCCTGGCGGGCCAGTAGCGCGGCCGACGGACAGCAACAGCAACAGCAGGAGCAGGAGAGGTATCCAGGTGCGTACGTCCATCGCCACCGTCTCGCTGAGCGGCTCTCTCACCGAGAAGCTCACCGCCGCCTCCCGGGCCGGCTTCGACGGCGTGGAGATCTTCGAGAACGATCTGCTCGCCGCCCCGCTCGCCCCCGAGGAGATCCGCGCCCGCTGCGCCGACCTCGGCCTCGCCATCGAGCTGTACCAGCCGATGCGGGACATCGAAGCCGTACCGAAGGCCGAGTTCGCCCGCAACCTGCGCCGCGCCCGGCACAAGTTCGAGCTGATGCGCAGGCTCGGCGCCGACACCGTCCTGGTCTGCTCCAGCGTCGCCCCCACGGCCGTCGACGACGACGCGCTGGCCGCCGAGCAGCTGAGCGAACTGGCCGATCTCGCGCAGGACTTCGGCATCCGCGTCGCCTACGAGGCACTCGCCTGGGGGCGGCACGTGAGCACCTACGACCACGCCTGGCGCATCGTCGAGGCGGCCGGTCACCCCGCGCTCGGCACCTGCCTGGACAGCTTCCACATCCTCTCCCGGGGCTCGGACCCGAAGGGCATCGAGGACATCCCCGGCGAGAAGATCTTCTTCCTCCAGCTCGCGGACGCCCCGCAGCCGGCCATGGACGTGCTCCAGTGGAGCCGCCACCACCGCTGCTTCCCGGGCCAGGGCGGCTTCGACGTCGCCGGACTGCTGCGGCACGTGCTGCGCGCCGGCTACACCGGCCCGCTGTCCCTGGAGGTCTTCAACGACGTCTTCCGGCAGGCCGAGGCCGGCCCGACGGCGATCGACGCCCACCGCTCGCTGCTCGCCCTGCAGGAGGCCGTCGGCGTCGTGGAGCTGCCCGAGCCCGTCGTGCCGACCGGCATCGCCTTCACCGAGCTGGTCACGCCGGACGCCGAGCCGGTCGCCGCGGTGCTGGCCGCCTTGGGCTTCGTCCGCGCCGCACGGCACCGCGGCAAGCCCGTCGACCTCTGGCAGCGCGGCGAGGCCCGGATCCTGGTCAACACCGGCCCCGCCGCACGCCGTGAGGGCACCCGGCTCGCCGCGATCGGCCTGGAGACCCCGGACCCGGCGGGCGCGGCCCGCCCCGCCCAGGCCCTGCTCGCCCCCCTCCTGCCGCGCCGCCGCGCCCCCGAGGACGCCCCGCTGGAGGCGGTGGCCGCCCCCGACGGCACGGAACTGTTCTTCGGCGCGACGAGCCGGGCCGGCCTGCCCGACTGGCGCGCCGACTTCGACGACCTCGCGGACGCCGACCCCGCCGAGGGGGGCCGTATCGACCACCTCGCCCTCACCCAGCCCTGGCACCACTTCGACGAGGCGGCCCTGTTCCACCGCACGGTGCTGGGCCTGGACGCGCAGGACAGCGTCGACGTCGCCGACCCGTACGGGCTGCTGCGCAGCCGGGCGGTCACGAACGCCGACGGCACCGTCCGGATCGCCCTCGGCGTCGGCGCGGCCCCCGTCGACGACACCGTGCACGCCCAGCACATCGCGCTCGCCACCGACGACGTGGTCGCCGCCGCCCGCCGCTTCCGCGCCGCCGGCGGCCGCCTCCTGCCGATCCCGGCGAACTACTACGAGGACCTGGCGGCCCGCTACGAGCTGCCCGCCGACGACCTGGAAACCTACCGCGACCTCGGCATCCTCTACGACCGGGACGCGGGCGGCGCCTTTTGCCACTGCTACACCGAGACGGTGGGCCGCGTCTTCTTCGAGCTGGTCCAGCGCGATCCCGGCTACGCCGGCTACGGCGCCGCGAACGCCTCCGTCCGGCTGGCCGCCCAGCACTCCCACCGCCCGGCCCGCTGACGCGACCGACGCCGGATGCCGGCCTCGCCCGCGTGACACACCGCGGCCCGGGCCACCGCACAGGTGGCCCGGGCCGGGTGAAAGAGCCGAGGAACCCCGGAGGAAACCTCAGGAAGGAAGAGGCTACGGCCGCGTGTTCCACTCCGCGATCACCGGACGCCCGTGCTCCGTGGACAGCCGGCTGACCGTGCCCGTCTCCAGCCGGAACAGCCGTCCCTCGGCGGGCGGCAGGCCCAGCCTGCGGGCGGTGAGCACCCGCAGGAAGTGCGCGTGCGCCACCAGGACCACATCGCCGTCGTCCCGCGCGAGCGCCGCGTCGACGCGGGCGAGCACCCGGTCGGCGCGCCGCCCGACCTCCTCGGGCGACTCGCCCGGGTGGCCGTCCGGGCCGGGCACCACTCCGTCCGTCCACAGGTCCCAGCCGGGGCGGGTGCGGTGGATGTCGTCCGTGGTCACGCCCTCGTAGCCGCCGTAGTCCCACTCGTGAAGGTCGGCGTCGGGCACCGCGCCGGTCAGGCCCGCCAGTTCGGCGGTGCGCACGGCGCGGGCGAGCGGGCTGGTGCGCACCGCCGCGTAGGTCCGGCCGGACAGGAGCGAAGCGAGCGACTTGGCCTGTTCCTCGCCGTGCCGGGTCAGCGGCAGATCGGTGTAGCTGGTGTGCTGCCCCGACACGCTCCACTCCGTCTCGCCGTGGCGGACCAGCAGCAGGTCCCCCACGGCGGGTCAGCCCTTCTTCTCGACGGCGTGGCCGCCGAACTGGGTGCGCAGCGCCCCGATCATCTTCATCTGCGGCGAGTCCTCCTGGCGGGAGGGGAACCGGGCGAGGAGGGGGGCGGTGATCGCGGGCAGCGGCACGGCGTTGTCGATGGCGGCCTCGACGGTCCAGCGGCCCTCGCCGGAGTCCTCGGCGTAGCCGCGCAGCTTCTCCAGGTGCTCGTCCTCGTCGAGGGCGTTGACCGCGAGGTCCAGCAGCCAGGAGCGGATGACGGTGCCCTCCTGCCAGGAGCGGAAGATCTCCCGGACGTTGTCGACGGAGTCGACCTTCTCCAGCAGCTCCCAGCCCTCGGCGTAGGCCTGCATCATCGCGTACTCGATGCCGTTGTGGACCATCTTCGCGAAGTGCCCGGCGCCCACCTTGCCGGCGTGGACGTAGCCGTAGGGGCCCTCCGGCTTGAGCGCGTCGAAGATCGGCCGCAGCCGGTCGACGTGCTCCTTGTCGCCGCCGACCATCAGCGCGTAGCCGTTCTCCAGGCCCCACACGCCGCCGGAGACGCCGGCGTCGACGAAGCCGATGCCGCGGGCGTGCAGCTGCTTGGCGTGCTTGACGTCGTCGGTCCAGCGGGAGTTGCCGCCGTCCACGACGAGGTCGCCGGGCTTGAGCAGGGTCGCCAGCTGGTCGATGACGTGCTGGGTGGCGCCGCCGGCCGGGACCATGACCCACACCACGCGGGGCTGGGGGAGCTGGTCGACCAGGTCGACCATGCTGGGCACGTCGCTCAGCTCGGGATTGCGGTCGTAGCCGATGACGGTGTGGCCGGCGTTGCGCAGACGCTCGCGCATGTTGCCGCCCATCTTGCCGAGGCCGATGAGGCCCATCTGCATCGCTGCCATGTCAGCTCACTTCCTCAGGGTGCGGTAGGCGGCCACGAGGGCGGCGGTGGAGGGGTCGAGACCGGGCACGTCGGCGCCTTCGGTCAGGGCGGGCTCGACGCGCTTGGCCAGGACCTTGCCGAGTTCGACACCCCACTGGTCGAAGGAGTCGATGTTCCAGATCGCGCCCTGGACGAACACCTTGTGCTCGTACAGCGCGATCAGCTGGCCGAGCACGGACGGGGTCAGCTCGGTCGCCAGGATGGTGGTCGTGGGGTGGTTGCCGTGGAAGGTGCGGTGCGCGACCTGCTCCTCGGCGACCCCCTCGGCCCGCACGTCCTCGGCGCTCTTGCCGAAGGCGAGGGCCTGCGTCTGGGCGAAGAAGTTCGCCATCAGCAGGTCGTGCTGGGCCTTGAGGTCGTCGCTCAGCTCGGCCACGGGCCGCGCGAATCCGATGAAGTCCGCCGGGATGAGCTTGGTGCCCTGGTGGATGAGCTGGTAGTAGGCGTGCTGGCCGTTGGTGCCCGGCGTGCCCCACACCACCGGACCGGTCTGCCACTGGACCGGCTCGCCGTCGCGCTGCACGGACTTGCCGTTGGACTCCATGTCCAGCTGCTGCAGATAGGCGGTGAACTTCGACAGGTAGTGGCTGTAGGGGAGCACCGCATGGGTCTGGGCGTCGTGGAAGTTGCCGTACCAGATGCCCAGCAGGCCCAGGATCAGCGGGGCGTTGGCCTCCGCCGGGGCGGTGCGGAAGTGCTCGTCGACCAGGCGGAAGCCGTCGAGCATCTCACGGAAGCGGTCCGGGCCGATGGCGACCATCAGCGACAGGCCGATGGCGGAGTCGTAGGAGTAGCGGCCGCCGACCCAGTCCCAGAACTCGAACATGTTGGCGGTGTCGATGCCGAACTCGGTGACCTTCTCCGTGTTCGTCGACAGGGCCACGAAGTGCTTCGCCACGGCCTTCTCGTCGCCGCCGAGCCCGGCGAGCAGCCAGGAGCGGGCCGAGGTGGCGTTGGTGATGGTCTCGATCGTGGTGAAGGTCTTGGAGGCGACGATGAACAGCGTCTCGGCCGGGTCCAGGTCGCGGGTGGCCTCGTGCAGGTCGGCGCCGTCGACGTTGGAGACGAACCGGACCGTCAGATCCCGGTCGGTGAACGCCCGCAGCGCCTCATAGGCCATCGCGGGGCCCAGGTCGGAGCCGCCGATGCCGATGTTGACGACGTTCTTGATGCGCTTGCCGGTGTGGCCGGTCCACTCCCCGGACCGCACCCGGCCGGCGAAGTCGCTCATCCTGTCCAGCACGGCGTGGACCTTGGGCACGACGTTCTCGCCGTCGACCTCGATCACCGCGTCCGCCGGGGCGCGCAGCGCGGTGTGCAGCACGGCCCGGTGCTCGGTGAGGTTGATCTTCTCGCCGCGGAACATCGCGTCCCGCAGGCCGAAGACGTCGGTCGCCGCGGCCAGGTCCCGCAGCAGGGCCAGCGTCTCGTCGGTGACCAGGTGCTTGGAGTAGTCGATGTGGAGGTCTCCGACGCGCACCGTGTAGCGCTCGGCGCGGGAGGGGTCCGCCGCGAACAGCTCACGCAGATGCGGCTGCGACCGGTCGCGGTGGTCCTGCAGCGCGGTCCACTCCGGCCGCTGGGTGAGCTTGGGGGTGTCGGACATGTCAGACGGTCTCCTTGATGGGCTCGCCGCGCAGGGCGACGGCGTACATCTCGTCGGCGTCGAGGCGGCGCAGCTCCTCGGCGATGAGTTCGGAGGTGGGGCGCACCTTCAGCGCGAGCGTACGCGAGGGCTGCCCCGGCAGGGTGAGGGTGGCCAGCGGGCCGGCCGGCCGGTCCACGACGATGTCGCCGGTCGCCGTGGACAGGCGGACGGTGGTCACGAACGGGCCCTGGCTGGGCACGCGGTCGACCGTGACGCCGAGGCGCGCCTGGAGCCAGCGGGCCAGCAGTTCCGCGCTGGGGTTGTCCGGTTCGGCCTCCACGGCCGCGGAGGTCACCTCCACCCGGGCCTGGTCGAGCGCGGCGGCGAGCATCGAACGCCACAGCGTCAGCCGCGTCCAGGCCAGGTCGGTGTCGCCCGGCGCGTAGTTGCGCGCCCGGGTCTGCAGGACCTCCAGCGGGCGCTCGAAGGCGTACAGGTCGGTGATGCGGCGCTGGGCCAGCGCGCCCAGCGGGTCGGCGGCGGGGTTGTCGGGCGCCTCCACCGGCCACCACACCACGACCGGCGCGTCCGGCAGCAGCAGCGGCAGGACCACCGAGTCGGCGTGGTCGGAGACCTCGCCGTAGGTGCGCAGCACCACCGTCTCGCCGGTGCCGGCCTCGGAGCCGACGCGGACCTCCGCGTCCAGCCGGGAGTGGGTGCGGTCGCGCAGGGTCCGCGCGTGCCGCTTGATGACGACCAGGGTGCGCGAGGGGTGCTCGCGCGAGGCGTCCTGGGCCGCCTTGATCGAGTCGTAGGCGTTCTCCTCGTCCGTGACGATGACGAGGGTCAGGACCATGCCCACGGCGGGGGTGCCGATGGCACGGCGGCCCTGCACCAGCGCCTTGTTGATCTTGCTTGCCGTGGTGTCGGTCAGGGCGATCTTCATGGCCTGCGCCAGCTCCGTCCGTCTCGTGCGAGCATCTCGTCGGCTTCCCGCGGACCCCACGTCCCCGAGGCGTACTGGGCGGGCCTGCCGTGCTCGTCCCAGTACCGCTCGATCGGGTCGAGGATCTTCCAGGACTCTTCCACTTCCTGGTGACGGGGGAACAGGTTGGCGTCACCCAGCAGCACGTCCAGGATCAGGCGCTCGTACGCCTCCGGGCTGGACTCGGTGAAGGACTCGCCGTAGGCGAAGTCCATCGTCACGTCCCGGATCTCCATCGACGTGCCCGGCACCTTGGAGCCGAACCGGACCGTCATGCCCTCGTCCGGCTGGACGCGGATCACGATGGCGTTCTCGCCCAGTTCCTCGGTGGCGGTGGAGTCGAAGGGGGAGTGCGGGGCCCGCTTGAAGACCACCGCGATCTCGGTGACCCGGCGGCCCAGCCGCTTGCCGGTGCGCAGGTAGAACGGCACTCCCGCCCAGCGGCGGTTGTCGATGCCCAGCTTGATCGCCGCGTAGGTGTCGGTCTTGGAGGCCGGGTCGATCCCCTCCTCCTGGAGGTAGCCGGGCACCTTCGCGCCGCCCTGCCAGCCCTCGGCGTACTGGGCGCGCACCGTGTGGGCGCCCAGGTCCTCCGGCAGCCGCACCGACTTGAGCACCTTCAGCTTCTCGGTGAGCAGCGCCTCGGCGTCGAAGGCGATGGGTTCCTCCATCGCGGTGAGCGCCATCAGCTGCAGCAGGTGGTTCTGGATGACGTCCCGGGCGGCGCCGATGCCGTCGTAGTAGCCGGCCCGGCCGCCGATGCCGATGTCCTCGGCCATGGTGATCTGGACGTGGTCGACGTAGCTGCGGTTCCAGATCGGCTCGTACATCTGGTTGGCGAAGCGCAGCGCCAGGATGTTCTGGACGGTCTCCTTGCCCAGGTAGTGGTCGATGCGGAAGACCTGCTCCGGGTCGAAGACGTCGTGCACGATCCGGTTCAGCTCCCGGGCGCTGGCCAGGTCGTGACCGAACGGCTTTTCGATGACGGCGCGCCGCCAGGAGCCCTCGGGGGCCTGGGCCAGACCGTGCTTCTTGAGCTGCTGCACGACCTTGGGGAAGAACTTCGGCGGCACCGAGAGGTAGAAGGCGAAGTTGCCGCCCGTGCCCCGGGAGGCGTCCAGCTCCTCCACGGCGTCCTTGAGCTGCTTGAACGCCGTGTCGTCGTCGAAGTCACCGGGGATGAACCGCATGCCCTCGGTCAGCTGGTGCCAGACCTCCTCGCGGAACGGCGTGCGGGCGTGCTCCTTGACCGCCTCGTACACCACCTGCGCGAAGTCCTGGTTCTCCCAGTCGCGGCGGGCGAAGCCGACCAGGGAGAAGCCCGGCGGCAGCAGGCCGCGGTTGGCCAGGTCGTACACGGCCGGCATCAGCTTCTTGCGGGACAGGTCACCGGTGACGCCGAAGATGACCAGTCCGGACGGCCCCGCGATGCGCGGCAGCCGGCGGTCGGAGGGGTCGCGCAGCGGATTCACCCAGTCGGCGGCAGGCTGCACCGGCACCCGCACCTCGGACGGCGCGGGCGCCTCCTTCGGCGCGGCGGGCGCGGCCGGCTCGTGGGTCTGCGCCGCGGCCTGCATGGCCTTCGGGCTCGGCTCCTCGGTGCCCACGGCGGCGTCCGGGGACGGGCCTGTGGCCGCGTCCCGCGCCGCCGGCTCGGCGGGCTTCTTGCTCATTCCGCGTCAACTCCCTTGCTGTCCATGGACTTGGTCACCGCGTCCAGCAGGTCCTGCCAGGCCTTGTCGAACTTGGCGACGCCCTCGTCCTCCAGCTGCTGGACGACCTCGTCGTAGGAGATCCCCAGCCGCTCGACCGCCGCCAGGTCGGCGCGGGCCTGCTCGTAGCCGCCGGTCACCGTGTCACCGGTGATGTCGCCGTGGTCGGCGGTGGCGTTCAGCGTGGCCTCCGGCATGGTGTTCACCGTGCCCGGGGCGACCAGCTCGTCCACATACAGGGTGTCCTTGTACGCCGGATCCTTCACCCCGGTGGAGGCCCACAGGGGGCGCTGCGGGTGCGCGCCGGCCGCCGCAAGCGCGGCGAACCGCTCACCGGCCGGGGTCGCACCGCTCGCGGAACCGAACACCTGCTCGTATGCCGCGTACGCCAGCCGCGCGTTCGCCAGCGCCGCGCGGCCCTTGAGCGCCAGGGCCTCCTCGGTGCCCAGCAGGGTCAGCCGCTTGTCGATCTCGGTGTCGACGCGGGAGACGAAGAAGGAGGCCACGGAGTGGATCGCCGACAGGTCCAGGCCCGCGGCACGCGCCTTCTCCAGGCCGGCGAGGTAGGCGTCCATCACCTCGCGGTAGCGCTCCAGGGAGAAGATCAGCGTCACGTTGACACTGATACCCGCCGCGAGTACCTCGGTGATGGCCGGCAGGCCCGCCCGGGTGGCCGGGATCTTGATCATGACGTTCGGGCGGTCCACCAGCCAGGCCAGCTGCTTGGCCTCGGCGACGGTGGCCACGGTGTCGTGCGCCAGGCGCGGGTCGACCTCGATGGAGACCCGGCCGTCGCGGCCGCCGGTCGCCTCGTAGACCGGGCGCAGCACGTCGGCGGCGGCGCGCACGTCGGCGGTGGTCATCATCCGCACGGCCTCGTCGACCGTGACCCCGCGCACCGCCAGGTCGGCGAGCTGCTCCTCGTAGCCCTCGCCGGAGCCGATGGCGGCCTGGAAGATCGACGGGTTGGTGGTGACACCCACGACATTCTTCGTCTCGACCAGCTCGGCGAGGTTGCCCGAGTCGATCCGGCGGCGCGAGAGGTCGTCCAGCCAGATCGACACGCCCTGGTCGGACAGGCGCCCCAGCGCCCCGGCGGTCGTGGTTGCTTCGGTCACAGTGATCATCTTCCTTGTTGCGTTCGGATCATGCGCGCGCGGCGGCCAGGGATGCGCGGGCCGCAGCGGCGACGTTCTCGGCGGTGAAGCCGTACTCGGCGAACAGGGTCTTGGCGTCGGCGGAGGCACCGAAGTGCTCCAGGGACACGATCCGCCCGGCGTCACCCACATAGCGGTACCAGGTCAGTCCGATGCCGGCCTCCACGGCGACCCGCGCCCGCACCGACGGCGGCAGCACCCGCTCGCGGTACGCCTGCGGCTGCTCCTCGAACCACTCCACGGACGGCATCGACACCACCCGGGTGCCGATCCCCTCGGCCTCCAGCGCCTCCCGGGCCGCCACCGCGAGCTGCACCTCGGAGCCGGTGGCGATGAGGATGACCTCCGGCTCGGGCGTGGAGGACTCCCGCAGCACGTAGCCGCCCTTGGCCGCGTCCGGGTTCGGCGCGTAGGTCGGCACGCCCTGGCGGGTCAGCGCCAGCCCGTGCGGGGCCGGGTGGGTGGCGTGCCGCTTGAGGATCTCGATCCAGGCGATGGCGGTCTCGTTGGCGTCGGCCGGACGGACCACGTTCAGGCCCGGGATGGCGCGCAGCGAGGCCAGGTGCTCCACCGGCTGGTGGGTGGGGCCGTCCTCGCCCAGGCCGATGGAGTCGTGCGTCCAGACGTACGTCACCGGCAGCTGCATCAGCGCGGACAGGCGCACGGCGTTGCGCATGTAGTCGGAGAACACCAGGAAGGTGCCGCCGTAGATGCGGGTGTTGCCGTGCAGGGCGATGCCGTTCATCTCCGCGGCCATGGAGAACTCGCGGATGCCGAAGTGGACTGTGCGGCCGTAGGGGCTGGCCCCCGGCAGCGGGTTGCCCTCCGGCAGGAACGAGGAGGTCTTGTCGATGGTGGTGTTGTTGGAGCCGGCGAGGTCGGCGGAGCCGCCCCACAGCTCGGGGATCACCGCGCCGAGCGCCTGGAGCACCTTGCCGGAGGCGGCGCGGGTGGCGACGGACTTGCCCTCCTCGAAGACCGGGACGACGTCCTCCCAGCCCTCGGGCAGCTGCCCGGCCAGGATCCGGTCCAGCAGCGTGGCGCGCTCGGGCTGGGCGTCGCGCCACGCGGCGAGCTGCTTGTCCCAGGCGGCGTGCGCCTCGGCGCCCCGGTCCAGGGCCTGCCGGGTGTGGGCGAGGACGTCCCCGTCCACCTGGAAGGTCTGCTCGGGGTCGAAGCCCAGGACCCGCTTGGTGGCGGCGACCTCGTCCTCGCCGAGGGCCGAGCCGTGCGCGGCCTCGGTGTTCTGCGCGTTCGGGGCCGGCCAGGCGATGATCGTGCGCATCGCGATGATCGAGGGGCGCTCGGTCTCGGCCTTGGCCGCCGTCAGCGCCTCGTACAGGGCGCGCACGTCGATGTCGCCGTTCTCGGCCGGCTCGATGCGCTGGGTGTGCCAGCCGTAGGCCTCGTACCGCTTCAGCACGTCCTCGGAGAACGCGGTGGCGGTGTCGCCCTCGATGGAGATGTGGTTGTCGTCGTAGAGGAAGACGAGGTTGCCGAGCTTTTGGTGGCCGGCGAGCGAGGAGGCCTCCGCGGAGACGCCCTCCTGAAGGTCGCCGTCGGAGACGATCGCCCAGATCGTGTGGTCGAAGGGGGAGGTGCCCTCGGGGGCGTCCGGGTCGAACAGGCCGCGCTCGTAGCGGGCGGCCATCGCCATGCCCACCGCCATCGCGACACCCTGGCCCAGCGGGCCGGTGGTGGTCTCCACCCCGGCCGTGTGCCCGTACTCCGGGTGACCGGGCGTCTTCGAGCCGTAGGTGCGGAACGCCTTCAGGTCGTCCAGCTCCAGCTCGTATCCGGCCAGGTAGAGCTGGGTATAGAGGGTCAGCGAGGTGTGGCCGGGGGAGAGGACGAACCGGTCACGGCCGGTCCACTCCGGGTCCGCCGGGTCGTGCCGCATCACCTTCTGGAAAAGGGTGTACGCGGCCGGGGCGAGGCTCATCGCCGTGCCGGGGTGGCCGTTGCCCACCTTCTGCACGGCATCGGCCGCCAGCAGACGGGCGGTGTCCACGGCACGCCGGTCGAGGTCGGTCCACTCGAAGCGCTCGGTTGTGTGCTCGCTCATCTTCAAGAAGTCCTCGGAAGAAGGAGGGGATGCTGCCGTACGCGTTCAAACTTAAAAGTCTGACTTTTTGGCGTGAAGGTCTCCGTGTGTCAGCCTGTGGTGAAAGTGGGACACCCCGCGACGGACGAGCCCGCCCGGCGGGCGGTCAAGGCGGTACGAGAGGGACATGACGGACGCAATCACCCAGGGCGGAGCCGACCCCGGGAGCGAGGACGACGGCGCGGACGGCGACCCGGTCGACCAGATCAGGACCTTCCCCTTCCCGGTCGACCTCAGCCTCGCCGGCGTCGGGCTCCAGGTGGGCCCCATGGGCACCGGGCGCACCTGGCACGCCGAGGCTCCTTTGCACCGAGTCCACCGCATCGACTTCCACGTGGTCATGCTCTTCAGCGAAGGCCCCGTGCGGCACATGATCGACTTCGCCGAGTACGAGGCCGCGGCGGGCGATGTGCTGTGGATCCGCCCCGGACAGGTCCATCGCTTCTCCCGCGCCGACGAGTACCGCGGAACCGTCCTGACCATGCAGCCCGGCTTCCTGCCCCGCGCCACGGTCGAGGCCACCGGCCTGTACCGCTACGACCTGCCGCCCCTGCTCCACCCCGACGACGCCCAGCGCGCCGCCCTCCAGGCCGCCCTCGCCCAGCTGCGCCGCGAGTACGAGGACACCGAGACCCTCCCGCTGAGCCTGCACACCGCGGTGCTGCGCCACTCGCTCACCGCGTTCCTGCTGCGCCTGGCCCACCTCGCCGCCAGCGCGGCCACGGCGACCCGGCCGCAGACCGACACCACTTTCACCCTGTTCCGCGACGCGGTCGAGAAGGGCTTCACCACCAACCACAGCGTCAGCGCCTACGCCGACGCCCTCGGCTACTCCCGCCGCACTCTGGTCCGCGCCGTGCGCGCCGCCACCGGCGAGACGCCCAAGAGCTTCATCGACAAACGGGTCGTGCTGGAGGCCAAGCGCCTGCTCGCCCACACCGACCTGCCCATCGGCCGGGTCGGCGCCGCCGTTGGCTTCCCCGACGCGGCCAACTTCTCCAAGTTCTTCCAGCTGCACACCGGGCAGACGCCGGTGGCGTTCCGCGCCGAGATGCGCTGAGGACGCGGCACGCCGCGGACACGACACAGGGGCCCCGTGAGCGAACGGGGCCCCTGTGCGCGGGACGGCTCAGTGGCCGAAGTCGAACCAGTTGACGTTCACGAAGTCGGCCGGCTGGCCGCTGGTGAAGGTCAGGTACACGTCGTGCGTGCCGGTCACCGCGGAGATGTTCGCCGGCACCGTCCGCCAGGACTGCCAGCCGCCGGTGTTCGCCACCGCGAAACTGCCGATCGGCGCGTTGGAACGGCTGTCCAGGCGCACCTCGACCAGCCCGCTGACCCCGCTCGCCGCGCCGCTGGCGACCCGGGCGTAGAACTGATTCGCCGCCGTCGAGCCGAAGTTCACGCCCTTGTACAGGGCCCAGTCGCCGTTGGCCAGGGAGCCGAGGTCCTGGCCGCCGCCGCTGTCCGTGGTGGCCTCGGCGACCACGCCGCTCTGGGCGTCGTACGACTCCGCCTGCACGGGGCTGTAGGCGTCGCGGTTGCCGGTGGGCGGGGGAGTGGTGCCGCCCCCGCCGCCGGACTGCAGCACCCGGACGTAGTCCACGGTCATCGGGTGGCCGGGCTCGGTGCCGCTGTCCGGACCGCCGCCGAACGCTCCGGGGAAGCCGCCGCCCATGGCCACGTTCAGGATGACGAAGTAGCCGTGCTGGGTGGCGTTCGCCCAGGTCGTCGCGTCGACCTGGGTGGCCTTGACCGTGTGGAAGGTGACGCCGTCGACGGAGAAGCGGATCTCCTCGGGGCTGGTGGAGCGGTCCCACTCCATCGCGTAGGTGTGGAAGCCGGCCTGGCAGGTGGCGCCGGGGCAGGACGTCGAACCGCCGATGCCGGTGGTCTCGTTGCAGGGACCGCCGGGGTTGGTGCCGCAGTGCATGGTGGCCCAGTCGGTGTTCAGGCCCTGGACGTTCTCCATGATGTCCAGCTCGCCGACGCCCGGCCAGTTCCAGTAGTTGCCGCGGAAGGGCGAGCCCAGCATCCAGAACGCGGGCCAGTAGCCCTTGGCGGCGGCGCCGGTGACGTTCGGCAGCTGGATCCGGGCCTCCACGCGCAGCTTGCCGCCGGCCGGCGGCTGGAAGTCGGTGCGGGTGGTCTCGATACGGCCCGACGTCCAGTGGCCGGAGGCGTCCCGGCGGGGCGTGATGAGCAGGTTGCCGCTGCCGTCCAGGGCGACGTTGCTCGTGGACGAGGTCATCGTCTCCACCTCGCCGGTGCCCCAGTTGGCGGCGCCGCCCGGGTAGGAGGTGCCGGTGTCGTACTGCCAGTTGGCGGTGTTGACGCCGGAGCCGGCGGGGCCGTCGAAGTCGTCCAGGAACGCCGCACCCCCGCGCCCCCGAGGCGGCGGCGCGGGTCCGCCTGTACCGCATCTGGGGATTCCCGGATCTTCCGGCGTGTCGCCGTCGTCCTCGGGGCACCCGGTCCCTGCGTGCGCCGGGGCGCCGGCGGGGTGGCTCCGCAGGTGGCCGGCGCGTGCCGCGGGCGCCGCGACCGTCCGCATTCCGGTCGCCGGGACCTGTCCTCGACGGGCGGCCGGACGGCCTCGGCGAGAGGCCCGGGACGGCGCGTCTCATGTGAGACGAGGCGCTCACGAAAGAGTGATCAATACGGTCAACCCGCCACCGACATCCGTAACGAAATGGAGTGATCCGGACGCTCGTGCGAGCGCCCCGTACCTCTACTGATCGGTATGAAGCGCCGCGCTTTTCGCGGGGCGTCCGAATGTCACTTACGACGCCCCAGAGGGGTAGGGTCGGGGGTGGTCGGGGACATCCCAAAACAGCTCGCCGGCGTCGAAACCGGCGTACCAACGAGGAGATCGGTTCGTGACGATCCGCGTAGGCATCAACGGCTTTGGCCGCATCGGTCGTAACTACTTCCGCGCGCTGCTGGAGCAGGGTGCAGACATCGAGATCGTGGCTGTCAACGACCTGGGTGACACCGCGACCACCGCTCACCTGCTGAAGTACGACACCATCCTCGGGCGCCTCAAGCAGGAGGTCTCCCACACCGAGGACACCATCACCGTCGACGGCAAGACCATCAAGGTCCTCTCCGAGCGCAACCCGGCCGACATCCCCTGGGGTGAGCTGGGCGTGGACATCGTCATCGAGTCCACCGGCATCTTCACCAAGAAGGAAGACGCCGAGAAGCACCTCGCCGGCGGCGCGAAGAAGGTCATCATCTCCGCGCCGGCGAAGAACGAGGACGTCACCATCGTCATGGGCGTCAACCAGGACAAGTACGACGCCGCCAACCACAACGTCATCTCCAACGCCTCCTGCACCACCAACTGCGTGGCGCCGATGGCGAAGGTCCTCGACGAGAACTTCGGCATCGTCAAGGGCCTGATGACGACGGTGCACGCGTACACCAACGACCAGCGCATCCTGGACTTCCCGCACAAGGACCTGCGCCGGGCCCGCGCCGCCGCCGAGAACATCATCCCGACCACCACCGGCGCCGCCAAGGCCACCGCCCTGGTGCTGCCGCAGCTCAAGGGCAAGCTGGACGGCATGGCCATGCGCGTCCCGGTGCCCACCGGCTCGGTCACCGACCTGGTCGTCGAGCTGTCCCGCGAGGTCACCAAGGAAGAGGTCAACGCCGCCTTCCAGAAGGCCGCCGAGGGCGAGCTGAAGGGCATCCTCGAGTACACCGAGGACCCGATCGTCTCCTCCGACATCGTCAACGCCCCGGCGTCCTGCACCTTCGATTCCTCCCTGACCATGGTCCAGGAGGGCAAGAACGTGAAGGTCATCGGTTGGTACGACAACGAGTGGGGCTACTCCAACCGCCTCGTCGACCTGACGGTCTTCGTCGGCAACCAGCTCTGATCGGCCGAAGCAGGCACTCGATGTGACACCAGGGCTCGGGCAGCGCACCACGGCGCGGTCCGGGCCCTGACGCACGTACGGCGGGCCGGCACCTCCGGCCCGCGTGCACACCGATCGCTCAGCCCTCGTACGATCAAGAGCCCCTCCTCAGGAGTCCCATTCCATGAAGACGATCGACGAACTTCTCTCCGAAGGCGTGGACGGCAAGCGGGTCTTCGTCCGCGCCGACCTCAACGTGCCGCTGGCCGACGGTGTCATCACCGACGACGGCCGCATCCGCGCCGTGCTGCCCACCGTCAAGGCGCTGGCCGAGGCGGGCGCCAAGGTGGTCGTGGCCTCGCACCTGGGCCGCCCCAAGGGCGCCCCGGACCCGGCCTTCTCGCTGCTGCCCGCCGCCGAACGGCTCGGCGAACTCCTCGGCGCGCCCGTGGCCTTCGCCCAGGACACCGTCGGCCCCGCCGCCCAC
Organism: Streptomyces mexicanus; assembly: GCF_902506575.1. Lineage (GTDB taxonomy): Bacteria > Actinomycetota > Actinomycetes > Streptomycetales > Streptomycetaceae > Streptomyces > Streptomyces mexicanus. Next base: position 2,019,037 of record NZ_LR732544.1, on the reverse strand, counting down.
GACGCCGTGGACGGCCTGCAGCCCGGCCAGGTCGCGGTCATCGAGAACCTGCGCTTCAACCCCGGCGAGACGTCCAAGGACGACGCCGAGCGCGGCGCCTTCGCCGACCGGCTCGCCGCCCTCGCGGACGTCTACGTCGGCGACGGCTTCGGCGCGGTGCACCGCAAGCACGCCTCCGTCTACGACCTCCCGGCCCGCCTGCCGCACTACGCCGGCTACCTCATCGCCACCGAGGTCGGCGTCCTGAAGAAGCTCACCGAGGACGTCCAGCGGCCTTACGTCGTCGCGCTCGGCGGCGCCAAGGTCTCCGACAAGCTCGCCGTCATCGACCAGCTGCTCGGCAAGGCCGACCGCCTGCTCATCGGCGGCGGCATGGCCTACACGTTCCTCAAGGCCAAGGGGTACGAGGTCGGCAAGTCGCTCCTGCAGGAGGACCAGATCCCGGTCGTCAAGGAGTACATGGAGCGCGCCGAGAAGTCCGGCGTCGAGCTGGTCCTGCCGGTGGACGCGATGGTCTCGCCCGACTTCCCGGACCTGAAGACCAAGGCCCCGGCGAACCCGACCGCCGTCGCCGCGGACGCCATCCCGGCCGACCAGGAGGGCCTGGACATCGGCCCGGAGACCCGCACGCTGTACGCCGCCAAGCTCGCCGACGCCGCCACCGTCTTCTGGAACGGCCCGATGGGCGTCTTCGAGCACCCGGACTTCGCCGAGGGCACCAAGGCCGTCGCCCAGGCCCTGGTCGACTCCAAGGGCTTCACCGTCGTCGGCGGTGGTGACTCCGCCGCCGCCGTCCGCACGCTCGGCTTCGACGAGTCGGCGTTCGGCCACATCTCGACCGGCGGCGGCGCCTCCCTCGAATACCTCGAGGGCAAGACGCTCCCCGGCCTCGCCGCACTGGAGGACTGACCTCAATGACCACCCGCACGCCGCTGATGGCGGGCAACTGGAAGATGAACCTCAACCACCTCGAGGCCATCGCGCACGTCCAGAAGCTCGCCTTCGCCCTGGCCGACAAGGACTACGACGCCGTCGAGGTCGCCGTCCTGCCGCCCTTCACCGACCTGCGCTCGGTGCAGACCCTGGTCGAGGGCGACAAGCTGAAGATCAAGTACGGCGCCCAGGACATCTCGCAGCACGACTCGGGCGCCTATACCGGCGAGATCTCCGGCCCGATGCTGGCCAAGCTCAAGTGCACGTACGTGGTGATCGGCCACTCCGAGCGCCGGCAGTACCACAACGAGACCGACGAGCTGGTCAACGCCAAGGTCAAGGCCGCCTACAAGCACGGCCTGACCCCGATCCTGTGCGTCGGCGAGGAGCTGGAGGTCCGCGACGCGGGCCACCACGTCGCCCACACCCTCGCCCAGGTCGAGGGCGGTCTGAAGGACCTCCCGGCCGAGCAGGCCGAGACCATCGTGATCGCCTACGAGCCGGTGTGGGCCATCGGCACCGGCAAGGTCTGCGGCGCCGAGGACGCCCAGGAGGTCTGCGCGGCGATCCGCGGCAAGATCGCCGAGCTGTACTCCCAGGACGTGGCCGACAAGGTCCGCATCCAGTACGGCGGCTCCGTGAAGTCCGGCAACGTCGCCGAGATCATGGCGCAGGCCGACATCGACGGAGCCCTGGTCGGTGGCGCCTCGCTGGACGCCGACGAGTTCGTCAAGATCGTCCGGTTCCGCGAGCAGTGAGCCGGACCGGCGCGGCCGGCGGCGGCCCGGCCGTGAGTAGGCGGTAGCGGCGATCCGTCGTACGCTGTGCGGGGGCCGCGGGCTCGGACGGTGAGCGGCTAAGCTCACCGGACAAGAGCTTCGGCCCCCGTCGTCCATCCGAGTCCGAGGAAGTTGGTCCAGCCGTGGTTTTGGGGTTCTCGATCGCCCTGATCGTCTTCAGCCTGCTGCTGATGCTGCTGGTGCTGATGCACAAGGGGAAGGGCGGCGGCCTCTCCGACATGTTCGGTGGCGGTATGCAGTCCTCCGTCGGCGGCTCCTCGGTCGCCGAGCGCAACCTCGACCGCATCACCGTGGTGATCGGTGTGCTGTGGGTCGCCTGCATCGTGGTCCTCGGCATCCTGATGAAGAGCAACAGCTGACCGCGGACCGCCCGACGGCGAGCCCCGCACGGTCCGAACGAGAAGCCCCATGGTCGGTACGCGCCCCGCGGCGCGGCCTATCATGGGGCTTGCGTCTGGGAGCGGGGCCGTTGTAACTCCAATCACTGGACGCGCGTTGGGCCTTACGTAGACTGAGGCGCTCGCGGCGAAGCGGAACGCCGACTCGCTTCGCGGCACCATCACGCAGGGAGTTACGACCGTGGCAAGTGGCAACGCGATCCGAGGAAGCCGGGTCGGGGCGGGGCCGATGGGCGAGGCCGAGCGCGGCGAGTCCGCGCCGCGGCTGCGCGTCTCCTTCTGGTGCTCCAACGGGCACGAGACGCAGCCGAGCTTCGCCAGCGACGCGCAGGTCCCCGACACCTGGGACTGCCCGCGCTGCGGCTTCCCGGCCGGACAGGACCGGGACAACCCGCCGGACCCGCCGCGCACCGAGCCGTACAAGACGCATCTGGCGTACGTGCGGGAGCGGCGCAGCGACGCGGACGGCGAGGCGATCCTCGCCGAGGCGCTCGCCAAACTGCGCGGCGAGATCTAGGAACTGACGACCGGCCAGGTTGCCCATGGGCAACCTGGCCGGACGCGGTTTGCCCGCCGCCCGGCGCTCACCGGGCCACCCGGAACCCCCGGCCGCACGAAGATGTACCCCGGTCATGCGTGAGGGCGGGACGGGCCGATGTGCAGCCCGTCCCGCCCTCGACGGCCGTCGGACCTGTCGGCCCGTCAGGCCTTCGCACCTGACACTGCCTCAGGCCCTTCAGGCCCTTCAGGCCCTTTAGCTCCGGCAGGCCCGGCAGGTTCCTCAGGCCGAGGCCGGCGGATACAGCGACCGCGGCAGCTGCGAGGCCGCCGCCGTGTCCAGGAGCCACAGGGTGCGGGCCCGGCCGTAGGCGCCCGCGGCGGGGGCCTGGATCTCGCCCGCGCCCGACAGGGCCATCGCCACCGCGTTGGCCTTGTCCTCGCCCGCCGCCAGCAGCCACACCTCGCGGGCGGAGCGGATCGCGGGCAGGGTGAGCGAGATACGGGTGGGCGGCGGCTTCGGGGAGCCGTGCACGCCGATCACCGTGCGCTCGGTCTCCCGCACCCCCGGGTGCTCCGGGAACAGGGAGGCCACGTGCGTGTCCGGGCCCACGCCGAGCATCAGCACGTCGAAGGTCGGGACCGCGCCGTGGTTCTGCGGGCCGGCCGCGCGGGCCAGCTCCTCGGCGTAGGCCTCGGCCGCCGCCTCGACGTCCGTGCCGTAGGGGCCGTCCGACGCGGGCATGGCGTGCACGCGCTTGGGATCCAGCGGCACCGCGTCCAGCAGCGCCTGCCGGGCCTGCGTGACGTTGCGCTCGGGGTCGCCCTCCGGCAGGAACCGCTCGTCGCCCCACCACAGGTCGAGGCGGCCCCAGTCGATGGCGTCGCGGGCGGGCGCCGCGGCCAGCGCGGCGAGCACCCCGTTGCCGTTGCGGCCCCCGGTCAGGACCACGTTCGCCGAGCCCGTCGAGGCCTGCGCGTCCACGATCTTCGTGATCAGCCGGGCCGCGGCGGCCTGCGCCATCAGCTCCTTGTCACGGTGGACGACCAGTTGCGGAGTGCTCACTTCGCCGTCGCCTTCCGGTTCGGGGACTTCCGGGCGGTCTTGGCGGCCGCCCGCCGCGCGGGGGCCTTGACCGCCTCCTCCTCGGGTGTGGCCACCGCGACCGGCTCCTCGGCGGACACGGTGTCCTGAGCGGCCGCCGGGGAATCCGGCCGGTCCGCGGACGCCGGCCCGCCCAACCGGGACACGCCGTAGCGCAGCGCCGAGGCGTAGGTGTCGTCCGGGTCCAGCCGCCGCAGTTCCTCGGCGATCAGCTCGGCCGTCTCACGCCGCTTCAGCGCCACCGCGCGCTCCGGCTGCCCCTCGATGGACAGGGTGGCCAGCCGGCCGTCGGCCCGGTCCAGCGCGATCGGGCCGCAGGTGGTGTCCAGGCGGCCCGCGGTCAGCCCCGGCCCGGCGGACATCGAGCGCTTCACCGGCACGTCCAGCCGGTCCGCGAGCCACATCGCCAGCAGCTCGCAGCTCGGATTGAACTCCTCGCCCTCCACCTCCACGGACTTCACCTCGCAGGTGACCTGGTCCAGGGCCGCCGCCAGCATGGAGCGCCACGGCGTGATCCGGGTCCAGGCCAGATCCGTGTCGCCGGGGCTGTAGGCCTCGGCGCGCGCCGCCAGTTCCCGCAGCGGGTCCTCGCAGGCGTAGGTGTCGGTGACGCGGCGCTGCGCCAGCGCGCCCAGCGGATCCCTGGCCGGGTCCAGCGGGCCGTTCACCGGCCACCAGACGACGCCGGGCGCGTCCGGCAGCAGCAGCGGCAGCACGACCGACTGGGCGTGGTCGCAGACCTCGCCGTACAGCCGCAGGACCACCGTCTCGCCGGTGCCCGCGTCGGCGCCGACGCGGACCTCGGCGTCCAGCCGGGAGGAGGTGCGGTCGCGCAGGGTGCGCGAGACGCGCCGGATGACGACCAGCGTGCGGGAGGGGTGCTCGCGGGAGGCGTCACCGGCGGCCTTGAGCGCGTCGTAGGCGTTCTCCTCGTCGGTGACGATGACGAGGGTGAGCACCATGCCGACGGCCGGGGTGCCGATGGCGCGGCGGCCCTCCACCAGCGCCTTGTTGATCTTTCCGGCATTGGTGTCGGTCAGGTCTATCTTCATGGCCGGCGCCAGCTCCGTCCGTCTCGTGCGAGCATCTCGTCCGCCTCGGCGGGCCCCCACGTCCCGGACGGGTACTGCGCGGGCGTGCCGTGCGTGTCCCAGTACTCCTCGATCGGGTCGAGGATCTTCCAGGACAGCTCGACCTCCTCCGTGCGCGGGAAGAGGTTGGCGTCGCCCAGCAGCACGTCCAGGATGAGCCGCTCGTAGGCCTCCGGGCTGGACTCGGTGAAGGACTCGCCGTAGGCGAAGTCCATCGACACGTCCCGGATCTCCATGGACGTGCCCGGCACCTTGGAGCCGAAGCGCACGGTGACGCCCTCGTCGGGCTGGACGCGGATGACGACCGCGTTCTGGCCGAGCTCCTCCGTCGCCGTGGTGTCGAAGGGGGAGTGCGGGGCGCGCTGGAAGACGACCGCGATCTCGGTGACGCGGCGGCCCAGGCGCTTGCCGGTGCGCAGATAGAAGGGGACGCCCGCCCAGCGGCGGTTGTCGATCTCCAGCTTGATGGCCGCGTAGGTGTCGGTCTTCGACTTCTTGTCGATGCCCTCTTCCTCGAGGTAGCCGATGACCTTCTCACCGCCCTGCCAGCCGGCCGCGTACTGCCCGCGCACCGTCGAGGCGCCCAGGTCCTTGGGCAGCCGCACCGCGCCGAGGACCTTCTCCTTCTCCGCGGCGAGCGCGGCGGCGTCGAAGGAGGCCGGCTCCTCCATCGCGGTCAGGGCGAGCAGCTGCAGCAGGTGGTTCTGGATGACGTCCCGGGCGGCACCGATGCCGTCGTAGTAGCCGGCTCGGCCGCCGATGCCGATGTCCTCGGCCATGGTGATCTGCACATGGTCCACGAAGGACCGGTTCCAGATCGGCTCGAACATCTGGTTGGCGAAACGCAGCGCCAGGATGTTCTGGACGGTCTCCTTGCCCAGGTAGTGGTCGATGCGGAAGACCTGGTCCGGGGCGAACACCTCGTGGACGATGGCGTTGAGTTCCTCGGCGGACTTCAGGTCGTGCCCGAAGGGCTTCTCGATGACCGCGCGCCGCCAGGAGCCGCCGGTCTGCTCCGCCAGCTGGTGCTTCTTCAGCTGCTGGATCACCACGGGGAAGGACTTGGGCGGTACGGAGAGGTAGAAGGCGAAGTTGCCGCCCGTGCCCTGCGCCTTGTCCAGGTCCTCGATCGTGGCGCGCAGCCGTTCGAAGGCCTCGTCGTCGTCGAAGGTGCCCTGCACGAAACGCATGCCCTGGCTGAGCTGCTGCCAGACCTCCTCGCGGAACGGCGTGCGGGAGTGCTCCTTGACGGCATCGTGCACGACCTGGGCGAAGTCCTCGTCCTCCCAGTCGCGGCGGGCGAAGCCGACGAGCGAGAAGCCCGGCGGGAGCAGACCCCGGTTGGCGAGGTCGTACACGGCGGGCATCAGCTTCTTGCGGGACAGATCGCCCGTGACGCCGAAAATGACCAGGCCCGACGGCCCCGCGATACGCGGGAGCCGTCGGTCTGCGGGGTCACGCAGCGGGTTACCGCTGGTCAAGGTGTCAGCCCTCCGCGGGAGCGAGGCGCTCCAGCTCCGCCTCGGTCGACTTCAGCAGGTCGTTCCACGAGGACTCGAACTTCTCCACGCCCTCGTCCTCCAGGACCTGGACGACGTCGTCGTAGGAGATGCCGAGCTTCTCCAGCGCGTCCAGGTCGGCACGGGCCTGCTCGTAGGTGCCCTTGATCGCGTCGCCGCGGATCTCACCGTGGTCCTCGGTGGCCTGCAGCGTGGCCTCGGGCATGGTGTTCACCGTGTTCGGCGCGACCAGCTCCTCGACGTACATGGTGTCCTTGTACGCCTTGTCCTTCACACCGGTGGACGCCCACAGCGGACGCTGCCGGTTGGCGCCCGCGTTCTCCAGCGCGCTCCAGCGGTCCGAGGAGAAGACCTCCTCGTACGCCTGGTAGGCCAGGCGCGCGTTGGCCACGCCCGCCTTGCCGCGCAGCGCCTTGGCCTCGTCGGTGCCGAGCTCGTCGATGCGCCGGTCGATCTCGGTGTCCACGCGGGAGACGAAGAACGACGCCACCGAGTGGATCTTCGACAGGTCCAGGCCCTTCTCGCGGGCCTTCTCCAGACCCGTGAGGTAGGCGTCCATGACCTTGCGGTAGCGCTCCAGCGAGAAGATCAGCGTGACGTTGACGCTGATGCCGTTGGCGATCGTCTCGGTGATCGCCGGCAGACCCGCCTGGGTGGCCGGGATCTTGATGAGGGTGTTGGGGCGGTCCACCAGCCAGGCCAGCTGGCGGGCCTCGGCGACGGTCGCCCGGGTGTTGTGCGCCAGGCGCGGGTCGACCTCGATGGAGACCCGGCCGTCCTTGCCGTCGGTGGCGTCGAACAGCGGGCGCAGGATGTCGGCGGCGTCCCGGACGTCCGCCGTGGTGATCATGCGGATCGCCTCTTCCACGGTGACCTTGCGGGCGGCCAGGTCCGTCAGCTGCTGGTCGTAGCCGTCGCCCTGCGAGATCGCCTTCTGGAAGATCGTCGGGTTGGTGGTGACGCCCACGACGTGCTGCTGGTCGATCAGCTCGGCGAGGTTGCCGGACGTGATCCGCTTGCGCGACAGGTCGTCCAGCCAGATCGCGACGCCTTCGTCGGAGAGGCGCTTGAGTGCGTCTGTCATGGAAATTGCATCTCCTACGTGTCGTTTATGAGCGTCAGCGCTGGGCGGCGGCGATGGATTCCTTGGCCTTTGCGGCCACGTTCTCGGCGGTGAAGCCGAATTCCTTGAACAGCAGCTTGCCGTCGGCGGACGCACCGAAGTGCTCCAGGGAGACGATGCGACCGGCGTCCCCCACGTACTTGTGCCACGACAGGCCCACGCCCGCCTCGACCGCCACGCGCGCCCGCACGGCCGGAGGCAGCACGCTGTCCCGGTACCCCTGGTCCTGCTCCTCGAACCACTCGATGCAGGGCATGGACACCACACGGGTGGGAATGCCCTCGGCCTGCAGCTGCTCGCGCGCCTCGACGGCGACGTGCACCTCGGAGCCGGTGGCGATCAGGACGACCTGCGGCTCACCGCCCTCGGCCTCGAACAGGACGTAGCCGCCGCGGGCGGCGTCGTCGTTGGGCTCGTAGGTCGGCACGCCCTGACGGGTCAGGGCGAGACCGTGCGGCTGGCCCTTGCCGTACTCCTTGGTCCAGCGCGCGAGGATCTCCCGCCAGGCGATGGCGGTCTCGTTGGCGTCGGCCGGGCGGACCACGTTCAGGCCCGGGATGGCGCGCAGCGAGGCCAGGTGCTCCACCGGCTGGTGGGTGGGGCCGTCCTCGCCCAGGCCGATGGAGTCGTGCGTCCACACGTACGTCACCGGCAGGTGCATCAGGGCCGACAGGCGCACGGCGTTGCGCATGTAGTCGGAGAACACCAGGAAGGTGCCGCCGTAGACGCGGGTGTTGCCGTGCAGCGTGATGCCGTTCATCTCCGCGGCCATCGCGTGCTCGCGGATGCCGAAGTGGATGGTGCGGCCGTAGGGGCTGGCCTCGGGCAGCGGGTTGCCCTCCGGCAGGAACGACGACGTCTTGTCGATGGTGGTGTTGTTGGAGCCGGCGAGGTCGGCGGAGCCGCCCCACAGCTCGGGGATCACCTCGCCGAGCGCCTGGAGCACCTTGCCGGAGGCGGCGCGGGTCGCGACCGACTTGCCCGTCTCGAACACCGGGATCTTCTCGTCCCAGCCGGTGGGCAGCTCGCCCTTGGCGATCCGGTCGTACTCGGCGGCCCGCTCGGCGTTCGCCTCGCGCCAGGCCTGGAAGGACTTCTCCCACTCGGCCTTGGCCTGCCGGCCGCGCTCCAGTGCCTTACGGGTGTGCTCGATGACCTCGTCGGCGACCTCGAAGTGCTTCTCCGGGTCGAAGCCGAGGACCCGCTTGGTGGCCGCGACCTCGTCCTCGCCGAGGGCCGAACCGTGCGCGGCCTCGGTGTTCTGCGCGTTGGGGGCCGGCCAGGCGATGATCGAGCGCATCGCGATGAACGACGGCTTGTCGGTGACCTTCTTCGCCTCCTGGATCGCGGCGTAGATCGCCCGCGGGTCCAGGTCGCCGTTCTCCTGCGGCTCCACGCGCTGCACGTGCCAGCCGTAGGCCTCGTACCGCTTGACGGTGTCCTCGGAGACGGCGGTCTCGGTGTCGCCCTCGATCGAGATGTGGTTGTCGTCCCACAGCAGGATCAGGTTGCCCAGCTTCTGGTGCCCGGCCAGCGAGGACGCCTCCGCGGAGATGCCCTCCTGCAGGCAGCCGTCACCGGCGATGCAGTAGATGTAGTGGTCGAAGGGGGACTCGCCCGCCGGGGCCTCGGGGTCGAACAGGCCGCGCTCGTAGCGGGCGGCCATCGCCATGCCCACCGCGTTGGCCACGCCCTGGCCCAGCGGGCCGGTCGTGGTCTCCACGCCCTTGGTGTGGCCGTACTCCGGGTGACCGGGGGTCTTCGAACCCCAGGTGCGGAAGGACTTCAGGTCGTCCAGCTCCAGGCCGAAGCCCGCCAGGTACAGCTGGGTGTACAGGGTCAGGGAGGAGTGGCCGGCGGACAGCACGAAGCGGTCGCGCCCCACCCACTGCGGATCGGCCGGGTCGTGCCGCATCACCTTCTGGAACAAGGTGTAGGCGGCGGGCGCCAGGCTCATCGCCGTACCGGGATGGCCGTTGCCGACCTTCTGTACGGCGTCGGCGGCCAGGACACGCGCGGTGTCCACCGCACGCTGGTCCAGCTCGGTCCACTCGAGGTCTGTGGTGGTCGGCTTGGTGCTCACCCTGGGTCAGGGCTCCTCTCCACATGTCGGATGCCGGTGCACATGACCACGCACCGGCTGCCGGCGTTCTCGGCGTCGGCCGGCATTGCTGAGCCTACCCCCGTAAGGACGTGCATTTTTTCGAGCGATTCCAGACTGCCGGGACTTCTGGAAATCCGCCTCCCGACCCGCGCGTTCCGCATTCCGCACCTGAATACGCAGGCGCTCATTCGATCGCTCAATCGAGCTGTGTCGCGCCCGTCGGACAACTCTTCGCGCGGCGCTCCCGGTGACCTGCCCGCGCACTCCGGCGCGACGCGGCGCAGGCCCCCGCGCCGGGGAGCGGAGGGGGTGCGGCGGCCCCGGCGGAGGGGCCCCGCAGGCGGGTGCGGCCAACACGACACCACCCCCGCGAATGTCCGGGTCTGGGCAACGTCTACAGTGGCGTGGTACGCGCGAGCCTTTACCGTGAGTTCACGGGGGTGGGGGCTCGCTGGGATGTCTCTGTCAGGGGTGTGCGTGACGGCCGTCGAATCCCGTCCAACGGGTGGGGGCACCGCCCATGCCGTTCAGGCGATGGGGGAACTCGGTGCAGGCCAGAGCCCGAGCCACCGGCCGTTCGGGGCCCGTGTCAAGGCGTTCGTGGCACTGACCAAGCCGCGGATCATCGAGCTGCTGCTGATCACCACCGTTCCGGTGATGTTCCTGGCGCAGCAGGGTGTGCCCGACATGAAGCTGGTGCTGCTCACCTGCGTCGGCGGCTACCTGTCCGCGGGCGGCGCCAACGCCCTGAACATGTACATCGACCGCGACATCGACGCGCTGATGGACCGCACCTCGCAGCGGCCACTGGTCACCGGCATGGTCAGCCCACGCGAGTGCCTGGCCTTCGGCATCACGCTGGCGGTCGTCTCCACGCTGCTGTTCGGTTTCACCGTCAACTGGCTGTCGGCGTGGCTGTCGCTCGGCGCGCTGCTGTTCTACGTCGTCGTCTACACGATGATCCTCAAGCGGCGCACGTCGCAGAACATCGTGTGGGGCGGCATCGCCGGCTGCATGCCGGTGCTGATCGGCTGGTCCTCGGTCACGAACTCCATGTCCTGGGCGCCCGTCATCCTCTTCCTCGTCATGTTCTTCTGGACGCCGCCGCACTACTGGCCGCTGTCCATGAAGGTCAAGGACGACTACGCGCGCGTCGGCGTGCCGATGCTGCCGGTCATCGCCTCGAACAAGGTCGTCGCCAAGCAGATCGTGATCTACAGCTGGGTCATGGTCCTCGTCTCGCTGCTGCTGACGCCGCTCGGCTACACGGGCTGGTTCTACACGGTGGTGGCCCTGGCGGCCGGCGGCTTCTGGCTGTGGGAGGCGCACGCGCTGCAGAACCGGGCCAAGGCCGAGGTGACCGGCGCGAAGCTGAAGGAGATGCGCCTGTTCCACTGGTCCATCACCTACGTGTCGATCGTGTTCGTCGCGGTCGCGGTGGACCCGTTCCTGCGCTAGGTCACAGTCCCCTGAGGGACTCTCTCGCCGACGGGCGGGGTGTCGTGGTCAAGGCCACGCACCCCGCCCGTCGCCGTTTCGGCTACCCGTGGGTAGTCTCCAGGCATGGCAGACACGCAACAGGCTGACACCAAGGCCGAGCGGACGGCGGCCCGCCTCGCCCACCGCATCGGCTCCTTCTCCAAGGCCCACGGAGGGGCCGAGGGGCAGGTCGCGTACCTCGGGCAGCGCGGCGCCCGTATCGTCCTCGTCGGCGAGGACGGCGCCTGGGGTGACATCGTGGCCCCCAGCTACGCCGTCGCCGAGAAGGCCGTGGAGAGGTCCGGGATCACCGTCCACGAGGCGTTCGACGGCGAGCTGGCCGCGAAGGTCAAGACGGGCCGGTACGAGTGGTCCCGCATGGCGGGGATCCAGCTGGGCGGCCCGAGCAACCGCTGAGACGGGCCGGGCGGCGGAGGCGAGTCCCGGGCGGCCGGCGGAGCCCGCGCCGCGGAGGCGACGGCCGAGCAACACCTGACGGCCGGTTCACCCGTTAGGACCCATGGAGCAAGCGGTCCACCCACGGGAGCCCCGGATGATCGACACGCCGTCCCTCGTGGACCAGCACTGCCACGGCGTCCTGAGAACGGAGCTGGGCCTCGGCACCTTCGAGGCCCAGCTGGCCCGCACCGAGGGCCCGCCCGCGCCCGGCACCACCCTCTTCGACACGCAGACCGGTTTCGCCGTACGCCGCTGGTGCCCGCCGCTGCTCGGCCTGGAACCGCACTGCCCGCCCGCCCGCTACCTCGCCCGGCGCCGCGAACTGGGCGTCCTGGAGGCCGGCCGCAGGCTGCTGCGGGGCAGCGGCATCACCACCTACCTCGTGGACACGGGACTGCCCGGGGACCTCACCGGCCCGGGCGAGATGGCCTGCGCCGCGGACGCCGCCGCCCACGAGATCGTCCGCCTGGAACTCCTCGCCGAGCAGGTCGCGGACACCTCCGGCACCGTGGAGTCCTTCCTCGCCAACCTCGCCGAGGCCGTGCACGGCGCCGCCGCGCACGCGGTCGCCTTCACCTCCGTGGCGGGCCTGCGCCACGGCCTGGCGCTCGCACCCGAACCGCCCGGTCCCGGCCAGGTGCGCGGCGCCGCGGGCCGCTGGCTGGCGGCGCGGCGGGTCGGCGGGCAGCTGAGCGACCCGGTGCTGCTGCGGCACCTGCTGTGGAGCGCGGTCGCCTCCGGCCGGCCGCTGCAGCTGCACGCGGGGCTCGGCGAACCGGGCGTGCGCATCGACCGCACCGATCCGGTGCTCCTGACGGACTTCGTCCGGGCCACCGCGGGCCTGGGCACCGACCTGGTCCTGCTGCACGGCTACCCCTACCACCGGCACGCCGCCCACCTGGCCGGCGTCTTCCCGCACGTGTACGCCGACGCGGGCGCCGCCCTGGTGCGCACCGGGGCGCGGGCCGCCACGATCCTCGCGGAGGTCCTGGAGCTGGCCCCGTTCGGCAAGGTGCTCTTCTCCAGCGGGGCGCACGGCCTGCCCGAGCTGCACGTGGTGGCCGCCCGCCTGTTCCGCGAGGCGCTGGGCCGCGTGCTGGGCGCCTGGGTCGCCGAGGGCGCCTGGTCACCGGCGGACGCGCAGCGGGTGGCGGGGATGGTCGCGGCGGGCAACGCGCGGCGGGTGTACGGGCTGGAGTGACCCGCCGGAAGGTACGCCGGGGCTACGCCTTGGTGAGCGCGGCCTCGGCGGACTGCTCCGGCAGCTGAGCCGGTACCGTCTCCGGCCGCTCCCGCAGCGACAGCAGCACCCGCAGCACCCCGATCCACATCAGGCACGAGCCGAGCATGTGCAGGGCCACCAGGACCTCGGGGAGGTGGGTGAAGTACTGGATGTAGCCGATGGCGCCCTGCAACAGGAGCACGACGAACAGATCCCGCGTGCGGCTCAGCGGCCCCTTGGGCGCGTCCACGGCCTTGAGCACGAACCACAGCGCGAACGTCAGCGTCACCACGATCCAGGCGAGCACCGCGTGCAGCTTGGCCACCGTCTCCCAGTCGATCGGGATGCGGTAGACCTCCTTGGAGTCGCCCGCGTGCGGGCCGGCGCCGGTCACCACCGTGCCCACCCCGATCAGCAGCACGCTCGCCGCGACCAGGAACCACACCAGCTGCTGCACCGCCTTGCCGACGAGCGGACGCGGGGCGGCGTCGCCCTCGCGGGTGCGCTGCCACATGACCGTGGCCACCGCGATCAGCGCCGTGGACAGCAGGAAGTGCGCCGCGACCGTGTAGGGGTTCAGGCCGACGAGGACGACGACGCCGCCGAGCACCGCGTTGCCCATCACGATCCAGAACTGTGCCCAGCCCAGCCTCGTCAGGGAGCGCCGCCACGGCTTCTGCGACCGCGCGGCGATGATCGCCCAGCCGACGGCCGCGCACAGCACGTACGTCAGCATGCGGTTGCCGAACTCGATGACCCCGTGGAAGCCCATGGCCCGGGTGGTGGTCAGTGAGTCGTCGGTGCAGGTCGGCCAGGTCGGGCAGCCCAGACCCGAGCCGGTCAGGCGGACGGCGCCGCCGGTGACGACGATGACGACCGCCATCACGAGGGCGGCCAGCGCCGCCCGCTGGACGGTCCTCGGCTGCGGGGTCCAGCGTGCGGCGATGAAGGCGAGCGGGTTGCGCGCGGCGGATGCGGCGTCGGCGCGGGTCAGCTTTGGCACGCGTCCCATGGTAGGCGTCCGCTTGTGCACGCTTTCACGAGGGTCGCTCCGAGCCGTGTGCACGGGATGCCTCCGGGGCCTACTCCCAGCGGAAGAACTTCCCAGCGGCCGCCAGCCCCACGACCGCCCAGACGGCGAGGATCCCCATGTCGCCCCACGGCATCCCGGCGCCGTGCTGCAACACGTCCCGCAGCCCGTCGGACAGGGCCGAGATGGGCAGCAGGCCGAGCGCGTCCTGGGCGCCGGCGGGGAACTTGTCCAGCGGCACGACCACCCCGCCGCCGACCAGCAGCAGCAGGAAGACCAGGTTGGCGGCGGCCAGCGTGGCCTCCGCCTTCAGCGTCCCGGCCATGAGCAGGCCGAGCCCGGAGAAGGCGGCCGTGCCCAGCACCATCAGCAGCAGCACCGCGAACGGGTTGCCGTGCGGGGACCAGCCCAGCGCGAAGGCGATCACGGTCAGCAGGATCACCTGAAGGATCTCGGTGACCAGCACCGACGCCGTCTTGGCGGTCATCAGGCCCCAACGCGGCAGCGGCGAGGCGGCCAGCCGCTTCAGCACGCCGTAGCGGCGTTCGAAACCGGTGGCGATGGCCTGCCCGGTGAACGCCGTCGACATCACGGCCAGCGCCAGCACGCCGGGCGTGAGGAAGTCCACGGACCGGCCCGATCCGGTGTCGACGATGTCCACGGAGCTGAACAGCACCAGCAGCAGCGTCGGGATGACCACGGTGAGCAGCAGCTGTTCGCCGTTGCGCAGCAGCATCTTCGTCTCCAGCGCCGCCTGCGCCGCGATCATGCGGGGCAGCGGGGCCGCGCCGGGCTTCGGCGTGTAGGCGCCGGTGGGGATGGAGGTGGCGGTGGTCACGAGCGCAGCTCCTTGCCGGTCAGCTCCAGGAAGACGTCCTCCAGTGTGTGCCGCTCGACGGAGATCCGGTCGGGCATCACGCCGTGCTGCGCGCACCAGGACGTCACCGTGGCGAGCAGTTGCGGGTCGACCTTGCCGTTGACCCGGTAGGCGCCCGGTGTCAGCTCGGCGGCCGAGCAGTCGGCGGGCAGCGCCTTGAGCAGGGAGGCGACGTCCAGGCCGGGGCGGCCGGTGAAGCGCAGCGTGTTCTCGGCGCCGCCGCGGCACAGTTCCTCGGGGGAGCCCTGGGCGATGACCCGGCCGGCGTCGACGATGGCGACGTCGTCGGCGAGTTGTTCGGCCTCGTCCATGTGGTGCGTGGTGAGGATCACGGACACGCCGTCGGCGCGCAGGTCACGCACCAGGTCCCAGGTGGCCCGGCGGGCCTGCGGGTCGAGTCCGGCGGTCGGCTCGTCGAGGAAGACCAGCTCGGGCCGGCCGACCACGGCCATGGCGAGCGCGAGCCGCTGCTGCTGCCCGCCGGACAGCCGGCGGTAGCTGGTGCGCCCGCAGCTGCCCAGCCCCAGCCGTTCGATCAGGGCGTCCACGTCCAGCGGGTGGGCGTGCAGCTTGGCGATGTGCCGCAGCATCTCCTCGGCGCGCGCGCCGGAGTAGACGCCGCCGGACTGCAGCATGACCCCGATGCGGGGGCGCAGCTCGGCGGCCTGGGCGACGGGGTCGAGGCCCAGGACGCGCACCGTGCCGGAGTCCGGCTTCCGGTAGCCCTCGCAGGTCTCGACCGTGGTCGTCTTGCCGGCGCCGTTGGGGCCGAGGACGGCGGTGATGCCCGCCCGGGCCACCAGGTCGAGGCCGTCCACCGCGGTCTTCGTGCCGTACCGCTTCACCAGGGCCTGGACCTGGACCACGGGCTCACTGTGCATGGCATCAGAGTCTAGGGACGCGCCGGACCTTTCAGCCGTGGGGGTGGGTGATGTCCTCCCCGTGGACGTCCTCCGCGCGGACGTCCTCCGCCCGAACGGCCTCCCCATGGACGCCCGCCTCGTGGACGCCCTCCTCGCGGGGGCGGTGCACCGGCAGCCAGCGTTCGGCGTAGGCCACCGCGTCGGCCAGGGGGAACAGCCGGGCCGTGGCCGCCCCGACCGTGCCGCGCACGACCGGCCGGTCGCGTTCGAAGTCGTGTCCCAGCTCGTCGAAGCGGTCGGAGGTGATCGACACCTCGGTGACCACCTCCCAGCCGTGCGGCCCGGGCCGGCCCACGGCGACGCGCGGTGCGGGGATGCGGTATTCGGCCAGGTGGAAGCAGGTGCAGGAGGCGTATCCGGCGCCGAGCAGCAGCACCCGGGCGCCGGCGGCCTCCAGCCGGGCGAGCGGGCTGCGCTCGCCCAGGCGGCAGTCGGCGGCGTGCCCGTCCGTGATCTCGGCGGCGCGCGGCCCGATCGCCGCGAACGACGTCTGGGGATGCGCGCTGCGCCGGGCGCCCGGCCAGGTGCGCACGGTCTCGGGGATCACGCCGACCCCGCGGGTGGGCGTGATCCGCGGGTCGTACGCGGGCATCGTGGCCCGGATCTCCTCCCACCACTGCTCGGGCACCGGCGGGCTGCTCCACACCGCAGGGTCGGACAGGTCGCCGGACTGGGTGGGCACCACGAGGGTGCCGTCCGGGCCGAGGGCGTCCAGGAGTGCCTGGACGACCGCGACGGCCCCGCCGCACACCCAGCCGAGTGAGCTGAGGGAGGAGTGCACCAGGAGCAGCTCGCCGGGGCGGACGCCGAGGTCGCGCAGCCCCTCGGCGAGCGAGCGGCGGGTGACGAGTGGGCCGGTGGGAGAGGGTGCGGACATGGGTGGCAGTCTCGCCCATCGGGGCGCCGGACGGGGCTCTTTGATCGATCGGAGATCGTTTCCGCAGGTCACGTTAGGTATACCTAAGTGATGCAGGGCACCGTCCGGCCCGATGGAGGTCGCTTGTCAGGCTCCGCGGAATTACGCAACAATGGCGTTGTGAAAAACGTCGGCGAGGCTCGGGAGACCCCCACGGGGGCCCCTCAGGAGGAACTCGCGGCCGGGATGCGTTCGGACCGTTCCACACGCAACCGGGTCGCGCGCTCCATCCTGGACCACGGCCCGTCGACCGTCGCCGAGCTGGCCGAACGGCTGGGACTCACCCAGGCGGCCGTACGGCGTCATCTGGACGCCCTGGTCGCCGATGACGTGGTCGAGGCCCGCGAGCGCCGGGTGTACGGGGCGCGCACGCGCGGCCGGCCCGCCAAGGTCTTCGCGCTCACCGACTGCGGCCGGGACGCCTTCGACCAGTCCTACGACCAGCTGGCCGTGGACGCGCTGCGCTGGATCGCCGAGCGGGAGGGCGGCCGGGAGGCGGTCGCCGCCTTCGCCCGGGCCCGGCTCGCCGCCCAGGCGAGCGCGTACCGCGAGGCGATCGAGACGGCCGGTCCGGACCGGCGCACCGAAGCGCTGGCCAAGGCGCTGAGCGCGGACGGGTACGCTGCTACGGCGCGCAGCGCGCCCCTCCCGCAACAGGGTGAGCAGCTCTGCCAGCACCACTGCCCGGTCGCCCACGTCGCGGAACAGTTCCCGCAGCTGTGCGAGGCGGAGACGGAGGTCTTCGCCGAACTGCTGGGAACGCACGTCCAGCGGCTGGCGACCATCGCCCACGGCGACGGCGTCTGCACGACGTTCATCCCCAAGATTTCCAAGTCCAGCGACACCGCATCTGCTAGCACGGCCGGGAGGAACCCCGCATGACTCTCCCCACGGAGACTGCCCACCCCGAACTCGAGGGCCTGGGCAAGTACGAATACGGCTGGGCCGACCGGGACGTGGCCGGTGCGTCGGCGCGCCGCGGCCTGGACGAGGACGTCGTCCGGGACATCTCCGCCAAGAAGTCCGAGCCGGAGTGGATGACCAAGCTCCGCCTCAAGGGCCTGAGGCTCTTCGAGAAGAAGCCCATGCCGAACTGGGGCTCGGACCTGTCGGGGATCGACTTCGACAACATCAAGTACTTCGTGCGCTCCACGGAGAAGCAGGCGGAGTCCTGGGAGGACCTGCCCGAGGACATCAAGAACACGTACGACAAGCTCGGCATCCCCGAGGCGGAGAAGCAGCGCCTCGTCGCCGGTGTCGCGGCCCAGTACGAGTCGGAGGTCGTCTACCACCAGATCCGCGAGGACCTGGAGGAGCAGGGCGTCATCTTCCTCGACACCGACACCGCGCTCAAGGAGCACCCGGAGCTCTTCAAGGAGTACTTCGGCACGGTCATCCCGGCCGGTGACAACAAGTTCGCCGCGCTGAACACCGCCGTGTGGTCCGGCGGCTCCTTCATCTACGTGCCGCCGGGCGTCCACGTCGAGATCCCGCTGCAGGCCTACTTCCGCATCAACACGGAGAACATGGGCCAGTTCGAGCGGACCCTGATCATCGTCGACGAGGGTGCCTACGTGCACTACGTCGAGGGCTGCACCGCGCCGATCTACAAGTCGGACTCGCTGCACTCCGCGGTCGTCGAGATCATCGTCAAGAAGAACGCCCGCTGCCGTTACACGACCATCCAGAACTGGTCGAACAACGTCTACAACCTGGTCACCAAGCGCGCCGTGGCCTACGAGGGCGCGACCATGGAGTGGATCGACGGCAACATCGGCTCCAAGGTGACGATGAAGTACCCGGCCGTCTACCTGATGGGCGAGCACGCCAAGGGCGAGACGCTGTCCATCGCCTTCGCCGGCGAGGGCCAGCACCAGGACGCCGGCGCCAAGATGGTCCACATGGCGCCGAACACCTCGTCCAACATCGTCTCCAAGTCGGTCGCGCGCGGTGGTGGCCGTACCTCCTACCGCGGTCTGATCGAGATCGGCGAGGGCGCCGCCGGCTCCAAGTCCAACGTGCTGTGCGACGCGCTGCTGGTGGACACCATCTCCCGGTCGGACACCTACCCCTACGTCGACGTCCGCGAGGACGACGTGTCCATGGGCCACGAGGCCACCGTCTCCAAGGTCTCCGAGGACCAGCTCTTCTACCTGATGAGCCGCGGCCTGTCGGAGGACGAGGCGATGGCGATGATCGTGCGCGGCTTCGTCGAGCCGATCGCCAAGGAACTGCCCATGGAGTACGCGCTGGAGCTGAACCGGCTGATCGAGCTGCAGATGGAGGGCGCGGTCGGTTAATCCCCGGCCCGGGCCGGGGCACGACCCCGGCCCTCCCCGCCCCCGTCAAGCCCCATACGCAACGGAAAGCGAGCATTACGACAGCCATGGCTGAGGCCCAGAACATCCCCGTGGGATCCACCACCGCGGGCTCGATCGCGGTCGCCGCCGAGTCGACCGTCGCCACGCGCATGAGCGCGCCGCCGTCCTTCGACGTGGCGGACTTCCCCGTCCCGCACGGCCGTGAGGAGGAGTGGCGGTTCACCCCGCTCGAGCGCCTGCGCGGCCTGCACGACGGCACCGCCGTCGCCACCGGCCAGGGCGTGAAGGTCGTCGTCGAGGCGCCCGAGGGCGTCACCGTCGAGACCGTCGGCCGCGACGACGCCCGGCTCGGCAAGGCCGGCACGCCGGTCGACCGCGTCGCCGCCCAGGCGTACTCCGCCTTCGAGCAGGCGTCGGTCGTCACCGTGCCGAAGGAGACCGTGCTGAGCGAGCCGATCCGCATCGCGGTGCACGGCGAGGGCGGCACCGCCTTCGGCCACCAGGTCGTCGAGGTGGGCGCGTTCGCCGAGGCCGTCGTCGTCATCGACCACACCGGTGACGCGGTGCTCGCCGCGAACGTCGACTACGTCCTCGGTGACGGCGCCAAGCTGACCGTCGTCTCCGTCCAGGACTGGGACGACAAGGCCGTCCACGTCGCCCAGCACAACGCGCTGGTCGGCCGCGACGCCTCCTTCAAGTCCGTGGTCGTCACCTTCGGCGGCGACCTGGTCCGGCTGCACCCGCGGGTCACCTACGCCGGCCCCGGCGGCGAGGTGGAGATGTACGGGCTGTACTTCACCGACGCCGGCCAGCACCAGGAGCACCGCCTCTTCGTCGACCACGGCGCCCCGCACTGCAAGTCGAACGTCGCCTACAAGGGCGCGCTCCAGGGCGACGACGCGCACGCGGTGTGGATCGGTGACGTGCTCATCGAGGCCAAGGCCGAGGGCACGGACACCTATGAGATGAACCGGAACCTGGTGCTCACCGACGGCGCCCGGGTCGACTCCGTGCCGAACCTGGAGATCGAGACGGGCGAGATCGTCGGCGCCGGCCACGCCTCCGCCACCGGCCGCTTCGACGACGAGCAGCTGTTCTACCTGATGGCCCGCGGCATCCCGGAGCACGAGGCCCGCCGCCTGGTGGTCCGCGGCTTCTTCGCCGAGCTGGTCCAGCAGATCGGCGTGAAGGACATCGAGGAGCGCCTGCTCGCCAAGATCGAGGAGGAGCTGGAGGCGTCGGTCGCATGAGCAACGCCTTCGTACGCGTCTGCGGGCTGAGCGAGCTGGAGGACGACACCCCCAAGCGGGTGGAGATCGACGGCACGCCCGTTTCCGTGGTGCGCACCGAGGGCGAGGTGTTCGCCATCCACGACATCTGCTCGCACGCGAACGTCTCGCTGTCGGAGGGCGAGGTCGACGACTGCCACATCGAGTGCTGGCTGCACGGCTCGCGCTTCGACCTCCGTTCCGGAAAGCCCGACGCACTTCCGGCGACGCGTCCCGTCCCCGTTTACCCCGTAAAGATCGAAGGGGACGACGTGCTCGTCTCCCTCTCCCAGGAGTCCTGAGGCACCCATGGCAACGCTTGAAATCCGAGACCTGCACGTCACCGTCGAGGCCGACAACGCCACGAAGGAGATCCTCAAGGGCGTCGACCTGACCGTGAAGCAGGGCGAGACGCACGCCATCATGGGCCCCAACGGCTCGGGCAAGTCGACCCTCGCCTACTCGCTCGCCGGTCACCCCAAGTACACGATCACCGGCGGCACCGTCACCCTCGACGGCGAGGACGTCCTGGAGATGTCCGTCGACGAGCGCGCCCGCGCGGGCCTGTTCCTGGCGATGCAGTACCCGGTGGAGGTCCCCGGCGTCTCCGTCTCCAACTTCCTGCGCACCTCCGCCACCGCCATCCGCGGCGAGGCCCCCAAGCTGCGCACCTGGGTGAAGGAGGTCAAGGAGACCATGGAGCGTCTCCACATGGACCCCTCCTTCGCCGAGCGCAACGTCAACGAGGGCTTCTCCGGCGGTGAGAAGAAGCGCCACGAGATCCTCCAGCTGGAGCTGCTCAAGCCGAAGATCGCGATCCTGGACGAGACGGACTCCGGTCTGGACGTCGACGCGCTGCGGATCGTCTCCGAGGGCGTCAACCGTGTCCGCGAGACCGGCGCGGTCGGCACCCTGCTGATCACGCACTACACGCGCATCCTGCGCTACATCAAGCCCGACCACGTCCACGTCTTCGCCGGCGGCCGCATCGTCGAGTCCGGCGGCCCCGAGCTGGCGGACAAGCTGGAGAACGAGGGCTACGAGGCGTACACGAAGGGTGGCGCATCCGAGTGACAGAGCTGCCGGGCCTCCTCGACACCGAGGCGATCCGCAAGGACTTCCCCATCCTGGACCGCCTGGTCCACGACGGGCGCAAGCTCGTGTACCTGGACAACGCGGCGACCTCGCAGACCCCGCGCCAGGTGCTCGACGTGCTCTCCGAGTACTACGAACAGCACAACGCCAACGTCCACCGCGGGGTACACGTGCTCGCCGAGGAGGCCACGGCGCTGTACGAGGGCGCGCGCGACAAGGTCGCCGCGTTCATCAACGCGCCCAGCCGCGACGAGGTGGTCTTCACCAAGAACGCCTCGGAGTCGCTGAATCTCGTGGCGAACATGCTGGGCTGGGCGGACGAGCCCTACCGGGTGGACTCCGACACCGAGATCGTCATCACGGAGATGGAGCACCACTCCAACATCGTGCCCTGGCAGCTGCTGGCGCAGCGCACGGGCGCGAAGCTGAAGTGGTTCGGCCTGACCGAGGACGGCCGCCTGGACCTGTCGAACATCGACGAGGTCATCACGGAGAAGACGAAGATCGTCTCCTTCGTGCTGGTGTCCAACATCCTCGGCACCGTCAACCCGGTCGAGGCGATCGTGCGCCGCGCCCAGGAGGTGGGCGCCCTGGTGTGCGTCGACGCCTCCCAGGCCGCGCCGCACATGCCGCTGGACGTGCAGGCGCTGCAGGCCGACTTCGTGGCCTTCACCGGCCACAAGATGTGCGGCCCGACCGGCATCGGCGTGCTGTGGGGCCGCCAGGAACTGCTGGAGGACCTGCCTCCGTTCCTCGGCGGCGGCGAGATGATCGAGACGGTGTCGATGCACTCCTCGACGTACGCGCCGGCGCCGCACAAGTTCGAGGCGGGCACCCCGCCGATCGCGCAGGCCGTCGGCCTGGGCGCGGCGATCGACTACCTGAACTCCATCGGCATGGACAAGGTCCTCGCCCACGAGCACGCGCTCACCGAGTACGCGGTGAAGCGGCTCGCCCAGGTCCCCGACCTGCGGATCATCGGCCCCACCACGGCCGAGGACCGCGGCGCGGCGATCTCCTTCACGCTCGGTGACATCCACCCGCACGACGTGGGTCAGGTCCTCGACGAGCAGGGCATCGCGGTCCGGGTCGGCCACCACTGCGCCCGCCCCGTCTGCCTGCGGTACGGAATTCCTGCGACCACGCGAGCGTCGTTCTATCTGTACTCCACGCCGGCGGAGATCGACGCCCTGGTCGACGGCCTGGAGCACGTACGGAACTTCTTCGGATGAGGGGCTGAGGCGTGAAGCTGGACTCCATGTACCAGGACGTCATCCTGGACCACTACAAGAACCCGCACGGTCGGGGCTTGCGGGACGGCGACGCCGAGGTGCACCACGTGAACCCGACGTGCGGCGACGAGATCACGCTTCGCGTCAAGTACGACGGCACGACGATCGAGGACGTCAGCTACGAGGGCCAGGGCTGTTCCATCAGCCAGGCATCGGCCTCCGTGCTCAACGACCTCCTGGTCGGCAAGGAGCTGGCCGAGGCGCAGAAGATCCAGGAGACCTTCCTGGAGCTGATGCAGTCCAAGGGCCGGATCGAACCCGACGACGCGATGGAGGACGTGCTGGAGGACGCGGTCGCCTTCGCCGGCGTCTCCAAGTACCCCGCGCGGGTCAAGTGCGCCCTGCTGAGCTGGATGGCGTGGAAGGACGCGACGGCCCAGGCGCTGGGCGGCGCCGAAGCCGAAAGGAAGACGGCATGACCGACACCGCTGAGATGAAGCCGGTCTCGGAGGAGGAACTCCGCGAGGCCCTGATGGACGTCGTCGACCCCGAGCTGGGCATCGACGTCGTCAACCTCGGCCTGATCTACGGCATCCACATCGACGACTCCAACGTGGCCACCGTCGACATGACCCTGACCTCGGCGGCGTGCCCGCTGACCGACGTCATCGAGGACCAGGCCCGGTCCGCGACCGAGGGCATCGTCAACGAGCTGCGCATCAACTGGGTCTGGATGCCGCCGTGGGGCCCCGACAAGATCACCGACGACGGCCGCGAGCAGCTGCGCGCGCTCGGGTTCAACGTCTGAGATCGACGTCCGAGACCGACGAGAAGACGGCGGGATCCGTTCGGGATCCCGCCGTCTTCCTGTGTCCGCACCCGCCCGCGCCGGTCCGCACCGCACGGTCGTGTACGGCCGCACGGTTGTGTACGGCCGTACACAACGGCCGGTACGCTCCCCGGCATGGGATACGTGATGCTCGCCGGCGCCATCGCCGCGGAAGTCGCCGCCACCACCGCGATGAAGTACAGCGAGGGCTTCAGCCGGCTCGGGCCGTCGCTGGTGACCCTCCTCGGCTATGTGCTGTCCTTCCTGCTGCTGGCCCAGACCCTGAAGTCGGTGTCCATCGGCACGGCCTACGCCATCTGGTCCGGCATCGGCACCGCGGCCGTCGCCGCGCTCGGCCTGCTCCTGTTCGGCGAGGGCCTCGACGCGGCCAAGATCGCCGGGATCGTGCTGATCATCGGCGGCGTGGTGGTGCTGAACCTCGGCGGAGCGCACTGATGCCCCGCCGCTACGACCCCGAGCGCCGGCAGCGGATCATCGACGCGGCGATCCGCGTGGTGGGCCGCAAGGGCATCGCCGGTCTGAGCCACCGCACGGTGGCGGCCGAGGCGGACGTCCCGCTGGGCTCCACGACGTACCACTTCGCCACCCTGGACGACCTGCTGGTCTCCGCCCTGCGCCAGGCCAGTGAGGGCTTCGCCAAGGTGATCGCCGCCCGCGGCGGGCTGAGCGATCCGGGTGCCGACCTCGCCGGGGAACTGGCGGGCCTGATGGGGGAGTGGCTGGCGGGCGACCGCACCGGGGTGGAACTGGAGTACGAGCTGTATCTCGCCGCCCTGCGCCGCCCCGCCCTGCGCCCGGTGGCCGCCGAGTGGGCCGACGACCTGGCCGCGCTGCTCGCCCGCCGCACCGACCCGGTCACCGCCCGCGCGCTGGTGGCGCTGATGGACGGCATCTGTCTACAGGCGCTGCTCACGGGCACGCCGTACGACGAGGCGTACGCGCGCGAGGTGCTGGCGCGGGTCATCGGCCGCCCCGCCGTCGCGCCCGGATCGCCCCCTGGCGCCGCGCCTGGATCACCTGCCGGCCCCGGGCCCCGACCGGCCCCTGACGCCGCGCCCGGCAGGTGAGACGCGGTTCGCCCTCACGACCCCGCTCACGTTAGGTTTTGTCCCATGACCGAGTCTGCTACCCGCACCACCGGCGCCGTGGCCGCCGGACTTGCCACGATCGCCTCCGACGGCACCGTTCTCGACACCTGGTTCCCCGCGCCCGAGCTGACGGACCAGCCCGGACCGGCCGGTACCGAGCGGCTGTCCGCCGAGCAGGCCGCGCAGCTGCTGGGCGGCGGCGCGACGGCGGCCATCGGCCCGGACGCCCGCCGGGGCGTGGAGGTGGTAGCGGTCCGCACGGTCATCGCCTCGCTGGACGAGAAGCCGATCGACGCCCACGACGTCTACCTGCGCCTGCACCTGCTCTCGCACCGCCTGGTCAAGCCGCACGGCCAGTCCCTGGACGGCATCTTCGGTCACCTCGCCAACGTCGCCTGGACCTCGCTCGGCCCGGTCGCCGTGGACGACATCGAGAAGGTGCGCCTGAACGCCCGCGCCGAGGGCCTGCACCTGCAGGTCACCTCGATCGACAAGTTCCCCCGCATGACGGACTACGTCGTCCCCAAGGGCGTGCGCATCGCCGACGCCGACCGGGTCCGCCTGGGCGCCCACCTCGCCGAGGGCACCACGGTCATGCACGAAGGCTTCGTCAACTTCAACGCGGGCACCCTCGGCACCTCCATGGTCGAGGGCCGCATCTCCGCCGGCGTCGTGATCGGCGACGGCTCGGACATCGGCGGCGGCGCCTCCACCATGGGTACCCTCTCCGGCGGCGGCAATGTGATCATCTCCATCGGCGAGCGCTGCCTGATCGGTGCCGAGGCGGGCGTGGGCATCGCGCTCGGCGACGAGTGCGTGGTCGAGGCCGGCCTGTACGTCACCGCGGGCACCCGTGTGACCCTGCCCGACGGCCAGATCGTCAAGGCCCGCGAGCTGAACGGCGCCTCCAACATCCTCTTCCGCCGCAACTCGGTCACCGGCGCGGTCGAGGCCCGCCCGAACAACGCGGTCTGGGGCGGCCTGAACGAGATCCTGCACAGCCACAACTGACCCCGCGGCCCCGGCCGGTCACCGAGGCGGTCGCCTCCGCCGCCTCGCGGACCGGCCCGGCCCCTGGTCGCCCGCACGGCCGTGCGGGCCCAGGATGGAGAGGACAGAGCAGGGCGAGCCGGCCCGGCGCCGTTCGGACGCCGGGACACGGCAGCCGGAAGGAGGCGTGCTCCCATGCCCCGGTTCATGGACGTCCATCACGGGATGCAGGGCATCACGGCCGACCAGTTGCACCAGGCGCACGAGGCCGATCTCGCCGTCGAGAAGGAGGAAGGCGTCCACTTCGAGCAGGCCTGGGCGGACCCGGAGTCCGGGATCGTCTACTGCCTCTCCGAGGCGCCCTCGGCCGAAGCGGTGCGGCGCGTCCACGAACGCGCCGGGCACCGCCCCGACGAGATCCACCCGATCCCCTTCACCGCCTGACCGCCTGACCGCCTGACCGCCCGCGAGCCCGAGCGTCCGAGCGGCCTCCGGCCCGAGGTACACGCGGGCCGGAGGCGGGTGCGCCGCTGTGCTCCGTCCGCTCGGCCGCAGGGCGGCCGCCGTCACGATCGTCTCCGACGCTCACCCCGCGGTCAGCCGCGCGTACGCGGCCAGCAGAGCGTCGACCGCGGCCGGGGCGGCCGGCCGCAGGGGCGCGCGGACCGGGCCCGCCGGAAGCCCGAGGGCGCCGAGCAGGCCCTTGACGGTGACCGTGCCGGGCAGTCCCGCATGCAGCGTCAACTCGATGAGTTCGGTGGCCTGTTGCTGGAGCCGGGCGGCCCGGGCGGTGTCGCCCGCGTCGAACGCCTCCAGCACGGCGCGCAGGTGACGCGGGACCGCGTTCGCCACCGTGCTGACGTAGCCGGTGCCGCCCACCGCGTACAGCGCGAGGTTGTGTTCGTCGCTGCCGGCGTAGACGGCCAACTGGCTGTGTGCCAGCACCTTCTGGATGCCGAGCAGATCACCGGAGCAGTCCTTCACCGCAACGATGCCGGGGTGCTCGGCGAGCCGGAGCAGGGTGTCGGGTTCGATGCGGGTGCCGGTGCGGGCGGGGATGTCGTAGAGCACGACGGGCAGGGGGCTTGCGTCCGCGACGGCGCGGAAGTGCGCCTCGACCGCGTCCTGCGGCGGCTTGCTGTAGTACGGCGTCACCACCAGCACGGCGTCGGCCCCCGCCTTGTGGGCCGCGCGGGCGAGTTCCACGGTGTGCCGGGTGTCAGAGGTGCCCACGCCCGCGATGATCGAGGCCCGCTCGCCGACCGCCTCGCGCACCGCCCGGATCAACGCCGCCTTCTCGGCGTCCGTCGTGGTCGGCGACTCGCCCGTCGTGCCGTTGAGCACCAGGCCGTCACATCCCTCGGCCACCAGGCGGGCGGCGAGGTGCTGGGCGCCCGGCAGGTCCGGCGCGTCCGAGGCGGCGGTGAACGGCGTGATCATGGCGCACAGGGCACGGCCCAGGAGTGGTGCAGGTGTGACCGGTGATGTCATGCCGACAGTGTCGCCACCACCTTCCTACAGCTCCACTTAATTCTCCTGCGCTGTACGGGAAAGCTTTGCTTCACGATCGCGCTCTGCCCTGTGGGCAAACCCGCCCGGATGGGTCACCATGGTTCAGGAGGTCACCGACCGGCAGCTCATGGAGGCGTCATGAAGCTCGGCAAGGCACTGGCCACCGGAGTCGCGCAGGAGCAGCAGCCGCGGCTCACCCCCGAGGAGGTCGAGCACCCCGACCGCGAGCGCGTCGAGGGCACCCTCGCACCGCGGGCCGCCGCGTCCGAAGAACCCGAAGAGGTCCCGGCCGCCCGATGAGGCTGCGGCTGCCGACGGAACGCCCGACGGAGCCGCCGACCGGCTACAAGATCGCCCACCCGGTGCTGTCCCAGGACGGCACCTGGGCAGGCTTCACCGGAGTGTCGCTCGGCGGTGCGCTGCCCTACGGCGTCGTCGCGGACGCGGCCTGCGTGTACGGCCGCCGCCACCGCCCGCCCGCCCGGCTGTGCGACTGCGGCTTCCACTGCGTGCACGAGCGCACCGCCGCCGAGGCCCTGCTGTGCACCGCCGAGCACCGCACCGCCGTGCTCCTGGAGGTCTCGGTCCTCGGCGCCTACATCCGCTTCGAGCGCGGCTTCCGTTACGCCCGCCAGCGGGTGCGCACCATGACCGTCGGCCCCTGCGCGTGCGGGGCGCCCGCCGTCGCCCTGGCCGACGCCGGCTGGGGGCGGCCCGGCGTACGGGCGCTGACCGGTGTGTGCGCGGGCTGTGTGCGCGGCCGTACCTCCGTCACGCTCGCGGGGTTCGCCCGGCTGGCCGGGAACGGGCTGCGGGTCCTCGCCGAGGGCGGGGCGGGCGGTGCCGTCGACGTGGCCGGGGCGCCCGGTGAGCCCGCCGGAGCGGGCGGGCCCGACGGGCTCGGTGTGCCCGAACTCGTCGCGGAGGCCGCTTTGTTGCAGGCGAGGCTCGACTGGTTCCAGACCCAGCTGGCCCGGCTCGGCGAGCGCGGGGCGGGCGGCACGGGGCACGGGTAACGCGGCCCCGCCCGGGGTACCCGGGGTGTTCCGGACCGAGAGGAGGCGGGACACCGTGACCGGGACCATCGACGCCAGAACTGTGCACGACGAGCGCCGCTCGGTGAACGGACACCCGACGGGCCAGCGCTCGGTGGGCGACCTCGTTCACCAGGCCACCGAACAGCTCTCCCTGCTGGTACGGCAGGAAGTGGCCCTCGCCAAGGAGGAACTGTCGGCGAAGGGCCGGCGCGCGGGACGCGGCGGCGGACTGCTGGGCGCCGCGGGCGCCTTCGGCTACGTCGGCCTGTTCGCGCTCGCCGGAGCGGCCGGCGCGGCCCTCTCACTGGTGCTGCCCGTATGGGCGGCGGCGCTGGTCGTGGCCGGTGTGCTGTTCCTGATCGCCGGAGCGCTGGCCCTGACCGGCCGGGCCCAGTTGCGGCGGATCGGACCGCCCACACCGCAGCGGACGATCGGCAGCGTCCGGGCGGATGTCGAGGAGATCAAGGAAAGGGCGCACCACCGATGACGGACAGGACCCAGGGGGCGGACGGCGGTGCCGCGCGCGCCGTCGGCGCGAAAGGCCCCGACGAGTTGCGGCTGCAGATCGAGCGGACCCGGCGCCAACTCGGTGACACGGTCGAGGAACTGGCCGCGAAGGCCGACGTGAAGGGCCGTGCCCGGGCGCGCGCGACCGATCTGCGCGACAAGGCCGGCGCGATGACGGTCCAGTTGCGCAGCACCGCCGCGCAGGCCGGGCACCGCGCACAGGAGAAGGTCAGCCACGCCGGGCACCGCGCGCAGGAGAAGGCGAGCCGGGTGGGCCACCGGGCGCAGGACGGCGCCGGGCAGGTCGGCCGGCGCACCCAGGAGAAGGCCGGGCAGACCCGGCAGCAGGTGCGGGAGACGGCCGGCCAGGCAGGAGACCGGGTGCAGCGGACGGCCGGCCGCGCGGGGCGCTCGGTGGCGCGGCCCGTCAGCGACGCCGTGCAGGCCTGCCGCAGTCACCCGCGCACGGTGATGATCGCGGGTGCGGCGGGCGCGGCGCTGGTGACCCTCGCGCTGCTGGCCCGCCGACGCACCAGGTGCCCGTGACCGGCCGCGCGTGAGCACACCACGTGACCACCGCGCGTGACCGCCGCCGGTGACCGACTGCTCAGGGCACCATCGTGAGGAGCCGGTCCACGGCAGGCGCCGCGAGCCACCTGAAGGCCGCCCCACCGTACGGCTGGGGCGGCCTTTCCCGTGTCCCGCCCACCCGCTCACCTCGGGCCACCGCGCCCCCCGGACCGTCCACCGCGGCCCTCTGGCGGCCCCTCGGGCCGCTCAGCCCCTCGGTCCCTCGGACCACTTGACCTCAAGCGAAGTCGAGGTCACAGGGTGGTCGGTGTCCGCACGCACCGCCCTCGCCGAGAC
>NZ_LR732544.1:1979694-1989691 GCF_902506575.1 Streptomyces mexicanus | reverse complement strand
ACCCCCGTGTCGGCGCCCCCTTCTTCAGCACCTGGCGGGTGGGGACGCCGCAGCGGCAGCGGCAGGCCGTCGAGGCCGTCGCCGCCGCCTGGGAGCGCCGCCCCTGGCCCTCCGGCGACCTGCTCTCGTACCACCTGTACAGCGGCCACGACGGCTCGACGCTGCTGCACTACGCGCAGTGGGCGAACGAGGCGGCCTACGAGTCCTTCCGCCGCACCCGGCGGCAGGAGCGGGTGGACGAGATCGACACGGTCGTGCCGGACATCGAGCGGCTCGGCCTCGGGCGGTTCCGGCGCTACCGCGGCGGGCCCGCGGACCGCGGCGGACGCGTCCCCGGGTGCGTCGTGATCGTCGACGTGGAGTTCGAGGGGCCGGACGCCGACCGGCAGCGCGCCTGGGTCGACGCCGTCCTCGACGCGCTGGCGGACGACCCGCAGCCCAAGCCCGGGGGAATCGGGGCCCACTTCCACCTGAGCACCGACGGCCGGCGGGTGCTGAACTACGCCGAGTGGGAAAGCGCCCAGGCGCACATCGACGCCCTCGCGGCCGACGGCGACGGCGTCGGATCGCCGACCGCGCGGTGGCGGCGCGTGCAGACCTGGCCCGGCCTGAAGAGCAGCACGGTGAGCCGCTACGACCACGCGCTGGGCCTGGTGCCCCGCTGACCGGCCCGCGGCCGGGCGCCCTGCCGGGCCCGGGGCCGGCCCGATCCGCGTCCGCGCGGCCGGCCCCGGGCACACCCCCGCTACGGGTGGAACCGCAGCACCTGCGGGTCGTGGTCGCTGATCTGGTCGTGGAACTCCGAGTTGAGGTGCACGCTGTCGTAGGAGAAGCGGCCCGCGCGGCGGATCTGCGGGCTGATCAGGATCTGGTCGAGGACCTGCTCGTTGCCCTGGTAGTCGTAGGTGTAACGCTCGTTCGCCGGCAGGGACTTGATCGCCGACCACAGCTCGCCGTCGCCCTCGAGGATCTTCGCGGTGTCGGAGAACTCGAAGTCGTTCATGTCGCCCAGCGCGACGACCTCCGCGTTCTTCTGGACCTTCAGCAGGTCCTTGACGAAGGAGTTCACCTCGGCCGCCTGGAGGTGGCGCTGGGTCTCGGAACTGCGCGTGGGCGGCTGGTACTGGGAGGTCAGGCCCTGGTCGCCGCCCTTGGAGGCGAAGTGGTTGGCGATCACGAAGACGGTCTTTCCGCGGAAGACGAACTCGCCGGCCAGCGGCTTGCGGCTGGACTTCCAGGCGTCGGAGGCCGGGTCGATCCGGCCGGGGGAGGCCGTCAGGGCCGCCTTGCCGTGCACCTTGGTGACCCCGACGGCGGTGGTGGAGTCGCCGCCCGGGCGGTCGGTGAAGGACACCCGCGCGGGGTTGAACAGGAACACCTGGCGGATGTTGCCGCCGGGCTCGCCGCCGTCCTGGCCGTCGACGGGGTCGATCGACCGCCAGTCGTACCTGGGGCCGCCGGCCGCGACGATCGCGTCGATCAGCTTGGTCATCGTCTGCGTCGCGTCGACCGTGCCGTCGTCGGTGGCGCCGTTGTCGTCCTGGATCTCCTCCAGGGACACGATGTCGGGCGAGCGCAGGTTGTGCACGATCGCGTCGGCGTGCGCGGCGAAGGTGGTGTCGGAGGGGTCCAGGTTCTCCACGTTGTACGTGGCCACCGCCAGCTCGCCGGGGGACTGCGGGCGGGTCGTCTCGCGCTGGAGGCCGGCGCTGTCGAGGGTGCCGATACGGTTCGCCACGAGGGTGTAGCCGCCGTACTGGTTGTAGTCCAGCGGGCCGGTGGTGGCCCCGGTGAGGGTGTCGCCGACGTCGGCCACCGGGAAGTCGGCGGTGGAGCCCAGCGACTGGATCTGCAGGCGGCCGGTGTTCTGCGCGTCGTAGGAGCCGTAGACCGTGCCGCCGCGGCTGCTGCGGTGCTCGTCGGGTTTCACCGTCACCCACAGCTCGGTGTACGGGTCGGTGGCGGTGACCACCCGGGCGTCGGTGACCTGGACGTTCATGCCCTCCAGGGACTCGTAGTAGTCCAGCGCGTACGCCGACGGCCGCAGGGGCAGCGCGTTGATCGAGCCGCCCGCGGCCGGGTCGCCGGCCGGGGTGTAGGCGTCCGGTACGGAGCGGGCGTCCACCACCACCGGGGCCGGTACCGCGTTGCCGTGGGAGACGACGGTCACCGCCGGCTTGGTGATCTCCGTCAGCGACTGGTTGCCCGAGGAGGTGCCGCCGGGGACGTACTCCGAGACCGTGCCGGTCACCGTCACCGCGTCACCGGAGGCGACCTTCGGGGTGGAGCTGGTGAAGACGAAGACGCCCTCGCTGGTGGCCGGGTCGTCGTCCGGGCTGGGGTCCTGCATCCAGAAACCCTTGGACGAGCCGTAGGTGCGCACGCCGGTGACGATTCCGGCCACATCCGTGACCTTCTGGCCGGCGTACGGCGACACCCGGGTGGTGCCCTGGATGTCGTGGATGCGGACGGACTCCGCGTGCGCGGGCGCGGTGAGGACGGTGGTCTGGGCGGCGAGGGCCGCGCCGCAGACGGCGGCGACGGTCAGCGCGGCCAGACGCGCGGAAGACGGGGTGGGCAAGGGATCCCTCCGGGGACGTGACGAGGCGCCGGGACGAGGGCGGACGTGGAGCGCGGACAGGGCCGGCCGCGACCGGTGGGGCGGTGGCGACGCGCGTGCACAAGAGGCGGGCGGCGGTGCAGCGGTGCCGCCCGTGCCTTCTTCTACGCGCGTCAATTTCCTGCCCCGCCCGGCCAGTTGTCAAGGTTTCGGCCATGTACGGCCGGCGGCGGGGAGATGAACCGGGCGGCATGGGTGGAAATCCGTCTAGGCTGAGCGGCTGAGGCGCAAGGCCCCCAGGTCCGCTAGGAGAAGCAGCCGATGTCAGACAGGTCCCCGTTGCCGCCGGTGCGACTGGCTTCCGAGCCGCAGCTGGCCCGGGACGCCCTCGCCGCCCCGCTGCTCTCGCGCGCCGCCCGGCTCGCCCGCTGGGCCGGGCCCGCCACCCGGGTCGACGCCGGCGGCGCGCTGGTGGAGGAGCAGCTGCCCGCCGCGGCCGAGGCGCTGGGCCTGAGCGGCACGGACGCGGCCGCCCTGGCCAGCGAGGCGTGGCGGATCGCCGTGGACACCGGGCTGGTGGAGATCACCGACGAGGACGAGGGCACCGTCGCCGCCGGTGCCAGGCTGCGGCTGCTCACCGGCGGCTCCCCGCACGATGTGCTCACCGTGTGGCGGACCGCGCTGGAGGCCGTGCTGGCCGACGCGAGCGTGCCCGACCTGGGAGACCTGCTCGACTCGATGGACGAGGCAGGCGCCGTCGATCTGGCCTCCCTGGACTTCGATCCCCGGGCGGAGGCGGAGTTCCTGGACGAGGTGCTGGCGGGCCTGTACGCGCTCACCGTCGGCGAGGACGGGACGGCCGGGGGACCGGTCCCGCTGCCCGCGCTCGCCGCGTCCGTGATCGTGCCCGGCGCCCTGCAGGAGCCCTCCGACGCCGTACTGGAGCAGGTCTCGCAGGCGATGATGCAACTGGACGACCAGTTCCGGCTGCTGGAGCCGGTCGGACTCGTCGAGTACCGGCCCGTGGACGAGACCGTGCTGACGGACGCCGGGACCGCGGGCCACGGGACCACTGACTCCGCGACCGCGGCGGGCGGGGCAGCCGACGCCGGGACCGGTGCGGCCCCCGCGCCCGTCGACGAGGCGGACGTCGCCCGCTACGGCATGGTGCGCCTCACCCCGCTCGGGCTGTACGGCCTGCGCGCCCGGCTGCGAGAGGCCGGGCACGAGGCACCCGCGGTCGGCGAGCTGGCCGACAAGGGCGCGGACGCGCTGCTCGACGGCATCGCCGCCTTCCCGCCCGCCGCCGCCCACGCCGAGACCGAGCAGTGGCTGGCCCGCCGCGAACCGGTGGAGGCGGCACGGGAACTGCTGGCCGCCGCGCACGGCGCGGACGCCGGGGCACCGCTGCGCCGGCTGCGCTGCCAGCAGGCACTGTCCCTGGTCGGCGCCGCGGCCGAACCGGCGCTGCGCGAGGTGCTGGACGACGCCGAACTGGGCGGGCTGGCCCGGGTCTGGCTGACCGAGCGCGGCCTGGGCGACGTACCGCCGCCCTCCCAGGAGATGGTCTTCTGGCTCACCATCGACACGGTGGCCGCGCAACTGGCCGCCGAGGGCGACTCCGACGAACTGCACGCGCTGGTGCAGGGGCTGGCGGAGCAGCACAGCGGATTCTTCGCGGCGGCCTGGCGGGTGGACCACCCGCAGACCGCCCAGGTGCTGGAGGCGATGGGGCGCCTGCACCCGGACCGCAAGATCGCCAAGGAGGCCCGCAAGGCGGCCTTCAAGGCCCGCTCCGCCCACGGCGGCTGACGAGGCGAGGCCCTCCCGGCCCTGTCTCCCTTTGGGTGTTCCTTGGGTGTTCCACGGGTGTCCCATGGGCCCGCGCAGACGGATTCATGAAAGTGGCTCCGGTGCGGTCCACCGGTGTTCAACCGCCGTTCAGCCACGGCCGCGACGGTTGCGCCGAACCGAGTCCGCCACCCTCCACGGCACCGACACCGTCACAGGAGACAGCATGTCGCTCACCCGCAGGGACTTCACCAGGACGTCCGCGCTCACCGGCGCCGGAGTCGCCCTGGCCGGCAGCGTCGGCGCCCTCGCCACCGCGCCGAACGCCCTCGCCGCCACGGACACCGACGCCCAGGGGCCCGCGGCGGCGAACGGGCACGGAAGAGGCCACGAGGGCGTCGGCTACGGCCCGCTGCTGCCCGACCCGAAGGGCATCCTGGCCCTGCCGGCCGGGTTCTCGTACCGGATCATCACGCACAGCGGGAAGACCAAGCTGGAGTCCGGCGAGTTCACCCCGTCCAACCACGACGGCACCGCCACCTTCGACGGCCCGCGCGGAGCGACCCTGCTGGTCAACAACCACGAGCTGAAGGGCCCGCGCGCCAACTGGAAGTACCCGGTGCCGCTCACCGAGGGCCTCGTCTACGACCCCGCCGCCTCCGGCGGGTGCACGGTCGTCGAGGTGCGCCGCGACCACGTCGCCGAGTGGGTCGGCATCGCCGGCACCTCCACCAACTGCGCCGGCGGCAGCACCCCCTGGGGCACCTGGCTGACCTGCGAGGAGACCGAGGACAAGGCCGGCCAGAACGGCATGACCAAGGACCACGGCTACGTCTTCGAGGTGGACCCCGCGGACCGCCGGGCCAACCGCGACCCCGAGCCGATCAAGGCGCTGGGCCGCTACGCCCACGAGGCCGTCGTCGTGGACCCCAAGCGCGGCCACCTCTACCTCACCGAGGACGCCTCCGGCCCCAACGGCCTGCTCTACCGCTGGACCCCGCCGCACGGCTTCCGCCACGGCCGCGGCCGGCTGCGCACCCTCGCCGACGACGCGGGCGTGCTGCAGGCGTTCAAGTGCTTCGACTCCGGCGGCCGGTTCGTCGACGACCTGTCCCGGGCGACGAGGACGGGCACGGTCTACGGCGTCGACTGGGTCGACGTCCCCGACCGCGACGCGCGCACGACGTCCGTGCGCAAGCAGTTCAAGGACGGCCAGGTCACCCGTGCCCGCAAGCTGGAGGGCATGTGGTGGGCCGACGGCGGGGCGTACATCGTCTCCTCCTACGCCCGCGAGGAGAGCCCGGTCCAGCACGACGGGCAGGTGTGGTTCTACGACCCGGGCCGGCGCACCCTGACCCTGAAGGTGCTGCTGGGCGTCAACCCCGACCCGGCGAAGGACGGCGCGTTCGACGGCCCCGACAACATCACCGTCTCCCCCTACGGCGGCCTGGTCATCGCCGAGGACGGCGAGGGCGTCCAGCACCTGTTCGGCGCCACCGAGAGCGGCCGCACCTACCCCATCGCCCGCAACGAACTGAACATCGGCACCGAACAGGAGCCGGAGTACAGCGAGTTCACCGGCGTCACCTTCTCGCCCGACGGCACGACCCTGTTCGCCAACATCCAGGAGCCGGGCATCATGCTGGCGATCACGGGGCCGTGGAAGCGGCAGAAGCGCGGCTGAACCCGCCGCCGGCCGGTTGCGGACCCGCTGCCGATCCGCCGGGAATCAATTCGCTCGCCCGTCCCGCGGTCCCCCCTCTAGAGTGATCCACGTCCAGGTGCGACAGGCAGGACCTACTTCCACTCTTCATGGGGAGGCCGCGGGTTCGACTCCCGCCACCGGCACCACGCGCCGGTGTAGCTCAGTGGCAGAGCACCAACCGTCGGTTCAGCCGCCCTCGGTCTCTGGACACCGGCAATTTCACGCACCTCCCGGTGCGCGGGCTGCGGCTCCTTCGTTGTGATCGAATCCGTGCCGCCGCCGACCTGATCTCGGGAGGCGCAGCCGAAGGTGGGTGCCCGGTGCGCAGGCAACGGTTACTTCTTCGGACCGGACGGTCGCGGGTTCGAGTCCCGTCGTCGGCCCAAGGGCCGACGTAGCTCAAAAGGCAGAGCATCTGGCACAGGTCCGTCGCCGCCCCCTGTCCTCGGGCACCTTCCTTCCGCTGCGCCTCCCTCCGACCGCGACGCTCGACGTCGCCGACGAATTCGGGGGGAATTCAGCATGGCCC
This sequence comes from Streptomyces mexicanus, assembly GCF_902506575.1. Classification (GTDB taxonomy): domain Bacteria; phylum Actinomycetota; class Actinomycetes; order Streptomycetales; family Streptomycetaceae; genus Streptomyces; species Streptomyces mexicanus. The sequence goes on along the minus strand of NZ_LR732544.1, from coordinate 1,983,106 downwards.
GCTTCAACACCAAGGCCGCCGGGGCGCGGCCCACCTCGCCGGTCACCACCACGGGGCGCGTGCTGCGCACCCACGAGGGCGGCCGGGGCCACGAGCGGGACGCCCGCTCGGAGCTGTTCCTGCTCGCGGTCTCGAACATGGTCTCCCAGCAGACGTTCTACGAGTCCGGCGCCGACCGCGACGACCGGTTCGCGCGGCTCGTGCGCGAACTCGCCGTCAGCGACCCGTCCTGGACGGCCGGCCTGCTCGGCTGGCTGCGCGGGGAGGGGAACATGCGGACGGCCTCCATCGTGGGCGCCGCCGAGTTCGTACGGGCCCGGCTGGCCGCGGGCGCGACCGGCGGCCCGTCGAACCGGCGGGTGGTGGACAGTGTGCTGCAGCGCCCGGACGAGCCGGGCGAACTGCTCGCCTACTGGACCGCCGCGTACGGCCGGGCCGTCCCCAAGCCCGTCAAGCGCGGCATCGCCGACGCCGTGCGGCGCCTCTACCACGCCAAGTCGCTGCTGAAGTACGACACGGCGTCCAAGGGCTACCGCTTCGGGGACATCCTCAACCTGGTGCACGCCGCCCCCGACCCGGACAAGCCGTGGCAGGGCGAGCTGTTCCGGTACGCCCTCGACCGGCGGCACCACCCGGAGGCCGCCGTGCCGCCGGCGTCGATCCCGGTGCTGGCCGCGCACCGGGACCTGATGGCGCTGCCCGTCGAGCGGCGCCGGGCCGTCGTCACCGCGCCCGGCGGCGCCGAGCGTCTGGCGGCGGCCGGGATCACCTGGGAGGCGCTGGCCGGCTGGCTCCAGGGGCCGATGGACAAGGCGGCCTGGGAAGCCGTCATCCCGTCCATGGGCGTCATGGCACTGGTGCGCAACCTGCGGAACTTCGACGAGGCCGGGGTCTCGGACGAGGTCGCCGCGCAGGTCGCGGCGAAGATCAGCGATCCGGAGCAGGTGGCACGCTCGCGCCAGTTCCCCTTCCGCTACCTCGCCGCCTACCGGCACGCCCCGTCGCTGCGCTGGTCCTGGGCGCTGGAGCGGGCGCTCGGGCACTCGCTGGCCAACGTGCCGGCGCTGCCGGGACGGACGCTGGTGCTGGTCGACCGCTCGGGTTCGATGTTCTGGTCGCAGGTGTCCGAGCGCTCCCAGCTCAACCGGGCCGACGCGGCGGCGATCTTCGGCACCGCGCTCGCGCTGCGCGCCGAGCGGGCCGACCTGGTCGAGTTCGGCACCACCAGCAACGCGGTGGCGTTCCGCAGGGGCGAGTCGGTGCTGAAGGTGCTGGAGCGGTTCGGCAACCTGGGCGGCACCGACACCACCGAGGCGGTGCGCCGGCACTACCGGGGGCACGACCGGGTGCTGCTCGTCACCGACGAGCAGTACGCCCCGCACCGGCACGGCGACCCGACCGCCTGCGTTCCGGCCGACGTCCCGGTCTACACCTGGAACCTGGAGGGCTACCGGGCCGGGCACGGGCCGACGGGCACCGGCAACCGGCACACCTTCGGCGGCCTGTCGGACGCGGCGTTCCGGATGGTGCCGCTTTTGGAGGCGGCACGGGACACCGACTGGCCGTGGACGGCCTGAGGACCGGACGGCCGGGTCACCGCCCCGCCGCGCCCGTGGCCGCGAGGCCGTCCATGTAGTCGCGCACGTGCACGAGCAGGCCGTCGCGGACCCGCAGCACCAGCAGGCCGGGAACCTCGAAAGGGGCCCCGGTGGTGGTGACGGTTCCGGTGACGGTCTGCTCGACGACGATGACCTCCGGGTCGGTGGACTCGTGCACCGCCACCTCGCAGACCGCCTCCGGCCGTGCGGGACTCGCGCCCCACAGCGCCTCGTACCCCGCGCGTACCTCTTCGCGTCCCTGGTAGCGGGCGGGGAGGCCGGGGAAGCGGAACGGGAACTCGTGTACGGCGTCGCGCGCGTACAGGTCGGCGAGGTCGTCGGCGGACTTGTCGAGGATCGCGCGGCGGTAGCGGGCCAGGACGTCGCGCGGGCCGGGGGTGCCCGGCACGGGGGTGGACATGGCTCGGACTCCGTTCGCCGGATGTGCGGGGACCGCCGTGACGGACCGGGGCCTAACCGGGGAATGTCTCCGCTTGGTTGCCCGCTACCATACGGAGACGGCCTCCGGTGTGCAAGGAGTATCTGGATGACGCAGGTCAGGCCCATGCGTGCGGACGCTCGGCGCAATTACGAGCGCCTGCTGAAGGTGGCCGCCGAGGCCTTCGCCGAGCACGGGGAGAACGCGTCGCTCGACGACATCGCCAAGCGTGCCGGCGTCGGCTCCGGCACCCTGTACCGGCACTTCCCGAACCGCCGGGCACTGCTGGAGGCGGCCTACGTCGACCGGATCGAGGCCATCGCCGCCCGCGCCGGCGAACTCGCGGACAGCCGGCCGCCCGGCGAGGCCCTGCGGGAGTGGCTGTACGAACTGTGCGTGGGCTCGATCCAGGTGCGCGGCCTGAAGGCGCTGCTCGGATCGGCCGTCGCGGACGGCTCCCCGGGCGCGGTCACCGCCTGCGCCACCTCCGTCAAGGGCGCCGCGGCCCGGCTGGTGGAGGCGGCCCGGCGGGAGGGCACCCTGCGCCCCGACGTCGAGCCGGTCGAGCTGCTGCGGCTGGCCCACGGGGTGGCGACGGCCGCCGAACTGGCGGACGGGCACGGCGGGCAGATCCGCCGGTATCTGTCCTTGCTGATGGAAGGGCTGGGGCCGGGCGCGACGCCCTCCGAGTGAGGGCGCGCGCCCCGGACCGCCGTACGCTCCTCCAGAGCCTCTACAGCGCCTGTGCCGCCGGCTTCACCATGTTGCGGACCGTGCGGGCCTTGACGAAGTCGCCCATCGCCGTCATCTCCCACTCGCCGGAGAACTGACGGACGAGCTTGGCCATCATCACGCCCGTCTGGGCCTCGGCGTGGGTGAGGTCGAAGCGGACCAGCTCCTCGCCGGTGGTGGCGTCCAGCAGGCGGCAGTAGGCCTTGGCGACCTCGGTGAACTTCTGGCCGGAGAAGGAGTTGACCGTGAAGACCAGGCCGGTGACCTCCTGGGGGAGGCGGCCGAGGTCGACCGTGATCACCTCGTCGTCGCCGGCGCCCTCGCCGGTGAGGTTGTCGCCGGAGTGCTTGACCGCGCCGTTCAGGATGGACAGGTTGCCGAAGTAGCAGCTGTCGATGTGGTTGCGCTGCGGGCCGTAGGCGATGACGGAGGCGTCCAGGTCGATGTCCGCGCCGCGGAACGCGGGCTCCCAGCCCAGGCCCATCTTCACCTGGGACAGCAGCGGGCGGCCGGCCTTCACCAGGGACACGGTCTGGTTCTTCTGCAGGCTGACGCGGCCCTTGTCCAGGTTGACCTTCCCGGCGCCGGGAGCCGGTGCGGCGGCGGCCGGCGGGGCCGGGGGAGCGGCCGGCCGCCGCCGCAC
>NZ_LR732544.1:1964313-1979593 GCF_902506575.1 Streptomyces mexicanus | reverse complement strand
CTCCCTAGCGTGTCCACGCATGTGAATGACGTCTACACATACGGCCGCACGGCACGGCCGTATGTGTAGACGTCATTCACATGCGTGGACACGCTAGGGAGCGGTGTCACACCACGTCAAGAGGGGTGTCACGGGCGGCGATTCGCGCCCCGGAGCGGCGCCCCGTGCTTGACCGGCCGCGAACGGGCCCCGTAGCGTGGTGCTGTTCATGAATATGGACATCAATCAGAAACGTGAGCGCCTGCCTCAGGGAGAGCCCGTGACGTCAGCCCCTCTCGCCGAACGCCTCAGTATCCCCAGCGGGCCGCTGTTCTTCCCGGTCACCGCCTACGGCCCCGACGGCCGGCTCGACCTGGACACCTACCGCACCCATGTGCGGCGCGGCGTCGAGGCCGGCGCCGCCGCGGTGTTCGCCTGCTGCGGCACCGGCGAGTTCCACGCGCTCACCCCCGAGGAGTTCCAGGACTGCGTGCGCGCCGCCGCCGAGACGGCCGACGGCCGCGTACCGGTCGTCGCGGGCGCCGGATACGGCACCGCGCTCGCCGTGCGCTACGCCCGCCTCGCCGCGGACGCCGGCGCCGACGGGCTGCTCGCCATGCCGCCCTACCTGGTCGTCGCCGGCCAGGAGGGACTGCTGCGCCACTACCGCGAGGTGGCCGCCGCCACCGCCCTGCCCGTCATCGTCTACCAGCGCGACAACGCCGTCCTCACCCCGCGCACCGCCGTCGAACTCGCCCGCACCGACGGCGTCATCGGCCTCAAGGACGGCCTGGGCGACCTGGACCTGATGCAGCGCATCGTCAGCGCCGTGCGCACCGAGGCCCCGGGCGACTTCCTGTACTTCAACGGCCTGCCCACCGCCGAGCAGACCCAGCTCGCCTACCGGGGCCTGGGCATCACCCTGTACTCCTCCGCCGTCTTCTGCTTCGCCCCCGAGATCGCCCTCGCCTTCCACACCGCGCTGCGCGAGGGCGACGACACCACCGCGCACCGCCTCCTGGACGGCTTCTACCGCCCCTTCGTCGAGCTGCGCGCCCAGGGCAAGGGCTACGCCGTCTCCCTGGTCAAGGCGGGCGTACGGCTGCGCGGACTCGACGTCGGCGCGGTACGGCCCCCGCTGCACGAACCCGCCGAGGACCACGTCAAGCAGCTCGCCCAGCTCATCGAGCACGGCTACGCGCTGCTCGGGCGGGACCCGCGGGAAGGGAGCGGCGCATGAGGACCTCGGCGTTCGTCTACCCCTGGGACGTGGTCGGCGACGCGGCGGCACCCGCCCGCCTCGCCGCGCTCGGCGTGGCGCAGGTGACCCTCGCCGCCGCCTACCACTCCACCCGCGCGCTGACCCCTCGCCACCCCCGCCACCGCGTCGTCACCGCCGAGCACTCCGCCGTCCTCTACCCGCCGGACGCCACCCGCTGGCAGGGCCGCGCCCTGCGCCCGTACCCGGCGGGCGACTGGGCGCCCGGCGACGCCTGGGGCGAGGCCGCGGCGGCCCTGGCCGCGGCCGGACTCGACGTCCACACCTGGGTCGTGCTCGCCCACAACTCCCGCTTGGGCGCCGAGCATCCGCACACCTCGGTCGTCAACGCCTACGGCGACCGCTACCCGTGGGCGCCGTGCATCGCCCAGCCCGCCACCCGCGCCTACCTGACCGAGCTGGCCGCCGAGGCCGCCGTACGCCCCGGCGCGCACGGCACCGAACTGGAGTCCCTCGGCTGGTACGGCCTCGCCCACCTGCACGCCCACGACAAGACGGGCGGCATCGCCCTCGGCGAGGCCGGGCAGTACCTGATGTCCCTGTGCTTCTGCCCGTCCTGCCGCACCGGGTACGGCGCACACGGCCTGGACGCCGACGAGCTGGCGGCGGCCGTGCGCGGCGCGCTGGAGCCGCTGTGGCGGGGCGCGGCCGACGACGGCGGCTGGCCGGCCGTCGAGAAACTCCTCGGCGAGGAACGGGCCGCCGCCACCCGCGCCTGGCGCGAGAAGGCCGCGGCCACGCTCCAGGAGGCGGCCGTGGCCGCCGTGCGGGCCGCCGCACCCGACGGCTTCCAGGTCCTGCTGCACGCCGACCCCGTCTCCCACCACTGCGGCGCCAACGTCGGCGTCGACCCGGCGCACATCCTGTCCGTGGCCGACGGAGTAGTGGTGCCCTGCACCGGCGGTACGGCCCTGCTGGCGCCCTTCGCCGAACGGGCCGGGGAGGGGAGCGTGCTGGCCGCCAACCTCACGATCGTCTCCGGCATGGGCGGCAGCCCCGGCACCCTCGCCGCGGACGCGGCCCGCGCCCGGGCCGACGGCGCGACCCAACTGCGGCTCTACCACGCCGGGCTGGCCTCGGACGCGGACCTCGCCGCGGTGCGCGAGGCACTGACCGCACGCTGACCCGCCCCGGCGGTCCGTCAGGAAGACACGCCCCGCACAGCCGGCCTGGCCCGACCAGGCCGGCCCTTGCGCATGTCCACGCACGCATGCGCAGGCCCGAGCATGCCCCCTGCGCTCACCCATCCGGGCGAGGGGCGCGCGGCCTCGGTGTTCCGCGGCGTTCCGCGAACCGGCGCCGCTTTTCTTTGTCAGAAGCATTGACGTCCCGCCGCGCCCCTCCTACCTTCAACGCGTCGTACTCCGTACGTCATATATGAGACGCGATACGCGAGATCAGATACGCGAGTTCACCCACGCGACACCACGCGGCCGGACCCCTGCTCCCCGGTCCTGTCCGCCGTCGTGGTCGACGAATCCGAGAGGCGCGCATGACCTCTGTGCCCACGCCGATCCCCTCCCGCACGCAGTACGTGCAGGAAGAGATCAAACGCCGCATCCTCACCGGGCAGCTGCCCCCGGGACAGGCCCTGGTCGAAACCGAACTCGCCGCTCAGTTCGGGGTGTCCAAGACCCCGGTGCGCGAGGCGCTCAAGACCCTGGCCGGCACCGGACTGGTGGTGATGAGCCAGTACAAGGGCGTCACGGTGCGCATGGTGGACGCGGACATGGCGCGCGAGGTCTACGACGTACGGCTGCTGCTCGAACCGGAGGCGCTGCGCCGCTCGGTCAGGCGCGGCGCCTCCCTCGACGCCGCCCAGGACGCGCTGCGCCGGGCCGACGAGGCCACGGACACCGCCGAACGCTCCCTGGCCAACCGGGAGTTCCACCGCGCCCTGTACCTGCCCTGCGGCAACCCGCTGCTCGGCCGGATGCTGGACGAGGTCCGCGACCAGGCCGCCCTCGTCTCCGCCGTCGCCTGGTCCGCCGACCCCTCCTGGGACCGGGAGGCCACCGAGCACCGGCAGATCCTGCGGCTCGCGCAGGACGGGGACGCCGACGGCGCCGCCCGCGCCCTGCACGCCCACATCGCGTCGTTCGTCCGGCGCGCATTCCCCGAGGCCGGTCCCACGGCCCTGGAACAGGAAGGCCAGGCATGAGCAACGCGGCGTTCGAGACCCAGCGGGCGGCCCTGGCCGACGTGGTGGCGATCCCGGTGACGCCGTTCGCCGCGGACGGCGGCGTGGACCAGGACACCTACCGTGCCCTGCTGCGCCGCCTGCTGGACGGCGGCGTCACCACCCTCACCCCCAACGGCAACACCGGCGAGTTCTACGCCCTCACCCCCGAGGAGCGGCGCCTGGTGACCGAGCTGACCGTCGAGGAGGCGGGCGGCCGGGCGAGCGTCCTGGTCGGCGTCGGCCACGACGTGCCCACCGCCGTCGCCTCCGCCCGGCACGCCCGCGACCTGGGCGCGGGGATGGTGATGGTCCACCAGCCCGTCCACCCCTACGTCTCCGCGGCCGGCTGGGTCGACTACCACCGGGCCATCGCCGAGTCCGTGCCCGAGCTGGGCGTCGTGCCCTACCTGCGCAACCCGCAGCTGCCCGGCGCGCGCCTGGCCGAACTCGCCGACGCCTGCCCGAACGTCATCGGCGTCAAGTACGCCGTCCCGGACGCGGTCCGCTTCGCCGCCTTCGCCCGGGACGCCGGCCTGGAGCGCTTCGTGTGGGTGGCCGGCCTCGCCGAGCCGTACGCCCCCTGCTACTTCTCCGCCGGCGCCACCGGCTTCACCTCCGGCCTCGTCAACGTCGCCCCCGCCGTCTCGCGGAACATGCTCCAGGCGCTGCGGGCCGGGGACTACCCGGCCGCGATGAAGGTGTGGGAGCAGATCCGCCGCTTCGAGGAACTGCGCGCGGCCCACGGCTCCGCCAACAACGTCACCGTCGTCAAGGAGGCCCTCGCCTCGCTGGGCCTGTGCCGCCGGGACGTGCGCCCGCCCAGCAAGCCGCTGCCCGAGGAGGAGCGCGCCGAGGTCGCCGCCATCGCCGAGGGGTGGTCGGTATGACCGTCCGCAAGCCGGCCGAGGAACTGCGCAGCCACCAGTGGTACGGCACCGACGGCCTGCGCTCCTTCAGCCACCGCGCCCGCACCCGCCAGCTCGGCTACCTGCCCGAGGAGCACCTGGGCAAGCCCGTCATCGCGATCCTCAACACCTGGTCCGACATCAACCCCTGCCACGTCCACCTGCGCGACCGAGCCCAGGCGGTCAAGCGCGGGGTGTGGCAGGCGGGCGGCTTCCCGCTGGAGTTCCCGGTCGCCACCTTGAGCGAGACCTTCCAGAAGCCGACCCCGATGCTCTACCGCAACCTGCTGGCCATGGAGACCGAGGAGCTGCTGCGCTCCTACCCGGTGGACGGGGCCGTGCTGATGGGCGGCTGCGACAAGTCCACGCCCGCCCTGCTGATGGGCGCGGCCTCCGCCGACCTGCCCGCCGTGTTCGTGCCGGCCGGGCCGATGCTGCCCGGGCACTGGCGCGGCGAGGTCCTCGGCTCGGGCACCGACATGTGGAAGTACTGGGACGACAAGCGGGCCGGGCTCATCGGCGACTGCGAGATGGCCGAACTGGAGAGCGGACTGGCCCGCTCGCCCGGCCACTGCATGACCATGGGCACCGCCTCCACGCTGACCGCCGCCGCCGAGGCCCTCGGCGTGACCGTGCCGGGCGCCTCCAGCATCCCCGCGGTCGACTCCGGGCACGAACGGATGGCCGCCAGGGCCGGCATGACGATCGTCGACCTGGTCCACCGGGACCGCAGACTCTCGCAGATCCTCACCCGGGAGGCGTTCGAGGACGCCGTCACCACCGTCCTGGGCCTGGGCGGCTCCACCAACGCCGTCATCCACCTGATCGCCATGGCCGGCCGCGCCGGGGTGAAGCTCACCCTGGACGACTTCGACCGCATCGCCCGCACCGTCCCGGTCCTCGCCAACGTCCGCCCCGGCGGCCGCACGTACCTCATGGAGGACTTCCACTTCGCAGGCGGGCTGCCCGGCTTCCTCTCCCGCATACCCGACCTGCTCCACCTGGACCGGCCCACCGTCTGCCACGCCACCCTGCGCGAGCAGATCGCCGGCGCCCGGGTCCACCACGACGACGTGATCCGGCCCCGCGACAACCCGGTCGCGAGCGAGGGCGGGGTCGCCGTCCTGCGCGGCAACCTCTGCCCGGACGGCGCCGTCATCAAGCACATCGCCGCCGAACCGCACCTGCTGCACCACACCGGCCCCGCGGTCGTCTTCGACGACTACCGGACCATGCAGCGCACCATCAACGACCCCTCCCTCGGCATCACCGCCGACAGCGTGCTGGTGCTGCGCAACGCCGGCCCCCAGGGCGGTCCCGGCATGCCCGAGTACGGCATGCTGCCGATCCCCGACCACCTGCTCAAGCAGGGGGTGCGGGACATGGTCCGCATCTCCGACGCCCGGATGAGCGGCACCAGTTACGGCGCCTGCGTGCTGCACGTGGCCCCCGAGTCCTACATCGGCGGCCCGCTGGCGCTGGTGCGCACCGGGGACCTCATCACCCTGGACGTCACGGCCCGCAGCCTGCACTTGCACGTCGACGACGAGGAGTTGGCGCGCCGCCGGGCCGCCTGGACGCCGCCGCCCGTGCGTTTCGAACGCGGCTACGGCGCCCTGTACGCCGACCAGATCACCCAGGCCGACACCGGCTGCGACTTCGCGTTCCTGGCCCGGCCGGGCACGGTGCCGGACCCGTACGCCGGCTGAGCCCCGCGGTGCTCGGCCCGGCGCCGCAGTCCGTGTACGTAGCAAGCGCTTCCTATACCCGGGGTTCCGCACCCCCGCAGACCGCCCCACCCCACCGTCCCACTGCCCCACCGTCCCACTGCCCCACTGCGAACGGAGAACAGTCATGGCCCAAGCCGCAGCCGTGGCGAAACCGCCCGCGCCACCCCGGCGGCGCCGTGCCTCCGCCACGCCGCGCAGGCTCCCGTACCTGCTGATCGCCCCGGCCGCCCTGCTGATGCTGGGCTTCATCGCCTACCCGGTGCTCAGCGTCTTCTACTACAGCCTGCGGAACTACAACCCCACCAAGCCGTGGCGCAACGGCTGGGCCGGCTTCGACAACTTCGTCCAGGCCTTCACCAAGGACCCGCAGTTCTGGGACACGCTGACCTTCAGCGCCAAGTGGGTCCTCGTCGAGGTCGGACTGCAACTGCTGCTGGGACTCGCGCTCGCCCTGATCGTCAACCAGACCTTCGCCGGCCGCGCGCTCGGCCGGGCGCTGGTGTTCTCCCCGTGGGCCGTCTCCGGCGTGCTGACCTCCGTGATCTGGGTGCTGCTGTACAACTCCCAGACCGGCATCACCCGTTACCTCGCCGACCTGGGCATCGGCTCCTACGGCACCAGCTGGCTGTCGGACACCTCCACGGTCTTCCCGGCCGCGGTCGTCGCCGACCTGTGGCGCGGCGTGCCCTTCTTCGCCATCCTCATCCTCGCCGACCTGCAGTCCGTCTCGAAGGACCTGTACGAGGCCGCCGAGGTGGACGGGGCGAGCCGCCTGAAGCAGTTCTGGCACATCACCCTGCCCCACCTGAAGGACGCCATCGTCCTGTCCACGCTGCTGCGCGCGGTGTGGGAGTTCAACAACGTCGACCTGCTCTACACCCTCACCGGCGGCGGACCGGCCGGCGAGACCACCACCCTGCCGCTCTACATCGCCAACACGTCCGTCGACGCCCACAACTTCGGCTACGCCTCCGCCCTGACCACGGTGGCGTTCGTGATCCTGCTCTTCTGCTCGATCGTCTATCTGCGGCTGAGCAAGTTCGGAGGTGAGAAGTGATCACCGAGATCGCGCCCGCGCCCGAGCGCGCGGCGGCCGAACCGGCCCGGCCGCGCGGCAGGCGCCGCCGCACCTGGGACGAGGTCCCGCGCTGGCAGATCTACCTGCCCCTGTCGGTCTACCTGCTGTTCACGCTGGTCCCGTTCTACTGGATCCTGCTGTTCGCGCTGCGCCCGGCCGGCTCCACCTCGCTCGTGCCCTGGCCGCTGACCTTCGAGCACTTCGAGAAGGTGTGGACCGAGCGGAGCTTCGGCACCTACTTCCAGAACAGCGTCATCGTCGGCGTCGCCACCCTGGTGCTGACCACCGTCGTCGCCCTGGCCGGCGGCTACGCGCTGGCCCGGTTCGACTTCAGGATCAAGCGTGGCTTCATGCTGGCCCTGCTGTGCTCGCAGTTCGTGCCCGGCGCGCTGCTGCTGGTGCCGCTGTTCCAGATCTTCGCCAAGCTGTCGATGATCAACTCGCTGGGCAGCGTGGTCATCGCCGAGACCGTCTTCCAGCTGCCGCTGTCGATGATCCTGATCAGCGGCTTCATCCGGAACGTGCCGCCGTCCCTGGAGGAGGCCGCCTGGGTGGACGGCTGCAGCCGCTTCGCCGCCTTCCGGATCGTCGTCCTGCCGCTGCTGCGGCCCGGACTGGTCGCCGTCGGCTCCTTCGCCTTCGTCCACGCCTGGAACCACTTCCTGTTCGCCCTGATGTTCCTGTCCGACCAGGGCAAGCAGACCATCCCCGTCGGCCTGAACACCCTGATGAGCGCGGACAGCGTCGACCTGGGCGCGCTGGCCGCGGGCGGCATCGTCGCCGCCGTCCCCGTGGTGATCGTCTTCGCCTTCATCCAGAAGTGGCTGATCACCGGCTTCAGCGCGGGGGCGGTGAAGGGATGACCACGGAGACGACCGCTGGAACGACCCCGGAAACGACCGCTGTGACGACCACGGAAACGATCGCTGTGACGACCACGGAGACGACCACGACTCCTGTGCCGCTGGTGCTCGCCGGGGCCCGCGGACACGGCCGCTGGCACCTGGACAACATCCGCCGGCTGCAGCGCGCCGGCCGGGTCCGCCTCGCCGGGATCTGCGAGCTGACCCCGCTGGCCGACGAGGAGATCCCCGACGGGCTGGGCACACCCGCCCAGTCCCCGGACCTCGGCGCCCTGCTCGATCGGACCGGCGCGCGGATCGCCGTGCTGTGCACCCCGATCCCCACCCACACCGACCTGGCGCTCACCGCCGCCCGGCGGGGCGTGCACGTGCTGCTGGAGAAGCCGCCCACCCCGTCCTACGCCGAGTTCCGGCGCCTGGCCGACGGCATCGACGAGGCCGGCGTCGCCTGCCAGATCGGCTTCCAGTCGCTCGGCTCGCACGCCGTGCCCGCGATCCGCGAGCTGATCGCCGACGGCGCGATCGGCGAGGTCTCCGGGGTCGGCGGCGCCGGGGCGTGGGCACGCGACGAGGCGTACTACCGGCGGGCGCCCTGGGCGGGCCGGCGCCGGATGAACGGCACCGACGTGGTCGACGGGGTGCTCACCAACCCCCTCGCGCACACCACCGCCACCGCCCTCGCCCTGCTCGGCACCACCCGCGCCGACGACGTCACCGGCATCGAGACCGAGCTGTGGCGGGCCAACGCCATCGAGTCCGACGACACCTCCTGCGTGCGGATGACCACCCCGCGCGGTCCGGTCGCCGTGGCCGCCACCCTGTGCGCGGAGCACCCCGGCGAGCCGTACGTCCTCGTGCACGGCCGCAGCGGCCGGATCACGTTCTGGTACAAGCAGGACCGCGTGCTGCTGCAACGCGCCGGGCACGGTCCGCAGGAGTTCACCTACGGCCGCACCGACCTGCTGGACAACCTCGTCGACCACCTCACCGCCGGCGCCGAGCTGCTGGTCCCGCCCGCCGCCACGGGCGCGTTCATGCGCCTGGTCGAGGCCGTGCGCCCCGCCCCCGACCCGCGCCCGCTGCCCGATGGCGCCTGGCGCACCGACCCGGACGGCGACCGCCGGATCGTGCCCGGCGTGGACGCCCTGGTCGCGGCCGTCGCCGACACCCTGTCCCTGTACTCCGAACTGGGCGCCCCCTGGGCCCCGCGGAAGGAGGCGAGCCTCGGATGACGCCGCACGACTCCCCGGTGCTGCGGGTCGCGGGCCGCCCGGTCGCCCGTCTGGTCACCCGGCCCGAGCTGCCCACACGGCTCTCCCCGCGCCCGTACCTGCACCCCGTCACCACCCTGGCCGGCACGGCGGTCACCGAACTGGGCCCCGCCGACCACCCGCACCACCTCGGCGTCGGTGTCGCCGTTCCCGACGTCGAGGGGCACAACTTCTGGGGCGGCCGTACCTTCGTGCGCGGCCGGGGGTCGGTCGAGCTGGACAACCACGGCGCCCAGCGGCACACCGGCTTCTCCCGGTGCGACGCCGAAGGGTTCGCGCACGAGCTGCGCTGGGTGGCCGACGGCCGCGAGCTGCTGCGCGAACACCGCGGCGTGGCGGCCACCGGGCTCACCGGCACCGCCTGGGCGCTCGACCTGACGTTCTCGCTCACCAACGTCACCGGCGCGCCGCTGTCCCTGGGCAGCCCGGCCACCAACGGCCGGCCCGGCGCCGCCTACGGCGGCTTCTTCTGGCGGGCCCGCAAGGAGGACGAGCCGCCCGCGGTGTTCAGCACCGACCGGGACGGCGAGGCGGACGCCCACGGCCGGCGCGCCGACTGGCTGGCGCTGGCGGGCAGCACCTGGACGCTGGTGTTCGCCGCCGCCGCCGACGCCCCCCGCCGCGACGCGTGGTTCGTGCGCGCCGCCGAGTACCCCGGCGTCGGCTCGTCCCTGGCCTGCGAGGAACGCCTGCCCCTCGCGCCGGGCGAGAGCATCTCGCGCCGCGTGGTCACCGTCGTCGCCGACGGCCGCCTCGGCCGTGCCGAGGCGGCGGCGCTGGTGGAGAAGGCGGTGGCCGAGTGAGCCTGCCCAGTGCCGACCTCGGCGACGGCACCTACGCCAACCCCGTCCTGGACGCCGACTGGTCCGACCCCGACGTGCTGCGCGTGGGCGAGGACTACTACCTGACCGCCTCCAGCTTCGGCCGCGCCCCCGGCCTGCCGCTGCTGCACTCCCGCGACCTGGTCAACTGGACCCTGGTCGGGCACGCCCTGCCCCGCCTGGAACCGGACGCCGAGTTCCGCACCCCGCGCCACGACCGCGGCGTGTGGGCGCCGTCGCTGCGCCACCACGACGACCGCTTCTGGATCTTCTGGGGCGACCCCGACCAAGGCATCTTCCAGGTCAACGCACCGCGGATCCGCGGCCCGTGGACGCGCCCGCACCTGATCGAGGCCGGCCAGGGCCTCATCGACCCCTGCCCGCTGTGGGACGAGGAGACCGGCGAGGCGTATCTGGTGCCCGCCTGGGCCAAGTCCCGCTCCGGCGTGAAGAACCGCCTCACCGGCCACCGCATGCACCCCGACGGCACCGAACTCCTCGACGAGGGCAAGGTGATCGTCGACGCGGACACGATCCCGGGCTGGTTCACCCTGGAGGGGCCCAAGCTGTACCGGCACGACGGCTGGTTCTGGATCCTGGCGCCCGCCGGGGGAGTGGCCACCGGCTGGCAGGGCGCCTTCCGCTCGCGCGGGTTCTTCGGACCGTACGAGGAGAGAGTCGTCCTGGAACAGGGGGACACCGGCGTCAACGGACCCCACCAGGGCGGCTGGGTGCGCACCCAGGCGGGCGAGGACTGGTTCGTGCACTTCCAGCAGCGCGGCGCTCACGGCCGGGTGGTGCACCTGCAACCGATGCGCTGGGGCGCGGACGGCTGGCCGGTGATCGGCGAGCAGGGCACCCCCGTCGCCGTGCACCGCAAACCCGCGCTGCCGCCGCAGCCGCCCGCCGCGCCCGCCACCGACGACGACTTCCCCGGCGGCCGGTTCGGCCGGCAGTGGCAGTGGACGGCCAACCCCCGCGAGGGCTGGGCCACCCAGCACTCCGCCGACGGACTGCGGCTGACCTGCGTCCGCTCGGCGGGGCAGGACCTGCGGCAGCTGCCGAACGTGCTGACCCAGCGGCTGCCCGGGCGTGAGTGCGCCGTCGAGGTGGACCTGCGGCTGGACGGCGAGGAGCCCGGGGCCGCGGCCGGACTCGCCGTCCTCGGGGACGCCTACAGCTGGATCGGGCTGCGGCGGGGGAGCGACGGGACGGTCCGGCTGGTGCACCGGTTCGCGGAGGCGGACGGCGCGGAACGCGACGCCGGCCGGGCCGGGCCCGCACCGCAGGGCCGGGCGCGGCTGCGGGTGGAGATCGGCGCGGGGGCGCGCTGCCGGTTCTCGGCCGACACCGGCGACGGCTTTCGGCCCTCGGGCCAGGTCTTCGCCGCCACCCCCTGGCGTTGGGTCGGCGCGCTGCTCGGCCTGTTCGCCGTGGCACCCGAGCAACCCGGGCCGGCGGGGGCCGCGCTGTTCACCCGCTTCCGCGTCACCCCCGCCGAACCGCCCGCCGGCACCTCCTCCTGACGCCCGACCGCCTTCTCACCGACACCCCCACACCTTCACCTCACCGTTGATCCAGCTGATTCAGCAGAAGAGAGCCGACCAATGAAGAGCAGCATCCGCAGAAGCAGGCGTGCCGCCGTGGCCGTCGCCCTGGGCTCCGTGCTCGCGCTGACCGCCACCGCGTGCGGCGACGACGGCAGCGGCACCGGGGGGAGCAAGGGCGCCGAGGGGTCCGGCAAGGGCGAGATCACCTTCTGGGACACCAACGGCGGTGTGCGCACCGATATCTGGAAGCAGATCATCGCCGACTTCGAGAAGAAGTACCCGGACATCAAGGTCGATTACGTGGGCATCCCGGCCGCCGGCGCCCAGTCCAAGTACGACACCGCCATCCAGGGCGGCGGCCTGCCCGACGTGGGCGGCGTGGGCACCGCGATGCTCGCCGAGATCGCGGCCCAGGGCGCGCTGGAGCCGCTGGACGGCCGGCTGGCCAAGAGCCCGCTGAACGGGCACCTCAGTCAGAACCTGCTGCAGGTCAGCAAGGCGGCGGGCGGCGGCGACACCCTGTACCAGATCCCGACCTCCGCCAACAACGGCACGCTGTGGTACCGCACCGACCTGTTCAAGAAGGCGGGCCTGGACGCGCCGACCACTTGGAGCAAGTTCTACGAGGCCGCCGACAAGCTCACCGACCGCGGCAAGAACGCCTTCGGCTTCACCATCCGCGGCGGCGAGGGCTCCATCGCGCCCGCCCTGGACGCGGTCTACGGGCAGACGGGCATCACCTCCTTCTGGAACGGCGACAAGACCACCGTCAACGACCCGAAGAACGTCGCCGCGCTGGAGAAGTACGTCGCGCTCTACAAGAAGGACACCCCTTCCGCCGACGTCAACAACGACTTCACCAAGATGGTCGCCCAGTGGGACAGCGGCACCATCGGCATGCTCAGCCACAACCTCGGCTCCTACCAGGACCACCTGAAGGCACTGGGCAAGGACAAGTTCCGGGGCATCCCCAACCCCACCCTCGACGACGGCACGCGCGTGCAGGTGTCCAACCCGGTGGACGGGCTGGGCCTGTTCAAGGCGAGCAAGAACAAGGCGGCGGCCTGGAAGTTCATCGAGTTCGCCGTCTCCCACGAGGAGAACTCCAAGTTCAACGAGTCCGCCGGGCAGGTGCCGGCCAACACCGACGCCGCCCAGGACGCCTGGATCCAGCGGAGCGAGCCGACCAAGCTGGCCGCCGAGGCGCTCAACGGCGGCTCGACCAAGATCGTGCAGCTGCCGTACTACCTGCCCGACTGGAACACCATCTCCAAGGCCGACAACGAGCCGAACTTCCAGAAGCTGCTGCTGGGGAAGACGACCGCGAAGCAGTTCCTGGACACGCTGGCGGACCAGCTGAACAAGGCGCAGGCCGAGTGGAAGCAGCAGAAGGGCTGATGAGCGACGTGTCCCTGACCCGCAGACAGGTCGGCTCCGCGGCCCTGGCCGCCGTTCCGCTCGCCCTCGCGGCGACTGCAACGGCGGCGGCCGCGGGCCCCCGCACCCGCACCCTGTACATCGCCGGCGACTCCACCGCGGCGCAGAAGTACGCCGACGCGGCGCCCGAGACCGGCTGGGGCATGGCCCTGCCGTTCTTCCTGCACCGCGAGGTGGCGGTCGCCAACCACGCCGTGAACGGCCGCAGTTCCAAGAGCTTCCTCGACGAAGGCCGGCTCGCGGCGATCCTCGCCGCGATCGGGCCGCAGGACGTCCTGCTCGTCCAGTTCGCGCACAACGACGAGAAGTCCGAGGACCCCACCCGCTTCACCGAGCCGTGGACGACGTACCAGGACTGCCTGCGCCGGTACCTCGACGGGGCGCGGGAGCGCGGTGCCCGTCCGGTGCTGGCCACCCCGGTGGAGCGGCGCCGCTTCGACGCCGACGGCGACGCCGTCCCCACCCACGGCGCGTATCCGGCGGCGATGCGCGCGCTCGCCGAGGCCGAGGGCGTGCCGCTGCTCGACATCGAGGCGCTGTCGCTGGCGCTGTGGCAGCGGCTCGGCGTGGAGGAGACCAAGACGTACTTCAACTGGACCGCCACCGAGCAGGACAACACGCACTTCAACCCGCCCGGCGCGATCGCCGTGGCCCGGCTCGTGGCGCGTGAGCTGCTGCGCACCCGGGTGCTCGCCCCGCGCGAGGTGCGCCGGCTCGACGAGGACGTCCCCGCGTCCTGGATCACCTGGCCGGACGCCACCGCCTGACCCCGATCAGCATCAAGGAGAGCCGCACAGTGAACGCATCGAAGTGGCATGGGCATGTCATAGGCAGAAGGGTGGCCGCGGTCGCCGGCGGCACCGCCCTCGTCCTCGCCGTCACCGGCACCGCCTCCGCCCACAGCCCCCACCACACCCTCGACGCCGCCCGCCAGGTGCTCGCCGCCAAGGACGGCTGGGCCGCCTACGGCACCGGCACCACCGGCGGCGCCAAGGCCGACGCCGCGCACGTCTACACCGTCACCACCTGGGACGCCTTCAAGGCCGCCCTCGCCGACGGCGGCGACGCACCCAAGATCAGCAAGATCCGGGGCACGATCGACGCCGACGGCCCGGGCTGCGACTCCTTCGCCGTCCCCGGCTACGACTTCGACACCTACCTGAAGACCTACGCCCCCGAGACCTGGGGCCGCGACAAGGACCTCTCCGCGGAGCCCGACGACAGCCCCGAGGGCCTGCGCCGCGCCTCGCAGGCCCGGCAGGACGCCTACATCAAGGCCTACGTCCCCGCCAACACCACCCTCGTCGGCGTCGGCGAGGACGCCGGCTTCAAGGGCGCCAGCCTGCAGATCAAGGGCGTGGACAACGTCATCGTCCGCAACCTGACCTTCGAGAGCCCGCTGGACTGCTTCCCCCAGTGGGACCCGACCGACACCGCCGACGGCAACTGGAACTCCGAGTACGACAGCGCCGTCGTCTACGGCTCCACCCACGTGTGGATGGACCACAACACCTTCACCGACGGCGACCACCCCGACAGCACCCTGCCGCACTACTACGGCCGCGTCTACGAGCAGCACGACGGCGAACTCGACATCGTCAAGGGCGCCGACTACGTCACCGCCTCCTGGAACGTCTTCGCCGACCACGACAAGACGATCCTGATCGGCAACAGCGACAGCGCGGCCACCGCCGCCGTCGACCGCGGCCACCTGAAGGTCACCTTCCACCACAACCTGTTCAGCAACCTCGTCGAGCGCGCCCCGCGCGTCCGCTTCGGCCAGGTCGACTCCTACAACAACCACTTCGTGGCGGGCCCGGACTACTCCTACAGCTACGGCATCGGCATGGAGTCCCGGCTCGTCGCCGAGCACAACGCCTTCACGCTGCCCGACGGCGTGCAGGCCGGCTCCGTGCTGAAGAAGTGGAAGGAGGCGCCGGTCACCGCCGCCGACAACTACGTCAACGGCCGCCGCACCGACCTGATCGCCGTCCACAACGCCGAGGTCCCCGGCGAGACCCTGCAGTCCGGCGCCGGCTGGACCCCCACCCTGCGCACCCGCGTCGACTCCCCGCGGGCCGTCCCCGCGCTCGTGGACCACGGCGCGGGCGCCGGCCGCCTGCGCTGACGCGCCGACACCGCCGGGCCGGGGCGGACACACCGCCCCGGCCCGGCGGTGTCGGCG
>NZ_LR732544.1:1952714-1964212 GCF_902506575.1 Streptomyces mexicanus | reverse complement strand
AGCCCCTTCGGCCGCTACGGCTCACCGAGCGCCCGGCTCACCCCGCTCACGCTGTACGTCGACCCGCACGGCCGCGGCGACTTCACCACCGTCCAGGCGGCGGTGGACGCGGCGACCGGCACCGGTCGGACCCTGGTCCTGGCACCCGGCACCTACCGGGAGACGGTCGCCGTGGACGCCTCCCGCACGGACATGACCTGGCTCGGCGCCTCGGCGGACCCCCGGGACGTGGTGATCGTGTACGACAACGCGGCCGGCACGCGGAAGCCCGACGGCTCGGGCACCTACGGCACCAGCGGCTCGGCCACGGTGTCCGTCCAGGCCGACGGTTTCACCGCGCACCGGATCACCTTCGCCAACGACTGGCTGCGCGCCGACCATCCGGACGTCTCCGGCACCCAGGCGGTGGCGCTGAAGGTGCTGGGCGACCGCTCGGCGTTCTCGCGCTGCCGCTTCCTCGGCCACCAGGACACCCTGTACGCCGACTCCACGGCGCTGTCCGCCTTCCCCCGCCAGTACTTCGCGCAGTGCTACGTCGAGGGCGACGTCGACTTCGTCTTCGGCCGGGCCACGGCGGTGTTCGAGGACTGCCGCTTCCACACCCTGAACCGCTCCGACCTGACGGCCGCCCCCTACGGCTTCGTCTTCGCGCCCTCCACGGCCCGCGCCAACCCGCGCGGCTACCTGGTCGCGCGCAGCCGCGTCACCAGCGAGGCACCGGACGGGTTCTACAAGCTGGCCCGCCCCTGGGTGCCCAGCTCCGACACCACCGCCCACCCGATGCTCACCGTCCGGGACACCTGGCTGGGACCGGGCATCGACGCGGCGGCCCCCTACACGAACATGCGCGACGCCTACCCCTGGCAGGACCAGCGTTTCGCCGAGTACCACAACACGGGCCCGGGCGCGGCGGTCACCGTCCCCGAAAACCGGCCCCAGCTCACGCGGGCCGAGGCCCGCACGGCCACCCGTGAGGAGTACCTGGGCGACTGGACACCGTGGCGGGTCCGGTGAGCGGTGCCTGACGGCGCACCGGGCACCGGCCGCGGGAGGGTACGCCGGGGAGAGGCCGCATGACGGCGCGTCGGACCCCGCTCGCATGACGTGACGTCAGGTATCGATCGGGCAACGGGTCTCGCGCCGACCGGGGTGACGCGCGTAGAAACCTGTCATGAAGAAGCCACTTCGGATCGCCGCGCTCGCCGCCGCCTGTGCCGTGGCCGGTGCCGGCCTGTACGGCGCCGGTGCCGCCGGCGCCGGGCAGTCCACCGCGAACTCCACCCGCGAGCCGTACAACATCGGGCTGCTGACCAAGGACATCGACACCTACTACGGCACCACGCTCGACGCCGACGGCGTCTACCAGGCCGCCCCGGACAGCCCCTACGCCAAGGACCTGGCGCGCATCGACGCCGACGCCGAGCGGTACATCGACCAGGTGGCCCGCACGGCCGAACGCGGCCACCACGGCAAGAAGCCCGCCGTCGTCTTCGACATCGACGACACGCTGCTGCTCAGCCTGGACTACGAGAAGAAGAACAACTACGGCTACAACGGCGCCACCTGGGCCGCCTACGTGGACCGGGCCGACCGCCCGGCCGTCTTCGGCAGCCCCGAGCTGGTGCGCTACGCGGCGAAGAAGGGCGTGACGGTCTTCTACAACTCCGGCCTGAGCGAGGCCCAGCGCTCGGCCGCCGTCGCGAACCTGAAGAAGGTCGGCGCCGACGTGAACCTCGACGCCGCCCACATGTTCCTCAAGGACACGGCGAACCCGCCGTCCTACCTGAGCGACTGTGCCGCGCCGGGCGCCTGGAAGTGCACCACCGTGCAGTTCAAGGCGGGCACCCGCAAGCACATCGAGGACCTCGGGTACGACATCGTCGCCGACTTCGGCGACCAGTACTCCGACCTGGACGGCGGGTACGCCGACCGGACCTACAAGCTGCCGAACCCGACGTACTTCGTCGGCTGACCGGCCGCCCTCGACGGCCGGCCGCCGCCCGGCTCGGCTCCCGCTGCCGGGCGGCGGCCGCGCGCCCCGCTACGCGTCGAGCGCGGCCTTCATCATGGCGCGGGCCACCGGCGCGGCCAGGCCGTTGCCGCTCACCTCGGAGCGGGCCGCGTCCGACTGCTCCACGACCACCGCGACCGCGACCTGCTCGCCGGTCGCCCGGGACGTCCCGTACGCGGTGAACCAGGCGTAGGGCACCTGGCTGTTGTTCTCGCCGTGCTGGGCGGTGCCGGTCTTGCCGCCCACCGTCACCCCGGAGATCCGGGCGTTGGTGCCGGTGCCCTGCTCGACCACCGTGCGCATCGCCGACTGCAGCTGGGCGGCGGTGCGGGAGCTGACGATCCGCTTGCTCGCGGTGCCGTCGTCGTAGTCCTGCACGGTGTTGCCGTCGCCGTCCGTGGTCCGCGAGACCATGTGGGGCGAGACCAGGGTGCCGCCGTGGGCGATGGCCGCGGAGACCATCGCCATCTGCAGGGGAGTGGCGGTGACGTCGAACTGCCCGATGCCGCTCAGCGCGGTCTGCGCTGTGTCCATGCCCGTGGGGTACACGCTCGGGTACGCCCGTACGGGCACGTCCTGGGTGGTGTCGTCGAAGCCGAACCTCTCCGCCATCGCCCGCACCTTGTCCTGGCCGAGGTCCACGGCCATCTTCGCGAAGACGTTGTTGCAGGAGTACTGCAGCGCGGTGCGGATCGTGGCGTTCTCGCACGGGGCGCCCGGGTTCTCGTTCGACAGGTCCCGGGTGGTGCCGGGCAGCCGGTACGGGTCGGGGCTGTCGGTCGGGACGTCCACCGACGCGTACAGCCCGTCCTCCAGCGCGGCGGCGGCCACCACCAGCTTGAACGTCGAGCCCGGCGGCAGCGGCCGGCGCAGCGCCCGGTTGGTCATGGGCTTGTCGGGGTCCTGGGTGAGCTTCTTCCAGGCGCCGCTGTCGCCGGCGCTGAGCACGCTCGGGTCGTAGGACGGCGTGGAGACCACTGCGAGGATCTTCCCGGTGGCCGGGTCGATCGCGACGGCCGCGCCCTTCTTGTCGCCGAGCGCCGCGTACGCCGCCTTCTGCACGTCCGGGTCGATCGTCGTGATCACATCGCCCGGCCGGGGGCGCGCGCCGGTGAGGGTGTCCAGCGGGGTCTTCAGCCGGCTGTCGCCGCCGTCCAGGAGGTCCTGGTAGACGCCCTCCAGCTGGGTGGCGCCGTAGACCTGCGAGCTGTAGCCGGTGACCGCCGCGTACAGCTTGCCGTCCGTGTACGTCCGCTTGTACTTCAGGTCGCCGCCGGTCTCGGCCGAGCCGGTGATCGCACGGCCGCCCACGACGATGTTGCCCAGCGGCTGGGCGTAGGTGGCGATCGCCAGCCGCCGGTTGTCCTTGTCGTCCGCGAGAGCCTTGCTGTCGTAGAACTGCACCCAGGTCGCCCGGACGAGCAGAGCGACCACGAGCAGCAGGGTGAAGACGGACGCCCGCCTGATCGTCTTGTTCATGGCGGTCGGAATGACGGACGACAAGGGGGGAATCGTTCCCGTCCGCCCGATTTCTCATCGGATGTTCATGAAGTCCTCGCACGTGGCCGCGGCGGCGGACCGGTCTCAGTCCCGCAGGGACAGCACCACCTCGTCGATCTCCTCGCCGCGCGCCTGGGCGAACCCGCGGGCCGCCGCGGTCCGCCGGAAACCGCACTTCTGAAGCACCCGCAGCGAGCCGGCGTTGTCCGCCGCCGCCCGCGCGTACAGCGGGCGCTCGGTGACCTCGGCCAGCAGCGCGCGCAGTGCGGCGGTGGCGATGCCCCGCCCCCAGTACGCGCGGTCCACCCAGTAGGTGACCTCCCGCTCGCCCGGCTCGCCGTACACGGCCGCGCTGCCGACCACGTCACCGTCCGCCAGGATCGTGCGCGGCACGGCGGAGGAGGCCCGGATCCTCGCCCAGCGCGCGTCGAAGGCGGCGCGGTCGGCGGGATCCTCCGGGCCGAACGCGGCCATCCACACCGCCTCGGGGTCGTTCATCTGCCGGAAGAACACCGGCAGGTCGCTGTCGTGGACCGTACGCAGCACGACTTCCATGTCTCACAGCCTCCGGGTGGCGAGCGTCAGGCGGTCGCGGGCGTCGAAGAGGGCGTCCTTGACCAGCTGCTCGTGCGCGGGCGTCAGACGGGCCACCGGGATCGAGCAGCTGATCGCGTCACGGGCCGGGGTGCGGTAGGGGATGGCCACGCCGAAGCAGCGCAGGCCGAGGGTGTTCTCCTCGCGGTCCACGGCATAGCCCTGCTCACGGATCTGGTGCAGTTCCGCGATGAGCTTCTCGCGGTCGGTGAGGGTGTTCTCGGTCAGCGCGGGCAGCGTCTCCGGGAGCATCTTGCGCACCTGCTCGTCGCTGTAGGTGGCGAGGATGGCCTTGCCCAGGGACGTGGAGTGCGCGGGCAGCCGGCGGCCGACGCGGGTGAAGGGGCGCAGGTAGTGCTGCGACTGGCGGGTGGCCAGGTAGACGACGTTGGTGCCGTCCAGGCGCGCGAGGTGGATGGTCTCGGTGGTGTCGTCGGAGAGCCGGTCCAGCGTCGGCCGGGCCGCGGCGACGACCTCGTCGCCGTCGATGTAGGAGGTGCCGACGAGCAGGGCCCGTACGCCGATGCCGTAGCGGGTGCCGGTCGCGTCGGTCTCCACCCAGCCCAGCTCCACCAGCGTGCGCAGCAGCATGTACAGGCTGGACTTGGGGTAGCCGACGGCCTCCTGGACCGCGGCGAGGGAGTGCATCCCGGGCCGGCCGGCGAAGTACTCCAGCAATTCCACGGTCCGCACCGCGGACTTGACCTGCGCTCCGCTGCCTGTCTCACCTGCCGGCATCGCCCTGGCCCCCTTCGTTCGACGAGAAGCTGACGTTATAGTCTCCAGAACACATTCATCATCCGAGACAGCGTTCAGTATATCGAACGCCGCCGAGGATGACGCACCTACCGGCCGACGTACCGACACACACGCACCGACGTACACACGGCGCCCGTACGGGCCGCACCCGTACGGCGGCGAAGCGGCAAGACATCTGGAGGGACCCGCGGTGGCAGCAGCACCAGTCTGGAGTGTCGATCCCCGCACCGGGAAGCAGCGGGAACAGGTTGCGGTCGAGGCCACGGCCCAGGACGTGGACACCGCCGTCCGCGCCGCCCACGACGCCCGCGGCGCGCTCGCCGACCGCACCGTCCGGGCGGCCTTCCTGCGCACCGCCGCCGACCGCCTGCAGGCGGCCGGCGACCGGCTCGTGGCGACCGCCGACGCCGAGAGCGCGCTCGGGCAGGCCCGGCTCACCGGAGAACTCGCCCGGACCTGCTACCAGTTGCGGGCGTTCGCGGGCATCGTCGACGAGGGCGCCTTCCTCGACGTGATCATCGACCACCCCGACGACACCGCCACCCCGCCGATCCCGGACCTGCGCCGCTACAAGGTGCCGCTCGGCGTGGTCGCCGTCTACTCCGCCTCCAACTTCCCCTTCGCCTTCCCCGTCGCCGGCGGCGACACCGCCAGCGCGCTGGCCGCCGGCTGCCCGGTCGTCGTCAAGGCCCACCCCGACCACCCGGCCCTGTCCGAGCAGGTCGCCGCGGTGCTGCGGGAGGCCGCCGCCGAGCACGGCATCCCCGCCGGCGTCCTCGGCCTGGTCCACGGCTTCCGGGCGGGCATCGAGCTGATCGAGCTCCCGCTGGTCACCGCGGCCGGGTTCACCGGCTCCGTACGCGGCGGCCGGGCCCTGTTCGACGCGGCGGCCGCCCGGCCGGTGCCCATCCCCTTCCACGGCGAGCTGGGCTCCCTCAACCCCGTGCTCGTCACCGAGGCCGCGGCCGCCGAGCGGGCGGAGGACATCGGCACCGGGCTGGCCGGCTCGATGACGCTCGGCGTGGGCCAGTTCTGCGTCAAGCCCGGCCTGGTCCTCGTGCCGGCCGGCGCGGCCGGCGACGGCCTGGTCAAGGCCCTCGCCGACGCCGTCGGCGGCACCGCGGCGGGCGTCCTGCGCGACCACCGCATGCGCGACAACTTCCTCGCCGGCATCGCCGAGCGCACCGGACTGCCCGACGTCGAGGCACCCATCGCCCCCGGCGAGGGCGACGAGCACACCGTCAGCGCCGGCTTCCTCACCCTCCCGGCCGAGAAGCTGACCCGCGCGGGCGGCGACCACGCCCTGCTGCTGGAGGAGTGCTTCGGGCCGGTGACGGTGGTGGCCCGCTACGCCGACGAGAGCGAGGCCATGGCGGTGCTCTCCCGCCTGCCCGGCAACCTCACCGCCACCGTGCACGTCTCCAGCGAGGAGGCGGCCGGCCGGGGACGCGGCCCCGAACTCCTCGCCGCGCTGACCCCGCTCGCCGGACGCGTCCTCGTCAACGGCTGGCCGACCGGCGTCGCGGTCGCCCCCGCCCAGCACACCTCCACCTCCACCTCGGTGGGCGGCACCGCCATCGAGCGGTGGATGCGGCCGGTGGCGTACCAGAACGCCCCCGAGGCCCTGCTCCCGCCCGAGCTGCGCGACGACAACCCGCTCGGCCTGCCCCGCCGCTTCAACGGCCGCCTGGAGGTCTGACGGCACACGGCCCGGCCCGGCGGCCGCACCGCATCCCGCGCGGCCGCCGGGAACCGGCCGCGGCCGCCGGAACCGGAGGATCACCGCGCGGGCTGCCGGACCCCGACGCCGGTCGGCACCCGCTCCTGCGCCACTCCGTCACCAGGGAATGAACCCCCTCGCCCGGACGTTGCCCGCTCGGCGGGGAGCGTCCGCTCTCCGCGCCCGTACGAGCGGAAGAGAACCACGAGCATGCGCGTCGAGATCTGGTCGGACATCGCCTGTCCCTGGTGTTATGTCGGAAAGGCGCGTTTCGACAAGGCGCTCGCGGGCTTCGCGCACCGGGACCGGATCGAGGTGGTGCACCGCTCCTTCGAACTGGACCCGCACCGGGCCAAGGACGACGTCCAGCCCGTGCTCGCCATGCTCTCCCGCAAGTACGGGATGAGCGAGGCGCAGGCGCAGGCCGGTGAGGACAACCTCGGCGCGCAGGCCGCCGCCGAGGGGCTGGAGTACCGCACCCGGGGCCGCGACCACGGCAACACCTTCGACATGCACCGGCTGCTGCACTTCGCCAAGGCCCACGGCCGCCAGAGCGAACTGCTGGACGCGCTGTACCGGGCGAACTTCGCCGAGGAGCGCTCCGTCTTCACCGAGGGCCCCGAGCGCCTGGTGGACCTGGCCGCCGGGGCGGGCCTGGACGCCGAGGCCGCCCGCGCGGTGCTCGCGGACCCGGCCGCCTACGCCGACGACGTCCGCGCCGACGAGGAGGAGGCCGCGCGGCTCGGCGCCACCGGCGTGCCGTTCTTCGTCCTCGACCGCAGGTACGGGGTCTCCGGCGCCCAGCCCACCGAGGTCTTCACCCAGGCCCTCACCCGGGCGTGGGCCGACCATTCGCCCCTGCACCTGATCGACCAGGGACAGCGGAGCGGCGGGGCGCAGGCATGTGGTCCGGACGGGTGCGCCGTGCCCCGCAGCTGAGGACCCCTGACGTGCGCCGACGTCCGCGCACGTCAGGAGGCTGTTATAAGGAGTCCTTTGGGCCAGCGCCCGTCGTTATGTGATGGACTTCTACTTCCAGGGGTCGCA
Organism: Streptomyces mexicanus; assembly: GCF_902506575.1. Lineage (GTDB taxonomy): Bacteria > Actinomycetota > Actinomycetes > Streptomycetales > Streptomycetaceae > Streptomyces > Streptomyces mexicanus. Next base: position 1,956,581 of record NZ_LR732544.1, on the reverse strand, counting down.
CAGTGGTCCCATGGAGACCTTCGAGAGCGTGGTACGCGCCGAGTTCGCCCCGAAGAACACCTACCTCAACACCGCGTCCCTCGGGCTGCTGCCGGCCCGCGCGGTGACCGCGCTGCGCACCGCCGTGGAGGCGGCGGCCGCCGGTGAGCCCACCGACATGTTCGCGGACGTCGAGGCGGCCCGCGCCTGCTTCGCCCGGCTGGTCGGGGTCCCCGACCGCCGGGTCGCCGCCGGTGCCTCCGTCGCCGTCTACAGCGGCCTGATCGCCGCCTCCCTGCCCGAGGGCGCCGAAGTCCTCACCGCCGAGGGCGACTTCAGCTCCGTGGTGAACCCCTTCCACGTCCGTCGCGACCTGAAGGTGCGCAGCGCGCCCCTGGAGCAGCTCGCCGACGCGGTACGGCCCGGCACGGCGCTGGTCGCGGTGAGCGCCGCCCAGTCGGCGGACGGCCGCATCGCCGACCTGCCCGCGATCCGCGCCGCCGCGCGCGAGCACGGCGCACGCACCTACGTCGACGTCTCCCAGGCCGCCGGCTGGCTGGACCTCGACGCGGACGCCCACGACTACGTCGCCGGCGTCGCCTTCAAGTGGCTGCTGTGCCCGCGCGGCGTGGCCTTCCTGGTGGTCCCGGAGGACCTGGGCGGGCTCAGCCCGCTGTTCGCCGGCTGGGTGGCGGGGGAGCGGCCCTGGGACAGCTGCTACGGTCCGGTGGCCGAACTCGCCCACTCCGCGCGGCGGTTGGACGAGAGCCCCGCGCTGTTCTCCTACGCCGGCGGCCGCCGCTCGCTGGAGCTGATCGAGGAACTCGGCGTGGCCGCCGTGCGCGCCCACGACCTGGCCCTGGCCGACCGGTTCCGCACCGGCCTGGCTGCCCTGGGCCACGAGGCCGTCGCCTCGCCCGGCTCCCCGATCGTCTCCGTGCCCGGCCTCGGCGACCGGCAGGGCGCGCTCAGCGCCGCCGGTGTCGAGGTCTCCGCCCGCGCGGGCAACCTGCGCGCCGCCTTCCACCTGTACAACACGGAGGCGGACGTGGACCGGCTGCTGGACGTGCTGGGCGGCTGACACGGCCGGGCAGGGGCCTGGCGTCCCACACGACCAGGCCCCTGCCCGAGCATCGAGGGACGCTCAGCGCCCCCGGCCGGGTTCACCGCACCGGAGTGAAGTCCCGCGCCCCGATGAACTCCGGCCTGCGCACCGGTGCCGCGAACGGCTCCACCGCCGTGTTCTCCACGCTGTTGAACACGATGAAGACGTTGCTGCGCGGATACGGCGTGATGTTGTCGCCGGAGCCGTGCATGCAGTTGCAGTCGAACCAGGTCGCCGACCCCGGCTTGCCGGTGAACAGCCGGATGCCGTACTCGCTCGCCAGCCGCGTCAGCGCCTCGTCGGACGGTGTGCCCGCGTCCTGCATCTGCAGCGACTTCTTGTAGTTGTCCTTGGGCGTGGCCCCTGCACAGCCGAGGAACGTCTTGTGCGACCCCGGCATGATCATCAGGCCGCCGTTGGTGTCGTGGTTCTCGGTCAGCGCGATCGAGACGGACACCGTGCGCATGTTCGGCAGGCCGTCCTCGGCGTGCCAGGTCTCGAAGTCGGAGTGCCAGTAGAAGCCGCTGGCGCCGAAGCCCGGCTTGACGTTGATCCGCGACTGGTGGACGTACACGTCCGAGCCGAGGATCTGCCGCGCCCGGCCGACGACCCGCTCGTCGCGCACCAGGTTCGCGAACACCTCGCTGATCCGGTGCACCTCGAAGACCGAGCGGATCTCGTCGGACTTCGGCTCGACGATGGAGCGTTCGTCGGCCCGGACCGCCGGGTCGTTCACCAGCCGGTCCAGTTCCCGCCGGTAGACGGCGACCTCGTCCGGGGCGATGAGCTGGTCGACGGCGAGGAAGCCGTCGCGCTCGTACGCCTGCAGGTCGGCCGTGCTGATCGGACCGGGGGTGTCCGGGGCTCCCCAGACCACCGGGTCCTGCCGGGGCACCGTCACTTCGGTGGTGCCGCGGGTGGGGTACAGGTCGGTGACGGCCGTGGTCGTGGTCGTGGTCGTCATGCGGTTCACACCTCCTCGGGTTCGGTGAGCAGCGGGTAGACGCCGTTCTCGTCGTGGTCCTCACGCCCGGTCACGGGCGGGTTGAAGACGCAGATGCAGTGGAAGTCCTCCTTGACCTTGAGCGTGTGCCGCTCGTGGCCGTCGAGGAGGTACATGGTGCCGGGCGTGATGCGGTACGTCTTGCCGGTCTCGCGGTCGGTCAGCTCCGCGTCGCCCTTCGTGCAGACGACGGCCTCGATGTGGTGGGCGTACCACATGTCGGTCTCCGTGCCCGCGTACAGGATCGTCTCGTGCACGGAGAAGCCGACCTTCTCCTTGGCGAGGACGATCCGCTTGCTCTCCCAGGTGCCCGACGCGGCCTTCACATGCCGGTCGGTGCCCTCGATCTCCTTGAACGAACGGACGATCACGGTGGTACGTGCCTCCTTGTGCGCGTGCTTGACAGGGGTGGTGTGACGGGACGCCCTCGCCGGGCTCGGGCGGCCGTGCGGCTCAGGCGGCCTCGCGGGGCTCAGGCCGTCTCGCGGACCGCGCGGGCGAGGACACGCATGCCCTCGTCCAGTTCCTCCGGCGTGGTGGTCAGCGCCGGCAGCAGCTTGACGACCTCGCTCTGGGGCCCGGAGGTCTCGACCAGCAGCCCGTGGTCGAAGGCGCGCCGCGCGACCCGACCGGCCCGGGAGGCGTCGTGGAACTCCAGCCCCCACACCAGGCCGCGGCCGCGATACTCCTTGACGTCGGCGAGGTTCTCCTCGGTGATGGAGATCAGCCACTGCTCGACCTGCTCGCCGCGGGTGCGGGTCTGCTTCTCCATCGCCGCGCCGTCCGTCCAGTACACCTCCAGCGCGGCGGTGGCGGTGACGAACGCGGGGTTGTTGCCGCGGAAGGTGCCGTTGTGCTCGCCCGGCTCCCACACGTCCAGCTCGGGCTTGAACAGGCACAGCGACATCGGCAGGCCGTAGCCGCTGATGGACTTCGACACGGTGACGATGTCGGGCACGATCCCGGCCTCCTCGAAGGAGAAGAACGCGCCGGTCCGGCCGCAGCCCATCTGGATGTCGTCGACGATCAGCAGCATGTCCTGCCGCTCGCACAGCTCCTTCAGGGCGCGCAGCCACTCGGGCCGGGCGACGTTGATGCCGCCCTCGCCCTGCACCGTCTCCACGATGACGGCGGCGGGCTTGTTCAGGCCGGAGCCCTGGTCCTCCAGGAGCCGCTCGAACCACAGGAAGTCCGGGACCTTGCCGTCCAGGTAGTGGTCGAAGGGCATGGGCGTGCCGTGCACCAGCGGGATGCCGGCGCCGGCCCGCTTGAAGGCGTTGCCGGTGACGGCGAGCGAGCCCAGCGACATGCCGTGGAAGGCGTTGGTGAAGGACACGATGGACTCGCGCCCCTTCACCTTGCGGGCCAGTTTCAGCGCGCTCTCCACGGCGTTGGTGCCGGTCGGCCCCGGGAACATCACCTTGTACGGCAGGTCCCGCGGGCGCAGCACCAGGTTCTGGAAGGTCTGCAGGAAGGTGCGTTTGGCCACGGTGGACATGTCCAGGCCGTGGGTGATGCCGTCGCGCTCCAGATAGTCGAGCAACGCCCGTTTCAGGACGGGGTTGTTGTGGCCGTAGTTGAGCGAGCCGGCACCGGCGAAGAAGTCGAGGTACTCGTGGCCGTCCTCGTCGTACAGGCGGCTGCCGCGCGCGTGGTCGAAGACGGTGGGCCAGCCGCGGCAGTAGCTGCGCACCTCGGACTCCAGGGTCTCGAAGACGCTCAGGTCGGGCTGGGTGATGGTCACGACGAATCGCTCCTCGGGTGGGGGGAGGGAAGGGAG
>NZ_LR732544.1:1911573-1952613 GCF_902506575.1 Streptomyces mexicanus | reverse complement strand
TTCCGGAAGATCGGGGGTGGGCCGGGGCTCAGCGGGTGAGCGGGCCGATGCGGTGGAGGACCTCGGGGTCGTGCGGGCCGTCCGGGAACTGCTCGGTCCCGAACAGGACCTCGCGCTCGACCGGGGCGCCGTGGCGGGCGGCGAAGGAGGCGAACAGCCGCTCGGAGGCGGTGTTGCCCGGGGTGACGGTGGTCTCCAGGGTGGTCAGCCCGCGCTCGGCGGCGACCCGGGCGGCCAGGGCGTCCAGCATGCGGGCGGCCAGACCACGGCCGCGGTGGGCGGCGTCGACCGCGACCTGCCAGACGAGGAGGGTGTGCGGGCGGTCGGGCCGCACGTAGCCGGTGACGAACCCGACGACCTCGCCGTCGGCGTCCCGGGCGACGGCGGAGGTCGCGGCGAAGTCGCGGCACCACAGCAGATAGCTGTACGAGGAGTTCACGTCCAGCGTTCCTGAGTCCTTCGCCAGCCGCCACAACGCGGCACCGTCGGCGGTGGTGGGGCGATCGATGGACACGGCATCCGGGATTTCCGAAAGGTCGGTTCGCAGGTCTGCTTGTGCGGCAGTCATGCGAATTGAACTTACCGAGCCGAATTCAAAAATGCATCGCCCTGAGGTCTTACATGGACCGGCATCATGTGTTATCGCGCGGGCGCGCGGTCGCGCGACGGGGTGGCGCGATGTGGGGGTTTGCCCGTTCATTACTGGACAAAAAGGTCGGCTTTGTGGAGTGCGTCACAGTGATGTAAGCCACTCGACTCGACCAGAATTACGTCTCCGGGCGTTCGCGAAATCTTTGCGTTTAGGGTCGGGAGAAGCGGGCAGAAGAAGACGGGAAGCTATCCGAATTGAATTCCCGGAATTGCCATGTTTTCACGTCCCGGCAACTCCGTCGACCTTCTCCGGGAGAATGTCGGCGGTTCCCTTGTGCCGGGCACGCCCCCCGCTCGCATGCACTCCGTACTCGCACCCCCCGCACCCTCCCCTCCGCCCCGCCCGCGGGCCGCCGGCCGTCCGTCCGCCGGCGGACCGCGGGCCGTCTGTCCGTCGGCGGACCGCGGGCCGTCTGTCCGTCGGCCGTCCGTCCGTCCGTCGGTCGGCCCCCTCCCGGCAGCGACAGGCCCCCGGGTGCCCATGGCTGCCCGGGGGCCGTTGACCTCACCTGCGCGAGCGGGCCGTTCGGCCCGCGGGCTACTGCCAGACCTCGGCGACGGCCCGGCGCGCGGCCTCCACGTCCGGCTTCGCGCCGCACTCGGCCAGGGCGGCGCCCAGCGCCACCAGGCTCGCCTCGACCGCCTCCCGGGTCGCGTCCGGACCGTAGTGGTTGACCCGGATCATCTCCTCGGCCAGCGCGCCGCCGCCCGCGGCCAGCGGAAGCGCGCCGTCGCCGGCCAGCGCACGGGCCACCAGGTCCGAGGCGGCGATGCCCTCGGGCGCGCGCAGCGTGGTCGCGACCGGGGCGGCCTCGGACGCCTGGCGCACGTACGGCTCCAGGCCACCGCCCAGCGCCCGCGCACCCGCCCGGGTCGCCGCCGCGGCGGCCCGGTGGCGGGCCATCACCGCGTCCAGGCCGTCCGCCTCGATCCGCTCCACGCACGCCTCCAGGGCGAGCATCTCCAGCTGGGCCGGCGCGTGCAGCAGCGCCCGGCGGCCGCCGTCGATCCAGCGCTCCTTCCAGTCCAGCAGGGACAGGTAGGAGCGGCGCGGCGCGTGCGGGTTGGCCGCCATCCGCTCCCAGGCGCGCTCGCTCACGGACACCGCCGACACCCCGGCCGGCCCGCCCATCGCCTTCTGCGCGCCGATCACGCACAGGTCCACGCCCCAGGCGTCCGGCAGCACCGGCTCCGCGCCGATCGCGGCCACCGAGTCCAGGTAGAACAGGGCGCCCTGCTCGCGCACCACCTCGCCGATCTCGGCGACCGGGTTGGTGTTGCCGGTCGCCGCCTCGGCGTGCACCAGCGAGACGAAGTCGATCTCCGGGTGCTCGGCGAAGGCCGCGCGGACCTGGTCGGCGGTGACCGCCGTGTGGTACGGCACCGACAGGTCGTACACCGTCGCGCCGCAGTCCCGCAGCCAGTTGCCGAACGTCTGCCCGTACGGGCCGGTGATCACGTTCAGCGCGGTCGTGCCCGGACCGGCCGCCGCGCGGATCGCGCCCTCCAGCGGCAGCAGCGCCTCACCCTGCATGATCACGACGTCCTGCTCGGTGGCGAGCAGCCGCGCCACCCGGTCCTCGATCGAGGCGAAGCGGGCGGCGCTCAGCGGGGCGAGGTCCAGGAACGGGTGCGTCACGGCGGTGCTCTCTTCTCGGTTCGGGCCGGCTCGGTTCGGATCGGCGCGAGGTCGACGGCATCGAGCGTAACCGGCGCCCCTGACGCCCCGTGCACCGGAGCCGGGCAGGCTCTGGCCGCACCGCGCCAGGGCTGTTTAGGGTGCGGTACATGAGCGATCACGCGGTGCTGCACGTGAAGGGGCGGGTGCTCACCGGCCCGAAGGACGACGCGGGCAGGGACGAGCTGTGGGTGGTCGGCGGCCGGATCACCTACGATCGCCCGGCCGCCGCCAGGGACGTGCGGACCGTCGAGGGCTGGGCGCTGCCCGGCCTGGTCGACGCGCACTGCCACGTCGGCCTGGACGCGCACGGCCCGGTCCCCGACGACGTCTCCGAGAAGCAGGCGCTGACCGAGCGCGAGGCCGGCGCCCTGCTGCTCCGCGACGCGGGCTCGCCCTCCGACACCCGCTGGATCGACGACCGCGACGACCTGCCCAAGATCATCCGGGCCGGCCGGCACATCGCCCGCCCCCGCCGCTACATCCGCAACTACGCCCACGAGATCGAGCCCGAGGACCTGGTCGCCCACGTCGCCCGGGAGGCGCGGCGCGGCGACGGCTGGGTCAAGCTGGTCGGCGACTGGATCGACCGGGATCTGGGCGACCTGTCGGCCTGCTGGCCGCGCGAGGCCGCCGAGGCGGCGATCGCCGAGGCCCACCGCCTCGGCGCCCGCGTCACCGCGCACTGTTTCGCCGAGGACTCCCTGCGCGACCTGGTCGAGGCGGGCATCGACTGCATCGAGCACGCCACCGGCCTGACCGAGGACCTGATCCCGCTGTTCGCCGAGCGCGGCGTCGCGATCGTCCCCACCCTCGTCAACATCGCCACCTTCCCCGACCTTGCGGCCGGCGGCGAGGCGAAGTACCCGCGCTGGTCGGCGCACATGCGCCGGCTGCACGAGCGCCGCTACGACACCGTCCGCGCCGCGCACGACGCCGGCATCCCGGTGTACGTCGGCACCGACGCCGGCGGCGGGCTCGCCCACGGCCTGGTCGCGGGCGAGGTCGCGGAGCTGGTCACGGCGGGCATCCCCCCGGTCGAGGCGCTCTCGGCCACCACCTGGGCGGCCCGCGCCTGGCTCGGCCGCCCCGGCCTGGACGAGGGCGCCCCGGCGGACCTCGTCGTCTACGAGGCGGACCCGCGCACGGACGTACGGGTCCTGGCGGGGCCGCGACGGGTGGTGCTGAACGGCCGGATCGTCGCGTAGCGGGCTCCGGTGGCCGCGCGCCCGGTCGCGTGCGCCGGTGCGGCCACCCGCGTGGGCTCCCTGCGGTGGCCCCTGCGGTCACCCGTCAGGGGCAACAGGAGGGACGGCTGGGAACACCCGTGCCGAAAGAATCGAAAACCAGCCCGGAAACCCCACGAAAGGGTGAAGTGACGCTGGATCGCTGACCGTTCACTCTCCGTGCGTAATCCTTGCGGGGTCCCGAGCACTCACCCCTGGGGGGTCCCACACCGTGAACGGTCATCATTTCCGCCTGCCCGCGCGCCGTTGCGCCACCGCCGCCGCGGCCACCGTCCTGGCCGCCGGCCCGGTGACGCTGGCCGGCGCGGGCTCCGCCCACGCGACCGCCGACCACGGCCGCGCGAGCGCCTCCGTCCTGCGCACCGGCCTCGACGTGTCCCTGCTCAACAAGACGGTGGACGTGCCGCTCGCCGTCTCCCTCAACGAGGTCCAAGCGCCGCGCAGCGCCGAACGGACGGCACTGACCGCCCGTCTCGACGGCGTCGACGGCGGCAAGCCGTTCAGCGTGCTGCGCGCGGACGTGGCCAAGTCGGTCGCGACGACGTCGGCGACCAAGGCCGAGGGCGGCGTCGACCTCGCCCACGCCCGCATCCACGTCCCCGGCCTGCCCCTGCTGTCCCTCATCGAGGTCGACCAGGTCACCTCCCGGGCGACCTGCGAGGCGGGCAGGACCCCGGTCGCGACGAGCAACGTCCTGGGCGCCGTGACCGTCCTCGGCAAGAAGGTGACACTCACCTCCGGCGGTACGACCGACGTCACCGTCCCCGGCGTCGGCGAGGTCCGCCTGGACCTCTCCCACCGCGAGACCACCTCCCGCACGGCCGCGGCGACGGCCCTGCGGCTGAAGGTCTCCGTCAACCCGCTGAAGCTGAACGTCGCCGAGGTCGAGGGCACCCTCACCCTCGCCGAGGCCACCTGCGAGTCCCCGACACCCCCGGCCGAGGCCGAACAACCCGCGGCCACCCCCACGCCCACTCCGGCCGCCGACGTCGAACCCCAGGGCGCCCGGGCCGACAAGCCCGACCTGGCGGAAACGGGCGGCAGCTCCACGACCCCGTACCTGGCGGCCGGTTCGGCCGTCCTGCTGGCGGCGGGCGGCGGCGCCTTCGCACTGGCCCGCAGGCGCAAGGGCTGACCGGCCCGAGGGGGGAGGGCGCCGCACGGCAGTGACGACGCGCGGCGCCCGCGCGGGCGCAGGCGCGACCAGCTATTGCCGAGTGGCTGAGATCCCCCGCGCACCGGACAAGTTCCGAGGGCTGGGATCGCAGCGCAACCAAGGGCGGTGCAGGCATGGTTGACGTCGCGTCAGGTTGTCTCTCGTGCCGAGACCAACGCCACCCTCAGCGCCTCCAGGAACCCGTCCACCGTCCTTTGGTCCCGCACCGCGATCCGCAGCCAGTTCGCGTCCAGGCCGGGGAACGTGTCCCCGCGCCGGACCGCGTAGCCCAGGTCGCGCAGGCGGTGGCGTACCGCCGCCCCGTCCGGGACGCGGGCCAGGACGAACGGGCCCTCGGGCGGTCCGGCCACCTGGATCCCGTGACCGGCCAGGCCCGCCGCCAGGTGGGCCCGGTCCGCCGTGATGCGTGCGGCCGCCTGCTCCGCCTCGGCCAGCGCGTGCGGGCTCACGCACGCTCGGGCCGCCGCCAGCGCCGGTGTGGACACCGGCCACAGCGGCTGGGCCCGCTCCAGGGCGGTGATGGTCTCCGGGGCGGACAGGACGTAGCCGATGCGCAGGCCGGCCAGGCCCCACGTCTTGGTCAGGCTGCGCAGCACCACCAGGCCGGGGAGGTCCGTCCGGCCGGCCAGGGCCTCCCGTTCGCCCGGGACCGCGTCCATGAAGGCCTCGTCGACCACCAGCGTCCGCCCCGGCCGGGCCAGGCGCGCGAGCGTCGCCGCCGGGTGCAGCACCGACGTCGGGTTCGTCGGATTGCCGATCACCACCAGGTCCGCGTCCTCGGGAACGGCCGCCGGGTCGAGGCGGAAGCCGTCCTCCGCGCGAAGCAGCACCCGGTCGACGGTGTGGCCCGCGTCCCGCAGTGCCGCCTCCGGCTCGGTGAACTGCGGGTGGACCACCACCGGCCGGCGTACCTTCAACGCCCGGGCGAGCAGCACGAACGCCTCCGCCGCGCCCGCCGTCAGCAGCACCCGCTCCACCGGCAGCCCGTGCCGCGCCGCCACCGCCGCCCGCGCGGCCCGCCCGTCCGGGTAGGCCGCGAGGGACGACAGGGAGGCCGCGATCTCCTCGCGCAGCCAGTCCGGAGGCGTGTGGGCGCGGACGTTGACGGCGAGGTCGACCAGCGCCGCCCCGTCGTCGCGCACCTCCGCGTCCCCGTGGTGACGCAGGTCAGGCCCGGTGTCCTCAGTGCGCATGGCTGTGCGAGTGCTCCCCGTGATGGTGGTGGCCGTGGCCGTGCCCGTGGTGGCCGTCGTCGTCCGGGTGGAAGTGCGGCTGCTGCGGCAGCCCCACCTTCTCCTCGAAGCCCGGCAGCGCGATCCGGTACACGCACGAGTCGCAGTTCATCCGCAGGTCGCCCTTCACCGCCTCCTCGTACCGCTCCAGCACCAGGTCCAGCAGCTCCGGCTCCGGGCCGATGACGTCCGCCGACCGCACCTCCAGGCCGGGGTGCGCGGCGGCCCACTCCTGGGTCTGCCGCCGCACCCGGTCCGGCAGGATGCCGGTGAAGAGGAAGTAGGGGAGCACGACGATCCGGCGGGCGCCCAGCCGCGCGCACCGCTCCAGGCCGCTGGGCACGTCCGGCGCCGCCAGCGACACGAACGCCGTCTCCACGCCCGCGTACCCGCGCCCCTCCCACAGCAGCCGGGCCGCCTTGAACACCTCCGCGTTGGCGTCGGGGTCGGTCGAGCCACGGCCGACCAGGAGCACGGTCACGTCGGAGCGGTCCTCGGCCGTACCCTCCAGCGCCTCCTCCAGCCTCCGCTCCAGCACCCGCAGCAGCGCGGGGTGGGGGCCCAGCGGACGGCCGTAGGTGTACGAGATCCCCGGGTGCCGCTCCTTCTCCCGGGCCAGCGCCGCCGGGATGTCGCCCTTGGCGTGCCCGGCGGACACCAGCATCAGCGGTACGGCCGCGAACCGGCGCACGCCCCGCTCCACCAGTTCGGTGACGGCCTCGCCCAGCGGCGGCGGGGACAGCTCGATGAAGCCGCCCGCGACGGCCAGATCCGGCCGGCGCTGCCCGAGCCGCCGCACGAAGTCGCGGAACGCCTCGGCTCCGGCGTCGTCCCGGGTGCCGTGGCCGGCGATGAGCAGGGCGGGCGGCGTCGGGGTGGTCACAGGGTCTCCTCGGAGGAATCGGACGGATCGAGCGAAGCGGGGTGGTACAGCAGGGCGTTCAGCGCGGCCGCGGCGACCGCCGAACCGCCCTTCTCGGACACGTTGCTCACGGCGGGCAGCCCGCTCGCGCGCAGCGCGGCCTTGGACTCGGCCGCCCCGACGAAACCGACGGGCAGACCGATGACGAGCGCGGGGGAGGCGTCCAGCGTCAGCAGTTCCTCCAGGGCGGTCGGCGCGCAGCCGATCACCCACAGCGCGCCGGGGCCGACCTGTTCGTAGGCGAGGCGGATCGCGTGCGCCGAGCGGGTCAGGCCCGGGCCGGACCGGGCGTCCTTCAGGCGGCACACCGTCTCGCGGCGCGTGATGCCGGCCGCGACCATCTCCACGTCCACGACGACCGGCGCCCCGGCGTGCAGCGCCGCGTGCGCCTCGACCAGGTCGTCCTCGTCCGTCACGAGGTCCTCGGCGTAGGCGAGGTCGGCGGAGGAGTGGATGACCCGCTCCACCACGGCCCGGGTCAGCGGCGGCAGATGCGAGGTGTCCAGGCGGGCGCGCAGCCGCCGGAAGGACTCCTGCTCGATGGGGTGGACGACGCGGTTCACTCGGCCTCCTTCGGACGTGTGTCCTGCCAGCGGTAGCCGCGCGGGGTGACCATGCGGCCGGCGATCTCACGGGTCGCGGTGTTGCCCACGGTCACGACCGTCATCATGTCGACCGTCGCCGGGTCGAGGTCCGCCAGCGTCGTGACGCGGCTCGACTCGTCGGGACGGGAGGCGTTGCGCACGACACCGACCGGCGTCGTCGGCGCGCGGTGCCCGGCGAGGATCGCCAGCGCCTTGGGCAGCTGCCAGTCGCGGCCCCGGGAGCGCGGGTTGTAGAAGGTGACGACGAGGTCCGCCTCGGCCGCCGCCCGCACCCGGCGTTCGATGACCTCCCAGGGGGTGTGCAGGTCGGACAGGCTGATCGACACGTGGTCGTGGCCCAGCGGCGCGCCGAGGATCGCCCCGGCCGCGAGGGCCGCCGTGATGCCGGGCACCCCGACCACGTCGATGTCGTCGGAGGCTTCGGCGAGCGCGGGGGAGGCCATGGCGTACACGCCCGCGTCGCCGCTGCCGATCAGGGCGACGGCGTGACCGCGCCGGGCCTCCGCGACCGCCGTGCGGGCCCGTTCCTCCTCCGCGCCGGGCCCCGACTCCAGCACCCGGGTGCCCGGCCGCAGCAGGTCGCGGATCTGGTCGACGTACTGGTCCAGGCCCACCAGGACGGAGGCCCGGCGCAGTTCGGCCTTCGCGCGCGGGGTCAGCAGGTCGCGGGCGCCGGGGCCCAGGCCGACCACCGCGAGCCGTCCGCGCGCGGGCCGCCGTACGACCGCGCAGGTGGCCATCGCCGGGCGGCCGTCCGCCCACCGCGACTTCCGCTTGGGCACGAGGAGTTCACCGCCGCCGGCCAGCGCGGCCGCCTCCGCGACCGACGGGGTGCCGACGGCGGCCAGCGGCGCACCGGAGGGGTTGGGCACCGCCACCGCGGCCAACTCCTGCGCGGGGTACGTCATCAGCGGCACGCCCAGGTGCTCGGCCGCCGCGACGACGCCGGGCTCGTCGGCCTTGGCGTCCACGGTGGCCAGCGCGGCCACCGACCGCGCGGACAGCCCCGCCTCCCGCAGCGCGTCCTCGACCAGGCCCAGCACCTCTTCCGCGGGCGCGCCCCGGGAGGCACCGACGCCGACGACCAGGGTCGGCGGACGCAGGACCACCTCGCGCTCGCCGGGCGCGACCGCCCGGTCCGTCACCCGGACGGTGTACGCCGCCGTCGTCCCGGGCGCCGCGACCGGCAGCGGCGGCAGCGGCCAGGCCACCTCGGCCGCGAGCGCCACCGGCTCCCCGTCCAGCAGGGCCCGCGACACCCCGGCCACGTCGCCCTCCACCGGCAGGTCGAGCGTGTCCAGGCCGGCCATGCCCACGGCGTCCGTCGCCGTCGTCACCACCGGCTCGGCGCCCAGCAGGTCGCCGACCTCGCGGGCGAGCGCGTTGGCGCCGCCGCCGTGCCCGCCGACCAGCGCCACCGCGTACCGGCCGGCCTCGTCCACGCACACCACCCCCGGGTCGGAGGTCTTGTCGCCCAGCAGCGGCGCGAGGAGCCGTACGGTCGCCCCCGTCGCCAGGAAGCACACCAGCTGTGCGCACTCGGCGAACGCGGCGCGCACCGCCTCGCCGACGGGCCCGTCGTACCCCCGGGTGCGGTCCGGCCACGCGGCCGCCACCCGGTCCCGCGCAGCCGCGCCCGCCGCGGTGGCGGAAATCAGGCCGATCACTGAACTACTCCTTCGCTGGACGCCGTGGGACGCTCGCCCCACAGCAGGAACACGGGATTGGTCGCCGCGAGCCGGGTCACGTCCCCCGGCAGCGGCGCAAGCCGGGAGGACTGCAGCAGCACCCCGTCGCAGGTGAGGCCGGCGCCGGTGAGCGCGGCCCGGGCCGCCGGCACCCGGTCGAGGGCGGCCAGGGCGACCACGACGGCGCGCCGGGCGCGCCGCGCGCACGCGGCGACCACGGCGGGCAGCTCCCGCCCCCCGCCGCCGACGAACACCGCGTCCGGGTCGTCGCGGAGACCGGACAGCGCCTCGGGGGCCGTGCCGTGCACCACGGCCACGTCCACGCCGTGCGCGGCCGCGTTGGCGCGCACGCGTTCGGCGCCGTCCGCGGTCTTCTCCACGGCCACCACGGCCGCACCCAGCCGGGCGCACTCCACAGCCACCGACCCCGACCCGGCGCCCACGTCCCAGACCAGGTCGCCCGGGCGCGGCCCCAGCCGGGCCAGGGCCAGTGCCCGCACCTCGAACTTGGTGATCATCGAGTCGCGGTGTGCGAAGGCGTCCTCCGGCAGCGCCCAGCCCGCGGGCCGCGGCGCGGCACCGGCCACCGTTCGCACGCCCCCCAGGGCCCGCGCCTCGTCCAGGCACAGCACCACGTTCACCGCCGTGCCCCAGTCGCGGGCGGCGGCCTCGGCGGGCGTGACCCGTTCGACGCGCTCGCGCCCCGGCTCGCCCAGCGCGCAGGCGACGACCAGCACCCGCTCGCCGCCGGCCGGCTCGGCCAGCGCGGCACCCAGCTCGGCCGGCCCGGCCCCCGGCCCGGTCAGCACGGCGACCTTCGGCCGGGCCCGGCACACGTTGACCGCCCACCGCAGCTCGCGCCCGTGTGCGCTGACCACGACCGCGTCGTCCCAGGGCAGCCCGATCCGGGCGAACGCGGCGGCCACGGAGGACACCCCCGGCCGCACGTCCAGCCGCTCGGGCCCGAACCGCTCGGCCAGCGCCCGCACGATCCCGAAGAACCCCGGATCCCCGGAGGCCAGCACCACCACGCGCCGCCCCCCGCCGAGGTACTCCTCGACGACGTCCAGGGCGGGCGCCAGCGGACCGAGCACCACCCGCTCGGCCCGCTCGGGCAGCGCGGCGGCCTGAAGGTGGCGCCGCCCGCCGACGACGAGGTCCGCGCCGCGCAGCACCTCGGCGTCGTAGGCCGCGCCCGTGCCCGCGCCGACGACCGTGATCTTCGCGGTCATGTGCGCGCGCCCCGGGAGCGCAGGGCCCTGCGGGCCTCGGGGTCGGCCTTGCGGTAGCCGTGGAAGTGGCCCGGGTGGTACAGGTGCGAGCGCGTGCCGTGCGCGTCGAGCGCCGGACCGACCAGGAAGAGGGTGTGCTTCCAGAGCTTGTGCTCCTTGACGGTCTCCTCCAGCGTGCCGATCGTGCACTTCACGATCAGCTCCTCCGGCCAGGTCGCCTGGTAGGCCACCACGACGGGCGTGGTGGTGGGGTAGCCGCCCTCCAGCAGCTCGCGCACCAGCTGGCCGCTGCGGGCCGCCGACAGGAAGATCGCCATGGTGGTGCCGTGCCGGGCGAACTCGCGGACCTCCTCGCCGGGCGGCATCGGCGTCTTGCCGCCGCCCAGCCGGGTCAGCACCACCGACTGCGCCACCTCGGGAATGGTCAGCTCGCGCTGCGCGAGCGCGGCCACCGCGGAGAACGACGACACCCCGGGCACGACCTCCGTGGCGATCCCGATGCGCGCGCACCGGTCCAGCTGCTCCTGCGTGCCGCCCCACAGTGCCGGGTCGCCGGAGTGGATGCGGGCCACCTTCAGGCCCTCGGCGTGGGCGCGCTCGTAGACGGCGACGACGTCCTCCAGGGACATGGTCGCCGAGTCCAGGACCTCCGCGTCCGCACGCGCGTGCGCGAGCACCTCCGCCTGGACCAGGCTGGCCGCCCAGATCACCACGTCGGCCTCGGCGATCGCGCGCGCGGCGCGGAACGTCAGCAGGTCGGCGGCGCCGGGGCCGGCACCGACGAAGGTCACCTTGCCGGTGGGGGCAACGGCCATGGGGTCGGATCCTCTCATCGGAATGTCAGGAAATGTCACGGTGTGCGGTGGGTGAGCGGGGGCCGGATGTGCGCGAGGAGGCGTTCATCGGATAGCAAGAGCACATGGCTGTCTTCGTCGCGCTCGGCGCGTTCCTGATGACGCTGGCCGGCGGCTGGACGGCACAGCGCGTGACCGACCGCCGCCATCTGGTCCTCGGACTGGCCGGCGGCCTGATGCTGGGCGTGGTCGGCCTGGACCTGCTGCCCGAGGCGCTGCACGCCGCCGGCCGGGAGGTCTTCGGCGTCCCCGCCGCCCTGCTGCTGTTCGTGGCCGGCTTCCTCCTGGCCCACCTGGTGGAACGCCTGCTCGCGGCCCGGCAGGCCGCGCACGGCGGCGACGAGCACGCCCACCACCGCGCCCCCGAGGTCGGCCTGACGGCGGCGGCCGCGATGGTCGGGCACAGCGCCATGGACGGCGTGGCGATGGGCGCCGCCTTCCAGGTGGGCGGCGGCATGGGCGCCGCCGTCGCGCTCGCGGTCATCGCCCACGACTTCGCGGACGGCTTCAACACCTTCACCCTCACCCGGCTGTACGGCAACGCGCGGCGCAAGGCCCTCGCGATGCTCGTCGCGGACGCCCTGGCCCCGGTGGTGGGCGCGGCCTCGACGTCGTTCGTGTCGATCCCGGAGTGGTTCCTCGGCGGCTATCTCGGCCTCTTCGGCGGCGCGCTGCTCTACCTGGCCGCGGCCGAGATCCTGCCCGAGGCCCACCACGAGCACCCCGCCCGCTCCACCGTGCTGTGCACGGTCGCCGGCGCCGCGTTCGTCTGGGTGGTGGTGGGCCTGGCGGCCTGAGCGCACCGGCCGGCCGGCGCGCGGGGCCCGCCGGCCCGCACACCGCTGACCGCGCGGGGCGCGGCTCACAGCTTCCCGCCCCGCCCGCCCTCGCGCCGGGCGGGCGCGATGAGCGTCGACAGATACGGCAGGGGAGCACCGTCCAGCTCCGCGGCCGGCCGGATCGACTCCTCCGGCAGCCCCAGCGCCGACCCCCACACGGCGTCGCCGAGCCGCCCGCTGTCCCGCAGCGCCTCGGCGACCTCGCGCGCCTGCCGCCCGAACTTGTAGGCGACGACCGTCCCCGGCCCGTTCAGCGCCTCCTTCAGCACGGCCGCACCGGCGGTCACCGGCACCAGCGTCAACGGCTCGGTGCCCTCGGTCAGCACCGCGCCCGAACGGGACGCCAGGTCCTGCATCGCGGTGATGCCGGGCACCGTCTCCACGACCGTGCCGGGCACCAGATCGGCGATCGTCTGCGCGAGGTAGGTGAACGTCGAGTACACGTTGGGGTCGCCGATCGTCGCGAACGCGACCGTGCCGTGCTCCCGCAGCAGCGCCGCGACCCGCTCGCCGGCCGCGTCCCAGGCCGCTTCCCGGCGCGAGCGGTCCGTGCGCTCGTTCAGCGCGAAGACGACCCGGACGACCTTCTGCGCCTCCACGTAGTGCAGCACCGTCGCCTCGGCCCGCCCCCGCTCCCCGGTGTCCATCACGGGCACCACGACGACAGCGGCGGCGCGCAGCGCGTTCACGCCCTTGACCGTCACCAGTTCCGGATCGCCCGGACCGACTCCGACCCCGATCAGCCTGCTGCTCATGACGTCCGGCACCTCTCCACGAACCGACGGGCGACACCGGGCTCGTACGCCCAGTGGGTGTGCAGATAACTCGCGTGCACACCGCCCTGTACAAACCCTTCGCCCCGCCCCGCGGGGGCGCGCAGCCCCCAGGCGGGAGCCGCCCCGGCGCCGGGCTCGACGACCGTGCGGTGGAACTCGTGCCCCCGCATCCGCGTCCCGGCGCCCGCGAGCACGCTGTCGGTGACGGCCACGGCGTCCCGGTAGCCGAGCGTGAGCCGTCCGGTCATCCGCGCGGTGGCGTCCAGCACCCCGCACATCGGCTCGCCGTCCAGCTCCCGGCACAGGTACAGCAGCCCGGCGCACTCGGCGGCGATCGGCGCACCGGAAAGAGCGAGGTCCGCGACCGCCTTGCGCACCGGCTCGTTCGCGGACAGCTCGGCGGCGTACACCTCCGGGAACCCGCCCCCGATGACCAGGCCACGGGTCCCCTCGGGCAACCCCTCGTCGTGGACCGGGTCGAAGGGGACGACGTCGGCACCGGCGGCGCACAGGAGTTCGGCGTGCTCGGCATAGGAGAAGGTGAACGCGGCCCCACCGGCGACGGCGACCACCGGACGCTCGGTCACCGGGGTCACGGGCGCCTCCCACGGCTCGTCCGTCAGCGCCCCGGCACCCCGGGCCAACGCCAGCAGCGCCGGCAGATCGCAGCCGTCGGCGACCTGCGCGCCCATCGCGGCCACGGCCTCGACCGCGGCGGAGTGCCGCTCCGCGACCGGCACCAGCCCCAGATGCCGCGCCGGGGTGTCCACCTGCGCGGTCCGCCGCAGCACGCCCAGCACCGGAACCCCCACGGACTGGAGCGCCTCGCGCAACAACTCCTCGTGCCGGTCCGAGGCGACCTTGTTCAGGATCACGCCCCCGATCCGCACCTCGGGGTCCCAGGTGACGAACCCGTGCACCAGCGCGGCCACCGACCGCGACTGCGAGGAGGCGTCGACCACCAGCACCACCGGCGCCCGCAGCAGCTTCGCCACGTGCGCGGTGGACGCCAGCTCGCCCTGGCCCGCCGCCCCGTCGTACAGGCCCATCACGCCCTCGACGACGGCGATGTCGCACCCGCGCGCCCCGTGCAGGAACAGCGGCGCGATCAGCTCCGGCCCGCACAGGTAGGCGTCCAGGTTGCGTCCCACGCGCCCGGTGGCGAGCGCGTGGTAGCCGGGGTCGATGTAGTCCGGGCCCACCTTGTGCGGGGACACGGCGAGCCCCCGCGCGGCGAACGCGGCCATCAGCCCCGTGGCGACGGTGGTCTTGCCGCTGCCGGACGACGGCGCGGCGACGACCAGCCGGGGAACGGAGGTCACCACTCGATGCCCTTCTGGCCCTTCTGCCCCACGTCCATGGGGTGCTTGACCTTGGACATGTCGGTGACGAGATCGGCGCAGTCCACCAGCTTCTGCGGCGCGTTACGCCCGGTGATCACCACGTGCTGGGTGCCCGGCCGGTCCCGCAGCACCTCGACGACCTCGTCGGTGTCCACCCACCCCCAGTGCATCGGGTAGGCGAACTCGTCCAGCACGTACAGCCGGTACGTCTCGGCCGCCAGGTCCCGCTTGACCTGCTCCCAGCCCTCGCGGGCCTTGGCCTCGTTGTCCATCTGGGCGTCGCGCTGCACCCAGGACCAGCCCTCGCCCATCTTGTGCCAGACGACGCTCCCGCCCTCGCCGGAGTCGCCGAGCACCCGCAGCGCCCGCTCCTCGCCGACCCGCCACTTGGCCGACTTGACGAACTGGAACACCCCGATCGGCCAGCCCTGGTTCCAGGCGCGCAGCGCCAGCCCGAAGGCGGCCGTCGACTTGCCCTTGCCGACACCCGTGTGCACGATCACCAGCGGCCGGTTGCGACGCTGACGGGTCGTCAGCCCGTCGTCCGGAACGACGCTCGGCTGTCCCTGCGGCATTACGCGGCCCTCCTGTCGCCCTGCACGTCCCTGACCAGCCCGGCGAGGGAGTCCGCCCGCAGCTCGTCGAGCGTGACGGCCGTACCGCCGAGCTCACCGGCCAGCTGCCCGGCCAGCCCCAGCCGCACCGGCCCCGCCTCGCAGTCCACGACCACCGAGGCGACACCGTCGGCCGCCAGCAGCCGCGCGGCCCGCCCGGCGAGCGCCACCGGCTCCGGGCCGCCCGTCGCCCGCCCGTCGGTCACCACCACGACCAGCGCCCGCCGCGCCGGATCCCGCAACCGCTCCACCCGCAGCACCTCGTGCGCCTTGAGCAGCCCGGCCGCCAGCGGCGTACGGCCGCCGGTCGGCAGCGACTCCAGGCGCGCGGCGGCGGCGTCCACGGAGGAGGTCGGCGGCAGCGCCACCTCGGCACCGGAGCCCCGGAAGGTCACCAGCCCCACCTTGTCCCGCCGCTGGTAGGCGTCCAGCAGCAGCGACAGCACGGCGCCCTTCACCGCGCTCATCCGCTGCCGCGCGGCCATCGACCCGGAGGCGTCCACCACGAACAGCACGAGATTGGATTCGTGGCCCTCTCGCACCGCCTGCCGCAGATCGTCCCGGCGGACCACCAGGCCCGGCCCGGACCGGCCCCGGGCCCGCTGGTGCGGGGCGGCGGCCTGCACGGTCGCCGCCAGATGCAGCTTGGTCAGCGCGCCCCGCGGCCGACGCGCCCCGGTGGTGCGCCCGTGCTCGGTGCGCGCCCGGGACCGCCGCCCGGCGGCGCCCTCGCCGATCCCGGGCACGCTCAGCACCTTGGCGCGAAACGGTTCGGCGGCGCGAACGGCGGACTGCTCCCGCGCGCCGGACGCCTGCGGCTCGCCGCCCTCACCGGCCTGCGGCTGCGCGGCGGTGCCGCCGTCGCCCTGCGGACCGTCCTCGGGCGCCGGCTGCCCACCGCCGCCACCGGGGCCATCGGGGCCGTCGGGGTCGGGATCATCGTCCGGGGACTCGCCGGAGAACTCCTCCAGCGTGCGGTCGAGCTTGTCCTCGTCGAGCCCGGGCGCGTCGAACGGATTGCGCCGCCGCCGGTGGGGAAGGGCCAGCAGCGCCGCCTGCCGCACGTCCTCGGCGAGCACGTCGGTCCGCCCGGCCCACGCGGCCAGCGCGGTCGCCGTGCGCGCCATCACGATGTCGGCGCGCATGCCGTCCACCTCGAAGGCGGCGCAGGTCGCGGCGATCTGCCGCAGCGCGGCGTCACCGAGCCGCACCTGCGGCAGCAGCTCGCGCGCCGCCACGATCCGCTGCCGCAGGGCGGCCTCCTCGCCGGCCCAGCGGGCGGCGAAGCCGGCCGGATCGTCGTCGTAGGCCAGGCGCCGCCGCACGACCTCCACCCGCTGGTCGGGCTCGCGCGAGGCGGCCACTTCGACGGTCAGCCCGAAACGGTCCAGGAGCTGCGGGCGCAGCTCGCCCTCCTCCGGATTCATGGTCCCCACCAACAGGAACCGTGCGGCATGCCGTACGGAGACACCCTCGCGCTCGACGTAGGAGGCGCCCATCGCGGCGGCGTCCAGCAGCAGGTCGACCAGGTGGTCGTGGAGGAGGTTGACCTCGTCCACGTAGAGGATGCCCCGGTGTGCGTCGGCGAGCAGGCCCGGCTCGAACGCCTTCACGCCCTCCGCCAGCGCCCGCTCGATGTCGAGCGCGCCGACCAGCCGGTCCTCGGAGGCGCCGACGGGCAGCTCGACCATGCGGGCGGGGCGCCGCGCGCCCGGCCCCGGCTCGTGCGGGCCGTCGGGGCAGGACGCGTCCGGCGCGGCCGGGTCGCAGGAGAACCGGCACCCGGGGACGACGTCCACTTCCGGCAGCAGCGCCGACAGGGCGCGCACGGCCGTGGACTTGGCCGTGCCCTTCTCGCCGCGCACCAGCACTCCGCCGACCGCCGGGGAGACGGCGTTCAGCAGCAGCGCGAGGCGCAGGTCGTCCTGCCCGACGACGGCCGTGAACGGAAAGGGGGTACTCACTTCTCGTCGCCCTCCAAGTCGCCTTCCAGCTCCAGATACGCGGCGCGCAGCCGCTCCAGGGTGTCCGCGTCCGGCTCCGCCCACAGCCCGCGGTCCGCGGCCTCCAGCAGCCGCTCGGTGATGCCCCGCAGCGCCCACGGGTTGGACTTCTTCATGAAGTCCCGGTTCTCGGCGTCGAAGACGTACTCGGCCGACAGCTTCTCGTACATCCAGTCGTCCACGACCCCTGCCGTGGCGTCGTACCCGAACAGGTAGTCCACGGTCGCCGCCATCTCGAAGGCGCCCTTGTAGCCGTGCCGCCGCATGGCCGCCATCCAGCGCGGGTTGACCACGCGGGCGCGGAAGACGCGGTGCGTCTCCTCGCCCAGCGTGCGGGTCCTCACCTGGTCCGGTACGGCGCTGTCGCCCACGTACGCCTCGGGGCTCGCCCCCGTCAGGTGCCGCACCATGGCGACCATGCCGCCGTGGTACTGGAAGTAGTCGTCGGCGTCCACCAGGTCGTGCTCACGGGTGTCGACGTTCTTCGCCGCCACCGCGATCCGCCGGAACGCCGTCTCCATGTCGCCGCGCGCCGCCCGCCCGTCGAGGCCGCGCCCGTAGGCGTAGCCACCCCAGACCGCGTACACCTCGGCGAGGTCGGCGTCGGAGCGCCAGTTGCGGGCGTCGATCAGCGGCAGCAGGCCCGCGCCGTACGCGCCCGGCTTGGAGCCGAAGATGCGCGCGGTGGCCCGGCGGCGGTCACCGTGCTCGGCGGTGTCCTCGTCCGCGTGCGCCTTCACGAAGTTCTGCTCGGCGGGCTCGTCCAGCTCCGCCACCGCCCGCACCGCGTCGTCGATCAGCCCGACCACGTGCGGGAACGCGTCCCGGAAGAAGCCGGAGATGCGCACCGTGACGTCGATGCGCGGCCGGCCCAGCTCCTTCAGCGGGACCACCTCGAAGCCGGTCACCCGGCGCGAGGCGTCGTCCCACACCGGGCGGCAGCCCAGCAGCGCCAGGATCTCGGCGATGTCGTCGCCCTGGGTGCGCATCGCGGAGGTGCCCCAGACCGTGAGGCCCACGGACCTCGGGTACGCGCCCGTGTCCTGCAGATAGCGCTGGACGAGGGAGTCCGCGAGCGACTGCCCGACCTCCCAGCTCAGCCGGGACGGAATGGCCTTGGGGTCGACGGAGTAGAAGTTCCGCCCGGTCGGCAGCACGTTGACCAGGCCCCGCGTCGGCGAACCGGACGGGCCGGCCGGGACGTAGCCGCCGTCCAGGGCGCGCAGGATGTGCCCGATCTCGTCCGTGGTGCGGGCGAGGCGCGGTACGACCTCGTCGCAGGCGAACTCCAACACGTCCACCGCGGACGGCAGTTCGTGGCCGAGCACCCGGGTCAGGACGCCCCGCACGGCCGTACGGTCCCAGCCGCGCTCCTCCATGCCCTGCGCGATCCGGCGGCACAGCTGCTCCAGCAGGTCTATCGCGTCGGAGGCGGTGCGGGCCGGCCCGTCCACCAGGTCCGTCAGCTCCACCGGCACCTTCACCGCGGCGCCCGGCTCGGCCAGCAGTTCCTTCTCCACCAGTCCGAAGTGGGCCGCCAGCGCCGCCCTGAGCCCGGGCAGCGCGTCCGCCTGCCCGCCCCACACCTGGGACGCCCGCAGGACCGCCAGCACCAGGTTCACCCGCGGCTCGCCGACCGGTCCGCCGCCCAGGATGTGCAGTCCGTCGCGGATCTGCACGTCCTTGATCTCGCACAGGTAGCCGTCGATGTGCATGACGAACTCGTCGAACGCGTCGTCGTCCGGCTGCTCGTCCACGTGCAGGTCGTGGTGGAGTTCGGCGGCCTTGACCAGGGTCCAGATCTGGGCGCGCACGGCCGGCGCCTTCGCCGGGTCCAGGTCGGAGACGAGGGCGTACTCGTCCAGCAGCTGCTCCAGCTTGGCCAGGTCGCCGTAGGTGTCGGCGCGGGCCATCGGCGGCACCAGGTGGTCGACGACCGTGGCGTGGCCGCGCCGCTTGGCCTGGGTGCCCTCACCGGGGTCGTTGACGATGAAGGGGTAGACGAGCGGCAGGTCGCCGAGGACGGCGTCCGGCGCGCAGCCGCGCGACAGTCCCAGCCCCTTGCCGGGGAGCCACTCCATGGTGCCGTGCTTGCCCATGTGGACGATCGCGTCCGCGCCGAAGCTGTTCTCCAGCCAGCGGTAGGCCGCCAGATAGTGGTGGGAGGGCGGCATGTCCGGGTCGTGGTAGATCGCGATCGGGTTCTCGCCGAAGCCGCGCGGCGGCTGGATCATCACCACGACGTTGCCGAACCGCAGCGACGCCAGCACGATGTCGTCGCCGTCGACGTACAGCGAGCCCGGCGGCTCGCCCCACGCCTCGGTCATCGCGTCCTTCAGCGCGGGGTCGAGCGTGTCGAACCAGGCCCGGTAGTCGGCCAGCGGCACCCGCGCGGGCGCGGCGGCCAGCTGTTCCTCCGTCAGCCACTCCACGTCGTGGCCGCCGGCCTCGATCAGGCGGTGGATCAGCTCGTCTCCGCCGGAGGGGTACTCGGTGAGGGAGTACCCGGCGTCCCGGAGCGCGTCGAGCACCCGCACCGCCGAGGCGGGCGTGTCCAGGCCGACCGCGTTGCCGACCCGGGAGTGCTTGGTCGGGTAGGCGGTGAAGACCAGCGCGATCTTCTTCTCGGCGTTCGGCTTGTGTTTGAGCCGGGCGTGCCGGACGGCGATCCCGGCGACCCGGGCGGCCCGCTCCGGGTCGGCGACGTACACGGGGACGTCGTCCGGTCCCTGCTCCTTGAAGGAGAACGGGACGGTGATCAGCCGCCCGTCGAACTCGGGGATCGCCACCTGCATCGCCGCGTCCATGGGGGAAAGGGCCGCGTCCGACTCCTCCCACGCCGTGCGCGAGGAGGTCAGGCAGAGCCCTTGCAGCACGGGGATGTCCAGGTCGGCGAGCGCGCCGATGTCCCAGGACTCCTCGTCGCCGCCCGCGGACGCCTGCGAGGCGTGCGTGCCGCCGGCCGCGAGCACGGTGGCGACCAGCGCGTCGGCCCGCCCGAGGATCTCGTACAGCCCGTCGTCCGCGCCGCGCAGCGAACCGCAGTACACCGGCAGCGCGTTGGCGCCCTGCGCCTCGATCGCCGCGCACAGGGTGTCCACGAAGGCGGTGTTGCCGCTCAGTTCGTGGGCGCGGTAGAAGAGCACGCCGACGGTGGGGCGGCCGTCGCGGATCTCGTGGGCGCCGTGCACGCCGTACTCCGGCATCGTGCGCGGCTCCGCGAAGCCCTCGCCGGTCAGCAGCACGGTGTCCGACAGGAACCGGGCGAGTTCGGCGAGGTTCTCCGGGCCGCCCTCCACCAGGTACTTCAGCGCCTCGGCCACGACACCGGCGGGCACGCTCGACTCGGCCATCAGCTCCGCGTCCGGCACGGCCTCGCCGCCCAGCAGCACGGTCGGGATCCCGGACGCCTTCAGCGCGGCCAGCCCGTCCTCCCAGGCGCGTTTGCCGCCCAGCAGCCGGACGACCGCGATGTCCGCGCCGTCCAGCAGGGCGGGCAGCTCCTGGCCGACGTCCACGCGCGTGGGGTTGCCGATGCGGTAGCCGGCGCCGGAGGCCCGGGCCGCCAGCAGATCCGTGTCGGCGGTCGACAACAACAACACTGTGCTCATGCGGGCGCTCCCGGGGGGATGAAAGGCAGTCCTTGCGGCGCGCCCGACTCGATGAGCCGCCAGAGCGCGTCGGTGTCCGCGTGCTGTTCGATCAGGTCGCCGAGCCGGTCGAGCTGCTCCTCGCGCAGCGCGGCGAAGGAGGTGTCGGGCGCGGGCACGAAACGGCGGCCCGCGGCGGCCGCCACCTCGCGCAGGAAGGCCCGCCGGAAACCGTCCGACTCCAGCGAGCCGTGCCAGTGGGTGCCCCAGGTCGCGCCCACGCGGCAGCCGTCCAGGAAGGGCTCGTCACCGCCTCGGACGTCGGCGATCCCGTGGTGGATCTCGTAGCCCTCGACCCGCTCGCCGTAGGCCTCGCCGACGGGCCGGGTGAGGGTCTTCTCGCGCGCGAACCGCACCCGCACGGGCAGGACGCCCAGTCCCTCGACGTGCCCGGCGCGGCTTTCCACCTCGTCCTCGATGTGCTCGCCGAGCAGCTGGAAACCGCCGCAGATGCCGAGGACCGGACGCCGCTGGGCGGCTCTTCGCACGAGCGCGTCCGCCAGGCCGCGCTCGCGCAGCCACCGCAGGGCGCGGACCGTGCCCCGGGTGCCGGGGACGACGACGAGGTCGGCGTCCGCCAGTTCCTCCGGGCGGTCCACGAACCGCACCACGACACCCGGTTCGGCCGCCAGCGCGTCCACGTCGGTGAAGTTGGACATCAGCGGGATCGCGCACACGGCGACCCGCAGCACGTCCTCGCCGACCGGGGGAGCGACGGTCGACTCGCGCACGGCGCCCCGCAGCGACACCCTCAGCCCGTCCTCCTCGTCGATGCCGAGGCCGTGCCGGAACGGCAGCACGCCGTAGCTGGGCCGGCCGGTGAGGTCGCGCAGCATGTCCAGGCCGGGCTCCAGCAGCGACACGTCCCCGCGGAACTTGTTGACGAGGAACCCCGCCACCAGCTCCTGGTCCTCACGCGAGAGCAGCGCGACGGTGCCGAAGAAGGACGCGAAGACGCCGCCGCGGTCGATGTCGCCGACGACGAGCACGGGCAGCTTCGCGGCGCGGGCGATGCCCATGTTCACGATGTCGGTGCGGCGCAGGTTGATCTCCGCCGGGCTGCCCGCCCCCTCGCAGATCACCGCGTCGTACGTGCTCCGCAGCTCGGCCAGGCAGTCCAGGACGGTGCCCAGGAGCCGCTGCTGCCGGCCGCCGTGGTAGCCGCGGGCGCTCAGCTCGCCCACCGGCTTGCCCAGCAGCACCACCTGGCTGCTCTGCTCGCCGCCGGGCTTGAGCAGCACCGGGTTCATCAGCGCGGTCGGCTCGATCCGGCACGCCTGGGCCTGCATGGCCTGGGCGCGTCCGATCTCGGCGCCCTCGCGGGTGACGAAGGAGTTCAGGGACATGTTCTGCGCCTTGAACGGCGCCACTTTGACGCCCTGGCGCACCAGCCACCGGCAGATGCCGGCCGTCACGACGCTCTTCCCGGCGTCGGAGGTGGTGCCGGCGACGAGCAGGCCCGCGCTCATGACGTACGTCCCTTCGTCCGGCGGATGCTGAGGAGGGCGCGGCGGCCGCCGAGAGCCGCGCGGCGGGTGCCGGCGGCCGTACGCCGACTGCCCGGGGCCGGGCGGGAGTTGCCCGGGGTGGTGCGGGTGTCGCGCGGGGTCGGGCGGAGGTCGCGCAGGAGCCCCGCGGTGGCGCAGGTGGCGAGCGCGAGCCAACTCACGCGCCGGGAGAGCCGTACGGCCCGTTCGATGTCCGATACCCGTACGGCGCGCCCGGCGGGGTTGAGCACCGGCCGGTGTTCCACGCGCCCCCCGTACGACAACGTGCCGCCCAGCCGCACCCCGAGCGCCCCCGCGAACGAGGCTTCGACCGGACCGGCGTTGGGGCTCGGATGCTTCGCGGCGTCGGCCCGCCAGGCCCGGACGGCCCCGCGCGGATCACCGCCGGCCACGGCGGCGAGGACGGCGGTCAGCCGCGCCCCCGGCCATCCGGCCACGTCGTCGAGCCGGGCCGAGGCCCAGCCGTAGCGGCGGTAGCGCGGCGAGCGGTGACCGACCATGGCGTCCAGGGTGTTGACGGCCCGGAACCCGACGAGCCCCGGCACGCCCACGACCGCGCCCCACACCAGGGCGCCCACCACCGCGTCGGAGGTGTTCTCGGCGACCGACTCCACGACGGCCCGGGCGATCCCGTCGGCGTCCAGGGCCTGCGGGGCGCGCCCGCACAGGGGCGGCAGCCGCGCCCGGGCGGCCTCGACGTCACCGGCCTCCAACGCCCGCCCCACGGCGCGGGCTTCGCGCGCGAGGGAGGGGCCGCCGACCCCGGCCCAGGTGGCCGCGCCGGTCAGCAGGACCGTGGCGACGGGGGAGGGCCGGACGGCGCGCGCGGCGACGGCTCCCAGCGCTACGGCGCCACCGGCGCACAGCGCGGTGTGCAGCGCCCCCCACCCGCGGTGGTCCCGCCACAGCACACGTTCCACGGCGCCGGCGGCCCGCCCGAACACGGCGACCGGATGCCCGCGGCGGGGATCACCGAGGAGCAGGTCACCGAGGAGGCCGGCGGGGGCGCCGGACGCGGAGACGCGATCGGCACCCATGGGCTCAGCCGGGCGCGGGGGCGGGCAGAGAGGCGCTGATGAGCCGGGGTCGGCAGCCGCGCAGGGCGATATGTCCTCACTCAGGGTGTCCACGCCCTGGTTCGACGAGACCGGCGGTGAGAGTTCCTGGCTCCCGGGGAGGTTCCCCGGTCACAGCGGCGGGACCGCGCCGGATTCGCACCGGGCTTCCTCTCGTGCCGCCGTAACTGGCCCCGGCAGTCCACCACGCCCCGCGAGAGGCCGTCAACTTCGCTTTGACCTGCGACGCACTGGTGTGCTGAGGCCCACACCGGTGACACTGGGTCAGTGGCTTGAAACGGCTTCTTTTGGCCTCTTCCCGAGCGGGGAAGCTGGGAAGACTCCCGGCATGGACACCCGTGGTGGTGCTTGGGGCAGGGCTCGGGGCAGGAGGAGGTGGGCGTTGGCAGGCAGGGAGCCGTCGGGGCGCGTCTGGGTCAGGAGCAGCTACTCCGGTGAGGCGGGCAACTGCGTCGAGGTGGCCTTCGGCAGCGGAGGCGACCGCGCGCTCGTGCGCGACTCGAAGCGGCCGTCCGGGGCGGAACGTGACGCAGTGCTCGCTTTCCGTCGCCAGGCGTGGTGTGGTTTTCTGGCAGGGCTCGGGGACCCGGGAGCGGGCTGCTCATGAGCGGCCCGGGGGGACGGGACTTGCTCTTTTACGCGTATGACGGTTGCGACGACCCGCTCCGACGAGGCAAAACCACTTTGGGCGTGACGCGAGAGACACGCCAGCATCACGTGCCGGGGCACGTGCGGGGGGGTGCGGGTGGGCGGGGCCTCGGCGGCCGGACCGCTGGCCCTGTTCTCCTCGGTCAGCGGCGTCCTCGCGGTCGGACTGGGGGCGCTGGCCGGGCTCCTGGTGCCGGGCGGCGCGCCGCGCGGGATCGTCTGGCTGCTGGTGACGGCGCTCGTCGCCGTGGCGGCCGGATTGTGGTGGGGGCTCACACCGGTCACGGAGCGGCTCCGGATCCTGAACCGCGCCCTTGCGGCGGTTCAGTCCCGGAGCGCTCCGCGTCGTTGACCTCACCGCCTGGTGAGCGGCCCGAGCGCCGGCGCAGCACCGTGCCCACTTTGGCGCCCAGGGCCGTCAGGAGCGCCGCGGCGACCGTGCCGGCGACGGTCGTGGTCAGCGGTGTGGCCGCGCCGCCCGGGACGCTCGGGGCGACCCGGGTGGCCAGGGCGACGCTGAGCAGCAGGATGCTGCTGCAGGCCGTGCCCAGCAGCAGCCGGGCGGACAACAGGCGGATCTCCAGCCAGTTCCGGGCCCTCTCCAGTTGGATGAGCCGGTCCGTGAGCGGCTGTTCCTGGATGGCCTTGTCCTTGAGCATGGTGTCGTCCAGGGAGAGAGGGCGGTCCTCCTCGGTGCCCCCAGCGCGCAGCCGCTGCCACCACGCCCCTATTCCGAAGACCGCCATGGGCCCTCCCCCGTTCCCCGCCCGGGTCGTCCCGCCCCGGGATCAGCCGTTGTCCAGACTCTCCCTGACCGTGGCGAGCAGCTCACTCATCCGGTCGCCCTCGTACGCGATGGCGCTGATCTCCTCGAAGCACTCCTGATAGCTGGCCATCAGGTCCAGATCGTCACGGCTCGACAGACCGCCTCCGGGGCCTTCGAGGTAGAGCAGGTCGTCGTCGTCCTTGAAGCCGAGCAGGATGAACGGCGTGGTGACGCTGTAGTGCGCTCCGGCGGAGAAGGGCAGCAGCCGCAGGGTGACCCGCGGGTGCTGCGCCAGCTCCTGGATGTGGTCGAGCTGACGGCGCATCACCGAGGCCCCGCCGATCTCCCGTCGGACGGACGCCTCGTCCAGCACGATGTCGATCTCCGGGCCGTCGTCCCCGTCGAAGAACCGCTCCTGACGGGTCAGGCGCAGATCCACCTGCTGGCGCAGCCGCGTCTCGGGCGTCATGGCCGACAGCAGCGCGGTGGCGTAGTCGGCCGTCTGCACCAAGCCCGGCAGGATGACCGGGTTGTACATGCGGATGACGTCCGCCGATCCCTCGTACCCCAGGTACAGCGCGTACTGGGGCGAGACGACGTCGCTGTACTGCGCCCACCACGACTGTCCCTTCGAGCCGCGGGCCGCGTCCTCCAGCTCCGCGACCAGCTGCGGGTCCGCGACCTCGTACAACTGCAGCAGCGCCCGCAGGTCCGTCACGCCGAGGCTGACCGTGCCGGCCTCGATTCTGATCAGTTTGGAGAGCGACCATTCGAGGGCCTTCGCGGCGTCCCGCTGGGTCATCCCGGCGTTCTCGCGGGCCTTGCGCAGTTCGATTCGCAGCCTGCGTCGGTTGAGGCTCGGATCGATGTCTCTTGGCATGGCGCTCCCTGCCACATGTCGGCGTTGACTTGTCAGGCTGCCACCATCTCGGAAAGTACTTACCCATAAGAGTAGGTGACTTCGCCCACAGCGGCCAGCCCTCGTCAGTATGACATGTGTCGTTTCGGCGAGGTACGTCGGACCGGTCGAACAAGGAAAAACCCCCGTAAGAGGCACGTAGTGCCCCACGGGGGTTGATACAGGAGTGAGCGGAGCGGCCCTGAGGGGCCGAAGAGCCTTGTGCGCTCAGCCCAGGATGAGGGAAATTCCGTAGGCGACGGCTGCCGCGCAGAGCGCAAAGCACGCATACGCCCCGGCCGTGGCGGCGACGGCCGACTCTCCGCGGGTTGACGCGGCCTCGCGCCGGGACAGGCCCGCGATGCCGAGGGTGAACAGGACCACCAGTCCCACGGTGA
This sequence comes from Streptomyces mexicanus, assembly GCF_902506575.1. Lineage (GTDB taxonomy): Bacteria > Actinomycetota > Actinomycetes > Streptomycetales > Streptomycetaceae > Streptomyces > Streptomyces mexicanus. The sequence goes on along the minus strand of NZ_LR732544.1, from coordinate 1,926,808 downwards.
CCACGAGGCTGACGCCGAACACGGAGCCGAGGGCTGCCCAGTCGATCTTCATGCCGTAACTGCTTTCCTGTGACCGGCGCGGTGACCGGTGCGCTGGGGAGGGGTGTCAGACGGTCGCGGCCGGCGGGGTCGCCGCGGGCGCGGGGGAGGCCGCAGGCGCGGTCGTGGCGGCCGCGGCGGGGGCGACGGCCGCGGGGGCCGTGGCGGCCGCGTGGGCCGCGCGGTCGGACGCCGTCGGCTGGGCGGGGATCGTCGCCGTGAGGCTCTCCGGGATCGGGGCGGCGGCGACGGTTTCGGCCACCGGGGCCGCGGGAGAGCCGGCGGCGTCCTCGGCCGGGGCCGGCTGACCGGCGGCGGGCGGCGCCACCGCGGCCAGGGCCTGGGTCACCACGCCGGCCGGCTCCTCGGCCGCCTGAGCCGTCTCGTTGACGTTGGTGTGGTCCACGACCTGGCGGCGGGAGACCAGCCAGATCGCGGCGCTCGCGGCCACCAGGAACACGGCGACGAGCGCGGTGCCCCAGTCGCCGAGCCCGGTCACGGCCTCCGCGCCCGCGCCGACCAGCGCCGCGGCCGGCAGCGTGAGCACCCAGGCGACGGTCATGCGGCCCGCGGTGGACCAGCGGACGACGCCGCCCTTGCGGCCCAGTCCCGCGCCCATCACCGAGCCGGAGACCACGTGCGTGGTGGAGAGCGAGAAGCCCAGGTGGGAGGAGGCGAGGATGGCGGTGGCCGCGCTGGTCTGGGCGGCGAAGCCCTGCTGCGGCTGCAGGTCGGTCAGGCCCTTGCCCATGGTGCGGATGATGCGCCAGCCGCCGATGTAGGTGCCGAGCGCGATCGCCAGGCCGGCGGAGAGGATCACCCAGGTGGGAGGGTTGGAGCCGGGGGCCAGGGCGCCGCCGGCGATCAGGGCCAGGGTGATGACGCCCATCGTCTTCTGCGCGTCGTTGGTGCCGTGGGCCAGCGAGACCAGGCCGGCGGAGGCGATCTGCCCGGCGCGGTGGCCCTTCTCGGCCGCCTTGCCGTGCGCGTTCCCGCCCTGGGCGCCGATCGTGTACGACAGCCGGGTCGCGACCATCGCCGCGACGCCCGCGACGACCGGGGCGGCCACCGCCGGGATCACGACCTTGGTGATCAGGGCGTCCCCGTGCACCGCGCCGAAGCCGGCGGAGGCGACGGTGGCGCCGACCAGGCCGCCCATCAGGGCGTGCGAGGAACTGGAGGGGAGCCCGACCAGCCAGGTCAGCAGGTTCCAGAGGATCGCCCCGACCAGGGCGGCGAAAATGACCTCGGGACGAATGCCGGACTCGTCGACGAGACCCTTGGAGATCGTGTTGGCGACCTCCACGGAGAGAAAGGCGCCCACGAGGTTGAGCGCGGCGGACATGGCCACCGCGACCTTGGGCTTGAGCGCGCCGGTGGAGATGGTGGTGGCCATCGCGTTGGCGGTGTCGTGGAAACCGTTCGTGAAATCGAACGCGAGTGCGGTGATCACCACAATCGCGAGGATCAGCGAGAAGCCTTCCATTTACCCAGGCAATCGTTCGAGCGTCATTGGCTGGTCGAACGTAGGTAACCAGGGTGAACGGAAGATGAACTGGGACGGTCGCGGCGGTGTCCGGTTCCGTCGCCCCGGGTTCCGGTTCGGTCGCCGCCGGTTCCGGTTCCGTCGCCCTGGGTGCCGGTTCCGTTGCCTCGGGTCCGGTTCGGTCCGCCGTCGCGGATTCCCCCGGGTCTGGCGTCACGGGCTCTCCTCCGGTTCGCCGTCGCGGGTTCCCTCCGGCCTGGCGTCGCGGGTTCCCTCGGGTCCGCCGTCGCGGGTGCCGGTTCGGTCCGCCGCCGCACCGCTGGCAGGATCGCCGCATGACTGAGCAGCGGTGGGGCGACGGACACGGGACGGGTCTGCGGGACGCGGGGGAGCAGGAGGCCCACGCCTGGCGGGAACTGGTGGCCACGGCGCGGCGCACCGTGGCGGACGGCCTGGTCGTCGGCACCTCGGGCAACGTGTCGGTGCGCGTGGGCGACACCGTGCTGGTCACACCGTCCGGCGTGCCCTACGACCGGCTCACGCCGGACGACATCACCGGGGTGGGCCTCGACGGCCGGCAGGTGCTCGGCACGCTCGTCCCCACCAGCGAGCTGCCCATGCACCTGGCGGTCTACCGCACCACCGACGCCGGCGCCGTCGTCCACACCCACGCCGTGCACGCCACGGCCGTCTCCACGCTCGTGCCCGAGCTGCCCCTCGTCCACTACATGGCCGGCGCGCTCGGCGGCCCGGTGCGCGTCGCCCCGTACGCGACCTACGGCACCGAGGAACTGGCCGGGAACATGCTGCGCGCCCTGGCCGGCCGCTCCGGCTGCCTCCTGCAGAACCACGGCACGATCACCTACGGCGCCACCCTGGACCAGGCGTTCGACCGCACGGCCCAACTGGAGTGGATGTGCCGGCTGTGGCTGACCGCCTCGTCCGTGCCCGGCCTGACCCCCTCCCTGCTCTCGCCCGAGCAGCTCGCCGAGGCGCAGGAACGGCTGCGCGGCTACGGGCAGCGGCGGTGACGGACCCGGCCGGGCAGGGATGAAGACCGCCGTTCCTGGAACTCGCAGGAACATGTCACCCCGACCCCTTCTCCCGCTGGCCGGTGGGGCGGTCCGCCCGGACACTGGTCCCGTGCGCACAGTCAAAGCGATGTCCGCGGCCGTCACCGCGGCCCTGGCGGCCGGCGCGGCGAGCGTCGCCGCCGGCCGGCTCGCCAGCGACGCCGCGCTCAAGGCGCCCGCGGGCCGCCCCCTGCCCACCGAACCCCGGCTCACCGTGCACAGCACGGCCGCCGGGCAGATCACCCTCACCCGGGACCTGGCCTCCCTGCGCCCCGGCACCTACGGCCTGGCCGGCGACGGCTCCCACGCGGTCGTCGGCCCCGTCCTGCCCGACGCCCCGCACCTGCCCGACACCGTCGTACGCCGCCTGGAACGCGTCACGCACGGCCTGCTGCACCCCCGCGACAAGGTCTGGCTCACCCCCAACCTGTACGTCGGCAACCCCCGCACCGCCCTCGGCCTGCACCACCGGGACATCGAGGTGCCGGGCGAACTGGGCCCCCTGCCCGCCTGGTACCTGCCGGAGGTCCGCGCGACCTGGGTGATCACGGTGCACGGGCTGGGCACCACCCGGGAACTGCCCCTGAACGTCATGGGCTTCCTGCACCACCGGCACTTCCCGGTCCTGGACGTCACCTACCGCGGCGACCCCGGCGCTCCCCGCTCCCCGGACGGCCTGAACCACCTGGGCCGGACCGAGTGGCGGGACCTGGACGCCGCGCTGCGCCACGCCGTGGAGCAGGGCGCGGAACGGGTCGTCCTGTACGGCTGGTCCGTCGGGGCGACCATGGCGCTGCAGACGGCCCTCCACTCGGACCTGCGCGACCGCGTCTCCGGGCTGATCCTGGACTCGCCGGTGCTCGACTGGGAGGCGACGCTGAGGGCCCTGGCCAAGGCACGGCACACGCCCGGCCCCCTGCTGCCGCTCGCCGTGCGCGCCGCCCAGGGGCGTACGGGCCTGTACAGCGACCGGCTCGCCGAGATCGCCGACCCCGCGGGGCTCACGATGCCGACGCTGATCTTCCACGGACCCGGCGACGAGGTGGCCCCCTGGCGGTTCTCCCGCCGCCTCGCCGAGCGCCGCCCCAACCTGATCGCCCTGCACACCGTGCCCGACGCGCCCCACAGCGCCATGTGGAACGCCGACCCCAAGTCCTACGAAGAAGCGCTGCGCCGCTTCCTCACCCCCTTGATGTGACGGACCCGCCCGCGGACGGCGGGCGGGTCGCCACAACGGTGGGCGGATTCCGCTTACGGCCGCGGGGACAGGGCCGGCGCGACCCCGCGGGGCCGGCGCGAGAACCCTGCGGGAGCCGCACCGGCCGCACGCCGGCCGCACGGCGACCGCGTGCCGAGCCGGTGCCGGCCCGCAGCCGGACCCCCGGTTCCGGCCCTCCGCGCGGCCTCCTGCGTTGGCCTTGTCCTCGCCCGTCGTGACATTCCGTTTGGGTTTTCGGAGCGTCAACAGGAAGACTGCACCCGTGACGTCCCGTACCCCACGCGACTCCAGGCTTCGACTCGTCCGCCCGCGACCCCTGGCCGCCGCCCCCCGAGCCGTGAACCAGCGGCGCCCGCGCCGCACCGCGCCACGCCCGCCGGAGGGCACCCCCGCACCGGCGGAGCTGGCCCGTATGGCGCGCGCCGGCCTGGCCGGGGCCGTCCGCGTCGCCCGCTGGGCCGACGCCTCCCTCGGACCCGGCCGAGCCGGGGCGACCGCCGACGGCAAGGCCACCCTGTCCGAGCGGACCGCCGCACGGGCGGCCCGCGAACTGGGGCTGACCGTGGCGCAGGTCCGCGCCGACTGGGACACCGCCCGCCTCGCGGGCCTCGTCGAGGTGCACGGCGACAGCGCGCGCCCCGGCTGGCGACTGCGCGCCTGGGACCGCGACGACAGCGCGGTGCTGCGCGGCTGGGTCGCGCTGTTCGACGCCTGGTCGCTCGCCTGCCCGGAGCCCGAGGGCCACGAGCCCGCCGCCGTCGCCGAGGTCGTCTCGGCCATGCCGCAGGTGCTCTCCTTCCTCCAGCTCTCCGCCGGCCCGGTCCCCGTCGACCAACTCCTCGACCTCCTGAGGCAACGCGTCACCGAACTGCGCACGGAACGCTGCGAGGTCCCCTACGACCCCGCCTCCGGCCCCGCGCCCGCCCGCACTCCGGGCACCGGCACCGGCCCGCATCTCGCGCCCGGCCCCGAACGCCTCCACGCCGCCGTAGCCGCCGCGCCCGGCACCGGGCGGCCCGGAACCGCCGTGACGGACCCGGGCGCCCCCCAGGAGGCCGAAGCACCGGCCGTGGCGTCCCCGGGCGAGCGCCTCGCGGCCACGGGCCTGCCCTCGGCCGCCGGCAGCCGGCCGGGCGAGCCTGCCGCGGGCGGTCCCGTCGAGGAGGCCGCGCTGGTGCCGCTGCTCGACTGGGCACTGGGCGCCCTCGCCTCCGTCGGGGCGCTCACCTACGGCGACGGGCAGGCCACCCTCACCCCGCTCGGCAACTGGGCGGTGTGGGTCAAGCTGGAGCAGATCTGCGTCGCCGCCCAGAGCCCGGCCGGGAACATCGAGCAGTCGGCCGAGGACATGCTGCGCGGCTGCGCCCAGCTGCGCCCCAACGCGGCCCGCGCCGAGTACCGCGCCTGGCTCGCCGCCCGCCCCGTGGGCAGCGCCGTCACCGAACTGCTCGCCGCCGCCCGCGGCGACGACGCGCTGCTGCGCGGGCTCGCCTTCGAGGCGCTGCGCGTGGTCGGCGCACCCGCCGAGCCCGACGTACGGGCCGTGCTCGACGAACCCGCCCTGAGGCCCTACGCCCTGCTGTGGCTGGCGGAGCACGACGGCATCGACCCGGAGGACGCCCACGAGGTCCTCACCCGCGAGGAGGCGACGTGGCTGTGGGTGGACACCGCCGCGGCCGTCGCCGACCACGGGGAGGCCGCGATGCTCGTCCGGCACCTGGAGGCCGCCGCACAGCCCACGGCGCCCGCGCTGCTCGACGAGGTGCGGGCCGTGGGGCATCCCCGCACCGTGCAGGTGCTGGTCGCGCTCGCCGCCGCGCACCCCGACCCCGCCCTGGCCAAGGCCGTCCGCCGGGCGGCGTTCCAGGTCCACACCGGCGGGAGCTAGGCGGGAGCCGGCCCTCCGGCGCGGAGCCGGCCATCCCGTGCGCAGCCGGTCCTGGCCGGTCCTCTCGCGCGGAGTCGGCCGGTCCCTGCGTGGTCGCGTCGGCGCACGGCCCGCAAGGGTCTAGCCCTCCGTGCGCGGGGCGTAGGTGCCGAAGCTCCAGATGTTGCCCTCGGCGTCCCGGGCCAGGTAGTCCCGGGAGCCGTGGTCCTGGTCCGTCGGCGGCATCAGGATCTCCACGCCGTGGTCCACCGCGCGCTGGTAGTGGCCGTCCACGTCGTCCACGACGACGTACACCCCCGCCGGGCCGGCGCCGCGCATCGCCTCGTCGAAGCGGCCGCCGCGGCCGCGGGAGCCGAGCATCACCACGCCGTTGCCGAACGCCAGCTCGGCGTGGTGCACGAGGCCGTCCTCGCCCTCGTACACCGCCAGTTCCGTGAACCCGAAGGCCTCGGTGAGCTGTTCCACCGCCGCTTTCGCGTCCGCGTACAGCAGTGTGGGACAGATACCCGGGCGCCCGTCGATCACGTCCGCCATGCCGATCACTCCCTTGTGAGCCGGTGGTCGTCGTCTGCTGTGGTGCTGTGCTGCGCTGTGCTGCTCTGTCGTTGTGCTGCTCTGTCGCTCTGGCGCAGGAACACGCCGGAACGTCCGGACCGCTCCGGAATTCCCGATGTGCGCCCAGTCTGGCACCGGCCACTGACAACGCCCCTCGACCCGGCCGTCCGGCCACCCGGCAGCCCCTCGACCCGGCCGGCGGCCGTGCGGTGCCGCGCCCCGCGGCCCACCGCTCAGCACGGTCCGGCCGTCCGCACCCGGAAAAAGCGCTTGCACACCCCCGTTAGACTGTTCCGCATGGCCATTCTCCTCGCGCATTAGACGGCGGGATCCACCTCAGCCGACCGTCCCGCCTCCTTCACCCGCCCTGGAGTCTGTCCGTGATCTCCGCTTCCGGCATCGAGCTGCGCGCCGGTGCCCGCATCCTCATCGAGAACGCCACCTTCCGCGTCGCCAAGGGCGACCGCATCGGCCTGGTCGGGCGCAACGGTGCCGGCAAGACCACCCTGACCAAGGTCCTGGCCGGCGAGGGCATCCCCGCCGCAGGCACCGTCACCCGCTCCGGCGAGGTCGGCTACCTCCCGCAGGACCCGCGCACCGGCGACCTCGACGTGCTCGCCCGTGACCGCATCCTCTCCGCGCGGGGCCTGGACGTGCTGATCCGCAAGATGCGCGAGAACGAGCAGCGCATCGCCACCGGCAAGGGCACCACCCGGGAGAAGGCCCTCAAGCAGTACGAGCGCCAGGAGACGGAGTTCCTCACCAAGGGCGGGTACGCCGCCGAGGCCGAGGCCGCCACCATCGCCGCCGCGCTCAACCTGCCCGACCGCGTGCTCGGCCAGCCCCTGCACACGCTCTCCGGCGGTCAGCGCCGCCGTATCGAGCTGGCCCGCATCCTGTTCTCCGACGCGGACACCCTGCTGCTGGACGAGCCGACCAACCACCTCGACGCCGACTCGATCCTCTGGCTGCGCGACTACCTGAAGACCTACCGCGGCGGCTTCATCGTCATCAGCCACGACGTCGACCTGGTGGAGACGGTCGTCAACAAGGTGTTCTACCTGGATGCCAACCGCGCCACCATCGACATCTACAACATGGGCTGGAAGCTCTACCAGCAGCAGCGCGAGGCCGACGAGAAGCGCCGCAAGCGCGAGCGCGCCAACGCCGAGAAGAAGGCCGCCGCGCTGAACGCGCAGGCCGACAAGATGCGCGCCAAGGCCACCAAGACGGTCGCCGCGCAGAACATGGCGCGGCGCGCGGAGAAGCTGCTCTCGGGCCTGGAGGAGGTCCGCCAGCAGGACAAGGTGGCCAAGCTGCGCTTCCCCGAGCCGGCGCCCTGCGGCAAGACCCCGCTGATGGCCGAGGGCCTGTCGAAGTCGTACGGCTCCCTGGAGATCTTCACCGACGTCGACCTGGCCATCGACAAGGGCTCACGGGTCGTCATCCTCGGGCTCAACGGTGCGGGCAAGACCACCCTGCTGCGCCTGCTCGCGGGCGTCGAACAGCCCGACACCGGCGCGGTCGTCCCCGGTCACGGCCTCAAGCTCGGCTACTACGCCCAGGAGCACGAGACCCTCGACCCGGACCGCACGGTCCTGGAGAACATGCGCTCGGCCGCCCCCGACATGGACCTCGTGGAGGTCCGCAAGGTGCTCGGCTCGTTCCTGTTCTCCGGCGACGACGTCGACAAGCCGGCCGGGGTCCTCTCCGGCGGCGAGAAGCCCCGCCTCGCCCTGGCGACCCTCGTGGTCTCCTCCGCGAACGTCCTGCTGCTCGACGAGCCCACCAACAACCTCGACCCCGCCAGCCGCGAGGAGATCCTCGGCGCGCTGCGCACCTACAAGGGCGCGGTCGTGCTGGTCACGCACGACGAGGGCGCGGTGGAGGCGCTGCAGCCGGAGCGGATCATTCTGCTGCCCGACGGCGTCGAGGACCTGTGGGGTTCCGACTACGCCGACCTCGTCGCCCTCGCCTGACCGGGCCGGACGGGGCGCCCGGGCCCGACCGGGCGGAGACGACGTCCCGGCCTGACCGGGCCAGGGCCGCGCCCCCGCCCGATCGGGCAGGAAAAGCGGCGCCCGGGCCCGGGCGACCGGCCCCGATCAAGGGCGTATGGATCATTCGGCCTATTCCCGGTCCGTCATCTGTGTGAGATCTCCTCATCGCCCGGTGTGTCATGCACCGAGTGCGCGGCCGAACCCTTATCTGCCAAGGGTTCGGCCCGCCGCGCCGCTGACCTGGCACTTCCCGGAACAACCCGTTCGGCGGTATGGGCGACGCCCGGTGGAATGCTCGATTCCGCTTGTGGGGATGTGCTCCTGTCGTCACAACCCTGTCTCACGGACCTTGCCGAATGGGTGGCCATCGGGCCCCGGAGGGGTGATCATGAGGGGACCAGAGCGCACTTCCCATGAGGAGGCACGGGTGGCCGAGACTCTGAAGAAGGGCAGCCGGGTGACCGGCGCCGCGCGCGACAAGCTCGCGGCAGACCTGAAGAAGAAGTACGACGCCGGTGCGAGCATTCGGGCGTTGGCCGAGGAAACCGGCCGCTCGTATGGCTTCGTGCACCGCATGCTCAGCGAGTCGGGTGTCACGCTCCGTGGGCGTGGCGGGGCAACGCGGGGCAAGAAGGCCCAGCAGGCCTGACCCCGGGCGGCCCATCGGCTTCGGTGGTGACCACCCGGTCGGCCTTCCCCGGGCTCCTGCGGGGGCCGGGGGATCCCTGGAGCGGCCGGGTGGTTACTGTGCAGTCGCTTACGGCTGCCCGCGCAGGGCAGCCACGTCGACCGCACCCATCGGAGGCGCACCATGGCTTCGCCCGAGCACGACCTCGATCCGGTACGTGAGGGACGCGACCCGGTAGACGACATTCCCCACATCCTCGACAAGGACGGCGTACGGCTCACCGTCGACGACGCGGTCGCGACGGTGACGCTGACCAACCCCGCCAAGCGCAACGCGCAGAGCCCCGCCCTGTGGCGGGCGCTCACCGAGGCGGGACGGCTGCTGCCGGGCTCCGTCCGCGTCGTGCTGCTGCGCGCTGAGGGCAAGTCCTTCTCCGCCGGCCTCGACCGGCAGGCATTCACGCCGGAGGGGTTCGACGGCGAGCCGTCGTTCCTCGACCTGGCGCGCGGCAGCGACGCCGAGCTGGACGCGACCATCGCCGGCTACCAGGAGGCCTTCACCTGGTGGCGGCGCAGGGATCTCGTGTCCATCGCCGCTGTGCAGGGACATGCCATCGGGGCGGGCTTCCAGCTCGCGCTCGCCTGTGACCTGCGCGTCGTCGCCGACGACGTGCAGTTCGCGATGCGCGAGACCAGCCTCGGGCTGGTGCCCGACCTGGCCGGCACCCACCCGCTGGTGGGGCTGGTCGGCTACGGCCGTGCGCTGGAGATGTGCCTGACCGGCCGGTTCGTGACCGCCGAGGAGGCGGTGAACACCGGGCTGGCGAACCTCGCCGTGCCCCGCGACCAGCTGGACGCGGCAGCGCACGACCTCGCCTCGGCGATCCTGGCCGCGCCCCGCGACGCCGTGATCGAGACCAAGGCGCTGCTCCAGGGCGTCCAGGACCGCACCTACGACGAACAGCGCGCCGCCGAACGGCAGTCCCAGTCCCGCCGCCTGCGCGACCTGGCGGGCCTCGGGGACTGAGCGGGCGCGGTGGGCGTGGGTGCGCGCAGTGTGCGGTACGGGGCGCGTGGGCGCGCGGAATCGGGGGCGCACTCTCCCCAGGGGCGCACCCCGGCCGCGCACGCGCGGTGCGCCTGGGTGTCTGACACGCGCACCGGCGCCTGCTCGCGCCGTGCCCGGTCGGACATGCGCCCGCGCGTCATTCGCGCCGCGCCCGGTCTGCCTCCGACCGCGCCTTTCCGCGCGCCGCGGCCGGGTATGCCTCCGCCCGCGCCTCTTCGCGCGCCGCAGGCGTGCAGTGCGCCCCGGAGCCGTGCTGCGCGCGCCGGTCCCTGGCGGTGGCCAGTGGCTAGAACCCGTGGCGGAAGCCGCCGTCCACCGGGAGCATGATGCCCGTCAGGTAGGACGCCGCGGGGGAGAGCAGGAACGCCGCCGTGCGGCCGAACTCCTGCGGGGTGCCGTAGCGGCGCAGCGGAATGCGGGACTCGCCGGCGGCGCGCGTCGCCTCCGGGTCGGCCGACAGGGCGTCCAGCTCGCGCACCCGGTCGGTGTCGATGCGGGCCGGCAGCAGCCCCACGACCCGGATGCCGCGCGGCCCCAGTTCGTCCGCGAGGGACTTGGCGAACCCGGCAAGTCCCGGGCGCAGCCCGTTGGAGATGGTCAGGCCGGGGATCGGCTCGTGCACCGAGCCGGACAGCACGAAGCCGATGACGCCGCCCGGCTCCAGCTCCGCGGCCGCCGTGCGGGCCAGCCGCACCGCGCCCAGGAACACCGACTCGAACGCCGCCCGCCACTGGTCGTCGGTGTTGTCCGCGACGAAGCCCGGCGGCGGCCCGCCGACGCTGATGAGGATGCCGTGGAAGCCGCCGAAGTGCTCCCGCGCGGTCGCGACGAGCCGTTCCGGAGCCTCGGCGTCGCCGTTGTCCACGGCCACCCCGACGGCGTTCGGGCCCAGCTCGGCCGCCGCGTCGACGGCCCGCTTCTCCTCGCGCCCGGTGACGACCACCTTGGCCCCGTCGGCGACCAGTTCGCGCGCGGCGGCGTTGCCCAGCCCGCGCGTCGCGCCGGTGACGACGTACACCCGGTCCTTCAGTCCAAGATCCATGGTCCCTATCCTGCCCGGTCGTCTCCGTACAGGGCGAGCGCGGTGTTCACCAGGCCGATGTGGCTGAACGCCTGCGGGAAGTTGCCCAGCTGCCGTCCGGCGGCGGGGTCGCCGTCCACCCGGTACTCCTCCGCCAGCAGCCCGACGTCGTTGGCCAGGCCCACCAGCCGGTCGAACAGCTCCCGGGCCTCCTCGGTCCGGCCGGTCAGGTGCAGCGCGTCCGCGAGCCAGAACGAGCACACCAGGAAGGCGCCCTCACCGCCGGGCAGCCCGTCGACGGACGAGGTGTCGCTGCTGTAGCGGCGCAGCAGCCCGCCGCCCTCGCCCAGCTCCGCCCGGACCGCGTCGACGGTGCCGGTCACCCGCGGATCGTCCGGCGGCAGGAAACCCACCCGCGGGATCAGCAGCAGGGCGGCGTCCAGTTCCCGCGAGCCGTAGGACTGGGTGAAGGTGTTGCGCTCGGGGTCGTAGCCCTTCTCGCACACCTCGCGGTGCACTTCCTCGCGCAGGGCCCGCCAGCCCTGCGGGTCGCCGCGCAGCGACGGGTCCGCCTCCAGGGTGCGCACCGCGCGGTCGGCGGCCACCCACACCATCACCTTGGAGTGCACGAAGTGCCGCCGGCCGCCGCGCACCTCCCACAGGCCCTCGTCGGGCCGGCGCCAGGAGCGTTGCAGGAAGTCCAGCAGCGCGCGCTGCATCGCCCACATGTGCGGTTTGGAGGGCAGGCCGGAGCGGCGGGCCAGGTACAGCGAGTCCAGCACCTCGCCGTACACGTCGAGCTGGAGCTGCTGCACGGCGTCGTTGCCGATGCGGACGGGCGCCGAGCCGGCGAAGCCGGACAGCCACGGCAGCTCGTACTCCGGCAGCCGGCGTTCGCCCGCCAGGCCGTACATGATCTGCAGGTCGGCCGGGTTGCCGGCGACCGCGCGCAGCAGCCAGTCGCGCCACGCCTCGGCCTCGTCCTGGTAGCCGGCCGACAGCAGGGCGCCCAGGGTGAGCGTGGAGTCGCGCAGCCAGCAGTAGCGGTAGTCCCAGTTGCGCACCCCGCCCGGTTCCTCGGGCAGGGAGGTGGTGGGGGCGGCGACGATGCCGCCGGTGGGGGCGTAGGTGAGCGCCTTGAGGGTGATCAGGGAGCGGACCGCGGCGTCGCGGGGCGGGCCGGTGTAGCGGCGGCGGGCGGCCCAGGCCCGCCAGTCCGCGACACTGTGCTCCAGCGCCTGGTACGGGTCGATCAGCGGCGGGCGCGGGTCGTGCGAGGGGTGCCAGGTCAGCACGAACGCCACCTTCTCGCCCGGGCCCACGGCGAACTGCGCGTGGGTGCGCAGCCGCTCGCCCCAGGTGCGCACCGGGGGCTCGCTGCGCAGCCACACCGAGTCCGGTCCGGCGACGGCGACCCGGTGCCCGTCGGAGCGGCGCATCCACGGCACGATCGATCCGTAGTCGAACCGCAGCCGCAGCGTGCTGCGCACGGTCACCCGGCCGCTCAGGCCCTCCACGATCCGCACCAGGTCGGGCGCGCGGTCGCGCTGCGGCATCAGGTCGGTGACCCGGACGGACCCCTCGGGCGTGTCCCACTCGGTGTCCAGGACGAGGGTGTCCGGACGGTAGGAGCGACGGGTGCAGGGGCGGCCCTCGGCGCCCTCCGGGGCGATGCGCCAGTGGCCGTTCTCCTCGTCGCCGAGCAGCCGTGCGAAACAGGCGCCGGAGTCGAAGCGGGGCAGGCACAGCCAGTCGATCGAGCCGTCCCTGCCGACCAGGGCGGCGGTCTGCTCGTCACCGATGAGCGCGTAGTCCTCGATCCGCTGATGCACGGATGTCCGGTTTCCCGGCGGCGGGCGGCGGCAATCAGGACACGCCCGCACAGGGCCTACACCGCGGCGGGCTCGCCCTCCTGCTCGGCCGCCTTCTCCTGCTCCGCCGTCGCCCGCTCACGCAGTTCACGGCGGGCCAGGATCAGCCAGCCGACGGGGACGCAGGCCGCGAACAGCCACCACTGGACGGCGTACGGCAGGTTGATGTCGTCCACGCCGATCCAGCTGCTGTCCTCCTTGGGGGAGGGCAGCAGCTGGGGGCTGCCGTTCTTCGGCGCGGGGGAGAGCAGCTCGACGTAGCCGCCGAGCACGTCCTTGGCGGAGGTGTCGCCGGAGTCCCGCAGCAGCGCGCCGACCTGCTTGCTGTTGATCAACATGATCTGCCGGTCCGGCAGACCCTTGACGTTCTTGATACCGCTGGCGGCCGTCGTCTCGTCCTGCATCAGCCGGCCGGTGAGCGTGATCTCACCCGCGGCGGGGGCGGGGATCTTCGGGAACGCGGTCTGCGAGGCGGGCGCCGGGATCCAGCCCCGGTTGACCAGCAGCGTCCTGCCGTCGTCGAGGACGAACGGGGTCACGACGTGGTAGCCGACCTGGTCGTCGGCGTTGGTGCGCCGGCGCACCACCAGCTCGTGGTCCGTGTCGAAGTGGCCCTTGGCGGTCACCCGGCGGTACAGGTCGTCGTGCGCGACCGCGCCGCCGACGGAGGTGAGCGTCTCGACCGGAACCGGCTTCGCGGCGAGCGAGGCGGTGATCACCTTGTTCAGCGCCTGCCGGTGGTCGTGCCGATGCAACTGCCAGAAACCCAGCCAGATCATCGTCGGGATCAACGCGATCGCGACGATGGTGATGATCACCCACTGGCGGGTCAACAGGAAGCGGTACACCCCACGACGGTACCTCCTGCCCGTGGGGTGTTTTCGGTAGGGGTGTCCCTCAGACACGGTCGACGATGCCGACCCTCCCCTCCGCGCGGGCGCAGTGCCCGCCGCAGTACCAGTGGCCGTCGGCCTCGACGCCCTGTCCGATGATCTGCACACGACAGTGCTCACAGATCGGCGCCATGCGGTGGATCGCGCAGGCGAAGCAGTCGAAGACGTGCACCGCGCCCTGGGCGTGCACCTCGAAGGTCATACCGTAGTCATTGCCGCATACTTCGCATCTCGCCATGCGCCACAGCGTGGGCCGCTCCCGCCGCCCGGGCGAGCGGGCGCCGGGCGAGTCGCACGGCAATCACCCGTACGCCCGTCAGCGGCTCGCCCGCCCCGACGCGGCGCTCACTGCTCGCCGTCCGCCGGCTCCACGTCGCGCAGCAGCTGCCCGAACGCCGCCTCGTCCACCACCGGTGTGCCGTACTGGCGGGCCTTCACCGCCTTCGTGGTGCCCGAGTCCGGGTCATTGGTCACCAGCAGGCTGGTCAGCCTCGACAGGCTGGTCGCGACGTGCAGCCCGGCCTCCGTCGCCCGGTCCTCCAGCAGCTCCCGCTCCACGGAGGTGTCACCGGAGAACGCCACCCGCATGCCCTGCTTGAGGCGTTTGCCCTCTTCGTACCGTCCCGGGTTGGGATAGGGGCAGGCGGGCCGCTTGCGGGACGGGCGCCACCCGCTCTGCCGGTAGCCGCCGTATCCGCCCGACTGCTGCCGGGGCACCGGCCGGTCCGACCACTCCGTCAGCGGCCGGCACTCCAGCAGCGGCAGCCGGACGCCGCCGGCCGCCGCGGCCCGCAGGCTCGGCCGGAACGCCTCCGCCAGCACCCGCGCATCGTCCAGCGCGTGGTGCGCGCGCCGCTGGACGACGCCGAAGTGCGCCGCCAGCGACTCCAGCTTGTGGTTGGGCAGCGGCAGGCCCAGCTCCTTGGCGGGCGCGATCGTGCACAGCCGCTGGCGCACCGGGGCCTCACGCCGGGCGCGCGCGTACTCCCGGGCGATCATCTGCCAGTCGAACACCGCGTTGTGCGCGACGAGTACCCGCCCGGCCAGCCGCGAGGCGAACTCGTCGGCGATGTCCGCGAAGAGCGGCGCCCCTTCGAGCAGTTCGCTCGTCAGCCCGTGGATCCACACCGGGCCCGGGTCGCGCTCGGGGTTGACCAGCGTGTACCAGTGGTCCTCGATCTCGCCGCGCGCGTCCAGCCGGTAGACCGCCGCGGAGATGATGCGGTCGTCGCGGGCCAGGCCGGTGGTCTCCACGTCAACGACCGCGTATCCCTGCGGATACGCGGCCGGCCACGGTGTGGGGGAGGGGCCTGCGAGCGTGCGGTCATCGAGCATGGTCACTGAGGATACGGGCCCCTACTGACAGCCCGGCCCTTGAGGGGGCCGGCCCCGGGGCGTGGCGCGTGCCCGTGCGGCGGCTCGGCGTGGCAGTGCAAATCGGGCGAAAGGGCGCCGGAGTTCGCGGGTGAGAGGCGGGGCCGTCCCGTCCTCGCC
>NZ_LR732544.1:1887798-1911472 GCF_902506575.1 Streptomyces mexicanus | reverse complement strand
CCCGTGCCCTCCGCGCTGTCCGTGCCGTTCGCCCCGGCACCGCCCGCCCCCGGCCCGTCCGCGTCCGCACCCGGCGCCTTCGCCGTCAGCCACGCCGCCGTCCGGGCCAGCGACAGCCGTACCAGCCGGCTGCCGCCCTCGTACGACTGCTCGGTCAGCGCGCGCGGGACCGCCGCCGCCAGCAGGTAGCCCGTGCCGTGGTCGAGCGCCTGCGCGGGCAGGGCCCCCGGCTGCCCCGGCCGCCCCTCGACCGCGGCGATGCCGGTGGCGACCTGGACGAGGCTGTCGAAGCCGCGCCGCCCGGCCCACGGCCCGGTCCCGCCCCACGCCGACAACTGGGCCACGATCAGCCCGGGCCGCCGCGCGGCGAGGGCACGCGGGGTCAGGCCGAAGCGGTCCAGGGCGCCGGGCCGGTACCCGGTGACGACGACGTCGGCCTCGGCCAGCAGGTCCTCGAAGGCCGCCCGGTCGGCCGCCAGGTCGAGCACGGCCGACCGCTTGCCGAAGCCGGTGTCCGCGTGCTGGTCGGGCAGCTCGGGCAGCCGGGGCGTATCGACACGCAGGACGTCCGCGCCCAGCAGGGCGAGCGTGCGGGTGGCGACGGGGCCCGCGATGACCCGGGTCAGATCCAGCACCCGCAGCCCCGCGGCGGGCAGCAGCGGGGTGCCGGTGACGGGCGGGAGCGGGAGCACGCGCGCGCGTGCGTCGTCCAGCCGGGCGCGTTCCACCAGCGGCAGGGCGGCCACCGCGGCACCCTGCGGGTGCGCGGCCCACTCCTGGGGCGTGCGCAGTGCGACGGCGAGCCCGCCGGCGGCGTACACGGCTTGCTCGACGTCGAACGCGGAGCGTTCGGCCAGCGCGGCCGCGACGGCCTCCACCTCGACGGGATTCCATTCGGCGGCCTGCGCCCCCACGGCCTGCGCCCCGGCGGCCTCGGACGCGCCGGCCCCCAGGGACACCCGACCCGGCGACACCGGATCCTGCGACCCCCGACCCTGCGGCATCCGCCCCGCGGACAGCCCCGACGCGGACAGCCCCAGCGCGGACAGCAGCCGCTCGCGGTGGTGGGGGTAGTTGGCGTGCGTGCGCACCCAGCCGTCGCCCGTGCGCCAGAACCGGGACAGGGGCGCGAAGGAGACCGGCGCCCGCCCGTCGACCAGCAGATGCCGTTCGCTGGTGAACGCGGTCGCCACGGCCCCGTCGTCCACCCGCACCGCCGGCACCTCGGCCAGGCCGTGGCGCCGTGCCGCCAGTTCGGCGGCGGCCAGCGCGCAGGCGCTCACGCACGCGCGGGCCGACTCCCGTACGGGAAGGCGCGCACCGAGCGCGCCTTCCCGCTCCACCACGGTGATCCGCCGGAGCAGGGCGGGATCACCGCCCAGCGCGGACCATGCGAACGCCGTCTCAGTCATGACTGCATGATGCAGTATTGACTGAATCAACCTTCAGGTCGGACGGCCCTACTTCGTCACTGCGGCCAGCGCGTCCGCCGTGCCCCAGCCGTAGAAGCCGTTGCGGTTCTTCGTGCCCTGGCACACCGCGTCCACCTTGCCGTCCCCGTCGATGTCGTACGGGTCCGTGCACGGCGTGGGGCTCGCCTCGGCGTACAGCAGCGCCTTGACCAGGGCGGCCGGCGCGTGCGGGTGGGTTGACTTGATCAATGCGGCGACACCGGCGACGTGCGGGCTCGCCATGGACGTCCCGGCCATGTAGCCCCACTTGCCGCCGGGCAGCGGGCCGAGGATCAGGCCGCTGGTCGCCGGGGGCTCCGGCTTCTGGTAGGCCGTGGAGTCGCCGCCCGGCGCAGCGATGTCGATGACGCCGAGGCCGTAGTTGGAGAAGGACGACTTGACGCCCTTGGCGCCGGTCGCCGCCACCGTGACCACGCCGGGCAGCTGGGTCGGGATGTCGTAGCACTTGTGCGGGTCCACCACCCGGTCCCCGGGGGTCGAGTCGTTCGGGGAGTCCGGGTCGGTGATCGAGCGGGAGTCCAGGTCGTAGTTCTCGTTGCCCGCCGCCGCGACGTTGACGGTGCCCTTCTTCTCCGCGTACTGCGTTGCCCGCCGGACGGCCTCCACCAGCGCCTTCTGGTCCGGGTCGGTCGCGCAGTTGAAGTACCAGGGGTCGGTGTAATAGCTGTTGTTGGTCACGTCGACGCCGTGCTCGGCCGCCCACACGAAGCCGCACACCACGGCCTCCGTGTAGAAGAAACCGTCCGGGTTGGCGACCTTGATGCCGGCCACCTTCACGCCCGGCGCCACGCCCGTGATGCCCACGCCGTTCTTCGCGCCCGCTATCTCACCGGCCACGTGCGTGCCGTGCGGGCTCTCCGCGGCGCTGGGCCGCCAGGCGCCGTCGGTGGTGTCCGGCTTGCCCGACACGCAGTTGACGGACGCCCGGCGGTCGAAGTTCGGGGCGATGTCGGGGTGCGTGTCGTCGACGCCGGTGTCGATGACGGCGACCGTGACGTCCCGGCTGCCGAGCGTCTTCTCGTGCGCCTTGTCCGCCTTGATGGCGGGCAGGTCCCACTGCAGCGGCTCCAGCGGGTCCTGCCCGCCGGCCGCCTCGGCCCCGGCTCTGGCCAGCTGCGCCGCGCTCAGCGGCTGCGGGGTGCCCACGTCGGTGGTCGACTGGGCGGGCAGCGGGGCGGTGCGGGTGGCGCCCGCCGAGTCGACCCCGGGGGCCTTGCGGACGAGCTCGGCGAAGTCGGGGTTCGCGGAGTGGACGACGATGACGCCTATCCGGTCGTACGACGTCACGACGGTGCCGCCGGCCTTGGCTATCGCCTTCTTCACCTGGGAGGAGACCCCGTGTCCGGGGGGAACGTTGACGACGTAGCTGAGCGAGGCCGCGTCCGAGGCCGAGGAGGCGGGGGTGGCCGCCGGGGCGGCCGACGCCGTGGCGCCGGGCAGGAACGCCACGGCGGTCGCCATGGCCATACCGAGCGGAAGGGCGAGCGCGCGGCGCACGCGCGGCTGAGACGCTGTCATGGGCATGTGTCTCCCGTGAGTTTCGCGGTGTCGGCGGTGTGAGTGGTGCCGGCGGTGCTCGTGGGCGCGGGGGCACAACCTGATCAGCGATGTGGCGCGATCAGGGACATGACGGCCGTGCTGGGCAGAAGCTATCCCGCGCCCTCACCGGCCAGCAATGAGTAGGCAATGACTTGTCCAGGCCGCTTGCGAAAGAACTCCCGGGAGTTGAACCCGTTCCCGTGCGGCGCCGTGGACGTTGGACAGGGAGCCCGACCTCCGTCGAGCCCCGCGCCTCATCCACCGCCGGACCGGGGCGTGGACGTGTGACCCGCGTCCCGGCCGGCACCGTTCCGCACCACGAGGAGAGAAGACGTGGCCACCGAAACACCGCCACCCTCCAAGACCCAGGTCCCGCTCCCCTCCGGCGAGGAGTTCGTCGCGGTGCAGGAGAGCGAGGAGTTCGGCCGACTGCGCCGCTCCCACCGCTCGTTCGCGTTCCCGCTGACCGTCGCCTTCATCGCCTGGTACCTGCTGTACGTCCTGCTGTCCAACTACGCGGGCGGCTTCATGGGCACCGAGCTGTTCGGCAACGTCAACGTCGCCCTCGTCCTGGGCCTCGCCCAGTTCCTCTCCACGTTCCTCATCGCCTGGTGGTACGCGCGGCACGCCGCCGCCAAGCTCGACCCCGCGGCCGAGGCCATCAAGTCCCGGATGGAGGGCGGAGCATGAGCCCGGCACTCACCCTGGCCGCCGGCGAGGCGAGCGAGCACCGCACTCTGATCATCACCCTGTTCGCGGTGTTCGTCGTCGCGACCCTCGTCATCACCGTCTGGGCGGGCCGCCAGACCCGGGACGCCGCCGACTTCTACGCCGGCGGACGGCAGTTCACCGGATTCCAGAACGGCCTCGCCGTCTCCGGCGACTACATGTCCGCCGCGTCCTTCCTCGGCATCGCCGGCGCCATCGCCCTGTTCGGCTACGACGGCTTCCTGTACTCCATCGGCTTCCTCGTCGCCTGGCTGGTCGCCCTGCTGCTGGTCGCCGAACCGCTGCGCAACTCCGGCCGCTACACCATGGGCGACGTGCTGGCGTACCGCATGCGCCAGCGCCCGGTGCGCACCGCCGCCGGGGCGTCCACCATCGTCGTGTCGATCTTCTACCTGCTGGCCCAGATGGCCGGCGCGGGCGTCCTGGTCTCGCTGCTGCTCGGCATCACCAGCGACGGCGGCAAGATCGGCATCGTCGCCCTGGTCGGCCTCCTGATGATCGTCTACGTCACCATCGGCGGCATGAAGGGCACCACCTGGGTGCAGATGGTCAAGGCGGTGCTGCTGATGGCCGGCGCCCTGCTGCTGACCTTCCTGGTGCTGCTGAAGCTCGACTTCAACGTCTCCGACCTGCTCGGCAGGGCCGCCGACAACAGCGGCAAGGGCGCGGCGTTCCTGGAGCCCGGCCTGAAGTACGGCGCCACCGGCACCACCAAGCTGGACTTCCTCTCGCTCGGCATCGCCCTGGTGCTCGGCACCGCCGGCCTGCCGCACATCCTGATCCGCTTCTACACCGTCCCGACCGCCAAGGCCGCCCGCAAATCCGTGATCTGGGCGATCGGCCTGATCGGCGTCTTCTATCTGATGACCCTCGCCCTCGGCTTCGGCGCCGCCGCGCTGATCAAGCCGGAGGAGATCACCACCTCCAACAAGGCGGGCAACACCGCGGCGCCACTGCTGGCCCTGCACCTGGGCGGCGTGGACTCCACCTGGGGCGCCGTGCTGCTGGCCACGATCTCCGCGGTCGCCTTCGCCACTATCCTCGCCGTCGTCGCCGGCCTCACCCTGGCCTCGTCGTCGTCCTTCGCCCACGACATCTACGCCAACGTCATCAAGAAGGGCACCGCCACCGAGAAGCAGGAGCTGGGCGCGGCCCGCTGGGCGACCGTGGGCATCGGCGCGGTCTCCATCGTGCTGGGCGCCCTGGCCCGCGACCTGAACGTCGCCGGGCTGGTGGCGCTCGCCTTCGCGGTCGCCGCCTCCGCCAACCTGCCGACCATCCTCTACAGCCTGTTCTGGAAGCGGTTCACCACCGCGGGCGCCCTGTGGTCGATCTACGGCGGCCTGGTCTGCGCGGTCGGCCTGGTGCTGTTCTCGCCGGTGGTCTCCGGCAAGCCCACGTCGATGTTCCCCGACGCCGACTTCGCCTGGTTCCCGCTGGAGAACCCCGGGCTGATCTCCATCCCGGTCGGCTTCCTGCTGGGCGTCGTCGGCACGCTGCTGTCCAAGGAGACCCCGGACACCGCCAAGTACGCGGAACTGGAGGTGCGCTCCCTGACCGGCACCGGCGCCCACTGAGGCCAGGCCCTTGACCGGCACCGGCACCGGCCCTCACCGAGGCATGGCCCTGACCGGCAGCCGCGCCCACTGAACACCCCCGGCGCAGGGCGCCGGGGCACGGCCGCGTCGTGGAGATAGTAGGGAGCTACGACGCGGTCGTGCCCACGTCGTGGGATCGGGCCGGTGTCGCTGTCGGTGCCGTCGCGTAGGCTCACAAGTGACGGAACACGAGTGACCGTGACGAGGGAGGGGGCCCACGTGCTCATCGACACCTACGGCCGAGTGGCCACCGACCTGCGGGTCTCGCTGACCGACCGGTGCAATCTGCGCTGTACGTACTGCATGCCCGAGGAGGGCCTGCAGTGGCTGGCCAAGCCCGACCTGCTCACGGACGACGAGATCGTCCGCCTCATCGACATCGCGGTCACCTCCCTGGGCATCAAGGAGGTCCGCTTCACCGGCGGCGAGCCGCTGCTGCGCCCCGGACTCGTCGGCATCGTGGAGCGCGCGGCGGCCCTGACCCCGCGCCCCCAGATGTCCCTGACCACCAACGGCATCGGCCTCAAGCGCACCGCGCAGGCCCTGAAGGCGGCCGGCCTGGACCGGGTCAACGTCTCCCTGGACACCCTCCGACCGGAGGTGTTCAAGACCCTGACCCGCCGCGACCGCCACCGGGACGTCCTGGAGGGCCTGCGGGCCGCCCGCGAGGCCGGGCTGACCCCGGTGAAGGTCAACTCCGTCCTGATGCCGGGGCTCAACGACGACGAGGCCCCCGACCTGCTGGCCTGGGCGGTGGAGCACGACTACGAGCTGCGGTTCATCGAGCAGATGCCCCTGGACGCCCAGCACGGCTGGAAGCGCGAGGGCATGGTGACGGCGGGCGACATCCTCGCCTCGCTGCGCACCCGCTTCGAGCTGACCCCGGAGGGTGCCGAGGAGCGCGGGTCGGCCCCGGCCGAGCGCTGGATCGTGGACGGCGGTCCGCACCGCGTGGGCGTCATCGCCTCCGTCACCCGCCCGTTCTGCGCGGCCTGCGACCGCACCCGCCTGACGGCCGACGGCCAGATCCGCACCTGTCTGTTCGCCACCGAGGAGACCGACCTGCGCGCCGCACTGCGCTCCGGCGCACCGGACGAGGAGATCGCCCGCATCTGGCGGCTGGCGATGTGGGGCAAGAAGGCCGGGGCGGGCCTGGACGACCCGTCGTTCGTCCAGCCGGACCGCCCGATGTCGGCGATCGGCGGTTGAGGGCTCGGACGCGCCCCGACAGCCGGCGCTCGGCGGCCCGGACGACTCAGGCGCCCTCGGGTGCTTCCCACTCCTCGAGGAGGATCACGTCCTTCAGAAGGCCCCGCACGCCGAGGAACTGCGACAGATGCTCCCGGTGCTCCTCGCACGCCAGCCACGTCTTACGGCGCTGAGGTGTGTGGATTTTCGGATTGTTCCAGGCCAGTACCCAGACGGCGGCGGCACGGCAGCCCTTGGCGGAACAGATCGGGGTCTCGTCACTCACAGGTTCGTCTCACAGCCACGGCACACAAGGCGACGCCGAGCAGCCACGGGGGGAGCTGCCCGGCGTCGGTCTGTCGCTCCGACGGGGGATGCGGAGCGCTTACGAAGTATGTCACGGGTCACCCGCCGCCCGGCACCGGAACAGCATGATTGATCTCAGCTTTCCTGTGCTGCCGCGTCGGCCTGCCGACCGGGACGGCGCTCGCCGTCTGCTCACGCCCCCTCGCGCGGCTCGCGCGCCCCGCTCGCGGCGCCCGCGGCCGGATCGCCCACCACGTCCTCCGGAACGGATTCCGCACGGCGCTCGTCCGCCGGTGCTCCGTCCTCGGTGCGCGGCCCGGTGATCATCGGCTTGGTCGGCACCGAGACGAACGTCGACGGCAGCTTCGGCGCGTTCTCCCGTCCCGCATTGGCGATCACCACGGCGATGTACGGCAGGACCAGGCCGAGTACCAGGGCCGCGATGGCCACGTACCGTTCGACGTTCCACAGCGCCACCGCCAGGAGCACCGACACCGTACGGATCGACATCGAGATCACGTACCGGCGCTGGCGGCCGCGCACGTCCTCCTGCAGGCCCGTCCTGGCTCCCGTGATCCGGAACACCTGGACGTTGCCACCGCCATGCTGCTTCCGCATCACATTCCACCATCCGCCCGCACCGGACAACTCCCCGGGCCCGCGTCCGGCACCCATCGGTCGGGACACCGGCCCACACACCCGCACGTTACGCCGCGTACCGGGCGGCCACGAGGCCGGGGCGCCTTCGTGCCTGCGCGAACCACCCGCGTACCCCGGCGCAGACGTCCCTGCGTATCCCGGCGCACACGCACCGGCACGCCCCGCGCACGGACGTGCCCGACATGCGGCGTAGGGCCACCCGGCCGACACTGGGCCTGAGCTCGCGTCGAAAAGGACGAGGAGGCAGCCATGGGCTGGTTGTGGGCGATCATCGTAGGTTTCATCCTGGGTCTCATCGCCAAGGCCGTCATTCCCGGCAAGCAGCACAGCCCGCTCTGGCTGACCACCATCTTCGGCATGCTGGGCGCGATCGTCGGCAACGCCGTGGCCCGCGCGGCCGGCGTCGCGGAGACCTCCGGCATCGACTGGAGCCGGCACATCTTCCAGATCGTGGCCGCGATCATCATCGTCGCCATCGGCGACATGCTGTACCTCGCCCTGTGGGGCCACCGGAAACAGCAACGCGAACGGGCCTGAGCCCCGGCGCGGCGGGCTCGTACGGCCTCGGGCACGCGAGTCGCGCCCACCCGCTCCCAGTCCCCGTGCCCGGCGCGGGGACACGGCAGGGGCGGCTCCTCCCGGACGCCGGGAAGAGCCGCCCCTGCCACACCTGTCGCGCCCGGCTCAGGCGCCCGTGACCTCCACCGCGGCCAGGTTCTTCTTGCCCCGGCGCAGCACCAGCCAGCGGCCGTGCAGCAGGTCCTCGCGGGCGGGGACCGCGTCCTCGGCGGTGACCTTGACGTTGTTCACGTAGGCGCCGCCCTCCTTGACCGTGCGGCGGGCGGCCGACTTGCTGGGCACCAGGCCCACCTCGGCGAACAGGTCCACCACCGGCGCCGGCTCGGCGACCTTCACGTGCGGCACCTCGGACAGGGCCGCGGCCAGCGTGCGCTCGTCCAGCCCGGCCAGCTCGCCCTGACCGAACAGCGCCTTGGACGCGGCGATCACCGCGGCGGTCTGCTCGGCGCCGTGCACCAGCGTCGTCAGCTCCTCCGCCAGCGCCCGCTGCGCGGCCCGGGCCTGCGGCCGCTCCTCGGTCTGCCGCTCCAGCTCCTCCAGCTCCTCACGGGAACGGAAGGACAGGATGCGCATGTAGCGCGAGATGTCCCGGTCGTCCACGTTCAGCCAGAACTGGTAGAACGCGTACGGCGTCGTCATCTCCGCGTCCAGCCAGACGGCGCCGCCCTCGGTCTTGCCGAACTTGGTGCCGTCCGCCTTGGTCATCAGCGGCGTCGCCAGCGCGTGCACGTTCGCGTCCGGCTCCAGCCGGTGGATCAGGTCCAGGCCGGCCGTCAGGTTGCCCCACTGGTCGCTGCCGCCCTGCTGGAGCGTGCAGCCGTAGCGCCGGTAGAGCTGCAGGAAGTCCATGCCCTGCAGGATCTGGTAGCTGAACTCGGTGTAGCTGATGCCCTGGTCGGACTCCAGGCGGCGGGCCACCGAGTCCTTCGTCAGCATCTTGTTGACGCGGAAGTGCTTGCCGATGTCCCGCAGGAACTCGATCGCGGACAGGTTCGCGGTCCAGTCGAGGTTGTTGACCATCACGGCCGCGTTCTCGCCCTCGAAGGACAGGAACGGCTCGATCTGGCGGCGCAGCTTCTCCACCCAGCCGGCCACCGTCTCCGGGTCGTTCAGCGTGCGCTCCGCGGTCGGACGCGGGTCGCCGATCAGCCCGGTGGCGCCGCCGACCAGCGCCAGCGGCCGGTGCCCGGCCTGCTGGAGCCGGCGCACGGTGAGCACCTGCACCAGGTGCCCCACGTGCAGCGAGGGCGCCGTCGGGTCGAAGCCGCAATAGAACGTGACGGGACCGTCCGCGAGCGCCTTGCGCAAAGCGTCCTCGTCAGTGGACAGGGCGAACAGCCCCCGCCACTTCAGCTCGTCGACGATGTCCGTCACGGTTCTCGTGTCTCCTAGATGCGGCACATGATCTTCGGGCAGTCGGGTGACAGCCGACTACGAGGTTATACGCCCTGACTGACAGAGCTCATATTGAAATCCGGGACGCGCAGCGCGGGCATCGCGGCCCGGGTGAACCAGTCGCTCCACTCCCTCGGCAGGGTCTTCTCGGTGCGCCCCGCCTCCGTCGCCCGGCCCAGCAGGTCCACCGGCGATTCGTTGAACCGGAAGTTGTTGACCTCCCCGGTCACCTCGCCGTTCTCCACCAGGTACACCCCGTCCCGGGTCAGACCCGTCAGCAGCAGCGTCGCCGGGTCCACCTCGCGGATGTACCACAGGGAGGTCAGCAGCAGGCCGCGCTCGGTCCGGGAGACCATGTCCTCGATCGAGCCGCCGCCGCCCCCGTCCAGGATCAGGTTCCCCGCCGACGGGGCGAGGGGCAGCCCGGTCAGGCCCGCGCTGTGCCGGGTGGTCAGCAGGTGCCGCAGCTCCCCGCCGCCGATCCACTCGACGGCGGGCACGGGCAGCCCGTTGTCGAACACCGACCGGTCGTCGCCGGAGGCGTGCGCCACCACGAAGGGCGCGCTCTGCAGGCCGGGCTCGTGCGGGTCACTGCGCAGGGTCAGCGGCAGCTCGCTCAGCTTGTCACCGATCCGCGTGCCACCGCCGGGCCGGGAGAACACCGTCCGCCCCTCGGCCGCGTCCCGGCCCGAGGAGGACCACATCTGGTAGATGAGCAGGTCCGCGACGGCCGTCGGCGGCAGCAGCGTCTCGTACCGGCCCGCGGGCAGCTCCACCCGCCGCTTCGCCCAGCCCAGCCGCACCGCCAGCTCGGCGTCCAGCGCCGCCGGGTCGACGTCCTTGAAGTCCCGCGTGGAGCGCCCCGCCCACGCCGAGCGCGTACGGTCCGGCGACTTGGCGTTCAGCTCCAGCGTGCCCGTGGGCTGGTCGTGCCGCAGCCGCAGCCCCGAGGAGGTGCCGAGGTAGGTCGACACCAGCTCGTGCCGGGCGAAGCCGTACAGCTCACGGCCGCCGGACCGGGCCCGCGCGAACGACTCGCCGAGGGCCGGCGCGAAGTCCGCGAACACGGCGGAGGAGGTCTCGGCGGGCGGCTCGGTGAAGTCGGCGGCCTCCGGCACCCCGGTGACCAGCGGCTGCGCGTCCTCGGCGGGCCCGGCCCCGCGCGCGGCGGCCTCGGCGGCCCGCACCAGCGGCTCCAGGTCGTCCTCGGTCACCGCCGACCGGGACACGACACCCGCGGCGGTGCCCTCCTTGCCGTCGACGGTCGCGATCACGGTGAGCGTGCGCCCGCGCGTGACGCCGTTGGTGGTGAGCGCGTTGCCCGCCCAGCGCAGGTTGGCGGTGGAGTGCTCGTCCGCGATCACGACGCACCCGTCGGCCCGGGACAGCGCCAGGGCGCGCTCGACGACCTCGTGCGGCTTGCTGGTACGCGGGCTCATCGACCGGCCTCCTGGGTGGTGTTCAAGATGGTGACGCCCTTGAAGAGGGCCGAGGGGCAGCCGTGGGAAACGGCTGCGATCTGGCCCGGCTGGGCCTTGCCGCAGTTGAAGGCGCCGCCGAGGACGTACGTCTGCGGGCCGCCGACCGCCGCCATGGAGCCCCAGAAGTCGGTCGTGGTCGCCTGGTAGGCGACGTCCCGCAGCTGCCCGGCCAGCCGCCCGTTGACGATCCGGTAGAAGCGCTGCCCGGTGAACTGGAAGTTGTACCGCTGCATGTCGATGGACCACGACCGGTCCCCGACGACGTAGATGCCCCGGTCCACGCTCCCGATCAGGTCCTCGGTGGACAGCCCGGCCGGATCCGGCTGGAGGGAGACGTTCGCCATGCGCTGCACCGGCACGTGCGCGGGGGAGTCGGCGTAGGCGCAGCCGTTGGACCGCTCGAACCCGGTGAGCCTCGCGATCCGGCGGTCCAGCTGGTAGCCGACGAGAACGCCGTCCTTGACCAGGTCCCAGGACTGCGCCTCGACGCCCTCGTCGTCGTAGCCGACGGTGGCCAGGCCGTGCTCGGCGGTGCGGTCCCCGGTGACGTTCATCGGCTCCGAGCCGTACCTGAGCTTGCCCAGCTGGTCGAAGGTGGCGAAGGAGGTGCCGGCGTAGGCGGCCTCGTAGCCGAGCGCCCGGTCCAGCTCGGTGGCGTGACCGATGGACTCGTGGATGGTCAGCCACAGGTTGGAGGGATCCACCACCAGGTCGTACACGCCCGCCTCGACGCTCGGCGCGCGCATCTTCTCGGCGAGCAGTTCGGGCAGCTGCTCCAGCTCGCCCTCCCAGTCCCAGCCGGTTCCGGTCAGGTACTCCCAGCCGCGCCCCACGGGCGGGGCCAGGGTGCGCATGGAGTCGAACTCGCCGGTGGAGTCGTCCACCGACACCGCCGTCAGCTGCGGATGCAGCCGCACCCGCTGCTGCGTGGTCACGGTGCCCGCGGTGTCCGCGTAGAACTTGTTCTCGTGCACGGTGACCAGCGAGGCGTCCACATGGTCGACGCCGTCGGCACCCAGCAGCCGCCTGCTGAAGTCGGCCAGCAGCGCCGTCTTCTCCGCGTCGGGCACCGTGAAGGGGTCGATCTCGTACGCCGAGATCCACGTCTTCTCGGCGTGCACCGGTTCGCCGGCCAGCTCCACCCTCTCGTCCGACCCGGCCGCCCTGATCACCTGCGCGGACAGCTTCGCCATCGCCACCGCCTGCGAGGCCACCTTCGCGGCGGCGTCCAGGGTCAGGTCCACACCGGAGGCGAACCCCCACGCGCCGCCGTGCACGACCCGCACCGCGTAGCCCAGGTCGGTGGTGTCCGACGACCCGGCCGGCCGGGCGTCCCGCAGCCGCCAGGAGGCACTGCGCACCCGCTCCAGACGGAAGTCCGCGTGCTCGGCCCCCAGCGCCCGCGCGCGTGCCAGCGCGGCGTCGGCGAGGGGGCGTAGGGGAAGGGCCGTGAAGGCCTCGTCGATCGTATGGGGCACGGGGCTCTCCCTGCTCTCGTCGCCAGTCCGACCGATCATGTCGCGCGGGCGGCGGCGAGGACCACACCTTTGCGCGCCGAGTCCGCTGTTTTCTGTAGGGACTCGACAGCCCGGCCCGTACGTCACTGTGGGTGCCCGCTTCCCCGCCGACCTGCGCGGACCGATAGGTTTTCGGTGACGCCGCCTGTCATCGAGGTGTTCGGGTGCGCTGTCGGGACACTAGAGACCGCTACGAAGGGGTGATCCGTTGAGCCGCTCGGTTCTCGTCACCGGAGGCAACCGGGGCATCGGCCTCGCCATCGCCCGCGCGTTCGCCGACGCCGGCGACAAGGTCGCGATCACGTACCGGTCGGGGGAGCCGCCGGAGGGCTTTCTCGCCGTCCGGTGCGACATCACCGACCCCGAGCAGGTGGAGCAGGCCTACAAGGAGATCGAGGCCGAGCACGGCCCCGTGGAGGTCCTCGTCGCGAACGCGGGCGTCACCAAGGACCAGCTGCTGATGCGCATGTCCGAGGAGGACTTCGTCTCGGTCCTGGAGACCAACCTCGTCGGCACCTTCCGCGTGGTCAAGCGCGCCAACCGCGGCATGCTGCGCGCCAAGAAAGGCCGCGTCGTCCTGATCTCCTCCGTCGTCGGGCTGCTCGGCTCGGCGGGGCAGGCCAACTACGCCGCCTCCAAGGCCGGCCTCGTCGGCTTCGCGCGCTCCCTCGCCCGTGAGCTGGGCTCGCGCAACATCACCTTCAACGTCGTCGCACCCGGTTTCGTCGACACGGACATGACGCGGGCGCTCAGCGACGAGCAGCGCGAGAACATCGTGTCGCAGGTGCCGCTCGGCCGGTACGCCAAGCCGGAGGAGATCGCCGCCGCGGTGCGGTGGCTCGCCTCGGACGACGCCTCGTACATCACTGGAGCCGTCATTCCCGTTGACGGCGGACTGGGAATGGGTCACTGATCACCATGAGCGGAATCCTCGAGGGCAAGCGCGTCCTGATCACAGGTGTGCTGACGGAGTCCTCCATCGCCTTCCACGCCGCGAAGCTCGCCCAGGAGCAGGGAGCCGAGGTCATCCTGACCGCCTTCCCGCGGCCCACGCTGACCGAGCGCATCGCCAAGAAGCTGCCGAGGCCCACCAAGGTCATCGAGCTGGACGTCACCAACGACGAGCACCTGGGCCGGCTGGCCGACGTCGTCGGCGAGGAGCTGGGCGGCCTCGACGGCGTCGTGCACTCCATCGGCTTCGCCCCGCAGGACGCGCTCGGCGGCAACTTCCTGAACACGCCGTTCGAGTCGGTCGCCACGGCCATGCACGTCTCGGCGTACTCCCTGAAGTCGCTGACCATGGCCTGCCTGCCGCTGATGCAGAACGGCGGCTCGGTCGTCGGCCTCACCTTCGACGCGCAGTTCGCCTGGCCGCAGTACGACTGGATGGGCCCGGCCAAGGCCGCGCTGGAGGCCACCAGCCGCTACATCGCCCGCGACCTGGGCAAGCAGAACATCCGCTGCAACCTGATCTCCGCGGGCCCGCTCGGCTCCATGGCCGCCAAGTCCATCCCGGGCTTCAGCGAGCTGGCCTCCGTGTGGGACACCCGCGCCCCGCTGGAGTGGGACCTGAAGGACCCCGAGCCGGCCGGCCGCGGCATCGTCGCGCTGCTGAGCGACTGGTTCCCGAAGACCACCGGCGAGATCATCCACGTGGACGGCGGTCTGCACGCCATCGGCGCGTGAGCGCCGCCGCCGGACGCGGCTGACGTTCCAGGGCCCGCATCCTCCGGGGTGCGGGCCTCGCGCTTGCCCGGACGCCGCTCGGGTTTCCCTCAGGCCGCTCGGGGCGGACAGGTGCCGCGCGGAGGCCGGCCTCAGTCCTGCGCGGGCGGCGCGAACGCCGGCCGGCCGGGACGGCACAGGAACGGGTAGCTCGCGGCCTCCGAGGCGGCCGCCTCCGCGTCGCCCGTGCGGATCGCGTCGACCAGGCGGGCGTGGTCCATGTGCGTGTCCGGGCTGAGTTCCGCGCCGACGTCCGCGCGCAGCCACTCCCGCATCACCTCGCCCAGGTCCGCGTACATGGCGGTCATCACGTCGTTGTGCGAGGCGGCCACGACCGCCAGGTGGAAGGTGGCGTCCACGGCCACGAACGACTCCGCGTCACCGCTCTGCCACGCCTCCTCCCGCCGCACCAGCAGCGCGTCGAGCTGCTTGAGGTCCTTCTCGGTGCGCCGCTCGGCGGCCAGCTTCGCCGCGGCCGACTCCAGCGTGGAGCGCAGCTCGGCGATGTGCCGCGGGTCCGCGTCGGCGAACCGCCGGTGCATCACGCCGGCCAGCTCGCTGGTGGCCACCACATAGGTGCCGGAGCCCTGGCGGATGTCCAGCAGACCGTTGTGGGCCAGCGCGCGCACCGCCTCCCGGACGGTGTTGCGGGCGACGCCGAGCTGCTCCACCAGTTCCGGCTCCGTCGGGATGCGGGAGCCCACCGGCCACTCGCCCGAGGCGATCTGGTTCCGCAGCGCCGCGATGACCTGCTCGGACAGCGCCGATCGGCGCGGATGGCTCAGGGGCATGGCACACCTTCGCACGCGGGAGCCGGGAGCCGCCTCCCGGACCATGGACACTCTGGACAGTCAATCATCCTATGATTCTATGATGGACCCCATGGTGAGTGAGGAAACAACCCGGACGACGAGGCCCACGACCGAGCATCAGACCCCGGCCGCGACCGCCGCCCCGGGGAACGCCGGGGCGGTCGGCGAGCCCCGGACGGCCGCCCCGCGCGCGTGGACGCTACGGCTGGTCACGATCGGCATCGTGCTGGCCGCCCTGAACCTGCGGCCCGCCATCACCAGCCTCGGCGCGCTCCTGGAGGAGGTCCGCGACGGCCTCGGGATGAGCGGCAGCGTGGCCGGCCTGCTCACCTCCGTGCCGCCGCTGTGCTTCGCCGTCTTCGGCGTCATGGCACCCCGGCTGGCCCGCCGCTTCGGCCCCTCCGCGGTGGTGTGCGCGGGCATGGCCGCCATCGCCGCCGGACTGCTGATACGCCCCTACGCCGGGCACACGGCCGGCTTCCTCGTGGCCAGCGCGCTCGCCCTCGCGGGCATCGCCGTCAGCAACGTCCTGATGCCGGTCATCGTCAAGCGCTGGTTCCCCGACCGGGTCGGGTCCATGACCGGCCTGTACTCGATGGCCCTCGCCCTCGGCACCTCGATCGCCGCCGCGATCACCGTGCCGCTGACCGACGCGCTCGGCGGCAGCTGGCAGTCCGGCCTGGCCGTCTGGGCGGTGCTCGCCGTGGCGGCCGTACTGCCCTGGCTGCCGCTGGTCCGGGAACGGGGCACCGCGCCGAGCGTCCAGGAGTCCGCGCAGGGGGCGGCAGGCGGGGCGTCCGCGGGCGAGCCGGCCGCACGGCCCGCGCCCGCGCGCAAGGGCGCCGTACGCGGCGAACAGGCCCCCGTCCTCAAGATCACGCGCAGCCGCACCGCCTGGGCGCTGGCCGTCTTCTTCGGCCTCCAGGCCACCGCCGCCTACATCACCATGGGCTGGATGGCGCAGATCTACCGGGACGCGGGCGTCTCCGCCGGCACCGCCGGACTGCTGCTCGCCGTCACCATGGTGATGGGCGTGCCGCTGGCCTTCGTCATCCCCCGCGTGGCCACCCGGCTGCCCCACCAGGGCCCCATCGTGCTGGTGCTCGGCGTCTGCGGCCTCGCCGGATACGCCGGACTGTACTTCGCACCGGCCGGCGGCGCCTGGGCCTGGGCGCTGCTCCTCGGCGTCTCCAACTGCGCCTTCCCGCTGGCGCTCACCATGGTCGGCATGCGGGCGCGCACCGGCACGGGCGTGGCCCAGCTGTCGGCGTTCGCGCAGAGCACCGGCTACCTGATCTCCATCCCGGGCCCGCTGCTCGTCGGCGTGCTGTACCAGAGCAGCGGCGGCTGGGGCGTGCCGATCGCGCTGATGAGCGCGCTGATGATCCCGCAGATGGTGGTCGGCTTCCTGGCCGGGCGCGACCGCACCGTGGAGGAGGAAGCGGCCGGCTGAACCGCCACTCGGGCGCACGGGCGTGAGGCGAGGGGGAGGCCGGGGCATGCCGAACCGCGCCCCGGGCGCAGCGGCGCGGGGGCGGGGTGCGAAACTGGGGCCATGCAGCCTGTGCTCGACCCGAACCCCCCGAACGGGCAGAAGAAGATGCTCGTCGTCTTCGGAGCGTTCTTCGCCATCTTCCTGGTCATCGCCATCGTCGCGATGATCGTGTCTCCCTGACCCTGCCCGGACCCACCTCCCGGTCCGTGAGGCACGGGCCTGTGGGGCACGTGCCTTGAGGCCCGGGGGTGGGGCTGTCCCCCCTGTCCCCTAGGGGGCCAGGGTCAGGGTCAAGTAGGTGGATCACCGGATGGGCCGGTGCTCGCCGGATACGTACCTTCGAGATGGGGCCGCACTCAGCGGCCCGAGGACACTCGAGGACAACGGAGGCGAGCATGCCGGCCCGTACGCACACCCGGTCCGGCCCGGCGATCCCGGGCGGCGTCGACAGCAGGCTGCCGTGGTGGGCCCTGGCCCTGCCGGCCCTCGCCTTCGTCATCCTGCTCGCCCTGATCATGAACCCGTCGCACGCCCACGCGAGCACGGGCGGCCCCGCGCTCGCCCAGCTGCTGCAACACGCCCAGGACCTGCTCAGGCGCTAGCCGGGCGAGCCGGACGGCAAGAGGTTGATCAGCGCGCCAACTCCCTGCGCCTCGTGGCCTGTTTCATGCGAAGCTGGGAGCCATGAGCGTCGCAGAACCCCGCAGGATCGTCCTTTTCCGACACGCGAAAGCCGACTGGCCCCAAGTGGCCGACCACGAGCGACCGCTCGCCGAGCGGGGCCGCAAGGACGCCGCGGTGGCCGGCCGCAAGCTGGCCGACACCGGCATCTCCTTCGACCTCGCCCTGTGCTCGACCGCGATCCGCACCCGCGAGACCTGGAAGCTCGCCGTCCACGAACTGCCGCACCGGCCGAAGACCGTCTACGAGGAGCGGATCTACGAGGCCTCGCCCGGCGAGCTGATCACCGTGCTCAACGAAACACCGGACGACGTCCAGAACGTCGTCCTGATCGGCCACAACCCGGGCGTGCAGGGGCTGGCCGAGGTGCTCTCCGGCGCGGCCGAGGGCGACGCCCGTGAGCGGATGAGCCGCCGCGGCTTCCCGGCCGCCGCGTTCGCCGTCGTCTCCTTCGACGGCTCATGGAAGAGCCTGGAGCCGTCGGTGGGCACCCTGCTCGACTACTGGGCGCCGTCGGAGTGACCGTCGGCGCACCGACGCGACCGCGCCGCGTTGACGGGCCGGTGTGACGACGTGACCGCCGCCGTACGGTCGTGACCGGGGTGAACGCCGCCGTCGGTCGTGACCGGCGTGAAGCCGTCGTACCCTGACCGACGTGACCGCCGTCGTACGGTCGTGACCGACCTGACTGTCGGCGCACCGACGTGATCGTCGGCGCCTCGATCCGGGCGCCCGCCGTCCCGGCGGACGCCCGCGGGGCCTCAGCGCTCCTCGTGCGCGTCCGCCGCCTCGACCTCTTCGCGGGTGACCCCGAGCAGATAGAGCACGGTGTCCAGGAAGGGCACGTTCACCGCCGTGTGCGCGGCCTGGCGGACCACCGGCTTGGCGTTGAAGGCGACCCCGAGACCGGCCGCGTTCAGCATGTCCAGGTCATTGGCGCCGTCGCCGATCGCGACCGTCTGCGCCAGCGGAACGCCCGCCTCGGCGGCGAACCGGCGCAGCAGCCTCGCCTTGCCCGCCCGGTCGACGATCTCGCCGGTGACCCGGCCCGTCAGCTTCCCGTCGACTATCTCCAGCGTGTTCGCCTGGGCGAAGTCCAGGCCGAGCCGTTCCTTCAGATCGTCCGTGACCTGCGTGAAACCGCCGGAGACCACACCTACCTGGTAGCCGAGCCGCTTGAGCGTACGGATCAGGGTGCGCGCGCCCGGCGTCAGCCGCACCTCGCTGCGCACCTTGTCCACCACCGACGCGTCCAGCCCCGCCAGCAGGGCCACGCGCGCGTGCAGCGACTGCTCGAAGTCCAGCTCCCCGCGCATGGCGGCCGCCGTCACCTCGGCGACCTTGTCCTCGCAGCCGGCGTGCGCGGCGAAGAGTTCGATCACCTCGTCCTGGATCAGTGTGGAGTCCACGTCCATGACCACCAGCCGCTGCGCCCGCCGGTGCAGGCCCGCCGCGACCACCGCGACATCGACACCCAGTGCCGCCGCGTCCGTGACCAGCGCGGTCCGCAGCGGTTCCGTCGCCACTCCGGACACCGCGAACTCCACCGCCGTCACCGGATACTTCGCCAGCCGGAAGATGCGGTCGATGTTGCCGCCCGCCTTCGTGATCCGCGCGGCGATCTGCGCGGTCGCCTCCGCGGTGAGCGGGTGCCCGAGCACGGTCACCAAGGAGCGCCCCAGACCGCGCGGCCGGTTGTCGCCGTGCCCGGAGATGATCTCCGCCTGCATCTTCATCGACTCGGCCCAGCTGTGCACGGTGGCCCGCAGATCGCCCTCCAGGCCTTCGGGCGGCTGGGTGACGAGCGCGCACAGCACCATCCGGCCACGGGTGACGACCTGCTCGATGTCGACCACGTCGACGGAGTAGGGCTCGCCCCGCTGGTCCCGGGGGGCGCTCCCGGGACGGGGCGTCCGGCGCGAGCGGAGCCTCCTCGGGTGCGCGGGGGCCCGGGCAGGCGCAGGCAGGGGTTGGTCGCCGGGTCGGGCGGCCGGTACGACGGAGTGGGGGAGTACGGGCCGCGCGGCCCGGCGAAGCGCCCCGCGCGGCCACCTTCCGAGCCGCGCGGGGCCACCGAGTCGTACGGGTCGCCCCTGAGCCGTACGCGTCCCGTGTGCCTCCCGAGCCCGGTGGCCCCGCAGGCCGCGAGCCTTCCGGACCCGGTGCCTCCACCGGTGTCCGTACCGCCGTCAGCACCTCGGCCGGCAGCATCGGCAGCGCCGCCACCGTCGGCAGCCGGACCCGCCCAGGCCCTTGTCGGTGCCGAGCGCCGAAGCATGCGT
Source organism: Streptomyces mexicanus (assembly GCF_902506575.1). Classification (GTDB taxonomy): domain Bacteria; phylum Actinomycetota; class Actinomycetes; order Streptomycetales; family Streptomycetaceae; genus Streptomyces; species Streptomyces mexicanus. Next base: position 1,892,013 of record NZ_LR732544.1, on the reverse strand, counting down.
TACGCACTCATGACAAGGCCCGGGTTTCGGTCAGCGGGCCGGGCCTGAAATAGTTCCACCCGATGTTCGACATCCCTAGACTCCCTGCGACGGGGGCAATTCGGGGGACAACTCAGTGGGGCATGGAGTGCCGGAACTCGTACTGGAATCAAACGGACGGACCTGGACGCTCGACCCGTCCAGGTCCTACACCCTGGGGCGCGATCCCCAGGGGGACATCGTGTTCGACGACGCCAGGGTCTCCTGGCGGCACGCCACGGTCCGCTTCAACGGCCGCGGTTGGGTCGTCGAGGACCACGGCAGCACCAACGGCACGTTCGTGCAGGGCCGGCGGGTCCCCCAGATCGAGATCGGCCCGGGCGCGGCCGCCCCCCTCGGCACCGCCACCGACGGCCCGTGCCTGACCCTCTCCGCCGCTGCCGCCGTCGGCACTCCGCAGGCACAGCCCCAGCAGCCGTACGCGGCACAGGCCGCCGAACCCGGCTGGGGCGCGCCGGCCCCGCACACGCCGGGCGCGCACCCGCAGCCCGCGCAGGCCCCGGCCGCTCAGGCACCGTCCGCCGCGGCGCACGCCGTCAACGCGCAGGCGGCCCAGCAGAGTTGGCAGCACCAGCCGCAGCAGCAGGCCCCGCAGGCGCCGTCGATCCCGGCGCAGCAGGGTCCCGCCGACGGCGCGGGCGCGCCGCCGGTCCACGGCGACCGCAGCCCGACGACGTTCCACCAGTTCTCGCTCGGCCGCGTGATGCGCATCGGCCGTGCCCTGGAGAACGATCTGGTGGTCTCCGACCTCCAGGTCTCCCGCCACCACGCGGAGTTCCACGCCGCGCCCGACGGCCGCTTGGAGATCCGCGACCTCGGCTCGCACAACGGCACGTACGTCAACGGCCAGCCGATCCCCAAGGGCGGCTCGGCGACGCTCGGTCCGACCGACATCGTCGGCGTCGGCCACTCGACGTTCCGGATCGTCGGCGACCGGCTGGAGGAGTTCGTCGACACCGGTGAGGTGTCCTTCTCCGCCCGCCACCTGACCGTGACCGTGGACGGCGGCAAGCAGATCCTCAAGGACGTCTCCTTCGGCGTGCCGGAGAAGTCGCTGATCGCGGTCATCGGCCCGTCCGGCTCGGGCAAGTCGACGCTGCTCAAGGCGCTCACCGGTTACCGCCCCGCCGACCAGGGCGAAGTCCTCTACGACAACCGGAACCTGTACAAGCAGTTCGCCGAACTGCGCCAGCGCATCGGCCTGGTGCCGCAGGACGACATCCTGCACAAGGAACTGAGCGTCAAACGCGCCCTGAAGTACGCGGCGAAGCTGCGTTTCCCGGCGGACACCACGGCCGCCGAGCGCAACGCCCGCATCGACGAGGTGCTGCGCGAGTTGAAGCTCGACATCCACAAGGACAAGAAGGTCACCTCACTCTCCGGCGGCCAGCGCAAGCGCGTCTCGGTCGCCCTGGAACTGCTCACCAAGCCCTCGCTGATCTTCCTGGACGAGCCGACGTCCGGCCTCGACCCGGGCATGGACCGCGACGTCATGCAGCTGCTGCGCGGCCTGGCCGACGACGGCCGCACCGTCCTCGTCGTCACCCACTCCGTGGCCGAGCTGGCGCTGTGCGACAAGCTGCTCGTGATGGCGCCGGGCGGCTCCGTCGCCTACTTCGGCCCGCCCGAGGAGGCGCTGAACTTCTTCGGCTACGACAGCTGGGCCGACGTCTTCTCCGCCTTCGAGAACTACCGCGACTACGACTGGGCCGGCCGCTGGAAGGGCTCGCAGCACTACCAGATGTACGCCGCGGAGATCGACGCCGTCGCCCCGCAGTCGGTGCACATGCCCCCGCCGCAGGCCATCAGGCCGCCCAAACCGCAGGGCTGGGGCTCGCAGCTGCTGACCCTGATCCGGCGGTACGTGGCGGTGATCGCCTCCGACAAGGGCTTCCTGGCGCTGACGGTGATCCTGCCGGCCGTGCTCGGCGCGGTCAGCCTGCTCATCGAGCACGACAAGGGCCTGCTGGTCAACCCGGTCAACCCGAAGACGGGTGTGCACGTGCCGAACGGCACGGCCACCACGGTGCTGCTGATCCTCGCGGTCGGCGCGTGCTTCGCGGGCGCGGCGAACTCCGTCCGCGAGCTGATCAAGGAACGGGTCATCTACGAGCGCGAGCGCGCCACCGGCCTGTCCCGCTCGGCCTACCTGATGTCCAAGGTCGTCGTCCTGGGCGCGGTCACCGTGCTGCAGGGCCTGCTGGTCGGCCTGATCGGCTTCTCCAGCCGTGAGATCCCCGAGCAGGGCCTGGTCCTCGGCAACGCCACGCTGTTCGAGCTGTGCCTGCCGATCATGGCGCTGGGCTTCACCTCGATGATGGTCGGCCTGGTCATCTCCTCGCTGGTGAAGACCGCCGAGAAGACCATGCCGCTGCTGGTGATGTTCGCGATCATCCAGGTGGTGTTCACCGGCTGCCTGTTCACGCTGCACGGCACGGTCGGCGTCGACGAGTTCTCCTACCTGATGCCCTCGCGCTGGGCGGTGGCCGCCGCCGGCACCACGCTCGACTTCAACGACATCGCCCCGAACACCGACGACCCGACCAGCACCGACCCGCTGTGGAACCACGAGGCATCGGCCTGGGGCATCGACATGGCCGCGCTGATCGCCCTCGGCGTCGTCTGCGGCTTCCTCGTGGCGCGGTTTTTGCGCCGCCACGAGCCGGAGGTCATGCGCAAGTGACGCGGACCTGACGCGCGCGGACAGCGAAGGGCGGCACCCCCACACCCGGGGTGCCGCCCTTTCGCGTCACGTCGTCAGAGGCCCGCGCCGACCTCCGAGGTCAGTACGCGCTGTTGACGTTGTCCATGGAGCCGTAGCGGTGCGCCGCGTAGTTGCAGGCGGCCGTGATGTTGGCGACCGGGTCGTAGATGTTCCACGACGTGCCGGGCACGTGGTAGGCGTTGAAGGTCGGCTGGATGACCTGCAGCAGCCCCTTCGACGGGACACCGTTGATGGCGTTGATGTCCCAGTTGTTGATCGCGTAGGGGTTGCCGGAGGACTCCCGCATCACGTTGCGGTGGATGCCGCTGTAGGAGCCGGGGATGTTGTGCTGCCGCATGATGTCCAGCGACTGGCGGATCCAGCCGTCCAGGTTGTTCGGGTAGCTCTTGGTCGCGGCGACCGTCTGCATCTGGGGGCGGTGCGCGGACCGGCTCGCGGCGGCCTGCCGGGCCTGGCGCGCGGCGGCCTTCTGGTGGGCGGCCTTCGCCTTCTGCTGCGCGGCGGCGGCCTTCTGCTTCGCGGCGGCCTGCTGCCGGGCCTCGATGTCCTGCACCTTGACGCTGCTGCCCGCGAGCTGGTCGGTGATGTCGCCGTGGACGTCCTTGACCGGCTGGGAGCTGATCCGCACCGGAGCCGAGGAGGCGGCGTCGGCGGAGACCGTCGTCTGGCCGCCACCGGCGACGGCGGCGGGGACGGCGATGGCGGCGGCGCTGAGGGTGGCGGCACCGGCGACGGCGATCTTCTGGGCCTTGGGCAGCGCACGGCCGATGCGGACGGCCTCGTTGGCCTTCGGCAGCGCACGGTCGCGCAGCACCTCGTTGGCCTTGGTCAGCGCACGACTATGGAAAGAGCGGAAGTTTGCGGGCATGGCGAAATGGACCTCTTCGAGTAGCGCGGAGGTCGCTCTCCGGACTGCGGGAGGGGGTCCTTCCCACGAGCGCCGGGCGGAAGAGCCGGCGGCGCCGAGCGACGGGAGCCATTCTTAGCGGCCGCAAAATGCCGGGGCAAAGGTGTGACGTACGAATCCGGGTAGTGGATCAGGAACTGACAAAACGGGACAGACGGGGCCGTCTGTCCCGTTCACCCGGGGATGCCTTGTCTCCTATGTCCGGTCGTACGTGATGTGCGCCCTATGCGCGTCCTCACATTGGAGCACGATCGTTCTCACCCGTGGTTGCCGTCGCAACGCTCTACGTGAGCGGCCTTCCGGGGCCTTGCGCGGCCTCCCGCAGCCGTCCGCGGGGCATCTGCCCTCTTCCGTCCCCTCCCTTGGGCTTCCCGCGCGCCCGGCGGCGACACCTCAGCACCCACGGGCGCGTCGCGCGCGCGTGCGGTCCCTTGTCCTCCGGCAGCCCCGCGCGGCCGCCTCCCCCCCCTCGCCCCGCCCTCCGGCCCCGCCCCGCCGCGCCGCGAGACCGCCCCCGCCGCGCGCCGGCCCGCCGGCGCCCCCC
>NZ_LR732544.1:1883330-1887697 GCF_902506575.1 Streptomyces mexicanus | reverse complement strand
CTTTCTATCAACAAGCAGATGACGGCATAAAAGTCGCTCAAGAGTTTCGTGGGATTGGAGATGTGTATAAGTGACCGGTCTACTTGCCATTTTTTTTTCACAAGCAAAAGACGGCTTCCGGGGTTCCTGCCTGCCTCGTGGGCTGGGAATTGTGTAAAAGAGACAGAACCTGGTTCCACCGCCCCGGGCGGGGCGGACGCGAGGCCGATCCCGCTGTCACAGCCCGCCGGTACCGTGAGGGCATGAGTCGAGGACCCCGGTCCGGCCTCGCCGCCGTGAGCGACGCGCTGCTGGCCATGAGCAGGCACCTGGAGGTGCGCGACGTCCTGAAGACGATCGTCGCCTCGGCCCGTGAGCTGCTCGACGCGCAGTACGCCGCCCTCGGCGTCCCCGACGACCACGGCGGCTTCGCCCAGTTCGTGGTGGACGGCGTCAGCGACGAGCAGTGGCGCGCCATCGGCCCCCTCCCGCGCCAGCACGGCATCCTCGCGGCGATGCTGCACGACGCCAAGACCCAGCGCCTGGCCGACGTGCGCAAGGACCCCCGCTTCGAGGGCTGGCCGTCCGCCCATCCCGAACTGGCCGACTTCCTGGGCCTGCCCGTGCGCGACGGCGACGAGGTCATCGCCGCCCTGTTCCTGGCGAACAAGCGCTGCCCCAGGCCGCAGGGCGGCTGCGGGTTCACCGAGGAGGACGAGGAGCTGCTCGCGATCCTCGCCCAGCACGCCGCGATCGCGCTGACCAACGCCCGCCTCTACGAGCGCAGCCGCGAGCTGACCATCGCCGAGGAGCGCTCCCGCCTCGCCCACGAGCTGCACGACGCCGTCAGCCAGAAGCTGTTCTCCCTGCGCCTGACCGCCCAGGCCGCCGCCGCCCTCGTCGACCGCGACCCGGCGCGCGCCAAGGGCGAGCTGCAGCAGGTCGCGGCGCTGGCCGCCGAGGCCGCCGACGAGCTGCGCGCCGCCGTGGTGGAGCTGCGCCCGGCGGCCCTGGAGGAGGACGGGCTGGTCGCCACCCTGCGCACCCAGATCCAGGTCCTCGACCGCGCCCACGCCGCGCGCGTGACCTTCACCGTCCGCGGCTTCCGCGCCCTGCCGACCGCCCAGGAGGAGGCCGTGCTGCGCGTGGCCCAGGAGGCCCTGCACAACGCGCTGCGGCACTCGGGAGCCGCCCACGTCGACGTCACCCTCGAGCGCCGCGGCCGCGGCGCCGTGCTGCGCGTCACCGACGACGGCAAGGGCTTCGACCCGCGGGCCGTGCGCAGCGCGGGCCGCCACCTGGGCCTGGTGTCCATGCGGGACCGCGCGAGCGGGGCCGGCGGCAGACTCACGGTGGACTCGGCGCCCGGCAAGGGCACCACGATCGAGATGGAGGCCCCCGGTGGCTGAGCCAATCAAGGTGCTGGTCGTCGACGACCACCAGGTGGTGCGCCGGGGCCTGCGCACCTTCCTGGAGGTGCAGGACGACATCGAGGTCGTCGGCGAGGCGGCGGACGGCGCCGAGGGGGTCGCCCGCGCCGAGGAGCTGCGGCCCGACGTCGTCCTCATGGACGTGAAGATGCCGGTCATGGACGGCGTCGAGGCGCTGCGCCGGCTGCGGGAACTCGACAACCCCGCGCGCGTGCTGATCGTCACCAGCTTCACCGAGCAGCGCACGGTGGTCCCGGCCCTGCGCGCGGGCGCTGCCGGGTACGTCTACAAGGACGTCGATCCCGACGCGCTCGCGGGCGCGATCCGCTCCGTGCACGCGGGCCACATCCTGCTCCAGCCGGAGGTGGCGGGCGCCCTGCTGTCCGACGAGGGGTCCGGCCCCACGCAGGGGCGGGGCAGTTCCCTGACCGAACGGGAGCGGGAGGTCCTGGGACTCATAGCGGACGGCCGTTCCAACCGCGAGATAGCCCGCGCGCTGGTCCTGTCCGAGAAGACCGTGAAGACCCATGTGTCGAACATCCTGATGAAGCTCGACCTGGCCGACCGCACCCAGGCCGCGCTGTGGGCCGTACGCCACGGGGTGACCGGCTGAGCCACGCCCGGCACGCACGACCCCGCCGCCCCGCACGGCAATGCGGAAGGTTCCCCTCCGGACTGAGATTCATACCGTCGTGGGAATGTCCCCCGGATGGCGCATCCTCCGCCCGCCCCGGCCGTTCTCCAGTGCGTGCTGCGGCGACTGCCGTGGCGAACACCAGAAGGGCTGAGAAGTGAAGAACCTGAAGAAGGCAGCGGCTGTGACGATGGTGGCCGGCGGGATCGTGGCCGCCGGCGCCGGAATGGCCTCCGCCCACGACGGCGCCTCGGCCGCCGGCGCCGCCAAGGGCTCCCCGGGCGTCGTCTCGGGCAACGTCGTCCAGGCCCCGATCCACATCCCGGTCAACGCCGTCGGCAACAGCGTCAACGTCATCGGCGTCCTGAACCCCGCCTTCGGCAACCTGGGCCTCAACCACTGACCCGGCCCACCGGACCGATGCCCACGGCCTCCCGGCTCCCCCGGGAGGCCGCTCGGCGTCCCGGGGGCGCAGCGCCGTCGAGCCGCCGCTCACCGCACCTTCTTCTCCCGCTCCTCCACCACGGCGTTGTACGCCGCCACCTGCGCCCGCCGAGCCGTCCGCTCCACCGGCCGCAACGCCGCTCCCCGCGCCGCCATCTCCGAGGCGCTCACCGCGCCCCCGTGCCCGTGGTCGTACGCCAGCGAGACCAGCAGCCCCACCCGCTGCGCCAGCTCCAGCACCCGCACGGCCCGCGGCGGATACCCCGGCGCCAGCACCTCCCCGCCGCGCTCGGCCCGCGCCCGGTAGGCGTCGATCGCCGCCTCGGCCACCGGCCCCGACCCGGCGACGTCCAGCTTCGACAGCACCTCGGTCGCCTCCCGCAGGGCCTGGGCCAGCTCCCGCTCGGCCTCGCCCAGCGACGGCACATCGGCCGGCGGCGCCTGGCGCACCGGCAGCACGTGCCACACCACCTCGACGTGCACATCACCCTCGGGCCCGGCCTCGGACACCTCCGGCACCAGCCCGAACGCCGCGTCGTGACAGATCACCGCCTCCTCGGCCTGAAGCGCCCGCGCGTTGAACTCCGGCGGCCCGCTCAGCCCCAGCGGATGCCCCGGCGCCGGCAGCGCCACCCGCAGCGCGCTCACCCCGAGCGCGCGCAGCCGCCCCAGCGCGAGCGTCAGCCCGACGGGCCCGGTCTCGCCGGGCAGCCCCTCCACCCGGTGGACGGCGTCCTCGCCCACGATGGCGAGCACGGCGTCGTCCGGAGAGACAAGTCCGGCAAGCAGGGCATTTCCCCAAGCGGCAAGGCGACCAGAGCGCGGTTCCGAGAGCATGTCTCCACCCTAAGGACCGGACCGATGGAACGGCCCGCCCATCGCGTGGCGTAGATTCGGTGGGGGCTGCGCCCACCGGCGCGGCGGACCGAGCCACAGGCGTACGCGACAGCCGAGACCGGCGGCACACTGCAAGGGGAGACAACGCGCTCATGAGCGATGTTCTGGAGCTTCAGGACGTATCCGTGGTCCGCGAGGGCCGGGCTCTGGTGGACCAGGTCTCCTGGTCGGTCAAGGAGGGCGAGCGCTGGGTCATCCTCGGCCCCAACGGCGCCGGCAAGACCACCCTCCTCAACGTCGCCTCCAGCTACCTCTACCCCAGCACGGGCACCGCCACCATCCTCGGCGAGACCCTCGGCAAGCCCGGCACCGACGTCTTCGAGCTCCGCCCGCGCATCGGCATGGCCGGCATCGCCATGGCCGAGAAGCTCCCCAAGCGCCAGACGGTCCTGCAGACCGTGCTCACCGCCGCCTACGGCATGACCGCCGGCTGGCAGGAGGAGTACGAGGACGTCGACGAGCAGCGCGCCCGCGCCTTCCTCGACCGCCTCGGCATGACCGACTACCTCGACCGCCGCTTCGGCACCCTGTCCGAGGGCGAGCGCAAGCGCACCCTGATCGCCCGCGCCCTGATGACCGACCCCGAGCTGCTGCTCCTGGACGAGCCCGCCGCCGGCCTCGACCTCGGCGGCCGCGAGGACCTCGTCCGCCGCCTCGGCCGGCTCGCCCGCGACCCCATCGCCCCATCGATGATCATGGTCACCCACCACGTCGAGGAGATCGCCCCCGGCTTCACCCACGTCCTGATGATCCGTCAGGGCAAGGTCCTCGCCGCCGGCCCGCTGGAGCTGGAACTCACCTCCCGCAACCTCTCCCACTGCTTCGGGCTCCCGCTCGTCGTCGAGCAGGTCGGCGACCGCTGGACCGCGCAGGGCCTTCCGCTGTCCTGAACCCTCCCGCGCCGACCAGCCACCACACCCATGCGTCGATGTCGTTCACGCGGTCATGGTAGGGCGGTGACCCGTGCGGCGGACAGGGCGCGC
>NZ_LR732544.1:1876527-1883229 GCF_902506575.1 Streptomyces mexicanus | reverse complement strand
GTCCGCCGCACGGGTCACCGCCCTACCATGACCGCGTGAACGACATCGACGCATGGGTGTGGTGGCTGGTCGGCGCGGCAGCGCTCGGCATCCCGCTCGTGGCGACGGCGATGCCGGAGTTCGGGATGCTCGCGGTCGGCGCCGTGGCCGCCGCGGTCGCCGCCGGCTTCGGCTTCGGCGTCGTCGTCCAGGTGATCGCCTTCGTCGTCGTCTCGGTCGCGCTGATCGCCGTCGTACGGCCCATCGCCCACCGGCACAGCAGGCAACTGCCCCGGCTGGCCACCGGAGTCGAGGCACTGAAAGGCCGTCAGGCCGTCGTGCTCGAACGCGTCGACGGCACCGGCGGCCGCATCAAACTCGCCGGCGAGGTCTGGTCGGCACGCGCGCTCGACACCGACCGTGCCTACGAAGCGGGCGCCCAGGTCGACGTCGTCGACATCGAGGGGGCCACCGCCATCGTCATGTGACCCGGGACATGCCACCGGACCGACACGGGACCTGCACCGAACACCCCACGAGGCACGCGACGGTCTGTCAGACTCGACAGCAAGATCTTCAACAGCCCACAGCCATAAGATCTTCCGAAAGCGCCGAGGCGGAGAAGGGTACGGGAAGCAACGATGGCACCGGTCATCATCGTCCTGATCGTTCTGGTGGTGTTGGTCTTCATCGCCCTGATCAAGACGATCCAAGTCATCCCGCAGGCCAGCGCCGCCATCGTGGAGCGCTTCGGCCGCTACACACGCACGCTCAACGCGGGCCTGAACATCGTCGTCCCGTTCATCGACACCATCCGCAACCGCATCGACCTGCGCGAGCAGGTCGTGCCGTTCCCGCCCCAGCCGGTGATCACCCAGGACAACCTGGTCGTCAACATCGACACCGTCATCTACTACCAGGTGACCGACGCCCGCGCCGCCACCTACGAGGTCGCCAGCTATATCCAGGCCATCGAGCAGCTCACCGTCACCACCCTGCGCAACATCATCGGCGGCATGGACCTGGAGCGCACCCTGACCTCCCGCGAGGAGATCAACGCGGCCCTGCGCGGCGTCCTCGACGAGGCCACCGGCAAGTGGGGCATCCGCGTCAACCGCGTCGAACTCAAGGCCATCGAACCGCCGACCTCCATCCAGGACTCGATGGAGAAGCAGATGCGCGCCGACCGGGACAAGCGCGCCGCGATCCTCCAGGCCGAAGGTGTCCGCCAGTCCGAGATCCTGCGCGCCGAGGGCGAGAAGCAGTCCCAGATCCTGCGCGCGGAAGGCGAGGCCAAGGCCGCCGCCCTGCGCGCCGAGGGCGAGGCCCAGGCCGTCCGTACGGTCTTCGAGGCCATCCACGCCGGCGACCCGGACCAGAAGCTGCTGTCCTACCAGTACCTGCAGATGCTCCCGAAGATCGCCGAGGGCGACGCCAACAAGCTCTGGATCGTCCCCAGCGAGATCGGCGACGCCCTCAAGGGCCTGTCCGGTGCCGTCGGCAACTTCGGTGCCATGGGCGGCGGTTCCGGCCCCGGCGGCGGCTCCGGCGCGGGCGGCGGGAAGACCGTACCGGCGCAGAACGACGGCCGCACGAGCCCGGCCGAGCGCCGCGAGAAGCCCAGCATCGACTGACCGGCAGCATCGACTGACCGGCCCGGAAGACCAGGACCGCACCGCGAGCAGCGGTGCGGTCCAGCTCTTCCGCGACGGCGAGGCTCAGGCGGCCTCGCGGGCCAGCCACTCCGGCAGCGCGTCGAAGTCCTCCTGCCCGAGCGCCAGCAGCATCGCGTCCGCCGGCGTCGGCTCGAACGGCTGCCGCAGCAGCGGCATCCCCGCCTGCTCCGGAGTCCGGTCCGCCTTGCGGTGATTGTCCTCGGCACAGGAGGCCACTGTGTTCAGCCACGTGTCCTGACCGCCCTGCGACCGCGGCACCACGTGGTCCACGGTCGTCGCCCGCCCGCCGCAGTACGCGCACCGGTGCCGGTCCCGCACCAGCACACCCCGCCTCGACCACGGTGCTTGTCTTCGGAACGGCACCCGTACGTACCGGCACAACCGGATCACCCGGGGCGCGGGTATGTCCACCGCGGCCGCCCGCATCCGCAGCTCGGGGTGGGCCTGCTCGACGACGGCCTTGTCCTGCAGCACCAGCACGACGGCTCGGTTCAGTGTCACCGTCGACAGCGGCTCGAAGCTCGCGTTCAGCACCAGCGTGTCCCGCATCCGGCCCACCTCCCGTGTGCACCCGGCCCACCCCCCGGCGGACCCGGATCAACTCTGGCCGGGCACGCCGAGATGGACAACGCAATAAAAATGCCCGCCTCCGATCAACTTCAAAGACCGGAGACGGACAAACATTGCGTGAACGCCGCAGCGCACGGCAGACGCGGGCACCCTTCGGCGGGCACGCACCTCAGCCTTCGGCGGGCACCTCGTACTCGCCGATCAGCTGCGCCCGGGCCAGCGTGTGGAACCGCAGGTTGAAGCCGACCACCGCGGGCGAGGCGTCCGCGTCGGGGCCGAGCTTCTCCTGGTCCACGGCGTACACCGTGAACACATACCGGTGCGGCCCGTCCCCGGGCGGCGGCGCGGCGCCCCCGAAGTCCTTCGTCCCGTAGTCGTTGCGCGCGTGCACGGCACCCTCGGGCAGCCCCTCGAACTTCCCGCTGCCCGCACCCGCCGGCAGCTCCGTCACCGAGGCCGGGATGTCGAACAGCACCCAGTGCCAGAACCCGCTGCCCGTCGGCGCGTCCGGGTCGTAGCAGGTCACGGCGAAGCTCTTCGTCTCCGGCGGGAAGCCCTCCCACCGCAGCTGCGGCGAGGTGTTCCCGGCCGCGTGGACCTGAGCGTCCTTGAGCGTCGCCCCCTCCTGGACGTCGTCGCTCGTGACCGTGAAGGACGGCACGGGCGGGTGGAAGTCGTGGGGGAGCGGCGGCCTCTTCAGCTCGGTCACCTCGGTACCTCCTGATCGGTTACGGGTGGCTCCTGATCGACGGAACCAGCACCTCCCGAGCCTAGAACCAGTTCCGCCTGCTGCCGACCTCGGCGATCCACTGGTGCAGATACGCCGCCCAGTCGGTCCCCTGGTAGTCGTGCAGCCCCACCTGGAACGAGCGGTAGGTGTCACTGCCCTCGCTGAACAGCCCCGGCTTCTTGTCCATCTCCAGCACCACGTCCATGGCGTGCTCGTCGGCCACGAAGCTCAGCTCGACCTGGTTCAGTCCCCGGTACTGCGACGGCGGGTAGAACTCGATCTCCTGGTAGAAGGGCAGCCGCTGCCGCGTCCCGCGGATGTGGCCCCGCTCCATGTCGGCGTTCTTGAACCGGAAGCCCAGCTGGATGAAGGCGTCCAGGATCGCCTTCTGCGCCGGCAGCGGATGGACGTTGATCGGGTCGAGGTCACCGGAGTCCACCGCACGCGCGATCGCCAGCTCCGTGGTGACCCCGATGTGCATGCCCCGCAGCGCCTGCCCGTCGATCATCGTCACCGGCGTCTCCCACGGGATCTCCAGCCCGAACGGCACCGCGTGCACGGCCCCCGCCTGCAGCTCGAAGGCACCGCCGAGCCGCACCTTGGTGAACTCGATGTCCTGCTTGTACTCCTGGTCGCCGCTCTCGACCTCGACCCTCGCCTGCAGCCCGACCGACAACCCCTCGATCTCCTGGTTCACGGACCCGCCCTGGATCCGCACCTCGCCCTGGACGACCCCGCCCGGCACGACGTTGTCCTCGTGCAGCACGGTCTCCACCGACGCCCCACCGGCCCCCAGGCTCGCGAGCAGCTTCTTGAACGCCATTGACTCTCCCTTTACGTACGGATCCTGATCCCTACAAACGCGATCCGGCCGCGGCCGGTTCCGCGCCCCACCCTGGCGAGGAGAGGAGAGCTTGACCACCCCTCGGCACCCGTCTGATCCCCACCCGTCTGGACTACGCTCGGAAGCCATGATCGCGTCCCCGGACCGTACGCCCCTGCCCCGAGCGTTCTTCGACCGCCCCGTCCTCGAGGTCGCCCCCGACCTGCTGGGCCGCGTCCTCGTCCGGACGACCCCGGACGGCCCGATCGCCCTGCGCCTGACGGAGGTCGAGGCCTACGACGGTCCGAACGACCCGGGCTCCCACGCCTACCGCGGTCGCACGGCCCGCAACGGGGTGATGTTCGGACCTCCCGGTCATGTGTACGTCTATTTCACCTACGGCATGTGGCACTGCATGAACCTGGTGTGCGGCCCGGAGGGACGCGCGAGCGGAGTCCTCCTGCGGGCCGGCGAGATCGTCGAGGGCGCCGAGCTGGCCCGCCTGCGGCGACGCTCGGCCCGCAACGACAAGGAACTGGCCAAAGGCCCGGCCCGGCTCGCCACCGCCCTGGACGTGGACCGCTCCCTCGACGGCACCGACGCCTGCGCCGCGGGCGACACCCCCATCCGGATCCTGAGCGGCACCCCGACCCCCTCCGACCAGGTGTGCAACGGCCCCCGCACGGGTGTCGCCGGCGAGGGCGGCAACGGGGACGTCCATCCGTGGCGCTTCTGGATCGCCGACGACCCGACGGTGAGCCCGTACCGGCCGCACGTGCCGCGCCGCCGCCGTTCCTGACGACCCGTCGGCGACACGACGCGGGACCCGCCGGTGGAAGTTGACTCCCACCTCGAAGATGCGTAACGTAGCCCGAGCCGCCGAACCGGGTACGGCGATCGCCTGCAGCCGGAGCGGCCAACCCACTACCTACCGAGCACCCCTCAGCGGGGTCGACTGTGGCGTGTCCGCACGCCCGAATTCGAACCCGCGCGACTCGATTATGAGTCGGGACGGGAATCGGCTAACGTAGTGAATGTCGAAAGGCCGACGGACGAAAGCCCGAAAAGCCGACGACAAACCCCGCCGACCGGGGATCGGATCGAGAAAAGATCTGATAGAGTCGGAAACGCCGAAGGGAAGCGCCCGGAGGAAAGCCCGAGAGGGTGAGTACGAAGGAAGCGACCGTTCCTTGAGAACTCAACAGCGTGCCAAAAGTCAACGCCAGATATGTTGATACCCCGTCTCCGGCCGGATGGCGGTTCCGCTCTCGTGGTGTTCGCCCCGATCACGGGGAAGCATTCACGGAGAGTTTGATCCTGGCTCAGGACGAACGCTGGCGGCGTGCTTAACACATGCAAGTCGAACGATGAACCTCCTTCGGGAGGGGATTAGTGGCGAACGGGTGAGTAACACGTGGGCAATCTGCCCTGCACTCTGGGACAAGCCCTGGAAACGGGGTCTAATACCGGATACGACACGCTCAGGCATCTGATGCGTGTGGAAAGCTCCGGCGGTGCAGGATGAGCCCGCGGCCTATCAGCTTGTTGGTGAGGTAACGGCTCACCAAGGCGACGACGGGTAGCCGGCCTGAGAGGGCGACCGGCCACACTGGGACTGAGACACGGCCCAGACTCCTACGGGAGGCAGCAGTGGGGAATATTGCACAATGGGCGCAAGCCTGATGCAGCGACGCCGCGTGAGGGATGACGGCCTTCGGGTTGTAAACCTCTTTCAGCAGGGAAGAAGCGAAAGTGACGGTACCTGCAGAAGAAGCGCCGGCTAACTACGTGCCAGCAGCCGCGGTAATACGTAGGGCGCAAGCGTTGTCCGGAATTATTGGGCGTAAAGAGCTCGTAGGCGGCTTGTCGCGTCGGTTGTGAAAGCCCGGGGCTTAACCCCGGGTCTGCAGTCGATACGGGCAGGCTAGAGTTCGGTAGGGGAGATCGGAATTCCTGGTGTAGCGGTGAAATGCGCAGATATCAGGAGGAACACCGGTGGCGAAGGCGGATCTCTGGGCCGATACTGACGCTGAGGAGCGAAAGCGTGGGGAGCGAACAGGATTAGATACCCTGGTAGTCCACGCCGTAAACGGTGGGCACTAGGTGTGGGCAACATTCCACGTTGTCCGTGCCGCAGCTAACGCATTAAGTGCCCCGCCTGGGGAGTACGGCCGCAAGGCTAAAACTCAAAGGAATTGACGGGGGCCCGCACAAGCGGCGGAGCATGTGGCTTAATTCGACGCAACGCGAAGAACCTTACCAAGGCTTGACATACACCGGAAACATCCAGAGATGGGTGCCCCCTTGTGGTCGGTGTACAGGTGGTGCATGGCTGTCGTCAGCTCGTGTCGTGAGATGTTGGGTTAAGTCCCGCAACGAGCGCAACCCTTGTCCCGTGTTGCCAGCAGGCCCTTGTGGTGCTGGGGACTCACGGGAGACCGCCGGGGTCAACTCGGAGGAAGGTGGGGACGACGTCAAGTCATCATGCCCCTTATGTCTTGGGCTGCACACGTGCTACAATGGCCGGTACAATGAGCTGCGATACCGTGAGGTGGAGCGAATCTCAAAAAGCCGGTCTCAGTTCGGATTGGGGTCTGCAACTCGACCCCATGAAGTCGGAGTCGCTAGTAATCGCAGATCAGCATTGCTGCGGTGAATACGTTCCCGGGCCTTGTACACACCGCCCGTCACGTCACGAAAGTCGGTAACACCCGAAGCCGGTGGCCCAACCCCTTGTGGGAGGGAGCTGTCGAAGGTGGGACTGGCGATTGGGACGAAGTCGTAACAAGGTAGCCGTACCGGAAGGTGCGGCTGGATCACCTCCTTTCTAAGGAGCACTTCTAGGCCGCGTAGGCGGTCCAGAGGCCAGTACATCAGCGAGTGTCTGATGCTGGTTGCTCATGGGTGGAACGTTGACTACTCGG
>NZ_LR732544.1:1864823-1876374 GCF_902506575.1 Streptomyces mexicanus | reverse complement strand
GTGCCGGGTGGCTGGTCGTTGTTTGAGAACTGCACAGTGGACGCGAGCATCTGTGGCCAAGTTTTTAAGGGCGCACGGTGGATGCCTTGGCACCAGGAACCGATGAAGGACGTGGGAGGCCGCGATAGTCCCCGGGGAGTCGTCAACCAGGCTTTGATCCGGGGGTTTCCGAATGGGGAAACCCGGCAGTCGTCATGGGCTGTCACCCACTGCTGAACACATAGGCAGTGTGGAGGGAACGCGGGGAAGTGAAACATCTCAGTACCCGCAGGAAGAGAAAACAACCGTGATTCCGGGAGTAGTGGCGAGCGAAACTGGATGAGGCCAAACCGTATGCGTGTGAGACCCGGCAGGGGTTGCGTATGCGGGGTTGTGGGATCTCTCTTTCACAGTCTGCCGGCTGTGAGGCGAGTCAGAAACCGTTGATGTAGGCGAAGGACATGCGAAAGGTCCGGCGTAGAGGGTAAGACCCCCGTAGTCGAAACGTCAGCGGCTTGCTTGAGAGACACCCAAGTAGCACGGGGCCCGAGAAATCCCGTGTGAATCTGGCGGGACCACCCGCTAAGCCTAAATATTCCCTGGTGACCGATAGCGGATAGTACCGTGAGGGAATGGTGAAAAGTACCCCGGGAGGGGAGTGAAATAGTACCTGAAACCGTGTGCCTACAAGCCGTGGGAGCGTCGGAACAAGGCTTGCCTTGTTCTCGTGACTGCGTGCCTTTTGAAGAATGAGCCTGCGAGTTTGCGGTGTGTTGCGAGGTTAACCCGGGTGGGGTAGCCGTAGCGAAAGCGAGTCCGAAGAGGGCGTTTGAGTAGCACGCTCAAGACCCGAAGCGGGGTGATCTAGCCATGGGCAGGTTGAAGCGGAGGTAAGACTTCGTGGAGGACCGAACCCACCAGGGTTGAAAACCTGGGGGATGACCTGTGGTTAGGGGTGAAAGGCCAATCAAACTCCGTGATAGCTGGTTCTCCCCGAAATGCATTTAGGTGCAGCGTCGTGTGTTTCTTGCCGGAGGTAGAGCACTGGATAGGCGATGGGCCCTACCGGGTTACTGACCTTAGCCAAACTCCGAATGCCGGTAAGTGAGAGCGCGGCAGTGAGACTGTGGGGGATAAGCTCCATGGTCGAGAGGGAAACAGCCCAGAGCATCGACTAAGGCCCCTAAGCGTACGCTAAGTGGGAAAGGATGTGGAGTCGCAGAGACAACCAGGAGGTTGGCTTAGAAGCAGCCACCCTTGAAAGAGTGCGTAATAGCTCACTGGTCTAGTGATTCCGCGCCGACAATGTAGCGGGGCTCAAGCGTACCGCCGAAGTCGTGTCATTGCAGCATGACGGCTAACGCCGGCTGTGATGGGTAGGGGAGCGTCGTCTGCCGGGTGAAGCAGCACCGGAAGGTAGTTGTGGACGGTTGACGAGTGAGAATGCAGGCATGAGTAGCGATTCACACGTGAGAAACGTGTGCGCCGATTGACTAAGGGTTCCTGGGTCAAGCTGATCTGCCCAGGGTAAGTCGGGACCTAAGGCGAGGCCGACAGGCGTAGTCGATGGATAACCGGTTGATATTCCGGTACCCGCTGTGGAGCGTCAAACATCGAATCCAGTGATGCTAAGCCCGTGAAGCCGCCGGGGCCCGTCTTTGACGTGTCTCGGAGTGGTGGAGCCGGTGACCCGAGCTGGTAGTAGGTGAGTGATGGGGTGACGCAGGAAGGTAGTCCATCCCGGGCGGTGGTTGTCCCGGGGTAAGGGTGTAGGCCGCAAGGTAGGCAAATCCGCCTTGCATACGGCTGAGACCTGATGCCGAGCCGATTGTGGTGAAGTGGATGATCCTATGCTGTCGAGAAAAGCCTCTAGCGAGTTTCATGGCGGCCCGTACCCTAAACCGACTCAGGTGGTCAGGTAGAGAATACCGAGGCGTTCGGGTGAACTATGGTTAAGGAACTCGGCAAAATGCCCCCGTAACTTCGGGAGAAGGGGGGCCAGTCCTGGTGATGAGCTTCGCGCTCTGAGCTGGGGGTGGCCGCAGAGACCAGCGAGAAGCGACTGTTTACTAAAAACACAGGTCCGTGCGAAGCCGTAAGGCGATGTATACGGACTGACGCCTGCCCGGTGCTGGAACGTTAAGGGGACCGGTTAGCTCCATTTCGGTGGGGCGAAGCTGAGAACTTAAGCGCCAGTAAACGGCGGTGGTAACTATAACCATCCTAAGGTAGCGAAATTCCTTGTCGGGTAAGTTCCGACCTGCACGAATGGCGTAACGACTTCTCGACTGTCTCAACCATAGGCCCGGTGAAATTGCACTACGAGTAAAGATGCTCGTTTCGCGCAGCAGGACGGAAAGACCCCGGGACCTTTACTACAGTTTGATATTGGTGTTCGGTTCGGCTTGTGTAGGATAGCTGGGAGACTGTGAAGCCTGGACGCCAGTTCGGGTGGAGTCGTCGTTGAAATACCAGTCTGGTCGTGCTGGATGTCTAACCTGGGTCCGTGATCCGGATCAGGGACAGTGTCTGATGGGTAGTTTAACTGGGGCGGTTGCCTCCTAAAGGGTAACGGAGGCGCCCAAAGGTTCCCTCAGCCTGGTTGGCAATCAGGTGTTGAGTGTAAGTGCACAAGGGAGCTTGACTGTGAGACCGACGGGTCGAGCAGGGACGAAAGTCGGGACTAGTGATCCGGCGGTGGCTTGTGGAAGCGCCGTCGCTCAACGGATAAAAGGTACCCCGGGGATAACAGGCTGATCTTCCCCAAGAGTCCATATCGACGGGATGGTTTGGCACCTCGATGTCGGCTCGTCGCATCCTGGGGCTGGAGTCGGTCCCAAGGGTTGGGCTGTTCGCCCATTAAAGCGGTACGCGAGCTGGGTTTAGAACGTCGTGAGACAGTTCGGTCCCTATCCGCTGTGCGCGTAGGAGTCTTGAGAAGGGCTGTCCCTAGTACGAGAGGACCGGGACGGACGAACCTCTGGTGTGCCAGTTGTTCTGCCAAGGGCATGGCTGGTTGGCTACGTTCGGGAGGGATAACCGCTGAAAGCATCTAAGCGGGAAGCCTGCTTCGAGATGAGGGCTCCCACCCACTTGATGGGGTAAGGCTCCCAGTAGACGACTGGGTTGATAGGCCGGATCTGGAAGCACGGTAACGTGTGGAGGTGACCGGTACTAATAGGCCGAGGGCTTGTCCTCAGTTGCTCGCGTCCACTGTGTCTTGATGGGGTAAGGCTCCCAGTAGACGACTGGGTTGATAGGCCGGATCTGGAAGCACGGTAACGTGTGGAGGTGACCGGTACTAATAGGCCGAGGGCTTGTCCTCAGTTGCTCGCGTCCACTGTGTCAGTTCTGAGGCAACGAACAGTTGCCGGCTTTGAGCAGAACAGACAACTGAAGAGTGTGCTTGTTCGCTCGAAACCATTAGGGTTTCGGTGGTCATAGCGTGAGGGAAACGCCCGGTTACATTCCGAACCCGGAAGCTAAGCCTCACAGCGCCGATGGTACTGCAGGGGGGACCCTGTGGGAGAGTAGGACGCCGCCGAACAATTTTTGGAGGACCCCTGGTCGCCAGCGTACAGCTGGGACCAGGGGTCCTTTCGTTTTTTTTGATCAAACACCGCCCGAGCGCGCAGGGCAGCCGGCGCGCGAGAATGACTTGCGGTACAGCAGACAGGAGTCACCGATGTCCACCAACTCTTCCGACGAGCGTCCCGAGCGCGACCAGCGCCGCCGGGACAGTGGTGACCGTGCTGACCGCAGCGATCGTGGCGGCTACCGCGGGGGACCGCGCCGTACCAACGAGCGGGGCGGGTACGGGCGTCGTGACGACCGCCGCGATGACCGCCGTGACGAGCGTCGCGGCGGTGAGCGCGGTGAGCGCGGTGACCGCGACCGCGGTTTCCGTCGGGACGGGGACCGTGCCCCCTACCGCCGTGACGAGCGTCGTGACGACCGCCGCGACGACCGGCCCTCGTACCGTCGTGATGACCGGCGTGACGACCGGCCTTCGCACCGTTACGACGATCGGCGTGACGACCGGCGCGATGATCGCCGTGGGTTCCGCCGTGACGACGACCGCGACCGGTACGGGCGTCGTGACGAGCGCGGCTACGGTCGCCGTGACGACCGATCCGACCGTGGCGACCGGGGCGACCGTGGCGGTTATGGGCGTCGTGACGACCGGTTCGAGCGCCCCGAACGGGGTGGCTTCCGCCGCGACGACCGCGGTGATGACCGTCGTGACGACCGCCGTGACGACCGGCCCTCGTACCGGCGTGATGACCGTCGTGACGACCGCCGCGATGACCGGGCCTCGTACCGGCGGGACGACCGTCGTGATGATCGGCGTGATGACCGTCCTGCCTACCGCCGGGACGACCGGCGTGACGATCGTCGGGACGACCGGCGTGAGGGCGACCGTGGTGGTTATGGCCGTCGTGACGACCGGGACCGCGGTTTCCGCCGGGACGGCGACCGTCCCGCCTACCGCAGGGACGACGTCCGCGGTGACCGGGGCGACCGGGACGAGCGCGGTGAGCGCGGGGGCTTCCGTGGCCGTGACGACCGCGGGGGCCGCGGTCCCCGCCGCGACGGCCGTGACAGCCGTGGCGGGCGTCCGGGCGGCTTCCGGGGCCGTGACGACCGGCGCGGCGACGACCGGCGCGGTGCAGGCCGCTTCCGCGAGGAGCGGGACCGGGACCGTGAGCCGATCAAGCGGCTGCCGATCCCGCCGGAGGTCACCGGCGAGGAGATCGACAAGGACGTACGGCAGGAGCTGCAGAGCCTGCCCAAGACGCTGGCCGAGGACGTCGCCAAGAACCTGGTGATGGTCGCCCGGCTCATCGACGAGGACCCCGAGGCGGCCTACGGCTACTCCAGGGTGGCCCTGCGGCTGGCGTCCCGGGTCGCCGCCGTGCGGGAGGCCGCCGGATTCGCCGCGTACGCGAACCAGAAGTACGGCGAGGCGCTCGCCGAGTTCCGGGCCGCCCGGCGGATGACCGGCAGCGTCGAGCTGTGGCCCGTCATGGCGGACTGCGAGCGCGGGCTCGGCCGGCCGGAGAAGGCGCTGGACATGGCCGGCGCCCCGGAGGTGCACAAGCTCGACAAGGCCGGGCAGGTGGAGATGCGGCTCGTGGCGGCCGGTGCCCGGCGTGACATGGGGCAGCTGGACGCGGCCATCGTCACCCTGCAGAGCCCCGAGCTGGCCTCCCACTCCGTGCAGCCGTGGACCGCGCGGCTGCGCTACGCCTACGCCGACGCCCTGCTCGCGGCCGGTCGGGAGGCCGAGGCGCGCGAGTGGTTCGCCAAGGCCGTGGAGGCGGACCGGGACGGCAGCACGGACGCCTCGGACCGGCTGGCCGAGCTGGACGGCGTGGAGTTCACCGACGCGCTCGCCGAGGACGGCGAGGCCGAGGGAGGCTCCCTGGACAGCGACGAGGACGGCCGTCACTGAGGCCGGTCGTACGAGTTGAGTGAGGGGCGGGTCCCGGCCGGGACCCGCCCCTCGTGTTTTCGGCCTGGCTCACAGGTCCAGCGCGCGCAGCACCAGCCCCGACGCCGGCTTCGGGCCGAACGACGTCGACTTGCGGGGCATGGTGACGCCCTGGCGGGCGAGGTCGCGCACGACGTCCTCGCGGACGGGGTGCATCAGGACGGCGGTCCCGCCGTCGTGTTCCGCCTTCGCCACGGTGGCCGCCGCGTCGTGGATGTAGGCGATGCGGGTGGGGTCGTCCTCGGGGATGCGCCAGACGTGCTCCAGGAGCGCGGCGTGCAGGACGGTCGCGTCCAGGGTGCGCCAGGCGGCCGGGCGGTCCGCGGGGACCGTGCGGGCCAGCAGAGCGGGGTCCGGGCGGTCCACGAGGTGGAAGGAGCCGTCGCCGGCGAGCAGATAGGCGTTGCCCGCGCAGGCCGCGTCCGCCAGCGCCTCCAGGGCGGTGGCCAGGGGCACGTCCAGGCGCCGGACGCGGAAGAGGCCGTCCAGCGCGGACAGGGCCTCGGCGACCGGCAGGCCGTGCAGCAGGCGGTGGATGGCGCGGACCCGGAGCGGATAGCGGGCGGTGTCCACCAGGAGGACCAGGCCGTAGTCCCAGGCGCTGGGCGAGGGGTGTTCCGCGCGCAGGCGGCGGTAGGTCGCCCAGCGGTGGTGGCCGTCGGCGATCAGGGCCTGGTGCTCGGACAGGTCCTCCTGGATCTTCGCCAGGTCGGCGGGGTCGGTGATGGACCACAGGCGGTGGCTGAAGCCGTCCTCGGTGGTGGTCGCGAGCAGCGGGGGCTGTTCGACGGTGCGTTCGAGGACCACGGTCGTGGCGGCGGTCGAACCGTTGCCGCGGTAGGTGAGCAGCAGCGGTTCGAGGTTGGCGCTGGTGGCGCGCATCAGGTCGGCGCGGTCGGCGACGACGTGCGGCATCACGTCCTCGTGCGGGAGCACCACGCCCTCGTCGGGGTCCGACACGCGCAGCGCGCCGATCAGGCCGCGTTGCAGCATGCCGTCGCCGTCGCGTTGTTCGTAGACGTACAGGCCGGGGTCGGGGTCGGCGGCCAGGATGCCCTCGGACAGCCAGCGGCGCAGGGTGGCGGCGGCCTGCGCGTTGCGGGCGGCCGGGTCGCCGGCCTGGGGCAGGATCAGGCGGACGATGTTGTGGGGGTCGGCGGACTCGAGGTGGTGCAGGCCGTCGGGGCGTACGACGACGTCGTACGGCGGGGACGTCACGGCGGCCAGACTGCCGACCCGGTCGGGGGCGTAGCGGAGGCCTCGGAACGGGGTGAGGTCGAGGCCGCGGCGCGGTGATGCCGGCGAGTGACCTGCAGTGCTCATCCCGGCATCGTACGTGTGTCAGTGGCATGGGGGATGATCGAAGGGAGATCGGCGGCATGAGGAGCGATGCGGAATGAGTCAGGGCGTCAGGACGAGGCCCGAGGGCAGTGGGCAGGCCCTGAGCGAGGCGTACGACACGGCCCTGCTCGACCTGGACGGTGTGGTGTACGCGGGCGGCGAGGCGATCGTGCACGCCGTGGAGTCGCTGGCCACCGCCCGGTCGGGCGGCATGCGGCTGGCGTACGTCACCAACAACGCCCTGCGGACGCCGGACGCGGTGGCCGCCCACCTGACCGAGCTGGGCATACGCGCCGAGGCGTCGGATGTCGTCACCTCCGCGCAGGCGGTGGCCCGGCTGATCGCCGGACAGGTGCCGGAAGGGGCGCGTGTGCTGGTGATCGGCGGCGAGGGGCTGCGGGTGGCGCTGCGCGAGCGCGGGCTGGAGCCGGTGGAGTCGGCCGACGACGACCCGGCGGCGGTGGTGCAGGGCTACGGCGGCCCCGAGCTGCCCTGGGGGCGGTTCGCGGAGGCGTGCTTCGCCATCGCGCGGGGTGTGCCGTGGTTCGCGTCGAACACCGACCTGACGATCCCGAGCGCGCGGGGCATCGCGCCCGGCAACGGCGCGGCGGTGGAGGTCGTCCGGATCGCGACGGGTGCCGAGCCGCAGGTGGCGGGCAAGCCGCTGCCGCCGATGCACCGCGAGACGATCCTGCGGACGGGCGCGCGACGGCCCCTGGTGGTGGGGGACCGGCTGGACACGGACATCGAGGGGGCGTTCAACGGCGGGGTCGACTCGCTGCTGGTGCTGACCGGGGTGACCGACGGGGCGCAGCTGATCGCCGCACCGCCGCAGCACCGGCCGACGTACGTCGACGCCGATCTGCGCGGCCTGCTCACCGGGCAGCCGGAGATCACCCGAGAGGGTGACGGTTTCCGGTGCGGCGGGTGGACGGCGACCGCGGGTACGGCGCAGCTGGAGCTGGCCGGTGACGGTGAGGCGCTGGACGGGCTGCGGGCGCTGTGCGCGGCGGCGTGGACGGCGGGCGGCGAGCAGGCGTGCGAGCTGGACGCGGGCAAGGCCCTGGCCCGGCTGGGCTTGTGACGGGCGAGCCGGGGCACTGGTGCGTCTGTGACGGGCGGGCCGGGGTGTCTGTGCGTCTGCGACGCGGCGGAGGGCCTGGAGCGGTGGGGGAGGGGACCGCGAAGGGTGTTGGGCGGCGAGGGTAGGCTAACCTAACTGCGTGTTGGTCGACAGTCCTCCCGAAGAGCGCGCGGCGCGGGCCGCAGCGCCCCCGACCCGCCGTGGAGTGCGAGCCGCCGGTCTCCTCTTCTCCGCCGCGATCCTGGTGCTCGTCGCCCTGGCGAGCATCGCGGTCGGGGCGAAGGAGCTGTCCGTGGCCCAGGTGTGGCACGGCCTGTTCCAGGACACGGGGACGTACGGCGACGTCGTGGTCGGCGAGCGGCTGTCCCGCACGCTGCTCGGGCTGCTGGCCGGGGCCGCGCTCGGCCTGGCCGGGGCCGTGCTGCAGGCGCTCACCCGCAACCCCCTGGCCGACCCCGGGGTGCTCGGCATCAACGCGGGCGCGTCCGCCGCCGTCGTCACCGCGATCACCTTCCTGAACGTCACCAGCCTGAGCGGCTACGTCTGGTTCGCCTTCCTCGGAGCCGCCGCGGTGGGCGCGCTGGTGTGGTTCCTCGGCGGCAGCCGCAGCGCCACACCGGTCCGGCTCGCCCTGGCCGGCACGGCGATCGGTGCCGCGCTCTACGGCTACGTCCAGGCCGTGATGATCACCAACGGGGCGGCGCTGGGGAAGATGCGGTTCTGGACCGTGGGCTCCCTGGCGTCCGCCACCGACGAGACCATCGTCCAGGTGCTGCCGTTCTGCCTGGCCGGCACGGTCCTGGCGCTGCTGCTCGCCCGGCCGCTCAACGCGATGGCGATGGGCGACGACACCGCCCGCGCCCTCGGCGCCCACCTCACCCGCACCCGGGCGCTCGCCATGCTCGCCGCGACCGTGCTGTGCGGGGCGGCCACCGCCGCCTGTGGGCCGATCGTCTTCGTCGGGCTGATGGTCCCGCACCTCGTGCGCTCCTTCACCGGGCCCGACCTGCGCTGGATCCTGCCGTACGCGACCGTGCTGTCGCCCGTGCTGCTGCTCGGCTCCGACGTCATCGGCCGGATCGTGGCCCGGCCCGCCGAGGTGCAGGTCGGCGTCGTCACCGCGCTCATCGGCGGCCCGGTGTTCATCTACCTCGTACGGCGCCGGAGGACGACCCAGCTGTGAAGACCACCCGCGCTCCCCGTACCACGTCCCCCGGCTCCGACGGGTTCGCGGCCGCCCGCGCGCCGCGGACCGCGCGGGCCGTCCGCGTGCCCGGCGGGCTGTCCTTCCGTGTCGACGTCCGGGCGTTCACCGTCGTCGTCCTGCTGGTGGTGGCCGCGCTCGCCGCGAGCGTCGTGCTGATCGGCACCGGCGACTTCCCGATCCCGGCCGCCGACGTGCTCAAGACGCTCGTCGGCCAGGGCAACCGGGGCCAGGACTTCATCATCCGCGAACTGCGGCTGCCGCGCGTGCTGGTGGGGCTGCTGGTCGGCGCCTGCCTGGGCCTGGGCGGTGCGCTGTTCCAGTCCGTCTCCCGCAACCCGCTGGGCAGCCCGGACGTGCTCGGGCTCTCGCAGGGCGCGTCGGCCGGCGCGCTCGTCGTCATCGTCCTGTTCTCCGGCGGCGCCACCGCGGTCACCCTCGGCGCCCTCGCCGGCGGTCTGGTCACCGGGCTGGCGATCTACTTCCTGGCCTGGAAGCAGGGCGTGCACGGATACCGGCTGGTGCTGGTCGGCATCGGCGTCAACGCGATCGTCACCGCGGTCAACGGCTACCTCATCACCAAGGCCGACTTCGTGGACGCCGCCCGCGCGGTGGTGTGGATGACCGGCTCCCTCAACGGCCGGGACTGGACGCAGGTGTGGCCGCTGCTCGTGCTGTTCCTGGTCCTGCTGCCGGTCGTCGCCGGCAACGCGCGCGGGCTGCGGATGCTGGAGATGGGCGACGACGTCTCCTACGCCCTCGGGGTGCGGGTGGAGCGGGTGCGGCTGCTGCTGATGGGCTCGGCCGTACTGCTCACAGCGGCCGCCACCGCCGCGGCCGGGCCCGTCGCCTTCGTCGCCCTGACCGCGCCGCAGCTCGCCCGGCGCCTGACCCGTTCGCCCGGCCCCAACCTGGCGGCCTCCACCTGCATGGGCGCCGCCCTGCTCGTCGCCGCGGACCTGGCCTCCCAGCGGGCCTTCGGCGCCGACCAGCTGCCCGTCGGCGTGGTCACCGGCGTGCTCGGCGGGATCTACCTGCTGTGGCTGCTGGTCGTCGAGCGCCGGAAGGGACGGGTATGAGCACCCGCAGCGCCCACAGCACCCGCCACACTCCTGACAGCAAGAGGAGCAGCGTGAACCGCCTGTCCGCCGACAACGTCACCCTCGCCTACGACCAGCGGGTCATCGCCGAACAGCTGTCCGTCCAGATCCCCGACCGGTCGTTCACGGTGATCGTCGGCCCGAACGCGTGCGGCAAGTCCACCCTGCTGCGGGCGCTGTCGCGGATGCTCAAGCCCAGCCAGGGCCGGGTGCTGCTGGACGGGCAGGCCATCCAGTCGCTGCCGGCCAAGCAGGTCGCCCGGACGCTCGGGCTGCTGCCGCAGTCCTCCGTCGCGCCCGACGGGATCACCGTCGGGGATCTGGTGGGCCGCGGCCGCTACCCGCACCAGGGCATCCTGCGGCAGTGGTCCGCCGAGGACGAGCGGGTGGTGCGCGAGGCCATGGAGCAGACGGGCGTGGCGGAGCTGGCCGGACGCTACGTCGACGAGCTGTCGGGCGGTCAGCGCCAGCGGGTGTGGATCGCCATGGCGCTCGCCCAGCAGACGCCGCTGCTGCTGCTCGACGAGCCGACGACGTACCTGGACATCCAGCACCAGATCGACGTCCTCGACCTGTGCGCCGAGCTGCACGAGGAGCAGGGGCGCACCCTGGTCGCGGTGCTGCACGACCTCAACCACGCCGCCCGCTACGCCACCCACCTCATCGCCCTGCGCGGCGGGAAGGTCATCGCCGAGGGCGCGCCGAACGACATCGTCACCGCCGAGCTGGTGGAGGAGGTCTTCAACCTGCGCTGCCAGGTCATCGAGGACCCCGAGACGGGCACGCCGCTGGTGGTCCCGGCGGCCCGCAGGGCACGCGGGCGCGGTGCCGGCCGGCCGGCGGCCGTCACAGAAGCTTCCTGAGCCGGAACAGGTCCAGCAGGCTCGCCTCCAGCTTCACCCGGCCCGAGCCCCAGGCGGTGGCGAAGTTCAGCTCGCCGCCGACCAGGGCGACCAGGTCGTCTCCGGTCATCGCGAGCCGGATCTGGGCCTTCTCCGGCGGCGGGCCCTGGACGGTGTCGCGCACGTCGATGCGGCCGCCCGTCAGGCGGCCGACGAAGGTGACGTCGAGGTCGGTGATGTGGCAGCTCACGGAGCGGTCCAGCGAGGCCGCCTCACGGACGTCCCCTTCCGCGGTCGCCATGGTGTCCGAGAGTTTCTCGAGTGCGCTGCGGCACTCCTCGATCGTGGCCATCGCCCCCGACGGTACCCCAGCGCCTCGCGGTAGCGTCTGCGCATGACCGACTCTGTGACCGGGACGCAGGGGACGCGGGCCACGGCGGACGTACCCGAGGGGGACGCCGGGGGACCGGCCCCCGACGCCGCCGCCCCGGCGTCCCCCTCGGGTAC
>NZ_LR732544.1:1846642-1864722 GCF_902506575.1 Streptomyces mexicanus | reverse complement strand
CGCTCGACGTCCCCCGCACCCCCACCGGCGACCCGCGGGTCGACGCCGCCCTGGAGCGGCTCGGTGACGTCGACCACCTCGCCACGGACGGACACGTGGAGGTGTACGAGGATGTACACCAGGGGCTGCGCGACGCGCTCACCGCGCTCGACGCCCGCCCGGGACCTCCGGCGCCCCCACCGCTACACGACCGCAGGAGCTGAACCGAACGTGGCAGGAGTCGCACGCCGCCGTCTGGACGCGGAGCTGGTCCGCCGGAAGCTCGCGCGCTCGCGCGAGCACGCCAGCCAGCTGATCGCCGCCGGGCGGGTCACCGTCGGCCGGACTGTCGCGACCAAGCCCGCCACCCAGGTGGAGACGGCCGCCGCCATCGTGGTCGCGGCCGACGACAGCGACCCGGACTACGTCTCCCGCGGCGGGCACAAGCTCGCCGGGGCGCTGAAGGCGTTCGTCCCGCAGGGGCTGGTCGTCGAGGGCCGCAGGGCGCTGGACGCCGGCGCCTCCACCGGGGGCTTCACCGATGTGCTGCTGCGCGCCGGAGCCGCGCACGTGGTCGCCGTCGACGTCGGCTACGGGCAGCTCGCCTGGTCCCTGCAGCAGGATGAACGCGTCACCGTCAAGGACCGTACGAATGTACGGGAGTTGACGCTGGAGGCGATCGACGGCGACCCTGTGGACCTCGTCGTCGGGGACCTGTCCTTCATCCCGCTCGGCCTGGTGCTGCCCGCGCTGGTGCGCTGCGCGAAGCCGGACGCCGACCTGGTGATGATGGTCAAGCCGCAGTTCGAGGTGGGCAAGGAGCGCCTGGGCAGCGGCGGTGTCGTCCGCAGCCCCGAGCTGCGGGCCGAGGCCGTGCGGGGGGTGGCGGCCAGGGCGTGGGAGCTGGGGCTCGGGGTGAAGGGGGTCACCGCGAGCCCGCTGCCCGGGCCGTCGGGGAACGTCGAGTACTTTCTGTGGCTGCGTGCCGGGGCGCCCGCCCCGGACCCGGCCGATGTCGACCGAGCAGTGGCGGAGGGGCCGCGTTGACACAGACCCGAGCGCGAACCGTGTTCCTGCTGGCGCACACCGGCCGGCCGGCCGCCGTGCGCAGCGCCGAGCTGGTGGTCAAGGGGCTGCTGCGCTCCGGGATCGGTGTGCGCGTCCTGCGGGCGGAGGCGATCGACCTGCCGCTGCCCGACGAGGTGGAGCTGGTCAAGGAGGCCACCCCGCAGTCCCTGGACGGGTGCGAGCTGCTGATCGTGCTCGGCGGCGACGGCACCCTGCTGCGCGGCGCGGAGTTCGCCCGCGCCTCCGGGGTGCCGATGCTGGGCGTGAACCTCGGGCGGGTCGGGTTCCTCGCCGAGGCCGAGCGGGACGACCTGGACAAGGTCGTGGACCGGGTGGTGGCCCGCTCCTACGAGGTCGAGGAGCGCATGACCGTCGACGTGGTCGTGCACCGCAACGGCGACATCGTCCACACCGACTGGGCGCTGAACGAGGCGGCCGTGCAGAAGGTGTCCGCCGAGCGGATGCTGGAGGTCGTCCTGGAGATCGACGGGCGGCCGGTGACCGGCTTCGGCTGCGACGGCATCGTGTGCGCCACGCCGACCGGATCCACCGCCTACGCCTTCTCCGCCGGGGGGCCGGTGGTGTGGCCGGAGGTGGAGGCGCTGCTGATGGTGCCGATCAGCGCGCACGCGCTGTTCGCCAAGCCGCTGGTGACCTCGCCGAACTCGGTGCTGGCCGTGGAGGTGCTGCCGCACGTGCCGCCGGGGGTGCTGTGGTGCGACGGGCGGCGCACCGTGGAGCTGCCGCCCGGGGCGCGGGTGGAGGTGCGGCGCGGCGCCGTGCCGGTACGGCTGGCCCGGCTGCACCACGCGTCGTTCACGGACCGGCTGGTGGCGAAGTTCGCGCTGCCGGTGTCGGGGTGGCGCGGGGCGCCGCACCAGTGAAGCGGAGGCCGTACCCGGGACGGGCGGGGCACCGCTGACGCGAGGTGCGCGCAGCCGGTGCGGGCGCCGCGCGGCCGACGCCCGTCGGCCTCGCGGTTGACGCAAGGCCCGCGCGGCCGACGCGGGGCCACGCGCGTCGGTGACCCGGGGCGCCGCGCCGGTGACGGGTGTGCACTCCCCCGGGTGACAGGGGCGCCGCGGGTGTCTGCGTCCACCTGGGGGTTCGCACGAGCGCCGCGGGGTCCGTCGCACGGGTGCCCGCCGACCTCGTATGGTCGTGTCCGTGTTGGAGGAGATGCGGATACGGTCGCTCGGTGTGATCGACGACGCCGTGGTCGAGCTGTCGCCCGGCTTCACCGCCGTCACCGGTGAGACGGGCGCGGGCAAGACCATGGTGGTCACCAGCCTGGGGCTGCTGCTCGGCGGCCGTGCGGATCCGGCGCTGGTACGGATCGGCGCCGGCAAGGCGGTCGTGGAGGGCCGGGTCACCGTGCCCGCGGACGCCGCAGTGGCCGTACGGGCCGAGGAAGCCGGCGCCGAGCTGGACGACGGGGCGCTGCTGATCAGCCGTACCGTTTCCGCCGAGGGGCGCTCACGGGCCCACCTGGGCGGGCGCAGCGTGCCGGTCGGGCTGCTGGCCGAGCTGGCCGACGACCTGGTGGCCGTGCACGGGCAGACCGACCAGCAGGGGCTGCTGAAGCTGTCCAGGCAGCGGCAGGCGCTGGACCGGTACGCGGGGGACGCGGTCGCCGTGCCGCTGGCCAAGTACGCCGAGGCCTACAAACGCCTGCGGGCGGTGACCGCCGAGCTGGAGGAGATCACCACCCGGGCGCGCGAGCGGGCCCAGGAGGCCGCCATGCTCCGCTTCGGCCTGGACGAGATCGCCGCCGTCGAACCGCGCCCCGGCGAGGACGCCGAGCTGGCGGAGGAGGCCGAGCGCCTCGGGCACGCCGAGGCCCTGTCGTCCGCCGCGACGGCCGCGCACGCCGCTCTGGCGGGCGATCCGGAGGACCCCGAGGGCATCGACGCGGCCACCCTCGTCGCGGGCGCCCAGCGGGCCCTGCAGGCCGTACGCGCCCACGACCCGGCGCTGGCCGCGCTCTCCGACCGGCTCGGCGAGATCGGGATCCTGCTCGGGGACGTGGCCGGGGAGCTGGCCGGGTACGCCGGCGACCTGGACGCCGACCCGCTGCGGCTGGCGGCCGTGGAGGAGCGGCGGGCGGCGCTGAACGGCTTGATGCGCAAGTACGGCGAGTTCGACCGGGGCATCGACGCCGTCCTGGCCTGGGCCGAGCGCTGCGCCGTACGGCTGACCGAGCTGGACAACGACGACGAGCGGATCGAGGAGCTGGCCGCCGAGCGGGACGCGCTGCGCGCCGAGCTGGGCGACCTGGCGCAGGCCCTGACCGACGCCCGCACGCAGGCCGCGCAGCGGTTCGCGGACGCGGTCACCGCCGAGCTGGCCTCGCTGGCCATGCCGCACGCGCGCGTGTCGTTCGACATCCGGCAGAGCGAGGACCCCGACGGCGTGGAGGTCGGCGGCCGGCGGGTCGCCTACGGCCCCACCGGCGTGGACGAGGTGGAGCTGCTGCTCGCCCCGCACCCGGGCGCGCCGCCGCGGCCGATCGCCAAGGGCGCCTCCGGCGGTGAGCTGTCCCGGGTGATGCTGGCCGTCGAGGTCGTCTTCGCGGGCACCGACCCGGTGCCGACGTACCTGTTCGACGAGGTCGACGCGGGCGTCGGCGGCAAGGCGGCCGTGGAGATCGGCCGCCGCCTGGCCAAGCTCGCCAAGACCGCGCAGGTCGTCGTGGTCACCCACCTGCCGCAGGTGGCCGCCTTCGCCGACCGGCAGCTGCTGGTGGAGAAGACGAACGACGGGTCGGTGACCCGGTCCGGGGTGGAGGTCCTGGAGGGCGAGGAGCGCATCCGGGAGCTGTCGCGGATGCTGGCCGGCCAGGAGGACTCCGCGACGGCCCGCGCCCACGCCGAGGAACTGCTCGCCACGGCGCGGGCGGAGGTCTGACGGGCCGTCACGGTCAGTAGGCTGGCGGGATGATCAACCGTCTCGCCGCCTCGTTCACCCTGGCCACCGCTCTCGCCCGCGCCGGGCAGGCCGCCCTGCGCGCCGCCGCGCCCGGCGGCCGGCGCCGCTGGGAGCGGACGAACTTCGCGGGCCGGACCGTCGAGCTGTACGCCGGGCCGGCGACGGCCCTGGCGGCCGCGGTCGCCGCCGGGCGGGTGCGGCCGGCCGCGGGATGGGCGGTGCTGGCCGCGGGGGCGTGCGGGGCCTACGACGACGTCGCCGGGGCCGGCGACCCGCGGCGCGGGTTCCGGGCGCATCTGGCGGCCCTGCGGCACGGCGAGGTCACCAGCGGGTCGGTCAAGCTGTTCGGGATCTCCGCGGCCGGGCTGCTCGCCGGGGCCGCGCTGAAGCGGCGCCCGCTGGAGAAGGTGCTCGCGGGCGTGGTGATCGCCGGTGCCGCGCACGCCGTGAACCTCGTGGACGTCCGCCCCGGGCGGGCCGCGGGCGCGGTGGTCGCCCTGGCCGCCCCGGGCATGCTGCGCGGCGGGCCGGGCGCGGAGCTGGCCGCCGCCGCCACCGGGGCCGCGGCGGCCGTGCTGCCCGACGACCTCGGGGAGCGCGTGATGATCGGCGATACCGGGGCGCACGCCCTGGGCGCGGCGCTGGGCACGGCCGCCGTCGTGTGCAACGGACGCGCCGGGCTGCTCGCCCATGCCGCCGCCGTGGTGGCCGCCGCCGTGTGCGGCGAGCGGCTGAGCGAGTGGGCCCGCGCCCTGTGACCTGCCGGCCGGGACCCGCCCCCGGATTTCACCCATGTGAGTGACCTGGGTGGGGGCCGCTGCGGCCGGGGCTGCAGAAGCGGATCGAGGACGAGGAACTGCCGGTGCGGCTCCTCGGCCGGCGCGACGACGTCGGGGAACTGCTCGCCGCCGCCGATCTCGCGCTGCTGCCCGGCAGCCGGGAGGCCCGCTCCGTCCTTGCCCAGGAGGCCCTGCACGCGCGCGTGCCGCTGGTGGCCGTGCGCACCGGCGGCATCCCCGAACTCGTCGGCGACGCCGCCGAACTCGTCCCGCCCCGGGACCCCGAGGCGTTCGCCGCCGCCGTCCTGCGGCTGCTCGGCGACCCCGCACGCCGGCAGGAACTGCGCGAGCGCGGTGCCCGGCAGGCGGCCGGCTGGCCCACCGAGGACGACACGATCGCCCAAGTGCTGAGCGTCTACGACGAGTTGACGCAGCCCGGACAGGCCTAGGACACGTGCCGGCGGGCGCGCAGGGCGAGGCTGAGGGCCAGCACCGTGTGCGGGTCGTCCAGGTCGGTGCCCAGCAACTCCCCGATGCGGGCGAGGCGGTTGTACAGCGTCTGCCGGGTCAGGTGCAGCTCGCGGGCGGGCTCCGCCCTGCGGCCCGCGTGCGCCAGATACGTCTGCAGGGTGGGCAGCAGCGGGGGCTTGGAGCGGCGGTCGTGGTCCAGGACGGGCCCGATCGCCCGGTCCACGAACGCCGCCAGGTCCGGGTGGTCGCGCAGCCGCCACAGCAGCAGGTCGATGTCCAGCCGGCGGGCGTCGTACCAGGCCTGCTCCGGCAGCCCCTGCGCCGCCGTCGCCGTCTCGGCCGCGTGCCGCAGGCCCGCCGAGGCCGCCGCCCAGCCGCCCGCCGGCCCGACCACCACCACCGGCGGCGGGCCGCCCGGACGCCGCATCCCGGCCCGCTCCACCCCGGCCCGCAGCGCCGCCGCGACCCGGTCGGCGACCGCCGAGCGCTCCGCCTCCGAGCGCAGCCCGGCCAGCAGCAGCACCCGGCCCTCCACCGGCCGTACGCCCAGCAGCGCCGGCACGCCCACCGCGGACAGTTCCTCGGCCACCGCGCGGGCCAGCACCGCCCAGCCCCCGCCCGGCGCCAGCGCCTCGCCCAGCCGCATCACCAGCGGCAGCAGCGGGCCGGAACCCGGCTTGAAACCGAGCACCCGGGCCTGCGCGGGGGCGTCCTCGGCGGCGATGCGGCCCTCGGCGAGATCGGTGAGGAAGTCGCCGCGCCCGCGGGCCGCCAGCTCCTCCTCCTGCCGGGCCTGCATCAGCACCACCGCCAGGATCCCCGCCGCCCGCTCGGCGGCCATGCGGTGCACCGGGGCGAGCGGGCCGCGCACCGGCAGCAGCACGAGCCGGGCCCGCACCGCACCGCTGCCCTGGCCGCCGCCGGGCACGTCCACCAGCACCGAGCCGGCCGGCGGCGGCGCGTCCCGGTGTTGGCCGCGCAGCCCCTCCCACACCTGCAGCGCACCGGTGCCCTCGGGGCCGGCCCCGGCCGCGTACAGCAGCCGGGCGTCCGCCGTCTCCAGGAACACCGGGTTGGCGGCGAAGTCGGCGAGGATGCCCAGCACCTGCGGCACTCCGCCGCCGCCGAGCAGCGCCTCGGTGCAGCGGCGGTGCACCTCCTCGGCGCGCTGCAGCAGCGCGTAGTGGCCGTTGACGATCTCGGTGTGGATCTCCTCGGTGACCGTCACGAACGGCACCTCGCGGTGCAGCTGCACCAGCGGCAGGCCCGCGCCGCGGGCGGTCTCCACCAGCGCGGCCGGCAGCCGCGCGAAGCGCGGGCCGAGCTCCACCACCAGGGCGGCGATGCCGCGCTCGGCCAGGGTGCGCACGAACGCCCGCTGGTCCGCGGGGCGGGTGCCCAGACCGTAACCGGTGGTCAGCAGCAGCTCACCGCCCTTGAGCAGGGAGGCGATGTTGGGCACCTCCCCGGCGTGCACCCAGCGCACGGGGCGGCCGAGTCGGTCGGCGCCGGCGAGGACCTCCGGCAGGCCGCTGCTCAGGCCGGGCAGCTCCAGGGCGCGGCGGACGGTGATGCCGGTGGCCTCGGCGTCGGTTGTGCGGTCCATGAAAGCGGACGCTACCTGGGCGGACGCACCGGGAACAGCGCCGGGGAGATCACCGAGCACAGCGCCCGGGGGACGCTCTCGGAACAACCATCCGGGACCGCACCCGGGGCAGCGCTGGGGACGGCCGTCCTGGACCGCACCCGGGGCAACGCTGGGGACAGCCACCCGGGACCGCCCCCTGCGCAGTGACGAGGAGAGCACCGGGGCAACCCCCGGAACAGCTTTGAGGAGAGCACCCGGGACAGCACCGAGGAGATCCCCCAGGACGGCATCGGGGGACAGCACTGGAGGACGGCGCCGGGTGCCAGGCGCCGTCCCGGCCTGCGTCGTCAGCCTCCGTACGCGCCGCTCGCCGTCAGCCTCAGGGCCGTGTCGATCAGCGGCACGTGGCTGAACGCCTGCGGGAAGTTGCCCACCTGGCGCTGCAGCCTCGGGTCCCACTCCTCCGCCAGCAGCCCCAGGTCGTTGCGCAGGGACAGCAGCTTCTCGAACAGCTTGCGCGCCTCGTCCACCCGGCCGATCATCGCCAGGTCGTCGGCCATCCAGAACGAGCACGCCAGGAAGGCGCCCTCGTCGCCGGGCAGGCCGTCGACGCCCGCGTGCTCGCCGTCGGTGGGGTAGCGCAGGATGAAGCCGTCCGGCGTGGACAGCTCGCGCTGGATCGCCTCCACGGTGCCGATCACGCGCTTGTCGTCCGGCGGCAGGAAGCCCACCTGCGGGATGATCAGCAGCGAGGCGTCCAGCTCCTTGGAGCCGTAGGACTGCGTGAAGGTGTTGCGCTCCTTGTCGTAGCCCTTCTCGCACACGTCGCGGTGGATGTCGTCGCGCAGTTCCTTCCACCGCTCCAGCGGGCCGTCGGCGTCGCCGGACTCGATGAGCTTGATGGTGCGGTCCACCGCGACCCAGGCCATGACCTTGGAGTGCACGAAGTGGCGGCGCGGGCCGCGCACCTCCCAGATGCCCTCGTCGGGCTCCTGCCAGTGCTTCTCCAGGTAACGGATGAGCTTGAGCTGGAGCAGGGAGGCGTAGTCGTTGCGGGCCAGGCCGGTCATGTGGCCCAGGTGCAGGGCCTCGGTGACCT
Source organism: Streptomyces mexicanus (assembly GCF_902506575.1). GTDB lineage: Bacteria > Actinomycetota > Actinomycetes > Streptomycetales > Streptomycetaceae > Streptomyces > Streptomyces mexicanus. The sequence continues at coordinate 1,856,810 of NZ_LR732544.1, read as the reverse complement.
CGCCGTAGACGTCCAGCTGGAGCTGGTGCGCGGCGCCGTTGCCGACCCGGACCGGGGCGGAGTTCTCGTAGCCGGGCAGCCAGTCCAGCTCCGCCTCGCCCAGCTCCCGCTCGCCGGCGATGCCGTACATGATCTGCAGGTTGTCCGGGTCGCCGGCGACGGCGCGCAGCAGCCACTCGCGCCAGGCGCGGGCCTCCTCGCGGTAGCCGGTGCGCAGCAGCGAGGACAGGGTGATCGCCGCGTCCCGCAGCCAGGTGTAGCGGTAGTCCCAGTTGCGCACGCCGCCGATGTCCTCGGGCAGGGACGTGGTGGGGGCCGCGACGATCCCGCCGGTGGGGGCGTACGTCAGCGCCTTCAGCGTGATCAGGGAGCGGATCACGGCCTCCCGGTAGGGGCCGTGGTACGTACAGTGCCCGACCCACTCGCGCCAGAAGTCCTCCGTGGCCTCCAGCGACTGCTCCGGCTCCGGCAGCGGCGGCGGCTCCTTGTGCGAGGGCTGCCAGGAGATGGTGAACGCGATCCGCTCACCGGGAGCGACCGTGAAGTCCGCGTACGTGGTCAACGACTCGCCGAAGGTCTCCACCGATGTGTCGAACCACACGGAGTCCGGGCCGGCGACCGCCACCGTGCGCTCGTCCTGCCGGTGCACCCACGGCACGACCCGGCCGTAGGAGAAGCGCATGCGCAGCTCCGAGCGCATCGGCACCCGGCCGGTGACGCCCTCGACGATGCGGATCAGCTGCGGGGCGCCGTCACGCGGGGGCATGAAGTCGGTCACGCGGACCGTGCCGCGCGGGGTGTCCCACTCGGATTCGAGGATCAGCGAGTCGCCGCGGTAGCTGCGCCGGTTCGCCGTCGGCGGCTGCGTCCCCTCGGGGAAGGCGGGCCCGAGCCGCCAGAAACCGTGCTCCTCGGTTCCCAGCAGACCGGCGAAGATGGCGTGCGAGTCGAAGCGGGGCAGGCACAGCCAGTCGACTGTGCCGTCCCGGCAGACCAGGGCGGCGGTCTGCATGTCTCCGATGAGTGCGTAGTCTTCGATGCGCCCGGCCACGTGCTACTCCAGTCGAACGGCCACGTCACCCCGCGTAGGGGCGGTCGCTAGTGCGGTCAGGGGGTCGTTGTAGTGCGTCGTTGAGCGGTGAAGCAAACCGCCGGTCGGCCGTGAGGCAGAACGACAACCTTTGCTCAACGAACTGACGAGCTCTCGTTGTTCCGGTGCATACGGGCGGGGGTGTGCCGTCTTGCCGGCCGGGCTCGGCAGCGAGTGTCCGAGCAGGATACGACGCACGTGCAGGGTCCGCGTGCCGCTCGGGGCAACCCGCGTGCGCCGTACGGGTGAGCTGCGGGTGAGCCCACTGTAAGGGGAAGACGCCCGTGTGCGTGCGTGTGCGCAGCGTGCTCGGACGCCGTGCCCTTTCGGCGCTGATACCCTGGTAGCCCGTGGACCGGTGGGCTCGAAACCCCCGAACCGCAGCGACGGCGCCCCAGCCGGACAACCCGGGTTCCCCGGGCCGGACAGCCGTACCGCACGACAGACCGCGACCACGGGAGCCCCCTCTTGGCCATGCCGCCGAAATCTACGACGACCAAGCACATCTTCGTCACCGGGGGTGTCGCCTCCTCGCTCGGCAAGGGGCTCACCGCCTCCAGCCTGGGCATGCTGCTCAAGGCCCGGGGCCTGCGCGTGGTGATGCAGAAGCTCGACCCGTACCTGAACGTCGACCCCGGCACGATGAACCCCTTCCAGCACGGCGAGGTGTTCGTCACCAACGACGGCGCCGAGACCGACCTGGACATCGGCCACTACGAGCGGTTCCTCGACCGCGACCTGGACGGCTCGGCCAACGTCACCACCGGCCAGGTGTACTCCACCGTGATCGCCAAGGAGCGGCGCGGCGAGTACCTGGGCGACACGGTGCAGGTCATCCCGCACATCACCAACGAGATCAAGCACCGCATCCGGCGCATGGCCACCGACGAGGTGGACGTGGTCATCACGGAGGTCGGCGGCACGGTCGGCGACATCGAGTCGCTGCCGTTCCTCGAGACCGTCCGCCAGGTCCGCCACGAGGTGGGCCGGGACAACGTGTTCGTGGTGCACATCTCCCTTCTGCCCTACATCGGCCCGTCCGGCGAGCTGAAGACCAAGCCGACCCAGCACTCGGTGGCCGCGCTGCGCAACATCGGCATCCAGCCGGACGCCATCGTGCTGCGCTGCGACCGCGAGGTGCCCACCGCGATCAAGCGCAAGATCTCCCTGATGTGCGACGTCGACGAGGCCGCCGTGGTGGCCTGCCCCGACGCCCGCTCGATCTACGACATCCCCAAGGTCGTGCACGCCGAGGGCCTGGACGCCTACGTGGTGCGCAAGCTCGACCTGCCCTTCCGGGACGTGGACTGGACGACCTGGGACGACCTGCTCGACCGGGTCCACAACCCCGAGCACGAGGTCACCCTCGCCCTGGTCGGCAAGTACATCGACCTGCCCGACGCCTACCTGTCGGTCACCGAGGCGCTGCGCGCCGGCGGCTTCGCCAACCGCGCCCGCGTGAAGATCAAGTGGGTCACCTCCGACGACTGCAAGACCCCGGCCGGGGCCAAGGACCAGCTGGCGGACGTGGACGGCATCTGCATCCCGGGCGGCTTCGGCGACCGCGGTGTGCTCGGCAAGGTCGGCGCGATCAAGTACGCCCGCGAGAACAAGATCCCGCTGCTGGGCCTGTGCCTGGGCCTGCAGTGCATCGTGATCGAGGCCGCGCGCAACCTCGCCGGCATCCCCGACGCCAACTCCACCGAGTTCGACCCGGCCACCGCCCACCCGGTGATCTCCACCATGGCCGAGCAGCTCGACATCGTCGCCGGCGAGGGCGACATGGGCGGAACGATGCGCCTGGGCATGTACCCGGCCAAGCTGGCCGAGGGCTCCATCGTCCGCGAGGTCTACGACGGCAAGGAGTACGTCGAGGAGCGCCACCGCCACCGCTACGAGGTGAACAACGCCTACCGCGCGGAGCTGGAGAAGAAGGCCGGCATCGTCTTCTCCGGCACCTCCCCGGACGGCAAGCTCGTCGAGTACGTCGAGTACCCGCGTGACGTCCACCCCTACCTGGTCGCCACCCAGGCCCACCCGGAGCTGCGCTCCCGGCCGACCCGCCCGCACCCGCTGTTCGCGGGCCTGGTCAAGGCCGCCGTCCAGCGGAAGACCGGCAAGTAACACACCGGTTGTACGGTTGCCGGGGTGCCCGCCGCTGAGGTGGGCACCCCGGTTTCGTACCCGGATGTGCACGCGCAGGGAAGGACAGGGCATGACGATCAAGGACACCCCCGAGGAGTGGGAGATCCGGGGGACGCGGACCCCGTTCACCGGGGCCAAGACCTCGATGCGGACCGACGAGGTGGTCATGCCCGACGGGTCCGTCTCCGCCCGCGACTACCAGGTGCACCCCGGCTCGGTGGCCGTCCTCGCCCTGGACGAGGAGGACCGGGTCCTGGTCATCCGCCAGTACCGCCACCCGGTGCGGCAGCGGCTGTGGGAGATCCCGGCCGGGCTGCTCGACGTGCCCGGCGAGAACCCGCTGCACGCCGCGCAGCGCGAGCTGTACGAGGAGGCGCACGTCAAGGCCGAGGACTGGCGGGTGCTGACCGACGTGTACACCACCCCCGGCGGCTGCGACGAGGCCGTGCGGATCTTCCTCGCCCGGGAGCTGTCCGAGGCGCAGGGCGAGCGTTTCGCCGCCGAGCACGAGGAGACCGACATGGAGCTGGCCCGGGTGCCGGTGGACGAGCTGGTGCGCGGCGTGCTCGCGGGGGAGCTGCACAACAACTGCCTGGTGGTCGGCGTGCTGTCGCTGGTCGCGGCGCGCCGGGGGGAGGGCCTGGACGCCCTGCGCCCGGCCCTGGCGCCGTGGCCGGCACGGCCCTTCGCGTCCTGACGGCCGGGCGCCGGCGCCCTGTCCTGGGCGCGTCGGCAGCCCAGGGGGTGATCGTGCTCTGCGACGCCTTGCTGCGACGGGTTCCTGGGTGATCTCGCCGGGTTCCGGGATCATCCCGGCGGTCCCGGGGTGATTCCGGCGGTCCCGGGATGATCCCGGTGGGCCGGGTGCTCCCGGCGAACCCGGGAGATCCCGGCGGTCCCGGGGTGATTCCGGTGGGCCGGAGGTGTTCCCGGCGAACCCGGGTGATCCCGGGGGGCCCGGGGTGACCCGGACGCCGCCCGGGGCACCGCGGCGACCCCACGGACGGGCCGAACGACCGCAGGCAGGACACAGGCGGCACACGGGGGCTGCCCTGGTCCACCACATTCCGGTGTGACCATCGCCTGATCCGATCGGGCGACGTGCCGTCGTGCCCGCGCCGCTCGTCCCGGAGCGTCGCAGAGCGTGAACTAGGCTCTGTGCGGAGTGAGCCGACAAGCGGATACGGCGGCCGGACCGGGCTCCCGGCGGCTGGTGCGTGCGGTGGGACGGGAGTGTGGCCCGTGACGGATCAGGCGGTGGACGCGCGGGGCGCGATCGTGCCGGGAGCCGACCGGCCGTCCACGGCCACGGCGAGCGTCTTCCTGGGCCGGACACGGGAGTTGAAGGGGCTGCGCGCCGACATCGAGCGCGCCGGGCTCGACACCATCTCCGGCCGCAAGGCGCCCCGCGCGCGGGTCCTCCTCATCGCCGGCCGCCCCGGCTCCGGCCGTACCGCGCTCGCCGAGAAGCTGGTGCGGCAGATCGCCCACCGCTACCCCGACGGGGTGCTGCGCGCCCGCCTGAGCGACCCCGACGGCACCCCCGTACCGATCGAGCGCGCCGCCCGCGACCTGCTCGCCGCCCTCGGCGTGCCCACCCCGCCCGGCGCGGCCGAGGACGAGCTGGCCGAGGCCCTGCGCGGCGCGCTGGCCGGGCGGCGCACCGTGCTGCTGCTCGACGACGCGGCCGGCGCCGAGCAGGTCGACGCGCTGCTGCCGGACAACGCCGACTGCCTGCTCGTCGCGGTCTCCCGCGGGCCGCTCACTGGCATCGCCGACGTCCGCCCCTGCACGCTGGGCGGGCTCGACACCAAGTCGGGGCTGGAACTGCTGGGTGGGCGCATCGACCCGGTGCGCATCACCGTGGACCCGCGCGCCGCCGAACACCTGGTGGAGGTGTGCGAGGGGCAGCCGGCCGCGCTGATGCTGGCCGGCGGCTGGCTCGCCGCCCACCCCAAGGCGGCCGTCTCCGACCTGGCCAAGCAACTGCACGCCGACACCGAGCAGGGCGGTGCGCTGGAGCGGGTGCTCCGCCTGGTCCATGCCGGGCTGCCGGGGCCCGTCGCCCGGATGCTGCGCCTGCTCTGCCTCGCCCCGGCGGGCGACGTCGACCCGCACACCGCCTCCGCGCTGGCCGGCTGCTCGGTCGACGCCGCCCGCGCCCAGCTCGACGCCCTCACCGCGCTCGGGCTGCTGCGCGCGGTCCCCTCGCCGCTGCCGTGCTACGAGGTGCCCGGGTGCCTGCCCCCGCTGCTGACCTCCCTCGCCGAGCGCCTGGACCGCCCCGCCGAGCTTCAGCTGGCCCGCGCCCGCATGCTGGAGCGCACGGTACGGCTGCTGCAGTCCTGCCGCGCGATCACCGAGACCGACACCCCCGAGGCCCGCGAGCGGCTCCGCGGCGTGCCGCCGGCTGTGCGCTTCCCCTCGCCGCGGGCCGCTGAGGAGTGGCTGCGCGCCCGCCGCGGCGCCCTGCTCGCCGCCGCCCGCCTCGCGGTCGCCGACGGCGAGCTGGACACCCTGGCCCGCCGCCTGATGTCCCAGCTGGTGCGGGCCATGGTCGCCCACCTGGGCACCCAGGCGGCGGCCGGCGACCTGTACGGCATCCACCGCCTGGTCCTGGACGTGGCCGAGCGGCAGCACCTGCCCCGCGAGCAGGCCGCCGCGCTGCTGAACCTCGCCGACCTTGACGCCCGTACCGGCCGGACGCACCAGGCGCTGGCCCGCTACCGGGCCGCCCTGGACGCCGCGCGGGCCGCGAACGACCCCTGCGCGGCCGGCCGCGCGATGGAATCCGTAGGCGGCGCCCACCAGGAGCTGGGGGACTTCGACCGGGCGGCCGACTGGTTCGGCCGGGCCCTGGCCGAGCGCCTGGCGCGCGGTGAACAGCGGGACGCCGCCCGGCTGTACGGCCGTATCGCGGGTGCCCACACCTACGCGGGCCGCTACGGCGAGGCGCTGCGCAACTGGCGGGCCGCCGTCGCCGCGCACCGCAGGTGCGGCGATGTGCCCGCCCACGCGCGGGCGTTGAGCGAACTGGCGCGCGTCCAGGAGTACGCGGGCCGGCCCGAGGAGTGCCTGCGCACCTGCCAGGAGGCCGTGGAGTGGGCCCGCCGCGCCGGGGACGGACGGCTGCAGGCCGCCCTGCAACTGCGGCTCGCCGACACCCTGGAACGGCTCGGCGACCCGTCCGCCGCGGCCCTGCACCGCGGGGCGGCGGAGCGGATGCTCGCGGGCCCGGTGCGGCCGGGCGGCACCCCCGACACCGACGGCCCGACGGCCCCCGCGGCCGACACATCACGGGAACACCGCCCTGACACCTGCGAAATCCGCAGCGCTTCCGCTGAAGATTGATGCAATGAAAGGCTAGACAGCGCGAACACCTTCATTAAACTGGCTCTGCCGCTCGTTCTCCTGCGGTGTCTCCTGGTATGCCCCCGCATGCCGGGGTACGTCTTTATTGCCCCACATTCCCTGAGCCAAGGACCGTGATCGACGTGAAGGTCGGCATCCCCCGCGAGGTCAAGAACAACGAGTTCCGGGTGGCGATCACCCCCGCCGGCGTGCACGAGCTGGTGCGCAACGGCCACCAGGTCGTCGTCGAGCGGAACGCCGGCGTCGGCTCCTCCATCCCGAACGAGGAGTACGTCGCGGCCGGCGCCGAGATCCTGGACACCGCCGACGAGGTGTGGGCCGCCGCCGACCTGCTGCTGAAGGTCAAGGAGCCGGTCGCGGAGGAGTACCACCGCCTGCGCAAGGACCAGATCCTCTTCACCTACCTGCACCTGGCCGCCTCCAAGGAGTGCACGGACGCCCTGCTGGAGTCCGGCACCACGGCGATCGCGTACGAGACCGTCGAGCTGCCGAGCCGCGCGCTGCCGCTGCTCGCCCCGATGTCCGAGGTCGCCGGCCGCCTGGCCCCGCAGGTCGGCGCCTACCACCTGATGGCCGCCAACGGCGGCCGCGGCGTGCTGCCGGGTGGTGTCCCGGGCGTGCAGGCCGCCAAGGCGGTCGTCATCGGCGGCGGCGTCTCCGGCTGGAACGCCGCGCAGATCGCCATCGGCATGGGCTTCCACGTGACCCTGCTCGACAAGGACATCAACAAGCTCAAGGAAGCGGACAAGATCTTCGGCACGAAGATCCAGACCGTCGTCTCCAACGCCTTCGAGCTGGAGAAGGCCTGCCTGGAGGCCGACCTCGTCATCGGCGCCGTGCTCATCCCGGGCGCCAAGGCCCCCAAGCTGGTCACCAACGAGCTGGTGTCCCGGATGAAGGCCGGAAGTGTCCTTGTCGACATCGCGATCGACCAGGGCGGCTGCTTCGAGGACTCCCACCCGACCACCCACGCCGAGCCGACCTTCAGGGTCCACGACTCGGTGTTCTACTGCGTCGCCAACATGCCCGGCGCGGTGCCCAACACCTCCACCTACGCGCTGACCAACGCCACGCTGCCGTACATCGTCTCCCTGGCCAACAACGGCTGGGTGGAGGCGCTGCGCCGCGACCCCGCGCTCGCCAAGGGCCTCAACACCCACGACGGCAAGGTGGTCTACAAGGAGGTCGCCGAGGCGCACGGCCTGGAGCACGTCGAGCTGGAGACGCTGCTCGGCTGACCGACGCGGCCGCGTCGTCGTCAAGTCACCTTCGCATACAAGGCGATACGTCAACACGTGTCGTCAACGCCACGCGCCCGGCCGGACCTTGCCCCACAAGGTCCGGCCGGATGTGTGTATGGTCACTTCGCCGCACTCGGTCAACTCGCCGCGAATGCAACCGTTCGACCGATTCACGCACCGGTGAAACCTGCTGTGCGACGGTCGTACGCCCTTGACAGAGGGATGTTTCATTGCCGACACATCGGGCCGGGTCCGGCGGATTGTGTTGCTGCGAACCGCCGACACGCCATAGAGTCGCCAACCGTCGGCATGGTGCCACGCTGACCTGTCTAGAAGTTTCCTGGTCACCAAGGAGGTAAGACGACTTGTGAATGAGTCGACATTTTCTCCCGGGGGTGGTCAACCAGGAACGCCTGCGCGGGGCCAGGGCCCCACGCGGCTCGAGGCTGTCGGCTCCGTCGCTGTGCGCACCTTCGCAGCCCACCAGGGTCACCAGGTGTCCGGGGTGACCCAGTCAGCACACCAGAGCATGGATGGCCATCACGTGAACGCCATGGCCGGCGACGGAAGTGGCGCGCCCCACAACCACTTCGCCGACTACGACGAACTGCCCGAGGGGCACTTCTACGACCCCGACGCCGAGTACGAGCCCGACCCCGAGTACGCGGCCACGCTCGCGCCCGACGCGGCCCGCCAGCGCCGTGAGCGCATCGGCCCGACCGGACGCCCGCTGCCGTACTTCCCGATCCCGGGCCCGCTGACCGACCACGGACCCGCGACGATCATCGCGATGTGCAACCAGAAGGGCGGCGTCGGCAAGACGACGTCGACCATCAACCTGGGTGCCGCGCTCGCGGAGTACGGCCGGCGCGTGCTGCTCGTGGACTTCGACCCGCAGGGCGCGCTGTCGGTGGGTCTCGGCGTCAACCCCATGGAGCTGGACCTCACGGTCTACAACCTGCTCATGGAGCGGGGCATGTCCGCCGACGAGGTCATGCTGAAGACCGCGGTCCCCAACATGGACCTGCTGCCCAGCAACATCGACCTGTCGGCCGCCGAGGTGCAGCTGGTCTCCGAGGTCGCCCGCGAGTCGACGCTCCAGCGCGCGCTGAAGCCGCTGATGGACGACTACGACTACATCATCATCGACTGCCAGCCCTCGCTGGGCCTGCTCACCGTCAACGCGCTCACCGCCGCGCACAAGGTGATCGTGCCGCTGGAGTGCGAGTTCTTCGCGCTGCGCGGTGTCGCGCTGCTGACCGAGACCATCGAGAAGGTCCAGGAGCGCCTGAACCCGGACCTGCAGCTGGACGGCATCCTCGCCACGATGTACGACTCGCGCACGGTCCACAGCCGCGAGGTGCTGGCCCGTGTGGTCGAGGCGTTCGACGACCACGTCTACCACACGGTGATCGGGCGCACGGTCCGCTTCCCGGAGACCACGGTCGCCGGTGAGCCGATCACCACCTACGCCTCCAACTCCGTCGGCGCCGCCGCCTACCGCCAGCTCGCCAGGGAGGTGCTCGCCCGGTGTCACGCCGAGTGAGTCTGCCCGGGGCCGACGAACTCTTCCGTACGACAGGGGGAACGGCGCTCCAGGCGTCCACTCCCCGGCGCCAGGCGCCCGGCGAGGCCCGGGTGCCCGCCCCCGCCGGGGAGAGCGATCCGGCGGCCGGCACCGGCGAGGACGCCCCGCAGTCGGTGCCCGCGCAGAACGGGGACGGCGAGGGCGCGGAACACGTCGCCGCCGTCGCCGAGCCGGCCGACACCGGCGAGTCGCGCAGCCGCGGCGCGGAGCGCTCCGCGCGCCGCCAGGGCACGCCGGACGGCCAGGCCGCCGGCACCGCCGCCGCGCAGCCGCGCAAGCGCGGCCGGGCCGCGCGCCGGCCCAGCGGCCGGGAACGGCACGACGAGAAGATCACGGTCTACGTCTCCGCCGAGGAACTGATGGACCTGGAGCACGCCCGCCTGGTGCTCCGCGGCGAACACGGCCTCGCCGTCGACCGCGGCCGCATCGTCCGCGAGGCGGTCGCGGTGGTCCTCGCCGACCTGGAGACCCGCGGGGACGCCAGCATCCTCGTACGCAGGCTGCGCGGACGGTAGCGGTAGCCTGCGGGGGCCATGACCTCGAACGACCCTCCCGCCTCCGCCCCCGGCCGGCGCCCGGGGGCCCGCGCCCCGCCGCCCCGGGCCCCCCCGCCAGTCGAACCGCAGCCGCAGGCGGAAGCCGGTCTCCCGCAGGTAGGGGATCATCGCCAGGGCCTGGACGACCAGGCCCAGCAGGATGCCGACGCCGAGCAGCCGCTGGCCCTCGGGCGGG
>NZ_LR732544.1:1826570-1846541 GCF_902506575.1 Streptomyces mexicanus | reverse complement strand
GGTCTCGGACCGGTGCGGGGCAGCACGCCCCAGGGGCCGACGGAGCCGGGAACCGGGGCCGACCCGGCGGGCGTGTCGGCGCCCGTGTCGGTGCCGGGGCGGGGCGGCGGGCGGAGGCCGGAGAGCGAGCCGGTCGCCGAACCGGGATCCGCGCCGGAGTCGCTTGGTGTACTGGAACCGGAGTCGGCGCCGGTCGCGGGACCCGGCCCCGATCCGGAGTCGCTTGTCGCACCGGAGCCCGAGCCGGCGCCGGTCGCGGGATCCGGACCCGAGCCCGAGCCGCTTGCGGGGCCCGAGCGCGAGCCGTTTGCGGGGCCCGAGCCCGCGTCGGGGGCGGCGCCCGGATCCGCACCCGAGCCGGTCGCGGCGCCCGGACCGGTCGCGGCATCCGAGCCGGGTTCCGCGGACGCCGGTGACGACGGGGTCTTCACCGTGCGGCTGGCGAACTTCGAGGGACCCTTCGACCTGCTGCTGCAACTGATCTCCAAGCACAAGCTCGACGTCACCGAGGTCGCACTGTCGAAGGTCACCGACGAGTTCATGGCGCACATCCGCGCCATGGGCCCGGACTGGGACCTGGACCGGACGACCGAGTTCCTGGTCGTGGCGGCCACGCTGCTGGACCTGAAGGCGGCCCGCCTGCTGCCCGCCGCCGAGGTGGAGGACGAGGCCGACCTGGCCCTGCTGGAGGCCCGCGACCTGCTGTTCGCGCGGCTGCTGCAGTACCGCGCGTACAAGCAGATCGCGGAGATCTTCGACCGCCGGCTGCACGACGAGGCCCGCCGCCACCCCCGTACCGTCGGCCTGGAGCCCCAGCACGCGGACCTGCTCCCCGAAGTCGTCCTCAGCATCGGTCCCGAGGGGTTCGCCAAGCTCGCCGTCAAGGCGATGCAGCCCAAGCCCAAGCCGCAGGTGTACGTCGACCACATCCACGCCCCGCTGGTCAGCGTGCAGGAGCAGGCCGGGATCGTGGTGGCCCGCCTGCGCGAGCTGGGCGAGGCCACCTTCCGCGCGCTGGTCGCGGACACCGACGACACCCTCACCGTGGTGGCCCGCTTCCTGGCGCTGCTGGAGCTGTACCGGGAGAAGGCCGTCGCCCTGGAGCAGGAGACGGCCCTGGGCGAGCTGACCGTACGGTGGACCGGCGGCGACGGCGACGACGCACCGACGGTGACCGACGAGTTCGACCGGCCGCCGGAAGAACGCCGGGACGAGGCCGGCGACCGGGGCGAGGCCAAGGAGAAGAAGGCGTGAGCGAGGAGACGGAGATCACCGAGCAGCGGCCCGCGGGCGCGCCCGCCGTCGCCGACCTCGACCTCAGGCCCGCCCTGGAGGCGGTGCTCATGGTCGTGGACGAACCCGTGACCGAGGAACATCTGGCCAGGACGCTGCAGCGGCCCGCCCGGCAGGTCGCGGACGCGCTGCGCGAACTGGCCGACGAGTACACCGTGCAGCGCCGCGGCTTCGAGCTGCGCCGCATCGCCGGCGGCTGGCGTTTCTACACCCGCCCCGAGTACGCCGCCGCCGTGGAGCACTTCGTGCTCGACGGCCAGCAGGCCCGGCTCACCCAGGCCGCGCTGGAGACCCTGGCCGTGGTCGCCTACCGCCAGCCGGTCAGCCGCAGCCGCGTCTCCGCCGTGCGCGGAGTCAACTGCGACGGCGTGATGCGCACCCTGCTGCAGCGGGGCCTGGTCGAGGAGGCGGGCACGGAACCCGAAACAGGTGCGATCCTGTACAGGACGACGAACTACTTCCTGGAGCGGATGGGCCTGCGCGGTCTGGACGAGCTTCCGGAACTCGCGCCCTTCCTCCCGGAGGCGGAGGCGATCGAGGCCGAGACCCAGGAAGGGGTGCCGTCGTTCGACCCGGACGCTCCCGATGACGCGCCGGGTCCGCTCCGGGGCACCCCGGGCACCGATGACGAAGACGACCAGACGGAACTTTGATGCGAAGCAGCGGCAAGAGCGGCGGGCGCGGTAACTACCGCGGGGCCGGCAACAACAGGGACCAGAAGCAGGGGCAGGGCCGCCCCCGCAAGCCCCGCCCCGAGGAGCGCCGCTACGACGTGGGCCCCGGCGCCACCAAGGACGGCCCCAAGTCCGGGCGCGGCGCCTCCGCGCGCGGCGGCGCCAAGGGCGGCCCGCAGGGCGCGAAGAAGCCCCAGCAGCGCGGCCGTACGGCCCCGGCGCGCCCGCGTGAGTACGAGGCGCAGATCGAGGAGCGCAACCGCGAGCGGTACGCCGGCAAGAAGGACCTCAAGCTGCCCAAGACCTTCCCGGGCGCCGAGCAGGAGGGCGAGCGGCTGCAGAAGGTGCTCGCCCGGGCCGGCTACGGCTCGCGGCGCGCCTGCGAGGAGCTGATCGAGCAGGCGCGGGTCGAGGTCAACGGCGAGATCGTCCTGGAACAGGGCCGCCGGGTCGACCCGGAGAAGGACGAGATCAAGGTCGACGGCCTGACGGTGGCGACGCAGTCGTACCAGTTCTTCTCGCTGAACAAGCCCGCCGGGGTCGTCTCCACCATGGAGGACCCCGAGGGCCGGCAGTGCCTCGGCGACTACGTCACCAACCGCGAGACGCGCCTGTTCCACGTCGGCCGGCTGGACACCGAGACCGAGGGCCTGATCCTGCTCACCAACCACGGCGAGCTGGCGCACCGCCTCACCCACCCCCGCTACGGCGTGCGCAAGACCTACCTCGCGCACATCGTCGGCCCGATCCCGCGCGACCTGGGCAAGCGGCTCAAGGACGGCATCCAGCTGGAGGACGGCTACGCGCGCGCGGACCACTTCCGCGTCGTGGAGCAGACCGGCAAGAACTACCTCGTCGAGGTCACCCTGCACGAGGGCCGCAAGCACATCGTCCGCCGCATGCTCGCCGAGGCCGGCTTCCCGGTCGACAAGCTGGTGCGCACGGCGTTCGGCCCCATCACCCTCGGCGACCAGAAGTCCGGCTGGCTGCGCCGCCTGTCCAACACCGAGGTCGGCATGCTGATGAAGGAGGTCGACCTCTGAGCCGGTGCGCAGCGGCGATGGCGCGGGACGCCTCAGTCCTGCCCGACGCCCCCACCGCACAGGAGGCCCCGCACGCCGTCGTGGTCCGCGTCCGGCCGGGCCGCTGAGGCGCGGCGGACCCGGTACAGGAAGTCGGCCACGCGGGCGTGGTCCGGTTCCGCCGGCAGCGGGGTGTGCCTGAGGGCCTCCTCGGCCTCGGCGGCCAGCCGGGTCATGCGGGCCTCGACGCGCGGCCAGGAGACCTCGCCGCGCTTGACCGCCAGCAGATACTCGCGCTGGTCACCGACGTCGAGGCGCAGTTCGCCGGTGCGCAGCAGGTCACCGGCGGCGGCCAGCAGCCGCAGCAGGTGCATGGCGTGCTTCCAGCGCGGGGCGCCGGTCGTGCGGACGTCGGCGTCCAGCTTGCGGCGCTGGCTCAAGGCATAGCGCGTGAACGTGTCGTGGGCGCGCCGGGAGAGGAAGGCGCCGCGCAGCGACAGCAGCTCGCGGCCGGTGTCGTCCACCTGCACGACCAGAGGGGAGTGCAGGCACTCCAGGATGTTCGGGTTGCCGCGCAGGGCCAGCTCGCAGAAGCGCTCCAGTTCCCAGCTGAACTGTTCCGGCAGCGGGCCGTCGACGTGCGTCGGCGGCTTCTCGAACCGCCAGAACAACGGGGTCGGGGCGACGAAGACGCCCCGACGGTCCGTGTCGCTGTCCTCGGTCGCCAGTCCGAAGGCCCGTGAGCCCATGACACAGGCGTAGATCGTGTGGTGACGTACCAGGTCCTCGGGCTGCATGCCCGGGAGCGTACGCCGGACCTCACGTCAGGCGGATCGTATTTCCCTCCACCGAGATCCGCCTCTCCTCCAGCGGCTGCTGAGCCGGGCCGTGGCTCACCGAGCCGTCGTCGGCCCGGAACGCGCTGCCGTGGCAGGGGCACTCGATCGAGCCGTTCGCGACCCGGCTCACGGTGCAGCCCTGGTGCGTGCAGACGGCGGAGAACGCCTTGAACTCGTTCTTCTTCGGCTGCGTGACGACGACCTTCTGCTCCGTGAAGACCTTGCCGCCGCCGACGGGGATGTCGGCGGTGCGCGCCAGCTCTTCGCCGGCGGCCGCCGCGGTCGGCACCGGCTTCTCCGCGGGCGCCGCCTCCGTTCCCGCGGCCGAGGGAGCGGCGGAGGACGCGGACGAGCCGCCGCCGTCCGTGTTCGCGTCGCTGCAACCGGCGACGAGCGCCGCCGCGCCCGTCGCGAGAACCGTGCGCCGGGTCGAACCCTGGATCATGCCGTCACTCCGAGAGATGCCGAGAGGGGAAGATCGCTCCGAGTGGAGCGTTCAGCATCTTTGCACCGAAGAAGCCCAAGACGAAGTAAATCGGACAGGCGCCCCGCAAAAGGCACCCGGCCTCGTCCGTCTCAGCCGGCGGGCGGCCCGGACCCGCCCGCCGGGACCTGACTAGGCTGGACGGCGAGAGCCGAGCACGATCAGCAAGGAGCAGCACCGTGGCGGTACGAGCGGTCCGGGGGGCCGTCCAGCTGGAGCGCGACGAGGCCGGTCACATGAGCGAGCAGGTGGAAGCCCTGCTGACCGCCGTCCTGGAGCGCAACGGCCTGAGCGTGGACGACCTGATCAGCATCTGGTTCACCGCCACGCCCGACCTGCACAGCGACTTCCCGGCGGCCGCCGCCCGCCGGCTGGGCATCGTGGACGTCCCCCTCATCTGCGCCCAGGAACTGGACATCGAGGGCGCCATGCCCCGCGTGGTCCGCATCCTCGCGCACGTCGAGTCCGACAAGCCGCGCACCGAGATCGCCCACGTCTACCTCGGCGCGGCCGCCGCCCTGCGCAAGGACATCGCCCAGTGAGAAGCGCACTCGTCCTCGGCACCGGGCTCATCGGCACCTCCGCCGCCCTGGCCCTGGTGCAGCGCGGCGTCACCGTGCACCTGGCCGACCACGACCCCGAGCAGGCCCGTACGGCGGCGGCGCTGGGCGCCGGCACCGACGCCGCGCCCGACGGCCCGGTCGACCTGGCCGTCGTGGCCGTACCGCCCGCGCACGTGGCCACCGTGCTCGCCGACGCCATGCGCCGGGAGGTGGCCCGCGGCTACACCGACGTCGCCAGCGTCAAGGGGGGCCCCCGCCGCGACCTCCAGGCGCTCGGCCTGGACCTCACCCGCTACCTGGGCACCCACCCCATGTCGGGCCGGGAGAAGTCCGGCCCGCTGGCCGCCACCGCCGACCTCTTCGAGGGCCGCCCCTGGGTCCTCACCCCCACCCGGGACACCGACACCGAGGTCCTCAACCTCGCCCTGGAGCTGGTCTCGCACTGCCGCGCGGTCCCGGTCGTCATGGACGCCGACGCCCACGACCGCGCCGTGGCGCTGGTCTCCCACATGCCCCACCTGGTCTCCAGCATGGTCGCCGCCCGCCTGGAGCACGCCGACGAGGCGGCGGTGCGGCTGTGCGGGCAGGGCATCCGGGACGTGACCCGGATCGCCGCCTCCGACCCCGGGATGTGGATCGACATCCTGTCCGCCAACCCCGGGCCGGTCGCCGACCTGCTCTCCGACGTCGCCGCCGACCTGGACGAGGCGGTACGGGCCCTGCGCGCGCTGCAGTCCTCCGACGAGGCCAAGCGCCGCGAGGGCAGCGCCGGCATCGAGGAC
This sequence comes from Streptomyces mexicanus, assembly GCF_902506575.1. Lineage (GTDB taxonomy): Bacteria > Actinomycetota > Actinomycetes > Streptomycetales > Streptomycetaceae > Streptomyces > Streptomyces mexicanus. The sequence continues at coordinate 1,840,884 of NZ_LR732544.1, read as the reverse complement.
ATGCTGCGGCGGGGCAACGCCGGGCAGGTCCGGGTCCCCGGCAAGCACGGCTCCGCGCCGCGCGCCTACGAGGTCGTCGCGGTCCTCATCGACGACCAGCCCGGCCAGCTGGCCCGCATCTTCGCCGACGCGGGGACGGCCGGGGTCAACATCGAGGACGTGCGCATCGAGCACGCGACCGGGCAGCAGGCCGGCCTGGTGCAGCTGATGGTCGAGCCGCAGGCCGTTCCCGTCCTGACGGCCGCCCTGCGGGAGAGGGGCTGGGCACTGCGCCAGTAGGGGCCGGGCAGCGAGGCCGGCGGGAGGCCCGGGCTGCGCGCCGGCACAGGAGCCGGACCCCCCTCGCAGGGGCCTGGGCACCATGCCGGCAGCGGCGCCGGGCACTGCGTCGGCAGGAGCCCGGGCCGCCGGCAGGCAACAGCCGGAGCCACCGGCGGGCAGCGGCCCGATCCGCCGGCAGACAGGGTCCGGGCATGGGCCGGGCAGGGGGCCGGAGGCGCCGGGCAGGCAGGGCCGGGGATCCGGTGGGCAGGGGCCGGCCGGAGGGGGCGGGTGGGCCGGTGTGCCGGCCGGGCGGACCGCCACCCGTATGGAGGCACCCGCGAAGCCAGTAACCTTGTGCAGGGCGCCCCGACCGACGACGGGCCCCGCACACCCATCCATCACCCTTCACCAGGAAGGTGCCCCGCTGTGGACAACGGCGCCGCCCGGACCGCCCAGCCCGTGATCGTCGCCATCGACGGCCCCTCCGGCACGGGCAAGTCGAGCACGTCGAAGGCCGTGGCCGCGCAGCTCGGCCTGAGCTACCTGGACACCGGCGCCCAGTACCGGGCGATCACCTGGTGGATGGTGACCAACGGGACCGACATCGACGACCCCACCGCGATCGCCGCCGTGGCCGGCAAGCCCGAGATCGTCTCCGGGACCGACCCGGCCCAGCCGACGATCACCGTCGACGGCGTGGACGTCTCCGGCCCGATCCGCACCCAGGAGGTCACCGCCAAGGTCAGCGCGGTCAGCGCGGTCCCGGAGGTGCGGGCGCGGATCACCGAGCTGCAGCGCTCCCTGGCCGCCGCCGCCGAGAACGGCATGGTGGTGGGGGGCCGCGACATCGGCCCCCCCGTGCTGCCGGACGCCGCCCTGAAGATCTCCCTCCCCGCCCCCGCGGAGGCCCGCGCCGCCCGCCGCAGCGGCGAGCTGAAGGGCTCCGACCTGCACTCCACCCGCGAGGCCCTGATCAAGCGGGACGCGGCCGACTCCAGCCGCAAGACCTCGCCGCTGGCCAAGGCCGACGACGCCGTCGAGGTGGACACCACCGACCTGACGCTGCCGCAGGTCATCGAGTGCGTCGTCACCCTCGTCGAGGAGAAGCGGGCCGGGAAGTGACCCAGCCGTCCGTTCCCTCGGTGAGGGGCGCCGAGGTCGGCCGGCGCATCGGTGTCGGCCTGATGCACGGGCTGTGGCGGCCGCGGGGGCTCGGGGCCTGGAAGGTCCCGGCCACCGGTCCGCTGATCTTCGCGGTGAACCACTCGCACAACATCGACGGCCCGATGGTCATGGGCGTGGCGCCCCGGCCGACGCACTTCCTGATCAAGAAGGAGGCGTTCGTCGGCCCGCTGGGCACCTTCCTGACCGGCATCGGCCAGCTGCAGGTGGACCGCTCCTCGGCCGACCGCGCCGCCATCGCCCGGGCCCTGGGTGTGCTGCGGGCCGGTGGGGTGCTGGGCATCTTCCCGGAGGGCACCCGGGGCGAGGGCGACTTCGCCTCCCTGCGCGCCGGGCTGGCGTACTTCGCCGTGCGCGGCGGGGCGCCGATCGTGCCCGTCGCCGTCCTGGGCAGCGCCGAGCGGCGGGGACGGCTGGTCGGGGCACTGCCCCCGCTGCGCTCCCGTATCGACGTCGTCTTCGGTGAGGCGTTCGAGGCGGGGGAGGGCGACGGGCGGCGCACGCGCCGGGCGCTGGACGAGGCGACCGAGCGCATCCAGAAGCGGCTCACCGCCCACCTGGAAAACGCCAGGCGTCTCACGGGGCGTTCGGCGACACTTGAGTAGTGGATCAGCCCGTCGGCCGACGGGCCGCTCCACCGATCACCACGAAGGAACGACGAGGTACGCACTTCATGAACGACCAGAACCAGCCCGGCGACTCGGCTGAGCACGAGTACGACCACGGGGCTCTCGGCGACGCCGAGTACGCGGAGTTCATGGAGCTCGCCGCGGAAGAGGGCTTCGACGTCGAGGACGTCGAGGGCGCCATCGAGGCCGCCGGACACGGGCCGCTGCCCGTGCTCGCCGTCGTCGGCCGGCCCAATGTCGGCAAGTCGACCCTGGTGAACCGGATCATCGGTCGGCGTGAGGCCGTGGTCGAGGACCGGCCGGGCGTCACCCGCGACCGCGTGACCTACGAGGCCGAGTGGGCCGGCCGCCGCTTCAAGGTCGTCGACACCGGCGGCTGGGAGCAGGACGTGCTCGGCATCGACGCCTCCGTCGCCGCGCAGGCCGAGTACGCGATCGACGCCGCCGACGCGGTGGTCTTCGTGGTGGACGCCAAGGTCGGCGCCACCGACACCGACGAGGCGGTCGTGCGGCTGCTGCGCAAGGCCGGCAAGCCGGTCGTGCTGTGCGCCAACAAGGTCGACGGCCCCAGCGGCGAGGCCGACGCGGCCTACCTGTGGTCCCTCGGCCTGGGCGAGCCCTACCCGGTCTCGGCGCTGCACGGCCGCGGCACCGGCGACATGCTGGACGCCGTCCTGGAGGTGCTGCCCGACGCGCCGCGCGAGACCTTCGGCGGGGCCGGCCTCGGCGGCCCCCGCCGCGTGGCCCTCATCGGCCGTCCGAACGTCGGCAAGTCCTCCCTGCTCAACAAGGTGGCCGGCGAGGAGCGCGTCGTCGTCAACGAGCTGGCCGGCACCACCCGCGACCCGGTGGACGAGCTGATCGAACTGGGCGGCAAGACCTGGAAGTTCGTGGACACCGCGGGCATCCGCAAGCGCGTCCACCTGCAGCAGGGCGCCGACTACTACGCCTCCCTGCGCACCGCCGCGGCCGTGGAGAAGGCCGAGGTCGCCGTCGTCCTGATCGACGCCTCCGAGTCCATCTCGGTCCAGGACCAGCGGATCATCACCATGGCCGTCGAGGCGGGCCGCGCGCTCGTCATCGCCTACAACAAGTGGGACACCCTCGACGAGGAGCGCCGCTACTACCTGGAGCGGGAGATCGAGACCGAGCTGGGCCAGGTCGCCTGGGCGCCGCGCGTCAACGTCTCGGCCCGCACCGGCCGCCACATGGAGAAGCTGGTCCCGGCCCTGGAGACGGCCCTGGCCGGCTGGGAGACCCGCGTCCCCACCGGGCGCCTGAACGCCTTCCTCGGCGAGCTGGTCGCCGCCCACCCGCACCCGATCCGGGGCGGCAAGCAGCCGCGCATCCTGTTCGGCACCCAGGCCGGCACCAAGCCGCCGCGGTTCGTGCTGTTCGCCTCCGGCTTCATCGAGGCCGGCTACCGGCGCTTCATCGAGCGCCGGCTGCGCGAGGAGTTCGGCTTCGAGGGCACCCCGATCCACATCTCGGTGCGGGTGCGCGAGAAGCGCGGCAAGAAGAAGTAGCGAAGAAGCGGCGCCGAGCACGGCTGAGGGCGTCCCCTGGTCCAGGGGACGCCCTCGTGCCGTGTACGGTCCTGCCGTCAGGCGCCGCGGCGCGGGCCGGGCGGCAGCGCGGCCGGCGGGTGCCGGGTCCCCGTGTCCTGGCGGGGCAGGGCGCCGACGCGCTGCCAGGGGGACGGCTGCCGGGCGCCGTACTGCCGGGCGGCGTACGCCCCGGCGCCGTAGGCCAGGTAGCCGTGGGAGCCCGTGCCGTGCGAGAGGTGGCCGAACCCGACGAAGCCCAGGTCCTCTTCGCCGCTCCGGTCGCCGGGCAGGGTCCGGTAGGACTTGACGTACTCGGCGTAGAGCGCGTCGTAGATGGGCGTGGCCGAGGGGCCGCCCTGGGGGTCCTGGGACGGCCGCGCGGACCGGATCGGCGGGTAGGACTGGCTGCGGGGATCGTCATATGCGTGCACGTATGTCCAAACGACCCCGAGCCGGAAGGGATGCGGCTCAGGTCCCGGCCAGCGGCAGCGTCGCGGCGACCAGCCGCCCCTCGGCGGCCGCCTTGTCCAGGGCCGCGCGCAGCAGGTCCTCCCGCGGCTGACGGCCGATGGACCCGACCGGCGCCGCGTACAGCACCACCTGCTGGTGCTTGCCGGCGGCCGCCCGCCAGCCGTCGGTGACGGTGAGCGGCTGGTGCGCCTGCCACCAGGCCACCGGCTGGCCGGCGTCCCCGCTGGGCTGCAGCACCGCGTGCAGCTGCCCCATGGCCAGCAGCACCGACCAGCCGTGCAGCACCGGCGGGACGGACTCCAGGTCGCCCACGGGCCTGAAGCCCTGCTCGACGAGCAGCGTCAGGAAGTCGTCGCCGGGGCCCGTCGTGCCCGGCCGCACGATGGGCGCCGTGGGCTCGACGACCAGGGCCGGGTGCAGCTCCCCGGAGATCAGGACCAGCCCGCTGGTCACGCCGAGCACGGCCTGCTCCGGCACGGCCGAGCTCGGCTGAGGCCGTGCGACCTCGGGCTGCGCCGGGGGTGCGGACTGCGCGGGCTGCGGGGTGGGCGCGGTCTGGGCGGGCACGCCGCCCTGGGCGGCGGCGTCCGCGGTGATGGAGCGCACCGCGCCCCGCAGCTGCTCCTCGGTGACCTGGACGACCTGCGAGGGCAGGCAGGTGGCGTGGGCGAAGGCGAGGACGGCGGTCTCCTCCCCGACGAACAGGACGGTGCTGGTGCGCTCCTGTTCCACGTCGCCGGGGGTGCGGCACGAGGTGCAGTCGTAACCGCCCGGGGCGGTCTCTCCGGCGAGCAGCCGGTCGGCTTCTTCGTCGCCGATCTCGGCGCGTACGGCGTCGCTGACGTCGAGCATGCGCGGCACGGGTGGCTCCCTCGGGATGCGGTACGTGGCCGGGCCGGGTGGCTCCCGGCCCAGGAACCGGGAGGGCCCCCGGCTCATGCAGAAGACAACGGACGATCTGTGGCGGGAGTCACGCCCTGCGCCGAACGGAATCGAACCATCCAGCGCGCAGGGTCACGATCGGCGCGGAAGCGGGTACTCACCGTCAACTCGCCGAAAGTCCAGGGGTCTTGACGAGGTGAAGTGGCTCACAGGGCGGCCGCTCCGCTGGTCGACAAATCAGGAAATGCAGGAATGAAGTGGGTGGCCGAAAAAAGCCGATACCTTCGGTAACCCTGAACTGGCCTGCCGGAACGGGCCCTTGGTTGATCCCCGCACGCCGTGCTCCCTACATTCCTCCGCCGTGTGCACGGAGCACCGCCCGGGTACGTCCGCCGACCGCACCACCTGGCACCACGAGCACGGCCCCCACCGGCGGACGGGGCGGGCCCGCCGACCGCGCCCCCGCGCGGAGAGCGTGCCCGGCCCCGGGGCACCCCGGGTCCTTGCGAAGGGATCTCCATGTCCGAAGGTGCCGATACCCGCGCCGCGGCTCACGCCGAGCCCCGCACGCCGCCACCACCACCGCCGTCCCCGCTCCCCGCCGCGCCCGGACCGGCGCCGGGCCGCGCACGGCGGCGGTGCTCGCCGGGGCGGCCCTGCTCGCCCCGCTGGCCGTGCTGACCGCCACCGGCGGCGCCCGGGCCGCGGACGGCGGGGTGTGGGACCGGATCGCCCGGTGCGAGAGCGGCGGCGACTGGCACATCAACACCGGCAACGGCTACTACGGCGGACTGCAGTTCGCCGCCCACACCTGGCGCGCCTACGGCGGCACCGCCTACGCGCCCACCGCCGACCGGGCCTCCAGGCCCCAGCAGATCGCCGTGGCCGCCCGCGTCCAGCAGGCCCAGGGCTGGGGCGCCTGGCCGGTCTGCTCGGCCCGCGCCGGCGCCTTCGGCAGCGCGCCCGGCGCGAGCACGGTCGCGACCGGCGCGAGCACGGAGGCGAGCGGGACCGGGGCGGCCCACCACACGCGGCAGCCCGCCGCGACGCACCGGGCGCCCCGGACGTCCGGGGCGGTCACGACGGACCGCGACGGCTCGCGCGGCACGTACACGGTCCGCACGGGCGACACGCTCGGCGCCGTCGCCGCCCGGCACGGCACCACCTGGCAGCGGCTGTACGCCGCCAACCGCTCCGTCATCGGTGCCGATCCGGACCTGATCGTGCCGGGACAGCGCCTGACCCTCTGATCCTCGGCCCTGGACCCACGGCCCCGGGACCCTCGGTCCTGTGACCCTCGGCCCCATGACCGTCGGTCCTGTGCCCCGTGGGACGCGGGACCCTCTGACACGCGGGATGCGGCGGATCCTGTACGGGACCCATGGGTTTCCTGTGTCTGCGACGGTCCCGCGTTCCACCAGGAGAAAAGGGGCGGGAATCGCGCCGAGAGCCGGCTCCCGGCCGTTCCCCGGCCGATTCCCGTGCCCTGCTCCTTGCGCCTTCCCGCCCTCCTCTCACCCTGCGCTCACCGTCTTCTTGACTGCTTTTCCTGGGGTTTTCCGGGGCGTGGTCCGCTCCCGCGGGAATTCGCCGTGACGGTGACTCCTCATGCCCTGCCCGGGCTTCCGCCGCCCCGGGCCAGGGCCTAGCGTGGCGGTATGGCACCGATTCCCACTCCGCCGGCGGAGCCCCAGGACAGTCCGGACCGGTACGTCGGCCTCGCGGCCGACCACGCCGAAAGGCTCGCGCGGGAGCGGGGCTGGACCACGGTCCGCTCGCTGCCGCCGGGCGCGGTCATCACGATGGAGTACCGGTTCGGGCGGCTCAACCTCGAGGTCCGGGACGGCCGGGTCGCCCGCGCCTGGAAGGGCTGAGCACGCTGAGCCCGGAAACGGCAAAGGGGGCGCCGCACTGCGCGGCGCCCCCTTTCCCCTCTCCGTCCCGGTCCCCTCAGGAGCGGGCGGTGGAGGTCGTGCCCCGCGGGGCACGGTCGGGGTGCGGTGGCCGGCGGCTGCCGGCCGGGGTGACCGGGGTGCGTTCCGCACGGGTCGTGTGCGGGCCCGGGGCGAGGTAGACCGCAGGGCGCGGCGGGCGGCCGGCGCCGACGGTCTCGCGGGCCACCGGGGCCTCGTCCCGGGCCGGGGCGCGCGGACCCAGCACCACGGGCGCGTCGGCGGGGGCGGCCGGAGCGGCCGTCGCGGGGCGGCCACGGCGGTCGCGCCAGCGGTCGCGCAGGTCGAAGAGCAGCTGCTCGACCCGGGCGATCAGCGGTTCGAACCAGGGCAGCGCGAGCAGGATCAGCAGGCCCGCGGCCCAGCCGAGCAGCACGTCGCTGAGCCAGTGCGTCCCGAGGTAGACGGTGGTCAGGCCGACGCCGAGCGAGGTCACCGCCGACCCGGCCGACAGCCAGCGGCGCGCTCTCGGGGTGGAGGCCAGATAGGCGAGGATGCCCCAGGTCACCACGGCGTTGGCGGTGTGGCCGCTGGGAAATATATCGCCGCCCATGCCCATCTCGTTGGAGCCGATGACGGTGGCGTAGTGCGGTCCGAGGCGTCCCATGCCGTACTTCGCGGCGCCGACGGTGATGTTCAGCAGGAGCAGCGAGGTGGCGAGGGTGAGCAGCGGGCGCAGGGTGCGCTGCCGCCAGGAGCGCCAGCCCAGCCAGGAGGCGACCATCACGGCGGTGGGGCCGCGCTGGCCCAGCACCACGTAGTAGTCGAGGAACGCGTGGATCTGCGGCCACTGCTGGTACGGGCGGAAGAACATCACCTGCCAGTCCAGGCGCACCAGCCAGGAGGTGGTCACCACGGCCCAGACGATCGCCAGGTAGAAGGCCAGGGTCGCCGAGAACAGCACGACCCGGTGCCTGCTCATTCTCGGCATGTCGATGTGCGCCGGCCGTTGCGGCTCACGGTCCAGCCTGGCGAACACCCGGTCCAGGCGGGTGAGGGTTCCTTCGGTACGCACCTAATCGACGTTACAGCGAGTGAGGTCAGTTACCGGACGAATCACGTGGTTTGTGATGACGATGTGATGTGGGATTGCTCTCAACGTGCCTTTGTTTTCCGTAATCGGGAATGCGTGCACGCACCGGACTGCAATTCCTCTGATCGTTCCGGTGTGTTCTTATGCTGCGCTTATGAATATGTCGTCCGAACGCTCGCGTGGAATTCACCGGGCGTACACGGCGGGCCCCGGGGGCTCAGGGGAGCCGGGTGATCACGGGGGGCCGGAGCCGTTCAGCCAGAGGGCGCCGTAGACCGCCGAGGCGAGCGCGACGGCGCCGGTGACCAGGACCGCCCGGGAGGTGCGCAGCCGGGCGAGCGCCACGGCGAGCGGCAGCAGCAGGGGGAAGGCAGGCAGCAGCAGGCGCGGCTTGGAGCCGAAGTAGCCGGAGGCGCACAGGGCGAGCGCGGTGACGACGCCGGAGTAGACGAGCAGGGGCAGCGGCTGCCGCTGCCGGACGCCGGCGACGTACAACCCGATCACCAGGGCGACACCCGCGATCAGGGCGAGGCCGGCCAGGGCCGCGGGGAAGGAGGTGAGCTTCGCCGCGACGAACCGCGCGAAGGCGTAGCCGCCGTCGAAGCCGTTGCGCCAGCCGGCCTGGACGTCGAGGTAGCCGAGGGGGCCGCGGCCGGTGCGGTGGCCGACCCACAGCACGTAGCCGGCCGCGCCGAGCGGGGCGAGCAGCATCCCGAGGACGCGAGGCGCGAGGGAGCGGCCGGTGGCCCGCCCGCGTGCGCACGACGCGAGCGCCGCCGCCCACACCGCGGCGGCCACCGCGGCGCCGACCGGCCGGGTCAGCCCCGCCAGCAGCGCCAGCGCGCCCGCCGCCGGCCAGCGCTCGGTGAGCACGCAGTACAGGGACCAGGCGGCGAGCGCGGTGAACAGCGACTCGCTGTACGCCATCGATTGCACGATCCCGACCGGCAGCACCGCCCACAGCAGCACCGCGCACACCCCGGCCCGCGGGCCGTACACGTGATCGACGACGGCGAAGACGCCCCAGGCCGCGGCGAGCGAGGCGAGCAGGCTCACCACGAAGCCCGCGTCGGCGTACGACAGCGGGCCCACCGCCGCCAGCAGCCGCTCCAGCCACGGAAGCAGCGGGAAGAAGGCCAGGTCGGAGTGGACGTCGCCGCCCGGCAGCCGCACCTCGTACCCGTAGCCGCCGCCGGCGACCCTCGCGTACCACAGGGAGTCCCAGCGGGCGGTCAGCAGGGTGTACGCGCTCGTGCCGCGCGCGGCGCTCCACACCGCCAGGGCCGCCAGGCCCAGGGCGCGGACGGCCGCGTACCCGAGGAGTGCCGGGGCGGCCCGGCGCAGCGCCGTGGGGCGGGCCACGGCCACGCGCGTCACAAGATCGGTCACGGCTCGATTATCGACCGGGCCCCGATCCGCCCGGACAGGCGGCCCGGTGCGGGCCGGGACGTGGTGGCGTACGCCACACGAGTGGGTGGCGGGTCTGAGAGCTGGGCCACGTGCCGGGGTGGGCCACTCGCGTACGCTGACGAGTCACTCGCCGTTTTCCGTTGCGCGGGTTTCCGTTGCGCGGGCCGGAGCACCACCGCTCCTCTCCGGCCCCGGCCGCGGGGAAGTCCCCACCCCCGTGCCCGCCGGAGGCGAGGGTTCATCTGGGAGGTACCTACATGTCCGGGACGACCGCGGCCGCCGTCCGGCTGCGCCGTCTTCAGACCGGGGCCGGTGCGGGCCGCTGGGTGGTCCTGGTGGTGCTGTGCGTCAGCCTGCTGCTGGTCGCGGTGGACGCGACCGTGCTGCACGTGGCGGTGCCCGCCGTCACCGAGGACCTCAGGCCCGGCGCCGTCGAACTGCTCTGGATCGTCGACACCTACCCCCTGGTCTGCGCCGCGCTGCTGATCCTGTTCGGCACGCTGGGCGACCGGGTGGGGCGCAGACGGATCCTGCTGCTCGGCTACGGCCTGTTCGGTGTCGCCTCCGCGCTGGCGGCCTTCGCGCCCGACGCGCGCACGCTCGTCCTCGCGCGGGCGCTGCTCGGAGCCGGCGGTGCCATGATCATGCCGGCCACGCTGTCGATCCTGCGGCACGTCTTCCCCGACCGGCGCGAGCGCGCGCTGGCGATCGGCGTCTGGAGCGCGGTCGCCGCCGTCGGCGCGGCGGTGGGCCCGCTGCTCGGCGGGTTCCTCCTGGAGCACTTCTGGTGGGGATCGGTCTTCCTGGTCAACATCCCGCTGATGCTGGTCACCCTGCCGGTGGCGCGGCTGCTGCTGCCCGAGTCCACCGGCGAGCAGGACGGCCCCTGGGACGTGACCGGCGCGGTGCTGGCGGCCCTCGGGCTGTTCGGCGTGGTGCTGGGCGTGAAGCGGCTGGGTGCCGGGGAGGGCGCGCCGGGCGTGTTCACGCTGGGGCCGCTGCTGGTGGGCCTGGTGCTGCTGGCGGTGTTCGTGCGGCGGCAGCGGCGGCGGACGCATCCGCTGGTGGACCTGTCGATGTTCGCCCGGCCGGCGTTCAGTACGGCGGTGGGCTGCATCGTGCTGGCGATGCTGGCCCTGGGCGGCCTGGAGCTGATCGCGGCGCAGGACCTGCAACTGGTGCTGGGGCTGTCGCCGCCGCAGACCGGGCTGCGGCTGCTGCCGCTGACGTTCGCGGCGATGGCCGCCGGGCTGGCCGGGGCGCGCGTGCTGCGGCGGTTCGGGCCGCGGCACATGGTGTGCGCCGGGTTCTGCGTGACGGCCGTGGCGGTGCTGGTGCTGACCGGGATGGGCGGGCAGGACGACGCGGGCCTGCTGCTCTTCGGGTTCGTGCTGCTCGGCCTGGGGCTGGAGACGACGCTGTTCGGGGCGTACGAGTCGATGCTGAGCGAGGCGCCGCCGGCGCAGGCAGGCACGGCCGCGGCGGTCGGCGAGACGTCGTACCAGCTGGGCGCGGGCCTGGGCATCGCCCTGCTGGGCACCGTGATGAACGCCGCCTACGCGCCGGCCCTGGCCCGGGTGCCGGGGGTCCCGGCGGGCGCGTCGGCGGCGGCGGAGCACTCCCTGGGGGAGGCCTACGACGTCGCCGCGCGGCTGGGCGGGCCGGCCGGGCACGCCCTGCGGCACGCGGCGAGGGACTCCTTCGTGCACGGTCTGCATGTGACGCTGCTGGTCAGCGCCGGCCTGCTGGTGCTGGGCGCGGTGATGGCGCTGCGGCTGCCGCGGGTGATGCAGTGCGAGGGCGAGGAGGCGGTGGAGCTGCCCGCCCAGCGGGAGGTCGAACGGGCCCGCGTGTCCGCGTGAGCGGCGGCGCGGGGCGCGGAAACCCTGGGGGCGGTCCGCGGGCCACCCTGGACGTGGGCCGCACCACGTCGTAACGTCGGGCCCGGAGCCGTTTAACTAGCGGTGCTAGTTTCTCTTCCCGGAGGTGCCCATGCCGGCGTCGTCGAAGCCGTCGCTGCCCCCGTTCGACCCCACCGATCCCCTGGGGCTGGACGACCTGCTGGAGCCGGAGGACCTGGCCGTCCGCGACACCGTGCGCGGCTGGGCCGCCGACCGGGTCCTGCCGCACGTCGCCGAGTGGTACGAGCAGGGCGAACTGCCCACCGTGCGCGAGCTGGCCCGGGAGCTGGGCGCGCTCGGCGCGCTCGGGATGTCGCTGAGCGGATACGGCTGCGCGGGCGCCTCCGCCGTGCAGTACGGGCTGGCCTGCCTGGAACTGGAGGCGGCCGACTCCGGGATCCGTTCCCTGGTCTCCGTGCAGGGCTCGCTCGCCATGTACGCCATCCACCGCTTCGGCAGCGAGGAGCAGAAGCAGACCTGGCTGCCGCGGATGGCCGCCGGCGAGGTGATCGGCTGCTTCGGCCTGACCGAGCCCGACCACGGCTCCGACCCCGCCTCGATGCGCACCCACGCCAAGCGCGACGGCGGGGACTGGGTGCTGTGCGGGCGCAAGATGTGGATCACCAACGGCTCCGTGGCCGGGGTGGCCGTCGTGTGGGCGCAGACCGAGGACGGCGTCCGCGGGTTCGTCGTCCCCGCCGGCACCCCCGGCTTCTCCGCCCCCGAGATCAAGCGCAAGGGGTCGCTGCGGGCCTCGGTCACCAGCGAACTCGTCCTCGACGACGTCCGGCTGCCCGCCGACGCCGTCCTGCCGGAGGTCACCGGCCTGCGCGGCCCGCTCAGCTGCCTGTCCCACGCCCGCTACGGCATCGTCTGGGGCGCCATGGGCGCGGCTCGCTCCTGCTTCGAGGCCGCCTTGGACTACGCGCGCACGCGCGAGCAGTTCGGCAGGCCCATCGGCGGCTTCCAGCTCACCCAGGCCAAGCTCGCCGACATGGCGGTCGAACTGCACAAGGGGATCCTGCTCGCCCACCACCTGGGGCGGCGCATGGACGCCGGCCGCCTGCGTCCCGAGCAGGTCAGCTTCGGCAAGCTCAACAACGTACGGGAGGCGATCGAGATCTGCCGCACGGCGCGCACGATCCTCGGCGCCAACGGGATCTCCTTCGAATACCCCGTGATGCGGCACGCGGCCAACCTGGAGTCGGTGCTCACCTACGAGGGAACCGTCGAGATGCACCAGCTCGTGCTGGGCAAGGCGCTCACCGGCCTCGACGCGTTCCGGTGAGCGGCAGGGCCCTCGCGGTGGGGCCCGGACAGGGCAGGGCCGGTGTGCGGCCCTGCCTCAGCTCTGGTTGAAGAAGCCGTCCGACCGGTGCGCCCCCGGGTCGCCGCTGACGATCTCGGTGTCGGCGGGGGAGAGCAGGAACACCCGGGTCGAGACCCGGTCGATGGAGCCGCGCAGACCGAAGACGAGGCCGGCGGCGAAGTCGACCACGCGCTTGGCGTCGGCCGGCTCCATGGCCGTGAGGTTCATGATGACCGGCACGCCCTCGCGGAACAGCTCGCCGATGGCGCGGGCGTCCCGGAAGCTGTCCGGCGTCACCGTGCCGATGCGACGGCCCTTGTCCTCGGCCGAGTCCGCCGCCACCTTCACCCGGGGGTCGGTGACCCAGGCGTCTGCGGACTCGGCTTCCTCGGCGTAGTCGTCGTCGTAGTACCGCTCGTCTTCGTTGTCGTCGACGAGGCCGAGCCACGCACTCGCCTTGCGTACCGATCCCATGGACGCCTCCTCTCACAGCCGTCTTGCATGCTTTCCGCATCCCTATGGTCATCCATGATGCGGACGGTGCGCCAAGTGGATAGACGCCGCGCGGGGGGTTTGTGACGGTACTGGTGCACAGCGGATCCGTCGAGAGCCCGTATGCCCCAAGGGTGTTGTGGCATGCGGCTGCTGACTGTGAGTGAAATATGATTGTCCCCGGCGCCCGGGTGACGGTCGGTGCGTCCGGGTGAACGACGTGGCCGATACGATGCGGCGGCTCAACGTCGTACACACCACGGGGGATCGTCGTGTTCGGAATCGTCCGGCCCTGCCGTCACCGGCTCGGGGAACGCCTCACCGCCCAGTGGACGGCTCATCTGTGCGGGCTGTGCCTGGCCCTGCGCGGCGACCACGGACAGTTCGCGCGGATCGTGACGAACTACGACGGGCTGCTCATATCCGTCCTGACAGAGGCTCAGGCCGAGCGCGGCGACGGCAAGGACGGGCGGCTGCGGCGCACCGCCGGGCCGTGCCCGCTGCGCGGGATGCGCACCGCCTCCGTCGCCCGGGGCGAGGGCGCCCGGCTCGCCGCGGCCGTCTCCCTGGTGCTCGCCTCCGCCAAGGTGCGCGACCATGTGGCCGACGGCGACGGACTGCTGGCCCGCCGCCCCGTGGCGCTCGCCGCGCGCAAGGTGGCCGCGAGCTGGGGCCGCGCCGGCGCCCGGACCGGGGCCGACGTCGGCTTCGACACCGCCGTCCTGGTCGACGCCGTGGACCGGCAGACCGGCATCGAGGCGCTCGCCGGACCCGGGACGCCGATCCTCACCGTCACCGAACCGACCGAGACCGCCACCGCCGCGGCCTTCGCCCACACCGCGCACCTGGCCGGACGGCCGGGCAACGCCGCACCGCTCGCCGAGGCCGGGCGCCTGTTCGGCCGGCTCGCGCACCTGCTGGACGCCGTGGAGGCCCGCGCGGCCGACGCCGCCCGCGGCGCCTGGACCCCGCTCCCCGCGACCGGCCCCTCGCTCGCCGGGGCCCGCCGGCTCGCCGACGACGCGGTGCACGGCATCCGCCTCGCCCTGCGCGACGTCGCGTTCCGCGACGGCGGCCTCGCGCACCGGCTGCTCGTCCACGAACTGCCGCGCTCGGTGGACCGCGCCTTCGGCACCGAGTCCTGCGGGCACACCCCGCAGGGGGCCTTCGGCCCGCCGCAGGGGCCGTACGCCCCCGGCCCCCGGGCACCGCACGACCCGCGGGTCCCGCACGACCCCGACC
>NZ_LR732544.1:1766162-1826469 GCF_902506575.1 Streptomyces mexicanus | reverse complement strand
CCCCGGCGGCGACCCCGTGGACGGCGAGCCGCCGCGGCCGGGCAAGCGCGGCTTCCTGGCCGGCTGCGCGGTCGCCCTCGGGCTGTGCTGCACCTGCCGGGCGTGCTGCGCCCAGGAGTTCGAGGGGCCGTGGTCGCGGCAGAAGCGGGAGGGCTGGTGCCGGGACTGGGACTGCGACTGCGATGGCTGCTGCGACTGCTGTGACTGCTGCAGCAACTGCGCCGACTGCTGCAACAACTGCTGCAGTTGCGACGGCTGCGGAGGCTGCGACTGCGGATGTGACTGCTAGGGTGGCCGCGGCCCGCTAGTTCTTCAGCTCCGGCGGTGAGATCCGCGATTCCTTGATCGCCGACGCCTTCGTCCCCCACTTGGCGAGGATCCTGTCGTACGTGCCGTCGGCGATCAGCCGGTTCACCGCGGCCCGGAAGGCGGGGGCCAGCTTCGTGCCCTTCTTGAAGGCGAAGCCGACGTCCAGGCGGTGGAACTCGTTCAGGAACTTCAGCCCCGGCTGGTGGGCGACCGCGTACCTCAGGCCGTTGATGGTCGACATCACCACGTCGCTGCGGCCCTGCTGCAGCGAGGACCACAGCGCGCCGCTGTCGCTGTAGGTCTGCACGCCGTACGCCTTCTTGCCGGCGTCCGTGCACAGGTGCTTGTTCTTCTCCAGCGTGGCCTCGAAGGTGGTGCCCGCGCCGGTGGCGACGTTCAGGCCGCACAGCTGCTTCAGGTCGGTGATCGCGCCGAGCTTGCTGTCCTTGCGGGCGGCGAAGCCCTGGCCGTCGTTGATGTAGGTGACGAAGTCGATGGTCCTGCGCCGCTCGTCGGTCACGCCGAAGTTGCCGACGCCGAGGTCGTACTTGCCGCTGTCGAGGGCGGGCAGGATCGCCTCGAAACCGGCCTGGCTGGTGCGCAGCTTCACCCCGAGCACCTTCGCCACGGCGTCGGTGAAGTCGACGTCCTGGCCGGCCAGGGTCTTGCCGTCGGGCAGGTAGGACGTGCCGGGCGGGGTGCCGCCGACGGCGTAGGCGACGTTCAGGCTCCGCACCCCCGGCGGCAGCAGCCGGGCGGCGGCCGGGTCCTCGCGGACACCGGAGACGACGTCCGTGGTGGGGATCTGGTCGGCGGCCTTGGCGGCGGCCGTGCCGGCGGAGTGGGTACCGCCCGATCCCGAGCCGCACGCGGTGAGCACCAGCGCGGCGGAGCTGATCAGGACGAAGGGGAGGACATGCCGTCGGTGGGTGCGCGTCAGCGAACGCATGGGGTGCGGTCTCCAGGAGAGGAAGACGCGAAAGAGCGTCAGGTGTCGGGTGGCACGGGCCTGCGCGGGGCAGGCGCACGAAGAGCGCGGACCTACGGCCGCCGGCCGGGGGCCTTGCGAGGGCGTCGGGGCCTTACGAGGGGAGGGGGAACGCGTGTGAAGGCGAGGAGGAGCAGAGGCGAGGCCCTCGACGGCGCACGGCGGGACGGCCGGGAGCGCCCGAGGTCACAGGGCGCGCAGCGGGACGGCTCAACAGGAAGAGGACCACACGCGACCGAAGTCGATGTGGGAGCGCGTGATCAGCCACTGCTGCGGATGCATGGGCCAAGTGGAACAGGCATCCGGATTCCCGTCAACTGACGTGAGACGAACGGCTCACATGCCGGACACCCTTGACAACGGCGGCGAACGGCGCCGTACTCTCGGGGCACGGTCCTGCTGAGGGGCTCGGCCGTGCTCGACCGCCGCGGCGCACAGCCCGCTGTACCGCGCGGCACCCCGTGTGAAGGCACTCCCACCCGTGTTCGATCCGACGCATCACGGAGCCTTCGCATGTCCTTCGGCACCGCCGTCACCCAAGCCTCCGCCCCACCCGAGCCCGAACCGGCCGACGCCCCGCGCATCGTGCCGCAGCTCCGGCTGGGCCAGTGGACCGCCGCCGCCGTGGTCCTCGTCCTGCTCGCGCTCGCGCTGACCTCGATCGTGCGCAACCAGGCGTTCCAGTGGGACGTCGTCGCGGACTACTTCACCTCCGACTCCGTGCTGCGCGGGCTGTGGCTCACGCTGTGGCTGACCGCCGTGGTGATGGCGCTCGGCTTCGCGCTCGGCACCCTGCTCGCCGTCTTCCGGCTCTCCGGCAACCCCGTGCTGCGCGCGGTGAGCTGGGGATACGTCTGGCTGTTCCGGTCCATCCCGATCCTGGTGCAGCTGCTGCTGTGGTTCAACATCGGGGCGCTGTACCCGCACGTCCTCGGAGTGCGGACCGTCGACCTGTTCGGCCCGGTCACCGTCGCGATCGTCGGCCTGACCCTGCACGAGGCCGCCTACGCCGCCGAGGTGGTCCGCGGCGGCATCCTGTCCGTCGACCGCGGCCAGATCGAGGCCGCCCAGGCGCTCGGCCTGAGCCGCTGGCGGCGCTGGCGGCGGATCGTCCTGCCGCAGGCCATGCGCTCCATCGTGCCGCCCGCCGCGAACATGCTGATCGGCACCCTCAAGGGCACCTCGATCGTCAGCGTCATCGCCGTGCAGGACCTGCTGTACTCGGCGCAGCTGATCTACCACCAGACCTACCAGGTCATCCCGCTGCTGATGGTGGCCACCCTCTGGTACACCGTGGTCACCTCCGTGCTCGGCGCGGGCCAGTACTACGTGGAGAAGCACTACGCGCGCGGCTCGGAGCGCACCCGATGAGGCCCTCGCTCGTGATCGTCGGCGCCGGGCCGCGCGGCACCGGCCTGCTCGAACGCATCGCCGCCAACGCGCCCGAGCTGTACGCCGGTTCGGGTCTCGACATCCACCTGGTCGATCCGTATCCGCCCGGCGCGGGACGCATCTGGCGCGCGGCGCAGTCCCCGCTGCTGTGGATGAACTCGCACGCCGAGGACGTCACCATGTTCACCGACGACACCGTGGACCTGGCCGGACCGGTGCGCGAGGGCCCCACCCTGCACCAGTGGGCGCACCTGCCCGGCCGCACCTTCGCCGACCGCCGCCTCCAGGGCTCCTACCTGCGCTGGGTGTACGAGGAGGCGGTGACCGCGCTGCCCGCCGGCATCACCGTCCACCACCACCCGCGGCGCGCGCTGCGCGTCAGCGGGCCGCGCACCGGCCGCCAGCAGGTGTGGCTGGAGGGCCGCCCGCGCCCGCTGCTCGCCGACCTCGTGGTGCTCGCCCTCGGCCACCTCGACGCCGAACCCGACGCCGAGCAGGCCGCACTGGCCGCCTATGCCCGCACCCACGGCCTGGTCCACCTGCCGCCGGACTTCACCGCCGACAGCGACCTGTCCGCGCTCGGGGCCGGCGAGGCCGTCCTCGTCCGCGGCTTCGGGCTCGCCTTCGTCGACCTGATGGTGCTGCTCACCGAGGGCCGCGGCGGCCGGTACGACGGGGACACCTACGTGCCCTCGGGGCGCGAGCCGGTGCTGTACGTCGGTTCCCGGCGCGGCGTGCCGTACCACTCCAAGATCGGTTACGACCTCACCGGCGAACGCCCGCCGCTGCCGCGTTTCTTCGGCCCCGCCGAGACCGACGCGCTGCTCGCCCGCCCCGGCGGCTTCGACTTCCGGCGCGATGTGTGGCCGCTGGTGGACAAGGAGCTGGGGTTCGCCCACTACCACCGGCTGTTCACGGCCCACCCCGAGCGGACGGCCATGGCCTGGGCGGAGTTCGAGCGGCGCTACGCCGACGCCGACGCCCCGGCGCGCGCCGCCCTGGTCGCCGCCGCCGTACCCGACCCCGCCGACCGGCTGGACCTCGCCGCCCTGGACCGCCCGCTGGACGGGGTGCGCCACCCCTCGCCCGAGGCGTTGCAGCAGGCGCTGCGCGGACACATCGAGGCCGACCTCGCCCGCCGCCACGACCCCGCCCACAGCCCCGACCTGGCGGTCTTCCTCGGACTGCTGTCCGTCTACGGGCAACTGGTCCGGCTCGGCGACATCGGCCCCTGGTGGCACGGCTTCTTCAGCTTCCTCGCCTCCGGGCCGCCCGGGCCCCGGCTGCGGCAGATGCTCGCCCTGTCCCGGGCCGGCCTGCTCCACTTCGTCGGCGCGGACATGACCGTCACCGCCGCCGACGGGGTCTTCCGCGCGACGAGCCCCACCGTCCCCGGCTTCTCCGTCCGGGCGCGTGCCCTGGTCGAGGCCCGGCTGCCCGCCCCCACCGTCCGGCGCGCCCGCGACCCGCTGCTGCGCGAGCTGCACGCCGAGGGGGCCGCCGAGACCCCCGACGGGCTGCTGCGCGTGGACCCCGCCGACGGCCGCGTCCTGGACCGGGCCGGCCGGCCGCACCCCCGGAGGTTCGCGCTCGGCCCGTTCACCGACGGCCGTACCCCCGGCGCCTTCACCCGGCCGCGCACCGGCGGTGCCGCGTTCCGGCAGAACGACGCCACGGCGCGGGCCGCGCTGGCGTTCCTGCGCACGCTCACCGCCCGCGTGGCGGCGTGAGCGCCCGGCCCGGCGGCCTCTCTTCTTCTCCCTTCCGCCTCCTCCCGTCTCCCGTCTCCCGCTAAGGAATTCCCACGATGAGCGTCATGGTCGACATCAGGTCCGTCCACAAGAGCTTCGGTCAGCTGGACGTCCTCAAAGGCATCGACCTGCAGGTGCGCACCGGCCAGGTCACCGTGGTCCTCGGTCCCTCCGGGTCCGGCAAGTCCACGCTGCTGCGCACCATCAACCACCTGGAGAAGGTCGACCGCGGCGCGATCCACGTCGACGGCACCCTGATCGGCTACCGGCGTTCCGGGGACCGGCTGCGCGAACTGCCCGAGCGGGAGGTGCTCAAACAGCGCACCCGGATCGGCTTCGTCTTCCAGAACTTCCACCTCTTCCCGCACCTGACCGTGCTGGAGAACATCGTCGAGGCCCCGGTGTCCGTGCAGAAGCGGCCCCGGCAGGAGGCCGAGGAGCTGGCGCGGCGGCTGCTGGAGCGGGTGGGTCTCGCCGACAAGGCCGATGCCTATCCGCGCCGGCTGTCCGGTGGGCAGCAGCAGCGGGTGGCCATCGCCCGCGCGCTGGCCCTGGAGCCCCGGCTGCTGCTGTTCGACGAGCCGACCTCCGCGCTCGACCCCGAACTGGTCGGCGAGGTCCTCGACGTCATCAAGGACCTGGCCCGGCAGGGCACCACGATGATCGTCGTCACCCACGAGATCGGCTTCGCCCGCGAGGTCGCCGACACCGTGGTGTTCATGGACGACGGGCGGATCGTCGAGCAGGGCCCGCCCGGCGAGGTGCTGGACCGGCCGCGGCACGAGCGGACCCGGGCGTTCCTGTCGAAGGTCCTGTGACGCCCCGAGGAAGGAACGGTTCGCCATGACCGCACGGCACGGCCGCGGGCCGCTGCACCTGGCCGCGGCCGTCGACCGGCCCGCGGCGCCCCCGGCCGGTGACACCGGGCCCTACGTCGACGCGGTACGCCTCGCCGAGCGCGGTGGCCTGGACTTCGTCACGCTCGGCGACGACCCCGCGCGGCCGGGCCCGGACGCGCTCGCCGTCCTGACCCGGGCGGCGCCCGCCACCCACCGCATCGGCCTGGTCCTCGCGGTCGCCGCGCCGCACCCCGACCCGTGCCACGTCCCGGCGGCCGTCGTGGCCCTGGACCGGGTCAGCCGCGGCCGGGCCGGCCAGCACATCCGGCCCCCGGCCCCCACCGGGACGGCCGAAGACCCGCCGGCCGGCCAGGACATCAAGAGGGAGGGGGACGGCCGGGAAGCCGGGGGAGAGAGGGACGGCCGCGAGATCCGGCGGGAGGGAGACGTCCAGGACATCCGGCAGGAGGGAGACGTCCAGGACGTCCGGTACGAGCAGCACGGCGACCCGCCGGGCGCGGCCCGCTCCCCGCAGGGCCGGCCCGTGCGCGTGGTCGACGTCGTCGAGGAGCCCGCCCGGCCCGCGGTGGCGCGCCACGCCGACGTGGTGCTCGTGCGCGCCACCAGCGCGGAGCAGGCCGGTGCCGTACGGGAGCGGCTGCGCGCCGCGGCCGAGGAGTGCGGCCGGGACCCGGACTCCCTGCGGGTGCTGGTCCGTCTCGGCGTCGACCTCGGCGACGGCGAGTACGCGGCGGACCGCGGATGGGCATCCGACCCGTTCGCGCGCGGCCGGACACTCGGGGCGGGCACGGGCCGCCGCCGGCCGGCCGCGCCGGGGCCGCTGTACCGGGGTGGCCCGGTGGACCTGGCCGAACTGATCGCCGCCTGGTACCGCGAGGGCGCCGTCGACGGCTTCCACCTGGTGCCCCGTGAACCGGCCCGGGACCTGGAGCGCCTGGTCAACGGCACCGTGGCGGTCCTTCAGCACCGCGGCCTGTTCCGCACGTTCTACCCGGGCGACACCCTGCGCGAGCACCTGGGGCTGGCCCGGCCCGCCCGCACACCATGACACCTCGGTTCGGCCGCTCGGCCACCCAGGGAAAGGCTGATCACATGACGGACGCATCCGCCCGCTGGAAGCAGTGGCACGAGGACCGCACCGCGGCGGTGTCGGCGCCCTACGGGCCGCTCGCGCTGACCGGCACGCACTGGCTCGAGGACCGTCCGGACGGTCGAATCCCGGACATCCCCGGGCTCTGGACGGCCGACGGCGACGCGGTCGTGCTGAGCGCCACCGAGGCCGACGGGCTGAGCGTCGACGGCCGGCCCTTCGCCGGCCGGGTCCGGCTCGGCGCCGACGCCGGACCGGTGGCGCACGCCCGGGTCGCGCTGGGCGAACGCCGGCTGGTCGTGCTCGTGCGGGAAGGCGTGTGGGGCGTACGGGACTACGACCCCGGCTCCGCGGCGCGCCGGGCCTTCCGCGGCATCGCGGCCGGCGCCTACGACCCGCACTGGTCGGTGCCCGGACGCTTCACGCCGTACGCGCGGAGCCGCACCGTGCGGGTGCCCAACGCGGACGGACGCGCACGCGGGCTCGCCCTCGCCGGAGAGCTGGCCTTCCTTCTCGACGGCCGGGAGCGGACGCTGCGGGCCGCGGTGCAGCCGGACGGCACGCTGTGGGCGGTGTTCGCCGACGCCACCAGCGGGAAGAGCAGTTTCCGCTTCCGGTTCCTGTACGCCGAGGCCCCGGACGCCGAGGGACGCACCACGGTCGACTTCAACCGGGCCGTGCTGCCGCCGTGCGCGTTCGCCGACCACTTCATCTGCCCCTTCCCGCCGCCCGGGAACACCCTGGACCTCGCGATACCGGTGGGTGAGCGCTCCCTGCTCTGAGTCCCGGCCGTCGCCGACCCACCGTCAATCCCGGCCGGACCGCACATAATCCACGCGAACCGCACACGGTCGCACGGCCGAAAGGCACCCTTGCGCCGACCGGCCGTTCGGCCGAATACTCCCCCACAGCGCTTGTCAGGGGCACAACTGTCCGGATCCGGACGCCCGCCCCCGGCTGCGCCTCACGGGCCCCGACCCCACGCGGGCCCCCGACTTCCTTCATGGAGGACCGACAAGTGAGGATCAAGCGCACCGCCCCCCGCAGCGGCATCACGAGACCGACCCGGCTGATCGCCCTCGCCTCCGGGCTCGTGGCCGCCGCCGCGTTCGCGGTCCCCAGCGCGAACGCGTCCGACGCCACCACCTTCAGCACCGCGCAGCTCACCAAGGCGAGCGACTCGGTGCTCAAGGCCGACATCCCCGGCACCGCCTGGGCCGTGGACAGCAAGACCCACCGTGTGGTCGTCACCGTCGACAGCACGGTCTCCCCGGCGGAGATCGCCAAGATCAAGCAGCAGGCCGGGGCGAACGCCGGCGCGCTGACCATCAAGCACACCCCGGGCAAGTTCAACAAGCTCCTCTCCGGCGGCGACGCCATCTACGCGAGCAGCTGGCGCTGCTCCCTCGGCTTCAACGTCCAGGACTCCAGCGGCAACTACTACTTCCTGACTGCCGGTCACTGCACCGACGGCGCGGGCACCTGGTGGTCGAACTCCTCGCACTCGACCACGCTGGGCACCACCGCCGGATCGTCCTTCCCGGGCAACGACTACGGCATCGTGCGCTACACCAACAGCTCGGTGGCCAAGTCCGGCACCGTGGGCAGCGTGGACATCACGAGCGCGGCCACGCCGTCCGTGGGCACCACCGTCTACCGCCGCGGCTCCACCACCGGCATCCACAGCGGCCGGGTCACCGCGCTGAACGCGACCGTCAACTACGGTGGCGGCGACATCGTCTACGGCCTCATCCAGACCACGGTCTGCGCCGAGCCCGGCGACTCCGGCGGTCCGCTGTACTCCAACAGCGGTGTCGCCTACGGCCTGACCTCCGGCGGCAGCGGCGACTGCACCTCCGGCGGAACGACCTTCTTCCAGCCGGTCACCGAGGCGCTCAGCGCCTACGGGGTCCACGTCTACTGACGTTCCCCCGTCCCGTCCCCGGGCCGTGCGCGGCCCGGAACCTGTCGGCCGACAGCCGGCGCAGCCCCCGTACGCACCGGGCGTACGGGGGCTCGTCGTTGTGCGCGACCGGCGCGCGCATCCGCGCCCCGCGGCGTTCCGCTACGGCGATTTCCGGCCAGGGCGGGACCTCACCGCGTGTCGACGGGGTACTCGCACGTAGTGTTTGCGCTGCGAACGCGGGGGCGGTGACCTCGGGCGGGCAAGGCACAGGGGGCGTACGCCGGTTGACGTATGCGCGTCCAGAAGTCGACCTTGTGTGCTCCCTGTGCGGCTCGGGATAGTGGGCGCCGGTCCAACCGCCTTCGGCCTTGCGAGGTCCCCACAACCTCCGGGGTCGACCCCCCACAGGAGGACGCAAGTTGACACATCGACGGACACACCGACGTACGTCCGCGCGCCGTACGGTCCTGGCGGGTGCGGGCGCCGCCGCACTCCTCGCCGCCGGGCTGTCCTTCCAGAGTGCGAACGCCAGTGAGGCGACGAAGGCCCCGACGTCCCGCGTCCTGTCCGCTCCGGCGGCCGGAAAGCTCGCCTCGGCACTGCGCAAGGACCTGGGCGCCGAGACGGCGGGCACGTACTACGACACCAGGTCCCGGGCCCTCGTGGTCAACGTGCTCGACCAGCGCGCCGCCCGCGCGGTCGAACGGGCCGGGGCGAAGGCCAGAGTCGTCCGCAACACCCTCGCCGAGCTGGAGGCCGCGCGGACGGCGCTGACGAAGAACGCGACCGTCCCGGGCACCTCGTGGGTGACCGACCCCGTGGCGAACAAGGTCGTCGTCACCGCCGACCGCACGGTCTCCGCGACCGAGTGGGCCAAGCTCTCCCGGGTCGTGGCGGGCCTGGGCGGCAAAGCCGAACTCAAGCGGTCCCAGGGGCGGTTCACACCCTTCATCGCGGGCGGCGACGCCATCACCGGCGAGGGCGGACGCTGCTCGCTCGGCTTCAACGTGGTCAAGGACGGCCGACCGTACTTCCTCACCGCCGGCCACTGTACCCAGGCCATCAGCACCTGGTCGGACGCCGACGGCACGGTGATCGGCCGCAACGCGCGGACCAGCTTCCCGGGCGACGACTTCGGCCTGGTCGAGTACACCGCCGACGTCGACCACCCGAGCGCGGTGGACCTCTACGACGGCTCCACCCGGCCCATCACCCGGGCGGGCGAGGCGACCGTCGGCGAGCAGGTGACCCGCAGCGGCTCGACGAGCCATGTGCACACCGGCACGGTCACGGGCCTGGACGCCACCGTGAACTACTCCGAGGGCACGGTCAGCGGCCTGATCCAGACCGACGTGTGCGCCGAGCCCGGCGACAGCGGCGGCGCGCTGTTCGACGGCGAGACCGCCCTCGGCCTGACCTCCGGCGGCAGCGGCGACTGCACCTCGGGCGGCGAGACCTTCTTCCAGCCGGTGACCGAGGCGCTGTCGGCGACCGGCACGCAGCTCGGCTGAGGAGTGGCGGCCCGGCCGAGCCGTCCGACGACCCCCCACGGGATCGGTGGGCGCCCCGTCCCCGAGCGTGCGAGGACGGGGCTCTCACGCGTCCTCACGCAGCGCGGCGGCAGGCCCCGGCGGCGGGCGTTTGCGCAGGTGGGACACGCTCGAACGGATGTCGTACAACTGTTCGGGGATGGGGGTATGGTGGTGCTGAGAGAGTAGTGAACTGATGTTCGAGAGTCTCGTTCGGTCCGGACGGGCTCACGACTGCGGGAGGTGTGTGTGCCGGGCTTCGCGCATCTGCACACCGTCTCCGGGTTCTCCCTGCGCTACGGCGCCTCGCACCCGGAGCGGCTGGCCGAGCGCGCCGCCGAACGGGGCATGGACGCCCTCGCGCTCACCGACCGCGACCCCCCGGCCGGCACGGTCCGCTTCGCCAAGGCCTGCGCGGCGGCGGGCGTGCGCCCGCTGTTCGGGGTGGACCTGGCGGTGGCCGGGCCCGAGCCGCTGCGGCGTGAGGCCCCCGCCCGGCCCGAGAGGCGCCGGACGCCGGTGCGCGGCGGTGCCTTCGTCGACGAGTCGACCCCGCGCGTGACCTTCCTCGCCCGCGCCGGCGCCCGCGGCTGGGCCGACCTGTGCCACCTGGTCACCGCCGCCCACACCCCTCCCGAGCGCTCGGCCGCGCAGGGGGGACCCCCGTCCGGGACGCCCCTGCTCGCCTGGCCCGACAACCACGGCGACGGCCTGACCGTGCTGCTCGGCCCCGACTCCGACGTCGGCCGGGCGCTGGCCGCGGGCCGCCCCGACCGGGCCGCGCGGCTCCTCGCGCCCTGGCGCGAGGTCTACGGCGACGCCCTGCGCCTGGAGGCCGTCTGGCACGGCCGCGAGGGCACCGGGCCCGGCTCCCTGCGCCGGGCCGCCCGCACCGTCGGCTTCGCCGCCGAGCAGCGCATCCGGCCGGTGCTCACCAACGCCGTCCGCTACGCCGACCCCGGCCAGGGCCCGGTCGCCGACGTCCTGGACGCCGCCCGCCGCCTGGTCCCCATCGACCCCACCAAGGAACTGGACTCCGGCGAGGCCTGGCTGAAGGATCCCGGCGCCATGCTGCGCGCGGCCGAGCGGATCGTGGAGGCCGCGGGCTTCCGGCGCGAGGCCGCCCACCGCCTGCTGGAGCAGACGCGGGCCACCGCCGCCGAGTGCCTGGTCGATCCCGAGGACGACCTCGGCATGGGCACCGTCCACTTCCCCGAGCCGCACCTGGTCGGCGCCGCCCGCCGCACCGCCCAGCGCACGCTCGCCTCCCGGGCGGCCGCCGGCATGGTGCTGCGCGGCTACGCCGGCCGGCGCGCCTACTGGGAGCGGATGCACGAAGAGCTGGACATCATCGCCTACCACGGCTTCGCCAGCTACTTCCTCACCGTCGCCCAGGTCGTGGACGACGTACGGAGGATGGGCATCCGGGTCGCCGCGCGCGGCTCCGGCGCGGGGTCGCTGGTCAACCACCTGCTCGGCATCGCCCACGCCGACCCCGTCGAGCACGGGCTGCTGATGGAGCGCTTCCTGTCCAAGCGGCGCTTCGTCCTGCCCGACATCGACATCGACGTGGAGTCCGCGCGCCGCCTGGAGGTCTACCGCGCGATCATCGACCGGTTCGGCACCGAGCGGGTCGCCACGGTCGCCATGCCGGAGACCTACCGCGTCCGGCACGCCGTCCGCGACGTGGGCGCCGCCCTGTCCATGGACCCCGCCGAGATCGACCGGATCGCCAAGTCCTTCCCGCACATCCGCGCCCGCGACGCCCGCGCGGCGCTGCGGGAGCTGCCCGAGCTGAAGGCGCTGGCGGGGGAGCAGGAGAAGTACGGCAGGCTGTGGGAGCTGGTCGAGGCCCTGGACGCGCTGCCGCGCGGGGTCGCCATGCACCCCTGCGGCGTACTGCTGTCCGACGCCTCGCTGCTGTCGCGCACGCCGGTGATGCCCACCAGCGGCGAGGGCCTGCCGATGTCCCAGTTCGACAAGGACGACGTGGAGGACCTCGGGCTGCTCAAGCTGGACGTGCTGGGCGTGCGGATGCAGTCGGCGATGGCGCACGCCGTCGCCGAGGTGGAGCGGACCACGGGGGAGCGCATCGACCTGGACGCGCTGCCGGCCGGCGACCCGGCGACGTACCGGCTGATCCGCTCCGCCGAGACGCTCGGCTGCTTCCAGATCGAGTCGCCGGGCCAGCGGGACCTGGTGGGGCGCCTGCAGCCGGCGACCTTCCACGACCTGGTCGTCGACATCTCCCTGTTCCGGCCCGGTCCGGTCGCCGCCGACATGGTGCGGCCCTTCATCGAGGCCCGGCACGGGCGGGCGCCGGTGCGCTACCCGCACCCGGACCTGCGCGAACCGCTGGCGGAGACGTACGGCGTCGTCGTCTTCCACGAGCAGATCATCCACATCGTGCACATCATGACCGGCTGCGGCCGCGACGAGGCGGACCGGGTGCGGCGGGGGCTGTCCGACCCGGAATCCCAGGGGCGGATCAAGGTGTGGTTCGCGCAGCACGCGGCGGCGCGCGGATACGACGCGGAAACGATTCAGCGGACCTGGGAGATCGTCGAGGCGTTCGGGTCGTACGGCTTCTGCAAGGCGCACGCGGTGGCCTTCGCCGTGCCGACCTACCAGTCGGCCTGGCTGAAGGCCCATCACCCGGCCGCGTTCTACGCCGGGCTGCTCACCCACGACCCCGGGATGTACCCCAAGCGGCTGCTGCTGGCGGACGCGCGGCGGCGCGGGGTGCCGATCCTGCCGCTGGACGTGAACAAGTCGGGAGCCGCCCACCGTATCGAACTGGTGTCTGAGTCGAAGGTGGTGGCGAGGGGTCGTTCGTCCGGTATGTGGGGACTTCGGCTCGCCCTGTCCGACGTGCACGGCATCAGCGAGGCCGAGGCACGGCGGATCGCGGACGGGCAGCCGTATGCCTCGCTGCTGGACTTCTGGGAGCGGGCCCGGCCCAGCCGGCCCATCGCCACCCGGCTCGCCCAGGTGGGCGCGCTGGACGCGTTCGGCGCCAACCGCCGCGACCTGCAACTGCACCTGGCCGAGCTGCATCGCGGCGCACGCGGCGCGGGCGGCGGTCAACTGCCCCTGTCCGGCGGCCGGAAGACCGCCGCGGCCGGCCTGCCCGACCTGTCCGACACCGAGAGGCTCAGCGCCGAACTGGGCGTGCTGTCGATGGACGTCTCCCGCAACCTGATGGACGACCACCGCGCCTTCCTCGACGAGCTGGGCGTGATCTCCGCGCGCCGCCTGCGCGAGGCCCGGCACGGGGAGACGGTGCTGGTCGCGGGTGCCAAGGCGGCCACCCAGACCCCGCCGATCCGCTCCGGCAAGCGGGTCATCTTCACCACGCTGGACGACGGCACCGGCCTGGTCGACCTCGCCTTCTTCGACGACTCCCACGACGCCTGCGCGCACACCGTCTTCCACTCCTGGCTGCTGCTGGTGCGCGGCACCGTGCAGCGGCGCGGCCCGCACAGCCTCAGCGTGGTGGGAACGGCCGCGTGGAACCTCGCCGAACTGGCCGACCTGCGCGCCGAGGGAGGCCTGGACGAGGTGGCGGCCCGGCTCGCCCGGCCCGCCGGACCACCGGACGGCGCCTTGGACGGCGACGGCGGCGGCGCGGGTGCGCGGCGGGCCCGGCTCGCCGGCTCGGACGGCCGTCCCGCGCCCGCCGGGTCCGCGGCCCAGGACCCGATGGAGACCGCCCGGGCCGGCGACCGCCGGATCCGCATGTCCACCGGCTACGAGATGCACCCATGGGCGGATCTGCGCCCGGCGGGCGAAGGGCCCGCGAGCGGACGGAAGTTGTGGCACCAGTCTCCAGGGAGTGCGGGATGACCGTTCTCTGCGTACGTTTCCAGCTGCCCCCGATGTACGAGGCGGCCCTGCCGGGGCTGCTCGGACTGCTGGAGGAGTTCACCCCGGTGGTCCAGGCGCTGCCGCCGGACGGCGCGCTGGCCGATCTGCGGGGCGCCGAACGGTACTTCGGGCGCGACGCCGTCGAGTTGGCCTCGGTCATCCGGGTCCGCGCGCTCGCCCGGTACGGCGTCGACTGCCTGATCGGCGCCGGGCCCGGCCCGATGCTGGCCCGCATGGCGCTGCGCGCGGCCCGGCCCGGCCTGACCCGCGCGGTGCCCGCCGACCCGGCCGCGATCGCGGAGTTCCTCGCCCCGCTGCCCGTCACCGCGCTGCCCGGCGTCGGCGCGGCGACGGCCCGCACCCTGGGCGAGTACGGCCTGGACACCCTCGGCCGGGTCGCCGCCGCGCCCCTGTCCACACTCCAGCGCCTGGTCGGCGCGAAGACCGGCCGCGAGGTGCACGAGAAGGCGAACGGCATCGACCGCGGCCGGGTCGTCCCCCATTCCGTCTCCAAATCCCTGGCCGCGGAACGCCCCTTCGACCGCGACGAGGTGGACCCCGACCGCCACCGCCGGGCCCTGCTGTCGGCCACCGAGGAACTGGGCACCCGGCTGCGCGCCCTCGACAAGGTCTGCCGCTCCCTGACCCTCACCGTGCGCTACGCCGACAGGTCCGCCACCACCCGCACCCGCACCCTGCCCGAACCCACCGCCCACACGGCCGCGCTGACGAAGGCCGCCTACGGCATGTACGAGGCCCTCGGCCTCCAGCGCGCCCGGGTCCGCGCCCTCGCCCTGCGCGCCGAGGGCCTGGACTGTGCCGACCGGGCCGCCCACCAGCTCACCTTCGACCCCGTCGACGAGAAGGTCCGCCGCATCGAGGAGGCCGCGGACCGCGCACGGGCCAGGTTCGGTCCCCGGGCGGCGTTCCCGGGCACCTTGGCCGCGTGACCTCGGCCGCCGGTCGCGTCGGTTGATCACCGTGTCGCCCGCGGCGACGCGCTCGGTGCGCCCCGCGCACAGCTCCCGGGAGCCGGCGTGCACCCGTGCGGCCGAGGAGGTGGCGGCGGAGGTCGTGGGGGAGTGGGGCGGTGTCCTCGGTGCGGCCGAAGTGCGCGCGCTGTGGGCGGCGTCGGCGCGGATCGCGCCGCAGGGGCCGATCCGGCCCGCCTGGTGACGGGCCGTCGCGGTCTCTATCACGGGCCACATCGGCGCACGGGCGTCGCCGGAAGTTTTTACCGACGCGTAACTTCACACTGGGGCTACCCGTCCGTAACTTGACGAGTGAACAGCATCCTCGTGATCCGGATCACAGGGGCGTAGTGCCGTCGCACCTCCCTCGTGCCGCAAGGAGATCACACGATGCTGCCCGTCAAGCGCGCCCTGAGACCCCTGGCCGCCCTGCTCCTGGCCGCTGCCGTCGCCACCGTCCCGGCCGCCGCCGCCCACGCCTCCGACGCCCCCAGCAGGGGCTGGAACGACTTCACCTGCAAGCCGTCCGCGGCCCATCCCCGCCCCGTCGTCCTGGTCCACGGCACCTTCGGCAACTCCGTCGACAACTGGCTCGCCCTCGCGCCGTACCTGGAGGACCGCGGCTACTGCGTCTACTCCTTCGACTACGGCCAACTGCCGGGCGTCCCCGTCTTCCACGGCCTCGGGCCCATCGACAAGTCGGCCGAGCAGTTGTCCGCCTTCGTCGACAAGGTGCTCGCGGCCACCGGCGCCGCCAAGGCCGACCTCGTCGGCCACTCGCAGGGCGGCATGATGCCCCGCTACTACCTGAAGTTCCTCGGCGGCGCCGCCAAGGTGAACGCCCTCGTCGGCATCGCCCCCGACAACCACGGCACCACCCTCGACGGGCTCGCCGCGCTGCTGCCGTACTTCCCCGGCGCGAGCGACCTGCTCGACGCCGCCACCCCCGGCCTCGCCGACCAGGTCGTCGGCTCCGCCTTCCTCACCCGGCTCAACGCCGGCGGCGACACCGTGCCCGGCGTGCACTACACCGTCCTCGCCACCCGCTACGACGAGGTCGTCACCCCCTGGCGCAGCCAGTACCTGAGCGGTCCCGACGTCCGCAACGTGCTGTTGCAGGACCTGTGCCCGGCCGATCTGTCCGAGCACCTGGCGATCGGGCTGTACGACCGCATCGCGTACCACGAGGTGGCCAACGCGCTCGATCCGGCCCACGCCACCCCCACCACCTGCGCGTCCGTGTTCAGCTGACCCTCTCGGGCCGGTACGGGGCCTGTCCGGCCCGAGCCGCCGGACAGGCCCCGCGTCCGTGCGGCCGCCTCAGCGGCCGTGCCGGCCGCCGCTCGCGGCGCGCCGCCGCACCGAGGCGAACAGCACCGCCGAGCCGAGCGCCAGGGCGGCCGCCCCGCCGACCGCGACGTACGGGGCGCTGCCGTCGCCGCCGGTCTCGGCGAGGTTCTGGGTCCGCGGACCGCCGGCCGCGTCGAGCCGATCGGACCGGCCGGACCGGTCGGGGCTGCTGTCCGCGGGGGCCTGTGCGGTGCCGTGCGCGGCCTGCGCGGGAGGCGTCGGGTCCGTCGTCGTCCGGGGGTCGGCGTCCCCGTGGCCGTGGTGCTCGACGGTCGACCTGGCGGCCCCGGCCGCGATCTGCCGCTCGGTCGGCGCGGAGGCCGTCGGTGCGGGGGAGGAGCCGGCCGACGCCGACGAACCGTCCGAGGCCGAGGAGTCGTCCGGGGCCGAGGAACCGCTCGATGCGGCACCGCCTTCTGTGCCTTGGAAGGTGACGTCCGAGCAGGAGTAGAACGCCTCCGGGCTGTCCGAACGCTGCCAGACCGCGTACAGCAGCTGCCTGCCCGTGCGCCGGGGCAGCGTGCCGGAGAACGTGGAGAAGCCGTTTGCGGCCACCGGGTCGGTGACCGTGGCGACCGGGTGCGCCAGGTCCAGGTCGGCCCAGGCAGGCGGCTTCGCCGGGTCGTAGCCGGGCTTGGTGATGTAGACCGTGAACGTGCCCCTGTGCTGCGCGGTCACCCGGTACCGGAAGGTGTACGAGCCGCTCTTGACCGAGGTCGCCGGCCAGTCCGCGCGCGCCAGGTCCAGTCCCTTGAACTCGTCGTTGTTCGCGCTGCACAGCCTGCCGTCGGGGATCAGGTCCTGGTGCCGGCCGTTCGCGTCGCCGATGCGGATGCCGTTCCAGTCGTACAGGGCCTGCGTGCCGCCGGCCGCGACCGCCGCCTTGCACGCCGCCGACCTCGGGCTCTCCGGGCCCTCCGCGTAGCACTGGAAGACCCGGCTGACCGGGTCGCCCATCGTGCCGTGCGCGGCCGCGGGCGCGGCGGCGAGCGCGGTCAGGACGAGCGGGGCCGTGCCGAGCGCGGCGAGCGCGGCGGCGGTACGGCGTCGGCGGCGTGCGGGCATGGGGGGAACTCCTCGAAAACGGTCCGGACGGTCCTGGCCGGACCGGTGCGCCCGGTGCCCTGGGGCCCGGGCCGCACGGGCGGCCGGTGCGGCGGCGCGATCCCGGGACCGCGCCGCCGCGCTCCCCCAGGGAACCGGGAAACCGCCTGCTGAGGGCGGTTGCGGGAGATCCTTATGCTCGCGTTAAGGGAGTGCTGAGGCTGCGCTCAGGTGGATAGCGTGCACGGCATGCTGAACGAAGAGATCCGGGCGGCCGAGGCCGCGGACATACCCGCCGTGCGGGCGGTGACGGAGGCGGCCTACCACCCCTACATCGCGCGTATCGGCGTGGTGCCGGCGCCCATGGAGGCCGATCACGCGGCGAACGTGGCCGCGGGGAAGGTGTTCGTCGCGCCGGGGCCCGGGGCGCACCCCGTGATCGGCCTCGTCGTGCTGGAGGTCTTCGACGACCACCTGTTCCTCGACAGCATCGCCGTCCACCCCGACGTCCACGGCCGGGGAGTGGGACGGCGACTGCTGGAGTTCGTGGACACCCGCGCGCGTACGCTGCGGCTGCCGGAGATCAGGCTCTACACGAACGCGATGATGTGGGAGAACCAGAAGATCTATCCGAGATTCGGCTACGAGGTCGTGGAACGCCGGATCGACGGGCCCTACGACCGGTTCCACTACCGCAAACGGCTCGTCTGAGGTGCGGGTGCGGGTGTTGGGGCTGCTGCGGGTGCGGGTGCGGGTGCGGGTGCCGGTACCGGTGCCATGGACAGCGCACGTGCCGCGCGCGTCGTCTTCTCCGCGGGTCCGCGGGTCATCCGTCCGGCCACCAGGTCCGGGCGATGTCCTTGCGGACCTCGGGCCGTCCGCCGGGACGCTCGTCGGCCTCCTCACGGACCCGGCGCGTGTCCGACTTCCTCGGGGGCTTCTGCACTGTCATACGGCGCATCACTGCCTCCTTCGACGTCTACCGGGTTCCGTGTTCTCACGGAGGTAGACCTTTCGGGTGAGAGTTCCTCATCGGTGCCGGTCTGTCTGTGGCTGCCGTCACGGATCGGCTGTCAGTGGTGGGTGTCACCCTTGGGGCCATGAGTGAGCAGATGACGACCGACGGTGAGGCGGCTGCCCCGGGCCCCGTGGACTGGGACGCCCAGGCGGCGGTCTTCGACGACGAGCCCGATCACGGGCTGCGCGATCCGCAGGTGCGGGCCGCCTGGGCCGAGCGGCTGCGCGGCTGGCTGCCGGACGGCCCCGCCGAGATCCTCGACCTCGGCTGCGGCACCGGCAGCCTGTCCCTCCTCGCCGCCGAGCAGGGACACCGGGTCACCGGCGTGGACCTCTCGGCGAACATGGTGGAGCGGGCCCGCGCCAAGCTCGCGGGCCGCGACGCGGTGTTCCTGGTCGGCGACGCGGCGCAGCCGCCCGTGGACGGGCGGCGCTTCGACGTCGTGCTCGTGCGCCACGTGCTGTGGGCACTGCCCGACCCCGCCCGTGCCCTGCGGCACTGGCGGGCGCTGCTGCGCCCGGCGGGGCGGCTGGTCCTGGTCGAGGGTGTCTGGGGCACGCTCACCCCGGGCGGCATACCCACGGATCGCCTCCTCACTCTTCTCGCCCCTCTCGCGGACCACACCCGCATCGAGCACCTGTCCGAGGACGCCCGCCTGTGGGGGAGGGAGGTGGACGACGAGCGGTACGCGGTGGTGGCGACGGTGTGAGCCGGCGGGGGCAGTGCTTGTGGGCCGTGCGGGGCGGCGCCGGCCGGTGAACCATGCCGGGACCGCGCCGGCCGGTGGGACGTGCGGTACGGCACCGGCCGGTGGGCCATGCGGCACGGCACCGGCCGCTCCTCAGCCCGGCAGTGCCGCGAAGCCGCCCCCGCGTGCCCACGCCTCCAGCTCGTCGAGCGCGGCCACGGCGGCGGCCGCGGCCTCGGGGTCCCGGCGCGCCAGGCCGCTCGCGGCGAATTCGTCCTCGTCCAGGCGGCGCACGTCCGTGCCGTCCGCGGAACACCACAGATCCAGATCGAGGTCCTCCACGACGAGTTCGCCGCCACGCCGGACGGCGGGGCGTGTCACGTCGCAGTACCAGCCCTTCAGCCGTCCCGCGCCGTCGCGGACCTCCTTCACCGCGTACCACCGGTCGCGCCAGTAGTGCTCCGTGAAGACGTCGCCCGGCTCGAAGCGCACGAACCCGAAGTCGCGCACGCCGGCGCCCGCCCAGGCCGCCCGCACGGTGATCCGCGCGCCCTCGTCGGCCACCAGTACGCACGGGTACCGGATCTTCGTCCGGCCGCCCTTGACCAGGACCACGGTCAGCCGGTCCGCCACCGGACCCTCGGCAGCGGCGGCCTCAGCCGAGTTCCCGGACATACCGCACCTCCGTCGCGCACACCTCGTACCCGAACCACTTGTTGATCGCGAGCATCGGCCCGTTGCCGGTGTCGTTGCCCGTGAAGGCCTCGGTGTACCCGGCGGCCCGGGCCCGGTGCAGGGAGTCGTTCTTGGCGAGCTTGGCCAGGCCCCGGCCACGGAACTCCTGTGCGGTGCCCGTCATGACCGTGCCGTACCGCCTGCCGCCGTCCGTGCGGGCCGCCGAGAACGCCGCGGGGCGGCCGTCGACCAGGACCACCGACGTCAGCTCGGGGCTGAACAGCGGATGCCGCCAGGTCTCCGCCAGCCAGGACTCGTAGTCGGTGAACTCGTGGTCCACGTCGCTGGGTTCGTCCGCCGTCGTCCGCGCGTCCAGCTCGAACAGGGGGCGTGGGTCGGCGGCGAAGTCGGAGCCGCGGCGCAGCTCCACCCCGGGGGGCGGGTCCGCGAGCGGCGGAAGCGTGCCGCCGACCAGGTCCAGCCGGAGGAAGTGGGCGGAGCGGCTGCTGCGGTAGCCGTGGCGTGCGGCGAAGGCGCGGGTGCCCGGCTCGTCCAGCACCCATGAGGACAGCCGGACCGCGCCGTGCGCGGCCAGGTGCTCCTCGGCGGCCCGCACGAGCAGGGTGCCGGCGCCGCGGCCGGTGTGCCGCGGGTGCACGTACACGTTGACGCTGCCCACGCCGGGCTCGGCGCTGTCGTGCACCAGGAGCACCTGCGCGGTGCCGATCACCTCGCCGTCCGCGACGGCCACCAGCGGGCGGTAGTGGGCGTCGGGATGCATGTGGGCGAGGTCGTGGGCCAGCGAATCGGCGGTGAGCAGCATGTAGGGCAGCGCCAGGTGCCGTACGCGGGCGAAGCCTTCGAGATCGGCGCGCGCGTCGGCGCGCAGGTCGCGGACGATGACAGTCATGGGGGTGCACGCTACGCAGCGCATCCCGCGGGCCGCCTCCTGTTTTCCCGGCCGCGGGCCGCCCGTCCCGCCGCTCGGCCGGGTGCGCGACAATCGCCACGTGACCTTGTCGATCCAGATCCACGACGGCGCGCCCCCCTACGAGCAGGTGCGGGCGCAGATCTCCGAGCAGGCGCGCTCGGGAGCGCTGCCGGTGGGGTACCGGCTGCCCACGGTGCGCGCACTGGCCGAATCGCTGGGGCTGGCGGCCAACACGGTCGCCAAGGCCTATCGGGCGCTGGAGACCGACGGGGTGATCGAGACACGCGGGCGCAACGGCACCTTCGTGGCGGCCGCCGGCTCGGCCGCCGAACGCGAGGCGGCGACGGCCGCGCAGGCCTACGCGGAGCGGGTGCGCCGACTCGGGCTGGACGAGGACGCCGCGCTGGCCGCCGTACGCGACGCCCTGCGCGCGGCCTACGCCCGATAGCCCGCGGCCCAGCGGTGGGCCACGGTGGGCCACCCCCGGCGCGCCCGGCTCAGCGGCGGGCCGGCACCGCCTCCGGGGTGCGGGTCACCGTCAGGCTCGCGCGCCGCGCCGCCCGAGCGAACGTCACCGCGTCCCGCACAGCCGCGCCCGTGGGGTCGTTGTTGAAGTACGCGTACCCCTCCCGCTCGTCCGGCCAGGTGGTCGCGATGCGGTCGACCCAGGTCTCCAGGCACCGCCGCCCGTAGTGCGGCCAGGGCAGGGCGCGGCCCACGTGGAAGCGGACGTAGCCCCAGTCGGCGGTCCGCCACAGCGGCGTGACCGGGCGGGCGTGGGCGTCGGCCCAGCACAGCGCGGCGCCCCGCAGCTCCAGCACGGAGCGGACCTGCGGGCTCCACCACGACTCGTGCCGCGGCTCGACCGCCACCCGCGTGCCCGGCGGGAAGCGGGCGAGGCAGGCGTCCAGCAGGCCGGAATCGGCGCGCAGCGTCGGCGGCAGTTGCAGCAGGACGGGACCGAGCCGGTCGCCCAGGGCCGCCGCCCGCGTCATCAGCCGCTCCACCGGCTCCTCGGGGTCCTTCAGCCGCTTGATGTGGGTCAGGAAGCGGCTCGCCTTGACCGCGACCACGAAGTCCGGCGGCACCCGCTGCCGCCACGCCGCGAAGGTCTCCCGCTCCGGCAGCCGGTAGAAGGCGTTGTTGAGCTCGACCGTGGCGAACGCGCCCGCGTACTCCTCCAGCCACAGCCGGGTGGGGCAGCCCTCCGGGTACAGCACGCCCCGCCAGTCCTTGTACTGCCAGCCGGACGTCCCGACGAACAGGGTCATACGCCCATCAAAGCACCAGCCGGCGTCCGCCACCGGCGGAGCCCGTCACAGGTACAGGCCCGCGTCCGACCCCTCCCGCTGCTCCGGCAGCGCCGTCGGGGACGTGCCGCGGCGCAGCGCGTACAGCTCGGCCAGGCTGGCGCCGTCCCGGGGGACGGCGTCCTCCCGGTCGCAGCCCTCCCGGCCCAGCCAGTCCACCGCCTCCTGCCGGGTCAGCTTGCCCACCTCGATGCGGGCCAGGCAGCGGCCGGGGCGGACCACGGCCGGGTGCAGGCGCTCCAGATCCTCGTTGGTGGTGACGCCGACCAGGACGTTGCGGCCCTGGCCGAGCAGGCCGTCGGTGAGGTTGAGCAGCCGCGACAGGGCCTGGCCCGCGGTGTGCTTGGCCTCGCCGCGGATCAGCTCGTCGCAGTCCTCCAGCAGCAGCAGCCGCCAGCGGCCCTTGCCGGCCGCGTCCTCCTCGCCGATGGCGATGTCCATCAGGTAGCCCACGTCGGAGAACAACCGCTCGGGGTCGAGCACGCAGTCCACCTGGCACCAGTCCCGCCAGGAGCGGGCCAGGGTGCGCAGCGCCGAGGTCTTGCCGGTGCCGGGCGGGCCGTGCAGCAGCAGCAGCCGGCCCGCGATGTCCTCGGGGGTGGTCTTCATCAGGCGGTCCATGGCGTCGGCGACCGGCGCCGTGTAGTTGCCCCGGACCTCCTCCCAGGTGCCCGCGGAGATCTGCCGGGTGGTGCGGTAGGGGCCGCGCCGGGGGGAGACGTACCAAAAGCCCATGGTCACGTTCTCCGGCTGCGGTTCCGGCTCGTCCGCCGCGCCGTCGGTGGCCCGGTCCAGCACGGTCCTGGCCAGCTCGGCGGTGGTCGCGGTGACCGTGACGTCGGCGCCCCGGTTCCAGCGGGAGACCAGCAGGGTCCAGCCGTCGCCCTCGGCGAGGGTCGCGCTGCGGTCGTCGTCGCGGGCCTCCCGCAGCACACGGGCGCCGTCGGGCAGCAGCGTGGCGCCGGCGCGCACCCGTTCGATGTTCGCCGCGTGCGCGTACGGCTGCTCGCCCGTCGCGAAGCGGCCGAGGAACAGCGCGTCGACGACGTCGGACGGCGAGTCGGAGTCGTCGACGGTGAGCCGGATCGGCAGGGCGTCGTGTGGGTTCGCGGACATGCCGCCATGATCCGCCACCGGGGCCTTGCGCGCACCCCGTTTGCGGGGCGCGCCGCCCGTGTCGCGCTCCTGTCGCGGCGAGCCTGCCCAAACCCTGTCCGAGCGGCCGATTCCGCCCTTACTGTTGTCCTTGATGGGACGTCATGGGTGGGATTCGGGGGTAGGGCGGTGGCGGCTCACCGCGCTGCTCGGGGTGGGCGCGGCCGTGGTGGCCCTGCTGGTGGCGCTGGTCGACGCGCTGCCGGGCGGTGCGAGCACCGAGGGCACGACACGCGACGGCGACGCGGTGCACGGCACGCCCGCGGCGCCGCGCTACGCGCAGAAGCCGTACGTCGGCTGGGGGTTCACGCACACCCAGTTCAGCGCCGACGAGGGCAGCGGCGCGGCGACCGCCCGGGTCTCGGGGGCCCTGGCGAAGGACGGCCCGCTGCCGCAGAACCAGGCCATCATGGGCTGGGGCGCCGACAACCCCGAGCCGGTCAAGGGGCGTTACGACTTCGCCGCGCTGGACCGCCGGGTGGACTTCATGCGCGCCTCGGGCGGCACCCCGGTGATCACCCTGTGCTGCGCCCCGGACTGGATGAAGGGCGGCCGTGCCGGGGTGGACAACACCGACTGGAGCAAGCGGGCTCTGGAGACCGCCCCGACGCCCGCCCACTACAAGGACTACGCCGCGCTCGCCGCGACCGTCGCCAAGCGGTACCCGGACGTGCGCCACTTCCTGGTCTGGAACGAGTTCAAGGGCTTCTGGGACGACGCCGCCGCCCGCTGGGACTACGAGGGCTACACCGAGCTGTACAACCTGGTCTACCGGGCGCTCAAGCAGGTGAACCCCGAGATCATGGTGGGCGGGCCGTACCTCGTCATGGACAGCGTCGACCCACGGCAGAAGGAGTACGCCTCCACCGCCCTGCGCGGCCCGTGGGGGGCCATGGACCAGCGGGTCCTGGACGCCTTCACCTACTGGAACACGCACAAGGCGGGCGCCGACTTCGTCGTCGTCGACGGCTCCAGCTACACCAAGGACGACGAACTGCTGCCGAACGAGTTCGCCGCCACGGACAAGCTGACGGCCGTCGGCCGGTGGGTGCGCCGGCAGACGCACGACCTGCCGCTGTGGTGGGCCGAGTACTACGTCGAGCCGGCCGACGGCAACGACGACCGCAAGGGCTGGTCCGAGCCGCACCGCGTCGCCGTGCAGGCCGCCGGGATGATCGCGATGGTCAAGGGCGGCGCCTCCTCCGGCTTCTACTGGAACCCGGAGGAGGAGAAGGGCACCGACTGCCCCGGCTGCCTGTGGACGCCCACCGACACCGCGGACGGCGGGCGGACCCTGCCCCTGTACGACCTCCTCACCCGCTTCGACCGCGCCTTCCCGCCCGGCACGACGTACCGCACGGTCCCCGTGGCGCCGGACGACGTGCCGAACGTGCGGGTCCTGGCCAGTGACAGAACCGTCCTGGTGGTCAACACCCGCGACCGGACGATCAGCGCCCAGGTCGACGGCAGGCGGTTCGACATGAAGCCCTACGGGGTGACGTGGCTCCAGCGGTGAGCCGCCCGCGCCACGTCACCCCGTAGGGCCGGACCCCGGCGGGGGCCCTACCCCCGCCCCCTCGTCAGGAACCGCTGCACCAGCGAGGCCAGCAGCAGCGCCAGCAGCGGCAGCGAGAACCAGAAGCCGCCCTGCAGCCGGCGCAGGTGCCGCACGCTCGGCCGCAGGGCGACCCGGGCGACCTCGCGGGCCGCCAGCAGCAGCACCAGCGCCAGCGCCGCCAGCCCGCCGACCACCGACCAGGGCGTCCACGTCACCTTCGGCCCGATGGGACCCGGATCCGGCTCGGGCACCGGACCGGCCGGCCGGGCGCGCAGCGCGTACATCGTCACGTCGTCGTTGACGAGGACCTTCTTCAGCTCCTGCCGGTGGTCGAGGTTCTCCACCAGCCGCGAGGCCCAGGTGGCCGAGTAGCCCGCGTCCATCCGCAGATACGTCACCTGACTGTCGTTGACCATCAGATACGAGTTCGGACCCGCGTCCTTGAGCGCCTTGACCAGGCTCGACACCAGCACCGGATCGGTCGGCGCCAGGGTGGGCACGTAGGTGACGCGCTCCATGTCCCGCGCGCCCCACGGCATGGCCGGCGTGACGTTGTCGACCGTGTCGTTGCTCAGCCACAGCACCCGTACGGTCGGCTTGTCGTGGGCGTAGACGTAGTCCATCGCGGCGACCTCGCCGGGCCGGATCCGCTCGAAGGGCTCGTTGCCCCACCGGGCCACCAGGAAGCCGCCCATGAGCAGCAGCCCGGCCAGCAGCGCGGCGAGCGGGGCCGGGCTCACCCGGTCCTTGTGGCGTTCCTCGGCGGTGACCCCGGCGCGCGGGAACAGCGCGAGCGCGGCGAGCAGAGCGGCCCCGGGCAGGGCGAACATGAAGACCCTGAGGGCCATCTCGCCGCCGTAGGACTGCATGCCGAAGCCGAGGAACGGCACGAAGGCGAGCACCAGCAGCGAGCGCTCCCGGTACTGGTGCTCGCGCCGCCGCCACCAGCCCCAGCAGGCCAGCAGCATGACCGCGCCGGCCAGCAGCACCCGCATGTACAGCACCAGCTTGTGCGTGGAGTCGCCGCCCTGGATGCGGCCCGAGACGGACGTCGAGACATTGCTGCCGACCCCGCCGACGCCGCCGAACAGCTCGTCGAAGTGCCCCGACCAGTACGGCTCGGCCATGAAGCCCAGCCAGAACAGCACCATCACCGCGCACAGCAGGGGCAGCCCGCGCAGCTCGCAGCGGCCGACGAGGACCAGTACGGCCACCACGCCCAGCATCATGAACGGGGTGAGCTGGTGGGCGGGGACGGTGGCCGCGAACAGCCCGATCAGCACCAGCAGCAGCACGGCCCGCTGCCGCCGGCCGGCCGGCTCGACCTCCGCCTCCCCGGGCCGCGCCTTCGCCCACAGCATGCGCGGCGCCCGGAAGCAGACCAGCAGGATCGCCACGAACGCCAGGTAGAGCAGGAACGTGAAGCCCTGCGGGGAGAAGTAGTCCTGGCCCACCCAGCCGCTGAGCA
Organism: Streptomyces mexicanus; assembly: GCF_902506575.1. Taxonomy (GTDB): domain Bacteria; phylum Actinomycetota; class Actinomycetes; order Streptomycetales; family Streptomycetaceae; genus Streptomyces; species Streptomyces mexicanus. Next base: position 1,800,609 of record NZ_LR732544.1, on the reverse strand, counting down.
CGAAGATCCACAGGCCGCTCCAGCGGGCCCGCCAGCTCGCCCGCAGCGAGCGGGTCAGCAGGAACATCGGCGCCAGGTACAGCAGTTGGACCGTCATCGGCCACCAGCGGATGACCTCGGTGAAGTCGCTCAGCCCGCAGGCCCGGGCGACGAACGCGGCCACCGCGAAGAACCCGGGCCAGCTCCAGCGGGCGTCCAGGTCGGGGACGGCCGCTCCGGTGCGGTCGATGTAGTCGATGAAGCCCAGGTGCTGCCAGGCCGTCGCGAACCGCGGCTCGCTCTCGATCACGGCCGGCAGCGCGTGCAGCGACACCACGGTCGCCAGCAGTGTCACCAGCAGCAGCGCCCGGTGCTCGCGGCGCAGCCACAGCAGCACGGCGAACACCGTGATCAGCAGCGCGGCACCGACCAGCGTGGGCAGCGGCAGCACCGAGATCAGGCCGGGCCCGCCCATCCGTTCCAGGTCGGCGTCGTCGAGCCGGGCCGCGGGCACCCAGTACAGCAGCAGCGCCGCGGTCAGCAGGCAGCCGAGGAGGACGCCGGCGCGGGTGGGCAGCAGCCGCTGCCGCCCGGAGCGCGCGGGCGCGCCCGGACGGCCGGCGTCCGACGCGGGCCGCGGCCGCGGCTCCGGCCCGTCTCCCGGCTCCGGTTCGGGCGCGCCGAGCGCCGCGAGCGCCGCCTCCGGGTCGGCCTTGCGTCCCCCGGTCCGGGACGGCGCGTCGGGGCCGGCCTGGTGTTCCGTGGCGGCCGGCGGCGCGCCCGGCACGACCGCCCGTTCCCCGGTGGTGAACGGCGCGTCGGGGACGACCGCGCGCTCGTCGGCCGCGAACGGGGCGTCCCCCTCCCACGCGTCCCGCTGCCCGGACCCGTGCCCGTGCCCGGGGGCGTCCCCGGGCACGGCGAGGCCCGCGGGCGGCGTGCCCGGGCCGGGGCGGACGTCGGGCCGGCGTTCCACGTGGTCGAAGTCGACGTGGATGCCCAGCGCCAGGGTGTCGGACCGGGCCCAGCCCGGCCGCCGCCGCACGCCCTGGCCGCCGGCCGTGTCCGTGCCCAGGTCGGCGAGGTCCCCGTCGGGTGCCACGGCCTCGGCCGCGGCGGCGGGCGCGGCCCGCACGGGCCGGTACAGCCTGGGCGCGGCGATCGCGACGATCACGGCGAGGCTGGAGATCTCCGCGACGCCCGCGCCGGTCAGCCCCATCCGGGGCAGCAGCAGCAGCGTCAGGCCGAGCACCAGCACGCACAGCAGGCCCTGCAGCCAGGCCAGTCCCGAGGTGCGGCTCTGCGCGCGCAGCACCGCGAAGTACGTCTCCATCACCACCCGCAGCAGCGCCCCGACGGCGAACCAGCGCAGCAGCGGGGTCGCGGCGTGCGCGTAGCCCTCGCCGAAGACGTGCAGGATCTGCGGCGCCAGCAGGAACAGCAGCCCGCAGATCGGCACCATGATCCGGGCCATCCGTTTCAGCGCCGCCCGGGTGTTCGCGGCCAGCCGCGCCGGGTCGTGCGAGCCCTCGACGGTGAGGGAGGCGCCCATGTTGATGGCGAGCAGGTTGACGGTGCCGCCGATGGTGGTGGTGATGTAGAAGTAGGCGTTGTCCGCGGAGCTGACCTGCGAGGCGATGATCACCGGCACGAGGTAGGTCACGGCGAGGGAGAACAGGGAGCCGGTGTAGTCCCCGGCCAGGAACCGGCCGAGTTCCCCGGTCGTGGGCGGCTTGGCCTGCTCCTCGGTGGCCTTCACGTGCCGGGGCACCAGGCGGCGGAAGACCAGCCAGCCCAGCGGGACCACGGAGGTGGCGATCGCCACCACCCAGGAGACGAACACGCCGGCCGTCGGGAGCGCGGCGGCCAGTCCCACCAGCAGTGCCAGCTTCACCGCCGAGAACACGGTGTTGCCCACCGGCACCCAGGGCGCGCTGCGCAGCCCGGTGAGCACCCCGTCCTGCAGGGTCAGCAGGTTCCACGCCATCACGGCCGCGACGAAGCCCAGCCCGTGGGAGAGCCCGTGCAGGAAGCGGTACGACGGCCCCCACGTGTCCAGGGTGAGCAGGAACACCACCGCCGCGAGCGCCACGATCAGGCAACTGCCCGCATAGGTCCGGGCGATCAGCCGGCCGGTGGCGCGCCCGGAGACCGGGATGAACCGGGCCAGGGCGCCGGTGAGGGTGACCGCGGTCAGCCCGGCCAGGAACTTCATGGCGGCGATGGCGGCCGAGCCCTGGCCGACGGCGGAGTCGGTGTAGTAGCGGGCGGCGACCAGCCAGAAGCCGAGGCCCAGCACCGCGGAGATCCCGGTGTTGAGCATCAGGGCGTACGCGTTGCGGAACAGCTGGCTGCCGCCGGGGGACCGGCCCCGTCCGGGCAGGCGCAGCCGGCGCCGCGGCTGCTCGGACGGCTCCGGTGCGGTGGCCGATGCCTCGGTGGTGGTCGTCGTGTCAGACACGGGTACGGATGGCCTTCCGGCGGACCTGTCGGGCTCTGCGGACCAGGGCGTAGCCCTTGGTGAGGGCGCGGTCCCCGGCGAAGTTCCGGGCGATCGCGCGGCCCTGGACGAGCCGGGCGAACTCCTCGGTGGTGGTGGAGCGGCGCACGGTGAGCCGCCGCAGCGCGTACGGTCCCTGCGCGCGGCGGGCCAGGCCGTTGCCGACGGCGAGCGCCTGGCGGAAACCGGCCGCCCGCACCCGCTGCCGCACCCGCCGGCTGGAGTAGCCGTAGGGGTAGGCGAACGACACCGGTACGGTGCCCAGTTCGGCGGCGACGATCTCCTTGCAGCGGGTCAGCTCCGACCACAGGGCCTCGTCGTCGAGCTGGTCGAGCTGGGGGTGGGTGTGGCTGTGCCCGCCGATCTCCACCCCGCCGGCCGCCAGGTCGCGCACCTGGTCCCAGTCGAGCATGGTGTCCAGGCCGCCGCCGGTGTCGTGGGCGCCGCGCAGCCAGCCCGTCGAGACGAACAAGGTGGCGGGAAAGCCGTGCTTCACCAGCAGCGGCAGGGCGTGCCGGTGCACGCCCTCGTAGCCGTCGTCGAAGGTGATCAGGACGGGGTTCTCGGGCAGCGGCGAGCGGCCCTGGGTGCGCCAGTGGGCGGCCAGGTCGGCGGTGGTGACCGGGTGGCGGCCCAGGTCCTCCAGTACCGCCAGCTGCTCCGCGAACGCCTCCGGCGACACCGACAGGCCGCGCGTGGCCTCGTTCGGTTCCCGGGCGACAGCGTGGTACATGAGCACCGGCACGGGTGCGTTCATCGGTGCGTTCCCCCCTCGCCGTCCTCGATCCGCACGATCCGGAAGCGGGCGCCGCCCCGGCGGGCGCGCAGGCTGCCGACGGCGTAGCCGCCGGCGGCCGTGAGCACCCCGGCGACGATCGCGCCGGCCCGGCCCGCGCCGCCCGGCCGGGCCAGCAGCGCGTCCCGCAGGCCGCGGGCCACCCCGGCCGGCAGCACCCGCGTGGTGTAGCGGCGTTCGGACTCAAGGCCCTTGTCCGCGCCGACGCTGCGCGCCACCAGCGCCTTCGACAGGCCCTCGGCGAAGGTGCGGGTGCGGAAGTAGCGGAAGTGCTCGCGGGCGCCGGGCACCCGGTGGTGGATGACCGCCCGGTCGTCGATCAGCAGGACCGCCTCCGGCCGGGCCCGGGTCAGCCGGATGCACAGCTCCGTCTCCTCGCAGCCCAGCGGGCGTTTGTCGCCGTCGCGGCCGATGCCGGTGGCGAAGCCGCCCGCCGCGTTAAAGGCGCTGCGGCGGAAGGAGGCGTTGCCGCCGAGGACGTTGCGCACCCGGACCCGGCCGGGCGGCAGGCCCTTGTAGGTGCAGCCGACCACCCAGTCGAACTCCTCCGGGAACCAGGCGGGCCGGCGGCCCGACGCCCACACGGGCACGGTCCGCCCGCCCACCGCCATCACCCGCGGGTCGGCGTAGGCCTCGGCGAAGCGGCGCAGCCAGTCCCGCTCGGCCACGGCGTCGTCGTCGAGGAAGGCGACGACCTCGCCGCGGGAGGCCGCGATGCCCGTGTTGCGGCCGGCGGACAGTCCGCGCGGGCCCGCGTTGGCGAGCACCCGCACGTCGTCCGCGTCCTTGTACTGGCTGCTCAGCCGGTCCAGGAGCGCGGTGTTGTGGTCGACGACCAGCAGCGTCTCCAGCGGCGGCCGGGACTGCGCCCGCACCGAGGAGACCGCCGCGAGGATGTCCTCCCAGCGGTCCTCGGTGTAGACGCAGATCACGACGGAGACGCCGGGACCGCTCAAGACGTCTCTCCCAGGTCCGCCGGGTACGCGGCGAGCATCGGGGAGTGCCGTTCCTGGCGGCGCAGCTCACGCCGGTTGGAGCGTTCCTTCAGGATCACCTTCAGCACCCGCAGCCCGTCCCGCACGGCCCGCAGGTTGCTGGCGCCGTGGATGCGCAGGTACTCGTAGCTGGGGATCTCCTGCACCTTCAGGCCGGCCTTGACCACTCTGATGTTCATCAGCGTCTCGACCTCGAAGCCGGTGCAGTCCAGCTCGATCTTGTCCAGGCAGTGCCGCCAGAACGCGTTGTACCCGTAGCACAGGTCGGTGTAGCGGGCGCCGAACTTGCGGTTGACCACCGCGCACAGCACCCGGTTGCCGAGCTTGCGGACGAAGGTCATGTCGTCGGTGCCGCCGCCGTTGGCGAACCGGGAGCCCTTGGCGAAGTCCGCGCCGGAGACCAGCGCGGAGACGTAGGAGACGATCTCGCCGCCGTCGGCCGAGCCGTCCGCGTCGACCATCACGATGATGTCGCCGGTGCACGCCTCGAAGCCGGTGATCAGGGCGTCACCCTTGCCCTTGCCCTGCTGCGGGACGACCTTGACCTTCGGCCACAGCTCGCGGGCCACCTCGACGGTGTTGTCGGTGGAATTGCCGTCCACCAGGACCACTTCGTGTATCCAGTCCGGAAGGGTCTTGAAGACGTACGGGAGATTCTCCGCCTCGTTCATGGCGGGGATCACCACGCTCACCGGTGGCGCGATGGCCAGGTGCGAGGAGATCGGCCGGTACTGAGTGGCCAGTAAAGGATCCTGACCGGAGGACGGCGGGTGGAGAACGGAACTCATGGTCGGTTTCCCTCTCGTCCGGCGGACCGCCCGCCCCCGGGCGGCCCGGCTGTGTGTCCGGTTCGAAAGGGGGGTTCTCATCCGGGCAGGACGGAACGGCTCTCCGTGCCCGCCGGGTGAGCTGGCAAAGCTGACCGGGCTGCCGGAACGGACGGCAGCCGGTCGCGCGGCACGGCCCGGTGACCTGGCGGCCGACCGAGCACGGCACCCCCCTACCGCGCCCCGCGCCGGTGTGCCCCGGTCCCGAAAGCCCTCCCCTGGGACCATGTGCGGGACGTACCGATGCGGGTGAGATGTACGACGGTATTGACGATTGAACCAGTATGGCAAGACCTGGAGTGAGGCCTCACGCTTTTGTTGGTTTTGCCGTTACGCACTTTTGTGCCGGCCGTTCATTCCCGCGAACGGATTTTCCCCATCCGTTTGAGAATTCTGTCCGCCGGTTCGAAAAGTTCCGGCCGGGACAGCACCACATTGCGCAGCGCCCGGACCGGGGCGCGACGCGCCCGGTGCCCGATCGCCACCGGGTGACGGCGTGTCACCCACCCCTCGAAGACCTCCAGCTCCCGGGTCTTGAGGGAGTCCTTGTATTCCTTCTGGCCGCGGCCCAGATCGAGATAGGCGATGCCGTCGGCGGCCGCCGCCTCGGCCATCCGCAGATGCAGCACCAGCCCCGGCGAGTACTTCGCGTACGCCGGGTCGTAGGCGGGGAACCAGCAGGCCAGCACCCGCTCGGTGCGCAGCCCGAAGTGCGCGGCGACCGGCTTGCCGTCGGCGTACAGCACCGACAGGATCCCGGCGAACGGCTCGGAGCGGGTGTGGAAGAGCCGGGTGACCAGATGGGTGATCCACTCGTGCGCGAAGCGGTCGCTGCGCCCGGTCCGGCGGTACTGCGCGGACTTCCATCCCATCAGCGTCCGCAGCACGGCCGGGTCGCGCTCGTCGTGGACGTACGTCACCGGGCCGGCGTCCCGGCCGAGCTTGCGCTCCTTGGCGAGGGTGGTCCGGGTGAACTTCGGCGAGCGGGCGCGCAGTGCGCGCAGATAGCTGTCGTAGCCCTGGTCGACGTCCATGACCGGGGAGGGGAAGGCGCCGGTGGCCGCGGCCTGGAACGGCTGCTGGCCGGTGATGAGGTGGTCGAACTCCCAGACGGCCAGCCCGCAGGCGCGCAGCAGTTCCCGGGCGTCCCAGGTGAAACCGGGGCGGTGGACCACGCCCTGGGCGTCGGAGACGCCGAGCCCTATGGCCCGGCCGACGCCGGCGGCCGATCTCTGGAACGGGAAGAACGCGGCCGGCTCGCCCCCCTCGCGGGCCACCGCGATGCGCACCCCGCGTCTGCACCGGCCCACGGCGAGCGCGAACTCGGGGGAGAGGAAGGGGTTCGCCAGCTCCTCGAAGCCGTGCAGATGGGCCTTGGACTGCATCGCGGTCCAGGCCGCCCGGTCGGCGGCGGTCAGCTCGCCGGGACGGTACACGCTGATGTCCACGTCAGGAGCCCTGCCTTCTCGCCGTACGGCCGCGCAGCCGCCGCAGGGGGACCAGCAGGAGGACGAGGGAGCTGACCACGGTCACGGCCACGATCCCGCCGGGGACGGACCACCGGTGCACCGCCAGCATGCCCTGGGCCACCAGCATGTCGAGGACGACCGCGCCCGTCAGGGAGGCCAGCACGCGGCCGAAGGGGTCGAGCCCGTCCAGCCAGGCCGCGACGGCGGCGGCCGGCGCCGCGAGCAGGAACAGCAGGGCGAGCGGGCCGCGCAGCGGCGAGGACGAGGCGGTGAGCGCCAGCAGCACGCCGGTCCCCGCGGCGGCCGTCACGGCACCCGCGAGCAGCGGCGGCAGGTCCCTCCCCGGCCCTGGCCGCGCCCGCTCGTCGGCGGTCGAAGCGGTCTTGATGCGTAAGGTCTGCATTGGCGACTTTGCCCCCCGAAGCGCCGGATGCCGGGCTTCAATGTCGCGCAGTGGTACACGGGCCGTCAAGACGCGGAAGCCACCCATACAGGTCCTTGTCCGTCTTCGAACTCTCTTCCCCGGCCGTTTCCGCTCCGGACGTTGACGACCCGTCGGAAACCGCCATGGGTCCCTGGATCCGGTCCGCTTCTCAACAGTTTTGGCATGGACACTTCCAGTCAACACGCGTAGCTGCTACCACGGTTGACGCAGGGATCCTGCTAAAGGGAGGTTCCATGAGACGTTCCCGAATGACCGCCTATGTCGGCTCTCTCCTCCTCGCCGTCGGTCTCGCGCTGACCGGAGCGGCCTCCGCGCAGGCATCGACCGGGCAGGCCGCCGCGGGCGGTTACGTCGCCCTCGGCGACTCCTACTCCTCCGGTGTCGGTGCCGGCAGTTACATCAGCTCCAGCGGCAGCTGCGACCGCAGCACCAAGGCGTACCCGTACCTGTGGAACGCCGCCCACGCCCCCTCGTCGTTCGCCTTCACCGCCTGTTCCGGCGCGACGACCGACGACGTCCTCGCGAACCAGCTCGGCCCGCTCGACTCCACTACGTCCCTCGTCTCGATCACCGTCGGCGGCAACGACGCCGGATTCTCCGACGTCATGACGACCTGTGTGCTCCAGTCCGACAGCACCTGCCTGTCGCGGATCAACACCGCCAAGGCGTACGTCGACACCACGCTGCCCGGCAAGCTCGACAACCTCTACTCCACCATCCGCGGCAAGGCGCCCTCCGCCCACGTGGTCGTGCTCGGCTACCCCCGCTTCTACCTGCTCGGCCAGACCTGCCTCGGCCTGTCCGAGACCAAGCGCTCCGCCATCAACGACGCGGCCGACCACCTCGACGCCGCCATCGCCAAGGTCGCGGCGAACCACGGCTTCACCTTCGGCGACGTCCGCACCACCTTCAGCGGGCACGAGATCTGCTCCGGCAGCTCCTGGCTGCACAGCGTCGACTGGCTCGACATCGGCCAGTCGTACCACCCGACGGCCACCGGCCAGTCGGGCGGCTACCTGCCCGTGCTCAACGGCGCGGCCTGACCCTCCGTCCGCACCGGGCCGCGGACCGGACGGCCGCGCCCGCGCCGTCCGGTCCGCGTGCACGCCGTGCGGGCGTCCCGTCCGCGGTGGCGGAACGGTCTCTTCCGCTGCGTGGGTGACACGCCCCGGGCCGCTCCCGCGCCGATCCCGGCCCGGCGGCGGTCGCGCCGTCACGCCCGGTGACCCCGGGCCCCGACGGAGCCCCGGCCCGCCCCGCCCACCAGCGGCTTGTCCAACTCGCCGCGGAAGCAGCCGGATTCGGAGCGTAGTCGTCAACCCCCTTACGGCGAAGGTGAATCCTGGGGGCGAGATACCCGCATGCCCCTGTGGGGCGATAGGGTTACTCTGCCCGGGCCGGGTGGACTCGTACGGGTGGGGAGTGACATGGAGCAGATAACAGTGCGCAGCAGGGCCAGGGTCCCTGCGATCACCTGCGGAAGCAGCGCGACCAGCTCGCGCCTCGACCGCCACCTGGCGGTGCTGGCGGGCCCCGCGGTGCCGCAGTGCGAGACGGTCGAGGCGACCTCGCTGATGCGTGAGCTGACCGCGCGGGACCCCCGTGACCGCACGGGCCGGGGTGCCCGGGTCGGGCGGGTGTCGCTGTTCGCGCCGCTGCGGCGGCTGCGCCGCTCGCTGTTCGGCGGCCGCTAGCGGCACCGGGCCGGCGCCCGAGGCCGCTCCTCGAAGGCGCCCATCGGAATCCGCACCCGGTGCCCCCGGGCCGCTCGGCCCACCGGGTCTGCCCGGTCCACCGGACCGTCTGATCCGCCGGGTGTGCCCGGTCCCCCCGTTCCGCCGGGCGGGTCGATCGGCCTCGTGCCGCCTCGCGGGGCCGCACCGGTGCCGTGATGCCGGCCGACGCTGTCTTCATGGCCGGACCCGGATCCGGAGCCGCGGCCGGACATCGGTCGGCCAGGTCGTTCCGCCGCGCGGGAGGCGTCCCCACCTCGCCTCCCGCGCGGCGTCCTCCTCTCTCTCCCGCCGCTCCCGCCGGGGCGCCCCGGCCGCGCCCGCCCGGGAAGTGACGCCCGCCGCCCCGTGCCGACGGGCGTGGGCCGCCGTCGGGACGGATCCCGGCCGCACCTTCCGCACCCCACCTGCGCGTCCGGCCGCCACAGCGCCGTCGCGGAGTCGCTCCCCCCTCCGCGCGGGCGTACCGCCGTACGGCGAGCGGCGCGCACAGCGCGATCAGGACCGCGCACCAGGCCAGCGTGCCGGCCACCGGATGGGCCGTCGGCCAGGCGTGGGGGGTCCCCGCCTGCTCTAGCGAAGCCGAGAGCGTGGGGGAGAGCAGGCGGCGCAGCGCCGTGGTCACCGCGCTGATCGGGTTCCACTCGGCGAGGGTGCGCAGCCAGCCGGCCAGGTTCCCGGTGGGGATGTAGGCGTTGGACAGCAGCGGCAGCACGAACGTGGCGGCGCCGAGCTGTCCGGCCGCCTCCTCGCTGCGGCTGGCCAGACCCAGCCAGATCCCCACCCACGTGCAGGCGAGGCGGAACAGCAGCAACACGCCCACCGCTCCGAGCGCTTCGGCCGCCGTCCCCTCGATCCGCCAGCCCACGGCCAGCCCGACCAGCAGCAGCGGAATCGTGCCCAGCGTCGTGACCACCAGGTCCGCCACCGCCTGGCCCACCGGTACGGCCGCCCGGCTCACCGGCAGCGTGCGGAAGCGGTTCATCACCCCCCGGTGGGTGTCCTGGGCGGCCTGGAACATGCCGGTCATGACACCGCCCGCCGCCGTGGCCGCCAGCAGCCCCGGCACCAGGAACGACCGGTACTCCCGGCCCGGCATCGCCAGGGCGCTGCCGAAGACGTAACCGAAGAACAGCAGCAGGTTGATCGGCATGATCTGGGTCAGGATCGCGATGCCGGGGTTGTTGCGCACCCGGCGCAGCTGCCGGCCCACCATCACCGTGCCGTCGTACACCGACGCGTTCACGCGGCGACCTCCTTCCGGGCCGCCTCGGTGTCCCGGGGCTCTCCGGTCAGCCGGAGGAAGACGTCGTCGAGCGTGGGCGGCTTCAGGCTCGCGTCCAGCAACGGCACGCCCGCCGCGTCGAGTTCGCGCACCAGCCGGGGCAGCGTGAGGGTCGGGTCGGTGGCGACCGCGCCCACGGCGAGCCGGTCGTGGTCGAGCACCGGCTCGGACCCGGTGAGCCGGTCCAGCGCGGCCGCCGCCCGGGCCATGGCGTCCGGGTGCGCGACCACCACCTCCGCGTGCGTGCCGATCAGGGCCTTCAGCTGGGCCGGTGAGCCGGTGTGCGCGAGGCGCCCCCGGTCCACCACGGCGACGTCGTCGGCCAGCTGGTCGGCCTCCTCCAGGTACTGGGTGGTCAGCACGACCGTCGTGCCCTGCTGCTTCAGCTCGCGCACGGTGTCCCAGACCTGGGTCCGGCCGGCCGGGTCCAGGCCGGTGGTCGGCTCGTCCAGGAACAGCACGGCGGGCCGGCGGACCAGTCCGGCCGCCAGGTCCAGGCGGCGGCGCATGCCGCCGGAGTACGTCGCCGCGGTCCGGTCGGCGGCCTCGGCCAAACCGAACCGCTCCAGGAGCGCGTCGGCCGCCGCGCGCGCCGCCGGCAGCCGGTGCAGCCGGGCGAACAGACGCAGGTTCTGCCGGCCCGTCAGGTCGCCGTCCACCGAGGTGTCCTGCCCGGTCACCCCGATCAGGCGGCGCACGGCGGCGGCCTCGCGGACCACGTCGTGCCCGGCCACCCGGGCCGAGCCCGCGTCCGGCCGCAGCAGCGTGGTCAGCAGCCGGACGAGTGTCGTCTTGCCCGCGCCGTTGGGTCCCAGCACCGCGCAGACGGTGCCCTCGGCCACCGCCAGGTCCAGCCCGCGCACGGCGTGCACGTCCTTGAACCGCTTCTCCAGACCCTCACTAAGTACAGCGTACGTAGTTGTCATGGGGTGACCATAGCGCACTACGTACGCCGTACGTAACTACGATGAGGAAAGAGGTGATGATCGATGGCTGGCCGAGCGGCCGTACCCGAGGTGATCTGGGCCCGTCCCGAGCGGGCCGGGCGGGGGCCCAAGCCCGCGTACAGCCGCGCCGACATCGCGGCGGCCGCGGTACGGCTCGCCGACGCCGGCGGACTGGACGCGGTCTCGATGCGGCACGTGGCCGCGGAACTGGGCTGCGGCACGATGTCGCTGTACAACTACGTCCCCCGCAAGGAGGACCTGTACGAGCTGATGGTGGACGCCGTCAGCGGCGAGCACGAGCTGTGGCAGCCGTCGGGCGACTGGCGCGCCGACATGCTGAGGGTGGCCCACCAGACGCGCGCGCTCATGCACCGGCACACCTGGCTGCCGCGCCTGATGTCACCGGTCTACGGCTTCAGCCCCCACGCACTGCGCTACCTGGAGCACTGCCTGGCCTGCCTGGACCCGCTCCAGGAGATGACCTACGGCATGAAGATGCAGCTCATCGGGTTGCTCAACGGGGTCGTGACGATGTACGTCACCAACGAGCTGGCCACGGCGGAGCGCACGCGGAACCTGCCGTGGTCGGAGGAGCAGGAGAACGCGGTCCGCGGTGCCTATCTCGGGCGGCAGCTCGCCAGTGGGGCCTATCCGCGGATGGCGGCGGCGTTCACGGAGGACGCGGGGCCGCTCGACCCGGACGCCGTGTTCGACATGGTGCTGGCGAGGGTGCTGGACGCCTTCGACCCCGGCCGGGGCCGGTCGTAGCGCGGCCCGGGGGCTCGCCCCTAGGGCGTGTTTCGAAAGTCCCGCCTGGCCCGCGACGCCTGGCACGGCACCTCGCCGCGTTGTCGGGCTCGTCCGCGTACGCCCAGTACGCGGACGACCCTCCGCCTTGCGATGCACCGCGCCAGACGCCGCGGGCCCCGCCCTCCGGGCGGACGACGCTACTTTCGAAACACGCCCTAGAGCAGCGCGAACTGCCCCTCCGGGCCCTCCTCGCGGTGGTCCAGCACCGTGGCCGGCCGGCGCGCCGGCTCCGGCACCGGCAGGACGCCCGCCGCCCGCAGGTCGGCGGCGGTGACCTCGTCCGCCACCGGCCACGCCGCCGGATCCGGCCGTGCCTGGGACAGCAGCGCCAGGACGGTGATCAGCTCCAGCAGCTCCGACGTCCACGCCTGCGGCCAGGTGGCCGGGCGGATCGCGGCGAGCGTGCCCGGCTCGCCCTCGGCGGTGCGGGCCGCGAACCACTGCTCCAGCACCCGGACCCCGCCGGTCTCGAAGTCCCACGCCTCGGCCGGCACCGGGGCGATACGGCCCTCGTCGAGCAGCAGGGCCTCCTCGTCGCGGTCGTAGCGCAGGGTCAGCGGGCGGGGCGGCAGCGGGGCGCGCACATAGGGACGGCGGCCACCGGGCAGCTTGGGGCGCTCGCCGTCGCGGCGCATCAGCCACAGCGTCCGGCGCCCCGCCCGAACGCCCCGCGCCCACAGGTCGGCGTCCCCGGTCAGCGGGACGACGAGGCCGGCCGGGCCCTGCCGTACCGCCGTCAGGATCCAGGCGAGCACGTCCAGCGGATCCGGGCGGTGCCCCAGGCGGCCGGCCAGATGGTCCAGCAGGCCCGGCGCCAGGTTGGGATCCGCGCCCCCGGGACGGCGGAACAGCGGGCGGATCCGCCCCGGGCGCACCACGGGCAGCAGGGAGGTCGCCAGCAGCAGGAGCCCGGAGGAACCGGGCGCGGCGGTGGTCTCGACCGTGAAGACCTGCCGCGCGTCCGCCACCCGCCACAGCTCGGGCCGGGCGGCGTCGATCAGCCGGTGGTCGGGGATCAGCCACTGCTCGTCGAAGGGTGCCGCCAGGACCCGTACCGGATCGGGGCACGGACCCGAGGCGCGCGCCAGCCGCTCGGTGCCGCCCGAGCGGCCCGGCAGCTGTCCGACCGCCGTGTGCGGGGTGCGGGCGCGCGTCGGCTCGAACAGCGCCTCCCGGTCGGGGCCCTCGGCCTTCAGCAGGGTGTCCCAACGGGCCTTCAGGCAGGCCGCGTCGGGGGCCGCCGGCCAGCCCCGGCCGAGCCGCGGCGGTGCGACGGACCACGGCATGAGGTCCGCCAGAAGCGGAGCGTCGTCGTGCGTCACGCCGGGCATCGTACGATGGGCCGGGCGCCGTGGGGTCAGGTGGCGTCGAGCGTCACCGTGAAGGAGAAGCGGTCCCCGCGGTAGTGGATGACCGCCACGTCCAGCGGCCGCCCCGCCCGGTCATAGGTGATCCCGGTGTAGTGCAGGATCGGGCTGAGCAGCGGTACCTGGAGCAGCCGTGCCGTCTCCGGGTCGGCGAGCCGGGCCTCGACGGTGTCGGTGATCCGGCTGATGTCCGCGCCCACCACGTCCCGCAGCACCTTGGTCATCGGCCAGCGGGCCAGGTCCTGGGGGTCTATTCGGCCGGCCGCCTCGGGACGGACGTAGTTGCGGGCGTGGTTGGTCGGCTCGCCGGTCTTCTCGTCGCAGCGCAGCCGGTGGTACGTCGCGACCTCCTCCACGTCCGGGAAGAACTCGGCGAGTTCGGCGGGCACGGGGCACCTGCCGTGGTCGAGCAGCTCGCTGGTCATGCCGGACTGCTGGGCCACGATCGCGTCCACCGAGCCCAGCAGCCGCACCGGGGAGCCCCGGCGGGCCGCCGGTTCGATGAACGTGCCGCGCCGCCGGTGCCGGCTGATCAGCCCCTCGTCCTCCAGCTCCTTCAACGCCTGCCGCATGGTCAGCACGCTCACGCCGTAGTGGTCGGCCAGCTGTTCCTCGGTGGGCAGACGCAGCGGGTCGTGGGGCGAGCGGCCGAGGATCGAGGCGCGCAGCGACTGCGACACCTGGTACCACAGCGGCAGCTTGCGGTTCAGGACGATCGAATCCGGAGCGAAGGAGGTCACGCGCTATCCGTACCGGTCGGGCACCCTCGGTGCAATGGTCCTGGGTGCGGGGGGCGGTGAGGCCGCGGTCTCACCCCTGCGGACGGAAGTGCCGCTCGAAGCCCTGCCACACGTCGTCGTAGCGCCGCTGCAGGTGCTCCGCGCGCAGCGCGTGCGGGGTGAGCGTCACCGGCCAGCGGGTCTCGAACATGAACGCCAGCCCGTCGTCCAGCTTCTGCGGCCGCAAGTCCGCGCTGCTCGCCCGGTCGAAGGTCTCCCGGTCCGGGCCGTGCGCCGACATCATGTTGTGCAGCGAGCCGCCGCCCGGCACGAAGCCCTCCGCCTTGGCGTCGTAGGCGCCCTCGATCAGGCCCATGTACTCGCTCATCACGTTCCGGTGGAAGTACGGCGGCCGGAAGGTGTCCTCGCCCACCAGCCAGCGCGGGGCGAAGACGACGAAGTCCACGCCCGCCAGGCCCGGCGTGTCCGACGGCGAGGTCAGCACCGTGAAGATGGACGGGTCCGGGTGGTCGTACGAGATGGTCCCGATCACATTGAAACGGCGCAGGTCGTAGACGTAAGGCACATGGTTGCCGTGCCAGGCGACGACGTCGAGCGGGGAGTGGTCGTAGGTGGCCGTCCACAGGTTGCCGCAGAACTTGTTCACCACCTCCACCGGGCCCTCGACGTCCTCGTAGGCGGCGACGGGGGCCCGGAAGTCCCGGGCGTTGGCGAGGCCGTTGGCGCCGATCGGGCCGAGGTCGGGCAGGCGGAACGGGGCGCCGTAGTTCTCGCAGACGTACCCGCGGGCGGTGGCGTCGAGGAGTTCGACGCGAAAGCGCACTCCGCGCGGGATCAGCGCCACGTGGCCCGGCTCGGCGTGCAGCAGCCCGAACTCGGTGCGCAGCAGCAGCCCGCCGCGCTCGGGCACGATCAGCAGCTCGCCGTCCGCGTCGCTGAAGACGCGCTCCATCGAGGCGTTGGCGTGGTACAGGTGCACCGCCATGCCGGTGCGCTGGGCGACGTCGCCGTTGCCGCCGAGGGTCCACAGGCCGGCCAGGAAGTCGGTCTCCGGGCCGGGTTCGGGCAGCGGGTTCCAGCGCAGCCGGTTGGGGTCGGGCACGGTCTGGGTGAAGGGCGCCGTGCGCAGCGTGCCGTTGCCGGTGCGGGTGAACGCCGGGTGCGCGGCCGAGGGGCGGATGCGGTACAGCCACGAGCGGCGGTTGTGCGCCCGGGGCTCGGTGAACGCCGTGCCGCTGAGCTGTTCCGCGTACAGCCCGAGGGGGGCGCGCTGCGGGGAGTTGCGGCCCTGGGGCAGGGCGCCCGGAACCGCCTCGGAGCTGTGCTCGTTGCCGAAACCGGAGAGGTAGTCCAGCCCCTCCGCCACCTTGCGTGCGTCCCCGCTCATCGTCGCTCCCTTACGCAGCGCTGAGGTCCGACCTGATTCCTATGGGACACCGTAGGATTGCGGTTTCCCCCGCGCAAGAGGGCCTGCGCCGCCTCCGCCCCGGGGGCGCGGTCCTCCGCCCGGAGGAGGGCCGGGGAACCAGACCTGAGGGGGATCCGGCGGTCGGACGGCTGTTCTACGCTCGCCGGCATGACATCGTGGACGCGCCGGAGACGCGCCGCGCTCGCCGTCGGTGTCCTGCTGCCGCTGTGCGCCGCGGGCTGCGGTACGAGCGGGGGGCAGGATCCAGGAGCGCGGGCGCAGCCGACCGCATCCGCCGGCAGGCTCATCGACCACACCGATGAACAGGGGCGCCCCTACCGCGAGGTGGACGCCGCCGGCGCGCCCGGAATCGGGGTCGAGGTACGGCCCGACACCGGCGGCGACTGGGACGTACGGCTGAGGGTCCGCCGCTTCCGCTTCTCGCCGGCCGGCACGGCCGCGCGCGCCCGGGCCGGCCGCGGCCTGGCCCACCTCCTGGTGGACGGCCGGCTCGTCGGCCGGCTGCGGACCACCGAGTACCACCTGCCCGCCCGGCTCGTGCCCCGGGGCACCCACCACGTCACCGCCCGTCTGTACGCCGACGACGGCACGGTGTGGGCGGTGGCCGGCAAGCCGGTGCAGAGCACGGCGGACATCACGGCCTCCGCCCAGGAGCCGCCCGAGGCGTCGCCGTCCGAGCCGGGCGCCGCTCAGGAGCCGCCCCGGTAAGCCGCCCGTTCCCGCAGCCGGGAACAGCCGGGAACAGGGAGAGCTTCACCGGGGGCGGGCGGGACGGCATCATGAGCCCTGTGCCTCCTGCGACCCCGCTTCGCCGCGCACCCGTGCAGCGGCGCAGTGCCGAACGGCTGACCCGGATCCTCGACGCCTGCGCCGACCTCCTCGACGAGGTCGGTTACGACGCGCTGAGCACGCGCGCCGTCGCACTGCGGGCCGGTGTGCCCATCGGCTCGGTCTACCGCTTCTTCGGCAACAAGCGCGCGATGGCCGACGCGCTCGCCCAGCGCAACCTGGAGCGGTACGCCGAACGCGTCACCGAGCGGCTGGAGAACAGCGCGGACGGCGGCTGGCGGGCCGCCGTGGACGCCGTGCTCGACGAGTACCTGGAGATGAAGCGCACGGCCCCCGGCTTCTCCCTCGTCGACTTCGGCAACCAGATCCCGCTCGGCCGGCGCCACACCGGGCCCAACCACCGGGTCGCCGACCGCCTCGTCGACCTGCTCTCCGGGCCGGTGCGCCGCGAGCCGGACGACGACCTGCGCCGCACCTTCCTCATAGCCGTCGAGACCGCCGACACCCTCGTGCAGCTCGCCTTCCGCGTCGATCCCCGGGGCGACGAGAAGATCATCGAGGAGACGCGGGAGCTGTTGCGGGCCTATCTGGGACGCGTCCTGGACTGACCCCCCGGGCGGGCCGCGGCGGCCGCGCCGCCTCCAGGTCCTTCCCCGAGAGCCTGGCTGACCTGGAGTTTTGCGCTTATTGCTCGTGCGTCAACCACTTGTTAACCCTTCTTTACGGCACCTAACGTCATCGCGACCCCCGGCCCGGTGGGCAGTTCAAGGGCGAACGTTAGGTATCCACTCATGCTGACCATCCTCGGCTTCGCCATGATCGCGACCTTCCTGGTCCTGATCATGATGAAGAGAATGTCGCCGATCGCGGCGCTCGTGCTGATCCCCGCGCTGTTCTGCGTGGCCGTCGGCAAGGGCGCCAAGCTGGGCGACTACGTCATCGACGGCGTCACCGGCCTCGCCCCCACCGCGGCGATGCTCATGTTCGCGATCGTCTACTTCGGCGTGATGATCGACGTCGGCCTCTTCGACCCGATCGTCCGGGGGATCCTGAGGTTCTGCAAGGCCGACCCGCTGCGGATCGTCGTCGGCACGGCCCTGCTCGCGGCGGTGGTCTCCCTCGACGGCGACGGCTCGACCACCTTCATGATCACCGTCTCGGCGATGTACCCGCTGTACAAGCGCCTGAAGATGAGCCTGGTCGTGATGACCGGTGTGGCCGCCATGGCCAACGGCGTGATGAACACCCTGCCCTGGGGCGGCCCCACCGCCCGCGCCGCCACCGCGCTGAAGGTGGACGCGAGCGACATCTTCGTGCCGATGATCCCGGCCCTCGCGGTCGGCCTGCTCGGTGTGCTGGCCCTGGCCTGCGTGCTGGGCCGCCGCGAGCGCAGGCGGCTGGGCGTGCTCACCCTGGACGAGGCGCTGGAGCCGGCCGGGCGGGAGACGGTGCTGGTCCGCGCGGGCGGGGGCAAGTCCCCGGCGTCGACGGGCGGTCCGGGCTCCGCCGGCCCGGGCGGCTCCCCGGCGCACACCAGCGCTTCGGACTCCGCCGACGCGGACCTTCCCGGGGAGGCGGCCGTCCAGGGGCTGGACCCCGACCGCCCCACCCTGCGCCCGAAGCTGTACTGGTTCAACGCGCTGCTCACGGTCGTGCTGCTGACCGCCATGATCATGGAGTGGCTGCCGATCCCGGTGCTGTTCCTGCTCGGCGCCGCCCTCGCGCTGACCGTCAACTTCCCGCACATGCCCGACCAGAAGGCGCGGATCGCCGCCCACGCCGAGAACGTCCTCAACGTCTCCGGGATGGTCTTCGCCGCCGCGGTCTTCACCGGTGTGCTGCAGGGCACCGGCATGGTCGACCACATGGCCGACTGGCTCGTGACCAACATCCCCGACGGCATGGGCCCGCACATGGCGCTCGTCACCGGAGTGCTGAGCATCCCGCTGACGTACTTCATGTCCAACGACGGCTTCTACTTCGGCATCCTGCCGGTGCTCGCCGAGGCCGGCCAGGCCCACGGGGTCTCCGCGCTGGAGATCGCCCGCGCGTCCATCGTCGGCCAGCCGCTGCACATGTCCAGCCCGCTCGTCCCCGCCGTGTACGTGCTGGTCGGCATGGCCAAGGTCGAGTTCGGCGACCACACCCGGTTCGTGGTCAAGTGGGCCGCGCTGACGTCCCTGGTGGTCCTGGGCGCCGGCCTCCTCTTCGGCATCGTCTGAACACCGGAAAGGCAGGTCCCATGGCGCCCGGCGGGAACCGCGGCTGGCTGCTCCGTCTCGTCCTCGCCTTCGGCTTCGCGCAGGCGGCGGTGTCGATGGCCCGGCCCGCCGTGTCCTACCGGGCGCTGGCGCTGGGCGCCGACGAGCGCGCCGTCGGCGTGATCGCGGGCGTGTACGCCGTGCTGCCGCTGTTCGCCGCGGTGCCGCTGGGCCGCCGTACCGACCACGGCCGGTGCGCACCGCTGCTGCCCGCCGGGGTGGTGCTCATCGCGGGCGGCTGCGCGCTGAGCGGGGCGGCCGGCTCGCTGCCGGCGATGGCCGTCTGGAGCGGGGTGATGGGCCTGGGGCACCTCTGCTTCGTGATCGGGGCGCAGTCGATCGTGGCCCGCCGGTCCGCGCCGCACGAACAGGACCGCGACTTCGGCCACTTCACCATCGGTGCCTCGCTCGGCCAGCTGATCGGGCCGCTCGCGGCGGGCGCGCTCATCGGCGGCCCCGACCTGGCCGGGACCAGCGCGCTCGCGCTGCTCGTCGCGGGCGCGGTCGCCGCCGTCGCCTGCACGTCGCTGTGGCGCATCGAGCCCCGTACGGCCTCCACGGCCTCGTCCGGGTCGCGGCCCGGGCGCGTTCCCGTGCGGCGCATCCTGGCGGCCCGGGGGGTGCCCGCGGGCATCCTCGTCAGCCTGTCGGTGCTCTCGGCCACCGACGTCCTCACCGCCTATCTGCCGGTGGTCGGCGAGCACCGGGGGATCGCGCCGTCCGTGGTCGGGGTGCTGCTCGGCCTGCGCGCGGCGGCCACCATCGCCTGCCGGCTGGTGCTGACCCCGCTGCTGCGGCGGCTGGGCCGCAGGCTGCTGCTGACCGTGACCTGCCTGCTGGCGGGGGCGCTGTGCGCGGGTGTGGCGCTGCCCGTGCCGGTGTGGGCGCTGGGCGCGATGCTCGCGGTGCTCGGGTTCTGCCGGGGCGTCGGCCAGCCGCTGTCGATGACGACCGTGGTCCGGGCGGCGCCCGAGCAGGCGCGCTCCACCGCGCTGGCGCTGCGGCTGACCGGCAACCGGCTCGGCCAGGTGGCCGCGCCCGCCGCCGCCGGGCTGGTGGCCGGCGTCGCCGGGGTGGCCGCGCCCTTCGTACTGCTCGGTGCGCTGCTCGTGCTCTCCGCGGGCGGCGCCCTGCGCGCGCCGCGCGGTGAGGGGCCGCCCGAGAGCGCCGGGCGCTCCCCGGCGGCCGGCGGGGGAGGCCGGCCGGGGCCGGAAGGGTGCCGCGCGCAGGGCGCGATTGCGCCGGAGGAGTGATGTGTGACGGCGCGTCGGGCGTCGGTGCCGCACCGCGGTGAGGGGGTGTGAAAGAGAGTCAGGTGAACGAGCGATTTGTATGAAAATCGTCTGACTCGGAGGAACGCGTCATGCCCACCCTGACACTCCCACGCACCCTCGGCTCCCGCGTCGGTGCGACCGCGGCCCTGACGGTCCTGACCCTGGCGGGTGCCACGTGGCTGGCGGCGCCGGTCGCCAAGGCCGCTCCGGGAGACGCCGGCGACATCAGGATCCACCGCGTGGGTGTGCCCTACGGCGTCCCGAAGGACGACCCGGCCGTCTGCAAGTTCTATCTGGAGGCGGCGAACTTCGGCGAGCTGACGACCGTGGGGTACACCATCCAGGCCCAGCCGCCGCTGCCCAGCAGCGCCACCGTCACCGGCGCCATCGCCCTCGGCCTCAACTCCGGTTCCGGGCACACCGACGAGATGACGCTGGCCGACGGGCAGTACCGGCTGACCTGGACCATCGGCACCAACCCCAAGGAGAAGATCTTCCGGGTCAACTGCCACCAGGACGGCCAGCGCCACGACGGCCCGAACCAGCAGATCGAGGACCAGGACCACGACGAGCACGGCGGCGGCGCGGGCGGCCACGGCGACCCGTCCGGCCCCAGGGGCGGCGTGCACGCGGGCGGCGGCGGTCTCGTCGACCCCGCGCAGGCCTTCTCCCCGGTGGCCGCGGCCGGGGCCGTGGGCCTAGTCGTGGTCAGCGCGGTCGCGTACCTCCGGCTGGTCCGCCGGCGTCCCCGCCGTGCCGCGTAGGCGCAGACGCAGACCCTGGTACCGGACCCGCGCCTACCGTCTGGCCAGGACGGCCGTGCTCGCGACCGTCCTGGTGACGCTGGGGGTCCGGTGCGAGGGGCACCACGAGCACACCGCCCCGGACCGGGCCGCCGGCCCGCACAGCCCCGGCACGGACACCGCCGGCGGGCAGGCCGACCCGGACGCGGACGACCGGGCCGCCCCGGCACCCGCCGCGCCCCCGCCCGAGCCGCTGCCCCGCTCCCGGGCGACGCACCTGCGCATCCCCTCCCTCGGGATCGACGCACCCGTCGTCGCCATCGGCCTGGACGCCGACCGGCAGTTGCAGACCCCGCCGGTGGACCAGCCCAAGGTGGTCGGCTGGTACGACCGGGGTCCCTCGCCGGGGGAGCCGGACACGGCCGTCGCGGTCGGGCACCGCGACACCACCACCGGCGCCGCCGTCTTCGCCGCGCTCGGCCAGGTCGAGCCGGGCCGCCACATCGAGGTGCGGCGCGCGGACGGCCGTACCGCCGTCTACACCGTGGACAAGGTGCGCGTGTTCGACAAGACCCGCTTCCCCGACAAGGAGGTGTACGGCCACTCCCGCCGCCCCGAGCTGCACCTGATCACCTGCGGCGGCCTCTACACCCGCCGCACCGGCTACTCCAGCAACGTCGTCGTCTTCTCCCACCTGACGTCGACGAAGTGAGCGGGCCGCGCCCCATCCCAGCGCGCCACTCCTGACCTCGCCTTGCGGCACGGCATGCAGGCGCCGCTGCTGGTGGGACTTTGCCCACCAGTTCGTCTTCGCCCAGCACGGCGACCGTATCTGCCCGGCCCCGGAGCACCTGCCGGATCTGGGGGATTGACTGCTCCCCTCCCTGAAGGGAGGGGATTCCTGGCTCAGGCAGCCTCCCGGAGCGGCGCTCCGGGAGGTCTTGCGCCCTCGATGCCAGCCGGGTCCAGACCTGCCCGGAGGAGCATCACGCGCGCGGAGTTCTTGTCCCGTGGCGAGACGGCTCCGCACGCGGTGCAGGTGTAGGTGCGTTCCGACAGCGGCAGGGCGTGCTTGGTTCTCGCTCCGCACCTGCCGCAGTCCATCGTGGTGTACGCGGGATGCACCAGCCGCACGTCCCGGCCGTGCTTGCGGCCCATCTCGATCAGGGCCTGCTTGGTCGCACCGATCGCGGCGTCCGCCGCCTTCCTGGCCATCGACGACCGGGCCAGGAACCTGGGCCGGAAGTCCTCCACCGCGATCACGTCATGGTCGCGCACCACCTTCTTCGCCCACTTGCGTGCCGCGTCCTGCCGCTGCCGGGCGATCTTCGCGTACGTCTTCGCCCGCCACCTCTTCGCCTCCCGGTACCCCTTCGACGCCGCCTGCCCCTTGGCCGGTTTGCGGCGGGCCATCATCCGGTCGTACCGGGACAGCTTCACCTGCGCCTTGAGCCCGTACTGAGGGTGCGGGAGGTCGTGGGCGTCGGAGGTGGTGGTCGCCGTCTCCCTCACACCCCAGTCAACCCCCAGGACGCGTCCGGTCGGCGGCAGCGGCTCGACCGGGGCGCGCACGACGAAGGAGGCGTACCAGGCGCCGAGACGGTCGCGGTAGACCCGCACCGAGGAGGGTTCGGCAGGCAGTGGCCGGCACCACACCACGGTCAGGACGAGGCCGCCCGCCAGGTGCAGGCGCCCGTCCTTGAGACGGAAGCCGCGCCGGGTGTAGTTCAGCGTCGGCCGCGCACGGTGCTTCCGCCTGTGCCGGGGCATGCCCGCCCGCCGCTTGAGCGGGAGCCGGTCCTTGATGTCCTTCAGCGCCTTGGTGCGGGAGGCGGCGAAGTCGCGGATGGTCTGCTGCTGCGGCACGGACGAGCCCGCCGCCAGCCACGGAGTGACGGCACGAGCCTCCGTCAGCATCTTGTCCAGCCGTGCCGGACCGCACGCCTCCCCCTCAGCGTGGGCCTTCTTCGAACGGGCCACACACTCGTTCCACACCCAGCGGCAGCGGCCCCACTCCGCCTCCAGCCCCTTGCGAGCCGTGGCCGACACCCGCAACCGGTAGGTGTACCGCGCGTGCCCCGCCGCCTCCCCGGTCGCCGGCGCAGCACCTCCGCCAGCGGCTCGGACGGGTGCACCCGCGGGGCGTCGCCCCAGGCGACCCCGAATCCGCCCCAGGTCAGCCGGTGCCAGTCGTCCACGCTGCCCGGCCGGCGCAGCCCGTCGTGCTTCTCCTTCCTGCGGCGCCGGGCGAACTCGACCTCGTAGTCGAGCCAGACCGCCCGCGCCTCCTCCAGCTCCTCCAGCGCGGCCACGAGGCGCGCCGGATCGGGGGACCTGTCCTCGGGTCCGAACCCGGCCCGGGAGCACAGATGGTCCCAGGTCGCCCTGTGCCCGTAGGGAGCGAACCGCTCAAGGCACTTGCGCAGTGAGTAGCGCCGCAGCGCCAGATCGCACCGCGGGTCCCTCACCTGTCTCGCCAGACTCCGGAAACCGGCCATCGCCCTGCACCTCCGTCACACCTGCACCTGTACATCGGTCACTTCGGTCACTTCGGCGTCGCCGCACGGCCGCCGCACGCGGCGGTCGTACGGGCGTCGCCGGATAGACGTGCCGAGCCGCGAATCGGCTCCATCCGATTTCCGATGACCGCCATAACTTCGCCCTTGTCGACCGTCATGTCCGCCACGGGGCCACTCCCGAAAAAGTGACGCATGTTCATCTTCCAACTCGGGGATACCGGCGGTAACGTGCCGCCCCGTCCCCGTCGGGAGGAGCAGTCATGCCACGGCGCATCCCACGCAACGCGCTCGACGAAGTGAGAACTCCCCGCAGATTCCCCGGGTTCCTGAAGACGGCCTCCGTATGCGTCCTCATTGCCGGTCTTTTGTCACCCTTTTCCCAAGCGGTGGCCGCGGACGCCACCCCGAAGGCCGCCGCGGACGACTACTGCGGCGGCCGGTGCTCGGACATCCTGCCGCCCGGTGAGAACGGCAACGCCACCCTCGCCCAGATCCTGCTCAACCAGGGCTTCGGCACCCAGCCCGGTCACGCCGAGGACCAGCTCGGTCCGTACGCGAACCTCGCCACGGGCTACCCGGCCCTCACCGACGCCAAGATCAACAGCTTCTTCAACGACGCCTCGTTCGGCGTCCCCGCCGACCAGGTCGCCTCCACCGAGAAGCCCGCCGGGCGCGGCGACGTCACCATCGTCCGCGACAAGAAGACGGGTGTGCCGCACATCACGGGCACCACGCGCTACGGCACCGAGTTCGGCGCGGGCTACGCCGCCGCCGAGGACCGACTGTGGCTCATGGACGTCTTCCGGCACGTCGGGCGCGGCCAGTTGACCTCCTTCGCCGGCGGCGCCGCCGCCAACCAGGGCCTGGAGCAGCAGTTCTACCGCAACGCCCCCTACACCGAGGCCGATCTGCAGGCGCAGATCGACAACGCCGTCGCGCACAACGGCGCCCGCGGGCAGCAGGCCCTCGCCGACGTGAACGCCTACCTGGCCGGCATCAACGCCTACATCGACGCCTCCGACTCCGGCCGCTACTTCCCCGGCGAGTACGTCCTGACCGGCCACAAGGACGCGCTCACCAACGCCGGGAAGATCGAGCACTTCAAGGTCACCGACCTGGTCGCGCTGGCCTCCGTGGTCGGCTCGCTGTTCGGCTCCGGCGGGGGCGGCGAGGTGAACAACGCCCTGTCCCTGCTGGCCGCCCAGGCCAAGTACGGCGTCGACGAGGGCACCAGGGTCTGGGAGTCCTTCCGCGAGCGCAACGACCCCGAGGCCGTCCTGACCCTCCACGACGGCCAGAGCTTCCCCTACGCCACCAAGCCGGACGCACCGAAGGGCGAGGCGCTGCCCGATCCCGGCTCGGTGACCCAGGAGCCGCTGGTGTACGACCGCACCGGCAGCGCGGCGAGTGCCGCCGCCAAGAGCGCCTCCACCACGGCCGCGAAGTCCACTCTCTCCTCCGCCCGCCGGGGCATGTCCAACGCCCTCGTGGTCAGCGGCGCGCACACCGCGAGCGGCCACCCGGTCGCCGTGTTCGGCCCGCAGACCGGCTACTTCGCGCCCCAGTTGCTGCTGCTCCAGGA
Source organism: Streptomyces mexicanus (assembly GCF_902506575.1). GTDB lineage: Bacteria > Actinomycetota > Actinomycetes > Streptomycetales > Streptomycetaceae > Streptomyces > Streptomyces mexicanus. The sequence continues at coordinate 1,776,119 of NZ_LR732544.1, read as the reverse complement.
GATCCAGGGCCCGGGCATCAGCGCCCGCGGCGCCTCCTTCGCCGGCCTGAGCATGTACGTGGAACTCGGCCGCGGCCAGGACTACGCGTGGAGCGCCACCACCTCCGGCCAGGACATCATCGACACCTACGCCGTCGAGCTGTGCCAGGACGACCACCACTACCTGTACCACGGCACCTGCACGGCCATGGACCAGGTCGAGCGGGCCAACTCCTGGAAGCCCACGGTCGCCGACGGCACGGCCGCCGGCTCCTACACGATGCGGGTGTGGCGCACCGAGTACGGCCCGGTGCAGTACCGCGCCACCGTCGGCGGCAAGAAGGTCGCCTACACCACCCTGCGCTCCTCCTACCTGCACGAGGCCGACTCCATCATCGGCTTCCAGATGCTCAACGACCCCGACTTCGTCAAGGGACCGCAGGACTTCCAGCAGGCCGCGCAGCACATCAACTTCACGTTCAACTGGTTCTACGCCGACGCGCAGCACACCGCGTACTACAACAGCGGCGACAACCCGGTGCGGGCGAGCGGCGTGGACGCCGAGTTCCCGGTGTGGGCGCAGCCGGCGTACGAGTGGCGCGACTGGGACCCGGCCACCAACACCGCCGCCTACACCCCGCCCGCCGAGCACCCGAACTCCATCGACCAGGACTACTACACCTCCTGGAACAACAAGCAGGCGAAGGACTACACGGCCGCGCCCTGGGGCGAGGGCTCGGTGCACCGCGGCGACCTGCTGGACGACCGGGTGAGCAAGCTCGTGGCGGCCGGCGGGGTCACCCGCGCCTCGCTGACCCGGGCGATGGCGGACGCGGCCCTGACCGACCTGCGCGCCGAGGACGTGCTGCCGCACCTGCTGAAGGTCATCGACAGCGCGCCGGTGGCCGACCCCACGGCCGCCGCGGCCGTGAACACGCTCGACGCCTGGCTGTCCGCGGGCGGCAGGCGCACCGAGACCTCGGCCGGCTCGAAGACGTACGCGCACGCCGACGCCGTGCGGATCCTGGACGCCTGGTGGCCGCTGCTGGTCAAGGCCGAGTTCGAACCCGGCCTCGGCAGCGACCTGTACACCGCCCTGACCGGCAACCTGGCCGTCGACGAGTCGCCGTCGGCCGGGCACGGCCCGACCGGCGCGCACGCCGGCAGCGCCTTCCAGTACGGCTGGTGGAGCTATGTCGACAAGGACATCCGGGCGGTGCTCGGTGAGCAGGTGCGCGGTCCGCTCGCCAGGAAGTACTGCGGCGGCGGCGACCTGAGCGCCTGCCGGGACACCCTGATCGCCACCCTGAAGCAGGCGGCCCGGGCGACCGCCGCCCAGGTCTACCCGGGCGACGACCAGTGCGCGGCGGGCGACCAGTGGTGCGCGGACTCGATCGCCCAGCGTCCGCTGGGCGGCATCGAGCACGGCAGGATCAGCTGGCAGAACCGGCCCACCTACCAGCAGGTGGTGGAGTTCGCCTCGCACCGGTGAGACACCGCGGCGGCGGGCCGGCGCCTGCGGCCCGCCGCCGTGACCTCACACGCGGTTCTCCGCGCGCGGCGCGCCTCACACGCGGTCCACCTCACTTGTAGAGCAGGTAGTGCTGCCGCACCCGGCGGAACGCGGCCAGTTCCTCCTGCCAGGCGGCCACCACCTCGTCGGGGCCGGCCCCGGCGTCGATCATCGTGCGCACCCGGGCGGAGCCGGTGAGCTTGTCGATCCAGTTGTCCGAGCGCCAGGCGAAGCCGCTCCAGACCCGCTTGGCCGTCACCAGCAGGGCGATGCCGGTCCGTACGGGGTCGAAGGCGTCCCGGTCGTGGACGTGGATCTGCACCCCGCCGATCGTCGTGCCCTGGAACTTGGAGAAGGTGGGCGCGAAGTACGCCTCGCGCAAGCGCACGCCGGGCAGGTCCAGCGCGTTCGCCGCCTCGGCCCAGCGCCCGTCGAGGCCCTCGGCGCCGAGCAGTTCGAAGGGGCGGGTGGTGCCGCGGCCCTCGGAGAGGTTGGTGCCCTCGAACAGGCACGTGCCGGAGTACACCAGGGCGGTGTCGGGCGTCGGCATGTTGGGGCTCGGCGGCACCCAGGGCAGCCCGGAGGCGTCGTAGAACTCCGCGCGCCGCCAGCCCGTCATCAGGACCGTCTCCAGCGGCACCGGCTCGGCGAGGAACTCGCCGTTGAACAGCCGTGCCAGCTCCGCGACCGTCATGCCGTGCGCCTGCGCGATCGGCTGGCGGCCGACGAAGGTCGCGAACTCCTTGTGCAGCACCGGCCCGAGGGCCGCCCGCCCGGTCACCGGGTTCGGCCGGTCCAGCACCACGAACCGCTTGCCGGCCAGCGCGGCGGCCTCCATGCAGTCGTACAGCGTCCAGATGTAGGTGTAGAAGCGGGCGCCCACGTCCTGGATGTCGAAGACGACCGTGTCCACACCGGAGGCGGTGAAGACGTCGGCGAGCGGCTGCCCGCTCTTGAGGTACGTGTCGTACACCGGCAGCCCGGTGGCCGGGTCGTCGTAGCGGCCCTCGGAGCCGCCGGCCTGCGCGGTGCCGCGGAAGCCGTGCTCGGGGCCGAAGACGGCGACCAGGTCCACCCGGCGGTCGGCGTGCATCACGTCCACGATGTGGCGCACGTCCCGGGTGATCCCGGTCGGGTTGGTGACGATGCCGACCCGCTGTCCGTCGAGCAGCGCGTAGCCGTCGGCGGCCAGGCGCTCGAACCCGGTGCGCACCGTCCGGCCGCGGCCCTGCGGGGCCGCCTGCGCCTGCGCGGCGGGGACGGTCGAGGCCGCGACCGCGGCGGTGGTGGCGAGCAGGCTGCGTCTGGACAGCTTCATGCGGTGACCTCCGTGATCCCGGCACGTGTCATGGTCACGCACGCTAGCGCGCGCCCCGGCCGGCTGGGAACGAACCGGCGGCACCGTCCATGGTCCACACCACTGGCGGTGCCGGCTGTGCGACACCCCTTCCCGCGCCACATACCGACCGGTTAGTGTGGCGCGGCAGAGCCGATGCGCGTCGCGTCGCAGTCGTGTCGAAGGAGACCGATGGTGGAAGCCGTTCAGGGAGCGGGAGTCGTCGTCACGGGGGCCGGGGGCGGCATCGGGGCCGCGCTGGCCCGCCGGTTCGCCGCCGAGGGAGCCCGCGTCGTCGTCAACGACCTCGACGCGGACAAGGCGCGGTCCGTCGCCGAGGAGATCGGCGCCGTCGCCCTGCCCGGCGACGCCTCTTCGATCGTCGCCGAGGCACGGGACGCCCTCGGCGGCACCATCGACGTCTACTGCGCCAACGCGGGTGTGGGCACCGGCGGCTCGGAGGCGGCCGGCGAGGAGGCGTGGGCACGCGCCTGGGACGTCAACGTCATGGCCCACGTCCGCGCCGCCGAGGCGCTGGTGCCGGCCTGGCTGGAGCGCGGCAGCGGCCGGTTCGTCGCCACCGTCTCCGCCGCCGGACTGCTCACCATGGTCGGCGCCGCCCCGTACAGCGTCACCAAGCACGGCGCCTACGCCTTCGCCGAGTGGCTCTCGCTCACCTACCGCCACCGCGGCATCAAGGTCCACGCGATCTGCCCGCAGGGCGTGCGCACCGACATGCTGGACGCCACCGGCAGCGTGGGCGACCTGGTGCTCCGGCCGACCGCGATCGAACCGGAGGACGTGGCCGACGCCCTGTTCAAGGGCATCGAGGAGGACCGCTTCCTAATCCTGCCGCACCCCGAGGTCGCCGGCTTCTACCAGGCCCGCGCCGCCGACCCCGACCGCTGGCTGGTCCACATGAACCGCATCCAGCAGAAGTGGGAGGAGAACCGGTGACCGCCTCGCGCTACGCCGCCAAGCCCTGGCTGGCCCTCCTCACCGACGCCCAGCGCGCCCCGGTCGACCCCGACGACTCCCTGGTGCACGCCCTGCGCCGGGCGGTCGCCGAGGCCCCGGACCGCACCTTCCTGGCCTACTTCGACGCCCGCCTGACCTACCGCGAGGTGGACCGGCTCAGCGACTCGGTCGCCGGGCACCTGGCCGCGCGCGGGGTGGAGCGCGGCGACCGGGTGGCCGTCGTCCTGCAGAACTCCCCGCACTTCGTGCTCGCCGTCCTCGGCGCCTGGAAGGCCGGCGCGACCGTCGTCCCGGTCAACCCCATGTACAAGTCGGCCGAGGTCTCCCATGTCCTGAAGGACGCCGAGGCGGCCGCGCTCGTCTGCTCCGACCGGGCCTGGCAGGCGTATCTGCGCGACACCGCCGCCGGCTCGCCGGTGCGGGCCGTGCTCACCGCCTGCGAGCGGGACTTCCAGACCCGCGACGACGCGCGGGTGCTCGGCTTCGAGCGACTGGAGCCGGCCGCGGACGCCGACGACCTGACGGCCGTGGCCCGCGCGGGCCACCGGCCCCCGGAAGGCCGTGACCCGCTCCCCGGCGACATCGCGCTGATCAGCTACACCTCGGGCACCAGCGGCACCCCCAAGGGCGCCACCAACACCCACCGCAACATCATGTACAACGCCGAACGGCAGCGCACCGGCCTGGACCTGCCCGAGGCGCCGGTGTACTTCGCGATGGCGCCGCTGTTCCACATCACCGGCATGGTCTGCCAGTTCGGCGCCTGCCTGAACAGCGTGGGCACCCTGGTGCTGGCCTACCGCTTCGAGGCGGGCGTGGTCCTGGAGGCGTTCGCCGAGCACCGGCCGCACTACACCGTGGGCCCCTCCACCGCGTTCATGGCGCTGGCCGCCCACCCGTCCGTCACCCCGGACCACTTCTCCTCCTTCGAGGTCATCTCCTCCGGCGGCGCACCGCTGCCGCCCGCCCTGGTGGAGAAGTTCCGGGCCGGCTTCGGGCCGTACATCCGCAACGGCTACGGCCTGACCGAGTGCACCGCGCCCTGCGCCTCCGTGCCGCCCGGCCACGAGGCCCCCGTCGACCCGGTCTCCGGGACGCTCGCGGTGGGCGTGCCCGGCCCCGACACGGTGGTGCGGATCCTCGACGACGCCGGGCAGGAGGTGCCCTTCGGCGAGCAGGGCGAGATCGTCGTCAGCGGCCCCCAGGTCGTGCCCGGCTACTGGCGGCGGCCCGACGCCACCGCCGAGACCTTCCCCGGCGGCGAGCTGCGCACCGGCGACATCGGGTTCATGGACGAGCGAGGCTGGCTCTACGTCGTGGACCGCAAGAAGGACATGATCAACGCCTCCGGCTTCAAGGTGTGGCCGCGCGAGGTGGAGGACGTCCTCTACACCCACCCGGCGGTGCGCGAGGCGGCCGTCGTCGGCGTGCCCGACGGCTACCGCGGGGAGACCGTCAAGGCGTACATCAGCCTGCGCCCCGGCGCCGAGGCGGACCCGGACGCGCTCGCCGCGTACTGCAAGGAGAGACTGGCCGCGTACAAGTACCCGCGGCAGGTGGAGATCCTGCCGGAGCTGCCGAAGACGGCGAGTGGGAAGATCCTGCGTCGGGAACTGCGTTCCCGCACGCGAGACAGCTAGCAGAGTTACGGAGAGGCAGGTGGCGGCAGTGCCCAGGACGACGGACAAGGACGGCACGCCCGTGCCCCAGCGGCTCCTGGCCGCCGCCACCCGGCTCTTCGCCGAGCAGGGCTACGACCGCACCTCCGTGCAGGAGATCGTCGAGGCCGCGGGGGTCACCAAGGGCGCGCTCTACCACTACTTCGGGTCCAAGGAGGACCTGTTGCAGGAGGTGTACGCGCGGGTCCTGCGCGTCCAGCAGGAGCGGCTGGACCACTTCGCCGGCCTGGACGCGCCGGTGGAGAAGCGGCTGCGCGACGCGGCGGCGGACGTCGTGGTGACCACGATCGAGAACCTGGACGACGCGTCGATCTTCTTCCGCTCCATGCACCACCTCAGCCCCGAGAAGCACAAGCAGGTGCGCGCCGAGCGCCGCCGCTACCACGAACGCTTCCGCGCGCTCATCGAGGAGGGCCAGCGGCAGGGCGTCTTCTCCACGGCCACCCCCGCCGACCTGGTGGTGGACTACCACTTCGGGTCCGTCCACCACCTGTCCACCTGGTACCGCCCCGACGGCCCGCTCACCCCGCAGCAGGTCGCCGACCATCTGGCCGACCTGCTGCTGCGGGCGCTGCGGCCGTGAGGTGACGCAGCAGGGCCGCAGCCGCGGGGTTGCGCGGCCGCGGCCCGCGACCGGCCAGCACGACCGTGCGGCCCGGCTCGGGCTGCCGGATCCGTACGCAGGGCAGCCCGGCCCGCTCCCCGATGGCCCGGGGCACGAACGCCACCCCGATCCCGGCCCGCACCAGCTCCACCAGCAGCCCGATCTGCGTGACGTCACAGGTGATACGGCGCTCCAGGCCGCAATGGGCGGCCAGGCGCCGCACGGCCGTCTCCAGGCCGGTCCCGGCGCGGAAGTCGACGAAGGGTTCCTCGGCGAGGTCCTTGATGAGGGTGCGGCCCGCCTTCGCCAGCGGGTGTCCGGGCGCGGTGACCAGCACCAGCTCCTCCTGCCAGGTGGCGTGCACCGTCAGGCCCTCGGGCAACGGCCGCGCGTCCGGCGCCAGATACGCCAGGTCCAGCTCGCCGGCCCGTAGCGCCTCGGTCAGTTCGGCCACCGGCGCGTCCCGCACCGACACCTGCACACCGGGCACGTCCCGGTGGAAGGCGGCCAGTTCGGCGGGCAGGTCGACGCAGGTCAGCGTCTGGATCGTGCCGATGGACACGCGGCCGGTGGCCAGGTCGGTGACGGCCGCGACCGCGTCCTTGACCGCCTCGGCGGCGGCCAGCAGCGCCCGGGCCTGCGGCACCAGCGCCCGCCCGGCCTCCGTCAGCACCACCCGGCGGCCCGTGCGCTCGAACAGCTCGGCACCCAGCTCCCGTTCCAGGTTGCGGATCGAGGTGCTCAGCGCCGACTGGACGATCAGCTCGGCGCGCGCGGCGGCCGTGAAGCCGCCCTCGGTGACGACCGCCATGAAATGACGGAGCTGACGGATCTCCATCCATCTATTTTAAAGATGGAAGCCAGCGAATCCATCTGTTGGACCGCTCGGGGTGCCGCGGCCGAAGCTGAGGCCATGGATCACGTACCCGTGCTCTGGACCGCCGCCTACGCCCCGCGCCGCCCGGCCGCCTTCCGTTTCGCGGCCCGCCAACTCCTGCGCGCACGCTGCTTCCTGCGCGCGCTGGCGCTGGCGGACCACACGCCGTCCGGCGGCTACTGACCGGGGCTCACAGGTACCTCTTCAGCTCCCGTCGTGCCAGCGACCGCTGGTGCACCTCGTCCGGGCCGTCGGCGAGCATCAGGGTCCGCGCGCCCGCGTACAGCTCGGCCAGCGGGAAGTCCTGGCTGACGCCGCCCGCGCCGTGCAGCTGGATCGCCCGGTCCAGGATGCCCACCACCGCCCGCGGGGTGGCGATCTTGATGGCCTGGATCTCGGTGTGCGCGCCCCGGTTGCCGACCGTGTCCATCAGCCACGCGGTCTTCAGCACCAGCAGCCGCAACTGCTCGACCTGCACCCGGGCGTCCGCGATCCAGTTCTGCACCACGCCCTGCTGGGCCAGCGCCTTGCCGAACGCCTCACGGGACACCGCCCGCCGGCACATCAGCTCGATGGCCCGCTCGGCCATGCCGATCAGCCGCATGCAGTGGTGGATGCGGCCCGGACCGAGCCGGGCCTGGGCGATGGCGAAGCCGCCGCCCTCCTCGCCGATCAGGTTCGACACCGGCACCCGCGCGTGGTCGAAGACCACCTCGGCGTGACCGCCGTGGTAGTGGTCCTCGTAGCCGAAGACCTGCATCGCCCGCTTCACCGTGACGCCCGGGGTGTCGCGCGGCACCAGCACCATGGACTGCTGGCGGCGGATGTCCGGCCCGTCCGGGTCGGTCTTGCCCATCACGATGAAGATCGTGCAGTCGGGGTGCATCGCGCCGGAGATGTACCACTTGCGGCCGGTGATGACGTACTCGTCGCCGTCCCGCTCGATGCGGGTGGTGATGTTGGTGGCGTCCGAGGAGGCCACCTCCGGCTCGGTCATCGCGAACGCCGAGCGGATCTCACCGGCCAGCAGCGGCTCCAGCCACTGCTTCCTCTGCCGCTCGTCGCCGAACTGCGCCAGCACCTCCATGTTGCCGGTGTCCGGGGCCGCGCAGTTGGTGGCGGTGGGCGCCAGCTGCGGGGAACGGCCGGTGATCTCGGCGAGCGGCGCGTACTGCAGGTTGGTCAGCCCGGCCCCGTACTCGGCGTCCGGCAGGAACAGGTTCCACAGGCCCTGCCGGCGGGCCTCGGCCTTCAGCTCCTCCACCACCGGCGGGGTCTGCCACGGCGAGGCGAGCCGCGCCCGCTGCTCGTGCGCGACCTGCTCGGCCGGGTACACGTGCTCGTCCATGAAGGCGAGGAGTTTCGTGCGCAGTTCCTCGGTGCGCGCGTCGAACGCGAAGTCCATGCTGGATCAGCCCTCCTGAAGGCCTTCGTGAAGAGTGGTCAGGCCGTGCCGGATGAAGACGGGAACGAGGTCGCCGATGCGGTCGAAGCCGCGGCCGACCGTCTGGCCGAGCGTGTAGCGGTAGTGGATGCCCTCCAGGATCACGGCCAGCTTGAACCAGGCGAACGCCGTGTACCAGGACAGCCCGCTCACGTCCCGCCCCGAGCGCGCCGCGTACCGCTCGACCAGCTCGGCGGGCGAGGGGTGCCCCGGGGCCTCGGCGGTGGTGGACACCGGTGAGTCGGGCAGGCCCAGCGGCGTGCAGTACATCACCAGCAGGCCCAGGTCGGTCAGCGGATCGCCGAGCGTGGACATCTCCCAGTCGAGCACCGCCGTGATCCGGTCGTCGTCGCCGATGAGGGCGTTGTCCAGGCGGTAGTCCCCGTGCACCACGGCCGGCGCGGGGGAGACGGGCAGGTGCCGGCCGAGGGCCGCGTGCAGTTCGTCGATGCCCTCCAGTTCGCGGTTGCGGGAGGCGTCCAGCTGCTTGCCCCAGCGCCGCAGCTGCCGGTCCAGGAAGCCCTCCGGGCGCCCGAAGTCCGCCAGGCCCACCTCGGCCGGGTCCACCGCGTGCAGCTCCACCAGCGTGTCCACCAGCGACAGCACCGCGCCGCGGGTGCGCTCCGGGCCGAGCGGGGCGAGCTGTGCGGCGGTGCGGTACGGCGTGCCCTCGACGAACTCCATGACGTAGAACGGCGCCCCCAGCACCTCCTCGTCCTCGCACAGCAGCACCGGACGCGGCACCGGCACGCGCGTGGGGTGCAGCGCGCTGATCACCCGGTGCTCGCGCCGCATGTCGTGCGCGGTGGCCAGCACGTGTCCGAGCGGCGGCCGCCGGACGACCCACCGGGAGGTGCCGTCCGAGACCGTGTACGTCAGGTTCGACCGTCCGCCCTCGATCAGCCGGCCGGTCAGGGGGCCCTGGGCCAGGCCGGGCCGCTCGCGGTCGAGCAGTCCGCGCAGGCGGTCGAGATCGAGACCGGGCGGGTGGTCGGGGCTCATGCACGCTCCTACAGGACGCGACGACATCGATGGCGACCATCATGCTGACTAGTCGGTATGTCGTCCAGTGCGCGGGCCGAACGTGACCGGGGACACGACGGGAGGAAGCCGGAGGAACATCAAGAGGAGGACTGTCCGCGCGTCCGACAGGTCCGGCGCCCGACCGGCCCACGCGCTCGATCGGCCCGGTACCCCGGCGGCCCCGGTGTCCTCACACCACCAGCGCCGTCGCGCACACCGCCAGGGCCACCGTGCAGACGGCCGCCGCCGCGGCCAGGCGCGGGGCGAGCGCCGGCGGGGCGGCCGACCGGCCCAGGCGGCGGATGCGCACCTCGGCCAGCAGCAGGAAGCCCAGCCACAGGACGCAGCACAGGGCGCACACGGTCAGGCCCGCGGGCGACGGCCCGCCGTGCAGGGCCGTCTTGACGGCGAGCACGGCGGCGACCGTGGCGGACAGGGTCGTCCGCCGCCAGGCGAGCCGGGTCCGCTCGGGCTGCAGCCCGGGGTCCCGGTACGGGCCCGCGGCCCCGGCGCCGTGCCCGCCC
>NZ_LR732544.1:1722142-1766061 GCF_902506575.1 Streptomyces mexicanus | reverse complement strand
GTGTGGATCGGGGGGGGGGCGTGCTGCTCAGACGGGGCGGGTGTCTACGATCCGGGGTAGGACGTGATCTGCCTCCTATGGGTGGCATCACATCCCGGACCCTCCCGAGACCCCCGCGGCGCCCTCTTCGGGGACCCGGAGAAGACACCCGCCGAGCCACCCGTCCTCCCACTCGCTCTCCGCATCGGACCGCCCCGCTCAGCCCGACAGCGCCTCCAACGACCGGCCCCGCGTCGAGGTCGACAACGTGACCGTCACCAACACCCCACCGCCAGGACCGCGCAGATCAGGGTGAAGACGCCCGCGAAGTACAGCGAGGCGTACATCGTGCCGATGATCACGGGGCCGGTGATCCCGCCGATACGGCTGAACGCGTCGGAGGTGGCCGCGGCCATCGACCGCAGCCGGGTCGGACAGACCTCGGGCAGATACGTGTACAGCGGGGCGTACAGGCCGTTGAGGAAGAAACCCAGCAGCACGCTCAGGACGAGGACCGCCGCGTCGCTCTGAGCCTGGGAAGGTGCGGGAGCGAGCGCGCGGCTCGGGAACGTGACGGGGTGTGTTCGCCGGCACGCGGCTCAGGTAGGCGGCTCACGCACGCGGCTCAGGGGGTGGCAGGGATCGTGGGCCGGGTGTGCGGCTGCGGGCTGTAGCAGGAGCCGGGGCCGGGCGTGTGACTCAGGGGTGCGGCAGGCGCCGTGGACAGGCCTGTGACTCAGGAGCGGTGCTCAGGGATGTGGCCCGGGACGGGGGCCAGGCAGAGGGTCGGGTGTGCCGGTGGAGCACGTGGCCCGGGACGCGCTCAGGCGCGCAGGCCGAAGGCGGCGCCGTCCAGGCGCAGCAAAGGTTCGATACGGCGGGTCAGGGGACGCAGCACGGCCAGGGCGCCGGTCGGGGTGATCCGCTCGCGCGGACCGTGCACGCTGAGCGCGGCGACGGTCCTGCCGTCCTCCCGGCACAGGGGGACCGCCAGCGCGGCGACCCCGTCCTCGGCGTCGTCGGTCGACGTCGCCCAGCCGGTCGACCGGATCAGCGCCATGTCGTCCGCCGACGGCAGCGGCACACCACGCCGGGCCAGCGCCGCGACCGTCTCCTCGTCGCCCAGCGCGCACAGCAGCCGGCCGGTCGCACTGCTGCACAGGCCGAGCCGGTCACCCAGCAGCAGGGTGGCGTGCAGGGCACGGCCCGGCTCGGCGCGCTGCACCACGCGGGCGGTGTCGGCGTCGAGTACGGCGATGCTCACCACCTCACCGCAGGCGCGGGCGGCCTCGGCGAGCAACGGGGCGGTACGCTCCCCGACACCGGCCTGGCGCAGCGCGGTGTGCCCCAGATGGGCCGGGCGCAGGGTCAGGCGGTAGGCGCCGTCGGGCAACTGTTCCATCCAGCCGGCGGTCTCCAGCGTCACCAGCTGCCGGTGGACCTCGCCGCGCGAGGTCCCGACCGCCCGGGCGAGCGAGGAGACGCGGACGGGTTCGTCGAGGTCGGCGAGGAAGTCGAGGAGCGCCAGCGCTTTCAGTACGGTGCTCAACGGTCGGGTGGCACGGGGCGAGGACGCGTCCTCGCCGCCGCTTGTCACTATATGCATGACACTGTCCTTCTCTGCGAGACGCGGGAACTGTAGGCGTCCGTGCGCGGCGCGACAAGACACCTGCGGTCGATTTCTGCATCCACCGGCGGGCAGCTCCCTGCGCACGGAGTTTCCGATACACGCAGATCCCTGACGCCCGCTCACCCCTTCCGGAGACCACCTGCACCCCGCTCTTCGGCGTGGTGTTGCTTGACATGTGCTCTCCATGTTCGCGGTAGGGTGCAACCGTCCTGTTCAGCTCGAAGGGAGAGCAACCGATGGGAGCCGACGGTCGCATCGGACCGCCCCATTTCGGCAGTGAACGTGAGATGCTGCGAGCCTTCCTCGACTATCACCGGGCAACCCTGGCCATGAAGTGTGAGGGGCTCACCGACGAGCAGCTGCGCCGGCGGTCGATGCCGCCCTCGACGCTGTCGCTGCTGGGCCTGGTGCGCCACATGGCCGAGGTCGAACGGGCCTGGTTCCGCAGGGTGTTCGAGGACCACGACGCGCCGATGGTGTGGTCCGACCGCATCGACTTCCAGGCCGCGTACGACGCGAGCGAGTCGACCAGAGCGGAAGCGTTCGCCGCATGGGAGGCCGAGGTCGAAACCTCGCGCCGCATCGAGCGGGAGGCCGCATCCCTGGATGTGGCCGGGTACCAGCCACGGTGGGGCGAGCAGGTGTCGCTGCGCATGGTGCTGCTGCACGTGCTGCTCGAATACGGCCGTCACAACGGGCACGCGGATTTCCTGCGCGAAGGGGTCGACGGCACTGTGGGTGCCTGAGCCTGCCGCCACCGAGGACGTCGCGGTGGCCGGGTGGCGGTTCCCGCCGCCCCCTCGTCGCCCGGTTCCGTCACCGGTCCCGTCGCCCGGTTCCGTCATCGGTCTCCTCACCCGGTCGGGTGCGCGGGGCTGCCGGTGGAGTCGGGGACGGCCGTGGTCCTGCCCGGCCCGCTCTCCGCTGGTCCTGGGGCGGAGACGGCCGGTGTGCCGGGCGGTGGGCCATACGTGTGGCGGCGTGGACAGGCTCGCCGTGTCTGCCGGGCGGTTCTACTATGACGTGGTAGGCGCGTGACGCTCCGGGTCCCGACCTCTGGTCCTGGCCGGGGCGCACACAGAAGCCCGGCCCGATTACGGCGGGCCGGGATTCTGTGTCATGCCTCTGTTAGCAGGGCCCCGGCCCGATTACGGCGGGCCGGGGTTCTGCGTCACTCGTGTCGCGTCGGTCGGGTGGTGTCGCTGGTGTGATCAGTCGTCGTCCCGGTCGCCCTTGCCGCCCTTGTCGTCGCGGTCGTCGTGGTCGCGGTCGTGGACGATGCGGAGGCTGGCGAGGACGCCGTCCCTGACCTTGACGGCGTCGGTCTTGCCGGGCTTGACGCCGTTGCTGGTGCTCCAGGGGCCGACGGTGGCGATGGGGGCGCCGTTGTCGCAGGTGGCGCCGCGGAAGACCTCGACGGTCTTGCGGCTGTCGTTGCGGATGTTGAAGCTGTCGGAGCCCAGTCCGCTGATGACGGTGATGCAGCCGGTCGGGTGGGCGGAGTAGGAGCGCTCGTTGACGTGGATCCAGCCCTCCTCGCGGTGCTTGCGGCCGTGGTCGTTGCCGCGGTCGTTGCCGTGGTCGTTGCCGTGGTCGTTGCCGCCGTGGTCGTTGCCTTCGTTGCCCTTGCCGGCGCCGCCGTCCATGGGGGCCTGGGCGGGGACCTGCTGGACGGCCGCCGGGACCGTCCGGGCCTCGGGTGCGGAGGCGGCCGCGGCGTAGGTGATGCCGGTCGCGGTCAGTGCCGCGGCGGCCGCGATGCCCGCGGTGACAGCGTGGGAACGGGTCATGATCATGGCACTGTTTCTCCTGTCTCACAGAGAGGCCGGCTCGGCAGCCGACGTGAGACTGAACGTACATATGCCCATCGAGGCTGTCATTTCGGGCTTTTCGGAAGCGCTGAGGACAGGGGGCCGATCGGGGTATCGGGAGGCGTCGCCGACCGACCTGACGAGCTGTCAAAGTCGTCCGGGATTGTGCAGATTGACCGACAATTAGCCCTTCGAGGTGATTTCCTGACACCTGCTCACCCGGGGCCGCGGCGACCCCGGGGCTACTGTCGGCGCGTCGATGCTTGACACGTGCTGGTGCGGGTGCCCACGAGGGCGTGTGGCCGGTGGCGGTGCGCGGCGGGAGCCGGCGGAACCGGGTCGCCCCGGCCGCCGGCTCCCGCGTGGTCGCCCCAGGCCGTCAGTGTTTCGCCAGGAGGCCCTTGAGTGCGATGTTGAGGTCGAGGACGTTCACCCGGGGCTCCCCGATGAAGCCGAGCGTACGGCCCTCGGTGTGGTCCTCGACCAGCTGCTCGACCCGGGCGACGGGCAGGCCGTTCCTCGCGGCCACCCGATGCACCTGGAGCCGGGCGTACTGCCGCGAGATGTCCGGGTCCAGGCCCGAGCCGGAAGAAGTCACCGCGTCGGCGGGAACCCGCGAGGGCTCGACCGTGCACCCGGGCACCGAGTTGTCCCTCGCCACGGCCGCCTTGGCGGCCTCGACCCGCTGGATGAGCACCTTGTTGTCGGCGGCGAGGTTCGTCGCCCCCGACACCAGCAGGTGGTACCGGGTGTTCACGCTGTTGCCGCTCAGACCGGCCGCCGGCCGCCCCTGGAACCACCGCAGATCGGGTTCGGGTGTCTGCTGACCCTTCTTCGACGGCAGGTCGTACGACTGCCCGATCAGCGAGGAACCGACGACCCGGCCGCCCGCCCTGACCTCGGACCCGTTGGCCTTCGCCGGGAACAGGCCCTGGGCGATGCCGGTGACGGCCAGCGGGTACAGGACGCCGGTCACCAGGGTCAGCACGAGAAGGGCGCGCAGGCCCGCCCCGAGCAATCGGGCGGTGTTCGTGACGGAGTTGTTCATGGCGATCAGCACGCCTTTCAGGAATTACAGCCCGGGGACGAGGGAGACGAGCAGGTCGATGAGCTTGATGCCGGCGAAGGGCGCGACCAGGCCGCCGAGGCCGTAGACCGCGAGGTTGCGGCGCAGCATCCGGTCGGCGCTCCGCGGCTTGTAGCGCACGCCCCGCAGGGCGAGCGGCACCAGCGCGATGATGATCAGCGCGTTGAAGACGACGGCCGACAGGATCGCCGAGTGGGGCGAGGACAGGTGCATGATGTTCAGCCGGTCCAGGCCCGGGTAGACCGACGCGAACAGCGCCGGGATGATCGCGAAGTACTTGGCGACGTCGTTGGCGATCGAGAACGTGGTCAGCGCACCGCGTGTGATCAGCAGCTGCTTGCCGATCTCGACGATGTCGATGAGCTTGGTCGGGTCGGAGTCCAGGTCGACCATGTTGCCGGCCTCCTTGGCGGCCGACGTGCCGGTGTTCATGGCCACGCCCACGTCCGCCTGTGCCAGGGCGGGTGCGTCGTTGGTGCCGTCGCCGGTCATCGCGACCAGCTTGCCGCCCGCCTGCTCCCGCTTGATCAGCCCCATCTTGTCCTCGGGGGTGGCCTCGGCGAGGAAGTCGTCGACGCCGGCCTCCTGAGCGATCGCCCGGGCGGTCAGCGGGTTGTCCCCGGTGATCATGACGGTCCTGATGCCCATGCGGCGCAGCTCCTCGAACCGCTCGCGCATACCGTGCTTGACGACGTCCTTGAGGTGGACGACGCCGAGCACCCGCGCGCCCCGGTCGTCCTCGACCGCGACGAGCAGCGGAGTGCCGCCGGCCGTGGAGACGCGCTCGGCGATCCGGGCCGCGTCCTTCGCGACCGTGCCGCCGCGCTCCTCCACCCAGGCGATGACCGCGCCGGCCGCGCCCTTGCGGATCCTGCGGCCGTCCACATCCACACCCGACATGCGGGTCTGCGCGGTGAAGGCGATCCACTCCGCGTCGGCCGCCTCTCCCTGGTGGCGTTCGCGCAGCCCGTACCTCTCCTTGGCCAGGACGACGATCGACCGGCCTTCGGGGGTCTCATCGGCCAACGAGGACATCTGTGCGGCGTCCGCCACCTCGGCCTCCGTGGCGCCGCGCACCGGGAGGAACTCGGCCGCCTGCCGGTTGCCGAGGGTGATCGTGCCGGTCTTGTCGAGCAGCAGCGTGGAGACGTCGCCGGCGGCCTCGACCGCGCGGCCGGACATGGCCAGGACGTTGCGCTGGACCAGGCGGTCCATGCCCGCGATGCCGATCGCGGACAGCAGCGCGCCGATCGTGGTCGGGATGAGACAGACCAGCAGCGCCACCAGCACGACCATCGTCAGGCGGGTGCCCGCGTAGTGCGCGAACGGCGGCAGTGTGGCGCACGCCAGGAGGAAGACGATCGTCAGCGAGGCGAGCAGGATGTTCAGCGCGACCTCGTTGGGTGTCTTCTGCCGGGCCGCGCCCTCGACGAGCCCGATCATCCGGTCGATGAAGGTTTCGCCGGGCCTCGTCGTGATCTTCACGAGGATCCGGTCGGAGAGCACCTTCGTCCCGCCGGTCACCGCGGACCGGTCGCCACCGGACTCGCGGATGACCGGCGCCGACTCACCGGTGATCGCGGACTCGTCGACGGAGGCGACGCCCTCGACCACATCCCCGTCGCCGGGTATGACGTCCCCTGCCTCGCAGACCACCAGGTCGCCGACGCGCAGTGCGGTGCCCGGCACCCGCTCCTCGCGTGTGCGGTCGGCGTCGAGCCGGCGGGCCACCGTGTCGGTCCTGGCCCTGCGCAGGGTGTCCGCCTGAGCCTTGCCGCGGCCCTCGGCCACGGCCTCCGCGAGGTTGGCGAACAGGACGGTCAGCCACAGCCAGGCGCTGATCGTCCAGCCGAACCAGTCGCCGGGGTCGGTGACGGAGAACACCGTGGTGAGCAGGGACCCGATCCACACCACGAACATCACCGGGGACTTCACCATCACCCGCGGGTCGAGTTTGCGGACGGCGTCCGGCAGGGACGACAGCATCTGCCGGGCGTCGAAGAGGCCCGTGCCGGCGCGGGCCTGGGCACGGCTGTGCCCGGTGGGTGCGTCGCGGTGCGGCGCCCGGGGAGGAGTGGCTGTGGACATGGGGTCCTCGTGCGGGTGGGGAGGTGGGGTGGTGGTGTCCGTGTGTCCGGTCATCAGGCCAGCCCTTCGGCCAGCGGGCCCAGCGCGAGGGCCGGGAAGTACGTCAGCCCGACGATGATCAGGATCGCGCCCGTCAGCAGGCCGGTGAACAGCGGTTTATCGGTGCGCAGGGTGCCCGCGGTGACCGGCACCGGCTGCTGCCGGGCGAGCGAGCCGGCCAGCGCCAGGACGAACACCATGGGCAGGAAGCGGCCCAGCAGCATCGCCAGGCCCGTGGTGGTGTTGAACCAGTCCGTGTTCGCGTTCAGGCCCGCGAAGGCCGAGCCGTTGTTGTTCGCGGCGGACGTGAAGGCGTACAGCACCTCCGAGAAGCCGTGCGCCCCCGGGTTGAGCACCGAGTGCGGGGGAGTGGGCAGGGCCATGGACAGCGCGGTGAGGACCAGCACCAGCGCCGGGGTGATCAGGATGTAGGCGGCGGCCGCCTTGATCTCGCGGGCGCCGATCTTCTTGCCCAGGTACTCGGGTGTGCGGCCGACCATCAGACCGGCGATGAACACCGCGACGACCGCCAGGACGAGGGTCCCGTAGAGGCCGGAGCCCACCCCGCCGGGCGCGATCTCCCCGAGCATCATGCCCAGCATGGTGATGCCGCCGCCCAGGCCGGTGTACGACGAGTGGAAGGAATCGACCGCGCCGGTGGAGGTGAGCGTGGTGGACACCGCGAAGAGCGACGAGCCGCCGACGCCGAAGCGGACCTCCTTGCCCTCCATCGCCCCGCCCGCGACCTGCAGCGCGCCCTCGTGGTGGGCGAACTCCGTCCCCATCATCAGCGCGACGAAGCCGACCCAGAGGGTGGCCATGGTGGCGAGGATCGCGTACCCCTGCCGCACGTTGCCGACCAGCACACCGAAGGTGCGGGTCAGGGAGAACGGGATCACCAGGATCAGGAAGATCTCGAAGAGGTTGGTGAAGGGGGTGGGGTGTTCTCGAAGGGGTGGGCGCTGTTGGCGTTGAAGTAGCCGCCGCCGTTGGTGCCCAGCTCCTTGATGGCCTCCTGGGAGGCCACCGCGCCGCCGTTCCACTGCTGCGTGCCGCCCAGGAACCGGCCGACCTCGTGGATGCCCGAGAAGTTCTGGATCACCCCGCAGGCCACGAGGACGACCGCGGCGACGGCGGCCAGCGGCACCAGCACACGGACCGTGCCGCGCACCAGGTCGGCCCAGAAGTTGCCCAGCTCACCGGTGCGCGTGGCGGCCCCGCCCGCAAGGGCGGAGGCGAACGTCCGGGAGGCGGCGAAACCCCGGACCAGCGCGATGGCGACGGCCATGCCGACGGCCGCGGAGACGAAGTTCTGCACGGCCAGGCCTGCGGTCTGCACGACGTGGCCCATGGCCTGCTCGCCGGCGTAGGACTGCCAGTTGGTGTTGGTCACGAAGGACGCGGCCGTGTTGAACGCCTGGGCCGGTGCGATGGAGGAGAAGCCGAGCGAGCCGGGCAGCACGCCCTGGATCCGCTGCAGCGCGTACAGGAACAGCACACCGATCGCGGAGAAGGCCAGCACGCCGCGCAGGTACGCGGGCCAGCGCATCTGCGCGTCGGGGTCGGCGCCGATGCCCTTGTAGATCCACTTCTCGATGCGCCAGTGCCGGTCGGCGCAGTAGACCCGGGCCATCCAGGTGCCGAGGGGAACGTGGACGAGCGCCAACGCCGCGACGAGGGCGATCAGTTGGAGGATGCCTGCGAGTACGGGACCCATGTCGCCCGCCGCAGAGGCAGCTGATGTCACCGTCAGAACCTCTCCGGGAAGATCAGGGCGAGGACGAGATACCCCAGCAGGGCGACGGCCACGATCAGGCCGACGACGTTCTCGGCGGTCACAGCTTCGTCACCCCCCGGGCGACGAGGGCCACCAGTGCGAAGACCGCGAGGGTGGTGGCGACGAAGGCCAGATCGGCCATCGTGAACTCCTGAAAGAGACTCGACAAGAACGGACGGTCAGAGCAAACCGCCTGTTCAGCCGTTTGCGACCGTCGTTGACGGGTCCCTTACTGCGGCACCCGGGGCTTTGACGGGTCTCTTACGCGCCGGCCCGCGAAAGGCGAGCCATGTGCCGGACGGAACGCCCGCTCCCACCGTCCTGACCTCGGCTTTCGTCGGTCGAAGTATCGGACGTGCGCGACTGGTTGACACCCCCGGGGCGCTTCCTATCATCAAAGGTCGTCCGGTCTTTCGTTCATTGTTCGATATAACGAACGTGCATGCTCGGGCGGAGGTGCTTGGCATGCGCATGGCATCAACAGGATCTCCGACCCCCCACTCGATGCGAGGAGATGACCGATGTCCCTGACCCCGACCCGCTCCCGGCGGGTCAGACCGCTCGCCCTGTTCGCGCCGGCGCTGGCCCTGGCCGCGGCCCTGTTCGGCGCCCCGGCGGCCGGCGGCGGCAGTGCCGCGGCCGCCGACGGCAGCGCCGCCGTCAGTGGCACGGCGGCCGCCGGCTCGCTTCCCTGCGACCTCTACGCCGCCGGCGGCACGCCCTGCGTGGCCGCGCACAGCACCACCCGCGCGCTGTACTCCGCGTACAACGGCCCCCTCTACCAGGTCAAACGTGCCTCGGACGGTGCCACCCGGGACATCGGCGTGCTCAGCACCGGCGGATACGCCGACGCCGCCGCGCAGGACGCGTTCTGCGCCCGGACCAGCTGCCTCATCACGGTCATCTACGACCAGTCCGGCCGCGGCAACCACCTCACCCCGGCACCCCCCGGAGGGTTCAACGGCCCCGCCGCCGGCGGCTACGACAACCTCGCCGAGGCCTCCGCCGCACCCGTCACCGTGGGCGGCCACAAGGCGTACGGCGTCTTCATCGCCCCCGGCACCGGCTACCGCAACAACAACACCCACGGCATCGCGACCGGGGACCAGCCCGAAGGCATGTACGCCGTCCTCGACGGCAGCCACTACAACGGCGGCTGCTGCTTCGACTACGGCAACGCCGAGACCAGCGGCCTCGACACCGGCAACGGCCACATGGAGGCCATCTACTTCGGCAACATCAAGGTCTGGGGCTACGGCACCGGCAACGGTCCCTGGGTCATGGCCGACCTGGAGAACGGCCTGTTCTCCGGAGTCAACGCCGGCTACAACGCGAACGACCCCAGCGTCAGCCACCGCTTCCTCACCGCCGTCGTCAAGGGCGGCCCCAACCAGTGGGCGATCCGGGCCGGCAACGCGCAGTCCGGCGGCCTGTCCACCTACTACAGCGGGCCGCGCCCCAACGTCTCGGGCTACAACCCGATGAAGAAGGAAGGGGCCATCATCCTCGGCATCGGCGGTGACAACAGCAACGGTTCCGCCGGCACCTTCTACGAAGGCGTCATGACGTCCGGTTACCCCTCGGACGCCACCGAGAACGCCGTGCAGGCGAACATCGACGCCGCCGGCTACACGGCACCGGCCCCTGCCGGCGGCCTCACCGTGGGATCGAAGGTCTCGCTGCGCGCGACCACCTCCTGCTGCACCAACGACTTCCTGCGGCACAACAGCGCCGACAGCAACGCCGTCATCGCGCCCGTCACCTCCTCCAGCCCGGCCGCCGACAAGGCCGCCGCGACCTGGACCGTGCGCGCGGGCCTGGGCGACGCCTCCTGCGTCTCCTTCGAGTCCGCCGACCGACCGGGGCAGTACCTGCGCCACTACGACTACCGGCTGCGTGTCGACAGCAACGACGGCAGCGCACTGTTCCGGCAGGACGCCACGTTCTGCCCGCAGGCCGGCCACAACGGCCAGGGTGTCTCGCTGAGGTCCGCCAACTACCCGAGCGACTTCGTGCGCCACTTCGACTACAACGCCTACATCGCCGGTGACGGCGGCTCCCACGACTGGGACAGCGCCACCGCATGGGCCGACGACACCAGCTGGGCCGTCGCCTCGCCCTGGGCCTGACCATCCCGCGCGACCCGCACCCCGGCCGTGCCACCGAACCCGGTGGCACGGCCGTCCGCGCGGGGTAACCGGTGTGCCATGGGAGACATACTCATCGGCACGTGTTCCTGGACGGATCCGGCGCTGGTCCGCAGTGGCTGGTACCCGCGCGGGCAGCGCGACGCGGAGGGACGGCTGCGGTACTACGCGCGCCGCTTCCCGCTCGTCGAGGCCGACTCCGGCTACTACGCCCTGCCGCAGGAGCGCACCAGCCGCCTGTGGGCCGAACGGACCCCGGACGGCTTCGTGTTCGACGTCAAGGCGTTCGCACCGCTCACCGGACACCCCGTCAGGCCACAGGCCCTCCCGCAGGACCTGCGGGGCGCCGAGCTGAAGGACCCCGGCGTGCTGGACGACCTGTGGGCACGGTTCGCGGACGGCATCGCACCGCTGCGCCGGGCCGGACGGCGCGGCAGCGTCCTGTTCCAGTTCCCGCCGTGGTTCCGGCCGGGACCGCGGGCGGAGGCCTTCCTGGCCGCGTGCGCGCGGCGCACCCAGGGGTGGCCCGTTGCCGTGGAGTTCCGGCACCCCGACTGGTGGCGGCCGGCACACCGGGAGGCCACCCGGGCACGCCTCGCCGACCACGGGTTCGCCGCCGTCGCCGTCGACATGGCGCAGTCGCCGCCGACCGCGATCCCGCCCATCACCCCGGTCACCACACCGTGCCGGTCCGTCGTGCGCTTCCACGGACGCAGTACGGCGTGGGGCACCGGAAGCAAGGAGGACCGCTTCCGGCACACCTACACCGAGGACGAACTGGCACAGTGGGTGCCGCGGCTGCGGGCGCTCGCCGACCGGGTCCGCTCGCTGCACGTGCTGTTCAACAACTGCTGCGCCGACGCCGCCGTACGCGCCGCGCAGACCATGGCCGACCTGCTTCAGGCTCCCGTCAGGCGAACAGCGACAGCAGCAGGGCCATCGCCAGCCCGAACACACTGACCAGGGTCTGCACGGCGGTCTGGGTCTTCGCGGCCTGCCCCAGATCCATCCCGAAGGACTCCTTGACCAGCCAGAAACCGGCGTGGTTCACATAGTTCAGACCGATGGAACCGGCGCCGATCGCGACCACGAGCAGGGACGCCCGCAGACCGCCGGCGGCACCGATCAGCGGGGCGACGATGCCGGTCGCGGAGACGATGCCCACCGTCGCCGAGCCGGTCGTCAGCGACAGCAGCAGCGACACCAGCCAGCCCAGCAGGATCACGTTGAGATGGGCGCCCCTGGCCGCGGCCGCGATCGCGTCACCGATCCCGGAGTCCTGCAGCACCTGCTTGAAGGCGCCGCCCCCGCCGATGATGAGCAGGATGCCGGCGACCGACTTCAGGCTGTCCGCCAGCGAGGTGCGGATCTCCTCACCCGGGCGGCGGCCCTGGGCCATCGTCAGGGCCAGGGCGAACAGCAGGCCCGCCAGCATGGCCACGAGCGGCTCGCCGGCGAAGGTGAGTGCCGCGCGCAGAGTGCTGCCGGAGTCCAGCAGCGTCTCGGCGAGGGGGCGCAGCAGCATCAGCGCGACCGGCACCAGGACCGAGGCCACGGCCAGGCCCACGGGCACACCCGTGCGCGACGCCGCCTCGGTGCGCGGCCGGGCGCCCGGCCCGGCGGAACCGGTCACGGCCGGGGCCGGCGCACCGCCGGTGAACTGGGCCACCAGCGCGGCGTCCGGGCGGACCTCGGGCAGCCGGGGCGCTATCCAGCGGGCGTAGACGGGTCCGGCGAGGATCACGGTGGGCACGGCGCAGACGAGGCCGACGACGAGGGTGAGGCCGAGGTCGGCGTGCAGGCCGGTCATGGCGGTCAGCGGACCGGGGTGGGGAGGCAGCATGCCGTGCAGCGTGGACAGCGAGGCGATGGCGGGCACACCGAGCAGGACGTAGGAGCTGCCCTTCGCGCCGCCCTGGGCGTCCAGCCGGCGGGCCACGCTGAAGATGAGGGGCAGCAGCACGATCAGGCCGACCTCGAAGAACATGGGGATGCCGATGACGAACGCGGCCGCGGCGACCAGCCACGGCAGTCTGCGCGGGGCCGCGCGGCCGACGAGGGCGTGCGCGAGGGCGTCGGTGGCGCCCGAGTCGGACAGCAGCCGGCCGAGCATGGCACCCAGGGCGAGGGTGAGGCCGACGTCGCCGAGCGTGCCGCCCGCGCCGTCCTCGATCGAACCGGTCAGGTCGGCGACCGGCTCACCGGCCGCGAGTCCGGTGCACACCGTGACGAGGATCAACGCGATGAACGGGTGCAGGCGCAGCCGCGAGTTGATGAGGAGGATCAGGGCTGCGATCGCCACCGCGACGATCAGGAGCAGCCACCAGCTGTGTGCGGTCATGTCTTCCTTTCCCTGACAAAGGGGGCATGGGGGCGAAGGACGCCCACGGGTGCGGCAGGCGTACGGGCGGCAAGGGGCGGACAGGCGTGGACGATCAGGCAGGCGAAGCGCGCCGCGCTGCGGAACGGCGCGCGCGGGCCCGCGGCACGGGCCGCGGTGCGGGAGGTCGGGCGGGGTGTGGGTCAGGTGAGCCGCAGGTGTGCGAGCAGAGCACTCACGGCCTTGTCCTGCCGGGCCAGATACGCGCCGAAGGCGTCGCCCGTGAGGAAGGCGTCCGTCCAGCCGTGCCGGGCCAGTTCGGCCCGCCACTGCGGGGAGGAGTGCACGGCGGTGCGCGCCCCGCCCCCCCCCCCCCCCCCCCCCCCCCCCCCCCCCTCCCCCTCCCCCCCCCCCCGCCCCCTCCCCCCCCCCCCCTCCCCCCCCCCCCCCCTCCCCCCCCCCCTCCCCCCCCCCTCCCCCCCCCCCCCCCCCCCCCCCCCCCCACACCCCCCCCCCCCCCCCGTCCTCCCCAAACCACCCAACCCACCCCCACCGTCGCTGGAACCGTCCGGGATACTGACCCGGCAGGCGGTCGGAGCGGCAGAGCGGCGTGCGCGTCGCCCCGCCAGGCACCGGCGGGCCGGCCGCCGCCGCCCCCGCCCCTCCCCCCGCGCCCGCGCCTGCGCGTGTGCCCGCGCCTGCGCCTGCGCCTGTGCCCGCGCGGCCCCGGGGCGTGAACGGCGTGTGACGGGGCGGGGGCCGTCTTGGGCCGGGCCCGGGATGCGAGGGAGGATGAGGGCACCACCGGCACCCGAGGTGGACCACCAGCACACAGCGGGAGGAACCAGCGTGAGCGAGACGGACACGGCCAGGGGCGTCACCGGCGAGGACGAGGTCGTGGACCTCTGCCGCGAGCTGATCCAGATCGACACCAGCAACTACGGAGACCACTCCGGGCCGGGCGAGCGCAAGGCCGCCGAGTACGTCGCCGAGAAGCTCGCCGAGGTGGGACTGGAACCGCAGATCTTCGAGTCGCACCCGGGCCGGGCCTCCACCGTGGCGCGCATCGAGGGCGAGGACCCCTCCCGGCCCGCGCTGCTGATCCACGGCCACACCGACGTCGTACCGGCCAACGCCGACGACTGGACCCACCACCCCTTCTCGGGGGAGATCGCGGACGGGTGCGTCTGGGGCCGCGGCGCGGTGGACATGAAGGACATGGACGCGATGACGCTGGCGGTGGTGCGCGACCGGCTGCGCAGCGGCCGCAGGCCCCCGCGGGACATCGTGCTGGCCTTCCTCGCCGACGAGGAGGCCGGCGGCACGTACGGCGCCCGGTACCTGGTGGACCACCACCCCGACCTGTTCGAGGGCGTCACCGAGGCGATCAGCGAGGTGGGCGGCTTCTCCTTCACCGTCAGTGAGCAGCGGCGGCTCTACCTGATCCAGACGGCCGAGAAGGGCATGCACTGGATGAAGCTCACCGTGGCCGGCACCGCCGGGCACGGCTCGATGATCCACCGGGACAACGCCATCACCGAGCTGTCGGAGGCCGTCGCCCGGCTCGGCCGCCACACCTTCCCGGTGCGGGTGACCAAGACCACCCGGGCCTTCCTCGACGAACTCGGCGACGCGCTGGGCACCGAGCTGGACCCGGAGAACATGGAGGGCACCATCGCCAAGCTCGGCGGCATCGCCAAGCTGATCGGCGCGACCCTCAGCAACACCGCCAACCCCACCCAGCTCGGCGCCGGTTACAAGGTCAACGTCATTCCGGGCGAGGCCACCGCGCACGTCGACGGCCGCTTCCTGCCCGGCCACGAGGAGGAGTTCCTCGCCGACCTGGACCGGATCCTCGGGCCGAAGGTCAAGCGCGAGGACGTGCACGCCGACAAGGCCGTCGAGACCACCTTCGACGGGCCGCTCGTGGCCGCCATGCAGTCCGCGCTGGTGGCCGAGGACCCGGCCGCGAAGGCCATCCCGTACATGCTCTCCGGCGGCACCGACGCCAAGTCCTTCGACGACCTCGGCATCCGCGGCTTCGGCTTCGCGCCGCTGAAGCTGCCGCCGGAGCTTGACTTCGCGGGCATGTTCCACGGGGTGGACGAGCGGGTGCCGGTGGACGGCCTGAAGTTCGGCGTCCGGGTGCTCGACCGGTTCATCGACGCCTCCTGAGGACGCCGGTCAACCCTGGCTTGACCTCGGTATTCGGCCGCGTGTGCGGGCGTGCCCGAGGGAGAGTGAAGGCGACCATAAGCTCGTATCCCCATTACTCCCTCCTCGTTACATCTCATGCGATCGGCAAGACGAGATCGCACGTGCCAACTAGGAGGAAGAATGCTCAAGAAGGTCGTCGCTGCCGCGGTTGCCACCGGTGGACTGGTTCTCGCGGGCGCGGGCCTGGCCGCTGCCGACTCCGGTGCTCAGGGTGCCGCCGTGCAGTCCCCGGGCGTCGTGTCCGGCAATGTCATCCAGGTGCCCGTGCACGTGCCGGTGAACGTCTGCGGCAACACGATCTCCGTGATCGGGCTGCTGAACCCCGCCTTCGGCAACACGTGCATCAACAAGTGACGTTGTGCCCCGCCCCGTGAGGGTCTGACTCCATCGACTCCGTGGGGGGTCTGAACCCGTCGGCCCCGGAGCGCGCGCCATGCGCTCCGGGGCCGACCGGTCTTTCCGCGCGGTCACGACGGCTCGCACGCCGTGCGCGACCGCGCGTTCCGGAAGGTTCCAGAAGGTCGAAGGCAGGGATTCAGTACATGCGACAGGTCACCCGCAAGGGCCTGATGACCGTGGCGGCGGCGACCGGAGTGATCGCCGCCGCGAGCGGTGCCGCCCACGCCGACGCGGGCGCGACCGGCGCCGCGTCCCGCTCGCCGGGCGTGCTGTCCGGCAACACGGTCCAGGTGCCGGTGCACGTGCCGGTGAACGTCTGCGGCAACACGGTCAACGTCGTCGGGGTGCTCAACCCGGTGATGGGCAACACGTGCGCCAACGGCGGCTCGTCCGGCGGAAAGGGCGGCCCGGGGCACGGTTCCGGGCACGGCGGACACGGCCACGGGGGCTCGGGCGGCGGTGCCCAGGCCGGCGGCCACACCGGCGGCTCGCCGGGTGTCGGCTCGGGCAACCACGTCCAGGTGCCGGTCGACGTGCCCGTCAACGTCTGCGGCAACAGCGTCGACGTGATCGGCGTCGGCAACGCGGCGCTGGGCAACCGGTGCGCGAACGAGGGCGGTTCCGGGAGCCACCACACGCCGCCCGGCGGCCACCAGAACCCGCCCGGCCACCCTGGTAACCCCGGCAACCCTGGTAACCCGGGCAACCCCGGGAATCCCGGTAACCCTGGGAATCCGGGCAACCCCGGGAACCCGGGCACCCCCGGGACGCCCGGCACTCCGGGCCACCCCGGTACGCCGACCACGCCGCCCACCCCGAGCGGGACGACGCCCGGCGGATCCGTGCACGTCAACCAGCCGGGTACGCAGACCGTCACCGCGCCGCGGGGCGGGGCACAGCTCGCCGAGACCGGCAGCGAGCTGCCGCTGGGCATCGTCCTGCCGGTGGGCGCGGGCGCGCTCCTCGCGGGCACCGTGCTCTACCGCAGGGCCCGGACCTCGGCCTGAGCCCCATCCGCCCCGGCGGCGTCCGGGCGCACGAGTGAGCGGGCCCCGCACCGGCGGGGCCCGCTCGCCTGAGCCGCCCGGGGCTCACCGTGTGGCGGGCGTGCTCACCAGGTGGCGCGAACCTGGCGGATGATCCGCCGACGCAACCGCACCCTGCGGCTGCCGTCCCGCATCAGGCTCAGGCGGTACAACTCCCAGTGTCCGTACTCGGCATGGTCGGTCAGCAGACGCGTCGCCTCCTTGCGGGAGACCCCGCGCGGCACGTACACGTCGACAAATTCGTATTCCGGCATCGCATCTATTGTGCGGGCTGGGGCCCGGTACGGATAGCGTCTGCAGTATGTCTGATGCTGCGCAGCCCACCGCCGCCGAGGTACGCGCCGCCGCCGAGGCGGTCAAGACCGCGCTCGACCGCCATCTCGCCGCGGTCGAACGCAGGTCGGGTGAGGACGACCCGGCCGTCTACGAGGCGTTCAACCAGCTGGCAGCCGCCGCCGAGGCGTACGACGAGCTGCTCTACGACCGCTACGACGAGGTCACCCCCTTCGAGATCCCCGGCGACGACTCGCTGCCGCCGTACACGGGACCGGAGGAACCGAACGCGATCAGCGTGCTGATCCGCCGCGACTACGCCGTCGCCGAACCACAGCGGCTGCTGTCCCAGGCCCAGCGGGTCGAGGCCGCGGACGTCGAGACCGGCACGGGCATCGGCCAGGGCGCCACCGGGTCGCTGCACGGGGCGCTCGGCATCCTGTTCGGCGAGTACGAGCCGGACGAGATCGCCTCCCGGCACAAGGAGTTCGGCCTGGAGGAGGGCGACTCCACCCTGTGGGTCACGGCCTCGGAGGAACCCGCCGACCCCGGCGAATGGCTGGAGGCACCCTTCGAGCACGTCGATCCGCAGCACGTGGTCTGCCGCTTCGACGTCAGCGCGGTCTTCGACGACGAACCGGACGACGAGGACGACGATCTCGGCGGGGACGACGGCCTGGACGAGGACGAGGACCTCGACGAGGACGACGACCTGGAGCCGCTGGACAGAGCCTGAGCACACCGGCCGCCCGGGGTGAGCGTGCCGTGCCCGGCGGCGCGCCCCCTCGGGCGCCCGGGGCTGCACGCGCCGCCGCGCCGGCTGTGTTCGCACCCGCACGGCGTGCGAGCCTCGGCCGGGCGGCGTTCAGGCCCGCGGACCTGCGGGTCTGCGGCGGGGCGGTGCGCGCGGTCAGGCCGCCTGCTGCTCCTGGGTGCGCAGCAGGACGGGCAGCCGGGTCGTGCGCGGCTTGGCCGGCACCTCGGCCACGGCCCGGGGCAGCGCCTGCTCGGCACCGTGCACCACGGACATGTGGCGGGTCGCCCGCCCGAACGCCGTGTAGACCCACGGCCGGGTCAGGGCCTGCGCGGCGTCACCGGGCAGTACCACGACCACCGCCGGCCACCGGCCGCCCACGGCCTGGTGCGCGGTCAGCGCCCACCCGTGCCGCACCCGGGTCTCCACCTGCTCCCTGGGGACGACCACGGGCGCGCCCGCACAGGACAGGTGCAGCCCGTCGGCGTCGGCCTTCACCACATGACCGGGCAGCGTACGGCCCGGGACGGGGGAGTAGGCGATCCGGTCGCCCGGGTCGAAGCCGCCGAAGCGGCCCGGGCCCGGGTTGAGGCGTTCCTTCAACGCCGCGTTCAGCACGCGCGTGCCCGCCGCGCCGCCGTGCCCCGGGGTGATGACCACGGTCTGCTCGGCCGGCACGCCGATCGCCCGCGGCACGGAGTCCGAGACGAGCTGGACGGTGCGGTGCACGGCCTCCCCGGCGTCCCGCACCGGCACGATCACGACCTCCTTGCCGGGCGCCTCCACCTGGTTCAGCTCGCCGATGCCGATACCGGAGACCAGCTCGCCCAGCGGCCCCGGGTCCGGCACCCGGGAGGCCACGTGCGGGCACACCCGGGCCGCCAGCAGATCCGCGAACACCCGGCCGGGGCCCACGGACCACAGCACCGCCGGATCCCCGGCCAGCACGAGCCGGGCCCCGTCCGGCAGCGACTCCACCAGCAGGGCCGCCGTCTCCACGTCGAGCTGCGGGGCGTCGAGCACGACGAGGAGATCCAGATCGAGCGTGCCGTCGGCGTCCCGGCCCGGCCCCTCGGCGCCCGATAGCAGCCCGGCCACCGTGGCCACGCCGCCCTCGGACGGTCCCTGCGCCCGTCCGCCCTCCTGCGGCGACTGCTGCCGCAGCAGCTCCGCGAACGCCTCCCGCCCGAGCGGGCTGTGCGTGGCGGCCCAGGCGTGCAGCCCGAGCGCGCGGGCCGCGCACAGCAGCCGCGCCGGGTCGACGCGGGACGCCTCCCCGCCCGTGTACAGCACCAGGCCGTGCGCCGCGACCGCGCGGATCAGCTCGGCGGCGGAGCCTCGGGCCGGGCCCGCGGCCTGCTCCCAGTCCTGCGCGGCGATCGTTCCGTCCGGTGCGGAGTTCACGAGCCGGGCGAGGCCGTCGGCCAGGCTCTCTTCGGCGAGCGCGTACCGCTCCAGGCCGACCAGGACGCGCACCGGGCGCGCGGCGTCCTCGTCCTCCTCGCCGTCCCCGCCGCCCTCGGTCCCGTCGTCGGAAGTGTCCTGGGCGTGGCCCCGGGCGGCCGGTGCGCCGGGCTCTTCCAGGGCGTCCTGGAACACCAGGGCCTCGCCCTCCGCGAGGGTTTCCTGCAGCGCCGCGTCCGGGTCGGGCACACCCCGCCGGGCCAGGGCCTCGACGAGGGCGGGAGCCTCCAGGCAGGTGTGCCCGGCCAGGGCCGCCTGCTCCAGCAGCCAGACGGTGAACGCCCGGCCGCGCCGCGGGTCGCCCGGGCCGCACTCGGCACCGAGCAGGGACCGCGCGAAACCGTCGGCCTGCTCGGGCCGCACCCCGGTCACGCGCAGCAGCTGCCACGGGTCCTCCCGCAGCCGCTCGTGCGCGCCCGGGCCGAGGGCCGCCGCGGCCGGCAGGGCGAGTGCCTCCGGCGCGCCGCCGCCGTCGGCCAGCACCTGCCGTACGGCCTGCACGGTCTGCGGGGCGGGGGCCGCGGGCGCGGCGGCGGCCGCCTCGGCCGACACGGGGCCCGGTCGCCGCACCGGCTGCGGGGCGGGCCTGCGCCGCGCGGCCTGCGGCTCCGGCTCGGCGAAGACGGTGGCCGGGGGAGTGGCCCCGCTCTCCACGGCACGCACCGCCGCGAGCAGGTCGGCCGCCCGGCCGGTGAGCCTGCTCCCGCTCTCGATCCGGCCCTTCCTCTCCGCCTTGCGCCGCTCGATCCGCTCCCGCTCGATCCGCTGGGCGGCGAGTTCGGCCTCCGCCTCCGACATCTCGGACGCGGTGCCACCGCCCTCCGCACCTTCGCCTGCGGCCTCACCGTCCCCCGAGCCTTCGCCCGCGGCCTCACCGTCCCCGGCGTCTGCGTCCGGGTCCTCACCGTCCCGGGCGTCTGCGTCCGGGTCCTCACCGTCCCGGGCGTCTGCTGCCGGGTCGTCACCGTCCCGGGCGTCTGCGTCCGCAGCCTCGCTGCTCCCGGCGCCCGGGACCGCCGCACCGTCCTCGCCGGGTGCCGCGTCCTCCGCGGCCCCCGGGTCCGCACCGCCGCCCTCGGCCCCCTGCCCGCCGGATCCCCGCGCCGCACCGCTGCCGCCGCCGGCCGTGTTGCCGGCATCCGCCGCGCCGCCGCCCGCCGCGCCCGGGCCGCCCTCGGCCCCGGCACCGTCCTGCGCGACGGGTGCGGCGTCCTGCGCCGCTCCGGCGTCCTCCGCCGCAGTGTCCGGGGCCCCCGGCTCGGCGTTCTCCGTGGTCTCCGGCTCCGTGCTCACAGCGTGCTCCAGTCGTGATCGGGATAGCGGTGCACGGGCGCCGACACGTCGTCGAGCGCCCGGCAGATCTCGTCAGGAAGACTAAGCGCCTCCACTGACAGCGCCGCCGTGAGCTGCTGCGCCGTGCGCGCGCCGACGATCGGGGCGGTCACGCCGGGTCGGTCGCGCACCCAGGCGAGGGCGACCTGGAGCGGGGTCACCGCGAGCCCGTCCGCCGCCGTCGTCACCGCGTCCACGATGCGGCCGGCGGCGTCGTCCAGATACGGCTCGACGAACGGCGCCAGATGCTCCGAGGCGCCCCGCGAGTCCGGCGGCGTCCCGTTGCGGTACTTGCCGGTCAGCACGCCGCGGCCGAGCGGCGAGGACGGCAGCATGCCGATGCCGAGGTCGAGCGCGGCCGGCAGCACCTCGCGCTCGACACCGCGCTGCAGCAGCGAGTACTCCATCTGCGTGCTCGCCAGCCGGGTCCGCGCGCCCGGCGCCGCCAGCTGCCAGGTGGCCGCCTTGGCGAGCTGCCAGCCGCAGAAGTTCGACACCCCGGCGTAGCGCACGCGCCCGCTGCCGATGGCCACGTCGACGGCCTGGAGGGTCTCCTCCAGCGGGGTGTACGGGTCGTAGGCGTGGACGTGCCAGACGTCGACGTAGTCCGTGCCGAGGCGGGCGAGCGAGGCGTCCAGCGCGGCCAGCAGATGGCCGCGGGAGCAGTCGAAGCGGCGGTCCGGGTCCGGGACGCTGCCCGCCTTCGTCGAGATGACCAGGTCACGGCGGGGCACCAGGCCCTCCATGAGCCGCCCGAGCAGATACTCCGCCTCCCCGTCGCCGTACACGTCGGCCGTGTCGACGAGGGTGCCGCCCGCTTCCCAGAACACCTTCAGCAGCTCCGCGGCGCCGTGCTCGTCGACGTCCCGGCCCCAGGTGAGGGTGCCGAGGCCGATCCTGGACACGCGCAGGCCGGTACGGCCGAGTTGCCTCTGCTCCATGGACGCCGAGATTACTGGCCAGGGCCCGCCCCGTGGGTTACCTGTGGACAACGGGATCTTCCGCCCCGGCACGCCCGGCGGCGGCGCGATCCGGGCCCGGGAGGCGGCCGTCACACCGGCGGTACCTGCCGCGGGCGGCGGCCCCGCGCTAGTGTCTCCCGCACAGAGCACGTTACTCACCGGTAAGGGGATGCGGATGCGGCTAGGGATCAACCTCGGCTACTGGGGTGCCGGGATGGACGCGGACAATCTGGCCGTCGCGCAGGAGGCCGACCGGCTCGGCTACGCGGTGTGCTGGGCGGCCGAGGCCTACGGCTCCGACGCGGCCCCCGTCCTCGCCTTCGTCGCGGCGAAGACCGAGCGCATCGACGTCGGCTCGGCCATCTTCCAGATCCCCGCCCGGCAGCCCGCGATGACCGCCATGACCGCCGCCACCCTGGACTCGCTGTCCGGCGGCCGGTTCCGCCTCGGCCTCGGCGTCTCCGGCCCGCAGGTCTCCGAGGGCTGGTACGGCGTGAAGTTCGACAAGCCGCTCGCCCGCACCCGCGAGTACGTCGAGATCGTCCGCAAGGCCATGACCCGCGAGCGGCTGACCTACGAGGGCGAGCACTGGACGCTGCCGCTGCCCGGCGGCCCCGGCAAGCCGATCAAGCTGACCGTGCACCCGCAGCGCGAGCACATCCCGCTCTACATCGCCGCCATCGGCCCGAAGAACCTCCAGCAGACCGGCGAGATCGCGGACGGCGCGCTGCTGATCTCCCCCCCCGCCGACCACCTGGAGGAGACCGCGATCCGGCACCGGCGGGCCGGGCGCGAGAAGGCCGGGCAGTCCCTGGACGGCTTCGACGTCTGCCCGACCGTGCCGCTCGCCCTCGGCGACGACAAGGACGTCCCCCGCCTCGCCGACACCTTCCGCCCCTACACCGCCCTCTACGTGGGCGGCATGGGCAGCCGCAAGCAGAACTTCTACAACCAGCTCGCCTGCCGCATGGGGTACGAGGAGGCGGCCGCCGAGATCCAGGACAAGTACCTCGCTGGTGACAAGCAGGGCGCCGCGGCCGCCGTCCCGCAGGACCTCATCGACCAGACCACCCTGCTCGGCTCGGTCGACCGGATCGCGGACCGGATGAAGGCCTACGCGGCGGCCGGTGTCACCACCCTCACCCTGGCGCCCGCGGGCTTCACCCTGGACGAGCGGATCGCCGCGCTGCGCGCCGGCGTCGAGGCCCTGGAACGCGCGGGCCTGGCCTAGGGGGTCGTCGCCCGCCGCAGGGCCTGCCGTATCCCGCGGAGCTTTCTGCGGCCGTGGTGGGGGCTCGGGGGTCTTCCCCGCCACGGCCGTCACGCAGAACAACGCCCGCGCACCCACCCGGTTACGCCCCGCGCCGCGGCGGACCACAGAGGCCCCACAGACGAGAGCCCCGACCGGCTCTACAACCAGTCACGCCGCCGGAACATGCGGTACAGCAGCACCTCCAGCGCGACCATCAGCGCGATCACGGCCGGGTAGCCCCACAGCCAGTGCAGTTCGGGCATGTGGTCGAAGTTCATCCCGTAGATCCCGGCGATCAGCGTGGGCACGGCGGCCATGGCCGCCCACGCGGAGATCTTCCGCATGTCGTCGTTCTGCTGCACGCTGGTCTGCGCCAGATGCGCCGACAGGACGTCCGAGACCAGCCGGTCCAGGCTCTCCACCGACTCGTTCACGCGGGTGAGGTGGTCGCTGACGTCCCGGAAGAAGGGCCGCGCCTTGTCGTCCACGAACGGCACGGCCGTGGCGAAGGTGGACTGGGCGGTGCCGCCCAGGCGGGACATCGGCGGCCCCAGCGGGCCCGTGGCCCGCCGGAACTCGGTGATCTGGCGCTTGAACGTGTAGATCCGCGAGGCGGTGTGCCGCGAACCGCCCCGGTCCGGGGAGAAGACCTCCGCCTCCAGCTCCTCCAGGTCCGTCTGCAGCTCGGTGGCCACGTCCAGGTAGTGGTCCACGACCGTGTCGGCGATCGCGTACAGCACGGCGGTGGGGCCCTTGCCGAGCAGATCGGGCTCCTGCTCCAACCGGTGCCGTACGGCGGTCAGGCCGTCGCCCTCGCCGTGGCGGACGGTGACCACGAACGAGTCGCCGAGGAAGATCATGATCTCGCCGGTCGAGACGGCGTCGCTGTGCGGCTCGTACACCACCGGCTTCAGCACCACGAACAGCGAGTCGTCGTAGACCTCCAGCTTCGGCCGCTGATGCGCCTTCAGGGCGTCCTCCACGGCCAGCTCGTGCAGCGCGAACTCCTGGCTGACCAGGTCGAACTCCTCCGCGCTCGGTTCGTGCAGGCCCACCCACACGAACCCCCCGGCCGCCCGCGCCTCGGCCAGGGCGTCGGAGAAGTCCTCCGGCCCCTCCGTGCGGTGCCCGTCACGGTAGATGCCACAGTCGACGATCACAGAGCGTGTTCTCCCTTCGCCCGGCCGACGCCGAAGCCGCGTGTACGCCTACTCTGGCCGCATGCCCACGCTGATCCTCGTCAGGCACGGACGGTCCACCGCCAACACCGCCGGCGTGCTCGCCGGCTGGTCTCCCGGCGTCACCCTGGACGAACGCGGCGCCGCCCAGGCCGCCGCGCTGCCCGGCCGACTCGACGGCCTGCCGATCGCCGAGGTCGTCACCAGCCCCCTGCAACGCTGCCAGGAGACCGTACAGCCTCTCCTCGACGCCCGTCCCGGGCTGAGCGCGCACACCGACGAGCGGATCGGCGAGTGCCACTACGGCGACTGGTCCGGTCGCAAGCTCGCCGAGCTGAAGGACGAGCCGCTGATGGAGGTCGTCCAGGCCCACCCGTCGGCCGCCGCCTTCCCCGGCGGCGAGTCGATGCGCGCCATGCAGACCCGCGCCGCCGAGGCCGTGCGCGAGTGGAACGCGCGCGTGGAACGCGACCACGGTCCCGACGCGGTGTACCTGATGTGCTCCCACGGCGACATCATCAAGTCCCTCGTCGCCGACGCGCTCGGCCTGCACCTCGACCTCTTCCAGCGCATCTCCGTCGAACCCTGCTCCGTGACCGCGATCCGCTACACCCGGCTGCGGCCCTTCCTGGTCCGGCTGGGCGACACCGGGGACTTCGCCTCGCTGGCCCCGCCGGAGGAGCCCGCGGGCGACGACGCACCCGTCGGGGGCGGCGCGGGCGCACCGTGATCGCGGGCGCAGTAGGGTGAAGCGTCGCCGCCGACGTGCGGCTGCCGGCCGGGCCACCCGACCGCCCGGCCGTTTCCGCCCCCTTCCAGCCCGCTTCAGTTCCTTTCCGCTCCCTTTCTGATTCCCTCCCGATCTCTTCCGACCGACTTGCAGGAGATGGAGACAGGACGTGTCCCGTCAGGTGTTCTTCTACGACCCCCCGGACCGCTTCGTGGCCGGCACGGTCGGACTGCCCGGGCGCCGTACGTTCTTCCTCCAGGCCACCGCCGGCTCCCGGGTGACCAGCGTGGCCCTGGAGAAGACGCAGGTGGCCGCGCTGGCCGAGCGCATGGACGAACTGCTCGACGAGGTGGTCCGCCGCAGCGGGGGCAACGCCGCCGTGCCCGCGGTGGCCCCCACCGAGATCGCCGACACCGCTCCGCTGGAGACCCCCATCGAGGAGGAGTTCCGCGTCGGCACCATGGCGCTCGCCTGGGACGGTGAGGACCAGCGCATGATCGTCGAGGCGCAGGCGCTGGTCGAACTCGACGCCGAGTCCGAGGAGGACCTCGCCGAGGCCGAGGAGCGGCTGCTGCAGGACGAGGAGAACGGCCCCCCGATGCTGCGCGTCCGGCTCACCGGCGCCCAGGCCAGGGCCTTCGCCAAACGCGCTCTCGACGTCGTCAACGCCGGGCGGCCGCCGTGCCCGCTGTGCAGCCTCCCGCTCGACCCGGAAGGACACGTATGTCCGCGCCAGAACGGATACCGCCGCGGAGCGTGAGGCCCGACGTGACCCGTGAGACGACCTCCGAGGCCGCGACCCGTGAGACGACCTCCGAGACGACGCCCGACGCCACGGTCGGCGCGGAGCTGCTCGCCCGCGGCGAGCTGACCGTACGCGGCCGCATCCGCGAGGCGTCCAACGCCGCCCTGCTGTGCACGGTGGCCCTCGACGGCCAGGAGGCGTCCTGCGTGTACAAGCCGGTCGCCGGGGAGCGGCCGCTGTGGGACTTCCCCGACGGCACCCTCGCCGCGCGCGAGGTGGCGGCCTACGCGGTCTCCGAGGCGACCGGCTGGGGCCTGGTCCCGCCCACCGTGCTGCGCGACGGCCCCTACGGCGAGGGCATGGTCCAGCTGTGGATCGAGGCGACCCCGGAGGCCGAGCTGCTCGCGCTGGTCGACGGCGAGGAGCCGTCAGAGGGCTGGAAGGCGATCGGCCTGGCCGAGGTCGGCGAGGGCCGCACCGCCCTGCTCGTGCACGCCGACGACGAGCGGCTGCGCCGGCTGGCCGTCCTGGACGCGGTGATCAACAACGCCGACCGCAAGGGCGGCCACCTGCTGCCCACCCGTGACGGACGCCTGTACGGCATCGACCACGGCGTCACCTTCCACGTCGACAACAAGCTGCGCACGCTGCTGTGGGGCTGGGCGGGCGAGCCCCTGCCGCCAGAGGTGCTGGACGTCCTCAAGGGCCTCAAGGACGCCCTGGGCGACGGCGGCGCCCTCGCCACCCGGCTGGCCGAGCTGATCACCCCGGCCGAACTGGACGCCACCCGCGCCCGCGTCGAGACCCTGCTCACCACCGGCACCCACCCCGAACCGACCGACGAGTGGCCGGCCATCCCCTGGCCACCGGTGTAGTGGGGAGCCCCTCGGGCCGCCCCGCCCGCGACAGCACATCCGCGGGCACACGGCAAGAGTGCCTTCCCGGTCATCCAGGTGGTCCGGTTCGTGGACGGGACCGCGGTCCGGTTACGCTCATGACATGCATGCCTGGCCCGCTTCCGAAGTCCCCGCCCTGCCCGGTCAGGGCCGCGACCTGAGGATCCACGACACCGCGACCGGGGGGCAGGTCACCCTCAGCCCCGGCCCCGTCGCCCGTATCTACGTCTGCGGCATCACCCCGTACGACGCGACCCACATGGGTCACGCGGCGACCTACAACGCGTTCGACCTCGTGCAGCGCGTGTGGCTCGACACCAAGCGGCAGGTGCACTACGTCCAGAACGTCACCGACGTCGACGACCCGCTGCTGGAGCGTGCGCAGCGCGACGGCGTGGACTGGGTGAAGCTCGCCGAGCAGGAGACCGCCCTGTTCCGCGAGGACATGACCGCCCTGCGGATGCTGCCCCCGAAGCACTACATAGGCGCCGTGGAGGCGATACCGGGCATCGTCCCGCTGGTCGAGCGCCTGCGCGAGCTGGGCGCGGCGTACGAACTCGAAGGCGACGTGTACTTCTCCGTCGAGTCCGACCCCCACTTCGGGCAGGTCT
The DNA here is from genome assembly GCF_902506575.1 of Streptomyces mexicanus. GTDB lineage: Bacteria > Actinomycetota > Actinomycetes > Streptomycetales > Streptomycetaceae > Streptomyces > Streptomyces mexicanus. The sequence continues at coordinate 1,739,324 of NZ_LR732544.1, read as the reverse complement.
CCCACCTCGACGCGGCCGCGATGCGGCTGCTGTCCGCCGAGCGCGGCGGCGACCCCGACCGCCCCGGCAAGAAGAACCCGCTCGACCCGATGCTGTGGATGGCCGCCCGGGACGGCGAGCCCAGCTGGGACGGCGGCTCGCTGGGCCGCGGCCGGCCCGGCTGGCACATCGAGTGCGTGGCCATCGCCCTGGACCACCTCGGCATGGGCTTCGACGTCCAGGGCGGCGGCTCGGACCTGGCCTTCCCGCACCACGAGATGGGTGCCTCGCACGCCCAGGTGCTCACCGGCGAGTTCCCCATGGCCAAGGCGTACGTCCACGCCGGCATGGTCGCGCTGGACGGCGAGAAGATGTCCAAGTCCAAGGGCAACCTGGTCTTCGTCTCGCGGCTGCGGCGCGACGGCGTGGACCCCGCCGCGATCCGGCTCGCGCTGCACTCCCACCACTACCGCTCCGACTGGGAGTGGACCGACCAGGTGCTGCGGGACGCCGTGGCCCGCCTGGACCGCTGGCGCGCGGCCGTCTCCCGGCCCGACGGCCCCTCGGCGGACGCGCTGGTCGAGGAGATCCGCGACGCCCTCGCCGACGACCTGAACGCCCCGGCCGCGCTCGCCGCGGTGGACCGCTGGGTGGCGCTCCAGCAGGAGCAGGGCGGCACGGACACCGGTGCCCCCGGCCTGGTCTCGCGGGCCGTGGACGCGCTGCTGGGCGTGGCACTGTGATCGGGCTCGGCCGGCTCGGCTGACCTGGTCCGGCCGCCGGAATCGCGGCCGGCGGGAACGACGACAGGGGCGGTGCGCTGTGTGCGCACCGCCCCTGTCGTCGTTCCCCGGGCCGGCTCGGGACTCGCTCCCGTCCGTCCGGCCCGTTCCCGGTCGTTCCCGTCGGTTCCGTCGGTTCCGGGACCGCTCAGTCCTCCGAGGAGTCCGGCGAGTCCGGTGAGCCGGAGGAGTCCGGCGAGCCCGGGGTACCGTCGCCGCCCGCGGCGGTGTCCCCGTCGGTCTCCGCGGCGCCCGTCTCCGGCTTCGGTGGCCTGGGCGGTCGCGCACGGCCGCTCGGGGTGTCCCGCAGGAACGTGCCGCCCTCGCCGCCGTCCGCCGTGGCGTGCCCGCCGGAGGCCGCCGGGCCCGCGCCGCCGTCGCGGCGCCGCAGATACCGCTCGAACTCGCGGGCGATCGCCTCGCCCGACGCCTCCGGCAGCTCCGCGGTGTCCCGGGCCTCCTCCAGCGTCTGCACGTACTCGGCGACCTCGCTGTCCTCGGCGGCCAGCTGGTCCACGCCCACCTGCCAGGCCCGCGCGTCCTCCGGCAGCTCGCCGAGCGGGATGCGCAGGTCCAGCAGGTCCTCCAAGCGGTTCAGCAGGGCCAGCGTGGCCTTGGGGTTGGGCGGCTGCGAGACGTAGTGCGGCACGGCCGCCCACAGGGAGACCGCCGGCACACCGGCGTGCGTGCACGCCTCCTGCAGCACCCCGACGATGCCCGTGGGGCCCTCGTACTTGGTCTCCTCCAGGTCCATCCGGCGCGCCAGGTCCGCGTCCGACGTGGTCCCGCTGATCGGTACGGGTCGGGTGTGCGGGGTGTCACCGAGCAGGGCGCCCAGGATGACCACCAGCTCCACGCCCAGTTCGTGCGCGAAGCCCAGCAGCTCGTTGCAGAACGAGCGCCAGCGCATGGACGGTTCGATGCCGCGGACCAGCACCAGGTCGCGCGGCTTGTCGCCGCCGACCCGGACCACCGACAGTCGCGTCGTCGGCCACGTGATCTTGCGCACGCCGCCGTCCATGAACACCGTGGGGCGGTTGACCTGGAAGTCGTAGTAGTCCTCGGCGTCCAGCGCCGCGAACACCTCGCCCTTCCACTCCCGCTCCAGATGCGCGACCGCGGTGGAGGCGGCGTCGCCGGCATCGTTCCAGCCCTCGAACGCGGCCACCATGACCGGGTCGATCAGCTCGGGAACCCCCTCGAGCTCGATCACCCAGTGCCTCCTTCCGACGTGCCCTCGCCTGACCCACCAACCTTACGGCGTGCGGCGGGGGCGCCCGCAGCCCCCTTGCCCGGGGGAGTGAACGCATCACTGCCCCGTCCGAGCCGCTCGAACACCCAAGATCGCCGCCCGGGCCGGGGTCCGCGCCGGACGGCACACACCTCCGACCGGGACGCGGCGGGCGCCGCTCACCTCCGGTCGAGCACGTCCTGCACCTTGGACCGGATCTCGTCGGTGGCCAGGCCGCGGATCGTCAGCGTCGTCCGGCGGCGCAGCACGTCGTCCGGGGTCTCGGCCCACTCGTGGTCGCGGGCCCAGACGACCTGCGCCCAGATCTCCGGGGCGTCCGGGTGGATCCGCTCGCCCAGCTCCGGGTGCTCGTTGGCCAGGCGGACGATGTCGAAGGCCAGCGAGCCGTAGTGCGTGGCCAGGTGCCGGGCGGTGTCGGCGGCCATGCGCGGGCCGGGCGCCGGACGGTCCACCAGCAGCCGGTGGGCGACCGCGCGCGGGTTGGCGATGCCCGGCAGCGGCAGCTTCTTCGGCAGCGTGGAGATCGGCTCGAAGTCGTCGCCGAGCGGGTGGCCCGGCAGGGACTGGAGCTTCTTCATCACCGTACGGCCGATGTGCCGGAAGGTGGTCCACTTGCCGCCCGCCACGGACAGCATGCCGCCCTTGCCCTCGGTCACGACCGTCTCCCGCTTGGCCTTGGCCGTGTCGCCGGGGCCGCCCGGCAGGACCCGCAGACCCGCGAAGGCGTAGGTGATCAGGTCCCGCTGGAGCTGCTGGTCGCGGACGGAGAAGGACGCCTCGTCGAGTATCTGCGCGATGTCCTTGTCGTTGACCGCGACGTCGGCCGGGTCGCCCTCGTACTCCTCGTCGGTGGTGCCCAGCAGCAGCATGTCCTCCCAGGGGAGGGCGAAGGTGATGCGGTACTTGTCGATCGGGGTGGCCAGCGCCGCCTTCCACGGCGAGGTGCGCTTGAGCACCAGGTGCGCGCCCTTGGACAGGCGGATGGACGGCGCCGCGCCCGGGTCCTCCATCTTCCGCAGGTGGTCCACCCACGGGCCGGTGGCGTTCAGCACCAGACGGGCGTTCACGCCGAACTCCTCGCCGGAGAGCCGGTCCTTCAGCTCGGCGCCGGTGACCCGGCCGCGGGTGAAGCGCAGGCCCGTGACCTCGGCGTGGTTGAGCACGACCGCGCCCGCCTCGACGGCCGCGCGGACCGTCATCAGCGCCATGCGGGCGTCGTTCATCTGGTCGTCGCCGTAGACGGCCACGGCCTTGAGGTTCTCGGTGCGCAGCTCGGGCACGTCCTGCTGGGCCTTCGCCGGGGAGAGCAGGTGGCCCACGCCGTCGCCGAAGGCGGACAGCGCGGAGTAGGCGAACACGCCCGCCCCGAGCTTCGCCGCCCCGTGCGGCCCGCCCTTGTACACCGGCAGGTAGAAGGTGAGCGGGTTCGCCAGGTGGGGCGCCACCTGGCGGGAGACCGCGCGGCGCTCGAAGTGGTTCTCCGCCACCAGCTTCACCGCGCCGGTCTGCAGGTAGCGCAGGCCGCCGTGGAGCAGCTTGGAGGAGGCGGACGAGGTGGCACCGGCGAAGTCGCCGGCGTCGACCAGGGCCACCCTGAGCCCGGACTGCGCGGCGTGCCAGGCGGTGGAGATGCCCAGGATGCCGCCGCCGATCACCAGGAGGTCGTACGTCGCCTTGGAGAGCTGCTCCCGGGTCTCGGCGCGGCTCGGCTGGGAGCCGGAGGCCGGGTGCGTCCCCAGGGCAGGCACGGACTGCAGGGTGGACAGACTGGTCATTGCGGTTTCTTACTCCTCGTCCTCGAGCCAGCCCATGGTCCGTTCGACGGCCTTGAGCCAGTTCTTGTACTCACGGTCGCGGGTCTCCGCGTCCATGCGGGGGGTCCACTCGGCGGCTCGGCGCCAGTTCTGGCGCAGATCGTCGGTGCTGGTCCAGAAGCCGACGGCGAGGCCGGCGGCGTAGGCGGCGCCGAGGCAGGTCGTCTCGGCGACCATCGGGCGCACCACCGGGGCGTCCAGGAAGTCCGAGAGCGTCTGCATCAGCAGGTTGTTGGAGGTCATGCCGCCGTCGACCTTCAGCGCGGTCAGCTCCACGCCGGAGTCCTTGGTCATGGCGTCCGCGATCTCGCGGGTCTGCCAGGCGGTGGCCTCCAGGACGGCGCGCGCCAGGTGCGCCTTGGTGACGTACCGGGTCAGGCCGGCGATCACCCCGCGGGCGTCGGAGCGCCAGTAGGGGGCGAACAGGCCGGAGAAGGCCGGCACGAAGTAGGCGCCGCCGTTGTCCTCCACCTGCATCGCCAGCGTCTCGATCTCGGCGGCGGTGGAGATCAGCCCCATCTGGTCGCGCATCCACTGCACCAGCGAGCCGGTGACGGCGATCGAGCCCTCCAGCGCGTAGACCGGCTTGTCGTCGCCGATCTGATAGCCGACCGTGGTCAGCAGGCCGCTGTAGGAGTTGATGATCTTGTCACCGGTGTTCATCACCATGAAGGTGCCGGTGCCGTACGTCGACTTGGTCTCGCCCTCGGAGAAGCAGGTCTGCCCGAACAGGGCCGCCTGCTGGTCGCCGAGCGCGGAGGCCACCGGGATCCCGCCGAGCAGCTCGCCGAGCCGGCCGCCCTTGATCTCGCCGTAGACCTCGGCGGAGGAGCGGATCTCGGGGAGGATCTGCTTCGGCACGCCGATCGACTCGCAGATCCGCTCGTCCCACTGCATGGTGTGCAGGTTCATCAGCAGGGTGCGGGATGCGTTGGTGACGTCGGTGACGTGCCGGCCGCCGTTCACCCCGCCGGTCAGGTTCCAGATGACCCAGGTGTCCATGGTGCCGAACAGCAGGTCCCCCGCCTCGGCGCGCTCGCGCAGGCCGTCGACGTTGTCGAGCAGCCAGCGGGCCTTGGGTCCGGCGAAGTAGGAGGCGAGGGGCAGGCCGGTCTCGCGGCGGAAGCGGTCCTGGCCGACGTTGCGGCCCAGCTCCTTGCACAGGGCGTCGGTGCGGGTGTCCTGCCAGACGATGGCGTTGTGGACGGGCTCACCGGTGTTCTTGTCCCACAGCACGGTGGTCTCGCGCTGGTTGGTGATGCCGATGGCCTTGATGTCGTCCCGGGTGATGCCGGCCTTCTCGATCGCCCCGGCGACCACCTCCTGGACGTTGGTCCAGATCTCGGCGGCGTCGTGCTCGACCCAGCCCGGCCGGGGGAAGATCTGCTCGTGCTCCTTCTGGTCGACGGAGACGATCCGCCCGTCCCGGTCGAAGACGATGCAGCGGGAGGAGGTGGTGCCCTGGTCGATGGCGGCGATGAAGGGCCCGTGGCCGTGGGAGGCGATGGCGGCGGTGTGGGCGTCGGTCACTGTGTGCTCCTGAAATCCTGTGGGGTCCGTGGTCGGTGGGGCCGCACGTGCGGCGGGGTCCGGCGCTCGCCGCCCGGGGCCGCGAGCGCGTCGGTCGTCAGGCGAACGCGACGTTGTAGACGCCTGCGGCGATCGCACCGCCGATCAGCGGGCCCACCACCGGGATCCAGGCGTAGCCCCAGTCGGAGCCGCCCTTGTTGGGCAGCGGAAGCAGCGCGTGCACGATGCGCGGGCCCAGGTCACGGACCGGGTTGATCGCGTAGCCGGTCGGGCCGCCGAGCGAGAGGCCGACGGAGACGACCACGAACGCGGTGATCAGCGCACCGACGACGCCGAGACCGTTGCCCTTGTCGTTCAGGCCCTGGGTGAGGATGGCGAGGATCAGCACGAAGGTGCCGATGATCTCCGTCACGAGGTTCTGCACCACGTTGCGGATCTCCGGACCGGTGGAGAAGACACCGAGGACGGGACCGGCGCCCTTCTCCTGGGCCTCGACCGCCTTGGCGGAGGTGGCCTGCGCGCCCGGACCGCCGACGATCTCCTTGTCGGTCAGGTGCGCCTGGAACTGGCCGTAGTACGCGGCCCAGACCAGCACCGCGCCGATCATGGCACCGAGCAGCTGACCGGCGAGGTAGATCGGCACGTCGGTCCAGTCGCCGTCCTTGATGGCGAACGCGAGTGTCACGGCGGGGTTGAGGTGCGCGCCGGACAGCGGCCCGGAGATGTACGCGGCCGTCATCACGGCGAAACCCCACCCGAAGGCGATGGCGAGCCAGCCGGCGTTGCGGGCCTTGGAGGCCTTGAGGGTGACGGCGGCGCAGACGCCGCCGCCGAGCAGGATGAGTATGGCGGTCCCGATGGTCTCGCCGATGAAGATGTCGGAGCTGGACACCCGCGACTCCTTTGTCCTTCGTCCAGGGGTAGCCGAACCCCGGGTCCCTCCGGGGGTCTGGCGCCCTCAGGGGTGAGAGCGTTGCCGGTCCCTTGGCCTTGTCACACTCTAACGCGTATTGCCGCAAGGTGTTCGACAATGCCGACCGATGGACGGGAGTCTCACGCGGTCGTCACACGGGCGTCAAGAGTTCTGTTGCCGAAAGCACGATCGTTACTGATCGTCCTGCCGCACGGCGCACGGTCCACAGCGCACGGCGCACGCCGCAGGGTGCACGGCGCGCGCCGCGGGCAGCCGTAGGTCGCGGTCCGCGGGCACGCCGGAGGGCCGGCACGTCGGTGACGCACCGGCCCTCCGGGGACCTCAGGGGGAGGCGGACCGCCTGCGTACGCCGCTCATGGGCAGGCGTGCCGCCTGTGGGTGCGGGGCGCGCTCAGAACCGCCCGGCGCCCAGGTCCCGCGAGACCGCGCGGGCGCAGTCCCGCACCGCCGCGATCAGCTCCGGGCGCAGCTCGCCCTCCCGGCACACCCGCTCCACGGCGCCGGTGATGCCGACCGCGCCGACCGGCATGCGCCGCCGGTCGTGGATGGGCGCCGCGATGGAAGCGACCCCCTCCCAGGTCTCCTCCACGTCGGCCGCGTAGCCGCGGGCCCGGGTGAGGTCCAGGATCCGCTCGAAGTCCTCGACGCCGCACACCGTGCGGTCCGTGAACGCCTTGCGCTCGGCCTCCACCGCCTCGCTGTGCGCGACCGGGTCGTAGGCCGAGAGCACCTTGCCCAGCGCCGTGGAGTGCAGCGGCTGCATGGCGCCGATCTCCAGCACCTGCCGGCTGTCGTCCGGCCGGAAGACGTGGTGCACGATCAGCACCCCCTGCTGGTGCAGCACGCCCAGGTAGACGCTCTCCCCGCTGGAGCGGGCCAGGTCGTCCGCCCACACCAGGGCACGCGCCCGCAGCTCGTGCACGTCGAGGTAGGTGGTGCCCAGGCGCAGCAGCTCCGCGCCCAGCTGGTAGCGGCCGGAGGCGTCGTCCTGCTCGACGAACCCCTCCTGCTGCAGCGTGCGCAATATGCCGTGGGCGGTGCCCTTGGCCAGGCCCAGCGACGAGGCGATGTCCGACAGACCGAGCCGCCGCTCGCCGCCCGCGAGCAGGCGCAGCATCGCGGCCGCCCGTTCGAGCGACTGGATGTTCCGTGCCATCGCCGTCCTGCCTCCGTCCCCTTCGACCGTCGCCGGGTGGCGGTGGTCCGGCCGTCGTCCGCCGACCGTCACCACCGTTCGGCAATGCCGAACACTACCGGTCCATGTCGACTCACCGCCAATGGCCGGACCGGATCTGTTACATCACCCGTTTCCGCGCAGGTGACGTGCTCGTCATCATCGTCCGGGTGATGGACGCCCTGACCATCGGGTGCCGGTCCCGGCTACTCTGGCGGCGTGCGCCCTCCCCGGGAAGCCGTCGGACCGCTCCGCCGCGAGCCGTCCCCAGCGGAGCGGGGAAGGCGCAAAGCCGACAGCCGTCGCACCTCCAGGGAGCCCTTTCATGGCCGCGTTGCCGCCCACCCCCACCCCCGACGCCCGTACCCGTGTCTCCGCCCTGCGCGAGGCACTGGCCACCCGTGTGGTGGTCGCCGACGGGGCGATGGGCACGATGCTCCAGGCCCAGGAGCCCACCCTGGAGGACTTCCAGCAGCTGGAGGGCTGCAACGAGGTCCTGAACGTCACCCGCCCGGACATCGTCCGCTCCGTGCACGAGGCGTACTTCGCGGCGGGCGTGGACTGCGTCGAGACCAACACCTTCGGCGCGAACCACACGGCCACCGCCGAGTACGAGATCTCCGACCGGGTGCACGAGCTGTCCCTGGCGGGCGCGCGGATCGCCCGTGAGGTGGCCGACGAGCACGCCGCCCGCGACGGCCGCACCCGCTGGGTGCTCGGCTCCATGGGCCCCGGCACCAAGCTGCCCACCCTCGGGCACATCGGCTACGCCACCATCCGCGACGGCTACCAGGCCAACGCCGAGGGCCTGCTCGCCGGCGGCGCCGACGCGCTGATCATCGAGACCACGCAGGACCTGCTCCAGACCAAGGCCGCCGTGCTGGGCGCCCGGCGCGCGATGGAGGCCACCGGCGTCGAGGTCCCCCTGCTGTGCTCGATGGCGTTCGAGACCACGGGCACCATGCTGCTGGGCTCGGAGATCGGCGCGGCGCTGACCGCGCTGGAGCCGCTGGGCATCGACATGATCGGCCTGAACTGCTCCACCGGCCCCGCCGAGATGAGTGAGCACCTGCGCTACCTCACCCGCCACTCGCGCATCCCGCTGCTGTGCATGCCGAACGCGGGTCTGCCGGTGCTGACCAAGGACGGCGCGCACTTCCCGCTGGACGCCGAGGGCCTGGCGGACGCGCAGGAGAACTTCGTCCGCGAGTACGGCCTGTCCCTGGTGGGCGGCTGCTGCGGCACCACGCCCGAGCACCTGCGGCAGGTGGTGGAGCGGGTGCGGGAGCTGACCCCGCCCGCGCGCGACCCCCGCCCCGAGCCGGGCGCGGCCTCGCTGTACCAGACGGTGCCGTTCCGGCAGGACACCTCCTACCTCGCCATCGGCGAGCGCACGAACGCCAACGGCTCGAAGAAGTTCCGCGAGGCCATGCTGGAGGGCCGCTGGGACGACTGCGTGGAGATCGCCCGCGAGCAGATCCGCGAGGGCGCGCACATGCTCGACCTGTGCGTGGACTACGTCGGCCGCGACGGCGTGGCCGACATGGCGGAACTGGCCGGCCGGTTCGCGACCGCCTCCACACTGCCGATCGTTCTGGACTCCACCGAGGTCGACGTGATCCGGGCCGGCCTGGAGAAGCTCGGCGGCCGTGCGGTGATCAACTCGGTGAACTACGAGGACGGCGACGGACCCGAGTCCAGGTTCGCCAAGGTCACCGCCCTGGCCAAGGAACACGGGGCGGCGCTGATCGCGCTGACCATCGACGAGGAGGGCCAGGCCCGCACCGCCGAGCGCAAGGTCGAGGTCGCCGAACGGCTCATCGCGGACCTGACCGGCAACTGGGGCATCCGCGAGGAGGACATCCTCGTCGACTGCCTGACCTTCACCATCTGCACCGGCCAGGAGGAGTCCCGCAAGGACGGCGTGGCCACCATCGAGGGCATCCGCGAGCTGAAGAAGCGCCACCCGAGGGTCCAGACCACCCTGGGCCTGTCCAACATCTCCTTCGGCCTGAACCCGGCCGCCCGGATCCTGCTGAACTCCGTGTTCCTGGACGAGTGCGTGAAGGCCGGCCTGGACTCGGCGATCGTCCACGCGAGCAAGATCCTGCCGATCGCCCGCTTCGACGAGGAGCAGGTCACCACCGCCCTGGACCTGATCTACGACCGCCGCCGCGAGGGCTACGACCCGCTGCAGAAGCTGATGCAGCTCTTCGAGGGCGCCACCGCCAAGTCGCTGAAGGCGTCCAAGGCGGAGGAGCTGGCCGCGCTGCCGCTGGAGGAACGCCTCAAGCAGCGGATCATCGACGGCGAGCGCAACGGCCTGGAGCAGGACCTCGAGGAGGCCCTGAAGGAACGCCCCGCGCTGGACATCGTCAACGACACCCTCCTGGACGGCATGAAGGTCGTCGGTGACCTCTTCGGCTCCGGGCAGATGCAGCTGCCGTTCGTGCTGCAGTCCGCCGAGGTCATGAAGGCCGCCGTCGCCCACCTCGAACCGCACATGGAGAAGACCGACGAGGCCGGCAAGGGCACGATCGTGCTGGCCACCGTGCGCGGCGACGTCCACGACATCGGCAAAAACCTGGTGGACATCATCCTGTCCAACAACGGCTACAACGTGGTCAACCTGGGCATCAAGCAGCCCGTCTCGGCGATCCTGGAGGCCGCCGACGAGCACAAGGCCGACGTCATCGGCATGTCCGGGCTGCTGGTGAAGTCCACGGTGATCATGAAGGAGAACCTGGAGGAGCTGAACGCCCGCGGCCTCGCCGCCCGCTACCCCGTCATCCTCGGCGGCGCCGCCCTGACCAGGGCCTACGTCGAACAGGACCTCCACGAGCTGTACGAGGGCGAGGTCCGCTACGCCCGCGACGCCTTCGAGGGGCTGCGCCTGATGGACGCCCTCATCGGCGTCAAGCGGGGCGTGCCCGGCGCCAAGCTGCCCGAGCTGCGCCCGCGCCGGGTCCGGGCCACCGCGGTGGTGGAGGAGCCGCGCCCGGAGGAGGGGCACGTCCGCTCCGACGTCGCCACCGACAACCCGGTGCCCACCCCGCCCTTCTGGGGCACCCGCGTGGTCAAGGGCATCCAGCTCAAGGAGTACGCCTCCTGGCTCGACGAGGGCGCCCTGTTCAAGGGCCAGTGGGGCCTGCGCCAGGCCCGCACCGGCGACGGGCCGACGTACGAGGAACTGGTCGCCACCGAGGGCCGGCCCCGGCTGCGTGGCCTGCTCGACCGCCTGCAGACCGAGAACCTGCTGGAAGCGGCCGTCGTCTACGGCTACTTCCCGTGCGTGTCCAAGGACGACGACCTGATCGTGCTGGACGAGCAGGGCAACGAGCGCACCCGGTTCACCTTCCCGCGCCAGCGCCGCGGCCGACGGCTGTGCCTGGCGGACTTCTTCCGCCCGGAGGAGTCCGGCGAGACGGACGTGGTCGGCTTCCAGGTCGTCACCGTCGGATCGAAGATCGGCGAGGAGACGGCCCGGCTGTTCGCCTCCGACTCCTACCGCGAGTACCTGGAACTGCACGGCCTGTCCGTCCAGCTCGCCGAGGCCCTCGCCGAGTACTGGCACGCGCGGGTGCGCGCCGAACTCGGCTTCGCCGACCAGGACCCGAGCGCGATGGAGGACATGTTCGCGCTGAAGTACCGCGGTGCCCGTTTCTCGCTCGGCTACGGGGCCTGCCCGGACCTGGAGGACCGCGCCAAGATCGCCGGCCTTCTGGAGCCCGAGCGGATCGGCGTCCACCTGTCGGAGGAGTTCCAGCTCCACCCCGAGCAGTCCACCGACGCCATCGTGATCCACCACCCGGAGGCCAAGTACTTCAACGCCCGGTGACGCCGCCCGGACGGCGCGTGTTCACCCTCCGGTCGGGCGCCGCACCTGTGCGCGGAAGGCGTTCGCCGCGCCGGCGTCGTACACTGGTCGATCCACTACAGGCCGGTTCCCACGTGGGAACCGGCCTGGCCGTCCCTCAAGGAGGTACGTCCGGATGACCAGTACGGTCCCCGCGCGCGGCACCCATTCCCAAGCTCTCGGCTCCGCTCGAGCAGGGAAGACCCCGAAGGCCGAAGGCTCCGCCCTGCAGGCCGTGCTCCTCGACATGGACGGAACCCTGGTGGACACGGAGGGTTTCTGGTGGGACGTCGAGGTGGAGGTGTTCGCCGCGCTCGGACACACGCTCGACGAGTCCTGGAGACACGTCGTCGTCGGCGGCCCGATGACCCGCAGCGCCGGCTTCCTGCTGGAGGCCACCGGCGCCGCCATCAGCCTCGCCGAGCTCACGGTGCTGCTCAACCAGGGCTTCGAGGACCGCATCGACCGCGCCGTGCCGCTCATGCCGGGCGCCGCGCGGCTGCTGGCCGAGTTGTCCGCGCACGCGATCCCCACCGCCCTGGTCTCCGCCTCCCACCGGCGCATCATCGACCGCGTGCTCGCCGCGATCGGCCCGCAGCACTTCGCGCTGTCGGTCGCCGGTGACGAGGTGGCGCGCACCAAGCCCCACCCCGACCCCTACCTGCTGGCCGCCTCCCGGCTGGGTGCGGATCCGGCCAGGTGCGCGGTCGTCGAGGACACCGCCACCGGGGTGGCCGCCGCCGAGGCCGCGGGCTGCCACGTCGTCGCCGTGCCCTCCGTCGCCCCGATCCCGCCGGCGCCCCGGCGCACCGTCGTCACCTCCCTGGAGGAGGTGGACCTGCCGTTCCTGCACGGGCTCATGGCGTGCCCCAACTAGGGCGTTGGACGGATCGTGCCGCGGACCGGCACGCACCCCCTGCGGTACGCCTCGGTCCACCTGTCCGAGCCCGTCGCGGTAGGCGTCGGCCCGTCGGCACGCGCCCGCCCGTTGCGTCCGTGGCCGAATCGCGGTACACCCGGCCGCCGTTGTCCATGTGACGTTCGCCACTCCAGCGGGTGACCGCAGGGGGATCGCCGGGCCTGTGCCGCCCCCCGGCGGCCGTCTTTGTGTCCTGGTTGGTGGGACGCTGCACGAATCATTCCAGTGGCACGTTTTCCGTGCGTCGGCAACCGGTTCCGCTGCGTGATGGCAGCCCGGCTCCGGGGGCCGCGAACCCTCCCGCGGGCGCGGACTAATCTCGACGCGACAACATCGTCCCCCCACCCGTGAACGGCCGCACCACCCCTGCACGCCGGGTACACGGACATCACAGCCCTGGAGAAATTCGAGCATGAACCGCAAGACTTTGGTGCTGCCGGCTGTGGTCGGCCTGCTCGCGCCGGTGCTCGCCGCCTGCGGCGGTTCCGGGAGCGGAAGCGGCACGGACGACGCCATCGTCGTCGGCACCACGGACCGGTTCACCGCCTCCAAGGCAGCGCCCGCGCCCCTCGACCCGGCCTACGCCTACGACGTCGGCCTCTGGAACATCCTGCGCCAGACCGTGCAGACGCTGATGATCCTGCCCAAGGGCGACGGCGACCCCGTCCCGGAGGCCGCCGAGCGGTGCGGCTTCACCGACAGCGGCAACGAGCGCTACGCCTGCACCCTGCGCCAGGGCCTGAAGTTCGCCAACGGCGACCCCGTCACCGCGGCCGACGTGAAGTACTCCATCGACCGCGCCCGCGCCATCAAGGCCGACACCGGCGTGGCCGGCCTGCTCTCCACGATCGACACCGTCGAGACCCAGGGCGACCGCGAGGTCATCTTCCACCTCAACACCGCCGACGCCACCTTCCCGTACAAGCTGTCCACGCCGGTCGCGGGCATCATCGACCCCAAGGACTACGAGAAGGACAAGCTGCGCGCCGGCTTCCAGGTGGACGGCTCCGGCCCCTACACCATGAAGGCCGAGGTCAAGAACGACGAGATGGTCCAGGCCGTCTTCACCAAGAACCCCCACTACAAGGGGTCGTTGCAGCTCAACAACGACAAGGTGGAGATCCGCTCCTTCGCGGACGCCGACGCCATGGACGCCGCCCTGAACAAGGGTGACATCGACGTCATGACCCGCACCATGACGCCCGAGCAGATCCAGAAGCTGTCCACCGCCGCCGACGGCAACGTCGACCTCGTCGAGATGCCCGGTCTGGAGATCCGCTACCTGGGCTTCAACACCAACGCCCCGACGGTGAAGAACAAGGCCGTGCGCCAGGCCATGGCCCAGCTCGTCAACCGCAGCGAACTGGTCTCCAAGGTCTACGGCTCCCAGGCCGAACCGCTGTACTCCCTGGTCCCGGCGACCATCACCGGCCACTCCAACTCCTTCTTCAACACCTACGGCGACCCCAGCGTCGCCAAGGCCAAGTCGCTGCTGGAGAAGGCCGGCGTGTCCACCCCGGTGAAGCTGACGCTGCACTACACCACCGACCACTACGGCGCGGCCACCCAGCGGGAGTTCGAGGTCCTGCAGCAGCAGCTCAACGCCAGCGGGCTGTTCGACGTCGACATCCAGGGCACCCCCTGGACGCAGTTCCGTCCCGCCCAGCAGAAGGGCGAGTACGACGTCTACGGCATGGGCTGGTTCCCCGACTTCCCGGACGCCGACAACTTCATCGCGCCGTTCCTCGACAAGGACAACTTCCTCAGCTCGCCGTACACCAACAACGAGATCCGCGACCACCTGATCCCGCAGTCCCGCCGTCAGGCCGACCGGATGTCCGCGTCCTCCAGCCTGACGAAGATTCAGGACGAGGTCGCCGACGACGTCCCGGTGCTGCCGCTGTGGCAGGGCAAGCAGTACGTCGCCGCCCGCGACGACATCACCGGCACCGCCTACACCCTGAACTCCACCTCCTCGCTGCAGCTGTGGGAACTCGGCCGCGGCGTCAGCGGCTGACCCCGGCACCGGCCGCACACGGACGCGGACCGCACACGAGGGCGCCCCTCCCGGATGGCCGGGAGGGGCGCCCTCGTGGCGTGCCGGTGATCGTCGGCGGGCCCGTGGCCGCCTGTGGTTGCCGGTGTGCCGATGGTGTCGGCGTGCGGTGCGGGCCCGTCGGCCCGGCCTACTGCGCGCCGGGCCGCACCAGACCGCTCTCGTACGCGTACACCGCCGCCTGCACGCGGTCGCGCAGCCCCAGCTTGGTCAGCACATGCCCGACATGCGTCTTCACCGTCGTCTCGCTGACGAACAGATCCGCGGCGATCTCCGCGTTCGACAGCCCGCGCGCCACCAGCTTCAGCACCTCCACCTCGCGCTCGGTGAGCGTGTGCAGCGTGTCCGGCACCGGCTCGTCCCCGGAGGGCAGATGCGTGGCGTACTTGTCCAGCAGCCGTCGCGTGATGCTCGGCGCCAGCATCGCCTCACCGGCCGCCACCACCCGGATCGCCTGCACCAGCTCACCCGCCGGGGCGTCCTTCAGCAGGAAGCCGCTCGCGCCCGCGCGCAGCGCCTCCACCACGTACTCGTCGAGATCGAACGTCGTCAGCACCAGCACCTTCGCCGGGCCGTCCCGCCCGGGCCCGGTGATCTGCCGGGTCGCCTCCACGCCGTCCATCCGCGGCATGCGGATGTCCATCAGCACCACGTCGGGCTGCAGGGCGCGCACCTGGTCCAGGGCCTGCAGGCCGTCTCCGGCCTCGCCCACGACCGCGATGTCCTGCTCCGCCTCCAGGATCATCCGGAACCCGGTGCGCAGCAGTGGCTGGTCGTCGACCAATAGGACGCGGATGGCCACGTGAGTCTCCTTCGCTGGGGCCTTGAGGACCGGTCCGGCCCCATTCTGCCCTGCGCCGCCCGGCGCTTACGGGCCGGTCCGGACCAGGGGCAGCGGATAGGGCGGGGGAGTACCGCCGAACTCCGGGCAGTGCGCCTGATGGTCGCACCAGCCGCACAGCTTCGTGGGCTGCGGCCGCCAGCCACCGGTCTCCGTCGCCTGCCGGAGCGCCTCCCACAGCGCCAGCAGCTTGCGCTCCACCCGCCGCAGGTCCGCCGGCACCGGGTCGTACGTCAGCACATCGCCGCTGCCCAGGTACACCAGCTGCAACCGGCGCGGGACGACCCCCTTCAGCCGCCACACCACCAACGCGTAGAACTTCATCTGGAACAGCGCGCCCTCGGCGTACTCCGGCCGGGGCGCCTTGCCCGTCTTGTAGTCGACGATCCGCACCTCGCCCGTGGGCGCCACGTCCACCCGGTCGATGATGCCGCGCAGCCGCAGCCCCGAGTCCAGCTCCGCCTCGACGAACAGCTCCCGCTCGGCCGGCTCCAGCCGCGTGGGGTCCTCCAGCGTGAACCAGCGCTCCACCAGCTGCTCCGCCTGAGCCAGCCAGCGCGCCAGCCGCTCGCCGTCGGCGTCGTCGGCGAACAGCTCCACCAGCTCCGGGCGGGCCTGACGCAGCCGGTCCCACTGGCCCGGGAGCAGAGCCTTGGCCCGGGGCACGGTCCGCTCCGCGGCCGGCGCGTCGAAGAGCCGTTCGAGCACGGCGTGCACCAGCGTGCCCCGGGTCGCCGCCTCGCTCGGCTTCTCCGGCAGCCGGTCGATCACCCGGAACCGGTACAGCAACGGGCACTGCATGAAGTCCGCGGCCCGGGAGGGAGACAGCGAGGCGGGCGGCGCGGCCGGCCGCGCCACCGCACCCGAGCCGTCGACCGGCCCTTCGCCGGGCCCGTTCACGACGGGCGCACCGACCCCCGCGGCGGGCGTTTCGGTCCGCGTGGCCGACCCGGCGGCAGGAGTTTCGGTCCGTGTGGCCGGTTCGGCGGCGGGCGCGGCGACCTGCGTGGCCTCATCGGCGGTGGGCGCAGAGACCTGCGTGGCCTCTTCGGCGGTGGGCGCGGTGACCTGCGCGACCGGTTCGGCGGCGGGCGCGTGAGCCGCCGCCTCGGCCGGCGCCGCCTGCGTGCTGTCGGCCTGCGGGCCGTTCGGCCGGGCATCAGCCGATGCCGGGAGCCCCTGCGCAGCACCAGGGGCACCAGGAGCACCGACCGGCGGGGCCGCGTCAGGGCCGGCCGCCACCCGCGCCACGGCGGCAGCCTGCGAGGGTGCCGTCCGGGCCGCCCCCGGCACGGTGGCGCCGACCTCGGGCGGGGCCGCCTGCGCAGGCACCGCGCCCGTCGCCGCCCCGCGCGCCGGCACCCCGTCCACCGGCACCGCGCCCGTCGGAGCCCCGTCCACCGGCGCCCCGTCCACCGGCGCCACGGCCGTCGGCACCTCGCCCCCCCGCGCCCCGTCCGCGCCCGCCGGCGCCGCGTCCGCCCGCACCGGCACGGCCGACGCCCGGGGCGCCCCCGGCTCCGGCGCCGAGGCCGGCCGCCGGGCCGGCGCCGTCTCGCTGCCGCGGGAGTCCTGTGCGCCCTCCGTGCTCGTCTCCATGCCCACAGACCTTACGGCCCGCCACTGACAGTGACCCAGCCCGACGGTGATCCACCCACGGTGATGACGGGCACAGTGGCGGGGAAGACTCAGGGGTACCAGGCGGAACCGCGGGCCACCGCCGCATACCATCGACCCGAGAGCTTCTGGCCCACAGGCACGGAAGACGCGTATCTGACGAGGGGACACCGTGGACGTGAGCGGCGGGAGCGGGCAGCCGCGACCCGGCAACGACGAGTCGGCCGAGCCCCACACGGACCCCACGGCGCCGGCCGGCGGTCCCGTACGCCCTGGCGACGACCCGACCGCAGGGCGCCCAGAGCCCTCACAGGCCCCTGAGCCGCGTGAGGACCCGGACCGCACGGAGGATCACAAGGAACCCGGCGGCCACGAGAACACCCCCGGCCCCGGGAATCCCGGCAACCGCAGCAACCAGGGTCCCACTG
>NZ_LR732544.1:1719643-1722041 GCF_902506575.1 Streptomyces mexicanus | reverse complement strand
GGCACACCGAAGGGGCGGCCCATCAGGAGCCCGCCCCGCGGACCGGGAGGCGGGCTCCTGATGGGCCGCCCCTTCGGTGTGCCGGTGTACGTGGGGCCCAGCTGGTTCCTCGTCGCCGCGCTGATCACCTGGGTGTTCGGCGGACAGCTCGAGCGGGTGCTGCCCGACCTGGGCGCCGCCCGCTACCTGGTGTCCCTGTTCTTCGCGGTCGCCTTCTACGGCTCCGTCCTCGTCCACGAACTCGCCCACACCGTCGTCGCCCTCCGCTTCAAGCTGCCGGTGCGCCGCATCCAGCTGCAGTTCTTCGGCGGTGTCTCCGAGATCGAGAAGGAGGCCGAGACCCCGGGCCGCGAGTTCCTGCTCGCCTTCTCCGGCCCCCTGCTCTCGATCGTCCTCGGCGGCGTGTTCTACCTCGCCCTGCAACCCGTCGAGCGCGGCACGGTCCTCGGCGTCCTGCTGGCCGCCCTGATGATCTCCAACCTCGTCGTCGCCGCGTTCAACCTGCTGCCCGGCCTGCCCCTGGACGGCGGCCGCATGCTGCGCGCCGTCGTCTGGAAGATCAGTGGCCGGCCGATGACCGGCACCGTCGCCGCCGCCTGGGTCGGCCGCGCCCTCGCCGTCTCCGTGCTCATCGGACTGCCCCTGGTCAGCCAGTCCACCACCTTCGGCGCCGGCCCCGACACCAGCGTCGGCGTGGACACCGTCACCGACGCGCTGCTCGCCGCCATCATCGCCGCGATCATCTGGACCGGCGCCGGCAACAGCCTGCGCATGGCCCGGCTGCGCGAACACCTGCCCGAACTGCGCGCCCGCACCCTCACCCGCCGCGCCGTGCCGGTGGAGACCAACACCTCCCTGGCCGAGGCCCTGCGCCGCGCCAACGACGCGGGCGCCCGCGCCCTGGTCGTGGTCGACGGCCACGGGGCCCCGCTCTCCCTGGTCCGCGAGTCCGCCATCGCCGGCGTCCCCGAACACCGCCGCCCCTGGGTCCACGCCAGCGAACTCGCCCAGGACCTCACCGACGGCATGCGGGTCTCCGCCGAGCTGGCCGGCGAGGACCTCCTCAACGCGCTGCGCGCCACCCCGGCGACCGAGTACCTGGTCGTGGAGGAGACCGGCGAGATCTACGGCGTCCTGTCCGCCGCGGACGTCGAACGTGCTTTCGTCCGCGCCATGGCCCGTCCGTCCGCCTCGACGTAGCCCCTCGCCGCCCCCCGGCACGGCGCCGGAGCAGGACGCCTGCCCTGGGCGACGACCGCGGCGGCGGGCGACGACCGCGGCCCCGGCACGTGGTCGGCCGGCCCGTCGGGGACCGGTAGGCTGGTCACATGTCCGAACCGACCGGTGCCGCCCGCCGCCGCGGGCCCTTCAAGGTCGGGGACCAGGTACAGCTGACCGACCCCAAGGGCCGCCACTACACGTTCACGCTCGAGGCCGGGAAGAACTTCCACACCCACAAGGGTTCCTTCCCGCACGACGAACTGATCGGCGCACCCGAGGGCACCGTTGTCCGCACCACCGGCAACGTCGCCTACCTCGCGCTGCGTCCCCTGCTCCCCGACTACGTCCTGTCCATGCCCCGCGGGGCAGCCGTCGTCTACCCCAAGGACGCGGGGCAGATCCTCGCCTTCGCCGACATCTTCCCCGGCGCCCGCGTCGTGGAGGCCGGCGTCGGCTCCGGCTCGCTCAGCAGCTTCCTGCTGCGGGCCATCGGCGACCAGGGCATGCTGCACAGCTACGAGCGCCGCGCGGACTTCGCCGAGATCGCGCAGGCCAACGTCGAGCGCTACTTCGGCGGCCCGCACCCGGCCTGGCAGCTGACCGTCGGCGACCTGCAGGACAACCTGTCCGACACCGACGTCGACCGCGTCATCCTCGACATGCTCGCCCCCTGGGAGTGCCTGGAGGCCGTCTCCAAGGCGCTCGTCCCCGGCGGCATCCTGTGCTGCTACGTCGCCACCACCACCCAGCTCGCCCGGACCGTGGAGTCCATCCGCGAGATCGGCTGCTTCAACGAGCCGACCGCCTGGGAGACGATGATCCGCAACTGGCACATCGAGGGCCTGGCCGTCCGCCCCGACCACCGCATGATCGGGCACACCGGCTTCCTGCTCACCGCCCGCCGCCTCGCCGACGGCGTCGAGCCGCCCATGCGCCGCCGCCGGCCCGCCAGGGGCGCCTACGGCGAGGACTACGAGGGCCCCAACGCCGACGGAGGCGCCGCCCGCTGCCCAACGGCCCGGCCCGGCGCACGCCACCACCAACGAACGGGCGCCGTGGCGGAGTTCCCCACCTCACCGGGAACTCCGCCACGGCGCCCAGCCGTTGCCCAGGGGGAACCCGAGCAGCGCCCACCGGCGAAGCCCGCACGAGTACCCACCCCACCGTTCCCCCGCAC
>NZ_LR732544.1:1690993-1719542 GCF_902506575.1 Streptomyces mexicanus | reverse complement strand
GTCTTCGGCGGCGGTGCGGGTGGGCTTGTGGGGGGTGAGGACCCCAGCCACGGTGGCCTTGTGCAGTCCGCAGCAGGGGCACCGGGCGGTGCCCTCCTCCGCGACGGGGGCAGGAGTCGGGACGCCAGGGCAGTAGCCTCCCTCGTCCTCCCACTGCCCGACGGCCTCGCGCTCGGCCCGCGCCTCCTGCTCGGCGAGCGTCACCGGCCGCCGGTACAGCCGCAGCGCGCTGGAGTCCAGAGGCGGCAGACGGCGCGCGGCCGCCTTCTTGTCGTCCCTGCGCTTGTGCCGCTTGGCCACGCGAGCGTAGCGGGCCTCGTAGGCGGCCTGGTCGCTGTCGTACAGGCCTGCCGGGTACAGCCGCGCGAGGTCCAGCGCGACCTGGCCCATCGGGCTCAAGGTGAGCACCCGGGCGTCGCCGTCCTGGCGGGCGGCGAGGAATCCGGCGGCCGCCAGCGCCTTGGTGCGCTCCCGGCTGACCCTGCGGCCGCCGTCCCACACGCCGCGCTGGGCCGCCTGCCGGGCCTGCCCCCCGCGCCAGTACAGACGGCCGGTCTCAGCGGCCTCCAGCACCCGGACGTGCCCAGCCGTCCAGCCGAGTGCGGGCACCGCAGTCTCGGCGTAGAAGCGGTTCATGTCCGCCTGCCGCCTGTTGTCGCGGTCCATGCCGGTGGCGGCCCGCTCCTCCGCCTCCCGCTCGGCTTCCCCGCGGCGCCGCTCGCTCTCCAGCTCGGCGTGCTCCTGGGGTGTGAGTGTGCGCTCCAGCGCGGCCCGCAGTGCGGTGGCCGTCAACTCGGCACCAGCCGCTGCCTGGGCCCGCACGGCGTGTTCGACGGCCCCGCTGGCACAGCGGTACAGCGCACGCTCCGGCATTTGCGGGTCGGCCGCCCACTGCTCCGCGCGGGCGGCGTGCCCCTCAGCTTCGACGGCCTCCTGGTGCGCCGCGTGCATGACCTCCTCCAGGCGGGCGGTGTTGCCGGAGCGGCTGCGGCACACGGCGTTCATCGCCTCGTCCGCCGCGGCGACGGCGAGGGCGGCGGCCTCGCGGGCCACTCGGAGGCAGGTTTGAGGGGTCGGCTCCCCCGGCTCGGTCTCGTCCATGTGACCGTCCTTGATCGTTGAGGCTTCTCGGTGGTGCCGGTCCGGGATTCCCGCCCCGTCCGACACCGCTAATTCAATCAAGTTTTCGCGTGTAGGTCAAGGCGAAATGGCAGATCAGGGCCGGTCTCCCGGCTTCCTAGCGGGCGCACCTGCGGCCAGCGTCCGCCCGGTCGGGGCGGACGCTGGCCGGCCGCATTCCGGCGCCGGTCAGCCCTGCCTGCGAGCCTCGGTGACGATGCGCTTCCAGGTGCTCAGGCCTCCGCCGTGACGCTCGGCGAGGGCGGCGGCAATCTCCCCCGCCTTCCGGCCTGGCTCGGCGGCCAGGGCCTCGACCGCCAGGGCGAGGCGGGGGTCCGGCCCCTGCATCGGCGGACGGCCGGCTGTTCCGGCCCGCGGGCGGGAATCGGCGTACTCCCACAGTTGGCGCCGGGTGCGGTACTCCCGCACCCTGCCACTCTCCAGCTCCTCGGTGCGCACGGGGGCGGGCCAACCGGGCGGCGGGTTGTCGCGGTAGTGGCTGATCGCACTGACGTCGATCCCGAGCACCTTGGCCTGGCCGGCCGGGGGCAGCTCCTCGTCGGGGCTGCCGCTGTAGTCGACGCCGTTGCGCTGGCGCTGGTAGGCGGTGAACCAGCGCTCCCACTCCTCCACGTCCCAGTACAGGACGCGGCCGATCCGGCGGGCGGGCGGGTGCTCGTTGTCCTCGCGGTCCGCCCACAGGGCGCGCAGGGTGGCGTCCCCCTTGTATCCGGCCCGCTCGGACAGCTCGGCCCGCGTGGCGTACAGCCGTCCGTCGATGGTCTGCATCAGTCCTGCTCCTTGGTGTGTGCGGAACGCGTCTACCATGTTGGCGTGCTCGGTTAGTGGCCTGTTGAGGGCCCTCGGTGGCCGAGCCGTGCGGCCGACGGGATTCCCACGCATAGCGCCCCGTCGGCCGCTGTGCGTCTCCGGCCGGCGCCCCGCCGGCTCGTTGGGCGTGAGGCGGCCCCACGCCCAGTGGCCAGTCGGGCCCGGGGTGATCCGGGCCCGACTGGCCTGTCGAGCGGCGGGGCGGAGCTACTGGCTGTAGGCGGCGATCAGCTCGCGGACCTTGGCGTCACCGACGCACCCGGCGGGCGCCCCGAACTCGGCGGAGGCCGGGTGCCGGTAGGTGCTGGGCGGCTCGCCGTTGCGGCCGCGCTGGTGCGACCAGTAGCGCGGCCCCTGCCAGCCGCACAGCTCGCACTCCTGCCACCACGGGTTGTCGCTGCCGGGGAAGCCGGTGTACGGCTTCCAGCGGTGCAGTGCCAGCGCGGCCATGACCTGCTGCGCGGTCTCGACGTTGCGGGGGGTCTCCGGCATCCGCGGGTGCAGCAGCGGCACGTCGCCGTCCAGCACGGGCGCGGCGGCCGTCACGTCCGCGAGGGACATGGCCGTGATGCGACCGGCCGCGTACTCGGCGGCCACGTGCGCGGCCGCCGCCTGCGCGGCCGCCTGGGGGACGCCGCGGCGGCCCTTCTCGGGACGGCCGAGGTTGTGCTCGCCTTCGCTGGTGAGGGTGAGCCAGTCGCGGTGCCAGCGGAACACGGCACCGATCACGGTGTTGTCGCCGATCAGGACGGGGTAGCGGCGCTCCCAGTCCGGGGTGCCGAGTCGGAACGCCAGGGTCGTGGTCATGCTCGTGCCTTTCGTTGAGGTTGATCGGTGTCGGGCGGCTGGGCCGGTGGCCGCGGGCGGGGATTCCCGCCCCCGCCCGCGCCACCGGCGGCCGCGGGTCAGCGGCAGGTCGGGCGGCCGTAGACCATGCACCCGTGCCGCAGGTGGGTCATGGCCTCCAGGTGCTCCTCGCACATGCGGGGCGTCCACGGCGTCAGCGGGGAGATCGGGAAGTAGGTGCACGCCTCGGGGCGCTCCTGGGCGGCGAAGGCCTCCGCGTAGTCGCCGTACAGCTCGCCGTCGCTGCCGCCGTCCGCGATGCGGATCGCGACCCAGCCGCGGCCGCCGCGCTCCAGGTGCGTGTCGATGACCTCGCCCATCCGGACGGCGGCGTTGGCCACGGCGTACTCGTGCCGGGCGACGGCGGCGGCGTGCGCGTGGCTGACGGCGCTGACGGTCAGCAGGCTCAGCGACTCCGATCCGGCGTCCAGGACGGAGCCCTCCAGCTCGTCCCACTGCGCCTGGCGCTCGACCGGGTGGTCGGCCTGGCGCTCGACGTGCACCACGCGCCGCTCGGGGAGCCGGTCCGCACGGCGGTGCTCGGCCCAGTTGGTGAAGGCGTCGCGGTCGTCCGCGATGACGAGGTACTGCGCGCGGCGCTTGACGAGATCCACAGTGATCATGGGTCTTCCGTTCGTTGAGGTAGTTCGGTGTCGGACCCGGGGGTCCTGGTGTCGGCCGGGGATTCCCGCCCCCTTTCGACACTGCTAATTCAATCAAGTTTTAGGCTTCAGGTCAAGTCGAAATCGCAGCTCGGGCGGCTTCTTTTGCGGTTACGCCCGGCGTCCGCACGCCACACGACCACCCCGGTCGGGGTGCTCCCTCCGCGGTTGGGCAGGCGCCAGCCGACCGCAGGCCGTGCCGGGGTGCCAGGCTCGCGCTTGCGCGACCGCCGCAGGCGGCTTGGCCTGGCAGCCCGGCGCGGGCTGTGGTCCCCTCGGGTGCCCGACCGCGGGCGTGACCTTCCCCCTCCAGTGCGGTCCGGTCAAGGCGGTGGTCGCCCGGCAGGCCTCCGGCGACCTCGACCACGACGGCCGGCCGGAGACCGTCGCCGTCGTCCACTGCGACGCCTCCATGGGCACCCCGCCCGACGGCGTCTACGTCCTCACCAGGACCGACGGCGCCACGACCGCCCGCGTGGTGGCCACGCTCGTGGACCCCAAGGACCGGTACACGGTCACCGACTTCGCGGTGCGCGGCGGAGCGGTCACCGCCACCCTGCTCGGCTACTCGTCCCCCGACGTGCCCAATTGCTGCCCCGACCTCAAGGACAGCGCGAAGTGGCAGTGGAAGAACGGCGCGTTCCTGCGCACCACCCCCGCCCAGGCGCACAGCGTCTGACCCGGGACGACGCCCGCCGGCACCGTCCGGCCCGCAAGGCGCCCGGCCCGTCCGGGCGCAGGGTGGCACCGGACCGACCAGCGCGCCCGGTGTGAGAAATCAGACAACAGTGACGGTGGGCAAGGCAACGGTGACGGTGCGCACCGCGGCGATCACGCCGCGTCGGGCCCGTACACCTCCACCTTGTCCGACACGCGGCGCACATGGATGCACTCGCCCGGGCACTCCCGGGCCGAGTCCACCACGTCCGTGAGAAGCGGCAGCGGCACGGGCGTTGTCGCCCCCCTGTCCTGCAGCAGCTCCTCGTCCGGGCCCTTCACATAGGCCAGACCGTCGATGTCCAGCTCGAACACCTCGGGCGCGTACTGCGCACAGATGCCGTCGCCGGTGCACAGGTCCTGGTCGATCCAGACCTCCAGCGCCTCGCCGTCGTCCGGGGTCTGCTGCTGCACGCTCATCTCTCCTGCCGTTTCACGTCGAGCCGCGCGGGAATCCGGCCAGCTCTGACGGGTGTTGAACATCTCGACCCTATATCTGTCCGCTTTCCAATCACGTTCGGTGGGTATTCCCCTGGCGTGAGGGAGAGCGCAAGGGTGAAGATCGGACACACCCCGACCGTCTTTGTGATCTAGGGGTTTCAATCGACACCCACCCAGGTAGGGTCTGGAAGCGTCCAGCTCCCCTTGGAGGAGGTGAGGACCGTGGCAGCCCACGACGACGACATGAACCGCGGCATCCGCCCGGGGCAAGGGTCCGACGACCCCGCCGGGCAGATCGCCTACCTTGAGCAGGAGATCGCCGTCCTGCGACGCAAGCTCGCCGACTCTCCGCGACACACGAGGATTCTCGAAGAGCGGATCGTCGAGCTGCAGACCAACCTGGCCGGCGTGTCCGCGCAGAACGAGCGCCTCGCGAACACGCTCCGCGAGGCCCGCGACCAGATCGTGGCCCTGAAGGAAGAGGTCGACCGGCTCGCCCAGCCGCCCGCCGGCTTCGGCGTCTTCCTGCAGGCCAACGAGGACGGCACCGCCGACATCTTCACCGGCGGCCGCAAACTGCGGGTGAACGTGAGCCCCAGCGTCGAGCTCGACGAGCTGCGACGCGGCCAGGAAGTGATGCTGAACGAAGCGCTCAACGTGGTCGAGGCCATGGAATTCGAGCGCGTCGGGGACATCGTCACCCTCAAGGAGATCCTCGAGGACGGCGAGCGCGCCCTGGTGCTGGGGCACACCGACGAGGAGCGGGTGGTGCGGCTCGCCGAGCCGCTGCTGGACGTCACCATCCGCCCCGGCGACGCCCTCCTGCTCGAGCCGAGGTCCGGCTACGTCTACGAGGTCGTGCCCAAGAGCGAGGTCGAGGAACTCGTCCTCGAAGAGGTGCCCGACATCGGCTACGAGCAGATCGGCGGCCTCGGCAACCAGATCGAGATGATCCGCGACGCCGTCGAGCTGCCCTACCTCTACCCGGACCTGTTCAAGGAGCACGAACTGCGCCCGCCCAAGGGCGTGCTCCTCTACGGGCCCCCCGGATGCGGCAAGACGCTCATCGCCAAGGCCGTGGCCAACTCGCTGGCCAAGAAGGTCGCCGAAGTCACCGGCCAGGCCGCCGGCAAGAGCTTCTTCCTCAACATCAAGGGCCCCGAGCTGCTGAACAAGTACGTCGGCGAGACCGAGCGACAGATCCGCCTGGTCTTCCAGCGTGCCCGGGAGAAGGCCAGCGAGGGCACCCCCGTCATCGTCTTCTTCGACGAGATGGAATCCCTCTTCCGCACCCGCGGCTCCGGCGTCAGCTCGGACGTGGAGAACACCATCGTCCCGCAGCTGCTCGCCGAGATCGACGGTGTGGAGGGCCTGCAGAACGTGGTCGTGATCGGCGCCTCCAACCGCGAGGACATGATCGACCCGGCCATCCTGCGGCCCGGCCGCCTCGACGTGAAGATCAAGATCGAGCGTCCCGACGCCGAAGCGGCCAAGGACATCTTCGCCAAGTACCTCACCGAACGCCTCCCGCTGCACGCGGACGACCTCGCCGAACACGGCGGTGACAAGGGCGCCACGGTCCAGGCGATGATCCAGACCGCGGTCGAGCAGATGTACGCCGAATCCGAGGAGAACCGCTTCCTGGAGGTCACCTACGCCAACGGCGACAAGGAAGTCCTGTACTTCAAGGACTTCAATTCCGGCGCCATGATCGAGAACATCGTGGGCCGGGCCAAGAAGATGGCGATCAAGGACTTCCTGGAGAAGAACCAGAAGGGCCTCCGCGTCTCCCACCTGCTCCAGGCCTGCGTGGACGAGTTCAAGGAGAACGAGGACCTGCCGAACACCACCAACCCCGACGACTGGGCCCGGATCTCCGGAAAGAAGGGCGAGCGGATCGTCTACATCCGCACCCTCATCACCGGAAAGCAGGGCGCGGACACCGGACGCTCCATCGACACGGTGGCGAACACCGGACAGTACCTGTAAAAAGCAGGGCGGCTGCGGGTGCCCTCACCGGGTACCCGCAGCCGGCTGTTTTCCGGGCCCCCGCATGGAGCAGGCAATGACGCAAATGATCTCCCCACCAGCGCAAAGGCGTTCTAGGCTCGTTCCTACCGCCGGGTCGCGCAGTGCGGGGACGGGCACCGCACAGGCACCCGGGCACCAGCGGTACTTGAGCGACGCCCACGACCGAGGGCGCCGCCGGGCAAGGAGGGCCGCATGACCGTACGGCGAGTGATGGGCATCGAGACGGAGTACGGGATCTCCGTCCCCGGTCACCCGAACGCCAATGCCATGCTCACCTCGTCCCAGATCGTCAACGCCTACGCGGCGGCGATGCACCGGGCCCGCCGGGCCCGCTGGGACTTCGAGGAGGAGAACCCGCTGCGGGACGCCCGCGGCTTCGACCTCGCCCGCGAGGCCGCCGACGCCAGCCAGCTCACCGACGAGGACATCGGCCTGGCCAACGTCATCCTGACCAACGGCGCCCGCCTCTACGTCGACCACGCCCACCCCGAGTACAGCGCCCCCGAGGTCACCAACCCGCGCGACGCCGTGCTCTGGGACAAGGCAGGCGAAAGGATCATGGCCGAGGCCGCAGAACGGGCCGCCCAGCTGCCCGGCGCCCAGCCGATCCACCTCTACAAGAACAACACCGACAACAAGGGCGCCTCCTACGGCACGCACGAGAACTACCTGATGAGGCGGGAAACCGCTTTCTCCGACATCGTGCGCCACCTCACGCCCTTCTTCGTCTCCCGCCAGGTCTTCGCCGGCGCCGGCCGCGTCGGCATCGGCCAGGACGGCCACGAACACGGCTTCCAGCTCAGCCAGCGCGCCGACTACTTCGAGGTCGAGGTGGGCCTGGAGACGACGCTGAAGCGGCCGATCATCAACACCCGCGACGAACCCCACGCCGACGCGGAGAAGTACCGCCGCCTGCACGTCATCATCGGCGACGCCAACCTCTCCGAGATCTCCACCTACCTCAAGCTGGGCACCACCTCCCTGGTCCTGTCCATGATCGAGGACGGCTTCATCGCGGTCGACCTGGCCGTCGAGCAGCCCGTGCGCACCCTGCACCAGGTCTCGCACGACCCCTCGCTCAAGCGCGTCATCACGCTCCGCAGCGGCCGGACCCTGACCGCGGTGCAGCTCCAGATGGAGTACTACGAGCTGGCCCGCAAGTACGTCGAGGAACGCTTCGGCGCCGACGCCGACGAGCAGACCAAGGACGTCCTGGCCCGCTGGGAGGACACCCTCACCCGCCTGGAGAGGGACCCCATGAGCCTGGCCGGCGAGCTGGACTGGGTCGCCAAGCGGGAGCTGATGGAGGGCTACCGCCGCCGCGACGGCCTCGACTGGGACGCCGCCCGGCTGCACCTGATCGACCTGCAGTACGCCGACGTACGCCCCGACAAGGGCCTGTACAACCGCCTGGTGGCCCGGGGCCGCATGAAGCGCCTGCTGGACGAGAGCGAGGTCGACAGGGCCCGCAGGAAGCCGCCCGAGGACACCAGGGCCTACTTCCGCGGCCGCTGCCTGGAGCAGTACGCCGACGACGTGGCCGCGGCCTCCTGGGACTCGGTCATCTTCGACCTGCCGGGCCGGGACTCGCTGCAGCGCGTGCCCACCCTGGAGCCGCTTCGCGGAACGCGTAACCACGTCAAGGAACTGCTGGACCGCTGCCGCACCGCAGAGGACCTGGTGCGGGTCCTCTCGGGCGGCTGAGCGGGTACCCGGACCGGACCGGCCGCACGGGGTGGAAACCCCGGCGACCGGGAATCATCGAGAGGGACCCCGTACGTTGCACCAACTGCGGGGCCGATGTCGGACCCGGCTTGTAGGGTCTGATCATCACCGATCGGCAGAAAAGCCGACCATGTCGGGCGAACTGAGCGGGGTGAGGGTTATGGCAACGAAGGACACCGGCGGCGGGCAGCAGAAGGCCACGCACTCGACCGAGGAGGTCGAGGAGCAGGCACAGGACGCACAGGCCGCGGAGGACCTGAAGGAACGCCACGAGAAGCTGAGCGACGACGTGGACTCCGTCCTGGACGAGATCGACGACGTGCTCGAGGAGAATGCCGAGGATTTCGTTCGAAGCTTCGTGCAAAAGGGTGGAGAGTGAAGGTCGTCCAGGCCATTTCTCCTTCGAAGTGAAGGTCGCAAGGGGTGGGAGTGGCCGGCGAGTCCGACGCGAAGCACTGCACGAAAT
Organism: Streptomyces mexicanus; assembly: GCF_902506575.1. Lineage (GTDB taxonomy): Bacteria > Actinomycetota > Actinomycetes > Streptomycetales > Streptomycetaceae > Streptomyces > Streptomyces mexicanus. Next base: position 1,710,704 of record NZ_LR732544.1, on the reverse strand, counting down.
GTAAGCGAGAGCTACCGCTTGCCGCGTTCGCGCGGGACAGGAATCGTCGGGACGGCCTCCAGGCGCACTGCCGGGAGTGCGTGGCGGAGTACAGCGCCGCGCACTACCGGCAGCGCCGGGAAGTGCTCGGAAAGCCCGTCCGGGAAAGGGTGGAGGTTCCGGCCGGGCACAAGCTCTGCCGGACCTGCGGTGAGGTGAAGCCGCACAGCGAGTGGCCTCGCAACGCGTCTGCGTCGGACGGCCTGTCGACGCGCTGCAAGGCATGCCGCGCCGTCCAGGGCAGGCAGGGGCACCTGAAGCGCCAGTACGGCCTCACCGAAGCCGAGCGCGACCGGTTGGCCGCCGCGCAGGGCGGCGTGTGCTGTATATGTCTGTCGGCTCCACCCGAGCATGTGGATCACTGCCATGAGACGGGTAGGGTCCGTGGCGTACTGTGCTTCAGCTGCAACGCTGCGCTGGGGCAGTTCAAGGATCGGCCCGATGCCATAAGGCGGGCTGCTGCTTACGTGGAAGGAATCGCGTGGAAGCCAACACTCGTAGCACCGGGCGTCTACCAGCTGCCTTCCTGACGCCTGGGTCCTCCTCCTTCATGGACTTCCTTGCCGAGCACCAGCCGGAGCTGCTTCCCGGCAACCGGCAGCTGCCGGCCATCCAGGGCGCGATCGAGGCGCCGCACGGCACGACGATCGTGGCCGTGACCTTCCCGGGTGGTGTGGTGCTGGCCGGTGACCGCCGGGCGACGATGGGGAACGTCATCGCGCAGCGGGACATCGAGAAGGTGTTCCCGGCGGACGAGTACTCGGCCGTGGGTATCGCCGGCACGGCCGGTATCGCCGTGGAGATGGTGAAGCTGTTCCAGCTGGAGCTGGAGCACTTCGAGAAGGTGGAGGGGACACAGCTGTCGCTGGAGGGCAAGGCGAACCGGCTGTCGACCATGATCCGCTCCAACTTGGGCATGGCCATGCAGGGCCTGGCCGTGGTCCCGCTGTTCGCGGGCTACGACCTGGACCGTGAAAAGGGCCGGATCTTCTCGTACGACGTCACCGGCGGCCGCAGCGAGGAGCACGGCTACGCGGCCACGGGCTCCGGTTCGATCTTCGCGCGCGGTTCGATGAAGAAGCTCTACCGTGAGGACCTGAGCGAGGAAGAGGCCACCACCTTGGTGGTGCAGGCCCTGTACGACGCGGCAGACGACGACTCGGCGACCGGTGGTCCCGATGTCGCCCGCCGGATCTATCCGATCGTCACCGTGATCACCGAGGACGGCTTCCGCCGGCTCACCGAGGACGAGGCGTCCGAGATCGCCCGTTCGGTGCTGCAGCGGCGGCTGGAGCAGCCCGACGGCCCGCGGGCCGCGCTGCTGTAGCCGGGCGGCCGGCTTCTTGTTCAGGGTGATCCAGTGACTTCTACAGAAAGGGACGGATAACCGGTGTCGACGCCGTTCTATGTCTCACCTCAGCAGGCCATGGCCGACCGGGCGGAGTACGCCCGCAAGGGCATCGCCCGGGGTCGCAGCCTGGTCGTGCTGCAGTATGCCGACGGGATCGTGTTCGTCGGTGAGAATCCGTCCCGGGCGCTGCACAAGTTCAGCGAGATCTACGACCGGATCGGGTTCGCGGCCGCCGGCAAGTACAACGAGTACGAGAACCTGCGCATCGGCGGTGTCCGCTACGCCGACCTGCGGGGTTACACCTATGACCGGGGCGATGTGACCGCCCGTGGTCTGGCCAACGTCTACGCTCAGACGCTGGGCACGATCTTCTCCAGCGCGGCGGAGAAGCCGTACGAGGTGGAGCTGGTGGTCGCCGAGGTGGGGGAGACCCCGGAGGGCGACCAGATCTACCGGCTGCCGCACGACGGGTCGATCGTGGACGAGCACGGTTCGGTCGCGGTCGGCGGCAACGCCGAGCAGATCAGCAGCTATCTGGACCAGCGGCACCGGGACGGGATGACGCTGGCCGAGGCGCTGAAGCTGGCCGTGCAGGCCCTGTCCCGCGACACCAACGGCACCGAGCGGGAGATCCCCGCCGAGCGTCTGGAGGTGGCGGTGCTGGACCGGACGCGTCCGCAGCAGCGCAAGTTCAAGCGGATCACCGGTCGGCAGCTGGCCCGGCTGCTGCAGGGCGGTGGCGTGGACACCTCCAAGGACGGCTCCGAGTCCGCGGACGCCGAAGGCTCCGAGGAGGAGTGAGTTCCGCCTGACCCGTGAGGGTCTGGTCTCCGGGTGCCCCGGCCGGTGTGGACGGCCGGGGCAGCGGCGTCTCAGGGGGCCCCTGGCGGGGCCGTGGAGCCCCGTACGACGAGGTGCACGGGAATGTCGCCGCCTTCGGGTGTGCGGCCCTCCAGGACGGCCAGCAGGGCGTGCATGCCCCGTTCGCCGAAGAGCTCGGCGTCGAGGCGGACGGTGGTCAGTTCGGGGTCGATGGCGGTGGCGAGGCCGAGGTCGTCGACGCCGGTGACGGAGATGTCGTCGGGGACGCGCAGGCCCAGGCGGCGCAGGCCCTTGTAGGCGCCGGCGGCGAGTTTGTCGTCGTCGCAGACCAGGGCCGTGGGCCGGGGGCCGGGGCCGCTGAGGGCGGCCTGGGTGGCGGCGCGGGCGTCGTCGATGGTGATGGGGGCGCGAGCGGTGCGCAGCGTGGTGCCGGGTACGGCGGCGATGCGGGCGGCCAGTTCCTTCGCCCGGATCTCGAAGGTCCAGGAGGGGACGTCGGCGGCCAGGTGCAGGAAGTGCCGGTGGCCGAGGTCGATCAGGTGCCGGGCGATCTGGCGGGCGCCGTCGGCGATGTCGAGGTTGACGGTGGCGGCGCCGAGGCTGCCGGTGGGGTCGCTGTCCAGCATGACCAGGGGCAGCTGGTCGCCGCGGAGGGCGGTGAGGGCGTCGGCGGCCATGGAGGAGGCGATGGCGGCGTCCGGGGCGTGCCGGGGGCCGCGGGGGCGGTGTCGTTGCTGGTGCTGCTGGCCACGGGGAGGGTGCTGACAGCTCCCGCGGGGCGGGCGGTCGTTGCGGCTTCATCGGAAAATGATCCAAATCGTGCCGTCGAACCCCGTTTCAGTCCGGGGGATCGGGCGTAATGTTCACTCATGGACCGCCGCATTTTCGGGCTGGAGAACGAGTACGGCGTCACGTGCACGTTCAGGGGACAGCGCCGTCTGTCGCCTGACGAGGTGGCGCGGTACCTCTTCCGCCGTGTCGTGTCATGGGGCCGCAGCAGCAATGTCTTTCTGCGGAACGGCGCCCGGCTCTATCTCGACGTGGGGTCACATCCGGAATACGCAACGCCCGAATGTGACAACGTGACCGAACTGGTCACCCACGACAAGGCCGGCGAGCGCATTCTGGAAGGACTCCTGGTAGACGCGGAACGACGCCTGCACGAGGAGGGAATCGCAGGCGACGTCTACCTGTTCAAGAACAACACCGACTCGGCGGGCAACTCCTACGGGTGCCATGAGAACTACCTGGTGGCACGGCACGGGGAGTTCTCCCGGCTCGCGGACATCCTCATCCCGTTCCTGGTCACGAGACAGCTGCTCTGCGGTGCCGGCAAGGTGCTGCAGACGCCGCGCGGGGCGGTGTACTGCGTGAGCCAGCGGGCCGAGCACATCTGGGAGGGCGTCTCCTCGGCGACGACCCGGTCCCGGCCGATCATCAACACCCGCGACGAGCCGCACGCGGACGCCGAGCGCTACCGGCGGCTGCACGTCATCGTGGGCGACTCGAACATGTCCGAGACGACGATGCTGCTGAAGGTCGGCGCCACGGACCTGGTGCTGCGCATGATCGAGGCGGGCACGGTGATGCGCGACCTGACCCTGGAGAACCCGATCCGGGCGATCCGCGAGGTCAGTCACGACATCACGGGCCGCCGCAAGGTGCGCCTGGCCAGCGGCCGGGAGGCCTCGGCGCTGGAGGTCCAGCGGGAGTACTACGAGAAGGCGCTGGACTTCTGCGAGCGCCGCGGCATCCGCACCGGCACGGTGGAGCGGGTGCTGGAGCTGTGGGGTCGCACCCTGGAGGCGATCGAGAGCGAGGATCTCGACCGGATCGACACCGAGATCGACTGGGTGATGAAGTACAAGCTCATCGAGCGGTACCGCACCAAGCACAACATGACCATGTCGCATCCGCGGGTCGCCCAGATAGACCTCGCCTACCACGACATCCACCGTCGTCGTGGCCTGTACTACCTGCTGGAGAAGAAGGGCCAAGCGGCCCGGGTCTGCAACGACTTGAAGATCTTCGAGGGCAAGTCGGTGCCGCCGCAGACCACTCGGGCGCGGCTGCGCGGCGACTTCATCCGGCGGGCGCAGGAACAGCGCAGGGACTTCACCGTGGACTGGGTGCACCTGAAGCTCAACGACCAGGCGCAGCGCACGGTGTTGTGCAAGGACCCGTTCCGTTCGGTGGACGACCGGGTGGAGAAGCTGATCGCCGGAATGTGACCCGCCCGGGACACCGGGCGCGATGTCGGAAAGGTCCCCCACTTGGGAAATTCATCCGAGTGGGGGACCGCCGTCGGAACGCAACACGGGCGCCGTACGTTTCACGTGCGGCGCCCTTCTCGCACCGTAGAGTTGCGCGCACGCCATCAACACGACCGATCGATTACGAGGCCCCACCGTGCGCCGACGCTCTCTTCTTCTCTCCGTCCCCGCGGGACTGGTCACGCTGGCCGCCTGCGGCAACGACAAGGCCGCCTCGGGCACGACCGACGACAGCCCGTCGCCGTCCCCGTCCCCCTCGGCCACGTCCGCCGCGCCGCCGCCGAAGATCGTCTCCGGGCCGCTGCCGGCGGTCACCGCCGGCACCGGGTTCGGGCAGAAGCCGACCGTGGCCAAGGGCAGTGGCGAGCCGTCGAAGGACCTCGCCGTCAAGACGCTGATCGCGGGCAGCGGCCGCACCCTGGCGGAGAACGACTACGTCCAGGCGCACTACCTGGGCCAGATCTGGGACACCGGCAAGGTCTTCGACAACTCCTACGACCGCAAGACCCCGCTGCTCATCCAGCTCGCCCAGGGCACGATCATCGACGGCTGGCGCTATGCGCTGGCCGGGAAGAAGGTGGGCAGCCGGGTGCAGTTCTCCGTGCCGCCCACCTGGGGATACGGCACGCAGGGCAACGCGCAGGCGGGCATCAAGGGCACCGACACGCTGGTGTTCGTCGTGGACGTGCAGAACGCCTTCAACGCCACCAGTTCGGCCAAGGGCAAGGCCGTCGCGCCGAGCGACGCGGCCCTGCCGAAGGTCGGCACCAACACCGACGGCAAGGCCCCCTCCATCCAGGTGCCGAAGAAGGCCGCTCCGAACAAGCTCGTCGCCGACTACGTGATCGAGGGCGACGGCCCGGCGGTCAAGGCCGACAGCACCGTGCTGGTGCAGTACAAGGGCGTGGTGTGGGACACGGGCAAGGAGTTCGACTCGACCTACGCCCGGCACGCCCCGACCTCGTTCTCGCTGCAGCAGGTCGTCAAGGGCTGGTCGCAGGGCATGACCGGCAAGAAGGTCGGCAGCCGGGTCCTGATCGTCATCCCGCCGTCCCTGGGCTACGGCGACAACCCGCCGCCGAACAGCGGTCTGACCAAGGACTCCACGATGGTCTTCTCCGTGGACATCCTCGCGGCGATGTAGGCGATGCGGCGGCACCACGCCGTGCCCCGGGGTCACCACGCCGTGCCACCGCGTGCACCGCGCACCGTGCCACCGCGCGCGCCGGCGCGCAGGGTCCGGAGCGGCCGTCCACAGGGGGGGGCTGAGCCGTACGTCCCCCGGGCGTGCCGCGCCGTGCCCCGCCGCCGTGAGCGTGCCGCGGCCGGGGATGAAAGACTGTCCGTGTTCTTCGACGTAGACAGCAGGAGCTTTCAGACGTGAACATCGACAAGCCGGAGATCGACTTCCCGGGCGGCGAGCCCCCGGCGGACCTCGAGATCAAGGACATCTGGGAGGGCGACGGCGAGGTGGCGAAGGCCGGCCAGACGGTCACCGTCCACTACGTGGGTGTCGCCTTCAGCACCGGCGAGGAGTTCGACGCCAGCTGGAACCGGGGCACCCCCTTCCGCTTCCCGCTGGGCGCCGGCCGCGTCATCAAGGGCTGGGACCAGGGCGTGCAGGGCATGAAGGTCGGCGGCCGCCGCCAGCTGACCATCCCGGCCCACCTCGCCTACGGCAACCAGAGCCCGACCCCGGCGATCAAGCCCGGCGAGACGCTGATCTTCGTCGTGGACCTGCTCGCGGTCTGACCGACCCATGACGGATCTCCCGCGGGATCCGATCGACCGAGGCCCGCCCCTGTCCGGGCGCGGGCCTCGGCTTTTGCCTCCGCGCCGGGGAGCGGTACGGTCATCGGTCGTAAGCACCATAAGGAAGGCGAAGGGCATCGATGGCCATTGCCAAGGCCGAGCGGCTGATGAATCTGGCGCTGTGCCTGCTCGGGACCCGGCGGCCGCTCAGCAAGCGCGAGCTGCGGGAGTCCATCGAGGCCTACGTCGAGGCGTTCGGGCCGGAGCAGTCCACGGCCGGCTCCGACGACGCCTTCAACCGCATGTTCGAGCGGGACAAGGACGACCTGCGCGAGCTGGGCCTGGTCATCGAGACCGTCGAGAGCCTGGACGGCGAGGTCGGCTACCTGGCCCGCCGCGACAGCAACCGGCTGCCGCCCATCACCCTGGACGCCGAGGAGGCCGCCGCGCTGGGCCTGGCCGCCAAGGTGTGGCAGCAGGCCCGCCTCGCCGGTGCCGCCAGCGGCGCCCTGCAGAAGCTGCGCGCGGCCGGCCTGCCCGAGGAGGTCGACCCCTACGAGGCGCACGGCGCCCTGGAGCCGCGCCTCCCGGTGCACGAGGCCGCCTTCGAGCCGCTGATGCTGGCCCTGCGCGACCGCCGCCCGGTCGTCTTCGACTACCGCAAGGCCAGTGCCGCCCGGCCCGAGACCCGGCACGTCGAGCCGTGGGCGCTGGAGTGCTGGCGCGGCCACTGGTACCTGGCCGGCTTCGACCGCGACCGCGGGGCCGAGCGGGTGTTCCGGCTGTCGCGGATCACCGGCCGGGTCCGCTCGCGCGGCGGCCGGTTCACCGCGCCCGTGCCGGACGTCGTGACCGTCCGGGAGACCGTGGCGAGCTGGGCGGGCGAGATCGCCGACCGCTCCGCGCGGATCAGGCTGCGTTCGGGTGCCGGTTACCCCCTTCGGGCGAAGGCCACCGCCGTGCGGGAACTCGGTGACGGCTGGGACGAGTTGGAGATTCCGTACGGGCACGGGCTGGACGCCTGGCTGGTGGAGTTCGGACCGGACGTGGTGGTCCTGGAGCCCGCCGAGCTGCGGGCGGACGTGGTGGACCGGCTGCGTGCCGTGGCCAAGGGCTGAGGGGGAGCGAGCGACACCGTGGCAGGCAAACCGGTCAGGCCCGCGAGCGCCATCGACCAGACCCGGCGGATGCTCTCGCTGGTGACGTATCTGCGGGAGCGGCCCGGCGCGCGGATCGAGGACGTGGCGCGCGCCTTCGGCATCAGCGAGGAGGAGCTGGTCTCCGACCTCGACGTGCTGCCCATGTGTGGCACCAGCTTCCGCGGCGGCGACCTGCTGGACATCGACACCGACGGCGAGCGCATCTGGTGGCACAACCCCGCCGCGCTCGGCGCCGAGGCGGCCGAGCCGCTCAGGCTCGCCGCCGACGAGGCGACCGCGCTGCTGGTGGCGGCCCGCGCGGTGGCCACCCTGCCGGGCCTGCGCGAGAGCGACCGGCAGGCACTGCTGCGGGCCACCGCCAAGGTGGAGGCCGCGGCGGGCGAGGCGGCGGGCACCAGCTCCCGGCTGTCGGTGACGTTCGAGTCCGAGGGCGGGGTCTTCGCCGACGTGGACCGGGCGATCTCCGAGCGCCGCCGACTGTGGATCCGGTACTACTCACCGGCCCGCGACGAGGTCACCGAGCGGGAGATCGACCCCATCCGCCTGGTCAGCGTCGGCCACACGTACGTGGAGGCCTGGTGCCGCCGCTCCGAGGCCCGGCGCACCTTCCGGCTGGACCGGGTGGCGGAGATCAGGATCCTGGACGAGCCGTCCGCACCGCCCGAGGTGGAGCTGCGCGACCTGTCCGAGGCCCTGGTGCAGCCGGCCGCCGAGGACCCCGAGGTCGTCGTGGAGGTCGGCCCGGGCGGGCGCTGGGTGGCGGAGTACTACCCGCACGACAGCGCCGAGGAGCTGCCCGACGGCGGACTGCGGATCACCCTGCGCACCCCCGATCCGGCCTCGCTGCGGCGCCTGGCGCTGCGCCTGGGCCGGGACGGACGCATCGTCGCCCCGCGCGAGCTGGCCGACAGCGCCCGTGAGGCGGCCTGCGCGGCCCTGGCGGCGTACGACGAGGCGGACGACAGCCACGGCGCCGACCCCCTGGGCGGCAGCGACGGCACCACCCGCCCGGGCGGCAGCGCCGACATCGACCCCACAGGCGGCAGCGACGGCGGCCCCGACCGCACCGGCGGAACGGACGGCATCGGCCGTACCGGCGGCACGGACGCCACTGGCCGTACCGGCGGCACGGGCGCCGTCGGCCCCAGCGGCGGCCCCGGAGCCGGCACGGCGCCGCAGGCCGCAGACGCGCTCCAGGCCGGTCACGCGGTGGACGCGACGCCCGCAGTGGAGCGGGCCGAATCCCAGGCCGTCCCGGGTGCCCGGGGCGTGCGCGCGGGGGACGAGGCGGCGGACGGACGGTTCGGCAGGCGGTTCGACAGGCAGGAGCAGGGACTGTGAGCGAGTCGGTGAAGTCCGGGACGTCGGGGATGTCGGTGGCGGCGGCGTTCGCCGGAATGCGCAGCGTGGCCCCCGTGGTGTTCCGGGCGGGCTGCCCCGACTGCCGGGGGCGCTTCGAGCTGGCCGCGAGCGCGCTGCGCCTGGCCATCGGCGCCAGCAGCCGCACCACCTTCTACTCCTTCACCTGCCCCGAATGCGGTGCCGCGGTCCGCAAGCCGGCCGGCGAGCGGATCGTGGAGTTGCTCACCGGGGGGGGGGTCAGGACACTGCGCCTGCACTCGACCCTTTAGTCTCGAGGGCATGTTCTGGCCGATGTGCGCGGTAGCCGCGGGATTCCTGGGTCTCGCCGTCCTCGGGGTGTTCGCCGTCCAGGTGTTCGTTCAGGCCCGGCGGCTCGGGCGGCAGGTCACGGAGTCCGCACGCCGTATCAACCGGGCCGCGGAGGAGCTGGAGCGGGCGAGCGTGAGCGCCGCCCGGTCGGTGAAGTCCCTGTGAGCGCGGGAGGACGGCGGCCGATGGGCCGCCCGCGGCGGGCGCCACGGCCCGCCGCGCCCTGTCACGGCGGCGCTCGCGGCAGGTACGCTGCTGAACGCGGACCGGAGAACGAGGCCCGGTCCGCGGACGGGAGTACGCACAGGGATTGCCTCGTGTTCACCCCTGAGCGTTACGATCGCTGCCAGATGCGACCGCTCGGGCACATGTCCGACTGGTCGGACAGCATCCCACCCAGCCGCCTCGGTGAGAAGGTATAGACATATGTTCGGAAGGCTCGGAGCCCCCGAGATCATTCTCATCCTCGTCGTCATCATCCTGCTGTTCGGCGCGAAGAAGCTTCCGGACATGGCGCGCTCGCTGGGCAAGTCCGCCCGCATCCTGAAGAGCGAGGCCAAGGCGATGAAGGAAGAGGGCCGCAGCACCTCCGCCCCGTCGCCGGCCCCGGGTGAGCAGCCTCCCGCCCAGCGCACCATCCAGGCCGCTCCCGGAGACGTGACCAGCTCGCGTCCGGTCAACGAGCCGACGGACACCCCCCAGCGCTGACGCACGGCCGGACCGTTCCGGCCTGCCGCACGAGATGAGGACGTGGGTTGCTCAAGCCTGCCCGCAAGAAGGAGAAGGATCCCGAGGGGCGGATGCCCCTTGCGGATCATCTTCGTGAGCTACGCAACCGGCTCGCGAAGGCGTTGCTCGCCGTCGTCGTGGTGACGGTCGTCGCCGCCTTCTTCTACTACGACATCATCAACTTCCTCACCAAGCCGATCCTCGACTCGATCGGCTGCCCCGACACCTTCGAACAGCTCGCCAAGGGCGCCGGCCACCACCAGTGCGCGCAGATCACGATCAACGGTCTGCTGGCCCCCTTCACCCTGGCCCTGCAGGTCTCCTTCGTCGCGGGCATCGTGGTCGCCTCGCCGGTGTGGCTGTACCAGCTGTGGGCGTTCGTCGCCCCCGGCCTGCACCAGCACGAGAAGAAGTACGCCTACGCGTTCGTGGGCACCGGCGTGCCGCTGTTCCTGGGCGGCGGCTTCTTCGCCTACAAGGTGCTGCCCACCACGGCCAAGGTGCTCATCGACTTCACCCCCAAGAACGTCGACAACCTGCTGCCGCTGGACGACCTGCTCCAGCTGGTGACGCGCATGGTGATCGTCTTCGGGCTGTCGTTCGAGCTGCCGCTGCTGCTGATCATGCTGAACCTCACCGGCATCCTGACCGGCAAGCGGATGCTCGGCTGGTGGCGGGCGATGATCATGGGCATCACCGTCTTCGCGGCCGTCGCCACGCCCAGCACGGACCCGGTGTCCATGCTGATGCTCGCCGGCCCGATCTGGGTGCTGTACTTCGGCGCGGTCGTCTTCTCCCTGCTCAACGACCGCCGCAGGCGCCTTCGCGACGAGGCGGGTCCCGCCGACGACGAGGCCTCCGAGCTGGACCTCACCCCCGAGGACATCGGCGAGATCGAACCCGTGGCCGCCAGCCGGTCCCTGCCCGACCAGGCCGGCCCCGAGCGGGTCAACGGCTACGACGACGTGACCTGAGCGACACCGCCGCCGCCCCTCCTTCCTCCTCACCACAGGCACCGCGAGAAGCCGGCCGCCCGCACCGCGCGCGGCCGGCTTCCCCGTGTCCGCCCCTCGCGGACCCAGCCCCTGATCAGGGGCAACGGCGCTGATCGCGATAATGATCGTCCGGTTGTCGGTGCGGCCCGGTACGCTCGAAAGCACGATGACTGAGGACCTCTCACCGGCCGAGCGGTACGCGGCAGCGCGCAGACGAGCTGCCGAGCAGGCCACCGCGCTCGCGGGTTTCCGCGAGATGTACGACTTCGGCCTCGACCCCTTCCAGATCGAGGCCTGCAAGGCCCTCGAGGCGGGAAAGGGCGTGCTGGTCGCCGCGCCCACCGGCTCCGGCAAGACGATCGTGGGCGAGTTCGCCGTCCACCTCGCCCTGCAGCAGGGCAGGAAGTGCTTCTACACGACCCCCATCAAGGCGCTGTCGAACCAGAAGTACTCCGACCTGTGCCGCCGCTACGGCAGCGGCAAGGTGGGCCTGCTCACCGGCGACAACAGCCTCAACGCCGACGCCCCGGTGGTCGTGATGACCACCGAGGTGCTGCGGAACATGCTCTACGCCGGCTCCCAGACCCTGCTCGGCCTCGGCTATGTGGTCATGGACGAGGTGCACTACCTCTCCGACCGCTTCCGCGGCGCCGTCTGGGAGGAAGTGATCATCCACCTGCCCGAGTCGGTGACCCTGGTGTCGCTGTCGGCGACCGTGTCCAACGCCGAGGAGTTCGGTGACTGGCTGGACACCGTCCGCGGCGACACCGAGGTGATCGTCTCCGAGCACCGCCCGGTGCCGCTGTTCCAGCACGTGCTGGCCGGACGGCGGATGTACGACCTGTTCGAGGAGGGCGACGGCCGGCGCAAGGCCGTCAACCCCGACCTGCTGCGCATGGCCCGCCTGGAGGCCAGCCGCCCCTCCTACCTGGACCGGCGGCGCGGCAGGAACATGCGCGAGGCCGACCGGGAGCGCGAGCGCCGCCAGCGCTCCCGGATCTGGACGCCGAGCCGCCCGGAGGTCATCGAGCGGCTGGACGCCGAGGGCCTGCTGCCGGCCATCACCTTCATCTTCAGCCGCGCCGCCTGCGAGGCGGCCGTCCAGCAGTGCCTGTACGCGGGCCTCAGGCTGAACGACGAGGCGGCGCGGGAGGAGGTCCGCGCCCTGGTCGAGGAGCGCACGTCGTCCATCCCGCCCGAGGACCTGCACGTCCTCGGCTACTACGAGTGGCTGGAGGGCCTGGAGCGCGGCATCGCCGCCCACCACGCCGGCATGCTGCCGACCTTCAAGGAGGTCGTCGAGGAACTGTTCGTGCGCGGCCTGGTCAAGGCGGTGTTCGCCACCGAGACCCTGGCCCTGGGCATCAACATGCCGGCCCGCTCCGTCGTCCTCGAAAAGCTCGTCAAGTGGAACGGCGAGCAGCACGCCGACATCACCCCCGGCGAGTACACGCAGCTCACCGGCCGCGCCGGACGCCGCGGCATCGACGTCGAGGGTCACGCGGTGGTGCTGTGGCAGCGCGGGATGAACCCCGAGCACCTGGCGGGCCTGGCCGGCACCCGCACCTATCCGCTGCGCTCCAGCTTCAAGCCGTCGTACAACATGGCGGTCAACCTGGTCGAGCAGTTCGGCCGGCACCGCTCCCGCGAGCTGCTGGAGACCTCCTTCGCCCAGTTCCAGGCGGACAAGTCGGTGGTGGGCATCTCCCGCCAGGTGCAGCGCAACGAGGAGGGGCTGACCGGCTACAAGGAGTCGATGACCTGCCACCTCGGTGACTTCGAGGAGTACGCGCGGCTGCGCCGCGAGCTGAAGGACCGGGAGAACGAGCTGGCCCGGCAGGGCGCCGCCCAGCGGCGCGCCGAGGCCGCCGTCGCCCTGGAGCGCCTGAGGCCCGGTGACGTCATCCACGTGCCCACCGGCAAGTACGCGGGCCTGGCGCTGGTGCTGGATCCGGGCCTGCCGGCCGGCCGGGCGGGCGGCCACCGGGGCCTGGAGTACCACGACGGGCCGCGCCCGCTGGTCCTGACCGCCGAGCGGCAGGTCAAGCGCCTGGCGTCCATCGACTTCCCCGTGCCCGTGGAGCCGCTGGACCGGATGCGGATCCCGAAGTCCTTCAACCCCCGCTCCCCGCAGTCCCGCCGCGACCTGGCCTCCGCGCTGCGCACCAAGGCCGGGCACATCCCGCCCGAGCGGCACCGCAAGCGGCGTTCCCAGGCGGCCGACGACCGGGAGATCGCCCGGCTGCGCACCGCGCTGCGCGCCCACCCCTGCCACGGCTGCGACGACCGCGAGGACCACGCCCGCTGGGCCGAGCGGTACCACCGGCTGCTGCGCGACACCAAGCAGCTGGAGCGTCGCATCGAGGGCCGGACGAACACCATCGCGCGCACCTTCGACCGCATCGTGGCGCTGCTCACCGAGCTGGACTACCTGCGCGGCAACGAGGTGACCGAGCACGGCAAGCGCCTGGCCCGGCTCTACGGCGAACTGGACCTGCTCGCCAGCGAATGCCTGCGCGAGCGGGTCTGGGAGGGCCTGGCCCCGGCCGAACTGGCCGCGTGCGTCTCGGCGTTGGTGTACGAGGCGCGGGTCAGTGACGACGCCCTGGCGCCCAAGCTGCCCTCCGGCAAGGCCAAGGCGGCGCTGGGCGAGATGGTGCGCATCTGGGGCCGCTTGGACGCCCTGGAGGAGGAGTTCCGCATCAACCAGACCGAGGGCGTGGGCCAGCGCGAGCCCGACCTCGGTTTCGCCTGGGCCGCGTACATGTGGGCCTCCGGCAAGGGCCTGGACGAGGTGCTGCGCGAGGCGGAGATGCCGGCCGGTGACTTCGTGCGCTGGTGCAAGCAGGTCATCGACGTCCTCGGGCAGATCGCGGCGGCGGCCCCCACCGAGAACTCCACGGTGGCGAAGAACGCCCGCAAGGCGGTCGACGGGCTGCTGCGGGGCGTGGTCGCCTACTCGTCGGTCGGGTGACGCGGGTCAACCCGGCGTGAGGGGCGTGCCGGTGCGCGCCCCCCCCCCGCCCCCGCCCGCCCCCCCCCGCCCCCCCCCCCCCCGCCGGCCGCCCCCCCCCCCCCCCCCGCGCCCCCCCGCCCCCCCCCCGAACGACCCGCCCCCCCGCAAATCCCCCCCGGGTCCTCCCGTCCCCGGCCCCCATTCCGGCGGTCCGCGCCGACGACACCCCGGTGACCCCGTCCGGCCCAGCCCCCCCCCACCGCCCCCCGCTGCTGCGGATTTGTGCGCTTGTTCCCCAATTTTCCGAAGACACCCGACAGTTCCATGCCCTACCCCACGGGAAGCCACCCCCGACCCCAGCCGATTCGTCTCAGAGGGCTTACATGGTGAGTGTTCAATCGCCCCCCGGCGGCCGTGAACTTTCCGTAATTCGCGTGCTGTTGCTGCCGGCCATAGTGATGGCGGCGGCCTGCGGAGCCGCCGTCGCCCTGGTGACGGACTCGGCCCGGCCGGCCGTCGGCTGCTGCGGCGCCGTCGCCACCGTCCTGGTGCTCGCGGCCGGCACCGAGGCGGTGCGCCGCGGCCGTGCCCTGCGCGACCTGCGCGCCCAGTACGCCGACCACACCACGTACCTGGAACGGCGCATCGCCCTCCACGACGAGCAGATCGCCTACCTCGGCAACGAGATCATCCCGGCGGCGATCGCCCACCTGCGCGCCGACCACACCCCCCAGGAGGTCATGCGCGACGTCATCGACGGCGACCCCGAGTGGTGCCGGATCCCCGAGTCGCAGCGCACCGTGGTCCGCACGATCCTCAAGATCGTCGACCACGAGGAGAACATGCGCGACTCCACGCAGCGCTCCTTCGTCAGCATCGCGCGCCGCGTCCAGGCGATCGTCCACCAGCAGGCCAAGGAACTGCGGGAGATGGAGGAGGACCACGGCCGCAGCCCCGAGGTCTTCGACGACCTGCTGCGCATCGACCACGGCACCGCGCTGATCGGCCGCCTCGCCGACTCCATCTCCGTCCTCGGCGGCGGCCGCCCCGGCCGCCAGTGGCCCAACCCGGTCGCCCTCTACAGCGTGCTGCGCGGCGCCATGTCCCGCATCCTGGAGTACCGCCGCATCGAGCTGCACTCCATCGCCAAGGTCAACATCAAGGGCACCGACGTCGAGCCGGTCATCCACGCCGCGGCCGAACTCCTCGACAACGCCACCCGCTACTCCCCGCCCAACACCAAGGTGCACGTGACCGCCGTCGAGGTGCAGACCGGCGTCGCCATCGAGATCGAGGACGCCGGCGTCAACCTCAACGAGGAGGCCCGCAACCGCATCGAGCAGATGCTGGAGGCCGCCAAGGCCGGGATGGACCTGCAGGACCTGGGTCAGGCACCGCGCCTGGGCCTGGCGGTCGTGGGCCGGCTGTGCAAGCAGTACAAGATGGACGTCTCGCTGCGGCCCTCCGCCTACGGCGGTGTCCGCGCCGTCCTGGTCGTGCCCAGCGCCATGATGACCACCGAGCCCGCCCCCGGGCTCGCCCACGGCATCGGCATCACCTCCATCCCCAAGCCGGGCCTGGACGCCGTGGAGGGACCCAAGCGCACCCCGAAGAAGCGCCGCCCCACCAGCCCCCGCATCCCCGCCTCGGTGTCCCTGGAGGACGACGTCCCCGAGGTCACCGAGTGGACGGCCAACGGGCTGCCGCAGCGCCGCAGCCGGGTCAAGATCCCGCTCAGCCAGCGCATCGCCGAACAGGCCGCCGCCGAGCGCGCCGAGCAGGAGGGCCGGTCGGTGTGGCCCACCCCCGAACCGGAGCCCGCGCCCGCGAAGGAGGAACCGCCGCCGGGCATGTGGGTGGAGGCGTTCTGGGAGGGGCTGAAGAAGGACAACCCGGGCCCCGACCCGACCGCGTTCACCCAGGACCCGACCGCATTCCTGCACCTGATCGAGAAGCCGGCCCGCGACGGGGCCGATGACGAGGGGGACCCCAAGTGATCCAGCAGCGAGCCAACTTCGACTGGATGCTCAAGGAACTGCACGACTCCGTACCGGGCATCGAGATGATCGTGGTGCTCTCCGCCGACGGTCTGCGCATCGCCCGCTACGGCGGCGAACCCGACAGCGCCGACCGGGTCGCCGCGGCCTGCGCCGGACTGCAGAGCCTGGCCGGCGCGGTCGCCGTGGAGATCCCCGACAGCGACGGCCGGATGAAGCTGGTGGTCATCGAGATCGACGGCGGCTACTTCTACCTGATGTCCGCCGGCGCCAACGCCTACCTCGCGGTGCTGGCCGACGTACGGACCGAACCGGGCACGATGAGCGCCCACATGCGCGACCTCGTGGTCCGCATCGGATCCCATCTGACCAGTCCGCCCCGGCGCTCCGGGCAGACCGTATGACGCCTCCGCGGCGCCAGAGGCGCTATCCCGCACAGGAACCGCCGCCGCCCGCCAAACCCGAGCGGCAGGGCGAGGCGAAGAACCCCGAACGGCTGTACGTCGTCGCCGGCGCGGACGAGGACGGCGCCCGCGCCGCCCTGGACCTGGTGACGCTGATCGTGGCCCGCGCCGACCCGCCGCCGTCCGCCACACCCGAGCAGACGGCCGTGCTGCGGCTGTGCGCCGCGCCGCTGTCCGTGGCCGAGCTGTCCGCCTACCTGAACCTGCCGTTCAGCGCGATGACGGTCCTGATCACCGAGCTGCTGACGGCCGAGCTGGTGCAGGCGCGGGCCCCGATCGTCCGCCAGGCGGTACCCGACCGTTCCCTCCTCGAAGCGGTGATGCATGGACTTCAACGGCTCTGACACCCTCCCCGGCCCGCGCACCGAGGACCATCTGCCGCACACGGCCCAGGCCGCGGTGAAGATCGTCATCGTGGGCGGCTTCGGGGTCGGCAAGACGACGATGGTCGGCTCGGTCAGCGAGATCAGGCCGCTGACGACCGAGGAGACCATGACCCAGGCCGGCATCGGCGTGGACGACAACTACGGCTCCGAGTCCAAGACGGCCACCACCGTGGCCATGGACTTCGGCCGCATCAGCATCACCGACCAGCTGGTGCTGTACCTCTTCGGCACCCCCGGACAGGAACGCTTCTGGTTCCTGTGGAACGGCCTGTTCGAAGGGGCGCTGGGCGCGGTCGTGCTGGTCGACACCCGCCGCCTGGAGGTCAGTTTCGACGTGATGGGGCGGCTGGAGGAACGCGGGGTGCCCTTCGTCGTGGCCATCAACTCCTTCCCCGACGCGCCCCGTTACCCCGTCTCCGAGCTGCGCAAGGCGCTCGATCTGTCGGAGGAGATCCCGATGATCGAGTGCGATGTGCGCCGCCGCGCCTCCAGCCGGGACGTGCTGATGACCCTGATGCGCTCCCTGCCCTCCCTCGCCCTGGCCCGCTCCCGCGCCTGACCCCCCCTGCCCTGGACGTTCTCCGAAAGCGACCGCTGTGACCTCTGACACCAGTTTCCCGGCCGGTCCCGGCGACCGGACCCTCGATCCGCCTCCCGGCTGCCCCGCGCACGGCCTCGGCCCCGGCGGGCTGCACCGGCTCCACGAGGCTCCCGACCTGCGCGAGCTGTACGAACGGCTGCGGGAGGAGTACGGCCCGGTGGCGCCCGTGCTGCTCCACGACGACGTACCCATCTGGGTGGTCCTCGGCCACGCCGAGAACCTGCACATGGTGCGCACGCCCGCGCAGTTCACCCGTGACAGCCGCATCTGGACGCCGCTGAAGGACGGCATGGTCAAGCCGGACCATCCGCTGATGCCGCACATCGCCTGGCAGCCCATCTGCTCGCACGCCGAGGGCGACGAGCACAAGCGGCTGCGCGGCGCCGTCACCGCCGCCATGCAGACCATCGACCCGCGCAGTCTGCGCCGCGTCATCGGCCGCGCCACCCAGCGCCTGGTCAACCGGTTCTGCGAGACCGGCCGGGCGGAACTGGTCGGCCAGTTCGCCGAGCACCTGCCGATGGCGGTGATGTGCGACATTCTCGGCATGGCCGACGAGTACGACGACCGGATCGTGCAGGCCGCCCGCGACATGCTCAAGGGCACCGAGACCGCGATCGCCAGCAACGAGTACATCATGGACTGCCTGCGCCGGCTCGTCGCCCGCAGCCGCAGCCGGCCCGAGGAGGACTTCGCCGGCCACCTCGTCCGGCACCCGGCCGGCCTGGACGACGACGAGGTCGCCCAGCACCTGCGGCTGGTGCTCATCGCCGCCTACGAGGCGACCGCCAATCTCCTGGCCAACACCCTGCGCCGGGTGCTCACCGACCCCGGTTTCCGCGCCCAGCTCAACGGCGGGCAGATGCCCGTGCCCCAGGCGGTCGAGCAGTCCCTGTGGGACGAGCCGCCGTTCAGCACCATCTTCGCCTACTTCGCCAAGCAGGACACCGAACTCGGCGGCCGGCGCATCCGCGAGGGCGACGGGCTGCTGCTCGGCATCGCACCCGGCAACGTCGACCCGCGGGTGCGGCCCGACCCGACCGCCGACATGCAGGGCAACCGTTCCCACCTGGCCTTCAGTGGAGGACCGCACGAGTGCCCGGGCCAGGACATCGGCCGCGCCCTCGCCGACGTCGGCGTGGACATGCTGCTGATGCGGCTGACGGACGTGCGCCTGGACTGCGCCGAGGAGGACCTGCGCTGGACGGAGTCGATCGCCTCGCAGCACCTGGTGGAGCTGCCGGTGCGGTTCACCCCGCAGCCGCAGCAGGACGTCAAGTCGCTGCCGACGCACACCCCGATGCCGGTGCCGCAGCCGCGCGCCGCCTGGGAGATCAGCACCGTACGGGCCGCGTCAGGGGCGGTCCCGGCGTCCGAGGCGGGCCGGGCGCCGGACGGTGTGCCCGGTGAGCGGCGGCGGGCCGCCGGGCCCGGACCCGAGCCGGCACCGGCCGCCGTCGGCGCGGTCCGCACCGCCGCCCCGGCCGGGAAGGCGGGCGCCGCGGAGACCGGACCGGTCGGGGCACACCTGCCCCCGGAGGCCGGCCGGGGCCGTCCGCGCGGCCCCTGGCAGCGCCTCGCGCGCTGGTGGCGCCGTCACTGACCGGCCCACTCCGTCGGGCACTCCCAGGCCTGCAGCACCCGGCCACTGCGGAACCGGTGGGCCGCCCCCGTGACCGGATCGGTGAACTCCAGTGTCCGCGCCAGCAGTTGCAGCGGGCGCCGGAAGTCGTCGGCCGGGACGGGGCCGGTCACCCGCGGGTACAGCGGATCGCCGAGGATCGGCACGCCCAGCGCGCTCATGTGCACCCGCAGCTGGTGGGTCTGCCCGGTGTCGGGGACCAGCCGGTAGCGGGCGAGCCCGTCGGCGGGGCGGGGCTCGACGACAGTGACGTGGGTGACCGCGGTGGGCTCGCCCGGCACCTCCCGCGCGGGCAGCACCCCGCGCTCCTTCACGATCCGGCTGCGTACCGTGCGCGGCCGGGCGAGGGCCGGGTCGTACGGGGCGCCGGCCTCGTACTCCTGGCGCCCCCGCCGGTCGCGGAACAGCGTCTGGTACCGGCCGCGTTCCTCCGGGCGCACCGTGAACAGCACCAGTCCCGCGGTGAGGCGGTCCAGGCGGTGCGCGGCGCTGAGGGGGGGGGTGCCCAGCTCGCGGCGCAGCCGCGCCAGCGCCGTCTCGGTGACGTGCGCGCCGCGCGGGGTGGTGGCCAGGAAGTGCGGCTTGTCCACGACGACGAGGTGCTCGTCGCGGTGGACGACGTGCAGCGGGAAGGGCACCGGCACCTCCTCGGGCAGCCGCCGGTGGAACCACACGCACAGGCCCGGCTCGTACGGCGCGTCCGGCGCCACCGCCCGGCCGTCCGCCCCGACGATCTCCCCGGCGCGCAGCATGGCCTCCACCGCCCCGGGCTCGGCTCCCGACAGCCGCTCCACCAGGTGTTCCCGCACGGTGGCCCACGGCCCGCCCGCGGGCAGGCGCACCCGCACCGGGTCCACTCCTTGGCGCTGGGGC
>NZ_LR732544.1:1670250-1690892 GCF_902506575.1 Streptomyces mexicanus | reverse complement strand
CGCCGCGGTGCAGCCAGACCACCTCGACATCGGAGTCGATCTTCTGCTCCTCCTCGGGCCCGGCGACCTCCACGAACGCGTGGGCCACCGCGCCCTCGGGCAGCGCCTCCAGGGCGCGGGCGATCGCGGGCAGGGCGCTCTCGTCACCGGCGAGCAGGTGCCAGTCGGCGCTCGCGTCGGGGGCGTAGGCGCCACCGGGTCCCATGAACCGGACGGTCTCGCCCGGCCGCACCCGCACCGACCAGGGGCCGGCCAGGCCTTCGTCGCCGTGGAGCACGAAGTCCAGGGTGAGTTCGCGGTGCTCCGGGTCCCAGTCGCGCACCGTGTAGGTCCGGGTCACCGGCCACTGCTCGCGCGGGAACTCGGCGCGGATGCGCTCCATGTCGAACGGCTCGGGGTAGGTCACCCCCTCGGCCGGGAACAGCAGCTTCACGTAGTGGTCCGTGCAGGTGTCCGCCGAGAAGTCGGCCAGGCCGTCGCCGCCGAGCACCACGCGCTGCATGTGCGGGGTCAGCCGTTCGGTGCGGATCACCTGAGCGGTGCGGGCCTTGCGCGGCTTGCGCGCCGGACGTTCTGCCATGACGGCCTCCAGTTCACCCTGCTTAGGCTTACCTAAGTTAGCATCTCCGTTCACTGGACACCTCCTTCCTGCCCGATGACCTCGTGAGCGCGTGTCGGTGCCGGCCCTCACTCCGCCAGCGTGGCCAGCAGCCGCTGCAGGGAACCGCCCAGGCCCCAGCGGGAGGCGAGCGCGTCCAGCGCCACCGCGTCGCGCGGGGTGTGCGGCAGCGCGGTGTCCACGTCCGGCAGCGGCACGTCGGTGGCGACGCGCACGACCTTCGGCGCCACCGCGAGGTAGGACCGCGCCTCGTCCAGCCGCTTGCGCTGCGACGGCGTGAGCCCCGAGGCCGGGTCGGCGACGGCCGCCAGGATCCCGGCCAGGTCGCCGAAGCGGTCCAGCAGTCTGGCCGCGGTCTTCTCCCCGATGCCGGGCACGCCCGGCAGTCCGTCGCTCGGGTCGCCGCGCAGCAGCGCCAGGTCCGCGTACCCGCTGCCGTCCACCCCATACTTGGCGCGCAGCAGCGACTCGTCGGTGGTCTGCAGCGTGCCCACCCCCTTGAGCGGGTACAGCACGCGCACCCCGCGCGCGTCGTCCACCAGCTGGTACAGGTCGCGGTCGCCGGTGACGATGTCGACCGGGCCCGCCGCGCGCGCCGTGTAGGTGCCGATCACGTCGTCCGCCTCGTACTCCGCCACGCCCACGCGGGCGATGCCGATCGCGTCCAGGACCGCCTCGATCACCGGCACCTGCGGCGAGAGGGTGTCCGGCACCTGCTCCTCGTCCGGGCCGCCCGGGTGCTCCTCGGCGACGCGGTGCGCCTTGTAGGAGGGGATCAGCTCCACCCGCCACCGGGGACGCCAGTCGGCGTCCATGCAGGCCACCAGGTGATCGGGCCGGTGGTCCTTGATCAGGCGGTCGATGAAGTCGAGCAGCCCGCGCACGGCGTTCACCGGGGTGCCGTCGGGGGCCTTGACCGACTCCGGGACGCCGAAGTAGGCGCGGAAGTACAGCGAGGCGGCGTCGAGGAGCATCAGTCGTCCGGTCACGCCTCGCATCATGCCCTACGCCACTGACAGTCACCGGCCGGTCGAGGGGGGACGCACGGTGACCGAGTGGGCGGGGACCGTGCGGGCGGAGTGTCCGTCTGTGGGGGAACCGGTCGAGAGGGTGTGAACCGGACCACTTTTGTGTTTGCCTCAAGGGGCCTTGGGCAGGCGCGGCCCCAGACCGAAAGTGGTTGCGTAATTCAACTGTTACCAACCCTTCGCGTCGTGCCCCTGTCCCCGAGGTGAGAGGTACGTGTGTCAGCCATGCTTGAGGCCGAGCACCTGTACAAGGTGTTCGGCAGACGACCGGACGAGGCGGTCGAAAGGCTGCGGCAGGGAGCCGGCCGCGACGATCTGCGCGCCGACGGCACCACGGCTGCCGTGATCGACGCCTCGTTCACCGTGGACCCCGGCCAGATCTTCGTCGTGATGGGGCTGTCCGGCTCCGGCAAGTCGACCCTGCTGCGGATGCTCAACGGGCTGCTGGAGCCCACCGCCGGCCACGTCCGGTTCGCCGGGCAGGACCTGACCGCGCTCACCGACCGCGAGCTGCGCGACGTCCGCTCCCGGAAGATCAGCATGGTGTTCCAGCACTTCGCGCTCTTCCCGCACCGCAGCGTCCGCGACAACGCCGCCTACGGCCTGGAAGTGCAGGGCGTGCCCCGCGCCGAGCGCGAACGCCGCGCCGACGAGGCGCTCGCCCTGTGCGGCCTGGCCGGCTGGGAGGGCTCCTGGCCCGACGAGCTGTCCGGCGGCATGCAGCAGCGCGTGGGCCTGGCCCGCGCGCTGGCCACCGACGCCGACCTGCTGCTGATGGACGAGTCCTTCAGTGCCCTGGACCCGCTGATCCGCCGCGACATGCAGGACCAGCTGCTCCAGCTGCAGAAGACCCTGAAGAAGACGATCGTCTTCATCACCCACGACCTCAACGAGGCCATGCGCCTGGGCGACCGCATCGCCGTCATGCGCGACGGCCGCATCGTGCAGACCGGCTCCGCCGAGGACATCCTGCTGCGCCCGGCCAACGACTACGTCGCCTCCTTCACCCAGGACGTCGACCGCTCGCGGGTGCTGACCGCGGAGGCGGTCATGGACCGCCACGTGCGTGGCGACGAGGCCGACTGCGACTGCCCGACCGCGGCGCCGGACACGCCGTTCACCGAACTGTGCGCGATCAGCGCCCGGCTGAGCCACCCCGTCGCCGTCGTCGACCGCGGCCATGCCGTCGTGGGCGTCGTCCCGCGGCAGCGGCTCGTCGGCTTCCTCGGCGACGAGCCGAGCAGCGCGCCCGCCACCTGCCACACCCGTCAGGACAACGGCGGCGAGAAGGAGGTGGCCCATGCCTAGGATCCCGCTCGGCGACTGGGTCAACACCGCCGTCGACTGGCTGCTGGACCACATGTCCTGGCTGTTCGACTTCTTCAAGACCGTCTTCACCGGCGCCTACGACGGCATCGACGCCGTCCTGCAGGCACCCGAGCCGCTGCTGCTCGCCGGCATCCTCGCCGTGCTCGCCTGGTGGCTGCGCGGGGCGCTGGCCGGTGTGCTCACCTTCGTGGGGTTCGCCTTCATCGACTCCATGGAGCTGTGGTCGGACGCGATGGTGACCCTCTCGCTCGTCCTGGTCGCCACCGTCATCGCGCTGGTGATCTCGGTGCCGGTCGGCATCTGGGCGGCCCGCTCCAGCCGGGTGAGCGCCATGGTGCGGCCGGTGCTGGACTTCATGCAGACCCTGCCGGCGATGATCTACCTCATCCCGGCCATCCTGTTCTTCGGCACCGGCGCCTCCGCCGGCATCGTCGCCACGCTGATCTTCGCGCTGGCGCCCGGCGTGCGCATGACCGAGCTGGGCATCCGCCAGGTCGACCGGGAGCTGGTGGAGGCCGCCGAGGCGTTCGGCACCACGCCCCGCAACACCCTGCTGCGCGTCCAGCTGCCGCTGGCCCTGCCCACCGTCATGGCCGGCGTCAACCAGGTGATCATGCTCGGCCTGTCCATGGCCGCGATCGCCGGCATGGTCGGCACCGGCGGCCTGGGCGGCGACGTCAACGAGGCCATCGGCCAGCTCAACGTCGGCCTCGGCTCCGAGGCGGGCGTCGCCATCGTGATCCTCGCGATCTACCTGGACCGCATGACCAGCGCCCTGGGCTCCCAGGTCTCGCCGCTGGGCCGGCGTGCCGCCGCCAAGGCGCAGGCGCTGAAGGGCCTGAAGATCTGGTCCTACCGGCTGCGGCCGCAGATCGCCGTGGTCGGCGTGGTCGTCCTCGCGCTGGTCGCGGGCGGCATGGGTGTCTTCGGCGGTGGCGGGGCCTCCTCCTCCGCCGCCTCCGGCGGCCAGAACGTCGGCAAGGGCAAGAAGATCAGCATCGGCTACATCCCCTGGGACGAGGGCGTCGCCTCCACGTTCCTGTGGAAGGAGATCCTCGAACAGCGCGGCTACCGGGTGGACGCCCGCCAGTTCGACGCCGGACCGCTGTACACCTCGCTCGCCCAGGGCAGCGTCGACTTCGAGACCGACTCCTGGCTGCCGACCACCCACGCCCAGTACTGGAAGAAGTACGGCAAGCAGCTCGACGACCTGGGCTCCTGGTACGGCCCGACCTCGCTGGAGCTGACCGTCCCGGCGTACATGAAGGACGTCGACTCGCTGGACGACCTCAAGGGCAAGGCCGCCCTGTTCGGCGGGAAGATCACCGGCATCGAGTCCAGCGCCGGCGAGATGGCGCTGCTCAAGAGCAAGGTCCTCAAGGCGTACGGCCTGGACGGGACGTACAAGGTCGTCGACAGCTCCACGCCCGCGATGCTCGCCGAGCTGAAGCGCGCCTACAGCAAGCAGGAGCCGATCGTCGTCACGCTCTGGTCGCCGCACTGGGCCTACAGCGACTACCACCTGAAGAAGCTGAAGGACCCCAAGGGCGCCTGGGGCAAGGGCGACGGCGTGCACAGCCTGGCCCGCAAGGGCTTCGCCTCCGACAACCCGGTCGTCGCCGGCTGGCTGAAGAACTTCAAGCTGGACGAGAAGCAGCTCACCAGCCTGGAGGCGGAGATCAACAAGGCCGGCAGGGGCCGCCAGCAGGACGCCGTGCGCCCCTGGCTGAAGGACAACCCCGGCATGGTCGACAAGCTGGCCCCGGTCTCCGGCGGCTCCACCGCCGAGCCGGCCGAGGCCGGGCGGACACTGAACGTCGCCTGGTTCCCCTGGGACGAGGACATCGCCGTCACCCACCTGTGGAAGACCGTCCTGCAGCGCCGCGGCTACAAGCTGAACCTGAAGCAGATGGACGTCGGCCCCGTCTACACCGGCCTGGCCGGCGGCGACATCGACCTCGACTTCGACGCCTGGCTGCCGTACGCCCAGAAGAACTACTGGGACAAGAGCAAGGACAGACTCACCGACCTCGGCACCTGGTACCGGCCGACCTCGCTGGAGATCGCCGTGCCCTCCTACGTCAAGGACGTGAAGTCCCTGGAGGACCTCAAGGGCAAGGCGTCCCTGTTCGACGGCAGGATCATCGGCATCGAGGCGGGCACCGGTGAGATGAACCTGCTGAAGAACAAGGGCCTGCCCGGCTACGGCCTGGACAAGGAGTACAAGGTCGTCGACGGCTCCACGCCCGCGATGCTCGCCGAGCTCAAGCGCGCCTACGCCAAGAAGCAGCCCGTGGCCGTGGGGCTGTGGTCGCCGCACTGGGCGTACAGCCGCTACGACCTGGCCAAGCTGAAGGACGACAAGAAGCTCTTCGGCGTGGGCAACACCATCCGCACCGTCTCCAGCAAGAGCTTCCCCGAGCAGTACCCGCAGCTCACCCGGTGGATCAAGAACTTCCGGATGAGCGAGGCGGAGCTGGGCAGCCTGGAGAGCGAGATCAACGAGCGCGGCCAGGGCCACGAGGACGAGGCGGTCGACGCCTGGCTGAAGCAGCCCCCGGACGTGGGGCGGCGCATGCCCGCGGCATGGCCTGCCCCCCCCGTCCTTGGGGGCGGGCCCGCGCGCCGTCCCGGCCGCGCGGGCCCGCCCCCTTGCGCATCGGCCGCTGCCTGAGGGAACATCTGCGGCCCGCACGCCGTTGTGGTGACGTTCACGTCGGAGGCGTTGCGCCGGTACGAATCCGGCCAACCACGGAGAGCCACCCTCACCCCCCCGGCCGTCGGCGCGACGGCGGCCCTGCGGCGCCGGCACCCGCCCCGCGGGCACGGTACGACTCCGGAAGGACCCGATCGACTGGCGCGAAACCATGAGGTCGGCCCACCAGGAGGCGTCACCGGATGTGACGGCGGCATGAAACGGTTTGCCGAACATGCGTAGGGTGCAGAGAAGTCATCAGGAGACCCGCGCCCGGACGCGGGCGCGGGACACAGCGGACCGAACGACGAGCGAGGGAGGGAGCCGGACCGATGGGCGACCACAAAGAGCAGTCCCTGCGCGTGGGCGCGGCCGTGCGGCGGCGGCGCCGTGCGCTCTCCCTCACGCTCGCCGTCGTGGCCGAGCGCAGCGGCCTGTCGGTGCCCTTCCTCAGCCAGGTCGAGAACGACCGGGCCCGCCCTAGCCAGACCTCCCTGGAAAAGGTCGCCGACGCGCTGCGGACCACCGCCGTGGAGCTGCTGGCGGCGGCCGACCCGGCGTGCAGCGTGGACGTCGTGCGGGCGGAGGCCGCCGGGCCGGAGTGCGAACCGCGGGTGCGTTCCCTGGTGCGCGGCCACCATCAGCTGCACGCCTCCGAGTTCACCGGTGACCACGAGGCCGGCCGCGAGTTCCAGCACCGCAACGACGAGCTGATGTACGTCGCCGACGGCGGCGTGGAGATCGAGGCCGAGGGCCGCGCCTACCGCCTGGCGCGCGGCGACACCATGTACCTGACCGGCGGGGTGCGCCACCGCTGGCGGGCCACCGTGCCGGAGACCCGCGTCGTCGTGGTCGCCGTGGCCGAGCACATCGAGGCGGTGCAGGACCGGAGGCGCTGATGCGCGTGGTGTCGCTGGTGCCCTCGCTCACCGAGGCGGTCGCCGCGACCCTGCCCGGCGTCCTCGTCGGCGCCACCGACTGGTGCAGCCACCCGGCGGACCTGGACGTGGTGCGCGCCGGCGGCCCCAAGAACCCGAAGGTGGACCGCATCGTCGCCCTCGCCCCCGACCCCGTGGTCGCCAACGAGGAGGAGAACCGCGCCCCGGCCCTCGACGCGCTGCGCGCGGCCGGGATCGAGGTGCTGGTGACCGAGGTGCGCGGCCTGCCGCAGGCCTTCACGGAGCTGACCCGGGTGCTGGCCGCCTGCGGCGCCGCCGGGCCGCCCCGGTGGCTGGAGGAGGCGGAGGCCGCCTGGTCGCGGCTGCCGGAGCCGGCCCGCCGCAGGACCGCGGTCGTGCCGGTGTGGCGGCGGCCGTGGATGGTGCTGGGCCGGGACCCCTTCGCCGGTGACGTCCTCGCCCGCCTCGGCGTCGCCCCCCTGTACGCCGACCACGACGGGCGGTATCCGCGCGTCCCGCTCCAGGAGCTGAGGGCCGCCGCCCCGGATCTCGTGGTACTGCCGGACGAGCCGTACCGCTTCACCGCGGACGACGGCCCCGAAGCCTTTCCGCACCTGCCGTGCGCGCTGGTCAGCGGGCGGCACCTGACGTGGTACGGGCCGTCGCTGGTCCGGGCCCCGCGGGTGCTCGGGGCGGCACTGCGGGCCGCGCACGGGTGAGCGGGCGGCCGGGGGCGCGGTCCGCGGAGGGCGTCCGCCGGGCGCCTGGGGTGCTGTGGGTGGGTGGTCAGTCCTTGATCTCGCAGATGGCGGCGCCGGAGGTGATGGAGGCGCCGACCTGGGCGGTGAGGCCCTTGATGGTGCCGGCCTTGTGGGCGTTGATGGGCTGTTCCATCTTCATGGCTTCCAGGACGACGACGAGGTCGCCTTCCTGGACTTCCTGGCCGTCCTCGACGGCGATCTTGACGATGGTGCCCTGCATGGGGGAGGCGAGGGTGTCGCCGGAGGCGACGGGCCCGGACTTGCGGGCGGCGCGCCGCTTGGGCTTGGCGCCGGCGGCCAGGCCGGTGCGGGCCAGGGACATGCCCAGCGAGGAGGGCAGGGAGACCTCCAGGCGCTTGCCGCCGACCTCGACGACGACGGTCTCGCGGCCGGTGTCCTCCTCCGCCTCGGTGTCGGCGGGGGCGGTGAAGGGCTTGATGTCGTTGACGAACTCGGTCTCGATCCACCGGGTGTGGACCGTGAAGGGGTCGGTGGAGCCGGTCAGCTCGGGGGCGAAGGCGGGGTCGCGGACGACCTTGCGGTGGAAGGGGATGGCGGTGGCCATGCCCTCGACCTGGAACTCGTCCAGCGCGCGGGCCGCGCGCTGGAGGGCCTCCTTGCGGGTGCGGCCGGTGACGATGAGTTTGGCGAGCAGGGAGTCCCAGGCGGGGCCGATCACGGAGCCGGCTTCGACACCGGCGTCGAGGCGGACACCGGGGCCGGAAGGGGGGTCGAAGCGGGTGACGGTGCCGGGGGCGGGCAGGAAACCTCGGCCGGGGTCCTCGCCGTTGATGCGGAACTCGAAGGAGTGGCCGCGAAGCGGCGGGTCGTCGTAGCCGAGTTCCTCGCCGTCGGCGATGCGGAACATCTCGCGCACGAGGTCGATGCCGGCGACTTCCTCGGTGACGGGGTGTTCGACCTGCAGGCGGGTGTTGACCTCGAGGGAGGGGATGGTGCCGTCCTGGCCGACGAGGGATTCGCAGGTGCCGGCGCCTTCGTAGCCGGCCTCCTTCAGGATGGCCTTGGAGGCGCGGTAGAGCTCGGCGAGCTGTTCGTCGGACAGGAAGGGGGCGGGGGCCTCCTCGACCAGCTTCTGGTGGCGGCGCTGCAGTGAGCAGTCGCGGGTGGAGACGACGACGACGTTGCCGTGCTTGTCGGCCAGGCACTGGGTCTCGACGTGGCGGGGCCGGTCGAGGTAGCGCTCGACGAAGCACTCGCCGCGGCCGAAGGCGGCGACGGCCTCGCGGACGGCGGAGTCGTACAGCTCCGGGACTTCCTCCAGGGTGCGGGCGACCTTCAGGCCGCGGCCGCCGCCGCCGAAGGCGGCCTTGATCGCGATGGGCAGGCCGTGCTCGCGGGCGAAGGCGACGACCTCGTCGGCGCCGGAGACGGGGTCGGGGGTGCCGGCGACCAGGGGGGCGCCGGCGCGCTGGGCGATGTGGCGGGCGGCGACCTTGTCGCCGAGGTCGCGGATGGCCTGCGGGGGCGGGCCGATCCAGATCAGGCCCGCGTCCAGGACGGCCTGGGCGAAGTCGGCGTTCTCCGAGAGGAAGCCGTAGCCGGGGTGGACGGCGTCCGCGCCGGCCTCCTTGGCGGCCTTGAGGACCTTGTCGATGTCCAGGTAGCTGGTGGCCGGGGTGTCACCGCCCAGGGCGTAGGCCTCATCCGCGGCGCGGACATGCACAGCGTCCCGGTCCGGGTCGGCATAGACGGCCACGCTCGCGATCCCGGCGTCCCGGCACGCCCGGGCCACGCGGACAGCGATTTCGCCACGGTTGGCGATGAGCACCTTGCGCACGATTGAGGCTCCCTCCTTGAAACAAGCCGAGTTTAGGGACTGCCGACACGGCACTTCGACCCGTCCCCAATGGTGAGCTTGCCCACACGGAGCGTGATGCGAGGCTTGCTCGACCCGCGAAAGCCCTTGTCGCACCGGCGGTACGCAGGGCTCCTCGGGGAAACCCTAGCTTTCCGGCGTGGTCGAGGTCTCTGTGAGAGCGTGCTGCGGCCCACCGCGTTTCTTTGTGGAGATCCTACGAATGGCCCAACGAATCTTTGCCGTTCGCAGGACCCTTGTCCCCTGGTTTACCCATCGGTAGCGTTCCCGCTGTCGAACGGTACTCGCGGTAACACGACTTCTGACGGAGCCGTGATCGAAAGTGGGTGGGGCCGGTGGTGCGCCGACCGGTGGCGTGGGTGGTGGCGGTGATCCTCTTCGCCGAGGCGTTCGGTTTCGCGGCGGTGAACTGGCTCCTCGGGGACGTCGTGCACCGGCAGCGGATGTCCCTGGCCGGCCTGGACCCGAACGTGATGTCGACGTCCTCGAAGGTCGGCGGGGTCGTCTTCGGCCTCTACTTCGCCCTGTGCGGCCTGGCCGCCCTGCTGGTCGCCCTGCGCGACCGCCGCCCGGCGGGCCTCGGGCGCGTCCTGCTGATCAGCGCGGCCGTGGTGCACGGGCTGCTGGGCGCGTTCGCCTGGGGGCTGGTGGGCTGGGAGGCGTTCTTGTTCATGGTCGTCGTGCTCGGGCTCGTCGTGCTGCTGCTGATGACCTACGACGCCCAGGAGACGGGGCCCGACGACGCCGCGCCCGAGCCCGTCACCCCGCCGGCCGAGCCCAGCACCCCCTGACCCCTGCTCAGTCGCCCTCGACGGGCGCCCACAGCTCGGTGATCCCGACGCCCAGCTCCGCCAGCAGCCGGCGCAGCAGGGGCAGGCTGAGGCCGATGACGTTGCCGTGGTCGCCGTCGATGCGGTCGATGAACGGGGCCGAACGGCCGTCCAGGGTGAAGGCGCCGGCGACGTAGAGCGGTTCGCCGGAGGCGACGTACGCGGCGATCTCCTCGTCCGTAGGCTCGCCGAAGTGGACCACCGTGGAGGCGGTCGCCGAGGTGTAGCGGCCGCTGACCGTGTCCCACACGCAGTGCCCGGTCTGCAGGGTCCCGGCCCGCCCCCGCATCGCCTTCCAGCGGGCGGTGGCCTCCTCGGCGTCGGCCGGCTTGCCGAGCGCCTGGCCGTCCAGGTCGAGCACCGAGTCGCAGCCGATCACCAGGGCGCCCTGGACCTCCGGGCGGGCCGCCACCACGGACGCCTTGGCCTCCGCGAGCGCGAGCGCCAGCTCGGCGGGCGTGGGGGCGGTCACGGCGTCCTCGTCGACCCCGCTGACGACCACTTCGGGGTCCATCCCGGCCTGGCGGAGCAACCCGAGCCGGGCGGGGGACTGGGAGGCGAGCACGAGTCGGCGGCGCGGCTGGTCAGTCATGCGTTCAGCGTATCGGCGCCGGGCCGCACCCCTCACCTTCCTCCGGTCACCCTCAGGGCTGACCCGTGGGGAGGCGAGGGGCCACCCCGGGGCCGATCCCGGGCAACCAAGAGCCACCCCCGGGCGGCTCCCGGGGAACCAGAGGTCACCCCGGGACGGAGGCCCTGTGGCACGCGGAGGTCACCTCAGCCCGATGACGGACATCGCCAGCACCATGGCCGCGGCCACGAGGACGCCCAGCCGCCGCAGCATCGTCTGCATGTCGCGCAGTTCTTTCGGCGGCTCGTTCTCGGGGTCGGACCACAGCATGCCTTCGATGGTCCGGCGGCGGGCGGGGCGGGCGCCTGAGTACGCGTACTCAAGTTGCCGCGCGGGCCCGGGCGCCCGCCGCGTGTGCGCCGGTCGGCCGGCCCGGCGGCCGGCGCGGGGCTCAGCTCGGCCAGTAGGTGCGCGCCCACGCCGTCGGCCCGGGCCGCGGGACGCGGCGGCCGGCGATGCGGGCCGGGTCGGCCCAGGAGTCCCGCGGGACGGGCGCGCCGGACGGCAGGGCGGCCGCCGCCGCGGCGCGCGCCCTGACCACCGCCAGGGCGGCGGCCAGTTCCTCGGGGGTGGGGTTGCCTCGTACGACCTTGATCGTCATGTGGGATTCCCTGGCGGTCAGAGGGGGATGTTGCCGTGCTTCTTCGGGGGGAGGGTTTCCCGTTTGGTGCGCAGGTGACGCAGGCCGCGGGCGATGTGGGCGCGGGTGTCGGAGGGGGTGATGACGGCGTCGATGTGGCCGCGTTCGGCGGCGATGTAGGGGTTGAGGAGGGTGTCCTCGTACTCCTGGACGAGGCGGGCGCGGGTGGCGTCGGCGTCCTCGCCCGCGTCGGCGATGGTGCGGCGGTGCAGGATGTTGACGGCGCCCTGGGCGCCCATGACGGCGATCTGGGCGGTGGGCCAGGCCAGGTTCAGGTCGGCGCCCAGGTGCTTGGAGCCCATGACGTCGTAGGCGCCGCCGAAGGCCTTGCGGGTGATGACGGTGATCAGGGGGACGGTGGCCTCGGCGTAGGCGTAGATGAGTTTGGCGCCGCGGCGGATGATGCCGTCGTGTTCCTGGCCGACGCCGGGCAGGAAGCCGGGGACGTCGACGAAGGTGAGCACGGGCAGGTTGAAGGCGTCGCAGGTGCGCACGAACCGGGCGGCCTTCTCGCTGGCGTCGATGTCCAGGCAGCCGGCGAACTGCATCGGCTGGTTGGCGACGATGCCGACCGGGTGGCCCTCCACGCGGCCGAAGCCGGTGAGGATGTTCGGGGCGAACAGCGGCTGGGTCTCGAAGAACTCGCCGTCGTCGAGGAGGTGCTCGATGACGGTGTGCATGTCGTAGGGCTGGTTCGCCGAGTCCGGCACCAGGGTGTCGAGTTCGAGGTCCTCGTCGGTGACGGTCAGGTCCGCTTCCTCGGGGAAGACGGGGGGCTCGGAGAGGTTGTTGGAGGGCAGGTAGGACAGCAGCTGCTTGACGTAGTCGATGGCGTCCTTCTCGTCGGCGGCCATGTGGTGGGCGACGCCGGAGGCGGTGTTGTGGGTGCGGGCGCCGCCCAGTTCCTCGAAGCCGACGTCCTCGCCGGTGACGGTCTTGATGACGTCGGGGCCGGTGATGAACATGTGGCTGGTCTGGTCGACCATGATGGTGAAGTCGGTGATGGCGGGGGAGTAGACCGCGCCGCCCGCGCAGGGGCCGACCACGAGGGAGATCTGGGGGATGACGCCGGAGGCGTGGGTGTTGCGGCGGAAGATCTCGCCGTAGGCGCCGAGCGAGGCGACGCCTTCCTGGATGCGGGCGCCGCCGGAGTCGTTGATGCCGATGACGGGGCAGCCGGTCTTGAGGGCGAAGTCCATGACCTTGGCGATCTTCTGGCCGTAGACCTCGCCCAGGGCGCCGCCGAAGACGGTGAAGTCCTGGGAGAACACGGCGACGGGGCGGCCGTCGACGGTGCCGTAGCCGGTGACGACGCCGTCGCCGTAGGGGCGGTTGGCCTCCAGGCCGAAGTTGGTGGAGCGGTGGCGGGCGAACTCGTCCAGCTCGACGAAGGAGCCCTCGTCCAGGAGGAGTTCGATGCGCTCGCGGGCGGTGAGTTTGCCCTTGGCGTGCTGCTTCTCCACGGCGCGGGCGTAGGTGATGCCGGTCGCGGTCAGTGCCGCGGCGGCCGCGATGCCCGCGGTGATCGCGTGGGAACGGGTCATGATCATGGCACTGCTTCTCCTGTCTCGAGTCGGAGAGAGATCGGCTGTGGCAGCCGACGCGTGATGAACGTACTCATATCGCTTCGAAGCTGTCATTTCGGGCGGAGGGGAAAATTGCCCCTCGAGGGCCGATCGGGGTACCCGGAGGCCGGGTCGGCGCCTTCGCTGAGACCTGATGACCCGTCAAATGCACGCGGAACTTGTGTGATTGACGGACAATTAGTCCGTCAAGGTGATCTCCTGACGGGCGTTCACCCCGCGGATCCCCGGATCGCGCGGAAGTGTCGGCGCGTCGCTGCTTGACATCCGAGGTTCAGCAGCCTTCGGATCCGTGCGTGCGCGGTAGCGGCCCGGAGTCAGGCCGAAGTGGCGCTTGAAGGCGTGGGAGAAGGCGAACGGCGAGCCGTAGCCGACCTCGCGCGCGATCGCGGGGAGCGGCCGGTCGGTCTCCCGGAGCAGGTGGGCCGCGGTGGTCATCCGCCACCACGTCAGGTAGGTCATGGGCGGTTGTCCGGTCAGGGCCGTGAACCGCCGCGCCAGCGTCGCACGGGACACGCCGACATGGGCGGCAAGGTCCTCCAGCCGCCACGGCGCGGCCGGGTCGCCGTGCAGCGCCTGCAGAGCCGCGGCGACCTCGCTGTCGTGCAGCGCCCTCGGCCAGCCGCTCCCCGGATGGTCGTCGAACCAGGCGCGCACCATGTACACGAGCAGCAGATCCAGCAGCCCGCAGACCACGGCGTCCCGGCCGGGCCGGTCGCCGGTCGTCTCCCGGGCGAGCAGGTCGACGGCGGCCCGCAGGTCGGGGTGGTGCCCGAGCCGGTGCGGGAGGTGGACGACGTCGGGCAGCTCCGCCAGCAGGGGATGCGTCCGGGAGCGGTCGAGCCGGTACTTGCCGCAGACGAACTCGGTCCGGCCCGCCGGGTCGTCCACCACGGCGTCGAACGGCACCGCGCCCCGCGCCGTCGGCGCGTCGGACAGCACATGCGCACTGCCGTGCGGCACCAGGACGATGTCGCCGGCGTCCAGCGGCACGGGCGCTCCGCGCTCCGGTACCAGCCAGCCGGTGCCCCGCAGCAGCACGTGGAACCCGGCGCCGTCGTAGCGGTCGAACCGGAAGCACCAGGACGGGGCGACACGGGCCCGGTTGGAGGCGGGGCGGCCGGTGCGCATGGCGGTGATCACATCGCTGAGCACGTCCACGGCTCTCACCGTACCGCTCGCGCAGTGAGACGAATGCGCAAGGATCCGAGTCGATCACGCATTGGTCCGCGCAGCAGGGCGCCATAGCGTGGCGGTATGCAACGTTTTCAGCTCGGCGAGGTCGAGATCACGAAAGTGGTCGAATGGGAAGGCGAGATCGCCCCCGCCCGGTTCATCGTCCCGGACAGCGCTCCCGGGATCTGGCAGGACAACGCGTCGCTGCTGGTGCCCGATCACTGGAACCCGCGGACCGACATGTACCGCGGTGCCGTGCAGACCTGGGTGTTGCGCAGCGAGGGCAAGGTCGTCCTCGTCGACACCGGTATCGGCAACGACCGCGACCGGCCGCAGATCCCGCTGTTCGACCACCTGGCGACGGACTTCCTGGACCGCCTCGCACAGGCCGGCGTCCGTCCCGAGCAGGTGGACATCGTGATCAACACGCACATCCATTACGACCACGTCGGATGGAACACCCGGCTGCGTGACGGCGAGTGGACGCCGACGTTCCCGAACGCCACCTACCTGATCCCGCGGGCCGACCAGAGCTATTTCGACCCCCGCAACGCCCACCGCCGGCGCAAGCCCCGTGACGACCACGAGCGACGCCGCCGCCAGGGCAGCCTGCTCGTCTACGCCGACAGCATCGCGCCCGTCCTCGGCCGTGCCGTGCTGTGGGAGAACTCCTACCGGATCGACGGCAACCTCGCCCTGGAGCCCGCGCCGGGCCACACCCCCGGCTCCTGCGTCGTCCGCTTGTCCTCCGGCTCCGACCGCGCCGTGTTCGTGGGCGACCTGCTGCACAGCCCGGTACAGATCATCGACCCCGGATGCAGCAGTTGCTTCTGCGAGGACCCGCGCCAGGCCGCGGCGACGCGCCTGAGCGTGCTCGAACGCGCCGCGGACGCGGGCGAACTCGTGGTGCCCGCGCACTTCGCCGGTGCCGGCGCCGCCGAGGTCCGGCGCGACGGCAGCCGTTTCGCCGTCAGCGCGTGGGCCCCCTCGGGCACCTGACGGAGCATGGTGACGACGAGGGACGGGCACCCTCGGCTCCGGACGGGTTTCCCGGCGAGGCCTTCTGACACCGGGCTAAGTACCGCTCGACGTGCCGGCGGCGGGAGCGGGGGACCGGCGCAGACCCGTCGTGGTGGCGCCCACCAGCGCCACGACGCCGAGGCAGAGCAGGCCGCCGCTGACGAGGGCCGCCGACGCGGAGGTGGCGTCGGCGACGAGCCCTGCGCGCAGGTTGCCGACGTCCGGCCCGGCCCGCCCGACGATCTGTTCGGCCGCGCCGACCCGGCCCAGAAGCTCGCTGGGGGTGTGGGTCTGGACGACCGTGCCGCGGGAGACGACCGAGACGGTGTCGGCGGCGCCCGCCACGGCGAGGCAGGCCAGGGACACCCACGGATCGTGCACCATGCCGAACAGGGCCAGGGCCGCGCCCCACACGGCGGCCCCCGCGAGCATGACCGGACCGTGACGGGGCAGTCGCGTGAACGTCCCGGACAGCACCGACGCGGCCACCCCGCCGACGGCGACGGCGGTGAGGAACAACCCGAGCGTGCGCGGATCGCCGCCGAACCGCTCGGCGTTCACCACGGGGAACAGGCTGACCGGCATCGCCGGCACGGTGGCGGCCAGGTCGGTCAGCAGCGCACCGCGGATCACCGGTGTGCGCACCAGGAAGGCCAGGCCGTCCAGCACTCCGCGCAGACCGGGACGGGCCGGCTCGTCGCCGGGCTTCATCCGGGGCAGACCGAGCGCGCCGTGGAACGCGGCGGCGAAGGTGAGGGCGTCGATCAGGTAGCAGCCGCCGACGCCGAGCCCGCCGGCGAGCAGGCCGCCCAGAGCGGGGCCCGCCAGCATGGCGCCCTGGAAGGCGATGCGGTTCAGGGTGAGTCCAGCGGCCAGCCGGTGACCGGGCAGCAGGTGCGGGACGAAGGCGCGCGAGGCCGGGCCGCCGCCGGCGACGAAGCAGGACTGGACGGCTACGAGCGTGAGGACTCCCGCGGCCGGGAGCGGGGCCAGGAACCCCTGCAGGGCGAGCACGAGCGAGCACGCGGCCTGCCCGACGGTGGTGAGGAGGTAGAACCGCCGCCGGTCCACGCGGTCCACGATCGACCCGGCGAAGAGCCCGATCGCGATGACCGGCACCGCCTGCGCCAGCCCCACCGCGCCGGTCCACGTGGTGCTCCGCGTGCTCTGCCAGACCTGGGCCAGCACCGCCACGAGGGTCATCTGGCCGCCCAGCCCGGACAGGGACTGGCCGATCCACAGCCGTCTGAACGCCGGCGACGTCCGCAGCGGCGTGACGTCGAGCAACGTGTGCCTCAGCCTCATGCCGGGCCCCTCGTCCCCGGCCCCTCGCCCTGGCCGGGGTTCTCGTCGCTGCCGGGCGCCTCACCCTTGCTGGGCTCCTCGGCCCACGCAGGGTCCTCCGCCAGCCTCTCGGCGATGCGGTCGTGGAAGCTCTTGCGCGCCAGGGCGCGCTCGATGTCGGTGACCACCCGGGAGAGCGGGTAGGGGATCTCGGCCTCCAGGTCGGCGAGGGCCGCCTCGGTGGCCCGCCACTCCGCGGCCAGGCGGTCGGCCACACGGCGGGCCCTGTCGGTGAGCGTCACCTTCTTGGTGCGCGCGTCGTCACCGGTGACGGTCTCCACCCAGCCTGCCGCGCGCATCGCCGCGACCTTCTGGCTGAGGGCCGAATGCGTGCGCTCGACCGACTCGGCCAGTTCCCTGATCGTCATGGGGCCGCGGGCGTGCAGGCGGAGCAACTCCATGACGTAGCTCGGTTTGAGCCCGTCGATCTGCCGCTCGGCGTACAGGCGGGCGATGTCGGCGTCCATGGCGGCCTGGAGCAGCCGCAGCGGCCGCCAGAGGCTGTCACGGGGGGGGTCGAGGGCAGGGCGATCAGGCATGCGCCGGATCGTAACAGCACTTATAGAGGTGCTGTTGTTCTTCGGCGAGCCGTGTGCGGTGAAGAGCGCGGGCGAGCGGCGCGCTCAGCGGCGCCCGGCCCGCAGGGCCCGGTCGCCCACGGTCAGCAGGACCAGGACCACGCTCAGCAGCCCGGTCACGGCGGCCATGTCGTGCAGGCCGCCGTCGGTCGCCCGGGGACCGTAGAAGAGGCCGATCAGACTGGCGGCGGTGATCGCGCCGAGGTACTGCGCGGTCCGCTGCAGCCCGGCCGCCGCGCCCATGCCGCCGGCCGGCGCCTGGGCGTAGACGGCGGCCTGGTTGCCGGTGGACGTCAGCCCCTGCGGCAGCCCGAACAGCACCGCGGCCGACAGCAGCACGGCCGTCGACGCGTGGTGACCGGTGAGCAGGAGCAGGCCGCTGCCCGCGGCCAGCAGCACGGCGGCCACCGTCAGCGGGGCCCGGATGCCCTTCGTCCGCGCGCCCAGCAGCGAGCAGACGGCCGCCGCGGCCGACATCGGAAGCATCACCAGCCCCGCCGTGAAGGACGACAGGCCGTGCGCGTCCTCCAGCCACTGCGCGTAGCCGTACATCACGCAGTAGATGATCAGGTACGCCGTGCCGTGCCGCAGATACGTGGTCGCCAGCGCGCGGTTGCGGGTCAGCATGGTCACGTCGATGAACGGAGCCGTACGGCGTCGCTCCCACCACGCCAGCGCCCCGCCCAGGACCGCGACCGGCGGGAGCAGCCACCACAGCGGCCGGTCCAGGCGCAGCAGGAACAGCATCGCCGTCACCAGCGTGCCGGGGAACAGCGCGATCCCCAGCGGATCGAGCGAGGCGACCCTGCTCCTCGGGTGGCGTGCGTCTTCGTCCGCGGCCCGCGCCGCTCCGGTCCGCGCGTCCCCGCCCGCGACTGCTCCCGAGCGTGCGGGTGCCCGGTCGCGGGCCGGCGCGTCGGCCGGCAGCCACCACACCGCCAGGACGAGCGCGGTCAGGGCCAGCGGTATGTTGACCGCGAAGATCGCCCGCCAGCCCAGCGTGGCCGTCAGCAGCCCGCCGAGCACCGGGCCGACGGCGGCGCTGGACAGCCCGGCCAGCGACAGCAGGCCGAGCACGGGGCGCGGGGTCTCCCGCCCCAGCCGCTGCGACTCGGCCCGCAGCAACGCCATCGCCGCCGGGTACGCGGCCGAGGTGCCGAAGCCCAGCAGCACCCGGGAGACGATCAGCCAGCCCAGTGTCGGCAGGAACGTGCCGACCAGGCCCGCGGCGCAGACCAGCACCAGACCGGAGAGGAACACCCGGCGCGGCCCGAAGAGGTCCGCCAGCCGCCCCATGGCGGGCTGGCCGATCGCGCTCGCCAGATACAGGCAGGCCACCAGCCACGCCGTCCGGGCGGCGCCGACGTGCAGATCGGAGCCGATGGACGCCAGCGCGGTGGCGATCATCGTGGAGTTGACGGGGTTGAGCACGGAGCCCAGCAGCAACGGTGTGATGAGCCGCGGCCCGAACCCGGCACCCGGCTCGGCGCCGGCCTTCGGGCGGGAGGGCCGCACCGCCCCCGCGCGTGGGGAGGAACCGGTGCGTGTCACGACCGCACCAACCGCTTCATCAGCTCGATCGCGTGCGCGAGAACGCGCTGCTCCTCGGCGTCGAGCCGGGCCGCGATGGCGTCCGCCAGCCAGGTCTCCTTGGCCTGCCGCAGCGCCCCGAGCCGCCGGCGCCCGGCCTCGGTGAGCGAGAAGACGACCT
Organism: Streptomyces mexicanus; assembly: GCF_902506575.1. Lineage (GTDB taxonomy): Bacteria > Actinomycetota > Actinomycetes > Streptomycetales > Streptomycetaceae > Streptomyces > Streptomyces mexicanus. Next base: position 1,672,211 of record NZ_LR732544.1, on the reverse strand, counting down.
GGCGGCCGTCGGTCGGGTGCGGGCTGCGCTCCACCAGCCCGGACTCCTCCAGCACGCCCAGGGTGACCCGCATCGACTGGGGTCGTACGTGTTCGGCCCGGGCGAGCGCCGCGGTGGTGGCGGGGCCGTCGTGCAGGCGGCCCAGGACGATGCGTTGCGAGGGGGTGAGGGCGCCCTCCGGGGAGGCGGCCCGCATCCGGCGGTTGAGCTGCGACACCACGGCCATCAGCTCCTCCGCCGACCGGGAGCGGTCGGGTGTGTCCATGCGGCCCAGGGTAGGAGTTCGACAGGCAATCTTGCAAGTTTGCCTGTTGAGTTTGGCTGTCGAGTCCGGCTGCTTGCCCGGGGGCCGCCTGCCCTGTGCGGCCGGCGGTCGGCGGGCGGCCGATGAGTTTTCCGGTGCGCGGCGGTCTGCTGTCATGACACGAGCGCGGCGCGAGGACCGAGCGGCGCCGCAGACCCCGAGGAGCACCGATGCGCACCCTGATCAGCACCGCCTTCATCTCGCTCGACGGCGTCGTGGAGGCCCCGGGCGGCGAACCCGGTTACCGCAACGCCGGATGGACCTTCAAGGAGGTCGACTTCCTTCCCGAGGCGTACGAGATCAAGGGACGCGAGCAGCAGGAGGCCGAGGCCATGCTGCTCGGCCGGGTCAGCTACGAGGTGTTCAGCCCCGTCTGGCCGGACATGGAGGAATTCGCCGGCTACAAGGCGATGCCGAAGTACGTCGTGTCCACCACCCTCGCCGAGCAGGACCTGGCCGGGAACTGGGGCCCGACCACGATCCTGCGCTCCCTGGACGAGGTCGCCGCCCTGAAGCGGACCGAGGGCGGTCCGATCATCGTCCACGGCAGCGCCACGCTGAACCGGAGCCTGTCGGACGCGGGCCTGATCGACCGTTACCACCTGCTCGTCTTCCCCCTCCTCCTCGGCGCGGGCAAGCGCCTGTTCAGCACCACGGACAAGGACGCCCAGCGGCTGAGGCTGGTCGAGCACGAGGTCTACGCCAACGGCCTGCAGAAGAACGTCTTCGACGTCGTCCACTGACCAGGCCGAGCCAAACCGGCTTAGACCAGACCAGACCCCCGCCACCGGCTTCCGGTGTCCGCGCGTGCCGTACGGGGAACGAACGGGGCGGCAGCTCAGTACAGTGGGAGCCGGTCAGCACGGGGCTGGGGGCATGAGGGGTCGCGACGAGGGCGGCGGGCGGCCGTACATCAGCAACAAGGTCGTCAACGGCACGGCGGAGTACCTGATCCAGGTAGGGGTGCTGCACGGCGACCTGAACCTGACACTGCGGCCACCGGAGCCGGAGGACCCGCGGGCGGTCGCCGAACGGCGGCTCGCGCTGAGCCTGCTGGACCAGTGGCGGGCCGAGGCCTTCCGCCCGGGTCGGGCCGGACCCGGGTCCGGCCGGGCGCGGGACGGGCGGAGCACCGACGCGCGGTGCGCCGCCGGTCACCGACGGCGCCTGCCGCGGTTCAGCGCAGCGGGAAGGGGCGTCCGCGTTCGCTGTCGGGGCGCGGGCCCCGGATGCGGCGCTCGTGCTCGTCGATCCGCACGTCGTTGATGCTCGCCTCGCGCCGCGTCATCAGACCGTGCGCGTCGAACTCCCACAGTTCGTTGCCGTACGACCGCCACCACTGCCCGTGCACGTCGTGGCACTCGTACTGGAAGCGCACCGCGATGCGGTTGCCCTCGAACGCCCACAGCTCCTTGCGCAGCGCGTAGTCCAGCTCGCGGCTCCACTTGTCGGTCAGGAAGGCCACGATCTCGGCGCGGCCGGTGACGAAGACGTCCCGGTTGCGCCAGACGGAGTCCTCCGAGTAGGCGAGGGCGACCTTCTCCGGGTCGCGCGTGTTCCAGGCGTCCTCCGCCGCCTGGACCTTCTGCGCGGCGGTCTCACGGGTGAACGGGGGCAGGGGCGGCCGATCGCTCAAGGCGGGCTCCTCGGGCAGCGC
>NZ_LR732544.1:1589404-1670149 GCF_902506575.1 Streptomyces mexicanus | reverse complement strand
CCCCACCCGCCACGACTGGGAGTCACCGCCATGCCCACCGCCCTCGTCACCGGAGCCACCGCCGGACTGGGCAGCGCCTTCGCCCGTCATCTCGCGGCACGGGGCTACGACCTCGTTCTCGTGGCACGTTCCGAGACCGATCTCAAGGAGCGTGCCGAGGACCTGCGCGAGCAGGGAGTCGACGTCGAGATCATCCCGGCCGACCTGACCAGTGACGAGGGCTGCGGCGCGGTCACCGATCGCCTCAGGGCCGAGCCCGCCGTCGATCTGCTCGTCAACAACGCCGGCATCGGCTACGAGCGGCCCTTCCTGGCAACGGGCATCGCCGCCGAGGAGCGCCTGCTCGACCTCAACGTCCGCGCCGTCCTGCGGCTGACCGACGCCGCCCTGACCGCGATGACCGAGCGCCGTGCCGGAGCCATCCTCAACGTGGCCAGCGTCGCCGGACTCGGACCGGCCTGGCTCAGCTCCACCTACCCGGCCAGCAAGGCCTGGATCATCGCCTTCACCGAGTCCCTCGCCTCCTCGCACCAGGTCACTTCCGCCGGAGTGCGGATGACGGCCCTGTTGCCCGGCTACACCCGGACGGAGTTCCACCAGCGCGCGGGAATCCCCACCAGCTTCCCGCCGCCCTGGCTGTGGCTGAGCGCCGACGACGTGGTCCGTACCGCCCTGAAAGACCTCGAGAAGGGCACGGTCGTCAGCATCCCCAGCCTCCGCTACAAGATCGCCGCGTGGGGCCTGCGCCATCTGCCGCGCAGGCTCGCGCGCACCGTCGCCTGGGACATCAGCAAGCCGGCTCACTGACCGGCCCGTGAACACGAAGAGACGGACGAAGAGAGAAACCCGCATGACTGAGTGCCGCTCGGCACGGCCGGCCACTCCGGCGCAGCTCAAGCTCTACACCCACACCCAGCTCTTCACCAACAACGCGGCCTTCAACCTCGCCGGTGCCTACCGGATCACCGGCGACGTCGACATCGACCGGCTGCGCATCGCGCTCGCCCGGCTCGGCCGTGGCATCCGCGCCCTCAACACCGTCTTCGAACAACACAAAGGACAGGTCCTCGCCGTACACCGGCCCCGACCCGAGCCCCGTGCCGAGGACATCCCGCTGATCAGGCTCAGCGGCGACCAACGCGAGGAGGTCGCCCGGCGACTGGCCGAGCGCGCCGACACCCCGCTGCCGCCCGACGCCCCCGAGCAGTACCACTTCACGCTCTACCAGGACGACCACGCCGTCTACGCGGCCCTGCTGTTCTCGCACATCGTCCTGGACGGCTACTCCTACTTCAACTTCGTCGCGGAGCTGGAGCGGCTGTACGCCGACCCGGACGCCGAACTCTCCCCGGCCACCCAGGACGACCCCGGCGAGCTGGTCACCCCGCTCCCGCCGCGCCCCGACGCGGTGGCCTTCTTCCGCAAGCAGCTGGAACACCTCACCACCTTGGGCGACGACCGTCTCCAGGGCCGCCGCGCCCCCGACGGAGCCCTGCTCGGCGAGGAGCGGCGTCTGCGTCTGGACGGCGCCACCAGCGACCGCATCCGGCAGCAGGCCAAGGAACTCGGCTGCACACCGTTCTCCTACTTCCTGGCCGCCTACCTGGTGGCCTACGCCCGCTGCACCGGCGGCCGCCGGCTGGTCACCGGGCTGCCCCTGGCGGGCCGTCGCGGACTGCGCCAGAAGCAGGCGTACGGGTACTTCGTGAACACCCTGCCGCTGGCCGTGGACCTCACCGAGCACGACACCTTCGCCGACCTGTGCCGCTCGGTGCAGGCCACGACGACCGGCATGCTGCGCCACCAGAACTTCGACCTCGCCGCCGCGGCCCGCGAGGTCTGCCCCCGGGCCGTCGGCGGCATGCTCAGCACGGACAACACCTTCACCTACTACAAGGAGCCACTCCGGCTGCGCCTGGCGGGCTGCGAGGTGGAGTGGCTCATCCAGCCGCGGCGACTGGTCAAGTACCCGCTGTCCATGAACGTGGAGGACTTCGGCCACTCCTTCACCGTCAACGTCGAGTGCTCGCACGAGCAGTAGACCACCGATCCGCTGTCCGTGATGCGCACCGTCCTCGACAGCGTCCAGGCCGATCCCGCCCTCGCCCTCACCGACATCCCGGCGCTCTCCCCGCAGGCCGAGGCCCAACTCGACTACTTGGTCAACCCGCACGTGGCGCGCCCGGCGCACAAGGTCGACCGGTCCCTGGACGCCTGGTTCACCAAGATCGCGCACCGGCTCCCCGGCCGCACGGCGGTCGCCGCGGGCGAGGACCGGCTGACCTACGCCGAACTCGACGAGCTGTCCGACCGGATCGCGGCCCGGCTCGTGCGGGAGGTGCCCGGACAGCACGTGGGCATCGCCATGCGCCGGGGCACCGCGCTGGTCGCCGTGATCCTCGGCGTCCTCAAGGCCCGCAAGACCTACGTACCGCTGGACCCGGGCTCGCCCACCGCGCGCATCGAACAGATCCTGCGCAGCTTCCCCGACGGCCTGCCCGTCGTCGAGGACGAGGCGCGCTGGCACGGCCTCGGCACCACGGCCCTGCACGCCGACGACCTCCTCGCTCCCGGCCCGGCCGGACCGGCGCCCCGGCAGCCGGCCGACCCGGACGCTGACGCCTACGTCATCTTCACCTCCGGATCCACCGGCCGGCCCAAGGGCGTCCAGGTCACCCACCGCAACGTGATGCGGCTGCTGCGCGCGACCGAGGAACACTTCGGCTTCGGCCCGCGTGACGTGTGGAGCCTGTTCCACTCGTACGCCTTCGACTTCTCCGTCTGGGAGATCTTCGGCGCGCTGCTGTACGGCGGACGCCTGGCCGTCGTCCCCGAGACCGTCGCCAAGTCGCCCGACTCCTTCCGCGACTTCCTCGTGCGTGAGCAGGTCACCGTCCTCAACCAGACGCCGTCCGCCTTCGGCCAGCTTTTGAAGGTGCTGCGCCCGGAGGACCGCGACGCCCTCGCCCTGCGGTACGTCGTCTTCGGCGGTGAGGCACTGCGGTACGCGGCGCTGCAGCCCTGGTTCACGCTCATGGGGCGCCGCACCCGGCTGATCAACATGTACGGCATCACCGAGACGACCGTGCACGTCACCTACCACCCGGTCACCGAGCAGGACGCGCAGTACGAGACGGCCTCCGCCATCGGACGGCCGCTGTCCGACCTGACGGTGCGCGTCGTCGACGAGGACGGACACCTGTGCCCGCCGGGCGTGCCCGGCGAGATGATCATCGGCGGCGCCGGTGTCACCCGCGGCTATCTGGCCCGCCCCGAGCTGACCGCCGAGCGCTTCCCGGTGCGGGACGGCGCGGTCGTCTACCGCTCCGGGGACCTCGGCCTGGTCCGGCCGGACGGCACCCTGGTCCATCTCGGGCGCATCGACAAACAGGTCCAACTGCGGGGTTTCCGCATCGAGCTGGGCGAGGTCGAATCCGCGCTGCTGGCGCTGCCCGGCGCCCAGGAGTGCGCGGTGCGTCTGGACGAACGGGACGCGGACCATCCCTCGCTCGTCGCCTTCCTCGCCGGCCGAGGGCTGCCCGGCGACGCCGAGGTGCGCTCCGTGCTGCGTCGGCTGCTGCCGCCGTACATGATGCCGTCGAGCATCGTCCGCGTGGAGGCGCTGCCGCTGACCGTCAACGGCAAGGTCGACGACGGGGCCCTGCCCTGGCCGCCGTCGGCCGCCGACGCGGTGCCGGGGCCGGCCTCGGCAGCACAGTCCGCCTCCACCGCCGACACCGCCTCCACCGTCGACGTCGTCGAGGACGTCTGGCGCAGCGTGCTGCCGGCAGCGACGTTCGGGCCCGACGACAACTTCTTCGACATCGGCGGCTCGTCCATGCACGTCGTCGAGGTGCACCGACGGCTGCGGGAGCGGCTGGACGTCGACGGCCTGGAAATGATCGAGCTCTTCACGCACACCACCACGCGGCAGCTCGCCGCCCACATAGACGCCATACGGGGGAACACTCATGCCTGACCAGCCCGATCCCTTCACCGGCCCGATCGCCGTCGTCGGCATGGCCGGCCGGTTCCCGGGCGCCGCGAGCGTGCCCGAACTGTGGGAGCTGCTGCTGTCCGGAGGCGAGGCCGTGAGGCGCTTTTCCGCCGAGGAGATGACGAACGCCGGAGTCAGCCCGGCGGACGTGGACGCGCCCACCCGCGTGCCCTACGGCGCCGACCTCGCCGACGCCGACCTGTTCGACGCGGACTTCTTCGGCGTCACCCCGCGCGACGCCCGCCTGATGGATCCGCAGCACCGGGTGCTGCTCACCTGCGCCTGGGAGGCCGCCGAGGACGCGGGCCTGGTCACCGGGGGCGGGGCGAAGGTGGCCGTGTACGCGGCCGGGAGCCTTTCGACGTACCTGCTCTTCAACGTCCTGCGCTCGGCCGAGCACGCGGACGGCGCGCTGACCTACCCGGTGCTGCTCGGCAACGACAAGGACTTCCTCGCCACCCGCGTCGCCTACAAACTCGGCCTGAGCGGCCCCGCGATGACCGTGCAGACGGCCTGCTCCAGTTCCCTCACCGCGGTGCACCTGGCCTGCCGGGCCCTGAACGACGGCGAGGTGGACGCGGCGCTTGCCGGGGGCGTGAGCATCAGCTTCCCGCAGACCGCCGGTTACGACTACCAGGAGGGCGGCATCCTCTCCCGCGACGGGCACTGCCGGGTGTTCGACGCACAGTCCTCCGGCACGATCAAGGGCAACGGCTGCGGGGTCGTCGTCCTCAAGCGGCTGGCCGACGCCCGCCGTGACGGCGACCGGATCTACGCCGTCATCCGCGGCAGCGCCCTCAACAACGACGGCTCGGCGAAGATCGGCTACACCGCGCCGGGCACGGCGGGGCAGCAGGCCGTCATCCGCAGGGCGATCGAGGGCTCCGGGGTCCCGGGCGGCGACATCGGCTACATCGAGACCCACGGCACCGGCACGGCGGTCGGCGACCCGCTGGAGCTGAGTTCGCTCGCCGCCGCGCCCCGCGCCGCCGGCACGCCCGCCGAGGGCACCCTCATCGGCAGCCTCAAGGCCAACCTCGGCCACCTGGACGCCGCCGCGGGGGTCACCGGACTGATCAAGGCCGTGCTCGTGCTGCACCACCAGACGGTGCCGCCGCAGATCAACATCAGCGAGCCCAACCCGTTCCTCCAGCTGGACCGGCTGCCGTACGAGGTGCCGCGCGCCGCGGTCCGCTTCGACGCCGAGCCGCTGCGGGCCGCCGCGGTGAGCTCGTTCGGCATCGGGGGAACCAACGCGCACTGTGTTCTGGTGCAGGCACCCGCCGCCCCGCCCGCCGATCGGGACCAGGGGGCGACGCCGTACCCGATCGTGCTGTCCGCACGCGACGCCGGTGCCCTCGGCGACCTCGCCCGCCGGCTGCGCGCCCACCTCGACGAGCACCCCGGGATCCGGTTCGCCGACCTCGCGTACACCCTCTTCGCGGGCCGTACCCGGCAGCCGGTGGCGCACACGTTCACCGCCGGGGACCTCGACGAAGTGCGGGCGGGACTCGACGCGCTGATCGCCGACGGGGCCAACGGCCGACTCCCGGACGGTGACGTGGCGTTCCCCCTCGCCCGCAAGGTCGCCCTGCCGGGCCACCCCCTGCGCCCCCGGCGCCACTGGATCGAGCCGGACACCCCCCGGCCGGTCCGGCAGCAGCCGTCCACCGAGCGGCCGCCGGCCACACCGGTGCCGGGCTCCGTCACCACCGCGGCGGAGACCGGCACCGACGACGGCGTGCTGGAGCAGGTAACCGCCGTACTGGAAGAGCACCTGGGCGTCCGCGGGATCGCCCCGGAGGACGACTACCACGACCTCGGCGGGGACTCGCTGCTCGCCGTGGAGATCGTCAGTGTCTTCCGGAACCGTTTCGGCGTCACCCTGGACCTCGACGCCTTCGGCACCCTGCGCACCCCGAGCCGGATGGCCGAAGCCGTGCGCGCTGCCCGGGACGGGGAACCCACCGGACGCGGACTGGTCACGGTCCGCGAGGGCGACGGCGCACCCCTGTTCCTGGTGCACCCGGCGGGCGGCACCAACCTGCTGTACGTCCGGCTCGCCGAGGTCTCGCACTCCACCGTCCCGCTGACCGCGCTGTCCTTCCCCGCCGCCGGGACCGGCCGGCGTCCCGCGACCCTGCGCGACCTCGCCGCCCTGTACGTCGAGCGCGTCCGGTCGGTGCGGCCGCACGGCCCCTACCGGCTCGGTGGCTACTCCTTCGGCGGCAACGTCGCCTTCGAGATGGCCGTGCAGCTCCAGGCCGCCGGCGAACGGGTCGAGCCGGTGCTGATGCTCGACACCCACGTGCCCGAGAGCTACGTCGGCGGACGCCTGAGCCCTGGGGAGTTCGACGCGGCGTTCGACGTGCTGTCCGAACAGACCTCCCTGATGCGCGGCGTCGACGTCGACGTCCTGCGCGAGGAGGGTTTCCTGAGGATCTGGCAGGCCAACCACGACATGCTCAAGACCTACTACCCCGACCGCCCCTTCGACGGCGACATCCTGCTGCTGCAGGCGGAGGAGTCCGAGCCGGCGGAGCTGCTCGACGCATTGCGCATCAACGTGCGCGACAAGTCGCTGTGGCAGGACCACATCACCGGCCGGCTGCGGGTGCAGAAGGTCCCCGGCCACCACTTCACGATGTTCGAGGACGGCGAGCGGATCACCGCGCTGGCCGCCGCCTTCGACGACGCCGTCGCCCAGTACGGGGAGCGGTGAGGCCCGTGCTCAGCTACGGCTCCTACCTCGGCGGCACCGAACAGCCCGGGCGGCAGTGGATCTACACGTTGCGCGCCTCCGCCATGCTGGAGGACTTCTTCGGCGCCATCCGCCTCAAGCGCGGCCTGGAGCGGGGCCGCCTCTCGCTCGACGAGGCCGGCGGTGACGTCGTCGGCCGGTGCGCCACCGCCGACGCCGACGACATGAACGCCGCGCTGGAGCTCGCGGCCGGCGCGGCACGGACCTGGTCGGCGGCGCCCCTGGAACGCCGCATGCGGGTGGTGGAGGAGTTCCACGACCTGGTGCGCGCCCACCACGACACCCTCGTCGACCTGATGATCGCCGAGGGGCATCCCAGGGCCCTGGCCCGCTGGGAGGCGGCCGGCATGCTCGCCAACACCGGCGCCGCCACCAGGTCCTTCCTCGCCGGACAGATGCGGTACACCGCCCAGGACGGCCCGCGCACCCTCCAGGTCCGCCGGGTCGCCGACGGGGTCGTCTGCCTCAACCCGCCGCAGAACGCCACCGTCGCCAACGCCCTGCTCGGCATCTGGGCGCTCGCGGCCGGCAACGCCCTCGTCGTGCGCGCGCCGCGCAGCGCGCCCCTCGGCGTGATGTACGCGCTGCGCGAGCTGATCGCCCCCGCCCTCGAACGGGCGGGAGCCCCCGCGGCCGCTCTGTCGGTGCTGTGCTCCGAGGCCCGCGGCACCCTCGACCAGTGGCTCGCCAGCCCTGTGGTCGACGACATCATGTACTTCGGCAGCAGTGAGCAGGGCATCGCCTTCGGCGCCGAGTGCGTCGCCCGGGGCAAGAAGCCCGTCCTCGAACTCTCGGGCAACGACATCTGCGTCGTCTGGCACGACGCGGACCTCGACCTGGCCGCCGACGCCCTCGCCGAGGCCTTCTACGGCTCCGGGCAGATCTGCATGGTGCCCAACTGCGCCGTCGTCCACCCCCGCGTCGCCGACGAACTCCTCGCCCGGCTGCGCAAGCGGGCCGCCGCGATCAGGCCCGGCCCTCCGGAGGCACCCGACGCGCTGCTGTCGCCCGTCCTGCGCCCCGACAGGTTCTACGACGTCCTCGGCCAGGCCACCGAAGCCGGCGCCGAGCTGGTGTGCGGCGGCCGGCGCCTGGATGTGCACGGGCGGCCCGACGACACCCGAGGGCTCTTCCTGGAGCCCACCGTGCTGCGCGTGAACGGCCTGAAGACGGCGCGCGACCTGGACGCCGTACGCCATGAGACGTTCTTCCCGCTGCTGCCCGTGGTCGTGCCCGAGGACACCGGCGACGCCGAACTCCTCGTGGCGGTCGCCGACTTCGTCAACACCAACGAGTACGGGCTGCGCAACTCGCTGTGGTCCGGCAGCGAGCGAACCGTCGACACCTTCCTGCGCCTGATCCGCAACGGCGGGCTGCTCAAGGTCAACGACTCCCACATCGGCTTCCTGCCCCTGCTGCCCACCCACGGCGGCACCGGATTGACCGGCGGCCCGGGCGGCGAGGCCAACTACCCGATCCTGCGCACCTCCCACCTGCAGGGAGTCAGCGTGGCCCGCGGAGTGCGACCCGGCGCGGCGGTCTTCGCGCAGGCCGGGTCGGACGACGCCGACGTACAGGAGGTGTCCGCGTGATGCGCGGCATGGACAGCGCACGCGAGGCATGCGAGAAGTACCTGCCGGGGCTCACCGAGGCCCTGGCCGACGTTCCCCTGATGGAACTGGAGTCGTCCGGCAGCCCCGGCCCGGAACTCTTCCGCCGGCACGCCGGACCGGGCCTGCTCGTGCCCACGCCGTACGGCGGAGCGGGGGCGAGCGCGCTGCAGGCCGCACGGGTGTCCCGGGCGCTGGGTGCCCTGTCGCCCTCCCTCGGCGTGGCCACCGCGATGCACAACTTCTCCGTGGCGAGCCTGGTCGCACTGGTCGAGTCCGCCCACGCGAGCGGCCTGGAGTGGCTGGTCATCGAGGGCATCGCCCGTGACCGGCTGCTGGTCAGCTCCGCGTTCGCCGAGGGCCGCACCGGGGCGGGCGTCCTCGACTCGGGCGTCCTCGCGGTGCCCGTCGAGGGCGGCTACCTGGTCAGCGGCAGCAAGAAGCCCTGCAGCCTGTCGGCGTCGATGAACCTCATCACCGCGAGCGTCGCCCTGCCCGGCGAGGACGGCGGCACCGAACTCGGCGTGGCCCTGGTGCCCGCCGACTCCCCGGGCATCACCCGCCGCCCCTTCTGGCAGGCGCCCTTCCTGGCCGGCGCCGAGAGCGACGAGGTCGTCCTGGAGGACGTGCGCATCCCCGAAGAGCTGATGCTGCGGCCCCAGGTCGAGCTGGGCACCGGCCTCGACACCCTGCAGACCGTCGGGTTCGTGTGGTTCGAGCTGCTGGTCACCAGCGTCTACACCGGAGCCGTGGCCCGGCTCGCCGAGAGCGCCCTGCGCACGGGCAAGGGCAGCGCCACCGACCGGGCGGCGCTGCTGACCGGGGTGGAGGCGGCGATCGGCCTGGCGGAGAACGTCGCCCGGATCGTCGACGAACACACGGTCGGCAACGACGAGCTCGCCACCGTCCTCACCGCCCGCTACGCCGTGCAGGAACTCCTCGTCTGCGCGGCCGACCGGGCCGCCGAACTGCTGGGCGGCCTGGCTTTTGCCACCACCCCGGACATCGGCCACCTGCTGGCCGTCAGCCGTGCCCTGGCCTTCCACCCGCCCTCGCGCGGGGCCACCGCCCAGGCGCTGGTCGACCACCACGACGGCGCACCCCTGCGGGTGCGGTGATGGCGGGTACCGAAGGCCGCGAGACCGCCCTGCTGTACAAGCGGCACCTCAGCCGCGGGCGGGGAAAGCTCGGCGAGATGTTCGGCGGACAGGTCGAGGTCGCCTCCGCCGGTTCCTGGGTGCGCACCGAGGACGGGCGCGCCTACCTCAACTGCGGCGGTTACGGCGTCTTCCTCGCCGGCGCCTGCCACCCGCGGATCGTCGCCGCCGTGGAACGGCAACTGCGCACCCACCCGTTGGCGACCCGGCTGTTGCTGGAGCCGCGGGCCGCGCACGCGGCGGCCGCCCTGGCCCGGGTGGCCCCGGCGGGACTCGAGCGGGTGCACTTCACCAACTCCGGTGCCGAGGCCGTGGAGACAGCCCTGAAGCTGGCTCGCACCCGGGGCCACCGGCGCATCCTGGCGACCTCGGGCGGCTTCCACGGCAAGACCCTCGGCGCCTTGTCCGCCACCGGCAAGCGGCTCTACCGCGACCCGTTCACCCCCCTGCTGCCGCACACCACGCACGTGCCCTACGGCGACGCGGACGCGCTGCGCGACGCGCTGGGCGCCGACGCCTCCGACACCGTCGTGATCGTGGAGCCCGTGCAGAGCGAGGCGGGCGTCCTGGTGCCTCCCGAGGGTTACCTCAAGGAGGTGGCGGCGGCCTGTGCCGCCTCCGGAGCCTTCTTCGTCCTGGACGAGGTGATGACGGGCCTCGGCCGCCTCGGCGCATGGTGGGGAGCCGACCGCGAGGGCGTCACCCCCGACGTGCTGCTCGTCGGCAAGGCCCTCAGCGGCGGGGTGGTCCCCGTCGCCGCGGCCGTCGCCACCGCCGAGGCCTTCGCCGCCTTCGACCGTGACCCGTTCCTGCACACCTCCACCTTCTCCGGCGCGCCCCTGGCCATGGCCGCCGCCGAGGCCGCGATCGAAGTCATCGAGGACGAGGGGCTCGTCGAGCGCGCTTCCCTCCTCGGCGGGCGCATCCTGAGCCTGCTTCGGTCCGCCGTGACCCGCCACTGCCCGCACCTGGTGCGCGACGTCCGCGGCCTCGGCCTGCTCATCGGCGTCGAGTTCCACGAGACGGGCCTGGCGGGGGAGTTCCTGCTGGAACTCCTCTCCCGTGAGGTGATCGCCAATCACTCCCTCAACGCGCACACCGTCGTACGCCTCACACCGCCGGCCGTGCTCGACGAGCCCGAACTGGACCACCTGGGCGAGGCGCTCGACGGCGCCTTCCGCGCGCTGGCCCGGCGCTTTCCCGCCGCCTAGTCCGGCACCCGCATCGAAAGGACCCACTCCATGCGTTCGGTGGAACTGCTCTACGGCGACACCCGCCTGTCCCCTCACGAAGCCTACGAGCGGGTCCGCGACTTCGCCCGCTACCCGGACCTCGTCGACACGGTCCGCTCCGTCACCGTCCACCCGGCCACGTCCGGCTCGCCCGTCCTGAGCGACTGGGAGGTCGACTTCCGCAACGGCGTCCTCGCCTGGAGCGAGGAGGACGTCTTCGACGACCGGGACCTGTCCATCGCCTTCCGCCAGACCGAGGGGGACTTCGAGTCCTTCGACGGCCGGTGGGACATCGCGGCCGGGCCGCACGGCACCGCGCAGGTCCGCTTCACCGCGACGTTCGACTTCGGCCTGCCGAGTCTGGCGGGGATCGTGGACCCGGTGGCGGAGCGGGTGCTGCGGGAGACGATCGAGCACATTCTGCGGACGCTGCTGGCAGAACAGGGGCCACAGGACACGGCAGGCGCTGAGGAACTCCGGGGAGCGGGGGACCTTCGGGCGGCGGGCGGCGGGCCGTCGGCCGAGGGCGTCAGCGGAAGGGCGGCGTGATGGATGCCGTGAACCGCTTCGAGACGCCCACCACCTTCGGGCTGCTGCGCGCCGAGTACTGCGTCGGCCTGGCCCTGAGCGCCGGCCTGTTCCTGTGGCACCTCGACGAGGTGCGCTGGCCGGTCGCCCTGGCCCTGTTCGCGTACATCGACCTCATCGGCTACCTGCCCGGCGCCCTGGCCCACCGCCGCGCGGCCGGAGGGGGGATCCCGCGCGTGTACTACGTCCTGTACAACACCATGCACAGCTGGCTCACCGCGGGAGCGGTCGTCGCCCTGTGGGCCTGGCTGGTGCGCCCCGAATGGGCCCTGCTCGCCGTCCCCATCCACCTGTGCGGCGACCGCGGGCTGCTCGGGAACTTCCTCAAGCCCTTCGCCGTGGCCTTCGAACCGAAGCCGCACCCCGCCTTCGTACGGCTGGAGAACGACCTCCAGTCCGGTGCCGGCGCACAGCGTCCACGCGAGGCCCGGCCCGCCCGGTCGGCGACATGAGCGCCCCGGCCGAGGCGCCGGGCGCGCTCGACGCCCTCAGAGAGTACGCCGACCACCCCAGCGCCTTCCTCGCGGTCAACACGGGCACCCGGCACTACCGCAGCGACACGGTGCCCGGAATCGTTGCCCACCTGCCCGGCCGGCGCCACCACATCCAGTTCGCCGCCCCCTTCGCCCCGCCGTCCGCGCGCGGCGACCTCCTGGACGACTATCTGCGGCATCTGGGCCGGGGCACCGTGCTGACGGCCATCCAACTCCGCCGGGCCGACCTGCCGCTGTACCTTGAGCGTGGCTTCGCGGTGAACCAGATCGGCAGTTCCTACGCCATCGACCTGGGCCGTTTCACGCTCCGCGGCAAACCCCTGGCCAAGATCCGCCAGAACGTCTCCCGCGCGCGCCGTGAGGGAGTGACGGTCGTGGAAGCGGGCCCCGACGACCTCGCCGACCAGCGGTCCCTGGACGACATCGACCGCGCCTGGCTGCGGGCCAAGGGCCGGCACGTCAAGGAGCTGTCGTTCCTGGTCGGCGAACGCAGCGGCCCGGGAGGGGCCTTGCGCCGCACCTTCCTCGCCCGCCGGCACGGGATCACCGTCGCCTACATCACCTACTCGCCCGTCTGGGGCAGCCGCCCGGGATGGCTGTACGACCTCACCCGCCGCTCACCGCGGGCCCCGGTCGGCACCATCGAACTGATCAACCTGACGGCGCTGACCGCGTTCGCCGACGAGGGCGCGCGCTGGCTGCACCTGGGCCTGACCCCGTTCGCCGGACTCCACCAGGACCTCGAACCGCCCACCGCGTCACCGCTGCTGACGCGGGCGCTGCGGCAGGTGGCCCGACGCGGTGCGGCGCTGTATCCCGCCCGCACCCAGGAGGCCTTCAAGCTCAAGTGGGCTCCGCAGGTGATCGAGCCCGAGTACGTGGCATTCCAGGACCGGGTCCGGATCGGGGCGGTCTGGCATCTGCTCCGGGCGATCAGCGCCGTATGAAGCCCACGACCACCGAGAGCAACTCCCCGCACGAAATGAGGACCACACCATGACCCAGCTCCCCGCGGTGCCCGTCGAGGCCGACTGGGATGCCGCTCCGGGCGTCCTGGAGGGTGCCCGCAGTCTGGAGCTCACCCCCGCCACCTGCAATCTGCCGTACTGGATCGAGCACGTGGCCGGTTCCATGCTGCGCAGGCTGGCGGACGGCACGGTGCGCGCGGACGCTCCCACCGAGGCGGTCACTCGCCCCGGCCCGCTGCACGACGCCCTCGTCGACGAGTTCACCTTCCGCACTCTCGCCGAGGAGAAGGCGGCCCGCGCGCTGTCCTTCCTCGTCTTCCACGCGCCGGACAACGACTGCCTGGAGTTCTTCTCCACGCAACTGATCGACGAGGCCCGGCACGCGCGCGTCTTCAGGGAACACCTGATCAAGGCGGGAGTCCCGGCCGACGAGGTGCCGGGGGCGATCGCCCGGACCGCGGCCTCCTCGGGGGCGGCCGTCCTGGACCCGCTGGAGGAGTTCGGCCTGCACGTCCTGCGCGACCAGGGAGACTTCTACGGCGGTGTGCTGGTGCTGACCGTCCTGGTGGAGGGCGTGCTCGCGCCCGCGGCCGAACTGAGCGAGCGCAAGTGGAAGGTGCTGGACCCGTCCGCGGCCCTCGTCGAACGGGGCGCCAACATGGACGAGATCCGCCATCTCGCCGTGGGCAGCGCCGTCATCCGCGACCACCTCACCCGCCGTCCCGACCAGCGGCCCCACCTCCTGTCCCTCATCCAGCAGGGCCGCGACCTCTGGGAGAAACTTCCCATGGCCGAGGTCCTCTTCCGCCGTGAGTCCCTGTTCCAGGAAGGCCTCGCCGAACACGGCCACCTGCTCGGCGACTACGAGATCTGGCCGGGCCGCCGCCTGGTCGACACCGGCGTCCAGGAGCGGATGGAGGCCGCGCAGCGGTGGTCCCGCGAGACGCAGGAGGCACGGCTGGCGTACATGCTGCTCGACGGGGCGCTGTGATGCCCGGGCCGGGGGAGGGCGAAGCACTGCCGGAGATCTGGCGGATCCCGCTGACGGGGGCCGCGGGCGGGCCGGGCCGCCAGACCGCCGGGCCCCCCTCGCCGGCGGGCGCGCAGTCCGCGCCCACGCTCGCGGCACGCGTCGGCATCCCCGCCGGTCCGCCGCGTGCGGTGATCGTGATCTGGCCGGCGCTCGGCGTGGACGCCTCCTACTACGACCCGTTCCGCGCACGTCTGGTGGCCCTGGGTATCGCCGCGGTCGCAGTCGACCTGCGGGGCCAGGGCGCGAGCGGCCCCCCGCCCGGACGCGGCACGCGCTACGGCTACCACGAACTGGCCTGCCGCGACTGGCCGGCGGTCCTCGACGCCGTACGCCGGCGCTTCGGCCCCGGCGTGCCGCTGTACCCGCTCGGGCACAGCATCGGCGGCCAGGTCAGCGTTCTGCACCTGGCCCGCGAGCCCGAGTCGGTGGACGGCCTGCTCCTCGTCGCGGCCGGCCCGGTGGACTTTCGCGGCTTCCGCGGCGCGGCCCGGTACCGGGTGCTGGCGTCCACTCAACTCGTCGCACTCATCTCCGCCCTGTGGGGATTCTGGCCGGGCCACAGGCTCGGCTTCGGCGGCCGTCAGCCGGCCCGGCTGATGCGCGACTGGGCCCGGATCTGCCGTACCGGCCGCCTCGCGCCCGCCGGAGCCGGCTTCGACTACGAGGCTCGCCTCGGTGAGGTCACCCTGCCGGTGCTGGCGGTTTCGGTGGCCGGCGACCACCTCGCGCCCCAGGGCGCGGTCGACCGGCTGTGCGCGAGCCTCCCGGCGGCCGACGTGACCCGCTGGCACTACCGACCCGACGGAGGGGACCGGGTGGACCATGTCCGGTGGGCCCGCCGCGGCGCGGCGATCGCCGAACGGATCTCCGGTTGGCTCGCGGAGAGGGAAGCCACGGTTCGCCGGCCGTCGTGACCGGGGCGGGACCGCCCGTTGCACGGGCACCCTTCGAGGCCTTCACGCAGACCTGAGCAGTACGTGGAGGCCTCGTGACAGTTTTGTCTTCGGGCTTGCGTAATGGCGCGGTGTCTTTCATCATGCTGGAACGAGACGACTCGTTCTGAAACTCTGTCGGAGCGGTGCGTGCCGCCACGATGCACGATCGGAGTACTCATCACCCCATGGGACAGAAGAGAACCCTCTCGCCGGTGTCGGACGAGCAGGGTCAGCGTAGGCGGGACCTGGAGGCACGTGAGCGCATCCTCTCGACGACGCTGCGGATGCTCGGAACCCTGGGCTACTCCCGGCTGTCGATCGGAGGCATCGCGCAGGAGGCCGCTGTCGGCAAGGCGACCATCTACCGGTCGTGGGCCAACAAGGCGGCTCTGGTACTCGATGCCGTGCGCGTCCAACTGCCGGAGGTGCCCGTCGCCGACATCGGCGACAGCAAGGAGGAAATCGTCGCTGTGGCCGAGACCCTCGCGGAGATCTACGGCTCGCCCAAGGTCAGGCTGGTCCTGCCGGCGCTCGTCTCGGACGCGGCGGCCGACCCCGAACTCGGCCGGCGCCTGGTCGAGGAACTCATCGAGCAGCGCAAGAAGCAGTCGGTCGAGGTGCTCGACCGCGCGGTCGAGCGCGGTGCCCTCCCACAGGACGCGGACGTCTCCACCGTGTTGGACATGTGGGCCGGACTGATGTTGTTCCGCAGCCTGTTCTACGGCGTCAGCCTCGACAAGGAGTCCGTACGCAGCCTGGTGAGTGCGACGCTGGCCTCGCCACCGCGCACCGCGCCCGGGGACGAACGGGCAAGGCCCACCGGCCCCTGATCACCGGCGAGACCAGCGAACGGCTGCCGCTGAAGGCCGCGCGCTGCGCCCCCGAGCTCCACGCGGAGACGTTGCTCACCGAGACGCTGATCGGCGCGGTGCGGCCCGAGCATCCGCTGACGAAGCTCAAGACCGTCACGCCGAAGCGGTTCGCTGCCGCCGATCACATCGTCGTCTCCCGGCGCGGGCGGGCCCACGGCCCCATCGACGAGCAGCTGGCGGGCATGGGCCTGAGCCGGCGCATCATCGCGGTGGTTCCCAGTTTTGCGAGCGCGCTGCGCCTGGCCCGCGAAACCGATGTGGTCTGCGCCGCCCCGGCCCGACTGGGCCGCTCGATGCTGGCCGCCCTCGGGCTGCGCACTTTCCCGATCCCCCTGGCACTGCCGGACATCGCGATCGGCATGGCATGGCATCCGCGCAACCACCACGATCGCACCCACGCGTTGCTGCGCGAGCGCACCCGCCACATCATGACCACGTCAGCTCGGCCATGAGTCAGCGGCGGGCGCGGCCGGTCTCCCGCGCGCGGGCGGTACGCCGAGTCCGGCACGGGCGGGCGAGGCGGCGGAAGGCGGGCGCCACGGCGGTCAGAGGTGGGCGAGGACGTTGATGACGTTGCCGTCGCGGTCCCGGTAGAAGAAGCGCCGTACGCCCCACTCCTCGTCCGCGGGCCCGTAGAGGATCTCCAGACCGGCGGCGCGGGCCCCCGCGAGGGCCGCGTCGAGGTCCTCCACCTCGATGGAGGCCGCCGGATTCACCGGCCCGGTGGGGTCCTTGGTGATGAGGCTGACCTGTACGGAGCGGTCGGCCGGCGGAGCGAGGGTGGCGATCCAGCCGTGATTCATGATCACTTCCATCCCGGTGACCCGGATGTGGGCTTCCACTGCGGAATCGAGATCGCTCACCGTGAGCAGTGGCATCGCGCGGAGTGCAGACATGTCCGCCAGCGTAACCAGCGCGCCGTACGCCCCTGGGGGCCTTTCCGGCCTCTTTCACCCCCGGTGTCGCGGGTCCTTCGGCGGCCGTACGTTCTTTTCGCATCGGCCTCCTTGCGCGCGGGCGCCCGGGCCGAACTCGCCCATCGCCCCCAGCCGCACCCTGACCGACGCCCACGCCGCGGCTTTCCGGACGGTCTGCGCGGACAACCACCCCGTGCACTACGACGCCGAGTGGGCGCGGCGGACACGGACACTCGGCACGGGCGGTGCACGGTCTGCAGGTGCTCGCGTTCACGGCCGAAGTGCACTCCGGGGACACGCTCTACCCGGCTCTGACCATCACCGGTCTGGAGCCGGACGGCGACGCCGGCGTCGTTGTCACGGCGGCCACCCTCCACAACCAGCGCGGCGAGCTGGTGCTGTCCGGTCACCACAAGTACCTGCTGCGTCGCCACCGTGGCGCCGGCCGTCCTCGCGGTCGGCGGTCATGCCGCGTGGTCCCGCCGCCGTACCGGCACTGAACTGCGCACCGAGAGCGGCCTGACGCCGCGATGCGCTGGGCGCATCGGGGACGTCGGGCTGTTCAGCCGCTGTGGGCGGTGATCACGGTGCCTTCCTCAGGGTGAAGTCACCGGTGGTCGTCTCTCCCTTCGTGAGCTTCACCTTGGCGACGGCCGGCTGGTAGCCGTCCTTGGCCACGGTCACGGTGAGCGGAGCGCCACGGGCGTCCAGCCACAGCGCGAAGGTGCCGTCCTTGGCGGTCTTCAGGGTGTAGTCGGATGCCTTGCCGTCGATCTGGACGGTGGCCCCGGCGAGCGGTGCCGTCCCGTCCGCACCGTCGGAGCCGAGGACCGTACCGGCGTACTTGCCCCAGCTCTTCGGCGGCTCGACGTGCATGGTCACCGGGATCTCGGAGGCGTGGTACGGGGTGTCGGTGCCCACGCTGAGCCGCGCGGTGTACGTGCCCGGCTGGGTGACCTCGGCGACCGCGGCGTCCAGGGAGACCACCACGGTGGTGGCGGCCCCCGGGGCGAGGGTCACCCGCCGGGTGTCGACGCCGAGCCAGGTCACGCCCTTGCCCGCACCGGCCTGGTCGTAACCGGGCAGTACCTTGACGGCGGCGGTCGGCTTGGCGCCGATGAGGTTGTTGTTCTTGCCGCCGACGCTGTAGAAGCCAGGTGCGCCACCGCCGCGGTAGACCGGGGTGTCGGCATTGGGCAGGGCGCCCCAGGTACCGGCCCGGGGGTCGAAGGCGAAGCTCTGGTTGGTCACGCCGCCGGGCACCCTGCCGCCGACGGTGAGCAGCAGCCCGTTCGCGGCGGTGTAGGCGGAACCCCAGAGCGTGGTCGGCAGATCGGCGATCCGCGACCAGCTGTCGGACACGGGGTCGTAGGCGTAGGCGTGCTTCGTGTCGCCGCTGTCGGCCGTACCGCCGGCGCAGTAGAGCACGCCGTCGATCGCACCGCAGGCGGTCCAGGAGACGGGCTCGGGGTAGGCGGCCATCCGCGACCAGTTGTCGGTGGACGGGTCGTAGGCATAGACGTCGGTGGTGCCGCAGGAGGAGGCGAGGCAGCCGCCGACGACGTACAGCTTGCCGTCCAGGACCGCGCTGCCGGAGGCCGCGGCGGGCTTGGGCGAGGGGGCGCCGGTGGTCCAGGTGTCGGACGACGGGTCGTAGATCTCCGTTTTCGCGTCGAGCGATCCGTCGGCACCCCAGCCGCCGACGGCGTAGAGCTTGCCGTCGATGAAGCCCTTGGCCGGTGCCCCGCGGCCGTCGGCCGCCGAGGACAGCTTCGTCCAGGCGCCCGAGCCGGGGTCGTAGCCGTACAGGTCCGAGGTGTAGGTGGTCCCGTTGAAGCCGAAGGCGGAGTAGAGCTTGCCGCCGTCCGCGGCGACCGCGTTGTCCGAGGAGCCCACCGGCAGATCCGCCACCGGCTTCCAGGCGTCACCGGCGGCCGCGGGTGCCGCCGTCGGTCCGGCGGCGGACCTGCCGGTCCGCTCCCGCAGCGGCGAAGGGTCGACCGGCACCACCTGGAGCGGTGCGCCCTGGGCGGCCTGCTGCCGGAAGCCACCCGGCCATTCCCCGAGGGTGAAGGTGGCGGGGACGCGGCCGGTGTTGGTCACGGTCAGCTTCTGGGTACCGGTGGCTCCCCAGGCCAGCGTCTTGTCGACGGCCGCGGGGGTGAGGGTGAGCTGTCCGGCCTCGAGTGAGTAGGTGGCCTCGGTGGTGCTGTCCGCCGTCACCCGCACGGTGCTGTCGGCGGAGGTGTACGCGCCCTTCGTCGCCGTGAAGGAGTGCCGGCCGGGGGTGTCGGAGAACAGCCAGTAGAAGCCGTCGCCGAGCCCCGGGTCGTCCGAAGTGGCGGCGGTCACGCCCGACTGCGCGGCGGCGTCGCCGTCGGTGACGGTGGCTCCGACGATGCCCTGACCGGTGTTGGCGTCGGTGACGGTGCCCGCCACCAGGCCGCCGTCCACCGGGCCGTAGTGCTGCTCGCCGACGAAGACGTCGTCCAGCTCCCACCACCAGCCCCAGGTGGCGGTGAAGTGGAACCGCAGCTGGACGGCCTTGGCACCGGCGTAGGCGGTGAGCGGGAGATCGATGTGGTCCGTCACGTTGGTGGTCCGCGACCACACCGTGGTCCAGGTGGCACCGCCGTCGGTGGTGATGTCGACACTGCCGCTCTGGCCGTCGTACCCCTCGTAGTCCGTGTCGAACGAGACCCGGGGCGAGGTGTAGCCGCTGAAGTCGTAGACGGGGCTGAGCAGCGTGCTGTCCTGGTGCTTGCCGCCACCGATGTGGTCGCTGTCGACCATGGCGAAGGCGCCGCTGCCCCCGGTGCGGTTGCCCCGGTTGCCCGCGTCGGAGAACTCCCAGCCGCCGGTCGTGCCGTCCGCGTCGACGACGCTCCAGCCGTCCGGCGCGGCGGTCGTGGAGTCGAACGACTCGATGGGACCGCTCCTCTTCGTCGCATAGCCCGCGGCGGTGGCCGCCTTGGCGTCCACCGGGACGGCGACGTCGACGGTCCGTGAGGAGTCCGCGACGGTGACGTTCTTGGTCACCGCCTGGTAACCCGGGTATCGCGCGGCGAACTTCAGGGTGTAGTCATGGCCCTCGGGGAGCTGGAGCTTGTAGGTGCCGGTGTAGGGGTCGGTGAAGACCGGTGCGCCGGGCACGCCGTCGGCGGTGACCGTGGCGTACAGCGGCCAGCCGTGGCCGGAGCCGTCGGTGACCTTGCCGGTGACGGTCTGGTGGGGCACCGCGACCAGCACGAACTTCTCGGTGACCGAGCCGCCTTCGGTGACGGCCACGCCCGTGGCCGTCCCGCTGTGGTAGCCGTAGGCGGCGGCGGTGAGGTCATAGCTGCCGGGCGGCAGGACGAAGGCGTAGTGGCCCTTGCCGTCCGTGGTGGTCCGGTAGTCGCCGGCGGTGACCGACACCCCGGTCAGCGGTGTCCCCGCGGAGTCGGTGACGGTACCGCTGATCTCACCGTGCGGGTAACTGCGGAAGGCGGTCAGGCCGTTGGGGGTGCCGAGGCCGGTCGGGCCGTCGTAGCCGGCCCCGGCGGTGCACGGACGGCCGGCGGCGCAGCTGCCGTTGGCACCGCTGGTGACGTCGTTGAGGCCGGAGGAGGTGAAGTACGGGTAGGAGTTGGGGTAGGTGTGCGCGTCGGGAGCGTCGGCGGCGGCGTAGACGCCCGTGATGATCGGGGCGGCGGCGCTGGTGCCGCCCATCACCCCCCAGCCGTCGCTGCCGTAGGTCTGGTAGACCGCCACACCGGTGAGCGGGTCGGCGACGGCCGACACGTCCGACACCGACCGCGTGTCGCATCCGGTGTCGGTCTGGAAGGCGGGCTTGGGCTCGTACGCCGAGCAGCCCGATCCCGGGGCACCGTAGGCGTTGTACCACACCGATTCGGACCAGCCGCGGGCACTGTCGGGGTCCTTCTTGAGCGCTGTGCCGCCGACGGCGGTCACATGCTGCGAGGCCGCCGGATACGTGACGCCGTAGCCGTAGTCGCCGGAGGAGGCGACCATCGCGACGCCCGGATGGTCGTAGTGGGCGTCGAACTCGGCCGTCTCGGCGGGGTCCTCACCGCTTCCGGGCGTCCCGTCGTACGCGCTCCCGTAGGAGTTGGAGACGTACTGGGCTCCCTGGGCGACGGCCTGGTCGACGGCGGCGAAGATGTTCTCGAATTCGTCGGTGTCCGCCTCGACCAGCAGGATATGGGCGTCGGGCGCGGCCGCGGAGACCATGTCCAGGTCGAGCGACGTCTCAGCTGCCCATCCGGGGTCGGCCTCGGGGTAGTCGGTGCCGCCCCGCTGGTCGATCTTGCGCAGGCAGCCGTTGCCGGTGGTGCACGCCGGCAGGCCGTACTGGGCGCGGTAGACGGCCAGGTCGGACTCGGCCGTCGGGTCGTCGTAGGCGACCACGACGGCCACGGTCCGGCCCCCGCCGCCGTCAGCCGGCAGGTTGTACGCACTCCGCAGGTCCGCCGCGCCCCAGCCACTGGGGGTCGTGGTGGCCGCGAGGACTCCCTTCCTTCCGGCAACGTCCGTGCGCCGCATGGCGAAACAGGAGACCTTGCCGGGCCGGGGCGTACCGCACACCTGCTCGACAGAAGGCTTCTTCCCGTGTGACGCCGTGTCGGCCGGCTTCGCCGTCGCGTCCAGGGCGAGGGGCAGACCCGCGCCCACCATCGCCGCCACAGCGGAGACAACAACGGCCAGACGCATGGGTGTCCGCCCATGGTCGGGTCTGGACAACCTCGGTATTCGCAACGTGTCACTCCTGTGTGGACGAGCGCGCGGGCCGACCTCTTGCGGCAGCATCGCGGTCGGCGGCGAACGTGTGTTCGCTGCACACTATCCGCAGATCAATTGCTGAAAGGTCAAGTAACGGTCGGTAGGTGATATGTCAGGAGCATGCCATCCAGCCTCCGGCCGCCGCCGCTGCCACCCCCGCCCCGCACGAACCCCGGCACAAGCGCTGACCAGGAGTGACATGGCGACGCTCGTACGCGGAGCCGACTGTACAGCGGCATCGAACGGAGACCCCCGGAACCGTCCGCCGCTGCGTTCTCGGAATGACAGCAGTGCACGCTCGGTCACGCATGCGCGGCCCCGTCCCCGTAGCGTCCCTGCGCATGCCCCGGCCGAGGCCGGTCGCGGGCCCCATGCGAAAGCAGGACCCGGGAGGGACAATGCAGTTCGGGATCTTCACGGTGGGCGACGTCACACCGGACCCCACCACCGGCCGGACGCCGACCGAGCACGAGCGGCTCAAGGCCATGGTCGCGATCGCGCTGAAGGCGGAAGAGGTCGGTCTGGACGTCTTCGCGACCGGCGAGCACCACAACCCGCCGTTCGTGCCCTCCTCGCCGACGACCATGCTCGGCTGGATCGCCGCCCGCACCGAGCGGATCACCCTGTCGACCTCGACCACGCTGATCACCACCAGCGACCCGGTGAAGATCGCCGAGGACTTCGCGATGCTCCAGCACCTGGCCGACGGCCGCGTCGACCTGATGCTGGGCCGCGGCAACACCGGGCCGGTCTACCCCTGGTTCGGTCAGGACATCCGCCAGGGCATCCCGCTGGCCATCGAGAACTACGCGCTGCTGCACCGGTTGTGGCGCGAGGACGTCATCGACTGGGAAGGCAAGTTCCGCACGCCGCTCCAGGGCTTCACGTCCACCCCGCGCCCGCTGGACGGCGTACCCCCGTTCGTCTGGCACGGCTCCATCCGCTCGCCGGAGATCGCCGAGCAGGCCGCCTACTACGGTGACGGTTTCTTCCACAACAACATCTTCTGGCCCGCCGACCACACCAAGCGCATGGTCGGGATCTACCGCGAGCGCTACGCCCACTACGGCCACGGCACGCCCGAGCAGGCCGTCGTCGGCCTCGGCGGCCAGGTCTTCATGCGTCACAACTCCCAGGACGCGGTACGGGAGTTCCGGCCCTACTTCGACAACGCGCCGGTGTACGGGCACGGGCCCTCGCTGGAGGACTTCACCGAGCAGACCCCGCTCACCGTGGGCAGCCCCCAGCAGGTCATCGAACGGACGCTCACCTTCCGCGAGCACGTCGGCGACTACCAGCGCCAGCTGTTCCTGATGGACCACGCCGGGCTGCCGCTGAAGACCGTCCTGGAGCAGCTGGACCTGCTGGGCGAGGAGGTCGTGCCGGTGCTGCGCGAGGAGTTCGCCAAGGGACGGCCCGCCGGGGTCCCCGACGCCCCGACCCACGCGTCCCTGTCGGCCGCCCGCGAGCGGACTCCCGCCGCCCGGTGACCTCCGGCGGCCCGCCGCCGCACCACGCGGACCCGAGCCGGTCACCGGCCCGGGTCCGCCGGTTCGGCCGAGGCAGCTTCATGTCCGGGGACCCGCAGGACCTGTACCGGAACGACGCGAACGCCGAACACCGAACGCGGACCCAGCGTTTCCCCCCCCCGCCCACCCCTTCGACTGCCAAGGGAGCACAGCGTGGCACAAGCCGCAGTCACCCCTGCCGAAAAGCCGGCGCATCCGGCCCTGCCCCGAGCCCTGACCGTGCTGACCGTCGTCAGCGGTTTCCTCGACGCCGTCAGCTATCTCGGCCTGGGACACGTCTTCACCGCCAACATGACCGGCAACGTCGTGATCATCGGGTTCGCCGCCGTGGGCACGCCGGGGTTCTCGGTCGTCGGGTCGCTCGTCTCGCTCGCGGCGTTCCTGGCCGGTTCGGTCTGTGCCGGACGGGTCGAGCGCTTCCTCCGTGAGCGTCCGCAGCAGACCTGGATACGGACGGTGCTCACGGCGGAGGCCCTGCTGCTCGCGGTCGCCACCGTGGCCGCCTTCGCCTCCGCCCCCACCGACCTGCTGATCGCCCTGGTCGCACTCGCCATGGGGCTGCGCAACGGCACCGTACGCACACTGGCCGTGCCCGACCTCACCACCACCGTCCTGACCCTGACCCTGACGGGTCTGGCGTCCGAGTCGTCCCTGGCCGGCGGCACCAACCCGAGGGCCGGTCGCCGGCTGCTGGCGGTCGCCGCCATGCTCGTCGGCGCCGCGGCCGGTGCCGCCCTGGTCAACCACGTGGGACTGGGCTGGCCGATGCTGGTCAGCACGGTCCTCGTCGCCGCGGTGGCGCTCGGCTACCGCGACCGTCCCTGACCCCCGCCGCCGGGTGCCCTGCTCGCCGACCGCGGGCAGGGCACCCTGTGCTGTTCCCGCACCCCCCTTGCACGAGGCCGGACACACCTGTGCCGCTCCACCGTCGCAGGCGGGGCGGCACAGGGTCCGGGCGGCTCAGAGGCGCGCGAGCGGGGTTTCCACGAGGTGTTCGGCGAGGAACCACACATGGGTCTCACCGGTGCGGACCACCTGGGAGACGAGGAGGTCGTTGGTGCCGTCGTCGCCCATCTCGGCGGCGCGCGCCGCGGCCTCACGGCTCTCGATCAGGATCGCCTCATGGGCGCGCAGCAGGCGCGAGAGCATCGCCGGCACCTGCTCGGTCCCGTCGGGGGGACGCGGGATCGAGGTGAGTTCGGCCGCGTGCCGGGGGTCACCCACGGCCACGCCGCCCAGGCTCTGGACGCGTTCGGCGAGCGCGTCCACCAGTGCGAGCTGCTCGGCCGCGTGCTTGTCGAAGAGCCGGTGCAACTGGAAGAAGGTGGCGCCGCGCACCGTCCAGTGACTCCTCTTGTAGAGGGAGTACAGGATCTGGGTGTCCGCGAGCAGCCGGTTGAGGCGCTGGCACGAGTAGGCCCGGGTGTCATGGGCCAGGCCGATCGGGAAGAGCTTGACGCTCCCGAACGACTGGACCTCCGGGCCGTTCTGCTGGACCATCGGCTGGCTGGACGCCGCGGTGGCGGTCGTCTGCTCCATGGGTGTTCTCCCTGGTAGGGGCGGAAAGTGAACCGGCCGGCCGAGCCGGATCGTGGCTCGGCCGGCCGGAGGGGAGGGCGGATGCCCTCCCGCGTCGGGGACGAGGTGTCGCGTCGGTGTGAGCCGGGTGCCGGGCCGCGGTCAGCCCGCCGCGTGCTCGCCCATGACGGACTGCGCGTACACGACGCCCATCCCGTAGGCGCCCCCGTGCTCCTTGACGATCTCCATGACCGCCCCGTACGTCTCCTGGCGAGCCCAGTCCCGCTGGAGCTCCAGCAGGACCTGGACCCAGGTCACCGGGACGGCGCCCGCGGCGACCATGCGCTGCAGGGCGTGCTCGTGCGCCGCCGGGCTGACGCCGCCGGAGGCGTCGGCGACGACGTACACCTCGTAGCCCTGGC
This sequence comes from Streptomyces mexicanus, assembly GCF_902506575.1. Taxonomy (GTDB): domain Bacteria; phylum Actinomycetota; class Actinomycetes; order Streptomycetales; family Streptomycetaceae; genus Streptomyces; species Streptomyces mexicanus. The sequence continues at coordinate 1,645,334 of NZ_LR732544.1, read as the reverse complement.
CCAGCGCCGACAGGGCCGGGAGCACCAGGCACACCTCGGTCCACAGACCGGACAGGACGATCTTCTTGCGGCCGGTGGCCTTGACGGCCTCCACGAACGCGGCGTCCTCCCAGGCGTTCATGGTGCTGCGGTCGATGACCTCCTGCCCCGGGAAGACCGCGGCCAGCTGCGGCAGGATGGGGCCGGAGAAGGACTCCGCGGCCACGGTGCTGAGCACGACCGGGACGTCGAACGCCCGGGCGGCCTTTGCCAGGCCGATGGTGCTGTTGATGATGGAGGTGCGGTCGCCGCTGCCGGTGCCGAAGAACATCTGCGGCTGGTGGTCGACGAACAGCATGACGGCGTTGTCCGGGGTGAGCAGGTCGGGGCTGGGGGCAGCCTTCACCTGGGCGAAGTCGACCATGAGGGGTTCCTCTCCGAAAAAGGCATGACCGCTCCCGCGGGAAGCGCGGGGCGAACGGGACGGCGGCGCCTCGGGGCGCCGCGGGTCGGGGACGGACGGGCCGCACCGCGCACCGGTCGGGGCACGGTTTCGGCGGCCTGACGCCACGACAACGAAGTTAGCCGGGTGCGTCGGCCGCTTCTTTCCCCACGGCGCCCTGTGCTGTTCCAGCACTGCACAGCACGAACGGCGCAGCTCCGCCGCCGGAATTTCTGCCTGCGTTTGTGCCTGGAGGAAGAAGTGGACGGCTGCTTGGCTGTTCCGTGCGGGCGGGAACCCGGGCCTCACCGAAGCGGTCCGGTCGCGCTCCGGCGAGGTCGCTGCCCGTACGACGAGTCGTCCGGCCCTGTCCGGGCACCGGCTGCGCCCACTGGGGCGAAGGCAGCCGTCCGTCCCCTTCCCGTCCGCTGCCGCCCCGCAGTCACGCCCCCTGAGGGAGAGCAACTTGAGTCTCGTGCTGACGACCGCCTCCGTGCCGGACCAGGACAAGGTCACGTACTGGAACAACGCGGTGAGCAGGACCTTGGTACCGATGACGGTCGCACCGCGGGACGACGGCCCGTTCGACGGCCGCATCGCCACCGACCGCCTGGGATACCTTCAGGTCTCCACCATGGAGGCCGACGCGGAGCGGGTCAGCCGCACCCCGGCACTGATCGCCCGGTCGTCGGAGGCACTGGTGGCCATCGGTGTCCAGATGTCGGGCACGGCCACCTTCATCCAGGACGGCCGGCGCGCCGAGGTGGGTGAGGGAGACCTGGTCGTGTACGACACGTCCCGGCCGTACTCCTTCGACTACCCGCGGCGGTTCACCTCGCACGTCTTCCAGCTGCCCCGCCGCGTGCTGGGCGTGGCGGACAGCGACATCCGGCAGGTCACGGGCAACGCCATCGGTATCGGGGACGGTTTCGGCGCGATGCTGCTCCCGTTCCTGGCCAACCTGGCGTCCTGCGCGAACGGTTACTCGCCGGCCGTCGCGGACCGGCTGGCCGGCCATGTCGTCGACCTGCTCGCCACCCTGATCGCCGAACGGTCACACCCCGGGGGCACGGACGCCGACACGGCCCGCAGCCACCTGCTGACGCGCGTCCGCGAGCACATCAACCGGAACCTGGGCGACCCGGACCTGTCACCGGAGAGCATCGCCCGGACACACCGGATCTCCGTGCGGTACCTGCACCGGCTCTTCCAGGGAGAGGGGACCACCGTGGGCCGGCTCATCCAGCAACGGCGCCTGGAGGAGTGCGGCCGGGAGCTGGCCCGCCGCGGCAGGACGACCCCCACCGTGTCCGCCGTGGCCCAGCGCTGGGGATTCGTCAACCCCGCCCACTTCAGCCGGGCGTTCCGCGCCGCCTACGGGGTCTCCCCCCGGGAATGGCGCAATCTGCGCGCCGCCCAGGACGATGGTGCGCGCTCCGTGGTGGTCACCGCCGCGTCCAGGAGCGTCCGGGCGACCGCCGCCGATGCCCGCGGCGGCGACCGGCCCTCGGCCGTCCTTCCGTCCTTCAGGGGATAAGGTGCCGCTCGAAGCCACCCGGGGCCCGCTGCCCACGGGCGGCCGTGGCGCGGCCGACGGCCGCGGTATCGCCTTCCACCTCTCGGCCAGGCATATGGCCTTCCGAACAGCCGATGCACTTCAGTACCTTGGCCCCCTCACAGGAGACCGTGTGACCGACTTCGCCCCCTCGCCCGCTCGGCACCCGGTTCTGGATCGTTCCACCCAGGAGTTCGTGGACAGCTACAGCTGCTCCCTGCCGGTGCACGAACGGCACCTGGAACAGGCCCGGTCGGGCCTGACCCGTCTTCAGGCCGAGGGAAACGACGCCCTCGACGAGGAAGCCATCTCCACGGAGTGGTTCGCGCTGCCGGGCGGACCGACCGGTCACGTACGGGTCCAGGTGGTCAGGCCGGCCGACAGCGTCGGCGAGATCCCCGTCGTGCTCTTCCTGCACGGGCTGGGCTGGGTCCTGGGAGACGCCGGCACCCATGAGCGCATGGTGCGCGAGTTCGCCCTCGGCACGGACGCGGCCGTGGTCTTCGTGGAGTACGAGCGCGCGCCCGAGGCGCGGTACCCGGTCGCCGTCGAGCAGTGCTACGCGGTCGCGAAGTGGATCTACGAGCGAGGCGGCGAGATCGGCCTGGACGGAAGCCGGATGGCCGCCGTGGGCGACTCGGCGGGCGGCAACCTGGTGGCGGCGCTGACCTTGCTCGCCAAGGAGCGCGGCGGGGTGCGGCTGGTGCAGCAGGTGCTGCTCTGCCCGGTCACCGACGCCGACTTCGACACCCCCTCGTACCAGGAGTTCGCCAAGGGCTACTTCCTCGGCCGCGAGACCATGCGCTGGTTCTGGGACCAGTACCTGCCCGACGTGCGGCAGCGCAGCGAGGTCACCGCGTCACCGCTCCAGGCCTCCCTGGAGCAGCTCACCGGGCTTCCCCCGGCACTGGTGGTCACCAGCGAGGCCGACGTGGTGCGCGACGAGGGCGAGGCCTACGCGGCGAAGCTCCGTGCGGCCGGGGTGGCGGTGGTCTCGATGCGCTACCACGGGACGATCCACGGGTTCATGGTGTTCGATCCCCTGCGCGGCACGGACGCCGCCCGGGCGGCCCTGATCCAGACCCTCGACACCGTCCACGTCGCCCTGCACCGGCACGGCGGCTGACCCCTCGGGGCAGCCGCCCGAAGGTGCGCCCAGGGCACAGCCCCCGTGCGCGAGCAGGCAGGCGACGCCGGCCGCAGCGGGTTGGCTTCGGGGTGCGGCCGCGCAACGGCAGACGAACGGGCCGTTGCGAGCCGCCGCACCCGCCCGAGAGACGAGGAAGACCACCGTGGACCCCTTCAAGATCGTGGCCGTTTCGGCCGGCCTCAGCCGGCCCTCGTCGACCCGCCTGCTCGCAGACCGGCTCGCCGAGGCGACCCGGCACTCGCTCCAGGACCACTCACCCCGCCCGGTGGACGTCCAGGTGGTCGAGCTGCGCGAACTGGCCGTCGACATCGCGCACAACCTGGTGACCGGCTTCCCCGGCCCCGCGCTGCGCGCGGCGGTCGAGGCGGTGACCGGCGCGGACGGCGTCATCGCCGTGACACCGATCTTCACTGCCTCGTACAGCGGGCTGTTCAAGTCCTTCGTCGACGTCATCGACAACACCGAACTCATCGGCAAGCCGGTGCTGATCGGTGCCACCGGTGGCACGGCCCGGCACTCGCTGGCCCTGGAGCACGCGCTGCGCCCGCTCTTCGCCTACCTGTGCGCACACGTGGTGCGCACCGCGGTCTTCGCGGCCGCCGAGGACTGGGGCGCGGGGGACGCCCAGTCCGGCGGCCTGGGCGTGCGCATCACCCGCGCGGGTGAGGAACTGGCCGAACTCGTGCTCAATGAGCCGGGCGGCACGGTGCGGGACGAGGCCGTCGTCCCCTTCGCGCAGCAGCTGGCGACCTATCGGATCCCGCGGTAGCGGACGTCCGCGACCGCATCGCCGGGCAGGGCGACTGTCCGATCGCCCTGTCCGTGGCCGCAGTGCCACCCGCTTCGATGCCGCCGTGACACCACGGGAGCCATGTCGCCTCGACCGTACAGCGGTCGGCTCCGTGACGCGCAGCCGACCCCTCACTCGGTGTCCGCCAGCAGTTCGGCCACCACGTGGTCCAGGTCGAGGAAGAGCCCCTCCGCGCCCGGCGGCACGACCATGCGCGCCCGCTCCAGGAACGCGGTCACTGCCGAAGCCGCGAGGTACAGCGCGGCCGCTCCCGCCGGGGTACGGACGACGATGCGCACCGCGCCCTGAGGACCGCCGTGCCGGGGCGTCACCAGGATGTCCCCGACACCCACCGGCCGGCTCAGTCCCTCCGTCAGGAGACTGCGGGCGAACACCCAGTCGACGGTGCCGGTCGCCGTCGTCTTGATGGAGAGGCGCACGGCGTAGGGATCCGACCGGTCGTAGCGGAGTTCGGCGGGCAGCGACACATGCGGTGCGCCCGCGACGGCGACGTGCACCACCACCTCGTCGGTGACCGAGGTTGCGGCGGCGCTGTGAAACGGCTGAGTCATGTCATACCCGTCCAGCAGGTTCTGAGGGAGGCGGCAATCCGCGCGACGGACACCAAAACCGCGGATGAACGGGGCTTGCCGGGGAACGTCCCGGGCGTTGCCCGGCAGAGCACCGGGCGCGCACGCCGGCCGCTCGTGCCGGGCGTGCTGCGCCGGGATGGCTCGGCCGGCGGGGAGCGAGTCCCTGGTGGAGGGCATCGCGATGGTGGTCGGCCGCCTCCCGCCACCGGCCCGGAGCGGCGCAGTCGTGACCGAGCGCGTGCGTCACCTGTGCCTGGTGTATGTCGGTGACGGGCCTGCGCACCGGGCAGTCGGGCGTGCCGGTGGCTGGGTTCACGAGCGGCCGGCGCCCTCGACGCACTCAGTTCCGGTGGAGGGCGAACCTGGTGGCGAGGCCGCCGCCGACGCCGGCGACGACGGCTGCCGGCAGGCACCAGGCCGGCCACGTGGCGAGGCCGAGCGCGGCGTCGGCCGACCAGTCCCCGGGACCGGTGGAGGACAGCACCGCCGCGATGACGATGAGCACGAACGGGTACTCGAACCCGTCGTTCTGTACCCACAGACCGTGCGGCCACTTGACGGTGAAGGCGACCGTCATCACCCCCATGGCTCCGGCGGCGGCCAGCGGAGTGAGCAGGCCGAGCGCCAGGAGGAGGCCCGAGCCGATCTGGCTGGCGCCCGCGACGAGCGCGGTCAGCACCCCGCCGCGGAAGCCGTCCCCTCGGAACTCCTCGGTGCCGCCGGCCAGCCCTCTCCCCCCGAGGTGGAAGCTGACCTTCTGGACTCCGTGGCCCGCGACCAGCAGCCCTGCGACCAGGCGCAGCAGAAGTAGACCGGTGTTCATGTGGGTCTCCGATGAGATGTTCCGGGTGGGCTGCGAACAGCACCAGACGAGTTGGCGACCGCCGCGCGAAGAGCCGGCAGGGGGGCGTCGGCGACGCTAACGTCCGTACACCGGACGTTTCTTCTCGTTCCGCGCCCAGGTGTGTTCCCAGGCTGCACGCCTCGTGACGGCGAGAGCGGCTCCGCGCGTCGCGCCACCGGGCAAGAGCCGGTGCGCCGCAGGGCGACAAAGGGCCGGACGCGCACCCCATCGTGCTGGTCCCTCCGTCCCGCGCATGCCCGACGACCAAGTGTCCGACGGCGATCGCGACGGGACCGGAACCCGGAGCGCTGGCTCCGTCCCCCGCTGCCGGGAAACCACGGACGAAAACCACGGACGAACCAACCCCACGACGATCAACGCCAGACGATCAACGCCATACCGGTCGACCCATGCCCGCCCGGTCCGCATCGCGCGCAGAAAAGGCTCGACGCCCATGACCGAGGCCGCCGTACCACCCAGCCCATGGGCGACGAGGCGTGCCGCACGCGAGCGGCACGCCCGCCATGACGCGTCTCCCGGTGCCCGGTCCGGTGGGACCGTCGGCCGGCGCACCTCTGGGTGGCCAGGCCGCTCAGTGCACTTGAGAACCGGAAACGGTGCACCGCTGGACAACACGGCCGAGCCCGAAGGCCTAGCGTCCATGACCGGCGGCCACGTGGGCCCGGAGCCGGCCGCCCCAGGCGATCAGTGTCCCGTACCGGACTGGGTCCGATACCCCGTCCGAGCCCCCCCTTTGGAGTCTGCCGAAGTGACTACTATGCCGGTCGGCGGGTTGGTCCCCCGTACCACCGAGGATGCCGCGGACGTGGTCGTCCGCAACGCGAAGATCTACACCGGTGACCACAACCGCCCGCACGCCGGAGCACTCGCCATGCGCGACGGCCGCGTGCTGAGCGTGGGCGACGACGCGGACGTCGCTCCCTTCGTCGGCCCCGCGACCACCGTGATCGACGCGATCGGCCGGCGCGTCGTGCCCGGCCTCAACGACGCACATCTGCACGTGATCAGAGGAGGCCTCAACTACGTCCTGGAGCTGCGCTGGGACGGGGTCACCTCGCTGCGCCAGGCACTGGCCATGCTGCGTGAGCAGGCGGCCCGCACCCCCAAGGGGCAGTGGGTGCGTGTGGTGGGAGGCTGGTCGGCCGAGCAGTTCGCCGAGCGGCGGCTGCCCACCCCCGCGGAGCTGAACGCGGCCGCACCGGACACCCCCGTGTTCGTCCTGCACCTGTACCAGTCGGCGATCCTGAACCGGGCGGCCCTGAAGGCCGTCGGCTACACCCGGGACACCCCCGACCCCAAGGGCGGCCAGATCGTCCGGGGCCGCAACGGCGAACCCAACGGCATGCTGCTCGCCGCCCCCAGCGCGCTGATCCTCTACTCCACGCTCGCCAAGGCCCCGATGCTGGAGGGGGAGGACATGAAGACCTCCACCCTGCACTTCCTGCGCGAGCTGAACCGCTTCGGGCTGACCTCCGCGATCGACGCCGCCGGAGGCTTCCAGAACTTCCCGGACAACTACCGCACGGTGACCGAGCTGGCCGGCGAGGGACGGCTGTCGCTGCGGATCGCCTACCACCTGTTCCCGCAGACCGCGGGCCAGGAACTGGACGACCTCGCCCGCTGGATCGAGATGGTCCGTCCCGAGGACGGCGACGAGTGGCTGCGGCTCAACGGCGCCGGGGAGAACCTGACCTGGGCCGCCGCCGACTTCGAGAACTTCGCCGAACCCCGTCCGGAACTGTCCGCCTACGAGCCCGAGTTCGAGAAGGCGGTGCGCCTCCTGCTGGAGCACGGCTGGGGCTTCCGGCTGCACGCGACCTACGACGAGACCATCCGGCGCGACCTGGCGGTCTTCGAGAAGCTCGCCGCCGAGGGACTGTTCCCGGCCGGCAACCGGTGGCTCTTCGACCACGCGGAGACCGTGTCCCGGGACAGCCTGGACCGCATCGCGGCCCTCGGCGGTGCGATGTCCGTGCAGAACCGGATGTCCTTCCAGGGCGAGGCGTTCACCCGGCGCTACGGCCTCGGCGCGGCCGCGGAGGCCCCGCCGGTGCGGGCCATGCTGGAGCGCGGGCTGACCGTCGGCGCCGGTACCGACGCCACCCGGGTGTCCAGCTACAACCCCTGGGTGGCCCTGCACTGGCTGATATCCGGCCGGACCCTGGGCGGCCATGTCCTGCGGCCGCCGCAGAACCGGGTCGACCGGGAGACCGCGCTCGCGATGTACACCCGCGCCGGTGCCGCGCTGACCGGGGAGGAGGACGTCAAGGGCGTCCTGCGCGCCGGCTACTACGGTGACCTGGCGGTGCTGTCCGACGACTACTTCACCGTGCCGGAGCAGGACATCGTGCACATCGAGTCGGTGCTGACGGTGGTCGGCGGCCGGATCGTGCATGCCGAAGCCGAGTACGAGGGGATGGCGGAGGAGATCCCGGCGGTCAGCCCCGGGTGGAGCCCGGTCGCCCACTTCGGCGGCTACCAGGCCGCCGGGGCACCGCACAGCTCCGGAGCCCGGCAGGCGGAGCTGCTCGGCCAGGCCGTCGCCGAGTCGGAGAACCACCGGCAGTGGCGCGTCCGGCGCGGGCTGGCCCCGCAGGGCGGCGCGGAGCTGTTCGACCCGTGCTTCCTGTGACCGCCGGCCGGGAGCCGCGGGCCCCTCTCCGGGGTCCGGCGGCCCGCGCCGGTCACTGCGCCGGGACCGGCCGCACCGGGTGCTTGCTGAGGATGGAGACGCGGTTGAAGGCGTTGATGGTGATCGCCACCCAGACCACCGCGGAGATCTCGTCGTCGGTCAGCACCCGGCGGGCGTCGTCGTAGGCGTCCTGCTGCGCGGCGGCGTCCGCCGGGCTGGTGGTCGCCTCCGCCAGGGCCAGCGCCGCCCGCTCCCGGGGGCTGAACAGCTCGGTGTCCCGCCACGCCGGGAGCACGCCGAGGCGCTGGGTGCTCTCCCCGGCGCCCAGCGCGGCCCGGGTGTGGACGCTGAGACAGTAGGCGCAGCCGTTGATCTGGGAGACCCGCAGGTTGACCAGTTCCACCAGTCGGCGGTCCAGCCCGGCGTCGGCCGCGACCGCCCGCACCTCCTCGGCGGTCCGGGTCAGGGCCTTGTACGCCCGCGGACTCTGCTTGTCGACGAACACCCGTCGGCCCGCCTGAGCCTGCGCCCGGGTCGGATCGTTCACCTGCACTCCTTCGGCAGGCCGCTTCCGCGCGGCTTGTGGTGAGGCGCACCCTCGGGGAGTGGCGCCCGTGATCACTCGCATGATAGTTGAATGAACAACGAAAGCGGGAGGTGCTTCATGAGCAACGTCGAGGCTCATTCCAGCACGATCGGCAGCACGCCTCCGACCGTCTCGGCGAGGTGAGCGGCTACGACGGGGACCGGCTGCCCGCCCTGGCCCTGCCCAAAGCCGCCATCCGCCCGCGCCGCAATTCCGCACCCCCCTTACCCGAAAGGCTTCCCATGGCCACGCCCGCCAGTCCCGTCGTCGTACGAGTCGAGGACAAGCACCGTTACGAGATCCTCGTCGACGGCGTGCTCGCCGGCTTCACCGAGTACCTGGACCGCGACGAGCAGCGCGTCTTCTACCACACCGAGATCGGCGACGACTTCGCCGGACAGGGCCTCGCGTCCCGCCTGGTGAAGGAGGCCCTGACCGACGTGCGCGCCGCGAGCAGGCGCGTCGTGCCGGTCTGCCCGTACGTGGCGGGCTTCCTGGAGCGGCACGACGAGTTCGCCGACATCGCCGACCCGGTCACCCCGGACGTCCGGCACTGGCTCCGCGAGGCACTGCGCTGACCGACCCCGCGTCGACAACTGCGCACACCCTGCCACCGCGCCCCCCGCGAACCGCTCGTTCGCGGGGGGCGCGGTCGTCGTGCGCGCTCGATCACGCCGTCCGCGCGGGCTTGCCCAGCGTGGTGAGCGGCCCGGTCACCCGCATCGGTCGGGTCATGACCCTCACACCCGACGGGAGTTGGTGCACGATGCGCGCGAAGAAGAGGATCCGCCCCCTTGCCGATCTCTGGGAGTGGCAGACGGAGGCCGCCTGCCGGGGCCTGGACGGTGCTGTCTTCTACTCCCCGGCCGGAGAGCGGGGCAGCGAGCGGATCCGCCGTGAGGACCGGGCCCGCAGCGTGTGCCAGGCCTGCACGGTGCGGGAGAAGTGCGCGCTGTTCGCGCTGGCGCTGGGGGAGCCGTACGGCGTCTGGGGTGGGCTGACCGAGGCCGAGCGCAGGCACATCGCCCGGCAGGCGCAGGCCGGGCAGACGGCGGGTCGAGGACGGTAGCCGCACCGGCCCGGCGCCCGGCACGACGAAGCTCCCGTGGCGGACGGACGACTTGGACATGTCGCCGTCGGCCACGGGAGCTCGGTGTCGCGCCACGGGCGGGCCCGCGGTCGGTCAGCGCACGGCGCGGACCGCCTCTTCGATCAGGTCGGCGACGCGGCCGGGGTGGGCGAGCATCACCAGGTGCGAGGAGTCGACCTCGACGGTGGTCATGCCGGCCCGCTCGTAGCCGTAACGCTCCACATCGGGGTTGATGGTGTGGTCGGAGGCGGCGACCAGGCCCCACGAGGGCTTGGTCTTCCAGGCCGCCGCCGGGGCCTTCTCGCCGAAGGCCTGCGCGGCCAGTGGGCGCTGGGAGACGGCGAGGACGGCGGCGAGGGAGGGGTCCACGTCGGCGGCGAAGATCGCGTGGAACCTGTCGGGCCGCACCGAGACGTCCGTGCCGGGCGCGGGGGAACCCTCCAGCGGGAAGGGGGTGTAGACCAGCGCGCCGGCCAGGTCGGAGTCGGGGAAGCCGCCCTGGAGCTCGCCCAGGCTCTCGCCCTCCTCCAGGGCGTAACCGGCCAGGTAGACCAGCGCCTTGACGTTGTCCTCCACGCCGGCGACCGTGATCACGGCGCCTCCGTAGGAGTGGCCGGCCAGGACCACGGGGCCGGGGATCTGGCGGACGACCGAGGCGATGTAGGCCGAGTCGCCGAGCAGGCTGCGGTTGGGCACCGCCGGGGCCACCACGTTCAGGCCGCGGCCCAGCAGTTCGGGGATGACGCGGGCGAAACTGGACGCGTCGGCGAACGCGCCGTGGACCAGGACGACGGTCGGGTTGTCGGTGGGGGACAAGGGGGAGTTCCTTTCGGAGACGGGCTGCGGGTCAAACGGTGTGCAGTGACGGACCGCGGGTCAGGCGGTGTGCAGTGCGGTGCGCAGGGTGTGCACGGCCTGGGCGATGGCCGCCTCGGCGGCGTGCGTGCCGCGCAGCGCGTTGAGCATCACGAAGTCGTGGATGATGCCCTGGTAGCGGACGGCGGTCACCGCCACCCCGGCCTGGCGGAGCTTGTTGGCGTACGCCTCGCCCTCGTCGCGCAGGACGTCGGCCTCGCCGGTGATGACGAGCGCCGGCGGCAGGCCGGCGAGCCGCTCGATGCCGGCCCGCAGCGGGGAGGCGGTGACCTCGGCCCGCTGGGCAGGGTCGGTGGTGTACTGGTCCCAGAACCACTGCATGCCGTCGCGGCGCAGGAAGTACCCGGTGGCGAACCGGTGGTAGGACGGCGTGTCGAACGACGCGTCGGTCACCGGGTAGAACAGCACCTGCTGGACCAGCGGAAGGCCGCCCCGCTCCTTGGCCATGAGCGTCAGGGCCGCGGTCATGTTGCCGCCGACCGAGTCGCCGGCGGCGGCGATGCGAGTGGCGTCCAGGCCCTTGCTGGCACCGTCGGTGACGATCCAGCGGGCCACGGTCCAGTTCTGCTCGATGGCGACGGGGTAGCGGTGCTCCGGCGACAGGTCGTACTCGGGGAACACCACCGCGGCCCCGGCACCCACCGCCAGCTCCCGGACCAGGCGGTCGTGGGTGTGCGCGTTGCCGAACACCCATCCGGCGCCGTGGATGTAGAAGATGACGGGCAGGACACCGGTGGCACCGGCGGGCTTGACGATGCGGGCGCGGACGGAACCGGTGGGTCCGCCCTGGACGGTGATCCACTCCTCGTCGACCGCGGGCTTGGCGATCTCATCGGACTGCACCTCGTCGACCGCCTTGCGTCCCTCGGCGGGCGGCAGCTCGAACAGGTACGGCCGGGCGGCGGTGGACGCGGCGAAGTCCGCGGCGGCCTGCTCCAGCACGGGTGCGGACTGAGTGGTGGGGTCATCGGTCATGCTTGTGTGTCTCCTGCGGTGGCGGGTCGGGCAGATCGGACCGGCCCTCGGGAAGCCGGCCGGACGCGGAGCCGACGGCTCGTGCCACGACGCTAGGGGCGGCTCGACCCGGTGCATTGCCCGTCGGCGTACCGCCTCTGGTCTGTCCGTGCCCACTCCGCCCCGGCGGCGGCACGCAGGTGTCCGGCCACCCGGCTCGCGGCACTCGCGGGCAAGAAGGGGTGCGCCACGGGGACACCGGCGGCGGAGCGCCCGTCCTAGCGTGTCGATGCCTGTGACCAGCAGGTACTTTTGACGAGAGAGCGGACATCATGTCGTACATCACCGTGGGCCAGGAGAACTCCACCCCCATCGACCTCTACTACGAGGACCACGGAAGCGGGCAGCCGGTCGTCCTCATCCACGGCTTCCCGCTCGACGGCCAGTCCTGGGAGCGGCAGAGCGCCGTGCTGCTCGACGCGGGCTACCGCGTGATCACCTACGACCGCCGCGGCTTCGGACAGTCCAGCCGGCCGACGACCGGCTACGACTACGACACCTTCGCGGCCGACCTGAACACCGTGCTGGAGACCCTCGACCTGCGGGACGCCGTCCTGGTCGGGTTCTCGATGGGCACCGGCGAGGTCGCCCGGTACGTGTCCACCTACGGCTCCGCCCGGGTGGCCAAGGTCGCCTTCCTCGCCTCGCTGGAGCCCTACCTGCTCCGGACCGACGACAACCCGGACGGGGTCGCCCCCAAGGAGTTCTTCGACGGCGTCGTCGCGGCCGTGAAGGCGGACCGCTACGCGTACTACAGCGACTTCTTCAAGGACTTCTACAACCTCGACGAGAACCTCGGCACCAGGATCAGCGAGGACGCGGTCCGCAACAGCTGGAACGTCGCGGCGGGCGGCGGCTTCTTCGCCGCCGCCGCCGCGCCGTCGACCTGGTACACCGACTTCCGGGCCGACATCCCGGCCATCGACGTGCCGGCCCTGATCCTGCACGGTACGGGCGACCGCATCCTGCCCGCCGAGGGCACCGCGCGACCCTTCCACCAGGCGCTCCCCTCCGCCGAGTACGTGGAGATCGAGGGCGCCCCGCACGGCCTGCTGTGGACGCACGCCGAGGAGGTCAACGCGGCACTCCTCGCCTTCCTGGCGAAGTGACTCCGGCACGGCGGTGCACTGTCGGGCAGGTTCCCGTGCGCTGAGAGACACGGCGGCGCACACGCACCGCACGGGCGAACCGGGACGGGTGAGCCGGGACGGGGTGACCTCGGTGTGACGAAGCGTGGTGTGCGTCAGGGGTGCCGGCGGCTCACCGGGGGCCGAGGTCGGCCAGGCGTTCCCGGGCCGTGGCGATGTGCTGGGGGTTGGCCGCCGCGCCGAGGGCGAGGCACCGGGCGTAGGCGTTGTGGGCCTCGTCCCGGTGACCGGCGGCCAGCAGCGCGTTGCCGAGGTGCACCAGGGCGCGGCTCTCCAGACCGGGATGGCCGTTGGCGTGGCTGAGGTCCACGGCGTTGCGCAGGTGGGCGGCGGCCTCGGACCAGTTGCCCAGGTAGGCGTTGGCCCGGCCGATGGACGTCTCGACGTTGACGCGGTTGAAGTCGGCGCTGTGCGGTTCTATGTCGTCGCCGGCCTGTTCGAGGAAGGCGAGCGTGCGCAGGTGTTCCGTGATGGAGTCCCGGTACCGGCCCGCCTCCAGAAGGGTGTTGGCGTGGCTGCTCATGGCGTGCAGGGTGCCGTGGAGGTCACCCGCCGCCTCGAAGAGCCTGGCCGCCTCGCGATTGTGACGCACCGCCGCTGCGTGCTCGCCGAGCAGACCGAGGGCCCAGGCGGTGTAGCTGTGCGCCCAGCCCTGCTGGGGGAGGTCCTCGGCGCGCTGGGCGGCCCGCAGGGCCTCGGCGGCGCGGGCGAGGCTGTCGTGGTGGCGGCTTTCGCAGATGAGCAGGGCCCAGGCGTGGTTGTTGAGGTGGGTGGCTTCGAGGAGGGGGTCGCCCAATGCCTGGGCGGAGTCCGCGGCGATGCCGCAGACCTCGGGCCAGTGTCCCCAGAAGATCCACTGGTCGGAGAACCAGTGAAGGGCCTCGGCGACCTCGACGACGGTGGCGTGGTCGCCCGCGGTGGCGGTCGCGCGCAGGGCGGCGAGCCAGTTGGCGCCCTCGGCCTGGAGCCAGTGGCGGGCGTGTTCGGCGCTGGACAGGTCGACGGCGCCCTGCCAGGTGGCGGGTGGGGCGCCGTGGTCGGGCTCGTACCAGCGGCCGGCCACGACGGCGGTCTCCAGCAGCCAGCGGCGCAGTGCCGAACGAGCCTTCTCCGACTCGTCGTCGGGCTCCTCGGCCCGCAATCGGCTGCGGGCGTACAGGCGCAGCAGGTCGTGCAGGCGGTAGCGGTCCCGATAGGTGTTCAGCAGGCCGGTCTCGACGAGTTCCTCAAGGGTGTCCTCGGTGTCGAACGGCGGCTGTCCGGTCAGCTGGGCTGCGCCCGCGGCGCTGACATCCGGGCCGTCGACCAGGGCGAGGAGGCGGAACAGGCGGGCGGCGTCGGGGGTGAGCTGGCGGGAGGACAGGTCGAAGGCGGCCGAGACATGCAGGTCACCGGCGGTGAGGGTGTCCAGGCGGCGTTCTTCCTGGGCGAGGCGGTCGGCGAGGCGGCGTACGGTCCAGCCGGTGCGGGTGGCCAGCCAGTTGCCCGCCACGCGCAGGGCCAGCGGCAGATGCCCGCAGCGGTCGGCGACCTCGGCCAGCGCGCCCGGGTCGGCGTCCGCGCGTTCCTTGTCGACCAGGGCGGTCAGGAAAGTGGCGGCGTCGGCGCGGGACAGTTCGCCGAGGGGCACGCGGTGGACGCTCTCCAGGCCGGTGAGCATCCGCCGGCTGGTGATCACCACCATCGCGGTGCCCGCGCCGGGCAGGAGCGGGCGGACCTGGGCCTCGTCGCGGGCGTTGTCCAGCACCAGCAGACAGCGCCGCTCGGCCAGCATCCGCCGGTACAGTTCCGGATGGCCCTTCGGGCCGGCCTTGGACAGGTCCCGGTCGGCCACTCCCAACGCCTTGAGCACGTGGAGTATCAGCTCGCCGGGGTCGGGCGGGTCGTCGTCCATGCCGCGGAGGTCGAGCATCAGCTGCCCGTCGGGGAAGTGTCCGGCCAGCGCGTGGGAGGCGTGCAGGGCCAGGGTGGTCTTGCCCGTGCCGGGCGGTCCGGACACCGCCACCACCACCGGTATCCCGGCGTCCTCCTGTGCGGCCAGCGACATCAGCCGTGCCAGCTCCGGCTCCCGGCCCACGAAATCGTCGATGCCACGGGGGAAGGCGTGCAGCCCCGCCGGGCGGTGGACGGGGTTGCGGCCGCTCCGGGCGACGGCCAGCAGCCGCTCCCGGTCCGCATCGTCCAGCCCCAGCCCGTCCGCGAGCGCCGCCACCGTCCTGCGCTGGGGGGTCGCCCGTCGTCCGCGCTCCAGATCCCCGATCCCGCGGACGCTGACCCCGGACGCCTCCGCCAACGCCTCGATCGTCAGCGACGCCGCCAGCCGGAACTGCCGTAGCAGCGTCCCGAATCCCGCACCCCTCGCGTCGGCCACCCGTGCCACCACCTTGTTCCCCCAGCCGGCCTGCTTCTCAACCGCTCCGCCACGCCCAGGCCCGAACCCCTGCCGGGTGGGCTGCGTACGCGCTCAGCACGAGCATCGGGCGACGGCCTGAATCGTATAGCGCGTGGACGATCGCCCACGCGGGACGGCCTGTACGGTGCTGCCACGGAGGGGTGAGCGGGTGTCAACGGCCTGCCGAGCGAGCCAGTCGGCGGGCGCGCTGTGCCGCGAGGGGCACGAAGCGCTGGGTTCCCCCGGCTGTGTGAGATTTTGTGATACGTGAGAGGGTCTGGGACGTGAGTGAGACACCCTCGAACCCCCTGCAATACCGCTTTGACGGGCCAGAAGACGCTCCGGTCCTGATCCTGGGTCCCTCACTGGGTACCACATGGCACATGTGGGACCGTCAGGTCCCGGAGCTGGCCCGGCAGTGGCGGGTCTTCCGGTACGACCTGCCGGGCCACGGCGGCGCGCCCGCCCACCCGGCCGCCTCGGTCACCGAGCTGGCCGACCGGCTGCTCGCCACGCTCGACGCCCTGGGCGTGCAGCGCTTCGGCTACGCCGGCTGCGCGCTCGGCGGCGCGGTCGGGGTGGAGCTGGCCCTGCGCCACCCCGAGCGCCTGGCCTCCTTGGCGGTGATCGCCGCCTCACCCCGGTTCGGCACGGCGGACGAGTTCCGCCAGCGCGGGGTCGTGGTCCGCACGAACGGCCTCGACCCCATCGCCCGTACCTCCCCGGACCGCTGGTTCACGCCCGCCTTCGCCGCCGCCCAGCCCGCGATCACCGACTGGGCCGTGCAGATGGTGCGCACCACCGATCCCGGCTGCTACATCGCCGCCTGCGAGGCGCTGGCCGCCTTCGACGTGCGGGCCGAGCTGGGCCGCGTCGGCGTGCCCACGCTCGTCCTGGTCGGCTCCGACGACCAGGTCACCGGCCCCGCCGAGGCCCGGACCCTGGTCGCCGGCATTCCCGACGCCCGCCTCGCCGTCGTGCCCTCCGCCTCCCACCTGGTCCCGGTGGAGCAGCCCGCCGCCGTCACCGACCTGCTGGTGCGGCGCGCCCCCGCCGCGGGGCGGCCCGCGTGCGACGGGGGCGCGGGGCGGGGGGCGGGCGCCGCCGCCCCGCCCAGGCCGGGCCGGGCCGCGGCCCCGCCGGCCGCGCCCGTCACGCCGGTCGCCGAGATAGCCCCCGCCCAGGCGCAGCCCCCGGCCACCGCCGGCCCGGACGGCTACGAGACCGGCCTCAAGATCCGCCGCGAGGTGCTGGGCGACGCGCACGTCGACCGCGAGCTGGAGCAGGCCGACGACTTCTCCGGTGACTTCCAGAACCTGCTCACCCGCACCGCCTGGGGCGAGATCTGGCACCGGCCCGGCCTGGACCGGCGCACCCGCAGCTGCGTGGCCCTGACGGCGCTGGTGGCGGGCGGCCACCTGGAGGAGCTGGCCGCGCACACCCGGGCCGCCCTGCGCATCGGCCTGACCCCGGACGAGATCAAGGAAGTACTGCTCCAGACGGCCGTCTACTGCGGCATGCCGGTCGCGGGCCGCGCCTTCCGGGTGGCCCAGCGGGTCATCGAGGAGGAGACCACCCCGGCGGAGTGACCCGGCGGACGGCACCGTCCCCGGCCCCGTGCCCGGCTCCTCGAGCGCCGCCGCGACCCGGCGCGGCAAGATGGGAGTCATGAAGCTCACGAAGAAGTCGCACGCCTGTGTCCGCCTGGAGAAGGACGGACGCACCCTCGTCATCGACCCGGGCGGGTTCAGCGAGGAGGACGCGGCCGTCGGCGCGGACGCCGTCCTGGTCACCCATGAGCACTTCGACCACTTCGACGAGGACCGGCTGCGGGCCGCGATGGAGGCCAACCCGGCGGCCGAGATCTGGACCCTGAAGTCGGTGGCGGAGCAGATCTCGGCGGCGTTCCCGGGCCGCGTGCACACCGTCGGCCACGGCGACACCTTCACCGCCGCCGGGTTCGAGGTCCAGGTGCACGGCGAGCTGCACGCGGTGATCCACCCGGACATCCCGCGCATCACGAACGTCGGCTACCTCATCGACGGCGGCAAGGTCTTCCACCCCGGTGACGCGCTCACCGTCCCCGACCACCCGGTCGAGACGCTGATGCTGCCCGTGATGGCCCCCTGGAACAAGATCGCCGAGGTGATCGACTACGTCCGCGAGGTCAAGCCGCAGCGGGCGTACGACGTGCACGACGCGCTGCTCACCGACCTCGCCCGCCCGGTCTACGACCACCAGATCGGCGCCCTGGGCGGCGCCGAGCACCTGCGGCTGGCGCCGGGCGCCTCCGCCGAGGTCTGACCGCGGGCGAGGGGGCCGCGTACCGGGCGGGCCGCGTTGTCGGTCCCGCCCGGTAGGTTGTGAGACATGCGCATCGCGACCTGGAACGTGAACTCGATCACCGCCCGCCTGCCGAGGCTGCTGGCCTGGCTGGAGAGCAGCGGGCCCGACGTGCTGTGCCTGCAGGAGGCCAAGGTCGCCGAGGAGCAGTTCCCCTTCGACGAGCTGCGCGCGGCGGGCTACGAGGCGGCGGTGCACGCCACCGGCCGGTGGAACGGCGTGGCGGTGCTCTCCCGCGTCGGACTTCAGGACGTGGTCAAGGGCCTGCCCGGCGACCCCGGCTTCGACGGCGTGGTCGAGCCGCGGGCCATCTCCGCCACCTGCGGCCCGGTGCGCGTGTGGTCGGTGTACGTGCCCAACGGGCGCGAGGTGGAGCACCCGCACTACGCGTACAAGCTGCAGTGGTTCGAGGCGCTGAAGGCCGCGGTGGCGGGCGACGCCGGCGGCAGCCGCCCGTTCGCCGTCCTCGGCGACTACAACGTCGCGCCGACCGACGAGGACGTCTACGACCCGGCGGCCTTCGAGGGCGCCACCCACGTCACGCCCGCCGAGCGGGCAGCGCTGTCCTCCCTGCGCGAGGCCGGCCTGTCGGACGTCGTCCCGCGGCCCCTGAAGTACGACCGGCCGTTCACCTACTGGGACTACCGCCAGCTGTGCTTCCCCAAGAACCGCGGCATGCGCATCGACCTGGTGTACGGCAACGAGCCCTTCGCCAAGGCGGTCACCGACGCCTACGTCGACCGCGAGGAGCGCAAGGGCAAGGGCGCCTCGGACCACGCGCCCGTGGTGGTCGACCTGGACGTCTAGGACTGTCACGCTGGGCCCATGGACATCCCCATCCTGGGCAGGTGGCGCAAGAGGCGGGGCGGCGCCGGCGGGGGCGCGGCGGTCTTCGAGGGCGAGGACGACCCGGCCGCGACGGCCGATCTGTTCTCCGAGTGCGCGTTGCTGCGCTCGCAGGCGGCCCGGGCGGGCGTCCGCCTCGACGACTCCGCCGCCTCCCTGGAGGCGCTCGACCAGTTGCCGCCGCGCTGGCGCGACGAGGAGGACCTGCTGCCCTGGCTCGGCAACGACGCCGGGCTGTATCTCGGCACCATCGTCGTGCGCACCGTCCCCGGGGCGGGCTGGGAGATCCTGCCGGGCGGCCGGCCGGTGGTCCGCCTGGCCTCCGGACGCGAGATCGACGTGGTGAGCGCCGGCCACGCCTGGGCGGAGAGCGGCGTGCCGGAACTGTCCCAGCTGTACGCGGAGATCGCGGAGAGCTGAGTCGCCGGCCGGGCGGGCGGCGCTGCGGGGCCCGAGGTGCCGCCCGGCGGTGTCACCCGATCACGCCCTCGACTACGATGGGGCGTTCGCGACCGCGGCAGGGGGCAGCGGTCCACAGAGCCATACCCGGCCGGCGCCGGCCGGAGATCACTGCTTGCGCGGCGGGACGGACCCGTGCGACGGGTCCTTTCGCGGCCGAGGAGAAGGTCAGCTGCGCGCCGGGCGGGTTGCGCTCGGTTCCGTGTCACCCGGGGAAGCCGGCTCCGGCAGCGGCGTGCGGGCCGCGCGGGTGACGTCCGCGACGAGTTCGACCACGTCCGGGCCGTACGCCTGGGAGTTGACCACCTTCAGCAGCAGTACGAACGAGCCGTTGCCGTAGCGGCGGGCCAGCTGCTCGTGGTGGCGGGCGAGATAGCGGGTGGCGGCCTGGTTGGTGATCGCCCGCTGGCCGCAGAAGAGGAACACCGGCCGCGACTCGCCGGTGGTGACGCGGGCCAGCAGGACGTACTCGGTGACGCCGGGCTCCATCCGGTAGTGCTCACCGCCGATGTGGAAGGTGCCCCGTTCCGCGACGGGTTCGGCGTCGAGGGTGATCCGGACGCCCGGCAGCAGCACCGACAGGTGGGCGAGCATCCGCCGGTTGGACCCGGGGCCGCCCACGCAGAACTCGGTGCGTTCACCGAAGCCCTGCTGGGCCGCGTCCTGGGTGACGACTTGGACGTTCGCCCCGCAGTCCTTGATGAGCGCGGACAGTTCGAGCAGGGCGAACACGTCGTGCCGGTGCACGGCCAGGTCCGGGCTGCCCGCGTCCCGGTTCACCACCAGCAGCGACTCGGAGTTCTCCGGCAGCCCGAAGAACGCCTGCTTGCGCCGCAGTCCGCGCCGCCACAGGAAGGTGCGGGCCAGCCAGCCGAGCGCGGCGCTGATGCCGGCGGCTATCACGCCCAGGACGATGTTGCGCACGTCGTCGTTCATGGCCGCGCATGCTAGCTGTTCCGCAACGACCCGCCGTGCGCACGGGCGTTCGATCGATGTGTCACCCGTTCGGACGCGTTCGCGGTGCTCCTGACGGGACCATGGCAATGAATTAAGCTGCGCGGACGGTCAGCCGACCGAGCAGACACGACCGGAGGTGCGGATGCGTCGCCCTGTCGCACGGAAACTGGCGGTACTCGCGGTCTCGGCCGCCGTGGTGTCGGTGGGGGCCGCGGCGCCACCGGCCGCGCAGGCCGGCGGCAGACCCGGACCGGCCCCGAAGACTCCCGTGGCCGTCGGCTACGGCGGCGCGGTCTCCAGCGTCGACGCCGACGCCACCGCGGCCGGCATCGAGGTGCTGCGGAAGGGCGGCAACGCCGTGGACGCGGCCGTCGCCACCGCCGCCGCGCTCGGCGTCACCGAGCCGTACTCGGCCGGTGTCGGCGGAGGCGGCTACTTCGTGTACTACGACGCCCGTACCCGCACCGTCCACACCATCGACGGCCGCGAGACGGCGCCGCTGACCGCAGACCGGAACCTCTTCATGGAGAACGGCAAGCCGCTGTCCTTCGACGACGCGGTCAGCAGCGGCCTGAGCGTGGGCACCCCGGGCACCCCCGCCACCTGGCAGAAGGCCCTGGACGAGTGGGGTACCCAGCGCCTCGGCACGGTCCTGCGGCCCGCCGAGCGGCTGGCCCGCGACGGGTTCACCGTCGACGACACCTTCCGCTCGCAGACCGCCGCCAACGAGACCCGCTTCCGGTACTTCCCGGACACCGCCAAGCTGTTCCTGCCCCACGGGCAGCTGCCCGCCGTCGGCTCGACGTTCAAGAACCCCGATCTGGCCCGCACCTACCAGGAGCTGGCCCGCGAGGGCGTCGGCGCGATCTACCACGGCGAACTGGGCCGGGAGATCGTCAAGACGGTCGACCACCCGCCCGTCGATCCCGCCTCCGGCTGGAAGGCCCGCCCCGGCGAGCTGTCCGAGAAGGACCTCGCGGCCTACCGGGCCAAGCTCCAGGCGCCCACGAGGACCGCCTACCGCGGCCTGAACGTGTACTCCATAGCGCCCTCCTCCTCCGGCGGCACCACCGTCGGCGAGGCGCTGAACATCCTGGAGAAGACCGACCTGTCGAAGGCGAGCGAGGTGCAGTACCTGCACCACTTCATCGAGGCCAGCCGCATCGCCTTCGCCGACCGCGGCCGCTGGGTCGGCGATCCGGCCTTCGAGGACGTGCCGACGAAGGAACTGCTGTCGCAGAAGTTCGCGGACTCCCGGGCCTGCCTGATCAAGGACGACGCGGTACTCACCAGCCCGGTCGCGCCCGGCGACCCGCGCCACCCCGCCGCCTGCGCCACGGGCGGCACGGCCGCACCGACCACGTACGAGGGCGAGAACACCACCCATCTGACGGTCGCCGACCGCTGGGGCAACGTCGTCGCCTACACCCTGACCATCGAGCAGACCGGCGGCAGCGGCATCACCGTCCCCGGCCGCGGCTTCCTGCTCAACAACGAGCTGACGGACTTCTCCTTCGCCCCGGCCAACCCGGCCGTGCACGACCCGAACCTGCCCGGCCCGGGCAAGCGGCCTCGTTCGTCGATCTCCCCGACGATCGTGCTGGACGCCCACAACCGGCCCGTGGTGGCGGTGGGTTCGCCCGGCGGCGCGACCATCATCACCACCGTGCTGCAGACCCTGACCGGGTTCCTCGACCGGCACCTGCCGCTGGTCGACGCGATCGCCGCGCCCCGCGCCAGCCAGCGCAACGCGGCCCAGACCGAACTCGAACCCGCCCTCTACGACAGCCCGTTGAGGAAGCAGCTGGAGGCGATCGGGCACTCCTTCAAGCTCAACCCGGAGATCGGCGCCGCGACCGGTGTGCAGCGCCTGCCCGACGGCCGCTGGCTGGCGGCCGCCGAGAAGGTACGGCGCGGCGGCGGCTCGGCGATGGTGGTCCGCCCCTCGCGCTGAGCGAGCGCGCCGCACGACGAACGACACCGTGCCCGCCTCCCACGCGAGGGAGGCGGGCACGGTGTATTGGACGGACTGTCACTCCAGGGGCGCGGCCGACGGCTCCCGGTCCTCGGTGCGGAACACCAGCCGGCCCTCGGCCACGTCCACCGTGACCCGGCTGCCCGAACCGACCCGGCCGTCCAGCAGCAGCCGCGAGAGCTGGTTGTCCACCTCGCGCTGGATGGTGCGGCGCAGCGGCCGGGCCCCGTACTCCGGCTGGTAGCCGCGCTGGGCGAGCCAGTCCACGGCCGCGTCGGTGAACTCCACGGCGACACCCTGGGCGTGCAGCAGCCGGCGGGTCTTCTCCAGCTCCAGGTCGGTGATCTGCCGCAGCTGTTCGGTGGTGAGCTGCCGGAACACCACGATCTCGTCGATGCGGTTGAGGAACTCGGGCCGGAAGTGCTCCCGCAGTGGTCGCAGGATCTGCTCGCGCCGCGCCTCCTCGTCCGCGTCCGCGCCGCCCGGGCCGAAGCCGATGCCCGCGCCGCGCCGGGTGATGGCCTCCGAACCGAGGTTGCTGGTCATCACGATGACGGTGTTGGTGAAGTCCACGGTGCGGCCCTGGGAGTCGGTCAGCCGCCCGTCGTCGAGCACCTGCAGCAGGATGTTGAAGACGTCCGGGTGGGCCTTTTCCACCTCGTCCAGCAGCAGCAGCGAGTACGGGTGGCGGCGCACCACCTCGGTGAGCTGGCCGGCCTCCTCGTGGCCGACGTAGCCGGGCGGGGCGCCCACCAGCCGGCTGACGGTGTGCCGTTCCTGGTACTCGCTCATGTCCAGACGGACCATGCGGTCCTCGCTGCCGAACAGCGACTCGGCCAGCGCCCGCGCCAGCTCGGTCTTGCCCACGCCGGTCGGGCCGAGGAACAGGAAGCTGCCGATGGGCCGGTGGGGGCTCGCCAGGCCCGCCCGGGAGCGCAGCACGGCGTCGGAGACCACGGCCACCGCCTCGTCCTGGCCGACCACCCGCCGGTGCAGATGCTCCTCCAGGCCCAGCAGCCGCTCCTTCTCCTCCTGGGTGAGGCTGCTGACCGGGATGCCGGTCTGCCGGGACACCACCTCGGCGATGGCCTCGGCGGTGACCTCCAGGTTCTGGCCCTCGTCCGCCTCGCCGTCCCGTCCGGCCTCGGCGATCCGCTGCTTCAGCTCGGTGATGCGGTCGCGCAACTGCGTGGCCTGCTCGTACTGTTCGTCCGCGACCGCCTGGTCCTTGTCCAGGGTGAGCTGCTCGACCTCGCGCTCCATGGCCCGTACGTCGGTGCCCTTGGTGCGGGCGCGCAACTTGACCCGGGCGCCCGCCTGGTCGATCAGGTCGATCGCCTTGTCGGGCAGCCGCCGGTCGGTCAGATACCGGTCGGACAGCTCCACGGCGGCCACCAGCGCCTCGTCGGTGTAACGGACCTGGTGGTGGGCCTCGTAGCGGTCGCGCAGCCCGCGCAGGATCTCCAGGGTGTCCGGGACGGACGGCTCGGGCACCAGGATCGGCTGGAACCGCCGGGCCAGCGCCGCGTCCTTCTCGATCCGCCGGAACTCCTCCAGCGTGGTGGCGCCCACGATGTGCAGCTCGCCGCGGGCCAGGGCGGGCTTGAGGATGTTGCCCGCGTCCATCGAGCCGCCCTCGCCGCCCCCGCCGGCGCCGACCACGGTGTGCAGCTCGTCGATGAACACGATCAGCTGCTCGGAGTGGGTGCGGATCTCGGTGACGATGGTGTTCAGGCGCTCCTCGAAGTCGCCCCGGTAGCGGGTGCCCGCGACCACGCCGGTCAGGTCCAGGGCGACGACCCGGCGGCCGATGAGCACATCGGGCACATCGCCGTCGGCGATGCGCTGGGCGAGCCCCTCCACGATGGCGGTCTTGCCCACGCCCGCGTCACCGATCAGCACCGGGTTGTTCTTGCCCCGCCGGGACAGCACCTCGATGGTCTGCTCGATCTCGTCGTCCCGCCCGATCACCGGGTCGATGCGCCCCTGCCGGGCCAGGTCGGTCAGGTCGCGCCCGTACTTGTCCAGGGTGGGCGTGCCGGTGGGCCGCTGCCGCTCGGGCCGGGCCGGCGCGGCGCTCTCCGCGGGCTCCGCGGGCAGGCCGGAGGCCGCGAACCGGGCCGCGTTCAGGATGTGCCCGGCGGCGGAGTCGGGGTTGGCGGCCAGCGCGCTGAGCACGTGCTCCGGGCCGATGTAGCCGGCCCCGCTGGCCCGCGCCATGTCGTGCGCGTCGAGCAGGGCCCGCTTGACCGCCGGGGTCAGGGACAGCGAGGTCGGCGCGGGGCCCTCGCCCGGCGGGTGCTGGACGGGACCGGAGCGCTCGTCGATCTGCGAGGCGAGGGAGTCGGGGTCCGCGCCCGCCCGGCTGAGCAGGCTGCGGGTCGGCTCGGTGGCGAGCGCGGCCCGCAGCAGGTGCTCGGTGTCCAGGTCCCGGCTGCCGTGGTCGGCGGCGTACTGCGCCGCGCCCCGGACCAGCTCCCGGGCGGGCTGGCTGAGCAGCCGGCCGATGTCGACCTGCCGGGGACCGGGGCGCGATCCGCCGAAGAAGCGGGCGAAGAATTCGCCGAAGGGGTCGCCCTCCGGGCCGATGAAGCCGCTGGTCATCGTGTTCCGTTCCTTCGCTGACGACTGGCTCCCGACGGGTAACCGGGTGAGCTGCGCTCATGCAACGATGACACGTACGGCTGCTGCGGGCACCCCGGGCGCCTGCGGGCCGGGGACCTCGGGCCGCCCGGCGGACGCCGCTCCGCAAGCGGTCGTCCGCCGCCCCGCACCCCTGTGTGTTCCCCGCGAGCCGTCGTCCGTCCGCGGGGTCCGGCCGCCGCCGGGGAGGACCCGGCCGGCCTCGCACCGCGCATCGACCGGGGCGCCGGCCCCTCGGCTCCACGATGCCAATAACTGTACCGGTACGAGAATAACGGTCTGCCGGTAGACTGGCGGGCGTGGTACGCAACCCCCTCACCCCGGAAGAGCGCGAGCGCGGCGAGCGGCTCGGGCGGCTGCTGCGCGAGGCGCGCGGCGAGCGCAGCATGACGGAGATCGCGGCGAGCGCCGGCATCTCCGCCGAGACCCTGCGCAAGATCGAGACGGGTCGCGCCCCGACCCCGGCGTTCTTCACCGTCGCCGCCCTGGCCCGGGCCCTCGGCCTGTCCATGGACGAGCTGGTGGGGCGCTGCGCGCCCGCGGAGGTGTGAGGCGCGGCCGACAGCCTTCGGCGCTCGCCCAACGGAGTGCGAAACACGATCGACTCAGCGGGTTCACGACGATGGTCTTGGCAAGCCCGCCCGGGAGGCTTACGTTCGTGCCTCTAGGCCTGTTCTACGGGCGTAGAGGAGACGGCTCTGACGTACGCCGAAGGAGCAGCTGGTGAACGATCTGTACGACCGGCACCGCGCCGTCCTGCCCGACTGGCTCGCGCTCTACTACGAGGACCCGCTGGAGATCACCCACGGTGAGGGCCGCCATGTCTGGGGCGCCGACGGCCGGCGCTACCTGGACTTCTTCGGCGGCATCCTGACCACCCTGACCGCGCACGCACTGCCCGAGGTCACCAAGGCGGTCAGCGAGCAGGCCGGGCGGATCATCCACTCCTCCACCCTCTACCTCAACCGGCCGATGGTCGAACTGGCCGAGCGGATCGCCCAGTTGAGCGGCATCCCGGACGCGCGGGTGTTCTTCACCACCTCCGGCACCGAGGCGAACGACACCGCGCTGCTGCTGGCCACGACGTACCGCCGCAGCAACACGATCCTGGCCATGCGCAACAGCTACCACGGCCGCTCCTTCAGCGCTGTCGGCATCACCGGCAACCGCGGCTGGTCCCCGACCTCCCTGTCCCCGCTGCAGACGCTGTACGTCCACGGCGGCGTGCGCCCCCGCGGGCCGTTCGCGCACCTGAGCGACGCGGAGTTCACCGCGGCCTGCGTCGCGGACCTGAAGGACCTGCTCGGCCACACTCGCCCGCCCGCCGCGCTGATCGCCGAGCCCGTCCAGGGCGTCGGCGGCTTCACCTCCCCGCCCGACGGCCTGTACGCCGCCTTCCGGGAGGTGCTCAAGGACCACGGCATCCTGTGGATCAGCGACGAGGTGCAGACCGGCTGGGGCCGCACCGGCGACCACTTCTGGGGCTGGCAGGCGCACGCCCGCAGCGGGCCGCCGGACATCCTCACCTTCGCCAAGGGCATCGGCAACGGCATGTCCATCGGCGGCGTCGTCGCCCGCGCCGAGATCATGAACTGCCTGGACGCCAACAGCATCTCCACCTTCGGCGGCACCCAGATCACCATGGCCGCGGGCCTGGCGAACCTGAACTACCTGCTCGAACACGATCTGCAGGGCAACGCCCGGCGGGTGGGCGGGCTGCTCATCGAGCGGCTGCGGGCCGTCGCCGCCCAGCTGCCCGGCGTGCGGGAGGTGCGCGGGCGTGGCCTGATGATCGGCGTGGAGCTGACCAGGCCGGGCACCGACGAGGCCGACCCGCAGGCCGCCGCGGCGGTGCTGGAGGCGGCCCGCGAGGGCGGCTTGCTCATCGGCAAGGGCGGCGGCCACGACACCAGCGCCCTGCGCATCGCCCCGCCGCTGTCACTGACCGTGGCGGAGGCCGAGGAGGGCGCCGCGATCCTCGAACCCGCGCTGCGCGCCGCCAGCTGAGGAGCGCGCGGGCACCATCAGCCGACCAAGGGGGCGCTGCTCATGACCACCGCCTCGGACCGACCTCTCACCGGCCCCCGCCCGAGGCCGCCCTGTCCGTGCGGCAGGTGCTCGCCCTGGAGAGGGTGCTCGCCGGGGAGCCCGAGGTGGTGGCCGGGGCCGACCACCTGGACCGGCCCGTGCGCTGGGTGCACGTCGCCGAGGCCGCGGACGTCGGTGTGATGCTCAGCGGCGGCGAGATGGGCCTCACCACCGGAGTGCTGCTCGCCGGGGGCGAGGACAAGCAGGCCGCCTACATCCGCCCCCTGCACCGGGCGGAGGCCGCGGCCGTGGTCCTGGGCCGGGGGCGGGCGTTCCCCCGGCCGCCGGAGGTGATGCGGCGGGCCGCCGAGCGGGGCGGGCTGCCGCTGGTGGGCCTGCACCGGCCGTTCCCCTTCGCCGAACTGACCGAGGAGGTCCAGTCCCGGCTGGTGCGGCGCAAGTACGCCTCCGTCAGCCTCTCCGAGACCGTCCGCACCGCGCTCACCGCGCTGATCACCGCCGGTGCCCCGCTGCAGGCGCTGCTGGACGAGATCGCCCGGCACGCCGGCTGTCCCGTCGTGCTCACCAACCTCGCCCACCGCGTGCTGGCCACGGCGGGGGAGCGCTCGGCGGTGGACGACGTGCTGCGCGACTGGGAGCGCATCGCCCGGCAGGCATGGGGGCACCGCCCGGGCCGTTCGGGCACGGGGGCGGGCAGCGAGGGCGACGGCTGGATCCACGCCGAGCTGGGCGGACGCGGGGAGCGGTGGGGCCGGCTCGTGCTGTGCGGGTATCGCGGCGACGCCGCCACCGGGCGGCTGCTGGCCGACCGGGCCGCCGAGGCGCTGGTGCTGCACCGCCTGCTCGGCGGCGCCGCCGGCTCCTGGGAGGAGCAGTCCGCGCAGAGCCTGCCGACCGACCTCGCCGGCGGTGCCGTCCCCGCCCGGCAGCTGCTGCCGCGGGCCCGGGCGGCCGGACTGCCGGTGGGCCGCCGCACCTTCGTGCCGCTGGTCGTCCCCGGCGGCGAGAGCGCCGCCCTCGACCGGCTGCTGCGGCTGCTGGGCCTGCCCGGGCTGGGCGCACAGCTGGGCGACGGCCATGTCGCCGTGCTGCTCAGCCTCGCCCACGACCAGGACGCCGACGCGCTCACCGCGCACTTCGCGGCCCGGCTGCGCGCCGAGCCCGGACAGCGGCGCACGGTCGTGGCCGCCGCCGGGTCGCGCACCTGGGACGACGTGCCCGCCGGGCTGCGCGAGGCCCGGCACGTCGCCGACGCGCTGGCCGGCTCGGCCCGCGCGCTCGACCTCCCGGCGGTCGTCCGCCTGAAGGACGTCCACCTGCGCGGCCTGGTCCGGCTGCTGCGCGACGACCCGCACGTGCAGTCCTTCGCCGAGCGCGAGCTGGACGGGTTGCTGGGCGGCGCCGACGCCGAGCTGCTGAACGTACTGCGCACCTACCTGGCCACCGGCCGCAACAAGTCCCGCACCGCCCAGCTCCACCACGTCTCCCGCCCGGCGCTCTACCGCCGCCTGGAGGCGATACAGACCCGCCTCGGGGTGGACCTCGACGACTTCGAGCAGGCCGCCTCCGTCCACATCGCCCTGCTCGCGCACGACGCGCAGCAGCCGTGACACCGTGGCACGCCGCCCCCCCGCGGAGGTGACCCCGTGCCCCTGAAAGCCGCCCGCCCGGCTCCCTACGCTCACCGCCACGACACGCACCACCCCGCACCCGAGAACGAGCGGAGGTCCCCGATGAGCCGAGTGATCCGCGCCGCCCTCTTCCAGACCGCCTGGACCGGCGACAAGGAATCCATGATCCAGGTCCATGAGCAGGCAGCCCGGGACGCGGCCGCGCAAGGCGCCCGGATCCTGTGCTTCCAGGAGCTGTTCTACGGTCCCTACTTCTGCCAGGTGCAGGACCCCGCCTTCTACGACTACGCCGAGCGGATCCCCGAAGGGCCCATCGTGCGGCGCTTCCAGGACCTCGCCCGGGAACTGGGCATCGTCCTGATCCTGCCGATGTACGAGGAGGAGCAGCCCGGCGTCCTCTACAACACCGCCGCCGTCATCGACGCCGACGGCTCCTACCTCGGCAAGTACCGCAAGACCCACATCCCGCAGGTCAAGGGGTTCTGGGAGAAGTTCTACTTCCGCCCCGGCAACAGCGGCTGGCCCGTCTTCGACACGGCCGTCGGCAAGGTCGGCGTCTACATCTGCTACGACCGCCACTTCCCCGAGGGCTGGCGCGCCCTGGGCCTGGCCGGCGCCGAGCTGGTGTTCAACCCCTCGGCCACCTCCCGCGGCCTGTCCGGCTACCTGTGGCAGCTGGAGCAGCCGGCGGCGGCCGTCGCCAACGAGTACTTCGTCGGCGCCATCAACCGGGTCGGCGTCGAGGAGTACGGCGACAACGACTTCTACGGCACCTCCTACTTCGTGGACCCCGAGGCGCAGTTCGTCGGCCAGGTGGCCGGCGACAAGGAACCCGAACTCGTCGTGCGCGACCTGGACCTGGCCAAGCTGCGCCTGGTACGCGACCGCTGGCAGTTCTACCGCGACCGCGCCCCGGGCGCGTACACGCCGCTGACCGCGCCCTGACGGATTCGCCGACCAGGCAGGAGGGACCATGAGCAGCCGTACCGTCATCCGCGGCGGTCTCGTCATCACCGCCGCCGACGAGATGCACGCCGACGTCCTGATCGAGGACGGCCGGATCGCCGCACTCGCCGCCTCCCACACCCCGGCCGCCGAGGCGTTCACCGCCGACCGGACCATCGACGCCACCGGCAAGTACGTCATCCCGGGCGGCGTCGACGGCCACACCCACATGGAGATGCCCTTCGGCGGCACCTACGCCTCCGACACCTTCGAGACCGGCACCCGGGCCGCGGCCTGGGGCGGCACCACCACCATCGTCGACTTCGCCATCCAGACCGTCGGCCACACCCTGCGCGAGGGCCTGGACGCCTGGCACGCCAAGGCCGAGGGCACCTGCGCCATCGACTACGGCTTCCACATGATCGTCTCGGACGTGAACGCCGAGACGCTGAAGGAGATGGACCTGCTGGTGGAGGAGGGTGTGACCTCCTTCAAGCAGTTCATGGCCTACCCGGGGGTCTTCTACAGCGACGACGGGCAGATCCTGCGCGCCATGCAGCGCGCCGCCGACAACGGCGGGCTGATCATGATGCACGCCGAGAACGGCATCGCCATCGACGTCCTGGTCGAACAGGCCCTCGCCCGCGGCGAGACCGACCCCCGCTACCACGGCGAGGTCCGCAAAGCGCTGCTGGAGGCCGAGGCCACCCACCGCGCGATCCGGCTCGCGCAGGTCGCGGGCGCGCCGCTGTACATCGTGCACGTCTCGGCGCGCGAGGCGGTCGCCGAACTGGCCCGCGCCCGCGACGAGGGCCTGAACGTGTTCGGCGAGACCTGCCCGCAGTACCTGTTCCTGTCCACCGACAACCTCGCCGAACCGGACTTCGAGGGCGCGAAATACGTGTGCAGCACACCCCTGCGCCCGAGGGACCACCAGGCGGCCCTGTGGCAGGCGCTGCGCACCAACGACCTGCAGGTGGTCTCCACCGACCACTGCCCCTTCTGCTTCGCCGGCCAGAAGGAGCTGGGCCGCGGCGACTTCTCCAAGATCCCCAACGGCATGCCGGGCGTGGAGAACCGCATGGACCTGCTCCACCAGGCCGTCGTGGACGGGCACCTCACCCGCCGCCGCTGGATCGAGATCGCCTGCGCCACCCCGGCCCGCATGTTCGGCCTGTACCCGAAGAAGGGCACCATCGCCCCCGGCGCCGACGCCGACGTCGTCATCTACGACCCCCGCGCCGAGCAGGTGATGTCCGCGGCGACCCACCACATGAACGTCGACTACTCGGCCTACGAGGGCAAGCATGTGACCGGCCGCGTCGAGACCGTGCTCTCGCGCGGCGAGTTCGTCATCACCGAGCGGGAGTACACCGGACGCGCCGGTCACGGTGTCTACACCCCGCGCTCCACCTGCCAGTACCTCCCCTAGGAGCGCCGCCCATGGACTTCGGACTCGTCCTGCAGACCGACCCGCCGGCCTCGCGCGTCGTCAGCCTGATGCAGCGCGCCGAACGCAACGGCTTCCGCTACGGCTGGACCTTCGACTCCGCGGTGCTGTGGCAGGAGCCGTTCGTGATCTACAGTCAGATCCTCGCGGCGACCGAGCACCTGACGGTCGGGCCGATGGTCACCAACCCCGGCACCCGCACCTGGGAGGTCACCGCCTCCACCTTCGCCACCCTCAACGACATGTTCGGCAACCGGACCGTGTGCGGCATCGGCCGCGGCGACTCCGCGATGCGCGTGGCCGGCCGCAAACCCCACACCCTGGCCCGCATCAGCGAGGCCATGAAGGTCATCCGGGCGCTGGCCGCGGGGGAGGAGGCCGACCTCGGCGGCGGCACGGTGGTGAAGTTCCCGTGGGTCAGGCCCGGCGCGAAACTCCCGGTGTGGATGGCCGCCTACGGGCCCAGGGCCCTGAAGACGGCCGGCGAGGAGGCCGACGGCTTCATCCTCCAACTCGCCGACCTGTACCTCACCGAGTACATGGTCAAGGCCGTCAAGGACGCGGCGGCGGCCGCCGGACGCGACCCGGCCGAGGTGACCGTGTGCGTCGCCGCCCCGGCATACGTCACCGCCGACGACTCGCCCGGCGCGCTCGCCCACGCCCGCGAGCAGTGCCGCTGGTTCGGCGGGATGGTCGGCAACCACGTCGCCGACCTGGTCGCCCGCTACGGCGAGCACTCCGGCGCCGTCCCCGACGCCCTCACCGACTACATCAAGGCCCGCCAGGGCTACGACTACGCCCACCACGGACGCACCGGCAACCCCGACACCGCGTTCGTGCCCGACGCGATCGTCGACCGGTTCTGCCTGATCGGGCCGGTCGAGAAGCACATCGAGAAGCTGACCGCGCTGCGCGAGCTGGGTGTCGACCAGTTCGCCGTGTACGACATGCACGACGCGCAGGAAGCCGTGATCGACGCGTACGGCGAGCAGGTCATCCCCGTCGTCAACGCCTGACCGACGCCGGTCCGTCCCCGTCGTCAACGCCTGACCGGCGCCGGTCCGTCCGCGTCGCCGACTCCTGACCGGCGCCGCTCCGGCCGCGTCGTCACCTCCTGATCCGGTCCACCGATTGGGCTGCCATGACCGACACCGCTCCCCCCGGCGTACCGCCCACCCGCCAGGTCACCCTCCCCGACGGGCGGGTGGAGCTGGCCCCCGGCACTCCCGCGCCCGGCGGCCCGCACGCCAACGCCGACCTGCTGCCGGTGCCCGCGGCCCGGCGCACCTGGACGACGTACAACTTCTGCGCGCTGTGGGTCGGCATGGCCCACAACACGGCCTCCTGGACCCTGGCCTCCGGCCTGATCGCCGTCGGCATGGACTGGAAGCAGGCGGTGTTCACCATCGCCCTGGCCAATCTGATCGTGCTGGTCCCGATGCTGCTCACCGGCCACGCGGGACCCAAGTACGGCATTCCCTTCCCGGTGTTCGCCCGCGCCTCCTTCGGGGTGCGCGGGGCCAACCTGCCCGCGGTCGTACGGGCGTTGGTGGCGTGCGGCTGGTTCGGCATCCAGACCTGGATCGGCGGCGAGGCGATCTACTTCCTCGCCGGGAAGCTGATCGGCGACAGCTGGGCGAACGCCGCCGAGGTCGGCGGCCACGCGTGGACCATGTGGCTGTCGTTCGCGATCTTCTGGGTGATCCAGGTCGCGATCATCTACCGGGGCATGGAGACGATCCGCCGGTTCGAGAACTGGGCGGCCCCCTTCGTGCTGGTGGGCGCGTTCGTGATGCTGGGGTGGATGAGCAGCAGGGCCGGCGGTCTGGGCCCGCTGTTCGACCAGCCGTCGAAGCTGGGCTGGGGAGCGGACTTCTGGAAGCTGTTCGCGCCGTCGCTGATGGGCATGATCGGCTTCTGGTCCACGCTGTCGCTGAACATCCCGGACTTCACCCGCTACGGACGCAGCCAGCGCGCGCAGACGCGGGGCCAGGCCCTCGGCCTGCCCACGACCATGACCCTGTTCGCGTTCCTCTCGGTGCTGGTCACCTCCGGCTCGCAGGCCGTCTACGGCACACCCGTGTGGGACCCGGTGCAGCTGGCGGCCAAGACGGACAACGTGGTCGGTCTGCTGTACGCGCTGGTGACCGTCCTGGTCGCCACCTTGTCGGTGAACATCGCGGCCAACCTGGTCTCCCCGGCGTTCGACTTCTCCAACATCGCCCCGCGCAAGGTGAGTTTCCGCACCGGCGCCCTGATCACGGCCGTGCTCGCCGTGGTCATCTGCCCGTGGAAGCTGTACGCCGACCCGCAGGGCTACATCTTCACCTGGCTCGGCCTGGTCGGCGGACTGCTCGGCACGGTGGCGGGCATCCTCATCGCCGACTACTGGATCCTGCGGCGCTCCCGGCTGGACCTGGTGGACCTGTACCGCAGGGGCGGGCGCTACTGGTACGCGGCCGGCTGGAACGGGCGGGCGGTGGCGGCCTTCCTGGCGGGCGGCGTCCTGGCCGTCGGCGGCGCGGACTTCCACCCGATCATCGACGGCAGGCCGATCCCGGCCCTGCGGTCCCTCGCCGACTACGGCTGGGCGGTGGGCCTGGGCACCTCGCTGGTGGTGTACCTGCTGCTGACGGCGGCGCTGCCCCGGCACCGGGAACGGGCCGCCCCTGACCCGGCGGCACACACCGGACGGGCCGCCGCCTGAGCCGGCGGCGGCGCGCACGGGGCGGCCGGTCAGCTCTGCCGGCCGCCCTCCAGCGCGGCCACCGCGGCCCGGGCGGCCTGGATGGCGCCCTTGTTGATCTCGTCGGTGCCGGGTGCCTTGCCCGTGTCGAAGTCGCTGCCGCTGTAGGTGACGACGACCAGCGCGTTGGCGGCGCGCACCAGGACCGTGCCCTCACGGGTCTGCTGCTTGTCCTCGGTGGTCAGGCCGACCTGGGAGTACGCGGAGTCGCCGAGCCCGGGCACCGCCCCGCCGCCGCTCTTCTCCGCGGTCCGCTGCTGGTACGACGTTCGCGCCGCCGCCTCGGACCGCATGATCTCGAAGGACACGTCGAGCCAGCGGTAGTCGTAGCCGTCGAGCGCGTTCCAGGAGCAGGTGCGGCGCAGCCGGGTGTCCGTCGACGGGATCTCCTTGCCCGCCGTCTTCGCCTTCGGCACCAGGGAGGTGACCGTCTTCTGCGGGATCGCGGCGCAGGGCGCCGGGGCGGAGGTGTACGTCATCGCCGTGGCGGACGATGACGGGGAGGGAGCCGTCGGCGACGTGGACGCGGACGACGACCGGGTGCCGGTGCCGTCGGTCTGCTGCCCGGCGGCATGCTGCTGCGCGGGCGGCGGCGCGAACGGCCCGGAGGTGAGCGCCCAGCCCGCGCAGGCGACGACGAGGACCGGGCTGAGCCGCGCGGTCAGCGCGAGCGGCAGGGGAAGATCACGCACGGCGCACTTCTCGTGTGGGGGACGAACAAGGCGGGGGTGTCCGCAGTGCGGACGGGACGACAGTTTCACACGAGTACCTGTGCGGCGGAAGGGCCAACTCACTGCGTACAGGCGCCGTTACGCGGCCACCGCGCCCGGCGCCCCGTCCGTCCCGCGCCCGTGCCGGCCGTTGCCGCCCGCCCGGGGGCGGTGCCCGGCGCCCCGGTCGTGGCCCCGGGCCGGCCCCGCCGGTGCGGAGGCGTCCTCGTAGTACGGCAGGGCGGTGGCGACCACGACACCGCCGAGAGAGAGGTGCTGCTTCTTGGTGGGGCTCATGAACCGTGCTCCGGTGGAGCGCGCCTCGAACACGGCCACGGAGAAGCCCCGGCGGGCGGTGACCGGCGGCGTGCCGGGCTGTCGGTGCCGCGGCATATCCTGACCCCGAGTGACCATCGGCTGAGAAGGGGTCCGAAGGTGCCGTCGATGCTCGATGCGGTCGTGGTGGGTGCGGGACCGAACGGACTGACCGCCGCCGTGGAGCTGGCCCGCCGGGGCTTCTCCGTGGCCGTGTTCGAGGCGCGCTCCACCGTGGGCGGCGGCGCCCGCACCGAGGAACTCACCCTGCCCGGCTTCCGGCACGACCCCTGCTCGGCCGCGCATCCCCTCGCCGTCAACTCACCCGCCTTCCGCGCCCTGCCCCTGGACCGCTACGGCCTGCGCTGGCTGCACCCCGAGCTGCCCATGGCGCACCCCTTCCCTGACGGCACCGCGGCGGTGCTCGCCCGGTCCGTCGCCGAGACGGCCGCCTCCTTCGGACCGCGCGACGCCGGTGCCTACCGCAGGCTGGTCGAGCCGTTCCTGCCCCGCTGGGACACGCTGGTGCGGGACTTCATGTCGCTGCCGCTGACCGCGCTGCCCCGCGACCCGGTCACCCTCGCCCGCTTCGGCCTGGCCGGCCTGCCCCCCTCCACCTGGCTGATGCGCCGCTTCTCCGGCGAGCGGGCCAAGACCCTCTTCGCCGGTCTCGTC
This sequence comes from Streptomyces mexicanus, assembly GCF_902506575.1. Lineage (GTDB taxonomy): Bacteria > Actinomycetota > Actinomycetes > Streptomycetales > Streptomycetaceae > Streptomyces > Streptomyces mexicanus. Next base: position 1,610,478 of record NZ_LR732544.1, on the reverse strand, counting down.
GCCCACGTCATGGCCCCCCTCGGCACCTTCGCCACCGGCGCGATCGGCCTGGTCTTCGCGCTGGCCGCGCACGCCCGCGGCTGGCCCCTGGCCCGCGGCGGCTCGCAGGCGATCTCCGACGCGCTCGCCGCGTACCTGAAGGACCTCGGCGGCGCCGTGCACACCGACTTCGAGGTCAAGCGCCTGGACGACCTGCCGCCCGCGCGCGCGTACGTCTTCGACACCTCGCCCACCGCGCTCGCCCGCATCGCCGGCCTCGGCCGCTCCTACGACCGCTACCGGTACGGCCCCGGCGCGTTCAAGATCGACTACGCGCTGGACGGGCCGGTCCCCTGGGCCGCGGAGGCACCCCGCCGCGCCGGCACCGTGCAGATCGGGGCGGACAGCGCCGAGATCGGTGCCGCGCTGCGGGCCGCCTCCCGCGAGGGCCGCGCCCCCGACAGACCCTTCCTCATCACCGTCCAGCCCAGCGTCGTCGACCCCACCCGCGCCCCCGCCGGCAAACACGTCTTCTGGGCCTACGGCCATGTCCCCAGCGGCTGGGACGGCGACCTCACCGACGCGATCGAACGCCAACTGGAGCGGTTCGCCCCGGGGTTCCGCGACCGCGTCCTGGCCCGTGCCACCGCGGGGCCGCCCGAACTCGCCGCCCGCAACGCCAACTACGTCGGCGGCGACATCGCCACCGGCGCGGTCACGGGCCTGCAGGTCCTGCTGCGCCCCAGACCCTCCCTGTTCCCCTACCGCACCGCGCACCCGGCCGTCTTCATCTGCTCGTCGGCCACCCCGCCCGGCCCCGGCGTGCACGGCATGTCGGGACACAACGCGGCGAAGGCCGTCTGGAGGAGGCTGCGCCAGACATGACCCCGGCCATCAGGCTCGTCCAGGGCGACATCACCCGGCAGCGCGCCGACGCCATCGTCAACGCCGCCAACTCCTCGCTGCTCGGCGGCGGAGGAGTGGACGGCGCCATCCACCGCCGCGGCGGCCCCGCGATCCTCCAGGAATGCCGCGCCCTGCGCGCCTCCAGGTACGGCAAGGGCCTGCCCACCGGACAGGCCGTCGCCACCACGGCGGGCGAGCTGGACGCCCGCTGGGTCATCCACACCGTCGGCCCCGTGCACAGCGCCACCGAGGACCGCTCGCACCTGCTGGCCTCCTGCTACCGCGAGTCCCTCCGGGTCGCCGACGACCTGGGTGCCCGCACCGTGGCCTTCCCGGCGATCTCCACCGGCGTCTACCGCTGGCCGCTGCCGGACGCCGCCCGGATCGCGGTGGCGACGGTGCGCGCCACGGACACCCGGGTCGAGGAGGTCGTCTTCGTGCTCTTCGACGAGCGCTCCTACGCCGCCTTCGCCGCCGCGGCCGGCTGACCCGCACCCGCCGGCACACCCGGCACCGCGTCCGCGCCCGGGCGCTCCTGACGACGGCGATCCGCGAGGTCCCAGCGTCCGCCAGGTCGATGTCGGATTCCTGCCAGACCGGGCCGCCCGGATGCCCGATGCTGGAAGCATGCAGAACGGGATGCACACCGACCGGGAACGCTGTCTGCGCGCCGTCCGGTCCAAGGACGCGCGCTTCGACGGCTGGTTCTTCACCGCCGTCCTGACCACAGGCATCTACTGCCGGCCCAGCTGCCCGGTGGTGCCGCCCAAACCGCAGAACATGGTCTTCCACCCGAGCGCCGCCGCCTGCCAGCAGGCCGGCTTCCGGGCCTGCAAGCGCTGCCGCCCCGACACCAGCCCCGGCTCACCGGAGTGGAACCAGCGCGCCGACCTCGTCGCCCGCGCCATGCGGCTGACCGCCGCCGGCGTCGTGGCCCGCGGGGGCGTGCCGGGCCTGGCCCCCCGCCTCGGCTACAGCACCCGCCAGATCGAACGCCAGCTGCTGGCCGAACTCGGCGCCGGACCGCTCGCGCTCGCCCGCGCCCAGCGCGCCCAGACCGCCCGGCTGCTGATCGAGACCACCGCCCTGCCGATGGCCGAGATCGCCTTCGCCGCCGGTTTCGCCTCCGTCCGCGCCTTCAACGACACCGTGCGCGAGGTCTACGCCCTCGCCCCGACCGCCCTGCGCGCCCGCCGCACCCCGCGGCAGCCCACCGCGCCTGCCACATCCCCGACCGGCACATCTCCGGCCGGCACGCCCACAGCCCTGTCCCTGCGGCTGCCCTTCCGCGCCCCGCTCAACCCGGACAACCTCTTCGGCCACCTCGCGGCGACCGCCGTGCCCGGCGTGGAGGAATGGCGGGACGGCGCCTACCGGCGCACCCTGCGCCTGCCCTACGGCCACGGCATCGTCGCCCTCACCCCGCAACCGGACCACATCGCCTGCCGCCTGACCCTGAGCGACGTACGCGACCTGCCCGTCGCCATCACCCGCTGCCGGCGCCTGCTCGACCTGGACGCCGACCCGGTGGCCGTCGACGACCAGCTGCGCACCGACCCGGTCCTCGCGCCCCTGGTGGACAAGGCCCCCGGCCGGCGCGTGCCCCGCACGGTGGACGAGGCCGAGTTCGCCGTGCGGGCGGTGCTGGGCCAGCAGGTGTCCACGGCCGCCGCCCGCACCCACGCCGCCCGCCTGGTCACCGCGCACGGCGACCCGGTCGACGACCCCGAGGGCGGCCTCACCCACCTCTTCCCCGCCGCCGGGGCGCTGGCCGCGCTCGACCCGGCGTCCCTGGCGATGCCCCGCACCCGGCGCACCACGTTCACCACGCTGGTCGGCCACCTCGCCGACGGCACCCTCCGCCTGGGCGTCGACAGCGACTGGCAGGAGACCCGCGCCCGCCTCCTTCAGCTGCCCGGCTTCGGCCCCTGGACGGTCGACGTCATCGCCATGCGCGCCCTCGGAGACCCCGACGCCTTCCTCCCCACCGACCTCGGCATCCGGCGCGCCGCCCGCGACCTCGGCCTGCCCGCCACCCCGGCCGCGCTGACCGCGCGGGCGGCGGCCTGGCGTCCGTGGCGGGCGTACGCGGTGCAGTACCTGTGGGCCACGGACAGCCACCCGATCAACTTCCTTCCCGTGTGAGGTGCGTTCCATGAAGCAGCACACCGTCGTCGACAGCCCGTGCGGTCCGCTCACCCTCGTCGCCGAGGACGGCGTCCTGTGCGGCCTGTACATGACCGACCAGCGCCACCGCCCGCCGGAAGAGACCTTCGGCGAACGCGACCCCGCCCCGTTCGGGGAGACGGAGGAGCAACTGGCCGCCTACTTCGCGGGCGAGCTGACGGAGTTCACCGTCGCACTGCGGCTGAACGGCACGCCGTTCCAGCGCCGCGTGTGGGACCGGCTGCGCCGGATCCCCTACGGCGAGACGCGCACCTACAGCCGGCTCGCCGAGGACCTCGGCAACCCCGCCGCCTCCCGCGCGGTCGGCCTGGCCAACGGACGCAACCCCATCGGCATCATCGTCCCCTGCCACCGCGTCGTCGGCTCCGACGGCAGCCTGACCGGCTACGGCGGCGGCCTGCACCGCAAGCGGCACCTGCTGGACTTCGAGCGGGGAGCGGCCCTCTTCCCGTCCCCGGCCGGGCGCGGCGCGCCCCCGCGCGTGCCCGGCGCGTCCGCTCCCTCCGACGGCTCCGCAGCGGTGGTGTGAGGCGGCCGGCCGGTCCAGGCTCGTAGAGTGGACCGGCGGGTGTGAGCGCCGAACCGGGCGGGACCGGCCACGAGGCCCACCGGCGGCGCGCTTCTCCGCACCACCAGGAGGGCGATGTGGCACTGTCCGAGAGCGACCTGCTCGATGCCGGTGACGACGGCCTGTTGGAACTCTTCGCCTCGAGTCCGGCCGGTGACATCCCCACCGGCCCGCTGGAGGGCACCGGCATCGTGCGGTGGGGCGGCAGCCGCCTCGCCCGTGCCCTCGCCCGGCTGGTGCGCGCGGCCGTGTGGCGGGGCAAGGTCTTCGCCCCCGAGGGCTACCTGAGCAACCGCATCACCGCGTTCGACGTGCTCGCCGTCCCGGCCCGGGTCTCCAAGGGCCCGAGCCTGCTGGACGAGCGGGAGTGCGTCGTCATCGACTACTCCAGGACCTCCCTCGCCGCCCGCGGGGTGCGCGACGAGATGCGCCAGGTCGGCCCGGGGCTGTATCTGGGGGCGGTGTGGCTGTACGGGCGCCGGGTCGGCTGGTTCGCCCTGCGGGTGCCTCAGACCGGCCCCCACACGTCCGAGGACCGGTGAAACGGCGGCCGCGGTGCCGGACCGCGCCGTGCGCCCCGGCACCGCGCCCGGTCAGCGCCGCACCTCGCGCTGAACGGCACGCTCCGGTCAGGAACCGGCCTGCCGCAACCGGCTCAGCAGCGCCGGCAGGGCGACACCGATCGGCTCCCGGATCACCTCGTCGGCCAGGTCGTCGTACGGCGTCGGCTCGGCGTTGACGATGATCAGCCGGGCGCCGTGCTCGGCGGCGACGCCCGCGAGCCCGGCGGCGGGCTGCACCTGCAGGCTGGGGCCGACGGCGACGAACACCTGGCAGGCCTGGGTGATCGCGACGGCCTCGCCGAGCACGACCGGGTCCAGGCGCTCGCCGAACATCACCGTCGCCGGCTTCAGGATCCCGCCGCACTCCAGGCACGGCGGGTCGTCCTCGCCGGCGTCCACGCGGGCCAGGGCGTCCGCCATCGAGGTCCGGGCACGGCAGCGCGTGCACACCACGGCACGGGCGCTGCCGTGCAGCTCCAGCACCTTGCGGGCGGGCATCCCGGCGAGCTGGTGCAGCCCGTCCACGTTCTGGGTGATCACCCGCACCGGCACCCCGGACCGCTCCAGCTCGGCGACGGCCCGGTGGGCGGCGTTCGGCTCGGCGGACAGCGCGTGGGTACGGCGGCGCATCTGCCACGAGCGGCGCCGGATCTCCGGGTCGCTCATGTAGAAGTCGTAGGTGACCAGCTTCTCGGCCTCCGGATCGCGCCGCCACAGCCCGTTCGGGCCGCGGTAGTCGGGGATGCCGGAGTCGGTGGAGACGCCGGCACCGCTGAGCAGGGCGACGAGGGGCTTGGCCATGGGCACGAGGGTAGGGGCGGGGGCCGCGCCGGGCGAACGGATGTCCCGCCCCGCCGCCTCGCGGCTCAGCCCACGCGGTGGCCGTTCTCCAGTTCCGCCGTGCCCGCGCCGTCGGCGAGGGTGTCGAGGGCGGCCAGGACCCGGCGGCCCAGGGCGCCCGGCAGGTGCGCGGACAGGTCCTCGCGCGGCACCAGGCGCCAGGACAGCAGCTCCTCCTCCTGCAGGCGGATCGCCTTCAGGTCCTCCTCGGTGAGCGTCCCGCCGTCGTACAGGTACGCCACCAGCGGCGGGCGGCCGGTGCCGGGCACCCAGTCCACCGCCAGCAGCCGGCCCGGCTCGCGGTCCAGGCCGATCTCCTCCAGCGTCTCGCGGCGCGCCCCCTGCCGCGGGCTCTCGCCGTCGTCCGACTCGACGGTGCCGCCGGGCAGCGCCCAGCCCTCCCGGTAGTTGGGCTCGACGAGCAGCACCCGTCCCTCGGCGTCCCGGAAGAGCATGGCGGCCCCGGCGAGGACGCGGGGCAGGCCGGCGATGTACGTGGCGTAGTCCTGGATGTCCGCAGTGGTCATCCTGGAAGGGTAGCCAGTCGCAGGGTGCGTTCCGCCAATTCGCTGATCCGCACGCCGTCGAAGCCGAACACCGCGCTGCGCACCGTGTCCTGGAGCGGCTCGGTCCACTGGGCCGGGATGGCCTCGGCGCCGGTGAGCACGCCGGCCACCGAACCGGCGGTCGCGCCGTTGGAGTCGGTGTCCAGGCCGCCGCGGACGGTCAGCGCGATGGTCCGGGTGAAGTCGCCGTCGCCGTAGAGCAGGCCGGCGGTGAGGACGGCGGCGTTCGGGACGGTGTGGATCCAGCCGAGGCCGCCGGTCTCCTCGGCCAGCGTGGTGAGCGTCTCCTCCCACGGCAGCCGGGTCTCGTGCAGCGTCACCACCCGGCGCACGGTGCGGGCCAGGCGGCTGCTCGCGGGGATCACGGTGAGCGCCGTCTCGATCGCGGCGCGCACGTCCGCCGCGGTGAACGCGGCCGCGATCAGGGCCGCCGCCCACATCGCGCCGTACACGCCGTTGCCGGTGTGGGACAGCACCGCGTCGCGGCGGGCCAGCGAGGCGGCGCGGCGCGGGTCGCCCGGGCTGGTCCAGCCGTGGATGTCGGCGCGGATCAGGGCACCGATCCACTCCTGGTACGGGTTGTCGTAGGTGGCCGTCAGGGGCGGTTTCAGACCGGCCGCCAGGTTGCGGTAGGCGGCCCGCTCGGCGGGGAACGTCTGCAGGGAGGGCAGGGGCAGCAGCCACAGGTCGCCGACCTGCTCGGTGCTGAAGCCGAAGCCGTGCCTCTCCAGCAGGTGCAGGCCGAGGATCGTGTAGTCGATGTCGTCGTCGCGGCAGCTGCCGTGGACGCGGCCGCGGACGCAGGCCCGCCACTCGGGGCGCAGCTCCGGCAGGTCCTGGCCGGTGCCGGCCGGCTCCGGCTCGGGGAGGTAGTCGGTGAGCGGCAGCGCGGCGGCCCGCCGCAGGTAGCGGTCGATGCGGTCGCGGGTCCACACCTCGCCCTGCTCGATCGGCTTGCCGAGCATGTTGCCGGCGATCCGGCCGAGCCAGCCGCCGAGGACGCGGTCGGCGAGGTCCGTTCGGCTGCTCACGGGGTTCGGGCGGGTGCCCACAGGGTTCATAGCAGCGGTGTACCCGGTTTTCCCGGGGCGTCCCGAACGCCGCGCCGCACGCTCCCGGACACCGTCCCGCGGACGTCCCGAACGCCGCGCCGCAGGTCCCCGGGCACTGGTCCGCGGACGTCCCGGCCCCCATGCAGGCTTCTCAGCCAGCGGGCGGGGCATGACGGCGGGGGTGGTCGCCGGTTATGGTCGCAGCGGCGCGACTGGCCCCCTGACGTGCGGGGCCCGGAGAGCAAGGGGATGGCAAGGTGGCGGACGCTGCAGTGCACGGCACCCGCAGGGTGCTGATTGCCGCGGACAAGTTCAAGGGGTCGCTGACGGCCGTACAGGTCGCCGAGCGGGTGACGGCCGGTCTGCGCCGGGTCGTACCGGACGTGGAGGTCGAGGCGCTGCCCGTGGCCGACGGCGGCGACGGGACCGTGGACGCGGCGGTCGCGGCCGGGTTCGAACGCCGCGAGGGACGGGGCGCCGGCCCCCTCGGCGCCGAGGCGCCGGCCGCGCTCGCGCTGCGCGGCGGCACGGCGGTGGTGGAGATGGCGGAGGCCAGCGGCCTGCAGCGGCTGCCCGCGGGTGTCTTCGCGCCGCTGACGGCGTCCACGTACGGCTCCGGCGAGCTGCTGCGGGCCGCGCTGGACGCGGGCGCCCGGACGATCGTCTTCGGGGTCGGCGGCAGCGCGACCACCGACGGCGGCGCGGGCATGCTGTCCGCGCTGGGCGCGCGGTTCCTCACCGCCGACGGCGCACCGATCCCGCCCGGCGGCGGGGGACTGGCCGACCTCGCGCACGCGGACCTGTCCGGCCTGGACCCGCGGCTGTCGTCGGTGGAGTTCGTGCTCGCCAGCGACGTCGACAACCCGCTGACCGGGCCGAAGGGCGCCCCGGCGGTGTACGGCCCGCAGAAGGGCGCCTCCCCGGAGGACGTCGAGACGCTGGACGCGGCGCTCACGCACTACGCGAAGGTGCTGGAGGGCGCGATCGGGGCGAAGGCCGCGGAGTACGCCGCCTCCCCGGGCGCCGGGGCCGCGGGTGGCATCGGGTACGGGGCGCTGATCCTCGGGGCCCGGTTCCGGGCCGGGATCGAGGTCATGCTCGACGTGCTGGGCTTCGCGCCGGCGCTGGAGTGGGCCTCGCTGGTGATCACCGGTGAGGGCTCGCTGGACGAGCAGACCCTGCACGGCAAGGCGCCGGCCGGGGTCGCGGCGGCCGCGCGGGCGGCGGGCCGGGAGGTCGTCGCGGTGTGCGGGCGGCTGGCGCTGGCCCCGGAGGCGCTGGGCAAGGCCGGCATCCGGCGGGCGTACGCCCTGACGGAGGCCGAGCCGGACGTGGCGAAGTGCATCGCCGACGCGGGGCCGATCCTGGAGCGGGTGGCCGAGCGGATCGCCCGCGACTTCCTGCGGTAGCGGCGTACGCGACCACCTGCGGCGGAGCACCGCTCGCCCCCGGTCGGCGCAGACAGCGAAGGGGCCCGGAACCGTTGCGGTTCCGGGCCCCTTCGTCAGGTGCCTGAGCGGGCTACGGCAGCTGGGCCGCGCGCGCCTCGCGCCGGTTGTCGCGGAAGTTGTTCACCCGGCGGGCCGTGGCGAACAGCGGGATCACCGCGCCCATGACCAGCTGAAGCGCGCAGCCGGTCTGCAGCAGCAGCTGGCCGCTGGGAGCGTCGAAGGCCCAGGCGGCGAGCAGGCCCATGGACAGCACGATCCAGGAGAGCATCGCCCCGGCGAGCCGGCCCCGCGGCTTCGGGTACTCCACCCGGCTGACCATCAGCCACGCCGTGCCCAGGATGGCCAGCAGCGTCGCCACGAAGGGCAGCTCCAGCAGCACGATCGACACGACCGTCAGCGCACCGAAGGGCGAGGGCATGCCCTGGAACATGCCGTCCTTCATGGTCACGCAGGAGAATCTGGCCAGCCGGAGCACCACCGCCAGCAGCACCACGATCGCGCCGAGCGCGGCCATCCGCTGGTGGGCGTCGTCGGCGACCATGCCGTAGACCAGGACGAAATACGCCGGGGCCAGGCCGAAGCTGATCAGGTCGGAGAGGTTGTCCAGCTCCGCGCCCATGGGGGAGGAGCGCAGCTTCCGGGCGACCAGGCCGTCGAACAGGTCGAACACGGCCGCGCACAGCATCAGGATGACCGCCGTGGCGGCGCTGTGCCGGGCCATGCCTCCCGAGTCGTTGCCCGCCAGGTGCGGGATCAGGATGCCGGTGGTGGTGAAGTACACCGCCATGAAGCCGCACGTGGCGTTGCCCAGGGTGAGGGTGTCCGCTATCGACAGGCGCAGCGAGAGGGGCATCTCCTCCTCGTCGTCCACGTCGTCGGCCTCGGGCACCCAGCCGGTCTGGGTGTTCGGATCAATCACGGTCAAGGCGCGTCACCCCTGCCACGGTCTTCTGACCGACCTCGACGTCCACCTCCACGCCCTCGGGCAGGTAGAGGTCGACACGCGAGCCGAAGCGGATCAGCCCGATCCGCTGGCCCTGCTCGACCTTGGTGCCCGACGGGATGTAGGGGACGATGCGGCGGGCCACCGCACCGGCGATCTGGACCATCTCGATGTCGCCCAGCTCGGTGTCGAAGTGCCAGACGACGCGCTCGTTGTTCTCGCTCTCCTTGTTGAAAGCGGGAACGAAACCGCCGGGTACGTGTTCGACCGAGGTGACCGTGCCGGCCAGCGGAGCCCGGTTGACGTGGACGTTCAGCGGGCTCATGAAGATCGCGACGCGGGTGCGGCCGTCCTTCCACGGCATGATGCTCTGCACCACACCGTCGGCGGGCGAGATGACCCGGCCCTGGGCGATCTCGCGCTCGGGGTCGCGGAAGAACCACAGCATCCCCGCCGCGAGCGCGGTGGCGGGGGCGGCGAGGGCCTTGGCGGCACCCGAGCGGCGGGCGCGGGCCAGGCTGACGGCTGCGGTGGCGACGGTCGGCAGAAGCCACGGCGATGCTCCGCGCGCGAGGCGTACGCCGGCCAGGCTGTCGCGAGGTGCAGAGGTTTGGCTGTGGGGCATGGATGACCTTCGTAGCGGATGAATGCCGCGCTTTCGGCGGGGGACGGCGGCTTTCCGCGATCGTAGCGGTTAAGGGCCACAACTGGGTAAGCCGGGAAGCCGAGTCGGCGGCCGAAGACCGCTGACGGGGTGTGATCTTCTTCTCGAAGAAAACACCCCGTACCCGGACAATCAGCCCTGGAATCGATACTCTTCGAGCAGTCGCCGCCCGATGATCATTTTCTGGATCTCGGCGGTCCCTTCACCGATGAGCAGCATCGGGGCCTCCCGGTAGAGGCGCTCGATCTCGTACTCCTTGGAGAACCCGTAACCGCCGTGGATGCGGAACGCGTCCTCCACGACCTCCTTGCAGTACTCGGAGGCCAGGTATTTCGCCATGCCGGCCTCCAGGTCGTTGCGCTGCCCGGAGTCCTTCTTCCGGGCGGCATTGACCATCATCGCATGCGCGGCCTCGACCTTCGTGGCCATTTCCGCCAGTTTGAACTGAATGGCCTGGTGCTGGGCGATCGGCTTGCCGAAGGTGTGTCGCTGCTGGGCGTAGCGCACACCCAGCTCGAAGGCGCGCTGGGCGACACCGCAGCCGCGGGCGGCCACGTTCACCCGGCCGACCTCGACGCCGTCCATCATCTGGTAGAAGCCGCGTCCGGTCGTGCCGCCGAGGATCCGGTCGGCCGGCACCCGCAGCCCGTCCATGATCAGCTCGGTGGTGTCGACACCCTTGTAGCCCATCTTCTCGATCTTGCCGGGGATGGTGAGGCCGGGGCGGACCTCGCCGAACCCGGGCTCCTTCTCCACCAGGAAGGTCGTCATGGACTTGTGCGGGGCGGTGCCCTCGGGATGCCCCTCGTCGGTGCGCACGAGCACCGCCACCAGGGACGACGTGCCGCCGTTGGTCAGCCACATCTTCTGGCCGGACAGCACGTACTCGTCGCCGTCCCTGACCGCCTTGGAGGTGATCGCGGACACGTCCGAGCCCAGCGCCGGCTCCGACATCGAGAAGGCGCCGCGGATGTCGCCGAGGGCCATCTTCGGCAGGAAGTAGTCCTTCTGCTCCTGCGTCCCGTGCTGCTTGAGCATGTACGCGACGATGAAGTGGGTGTTGATGATGCCGGACACCGACATCCAGCCCCGGGCGATCTCCTCCACGCACAGCGCGTACGTCAGCAGGGACTCGCCCAGACCCCCGTACTCCTCGGGGATCATCAGACCGAACAGGCCCAGCTCCTTCAGGCCGTCCACGATCGCTTGCGGATACTCGTCGCGGTGCTCCAGCTCGGTCGCGACCGGGATGATCTCCTTGTCGACAAAGTCACGGACGGTGGAGACGATCTCCTGCTGGACGTCGGTCAGACCGGCGGTCTGGGCGAGACGGGCCATGTCTACTTCTCCTGCTGCTTCGGCTCCGGACCGGAGGGGGCGCCCCGCAGGGGCGTCGTTTGAGGGTGGTGGTGGGAGACGGGCGGGCGGCCCGGCTGCTCGCCGCCGCGCTCCTTGATGTACGTCTCGGTGGGCACCATGACCTTGCGGCGGAAGACGCACACCAGGGTGCCGTCCTGCTTGTAGCCCTTGGTCTCGACGTGGACGATGCCGCGGTCGTTCTTCGACTTCGACGGCCACTTGTCCAGCACGGTCGTCTCGCCGTAGATGGTGTCGCCGTGGAAGGTGGGCGCCACATGCCTGAGCGACTCGATCTCCAGATTGGCGATCGCCTTGCCGGAGACGTCCGGCACGCTCATGCCGAGCAGCAGGGAGTAGATGTAGTTCCCGACCACCACGTTCTTGCCGAAGTCCGTCGTCTCCCCGGCGTAGTGCGCGTCCAGGTGGAGCGGGTGGTGGTTCATGGTGAGGAGGCAGAACAGGTGGTCGTCGTACTCCGTGACCGTCTTGCCCGGCCAGTGCTTGTACACCGCCCCGACCTCGAACTCCTCGTAGGTACGTCCGAACTGCATCGCGCTCACGCCTCCGGGATCTCGAACGTGCTGGTGCGCCGCATGCCGGCGGCACGCCCCTTGCCCGCGATGACCAGGGCCATCTTGCGGCTGGCCTCGTCGATCATCTCGTCGCCGAGCATCGCCGAGCCCTTCTTGCCGCCCGCCTCGGACGTGTAGTAGTCGTACGCGTCCAGGATCAGCTCGGCGTGGTCGTAGTCCTCCTGGGAGGGCGAGAAGACCTCGTTGGCGGCCTCGACCTGGCCCGGGTGGAGCACCCACTTGCCGTCGAAGCCGAGCGCGGCGGCGCGGCCGGCGACCTCGCGGAAGCCGTCCACGTTGCGGATCTGCAGGTACGGGCCGTCGATCGCCTGCAGGTTGTTGGCCCGGGCGGCCATCAGGATCTTCATCAGGATGTAGTGGTAGGCGTCCGCCGGGTAGCCGGGCGGCTGCTCGCCCACGACGAGGGACTTCATGTTGATCGACGCCATGAAGTCGGCCGGGCCGAAGATGATCGTCTCGATGCGTGGACTGGCGGACGCGATCGCATTGACGTTGTTGAGACCCTGGGCGTTCTCGATCTGCGCCTCGATGCCGATGCGGCCCACCTCGAAGCCCATCGTCTTCTCGATCTGCGTCAGCAGCAGATCAAGAGCGACGATCTGCTGCGCGTCCTGCACCTTCGGCAGCATGATGCAGTCGAGGTTCTGGCCGGCCCCCTCGACGACCGTGACGACATCCCGGTACGTCCACTCGGTCGTCCAGTCGTTGACCCGGACCACCCTGGTCTTGCCCGTCCAGTCGCCCTCGTTGAGGAACTTGACGATGGTGTGCCGCGCGTCGGGCTTGGCCAGCGGGGCGCACGCGTCCTCCAGGTCCAGGAACACCTGATCGGCGGGCAGGCCCTGGGCCTTCTCCAGGAAGCGGGGGTTCGAGCCCGGCACGGCCAGACACGAGCGACGCGGGCGCAGGCGGTCGAAAGAGGGGTGTGCGGCGGAGCCGCCCGTTGCAGGAGCGGCGGTGGGCGACGGATGGGCGGTCATGCGGGGACCTCCAGGGGGTCGAGCTTGTTCGCGGTCCGGATCTCGTCGACGATGCGGCCGATGATGCCGGTGATGTCGAAGTCCTTCGGGGTGAAGACGGCGGCCACTCCGGCGGCACGCAGCTGTGCGGCGTCACCGCTGGGGATGATGCCACCTGCGATCACCGGTATATCTGTGGCACCGGCCACACGGAGGCGTTCCAGCACGTCCGGAACCAGCTGGGCGTGCGAGCCGGAGAGGACCGACAGGCCGACCGCGTGCACGTCCTCGGCGAGCGCGGCGTCCACGATCTGCTCCGGTGTCAGCCGGATGCCCTGGTAGACCACCTCGAAGCCGGCGTCGCGGGCCCGCACGGCGATCTGCTCGGCGCCGTTGGAGTGCCCGTCCAGGCCGGGCTTGCCGACCAGGAAGCGCAGCTTGCCCACGCCCAGCTCACGCGCCGTCAGCTCTACCTTGCGGCGCACGTCGGCCAGGAGCGAGCCGTCCTGCGCGGCGACGGCCACGGGCGCCGACGACACGCCCGTCGGGGCGCGGAACTCGCCGAACACCTCGCGCAGCGCCCCGGCCCACTCGCCGGTCGTCACGCCGGCGCGGGCACACTCCAAGGTGGCCTCCATGAGGTTCTCGGTGCCCTTGGCCGCCTCCTTCAGCCGCTCCAGCGCCTTGCACGGGCGGGGATGGTTGAACGGCGGCTGGTAGCGGGTGTCGCGCCAGTGCCGCAGGGACTTCACGACCCGGGCCTCGACCTCGGGGTCCACCGTCTGGATCGCGGTGTCCAGGTCGGCGGTGAGCGGATTGGGCTCGGTCGACTCGAAGATGTTGACGCCCACGATCTTCTCTTGACCGGACTCGATACGCGCGCGGCGCTCGGCGTGGGAGGCGACCAGCTGGGACTTCAGGTAGCCGGACTCCACGGCGGCCAGCGCGCCGCCCATCTGCTGGATGTGGTCGATCTCGGCGAGCGCCGCCTCGACCAGTTCGTCCACCTTCGCCTCGATCACCTTCGAGCCCTCGAAGATGTCGTCGTACTCCAGCAGGTCGGACTCGTAGGCGAGCACCTGCTGGATGCGCAGCGACCACTGCTGGTCCCAGGGCCGGGGCAGGCCGAGCGCCTCGTTCCAGGCGGGCAGCTGCACGGCGCGGGCGCGGGCGTCCTTGGAGAGGGTGACGGCCAGCATCTCCAGGACGATCCGCTGGACGTTGTTCTCCGGCTGGGCCTCGGTCAGGCCGAGGGAGTTGACCTGGACGCCGTAGCGGAAGCGGCGGTGCTTGGGGTTCTCGATGCCGTACCGCTCGCGGGTGATGCGGTCCCAGATGCGGCCGAAGGCGCGCATCTTGCACATCTCCTCGACGAAGCGGACGCCGGCGTTGACGAAGAAGGAGATGCGGCCCACCACGTCGCCCATGCGCTCCTGGGGCACCTGGCCGGAGTCGCGCACCGCGTCGAGCACGGCGATCGCGGTGGACATCGCGTACGCGATCTCCTGCACCGGCGTGGCCCCGGCCTCCTGCAGGTGGTAGCTGCAGATGTTGATCGGGTTCCACTTCGGCATGTGCGCGACCGTGTACGCGATCATGTCCGTGGTCAGGCGCAGCGACGGTCCGGGCGGGAACACGTGCGTGCCCCGGGACAGGTACTCCTTGACGATGTCGTTCTGCGTGGTCCCCTGGAGCTTGCTGATGTCGGCGCCCTGCTCCTCGGCGACGACCTGGTAGAGCGCCAGCAGCCACATCGCCGTGGCGTTGATGGTCATCGAGGTGTTCATCTGCTCCAGCGGGATGTCCTGGAACAGCCTGCGCATGTCCCCCAGGTGCGCCACCGGCACCCCGACCCGGCCGACCTCGCCGCGGGCGAGGACGTGGTCGGGGTCGTAGCCGGTCTGGGTGGGCAGGTCGAACGCCACCGACAGACCGGTCTGGCCCTTGGCGAGGTTGCGGCGGTACAGCTCGTTGGACGCCTCGGCCGTGGAGTGGCCGGCGTACGTCCGCATGAGCCACGGACGGTCCTTTTCCCTCCGGCTGCCCGAAGGCTGACGCTCGGTCATCTGCGCCTCTCAGACGTTGCGGAAGCGGTTGATGGCGTCGATGTGCCGGGCGCGCATCTCGTGGTCGCGCACGCCCAGGCCCTCCTCGGGGGCGAGGCACAGCACGCCGACCTTGCCCTGGTGCAGGTTGCGGTGGACGTCGTACGCCGCCTGGCCGGTGTCCTCGAGGGCGTAGACCTTGGACAGGGTCGGATGGATCTTGCCCTTGGCGATCAGGCGGTTGGCCTCGTACGCCTCGCGGTAGTTGGCGAAGTGGGAGCCGATGATCCGCTTCAGCGACATCCACAGATAGCGGTTGTCGTACTCGTGCATGTAGCCCGAGGTGGAGGCGCAGGTGGTGATGGTGCCGCCCTTGCGGGTGACGTAGACGGAGGCGCCGAAGGTCTCGCGGCCGGGGTGCTCGAAGACGATGTCGATGTCCTCGCCGCCGGTGAGCTCGCGGATGCGCTTGCCGAAGCGCTTCCACTCCTTGGGGTCCTGGGTGTGCTCGTCCTTCCAGAACTTGTAGCCCTCGGCGTTGCGGTCGATGATCGCCTCGGCGCCCATCGAGCGGCAGATCTCCGCCTTCTGGGGCGAGGACACGACACAGATCGGGTTGGCGCCGCCCGCGAGCGCGAACTGCGTGGCGTACGAGCCCAGGCCGCCGCTCGCGCCCCAGATCAGGACGTTGTCGCCCTGCTTCATGGCGGCGCCGTTGCGGGAGACGAGCTGCCGGTAGGCGGTGGAGTTCACCAGGCCGGGGGCGGCGGCCTCCTCCCAGGTCAGGTGGGCCGGCTTGGGCATGAGCTGGTTGGACTTCACGAGCGCGATCTCCGCGAGGCCGCCGAAGTTGGTCTCGAAGCCCCAGATGCGCTGCTCGGGGTCGAGCATCGTGTCGTCGTGGCCGTCGGGGGACTCGAGTTCGACGCTGAGGCAGTGGGCGACGACCTCGTCGCCGGGCTTCCAGGCGTTGACGCCCGGGCCGGTGCGCAGGACGACGCCGGCCAGGTCGGAGCCGATGATGTGGTACGGCAGGTCGTGCCGCTTGGTGAGCGGCGAGAGCTTGCCGTAGCGCTCGAGGAAGGCGAAGGTCGACACCGGCTCGAAGATCGAGGTCCACACCGAGTTGTAGTTCACCGAGGAGGCCATGACGGCCACCAGGGCCTCGCCCGGGCCCAGCTCGGGCACGGGAACCTCGTCGAGGTGGATCGACTTGCGCGGGTCCTTGTCGCGGGTCGCCATGCCCGCGAACATCTCCGTCTCGTCCTTGTGCACGGTGATCGCGCGGTACGACTCGGGCAGCGGCAGAGCGGCGAAGTCGGCGGACGTGGCGTCCTGCGACTGGATCGCGTCCAGGATGTCCTTCACGGTCACGGTGTTGCCTCCGGCGATGAGCGCCCTGAGGGAGGGGCGCGGGGGATACGTCGGTGCTGCTGAGGGTTTTCGGTGGGGTGCCGTCGGTTCGGCCGGGTGCCGGCGGTGCGGCGGGTGGTGCGCGGCAGCGCTTTGTGGCGCGAGAGGGTGCCTGTGACGCAGGCGTCCGGGCGTGCGGGCCCAAGGGTCCGCCGGGACAGCCGGCGCGCGGTGTGGTCGCCGCTCGCCGGTCGCCCGGACCCCTTCAACGTATGACACCGCGTGTCAGCTGACAAGGCACTGAGTGCCAGAAAAGGCGCTCAGACGAAATCTTTACCCGACAGATGAGCGATGATCGATCGAATGCGGTGTACCATCCGGGCCGAAAGTGGCCCTGACATGCCAAAACGGCCACCCGGTGGGGTGGCCGTTCCCTGTGCGGCGCGGTCGGCCGAAAAGCCGACGAGGGCGCTCAGCGGTCCTTCAGCGCCTCCTCGATGGTCCGCATGACCTCCTCCAGCGGCGCGTCGGTGCGGGCCACGGTGATCAGCCCCTCGCCCTGCCGGGACGCGGTCGCGGCCGGGGCGGCCGGGGCGGCGGGCGTGGCGGACGCGCCGGACGGCCGGGACGCCGCCCCGCCGGCGCCGCCCGTGCCGCGGCCGGCGCCGATCCCGGTGCCGAACGTCTTGCGCACGATGGCGAAGGCGTGGTCCAGCTGCGCCTCCAGGTCGCCCTGGCCGCCGGCCCGCAGCCAGCGCCGCAGCACGTGGTTGTGCGCGGTGACCACGGCCGAGGCGGCGACCTCCGCCAGCAGCGGGTCGTCGTTGGCGTCGTCGGCGTGGGCGTGCTCGTCGAAGTGGCCCAGCAGGTAGCGCGTGAACAGCCGCTCGTAGCGGGCCACCGAGGCGATCTCCGCCTCGCGCAGGGTGGGCACCTCGCGGGTCAGTTTGTACCGGGCGACCGAGATGTCCGGCCGCGCCGCGTACATCTTCATCACTTCCTTGATGCCCCGGCACACCGTGTCCAGCGGGTGCTCGTGCGCGGGTGCCGCGTTCAGCACCGCCTCCGCGCGCACCAGGGTGTCGTCGTGGTCGGGGAAGATCGCCTCTTCCTTGGAGCGGAAGTGGCGGAAGAAGGTGCGGCGGGCGACCCCGGCCGCCGCGGCGATCTCGTCGACCGTGGTCGCCTCGTAGCCCTTCGTCGCGAACAGCTCCATCGCGGCGGCGGCCAACTCCCGGCGCATTTTCAGCCGCTGGGCGGCCGCGCGGGAGCCGGCGGCGCTCTCCGGCGCGTCGGGTGTGGCGGAGGTGCGTGAGGACATCGCGGGCTGGGGCATGACCCGAACGTACTGCATACGGGCGGTGCGATGCGCAGGTCCCCGGCCCGTACCCGCCCCGGAGGGCGGAGCGGCGTCCGCCGGATCGAGCAGGCCGCCCCACTCCCGCCCCGGTGCGTGCCCGGGTTCCCGCCCCGGCCCGAGCCCGGGCCGGGGCGGCTCGTCGCGCCGGTCAGCGCCGGGCATATTCGCGGAAGCCGCGGCCCGTCTTGCGGCCGAGGCAGCCCGCGGCCACCAGATGCTCCAGCAGCGGCGCCGGCGCCAGCCCCGGGTCGCGGAACTCCCGGTGCAGGACCTTCTCGATGGCCAGCGACACGTCCAGCCCGACCACGTCCAGCAGCTCGAAGGGGCCCATCGGGTACCCGCCGCCGAGCTTCATCGCCGCGTCGATGTCGTCCAGGGAGGCGTAGTGCTCCTGGACCATCTTCACCGCGTTGTTCAGGTACGGGAACAGCAGGGCGTTGACGATGAACCCGGCCCGGTCGCCGCAGTCCACGGGGTGCTTGCCGATCCTGCCGCACACCTCGCGGACCGTGGCGTGGACGTCGTCGGTGGTCAGCACCGTGCGCACCACCTCGACCAGCTTCATCGCGGGCGCCGGGTTGAAGAAGTGCATGCCGATCACGTCCTGCGGGCGCGAGGTGGCGCGGGCGCAGGCGACCACGGGCAGCGAGGAGGTGGTGGTGGCCAGCACCGCGCCCGGCTTGCACACCTTGTCCAGCATGCCGAACAGCTGCTGCTTGACCGCCAGGTCCTCGGCGACGGCCTCCACGGCGAGGTCCACGTCCGCGAAGTCGTCGTAGCTGCCGGTCGCCGTGATCCGGTCCAGGGCCTGCGCGGCGGCCTGCCCGCTCAGCCGCCCCTTGTCGACGGAGCGCGACAGCGACTTCCCGATACGGGCCTTGGCGGCCTCCGCCTTCTGAGGGCTGCGCGCGGCGAGCACCACCTCGAACCCGGCCTTGGCGAACACCTCCGCGATCCCGGAGGCCATGGTGCCCGAGCCGGCCACGCCGACGGAGCGGACCGGGCGGCCGGGGGCGAGGGTGTCGTCGTCCGGCGGGGTCAGCGCGTCCCGCACCACGGTGCCGCTGCCGGGCGCCGCGTAGGTGTAGAAGCCGCGGCCCGCCTTGCGGCCGGTCAGGCCCGCCTCGCTGAGCTGCTTGAGGATCGGCGCGGGAGCGTGCAGGCGGTCCCGGGAGGCGGCGTACATGGCCTCCAGGACGGTGCGCGCGGTGTCGATGCCGATCAGGTCGAGCAGCGCCAGCGGGCCCATCGGCAACCCGCAGCCGAGCCGCATCGCGGCGTCGATGTCCTCCCGGGAGGCGTACTTCGCCTCGTACATCGCGGCGGCCTGGTTGAGGTAGCCGAACAGCAGCCCGTCGGCGACGAAACCCGGCCGGTCGCCGACCGCGACCGGCTCCTTGCCCAGCTCCAGCGCCAGGTCGGTGACCGCGGCCACGGCCTGCGGGGCGGTCAGCACCGAGGAGACGACCTCGACCAGCTTCATCGCCGGCGCCGGGTTGAAGAAGTGCAGGCCGAGCACCCGCTCGGGGCGGGCGGAATCGGCGGCCAGGCGGGTCACGGACAGCGCGTTCGTGCCGGTCGCCCGGATCGTCTCCGGGCGCACGATGCCGTCCAGCTCCCGGAAGATCTGCTGCTTGACCTCGTACGACTCCGGTGCCACCTCGATGACCAGATCGGCGTCGGCCGCGGCGGCCAGGTCGGTGGAGGTGCGCACCCGGGCGAGGACGTCCGCGCGCTCCCGCTCGGTGAGCCGGCCGCGCTCGACGGCGCGGGCGGTGGAGGACTCCAGCGCGGCGACGGACCGGGCGGCCGCCACCTCGCTGACGTCGATGCCGACGACCTCGCGGCCGGCCTTGGCGAGGACTTCGGTGATGCCGGTGCCCATGGTGCCCAGGCCGACGACGGCGACCGTCTTCAGCGGGGACAGAGGGGTGTCGGAGAGGGGAGTGGCCATCGCGGGACTCCAGGAATGAGGGGTGACGACTGGGAGCGCGGTCCGGTACGCCCGGGGGCGTACCGGCGCGGAGAGAGATGCGGGTGTGACCGGGCTGCAGGCGCACACGCCCGGTGCCGGAGCCCGCGGGCGCGCACACGCCCGGGCAGCGGCGAAAGACCGACCGGCTCTGTCCCGAAGCCGGGTCGTACTGCGGTCCGTGCGGTCCCGGGACGCCCCGGGGCACCGAACCGACGGCGCTCGCGGCGGCTGCGTCACCAGGCCACCGCGAGGGGATGCGAGCGGGTGGGCTCGCTCGTCTGAGCTTAACCGGCGGGTAACGAGCGCGCCACCCCTCGCGGAAGAATCGCTCCCGGTGACGCCGGTCTCACCCTAGGCTGGTTTCGTGGACGAAGAGTTGCGATCACTCACGGAGCGCGTACGGCAGGAGTCGGGTGGGTCGGCCGCCTGCGAGCATCTGCTGGCCACCGACAGCCCGGACGAGCTGGCCGAGGTGCTCACGGCTCCCGGGCAGCCGCTGTGGGCCAGGGAGTTGGCCGCCGTGCGGCTGGGGCTGGCGGGCGACCGGCGGGCCTTCGAGTCGCTGGTGCTGCTGCTGAACCACCGCGATGCGCAGCGCTGCGTCTCCGCCGCCTACGCCCTGGCCCGCCTGGGCGACCCCCGCACCGCCCGCGCGGCCGCCGCCCTGGCCACCAACGAACTGCGCGTCGCCTACGCGCTGCACCCGGTGCGCCTGCTGGTGGAGCTGCGCGCCCCGGAGTCCGTGCCCGCCCTGATCACCACCCTGCAGCGCCGCCTGCGCCCCCACGACCCCTACCGCCGCGTGGCCCTGGCCTGCGTGGAGGGCCTGGGCGCCCTGGGCGACGCCCGGGCCCGCCCCGTCCTGAACGAGGCCCTGGCCCACCCCGCCCTCGCCGAGGCGGCGGTACGGGCCCTGGCCCGCATCCCGCGGCAGCGGTGAGGTTTCGCGTCCCGCGGCAGCGGTGAGGCTCCGCGTCCCGCGGCGGCGGTGAGGTTTCGCGTCCCGTGGCGGCGGTTGACGGGGCCGGTCCACATCGTGCCAGTGGTGGCGGGGCGGGGCGTGTCCCGTGGCGGCGGTGGCGGGACCGGTCGGCATCCCGCGGCAGCGGGGACGGGGCCGGCCGGTGTCTCAGGCGGGCACCACGGCCAGTGCCTCGATCTCCATCAGGAACTCCGGCCGCACCAGCGCGGCGACCTGGACCGCAGAGGACGCCGGGAGACGGTCGTCGGGCAGGTGCGCGGCGCGGGCCGTGCGGATCGCCGGCATGTGCGCCATGTCCGTGACGAAATAGGTGAGTTTGACGACGTCGGTGAAGTCCGCCCCGGCGGCGGCCAGGCAGCGCCGGAGGTTCTCGAACACCTGGCGGGCCTGCGCGGCCGGATCTCCCGCGCCGACGAGTTCGCCGTTCTCGTCCAGGGGGAGCTGGCCGGAGACCGCGACGAGGCGGCCGCTGGCCATGACGACATGGGAGTACTGCGTGGCGGGGGCCACCCCCTCCGGGGCGGGGATCCTGGTCGGTCCGGTCCTGATCGATTCGGTCATGCGCCCATGGTGGACCACGGGTCCGACAATCCGGCCGGGCGCCCACCCGGCCCGCGACCCGCGGTCCGGCCGGACGCCCCGGCGGCCCCTGGCCCGCGCGAACCCGGACCCCCCCGGGCGCCGGGCCCCCCCCCCCCACCCCCCCCCCCGCCCCCGGCCCCGCCCCCG
>NZ_LR732544.1:1525692-1589303 GCF_902506575.1 Streptomyces mexicanus | reverse complement strand
CGCAGCCCATGCTGGTGCTGTCCGCCGGGCGGCAGGACGTCGCCGTGTTCTGCGGGCGGCGCGGCGCCATGGCCCGGGTGGTGCTGGAGGCCGCCGAGGAGCCGCTGGTGACCCGGCTGAGCCAGCAGGCCGCGTACGTGTGGGACCGGGGGCTGCTGCGGGTGACCGCGCCGCTGGGCGCGGGCGGGCTGATCGGGGTCCGGGTCGAGGGCGGCGACACCGACCGGCCGCTGCTGATCCTGCTGGCCGACGACGCCACCTCGCTGCGCCTGTGGCCGTACGACACCCCGGCGGGCTCCCTGGTGGTGTACGGCCCGAAGCTGCTGCGCACCGCCGAGGTGCGCGGCTCCACGCTGCATCTGACCGGCGACACCGTGGAGGCGACCGACCTGGAGGTGTGGGGGCCGCGCGGCGTGGAGGGCCTGACCTGGAACGGCCGGCCGGTGCCCGCGCGCGTGACCGGCTCGGGCAGCCTGCGCGCCGTCGCGCCGCTGCCCGGCGTGCCCGAGGTGCGGCTGCCCGAGCTGGGCGGCTGGCGGATGCGGACGGAGAACCCGGAGTCCGCGCCCGGCTTCGACGACTCCTCCTGGCGTGCGGCGGACAAGAGGTCCTCGTTCAGCACGACGGCCGTGCCCGAGGGGCAGCCGGTGCTGTTCGCCGACGACTACGGCTTCCACTACGGCGACGTGTGGTACCGGGGCACCTTCGACGACGCCACCGGGGTCGAGTCCGTCTCCCTCGCCTACAGCGCGGGCACGCAGGGGCTGTTGATGGCGTGGCTGGACGGGGTGCCGCTGGGCACCCACCGGATGCCCGTGCCGGACGCGCACACGCTGGGCACGGGGACGTGGCAGGCCACCGCGACCTTCCCGGTGCGGGCCCGTCACGTGGCCGCGGCCGGCCCGCACGTGCTGTCGGTGCTGGTGCGGCCGATGGCCCACGACCAGGACGGCGGGGTGCGCGACACGCACAAGGCGGCGCGCGGGCTGACCTCGGTCACCTTCGCCGGTGCCGTCCCGGCGGTGCGGTGGCGGCTCCAGGGCGCCGGCGCGCCCGATCCCGTGCGCGGGCCGCTGAACAACGGCGGCCTGTACGGGGAGCGGCACGGCTGGCACCTGCCCGGCTTCGCCGACGCCGACTGGGAGCGGGTGGACCTCCCGCGGACCGTGTGGCGGCAGGGGGTGACCTGGTACCGCACGACGTTCCGGCTGGACGTCGACCCGGGTGTGGACGCCTCGATCGGGCTGACCCTGGACGACGCCCCGGACCGGGCCTGGCGGGCGCAGATCTTCCTCAACGGCTGGAACATGGGCCAGTACGTCAACGACGTGGGCCCGCAGCACACCTTCGTCCTGCCCAACGGCATCCTGCGCACCCGCGGCGCCAACACCCTGGCGCTGGCGGTCCTGTCCGGCGGGGACACCCCTTCGGGGCCGGGCCGGGTGCGGCTGACGCTGCTGGGCAGCGCGGCCGGCGGGGTGACGGTGGCGCCGGTGGACTCCCCCGGCCGCTGACGGCGGCGGCCGGGACCCGGCGGGGCGTGCCCGGCGGGACCCGGCCGGGACGTGCGCGGGCGGGACCGGCCGGCCCAGGGAGTCCCGCCCCCCTGGACCGGCCGGCCCGCTAGGCCAGCCTGATCACGTTCCAGGACAGCGGCTCCAGAGTGGCGGTGAGCGTGCCGCCGGTCAGCGTGGTGCCGGTGACCGCGTGCGGGGCCACGCGCTCGGGATCGGCGAGGGTGTTGCGGGCGTCGGGGTCGGCGTCGGCCAGAGCGCTGTGCTCGACGACCCGGGTGAGGTCCGGTCCGGCCAGGGTGACCTCCAGGGGCAGCGGCTCGGTGCGGCTGCGGTTGACCGCGAAGACCGTCACCGTGCCGTCCTCGCCGCGCACCGCGGTGGCGTGCAGCAGGTCGGCCTGCCCGTACTTCTTCGTCTCGTACGTCGGTGAGTCGACGCGGACGTCCAGCACCTGCCCGCGGCCGTACCGCGCGGCCTGGGCGAACGGGAAGAACGTCGTCTGCCGCCAGGCCGGGCCGCCCGGCTCGGTCATGATCGGGGCGATGACGTTGACCAGCTGTGCCAGGCACGCCACCGTCACCCGGTCCGCGTGCCGCAGCAGCGCGATGAGCAGGGAGCCGAAGACGACGGCGTCGGTGACGCTGTAGCTGTCCTCCAGCAGGCGCGGCGCCTCGGGCCAGTCCAGCGCGCCGACCTCGGCGTCCGTCCGGGACTGGTACCAGACGTTCCACTCGTCGAAGGAGAGGTCGATCTTCTTCTTCGACTTCAGCTTCGCGCCCACGTGGTCGCAGGTCGCGACGACGTTCTCGATGAAGGACTCCATGTCGACGGCGGAGGCGAGGAAGGAGTCGACGTCGCCGTCGAGGGGCTCGTAGTAGGCGTGCAGGGAGATGTAGTCGACCAGGTCGTAGGTCTCCGTGAGGACCGTGGCCTCCCAGTCGGCGAACGTCGGCATCCCCTGGCCGGAGCTGCCGCAGGCGACCAGTTCGACCCCCGGGTCGATCTGGCGCATTGCGCGGGCGGTCTCGGCGGCGAGCCGGCCGTACTCCTCGGCCGTCTTGTGGCCGGTCTGCCAGGGGCCGTCCATCTCGTTGCCCAGGCACCACAGGCGGATGCCGAAGGGCTCCTTGTCGCCGTGGGCGATGCGCAGGTCGGACAGGGCGGTGCCGGCCGGGTGGTTGGCGTACTCCTGGAGCTGGAGCGCCTCGGCGACGCCCCGGGTGCCGAGGTTGACGGCCATCATCGGCTCGGCCCCAGGGCCGATCTTCTTCAGGAACGCGATGTACTCGCTCAGGCCGAAACGGTTCGTCTCCGTCGAGCGCCAGGCGACGTCCAGGCGGCGCGGGCGCTCCTCGACCGGGCCGACGGAGTCCTCCCAGCGGTAGCCGGAGACGAAGTTGCCGCCGGGGTAGCGGATCGCGGTGACGCCCAGTTCGCGGACGAGGTCCAGGACGTCGGTGCGCAGGCCCTCGGCGTCGGCGCTGGGGGGGCCGGGTTCGTAGATGCCGGTGTAGACGCAGCGGCCCAGGTGCTCGACGAAGGAGCCGAACAGGCGCGGGTTCACGTCGCCGACGGTGAAGGCGGCATCGAGGGTGAAGCGGGCGGTGGTGCGGGGGCTCATGGGGTCCTTTCCGGGTCGGGTCACGTGAGCGTGGGCCAGCCGTCGCGCGTCCAGCTCAGCTTGTTGAGGCCGAGCTTGGGCGTGCCGTTGTCCTCGGCGTCGTAGTAGTGGTAGGCGAGCCAGTCGGTGCCGTGGTCGCGGAAGACCGACTCGCCGCCGGGGCCGGTGTAGCGGCCGTGGGAGGCGAGGAGCAGGTCGCCGCCGCCCTCCAGCAGGGGCTTGCCGGTGCTGTCGGTGTACGGGCCGGTGACGGACGTCGAGCGGCCGACGCGGATCTTGTACGTGGAGTTCACACCGGCGCAGCAGGCGTCGTAGGAGGCGAAGAGGTAGTAGGAGCGGCCGTGCCGGACGAGGGACGGGCCTTCGACCGCGTACGGGGCGTCGGGGCGGGTGGCCAGGTGGTGGACCTCGGCCCCGGGGAGCGCCGTGCCGGTCTTCGGGTCGAGTTCGACCATGCGGATGCCGGTCCAGTAGGAGCCGAAGGTCATCCACAGCCTGCCGTCGGCCTGGAGGACGGCCGGGTCGATGGCGTTGAAGCCGTCGGTCGTCTCGGAGGTGAAGACCTTGCCGTGGTCGGTCCAGGTGCCGGGCAGGCCGGTCGGGGAGGTGGCGACGCCGATCGCGGAGTGGTTGGTGCCCCAGGAGGAGACGGCGTAGTACAGCCAGTAGCGGCCGTCGCGGAAGGACAGGTCGGGCGCCCAGGGGTCGCCGGTGTCGTTGTACTCGTACCACCAGCTGGGCGGCCGGGTGAAGGCGTTGCCGGCGTCGTCCCAGTGCCGCAGGTCCTCGGACGTGCGGGCGCCGATCACGCCGCCGGTCGAGTAGGCGACGTAGCCGCCGGACTTCAGGGCGAGGACGGTCGGGTCGTGGACGATCTGCTGCCCGGTGATCGGCCGGGGGTCGGGGTAGTCGGCGGCCCGGGCCGTGGACGGCAGGACGGCGAGGGCGGCGGCGGCGAGGGCCGTCGCCAGTCGCAGGGGTTTCAGTCGCAGGGGTCTCAGTCGCGGGGGTTTCAAGGGAGCGGCTCCTGTTCGCGGGTTCCTCGGCCTGCGCGGCCGGTTCGCGGGTTCATCGCCTGCGCGGTCGGTTCACGGCCTTCACTGGCCGGCGAGGCCGGTGTGGGCGACGCCCGCCACGATCTGGCGCTGGAAGAAGACGAAGGCGACGATCAGCGGCAGGCCGGCCATCAGGCCGCCGGCCATGAGCTGGGCCCACTGGATGCCGTAGGAGTTCATGACGGTCGCGATGCCGTTCGGCATGGTCATCAGGTCGGGGTTGTTGGTCACCATGTAGGGCCACAGGAAGTTGTTCCACGAGGCGATGAAGGTGAAGATGCCGACCGCGGCGAGCGAGGAGCGCGACAGCGGCAGCACGACGGTGAAGAACACCCGCCAGCGGCCGGCGCCGTCGATGAACGCGGCCTCCTCCAGTTCGCGCGGGACGCCCTGGAAGAACTTGTAGAGGATGTACACCATCGCGGCCGGCGCGCACTGCGGCAGGATCATGCCCCAGTAGGTGTCGACCATCCCCATCTGCTGCACGGTGGTGAACAGGGGCACGCCGAGCACGGCCGGGGAGATCATCAGGCCGGACATCACGAC
Source organism: Streptomyces mexicanus (assembly GCF_902506575.1). Lineage (GTDB taxonomy): Bacteria > Actinomycetota > Actinomycetes > Streptomycetales > Streptomycetaceae > Streptomyces > Streptomyces mexicanus. The sequence goes on along the minus strand of NZ_LR732544.1, from coordinate 1,584,564 downwards.
ACCCATGAGCACCGCCTTGCCGCGGAACTCGGTGCGGGCGAAGCCGTATCCGGCCAGGGCGCTCACCAGCACGACGATCGCCGTGACGCAGACGGAGACGACGAGGGAGTTCACGAACCAGTCGGTGATGTTGCCGGTGTCGAACAGCGCCGTCCACGCCTGGCCGGTCCAGTGCTCGGGCAGCCAGTGCGGCGGCACCTCGACGGCCTCCGTCTCGGACTTCAGCGACGTGAACAGCGCCCAGGCCAGCGGCGACAGGAAGACGACGGAGACGGCGACGCCGAGCAGCGTGAGCACGACCTGGCTGGCGGTCCAGGGCTTGCGTGCCGTGGTCTCGACCCGGATCTGCGTGGCGGTCATCGCACGCCCTCCTTACGGTTGCGCAGCAGCCACATCCGCGCCAGGGCGACGGCCGCGATGATCACGAAGAAGACGATGGAGATCGCGGAGGCGTAGCCCACGCGGTAACTGGTGAAGCCCTCTTCGAGGGTGTACTGGACGAAGGTGCGGGTGGAGTTCTCCGGGCCGGGTCCGAAGTCCTGCATCACCACGGCCTGGTCGAAGACCTGCAGCGAGGCGAGGATCTGCAGGGCGATGACGAGACCGGTGATGTCGCGCAGCATCGGCAGGGTGATGTGGACCATGCGGTGCCAGGCGCCTGCGCCGTCGAGCTTGGCGGCCTCGTACAGGTGGTCCGGGATGGACTGCAGGGCGGCCAGGTACAGCAGGAAGCTGAAGCCGACCGTCCACCACAGGGTGCAGATCACCACGGCGAGCATCGCGTACCGCTTGTCGGTCAGCCACGGGGTGTCGATGCCGAAGACGTAGTTGACCATCCCGGTGCCAGGGTTGAACAGCCACTGCCAGAGGTTGCCGGCGACGGTGGACGGCAGCAGGAACGGGGCGAAGAAGCACAGCCGCCACAGCCACTTGCCGCGCTCGATGTGGTGGGCGAGCATGGCCAGCAGGAACGCGAGGACGGTGATGCAGGGCACCACCAGGAGCGTGAACCAGGCGCTGTGGCCGAGCGCGTCCCACATCAGCGGGTCGTGCAGGGCCTCGCGGTAGTTGTCGAGGCCGATGAAGCGCGTGTGGTCGCCGGAGATGTTGGCGTCGGTGAAGCTGAGCCACAGGCCGCGCAGCACGGGCCAGAGCACGAACAGCGCGAACAGCGCCAGGAACGGGGCGACGAACCAGCCGCCGTGCTGGAGTCCCTGCCGGCGGCGCACGGTGGCGCTCGCCGCGGCGCCGCGGGCGCGCGAGGCGGTGAGAACGGTCTCGGCACTGGTCGTCGTCATGCGACGGCACCTCCCTGCGCGGCGGTCCTGCCGTCCATGGGGTTCTTCATGGCGAGCAGCGCGGCCAGTTCCCTCTTCATCCGGCGGGCCGCGGTGTCCGGGGCGGCGGAGCCCATCGTCGAGGAGACGACGATCGGGCCGACGCGCTGGGCGAGAATGCCGGTGGAGCCCGCGAACCACACCTTGGGCTCGGTGGCCTGGTGGTCCATCGCCGAGACGTACTCGTTCTGCGGCGACAGCTTCCGGTACGCCTCGGTGGACAGCGTCGGCGTGTAGGCGGGGATGTGGCCGCCGGCCGCCCACTGCCGGGCGTGGCGGACGATGTAGGCGGCGAGGCGGTGCGCGCCCTCGTTGGGGGCGCCGCCGCGGTCGGCCTGGTGGGGCAGCACGAAGGAGTGCGACTCGGCGTGGGTGGCCCGCTTGCCGAAGACCGGTGGCAGCGGGGTGGCGCCGTAGTCGAGTTTCGCGCCCGTGAAGACCGGCACCGACCAGTTGCCCTCCCAGCAGAACGGGGAGCCGTTGACAAACTGTTCGGCGCCGGCGCCGCCGCCGAAGCCCGGGTCGGCGTAGCCGTCGGTGATGTGCCGGCGCAGGAACTCCAGGACCTCGGTGGCCTTGTCGGTGTCGAAGGTGACCTCGGTGCGGGCGTCGTCGAACCAGGTGCCGCCGAGCTGGGTGTAGAAGGCGACGAAGAACCACCACTGGAAGTTCTGGTCGTTGTGCCAGAAGCCGATGGTCTGCAGACCCTTGCGGGTGGCCTTCTTGGCCTCCTTCAGCACCCCGAACCAGTCGTCGGTGGAGGTGACCGGGACCATCCGCCCGTCGGCGCCGAGCAGGCCGGCCTTCTTCAGCACGTCCCGCCGGTAGAAGCACAGCTGCACGTGGATGTCGAGCGGCAGGGCGTAGAGCTTGCCGTCGATCACGGCGCGTTTCCACAGGGCCGGGTTGAAGTCCTTCTCGTGGACGCCGTACCGGGCGAGCAGGCCGACGTCCCACGGGTCGAGCAGGCGGCCGGGCGAGAAGCCGGGGACGCGGCCGAGGTGCATCACCCCGAGTTCCGGCGCGCGGTTGCCCGCCGCCGCCATGGCGAGCTTGGTGTAGAAGGGGTTGCCCCACTGGAGGGTGGAGTCCTTGACGGCGATGCCGGGTTCGGCTTTCCGGAAGGCGTCCAGCATCGCGATCATGTTGGCGCCGTCGCCGCCGCTGAACAGGTTCCAGAACCGCACGCGGGTGCGGCCCCCCGTCGCGAGCGCGTCGGCGCCCGTGCCGAGGGCGGCGAAGCCCAAGCTGCCCGCCACCGCCAGGCCGCCCGCGGCGGCGAGGAGTTGCCTGCGATGCAGGCCAGGTCGTCCCATGTACCCGCCCTCACTCGTCGTGTCGTGGAGCTGCGCAGATGCGCGGTCGTGGTGCCGACGGAGCCGCGTCCGGTTTTGGCGTCCAGTCCGGATGGCCGTCTCGTCGTTCGGTATTTCGACATCTGCTCGTAACTTCGAACGGGACCGTAGGGTGGAAGCGATTCCACGTCAATGGGTCGTGCGTGACTTTCGCCCGGCTGTGAGCACCCCGGGAGCGGACACGGCGGAAACCCCGGGCGACAGCGCAGGAGAAAACACGGATCAAAAGCCGTCCCCGCAGCGGTCGTTCTCGGCTGAACAACGGTCGTCCGATCGCATGGCGCGCGCACTTCCGGCCGCGTAGGCTCGGACGGCGTGCCCTGCCGCGGGGGAGCCGGGGGCCGGAAGGGGTGAGGGGATGGACTTCGCGGGCGCGCGGCGACGGGCGGCACGGCGCGCCGCCGGAGCGCTGCGCCGCGTCCGGCCGGGCGCGGCCCGGCGCGCGCTGGCCGCCGACCTCGCCGCGGCCGTCCGCGCCCGGCCCCGTCCCCCCGCCGGCGTACGGGAGCTGTGCCGGGCGCTGTGCGAGGAGATGAGCGCGCGGCGCGGCGGGCGGCCGGTGCAGCTGCGCTTCGAGCGTTTCCCCGACGAGATCGAAGTGACCGGGCTGTGCGTGGAGTTCCAGGACTTCGACCTGGTCATCGTCGAGGAGCGGGCCGAGGGCGTGCAACAACTGGTCATCCTGGGACACGAGTTGTGGCACCTGCACGCCGGGCACCGGCACCACCACGTCTCCGGTGTCGCGGCCGAGCGGGTCCTGGCCGGGAAACCGGGCTGGCGGGACACGGCGCTGACGGTGGCCGCGCGCGACGGTTCCCGCGAGGCCGACGAGGCCGTGGCGGACGACTTCGGGCACCGTCTGGCCACCGTCTTCCGCCCCTACCTGGGGCGGAGCGCCGCCGTCCCCGACCCGGTCCAGCGCACCCTGGGCTACCGCGGACACCCCGGAGCGGCCCGGTGACCGCGTCGGCCTTCGACCCGGCGGCGCTGCTCGACGCCGTGTACGTCCCCTTCTGGATCCCCGCGGTGGTCCTCCCCGCCGCGCTGGTCATCAAGCTGCCCACGATCGTCCGGCTGTGGCGCGACCCGCTGCTGCGCGCGGTCGGCGGGCTGCTGCTGCTGGCGTGCGGGGTGTTCGTGTTCTGCGCGCCCTCGACGATCGCCCGGGTCAACCGGCTCACGGGCGTGCCGAACATCTCCGCGCCCTGGTGCTACTCGCTGCTGACCGCGTTCTGCGGCTCCTGCCTGCTGCTCATCATCACCTGGCGCAGCGGCCTGTCGGAGGGTTTGCCCACCACGCGGCGCGCGGTGCGCTGGGTGGTCGGCGTCTACTCGGGCGTGATCGTGGCCCTGTGGGTGCTGTTCGCCCTGGCCGACGCGCCCGTGGAGCGGCTGCGCGACCTGGACACGTACTACGCCCGCACCCCGTTCATGCGCGAGGAGATCCTGCTCTACCTCACCGCGCACGCCGTGGCCTGCCTGATCACCTCCCGGCTGCTGTGGAACTGGGTGCGCGCCGAGGGTCTGGACGCCTGGCTGCGCGGCGGGCTGAAACTGCTGGGCGTCGGATACGTGCTCAACCTGGTCTTCGACGTCTCCAAGCTGACCGCGGTCGGCGCCCGCTGGACGGGGCACGACCTGGACTGGCTGAGCACCAACCTGGCGCCGCCCGTGGCCGCCCTGTCCGCCATCCTGATCGCGGTCGGCTTCATCCTGCCGCACGCCGGCCAGTACCTGCACGACCGCTGGCGGGTGCACCTGGCCCACCGCGAACTGCGGCCGCTGTACGAGCTGATGCGCACCGCGAGCGGCGGCGGTGTGCCCTTCGTGCTGCGGGCCACGCCCGAGCTGCGGCTGATCCGGCGCGAGACGTTCATCCGGGACGTGCTGCTGCCGCTGGCCCGGCACCTCGACGCCGGCCTGGCCGCCCGCGCCCACGAGGCCGCGCGCGCCCTCGGGCATCCGCCCGAGCGGGCCCGGGCGCTGGCCGCCGCGGTGGCCATCACCGACGCCGTGGAGGCCCGGAACCGCCGGCCCGAGCCGCCCGACACCGACCCCTCGCCCGACCCCACGACCTTGCTCAAGGAGATCGGGGCCGTCTCCCGAGCCCTCCGCCGTCCCGACGAGATCGAGGCGGTCCGCGCCCGGGCGGCCGCCCCAGCAGAGAGCGTTCCCGTCCATGAGCCAGCCGTCCATGAGTCAGCCGTCCCTCAGCCGCGCGCCCGTCAGGTGCACCTCCCTGAGTGACCGCACCACCGCCGTCGTCCTCGGCGGCTCCCTGTCCGGCCTGCTCGCCGCCCGCGCCCTGGCCCCCTTCGCCGGCCGCGTCCTGCTGGTGGAGCGCGACGCGCTGCCCGCCGGGCCCGAGCCCCGCAAGGGGGTGCCGCAGGCGCGCCACGTGCACCAGCTGTGGTCGGGGGGCGCGCGGGCGCTGGAGCAGCTGCTGCCCGGTGTCACCGGGCGGCTGCTGGCGGCCGGCGGGACCCGGATGGCGGTGCCCACCGACATGGTGGCGCTCTCCCCGCACGGCTGGTTCCGGCGCTGGGGGGAGTCGGCGTTCCTGCTGCGCAGCAGCCGCGACCTGCTGGAGGCGGTGGTACGGCGGGACGTGCTCGCCGACGGGCGCGTGACGGCCGTGGACCGCACCGAGGTGCTTGGACTCACCGGCAGCAGGGCGGCGGTCACCGGGGTACGGCTGCGCGGGCCCGACGGGGCCGAACGCACCCTGGGGGCCGGCCTGGTGGTGGACGCCACCGGGCGGGGGTCGCGGGCACCGCGGTGGCTGGCCGCGCTCGGACTGCCCGCGCCGCGGCGGCGGGAGGTCAGCTCGGGCGTGGCGTACGCGAGCCGGCTGTTCCGGGCGCCGGGCGGGGCCGCGGAGGGCTTCCCGGTCGTCAACGTCCAGGCCGATCCGCGCGGCGGGCGGCCCGGATGCGGAGGGGTGCTGATGCCCGTGGAGGACGGCCGCTGGATGGTCACCCTGTTCGGCAGCCGGGGCGGCGAACCCAGCCCCGAGGCCGGCGACTTCCTCCGGTACGCCCGTGAGGAGCTGCGCCACCCGGTCATCGCGGAGCTGCTGGCCGGCGCGGAACCGCTGAGCGATGTGGCGTTCACCCGGACCACCGCCAACCGCCGCCACTACTACGAGCGGATGCCGGCCTGGCCGGAGAACTTCGCGGTGCTCGGCGACGCGGTGTGCGCGCTGAACCCGGTGTACGGCCACGGCATGACCGTGGCCGCCCAGACCGCCCTCGCGGTCCGCGACCTGATCCGCCGCCGGGGCTGGGGATCGGCCGGGCTGGCCCGGCACATCCAGCGGACGGTGGGACGCACGGTGCGCACCGCCTGGGACCTGGCGGTCGGCTCGGACGTGTTCTATCCGCAGGCGACCGAGACCGGCCCGACGCTGCGGGAGCGGGTGACGGCGGCGTACGTGGGGCGGCTGATGTACACGGCCACCGGCAACGGGCGCATCGCCCGCCGGGTGACCGACGTGACCTCGCTGGAGCGGGGCGCGCAGGCGCTGCTCGCGCCGAGCGTGCTGCTCGCGGCGGCGGTGGGCCCGCTCAAGCCGGCGCTGGACGGGCCGCCGCTGACGGGACGGGAGCGCAGGGCGGCGGGGTTGCCGTGACCGGTGGGCGCGTGTGATCGGTGGGCGCGTGTGATCGGTGGGCGCGTGTGACCGGTGGGCGCGTGTGACCGGTGGGCGCGTGTGATCAGGGATCACGCATGACCGGTCGGCGCGCGTGACCGATCGGCGCGCCTGACCGGTCGGCGCGTGACCGGTCGGCGCGTGACCGGTCGGCGCGCGTGACCGGTCGGCGCGCGTGACCGGTGGCGACGGCGTCCCCGCCGCCGGGAGGGCCCGGCGGCAGGGCGGTCGCGGTCGCTCAGCCCGCGAAGGCCGGTTGGGGTACTCCCCTGCCCGCGTCCGGGACCACCAGCACCGAGCCGGCCAGCGGGTGCGGCGCGGTCAGCCCCGTACGGGCGGTCGTGATGTACAGGTCGGTGAGGTCCGGGCCGCCGAAGGCGCACGCCGTGGGGCGCGGCACGGGCAGCTCGATCACCCGGTCGAGGTCCCCGGCGGGCGTGTAGCGGCGCACCGCGCCGCCGTCCCACAGGGCCACCCACACGCAGCCGTCGGCGTCGACCGTCAGGCCGTCCGGGAAGCCGGCGCCCTCCTCCACTCGCGCCACCGGCCGCCGGTTCACCACTCGCGGGCCGTCGACGTCGAAGACGTCGATCCGGCGGGTGGGCGTGTCGATGTAGTACATCAGGCGGCCGTCGGGGCTCCAGCCGGTGCCGTTGCTCACCGTCACGTCGTCCAGGACGACGTCGGCCGTGCCGTCGCCGGTCAGGCGGGTCAGGGTGCCGCCGCCCGCCGACTCGTCGTAGCGCATGGTGCCGGCCCACAGGGCGCCGTCGGGGGCGATCGCGGCGTCGTTGCCGCGGCGGCCGGGGACCGGGTCGCGGTGCAGCCAGCGGAAGGTGCCGTCGGGGTCGGTGAGGCCCACCCCGTCGCGCAGGTTCAGGACCAGGCCGCCGCCGGCGCGCGGCTTGGCGGCGCCGACGTGCTGCCCGGTGGCGCGGACGGTGCGCCGGCCGGAGGCGGGATCGTAGGTGTGCACCCGGGAGGAGAGGATGTCCACCCAGATCAGGTGCCCGGCGGCCGGGTCCCAGGTCGGCCCCTCGCCCAGTGCGGCCCGCGCGCGCACCGCGACCTCGTACGCCGCCCTCCCGTGCGTTCGGTGCCCGCTCATGCCGCGCTCCGGTGGCCGAGGCGCTCGGACAGCTCGGCGGCGCCCTTGACGGCGAGCTGCTCCAGCTCGGCGCGGCGCTCCTCGCTCCAGCGGATCATGGGCACGGAGATGGACAGCGCGGCGACGACCTGCCCGGTGCGGTCGCGCACGGGGGCGGCCACGCAGCTGACGTCCGGGTTGGACTCCCGGCTCTCCACGGCCACCCCGCGCCGCCGGATCTCGGCCAACACCTCGCGCAGGACGGCCGGGTCGGTGATGCTGTTGGGGGTCATCGCGACCAGCTCGGCACCGTCCGGGAGGCGCGCGGCCAGCTCCTGCTCGGGCAGGGAGGCCAGCAGCATCTTGCCGACCGAGGTGCAGTGGGCCGGCAGGCGGCGGCCGGCGGCGGAGACCATGCGCACCGCGTGCGTGGAGTCCACCTTGGCGATGTAGATCACGTCGGTGTCCTCCAGGATCGCCACGTGCACGGTCTCGTCGCAGGTCTCGGCGACGGACCGGGCGACCTGCTGGCCCTCGGCCGCCAGGTCCAGCTGCTCGGCGTAGCGGCTGCCGAGCTGGTAGGGGCGCACGCCGAGCCGGTAGCGTCCGGGCTGGCCGGTGACCGGGACGAGGTACTGGCGGGCGGCGAGCGTGGTGACCAGCTCGTGCACCGTGGTGCGCGGCAGCTGCAGCTTGCGCACGATGTCCGGGGCGGAGAGCGTGCCGTCCCCGTCGAGGAACAGCTCGAGTATGTCGAGAGCCCGGGTCACGGCGGGTACGAGACGTCCCACGACCGGCCCCCTCCCTTGAAGCAGGCCTGTGTTCGAGATATCAACAGGCGATCGGCATGACGAACACAGGCTAGCCAGAGCGCGGTGCGCGGGCAATGGGCGGGACGGCTGTGGCGGTGCCGTGCGGCCCACCCCGTGGGCCACGATGGTGTCCATGCCCTCCGGAAACCGCCCCGCCGCCCCCTTCACCCCGCTCGACTTCCAGCTGGTGCTGTTGCGCCGAATGGCCGACCACAATCCGGATCTGGTGGACGACGCCCGCCGTGCGCTGGGCGCCTCGATGGCGGACATGCGGGAGGCCAACAAGCGGTGGCAGGCGATGGTCCGGGCGCCCAGGGCCCGCTCGGCGGCGGCTCGGTACCGCTCCGTTCTCGGCGCCCCGGAGTCCGTCACCGCCCGCCGGATCGGCGACCTGGACTGCGAGGCCCGGCAGTGGCCGCTGCCCCTCTGGCCGGACCTGCGCTTCGAGGTGCTGGCCGGGCCGCGCGGCCAGGTCTGGAACGAGTGGCTGGGGCGCGCCCCGGGGGCACGGCCGCCCGACCTGCGCACCGTGGAGGACCTCACACCGTGGTCCTGCACGGTCGACGAGGCCGCCCGCGCCTTCGCCCCGGCCCGCCCGCTGGAGGGCACGGCCCCCACGCGGTGGGGCCTGGCCTTCACGGCACCGGACGCCCGGGGGGTGCCGCGCGAGGTCGTCGCGGAGTTCACCTGGGGACTGTTGCAGCGGACGCGGATCGGCTGACGGGCCGGGCCGGCCGGACCCGAGGCGCAGTCCAGCCGCGACAGGTCGGCCGGCGGAGGGCCGGCCGGGGCGAAGTCGGCCGACGGCACGTCAGCCGGCGGGCGCGACCGCCGCGGGGAGGATCGCGGGCGCCACCGCCGGCACGGACTGCGGGTGCAGCCACAGGAACAGGTTCGGCTCGACCAGTTCCAGCCCCATCACGCGGGGGTCGCCGTCGTCGCCGTCCACCAGGTCCACGCGGGCGTACAGCAGCCCGGCGCCGCCCGGCACCGCGGCCAGCGCCCGTTCGGCGACCGCGCGTTCGGCCGTACTCGGCGTCCACGGCCGCAGGTCCGGGTGGGCCACCTTGTCCGCGTCGTAGGGCGTGCCGGGGCTCAGGACGGCCCGCTTGCGGCTGGCGTGCACCAGCCGGCCGCCGTAGAACTGCAGCGCCCGCTCGCCGCTGACGTCGATCCGGGTGAGGTAGGGCTGCACCATCGCGGTCAGGCCCTCGGCGTGCAGGCGCGCCACCTGGGCGACGGCGGTCTGCCGTTCGGCGGGCGTGTACCGGGCGGCGAGGCGGGCGCCGGCCCCGTAGGCGGGCTTGACGACGAAGTCGCCCGCGGCGGGCAGGTCGTCGGCGGCCGGGGTGTCGCCGGGGGCGAGGTAGCGGGTGGGGACCACGGGCACACCGGCGGCGGCGAGGTCGCCGAGGTAGCGCTTGTCGGTGTTCCAGCGCACGACGTCCACCGGGTTGGCGAGCCGGGTCAGCTTCCCGCACCGCTCGGCCCACGCCAGGAACTCGGCGGTGCGCCAGGTGTAGTCCCAGGTGGAGCGCATGACGACCAGGTCGAACGCGGCCCAGTCGACGTCCGGCGCGTCCCAGGGCAGGGCCTGCGCATCGGCCCCGGCGTCCCGCAGGGCGTCCACCAGTACGGGCAGGTCGCGGTCCCGGTTCGGCGCGCCCTCAGGGTCGTAGGTGGCGAGTGCGATGCGCGGCACGGCGGTCTCCCTCTTCACGGCGGCCGGGGGCGGAACGCCTCGCACGCTAACACTGGTGTAGGAACGGGGTGTCGTCCCGCTGTCCCCGCGACCTTCGAGGAGTCCGCCGCGTGTCCTCTCTCTTTCCGTCCCTGACAGACGATCCCGCCGCGCGGGAGGCCCTGCGCTTCGGTGACCGGTCGCTGACCTACCGGGAACTCGCGGCGGCGGCCGGTGCCGTCGGCGCGCGGGTGCGGGGTCGGGGCCGGGTCGCCGTGTGGGCGACGCCCACGCTTCACACGGCCGTCGCGGTGGTGGGCACGCTGCTGGCCGGGGTGGCCGCCGTGCCGCTGAACCCGAAGTCCGGCGAGAAGGAACTCGGGCACATCGTGGCCGACAGCGCCCCGGCGGCGGTCTGGCCGCGCCCGGCGCCGACCTGCCCGGCGTGCTGGCCGGCCTGGAGCGGATCGACGTCGATGTGCGCGCGGTGGGGCCCGTGCCCGCGGCGGACGCCGAGGACGGCGACCCGGCCCTGATCGTCTACACCTCCGGCACCACCGGCCCGCCCAAGGGCGCCGTCCTCCCGCGCCGGGCCGTGGCCGCCACCCTGGACGCGCTCGCCGACGCCTGGCGGTGGACGGCGCGGGACGTGCTGGTGCACGGGCTGCCGCTGTTCCACGTGCACGGCCTGGTGCTCGGCATCCTCGGCCCGCTGCGGCGCGGCGGGTCCGTCCGCCACCTGGGCCGGTTCCCCACCGAGGGCGTGGCGCGGGGACTGAACGACGGCGCGACGATGCTGTTCGGCGTGCCCACGATGTACCACCGGATCGCGGAGGCGCTGCCGGGCGGCCCGGGGCTGGCCGAGGCGCTGGCGGGGGCCCGGTTGCTGGTCTCCGGGTCCGCGGCGCTGCCCGTGCACGACCACGAGCGGATCGCGGCCGCCACCGGGCGGCGCGTCATCGAGCGGTACGGCATGACCGAGACGCTGATGAACACCAGCGTGCGGGTTGACGGCGAGGCGCGCGCCGGCACGGTCGGGGTGCCGCTGCCGGGCGTGGAGCTGCGGCTGGTGGAGGAGGACGGCACGCCCGTCACGGCGCGGGACGGGGAGACGGTCGGCGAGATCCAGGTGCGCGGGCCGAACCTGTTCACCGAGTACCTGAACCGCCCCGACGCGACGGCCGCCGCCTTCACCGCCGACGGGTTCTTCCGCACCGGGGACATGGCGGTGCGCGACCCCGACGGCTCTGTGCGCATCGTCGGCCGCAAGGCCACCGACCTGATCAAGAGCGGCGGGTACAAGATCGGTGCCGGGGAGATCGAGAACGCGCTCCTGGAGCACCCCGCCGTGCGCGAGGCCGCCGTCACCGGGGAGCCGGACGCGGATCTGGGCGAGCGGATCGTCGCCTGGATCGTCCCGGCCGACCCGCACGCCCCGCCCGGTCTGGAGGAGCTGGCCGACCACGTGGCCCGGCGGCTCGCCCCGCACAAGCGGCCCCGGGTGGTGCGGATCCTGGACGTCCTGCCGCGCAACGACATGGGGAAGATCATGAAGCGGGCGCTGGGCACCGCGTAGGGCGCACACGCGGACGGCGCCGCCTCCCTGGGACGGGGAGGCGGCGCCGCCGTGGGTGTCCTGGGACGTCAGACCAGCCAGCCGACGAGGTGGATCAGGCCGGCGAGGACGTTGGTGATGACGTTCATGATCGTGCTTTCTCCTTGCGTAGCTTCATGTGGGACCTACGCCAACTACGGTCTGCAGCCCGTCGCTTGCGTACCGTCAGTATCGAACGCCCCACACGGCGCATGCGATCACTTCTGCGGCGATCACCTGTTCCAGGGAACACCTGCTCCCTTGTTCGACCGCAGGCCCCCACCGGATACCCCGCGGATACTCCGTCGGAGGTCCAACGTCCTTGCCACGGCGCCTACTTCACGCCCGCCGCCCGGACGATCTCCTGCCGCACCGAGCCGCCCCGGTCGTCGCTCGCGGAGGCCCGCAGCGACACGGAGGCGGCGTCGCGCGGCACGGTCAGCGTGCCGCTCCAGGAGGCGTGGGATCCGGTGAGCGGGACCGGGTGCCAGGTGACGCCGTCGTCGTAGGACACCTCCAGCGCGCCGTGGCCGACGGTGCCCGTCTCCGGTGCCCCGGCGACGTACTGCGCGCCCAGCGCGACGGGGATCCGCCCGCCCGCCCGGACGTCGCCCGCGAGGTCGGTGGGCACGTCGAGGGCGAGGTTGATCAGCGGCAGCGCGGTCCAGCGGTCCTCGGGCGTGGCCGCCGACCGGAACGTCCACTCGGCGTGCCCGCGGGTGGCGAGACCCCAGCGGGCCGGATCCAGCGCGGTGTCGGTGACGAGCCGGTAGGTGTGCTCGTCGGCCGGCGCGTCCCAGACGTACGCGGTCGCATCGGCGTTCCGGTCGACCTGCTCGCCGTCGAGGTAGGCCGTCGTGGTCTGGGTCATGCCGCTGTCCGGGCTGTAGGTGTCGCCGAAGCCGGTGTGGTCGGGTCCGGAGTCGCCCCAGCCGGGCGCGTTGAACTGCAGGACGTTCCCCGAGCGCCGCTGCCCCCAGCCCAGGCCGGTGCCCAGCCACGGGTGCCACACCGGCTTGAACCAGTTCAGCGTGGGACGGCTCCCGCCGTCGTAGCGGACCAGGCCGCTGCGCTCCTCCCAGGTGCCCTCACCGGCCGTGACGGACTCGGTCCACAGCTGGCCGGGGCCGGTGGAGACGTGGTCGGTGCGCTCGGCGGGAAAGTCGACGCTCTCCTGGAAGCCGATGCCGATCGGGAAGGTGTCGGTGATCGAGTACCGGAACTCGCCGCCGCTCACCGGGCCGCGGGCGTGGAACTTCACGGCCAGGTCGGCCAGTTCGCGCGGGCCGGGCGCGTAGGTGAGGTCGCGGTCGGGGACGGCGCCCACATGGCCCTGCGACAGGTCGTAGACGTACGGCGTGTCGCGGGTGCCGGTCATGTCGACGCGGTGCGCGGCGCGCAGCCGGGCGGCGTCGGCGGCGTTCACCGAGGCGATCAGCAGCGGGCGGTCGCCGGTGTCGGTGCCCCACCAGGCGCTCAGCCGGCCGGGGGTGTCGTCGGTGACGAACAGCGCCTCGGCGCCGGCGTCCTGCACAGCCTGGGCGAGCGCGGCCGGCTCGGTGCCGTCGGCCAGGCGGGCCAGGACCGCCTTGCCGCGGACGTCGGTGCCGGTGAGGTCCCCGGTGCCGATGTCGGCCAGCGGCAGCGTGCGGCGGCCCTCGGGGAGGGTGCCGCCCGCCTGCACCACCGCCTCCTGGACGCCCTTGACCTCCAGCAGCGGCTTGCCCAGGCGCCACACCGTCCGGTACTCGAAGCCGCCCTGCGTCACCTTCGCGGTCGGCGCGGCGAAGACGCTGTCGTACATCAGCGGCACCTGCACGGCCTGGAACAGGTCGGCTCCGCCGGCCGTGCGGTCGTACTCCATGAGCAGCTGTCGTGTCTCGGTGCGGCGGTGGACGTCGGCGCGGACCTCGCGCAGTTCGCGCCCGTCGAGGGTGACCTCGCGGTCGCGGTCGAGGACGACCTCGGGGGCGGCGAGGAAGCCCAGCCCGAGGGAGGCGGCGCCGTGGCTGCCGCGCACGTCGAGGAAGGTGCTCAGGGGGTACGTGCCCGGCTTCAGGCGCAGCTGGAGCGTGCCGGAGTCGCCGACGTGGGCGGGGACCGGGTCGGCGCCCTCGGTGAGCTGCTGCACGGTGAGGTCGGCGGGCGCGGCGGCGCCGTCGCGGTCCTTGACGTGCACGGTCAGCGTGTACCGCTCGTCCTCCTTGACCAGCCCGAACGCCGTGTGGGCCACGGGGGTTCCGCTCGCGTCGGCGGCGACGATCTGCCCGCTGGTGTTCCCGACGGGCGCCTTGTCGCCGTTCCCGGTGACCGTGGTGGAGGCCGAGCCGTGCGCGGGGACGGTCAGGGTGGTGTCGGCGAGGGTGGCGACCCCGTCCGGGGCGCCGGTCACGGACAGGGTCAGGCGGACGTCCTCGTCGGAGGAGTTGGTGTAGGTCAGGGTGCGGGTCACCGGCTTGTCCGACGCGTACGGCCAGCGGTGGAAGCCGAGGTCGGCGCTGCCGGTGGCGGTGATCCCGGCGTGCACGGCGTCGGGCACGCTGACCCGGCCGGCGCCCAGCTCGTAGGCGGAGGCGTCGAGCCGCTGCGAGGTGGACATCAGGGCGTCCTTGATGTGGGCGCCGCTCCAGTCGGGGTGCTCCTGGGCGAGCAGTGCGGCGACCCCGGCGACGTGGGGCGTGGCCATGGAGGTGCCGCTCATGGTGGTGTAGGGGCCGCTGCCCTCGGTGAGCCGGGAGCGGGCGGCGAGGATGTCGACGCCGGGCGCGGCGAGGTCGGGCTTGAGGGCGTTGTCCCCGAAGCGGGGGCCGGCGCTGGTGAAGTAGGCGGCCCGGTCGGCGGAGTCCACCGCGCCGACGGTGAGCGCGGCGTCGGCGGCGCCGGGCGAGCCGATGGAGGAGGGCGCCCCGGTGTTGCCGGCGGCGACCACGAACAGCGCGCCGGTCTCCTGCGTGAGGGTGTCCACGGCCCGGGCCATCGGGTCGGTGCCGTCGCTGGGTTCGGTGGAGCCCAGGCTCATCGACACGATCCGCGCGCGCACGTCCCGCGCGGCCCACTCCATGCCGGCGATGATCTGCGACTCGCTGCCGTTGCCCTGGTCGTCGAGGACCTTGCCGACGGCGAGCGTGGCCTCGGGGGCGACGCCCTTCTCCTGGCCGTCCGAGGCGGCGCCGCTGCCGCCGACGGTGGAGGTGACGTGGGTGCCGTGGCCGTTGCGGTCGGCGACGTCCTCGCCCTCGATGAAACTCTTGGTCCGGCCGACCCGTCCGGACAGGTCCGGGTGGCCGGTGTCGACGCCGGTGTCCAGCACGGCGACGGTGACGCCCTTGCCGGTCAGGCCGGACTGCCAGGCCGTCGGGGTGCCGATCTGGGCGTTGCTCTGCGCCATGTCGGCGTGCACCCGCGCGTCCAGCCACACCTTGTCCACGCCGCCGGCACGGGTGACGGCCCGCCACGCGGCCCGTCCCTTGCCGGCGGTGACGGCGGCGCCGTGCACACTGGGCAGGGACCGCACCCGCCGGGTGCCGGGCGGGGCGGCGGCGGACCGGGTGGTCCCGTCGGAGGTGACGATCAGCGGCAGCTCGCCGGTCGCGTCGTCGGCCAGGCCCTGCCGTATCAGCGCGCTGACGTCGAACAGCCGCCCATCGAGGGTGCCGGCCCGCAGATACGGCAGCGCCTCGTCCGGTACGACGCTGATGTCGCCGCCCGCCGACTGCGTGCGCACGGCGCCGGTGGCTCCCCGGGGCCGTTGCACGGTGACCGTCTTCTTCCCGCCGCCGAGGTCGGTGACGGTCACCTTGTCCCCGGTGACGAGGGTGACGGTGCGGGCGGCCCCCGCGGTCCGTGCGGTCCGCGCCGCCTGCGGGGTAGCCGTGGTCCGCGCCGCCCCCGTGGACGCCGTGGTCCGCGCGACCGCCCCGCCCGGATCGGCGCGGCCCGCCGTGGCGTTCCCGGCCGCCTGGCCGGCGCCCGCCGGGAGCAGGGCGATCACGAGCCCGCCCGCCAGGAGCGTCACCCCGCGTCTGACTGGTCCTCTGCTCATGCGTGCCTCTCTTCGTAGAGTGCTGCGAGCAGTGTCACGAGCCCTGCGCGGCAAGGGAGTTGACGGGACGTGGCGGATGGCTGCCATGGCGGGTTCCCGCCGGTGACGCACGGGACGGAACACGGAAAGCGGGACACCGGACCCGCACCCTCCGTACCATTGGGGCGGCTCAGCGACAGCGCGACGGGAGCGGGATGGAAGACATCGTCGAGTTCAAGACCCGTGACGGTGCCGTGGTCGCCGTCGAAGCGGCGTCCGAGGAGGCCGGCTCGCACCTCGTGGCGCGCGGCGACGACGGCGCGGTGCAGGCGACCCGCACCTTCGAGGGCGCGCTCGACGGGGTCCGCGCGGCGGCCGAGTCCGCGCTGCGGGTCTTCCGGGACGGCACGCTGCGACCGGACGCGGTGGAGATCGAGTTCGGGGTGAAGCTGTCCGCGGAGGCGGGCGCCCTGATCGCCAAGAGCGCGGTCGAGGGCCATCTGATGGTCAAGCTGTCCTGGTCGCCCGGGCGGTCCGGCGGCACCGCGGAGACCTCATCGGCGTCATGACCAGTGCGGCCTGGCACGCCAGGATCCGGTGCGGGCCGCGCACGGGCTCGGGTTTCCTGGTCACCGAACGGCACGTGCTGACCTGCGCGCACGTCGTGCACCGCGCGGAGTCGGCCGCCGTCGACGTGACCTTCGCGCAACTGCGGGGCGCCGAGCGGGAGCTGACCGCCCGCGTGGTCGGGCACGGCGGCTGGGCGGGCCACGACACCGACCCCGGCGACCTGGCCGTCCTGGAACTCGACCGTGCCGTGCCGCTGAAACCGGCCGAGTTCGCCGCGCCGTCCGACGCCTACGGCGACCCGCCGCGCCGCCTGATCGCCTACGGTTTCCCGCACCACTACGACGAGGGCACGCTCGCCGAGTACCGGGCCACCGCCGACCAGTTGATCGCCGGGGAGTGGGTGCAGCTGGAGGCGTGGGCCGGGCACGGGCAGCCGCTCGCGCCCGGGTTCAGCGGCGCCGCGGTGACGCTCGCCGACACCGGGCAGGTGGTCGGCATGGTGTCCGCGGCCGCACGCCGACCCGACGTGCGCAACGGGCGGATGCTGCCCGCCCACGTCATGGCCCGCTACTGGCCGCCGCTGGGCGCGCTGATCCCCACGCCCGAGTACGAGCGGCACGACAAGGAACGGCTGCGCGCCCTGGTCGAGGCGGTCGCCCGGCAGGACCGCCTGGAGTGCCGGCCCGAGCAGTTGTACCGCGACGCGGTCGGCCCGCTCGGCCCGCCGGTGCCCGCGCACGGCTTCCGCTCGCTGTGGGACGCCGCCTGGTACCTGCTGTCGGAGGTGCCCGACGGGGCGGCCGTGCGCCGGTTCACCGCCCGCCTGGCCGACTTCGCCGCCGCCGCGCCCACCCGGTACGCGCTGCGGTCGTGGCCGCACTCCGGCCCGGACACCCGCCCGGGGCCCCGCCCCGCCGAACGGCCCGCGTGGGCGCCCATCCTGGTGGAGATCGCGCCGAGCGGGTCCGGCGACGACCGGTTCCTGGTCGAGGTCTCCGTCTACAACGGCCGCCACCGCCGCCTGGTGGGCTCGCGCACCCTGCCGGCCGGCCGTGTGCGCGGCTACGCGCTGGAGCGCATCGACGAGGCGTTCTACGCCCTCGATCCGGCCGCCCGCGAGCTGATCGCGTTCGTACTGCCCCGCCGCTGGCTCAACACCGACGTGGCGCGCTGGGCCCGCAGTGCCGACGACGACAGCCCGCTCGGCTCGTTCGCGCCGGTCGTCGTCCTGGACCTGGAACGGCGGCGCAGCGGCATGCTCCAGCGCAAGCTGACGCAGCAGTGGCGGCGCCTGGACACCCGGGACAAGGGGCGGCTGCACCAGGTCCGCTGCGACGCGCTCGGCCAGGACCCCACGAAGCTGACCGTCGGGCTGCGCAGCGGCGGCGCCGACATCGTCGGCTTCGGCATCCCGCCGCGCACCGACGCCGGCCGCCGGCTGTTCGCCGCGAGCCTGAACGCCCCCGTACCGGTGCTGATCTGGCCGCGCTCCGGCTGCCGCGGCGGGCCGTCGCACACGGACTGCCGGGGCCGGGCGTTCCTGGACCGCCTGACCGCGCACCTGGCGGACCTGCCGCCGGGCGAACTTCCCTCGTTCGTCCACGGGTTACGGCAGGAGGCGTACGCCTCCGACGGCCCCGAACCGCACTGGGCGCACGATCTGGCACTGCTGTGGGAGGACCCGCGGTGCCTGCCCGACCCCGTCGCCTACCAGCACTCGCCCGTCGGATGAGCGACCACGACCCCCTGGAGAACGCGCGCATGCCCCTGTGGCCCGTGTACACCGGCACGAGCGAGCCCCACGACGGCATCGTCCGGCTGCCCGCACCGCCGCCCTGGCGGGACTTCGACGGCGGCCCCGTGCTGCCCACCCCGGCCGACACCGCCGACCGGGCGGCCACCTCCCCCGACCGCAGCCACCGCGCCCGCGCCTACCGGCCCGACGACGAGACCGTCCAGCTCGTCAACGCCGCCCTGTACCTGCGCCGCCCGCTGCTGGTGACCGGGCCGCCCGGCAGCGGCAAGTCGTCCCTGGCGTACGCGGTGGCCCGGGAGCTGCGCCTCGGCCCGGTGCTGCGCTGGAACATCACCAGCCGCACCACCCTGCGCGACGGCCTCTACCAGTACGACCCGCTCTCCCGCCTGTACGCCGCCGGCCGGGCCACCGCCCGGGACCTGCGCGCGGACGGCGACCTGGAGGACCATCTGCGGCTCGGCCCGCTCGGCACCGCGCTGCTCCCCTACGCCCGGCCGCGCGCCCTGCTCGTCGACGAGATCGACAAGAGCGACCTGGACCTGCCCAACGACCTGCTGAACGTGCTGGAGGAGGGCCAGTACGAGATCCCCGAACTGGTCCGCGCCGCCCGCCACACCCCGACCGCGCACGTGATGGTCGACGGCACCGACGACCGGGTGCCGCTCTCCCGGGGCCGGGTGCGCTGCCGGGCGTTCCCGTTCGTGGTGCTCACCAGCAACGGCGAGCGGGAGTTCCCGCCCGCCTTCCTGCGCCGCTGCGTCCGCCTGGAGCTGCGCCGGCCGCGCGACGCCCACCTGGAGGCCATCGTCCGCGCCCACCTGGGCGAGATCGACGGGTACGCCCGCGCCCTGATCGACCGCTTCCTCAGCCGCGGCACGGAGGGCGAACTGGCCACGGACCAGCTGCTGAACGCGATCTACCTGACCGGCGCGGCGGGCCTTGAGGGCGCCTCGCGGGACGAGTTGGCCGAGCGGGTCATGCCGTATCTGAGCCGGGCACGAGGGCAGGCGGATGACGAGTCGGACGCGTTCTGAGCCGGGCGGCACCCCGGAGGAGTGGACCGGCGGCCCCGGACCGCGCCCGGGAAGACGGACCGGACCGACCCGACGACCCCCCGCCCGGCCCCGGGCTCAGCCGCGGAAGCCGACCAGGCGGTGCAGGAGCGAGCCGCGGGACGTGCCCGAGGGTTCGGGCGAGTCCGGTGAGGACGCCGCGGACCTCGGCTTCACGGGCTCCGGTTCGGGTGTCTTCTCGCACACCGCGTTCGCCGCGCCGATGTGGCCGCGCGGCACCGTGCCGTCGGCCAGATAGTCCGTCAGGTACCGGTCCAGGCAGGCGTTGCCGCTCAGCGTCACGCCGTGGTTGCCGCCGCCCTGCTCGACGACCAGGCTGGAGCCCGCCAGCAGCCGGTGCACCGTCACGCCGCCCTCGTAGGGGGTGGCCGCGTCGTCGGTCGCCTGGAACAGCAGCACCGGGGGCAGCTTGCCGTTGGCGACGTTCAGCGGCTGCCGCTTGGCGGAGGCCGGCCAGAAGGCGCAGGGCGCGTTGTACCAGGCGTTGTTCCAGGCCATGAAGGGCGCCTTGGCGTACACCGCCCAGGTGTCCTCGCGCCAGCGCCACCAGTCGCGCGGCCAGGCGGTGTCGCCGCACTGCACCGACGTGTAGACGCTGTAGCCGTTGCCGTCGGCGGAGTCGACCGCGCCCAGGTCCTCGTACGCCGCGACCAGGGGGGCGGTCTGCTTGTCGTGGACGTAGGCCGCGAACGCCTTGGCGAGGGCGGGCCAGTAGCCGTCGTAGTAGCCGGCCGGGATGAAGGTGTCCTCCAGTTCGGAGGCGCCGACCTTGCCGCCCGCGGGCTTGCGGGCGAGTGCCGCCCGCATCGCGTACCACTGCGCCTCGACGCGCGCCGGATCGCTGCCCAGCCGGTAGGTCGTGTCGTACCGGGCGATCCAGGCCATGAAGGCGCGGTGGCGGTCGTCGAAGGCGTAGTCCTGCCGCAGGTTGTCGTCGTACCAGATGCCGGTCGGGTCGACGACGGAGTCCAGCACCAGGCGGCGCACCCGCTCGGGGAAGAGCTTGGCGTACACGGCACCCAGGTAGGTGCCGTAGGAGTACCCGAAGTAGCTGATCTGCCGGGCGCCGAGGGCCTGGCGGATGGAGTCCATGTCCCGCGCCACGTCCATCGTGTCGATGTACGGCAGCACATCCGCGTACTTCGTGCCGCAGGCGGCGGCGTAGGAGCGCGCGCGGGTCAGGTTCGCCTGCTCCAGCGCGGTGGTGGCGGGCACCGAGTCCGGCCGTACCGGCTCGAAGTGGCCCGGCGCGCAGTCCAGCACCGGCTCGCTCCTGCCCACGCCGCGCGGGTCGAAGCCGATCACGTCGTACTGGGCCGCGACCGCCTTGGGCAGCGAGGAGGCGACGAACCCGGCGAGCGTGAGCCCGCTGCCGCCGGGCCCGCCGGGGTTGACCAGCAGCGGCCCCTGATAGGCCCGCCCCGTGTGCGGGACGCGGGTGAGCGCCAGCGTGATCTTCTTCCCGGAGGGACGAGTGTGGTCGAGCGGCACCCGCACCGATCCGCACTGCAGGGTGGGATGGTCCGCGGTGCCGCACTTCTTCCAGCCGACCGCGGTGACGGGCGCGGCGGGCGCGGGGCGCGGCGCACGGGCGGCGGCGGGTGCGGCGGTGACGCAGCCGGCCACGACGACGGCGGCGCCGCACAGCACGGCAGCGCGTTTTCTCATGGATCCTCCAGGACAGGGAGGTGACGGACCGCCGGATCCGGCGGCCCTTGCCGCATCGTTCCTGAAAGGACCCGTACAGGGGCGCGAGCCGGCGATTGTTGACCCGATCGGGCCGCCCGATGCCCCCGAACGACGCGGCTGCTACCCGGCGTGCGGGGCCGTCCGGAACCGGCGCCGGTACTCCGCCGGCGTCGTCTCCAGCCTGCGGCGGAACGCCCTGACCAGGGTGTCCACCGTGCCGAACCCGCACGTGGAGGCCACCCGTTCGAGCGTGTCGTCGCTCGATTCGAGCAGGTGGCGTGCCCGTTCGACACGGACCGACTCGATGTAGGCGTGCGGGGTGGTGCCCAGCTCGCTCTTGAAGATGCGGGTGAGCTGCCGGTCGCTGACGTGGGCGTGGGCGGCGAGGTCCGCCACCGTGAGCGGCTCGCGCAGGTGGCGCAGGATGTGGTGGCGCAGGTCCTCGACGCGCCGGGTCGTGCAGACCTGCTCCAGCGGGACGCTGAACTGGCTCTGCCCGCCCGGCCGTTTGAGGTACATCACCAGCTGCCGCGCGACCCGCAGCGCGACGTCCTCACCGAGGTCGTCGGCGACGAGGGCGAGCGAGAGGTCGAGGCAGGCGCTGATGCCCGCGCCGGTCCACACGTTGCCCGCCCGGACGAAGATCGGGTCGGCGTCCACCTCCACCGCCGGATGGTCGGCGGCGAGCTGCCGGGCGGTCGACCAGTGGGTGGTGGCGCGCTTGCCGTCGAGGAGCCCGGCGGCGGCCAGGACGTGTGCCCCGACGCACACGGAGGTGACCCGGCGGGTGCGGGCGGCCAGCTCCTTCACCCGCCGCACCACCGCCGGGTCGGTGCGCGGGTGCACGCGGCGCTCGCCGTCCACCTCGACCGCGCCGGGGACGACGAGGGTGTCGATCTGCCGGGTGGACAGCTCGTCGAAGGTGACGTCGGGCAGGACGCGCACCCCGGCGGCCGTGGTGACGGCAGCGGTGTCCTCGGCGGCGAGGACCACGTCGTAGCCCGCCGCCTCCTCCGTCTCGCGCCGCGCGAGGGAGAACACCTCGGGCGGTCCGGTGACGTCGAGGAGGTCGACCCCCTCGAAGAGCACGAGGACGATCAGCCGTTCGACCATGTGCGCAGCCCCCCACTCGGCGACGGTGATGTCGCGTTCCGCAGGATAGGCGATGTCGGTTTCTGCGGCTCACACGACATTGCCGACATGGTGGGCCGGCCGTAGCGTCGTAGGCGCAGGGCACCGCAACCGGTGCACCGCGTTCCCACGACCACGACCCTCAGGGGGGTACCCATGCCCGCGACGACGCTGCGCCGGCTCAGCGGCCTCGACGACACGCCGGCCAAGCTCGCCGACGCGACGCTGGTCCTGATCGACTACCAGAACACCTACACCACCGGCGTGCTGGAGCTGGAGGGCTGGCGCGAGGCGCTCGACGCGGCCGCCCGGCTCCTGGACCGGGCCCGCCGGGCGGGCACGAAGGTCATCCACGTCATGCACGACGGCGGCGAGGGCAGCCCGTACGACATCCGCGCCGAGATCGGCCGGATCCACCCGAGCGTCGCCCCGGCCGACGGCGAGACCGTCGTCGTCAAGCAGGCCCCCGACGCCTTCCACGGCACCGACCTGGGCCGGTACGTCGACGAGGCCGGCCGCGAGGACCTGATCCTCGCCGGGTTCATGACGCACATGTGCGTCGCCTACACCGCCCAGGGAGCCTTCCTGCGCGGCAACCGCGCCACCGTCGTGGCCGACGCCTGCGCCACCCGTCCGCTCTCGGTCGGGGACACGGAGGTGGACGCCCGCCGGATGCACCTGGGCGCGCTGGCGACCATCACCGACCTGTACGGGGTCGTCGTCCCCTCGGAGGCGGACCTCGCCTGACGGGCGGCCCCGCATCGGCGGCCCGGCGCCGGGGCGCCGCCGCGCGAGCTCCGTCCCCGCGCGGGGGCGCCGCCGCGCGCCCTCACAGCAGCGAGAGCTGGACCGGCTCCGGCGCCTGCGGTGGCTGCGGCGCCCGGGGCGGCGTCGGCTCCGGCGGACGGACGCGCCGGGCCGCGCCCGCCCGTGCGGGGCCGATGCCGTACTCCTGGGCCAGTTCGTGGACCTGGCGCGTGATGCGGCGCTGGTACCAGGTGGGGGCGTAGGCGCCGTCGGCGTACAGGCGCTCGTAGCGGGGGACGAGGTGCGGGTGGTGCCGGGCGAGCCAGGTCATGAACCACTCGCGGGCGCCGGGGCGCAGGTGCAGGGTCAGCGGGGTGACGGAGGTCGCTCCGGCCGCCGCGATCGCCCGGACGGTGGCCCGCAACCGGTCCGGCTGGTCGCTGAGGAAGGGGATCACCGGCGCCATCAGCACCCCGCAGCCGATGCCGTGCTCGCCCAGGGCGCGCACCACGTCCAGACGGCGCTCCGGCGCGGGCGTGCCCGGCTCCACGGTCCGCCACAGCTCGGCGTCGGTGAAGCCGACGGAGACGGAGATGCCCACGTCGGTGACCTGTGCCGCCTGCGTGAGCAGGTCCAGGTCGCGCAGGATCAACGTGCCCTTGGTCAGGATCGAGAACGGGTTGGCGCGGTCGCGCAGCGCGGCGATGATGCCCGGCATCAGGCGGTAGCGGCCCTCGGCGCGCTGGTAGCAGTCGACGTTCGTGCCCATCGCGATGTGCTCGCCCTGCCAGCGGGGCGAGGCCAGCTGGCGGCGCAGCAGGTCCGGCGCGTTCACCTTGACCACGATCTGGGTGTCGAAGCCGATGCCGGTGTCGAGGTCGAGGTAGCTGTGCGTCTTGCGGGCGAAGCAGTACACGCACGCGTGCGTGCAGCCCCGGTAGGGGTTGACCGTCCACTCGAAGGGCATGCGGGAGGCGCCCGGCACCCGGTTGATGATCGAGCGGGCCCGGATCTCGTGGAAGGTGATCCCGCGGAACTCGGGTGTGTCGAAGGTGCGGGTGGTGACCGCGTCCGCGCCGAACAGCGCGGCGTCGTCGGCCCGGCGGTGGTCCGGGCCGGCCGTGAGGTTGTCCCAGCGCATGACGCCTCCTCGGTAGCACTGGGCCCAGAATAGAACACATGTTCCCTTGATCGTGCGGGCGACCGTTCGGGTGCTCATCGCGACCGCGCCTGAGGGACCTTCGATCGCTTGCCGGACCCCGATTTGGGGGGCCGGGCGGCGGGGTGGTTGGCTTGACCGAACCCCGAGAACGGATGTCCTGGAGGAACCATGGCGCAGGTCGAGGCCACTACGGAGCGGGTCGTCGCGGCGGACGCGGAGAAGGTGTTCGATGCCCTCGCCGACTACAGCGGCACCCGTGAGCGGCTGCTGCCCGAGCACTTCAGCGAGTACGAGGTGCGCGAGGGTGGCGACGGCGAGGGCACCGTCGTGCACTGGAAGCTGCAGGCCACCAGCAAGCGGATCCGCGACTGCCTCATGGAGGTCAGCGAGCCCACCGACGGCGAGCTGGTCGAGAAGGACCGCAACTCCTCCATGGTCACCACCTGGCGCGTCACCCCCGCCGGCGAGGGCCGGTCCCGGGTCGTGGTCACCACCACCTGGAAGGGCGCCGGCGGCATCGGCGGCTTCTTCGAGAAGACGTTCGCCCCCAAGGGCCTGGCCCGGATCTACGACGCGATGCTGGCCAAGCTCGCCGCCGAGGTCGAGAAGTAGCCTCCCGCGCGCGTCCCGTGGCGCCCTCCCGCGCGGCGCCACGGGTCAACTCACCTCATCCTCGCCCGCGTTGACCCCTCACCGGTTCGAGTGATCTCCCCACGGCTCTGCCCTGTGCCGTAACTCCGCGTGCCCGCTCGTAGTTGTCGCATTACGCGCAGAAACCGCGCGACGGGTACGACGAGGGAGAGGTACGTACGTGGGCGGGATCACTCTGGTGCAGGACGAACCGGTCGCGGCGCCACCGGAGACCCCTGGCGCGCCTTCCGAGACCCGTGCCGCGGCGCCGGCCGCCGCCCCGCCCCTCAGCCCCCGGCGGGTGCGGCTGGTCTTCTTCGGGCTGATGCTCGCCCTGCTGCTGGCCGCGCTGGACCAGATGATCGTCGCCACCGCGCTGCCCAAGGTGGTCGGCGAGCTGCACGGCCTGGACAAGATGTCCTGGGCGATCACCGCCTACCTGCTCACCGCCACCGTCGGACTGCCGGTCTACGGCAAGCTCGGCGACCTGATCGGCCGCAAGGGCGTCTTCCAGTTCGCCATCCTCGTCTTCGTCCTCGGCTCCGCGCTGGCCGGCCGGGCGCAGACCATGGACCAGATGATCGCCTTCCGGGCCGTGCAGGGCATCGGCGCGGGCGGCCTGATGATCGGCGTCCAGGCGATCATCGCGGACATCGTGCCGCCCCGGGAGCGCGGCCGGTTCATGGGGCTGATCGGCGCCGCCTTCGGGCTCGCCTCGGTCGCCGGACCCCTGCTCGGCGGATACTTCACCGACCACCTGTCCTGGCGCTGGTGCTTCTACATCAACGTCCCCTTCGGGCTGGTCACCCTCGCCGTGGTCGCCGTCGTGCTCAAGCTGCCCAAGCAGCGGGCCCGGGCGCGCTTCGACATCCTCGGCGCCACCCTGCTCGCCGCCGCCTCCACCTGCCTGGTGCTGCTGACCAGCTGGGGCGGCACCGAGTACGCCTGGGGCTCCGGCGTCATCCTGGGCCTGGGCGCGGGCGCCGTCGTGGCCGCGGCGCTGTTCCTCCTCGCCGAACGCTTCGCCGCCGAGCCGCTCATCCCGCTGCGCCTGTTTTGCGACTCCGTGTTCAACATCAGCGGCCTGGTCGGCCTGGTCGTCGGCGTGGCACTGTTCGGCGCGGCCAGCTACCTGCCCACCTTCCTGCAGATGGTCGACGGCGCCTCGGCCACCGAGTCCGGGCTGCTGATGCTGCCCATGATGGGCGGCGTCGTCGGCGCCTCGATCATCTCCGGGCAGCTCATCAGCCACACCGGCCGCTACCGGATCTACCCGCTGCTGGGCAGCGCCCTCTCCGCCGTCGGCATGTGGCTGCTCTCCCGCCTGGAGGTGGACACCTCCCGGCTGGAGTACAGCGTCTGGATGGCCGTGCTCGGCGCCGGCATCGGCCTGGTCATGCCGGTGCTGGTGCTGGCCGTGCAGAACTCCGTGCGCCCCGCCGACCTCGGCACGGCGACCAGCGCCAACAACTACTTCCGCCAGATCGGCGGCAGCGTCGGCGCCGCCGTCTTCGGCACCCTGTTCGCCGACCGGCTCGCCGACGCCCTGCGCGACCGCCTCCCCGCCCGCGCGGGGGCCGGCCTGCCCGACCCCGAGTCGATCACCCCGCAGGTGGTGCACACGCTGCCGCCGGCCCTGCGCGACGCCTACATCCAGGCGTACGCCGACGCCATGCCGCGGATCTTCCTCTACCTGGTGCCGGTGCTCGTCCTCGGCCTGCTCATCGCCTTCTTCCTCAAGGAGAAACCTCTGGTGTCCCACAACACCCCCGCCGCAGCACCCGCCCACGAGACGGAGTCCGCTCCGCTCAACACCGCCGTGCCGCAGGCCCGTTCGCCCTACCCGGCCGGCGTGCCCGTGTGCGGCACGGTGCAGCACGCGGACGGGACCGTCGTGCCGCGCGCGGCGCTCACCCTGATCGACGTCGCCGGACAGCAGATCGGGCGCGGCGCGAGCGGCGAGGACGGCCGGTACGCGCTGTCCACGCCGGGCGCCGGGTCGTACGTCCTGATCGCGGCGGCCGGCGGGCACCAGCCGCAGGCGGTGTCCGTGACCGTCGGCGAGCGCCCCGTGGAACTCGACGTCGTCCTCGGCGGCGCCGGACGCCTCGCGGGCACCGTGTGCACCGCGGACGGCAGCCCCGTACGGGACGCCACCGTCACCCTGACCAACGTGCACGGGGAAGTGGTGGCCAGCACCCGCAGCGGACGCGAGGGCGGCTACGTCATCACCGAGCTGGTCGCCGGCGAGTACACCCTCGCCGCCAGCGCGCCCGCCTTCCGCCCGGCCGCGCTCCCGGTCAGCGTCCAGGCCTCGCGGGAGACCCGCCAGGACGTGGAGCTCGCGGGCGGCGCCGTACTGCGCGGCACCGTCCGGGCCAGCGGCGGGCGGCCCGTCGAGGGCGCGCGCGTGACCCTGCTCGACGCGGCCGGCAACGTCGTCGACACCCTCACCACCCGCCCCGACGGAACGTTCCGGTTCGTGGACCTGTCCTCCGGGGAGGACACGGTGATCGCGGCCGGCTCCCCGCCGGTCGCCACGGTGCTGCAGGTGGCGGGCGGCGGGCGCACGGAACGCGACCTCCAGCTCGGCCACGAGGACTGACCGGCCACGCGGACCGATCCGCGCACGAGGACCGACCCGGCCACGAGGAGTGAGCCGGCCCGGGCGGGGCATGCGTACCGGCGTGTCCCGCCCCGTCCTGTCCGCAGGAGCCCGGACCGGTCGGCCCGGCCCGCGCCGGGGCGCGGGAGTCCGGCACGACCCCTGGGCCCCTGCCCATGAGCCGCACAGGCCGGGCCGGTAGTTTGCGGGTGCGAGGACGAGCGGGTCGGCGCCGGACGCGGCGGCTGCCCACGCGTGCGGGCCCCGGCGTGCCCGGCCCCCGGCGGGCGGGGCGGCCTGCGTGTCAGGAGCGCGGCGTATTGTCGCATTGACGTAGTTTTGGCGAGGGCGGGGGCGGTCGCTTCCCTTACAGCCTGTAGGGTTACGTCCACTCCGCCGCACCGACAGAGACGAGAGGTGGCCGTGTCGAGCGTCGCGCCCGAGCCGGACGTCAGTGTTGTCGTCATCGTCTACAACGACGAGGACCGACTTGCGACGGCGGTCGGTTCCGTTCTTGAGCAAAGTCTGCGCAATGTCGAGGTGATCATCGCCGACGACTGCTCGACGGACGGCTCCTACGAGGTCGCGCAGGCGCTCGCCGCGGCCCATCCCGGCAAGGTCCGCGCGATCCGCCTGCCGGAGAACAGCGGCGGCTGCGGTGAGCCCCGCAACCAGGGCGTGAAGGTGGCCCGCGGCCGGTACGTGATGTTCCTGGACAGCGACGACACGCTGGAGCCGAACGCCTGCCGCAACATGGTGGAGGCCGGTGACCGCACCGGCGCCGACCTCGTCTCCGGTCTGTGCGTCCGGGTCCACACCGACAGCAGGCACGGCAAGCGGGTGCTGTGGTACCCCTGGCTGTACCGCTCCACCCGCACCCTGGAGTCCGTCGCCGAGCTGCCGGACCTGTTCGTCTTCGACACTCTGTCGACCAACAAGTGCTACCGGCGCGACTTCCTCCTCGACAACGACCTCACCTTCCCCCGGGGCATCCACTACGAGGACCTGCTCTTCTCCGCCCAGGCCTACCTGGCCGCCCGCCGCATCACGCTCATCCCCAACACGGTCTACTTCTGGAACGTCGTCCAGAAGAGCGCGACCAAGTCGATCAGCAACCGGCGCGGCGAGATCAGGAACTTCGCGGACCGGGTCGAGATCCACCGCCGGATCGACGCCCTGCTCCAGCAGCGGGGCGAGGACGAGCTGAAGCTGCGCAAGGACATCAAGTTCCTCAAGCACGACCTCGTGCTGTACTTCCGGGAACTGCCGTTCCTCGACGACGACTACCGGCACCGCTTCGCCGAGCTGGCCCGCCCCTACGTCCAGACCTTCTCCGACGCCGCCTACGCCGAACTCGACCGGGTCCACGCCATCTGCGCCCAGCTGCTGCTGCGCGAGGACTGGACCGACCTGATGCCGGCCATCGACACCCTGATCAACCGGAACAAGATCTCCGCGCCGCTGGTCGAGCGGGACGGCCGGATCTACTGGACCGACCGCTACCTCGACGACCCGGAGATGCGCTCCGTCCTGGACGTCACCACCCTCGGCTACCACGCCAAGCAGCTGAACCAGATGTTCCTGCGCAACCGGCTCACCGAGTACACGGTGCGCGGCGGCGACGTGGTGCTCGCCGGCGAGGTCGTCAACCCGCTGCACACCATCGCCGACGACGCGAACCTCACCGCCGAGCTGGAGTTCCGGGCCCGCCGCCGCAGCCTGCAGACCTTCCGCTTCCCCGTGCCCGCCCCCCGCCACCAGGGCGACACCATCGCCTGGCGGGCCCAGGTCCCGCTGGCCCGCAAGCTCCGCCCGCTCGGCATCGTCGACGACGTGTGGGACGTACGGCTGCACCTGACCGCGGACGGCAAGCGCACCACCAGCCGGCTCACCGTCGGCACCGTCGACCTCGAAGACGTCGAGGACGTGCCGGTCCGGCCCCGGCTGACCCGGCTGATGGCCGACCGCCTCGAGGCCCAGGTGTCCGCCAAGGGACACCTCGCCTTCCGGCTCACCCAGCACGGGCAGCTCGCCCGCACCGGCCGCGCCGCCGTGGAGCGCAACCTGCACAGCCGCCCGGCGCGCGCCGCCAAGGGCGCCTACCGCACACTGCGCGCCGTGCGCCGCGAGCTGAACTCCGGCACCCGCAAGCTGCAGGTCTACGAGCGCATGCTGACCCGGCTGCCCGTCCGCAAGGGCACCGTCGTCTTCGAGAGCCACCTGGGCAAGCAGTACAGCGACAGCCCCCGCGCCCTCTACGAGGAACTGCGCCGCCGCGGCACACCCATCACCGCGATCTGGTCCTACGCCGGGCAGCGCCCCGAGGGCTTCCCGAAGGACGTGCAGCTGGTGCGCCGCTGGTCCTGGCGTTACCTCAGGGCCCTCGCGCAGGCCGAGTTCTGGATCGACAACCAGGGCTACCCGCTGCGCCTGGCGAAGCGCCCGGAGACGACGTACATCCAGACCTGGCACGGCTCCGCGCTGAAGCGGATGGGCTTCGACGAGCCGGGTCTGCGGATGCTGTCCGAGCCGGAGCAGCGCGCCTACCAGCAGGCGCTGGACCGCTTCGACCACTTCGTGGTCCGCAGCGAGCACGACGTGCGCACCCTGGCCCGCGCCTACCGCATCCCCGAGCACAAGCTGCTGCGCACCGGCTACCCGCGCAACGACGCCCTGGTCCGGGCCACACAGGGCACACCCGACCCCGAGGCGCAGCGGCTCGCCGAACGCCTCGGCCTGGCCCCCGACCGTCAGGTGCTGCTCTACGCGCCCACGTTCCGCGCCCGCCCCGACGGCCGCGTCCGCGACTTCGAGTTCCCCTTCGACGTGGAGGAGTTCGCGACCCGCTTCGGCGACCGGTACACCCTGCTGGTGCGCGCCCACTACCTGAACCGGCTCACCCTGCCCCCGTCGGTGGCCGGGCGGGTGATCGACGTCAGCGCCGAGCCGGACATCACCCCCCTCATGCTGCTCGCCGACGCCCTGATCACCGACTATTCCTCGGTGATGTTCGACTACGCCCTGCTGCACCGCCCGATCGTGTTCTTCGCCCACGACTGGGAGGAGTACGCCCAGGACACCCGGGGCACCTACTTCGACCTGCTCGCCGAGGCACCGGGCCCGGTGCCGCGGACCGCGCAGGAGTTCTTCGACGCGCTCGCCGACCTCGGCACGCTGCGCACGACCTACGAGGCGCGGCTGAAGGAGTTCGTGGACAAGTACGGTGAGTACGACCGCGGGAATGCCGCGGCGCAGATCGTGGACCGTTTCTTCGGCACCACGGGAGAGGCCCGATGACCCAGCGCGACATCTTCTTCGTGGCCAACGAGGTCAACGAACTCGGCGGCGTGGGCCGCTGGCAGATCCAGCTGGCCACCCTGCTGGCCGGCCGCGGCCACCGGGTCACCGTCGTCGGCATCGCCCCGCCCCACCACCCCATGGACCTCGGTGAGCGGCCCCCGTTCGAGACCGTGACCCTCTACGCCCGCCGCCCGCCGTCCCGGCCGCGGCCCCGCCGCCTGGTCGGCCGGATCGACCCGGCCGTCCGCCGCCACGAGGCGCACATGCGCCAGGCCGCCGAACGGCTCACCGCGCTCTTCCGCGCCGCCCGGCCCGGCGCGGTGATCGTCGTTCCGCAGGTGTGGGCGATGGAGTGGGTGGCGCTCGCGGACACCGCCGGGCACCGGGTCATCGGCATGACCCACGAGTCCTTCGACACCTGCCGCAAGACGTCCCGGTTCCAGCGGGTGAAGAAGTACTACCAGGATGTCGACCGGCTGCTGGCCCTCACCCAGGAGGACGCCGACCGCTGGGTGGGCGAGGGCATGAACAACGTCGGTTTCATGCCGAACCCGCTGCCCATCCCGCCCGGCACCCCCTCACCGCGCTCGGAGAAGGTCGTGGCGAGCATCGGCCGGCTCTCCCACGAGAAGGGCGTCGACATGCTGCTGGACGCCTGGGCCGAGGTGGCGCCGCAGCAGCCCGGCTGGACCCTGCGCATCTACGGCCGCGGCGAGGCCGAGGCGGAGCTGAGGCAGCGCTGCGCCGAACTGGGCCTCGAGGACTCGGTGGACTTCGCCGGGCAGACCGACGACGTCCCCGGCGCGCTGCGCGCGTCCTCCGTCTTCGTGCAGTCCTCCCGCGGCGAGGGCTTCCCGCTGGTCCTGCTCGAAGCGATGGCCTGCGGCGTGCCGTGCGTGGCGTTCGACTGCGCGCCCGGGGTCCGCGAGATCGTCACCCACGAGGAGGACGGACTGCTGGCCCGTCCCGGCAACACCTCCGAACTCGCCCGCCACCTGGTGCGGTTGATGTCCGACGAGCAGCTGCGCGACGCCTTCGGGGAGCGGGCCCTGAGCAATGTGCGGCGCTTCGACCCGGACGCCATCACCCGCCGATGGGAGGAGCTGTTCGACTTCCTGGAGCGCTGAACGACCTGGAGCGCTGAACGACCTGGGGGGTGCCGGCCGAGCGCATGCCGGACGCGTCGGCCGCCTGCCGGGGGGACTCGATCGATCCGCACACGGCCCCTCGACAGGCGACGACACAGCGAAGGCGGAGCACATGACGGTCAGGCACCCTCGTGAACAGCACGGTCGCAGCCGGGACCTGGAGGTCAACCCGATCTTCAGCCGGGAACCCCTCCAGGTCCCCCGGTACGCGCTGCCGGAGCGCGAGATGGATCCGGACACCGCCTACCAGATCGTCCACGACGAGCTGATGCTGGACGGCAACGCCCGGCAGAACCTCGCCACGTTCGTCTCCACCTGGGCCGAACCGCAGGCCCGGCGCCTCATGGACGAGTGCGCCGAGAAGAACATGATCGACAAGGACGAGTATCCGCAGACCGCGGAACTCGAGACCCGGTGCGTCCACATGCTCGCCCGGCTCTGGCACGCCGAGGACCCGCGGCACGCGACCGGCTGCTCGACCACCGGATCCAGCGAGGCGGCGATGCTCGGCGGACTGGCGCTCAAACGGCGCTGGCAGCACCGCCGCCGCGCCGAGGGCAAGCCCACCGACCGGCCCAACCTGGTCATGGGCATCAACGTGCAGATCTGCTGGGACAAGTTCGCCGACTACTTCGAGGTCGAGCCGCGCTATGTGCCGATGGAGGGCGACCGCTACCACCTCACCCCCGAGAAGGCGGTCGAGCTGTGCGACGAGAACACCATCGGGGTCGTCGCCGTGCTCGGCTCCACCTTCGACGGCAGCTACGAGCCCGTCGCCGGCATCGCCGCGGCCCTGGACGACCTGCAGGCCCGTACCGGCCTGGACATCCCCCTGCACGTCGACGCCGCCTCCGGCGGGATGATCGCGCCCTTCCTCGATCCGGACCTGGAGTGGGACTTCCGGCTGCCGCGGGTCGCCTCCATCAACACCTCCGGCCACAAGTACGGGCTGGTCATGCCCGGCGTCGGCTGGGCGCTGTGGCGGGACAAGGACGCCCTCCCGGACGACCTGGTCTTCCACGTCAACTACCTCGGCGGCGACATGCCGACCTTCGCGCTGAACTTCTCCCGCCCCGGCGCCCAGGTCGTCGCCCAGTACTACACCTTCCTGCGTCTGGGCTTCGACGGCTACCGGCGGGTGCAGCAGACCTGCCGCGACGTCGCCACCCGGCTGGCCGCCGAGATCGCAAAGCTGGGCCCGTTCGAGCTGATCACCGACGGCAGCCAGATCCCGGTGTTCGCCTTCCGGGTACGCGAGGGCATCGACCGCTTCAGCGTCTTCGACGTCTCCGCCGCGCTGCGCGAGCGCGGCTGGCTGGTGCCCGCCTACACCTTCCCCAAGAACCGCACCGACCTGGCCGTCCTGCGCATCGTGGTCCGCAACGGCTTCAGCCACGACCTGGCCGACCTGCTCCTGGAGGACCTGCGCCGCACCCTGCCCCGGCTCCAGGGACAGCCTGAACCGCACCGCGGCGCCGACGACGCCGGCGGCTTCGCACACGGCGTGGAGACCAAGAACCCGCGCCGCCCCGGCCGTCACTGATCAGGAGGGGTCCGATGTGCCGCCTGTTCGGCCTGAGCAGCGCCCCCCGGCGCACCCGCGCCACCTTCTGGCTGCTGGACGCCCCCGACAGCCTCAGCCGCCAGAGCCACCACGACCCCGACGGGACGGGGCTCGGCTACTTCGCCGCCGACGGCACCCCGCGCGTCGACAAGGCCCCGGTCGCCGCCTTCCGGGACCGGGCCTTCGCCGAGGAGGCCCGGCAGGTGGAGTCCAGCACGTTCCTCGCCCATGTGCGCTTCGCCTCCACGGGCTCCCTCCAGCCCCGCAACACCCACCCCTTCGCCCAGGAGGGACGGCTGTTCGCGCACAACGGCGTCATCGAGGGCCTCGACCGGCTGGACGCGCACCTGGGCGAGGACCGGTCCCTGGTCGCGGGCGACACCGACTCCGAGCGGTTCTTCGCCCTCGTCACCCGGGAGATCCGGGCCCACGGCGGTGACGTCGGCGCCGGCATCGAGCACGCCGCGCGGTGGATCGCCCACAACCTGCCCGTCTACGCCCTCAACCTCGTCCTGACCACCCCCGCCGGGCTGTGGGCGCTGCGCTACCCCGCGACCCACGAGCTGTACGTGCTCCAGCGCCCGGCGGGCGGGCAGCACGGCACCCGGCACCTCGACCACAGCGGCAGCGAGGGCCGGATGCGCGTGCACTCCGCCGATCTGGCCGCCCACCCCGCCGTCGTGGTCGCCAGCGAGCGCATGGACGACAACCCCGCCTGGCGGCCGATGGAACCGGGCGAACTGCTTCACGTGGGCCCCGGCCTGCACACCAGCCGCCGTGTCGTCCTGCCCGAGCCCCCGTCGCACCCGCTCACGCTCGACGACCTCCGCCCGGCCGCGGCGGCCTCCCAGCAGGCGGTGTAGGGCCGGCCGGCACGGCGATCGAGGATCGTGTCGCCGGCTTCGTGGCGGGCCGAGCGCCCGGCGCGTAACGTGGCGCAGCATGAAGATCCTCATCAGCGCCGACATGGAAGGCGCCACCGGGGTCACCTGGCCGGCGGACGTGCTGCCGGGGACACCGCAGTGGGAGCGGTGCCGCTCGATGTTCACCTCGGACGTCAACGCCGCCGTGCTGGGCTTCTTCGACGGGGGCGCCGACGAGGTCCTCATCAACGAGGCCCACTGGACCATGCGCAACCTGCTGCTCGAAGAGCTGGACGAGCGGGCGCAGATGCTCACCGGGCGGCACAAGTCGCTGTCCATGGTGGAGGGGGTGCAGCACGGCGACGTCGACGGCGTCGCGTTCGTCGGCTACCACGCGGGCGCCGGCATGGAGGGCGTCCTGGCCCACACGTATCTCGCCAACTCCATCACCGGGGTGTGGCTGAACGACGTACGGGCCAGCGAGGGGCTGCTCAACGCGCATGTGGCGGCGGAGTTCGGCGTGCCGGTCGTCCTGGTCACCGGTGACGACGTGGCCTGCGAGGACGCCCTCGGCTACGCGCCCGAGGCGCTGAAGGTCGCGGTGAAGGACCACGTCTCGAGGTACGCGGCCGTGTGCCGCACGCCGGCCCGCACCGCCGCCGACATCCGCGCCGCCGCCAAGGAGGCCGCCACGCTGGCCGTTCGTCACGAGCCCGCCGAGGGCGGGCCGTTCACCATCGCGCTGGAGTTCGACGCCGAGCACCTGGCGATGGCCGCCACCGTGGTGCCCGGCGTGGCCCGGACCGGGGAGCGCAAGGTGGCCTACACCAGCCCCACCATGTACGAGGGCATCCGTACCTTCAAGGCGGTCACCACGATCGCCTCGGCCGCCGTGGAGGAGCAGTATGGCTGACGCACAGGCACTCGAGGAGGTCGTGGCCTTCACCTCCGACCTGATCCGGATCGACACCACCAACCGGGGCGGCGGCGACTGCCGCGAGCGCCCGGCCGCCGAGTACGCCGCCGAACGGCTGGCCGGCGCGGGCCTGGAGCCGCTGCTGCTGGAACGCGTTTCGGGCCGGACCAACGTGGTCGCCCGGGTGGAGGGCAGCGATCCGTCCGCGCCGGCGCTGCTCGTCCACGGTCACCTGGACGTGGTGCCCGCGCGCGCCGAGGACTGGAGCGTGCACCCCTTCTCCGGCGAGGTCCGCGACGGCGTGGTGTGGGGCCGGGGCGCGGTCGACATGAAGAACATGGACGCGATGATCCTCGCCGTGGTGCGCGCCTGGGCCCGCCAGGACCTGCGGCCGCGCCGGGACGTGGTGATCGCGTTCACCGCGGACGAGGAGGCCAGCGCCGAGGACGGCTCCGGTTTCCTCGCCGACCGGCACCCGGAGCTGTTCGAGGGCTGCACCGAGGGCATCAGCGAGTCCGGCGCCTTCACCTTCCACGACGGCGCCGGCCGCCGGATCTACCCCATCGCGGCCGGGGAGCGCGGCACCGCCTGGCTGCGGCTGACCGCCCGCGGCCGGGCCGGCCACGGCTCCCGGGTCAACAAGGAGAACGCGGTCACCCGGCTGGCCGCCGCCGTCGCCCGGATCGGCGCCCACGAGTGGCCGCTGCGCCTGACCCCGACGGTCAGCGCCGCCCTGACCGAACTGGCCCGGATCCACGGCGTCGAGGCCGACCTCGGGAACGTGGACGCCCTGCTGGACAAGCTCGGCCCGGCCGCGGGACTGGTCGAGGCCACCGTGCGCAACAGCGCCAACCCGACCATGTTCGAGGCCGGTTACAAGATCAACGTGATTCCGGGGGAGGCCGTCGCCCACGTCGACGGGCGCTACCTGCCCGGCGGCGAGGAGGAGTTCCGCGCCACCCTCGACCGGCTGACCGGCCCGGACGTGGACTGGGAGTTCGAGCACCACGAGGTGGCCCTCGCCGCGCCCGTCGACTCGCCGACGTTCGCGGCGATGCGGGCCGCCGTCAAGGAGTTCGCGCCCGAGGGACACGTGGTGCCGTACTGCATGGCGGGCGGCACCGACGCCAAGCAGTTCTCCCGGCTCGGGATCACCGGCTACGGGTTCTCACCGCTGAAGCTGCCCGAGGGGTTCGACTACCACCACCTGTTCCACGGCGTGGACGAGCGCGTCCCCGTCGAGGCGCTGCACTTCGGCGTCCGCGTCCTGGACCGCTTCCTGCGGTCCGCCTGAACACCATGGGGGAGGGAGAGCACATGGGTCGTGAGCACCTGGGTCATGAGCACCTGGGGGACACGCAGGTCCTGCCGTACGGGTCCTGGCCGTCACCGATCGATGCGGCGCTCGCCGCCGCGCACGACGGCAGACCGGAGTACGTCGGATTCGTCGGCGACGAGGTGTGGTGGACCGAACCACGGCCCGCCGAGGGCGGCCGGCGGGCGCTGGTGCGGCGCACCGCCGAGGGCACGGAGGAGTCCGTGCTGCCGGCGCCGTGGAACGTGCGCAGCCGCGTCATCGAGTACGGCGGCCGCCCCTGGGCGGGCACCGTCCAGGACGGCGCAGCGCTGGTGGTGTTCGTGAACTTCGCCGACCAGCGGCTCTACCGCGTCGAGCCGGGCGGCGAGCCGCGCCCGCTCACCCCCTTGTCCCCGGTGGGCGGCGGACTGCGCTGGGCGGAGCCGCAGCTGCGCGCCGACCGCGGCGAAGTCTGGTGCGTGCTGGAGGAGTTCACCGGGCCGGGGCCCTCGGACGTACGGCGGGTCGCGGCCGCCGTGCCGCTGGACGGCTCGGCCGCCCAGGACCGCACGGCCGTACGCGAACTGACCGCCGAACGGCACCGGTTCGTCACCGGCCCCCGCCTGTCGCCCGACGGGCGGCGCGCGGCCTGGCTGGCCTGGGACCACCCGCGGATGCCGTGGGACGGCACCGAGGTCGTGGTGGCCGACGTGGACGACGACGGCCGGCTCGTCGCGCCCCGCACCGTCGCCGGCGGCCCCGAGGAGTCCGTCGCGCAGGTCGACTGGGCCGCCGACGGCTCCCTGCTGTACGCGAGCGACCGCGCCGGCTGGTGGCAGCTGTACCGCGACGGCGAGCTACTGTGCCGGCGCGAGGAGGAGTTCGCCGGGCCGCTGTGGAAACTCGGGCAGCGCTGGTTCGCCCCGCTCGAGTGCGGACTGATCGCCGTGCTGCACGGCCGGGGCGCGCTGCGGCTGGGCATACTCGACCCGCAGACCGGCCAGGTGGTCGACGCGGCCGGTCCCTGGAGCGAGTTCGACGCCACGCTCGCGGCCCACGGCGACCGGATCGTGGCGGTCGGCGCGAGCCCGAGCAGCTCCTACGAGGTCGTCGAGCTGGACACGCGCACCGGCCACGCCCGGGTGATCGGCCGCGCCCACAAGGACCCGGTCGACCCCGCGTACTACCCCGAGCCGCGGGTGCGCACCTTCACCGGCCCGGACGGCCGCGACGTGCACGCCCACATCTACCCGCCGCGCAACCCGGGATGCGCGGCCCCGCCGGGCGAACGGCCGCCGTACGTCGTGTGGGCGCACGGCGGCCCCACCGGACGCTCCCCGCTGGTGCTGGACACCGAGATCGCCTACTTCACCTCCCGGGGCATCGGGGTCGCCGAGGTCGACTACGGCGGCTCGACCGGGTACGGGCGCGCCTACCGCAACCGGCTGCGCGAGCAGTGGGGCGTCGTCGACGTCGAGGACTGCGCCGCCGTCGCGCTCGCGCTCGCCGAGGAGGGCAGCGCCGACCGCGACCGGCTGGCGATCCGGGGCGGCAGCGCGGGCGGCTGGACCACGGCCGCGTCCCTGACCCGCACCGACGTCTACGCCTGCGGCACGATCCTCTATCCGATCCTCGACCTGACCTCCTGGGCGTCGGGGGAGACCCACGACTTCGAGTCCCGCTACCTGGAGTCCCTGGTCGGACCGCTCGCCGAGGTGCCCGGGCGGTACGCCGAACGCTCGCCCGCCGAGCACGCCGACCGGATCACCGCGCCCTTCCTGCTGCTCCAGGGCCTGGACGACGTGATCTGCCCGCCGGCGCAGTGCGAACGGTTCCTGCGGCGGCTCCAGGGGCGGCGGGTGCCGCACGCCTACCTCACCTTCGAGGGCGAGGGGCACGGGTTCCGGCGGGCCGAGACGATGGTGCGTGCCCTGGAGGCGGAGCTGTCGCTGTACGCTCAGGTGTTCGGCCTGGACACGGCAGGCATCCCGACCCTGGAGCTGGGCACGTGAAGGAACTCGTCCGCCCCGCGCGGCTCGCCCCCGGCGCCCGCGTGGCCGTCGTCGCGCCCAGCGGGCCCATCCCCGAGGAACGGCTGCAGGCCGGCCTGGACGTGCTGCGCGGCTGGGACCTGGACCCGGTGGTCGCCCCCCATGTCCTCGACCGGCACGGCACGTTCGCCTACCTGGCCGGGACGGACGCCGACCGCGCCGCCGACCTGCAACGGGCGTGGTGCGACCCGGCGGTGGACGCCGTGCTGTGCGCCCGCGGCGGATACGGAGCGCAGCGGATGGTGGACCTGCTCGACTGGGAGGCGATGCGCGCGGCCGGGCCGAAGGTGTTCGTCGGCTTCAGCGACATCACCGCGCTGCACGAGGCGTTCGCCGTCCGCCTGGGCCTGGTCACCCTGCACGGCCCAATGGTCGCGGGCATCGACTTCGTCAAGAACGCGCGGGCGCAGGAGCACCTGAAGGCGACCCTGTTCGCGCCCGAGACGGTCCGCACGATCGCCTCCGGCGGCCCCGCCCTGGTCCCGGGCCGCGCCCGCGGCGTCACGCTCGGCGGCTGCCTCTCCCTGCTCGCCGCCGACCTCGGCACCCCGCACGCCCGGCCCTCGGCGGCCGGCGGGCTGCTGTGCCTGGAGGACGTGGGCGAGGAGACGTACCGCCTGGACCGCTGTCTGACCCAGCTGCTGCGGGCGGGCCGGCTCGACGGAGTGCGCGGCGTCCTGCTCGGCTCGTGGGAGGAGTGCGGCCCCTACGACGAGGTCCGCGCGCTGCTCGCGGACCGGCTCGGCGGACTCGGGGTGCCCGTAGCGGAGCAGTTCGGCTTCGGGCACTGCGCGGGGGCGCTGACGCTTCCGTTCGGGGTCGCGGCCGAACTGGACGCGGAGGCGGGCACGTTGACGCTGGACCGTCCGGCACTGCGCTGAGCGGACCCGAGACACCCCTGAGGCCCCCGGGGCGCCCCCGAGGTGACCCCCGGAGCGGCACCGGCGGCTCCGCCCCGCGGGACCGTTCCCCCGCTGAATCTCCGTCAAGAAACCACCGCCACGGTGATTGACGCCACCTGACACGTGTCACAGCATGAGTCCGGCCGGTACTTACCGGTCGGTAGGTCGGGTTGTCCTCAGTGTGGAGGTCCTGTGCCCCGTCGTGCGTCCAGATCCCGTGCCGGTCTCGCCCTCGCCCTCGGTGCCGTGCTCGCCGCGCCCCTCGCGCTCGCCGACCCCGCGGCCGCCACCGGCCAGTACAGCGTCACCCCGCTGAAGTTCACCGTCCGCGCGGGCGACCGCACCTGCGTGGTCGACGCCGACCTGTACCGGCCCGCCGGCGTGGACCACGACCACCGCGCACCCGCCGTGCTGGCCACCAACGGCTTCGGCGGCAGCAAGGACGACGGCTCCACCGACGCCATCGGCAAGGCCTTCGCCCAGCGCGGATACGTCTCCCTCGTCTACTCCGGCCTCGGCTTCGGCAAGTCGGGCTGCCTGGTCTCCCTCGACGACCCGGAGATCGACGGCCGGGCCGCCTCCCAGCTGGTCGACTTCCTCGGCGGCCGGCGCGCCGCCGACGACGGCACCCGCACCGACGCCGTCACCCTCGACGCCGCCGGCGACCCGCGCGTCGGCATGATCGGCGGGTCCTACGGCGGCGCCGTCCAGCTCGCCACGGCCGCCGTGGACCACCGGGTCGACGCGCTCGTCCCGATGATCACCTGGAACGACCTGGCGTACTCCCTCGACCCGAACAACGCCGTCGGCGCCGACGGCGTGCCCGGCGCCTTCAAGTGGCAGTGGACCAACGGCTTCTACCTGATGGGCGAGAGCCAGCCGCTGACCCAGCCCGCCCTGGACCCCTCCCGCATCAACTCCCTGGCGTGCCTGCACTTCACCACGCCGGCCTGCGACACCGTGCGCACCCTCAACTCCGGCGGCTATCCGGCCGACGCCACCCGGCGGCTGCTCTCCTACGCCCGCAGCGTCTCCCCGGTGTCGTACCTGAACCGCGTCAAGGCCCCGACCCTGCTGGTGCAGGGCCAGGCCGACAGCCTGTTCAACCTCAACGAGGCCACCGCCACGTACAAGGCGCTCAAGGCGCAGGGCACCGAGACGAAGATGATCTGGCAGTCCTGGGGGCACAGCGGCGGCCTCACCGACCCCGCGGCCGGCGAACTGAACCTGAGCCAGGGCAACTTGGAGACCAGCTACGTCGGCAGACGCGTCCTCGCCTGGTTCGACCGCTACCTGCACGGCCGGACGGCCACCGACACGGGCCCCGACTTCGCCTACTACCGCGACTGGATCACCGACCCGGCCCACACCTACGCCACCGCCGACCGGCTGCCCGCCCTGAGCCGCACGCTGTACCTCTCCGGTGACGGCAAGCTCGTCGACAACCGCGCCGAGGTGACCCGCGGCAGCCGCACCTACAGCAACTGGCTGATCCCGACGAGTCATTCGGAGAGCTCGCTGGGCGGCCTCCTCGGGCTGCCCGACCCGGCCCCGCACGACACCAAGGGCACCTACCTGGCCTGGACCAGCGAACCGCTCGATGGGGCCGTGGATGTCGTCGGCGCCCCCCGGGCCACGCTCAAGGTGGTCTCGCCGGTGGCCGAGCGCACCCAGACCTCCTCCGACGCCGCCGGCAAGCTGGTGCTGTTCGCCAAGGTGTACGACGTGGCGCCCGACGGCACCCAGACCCTCGTGCACCGCCTCGTCGCCCCGGTCCGCGTGCCCGACGTCACCCGGAGCTTCACGGTGACCCTGCCGGGCATCGTGCACCGCTACGAGCAGGGCCACCGGCTGCGGTTCGTCATCGCGGCCAGTGACGACGCCTACTTCGGCAACCGCGGCATCAAGCCGGTCACGGTGGTCAGCGCACCCGGCGACACCGGCGTGCTGCGGCTGCCGGTGGGGCACGACTGAATCCGTGGGGCACGACTGGATCCGGCCGCCTCGCGGTGCGACGTTAAGGTGGCGGGATGGCGCACACCGCATCCCGCTACCTCGCCACCGGCCCCCGCGTGGGCATCCGCCCCTTCACTCAGGAGGACGGCCCGCAGTTCACGGCCCGCGTGCGGGAGAGCAGGGACCTGCACCGGCCGTGGCTGTTCCCGCCGGACACCGCCGAGGCGTACGCCGCCTACGCGAAACGGCTGATCGACGACCCGGCGAAGGCCGGCTTCCTGGTCTGCGAGAAGGCCGGCGGGGACATCGCCGGATTCATCAACATCAACAACATCGTCCGCGGCGCCTTCCGGTCCGGCGCGCTCGGCTACGGTGCCTTCGCGCACGCCGCCGGACGCGGCCTGATGAAGGAGGGCCTGGACCTCGTCATCGCCCACGCCTTCGGCCCGATGGAACTGCACCGGCTGGAGATCAACGTCCAGCCGGGCAACACCGCCTCCATCGCGCTCGCCCGCTCCTGCGGCTTCCGTCTGGAGGGCTACTCGCCCGACATGCTCCACATCGACGGCGCCTGGCGGGACCACGAGCGCTGGGCGCTCACCGCCGAGATGCGGGCTTGTAGTTGATCTTCATGGTGTCCAGGTCCGTGACGGTGGACCGCAGATCGCGGAAGCCGTAACCGAGAGCGCGCAGCGCGGTCTCCGCCTGGTCCTCCGCGATCGCCGCCGCCATCTCCTCGCCGTCCTCGGCGTCGCAGACCACCACGTAACGCATCGAGAAGTGCTTCAGCGGGGACGGTTCGTAGGACAGCGAGCCCTCGGGTGTGAACCGCATGCTCGTCATGCCGTGCCGGTCCGCCTCGGCCAGCAGCCGCGCCCGCGCCTCCTCGGTCAGC
Source organism: Streptomyces mexicanus (assembly GCF_902506575.1). Classification (GTDB taxonomy): domain Bacteria; phylum Actinomycetota; class Actinomycetes; order Streptomycetales; family Streptomycetaceae; genus Streptomyces; species Streptomyces mexicanus. Next base: position 1,542,770 of record NZ_LR732544.1, on the reverse strand, counting down.
CCGTCCCAGACGCCCCGGACGATGACCCGGTAGGTGTGCTGCTCGCTCATCCGTTCCCTCACTCCTCCCGCGTCCCCCCTGCACGGGGATCGGGTGCCGTCGAAGGACCGACTCTACGGCGCCGGCCGGGCGGCGGCCCAGGCGTTTTCCGCGCCCGCCCGGCACGCGGCTTTGCGCAATCCTGACCGGCAGCGCCCCTGGTCACCTCACCGGCGACCGGGTTCCATGGTCGTCGTGACGACGATCCGACGCGAGGTACTGACGCTGCCCGCGGCCGAGGTGGGACCGGACAACCCGCTGCCCCCGCTGCGTCCGCTCGACGAAGTCCACCGCATCGAGGTCCGGGACAGGGACCGCCTGCCGCGCGAGACGGCCCGGCAGATCGGCTGCGCCCCGCTGCACAGCCTGCTGCCCGTGCGCGTCCGCGACGGCTACGGCAGAACCCGGACGCCGCGCCCCCTCGACGCCCTCGTCCTGGAGAACGACCGGCTGCGCGCCACCGTGCTGCCCGGCCTCGGCGGCCGGATCGCCTCCCTCGTCCACAAGCCCACCGGCCGCGAACTGCTTTACCGCAACCCGGTGTTCCAGCCCGCCAACTTCGCCCTCAACGGCGCCTGGTACTCCGGCGGCATCGAATGGAACATCGGCGCCACCGGCCACACCACCCTGTCCTGCGCGCCCCTGCACGCCGCCCGCGTGCCCGCCCCCGACGACGGGGAGATGCTGCGCCTGTGGGAGTGGGAACGGCTGCGCGACCTGCCCTTCCAGGTCGACCTGTGGCTGCCGGACGGCTCGGACTTCCTGCACGTCGGCGTCCGCATCCGCAACCCGCACGAGCGGCCCGTGCCCACCTACTGGTGGTCCAACACCGCCGTGCCCGAGGAACGCCGGATCCTCGCCCCGGCGAGCGAGGCCTGGCACTTCGGGTACGAACGCAGGCTGTGCCGTGTGCCCGTCCCCGTGCACGACGGCATCGACCGCACCTACCCGCTCAACAGCACCTACGCCGCCGACTACTTCTACGAGGTGCCCGACGGCCGGCGCCGCTGGATCGCCGCGCTCGACGAGGACGGCACGGGCCTGGTGCAGACCTCCACCGACGTGCTGCGCGGCCGCAAGCTGTTCGTGTGGGGCGCGGGAAGCGGCGGGCGGCGCTGGCAGCAGTGGCTCACCGAGCCCGGCACCGGCGGCTACTGCGAGATCCAGGCGGGCCTGGCCCGCACCCAGCTGGAGCACGTACCACTGGAGGCGGAGAGCGAGGTGGCCTGGCTGGAGGCGTACGGGCCGCTTCAGACCCCACCGCCCGCGGGGGAGTGGGACACCGTCGTCCGGCGGACCGAGGAACGGCTGCAGGCGGTGCTGCCGCGCGCCGACGTCGAGGCCGCCTACGCCGCCTGGAAGCCGTACGCCGACGCCGAACCCGGCGAGATCCTCGCCGGGGGTTCCGGCTGGGGCGCGCTGGAGGTGCTGCACGCCGGCTGGAAGCTGCCCGGCACGCCGTTCGGCGAGTCCACACTCGGCGAGGAGCAGGAGCCGTGGCGGGGGCTGCTGCGCACCGGGGCTCTGCCCGGGCCCGGGCGGGTCCGCCCGCCGGGGCAGACCCTGGTCGCCCCGCACTGGCGGGACATGCTGGAGACGGCACCCGGCACGCCGTCGACCGAGTACCACCTCGGCGTCTCCCAGTGGCACGCCGGGGACCGGGCGCAGGCCGTGCGCAGCTGGGAACGGGCCCTCGTCCTCGCGCCGTCCCGCTGGCCGCTGCTGCGCTGTCTCGCCGTCGCCGACCAGGAGGCGGGCCACCACGAGCGGGCCGCCGACCGGTACGCCGAGGCTTTCGAGGCCCTGTGCGACGAGCGGCGGGACAGCGGCGAGGAGTGGACGGCGGCCACCGCCGCGCTGGGCCGCGAGGCGATCGAGGCGCTGCTGGGCGTGGGCCGCACGGCCGAGGCGCGCTCGGTGTGGGACCGGCTGCACCCGCCGACCCGGGCGCGCGGCCGGTTCCGGCTCCTCCACGCCGAGCTGCTGCTCGCCGAGGGGCGGCCCAAGGAGGCGCGGGCCGTGTTCGACGCCGGTTTCGAGGTGGCCGACCTGCGCGAGGGCGACGAGCGGATCGGCCGGGTGTGGGACCGCGTCGGGGGCGGGCCGCTGCCCGGGCGCTACGACTTCCGGATGCGCCCGGGGCCCGGCCAGGGCCTGCCCTAGCCGCGGCGGTCCACGTACTCGTACACCGCGCCGTCCGGGTGCACGGCGATCAGGTTGCGGCCCACCGGGGTGGCCACCGGTCCCGCGACGATGCGGGCGCCGAGTTCGCTCAGCACCCGGTGGGCCTCCTCGACGTCCTCGACGGCGATCGTCGCCGCGACCTTGCGCAGCACCTCCAGCTCGGCCGCGGGACCGCTCATCAGCAGGAAGCAGCCGACCGCGGCCACCTGGACGCCGCCGCGTTCGAAGCGCAGCGCTCTGCCGCCCGCCAGGCGTTCGTAGAACGGGACGGCACTGTCCAGGTCGTCGACGCAGACACGCAGGCTGGCTCCCAGAATCTCCATGCGGACGAGGGTAGTTGGGGCCGGGCGGCGGGCGCCGCCCGACCGGAGCGGATACGCCGTGCGCCTGGAGCGGATCCGCCGGCCGCCCGGAGCGATGGCCGGACCGGCGTCGTCAGTGCGGCAGCTGCGGCAGCACCTTCGTGCGGTAGAAGTCGAAGAAGCCGCGCATGTCGGGGCCGATCTGGTTGACGTAGATCCGGTCGAAGCCCGCGTCGGCGAACTCCTTCAGCGTCGACACGTGCTGGTCGACGTCGTCGCCGCACACCACGTTCTGCCGGACCCGGTCCTCGGTGACCAGCTCCTTGAGCTGCTCGAAGTGCCGGGGCGTGGGCAGCACCTGGCCCATCTCGCCGGGCAGCTGCTCGTTGTACCACAGCTTGTGCACCGTACGGACACAGTCGTCGGCGTCGTGGCCGAAGCACACCTTCGTGCCGCCGCTGACGAGTTTGCCGCCACCGCCGCCCTTGCGGTACTGCTCGACCATCTCCTCGTTCGGCATCATCGTGATGTAGCCGTCGCCGATCCGGGCCGCGAGCGAGGTCGCCTTCGGGCCGAACCCGGAGACGTCGATCGGCACCGGCTCGTCGGGGACGGTGTACAGGCGGGCGTTCTCCACGGTGTAGTGCGTGCCGTGGTGGCTGACCTCCTCGCCGGTGAACAGCCGGCGCATCACCTGCACCGCCTCCTCCAGCATCTCCATCCGCACGTGCGCCGGCGGCCAGCGGTCGCCCAGGATGTGCTCGTTGAGGGCCTCACCGGTGCCCACGCCGAGCCGGAACCGGCCCTCGGTCATCACCGCGCTGGTCGCGGCCGCCTGCGCCACCACCGCCGGGTGCATCCGCACGGTCGGGCAGGTCACCGCCGTCTCGATGGGCAGGGACACGGCCTCCGACAGCGCGCCGATCACCGACCAGACGAACGGGCTCTGGCCCTGTGCGTCGTTCCACGGGTGGTAGTGGTCGGAGATCCACAGCGCGTGGAAGCCCGCCTGCTCGGCCATTCTGGCCTGCTCGACGAGTTCCGCCGGGCCGTACTGCTCGCACGAGAGGTGGTAGCCGTACTCGGGCATGGGGGGATACCTCCGTGACATCGGCGCCTGGGTCGCGGTCCCGGGTTTCCCCGGGCGCGGGGGCGGAAACCGACGGCGCCGGCCGGGCGCCGCGCCGGGCCGGGGCCCGCCGCCCGGGGGCCGCCGCCCGCCGGCCGCTCAGCGGCGGGGGGGGTCCCGGCGGCGGGGGTGGACGGTGCCTGGCGGGTCGACGGGTGATGGACGGTGCCCGGCGGCGCGGGCGGAGAGGCGGCCGGGCACCGTCGGCCGGAACGCGCTTGCCTACGGCGTGCCCTGCTGCTCCTGACCGGGCTTGGCGTACACATTGGCCATGACCCCGGCGAAGTCGTACACCACGACCTGTTCGTCGCCCACCACCCAGGCGTCGTGCCCGGGCGAGCAGACGAAGACGTCGCCGGGACCGACCTCCGCCTCGCCGCCGTCGTCCATGACGAGACGCATCCGGCCCTGGACGACGAAGCCGTTGTGGTGGACCTGGCAGCTGCGGGTGCCGGCGATCGGGGCGACCGACTCCGACCAACGCCAGCCCGGTTCGAACGTGCCGACCGCGAAGTCCAGCCCGCTCAGGTGCATCGCGTCGAGGTGGCCCCGGGGGAAATCGCGCCGCTCGTCCGGCTTGTCGACCGTCTTGACTTCCAACATGACGGTGTTCTCCTTCCGGCCGTGATGGCTGCGGCCGGGACCCGGTCTCCGTCTGCGGGCCGAGGGCGCGCGACAGCGGCGGGGGCCTGGCCCCGCACCTTCATCGTCTCCCCCGGCGCCCGCGTCGGCCATTCGGCGCCCGCGCGGACTTCCGGGACGGGCATCGGCTCGGGCCACTGGGCGCCCGTTTCGGCCCGGATCGGTTTCGGCGCGAGCGCTGGTTTCGGCTCGGCACCGGCCGTGCTCCCTCTCTCGCCCCCCTCGGCCGGTCTTCTCCCCGCCCGGGGAAATCCGGTTGACGAGGCGGACCGGCCGCCCGTTTCCTTGCCGGCGATGAGTACCGAGACCTCGCAGGCCGTCGCACCGGCCCCGGACACCGCGCTGGTGCGCCGGCTCATCGCGGGCCGGTTCCCGCAGTGGGCGGACCTCTCCCTCGCCCCGGTCGCCTCCGCGGGCACCGCCAACGCCATGTACCGGCTCGGCGGGGACATGGTGGTACGCCTGCCGCGCACCGCCGGGTCCGCCCGCGACGTGGCCAAGGAGCACACCTGGCTCCCCCGGCTCGCGCCCCGTCTCCCGGTGGCCGTCCCCGCACCCCTCGGGCAGGGCGAGCCCACCGGGGACTGGCCGTGGCCCTGGTCGGTGTACCGGTGGCTCGACGGGCGCAACCCGGTTCCCGGGCGTCTGGAGGCGCCCGACCGGCTGGCCGGGGATCTGGCGGGGTTCGTCGCCGCCCTGCGCCGCCTCGACCCGGCGGACGGGCCGGCCGCCTATCGCGGCGAGCCGCTCGCCGAGCGGGACGCGGTCACCCGGGAGGCCGTCGCCGGCCTGCGGGGCACCGTCGACGGCCCGGCGGCGACCGCCGTCTGGGAGGAGGCGCTGGGCGCCCCGGGACCGGCGCGGCCGGTGTGGATCCACTCCGACCTGCAACCAGGGAACGTGCTGGTGGCGCGGGGACGGCTCAGTGCCGTGATCGACTTCCAGTGCGTGGGGCTCGGGGACGGGGCCGTGGACCTCATCGCGGCCTGGTACCTGCTGCCGGCCAAAGCACGCGAGGTGTTCCGCGCGGCGGTGGGCGCCGACGACGCGGCCTGGGCGCGCGGGCGCGGGTGGGCGCTGTCGATCGCGTTGCTCGAACTGCGGTACTACCGCGGGCGGGACGCCCGTATGGCCGCGATCGCCGCGCACGTCGTCGAGGAGCTGCTGCGCGACCACCGCGCCCGGCACGACGGCGGGCCGACGCCCCCGCGGGACGGCCGCTAGCTTCTGTCCTCGGGCGGTGCGGTCGGGTCCTGGGAGTCGTCCGCGATGCCCCGGTCCACCCGGGCGGTGCCGTAGGCGTCGACCGCCATCTCGCCCGCCGCCGAGGTCAGGGCGTGCAGCGCGGGGACCAGGGCGGCGCGGTCGCCGGGAGCCAGCCGCTGCACCAGGGTGCGGATCTCCGCGCGGCGCTGGGCGAGCACCCGCGAGACCAGTTCGTGCCCGGCGGAGGTGAGGCTGAGCACGACCTCGCGGCGGTTGGCGGGGTTGGTCCTGCGATCCACCAGGTCGAGCCCTTCCAGCCGGCCCACCATGCGCAGCGCGGTGGACGGATTCACCCCGAGCGTGCCGGCCAGGGCGACGAGCTTGACCGGTCCGCAGGTGTCCAGGACGACCAGGGCGCGCAACTGGGGCAGGGTGAGCGTGTCGTCGGTGGCGGCGAGCGCGCGGGCGGATATCGCCACGAAGAGCCGGGAGGCGGCCATCACCGCCACGCTGATCTCCTCGGCCTCGTGGTCGAGGGGGTGCTGCGCGGACCGGGCTGCGGGCAGGCCGTGGCCCGGATCGGTGTCGTGCTGTGCCATGGGGTCCCCCTTCCGCCGTCCGCCCGGCCGGGCGGAGCCGATCGCGCGGAGCATCATTGCAGAGGGCAACGGCGCCGGACAGGGAACGGCGACGTCCGGAACCTCGCCACCGCGGGCCGCGGAGCCCCGTCGCAGGGCCGCGGCCACCACCCCGCCAGGCCGCGCGCGTGCCGGCGCCGCAGCGGCGCGGGTGTGCGCGTGTGCCGCCGCGGGCGGTGCCGGGCGGAGGCGCGCCCCGCGGGCCGCGCCCGCCGGCCGGGGTCGCGCCGCGCGCCCTCAGGAGGGGGCCGGCTCCGCGGTCGCCGTGCTCGGGGCGGTGTCGAGCTGGTGTCTGAGTTCGCGGTGCAGGTCGGCCGGGAGCCGGCCCGACACCGCCCACTCCACGACGAGTTCGGCGACGTGCTGTTCCTTGATGTGCGTGTGCGCGGACATCGCACGCAGGACGGCGCGGGCCCGCTCGCGGCTCACCCCGCCCACGGCGGCCACGATGTCGGTCGCCTCCTGAAGGCGGCGTGGGCGGTCGGCTGCGTTCATCTGCTGCTCCCGGGTCTCCTCATACGGCTCCTCCTCACGGTTCTCCTCATGCGGCGCCGGCGCGGACGCGTCGGCGCAGCGCGGCCCCGGCCGTGGCGGCGGCGCCCGCGCCGAGGGCGAGCGCGGAAGCGACGGCGGCGGGGTGGCGGGCCAGGGTGGCCTCGAAGGACCGGGCGTGTGCCGAGTCGTCGAAGACGCCGTGGGCCCCGTGGTCGGTGCCCTCCGGCCGGTCCACCGGTTCGAACAGGTTGCTCTCGCCGCTCGGCGGCTTGAGGTCGGTCTGCTGGGAGTCGAAGCCGGTGCGGGCCAGGTAGCGGTCGAGCAGGGCGGGGACGAGCCGGTTGGCCAGGATCGTGGCCAGGGTGCTGGCGCCGATGTAGTACTGCTTGCGCCGGGGGTGGTCGGCGGCGTGCACGACGCCGCGGGCGGCGACCTCCGGCTGGTAGATCGGCGGCACGGGCTGCGGGTGCTTGGGCAGCCGGGAGCGCACCCAGGAGAACTGCGGGGTGTTGACGGCGGGCATCTGGGCGACGGTCACGTGCACGTTGCTGCCGCGGTGCAGCAGTTCGGTGCGCAGCGAGGAGGTGAAGCCGTTGATGGCGTGCTTGGCCCCGCAGTACGCCGACTGCAGGGGGATGGCCCGCTCGCCGAGCGCCGAGCCGACCTGGACGATGGTGCCGCGATCGCGCGGCAGCATCCGTTTCAGCGCGGCCCGGGTGCCGTTGACGAAGCCGAGATACGTCACCTTCGTGACCCGCTCGTACTCGTCGGCGGTGATTTCGTCGAAGGGCGCGAAGACGCTGGTGAAGGCGCAGTTGATCCACACGTCGATGGGGCCGAAGGCCTGCTCGGCGGCGTCCGCGGCGGCTTCGACCTGGCCGGCGTCGGCGGTGTCGGTGACCTGGACCAGGGCCCGGCCGCCGAGCGCCTCGATCTCCTTGGCGGCGACGTCCAGTCCGGCCCGGCCGCGGGCGAGGAGGACGACGTCGGCGCCGCGCTTGCCGTACAGGCGTGCGGTGGCGCGGCCGATGCCGGCGCTGGCGCCGGTGATGACGACGGTCTGGGGCATGGGTCGGGCTCCTTACTCGGCGGTGCGTGCCGCCGGTTCGGGACTGTCGGCGAGGCGGGCGGCGCTCTCCAGCAGCAGGGCGTGGACGAACGCCTGGGGGAGGTTGCCGCGCAGCTGCCGCTGGGCGATGTCGAACTCCTCCGCGTACAGCCCGGACGCCCCGCAGGCGCCTCGGTTGCGTTCGAACCACCGGTAGGCGTCGATGTCGTGGCCCTGCTGGTGCTCGGCCAGCGCCATGACGAACCCGCACAGCAGGAACGCGCCCTCGGCCTGTTCGAGGGGCCGGTCGTCGTGGCGGAAGCGGTAGACGAAGTGGTCGTCGGTCAGGTGGGCGCGGCACGCGGCGAGGGTGGCGCGGGTGCGCGGGTCGTCGGCGGGCAGGGCGCCGCGCACGGGCGGCAGCCGCAGGGCCGCGGCCCCCCTGGCGTCGTCGGGGGCGCGCTGCCAGCGGCCGTCGGGGTGCACGCTGCTCGCCTCGGTCGCGGCCCGCAGGGCGTCGGCGAGTTCGGTGCCCACGTCGGCGAGCGGCCGGCGGGGTGCGGCGGCGGCCAGCGCGCGCAGCCCGGCGACGCAGCTGAGCCGGCTGTGCGTCCAGGGCCGGGGGTCCAGTTCCCAGATGCCGCAGTCGGGCTCGCGCCACCGTTCAGCGATGGAGTGCACCGCGAGGTCGGCGGCCTTCCAGCCGTCGGCGTCGAGCCGGCCTGCGCGTTCGGCGGCGGCCAGCAGCAGCAGCGCCTCACCGAAGCAGTCCAGCTGGAACTGTTTCTCGACCTGGTTGCCGATCCGGCTGGAGCCGCCCGGGTAGCCGGGCAGGCCCAGCTCGCGCTGCTCGGGCACGGGCGTGCCGTGCACGGTGTAGGCGGGGGCCAGTCGGGGGCCGTCGGCGAGCAGTCGCTCGGTGACGAAGTGCACGGAGGAATCGAGGAGTACGGGGGTGCCGGCGGCCGCGGCGGCCTGCCCGGCGTAGCTCTGGTCGCGGATCCACACGTACCGGTAGTCGTAGTTGCGGCCGGCCTCGGCGCGTTCGGGCAGGCTGGTGGTGGCCGCGGCGACCATGCCGCCGCCGTGCGTGGTCAGGCCGCGCAGCAGGGTGTAGGCGCGGCGGGCGTCGCGCGGGGCGACGGTGCCGTCCAGGGAGGGCACGCCGTGCCGCCAGGCCCGCTCGGTGGCGGCCCAAGCCTGTCCGGGCCGGGGCAGCGTGCGCGGCAGGGGTGTGGCGGAGCACTCCAGGACGAGGTCGTGGCGTTCGCCCGGTTTGAGCACGAGGTCGGCGGTCAGGCCCTCGGCGCGGACGGTCGCCGCGGGGGCGCCCTGCCAGCGCAGGCGGTGGCGGCCGCAGTGCAGGTGCCAGACGCCGTCGTCGTCGCGGTGCGGCAGGGCGCAGGGGACGCGGCCGTAGTCCGCGTGCGGGTCGAGGACCACCCGGACGTGGGCGACCGCGTCGACTGCGTGCAGCCGGCGCAGCAAAACCAGGCGGTGCGTCTCGCCGGGGAAGGCCAGGGCCTCGCGGCACTCGACGACGCCGTCGGTGGTGACCCAGCGGCTGCGCCAGATCAGGGTGCCGTCCTCGTAGTAGCCGCCGGGGACGTACCGGCCGCGCGGGGTGACCGAGTACACGCCCCGGCCGCCGACCAGGGAGGCGAAGACGGCGTCGTCGTGCCAGGTGGGCGCGCACAGCCAGTTGACGGCTCCGTCCGGGCCGATCAGCGCGCCGCGCTCCCCGTCGGCGAGCAGCGCGTAGTCGTGCAGCGCGTGCGGCGGGAAGGTCGTGCTGCTCATGTCCGTACTGCCTCCTGCGCTCACCCCGTCACCGCGCACGCGGGCCCCGCACCGCGTGGGTCACCCGGGCGCCGAGCGCGGCGCCGGGGCGGGGCGGTCCCACGGCCGCGCCGCGCGCCCCGGTGCCGGCGGCGTTTGCCCTGGCGGGCAGCGGGTGGTTCACCGGCCGCCTCCCGCTCCGGCACGGTCCTCGCGGTGGCGGCCGCCGGGCAGGAACTCCTGCACCTTGGCCTTGAAGCCCTGGCGGACCATGGCGGCCCGGTCGCTGTCGCCCTTGAGGACGGAGGTCGCCGCGGCCTCGATCTGGTCGAGGGTGGCGTGCGGCGGGACGGGCGGCACGGCCGGGTCGGTGACGAAGTCCAGCACGCAGGGCTTGTCGCTGCCGAGCGCCGTCTCCCAGGCGCCGCGCACGTCCTCGGGTTTTTCGACCCTGAGGCCGTTCAGGCCGAGGGAGCGGGCGAAGTCGGCGTAGGCGACGTCGGGGATGGACTGGGAGGGCAGGAACTGCGGGGCGCCGGCCATGGCACGCATCTCCCAGGTGACCTGGTTGAGGTCCTGGTTGTTCAGGACGGCGATGATCAGCCGGTGGTCCTGCCCCTCCCGCCAGTACTTGTGGATGGTGATCAGCTCGGCCATGCCGTTCATCTGCATCGCGCCGTCGCCGACCAGCGCGATCGCCGGCCGGTCGGGGTGGGCGAACTTGGCGCCGATGACGTAGGGGACGCCCGGCCCCATGGTGGCGAGCGTGCCGGACAGCGAGCCGCGCATGGCGCCGCGCAGCTTCAGGTGGCGGGCGTACCAGTTGGCGGCGGAGCCGGAGTCGGAGGCGATGATGACGTTCTCGGGCAGCAGGTCGTTCAGGGCGTGCGCCACGTACTCGGGGTTGACCGGGTCGGCGTCGACGGCGGCGCGCCGCTCCATGACCTCCCACCAGCGGGAGACGTCCTTCTCGATCTTCTGCCGCCAGCCGCGGTCCTTGGCGGGCTTCAGCAGCGGCAGCAGCCGTGTGAGGGTCTCGCGGGCGTCGCCGACGAGGTTGACCTCGAAGGGGTAGCGCATGCCGACCATGTGCGGGTCGATGTCGATCTGCACGGCCCGCGCCTGCCCGAACTGCGGCAGGAACTGGGTGTACGGGAAGGAGGAGCCGATGACGAGGAGGGTGTCGCAGTCCATCATCAGCTCGTAGGAGGGCCGGGTGCCGAGCAGGCCGATGGAGCCGGTGACGTAGGGCAGGTCGTCGTCCAGGGCGTCCTTGCCGAGCAGCGCCTTGGCGACGCCGGCGCCGAGCCGGTCGGCGACCTCCATGACCTCGGTACGGGCGCCGCGGGCGCCCTGCCCGACGAGGATCGCGACCTTCTCGCCGGCGTTGAGCACCTCGGCGGCGCGGGAGAGGTCCTCGTCGCCGGGCACGGGCGCGTAGTGCGGCATGCCCAGGCTGGAGGGGACCATCTTGAAGGCGTGCTCGGGCGGCGAGTAGTCCAGTTCCTGCACGTCGGCGGGGATGATCACGGCGCACACGGTGCGGCGGGCCATGGCGGTGCGCATCGCCCGGTCCAGCACGTTGGGCAGCTGTTCGGGGACGGTGACCATCTCGACGAAGTCGGAGGCGACGTCCTTGTACAGGCTCAGCAGGTCGACCTCCTGCTGGTAGGAGCCGCCCATGGCGCTGCGGTTGGTCTGCCCGACGATCGCGACGACGGGCACGTGGTCGAGCTTGGCGTCGTACAGGCCGTTGAGCAGATGGATCGCGCCGGGCCCGGAGGTGGCGGCGCACACGCCGACCTTGCCGGAGAACTTCGCGTAGCCGACGGCCTCGAAGGCGGCCATCTCCTCGTGGCGGGCCTGGATGAACCGGGGGTTGTCGTCGGCGCGGCCCCAGGCGGCGAGCAGCCCGTTGATGCCGTCGCCGGGGTAGGCGAAGACGTACTCCACCCCCCAGTCGCGCAGGCGCTCGAGGACGTGGTCGGAGACCTTCATCGACATGGTCGCTTCACCTTTCGGAGGTTGGCGGTTGCTGGTCGGCGGCTGCGGTCCGAACGGCGCGGTCAGGGCCGCCGCAGGCACCGCGCGGCCCGGCGGCCGGCCGCGCCGGCCACCGTCGCGGTCAGGGCCGCGGCGCCCGCGGTGGCCGCCCAGCGGGCGGCGCGGGAGGGGCGGGCCGGCCGCTTCGCCAGGCGCTCGGGATGCTCACTGGGCAGGTTCCCGTCGAGGCCGAGGGCAAGCACCTCGGCCAGGTGCAGGGCCCGCCGTCCGGTGCCGCCCTGTTCGATCTGGGTGCGGCAGCTGAAGCCGTCGGCGAGCACCAGGCTGTCGGGGGCGGCGCCGCGCACGGAGGGCAGGACGCCCTGTTCGGCGACGGCCATGGACACCTCGTGGTGGCCGCGTTCGAAGCCGAAGTTGCCGGCCAGGCCGCAGCAGCCCTCGTCCAGGACGTCGGCATCCAGGTGGGCGCGGCGCATCAGTTCCCGGTCGGCGTCGAACTTCATGATCGCGTGCTGGTGGCAGTGGGTCTGGACGGTCGCCTGCCGGGCCAGCTTCGGCGGCTGCCAGCCGTCCGGGGCGTGGTGCACGAGCTGTTCGGCGAAGGTGCGCACCTGCCCGGCCAGCCGCTGCACGTCCTGGTCGGCGGGCATCAGCTCGGGCGCGTCCGCGCGGAAGACGGCCGTGCAGGAGGGTTCCAGGCCGATGATCGGGGTGCCCGCCTCCAGGTAGGGGCGGAGCACGCGGAGGGTGCGGCGCAGCACCTTCTCGGCGGTGGCCAGTTGCCCGGTGGAGATCCAGGTCAGGCCGCAGCACACCGGTTCGGTGGGGACGGCGACGCGAAAGCCGGCGTCCCGCAGCACCCGGACCGCGGAGATCGCGATCGACGGGTGGAAGTAGGTGCTGAAGGTGTCGGGCCACAGCACGACGGTGCGCGGGTCGGCCGGGTCCGCGTCCGGTGTGCCGTGCTTGCGCCACCACTGCAGGAAGGACTGCCGGGCGAACACCGGCGCCTGCCGCTGCCCTGCCACGCCCGCCAGCGCCTTGCCCGCGCGGCCCAGCCCGGGCGCGTGCAGCAGGGTGTTGACCACCGACGGGGCGAGCCGGGACAGCCGGGCCCACACCGGCAGCCAGCCCAGCGAGTAGTGGGCCGCCGGGCGCAGCCGGCCCTCGTAGTGGTGGGAGAGGAACTCGGCCTTGTAGGTGGCCATGTCGACGTGGACCGGGCAGTCCGACTTGCAGCCCTTGCAGGCCAGGCACAGGTCGAGGGCGTCCTTGACCTCGGTGGAGCGCCAGCCGTCGGTGATCGTGGAGTCGGCGTGCCCGCCGAGCATCTCGAACAGCAGCCGGGCCCGGCCCCGGGTGGAGTGCTCCTCCTCCCGGGTGGCCCGGTAGGAGGGGCACATCACGCCGCCCTCGTGACTGCGGCAGTTGCCGATGCCGACGCAGCGCATCACCGCCCGGGTGAAGGAGTGGCCGTCCTCCGGGTAGCCGAAGTGGGTGTCGGGGGTGGCCGGTCGCCAGGTGGAGCCGAGGCGCAGCTGCCCGTCGACGGGGTTCGGGTCGACGATCTTGCCCGGGTTCATCCGGTTACCCGGGTCGAACAGCCGTTTGAGCTCGCCGAAGGCGGTCACCAGCCGTTCGCCGAACATGCGGGTCAGCAGCTCGCAGCGGGCCTGGCCGTCGCCGTGCTCGCCCGACGGGGAGCCGCCGTAGGAAGCGACGAGGTCGGCGGCGCGCTCCAGGAACCGCCGGAAGTGGGCGACCCCGTCGCCGGTCTTGAGCGCGAAGGGGATCCGGGTGTGGACGCAGCCCTGCCCGAAGTGCCCGTACAGCGAGGGGTGGTCGTAGTCGAACTCCTGGAACAGCTTCTTCAGGTCGCGCAGGTAGTCGCCGAGCCGGTCGGGCGGGACGGCGGAGTCCTCCCAGCCCTCCCAGGTCTCCCGGTCGTCCGGGGGCCGCGCGGTCACGCCGAGCCCGGCCTCGCGGGCCTTGAGCATCTTCTCCTCGCGCCCGGGGTCGTCGGAGAACGCCACCCGGGGGTCCTTCTCGCTGCGGCCCAGTGCGCGCAGCAGGGCGTGCGCCTGCTCGTCGACGTCCTCCTGGCTGTCGCCGCTGAACTGCACCAGCAGCCAGCTGTCGCCGTCGGGCAGGACGTTGAGGGACTCCAGGTAGGCGCCCTCCTCGCGCATCAGCTGCGCCATCCGTCCGTCCAGTGCCTCCAGCTGGCTGGGCGAGCAGTGCCGCAGCAGCTGGGGGACGTCGTCGCCGGCCTCGCAGATGTCGTCGTAGCCGAGCACCAGCAGCGACTGGGACGGCGGCACCGGAACCAGGTCCAGTTCGGCCCGCAGGACGGTGACCAGGGTGCCCTCGCTGCCGACCAGCGCGCGGGCGACGTGGAAGCCGTTCTCCGGCAGCAGGGAGTCGAGGTTGTAGCCGGAGACGCGGCGCGGGATCTTCGGGTAGCCGCGGCGGATGTCGGCCAGGTACTCGGTGGCGATGCGTTCCAGGCCGGCGTAGATCTCCGCCTTGCGTCCGCCCTCGGCGGCGATCCGGGCCCGCTCGGCCTCGGACGTCGGCCCCACCCACATGCGCAGGCCGTCGTAGGTGAGGACCTCCAGCCGGCGCACGTTGTCCACGGTCTTGCCGTAGGCCTGCGCGGACGCGCCGCAGGAGTTGTTGCCGATCATGCCGCCGAGCGCGCAGTGGCTGTGGGTGGAGGGCTTCGGCCCGAACTGCAGCTTGTGGCCGGACAGCCGCTGGTTGAGGACGTCCAGGACGATGCCCGGTTCGACCACGCAGGTGCGGGCGTCGGGGTCCACCGAGACCAGGTTGTCGCAGTACTTGGTCCAGTCGATCACCACGGCGGTGTTGGTGGTCTGGCCGGCCAGGCTGGTGCCGCCGCCGCGGGAGAGGACGGGGGCGCCGGAGCGGGCGCACACCTCGACCGCCTGCGCTCCCGCCTCCCCGCTGCGCGGGACGACCACGCCGATCGGTACCTGCCGGTAGTTGGACCCGTCCGTGACGTACGCGCCTTTGCTGCCCGCGTCGAACCGGACCTCGGCGTCGACCTCCGCGTGCAGCGCCGCCCGCAGGCCGGCCGTGTCCAGCCGCGAGACGTCGAGCGGGGATGTGCGACTCATCAGAGGGACCCGCCTTCCTGGACCGTGCGGGACTGGGGCCGTACCGCCCGTACCGGCCGTACGGAGGCGGCGTCCGGCCGGCCGGCCGGGCCACCGCCGCTTCCCCGGGTACCCGCTCTTGCAGTGTGCAAGGGTGCCTTCTGCGGCGCGCGCCGTACGCGGTCCCCGCAGTGCGCCGTCGATCCTCTGCGGACGGCCGGACGGCGCCGTGACGCGGGACGGCCCCGGCCACCTGTGGGTGGCCGGGGCCGTCGGTCCGGCGTGCGGGCGCGGTGCCCGGCCACCCGCCCCCGCCCTGCTGCTGGCGCTCACCGCCGCCCTCGGCGGCGACGTCCTCGTACCCCGGCCGTGCGCCGCCTGGTGGGTGCCCTACGCGCGCCTGCTGGGCAGGCCCGCCTTCTCCGTCCCCACGCCGGCCGAGTGCGGCGGCGTGCCCGACCCGTACGCCCTGCTGGAGACCGTCCGCAGGGTGCGCGCGGAGGGCGGCGACCCGCGGCTGCTGGTGCTGTCCGTCGCCGACGACCCCACCGCCACGGTCGCGCCGCCGGAGGTGCTGCACGCGACCGTCGAGGCCGCCGCGGGCGAGGGCCTGCACCTGGTCAGCGACGAGACCTGGCGCGACACCGTGCACGCCCCGCACGAGACGGTGCTGGTCTCGCCCGCCGAGATGCTGCCCCAGCGGGTCACCGTCGTCACCGACCTCGCCGGCGCCTTCCTGCCCGCCGGCTGGCCCGCCGCGATCGCCCGGTTCCCGGCCGGCGCCACCGGTGACGCGCTGCACGCGCGCGTGCTGGACGTGCTCACCGCGCTGGACGCCCGGATCGCCGACCCGGTCGCCGCCGCGGCCGCCTGCGCCCTCGACGAGGGCGAGCCCGTCACCGCGCGGCTCGCCGCCGGAGTGCGCCTGCACGCGAGCCTCGCGCGCGCCGCGCACGCCGTGGTGAGCGCCTCGGGCGCCCCGGCCCGGCCGCCGCGGGCCGGCCGCCCCCTCTACGCCGACCTCGGCCCCCTCCGCGGGGCCCTCGCCGCCCGCGGCGTCGGCGACGCGCAGGAACTGGAGGACTTCCTCGGCGCCCGGCTGGGCGTGCCCGTGCCCGGCGGGCACCGCTTCGGCGACGACCTCGGGGCGCTGCGCGTGCGGCTGTCCACGGCGGAACTCCTCGGCGGCACGGACGAGGAGCGCGCGGAATGCCTCCGCTCCCGCGCGCCGTTGGAACTGCCGCACGTACGGCGCGCGTTGATCTCCTTGCGGTCCGTCTTCGACGACCTCCGCGACGCCGCTGAGCGATGGGAGCCTCCTCGATGACGCAGCAGTCCGAGCCGACCACCCCCACGACCCCGGCCGACCGGCCCGCCGACCTCCCGGCGGCCTCGTCCACGCTCACCTCACCGGCTCCGTCCGTCCCGCCGCTGGCCGAGCCCCGGCCGCTGGGCGAGCGGCGGGTGTGGCCGCGCGCCTTCCACGACCGGCTCACCGCCCCGCTGCCCGGCCTGAAGGCGTTCACCCGCTTCGCCCGCGAGGGCGCGGGCCGGCCGGACAAGGAGGGCCTGGCCGACATCCCGCTGCTGCCCTACGAGCCGGGCCCGCTGCCCCGGGTGGACGCGCGGACCGTCGCCGTCACCTGGGCCGGGCACGCCAGCTGGGTGGTGCGCATCGGCGGGCTGACGGTGCTGACCGACCCGGTCTGGTCCCGGCGCATCATCGGCACCCCGGCCAGGATCACCCCCGTCGGCGTACCCTGGGAGGCGCTGCCGCCCGTCGACGCGGTCGTCATCAGCCACAACCACTACGACCACCTGGACGCCCCCACGCTGCGCCGGCTGCCGCGCCGCACCCCCGTGTTCGTGCCGGCCGGGCTCGGCCGCTGGTTCCACCGCCGCCGGTTCACCTGCGTCACGGAACTGGACTGGTGGGAGGGGGCCGAACTGTCCGGGGTCCGCATCGACTTCGTGCCCGCCCACCACTGGTCCAAGCGCACCCTCACCGACACCTGCCGCAGCCTGTGGGGCGGCTGGGTGTGCACCGCCCCCGACGGGCAGCGCGTGTCCTCCGCCGGCGACCCCGGCTCCGCCCACTGGTTCTCCCGCACCGGCAGCCGCTACCCGGGCATCGACCTCGCCCTGCTCCCGATCGGCGCCTACGACCCCCGCTGGTGGCTGCGCGACGTCCACTGCGACCCGGAGGAGGCCGTCCAGGCCGCCCAGGTCCTCGGCGCCCGCCGCATGGCCCCCATGCACTGGGGGACGTTCGTCCTGTCCGCCGAACCGGTCCTCGAACCCCTCACCCGCGTCCGCGCCGCCTGGGAGAAGGCGGGCCTGCCCCGCGAGGACCTGTGGGACCTGCCGGTCGGCGCCTCCCGCGTCCTGGAGTGAGGGCAGCTTGGCCGCCGTGGAGGCGTCCGAGCGCCTCGTCGCACGCGCGGCGTCGGCGACCGCGCGGCCCGGCCCGCCGCCGCCGCCCGCCCCCCCCCC
>NZ_LR732544.1:1386329-1525591 GCF_902506575.1 Streptomyces mexicanus | reverse complement strand
TCCCTGAGCCCACCGGCCCCCGCGCCCGCCCTGAGCCCGTCGGACGCACGCCTGCCCTGAGCCCGTCGGACGCACGCCTGCCCGGCCCG
Organism: Streptomyces mexicanus; assembly: GCF_902506575.1. Lineage (GTDB taxonomy): Bacteria > Actinomycetota > Actinomycetes > Streptomycetales > Streptomycetaceae > Streptomyces > Streptomyces mexicanus. The sequence goes on along the minus strand of NZ_LR732544.1, from coordinate 1,525,502 downwards.
GGCAGCCCGCCCGCTCAGTCCACCACGCGCAGCCCCAGCTCCGCCGCCAGGACCGGTGCCAGGTCGAGCAGCTGGCCGGTGCCGATCACCGCGCCCGCCAGCCGGTCCACGCCGCGGGCGATCTCCAGCGACGCGGCCCGGCGCAGGTCCACGTCGCGCAGCGTCACCGCGCCGAAGTCCACGCCCTTCAGCGCGCAGTCCACGAATTCCACCCGCTCCAGCCGCGCACCCGAGAAGTCCGGCTCGACCAGGACGCAACCCTCGAAGACGACGTCCCTGAGCCGCGCCGTGCGCAGATTCAGGTAGTCGATCTTGCCGCCGCGGATCCGCACCCGCTCCAGGACCGCGCCGTGCAACTGCACCCCGCCCAGGCGGGCGTCGGTCAGCTCCACATCGCGCCAGGTGGTCTCCGCCAGGTCCGTGCCCACGCCGCGGACACCGGTGAGGACCGAGTCGAGGACGCGGGCACGGCGCAGGGAGGTGTCGTCCAGCGCGCAGCCGCGCAGCGCGCAGTCCATGAAGCGGGCGCCCGCGCCGTCCTGGCCGGCGAAGTCCGCGCCCTCGAACTCCAGCCCGTCGTAGTCGCCGTCCGGGGCCAGCGGCCGGCCGTCGTGCGCCCGCAGCGCCGGCAGCCGCACCTGCGGCCGCCGGGCCGCCCTCACCGGGGCCCCGGCACGGGACCCGTCCGCCCTGGCCCCGTCCGCGCCGGTCCCTCGCGCCCCGGCCCCGCGCGCCCCGGCCCCGTCGGTACCCGCGCCGCCGCTCGTTCTCCTCACCATGCCCTCATCGTGCACCGCACCACTGACAACCGGGCCGGGCCGCGGACCCGTGCCGGCCGCCGCCGAGCCCTCCGCCTGCACGCCGACGATCCGCACCTCGGGCCGCACCGACCTCACCGCGACCGCGATCCCGGCCGCCAGGCCGCCGCCGCCCACCCCGACAACGATCGGGCTTCGCTCTCCCCGGCCCGCCCTCAGTGGCGCCCCGCCACCCGGTCCGCGATCCGGGCCAGCCGGGAGGGACGGGCGTCGTGGGTGAGCTGTTCGCGGCGGTCGGCGGTGCGGTAGGTGGCGTACATGCCCTGCACGCCCAGCCAGCGCAGCGGTTCCGGCTCCCACTTGCGCACCTTGTGCCCGGCCCACGGCAGCGCGGTCAGCTCGGTCGGTCCGGCCTCGCCGGAGTCCAGCCGCACCAGGTCGGTGAGGGTGCGGGCGGCGAGGTTGGCGGTGGCCACGCCGGAGCCGACGTAGCCGCCCGCCCAGCCCAGGCCGGTGGAGCCCTCCAGGGTGACGGTCGCGCACCAGTCGCGCGGCACGCCGAGCACACCGGACCAGGCGTGGGCGATGCGCACCCCGGCCAGGGCGGGGAAGAACGCGACCAGGATGTCGCGCAGCGCCACGACCGTCTCCCGCTGGGTGCGGCCGTCGTTGTCGGTGCGCGAGCCGAAGCGGTAGGGCACCCCGCGCCCGCCGAGCGCGATCCGCCCGTCGGCGGTGCGCTGGGCGTACATGTAGGCGTGGGCCATGTCGCCGAGGGTCTCGCGGCCCGCCCAGCCGATCGCCTCCCACTGCGCGTCGCTCAGCGGCTCGGTGGCGATCATCGAGGAGTTCATCGGCAGCCAGGTGCGCCGCTGCCCCTTGAGGGAGGCGGTGAAGCCCTCGGTGCAGCGCAGCACGTAGGGGGCGCGGACGGTGCCGTAGGGGGTGACCGCCTGCTTGGGGCGGATCTCCGTGACCGGGGTCGCCTCGTGGATGGTCACACCGAGCGCCTCGACGGCCGCCGCGAGCCCCTTGACCAGTTTGGCCGGGTTCAGCCGGGCGCCGTGCGGGGTCCAGGTGGCGGCCACCGCGTCGGCGACCCGGATCCGCTCGGCGGTCTCCCGGGCGCCGTACAGCTCGCGGTCCTTCTCGCCGAAGGCCAGCTCGTGCTCGTGGAAGGCCCGCAGGCGGGCCAGCTGGGCGGGGGTGCGGGCGACTTCCAGCACGCCACCCTTGTGGATGTCCGCCTCGATGCCCTCCTCGGCGGCGACGCGGATCACCTCGTCCACGGTGTCGTTCATGGCCCGCTGCAGGCGCACGGCGGCCTCGTGGCCGTGGAGTTTGGCGTAGCGGTCGCGGCCGGCGACGCCGTTGTAGAGCCAGCCGCCGTTGCGTCCGGAGGCGCCGTAGCCGCAGAACTTCTGCTCCAGGACGGTGATCCGCAGGGAGGGCGCCGCCTTCTTCAGGTAGTACGCCGTCCACAGCCCTGTGTAGCCGCCGCCGACGATGACCACGTCGGCGCTCGCGTCCCCGGTGAGCGGCTCCCGGACCACCGGGAGGCCGTCGTCCGCGAACCAGAAGGAGATGCCCCCGTTGACCATGCCGCTCTTCCCGCCGTGTCCGGTGCCGCCGTGCGCCGTAGCACCGCGCACCCTGCCGTCGTTGACGTCGCCGCCCCTCGCGGCACTGCCTGCCGAGCTGCTCATGGCCGGACGTTAACCCCTGGGGCAGGCCGGTGTCTCCTTCGGATTTCGTGCTTTTGCGCTGCTCCCGGCCAGCGGTCGGCAGCCCAGTCCGATCAGCACGGCCGCGGCGTGCCCGAGGTCGGTGAAGGTGCGCCCGAACACCAGCGGCACCCCGAAGTAGGCGATCACCGCGGCCAGATACGGGTACCGCCAGGGCGGCGGGATCCGGTAGGTGAGCACCCCCATCACCCCGGCCAGCGCATAACTGACGCCGACGTCCAGCGTGTTGACGGCCGACTCCGGTGCCATGCCGCACTGGATCGCCCACAGCAGCGCGCCCTCGCTGATCAGCGTGGCCAGCACGTGCGCGGCCACGCACACCACGAGCCAGCGCAGGGTGCCCAGCCGGCGCTCGGCCGGGGCGTGGAAGACGCTGTACAGGACCGCGTACGGCCACCAGTGTCCGCTGGGGATCCACATGGCGCTGGAGAACAGCACCCGCACCGGGTTGTCCGACAGCTCGTGGATGTTGGTGGAGCGCTGCCGCAGGAAGTCGACCTCCAGCGCCGGCGACATGCGGTGCAGGGCGACGGTGGTGACGAACAGGACGAGCAGCCAGACGTACGTCAGCGGAGCGCCGCGCACGTACGCCACCACCGCCCGCAGCGCACGCCGACACCCGATGACCCCGTTCACAGAGGTCAGTATGGTCGGCGGGGTGATCGAGGTGCCTGCCGCGCTGGCCGCTTCCCAGGAGAAATTCAACGGGGCCGCGGGCCGCGCGTTCGTCGCGGAGCTGCCCGGCCGGGCGGCCGCCTTCCTGCGGCGCTGGGAACTGCGGCCGGACGGTCCGGCGATGTACGGGGTGTGCGCGCTGGTCCTTCCGGTGCTGCGCGCCGAGGGGACCCCGGCGGTGCTCAAGCTCCAGCTCCTGGACGAGGAGAGCGCGGGCGAGCCGGCCGCGCTGCGCGCCTGGGACGGCGACGGCGCCGTACGGCTGCTGGCGCACGACGCGCCCACCTGCACGCTGCTGCTGGAGCGGCTGGAGTCCGCCCGGACACTCGCGCACGTGCCGGACAGCCGGGAGGCCGTCGAGGTCGTCGGCGCGCTGCTGGCCCGGCTGACCGCCCGCCCGGCCCCGGCCGGGCTGCGCCGGCCGGGTGACATCGCCGCCGCCCTGCTGGAGCGGACCCCGCCCGCCCTGCGGCGGGTGGCGGACCCCGCCGACCGGCGGCTGCTGGCGGACTGCGCGGCCGCGCTGCGGGAGGTGGCCGCCGAGCCCGGCGACCGGCTGCTGCACTGGGACCTGCACTACGACAACGTCCTCGCCGCCCGCCGGGCCGACTGGCTCGCCATCGATCCCAAGCCGCTGGCGGGCGACCCGGGTTTCGAGCTGCTGCCCGCGCTGGCCAACCGCTACGAGCCGGCCGAGACCCGGTGGCGCTTCGACGCGCTGACCGCGGCGCTGGGCCTGGACCGGGAGCGGGCCCGGGCCTGGACGCTGGCCCGGGTGCTGCAGACCTGCGTGTGGGAGCTGGAGGAGGGGCGGCCGGCGGACGGCGTCCGGCTGGCGATCGGCCGCGCGCTGCGTGCCTGAGGCGTGCGAACGGCACGCGGTGGGCGGGGTGTGACACGCCGCCGGACGGCCCATCCGGCCGCGCGGAGGGACATAGGGTCATACCGTACGGAATATGACGAAACGCCATATCGCCCTGCTCCTGAGCGCTGCGGCGCTCGTCGGCTGCGGCGTCGCCGCCGCCCCAGCGACCTCCTCCGGGAAGGTCCACCTGGTGCACCCGGGCGAGTCCATCCAGAAGGCGGTGAACGCCGCCAAGGCGGGCGACACCGTCCTGGTGCTGCCCGGCACGTACCACCAGAGTGTCAAGATCACCACGCCCCGCCTGACCCTGCGCGGCATGGGCAGCGCCACCATCCTGCAGCCCGCGGCGAAGGCCACCGACGACTGCGGCAAGCGCGGCAACGGCATCTGTGTGGCGGGCACCAAGAACGCGCTGCTGAAGAACGTCACCGTCTCCCACCTGACCGTCACCGGCTTCCCCCGGGCCGGAGTGATCGCCGTGGGCACCGACCGGCTGACCGTGCGCAGCGTCACCGCCGCGAAGAACGGGGTGTGGGGCATCGCCGAGGAACGCTCGGTCCGCAGCGTCTACCGGCAGAACACCGCCCGGAACAACGGTGACGCGGGCCTGTTCCTCGCCAACACCATCACCGCCGAGCAGGGCGCCAACGACACCAAGGGCACCCTGATCGAGAACAACCGCCTGGAGAACAACCGGATCGGCGTCACCGTGCGCCGGCTGCGCTCCCTGAACGTCACGGGCAACGACGTGACCGGCAACTGCGCGGGCGTCTTCGTCGTCGGCGACGAGAACAAGCCCAAGACCGGCGCGCTGACCGTGCGCGGCAACCGGGTGGCGAAGAACAACAAGTACTGCGCGAAGACCGAGCGGCTGCCCTTCCTGCAGGGCTCGGGCATCGTCCTGACCGGCACCGAGAAGGCCGACGTGGGCGGCAACACGGTCACCGGCAACTCCGGCACCTCCCCGCTGTCCGGCGGCATCGTGCTCTTCAAGAGCTTCGTGGGCGCCACCAGCGAGGGCAACCGCGTCCACGGCAACGCGGCACAGGGCAACTCCCCCGCCGACCTGGTCAACCAGGAGAACGCCAAGAGCGGCAACACCTTCCAGGGCAACACCTGCCGGACGTCCAAGCCCGCGGGCCTGTGCTGAGGCCCTGACCCCCACCGCACGAAACCACCCATTACCCGCCCGCTCGCGCGGGAGCCGAGAAGGAAGGAAGGCGGCATGACGACCGCCCAGACCGCTCAGCCCGCTCCGCCGCCGTCCATGCGGCTGAGGGAACTCGCGTTCGGGGCGGCGTGTGCCGCCGCCCTGCGCGCCGCCGCCCGGCTCGGCGTGGCCGACGCGCTCGGGGACACCCCCACGAGCGCGGAGGACCTCGCGGCCGCGGTGAAGGCCGAACCCAAGCCGCTGCGCCGGCTGCTGCGGGCGCTGACCTGCTACGGCGTCTTCACCGAGCAGCCCGACGGCACCTTCGCGCACACCGAGATGTCCCGGCTGCTGCGCGAGGACGACCCGGGCAGCCTGCGCAACATCTGCCTGTGGTGCACCGAGCCGTGGACCTGGGACGCCTGGCCGAAGCTGGACGAGGCGGTGCGCAGCGGCCGCAACGTCGTTCAGGCCCTGTACGGCAAGGAGTTCTTCGTCTACCTCAACGAGGACGCCCCCGAGTCCGCGGACGTCTTCAACCGGGCCATGACGACCTCCAGCAAGCAGTCCGCGCGGGACGTGGCCGAGCTGCTGGACCTGTCCGGGGCCAAGTCGGTCGCCGACATCGGCGGCGGCCAGGGCCATGTGGTGGCCAGTCTGCTGGAGAAGTACCCGGACATGCACGGCACCCTGATGGACCTGCCGCGCGTGGTGGACCACGCCGACGCCCGGCTGCGCGAGGGCGGCGCGCTCGCGGACCGGGTGACGATCGTGCCCGGCGACTGCCGCGAGGCCGTCCCCGTCCAGGCCGACGTCTACATCATCAAGAACATCCTGGAGTGGGACGACGAGTCCACCGCCCGCTGCCTGCGCAACGTGATGGCCGCCGGCGGCCCCGGTGCCCGGGTGGTGGTCATCGAGAACCTCGTCGACGACACCCCGTCGATGCGGTTCAGCACCGCCATGGACCTGCTGCTGCTGCTCAACGTCGGCGGCGCCAAGCACACCACCGAGTCCATGGTGAGCCGGCTGCGGGCGGCCGGCCTGGTCATCGACGACATCAGCCCGGTCAACCCCTACCTGCACGCCTTCGACTGCACCGTCCCCGCCTGACGCGACGGCAGCACCCCGGGCACGACCGACGGCCGCCGGGCCCGCGACAGGCGCGGGCACGGCGGCCGTTGTCCGTATCTCCTCTGTCCCCGTTCGTCACGACGGCGTCAGCCGCGGCCGTCGCGCTCCCAGACGTAGAAGCGGTGCGCCATCGCGTCCTTCGGCGAGCGCCACGTCTGCGGGTCGTACGCGCTGACGTACGCCGACAGCCGCTCGCTGATGCCGCGGAACTCCGGGTGGTCGGCCACCTTGGCGACGGCCGGACCCGGGTCCCGGTCCGCCTCGATGAGGTGCAGGTACACATCGCCGAACTGGAAGAGGCTGCGCCGGGTGACGCCGACCAGGTGCGGCAGCTCCCCCCGGTCCGACTCCTCGAAGATCTTCGCGATGTCCGGGGCGGAACCCGGCGCCATCCGGGCCACGATCAGGGCCTGGTGCATGAGCCTTCTCCTTGTCCTGTGCGGGTCCGCGTCCGGCTCAGTCGCCGGCCAGCGCCGGCTCGGGACGGTGGCCGGCCGCCGCGGCGGCCTTCTCGATCCGGTCGCGGATCAGGGCCATCTGGACCTTGGAGTTCTTGTTGATGTTGTCGGTCATCCAGGCGTCGTCGACCGGTGCCTCGGGCTTCATCGCGAAGTCCTGCGTCCACACCATCCGCGTGCCGCCGGGGACCTCCTCGTAGCGCCAGTGGATGTTCATGTGGTCGAACGGCCCGGTCTCCACCCGGCGGGCCTTGACGGTGAGGGTGGAGCGGTCCGCCTCGCGCTCGGAGACCCAGCTCCACACGGTGCCGTTGTCGTCGGGGTGCATGGTCAGGCGGAAGGTGACCTTGTCGCCCTCCCGGGACAGGATCTCGGCGGAGGCGTACTCGCTGAACAGCTGCGGCCACTTCTCCACGTCGTTGGTCATGTCCCAGACCAGGTCCACCGGCGCTGCGATGGTGATCTCGTTCTCGGTGTGTCCGGCCATCTCCTACGCTCCTGCCAGAAGGGTGCTGTTGACGAGGTCGAGGAACTTCCGGGGCGTCTTGCAGTGCTCCGCGTCCGGCGGCATCGGCATGCCGTGCCGGTTCTCCAGCTCGCCCACGATGCCGAGCAGGCCGAGCGAGTCGATGCCGAACTCCTCGAAGCCGGTGTCGGTCCGCTCCGCCAGCTCCTGCGGGCTGACGGTGACCCCGGCCGTCCTCTTCATGAGTTCGGCCAGTTCCTCCACGGTGATGCGGTCACTCATGCGGTTCCTCTCCTTCTTGCGCGCGGCCGCCGCCGGAAGGCGTCCGGCCGCTGTCCGGCCGCCCCGAGCCGGGGACGGCGGATTCTCAGGCGCCGTGCCGCAGCACGAGCGCCGAGTTCGAGCCCATGAGCCCCCGGCTGAGGACCAGCGCCGTGCGCACCTGTGCGGGGCGGGCGCGGCCGGTCACCAGATCGAGGTCATGGCAGTTGTCGGTGACGTTCGGGGTGGGCGGGATCAGGCCGTGCTCCATCGACAGCACCGCCGCCGCCGCGTCCAGTACCGGCGCCGCGCAGTACGCCCGGCCGATGCCGGTCTTCGGTGCCGTCACCGGCACCCTGCGCCCGTGCGCGCCGAGCGCGTCGGCGAGCGCGAGGGCCTCCGCCCGGTCCGCCTCGGGCACCCCGAGGGCGTCGGCGAAGACGACGTCGACGTCCTCGGCCGCGCAGCCCGCCCGCTCCAGCGCGCCGCGGATCGCCTCCGCGAGGCCCTGCCGGGACAGCTCCCAGCGGCCGGCGCCGGTGAAGGTGGCCGCGTGCCCGGCGACGGTGGCCCGTACCGGTACGCCCCGCTCCCGGGCCGCCCGCTCGTCCTCCACGACGAGCATCGCGCCGCCCTCCGCGGGCACGAACCCCGAGGCGCCCTCGGTGAACGGGCGGTAGGCCCGCTGCGGATCGGTCACCGGGCTCAGCTCGCCGTAGCCGAGCTGACACACCATCGAATACGGTGCGAGCGGCGCCTCGGTCGATCCGGCCACGATCACCTCGGTGCCGCGGGCCACGGCCCGCGCCGCGTGCGCCAGGGCGTCCAGGCCACCGGCCTCGTCGGCGGCCACCACCGAGCACGGCCCCTTGAAGCCGCGCCGGATGGAGATCTGGCCGGTGCTGGCCGCGTAGAACCAGGCGATCGACTGCCAGGGGCCGACGTACCGGCTGCCCTTGCTCCACAGCTTCTGCAGCTCCCGCTGGCCGAACTCGCCGCCGCCGGAGCCGGCCGCGGTGACCACGCCGGCCGAGAACGGGGCGTCCTCGGTGTCGGCGCGGCCCAGCCGGGCGTCCTCCAGGGCGGCGTCGGCCGCCGCCATCGCGAAGTGCGTGAACCGGTCGGTCTGCACGAGGAAGCGTTCCTCGATCACGGCCGCCGGGTCGAAGGACGGCACCTGGCCGGCCACCTTCAGCGGCAGGTGCTCGCAGCCCTCGCGGGTGATGCGGTCCAGGACGCCGACGCCTTCCTGGGTGGCCTTCCAGAACGTCTCGGTGCTGGTTCCGTTGGGGGCGATGACACCGATGCCGGTGACCACCGCCCGCCGCTCACTGGGCGCGCTCATGATCTGCTCTCCCTCGGCCGGGTCAGGATCACCGCGGACTGGAACCCGCCGAAGCCGCTGCCCACCGACAGCACGGCGTCCAGCGTGCGTTCGCGGGCCACCCGCGGGACGTAGTCCAGGTCGCACTCGGGGTCGGGGGTCTCGTAGTTCGCCGTCGGCGGCACCACCTGGTGGGCCAGGGCCAGCACGCACGCCACCACCTCGATCGCGCCGATCGCGCCGAGCGAGTGGCCCACCATGGACTTGATGGAGCTCATGGGCGTGTCGTAGGCGTGGTGGCCCAGGGCCCGCTTGACCGCGGCCGTCTCGTGCCGGTCGTTCTGCCGGGTGCCGGAGCCGTGCGCGTTGACGTAGTCGATCGCCGAGCCGTCCAGCCGGGCGTGGTCCAGCGCCGTCTCGATGGCCCGGGCCATCTCCAGGCCCTCACTGGTCAGGCCGGTCATGTGGTAGGCGTTGCCGAAGGTGGCGTAACCGCTCAGCTCGCAGTAGATGTGCGCGCCGCGCGCCCGGGCGTGCTCCAGTTCCTCCAGCACCAGCACCGCGCCGCCCTCGCCCATGACGAACCCGTCACGGTCGTTGTCGAAGGGGCGGGAGGCGTGCGCGGGGTCGTCGTTGTTCGGGGAGGTGGCCTTGATCGCGTCGAAGCACGCCATCGTGATCGGGGATATCGGTGAGTCCGACGCCCCGGCTATGCAGATGTCGGCCCGTCCCTCCTCCACGGTGTGCAGGGCGTACCCGACCGCGTCCAGGCCGGAGGTGCAGCCGGTGGAGACGGTCTGCACCGGCCCGCGCGCCCCGAACCGCTCGGCCACCGTCGAGGCCAGCGTGCTCGGCGTGAACGCCCGCTCCAGATGCGGCCGGGCCCGCTCGTGGTCCACCTCCCACCGCTCGCCGTGGTGGCTGACCAGCACGTAGTCGTTCTCCAGCCGGGTGGTGCCGCCGACGGCGGTGCCCAGCGAGACCGCGACGCGCCAGGGGTTCTCCCGGGTCAGGTCCAGTCCCGCGTCCCGCACCGCCTCCTCACCGGCGACCAGCGCGAACTGGATGTAGCGGTCACAGCGCGCGATCTGCTCCTCGTCCAGTCCCGCGGCCGCCGGGTCGAAGTCGCACTCGGCGGCTATGCGGGAGCGCAGACCCGCCGGGTCGAAGAACGTGATGCCGCGCGTGGCGGTGCGCCCGTTCGCCAGCAGGTCCCAGAACGCCTCGGCGCCTATGCCGCCCGGCGCCACGATGCCTATGCCGGTGACCGCGACCCGCCTGGTCATGACCGGACCTCCGGCGCGCCGGCCTCCGCCGGCCCGGCCGCCTGCGCCCCGGCCGCCACCGGCACGGTCTCCGTGCCCTCGGTGTCCACGTGGCCGAGCTGCGGGCGCGGGGCCAGCGGGCCGAGGTGGAAGACGATCCGCGCCTCCACGTTGCCCACGTTGCGGAAGCGGTGGCGCATGTAGGCGGGGATCATCAGGCCCTGCTCGGGCCGCAGCGGATGCGGGTCGCCGTCCAGGTCCACCTCCAGGTCGCCGCAGACGACGTAGACGAACTCCTCGGAGTAGGGGTGGTAGTGCTCGCCGATGCGGTCGCCGGGCTGCACGATGGCCACGCCCATGAAGCCGCTGGTGGAGCCGACCGTGGCCGGGGTGAGCATGGCGCGCAGGTCGCCTCCGCGCTTGACGTTGGGCTCGACCTCGCTGAGATCCACGATTCTGGGTCGGGGTTTGATCACGACGTTCCTCCGATGGTGTGGGGGGTCGGCAAGGGCGGGGGTCGCTGGGGTACGGGCGGCGCCCGGGCTCACGCCTCGGACCGGCGGTCGGTGACGAGCTCCATCCGGGCCAGCGAGGCCAGCCGGGCCAGGTCGCCGTCCTTCTTGGCCGCGTCCTCGTCCAGCAGCGTGGTCAGCTCCGCGACCTGCGCGGGGTCCGACAGGCCCAGGGCGACGGCGGGCTCCAGTTCCCGGCCGGCCCGTACGTCGATCAGGCGGACGACGACGTCGTCGCGCTCGTAGACGGTGCTGCGCAGCACGGGACCGGCCGGGTCGTCGGCGGCCCGCTCGTCCTCGCGGGCCAGCAGCTCCGCCAGCTTCATGCCCATGCCGGGCCGGGCCGGGTAGTACAGCGCCTGCCGCTCGGCCGGCTCGCCGTCCTGACCGGTCGTCACGTGGTGCACGGCGGGCAGCGCCGCCCGGGTGAAGAACACCCGCACGGACTCCTGGTCGGAGAAGTCCCGCTCCTGCTCCAGATACGGGTTGATGGCCTCCTCCACCGCCCGGATCTCCGGCTGCCGGGCCACGTGCCGCAGCGCCGCCAGCAGGTCCCCACGGACCTCGATGGCGCGCACCACCCGGTTGCCGTGCATGAACAGCGAGGTCCGGCACAGCCGCGTGGTGTCGTCCACCCGCGCCTCCGGCGAGGCGTAGCCGGCGAGGATCTCGGCGACCTTGCGCTCGCTGCCCGGCTTCACCGTGAAGGTCAGCGCGTGCCGGATCACCCCGTCGCCGATGCGCGGCGAGGACTGCAGCCGCCGCCCGGCCGCGGACTCGGCGGCCGCCTGGCCGGTCTCCCGCACGATGTGGAACCGCAGCGAACGGGTGTCGCGGATGCAGCTGTGCATCGGCTGCACCATCCGCACGTGCTCCTCGCTGTTCACCCACGCCAGGAACGGCGGGGCGCTCTCCCACTCGCTGGTGATCAGCCACTGGGACGGGTTCTCGATCGACTGGCACAGCTGGTCGCTGATGTGCCCGGGCACGGACGCGACCTGCTTGCCCATCTCCTCGTACGCCTCCAGGAACTGCTGCTGGGCGCCGTCGTAGACGTCCACCAGCAGCACCACACGGAGCCGGGAGCCGTCGAAGACGGACTGGGAGACACGTTTCGAGGCCTGCTGCTGGATCGGTTCTGAGGCACGCTCAGTGAGGGCGGTCATCTGCGGTACGTCTCCTTGCCGGAACGTGGCGGGCACGGGCGGATCGGACGGGGATCGGTCTGACGGGACTTCACGGATCAGCGGGAGGCGCCGGCCGCGCGTGACGCGACGTCAGCGTGATCTCGATCCTGTGCCCACCGCGATCGACGCGCGACTCGTGTGCACCACGTGGGTGATCACGCGGGTGACAGTCCCCGCGAACGCACGCCCAGGCGCCCCGGGCCGGGCATGGAAACAGGGACGCGCCCCCCCGCACCCCGCTCCTGGAGGCATCGATGCACCAAGAAGCCGACCACCGGGTACCCGTCCTCATCGTCGGCGGCTCCCTGGTGGGCCTGTCCACCTCGCTGTTCCTGGGCCGTCTCGGCGTGCCGCACCTGCTCCTCGAGCGTCACTCCGGTACGTCCATCCACCCCCGTGGACGCGGCAACAACGTGCGCACCATGGAGCTGTACCGGGTCGCCGGCATCGAGCCCGACATCAAGGCCGCCGCGGCCCTGCTCGCCGACAACCACGGCATCCTGCAGACCCCGACGCTCGTCGGCGACGCCGGCGAATGGCTGTTCAAGCACATCGACCCCGGCGGCGGCCTGGCGCGGTTCAGCCCCACCGGCTGGTGCCTGTGCAGCCAGAACGACCTGGAACCGGTCCTGCTCAAGGGCGCCCGCGCGCTCGGCGGCGACCTGCGCTACTCCCACGAGATGGAGTCCTTCGAGCAGGACGGCGACGGAGTGACGGCCGTCGTCCGGGACCGCACCACCGACGAGCGCTACACCGTCCGCGCCGACTACCTCGTCGCCGCCGACGGCCCCCGCAGCCCGGTACGCAACCGGCTCGGCATCGGGCAGAGCGGCCCCGGCGACCTGTTCGCCAACGTCAGCGTCACCTTCCGCTCCAAGCTCCTCGCCGACGTCGTGGGCGAGCGCCGCTTCATCTGCTGCTACCTCACCGACCCCGACGCCGACGGCGCCCTGCTGCCCGTCGACAACAAGGAGCACTGGGTCTTCCACGCCCCCTGGCACCCCGAGCGCGGCGAAACCCTGGAGGAGTTCACCGAGGACCGCCTCCAGCGCCACATCCGCCGCGCCGTCGGCGCCCCCGACCTCGACGTGGAGATCACCGGAAAGGCGTCCTGGCGCGCCGCCGAACGCGTCGCCGACCGCTACGGCGCCGGCCGCGTCTTCCTCGCCGGCGACTCCGCGCACGAGATGTCCCCCACCGGCGCCTTCGGCTCCAACACCGGCATCCAGGACGCCCACAACCTCGCCTGGAAACTCGCCGCCGTCCTCGCCGGCTGGGCCGGCCCCGGCCTGCTGGAGACCTACGACACCGAACGCCGCCCCGTCGCCGTCGCCACCAGCGCCCGCGCCTCCGCCCGCTCCGTCGAGCACAGCCACCCCGGCTTCGCCCCCGCCCCCGGCATCGGCGGCGGCAAGCGCGGCGGCATTCTCAACGTCGTCCTCGGCTACCGCTACCCCCACGGCGCCGTCGTCGGCGCCGACCCCGCCCAGGACGTCGTCCCCGACGCCGTCCGCCTGACCGGCGAGCCCGGCACCCGGGCCCCCCACCTGTGGCTGCGCCGCAGCGGCACCCGCATCTCCACCCTCGACCTGTACGAACGCTGCCCGGTGCTGCTCAGCGACGCCCGGTCGGCGGCCGACTGGCACACGGCGGCCCAGCGCATCGCCCAGGACACGGGCGTACCGCTGCAGTCGTACCGCATCGGCGCGGACCTCACCTACGACCCGCAGACCGCGGGCGAGGAGACGGCACCGCCCGACTGGGCCCGCGCCCACGGCACCACGTCCGACGGCGCGGTCCTGGTCCGCCCCGACGGCTTCGTCGCCTGGCGCGCCCCCGGCGCCGCCCCGGACCCGGAGGGCACCCTGCGGGAAGTCCTCGCGGCCGTCCTGCGCACCGGCTGAACCGCGCGGACGGCGCAGGCCCCCGGCCCGGCGGCCGGGGGCCGCGCGCCCGACACGACTCCCGTCAGACCCGCTGCTCGCAGGGTGCGGGCCGGACCGGGGCGGACTCCGCCGCCGGGGCGGTGACCGGAGCGGCATCCGCAGCGGCGCGCCGGACGAGCGCGGGCAGGACGGTGGCCAGACCGGCGACGGCCATGACCGCTCCCAGCCACAGCGGCGCGCGCAGCCCCCAGGCGTCGATCACCACGGCCCCGATGGAGGAGCCCAGGATGATGCCGAGGGTGATGAAGGAGGAGTGGACGGTGTTGACCAGCGGGCCCGCGTTGCCGGCGCGCTGCACCCGCACCACCATGGCCGGGTTCATGGTGACGCCGACCAGGCCGACGCCCAGCATGCAGAGAACCGCCGGGACGCGCAGGTCCGCCAGCAGGGCGAACCCGGCCAGGAAGACGGTGTTGAGCAGCAGGCCGGCGGCGAGCACGGGGACGGTGTGCCGGTCGGCGAGACGGCCGACGAGGTTGTTGCCGACGACCGTGGCGGCACCGTACGCGATCAGCAGGACGGGGACGGTGCCCGCGGAGAAGCCGGTGACCTCGGTGAGGATCGGGTTGAAGTAGCTGAACGCCGAGAAGGTCGCCCCGATGACGAGCATGCTGGTGGACAGCACCAGCCACAGCCCCGGCCTGCGGAAGACGCCGGCCTCCGCGCGGAAGCCGCCCCCGCCCTGCGCCCGCTCCACGCGCGGCACGCCGAGGAGCGTGGCCAGGGCGGCGATCACGGTGATCACGGTGATCGCCCAGAAGGCCGCCCGCCAGCCGAACCGCTCACCGATCAGCGTGGACATCGGCAGCCCGAGCAGGGTGCCGAGCATCAGGCCGTTCATCGCCACCGCGATCGCCCGCCCGCGCACCTGCGGACGGGTGAGCCGCGCGCACAGCGACAGGCCCACGCCGAAGAACGCCTGGGAGGCGGTGCCGGTGACGATCCGCGCGGCCATCATCGCGGCGTAGCCGTTCGCGGTGGCGGCCAGCACGTTGCCCGCCAGGAAGACCGCGAACAGCACCATCAGCGCCGTGCGGGGCGGCAGTTTCATCACCGCCACCGTCACCACGGGCCCGCCGAAGGCCATGGCCGCCGCGAAGGCGGTGATGAGGTAGCCGATCTGCGGGACGGTCGCGTGCAGGCCGTCGGCCATCTGCGGCATCAGCCCGGCGACCACGAACTCGCTGGTCACCATGGCGAAGATGCCGAGGGCCAGGACGTATACGGCTCGGGGCACGGTTCGCTCTCCTTGGGTCGGTGGGTCGGTGGGTCGGTGGGTCGACGCGGACGGGACACCGCGACGTTATGGATTGGTCAGTCCAAAACATGGGCGCACGTCGGCACACCGCACCGGCGCGCACCCGCTCAGCGCGTCAGGGCGTCCATGGCGACCTCGGCGATCGCCGCCAGCGCGGCCCGGTCGGCACCGCCCTGGCTGGAGACGCGCATGCCGCCGATGACCGCGTTGACGAACCGGGCCAGCGCCTCCGCGTCCCGGGACGAGACGATGCTGCCGTCCCGCCGGCCCGCCTCGATCGCGCCGCGCAACGCCGCCAGCCGGCGGGCCGTGTCCCGCTCCAGCATCTCGGCCGCCCGCGCGTCCCGGCCGGCCAGCTCGACGGTGGTGTTCACCGTCAGACAGCCCGCATGGCGCCCCTGCGCCCGGTGCTCCGCCTCGCCCTCCACCACCCGGTCGAGCAGGGCACGGACGCGCTCGGCGCCGCTGAGGCGCACGTCCTCCAGCACGGCCAGCTGGGCGGCCGTCGTGGTCTCGATGTAATGGGCCAGCGCCCGCGCGAACAGGTCGTGCTTGCTCTTGAAGGTGTTGTAGATGCTGCTGCGCCCCAGCCCCGTGGCCTCGCACAGGTCCTGGGTGGAGGTGGCCTCGTAGCCCTTCTCCCAGAACGTGTGCATGGCGGCGGCCAGGGCCCGCTCCTCGTCGAACGTCCGCGGTCGGGCCATGCCGCGAGCCTAGCTGTTTTGTACAGTTCGTTTCAATACCGGGCCGCTTCAGCACCGGGCCGTGTCCGGACCCGGGTACGACGAAGGCCACCCCGGACGGAGTGGCCTCGGTCTCGCGGAGCCCCCTGTCGGATTCGAACCGACGACCTACGCATTACAAGTGCGTTGCTCTGACCAGCTGAGCTAAGGAGGCGCGCACCGGCGCACAGCGCCGTGCCCGTGCAGTGTACCCAGGTCCCCACGGGGCCTCGTCGAAAATTTCCGCGAAGTTCACAGCGGTTCGAGTACTGACAGACCAGGTGAACGCCGGGTACCGTCCTGTGCCAGTTCACCTGTGTGGACTACACCACAACCACAACGGCACATCCGTCGTGGCATCCACCTTCCTACAACGGATCGTCCGGCACGTTCCTGCCGGTAGAAGGGGGCCCATTCACCATGGCCACTGTCCAGTTCGACAAGGCGACCCGTGTCTACCCGGGGTCCGACAAGCCCGCCGTCGACGCGCTCGACATCGACATCGCGGACGGCGAGTTCCTCGTCCTGGTCGGCCCGTCCGGCTGCGGCAAGTCGACCTCGCTGCGCATGCTCGCGGGTCTGGAGGACGTCAACTCCGGCGCCATCCGCATCGGTGACCGCGACGTCACCCACCTGCCGCCCAAGGACCGGGACATCGCCATGGTGTTCCAGAACTACGCGCTCTACCCGCACATGACGGTCGCGGACAACATGGGCTTCGCCCTGAAGATCGCCGGCGTGCCGAAGGCGGAGATCCGGCAGAAGGTCGAGGAGGCGGCGAAGATCCTCGACCTGACGCAGTACCTGGACCGCAAGCCGAAGGCGCTCTCCGGCGGTCAGCGCCAGCGTGTCGCGATGGGCCGCGCGATCGTGCGCGAGCCGCAGGTGTTCCTCATGGACGAGCCGCTGTCCAACCTGGACGCCAAGCTCCGCGTCTCCACCCGTACGCAGATCGCCTCGCTGCAGCGCCGCCTGGGCATCACCACCGTCTACGTCACCCACGACCAGGTCGAGGCCATGACGATGGGTGACCGGGTGGCCGTGCTCAAGGACGGCGTGCTCCAGCAGGTGGACTCGCCGCGCAACATGTACGACAAGCCGGCCAACCTCTTCGTCGCCGGCTTCATCGGCTCCCCCGCGATGAACCTGATCGAGGTGCCGATCACCGACGGCGGCGTGAAGTTCGGCAACAGCGTCGTGCCGGTCAACCGCGACGCCCTCAAGGCCGCCGCGGACAAGGGCGACCGCACCGTGACGGTCGGCGTGCGCCCCGAGCACTTCGACGTGGTCGAGCACAACGGCGGCACGGCGGCCTCGCTGACCAAGGACAGCGCCGACGCCCCGGCCGGTCTGGCCGTCTCCGTGAACGTGGTCGAGGAGACCGGCGCCGACGGCTACGTCTACGGCACCGTCGAGGTCGGCGGCGAGCGCAAGGACCTCGTCGTCCGCGTCAGCAGCCGCGCCGTCCCGGAGAAGGGCTCCACGCTGCACGTGGTGCCGCGGCCGGGCGAGACCCACGTGTTCTCCACCTCGACGGGCGAGCGGCTGTCCGACTGACGCCGTCCCCCGTACTGCTGACGCCTTACGGCTGAAACCCCGGCATATCCCCGGGATTTCCCCCAGGTTGGCGACAAGGGCCCCGTGAGCTGCCACGGGGCCCTTCCCCATGGCCCCGAAGACACCCCGGCACACCGGGACGTTTCGAGCAGCGTGCGTCAACATGACGCCCCGGTGCACACCGTTTCCCCTCCCTCGAAGGGGTGACTAAATGTCGCCAAATCATTACTAGCGGCTACGCTGCCTCGCGTGAAGCACTCCACCACCCACACCACGCGACGCGGCCGGGGCCCCGCCCGCCGGATCGGCCGCTCCCTCGCCCTCGTCCTGCCCGTCGTCCTGGTGCTCTCCGGGACCCTCGCGGTCACCCGAGTCAACTGGTCGGGGAACCCCTCGAACTCGGTGCTCACCGCCTCCGACGCGTCCTTGGCCGGGGGCCCGGCCCACTCACGCGCCCGCGCACCGCAGGACGTGCTGCGCGACCAGCTCCTGACGGAACTGCAGGAGAAGGACCCGGGCGTGGCGCTCACCCATCTGCAGGAGGCGGTCAACGGCCGCCCGGCGCTGGCCCGGCACTGCGCGTCGATCGCCCGCACCCTCGGTCGCGCCGCGGTCCGCATCTACGGCCCCTCCCGCGCCCAGTCCTACGCCCGCCCCGTCTGCGACACCTCCTTCGCCTCCGGCGTCCTGGCCGCCCACAGCTGACGGCCTCCGGCCCCGACGTCGTCGTCGGAGTTCTCCGCGATCTGCAGCGCCTGCTCGACCGCGTACTCGTCCAGCTCGGAGAGCAGACCGTCCACGTCGTCCCGGTCGACGGTCAGGTCATCGGCGAAGTGCCGGTCGCCCGTGGCATCGGGCACGTACTTCACACAGACGACGATGTCGAAACTCATCTTTCATTCCTTCTTCGTGTCCCGGGCCGCTCGCGTGCGCGACGTGGCCGCGGGGTTCGGTCAGGGAGCATGGGTCAGGCAGAGGTCCAGGTCACCAACGCGTCCAGTGCCTCGATCCGGTCACCGTCCACACGCAAGGGGTTCACTTCGAGCGACTCCAGTTCGTCGCCGAGTGCGGCGGCGAGGTCGCCGATCGCCACGATGATGCGGGCGAGTGCGTCGATGTCCGCGGGAGTGGTTCCTCGGGCTCCCTGCAGGAGGGGCACACCGCGCAGGCCGAGGAGCATCTCGCGTGCCCGGTCCGGGGTGACAGGCAGTGGCGCGAGCGCGGAGTCCTTGAGTACCTCCACGAAGACGCCGCCGAGTCCGACCGCGAGCATCGGCCCCCACTGCGGGTCGCGGACCACGCCCACCAGCAGTTCGGTACCGCCCGACCGCATGGGTGAGACGAGTACGCCCTCCACCTTGGCTCCGGGGGCCCGGCTCGCGCTGTCGCGAACGGATTCGTACGCCGCGCGTACCGCGTCCGCGCCGGTGACACCGAGGCGTACCCCGCCGATGTCGCTCTTGTGGAGGATGTCCGGGGAGACGATCTTCAAGGCGACCGGTTCGCCGAACTCCGCCGCCGCCGCGACGGCCTCGTCGGCGGAAGCGGCCAGGACACCAGGCACGACGGGTACGCCCGCGTCGCTCAGGAGCCGGCGGGCGGAGTACTCGGACCAGGCGCCCCGGCGCTCGGCGGCGGGCGGTACCAGCGGGGTACAGGCGGCACCGTCCGCCCCGGCGCCGGCGGCCAGTTCGTGGTGCACCCTGGACCAGCGGCCCAGTCCGGCCAGCGCGGTCACGGCCTGCTTGAGACCGGGCAGGACGTACGACAGGCCCGCGTGCTCCACGATGGAGCGCGCGTAGTCGGTGTACGGCTGGAGGATCTGGCTGACCAGGACGGTGGGCTTGGCGGCCTGCGCGGCGCCCGCGCCCGTGGCGTCTATGAAGGGCTGGCCCGGCCAGGGGCCGTCACCGTAAGCCGGAAGGCCGTTGATGACGGCGACGATGCCCACCCCCGGATCCTCGGCCATGGCCTTGATCGACTTGGTGAACAGCGTCGGGTCGACGATGGCCGCGCCGGTGATGTCCAGCGGGTTCTGCACGGTGCCATAGGACGGCATCACCGCAGTGAGCGCCTCCTCCGTCGTCTCGTCGAGCTGGGGCAGTGGCATGCCGCTCTCCTCGGCCCGGTCGGCGACGATGTCGCAGGCGCCACCGGAGATCGACACCACACCCACGCCGGGGGCGGCGAGCGGGCCGGTGTGCGCGGCGAGGCCGGCGGTGATGAGCATGTCCTCGATGGAGTCGACCCGGATCACTCCACACTGCCGGAACACGGCGTCGATCACGCGGTCGTCTCCGACCAGGGCTCCGGTGTGCGCGGCCGCCGTACGTGAGGCCAGCTCGCTGGCGCCGGCCTTGAGGACCACGACCGCCTTGCCCGCCTCGGCCGCGCGCAGGGCGGCGCGGCGGAAGACCTCCGGGTCGCGGACGGACTCCATGAAGATGGCGACCGCGCGGGTGGCCTCGTCGTCGACGAGGAAGTCCAGCACGTGCCCGGCGGTGATCACCGCCTCGTTGCCGAGGGTGACCATGTAGCTGAGGTCGTTGCCGCTCATGGTGGCGAACTCGAGCATGGCGCTGGAGCTGGCGCCGCTCTGCGACAACAGGGCGACCGGCCCGGACCGGTGCGGCAAGCCGGAGATGGAGGTGACCGGCACCTGATCGACGAAGTTGGCGAAACCGAGGTGGTTGGGGCCCAGCAGCACCATGCCCAGCTTCTGGGCGTGGGCGACCAGTTCCGCCTGCGCCGCACGGCCCTCGGCGCCGGCCTCACCGTAGCCGGATGACAGGATGACGGCGTTGCGGATGCCGGCGGCAGCCGCGTCCGACATCGCATCCAGCGTGCCGGCCTGCGGAACCATCAGGAAGGCCACGTCCACCTCCTCACCGATCTCGGTGCACGAAGTGACGGTGGACCGGCCGTGCACGTCGACGCCGCGTCGGTTGACCAGGTGGGTACGGTCGCCGAATCCGAACTCCACCAGGTTGTGGAAGGCGGTCGCCGAGAAGGAGGACTTGTCACTCGCCCCGACCAGGGCGACGCTCCGGGGACGGAAGAGGGTACGCAGGCTTTCGGCGGTCACGGCCACGGAAGACGTCATACTCGGCTCCTGTACGGCATACCTGTGCGGGACGGAGAGGCGATGGTGCGGTTCTCGGCGGAGCGGGTGCGACGGCAGGTGCTGACGACGGCAACCACAGGCCATCGGCGTCGTCCGGGACTCGATGACCGCTGATCGACACTCGCGCCCTCACTACGGCAGTACCGCCGGAAGCATTAATTGAACGGGGCCCGTCCGCAATTAGACTGTAATCGGACGAGCCTCGTTCAGCAATAGCGTCAGGATGGAAGATGAGCGCATGACTGCCACCCCCAGACCCAGCCCGGGACGTCCGCGCGACGACCAGGTCGATCACCGGATCGCCGACGCCGCCGTCGAGCTCTTCGGACGGAAGGGGTGGGCGTCCTTCAGTATCGAGGCCGTGGCCCGGCTGGCGGGCGTCGGCAAGGCCTCCGTCTACCTGCGCTGGCGCAACAAGGAGGAGCTTCTCGTCGAGGCACTGAAGCTGCGCATGGGCCGCATCAGCGACGTCGACACCGGAACCGTCCGCGGCGACCTGGTCGAGCTGGTCCAGCAGCTTCTGACGCTGTACACCGGGGAACGGGGCCAGGCCGCACTGCGCCTCGGGATCGAGGCGCGAGGGATCCCGGGACTGGCCGAACGGTACGAGGACATGGCCCAGGCACAGATCCTCGCGGCACGCGCCATCGTGCGCCGCGGCATTCGGCGCGGGGAGCTCCCCGAGAACACCTCGGTCACCTTTCTCCTCGACGCGGTGTGCGGCGGGGCGATGAACCACGCGCTGACGGTTCCGCCGGCACTGGGCCCGCTCACCGCCGAGGCGATGGCCGACTACGCGGAGCACTTCGTGGACTTCGTCCTCACCTCGGTGCTGAGCGGGCCGTAGCCACCCCGGCCCGCCGCTCACGCCGGGCCGGGGTCAGGATCCGCAGCCGGACCTCGGGCAGCGGCAGCGGGCCCCCCGCAGGACGAGGTCGACGAGGGCGGCGAGGAAACGTTCGTCGCCTTCGTCCATACCCCGGTCCGGCCCGGCCGGCGTCGCCAGCACGTGGGCCATCCCCCCGCCGCTGAGGGCTTCCAGCAGGACGGTCGCCGAGGTGTCCGGGGGGAGCTCACCGCGCTCCACGGCGCGGCGGATCATGGTCCGCGCGGCTCTCACACGCGCCGCGTTGACCCGCGACCACGACTTCGCCAGCAGGTCGGGATGCGCCCGAGCCTCCACGAACAAGCGCAGTGAGGCGAGTCCGACCGAACCCTGCAGATACACGGCGAACAGCTCGCGAGCGACGACCAGCAGGTCGTCGTGGACGGTGCCGGTGTCGATCGGTTCGACCACCATCGCGTGGGCTTCCAGTGCGGCGAGCAGCAGCTCCTCCTTGTTTTGCCAGCGGCGGTAGAGGGCCGCCTTGCCTGCCGCGGACCGCCGGGCGATCGCATCGAAGGTGAAGCCCGACCACCCATGGTCCGCGTAGACGTCCAGAGCCGCGGCCAGCACGCGGCTCTCCACGCCGGGATCTCGTGGCCGACCGGCGGTCCTGCGCTGTCCGGCGGCCGTTTCGCGGGATGTACTCATGACGGCGATTCTCGCAAACTTCTGGACGGAAACCGTCCGCAACCTATTGCGGACGGTTTCCGTCTCGTTTTATGGTCCGAACGACACGGAGTGTCCACGACGACACCCGCGCCGTCCCCGCACGGGAAGGATCACCTCTGATGAAGACCCCGATCTGCGAGATGCTCGGCATCGAGCTGCCGCTGCTCGCTTTCAGCCACTGCCGCGACGTGGTGGCGGCCGTCACCAACGCCGGCGGGTTCGGCGTGCTGGGCGCCTCGTCCCACACGCCGGAGCAGCTGGAGTACGAACTCGCCTGGATCGACGAGCACGTCGACGGCAGGCCCTACGGCGCCGACATCGTCGTGCCGGAGAAATTCGAGGGCAAGGGACAGAACCTCACCGTCGAGCAGCTGGCCGAGCGCGTGCCGGCCGACCGGCGCGCGTTCGTCGACGGACTGCTCGCCAGGCACGGCGTACGGCTCCCGGCCGAGCCGGTGTGGCAGGGCGGCGGGATGAGCGACACCATCGGGGAGGAACTGCTCGACGTCACCTTCCGCCACCCGGTGAAGCTGATCGCCAACGCCCTGGGTGTGCCCCCGCAGTACATGATCGACCGTGCCAAGGCCGAGGGGGTGCCGATCGCCGCGCTGGTCGGCGCCAAGGAGCATGCTGTCAAGCAGGTCAACGCGGGTGTGGACATCCTGATCGCGCAGGGCACCGAGGCCGGCGGCCACTGCGGAGAGGTCAGCACGATGGTGCTGATCCCCGAGGTGATCGAGGCGATCCGCCCGATCCGGGAGGTTCCGGTGCTCGCCGCCGGCGGCATCGTGACCGGCCGCCAGATGGCCGCGGCGATCGCGCTGGGGGCGGCCGGCGCCTGGACCGGTTCCGTCTGGCTCACCACCGAGGAGGCGGAGACGGCGCCGTACACCGTGCAGAAGATGCTCGCCGCGTCCTCGCGCGACACCGTCCGCTCCAAGGGGCGCACCGGCAAGCCCTCGCGTCAGCTCAAGTCGGCCTGGACCGACGCCTGGGAGAGCCCGGACAGCCCGGGCGCGCTGCCGATGCCGCTGCAGTCACTGGTCAGCGAGCCGGCCCTGCGCTACGTCGACACCCTCGCGGAGAAGGGCGACTCCGGCGCGCAGGAGCTTGCCACCTACTGGGTCGGGCAGGGCGTGGGCCTGATGAACCGGGTGCGGCCCGCTCGTGACGTGGTGTACGAGATGGCCGAGGACTTCGCCGAGGCCGCAGAGCGCCTCGCCCTCGCCGTCGAGGACTGAGCCGTACGCCCCCAGGGGTCCGTGCACCGGTCTTCGGACCGCTGCACGGCACCTTTCCCTCACCGCCCGCCGACTCGGCCCAGGGACCGTTCTGAAGTCGGCATGTGGACCGGCAGGACGATTCTGGTCCGAAGCGGTCGCCGGACACCCCGGACGTCACCGGCTGAGTGTGGTGCCGTGGCTCCGCTACCCGCTGGCCGTCGCGGTCAGGGCCGACGATCCGCTCGCCCGACGGGACAGGGTGTCCCTGGCGGATCTTCGCCATCGGGAGGTCGTCTCAGGGACGGCAGAGAAGCTCCCGGCACGTCGCGTACGAACGTCACCAATCCGCGCAGCAGCACCTCGCGGGAGATCTCCACACCTCCCGGCGCCCATGGAGGCGCTCGGTGCGGGTGACTCCCGCCCTCTCCAGCATCGAGGCGACCAGCTGCGCGGCTCGGACGGACGGTGAGGCGCCACCCGCGTTCCAGCTACTCCCCCGTGGACACGAACAGTTCGGCGACCCGCGGGTCCTGCTGCAGCACCCCCGCCGCGAACAGCTCGTCCACGGTCGTGTCGTCCAGCCCCAGGACACGGGTGGCGACCTCGCGGGTGTGCTGTCCGAGGAGCGGTGCGGGCCGCAGCTCGGGGTCGGGCACGCGGCTGAACAGGCCCGGCAGGTTCTCGCTCGGCATCGGCCGGTCGATCAGCGGGTGCTGCGCCGGGCGGAAGGTCCGCCGGGCTACCAGGTGCGGGTTTTCGGGGAAGTCGGTGATGCGCATCATCTTCGCCGCTGGAACGCCGGCCTCCTGAAGCCGTTCCATGCTCTCCTCGGGCGCCAGCACGGCGGACCAGGCGGCTACATGTGCGTCGATCTCCGCTCTGTGGGCCACCCGCGCCGCCGCATCGGGGCAGCGGGAGGCGTCGAGGCCGGTCACCTCGGCGAGGCGCCGCCACTGGTCGTCTCCCTGGACGTCGACGACCAGCCACTCGTCGTGGCCCGCGGCCGGGTAGACGCCCCGGGGCGCGTCACCAGGTCCGGCGTTGCCGACGGCGACCGTCGTTCCGGGAACCAGGGACTCGGCGGCGAAGACATGCGCGTGCTGACCGAGCACAACCTCCGTCTGAGCAAGGTGCACCGTGCCGCCGGTCCCCGTTCTGCGCCGTTCGACGAGCTTCGCCACGGCAGCGAAAACCGCCATCCTGGCCGCGACGTGGTCCGGGTAGATGGTGGTGTCGTCCTGGAAGCGGTGCTCGTCCTCCGGGTAGCGCCACAGCCCGGTGACGCCGACCGCGCTGCGCACCATGGGACCGTAGCCCGGGTTGCCGGACCAGGGCCCGGTGTGGCCGTACGCGGACGACTCCACGACGACGATGCCGGGGTTGACCTCCTTCAACTGCTCGTACGAGATACCGAGCTTGTGAAGGGTGCCGGGCTTGAAGTTGCTGAGGACCACGTCGGAGCAGGCCGCGAGCCTCAGAAAGAGGTCGTGTCCGCGGATGTCCTTGAGGTTGAGCCCGAAACCGAGCTTGTTGCGGTTGCCCCAGGCGAAGATCGGTGTCATCGCGCTGCCGTCCAGTGACTGGCGAGAGCCGTCGGGCGACATGAGGTTCTCCACCTTCAGGACCTCGGCGCCGAGGTCCGCGAAGAGCCGGCCGGCCTCACCGCCCGCGACGATGACCCCGAGGTCCAGCACGCGCAGTCCCTCGAACGGTGCACGTGCACCCGGCGTGACGGGTAGGGGGTCCGGCCGGCTTCCACCCGGGTCGGCCAGCACCTTTTCGGTGTCCCTGCCGATCGCCGGAGCTGCCGTGCGGTACCCGGCCCGTACACCGTCGATCTCCACCACTCCGTCGACCACGGCGACGGCGCGGCCACCGGCCAGGGGCGGCCGGGTGAAGACGGACCGGGCGGCGAAGTGCTCGTTGTGGATCACCTCCTGCGGGGTCAGCACGGCAGCGGCTGCCACGCCGTACCGTCGGGCCTCTTTCACGATCTGCGCGCGTGTCTTCGGCTTCAGCATCTCGCCGATCGCCGGGTAGAGGACGTGGCTCTCCCGGAACCGCACCACCAGGTCGTTCCAGCGCTCGTCGGCGAACTGCTCGGGGCTGCCCATCCAGGCGAACATGCCCCGCCACTGTCGCGGGCTCAGCAGGGTCAGGCGCACGGCACCGTCGGCGCACGGGAAGAAGGGGTATTTGTGGCCGTCGTCGATCCTGCCGCGGGGGCCCTCGCTGGCCGGCACACCCCCGGTCGCCGACCCGCCCATGCCCCAGCCCGGGTCGATGGCCTGCACCACGCTCTCGAAGACGGAGACCTCCACCGCGTCGCCGGCCCCGGTCTCCAGACGGTTCCAGTAGGCAAGCAATGCCGACCACGCGGCCTGGACGGCCGCGGTCTGGAGCGCGAGGTCGAGCGGGGGCAGAAGAGGTTCGCGGCCCGGGTCGCCGGACCGGGAGAGGACGCCGCCCAGCGCCAGGTGTGTCCACTCGGTGCCCGCCCAGTCACGGTACGGACCGGTGAGGCCGTAGTCGGTGAGGGAGACGGCGACCAGGGTCGGGTTGTGCGCCAGCAGGGTCGCCGGTTCGACGCCGAGCGCGGTCTGCTCCGCGGGAGCCAGCGAGGTGAAGCAGATGTCCGCGTTCGGCACGAGGCGGTCGAAGAACTCGGCCCGGTCCTGCGCCCAGCCCAGATCCAGGGCGACGGACCGCTTGTTCGCGTTGAAGACCTGGTGGTACAGGCTGACACCGTCGATGACGGGTCCGCGCGACCGGCTGCGATCGGTACCGAGGGTTTCGACGCGTATCACGTCCGCGCCCAGGTCGGCGAACAGGCGCGTGCCCAGTTCGCCCTTTCCGTTCGTCAGGTCGAGGACCCTGACCCCCGTCAGGGGCAGTGCGTTCTTGGCCACGGTGCCTACTCCACGGCGTTGTGTCGAGGCGGGCGTCGGCGCCCGGCTGTCCCGTTACCAGCACACCGTGGCATCGAGACTTCGACGGCGTACATCGCCGTTTCCGCGCTCTGCACGTGTCGGAAAAAAACACGTGCCGGCGCACGACCGGTGGTAAGGCGGTAGGCACGGCTTCGGCTCGCAGGAGGCCGCACCGGCCTTCAGGAATCGTTCGCCGTTTCCATTGCTGTACGGCTTCCGTCTGTTTTAGAGTCCGTTACAGACGGGGCCCGTTCAGCTATTGGGTCGCGGATCGGCCCGTCGCCGACCCGGCGCGCCATTCCCTGAACCGCTCTCTGCCCAAGCACACCCGGAGGAACCGCATGTCTGCCGACGCTTCGTTCACGCTCATGGCCTCGGAGGAAATCGCCGCGTTCGCCGACAGCGTACGCGGCACTCTGGCCCGCAACTGGGAAGCACCTCATGTCGCCCCTACGGCCGACCTGGGCAAGCTGTGGGACGCCGCGGCGGACTACGGTTGGTTCGAGCTCGGGGCCGACGGAGCACTGGGAGCCGCCGTCGCGGCCGTGCGCGAGCTGGGTCGCGTCGCCTGCCCGCTGCCGATCCTCGACGGCTTCGCCGCGATCCGTCTCTTCGCGCACGACGACCTCCTGGCGGACAGGATCGCCTCGGGCGAAATCCGCGTCATCGCCGCCACCGGCGACAGCTCCGTGACCCGGGTGCGGTACGCGGACGCCGCGCGCCAGGCCACCCATCTGCTGCTCGTACCGGCCGCGGGCGGCACCGCCGTACTGCGCTCCCTCGAGTCCGTCACGGAAACCGAGGGACTGGCCGTTCCCGCCTGGCTCACCGCTTCAGTCGGCGCCGTGGAAGCCACCACAGAGATCACCGCCGAGGAGGCGGACGAGGCCGTCGTCCTGCTGCGGCTCCAACTGGCGGTCCGCGCCCTGGCGGCCGCCGAGCGGGCCCACGAGATGGCCGTCGAGCACGCCAAGGAGCGTCGTCAGTTCGGCAAGGTCATAGGCTCTTTCGGTGCTGTTCAGCAGCGCACCGCCACCTGCCAGATCGACATCAGCGCCGGCAACCTGCTGCTCGCCGACGCGGTCCGCGCGTTCGAGCGGGGCAAGGACGACCGGCTGCTCACTGCCGAGCTGGCCGTCGAGCACGTCCTCGCCGCCGCCCCGCGCGTACAGCTCGGCGCCCACCACACGCTCGCCGCCATCGGATACTTCGAGGAGCACGACGCTCCCTGGCTGTTCCGCCGGGTGCACGGCGACGTCGTCCGGCTGCAGACGCTCGTCAGGGCCGCGGGCGATGTCGCCGACGTACTGGCCGAGGGCTCGGGCTCGCTGCCCGACGCCGACCTGGGCGAGACCGGTGAGCGGTTCCGCGCCGAGGTCCGCGAGCTGTTCGACCGGTTCTCCGACCGGCTCGGTGGCGGCACCATGGCCATCGACCAGGACATGGTACGTGCCGTCGCCGAGAAGGGGTGGCTCGGTTTCGCCTGGCCCGAGGAGGCCGGCGGCCGGGGCGCTTCTCTTGCCGAACAGGTCGTCCTCAACGAGGAGACGGCCTACCACCGGGCGCCGTTGAGTAAGGCCCTCGGCGCGGTGAACCTGCTGGGCAACTCCATCCTGCGGCACGGCACCCAGGAGCAGAAGGACACCTTTCTTCCCTTGATCCGTAAGGGAGAACTCGCCTTCTGCCTGGGCTATTCGGAACCGGAGGCCGGATCGGACCTCGCTTCCCTTCGCACCCGCGCGGTCCGGGACGGCGACCACTGGGTCATCAACGGACAGAAGCTGTGGACGACCGGCGGCCACCAGTCGGACTGGGTCTGGCTCGCGGTCCGCACCGACCCCGACGCGCAGCCCCGCCATGCCGGCATCTCCGTCTTCCTGATCCCGATGGACACCCCCGGCATCACCGTGCAGCAGCACCGCGCGCTGTCCGGTGAGATCTCCTGCACCGTCTTCTACGACGATGTCCGCGTCCCCGACAGCATGCGGGTGGGCGAGGTGAACGGCGGCTGGAAGGTGATCGTCGACGCCCTCGCCGGTGAGCGCATCACCATGGGCAACATCGCCGCCGAGTTGCACCGTCAGCTCGACGACCTCCTCGCCTGCGTCCGCGAGGACGCGCAGGGCGTCGTCGGACCCCGTGGCTCGGCCAAGCGCGCGCTGCTGAAGGAGCTCGCCGTCGGCGTCCAGGCCACACGCGCCCTGGTGGCCTCGGCGATCCGCTCGACGTCCCAGGACGCGGCGGCGACGGCCAAGCTCGCCGCCCCGATGGCGGGCGTCATGGGCGGTGAACTCGCCGAGCGCTTCGGCGAGGCGGTCCTCGACATCCTCGGTCCCGACGCTGCGCTGTCCGCGTCGGTGCCCGGCGTCCCCGGTGGCGGCTCCTTCGAGTACGGACTGCGCTTGTCGGTCATGTACGTCGTCGGCGGCGGCACCAACGACATCCAGCGCGGCATGATCGCGCGGGGGCTCGGGCTTCCGCGCTGACCACCCGCTCAGCAGGGCGGGGGAGTTCGCCACGGACCGCGGTACCCGGGCTGGTAGAGCGGCGCGACGTCACTCGTCGCGCCGCTCACCGCTCTGGTGCCCGTCCTCCGCCGAGGGCAAGGAGATCGCCGCCCGTCTGGCGCTGCGCATCGGCTCGGGCATCACGGGCAGTCGCGGGAGGAGTACGCGGCCGGTATGGGCGCGTTGTTCGCGCCGTTCACGGAGGTGGCGGCGAAGAACCCGCATGCGTCGGCCCCGGTGCGCCGCTCCGCGGAGGAGCTGGTCACCGTGACCGAGAAGAACCGGATGATCGCCGACCCCTACCCCCGGTACGTGGTCGCCCGGGACAAGGTGAACCAGGGGGCGGCCGTGCTGGTCATGTCGGTGAGCACCGCGCGCCGGCTGGGTGTGCCCGAGGAGCGGTGGGTGTTCCTGCACGGCCATGCCGACCTGCGCGAGCGCGATCTGATGGAGCGCGCCGACCTCAGCCGCAGCCCGGCCGCGGTGATGCTGCGGGCGGCGCCTTTGGGCGAAGGCCGTCATGCCCTCGATCGCGTCCTGGCTGACCATCAGTGGAAGAACCGCTGACCGGATGGCGCGTCAGTACCTGTCATCCGTGGGACCCCGGACCGGGACACGTCCGGGGTCCCACGGGTGAGGAAGTCCGCGGCCAGGTGGGTGCCGGGTTGCGGGAGGCCTGTGCTTCGGCTTCGCCGCCTGCGGGCAGTGCCGCGCGCCGGGACCGCGCAGCGGCAAGCCCCGGTCGTCGTCGGTGCGGGCACTGGCGCTGCGGCGCCGTGCGAGCCCGCGGTTCCGTGGTCGACGAGCGGCCGGGGCGGTCTCAGTTGTTCCGGCGCTGCAACCGGGGACCGGAGGCAGCGCCGTCGAGGGGCAGAAGGCAGGTCAGACGGCGGACCAGCCGTTGTCGACCGGGAGGATGACGCCGTTGATGTTGCTCGCCGCGTCCGAGGCCAGGAAGACGATCGCGGCAGCCTGCTCCTCCGCCGCCGCGGGCCGTCCGACGTTGTTCGCGTAGGAACCGATGACGGCGGGCCCGTGCGCGCCGTCCTGCGCGTCGACCTTGATCGCCGTGGCGGTGCCGCCCGGTGCGATGGCGTTCACGCGGATTCCCTGGTCGCGGTACATCACGGCGAGGGACTTGGTCAGGCCCGCGATGCCGTGCTTGGAGACGGTGTAGGCCGTGCCTGCGGCGCTGCCGCGCAGCGACGCCTCGGACGCGGTGAAGACGATGGCGCCCTTGCCCGCTTCCAGCATGTGCGGCAACGCGGCACGGGTCAGCTGGAACGGGGCGGTGAGGTTGACGCGCAGCACCAGGTCCCACTCGGCGTCGTCGGTGTCGGCCGCCGCGGACATCCGGTCCATGATGCCGGCGTTGTTCACCAGGACATCGAGACCGCCGAGGGTTTCCATCGCGGTGGTCACGACCTCGTTCACCACCTCTGGCCGGCTCAGGTCGCCCACGACGGCGACCGCGCTGCCGCCCTGGCTCTCGATCTCGGCCACCGCCTTCTTGGCGCCCTCGGCGTTGAGATCGGCGACCAGTACCTTCGCGCCTTCTCGGGCGAAGCGCAGCGCGGTCGCGCGGCCGATGCCGGAACCAGCACCGGTGACGACAACGGTGCGTCCTGAAAGACCTGTGTCGGCCATGACGTGCTCCTTTGCGTGCGTCCGGACTGATGTCACCGTCCGGGTGACCCCAACGTAGCCAATTATTGGCGCGGAGTGCCACAAAGGCGCCGAACGTCACACTGTCATTTTGCGGCAGCTTGTCGAAACGACGTAATGTAAGTTGCATCGTTACGTTTCGTGGCTTCGCGCCCCGGGGTGCGCGGGGTACCGGTCCAACGGAGGAGGAGACCGCGATGAGGGCGCCCAGTGGGCCGGACAGGGCCGGGGCCGGCGCAGACGCGCCGACCTCCCGGCCCGGCAGGCCCCCGCTCACCGAGCGCCGCAAGGAGGCCACCCGGCTCGAGATCGCTCACGAGGCGGTCCGGCTCTTCGCGGAACACGGGGTGCAGAGGACGTCCGGCGAGGACATCGCGCGGGCCGTCGGCATCTCGACACGCACGCTGTGGCGGTACTTCCCGACCAAGGAGCAGTGTGTCCGTCCGCTGCTGACGCGAGGACTGGACCGGATGGCCCGTCGGCTCGTCGAACTCCCGCCCGGCCGCCCGCTCGCCGATGTGGCCCGGCGCGATCGCGGTGCCGCTCACGACGAGGCGTACGAGCCCGGGCAGTTGCAGGCGCTGCGCAGTTTGATCCGCCTCACCCGCAATGAGCCCTCGATCATGGCCGTCTGGTTGCAGGTGCACTACAGAGCGGAGGACGTCCTCGCCGAGGTCATCGCCACCCGCCTCGGCCTGCCTGCGGACAGTCTCGACGTGCGGGTGCGCGCGACGATGGTCAACAGTGCTCTCCGGGTGGCCATGGAGGACTGGGCGCTGTCCGAAGCCCCGGACGGCGAGCCCGGCACACCGGACCAGCACGACGCGCTGGGAAGAGCCATGGGGATCGTCTGCGCGGGTCTGGATTGCTGATCCCGGTGCGCCTGGTGATTTCCGGGCGTCCCAGGACATCGATGCCGCCGCCGTCTTCCTTCTCCACGGCCGATGGCCGGGCTCACGGAACGCTCAGGACCGGCCAGCGGGCCATGCGGACGGGGCGGGAGGGGACGGAACCGGTGGGACACGAAGACCTCCGTGTGGTGCGCTTCCAGGCAGCTCCACCACGGAGGTCTTCGCCATGCTCCAGCCCGACCGGCGTCAGCTACGCTCGCGATACATCTAGCGGGTGACCATGAGCTTGCGCACACCGTAGTTGGTGCCGGTGAAGTCCATCGGAACCTGTTCGAGCGGAGTGGCGAGGCGCAAGTCGGGGAAGCGCTGGAAGAGCTTGGGCAGGACGGTCTTGAGCTCCGCGCGGGCGATGTTCTGACCCAGGCAGGCGTGGACGCCGTAGCCGAAGGCGAGGTGACGGGTGATCTTGCGGTCGATGTCCAGGGCGTCGGGGTCGTCGAAGGCACGTGCGTCGCGGTTGGCCGCGTTCATGGCGACCACCACCAGGTCACCCTTCTTGATCTGGGCGCCGCCGATCTCCAGGTCTTCCTTGGCCACCCGGCCGAGCCCGAACTGGACAATGGTCAGGTAGCGCAGCAGTTCCTCGACCGCGCTGCCGATCTTCTCCGGGTGCTGGATCAGGTCCTGCCGCTGTTCGTCGTGGGTAAGGAGGGTGAGGGTGGACAGGCCCAGCATGGCGGCGGTGGTGTCGTGTCCGGCGAACAGCAGCAGCACGCTCAGACCGATCAGCTGCCCCTCGGTCAGGATTCCGTCCTCACCGCCGGTCTTGGCGATCAGCTTGGAGAGAAGTCCGTCGCTCGCGCTGGTACGGCGCTTCTCGGCGACCAGGCGGGTGATGTAGTCGACCAGCCAGTGGGCGCCCTTGTCACGCTCCTCGCGGCTGTTGGCCATGTCCATCATGGCGACGGTGGCGTGGTGGAAGCCGTCACGGTCCTCGTAGGGGACGCCGAGCAGCTCGCAGATCACCAGACAGGGGATGGGCAGAGCCATGGCCTGGACGAAGTCGAAGGTCTCCGGTCCTGCGGCGATGGCGTCCAGGTGCTCGTCGACGATCTTGTCGATGTAGGGCTGGAGCTGGCGCTGTACGGCCTTGGGCGTGAAGCGGGAGTTGAGCAGCCGCCGGTAGACACCGTGCTCGGGCTCGTCCATCATCACGAGCACCGATTCGAACGGATGGTTCTTGCCGGCCTCCGCGACGTCACCCTCGGGGGTGTCGTGGCGGGGGGGCTTGGCACTGAGCCTCGGGTCGCTGAAGACCTGGCTGCCCTCTTCGAAGCGAGTGACCAGCCAGCCGGTCGTGCCGTTGGGGAAACGGACCTTGACAATGGGCTGGTCCTCGCGCAGCTGTGTGAACTCGGCAGGCGGGTCCAAGGGATTGGCGGGGTCACGGGTGACAGGCTGCTGGATGAGGTCCTGCGTCATTTCTGCTCCTGGTGGGGGGTGTGGGCGTTGATGGCTGCGGTGACGCCCGCGTGGACGGCGGTCGCCTTGCACCAGCCGGTGTAGGCGGCCAGGTGGAGCACAGCCTCGCGGAGTGCGTCGGGGGTCAGTTCCTCGTTGACCAGGCCGCCGTTCGCGATGATCTCGATGAGATCGGCACGGCCGACGGTCGCGGCGACGCCGAGGGTGAGCAGCCGGCGGTCACGGACGGACAGACCGGGGCGGGCCCAGACCTGGGCGAAGAGATAGTCGGCCGTCGCCTGGGTGAACGGATCACCGCCCTCTCGGGGCATGGCGTTGCTGAAGCCGGGGCCGTAGGCCGCGTCCATCATGGCCAGACCGAACCGGCGCAGCTCGTCCGGAGCGCTCGGCACAGCCTGCTGGGGGTGGGACGCCGGCTTCCCGTCTGTCTTCTCGTCCAAGTCCAGCGTTGCCCGCACGTTGGCCCGGGCGGCATCGACCAGAGGGACGTCCAGCCCCAGGTCGGCGGCGAGTTCACGGGCAGCGTCGAGATCCTTGGTCATCAGCGGTTCGATCTTGCGGCCGGCCGCTTCGGGCAGGTGACCGTCGGGTCCGCGCATGCCCAGCAGTTGCAGCAGCGTGCGCCCTTCGGGATCGGCTGTGTCGACGACCTCGGCCAGCCGTGCCGCGTCCACGCCCGCGGCCCGGGCCAGGTCGGCGGCCTCGTGGACGGCGCGCCAGCTGCCGTAGGTGATGACGTTGCGAGCGATCTTGGTGGCCATGCCGGCGCCGAGCGGACCGCAGTGCACGACCTTCTTCGCCCAGTCGTCCAGGACGGGCCGCGCCGCTTCCACGGTGGCGGTGTCACCGCCGACGATGGCGACCATGCCGTGCTCGGCGGCTCTGTCACCGGGGGTGACGCCGCAGTCCAGGAAGCGGACACCGCTCTTGGCGCACAGGGCGGCCAGTTCGTGGACGACCGGCAGCGCGACCGTGGCCTGCAGGACGATCACCAGGCCCGGGTGGGCGGCCGACAGAAGACCGTTCTCGCCGCCGATGACCTCGCGGGCCTGTTCGGCGTTGACCACGGCGACCATCACCACGTCGCTGGACTTGGCCACCTCGGCCGGGGAGCCGAGCGGGTCCGGCACGCCGGCCAGGTTCGCCGAGGCGTCCGGCCTGATGTCGTAGACCGCGGGAACGCGGCCGCACCGGGCCATGCTGACGGCGACTCCGCCGCCGATCGCGCCGAGACCCACCACACCGGCACGCAGGTTGTCCGCTTCGTCGTTGTCCGTCATGCCGCGTTCTCCACTTCGTCGAGTACGGCGGCCTGGGCGACCTGGGCCCGGTAGCCGCGCAGGGCCCGCATCATGTTGATGCCTACGGCGGCGCAGACGCGGCCGTTCTTGCCGTAGAGGGCGACCAGCTTGCCGTCGTCGAAGCTGCCTTGGACGATCCGCACCTCGTCGGCGCCCCGGGTGCGGCCGTAGATCTGGATCTTCAGGTCGTACTGGTCGGACCAGACGTAGGGGACCGAGTCGAAGGGGGTGGCCAGTTCCGGCCCGGCCAGGATGTTGCGGGCGACCGCCAGGCCCTGCTCGGCCGCGTTCGTACGGTGTTCGATGCGCAAAGGCTCACCAGTGCGCGGATGCGGCCAGCAGGCGACGTCACCCACCGCCCACACTCCGGAACCGGCATAGAGCGTGGCGTCGCACTGCACCCCGTTCCCGATGGGGATGCCGCTGCCGGCGAGCCATTCCACGTTGGGCTGAGCACCGATGCCGACCAGGACGGCGTCCGCGGCGAGGATGCGGCCGTCGGCCAGACGGACCCCACGGGCCCGCCCGCCGTCCGTGATGACCTGGTCGACCAGGACGCCGGTCGCGATGCGGACGCCGTTTTCGGTGTGAACGGCGCGCAGCATGGCCCCCAGCTCGTCACCGAGAGCATCCCCCATGGGCTGTGCGGTGTCGGTGACGAGGGTGACGCCGCAGCCGAGGCCACGCGCCACAGCGGCGGCCTCCGCACCGATGAAACCGCCTCCGACCACGACCAGGTGCGGCTTGGCGGCGAGGGCCTCGCGCAGGGCGAGGGCGTCCTCCAGAGTGCGCAGGACGTGCACGCCAGGCACCCCCTCGGTACCGGGCAGGCGACGGGCCCGCATACCGGTGGCCACCACCAGGGCGTCGTAGCCGACGCGGCTGCCGTCGGCGAGAGCGACCTCCTGCCTGCGGGTGTCCAGCGCGACCGCCGGCGATCCCAGACGCAGGTCGAGGCCGAGCGCTTCGATGTCGTCCGCGCTGCGCAGCTGGAGACGTGCGGTGTCCCAGGCGCCGGACAGCAGCTGCTTGGACAGCGGTGGCCGGTCGTAGGGGAGGTGTTCCTCTTCGCCGATCAGCGTGAGCGGTCCGGCGTAGCCCTGGCGGCGCAATCCCTCCACGGTGCTCAGACCGGCCGCCGAGGCACCGACGACGGCGATCCTTGACGGCCTCCGGGCAGTCACTGCTCCACCTTGATCACGGCCGCGGGGCAGACCGCGGCGGCCTGCCGGACGTTCTCCTCCTGCTCGGACGGGGGGTTGGGATCGAGGAGGACCACGACCCCGTCCTCGTCCCGCTGGTCGAAGACCTCCGGGGCGGCCAGTACGCACTGGCCCGCACCGCAGCACTTGTCGAAGTCGATGGAAATCTTCATTGGGGATCACCTCAGTCAAGCCGCGCGTGCGGGGGACGTGAGTGGGAGAAGGGCTGAAATTAGTTGCCCTAGTAACCTAACTAAGTTCACCCAGCACTGTACTCCCGTTCGGAGGGGATGCAACCAGTCCCGAGGGGGTTGAAGTGGCAGAACTGTGAAGGTCCGAAAAGACGGCCGGCGGTGGGCGTACGGCTACTCGCCGTGCTGCTGCGCTCCCGACAGGATGGCCTTGATCTGCCGCGATGCCGCCGTCTCGGCGGGGGCGGTCGCGAAGGGCGGCGAGACGCCCGGTGTGCCGGCGACGAGTGAGTCGATCAAGCCGTCGGAGAGCAGCAGGAGGAGCGCGTCGGTCGACTCGTCGTCGAACAGGCTGTGGTGCAGCGAAATGGCGCCGTGCAGTCCCGCCCACAATGTCTGGGCCGCCTGTTCGACCGGCAGCGACAGCGCGTATCCGGCCTCCTGACAGCGGAGGAATCCCGCACGGAGCCGGGCGGACACGTGGCGGGCCGGATGGCCGCTGATCCTCGAGACCTCGACCGCGGGCTGGGGCACCTCGAACATGAGCCGGTAGTGGCCGGGATTGCTCAGCGCGAATCGGCAGTAGGCGTGAGCCTGCGCCCGCAGCGGCTCGCGCGGGTCGGCCGCTGTGCATGCCGTCTCCGCGGCGGCCATCCGGCCGACCAGGTCGCCGTACTTGTCCGACAGTGCCGCCCACACCAGTTCGGCCTTGTCCTTGAAGTGCAGATAGATGCTCGGAGGTGCGATGCCCACCTGCTTGGCGACCGCGCGGATGGTCAGTCTGTCGGCACTGCCCCACTCGGCGAGCAGGCTGTTGACCGCGGCCAGGATCTCGCCGCGCAACTGCTCGCCGTGTCCACGCTGGCTCCGTGCCCTGCCTGATCCGCCCGCCACCGACTCCGTCACCTTCATTGCTCCCTGCCTCCGGCATACGAGCCTACGTCGCGGATGCTTCGTACGGACCGCAGCGCACTGGGCGCCGATGTCCTGTGCACAGGGAGTGCCGCGTTCGGGACGCGAGGGATGCCGGTCGGGATTCAGGCTCGACGACTCTCGCCTAGCAATTAACAAAATGATACAACTAATAAACCCACATCTTGAGAGTGACCCGTGGCCAGAGAGCACCCGAGGGGCGGACATGAAGCGAACATTGGCGATGGTGGCGGTCGGCGCAACGGTCGCCACACTGACTCTGACGGGATGCGGGAGCGGTGGCGGTCAGTCCGGTGGCGGTCCGGTCAAGATCTTCCAGTTCGCGCCTTACGAGTCGCAGACCGCGTCCTTGCCCTACATGAAGACGTCGGCGCAGGCCGCGGTCGACGAGGTCAATGCCGCAGGTGGGATCAACGGCCGGAAACTCGAACTCGAGACGTGCGACGAGAAGTACGACCCGAACGAGGCCGTGCGATGCGCGCAGCGAGCTGTGCAGGAGCATGCGGTCGCCGTCGTCGGTTCGCTTTCCGCGTTCGGGGCGCAGGTGATGCCGGTGCTGCAGAGCGCCAAGATACCCTCGATCGGGGCCGACGCCCTGACTCCGGCCGACGCCCGAAGCCCGATGAACTACCTCATCGACTCGGGCGTGCCGGGCTACACCGCGATGCCCGCGGTCGCCAAGAAGTACCTGGGCGCAACCAAGATCGCCCTGATCCAGATCGAGTTCGCAAATGCCGGCGAGACCAAGAAGTATGTGGAGAAAGGGGCTGAACTGTCCGGGAGTAAGATCGTCTACTCTGCGGAGATCCCGACCGACACCGTCGATTTCAGCCAGTACGTCGCTGCGGCGAAGAAGTCGGGCGCACAGGCGATCGTGTCGTCCCTGGCGGCGGAGTGGACCACGAAACTGTGGAAAGCGATGGAGAGCACCGGCTCGAACCTGAAGGTGGTCGCCAGCGCCGGCAGTGTCACCCCGAAGGTGGCCGCGGAGGGCGGCGACGCCGCTGCCGGGACCTATGTCGTCGCCGGGACGCCCAGCGCCGACGAGGCGAACCCGTGGGGCAAGCAGTACATCGCGGCGATGAAGAAGTACGAGCCGTCGGAGAAGGTGTACGCGGGCGTCGGACTCCGGTCCTACGCTGCGGTCCATCTGTTCGCCGAGGTCGCGAAAGGGATCGATGGTGGCGTCACGAGCACCTCGCTCGTCCAGGCCCTCGACAAGGTCCACGACATGGAGTTCATGTGGATCGACCATCTGTCGTTCGACAAGTCCGGTCCCATCGCCGGCTACCCACGTGTGGTCGCGACCGAGGCCTTCCCGGCCGTGATCCAGGACGGGAAGCTGGTGAGCAAGGAACCGTTCGACCCGTTCGCCGGCTAGGGCCGGGACTTGTCCGGACGATCATGTGACTGCTGCGCGGGGCTGGTCGTTGATGTGGACATGGGCGGGGAGATCTGACAGGTGTCGAGGGAACGGCTGGGGCCGTTCCTGCCGGTCAGTAACAGGCGTTGTGGCAGGTGGCGGGTCACCGGGCAGGTCTTCGACGCGATTCTGCGCCGGGTACGGACTGTGGTGTCCAGTGGCGTGACCTGCCCGCACGGCTCGGCCCGCGGAAGACGGTCTGCGAACGGCACCGGCTGTGGTCGGCGGACGGAACCTGGGAGCGTCTGCTCCTGCAGGGCGGCTTGACGGCCGAGCTCCACCTGAGCGCGGACGGCCGGTGCCGCACGCTGCCCCTGGTCGTCGCTCCGGGGGCAGCGTGCGGCCACCCGAGCGCCGACGCACCGCCTGCATCGTGGCTGACAGCGACTCAGCGCACCGCGACCGGGTTGATCGGGCCACCCGTGCCGCACCGGAACGGCAACGGGGTCGCCTCGAAGAGGAACGTATAGCGGCCATCGGCGGCGCAGGCCCGGGACAGCTCCTCGAAGTCGAAGTTCTGCCCCTGGGGCATCCCCATCATCACCAGGCACAGGACATGGAGGGGGAGCACCAGCTCGGGACAACGGGCGGGCAGCAGCTCGAACGCGATCGTGTCCGTCGCGGCCGCGGCCACCCCGTGCTCATGGAACCAGGCCGCGGTGTCGATGCCGAGGCCGGGCGTCGGGGTGTGGTAGCCGTGAATGTCGCCGGCGTGGAAGAGCTGGATGTGCCCGGTCCTCACCAGCGCGATGTCCCCCGGCCGCACCTCGATCCCGGCATCGCG
This sequence comes from Streptomyces mexicanus, assembly GCF_902506575.1. Lineage (GTDB taxonomy): Bacteria > Actinomycetota > Actinomycetes > Streptomycetales > Streptomycetaceae > Streptomyces > Streptomyces mexicanus. Next base: position 1,487,048 of record NZ_LR732544.1, on the reverse strand, counting down.
TGCACAGGCGTCGAGATGTGCGGCGGTGACCTCGAATCCCCCCGGCAGCCGATCCGCCCCCTCGAGGCGTGCGACGTCGAGCAGGATGCCCCGCGTCACGACCGGTCCGAAGGTGTCGATCGCGAGGCGGGCCGCGCCGGCCACCGAGACAGCGTCCGCTGCCACGTCGTTGTACATGCGTCCGCGCCAGCTGACATGGGAGAGCGCGTCCCAATGGGTCGCGGCCTGGAGGGGCATCACGACGATGTCGTCGCTGTACGCCGCCGCGGGATCCGGACCCATCGGCGTGTTGATGCCGAGCATCGTGCGCACCGGATTGATACGGCCCGGGATGCCGCTGCCGTCCTGCGGCCCCTTCAGCTGCCACGGCATGGAGAGGCTGAGGGCCTCGCCGGTCTCCACCGCTGCCAGGCCCCGGCGAAGGCTCGCCCGGTCGATCAGGTTCAGTGTGCCGCGCTGGTCGTCGGCCCCCCACCGCCCCCAGTTACGGACCTTGCCGCACAGGGTTTCGAACTCGGCCAGGGTTGTCATGCGGGTTCCCCTCGTAGTCTGGGATCGAGGTCGCGGGCGTGCGTCAGTGGATCGATGTGGTGACCGGACCAGCTCGCGGGTCAGGAGCCCCGTCCGCCGGCGAGTACCTCGCGCCCGGCGCGCTCGGCGCCCTGGTTGAGGGCGGAGACAGCGAGCGCCACTGCTGTCGACGTCGAAGACCGGTGCGGCGATGGGGAGCCACTGGCGAACCTGGACGGTCATCCCCAGGGGCGGGGTCACCGGCGCGCGCTTCGACGATGATGTGCTCGCCGATCACCCGCGTCAAGGTGATCCGCAGACCGGTGCCGCGGCTCAGGTCATCGGGGACTACGCGAGCACTGCGGCGATTCGGGTCACGGCGGGGGACGGGCGGCCCATCGTGACTGTCCTCGGTTGTTGCCGGCGCGACGGGATCACGAAGAACGAGCGTCGGCGGGCGGAGCCTGCACATCGCGATCGGCGTCGCAACTGCGGAAGAGGTGTGGACGCGCGTATCGAGATCGTGCTAAACGGTAGTATCAGTTTACTGATTGTTCCGATCCACCGGACGCAGGGAGCCGCACATGGGTCAGCTTGACGGCAAGGTCGCTTTCATCACGGGTGCGGCGCGCGGCCAGGGCCGCAGTCATGCCGTGCTCCTCGCTGAGCAGGGTGCCGACATCATCGGCATCGACGTCTGCGAGGACAACCCCTACAACGCCTACCCGCTCGGCACGTACGAAGAGCTCCAGGAGACGCGCGCGCTCGTGGAGAAGGCGGGTCGCCGGATGGTGGCGCTCAAGGCCGACGTCCGCGACTTCGGCCAGGTCAAGGCCGCCGTGGACAAGGGTGTCGAGGAGTTCGGGCGCCTCGACATCTCGATCAGCAACGCCGGTATCGCCCCGATGAGCTGGGCGGAGCGGAGCGAGGAGGAGGACGTCGAGATCTGGCGCGCAGTGGTCGACGTGAACCTGACCGGTGCGTGGATCGCGGCCAAGGCCGCCGTTCCCCACATCCAGGCGGGCGGTCGGGGCGGCGCGGTCGTCCTCATCAGCTCGAGCTCGGGACTGAAGGGCTTCTCGGGCTACGGAGGGGCCGGGGGCGGGTACGGCGCCGCGAAGGCCGGGCTGCTCGGCCTGATGCGTTCGATGGCCAATGCGCTCGCTCCCGAGTCGATCCGCGTGAACGCGGTCGTCCCGACGGCCGTCAACACGATGATGGCGACGAACGAGGCGATGACGGCGTTCATCAACGGCGACCCGGCCCGCGCCAAGCACATGGCGAATCCGATGCCGGTGGGTATGGTCGAGCCGATCGACATCTCACAGGCGGTGCTCTACCTCGTCGGCGACTCCGGCCGGTACGTCACCGGAGTCGCCCTGCCCGTCGACGCCGGGTTCGTGAACAAGTGACCGCTCCCGCAGAGGCGGAACTGCCCGACGACCCGCTGGGAATCTTCCGTCTGACCGGAAGGGTCGCAGTCGTCACCGGGGCCGCCGGTGGTGTGGGCCGGGGGTGTGCGGAGATTCTCGCTGCCGCCGGGGCCTACGTCGTCGCCGCCGACGTGAAGGACGCCACCGAGACGATGGAGATCGTCAAGGCGCGCGGTGGAGACGGCGAAACGGCCTGCCTCGACGTCACCGACAAGGCCGCGTTCGATGAACTCACCGCTGACGTCGCGGCCCGTAAGGGCAGGCTCGACGTCCTGATCAACAACGCGGGCATCCAGCGCCGGTCGACCGCGCTGGAGTTCCCGGCCGAGGACATCGACGCCATCGTCGCGGTCAACTTCAAGGGCGTGCTCTTCGGCTGCCAGGCGGCGGGCCGGATCATGCTGGAACAAGGCTCAGGAAGCATCGTCAACATCGCCTCGGAGGCGATCGACAGGCCCGCCCCGCAGATCCTCGCCTACGCCGGGACCAAGGCGGCGGTGCGGCAGATGACCCGAAATTTCGCGATCGAATGGGGCAGCGCGGGGGTCCGGGTCAATACGATCGCTCCCGGCTGGATGCTCACGCCGCTGACGAGGCAGCTCAACGTGGCCGGCGAGGAAGGTGCGGCGACCGACGAGGAGTCTCTGCGTACGCGCATGGAATCACGGGCGGCGATGTCTCCGCTGGGGCGCACCGGCAGGCCGGCCGACGTGGCGTACGCCGTGCTGTATCTCGCCTCCGATGCCTCGTCCTGGGTGACCGGGCAGGCGATCCGGCTCAACGGCGGGTCCTCGATGCCATGGTGACGACGTACCAGCCGACCATCACCGGCAAGAAGCTCCTTGTCACCGGTGCTTCCGGCCAGATCGCTCATGCGCTCGCCAAACGCCTGGCCGAGCACAACGAGGTCTGGGGCATCGCCCGCTTCGGTGACGAGCAAAGGCGTCGCACGCTCGAGGAAGCCGGAGTCCACACGGCGAAGGTGGATCTCGTCGACCCGGACTTCTCCGGCCTTCCCCCCGACTTCGATCATGTGCTCCACCTCGCCGCCCATCTGGGCAGCACATCCGACTACGAGTTCGCCCTCGATGTGAACGCGGTCGGCACCGGGCTCCTGCTGTCCCACTTCCGCAACGTCCAGTCCGCCCTGGTGATGTCCACCACCGGCGTCTACAAGCCCCATCCGGATGCCTGGCACCGTTACGTCGAGACCGATCCGCTGGGCGACCCGGTCAGCCCGTCCACACCCGGCTACGGCGTGTGCAAGGTCGCCCAGGAGGCGATGGCGCGCTATGTCGCCCGGGCGTACGGTGTGAAGATCGTGATCGGGCGCATGAACGCCTCGTACGGTCCGGGGGGTGGCCTGCCGAGCAAGCACCTGGCGCGGATCGTCGCCGGAGAGCCGGTGGTCCTGCGCCACGACCCCGCGCCGTACAGCCCGATCTTCGAGGACGACATCGCCCGACACGTCGGGCGGCTGCTCACGAGCGCCGACTCTTCGCCGAACGTCGTCAACTTCGGAGGCGACGAGGTCGTCACGGCCCAGGAGTGGTGCGCGTATCTGGGCGAGCTCGTCGGCAGAAAGCCGGTCATCGAGTACGCCGGGATTCCGGGCAGCCAGCCCGGGATCGCGCTCGACGTCGGCAAACGCAAGCGCATCACCGGACCGGACCAGTGGACCTGGCGCGAGGGCTTCCGGCTGATGACCGAGGCACTGGCACCCTCGCGGCTGGTCTGACCGGTCGAGTCCCCTCCGCCCAGGCGTGTTCGAGCGGTCACCGCACCGCTCGAACACCGCCGGGCGGTTCGGGCTCGACCGCATCGCGCCCGGTGGTTCGTCGCGGATGTCGAATACTTGCTCGCATGGCGAACTCTGGTCGGCTGGAAAGCGGCGTCGCGTACGACAGCCGGAAGGAATGCGAAGGAGAGCGCGGTGTCAACTCCCCTGAACGCCGTCTGTCTGCAGGGCTTCATCGCCCGTAACGTCCAGGAGCACGGTGGCCTGGGAAGGCGGGAGCGCGTGCTGCTCGCCATCGCCGCGGACACTGGTGTCGGAGCCGGGTCGGTGCTGGAGGCGGACGTGCGCGGCGCTCTCGCCGCGGGCGTACTGAGTCTCGCGGAGTTGCGGGAAGTGGCGCTGCATCTCTCCGCCTACCAGGGGTATCCCCGGGCGGTGCGGCTCGACGAGTGCATCACACGGGTGTGGGAAGCCCTGGTCCGTGAGCATGCGGACGTCGTGGAGGAAGCGCCGGGCGCGCCGGCGGCGGCCGACCGCTCTCCGGCCGAGGTGTACGCCGAGGTCGTACGCCGGCCGTTGCCCGAGCGGGACGGCCGGTTCCATCGGGCCGTGAACGAGTTCGTCTGGGGTGAGCTGTGGAACCGGGGCGTGCTGACGTTCCGTGACCGTCGTGTGCTGAGCCTGGTGTCGACGGCACTCGCCGGCCACGAGATGCCGTTGCGCATCCATGTGACGGGAGCCCTGGACAGCGGTGACCTCGGCCCAGAGGAGCTGGAGGAGGTCGCTGTGCAGTTCGCCACCAGTGTCGGCATGCCGAGCGGGCAGTTGCTCGCGCGGGTCGTCGAGGAGGAGAGCGCCGGGATCCGCAAGCAGACGGACGCGATGTGATCCGCGGAGAGGGTGGTCCGGCGAGCGGCCGGACCACCCTCTTCGCCTACTCGCCGAGGCCGATCTCCTTCGCGAGCGCGCGTACCGGGTCGAGGTCGTCGAACTCACCGGGGTGCGCCGGTCCGTCGGCCCGGCGCCACGGAGTGATCACGGCGCGATGCACGCCGGCTGCACTGAGCGTCTCGAGCTCCCCGCGGGTCGGCCGGTGCAGCAGGACGACGCTGAACTGGTATCCCTCCATGCTGAGTCCGGCATCGAGACGGTGCCGGGTGATGGTGTCGACGTACTGGGCCGCGTCCTTCACCGCCGCGGAGCCGCCGTACCACCCGTCGCCGAGCAGCGCTGCGCGCTGCAAGGCGCGTGGCGTGTGACCGCCCAGATGCAACGGCGGCCGCAGACCCTGCGGGCTCCGGGGAGCAAAGCCCATCTTCGGCATGTCCAGGAGCTCGCCGTGGAACTCGCACACGTCGGGATCGAAGAGGGCGCGCAGGACGTGCACGAACTCGTCCATCCGCTTGCCGCGCTTGTGCCAGTCGCGGCCCAGGATGGCGTACTCCTCACGGGACCAGCCGAGACCGAGGCCGACGTCGAGACGTCCGTCCGACAGCGCGTCGACGGTGGCGAGCTCCCGAGCGGTCAGGAACGGGTCCCTTACCGGGGCCATGAGCACGCCGGTGCCCAGGCGCAGCCTCCTCGTCGTCACGGCGAGCGCGCCCAGAACCACCAATGGCTCGAGGAAGGGCGAGTCATGCGTGAACGGGAGCTTTTCGCCCGGATAGCGCGAGTCGTCCTCGAAGGGCGTGATGATGTGCTCTCCGAGCCATACCCCCTCGAATCCGAGCTGCTCGGCGAGCCGGCCGCCTTCGACGAGCAGGGAGTGGTGCAGCGGGACGTAGTTGAGCCCGATCTTCGGAATCACGGGAGCCCCCACGGGTCAGGAACGGATGGCAGTGCTTCACAGGGCGAGCTGGGTGGTGACTCCGCCGTCGACGGTGAGAACCTGCCCGTTCACGAACCCGGCGGCGGGGGCGAGCAGGAAGGCGACCGCGGCGGCGATGTCCTCAGGTGTTCCGAGCCTGGTGGCGGGGTAGCGTTCCAGCTTCTTCGCCAAGGCGTCGTCGTCATATGTCGCCCGCTGGTTCTCGGTGAGGATCGACCCCGGTGCGACCGCGTTGCAGCGGATCCCGCGGGCGCCGTACGTCACCGCGAGGTGGCGGGTCAGCATCGTGACGGCCGCCTTGCTGGTGGTGTACGCGATCTGTTGTCCCGGCAGCGGCTGCAGGCCGAGCATCGACACGATGTTGACGATCGCGCCCGCGCCCCGGTCCAGCATTCCCGGCAGCAGCGCCCGGCACAGGCTCATCGTGCCGCGGACGTTCACCCGCCACGCGCCGTCCCAGATCCAGTCCTCGGTGGACAGCAGATCCGTGTCGCCGGCGATCGCCTCGGGCGGCAGGAACGCGGCGTTGTTGACCAGTGCGAGGTGGTCGGGCCGGAGGGCCCACGCCTGCTCGGCGAGTGCGGTCACCTGCGCGGCGTCGGTGAGGTCGGCCGCGAGGGCGGTGGCCGCGCCGCCCTTGGTGCCGATGGTGTCGAGTACGGCGCCGAGGGTGTCGGCGGACAGGTCGCTGACCGCGACGTGCCAGCCTTCCTGGGCGAGCAGTTCGGCCGTCGCCCGCCCGATGCCACGGCTCGCCCCGGTGACGACGGCGACGCGGTTCATGCGTCACCCGGCCGCTGCGTGAGGAGGGCAGGCAACTCGAGCGGCCCGTGCATGGCGAAGGAGGGGACGAAGCACACGCTGTCGCGATCCATGCCGGCCGGGAGGGTGAAGTCGTATCGTTCGAGGAATCGCGCGATGCCGACCTGTGCCTCCAGGCGGGCCAGAGCGTGACCGACGCAGAAGTGGATCCCGAAGCCGAAGCCCATGTGCCCTCGCCCGCCTGGTCGGTGGAGCTCGAGCCGGTCCGGTCGTGGGAAGGTGGCGTCATCGCGGTTGGCCGCGCCGAGGAACACCATCACGGGCGCGCCTGCGGGGATCTCGACGCCGCCCACGACGGTGTCCGCGAGGGCGACCCGGTTGAGCACCTGTGCGGGTCCCTCCAGCCGCAGCGTCTCGTCGATCATGGAGTCGAGCGCGTCTGCGTCCGTTCGCAGGCGATCCGCCAGGCCGGGGTGTTCGGTGAGCAGCAAGAGCATGTTGCCCAGCAGCTTCGTCGTCGTCTCGTGGCCGGCGATCACGAACTGCTCGATCAGTGCCAGCATCTCGTCAAGGCTCAGCGGCTCGGCGCCACTGGTGGCACCACGGGCGAAGTCCGTCATGAAGTCGTCACGCGGACGGGCCAGGCGGTCGTCGATCAGGTCGGTGAAGTAGCGGTCGAACTCCTTGCGGCACCGGACCATGTCGTCGAACTCGTCGGGTTCCACGGCGATGCGGCCGACAGGCTTGAGCAGTCCGACGGACCAGCGGGCGTAGTCGTCCACACGCTCGGGTTCGATGCCCAGTACCGCGGCGAGTACGCGCAGGGGGAGCGGGGAGGTGAAGGTACGAACCAGGTCGACCGGTTGCTCTCGGCCCACGTGTCGATCGAGGTCGTTCAGGAGGCCGGCCGCGACCCGTTCGATGTCGGACCCGAAGGGGCGGACACGCCGTGGGCTGAACGCCGGAGAGATGAGCGTGCGCTGCACGGTGTGCCGGGGCGGGTCGGCGTTGGAGCCGGCGCGGACGCCGGGGTTCCGGCCGTAACCCCGCGCGACCAGGTCCTGCATGTCCGGTGCCTTGACGGCGGTCTCGCGCACCTGGTCCTCGACTGCCATCGCCGCCCCGCCACGCGAGTTGCTGGACGAGAACACCTCAGGCTGTCGGAGCACCTCCTTGACCTCTGCCGCCCCGAGCACCACGAAGGAGGCGAAGTCTTCGTTCCAGTGCACCGCCCCGCACAGCTGCCGCTCTGCGCGACAGAGCTCGTGCGGCCGTCGCAGGGCGGCAGGGTCGTGCAGACGGATGCGTCCAAGGTCGGTACGGGGCGTGGGAGGACCGGTTCCGGATGCCATTTTCCTGCACCTCCAGGTTGCTCCATCGTCTGACGTGTTCGGCGGACCGGTCACTGACCATTGAAAAGGTTAGATGATATATCTAGGATAGACAATGATGTGCCGCTGGGTCACTGACCGGCAGCGGCCCGCCGCCCTCGCCAGTACGTGATCCCGGAGGTGGATCGGACATGACCGTGACCGATGCCGCGAACTACGCCGGCGCGCTCGCCGACCGGCTCTTCCGGCTCGAGCCCGAAGCGCTGGCCGACCCGTATCCGGCCTACGCGGCGCTGCGCGCGGACCTTCCCGTCCATCGGTGGGGCCCTATGGTGGTGGTGGCGCGCTACGAGGACGTCAAGCAGGCGCTGCGCGACACGGAGGCGTTGTCGTCGGTGCGGACGGACGGTTCACGAGTGGCGCTGGTCCGAGAGGGGATCACCCCGGAGCAGAACCGGAAGCTCGACGCCGTACTGGCCAACGAAGACCTGTGGCTGGTACAGCTCGACGACCCCGAACACGCAAGGCTTCAGCGCTTCGTGAAGGCGACGTTCTCGCGGCCGCGCATCCTGAAGATGCGTGACCGGATCCAGGAGTTCTGCGACGACCTGCTCGATGCCGCCGAGGCCTCGACGCCGGGCCGCCTGGAGCTCATCTCCGACTTCGCCTACAAGCTGCCTCTTCTGGTGATCTGCGACCTCCTCGGCGCCGAGGTCAAGGACGCGGCCAAGATCCGCGAGTGGTCCGACCACATCGCCGTCGCCATCGGGACGAGCTACGCCAACATCGACGCCGCCTACGATGCGGTCACCAGCTTTCAGGAGTACGTCTCGGGGCTGATCGAGCGAAGTCGCGGCGCGAAGACCGCCACGGACCTTTTCGCCCAGCTGGTGTCCGCCGACGCGGACGGCGAGTTCCTGACCGACCAGGAGCTGGTGGCGATGTTCACCCTGCTGCTCTTCGCCGGGCACGAGACGACGACCAACCTCATCGCGAACGGGATCATCGAGTTGCTCAGGCACCCCGAGCAGCGTGCCCTCCTCGCCGACGATCCGGGCAGGCTCGACAACGCGGTCAGCGAGCTGCTGCGCTACTGCTCCTCCGTGCACGCGGTGCACCGCGTCGCCACGCGGGATTGCGAGATCGGTGGGTTCTCCGTCAAGAAGGGGGAGACGGTCCGCCTCCTGCTCGCCTCGGCGAACCGCGACGAGAGTGTCTTCGAGAACCCCGACACGCTCGATGTCACACGGGAGGACGCGCGCAAGCACCTCGGCATGGGCTACGGCATTCACACCTGCCTGGGCATCTGGCTCGCGCGCCTCGAGACGGAGCTGGCGATCGGCGCGCTGCTCCGCCGCTACCCGGGGCTTGCGCTCGAGGGTGAGGTCGAGTGGGCCCGCAACTTCACCTTGCGCGGCCCCGTGGCCATGAACCTCACCTATTGATGACGACGGCTCCACGACAGAACAGGCAGAAGAAGGAACATGGTGGACGAGAATCTCGCGCGGAAGGCCGTTGACTCGGCGAACCTCAATGTGCTGCGCATGGCGCTCTACCAGGCGACCGGCGACGAAGAGCTCGCCGAGCTCCCGTTGGAGAAGGTGAAGGTCCGCGGCGGGCTCAACACCGTCCTCACGGTCGCCCCCGACCGCCAGGAGGAGCTGAAGCAGAAGGCACTCGAGTTCCTCCGGACCAAGGCGGAGGGCTTCGTCCCGACGGTGCCGACGGATGACGAGCTGCGTCGGATGATGAGCCTGATGCGGGGAGAGACGCTGTCGGACCGGGCCTTCGCCTACCGGCGCGCGATGCCGGCGTTCGAGGAAATACCGCGCGCCGCGAACTGGACGGACGGGCCGGTGGTGCCCGAGGGCTTCCGCGTGGCGGTCATCGGCACGGGGTTCAGCGGCCTGGGCACCGCCGTTCAGCTGGAGCGACTCGGGATACCGTACGACGTCTACGAGCGTCGTCACGAGGTCGGCGGCACGTGGAGCATCAACACCTATCCCGATGCCCGGACCGACACGATGAACTTCACCTACCAGTTCAGCTTCGTGAAGAACTACCCGTGGAGCGAGTACTTCGCCCGGCAGGGCGAGGTCCGCCGGTACCTCGACCACGTCGCCGACACGTTCGGCATCAGGCCCCACATCCACTTCGGCGCCGACGTCACCGAGGCCGTGTGGGACGAGGAGGAGCACCGGTGGCGCCTCACGGTCACCCGTGACGGCGTTCCGGAAGTCGTCGAGGCGAACATCGTGATCAGCGGCGCCGGTCTGTTCGGCGTTCCGCGCACCCTGGACATTCCGGGCGCCGACACGTTCGAGGGCCGCGTCCTCCACACCACGCAGTGGTCGCCCGACATCGACCTCGCCGGGAAGCGGGTCGCCGTGATCGGCAACGGCTCGACCGGCGTGCAACTGCTGAAGCAGGTCGCCGAGAAGGCCGGTCAGGTCTACGTCCACCAGCGCACGCCACAGTGGATCAGCCCCCGCGAGAACTACGGCGCCCCGATCGAGCCGGAGGTGCGCTGGCTGCTCGACAACATGCCGTACTACTGGAACTGGTACTCCTACGAGATGCTGTCGTTCGGCATCTCGTCGCAGGGGCTGCAGGAGAAGGCCAGCGGACCCGAGGAGCGGTTCGAGGCCTCCGAGGAACTGAAGGAACTCGCCGCGAGCCTCACGAAGTACATCGAGACCCAGGTCGGCGGCGACAAGGAGCTCATGGCCAAGCTCGTCCCCGACTACGTCCCCGTCGCCCGCCGGCTCGTCGTCGACAACGGCTGGTACGCGTCGCTGCTGCGTGACAACGTGGAGCTCGTCACCGACCGCATCGAGCGGATCACGCCGACCGGCATCGTCACGGCCGACGGCACCGAGCGCGAGGTCGACGTGATCGTGGCGGCGATCGGATTCGCGGTCACGAAGTACCTCTTCCCGACGGTGTACAGGGGGGTCGGAGGAGCCAGGCTCGACAAAAGGTGGGAGGAGGCCCCCGGCCCGATGGCCTACCTGGGCGTCGCCGTCCCCGACTTCCCGAACTTCTTCATGCTGTACGGGCCGAACTCGCAGCCGCGCAACGGCTCGATCCCTTCCTGGATCGAGGTGTGGTCGCGGTACGTGTGCCAGTCGATCGTGATGATGCTCGAAAACGGTCACGACCGCATCGAGGTCCGCAAGCAGGTGTACGAGAAGTACAACGCCGAGATGGACGCCGTGGCGGAGACGCTCATCTGGAGCGACCCGGCCTCCAAGGACCGCAACTACTACGTCAACGAGTGGGGCCGGTCCCAGGTCAATGCGGCCTGGCGAGTGGAGGACTACCACGCCTTCTTCGTCAAGCCCCAACCCGAGGACTACCACCTCGGCTGAGGGACGTGCGCCCGGCTGAGCGGTCGAGTGCCGCTGAGCCGGGCCTCGTCGTGCCGTCAGCTCGTTGGCGCGCGCAGCTGGTCGTCGTAGGTGTTGGTGCCCATCTTCGACGGGATGAAGGGCGCGATCAGGGAGAGGTCACCGTGGCCGCCCCGGCCGACGAGGTCCCCTTCGGTGGTGAAGAAGTCCCAGCAGTCGCGCGGGTCCTCGGTGAGGAACCACAGGACAGTGAGTCGCCGGCCGTCGTTCGCCACCTTCGCGAGGCGGGCTCGTACCTCGGGCTTCATGCCGGAGTCGGGCCCGTTCGTACGGAACACCATTGCGCTCGACACCGGGCCGCCCGGCGTCACGCGCGACGGCAGATGCTCCTGCCCGAGCCACTTCTCGAGTTCGTCGCGTGCGGCGGCGGTGGGTGCGTCGACCACCTCGAGGACGAGCCCGGGCGCCGGGTCCATCAGACTGAACACCTCGTTGGGGACGCCCTGGTCCCGGTAGACCGTGACGGCCTTGTCCTGGAACGAGGTGAAGACGTGGTCACGGTCGTGGTTGATGCGGTCCTCGGCGACGAGCCTGCGGTTGACGGCGAACGTCCACTGTTTGTGGTCCTCGAGGCGGCCGGGGGTGATCCAGTAGGTGCCCAGGTAGCAGCCCTTGGTGATCGGCTCGGCGACACTGGTGGAGTCCTTGGGGTAGCGCAGCTGCTGGAGGTCGTACGTCGCGACCCAGCGCCGCCCCGCGAACAGCCACGGCTCGAAAAGCGCGCCCGAGAAGAAATGGTCGTCCTCGTACCACCGGTTGTACGCGCGCTCGTGGCCCACGTGCGGCTCGACCATCGTGATGAGCGCGTGGCCCACTGCGACATCGTGCGGGCGTCCGTCGTCGGGCAGGGTCGCGTAGGGACTTTCGGCAGGGTCCTCGGTCATGACGTGGTCCTTTCTCGGCCTATCGGTCTCGGGATCGGCTGGCCGCCGACGCCGATGCGCCGCGACCGGTGGCACGCACCTACCGCAGCAGGGTAGTGCCAATCATTAAACTAAATAGTATTATTGCAGCATCGGTGACAAGTGGAGGAGGCCTGGTGGTCAGTCTCGGCATCCCGTGGCAGGGCCCGAAGTTCGCCACAGAAGCAACCAGTACTGGCGTCGAGGCGTTCTGCACCGGTGACTTCGTCGACCATGAGGCCTACGTCTCCCTGGCCGAGATGGCGTTGTCGACGAGTGACGCCCGCATCGGCACCGCGATCGCGTACGCCTTTTCACGGTCACCCTTCGCACACGCCGCCGCGATCCGTCAGCTCCACAAGCGGGCCGGCGACCGGATCTTCATCGGGCTGGGCACAGGCGCCTACTCGATCAACCGGGACTGGTTCGGCGTGGAAGCGGACCGGCCCGCCACGCGGCTCGGCGAGTGCATCGACGTCATCCGGGCCTACCTCACGGCCGAGAACGGTGAGACCGTCAGCTACTCGGGCACGTTCTACGACGTCAACGCCAGAATCGGGGCCCCGGTGCTCGGACGCGTCGACGTGCCGTTCCTCGTCGGCGCGTTCAACGGCGGAATGCTCCGCATGGCGGGACGGAAGGCCGACGGGGTGGTCGGGCACGGCCTGTTCACCAGACGCTGGTGGAACGACGTCGTCCGCAGCGAGTTCGCGACGGCGGCCCAGAAGGCCGGCCGGAGCCAGGAGATGCTGGAGTACGGCTGGGTCGTGACGGCGGTCGACGACGACGACCCGGACAGGGCGGCGCTGGACGCCCGACGCATGATCGCGTTCTACCTGACTGTGGCGACGTACGACCCGTTCGTGGACGCTCATGGCTGGCAGGAGGAGACTTCGCGGATCCGGGCGGCCTTCAAACAGCGGGACAGCGATGCGATGGCGACGGCGGTGTCGGACCGGATGCTCGACGAGATCGCGGTCTATGGCACCACGGAGCAGGCTCGCCAGATGTGGGCTGCCAAGGGCCCCGACGGCCTCCCGAAGGACGTCGCGTTCCTGGCGCCGCCGTCCTACCTCGTCAGTGACCGGCGCAAGCAGGAGTACGCGAGGGCGGCGATGCGGGCCCTCGGGCAGGAGTGACAGGACGATCCACGTCGAACTTGAGTCCGCAGCCTGCTGACGGTGAGCCGCGGAGAGTGTGGAGTGTGTGGCATGGGTGCCGAGATGCCGAGTATCGCCGAGGCGCCGGGGGAGCTCGCCCCCGAGCGGGTGCTCGCGGTCGTCAGGGTCTTCGACAGGCTCATCGCCGGATCGGCTTCGCTCGACGACGTCCTCGCCGCCGCCGCGCGTGAGGGCGAGTGCCTGGCCGGGATGTCGACCGCGGACGGCCGGAACCACCGGGCCGTCGACGGCACGGGGGAGTGGTCGGCGACCCGTCCCGAGGAGCGGCGGGGCGCGCTGCTGGCCGACGGCACAGAGGTCTGGGTGGCCGGCTGCTGCCTGCCGGAGGCGCATGTGGAGCTTGTGGTGGAACGACTCTGGGTCGCCGCAGGGGTCGCGCTGCGGCAGGCTCGCGATCCGCGCCCGGTCATCGATCCGACGACCGCGCTCGAAGTCGTGCTGAGTGCGGGCGCCGACGAGGTCGGGCGGGCACGCGCCCTGCGCGTGCTCGAGCTCAGCCCGGCCCGGCAGGTCGTCGTCGCGGCGTACGACGGCCCGCCGTCCACCGACGCCGACCTGCTCTCGGCCCTGCCGGCGGAGACGGTGCTGCGCGCTGGGCGGATCGGGTCACGGCTCGCGCTCGTTCTCGCCGGCCCGCCGGACAGCGAGCTCCCGATACCCCGCCGCGGTCGGATGGGCTTCGGCAGCGCGTACGACTGGCACGAGCTGCCCCGTGCATGGCACCAGGCACGGGTCGCCCTGCGCTATGCGCTCCGCAGCTCGCACGGCGGCCCGCAGCGGGCCTTCACGGAGGCGACGATCGTCGACTTCGCGGACCTCGGAGCCTGGGCGATCCTGGCCGAACACCTGCCGGTGGAGCGGCTACGGCTGGCATACCACCCCGACGTTGCCGCGCTGGACCGACTCGTCGAGCAGGCCGGCGGGGACGACATGCGCTGCACGCTCGAGACCGTCGCCGCGACCGGCTCCATCCGGCAGGCGGCCGCCGTGCTCCATCTCCATCACAACTCCGTGGCCCATCGGGTCGCCCGCGCCGAGGCCGAACTCGGCTTCCAGATCGGCGTTCCCTACGGACGCAGCCGTCTCCTGGTTGCGCTCATCATCCAGCGACTGAGGGACAACGTGTGAGGAGCGCCATTTGGCGCGCCCGGGCAGGCCATTCATGGCCACCTGTCCAATGACCCGAGTCACGCCGATCGGCCAGTCTGAGCGCTCTAAGGAGGCACCTATGACGCTCGACCAGGCCACGCAGGCCTTTCTCTCCCAGATGGCGGCCTCAGGCAGCCCGCCCATGACGGAGCTCTCCCCGGCCGAGGCGCGGCAGTCCGGGGCCGCGATCACACAGATGATCGGCCCGGGTCCCGAGGTCGCCGCGGTCCACGACCACACGCTGACGGCGGAGGACGGCTCCAGGTTCGGCCTGCGCGTCATCCGGCCGGCCGCTCAGGTTGCGTCCGTGGTGGTCTACTTCCACGGCGGCGGCTGGGTTGTCGGCGACATCGACGGGTTCGACACCCTCGGACGCAAGCTCGCGAACGCGAGCGACTCGACGGTCGTCCTGGTGAACTACCGCAAGGCGCCGGAGCACCCGTACCCGGCCGCTGTCGACGACGCCTGGCGCGCTCTGGAATGGGTCACCGGGCACCTCTGCGAGATCGCAGGAAGCGATGTGCCGGTGGTGGTGGCCGGCGACAGCGCGGGTGGCAACCTCGCCGCCGTGATCGCCAGGCGCGCGCGCGACCGGAAGGCGCCGAAGCTGGCGCACCAGATCCTGATCTACCCGGTCACCGACTCCGACCTGGACGCGCCGCAGTACCACGATCCGGCGAACCAGCTCATGCTCGACCGTGCGTCGATGGTGTGGTTCTGGGATCACTACGCGTCGCCCGAGCGCCGATGCGAGCCGGACGCCTCGCCACTGCGGGCTGCGGACCTGTCCGCACTCCCGCCGGCCACCGTGCTGGTCGCCGAGCACGACGTGCTCCGGGTCGAGGGAGAGGCCTACGCCGCGGCTCTGGAGAAGGCCGGCGTGCCGACCGTGCTGCACCTGTGTGAGGGCCAGATGCACGGCTTCTTCTCGATGATCAACATCCTGCCGGGCAGTGCTGTGGCTCTCGATCTCGTGGCCGCGACGATCCGCGGTGTCCAGTCACAGGAGGAGGCACGGTGACGGTGGTCAGGAGCGAACCCGAGACCTACGACGTGGTCGTGGTCGGTGCCGGATTCTCCGGCCTGTACATGCTGCACGAGCTCCGCCGACGCGGATTCAGCTCACACGTCTTCGAGGCCGGCACCGACGTCGGGGGCACGTGGTACTGGAACCGTTATCCGGGCGCCCGGTGCGATGTGGAGAGCCTTTTCTACTCCTACTCCTTCTCCCCGGAACTCACCAAGGAGTGGGTCTGGACCGAGCGCTATCCGGCCCAACCCGAGATCCTCGCCTATCTGCAGCACGTCGCCGACCGCTTCGACCTGCGCCGCGACATCAGCTTTTCGACACGCGTCGACTCCGTGGTCTTCGACGAGGCCTCCCACAGGTGGCAGGTGTCCACCGAGACCGGCCGCACCGTCACCGCGCGGTACGTCGTGACCGCCGTCGGCTGCCTCTCGTCGGCGCAGACACCGGCGATCCCCGGGCTCGACAGTTTCCGCGGCGCGACGTACCACACCGGCCAGTGGCCCAAGGAAGGTGTCGACTTCACCGGGAAGCGGGTCGGCCTGATAGGTACCGGCTCGTCCGGAATCCAGGCGACCCCGGTGATCGCCGAGCAGGCGGACCGACTGACGGTCTTCCAACGCACCCCCAGCTTCAGCGTGCCCGCCCACAACCACCCGCTCTCCCCTGAGACGATCGCCGCCGCGATGGAGAGGTACGACGAGGTCCGTGAGCAGATGCGGCACTCGCCGGGCGGTACGCTCATCGACGCGGCCGACAAGAGCCTGCTCGAGATGCCGGACGACGAGCGACGGGAGTTGCTGGAGCGGGCCTGGAAGACCGGCGGCGCGGGCTTCGTGGGCACCTTCCCCGACGCGCTGGTGAACCGCGAGGCCAACAAGGTGGTGGCGGACTTCGTCGCCGACAAGATCCGTTCGATCGTGAACGACCCCGCGGTCGCGGACCGGCTCATCCCCAGCACCTATCCGATCGGCGCCAAGCGCATCTGCGTCGACACGGACTACTACGCGACCTTCAACAGGGACAACGTCGAACTGGTGGACGTCGGCGCCGAGCCGATCCAGGAGATCGTCCCGCAAGGACTCAAGGTGGGCGACCGGATACACGAGGTCGACGCCATCGTGTTCGCGACCGGGTACGACGCCATGACGGGATCTCTCGCGCGCCTGGGCATCGTCGGGGTCGACGGGGTCAGGCTCACGGACAAGTGGGCCGCCGGCCCCGAGACGTACCTGGGGGTGGCCACCTCCGGGTTTCCGAACCTCTTCATGCTGACCGGTCCGGGCAGCCCGTCCGTGCTGAGCAACATGGTGGTTTCGATCGAGCAGCACGTCGACTGGGTGGCGGACTTCCTCGACCGGCTCCGGTCGGAGGGCGCCGTGCGGGTCGAGGCCGACCGTGTCGCCGAGACCGAGTGGGTGGCCCACGTCAACGAGGTGGCGAATCACACCCTCTACCCGCAGGCCAACTCGTGGTACCTGGGCGCGAACGTGCCCGGGAAGCCGCGGATATTCATGCCGTACGCCGGCGGCGTCGGAGCCTACCGCGAGCGCTGCGACGCCGAGGCGTCCCGCGACTACCCGGGCTTCCACCGCAAGCGCTGACCCCCACCAGCGTCAACAAACAGGAGAACACCTCATGACGACAGCGTCACGTGCTGATGCGCTGCACGACAAGATTCTGGTGGGAGGCGAGTGGGTCTCGTCTTCCGGCAACGACTGGATCGAGGTCGAGAACCCGGCCACCGAGGAGATACTCGGGGTCATCCCGCATGCGACCACCGACGACGCGGACCGCGCCATCGCCGCCGCTGCCCGGGCCTTCGACGAGGGTCCGTGGCCGCGTCTCACTCCCGCCGAGCGCGCCGACATGCTGGCCAAGGTCGCCGACGGCATCCGCGCCCGCTCGCAGGAGTTCGCCGAGCTCTACACCCGGGACCAGGGCGGCGTAGCGGCGTTCGCGCCGTACATGAGCCGTCACGCGCTCACCATCGTGGGAGACTTCGTCGACCGCGGGCGCACCCTCTCCCTGGAGACGGAGGACCGTAACACACCGGCGGGACGGGCGCTGGTCTACCGCGAGCCGGTGGGCCCGGTCGCCGCGATCGTTCCTTGGAACGCACCTTTGATCCTGACCATGGTCAAGGTGGCCCCTGCGCTCATCGCCGGCTGCCCGGTGGTGGTGAAGGTGTCGCCCGAGAGCCCGCTGGTGTCCTTCCCGCTCGCGGAGATCTTCGAGTCCGCGGGCTTCCCACCGGGCGTGGTGAGCTTCCTGCCCGGCGGACGCGAGCTCGGCCGGCACATCGTCGCCCACCCGGCGATCCGCCACGTCTCCTTCACCGGCAGCACCGCGTCGGGGCAGGCCGTCATGCGCAGCGCCGCCGACAACCTCACCCGGCTCACGCTCGAACTGGGGGGCAAGTCCGCGGCCATCGTCCTCGACGACATGGAACCCGATGACTTCCTGCCGCAGGTGCTCCCGTCGTGTCTGGGCCAGTCGGGGCAGGTCTGCACCACCCAGAGCCGGATCCTGGTGCCGAAGGCGAAGCACGCCAGGTTCCGCGACGCCCTCGCCGACTACTTCGGATCGCTGCCCGTCGGCGACCCCAGCGACCCCAAGACGCTGATCGGCCCGCTCGTCTCCCGAGAGCAGCGGGAGCGCGCGGAGCGCTACGTGCAGGTGGCCAAGGACGACGGCGGGCTGATCGTCACAGGCGGCCGGCGCCCACCCCCCCTGGACCGCGGCTACTTCTACGAGCCGACGCTCGTCGACGGGGGCACCAACGACATGCGGATCGCGCGGGAGGAGGTGTTCGGCCCGGTCATCAGTCTCCTCACCTACGACGGCGACGACGAGGCGGTGCGTATCGCCAACGACACCGACTTCGGGTTGGGCAACGGCGTGCACACCAAGGATGTCGACCGCGGGATCGCGCTGGCCAGGCGGCTGCAGAGCGGCACCGTCAGCATCAACGACTCCGGCTGCATCATGACCGAGCCGTGGGGCGGCATGAAGAAGTCCGGTCTCGGCCGGGAGGGTGGCCTCGAGGGGATCGACGCCTACCTGGAGTACCGCCAGATCCAGCTGACGCCGTTCCCGGCGTCCTGAGAGGAGACCAGCCATGTCCGTCAAGACCAAGGCCGCAGTGCTCAAGGGACTGCACCAGGACTTCGAGGTCGTCCAACTCGATCTGGAGGACCCGCGTGAGGGCGAGGTGCTCGTCCGCATGAAGGTGGCGGGTCTTTGTCATTCCGACAAGCACGTCAAGTTCGGTGGTGTGCGCCTGCCGGCGGTGAGCGGCCACGAGGGCGCCGGCATCGTCGAGAAGGTCGGCCCGGGTGTCACCGAGTTCGCGGTGGGTGACCACGTCGCAGTGTCCTGGATCCCGGAGTGCGGCCGGTGCAAGTGGTGCCGCCGCGGCATGGGGAACCTGTGCGACCTGGGTGCGGCGATGATGACCGGCGAGTTGATCGGCGGCGGCTTCCGCTTCCGCGACGCCGACGGTGTCGAGTACTCCAGCCAGGCAGGCCTGGGCACCTTCTCGCAGTACCTCGTCGCGAGCACGTACTCGCTCGTGAAGGTCGATCCCTCGATCCCCTGGGAGTGGGTGTCCCTGGTCACCTGTGGCGTCACGACCGGCTGGGGCTCGGTGGTGAATGTCGGCAAGGTGAAGGCGGGCGACAGTGTCGCGATCTACGGGTGCGGCGGCATCGGCGCCAATGCCGTCCAGGCCGCAATCCAGGCCAATGCGGGCCTGGTCGGTGTCATCGAGCCGGTGGAGTGGAAGCGCGGCGTCGCTTCCAAGTGGGGGGCCGACGCGGTCTACGCGACCGCGGAAGAGGCCCACGCGGACATGTGGGAGCGCACGCACGGCGCCGGCGTGGACGTCTCGGTCATCACCGTGGGCGTGGTCCACGCCGACGTGGTGGGCCAGGCGTTCGAGCTCACCCGCAAGGGCGGTCAGATCGTCCTCACCGGCGTCTCCGACGACTTCATGGAAGCGTCCATCCAGGTGCCGGGCTCGGCACTGACGCTCTTCCAGAAGTCGATCACGGGATCGCTCTTCGGGGCGTGCGTGCCGCACGTCGACGTCCCGATGCTCCTGGGCATGGCCAAGGCCGGGAAGCTCCGCCTCGACGAGCTGGTGACCTCGCGCTACCGGCTCGACCAGGTCAACCAGGGCTTCACCGACATGCTCGACGGCAAGAATCTGCGCGGTGTCATCGTCTTCGACGACTGAGCGCCGTACCGGCGTGACATCAGCCCGGCCACCTCGCCACCGCGGGTGTCGGCCGGGCGCACCCGGGTGTCCCCTGACGGAATGCCCTTCATGGGCACGGGAAGCCCTGCTACCGTAATTTAGTTGAATAATTGCATTGTTTCGAGCGTTGCTGTGGAGGCCGAATGCCGCTCGCGTCGATCGCTGCCGACGAACTCGAGGCCACGGTCGCGAGGTTGTTCGACTGCGACCAGAGTCTGATCAACGACCCGTGGCCGGTCTTCGCGGCGCTCCGGGAACAGAAGCCGATCCTGAGGGTGGGACCACTCGTCGCCGTCTCCCGGTACGACGACGTCAAGCAGGTTCTCCGAGACCCGGAGACGTACAGCTCCGTGCGGGCGAAGGGCACGCGGGAGCTGGCTCGCCGGGCGGAGCTCGATGACGAGGGCCTGGCGAAGTTCCAGGCACTCACGGCGTTCGAGAGTCGCGGCATGACCCAGAACGACGATCCGGAGCACGCCCGCATCCGCCGTTTCGTCAACGCGTCGTTCTCCGCGGCCAGCATCGCCACGTTGCGCGACCAGGTCGAGGCGCTGGTGCGCGAGCTCCTCGACGACATCGACGCTCGCGGACAGCACGAGTTCGATCTCGTCGGCGAGTTCGCCTATCAGCTGCCGTTCCGCGTGGTGTGCCGGCTGCTCGGGGTGGAGGACTACGACCTGGGCACGCTGCGCGCGTGGCAGGCCGAGATCCGCAAGGGGATCGGCACGATGTACGCCAACCTCGACGAGGCGTACGAGGCGATGCTGAACTACCGCTCCTACGTCCTCGACGTCATCCGCCGGCACCGCGCGCACCCGGCCGCAGCCACGGATCTCTTCGGCCGGCTGGTCTCGACCGACGACGAGGGGACTTTCCTGGACGACGAGGATCTGATCGCCATCTTCATCACCATGATGACGAGCGGCAACACCAACGACGTGATCTCGAACGCCGTCGTGTCGCTCCAGCGGCATCCGGACCAGCGTGACCTTCTTCGCGACCGGCCGGAGCTCATGCGCAACGCGGTCGAGGAGTTCTTCCGCTACAGCCCGTCCGTCTACAACATCCACCGCTCGGCCACCTGTGACACCGAGCTGAACGGGTTCCGGATCCGCGCC
Source organism: Streptomyces mexicanus (assembly GCF_902506575.1). Classification (GTDB taxonomy): domain Bacteria; phylum Actinomycetota; class Actinomycetes; order Streptomycetales; family Streptomycetaceae; genus Streptomyces; species Streptomyces mexicanus. Next base: position 1,466,398 of record NZ_LR732544.1, on the reverse strand, counting down.
GGCGAGACCGTTCGGCTCCTGCTCGCCTCCGCCAACCACGACCCGGCTCGGTTCGAGGATCCGGAGACCATGGACGTCACGCGCAAGAACGCACGACAGCACATCGGCCTCGGGTTCGGCATCCACACCTGTCTCGGGCAATGGCTGGCTCGCCAGGAGGCCGAGCTCGCGATCGCGGAGCTGCTGCGCCGCTACCCGGACCTGAGAATCACCGAACAGGTCGACTTCCGTCGGAACTTCACCATCCACGGTCCCGACCGTCTGATGGTCGCGGTCTGATCCGCCCAGGAGAACAGTCATGGAGCTGAAGGGACGTGCCGCCGTCATCACCGGCGCGGCGAGTGGCATCGGCCGGGGTGCCGCCCTGGAGTTCGCACGACGCGGCGCTTCGGTCCTCGTGTCCGATCTCGACGCCGACGGTGCCCGCGAGGTCGCCGACGAGATCGTCGCCGCGGGCGGGACAGCGAAGCCGCAGCAGGCGGACGTGAGCGCCGAGGACGCCTTCGTCTCGCTGCGTGAAGCGGTGCTCGCGGCGTTCGGCCGAGTCGATCTGGTGATGAACAACGTCGGTGTGCTCACTCGCGGGCTTCCTGAGCATCTGCCGATCGACGAGTGGCGGCGCGTGCTCGAGGTCAACCTGTTCTCCGTCGTGCGCAGCCATGCGGTGTTCGTGCCCCACTTCCTGAAGCAGGGCAGCGGGCACATCGTGAACACCGCGTCGTTCGCCGGACTCTTCACCTACGCCTACGACCGCCAGCCCTACGCCGCGTCCAAGGCCGCGATCGTCCAGATCACCGAGGGGCTGCGGCTGTACCTGGAGCCGCAGGGCGTCGGGGTGACACTGCTCTGCCCGGGACCGGTGCGCACGAACATCTCGGCCGGTGTCCGCACGTTCGGGCCGGAGACCGTCACTCGTTCGCCCGGGGCCGCCTACGTCGCCAAGATGCCCGACCAGGTCGGCGTGCGACTCGCGGACGCCGTCGAGCGCAACGAGTTCATGGTCTACACCGACGACAAGGTCGTCGAGGAGCTGGTTGCGAGGGCCGGCGACTGGAACGGGTACATCGCGCGGAAGGTCGCTGAGATCAGCGGCTCGTGACCGGGTTTCTCGCGGGACACGGGCGCAGCGGCTCGGGGACCGGAAACGGGGCGTCAGCCACCGCGCCGGTCCCCGGCCCGTTTCAGCTGACGCGACGCGGTCCCCGCTCGACGAACGCATAGGCGAGCCGGTCGGGTCGAGAGGAGACGCTCTTGTCCATGTGCGGAGCAGCGGCACCGAGGTTCGCCAGCGCGGTCGCGAGGTCACCGTCGATCTCGTACATCACCATGAAGCGGAAGGGCCCTGGCGCGGCCGACCTCTGCGGCCCGGCGAGCTCGTACCGCTGGGCCGCGACGAAACCGTCGACCGCGAGGACCTCGGGAATGTGGACATCCTCTGTCCAGCGGTCGAACTTTTCCTCCTCACCCTCTACAGGGTTGTTGAGGACCACGTAGTACGCCTTTTCGCTGCCCATGGTGCGCCTTCCTGATCTGCCGGTGGCTGGAACTCTGGAACCGATACACGGAAGTCGGCGCGATCAGCGGCTCGTGAGGAGGTCCTTGAGCGGCGTGCCGAGATCGGCGAGCCGCTCCGGAGCGACTTCTGCGCGGTGGGCGACCAACTTCTTCGCCGCGCCGAAGTCACGTGGACTGGAGACCACCTCGGCGGCCCTCACCCGTCCTGCCTTCAGATAGAAGACCGCCGCCGAGCGGCCCTCGTCGAGTGAGCCGCGGACAACGGTCTGGTCGTAGTCGGCCGCTATGCCGACCGACCTCAGCTTCAGGTCGTACTGGTCCGACCAGAACCACGGAACGGCGGCGTACGCTCGCGGGTCGTCAGTGATCGCCGCCGCGGCGACGCGTGCCTGCTCCGAAGCGTTCTGCACGGACTCCAGTCTCCTCATTCCGCCGTGCTCGGCGCACGGATGACGGGTGCAGTCGCCGATGGCGTAGATGGCCTCGTCACCGGTGCGGCAGAACTCGTCGACGACGATTCCGTCCGCCACGTCGAGTCCGGCGTCTGCCGCGAGTTGGTCCCGGGGCACGAGTCCGATGCCGACCACCACGACGTCGGCGCCCACCGTCGTGCCGTCGGCCAGCACCGCGGCGGTGACCCGGCCGTTGTCACCCGGCACGAATCCGGTCACGGTGGTGCCCAGCCGGATGTCGACGCCCTCCTCGGTGTGCACGCGGTGGACGAAGGCGGAGATGTCGGGGCCGGCGACCCGCGCCAGGAGCCGTGGCGCGGCCTCGACGACCGTGACCTCGAGGCCGAGCTTCCGTCCCACCGCGGCGATCTCGAGGCCGACGTACCCACCACCGATGACCGCAAGACGCGCTCCGGGAACGAGCTCGGGCCGCAGCCGCTCGATGTCGGCGATCGTCCGCACGTAATGGACGTTGGGCGCGGCCTCCGCCATCGGGTCACGCAACCGGCGAGCGTGACCTCCGGTGGCAAGGATCAGCGTGCCGTACGTGAGGCTGCCGCCGTCGTCGAGGGTGATGGTGCGGCGGTCGCGGTCCAGCTTCGTGACGGTCCGGCCGAGCAACGTGCGCACGCGGTGCTTCTCGTAGAAGTGCGGGGGACGCAGCAGCAGCACCTCCGTGCCCACATCCCCCAGCAAGAAGTCCTTGGACAGAGGCGGCCGCGAGTAGGGCAGATGCGGCTCGTCGCCGACCAAGGTGACACCGCCCTCGAAACCCGCCATGCGAAGCGCGGCGACGGCCTCCCCGCCGGCCTGACCCGCGCCGACGACGACGATCTCTTCTGTCCGCATCACGCTTCACTCCTGGGAGGCGGGGACGGTGAGCACCAGGCCGTCGACCGACGAGTCGACCACGATCTGGCAGCAGAGCCTGCTGTACTCGTTGGACTCCTCCGACGTCATCTCGAGCATCTCGTCCTCGGGCCCCTCTCGTCGGCCCACGACGTCGATCCAGTCCTTGTCGACGTAGACGTGGCAGGTCGCGCAGGTCAGTCCTCCGCCGCAGTCGCCTATGATCCCGGGCACGAGATGCGACGTCGCTGTGGTCATGACCGACTCACCCGTGCGGGCCTCGATCTCCTGGGTGCTGCCGTCCGGCTGGACGAACACGATCCGTGGCATGGTGCCCTTCTCTGTGGTGGGGATGGGGGGCTGGGGAGGATGACCAGCCGTTACGTGAACGCCGGCAGGACCCTGTCGACGAAAAGCGTCAGACTCTGCTCGGCCAGGGCCGGCGGCGTGCCGCCGGCGAGTGGGTGGAGCGCGAACACGCCGCCCGGGTCGAGCCCGTCCAGCAACTCCACGCATTCCTCCGGGGTGAGCACGACGTGGGAGCCGACGGTCCACACCGCCTCGATCGGGAGATCGGGCGCGCCACCGACCGGTGAGCCGACCGCGGCCCACTGGGCGTACTGCGTCATCTCGTGGTGGACGTGGGGGGCCAGCCGCGCGCGGTCGCGCTCGGGATCGTCGCTGATGTGGACGAAGAACGGTCCGACCCTGGGGCGAGCGTCTCCCGGCGGCCGGCCGGCGTCGGTACAGGCCTTGAGGTAGTCGGCGACGAGCCCGGAGTCCGTCGGGTCGAAGCCGTCTCCGATCTCGGCGGCCCTGCGGGCGGCCCGCCGGGTGCTGCCGCCGAGAATGAGCGGCGGGCCACCGGGTTGTACCGGGCGCGGGCGCACGAGCGCTCGGCGGCCCTCGTAGGTGAACGGCTCGCCGGTCCAGGCGGCGCGCAGGGCCGTGACCGCCTCGCTCAGCCGAGTGCCGCGGCCGGCGTACTCCCGGCCGAGCATCTGGAACTCGATCTCCCGGTAGCCGGCGGCGACGACCGCCTCCATCCGTCCGTTGCTGACCACATCGAGCATGGCGAGATCCTCGGCTGCCCGGATCGGGTCGTGCAGAGTCAGGATCAGCGCCGAGAGCCGGATCCGCAGCCGCGAGGTCCGCGCCGCGAACGCTGCCGCGACGACGAACGGCGAGGGGCAGTAGCCGTCCTCCGCGTGGTGGTGCTCGGAGATCTGGATCCGCTCGAAGCCGTGGGCGTCGGCGAACGCTGCATGCTCCAAGGCTGCTGCCACCAGTTCGGCAGACGTGGGACCGAACGAGGGCGCCCGCAGGTCGTACCGAAGGATCACCGCCGGCCGCGGTCGTCCGGTCATCACTCACTCCTCACGAGCGACTGCCTGAGACAAATAAGATAACCTAGCTAAAGGATTCTGGGGAGGGTCGATGGGTCGATGAACGTCCGGTGGGGGCGTGCCTCCGCGGCTCACCTGCCCGCGAGGTGACCGGCGGGCGCCGTCCTCCATGCTCGCCGTCGTGCTCTTTCCCTTTGCCTTCGATCCACGGTTTGTTCGAGCTGCGTCGGTTTGCCGACGTGCCCCGGGTTGACAAGCCCTCCGGGCGCCTCCATGTTGCCAAGAGCCAACTAGGTGCAATCAGTCATCTGAATTGAGGTGCCATGGCGGAAGAAGCAGGCATCGGGCTCGACATCGGCGGTACCTTCACCGACGCGGTTCTCCAGTGGGGTGGAGCGACCTACCGGGCAAAGTCTCCCACGACGCCGCACGACCTCGGCGACGGTGTCATGGCTGCGTGTGCGCTCCTGGCCGAGCAGGTCGGCCGGACGCTCGAGCAGCTCCTTGCGAGTGTGACCCGGGTGACGCTCGGCACCACCGCCGTCACCAACGTCCTCACCAGCATGACGGGACGTCGTGTCGGGCTGCTCACGACGGCCGGCTTCGAGGACGAGCTCGGTGTGGCCAAGGGCCGTCGGCTCAACATCGACGGCTGGGTCGCCCCGCCGCCGCCGCTGGTCGCCCGGGCCGACATCCGCGGTGTCCACGAGCGCGTCGACCGTGACGGTGTGGTGCTGACTCCACTCCATGTGGACGAGGTCGTCGCCCACGCACGCGACCTGGTCGCCGGCGGGGTGGAGGCGATCGCGGTGTCGTACCTGTGGTCGCAGCTCAATCCCGAGCACGAGCGGCTCACCGAACAGGCGCTCGCCGCGGAGTTCCCCGACCTGCCGGTCATGTGCGGGGGGCTGCTGAACCCGGTCATGCGTGGATACGAGCGGACGACGTTCGCCGTCCTGAACGCCTATACGGGCGGTGCGTTCACCGGGGTGGACCGGGTCGAGAGCCGCATGCGCGATCTGGGTCTGACGGCGCCGCTGCTGGTGGTCAACTGCGCGGGCGGGGCGATGACCATGGCCGCCGCGCGAGAGCTGCCGCTGGCCCTGGTGCACTCCGGCCCGGCCGCAGGGGTCGCCGCGAGCGCCGGGTGTGCCATCGAGCACGGCGCGGCAAACGCCGTCGCCTGCGACATGGGCGGCACTTCCTTCGACGTCGCCCTCGTGACCGACGGCACCGTCAACCGGACCGTCCGCGGCGAGATCTTCGGGATCATGACCGCGTTGGCGCATGTCGACGTCGAGTCGATCGGCGCCGGAGGCGGCTCCGTGGGCTGGATCGACAGCCGAGGGGTCCTCCGGGTCGGTCCACGCTCGGCCGGCTCCTCCCCGGGCCCAGCGTGCTACGGCAGGGGCGGCTCGGAGCCGACGATCACCGATGCGCTGGTCGTTCTCGGCCACATCGACGCCGCCTCGTTCCTCGGCGGCCAGATGCAGCTGGACCGGGATGCGGCGATGCGGGTCTGCGCCGGCCTGGGTGCGCAGATCGGATTGGACGCTTCCGAGGTCGCCTGGGGCATCCGTTCGATCGCCCTGGACAGCATGGTGCGGGCGACCCGGATGGCGATCGCCAGGCGGGGCCTGGACCCTCGGACGCACTCGCTCGTCTCGTACGGGGGCTGCGGCAGTCTGTTCACCGCCGACATCGCCAAGCAGCTGCACGCCCGGCAGGTGATCGTGCCGCCGACGGCCTCGGTGTTCTCCGCCTACGGCGCGGTCGCCGCACCGACCCGCCGGGAGCGGACGATCTCTGTCGGCCGGATGATGCCCGTCGACGCCGCGCTCGTCGCCGAGGACGCCGCGGAGCTGGTCGAGTCCGTACGCGCGGACCTGGAGGCGGACGGTATCCCGCGGCAGGCACAACACCTGCGACTGGAGGCCGATCTGCGGTTCCGGCAGCAGACCTCTGACCTGACGGTGCCGTTGTCGTCGCTCACCGTCGACAAGGAGTGCCTGCGGGTTCTCGCCGAGGACTTCGAGGCCGAGTACGTCCGACGCTACGGCCGCGGGGCCCTGCTCCTTGGTGCCGCGGTGGAGCTGGTGGCTCTCCGAGCGGTCGGCGAGGGCGAGGCACCCATGGCGGCGACACATTCACGGCCCGTTGCCGCCGCGCGCCTGGAGGTGTCCGCCTCCGACAGTCGTAAGGTGCGGCTCGAACGTCAGGGTCCGGCGGCCTCGGTGCCCGTCCACCGGCTGGACGATCTCCCGGTGGGTGCCCACCTGGCTGGTCCGGCCTGCATCGACGGAAGGGACACCACGATCTGGGTGCCCTCCAACGCCACCGCCGACCTGATGACCGACCGGTCCCTCGTACTCACCTTCGCCTGATCCACGACCAAGGGAAGCTGCCATGACCACCGTGGACCCCATGCCCGAATACGACCCGATCGAGATCGAGATCCTGCGTTCGCGCACCCAGGCCATCACCGACGAGGCCGCGGACACCGTCTACCGCACCGCCATCAGCCCCGTGGTGACCGAGGGACGTGACTTCTCGACGACCCTGCTCGACGCCGACGGCAACCTCGTCGTCGGCGGCGGGTTCATCTCGCTGCACTGGCTGGCCGCCACCCGGGCGGCCCGCTCGATCATGGACCGCTTCCAGGACTCCGTCGCCGACGGCGACGTCTTCCTGGTGAACGATCCCTACAACGGCGGCGGCCTGCACCCGTCCGACATCTTCATCTGCCGCCCGATCTACGCCGCCGGCGAGCGGATCGCCTGGATCTGCATGTCGGCGCACATGCTGGACATCGGCGGTCTCGCGGTCGGCTCGTTCGCGCCGGCCGCGACCGAGTGCTTCCAGGAGGGGCTCCGGATCCCGCCGGTGCGCCTCTTCGCGGCCGGCCAGGAATGCGCCGACATCTGGAACCTCGTGACGACGAACGTGCGCATGGCGGCGCTCGTGGAGATGGACATGCGGAGTCTGGTCGCGGCAGCCCACGTGGCCGAGGCGAAGACCCGCGAGATCGTGCGGTCCGTCGGCGTGCCGGGCTGGAAGGCGTCGATCCGGGCCCTGCGGGAGCTCTCGGAGCGTGAGCTGCGCAGGCGGATCGGCTCGCTGCCGTCCGGCGAGTACTTCGCCACGACGTGGACGCAGTGGGGCGACCAGTTCCTGGAGACCCCCTGCCGGCTGACCGTCGACGGGGGCACGCTGGCCTTCGACTTCTCCGGAAGCGCCGGCCAGGTGCCCTTCTTCATCAACTCCCAGCCCTACATCGTGCTCAGCTCGTTCCTGAGCTGGTTCTGTCCGCAGTTCCTCCCCGACCTGCCGTACAACGAGGGGGTACTCGCGCCGATCCGGATCGAATGTCCCGAGGGGTCGATCGTCAACGCCACGCAGCCGGCCCCGATCGGAGCAGGACACATGCACGTGGCGTTCAACGCCGCCGAGTCGATGATGCAGTGCGTGCGGCTCGCCGCCTGGGCGGCACCGAAGCCGTTGATGGGGGAGCGGCTGAGCGGTCCGAACTCCATGTGCGCGCTCGGCATGACGACCTGGGGCGGCCTGGACCACCACGGCAACCCGGACGGCTGGATGTTCATGGAGGGCTCGCTGCCGGGAGCATCCGCCGGTTGGGAGCACGACGGTGTAGACGTCAACACCTACACCCTGGCGACGATCGGCCTGGACGGCACGGACAACCCGCCGTTGCTGGCCGACGTGGAGATCATGGAGTCGCTTCACCCCATCCTGATGACCTATCGCGGCCTGCGCAGAGGAACCGGTGGCGCCGGGCGATGGCGGTCCGGCCGTGGCCTGGAGACGCACGTGAAGGTCGCTGGGACAGCTGGTGTCACCGGTCAGCTGCTGGGCATGCGCGGGCGTCTCCCGCTCGAGGGCGTGTGCGGCGGCGGTGTCGGCGACGTGACCGTCTTCGAGAAGATCTCCGTCGACGGCGAGCCCTTCGTCCTGCGGCTCGCCAGCGGTGGCGGCGTCGGTGCCCCGCTCGACAGGGCCCCCGAGCTGGTCCTCGCCGACACCGCCGCTCTCGTCTACACGCCCGAGGAGGCCGGCGCAACCTACGGCCTGGTGTTCGAACCCGGCGGTCTGGTCGACCACGCCGCCACCCACGCCGAGCGCCACCGGCGCCGACGCGACCGGCTCGAGCGGGCGACCCCGGCCGTGCGTCCTATGAGCGACAAAGCCGTCCGCGATACGGCGGAGCCGACGCTTCCCCTGTATCCGGGAGTCGTGCAGCGGGGCTGCCTCGCGGTCGCGGAGGAGAGCGGTGCAGTGCAGGCACCGGACTCATGGCTCGACGGCTGCCCCACGCTGGAGGAGGAGCAGCCGGGCGACGGCGTACCCGTCATTGTGCGCTCCTACCTCGACCCCCTGTCCGGTCGTGCCCTCCACACCGAGGCAGTGCCGCGCGGACGGAGGGGGACCATCGGCACCCGGCCGCTTCGGTGGACGCAGGCCGCAACCTGACCTCGCGTGGTGGCGCATACAGGAGCCACGTCGAGGAGGGACGAACTCCCGCCCAGCGCCCGGATGCTCGCCGCCCTGGACGCGTCGTGGTGCGGCTACATGAACGTGACCAAGCGCAGTGGGGATCTTCTGTCGCGTACCTCACTGCTGTTGTCGAGCAGCTGAAGAAGCTAACCTATATAGCTCATTAAAATGAGAGAGTGAGGTCGTGATGGGACGAGTCGACGGCAAGGTCGTGGTGATCACGGGAGCGGCCCGCGGCATGGGACGCAACCACGCGGTGCGGTTGGCGGAGGAAGGCGCCGACCTCATCCTGCTCGATGCGTGCGCTCCCATGGAGCCGGTGCCGTACGCCATGCCGGGCCTCGACGAGCTCAAGGTGACGGCGCGGCTCGTGGAGAAGGCCGGGCGCCGGGCGTTCTTCCGGCAGGCGGACGTGCGGGACCGTGCCGGACTCAAGGAGGCGATCGACGCCGGTGTCGAGGCTCTTGGTGGCCTCGACGTGGTCGTGGCGAACGCCGGGGTGCTCGTCTACGGGACCTGGGACAGCATCACCGAGGAAGGCTGGGACACCACGGTCGACATCGACCTCAAGGGTGTGTTCAACACCTGCCAGCTCGCGCTTCCGCACCTCCTCGCGCGTGGTGGCCATCCCTCGATCATCAACATCAGCTCGGCCGCCGGCGTCAAGGGTCAGCCCCTGACGTTGCCGTACACGGCGGCGAAGTGGGGCGTGACCGGCCTGACCGCGGCCCTCGCGAACGAGCTGGCGGACCAGCAGGTGCGGGTCAACAGCATTCACCCGACCGGCGTCCCGACGGGCATCGACGTCCCGGAATTCCATGCCCTTCTTGCCGAGAAGCCGCATCTCGCCGCGATCTACCAGAACGCCATACCGGTCACCCGGGTCGACCTCGACGACATCTCGAACGCCGTGGTGTTCCTCGCCTCCGACGAGTCGCGGTACGTCACCGGCCTCCAGTTCAAGGTCGACGCCGGTGTCGGTATCCGCTGATCAAAAGCTCCGGCGTACGGCGGCAGCCGGGCAGAGCCTGACCTGCCTGACCACCACCCACGTGGTGATCAGGCAGGTCCGGGAGGCCTGCCTGCCCTCTGGCCGGCGATGGACGAGGGGCGATCAGGACTTCGCGGCGGGCTTCCCGCCGAGGCCGAGCTCGGCGCGGTCCTCGGCGGAGAGGACGCGGCCCTCGATGAAGGTGGCCCCACCGCGGCCTGCACGGCGGATCCGGGTTTCGTCGGCCAGCGCGGCGGTGAACGCGGTGTAGTGCGGTGAGGCGGTGTGGCTGTTGAAGGCGTCGACGTCCTGCCAGAACTCCACGAAGTGGAAGAGCCCCGGCTCCGAGATGTCCTCCGTGCAGCTGTAGTCGAGGCAGCCGGGCTCATCGCGGGTTCGTGCCACACACGCCGAGGCGGCTTCGACGAAGGCGGCGCGGCTCTCGGGGGCGATGCGGACGAGGGCGTGCAGTGCGTACATCACGACTCCTAATCATTTAACTAAGTACGTTGTATAGTGCCGCCATACGTATGAAGCAAGTAGGACACGAAGGGTGGCCCCGTGGGACTTCGCAACCAGCTCGAGGCGCTGCTCGCCGCTGCCCCCTCGTCCGCTCCCGCTGTGGGACTGGGTGATGAGTGGTGGACCTGGGGGCAGATTCGCACCATCGCCGAGAGCACCGACGAACTGTGCGATCGCCTTGGTCTCAAAGAGGGAGCGCGAGTCGGGCTTCTGCTGCAGACCCGACCCGAGTTCGTCGGACTCGTCATCGGAGTCCTCATGTCCGGCCGGTGCATCACCACGCTCAACCCGCTCCAGCCTCCGGCCCGGTTGTCCGCCGACATCGTCAAGAACGCCCCGCCGGTCGTGATCGGCGTCCGCGGTGTGGTGAACGATGTGGACGTCCGGGCCGCCATCGAGGGGCATGGAGTGGCGGTCCTGGGCGAGCCGGACGGCTCGCTGAGCACGGGACCGGCCGCGCCAGGTGTCGAAGAGGACTACGCCCCGGGCACCGCGGTGGAGATGCTCACCGCGGGCACCGCCGGGCCGCCGAAGCGGGTGCGGCTCGGATACGCGCAGCTCGACTCGGCCTTCGCGGCACAGGGCCGGGCCGGGGTCCCCGAGTTCAAGCAGGCCGTGGCGATCGTCAGCGTCCCGATGGTGCACATCAGCGGCCTGTGGCACGTGGTCAACACCGTACTCTCCGGGCGACGCCTTGTGCTCCTGGAGCGGTTCCGCACCGCCGATTGGGTGGCGGCGGTCGAGCGGTACCGACCGAAGGTCGCGAGCCTCGTGCCGGCCGCCCTGCGGTCAGTCGTCGAAGCCGACGTGCCCAGGGAGTCACTCAGCAGTCTCAAGGCGATCACGGCGGGGGCCGCGGCCTGCCCGCCGGAGCTGGTCGACGCCGTCCTCGACAAGTACGGCATCCGCGTGCTGGCCACGTACGGTGCCACCGAGTTCGCGGGCGCCGTCGCCGGCTGGACGCTCGGCGACCACGAGAAGTGGTACGACTCCAAGCGCGGCAGCGTGGGCCGGCCCTTCAAGAATGTCCGGCTCCGAGTGACCGATCCGGGGACGGGAGAGCCCCTCGCCACCGGCGAGGTCGGCCGGCTGGAGGTGCAGTCGGCGCAGCTGGCGGCCGGTGACCAGTGGACGTCGACGAGCGACCTCGGCCGCATCGACGAGGACGGCTTCGTCTTCATCACCGGCCGGGCGGACTCCGCGATCATCCGCGGCGGCTTCAAGGTGCAGCCCGAGACGGTGCAGCGCGCACTCGAGTCCCATCCCGGGGTCCGCGCCGCGGCGGTGGCGGGCATCGCGGACCAGCGGCTCGGGCAGGTGCCCGTGGCCGCGGTCGAGTTGGCCGACGGAGCTGAGGTCGGTCCCGCAGAGCTCCTCCAGATGTGCCGGCGCGACCTCATGCCGTACGAGGTTCCGGTGGCGCTCGAGATCGTCGACCGGCTTCCCCGCACGCCGTCGATGAAGATCAGCCGCGCAGAGGTCGCCGCGATCTTCGAGGAGCGCCCGAAGCGCGGGGGCCAGGCCTGACCCGGGGCGCCCCGGGCGACGGCCCGGCGCGCCCCGCCGGGGCTTATGAGTGAAAGCCCCGCACCAGCCCCCTGCGGGAGGTGGTGCGGGGCAATGTCGCGTGTGACCGCTGCTCAGAGGATCGTCCAGGTGTCGCTGCCGGCGATGAGACCCGCGAGTGCCTCACGGCGGTCGGACGTCTCCGCCGCGGCTGCGGCGAGCTGCTCGCGAGCCATGTCGTCGTACGTCGGGCGCTGGACCTGTCGGAAGATGCCGATGGGTGCCCGGTGCAGGACGCCGGCGTCGGTGAGCCGGGAGATCGCGAACGCGGTGGCCGGGTCGGCGGCGTGAGCATCATGGACCAGGACGTCCTCGTCCGCCGGGTCCTCGACGATCTCGACACCGGTGCCGGTCCGAACGACACCGTACTGCTGATCGCTCCCGAACCGGATCGGGCGGCCGTGCTCCAGCGGGATGATCGCGTCGTCGCGGGTGCCGGGGTTCTTGACGGCGTCGAAGGCGCCGTCGTTGAAGACCGGGCAGTTCTGGTAGATCTCGACCAGTGCCGTGCCGCGGTGGGCGGCTGCCGCCCGCAGGGCGGCCGTGAGGTGCTTGCGGTCGGAGTCGATCGTGCGGGCGACGAAGGTGGCCTCCGCTCCGAGTGCGAGGGAGACCGGGTTGAAGGGGGTCTCGAGCGATCCCATCGGCGTGGACTTGGTGACCTTGCCGGTCTCGCTCGTGGGGGAGTACTGCCCCTTCGTCAGGCCGTAGATGCGGTTGTTGAAGAGCAGGATCGTGAGGTTGACGTTGCGCCGCAACGCGTGGATGAGGTGGTTGCCGCCGATGCTGAGCGAGTCCCCGTCGCCGGTGACGACCCACACCGACAGGTCGGGGCGCGCGGTCGCGATGCCGGTGGCGATCGCCGGCGCGCGGCCGTGGATCGAGTGCATGCCGTAGGTGTCGAGGTAGTACGGGAACCTGGAGGAGCAGCCGATGCCGGAGACGAACACCATGTTCTCCCGGCGCAGCCCGAGTTCGGGCAGGAACGACTGCACGGCCTTCAGGATGGCGTAGTCACCGCAGCCCGGGCACCAGCGCACCTCCTGGTCGCTGGCGAAGTCCTTCGCGGTGAGCTTGCCGGTGGCCGCCGGGACACCGGCGAGACCGGGGAAGCCGAGGTCGGTCGTCGTCATTATTACTCCTGGGTGGGGACGCCCGGGGGAACCGCGGCGACGATCGGGTGGTCGGTGAGGGCGTCGGTCAACTTCACGGAACCGCCAGGAGTCCCGTGGTCGGCGAAGACCTCGGCGTTGACCTTCAGGTACGCGGCCTGGTCGCTCGGGAGGTCGTCCTCGTAGAAGATGGCCTCCACCGGGCAGACCGGCTCGCACGCGCCGCAGTCGACGCATTCGTCGGGATGGATGTAGAGCATGCGGCTGCCCGCGTAGATGCAGTCGACGGGACACTCGTCGACACAGGCCCGGTCGCGGACGTCGATGCAGCCCTGGGTGATGACGTAGGTCATGTCAGTTCTCCTCGGCGACGACCGTGATGGCCTCCGCCAGCTCGTCCGTGTCGAGGGGGAGCCCGGCCACCTTGTTGAAGCCGATGACGTCCACCAGGTACTTCGCGCGCAGCAGCAGGGACAACTGCCCCAGGTTCAGTTCGGGCACGAGGACCTTGTCGTACCCGCGGAGCACGTCCCCCAGGTCGGAGGGGAAGGGGTTGAGATGGCGCAGGTGGGCCTGCGCCACCCGGAGCCCGTTCGACCGGACGCTGCGCACGGCCGCGCTGATCGATCCGTACGTCGAGCCCCAGCCGAGCACGAGCACCCTGGCCGTGCCGCTCGGGTCCTCCACCCACGTGGGCGGGATGCTCTGTGCGATCCGGTCCACCTTGGCCTGGCGGGCGTTGACCATCAGGTCGTGGTTGGCGGGGTCGTAGGAGATGTTGCCGGTACGGTCGGCCTTCTCGAGCCCGCCGACGCGGTGCTCGAGGCCGGGAGTGCCGGGGATCGCCCACGGACGGGCGAGCGTCTCCGGGTCGCGTTCGAAGGGCATGAAGGGCGGAGCGCCGGCGTCCTCGCGAGGTGCGGCGAAGGCCGGGTCGATGACGGGAAGGTCCGCCACGTCTGGGATGCGCCATGGTTCGGAGCCGTTCGCGAGGTAGCCGTCGGAGAGGAGCAGCACCGGCGTGCGATAGGTCACCGCGATCCGCGCGGCTTCGAGCGCGGTGTCGAAGCAGTCGCCCGGTGACCGGGAGGCGAGCACAGGGACCGGGGCCTCGCCGTTGCGGCCGAACATCGCTTGGAGAAGGTCGGCCTGCTCCGTCTTCGTCGGGAGCCCGGTCGACGGCCCGCCGCGCTGGATGTCGATGACGACCAGGGGAAGTTCGGTCGCCACCGCCAGCCCGATGGTCTCGCTCTTGAGGGCGATCCCCGGTCCCGAAGTGGTCGTCACCCCGAGCGATCCGGCGAAGGACGCGCCCAGGGCGGCACCGATGCCTGCGATCTCGTCCTCGGCCTGGAACGTGGTGACACCGAACCGCTTGTGCCTGCTCAGCTCGTGCAGGATGTCGGAGGCCGGTGTGATCGGATAGGAGCCGAGGAACACCGGCAGACCGGACTGGACCCCCGCGGCGACCAGGCCGTGGGCGAGGGCGAGGTTGCCGGTGATGTTGCGGTACGTTCCCGCGGGCATCGGGGCGGGCTTGACCTCGTAGCGGACGGCGAACGCCTCGGTGGTCTCACCGAAGTTCCAGCCGGCCCGGAACGCGGTGATGTTGGCGTCGCGGATCTCGGGAACTCGCGCGAAGCGCTTCCTGAGGAAGCTGATGGTCGACTCGGTCGGCCGGCCGTACATCCACGACACGAGCCCGAGGGCGAACATGTTCTTCGCCCGGGCGGCGTCCTTGCGGGAGAGCCCGAACTTCTGCACGGCGTCGACCGTCATCCCGGTGAGATCCACCGGGATCACCGAATACTTCTGAAGGCTGTCGTCCTCCAGGGGGTTCGCGGTGTACCCGGCCTTGGCCAGGTTGCGATCGGTGAAGTCGTGGGTGTCGACGATGATCGTCGCCCCGGGGTCCAGTTCGCCGACGTTCGCACGCAGGGCGGCGGGATTCATCGCCACCAGCACGTCCGGCGCGTCACCGGCGGTGAAGATGTCGTGATCGGCGAAGTGGACCTGGAACGACGACACTCCTGGCAGGGGCCCCCGCGGTGCCCGGATCTCGGCGGGGAAGTCGGGGAACGTGGCGAGGTCGTTGCCGAGGGCCGCGGCCTGCTGCGTGAACCGGTCCCCCGTCAGCTGCATGCCGTCGCCGGAGTCGCCCGCGAAACGGACGATGGCCCGGCTGAGGGGCAGGCTGGGCTTCGGCTCAGGATGGGCGTGGGTACGTGCTGGCATGTCGGTCCTCTTCACCGTGAAGGCGTCGGACAATGAGGCTTAATGATATAACTGAAGCGACTTAGTTTAGTACCAGAAACTGTACCCAGATCGCAACCTTGGTATGATTTCTGGTATGGTTGCCATGCGTAGCACTCGTCAGTCGACGCGTCGGGCGGAGATCCTGACCGGCCTCGTCGAAATCTTCCTGAACGAGGGATTTCTCGACTTCAGTCTTGAGGACCTGGCAGTGCGACTCCAGTGCTCCAAGTCGACCCTCTACGTCGTGGCACCCAGCAAGGAGCAGCTGATCGTGGCCGTGGTCCGGGCATTCTTCCGGGAAGCCACGGACCGGGTGGAGGAGCGGGTCACCACCGAACCGGATCCGGTGAAACGCATCGGGGTGTATCTCGATGCGATCTCCCGGGAACTCGCGCCGGCGTCGAGCAAGTTCTTCGCCGACCTGAGTTCCTTCGCCCCGGCACACGAGATCTATCTGCACAACACGGCGATCGCCACCCGCCGGGTCCAGGAGCTGGTGGCGGCTGCCGAACCGTCCGGACACACCGTGAACGCCGTCTTCCTCGGTGCCGTGGCCGGCACGGTGATGGAGTCCATCCAGCGCGGTGAGCTGGGCGCGACCACGTCGCTCACCGACGCGGAGGCATACCGGTTGCTCGCCGACCTCATCGTGGCGGGCGTGACCAAGGCTCCCGGTGCGCGGAGAGCCGGAGGAACTCATGAAGAGCGGTAGTGGATGAGTGCGGTCCCGGTCGTCCTCGGTCAGGGGCGTGGCCCGCTGCGTGGACTGCGCGTCGTCGAGATCGCCGGGATCGGCCCAGGGCCGCACGCCTGCATGACCCTCGCAGATCTGGGGGCAGACGTGATTCGGATCGAGCGCCCGGGCGGTCAGGCGCTGGGGGGCGGGACCGACGACCTGTTGACACGTGGCCGGCCCTCGGTGGCACTCGATCTCAAACGGACCGAGGCGGTGGAGGTCGTCCTGCGGTTGGTCGCGGGCGCGGACGTCCTGGTCGAAGGACTGCGCCCCGGGGTGGCCGAACGGCTCGGCTTGGGGCCGGAGCGCTGCCGGGAGGTCAACGAGCGGCTGGTCTACGGCCGCATGACGGGATGGGGCCAGGACGGCCCGCTCGCACCGTACGCCGGGCACGATCTCACCTACATCGCCACAGCCGGTGTTCTGCACGGCCTCGGCCAGACCCCGGCGCGCCCCCAGTTCCCCGGCAACCTGCTCGGAGATTTCGGAGCCGGTTCGACGTACCTTGTGATCGGCGTGCTCGCTGCCCTGCTGGAGGCGAGGACGAGCGGACAGGGCCAGGTGGTCGATGCGGCCATCGTCGACGGGGCGGCACACCTGAGCGCGATGACGTACGGTCTGCTCGGCTCAGGAGCCGCCGTGGAGGAGCGGGCCTCCAACATGCTCGACGGCGGGGTGCCGTTCTACAACGTCTACGAGACCTCCGACGGCCGGCACATGGCAGTGGGAGCTCTCGAGCCGAAGTTCTTCTCCACCTTCGTTTCCCTTCTCGGAGTGGCCGAGGTGTGTCCCCCGCAGGACGAGCCCGCACGGTATCCCGAAATGCGGGAGCTCTTCGCGGCGACGTTCGCCACCCGGACCATGGCGGAATGGGCGAAGGTCTTCGAGGGCACCGACGCTTGCGTCGCGCCCGTGCTTCGCCCGAGCGAGGCCGCCTGCCATCCCCATATGCGGGCTCGGGCCACGCTGGTCCGCCGGGAAGGGCGCATCCAACCGGGTCCGGCGCCGCGTTTCAGTCGTACAGACGGGGCGCTCAGCACTCCGCCGAGTGCCGTCGGGACCTCGACCCGTGAGGCTCTGCTGGCGTGGGGGATCGCCGATGTCGATGCACTGATCGAGTCCGGGGTGGCCGTGCAGGGCTGACGTGCAGGCCTGCACGCCAGCCTTGCAGTCAGGCCTTCGGGGCGAGGAAGGCGTCGATGAGCTTGCCGCTCTCCTCGGTCGCCGCCAGGCGGGCGATCGTCGCGGCTTCCTTGTCGAGGTGTTCATCGAATGCGGCGGCGAAGCTCGACCGGATGAGCGACCGAGCCGCACCGAGCGCGTGAGCGGGACCGGCGGCGAGTCCGGTGGCGAAGGAATGCGCATCGACGTGGAGCGAGTCCTCGGCGACGACCTTCGTCGCGATCCCGAGCGCGACCGCATCGGCGCCCGGCACGCGCCGGGGCGCGAGCATGAGGTCCAGGGCGCGGCCCGTGCCGACGGCACGGGGCAACAGCCACGACTGACCGCAGTCGGGCGTGAGTCCCACAGTGGTGTAGGCCGTCACGAAGGTCGTCTTCGCCGTCGTGAACACGAAGTCTGCGAGCAGCACCAGCGACAGGCCCGCGCCGGCGGCAGACCCCTGCACCGCGGCGACGACCGGCTTCTCCAACGAGGCGATCGTCTTGACCGCCTCGTGTGCGGCGAGGGCCAGCTCACGGAGGAACGCCCCGCGGTCGTCGGCCGCCTGCATGGAGCGAAGGTCTCCGCCGGTGCAGAAGTACCGGCCGTTGCCCGTGAGGAGGACGACGCGGGCGTCATCGCGCTCGGCCACGGCGTCGAACGCGCGTTTCAAGCCGTGAGCCAGGGTGAGGTCGAGGGCATTGCCCTGATCGGGGCGGTCGAGGGTGACATGGGCGACCCCCTCGCGGACCTCCAGGGTCACAGAGTTCGGCTCAGGCATCGGCGACCACCAGCGCCGCCAGCCGCCGGGTCATGATGTCCTCGGCCTCGCCCACGATGTCGGCGACGACCTGCGCGCAGGTGCCGACGTACGAGATCAGGCCCTGCGCCATGCTCGCCCACCACATTCCCCCTTCGACGTCGCCTCCCTGAAGGACGTTCGCCCGGCCCCGGGCACCCGAGGCGAGTGCGGCGACGTCGGCGAAGGTCGCGCCCGGGCGCTGCGAGATCTCGGCGATCTGCTCCGATATCGAGTTGCGGGCGACGCGAGCGGTGTTGTGGAACTGCCGGAACACCAGGACGGAGTCCCGCTCGGAGTTCCGGACGATCTGCTGCTTCACGTTGTCGTGGATCGGTGCCTCCGTGGTCGCCATGAAGCGGGTGCCCATGTTGGCCCCGTCCGCCCCGAGGGCGAGTGCGGCGGCCAGGCCGGCGCCGGTGGCGATCCCGCCGGACGCGATGACGGGGACCGTGAGCTGCGCGACGGCCGCCGGGATCAGCACCAGACCGGGCACGTCGTCCTCGCCGGGGTGCCCCGCGCACTCGAAGCCGTCGATGCTGATGACGTCGACGCCCTTGTTCTGCGCGGAGACCGCGTGGCGCACGCTCGTGGCCTTGTGGATGACCTTGACACCGGCCTCGTGGAAGTCCGGGAGATGCGGCTCGGGACTCGCGCCCGCCGTCTCGACGATCTTCACGCCGGACTCGATGATCGCGGCCCGGTACTCGTCGTACGGCACGGGGTTGATCGTGGGCAGAATCGTCAGGTTGACACCGAAGGGCTTGTCGGTGAGGTCACGCGTGCGGGTGATCTCCTTGACAAGGGCCTCGGGCGTGGGCTGCGTGAGCGCGGTGAGGAAGCCCAGGGCGCCCGCGTTCGCCACGGCGGCGATCAGGTCGGCGGTGCCCAGGCCGGTCATGCCCCCGCAGACGAGGGGGGTCTCGATGTCGAACATCTCGGTGATGCGCGTTCGGAGCAAGAGTGCCTCCTGCATGCAAGCAGTACGGAAGATACCGAGGACAGTACCAAGGTTGCTACGAAAGTACAGTTACTGGTATCAGTTCTGACCGAGGAGGTGTCATGCCAGCAGAGCGTTTGATGCCCAGTCAGGAGGCTGCGGATCTGATCAGCCTGACCCGGAGCATTGCCGAGAAGGAACTTCGGGAGAAGGCGGCCGGTGCGGAGCGCAGTCACAGGTTTGAGCGTGAGGTGTTCCGGACCCTGGGCCGGGCCGGCCTGTTGGGGCTGCCCTATCCGGAGGAGTACGACGGCGGCGGGCAGCCGTACGAGGTCTACTTGCAGGTGGTCGAGGAGATCGCCTCGGCCTGGGCCGCGGTCGGTGTCGGCACGAGCGTCCATGTCCTGTCGTGTTTCGGGCTCTTCGGCTACGGAACGCCTGAGCAGAAGGCGCGCTGGCTTCCCGACATGGTCGGCGGCGAGTTGTTGGGTGCCTACTGCCTGTCGGAGTCGCACGCCGGCTCGGATCCCGCCGCGATGAGGACGCGGGCGGTGCGCGACGGTGACGAGTACGTGATCACCGGTGCCAAGGCCTGGACCACTCATGGCGGGGAAGCCGACTTCTACACGGTGATGGCCCGGACGTCCGACGACGGCGGCAGGGGCATCTCCTGCTTCCTGGTGCCCGCCGACGCTCCCGGGCTCAAGGCCGACCATCCCGAGGACAAGATGGGGCTCAACAGCTCGACGACGGCGACCATGCTGTTCGACGGGGTGCGCGTCTCCGTGGAGCGGCGGCTGGGGGAGGAGGGGCAGGGTCTCCCGATCGCACTCGCGGGTCTGGACTCCGGCCGCCTGGGGATTGCGGCCGCCGCCACGGGAGTTGCCCAGGCCGCTCTTGACGTGGCCCTCTCCTACGCCAAGGAGAGGGTCGCGTTCGGCCGGCCCATCGTCGAGCACCAGGGCCTGGCCTTCGTGCTCGCCGACATGGCGGCGGCTGTGGAGACGGCACGTGCGGCGTACCTGCACGCCGCTCGCCTCCGCGATGCCGGCAAGCCGTTCTCCCGTCAGGCGTCGATCGCGAAGCTGGTCGCGACGGACAACGCCATGAAGGTCACCACCGACGCAGTCCAGGTGCTGGGCGGTGCCGGTTACACCACCGACTTCCCCGTCGAGCGCTTCATGCGCGAGGTGAAGGTCATGCAGATCTTCGAGGGAACCAACCAGATCCAGCGCCTCGTCATCAGCCGCGACCTCGCGCGCTGATCCGCACACTCACAGGAGAACCATGAAGGTCGAGAACACAGCGGCGATCGTCACAGGAGCCGCTTCGGGACTCGGTGCCGCGACGGCTGCACACCTCGCTTCGCGGGGAGCGCGGGTGTTCGGCCTCGATCTGAACACGGACAACGCTCCGGCGGTCGAGGGGGTCAGCTATATCGCGACCGACGTCACGGACGAGCAGCAGGTGCGCGCCGCTGTCGCGAAGGCCGCGGCCAGTGGGCCGCTGCGTGTGGTGGTGAACTGCGCCGGCATCGGACCATCGGCGCGTATCCTCGGACGCAAGGGCGTCCACGACCTCGGCCTCTACACGAAGGTGATCCAGGTCAACCTGATCGGTACCTTCACCGTGCTCGCGCTCGCGGCGGAGGAGATCGCCGGGACCGAGCCGCTGGAGTTCGGTCAGCGTGGCGTCATCGTCAACACCGCGTCGGTCGCCGCCTTTGAGGGCCAGGTCGGTCAGGCGGCGTACGCCTCGTCGAAGGGCGGCGTCGTCGGGTTGACCGTCCCGGCCGCACGTGACCTCGCCCAGTACGGCATCCGGGTGAACACCGTCGCGCCGGGCATCGTAGACACGCCGATGCTGCAAACCGTGAGCGAGGAGTTCCGCGGCGCGCTCGCCGCCGGCATCCCGTTCCCGCAGCGGCTGTGCCGCCCGGACGAGTACGCCCAGCTCGTCGGCATGATCATCGACCACGACTACCTCAACGGGGAGACCATCCGCATGGATGGCGCGCTCCGGATGGCCCCGCGCTGACCGTCCGCCGACGCCGTGACAAGGAGTAACCACATGACGAACGCAGTGATCGTCGACATCGTCAGAACCGCGTCGGGCAAGGGGAAGCCGGGCGGGGCACTCTCCACGGTCCATCCCGTGAATCTGCTGGCCACGGTCCTCAGGGCACTCGTCGAGCGCAACGGGCTCGACCCCGCGCACGTCGATGACGTCATCGCCGGATGCGTGACCCAGGCCGGCGACCAGGCCATCAACGTGGCCCGCAACGCACTCCTGACCGCGGGCTTCCCGGAGAGCGTGCCCGGTACCACGGTCGACCGGCAGTGCGGATCGAGCCAGCAGGCGGCGCACTTCGCAGCACAGGGTGTCATCGCCGGCGCGTACGACATCGCGATCGCGTGCGGGGTCGAGTCGATGAGCCGCGTGCCCATGCTCTCCTCGGCACAGAACGGCCATCCCCAGGCTCCGCTTCACGCCCGGTACCCGAACCTTCCCCATCAGGGGATCGGGGCGGAACTCATCGCGGCGCGATGGAAGTTCGACCGCGCCGAGCTCGATCGGTTCGCCGCGCGGTCGCATCGGCGGGCGGCCGGTGCCGCGGCCGCCGGTGCCTTCGACCACGAGATCGTGCCGGTCGTGCTCCCTGACGGCAGCACGCACACCGTCGACGAGACGGTGCGGCCGACGACCACGGTCGAGGGGCTCGCCGGATTGAAGCCGTCCTTCTTCACCGACGAGATGGCCTCCCGCTACCCGGAGATCAACTGGGCGATCACACCGGGCAATTCGTCGCCTCTCACCGACGGTGCATCGGCAGCGCTCATCATGAGCGAGGAGAGGGCGGCGGCGCTCGGCCTGGCGCCGCGTGCAAGGTTCCACACGTTCGCGGTCGCCGGAAGCGATCCGGAGATCATGCTGACGGGTCCCATCCCCGCGACCCACAGGGCGCTCGAACGCAGCGGTCTGGCCATCGACGACTTCGACGTCTACGAGGTCAACGAGGCCTTCGCTTCCGTGCCGCTCGCCTGGGCGAAGGAGTTCGACGCCGACCCCGACAAGCTGAACCCCCGCGGCGGCGCGATCGCGCTCGGACACCCGCTCGGCGGCTCCGGGACGCGTCTGATGGCCACGATGCTCAACTACCTGGAGTCGACGGGGGGCCGCTACGGCCTGCAGGCGATGTGCGAAGGCGGCGGCATGGCGAACGTGACGATCATCGAACGGCTCGGGTAGGGAACCGCCCATGCCCCGCGAGACTGGTCTCGACCGGTGCGCTCGGGGACCCACTCGGTGAGGAGGGGCGCCGGCCCGCTTGCCGCCGGGCCGGGCTCATCCCGCCTGGTGCGGCCGGCGAAGTCGGAGGATCGGCGCCTCCCAGGCATGCGCCGAACGGTCGTCGGCAGTTGCTGCAGCAGCGACTCTTATGGTGTATTAAGTTAACTGAATGACGTTGACTGACGACGATGGAGTTGCCGTGGCGCTGCGTGAGCCCCCTGAAGTCGCTTCGATGCTGCCGGCTGACACGCTTGCCGGTCGGGTCGCCCTGGTCACGGGCGGAGGTTCCGGGCTGGGGCTGGAATCGGCTATGGCATTCGCGCGCTGCGGTGCGAGTGTCGGTCTTCTGGGACGCACCCTCGGCAAGACAGAGAAGGCGGCACGCCGGATCGCCGACGAGACAGGTGTCCGCGCGGTCGGCGTCTGCGGGGATGTGCGCAAGGCCGACGAGGTCGCGGCGGCATTCGAAGCCGTGGAGAACGCGCTGGGACCGATCTCGATCCTGGCGAACAACGCGGGAGCGAACTTTCCCGCGCGGTCGGCAGAGCTCTCCGCGAATGGATTTGCTGCGATCTCGCGGATCGCGCTGGAGGGCACCTTCATCGCGTCGAGTGAGTTCTTCCGGCGTTACCTCGCCGCGGGCCTGACGCGGGGTGCCATCGTGAACAACGGTGCGCAGTATCAGGCCACGGGATACCCCGGCGCCGCGGCGTCGTCCAGTGCGAAGGCGGGCGTGGCCACGCTCACGCGAGCACTGGCGGCCGAGTGGGCGGGCGACGGTGTCCGGGTGAACAGCATCGTGGCCGGATGGTTCCCGCACGACGGGTCGAGAACCGCTACGGCGGAGGAAGCCGACGCGAAGGTGGGGCCGCGCATCGTCGCCGGCCGGGTCGGGCGTATCCGGGAGTACGGCTGGCTCGCTGCATTCCTGGTCTCGCCGTACGCGGCCTTCGTGACGGGCGAGAATGTACACCTGACGGGCGCCGACCACCTTCGTCGACGACCGATCGGCTTCCCCTATCAACCGGTCTCCGAGCGAGAGAATCTCTGGGAGTCGGACCTTGCGGACAGGACAGGTGTGAGGCGATGACAGGACTTCCCACGCCGCCGGCCACCCTTGCGGCCATGCTGCCGCCCGACACGCTGGCCGGCACGGCAGCGCTCGTCGTCGGAGCCGGCTTCGTCGCCGAGACGGCGGCAGCCGGCCTGACGGAGATCGGCGCTGCGGTCTCGAAGATCGACCTGGCCGATGCGAAAGCTGTCCAGCACACGGTCGGTGCGACTGACGCCGAAGTCCTGGTGATCGTTCCACCGGACCTGACCGAGCCGGAGATCGCGGACGGTGTCTCGCTCGGGAGCTGGCAAGCCGGGCCGGGCAGCATGCTCGAGTCGGCTTTCGGAGCACTCGCGGCGTTCGGTGCCGCACGCGCGGAGAACGGCGGTGTCGCGCTGATCACGGTCGATCCGGTGGCGCTCCACGGGGGACCGGGCGCGGCCGCGGCGGCGGGCGCCCAGGCGGCTCTTGTCGGTCTGGTGCAGTCGCTCGCCGTGGAGTGGTCCCCGCGCGACC
Organism: Streptomyces mexicanus; assembly: GCF_902506575.1. Lineage (GTDB taxonomy): Bacteria > Actinomycetota > Actinomycetes > Streptomycetales > Streptomycetaceae > Streptomyces > Streptomyces mexicanus. Next base: position 1,442,780 of record NZ_LR732544.1, on the reverse strand, counting down.
TCCGTGTCAACGCCCTGGCGGTCGGCCACTTCAGCGGTGCCGGCGGCGCCGGTCTGCCCGGCAACATTCCGGCACTTCGGCTGGGTGAGGCGCGGGAGCTGGCGTGGATGATCGAGTACCTGTGCTCGCCCTACGCGGCGTACCTGACGGGCACGACCATCACGGTGGACGGCGGCGACTCCCTCAAGCGCTACCTTCTGGAGCCCGTGCACACGAGGAACGAGTTCCTGCGCGGCGGGAGGTAGACGTGCGTTTCGAGGGCAAGGTCGCACTCGTCACCGGCGCCAGCCGTGGCATCGGGTTCCAGATCGCGAAGGACCTGCATGCCGAGGGGGCCCGGGTGGCGATCACCGGCCGACGAGAGGACGTGCTCAGGAGTGCGGCCGCCGAGATCGGACGAGATGTGCTCGCGATCGCGGGCAGCGCCGACGAACCGTCGCATCAGGCCGCCACGGTGGCCGAGGTGGTCGACCGGTTCGGAGCGGTGGACCACCTGGTGAACAGCGCCGGTGTGAGCCTCAAGCTCGGCAATCTCGTGGACGTCGATCTCGACCGGGGTCGCGGGATGGTGGAGCTCAACTGCCTGGCGCCCATCGGATGGGTGCAGCAGGTCTGGCATGCCGGCCAGATGAGCAAGAGGGGCGGCTCGATCATCAATGTCGCCTCGGGTGCGGCCTTCCGCTCGTCCAAGGGAAACGGTCTGTATGGCGCGACCAAGTCGATGCTGCTCCACCTCACACGCTCGATGGCCTTCGAGATGGCACCCACCGTGCGCGTGAACGCCGTGGCCCCGGGTCTTGTCCGCACCGACTTCACCAACGCCTACTTCGAGGGCGGCAACAACCCGGGCGAGGGAATCCCGATGGCCAGGGCCGGCGAGCCCGAGGACATTGCCCGCGCAGTGCTCTTCCTCCTGTCCGACGACGCCTCCTGGGTCACCGGGGAGACGCTTCTCATCGACGGGGGCATCGTCCTGGGCGGCAACCCCAAGCGTCCGCAGGATGCTCAGAAGTAGCACGCCGGTGGGCCCCACCGGGCAGAACTTCTCTGAGCTGATGGGCTGACATCACCCGACCGTGCCGTTCAGTCGCGGGGTGCGGGGCTTGATGCGGAGGGGCCCGATGCCGTCGCCCAGTCCGTGTCGGTGGGCCAGGCCCGAGGGCAGGATCAGTGCGACCGCTCCTGGCTGCCGCAGCATGAACCCAACTCGCGCGATCCGTGAAGGAGACGATCCGCCGGGCCACAAATTAGGTTTAATCATCTATCTGTACTTGTCCTTCCGTGACGGTTAGCATCGCACGAGCTGCCGGGCTGATCCCGGGCAGCCGATACGCCGAGGCACCTCGCCACGTGCCTCATCCGGCTGTGCGCTCCTTCGCGAAATCTCCTTCCGGTCAGCTTGTGTCCACGACCTCAGCCGGCCACTGACGAATCCGGTTCCTCCGGGCAGGGCCCGTCCGCCCACCGCCCGTCCCCTCAACACGTACCCGCGGCGACGGCATCGCCGTTCGCGAACCGGCACCGCATCAACACGGTTCATCAGCCGCTTGGTCCCAGGGAGGATCATGAGCGAGATATCGGTCGGCCTGCACCAAGAGGATCCCCACACGGCCGCCCCCGAAGAACGGTCAACGGCCTACTACATGTTCGTCCTGGTCGCGGTGTTGCTGCTGTCGGAGACCATGACCTTCACGGCGATCCTGTTCTGGAATGCACTGCCCTCCATGTCGGCGCTGTTCACGCCGGCCCAGCTGCCGTGGATCGTCAGCGTCAGCCTGCTGGTCGCCGCCGCCCTGCAGCCTCTGATGGGCAAGCTTGCCGACATCTTCGGCTTCCGGCGGCTGGTCCTGGCGGTAGCACTGACCTACGTCGTCGGATCTCTGATCGGGGCTCTCACCAGTTCGTTCCCGCTGATCATGGTGGCGCGTGTCCTGCAGGCCCCGGCCATCGCCATTCCGGGCGTCATCTACTCGTTCTTCCGCGGGTTCTTCCCCAAGCGGATGGTGCCGATCGCGATCGGCATGAGCTCCACCGGCATCGGGGTCGCCGGGATCGCCGCCCCACTGATCAGCGGCGCCCTGCTGGCGGCGTTCGGCTATCACGCGATCTTCTGGTTCTGCCTCATCTACATGGGCGTGTTCGCTCCGATCGTGTTCTTCGTCGTGCCCGGCGGCCCCCGGAACCGGCACCGCGTGGATGTGCTGGGATCGGTGTTGCTCACCGCCGGGGCGGGGCTGCTGCTGTTCGGCGTCAGCGAAGGCCCGGAACTGGGCTGGACCTCGCCCACCACCTTGGTGCTCCTCGTCGCAGCGGTGCTCCTGCTGGTGGCCTTCGCTGTCGTGGAGTACCGGGTCCGCGAACCCATGATGGACATGCGGCTGCTGTCCGGTCCCGCCCTGCGCGCCACACTTGGGGTCTCCCTGCTCGTCGGAGCCACAAGCGGCGGGTGGGGATATGTCATCCCCCAGCTCCTGGAGGCCGAGCGGACTGCCGGGATCGACTACGGGTTCGGCCTGTCCGCCACGCAGGTCGGCCTGGTGACCCTGTCCTCAGGCATCGTGGGCATGCTGTTCGGGCCGTTGGGCGGGTATCTGGCCCGGCGCTTCTCGCCCCGCCTGGTCATGCTGTGGTGCGGCTCGCTTGCGGTCATGGCGACCGTGGCCATGGCCTTCTGGCACAGCCGGCTGTGGGAGTACGTCGTCTTCGGCGTGCTCTACGGCGCCTTCAACGGGTTCTACTTCGCGGCCGGCCCGAACCTCGTCATCGAGGCCGTGCCCGCTCGGCTGACCGGCGTCAGTACCGGGATGCAGGCGTTCACCTCGGCCTTCGCCGGATCAGCGATGCCGATCGTGGCGACGGTCATCCTCTCCGCGAATGTACTGCACACCGACTCGGCCACGCACCAGGTGGTCTATGCCTCCCGCGGCTACACTTACGTCTTTCTCACCCTCGCGGTCGCAGGCATGGTCGGGTTCGTACTCACGGCATTCATGCGTCACGGCAGGCGGCCCGCCACCGGCGGGGCGGCCGCCCACTGACATCCTGCCGGAGGCGCACCGACCGGGCGGCAAAGGCGTGATTCCCTCACCGCTGCCGGACGAGCAGGCGGCAATGGCCGCGCAAACTGGCTTTCGCCATCGGACAGTTCGTGACGGCGCATCCTCCCGCTCTGATCCGCTGCTCGAGAGCACTTGAAGTCGCAACCTAGTGGAAGGGTGTGGCGTGCGCTACAGTCCCTAGCGAACTTATCTAACTAGTTCAACTGATACGGCGATTCGTACTCGTGCGAAGGGTGAAGCCGAAGCCGGAACCAGTAGCCGCCCTCCTTGTTCGTCGACCAAGAGAGACGAAGGCACATGACAGTCACGTGGCCAGTAATGCCGACAGAGCGTCCGACCAAGTTCGACCCACCCGTCATCTACGGCGAGCTGCGTGATGAAGCGCCGGTCACCCGGGTACGCTTCCCCGCCGGCATGGAGGGCTGGCTGGTCACTCGCTTCGACGATGTCGCCGCGGCGTTCCGCCACCCCGCGTTCGCGGCCGCGAGGCCGAGGTACGAGTCCCCGGACGCCGACCCCACGGGCAGGACGCCTACGCCGTTCAGCGGAACATTCGTGCACATGGACGGTCAGGACCACGCCGCGTACCGGCGTCTTCTGGGCGGTCGCTTCACTGTTCCCAGTGTGCGGCGGCAGCTCCAGCCCTACATCGAGCAGATCGTCGCCGAGCGACTTGACGCGATCGAGGCGGGGCCGGAGACATTCGATCTCGTCCACGAGCTCGCCCTGGCGATCCCGTGCCTCGTGATCTGCGAGCTGCTCGGCGTGCCCTACGCCGATCGAGACGCCTTCCACGCGGCGTCGCTCAAGATCATGGACTTCAGGTTGTCGCAGGCCGAGCGGGACAGCGAGCGTCAGTGGATCCTCGACTACATCCGTGATCTGCTCGCCCGCAAGCGCGCCAGCGGCGATCTGACCGGTCTGCTCGGAGAGATGCTCGGCCAGATCGACGGTGGCGACGCCTTCTTCACCGATGAGGACCTCGTCAAGGTCGGCGGACTCCTCCTCGTCGCAGGCCACGACACCACGGCGAACATGATCTCCCTCTCGGTGTTGACGATGCTGACCCATCCCGAGCACCGCCGGTTCGTGCTCGAGAACCCCGACAGGATCGACGTCGTCGTCGAGGAGCTTCTCCGGTTCCTCTCGATCGTCCACTTCGGGCTCGGGCGAACGGTCACGGAGGATACCGAGTTCCGCGGCGTTCGGATGAAGAAGGGCGAGCTCGTGGTGGTGTCGCTCGTGGCAGCGAACCGGGACCCGCGCAGGTTCGAGGACCCTGATGTGCTCGACTTCGATCGGCAGGCGCTGCGGCACTTGGCATTCGGCTTCGGGGCACATCAGTGCATCGGGCAGAACATTGCCCGTGCGGAGCTCAGGGCCGTCGTTCCGGCAATCCTGCAGCGCTTCCCGGATCTCCGCCTCGCCGTTCCGCTCGAGGATGTTCCGATGCACTCGCACTCGACCAACTACGGCGTCGAGGCGCTGATGGTCACGCGGTGAGCCCACCGGCTCGCCGGTCCTGCGCCGGGCCCCGGCGGGCATGCTCCGCGTTGCCTGCCCGCGGTTGCCGAGGGCAGGCAACGAGCGGACTGCTCCAGACACAGCCATACAGGTCAGCTGATCATCCCTGAGCCCCCTGGAAGTGACGTGCACGGCAACAGGGCTGCGGCAGGGATCCGCAGCCGGCATTTCAAGGAGAGGCAATGAGGATGAGGGTCACCGCCGCACTCGTGGCCTCTGGTCTGCTGCTCGCTGCTTGCGGGTCCAACAGCGGGCACGGCAGCGGCTCATCCGGAGCGATCAGGATCACGCAGATCGCGCCGTACCACTCGCGGACGACCTCGCTGCCGATGATGAAGACGTCAGTACAGGCTGCCGTTGACGAGATCAACGATGCGGGCGGCATCAACGGCCGCAAGCTGCGGCTGGAGACCTGCAACGAGGAACAGGACCCCAACGTCGCCCTCCGCTGTGCTCAGACAGCAGTCCAGGACAAGGCGGCGGCCGTCGTCGGCGGTCTGACGAGCGTCGGCAGCACCATGCTCCCGGTACTCGAGAAGGCCAAGATTGCCTGCATCGGCCCTGACGCCATCACGCCCTACGATGCCAAGAGCCCGGCGAGCTTCCTGTTCGACGCGGGCGTCCCCGGCTATGCCGCCATGCCGGCGGTCGCCAAGTCCGCGTTCGGAGCCACGAAGGTGGCCGCGATCCACACCGTTGCAGATGACGCGAACGAGTGGGGCAAGCAGTACCTCGCCGCGGTGGCGAAGTACCAGCCGGACGAGAAGGCGATGTCGGGTGTCGGTCTGCGCGCCTACTGGGCGGCTCACCTCTTCGCCGACGTGTTTCCGGCCGAGATCGTCGACGGCAGGATGGTCGTGAAAGCCCCGTTCGACCCGTTCATGCGGGGATGAGCCGCGGTGGGGGCGGCCCGAGGAGCCGACCCCCCACCGCCTCGGTGTCAGGCCCGCGCCACAGCGCAGCCACGAACAGTTGCCGTCGATGACGTCGGCCTCCTGACGGCATCGGCCGCGAACGCGCATCAGCTGCCGTGAACCAGAGAGGGATCAAGGTGAGTGAGAGCAAGTACGGCGTCGTCGGCCTGGGGCACATCGGTCGGCGCCTCGTTGCCGGTCTGAGGAACGGGGGACACCGCCCCGTCGTCCACGACGTCTCGCCCGAGGCCATCGCAGCGGTCGGCGCGGCCGATGCGGCGAAGTCGGCCGCGGACCTGGCGACGCAGACCGACGTCGTGTTCATCGCAGTCCTGTCGGCCGAGCAGGTGCGCGCGGTCGTCATGGGACCTGATGGTCTTCTGGCAGGGGCGCACCCCGGCTCCGCCGTCGTCGTCATGAGCACCATCGATCTGCAGTCCGTACGCGAGATCGCTGCTGAGTGCCATGCGAGGGGAGTCGTCGTCGCCGACTGCGGGGTGACCACCCTCCCGGGTTCGACGGACGACCAGGTCCGCAGTGTGGTTGCGATGGTCGGCGTGGGCGACGCCGCGCGCGACGACGTCGTGGCCGCGCTTGAGCTGGTGGCACAGTCGGTCGTCGGCTGCGGCGGGGTCGGTTCCGGCATGGCCACCAAGATCGCGCGCAACATCGTGACGTACGGCAGCTGGATCGTCTGCGCTGCAGCCGGCCGCCTGCTCGCTGCCGCAGGTGTCACCGACGAGGGCCTGCGCCAGGCGATCGCGGATGCCGACCCCGACGGTCGCACGATGTTCTTGCTTGAGGACGAGATCGGCTTCGCCCCGGAGAACCGCTCCCGACGTGAGCGGATCTCCGATCTCATCGAGAAGGACCTGGGTGCTGCCGTTGAGCTCGCGCGCACCGTCGGCGTGTCGGCGGCGTTCACCGAGTTCGTCATTCGGGAGCGTGCAGAATTGCTGAAGCTGGTCGAGCGAGGCGAAGCGCAGATCCGGGAGGACATGTCTCGCTACGACTGGGGTCGTCGGTGGATGGACATCGTCTACGGCCCCGGTTTCCACGATGCGAGCGTCAACCGCGACGGCAGTCCGTACAACCTGGAGACGGTCGAGCATCTCTTCGGAGACATATGGAGTCGGCCCGGCCTGTCACTCCGCGAGCGCCGGATGCTCGTCATGGGTGCATCCGCTCAGCTGGGCCGCGCTGACCTGATCGAGACTCAGGTGTACGGCGGCCTTCTCAACGGCGAGTTCTCCGAGGCGGAGCTCGAGGAGATGATGATCCAGCTCACGCCCTATGTCGGTTGGGGCAGGTCCAGTGCGGTCAACAAAGGGATCAAGGCGGCGGTCGGCCGGTGGAAGGCCGGCATCGGGACGTCGGTCACCGCGGACTGACCGGTGGGATCCACGCCGCGCTTCGACGCTTTCGGCCGCCCTGTGTCTTGGCTAAATGCTCACCGGCACATGACTTCGGTGGGGCGCGTAGCCCCGTATATCCCTTTGGAGGGAAAGTGAAGCGGTGCGTAATTTCGATAGGCATGGTGGGATCGCTCGCCTGCCTGACGGCCTGTGGAGGCAATGCTTCCGCGGGTGGCGAAGGCGATTCCACCGGTCCGATCAAGATCATGCAGATTGCCCCGTACCAGTCTCCGTCGTTCTCTCTCCCGTTCATGAAGAGCTCGATCGAGGCTGCCGCCGCGGAACTGAACGAGGCGGGTGGTATCAACGGCCGCAAGGTCACGGTGGTCCCGTGCGACAGCAAGTACGACCCGAACGAAGAGCTCCGGTGCGCGCAGAAGGCCGTCCAGGAGAAGGCAGCTGCTGTCGTCGGCGGGCTGATGATGAACGGTGCCCAGGCGCTCGCCGTTCTGGGCCAGGCGAAGATCCCATCGATCGGTGCCGACGCCATCACTCCGGATGATGCCAAGAGCCCGGCCAGCTTCCTCTTCGACGCGGGTCTGCCGGGCTACGCGGCGATGCCGGCGGTCGCGAAGGAGAAGCTGGGCGCGACGAGGATCGCGACCTTCAACAACGAGTCTGCGACCGTCAAGACGAACAACGACTACTTCAAGCAAGGGGCGAAGCTGGCCGGTGTGAAGATCGTCAGCAGCGTCACCATTCCTAATGACGCGGTGGACTACAGCCAGTTCGTGGCACGGGCGGAGGCTGACGGCGCCCAAGCGATCGTGTCCCCCATGACCTCGGAAAGCAACCTGAAGCTCTTCAAGGCACTGGGGACCGCGGGTTCCAAGCTTCGGGTCGTGCTGAGCGCCAGTTCCGTGACGCCGAATCTGGTGAAGGAGGCCGGCTCGGCTGCGAACGGCTCCTGGCTCGTCCAGGGCACGCCGAACGCGGCCGGCGACAACCAGTGGGGTGCTGCCTACGTGGCCGCCATGGAGAAGTACGAGCCGAAGGAGAAGGTGTACTCGGGCGTCGGCCTGCGCGCGTACTATGCACTCCGGTTGTTCGCGCAGGTGATGGAGAAGGAAAGCCGTCCTGCGACAAGTGCCAACGTCTGGGACGCGTTCTCCAAGGTTTCGAACATGAAGTTCGCGTGGATCGACGACCTCGACTTCACCAAACCGGGACCGGTGCCCAACCTGCCGCGGGTCGTGTCGTCGAAGGTCTTCATGCTCCAGATCAAGAACGGCAAGTTCGTCCCCGCCGGCGACATGAATCCGTTCTGAGATTTGTCCCGTCATCCGCGGTCGAACGGCGCGCGGCGTCGGATGCTGGGGGCACCTCCCACGCCTTTCAGGCAGTGGGGGATCATCGCACGGCGCAGGAGCGTCCGCATACGGGTGTATGCGGACGCTCCGATAACGCGGTGAGGTGCCGTAGCCGGCGTCGCGCGCCCGCCAGGGATGACGGGACTGCCCTTAGCCTGCTGACCGCTGCCGCCGGCGTGACCTGACCGCGGCCGAAGCCGATCACCGAGGCTGTCCGGCCCGCGTTCGACGAGCTCGACCGCACCGTCCCGCACACCCTGACCGGCCTGTTCGATGAGGAACGGAAGCGCCGCAACGGCCATCCGGTGCGCCTGGCCAAGAACCCCACCCGGCCCAAGACCTGGATCGCCACCGCCGACGACGCCTACCAGTGCTACTGGCACACCTACAGCAGCACGGGTCCGGCCGGCAAGCCGGTCTCCACGCCCGAGCCCGGAGAGCAGGTTCTCGTGCTGCCTCGACGCCGCACGCCGACTCCGCCGGCGCACCGCCGACGGGGCGGGGCCGCCCCGTCCACGATCACGGGGCGCTTCCGGCACCGCGGGTGCCGCCGTCGATGTGGTCCGCCCTCATCGGCCGACGATCCGCGCAAGCGGGGACACCCCCGGCGGGCGATCCTCCGCTCGCTCGAGCAGAGTCCGGCGTGGACGCGCGGGGGCACCACAGGCGTGGATCCCCACGTCCCTGCCGTCTCCTTGGTTCGGTGCCCGGCACGGGCCCGGGCGGTGGCTCCGGTGCCGGTGGCAGGAGCGGGACAGACCCGGCAGCCGCCATACGCCGGAGCCGGCGCGATGCTCGCAGATGAAGTCCGAAGGTCGGGTCAGTCCGGGACCACTTCCTCGGCGGGCCGGCCGTCGAACTCGATGCCGTCGAGACCGGCGGTGCGGCGCCACTCCTCGAGCATGTAGAAGAACTGCATCGTGGAGAGAGGGTAGTTCTGAGCAAGCGGAGAGCGCTCATCGAGGTGACCCTCGTTATTGAAGCGTGAGGGTGTGCACTTCTTCTGGAACTCGATGTCGCTGCGCGGCTGGTCGACGACCGTCTGCACCCAGGCCGCCTGCGCGGCCTCGGAGGGCTGGAATTCCTTGTGCCCCCCTGCCTCGGCGTTCCGGATGATGTGGCGCCAGTGCATCGTGTACTCGGTCATCACGTGGACCACATCGACGTTCATGGCGCCCTGCATGTTCGACTGAGGCATGAAGAACAGGTTCGGGAATCCGCGCGTCATGCAGCCCTGGAAGGTGTAGGGGCCGTCCTTCCAGTACTCGGACAGGACGAGGCCGTCGCGGCCGACGATGTCGAACCCGACCCGTTCGTGGTAGGGCGTCCCGTACTCGAAGCCGGTGGCGAAGATGATGCAGTCGACCGGGTACTCGACGCCGTTGACCAGCAGGCCGTTCTCGGTGATCTGCTCCACGCCCCTGCCCTGGGTGTCGACGATCTTCACGTTCTCGTTGTTGAACGCCTGGAGGTACTCGTCGTGGAAGGCCGGTCGCTTGCACAGGTAGTAGTAGTAGGGCTTCAGCGCCTCCGCCTTGGCCGGGTCCTTCACCAGTTCGGCGACCCGGTTGCGGATCATCTCCATGGTCTTGAGGTCGATGTCCTCCATCTTCGCCTTGACCTGGTCCGCGGTCATCTCCGGAGTGCCGGGGTTGCGGATGAGTTCGGCGTAGATGCGGGTCCAGGCGTCCTGGACCTGGTCCTCGTCGACCGGGTCTCCGGAGATGATCGACGTGAAGTTGCGCATGCGCTCGAGCTGCCAGCCGGGTTCGAGAGTCTCGGCCCAGGAGTAGTCGGTCGGCTTCTGGTCCCGCGGACCGACCGTCGACGGGGTGCGCTGGAAGACCAGCACTTCCTTCGCGCTGCGGCCGAGCGGCGGCACGATCTGGACAGCCGTCGCACCGGTTCCGATGACGGCGACCCTCTTGTCGGTGAGGTTCGTCATCACGCTCTCGGAGTCGCCGCCCGTGTACTCGTAGTCCCAGCGGCTGGTGTGGAACGCGTGGCCCTTGAAATCGAGGATGCCGGGCAGGTCGGGCAGCTTCGGGACGCTGAAGGTGCCCTCGCAGACCGCGACGTACTTCGCCCGCATGTGGTCACCGCGGTCGGTGTCGACCTCCCAGGCGCCGTCAGCCCAGGTGAGCTTGGTGACGCCGGTGTGGAAGAGCCCGAGGTCGTACAGCCCGTAGAACTTCGCGACGTGCTTCGCGTGCTCGTAGATCATCGGACCGAGCGCGTATTTCAACGGAGGCAACTTCGCGCCGGTCTCCTCGATCAACGGGAGGTAGATGTAGGACTCCACATCGCACATGGCACCGGGGTAGCGGTTCCAGTACCAGACCCCGCCCACGTCGCCGCCGCGGTCGATGATGCGCACGTTGCGCAGCCCGGCTTCCTTGAAACGGGCTGCGGCGAGGAGGCCGCCGAACCCGGCTCCGACGATGATGGCGTCCACCTCGTCGGCGATGGGTGCACGTTCGGTCGGCTTCATGTAGGGGTCATCCAGGTAGTGAGCCAGCTCACCTTCAAGCTTGACCAGGTCTCCGCGATGAGCGTCCGAACGCCGAAGCCGCTCCTGTTCGTAGCGCCTGCGTATCTCGTCGACATCGATGCTGGACTCCACGTGCTACCCCTTTCGATGTGATACCTAAAACAGCGTAATTATCTAACTCAATCTGGGCTAGTGGCATGCAGTGACAAAAAGATTCGGCCTTCGGGTCGGCACCCCTCCGCCGCCCGTCCTGACTTGCAGTCAGTGGCTCGGCCGGCGTGGAGCCTGCCGACCTCGCCGGTGGGAAGCTTTCGTGGTACGGGGGCCCTCACAGGCCCCGGAGCCCGCCGTGGCCGATGAAGCAAAGGGTCCCGCCGGAGTGCATACCTGTGGCGGGCGGGATGGTGACGCCCCTACCGGCCTGCATCGCGCAGGTGACGCGGCCGACCGACCATACTCCCCGGCGGAGCAGAGCCGGGCGGCGACCGGCGCCCGGGGCGAACCGCGCCGGGGCGCCGGCGGGGGGAAGATCGGCCGGTGTCTCAGGACGGGATGTGTCCGGGCGCCGAGGAGATACTGAAGCCCATGGCGGCACGGCGTTGGGCGTCGAGCGGCTCGGCGTCGAAATAGGTGCCGGAGGGAGGGGCCGACCGAATGATCCTGGTGCTGTCGGCGAGCGCGCGGATGAAGTCGAGGTGATGCGCGGCATCCGCGTGGGCGTTGAAGGTCTCGAGGTCGGCCCACTCCTCGATCCAGTGGAAGGTGCCAGGCCGAGTGATGTCCTCGGAACAGGTGTAGGCCATGCAGCCCGCTTCGGCGAGGCTGAGGGCGATGGTCCCCTTGGCCTCCTCGAGGAAGGCATCCCGGGACTCCGGTGCGACGTGGGTGGTGCCGTGGACGATGATCACAATGGCTCCGAATAGGCAAATGAGCTGGATGTTGTGCGGACGGTGATGCGCGTCATCCTGCGGTGTCCACCGCGGGGCTTCACCCGCGTCACCACTCGACGCGTTGTGCGCTCGCGATGTGCTCGAGCTGCCAGCGCTCGGTGCCCAGCGTCGTCTCCAGCACCAGGGAGCGCTGGGCGAACAGGTGAGCGTCGACCTCCTGGGAGAACCCCATCGCACCGTGGTTCTGGATGTTGTCGGCGCTGTTGGAGCGCGACGCGTCGGTGGAGACGATGCGAGCCGAGGCGAGGTGGTGTGTGCCGTTCGGGTCCCCGGAGCTCCACGCGAGTGCGGCGAACACGGTCTGGAAGTAGGCGCTCTCCGCCCGGACGGCCATGTCGGCGCAGCGGTGCTTCACCGCCTGGAAGGTCCCGATCGGGCGGCCGAACTGTTCACGCAGCTTCGCGTACGCGACCGACTGGTCGCGGGTCGCCTCGGCGATCCCTGTCGAGAGGGCTGCCGTCAGGGCGCAGCCCCTCCACCAGGTTCGGCTGGTCGCCGCGGAGCAGAGTGCTGTCCCGGACTCGATCACCCCGACGCCGATCTCGGTGGTCGGGTCCATCGTGGGGCTCGACCTCACCTCGACGGCCGCCGCATCGAGTATCGCCGCACCGTCGGGAGTCACTGCCAGCACGAGATCGGCCCCGCTCAGGTCCGTCACGCGGAACGTGCCCGAGACGACGCTGCCCGACATCGCAGTCGGGTCCCGGTACGGTTCGGCGAGCGCCACCCGAGCGGCACCACTGGCGATGCGCTCGGTGAGGGCGTCGTCTCCGGCTTCCTCGGCGAGGTGGGCGGCCAGCACGGTGCCCAGAAGAGGGCCGGGCGTCAGGGCGCGTCCGATTTCACGGAAGGTCAGGACCTCTTCCGCGAGACCCAGTCCGACGCCGCCGCGGCCCGGATCGATGCCCAGCCCGAACAGGCCCAGCTCGGCCAGCTGTGCCCACAGGCCAGAGAGGTCACCGGGAGCGACGTACTCGCGTACGAAGTCGAGGGATGCCTGCTCACGCAGCAGCTCGGCGACCGATGTGACGATTTCCGTCTGATCGACGGAAGGGAGGAGATCCATGAGAAGTCCTTTCAGTGCGCCGCGCTCAGCGGTCCTTCGGAAGGCCGAGCACCCGCTCGCCGATGATGGTGCGCTGGATGTCCTTGGTGCCTGCGGCGATCACGGCGCGGAAGCTGTTCAGGTATCCGCGGCTCCACTTGGCGGCGTTGCCGGCCTTCTCGGCCCTGCCGGGTCCGACGACCTGGGCGGCGAGGTGGAACACGCGCTGAGTGAGGAGCCCGTAGTAGAGGCGGACGATGGAGGCCTCCGCGCCTGGCTTGCCCTCCCGTGCCACGCGCGAGACCGTCGCGTAATTGAGCGCGCGCAGTGATGCGACCTCCGCGCGCAGGCGGCACAGCTCGACCCGCAGATGGTCGTCCGACCAGGCGGTGCCCTTGCCGTCCCACGACGGGGTCTCGCGTGCTGTCTCGACGAGCTCCTCGACCGTGCGGCCGAGTTCGACGATGTCCGCCATGAAGGCCGTGCCGCGCTCGAACGAGAGCGTCGACATCGCGACCGACCAGCCGTCATTGATCTCGCCGACCACGTTGGACAGCGGGATGCGCACGTTGTCGTAGAAGACCTCGCTGTAGTCCTGCACCCCGTTGAGGTTGCGGATCGGGCGGATGTCCATCCCGGGGTTGCGCATGTCGTTGATGACCCAGGTGATGCCCTTGTGCTTGGGGGCGTCGGGGTCGGTGCGCACGAGGAGCTCCTGCACGTCGGCCGCCTGGGCGTAGCTCGTCCAGATCTTCTGGCCGTTCACGACCAGGTGGTCGCCGTCGACGACCGCCCGGGTGCGCAGGCTCGCGAGGTCACTGCCGCTGTCCGGCTCACTGAAGCCCTGGCACCAGACGATGTCGCCCCGGAGGATCTTGGGAAGGTACTCGGCCTTCTGCTGCTCGGTGCCTCGGGTGATGAGTGTCGGTCCGGCGTGGGCGAGGCCGACGAAGCAGACGCCGACCGTCGGAGCACCGGAGCGCGCGTACTCCTCGTACCAGATGAGCTGCTGCATCAGGGAGAGGTTGCGGCCGCCGTAGTCCGACGGCCAGTTGATCCCGGCCCAGCCGGCTTCGAACTGACGGCGCTGCCACGCGGTGTCGAAGGGCCGGGCGACGACAGGATCGTCGGGCCGCGCCTCGCGCGGGCGGTTCTCCTCGAGCCAGGTCCGGGCCTGGTCGCGGAAGCTCTCGTCCTCCGGTGTGAAGTGCAGATCCACAGACTCTCCCTGTCGTAGCCGCTGCGTAGGGCAATAGAGTAATATTAATTAGCCGATAGTGAAGACCCGGTCGGACAGGGGCGGACGAATGACCTTGAGCACACCGAGCACTCTGACGGAGCTGATCGCACGCGCGGGCGGGGCGGACGCTCACACGAAGCTCGAGTTCGTGTCGTCGGATTCCATGCGCACGGTGACGGTGGGCGAGCTCCACGCCCGTGCCCGTCGCGTCGCGGGCGGGCTGCGGAAGCTGGGTGTCGAGCCCGGTTCCCGTGTGTCGGTGCAGCTGACCAACCGGCTGGAGTCGGTGGTCGTGCAGTTCGCCGTGTTGATGGCCGACGCGGTGCTGGTGCCGATCGTCCCCGTCTTCGGCGCCCGTGAAGTGACCCAGGTCTTCCAGGACGCGCGTCCCAGCGTCCACATCACCCAGCGCAGGTGGAACAAGTTCGACTACCTCTCCGTCGCCGAGGCGGTTCCCGAGGAGGCCCGGCCGCCGCGGATCGTGATGCTCGACGACACGCCCGAGGGCTACGTTTCCTGGGCGCGCCTCGAACAGGCCGAACCACTGGCCGACGAGCCGACCCATGACGAGAACGCCTGTTGTCTGGTCATCTACACGTCCGGTTCGACGGGCGTGCCCAAGGGGGTGCAGCACTCGCGGCGCAGCCTGCTGGCCGAGGCCTGCGACTACGACTACCGTGCCCACAACGACAGCGCCGTCGACGTCTATCTCCAGGGCTCCGCCGCCGGACACATCGGCGGGGACATGTTCCCCCTCCGTGCCGTGCTGTACCACATGCGCACATTGGTGATGGACGGCTGGAACGCCGAGCTCGCCTGCCGGCTCGTCGAGTCGGAGAAGGTCACCGCGATGGTCGCCACGCCGTTCCACGCGGTCGGCATGCTGGAGCTCGCGGAGGCCGGCAAGTACGACCTGAGCTCGATCCGGATGATGATGTGCGGCGGCGCGCCGGTCTCGCCGAGCCTGGTGCGGCGGGCCGATGCGAGCGGTGTCGGCCTGGTGCGCGCGTACGGCATGAGCGAGCATCCCACAGTCGCCCTCGGCCGCTGGCAGGACCCGCTCGACGTGCGAGCCGACCACGACGGGTATCTCACCGGCGGCAACCGGGTGCGCCTGGTCGACGAGAACGGCGCCGAGGTGCCGCGCGGTGCGCTCGGCGAGATCCAGCTGCAGGGTCCGGAGCAGTTCATGGGTTACACGAACGTGCCCGACGACCAGGTGTTCACCGGCGACGGCTGGTTCCCGACCGGGGACATCGGCGTGCTCGACGAGCGCGGCCTGCTCACCGTCGTCGATCGCAAGAAGAACATCATCATACGGGGTGGTGAGAACCTCTCGGCGGCCGAGATCGAGGGTGTGGTCGCGACGCATCCGAGTGTGGCCGAGGTGGCGGTCGTCGGAATCCCCGATGAGCGGTACGGAGAGCGTGCCTGTGCGTTCGTCGTGCTCAAGCCGGACGCGACGCTCGACCTGGAGCAGCTCGCCGCGCACTTCCTCGCCTCCGGTGTCGCGAAACAGAAGATCCCCGAGCGCCTTGAGTTCATCGAGGCGCTGCCCCGCACCGGCACCGGAAAGATCCGCAAGCACGAGCTGACCCGGATGCGTACCCAAGCGTGAGTCGGCGGCACGGATTCGTGGTGTGGGAGGTCCTGAGCAACGAGAACAGGTTCGGGATCTTCTTTCTGGGCGCGGCGGCGTCGAACATCGGAACCTGGTGCCAGAACCTTGCCACCGTCCTGCTGATCTACCGGCTGTCGGATTCGACCTTCGTGGTGAGTCTGGTCTCGGTCGCCCAGTTCGCGGCGCCCGCGCTGCTGTCGCCACTGTCCGGCACGGTCGCCGACCGGGTGGATCGGCGGATCATCCTCACGAGCACCCAACTGTCGGGCAGCGTCGTGAGTTGCGGTCTCGCGATCGCCACGATGACCGGTCACGTGGCGGTGCCCGGAGTGTTGGTGGCGGTCTTCCTGCTCGGGCTCATCCAGTCGTTCCAGTCGCCTGCCCAGCTGTCTTTGGCGCCGTTGATGACCTGCGACGCCCACCGGGAAATCGGGCTGTCGCTCAACTCCTCCCAGTTCAACCTCGCACGCGCCATCGGGCCGGTGGTGGCGAACATGATCGTGCTCGGATGGGGCATCGGGGCCGCGTTCCTCTTCAACACCGCGACGTTCTTCGTCTACGTGCTCGCCCTCCAGTTCCTTCGGCCGCGGCATCAGGAACCGGCGCAAGGACGTCCGAGGGTCCGGGAGACGTTCGCTTTGGTGCGCTCGGAGCGGCTCCTGCTGCCGCTGCTCCTCGTCGGCCTCGTGGTCAGCGGTGCCACGGACCTCGTGGCGACCTTGGGGCCGGCGCTCTCCGTCCGTCTGACAGGCTCGGACTCCGGCACGGGCTGGCTCATCACGTGCTTCGGCGCGGGTGCGGTCGTCACCGCGTTCCTGCTGGTGCCATGGCTGCGGCGGTTCCCACGGAGACTGGCCGCGCTCGTGGCCGTCCAGGCGGTCGGCATCGCCGTGATCGCCGTGGCGCCGGTCCTGTGGATCTGCTGCGTGGGGAGCTGTCTCGCGGGCGGCGCCTTCCTCGCCGCCTCGAACCGAGCGCTCAGTCTCGTGCAGGCAAGGGTGCCCGCCGCGCTGCTCGGCCGGGCCATGGGCCTGTGGGTCATCGCGTTCATCGGTGGGCGACCGGTCTTCGCGCTGCTGGAAGGAAGCGTGGCCGAGCTGGCCGGTGCTCGGCTCGCCTCCTTGGCGGTCGCCGGGCTGGTCCTGGCTGTCGCGACGACCGTCCGGCTGCGCGGAGCCGGATGGGCGCGTCCGCGTGAGGCCCCAAGGACTCCAGACCCGGCCGTGACCCGGGAACCGGGAAGAACAGCCTGATGAAGACGTCATGAAACGGTCCGCTCCGGACAAGGCGCGACCGTGTGACCTACGAGGTGAAGATGATGTGTGATCTGGGGCGGTCCCTCGTCGTCGAGGGGACGACGATCAAGTGGGACGTCGTCGGTGAGGGACCCGACCTCGTGCTCGTGCACGGGAACGGCGCCAACCATGCCTGGTGGGGGCCACTGGGGAAGTTGCTCGCGGACCGATACCGCCTGACCCTGATGGACCTGAGCGGGCATGGTGACAGTGATCACCGCGGCCAGTACGAGCCGCGGTTCTGGGTCAACGAGGTACGCGCCGTCATGGCGGCCTCGGAGGTGGTCGACCCCATCCTGGTCGGTCACAGCATGGGTGGGCGGGTGGTCCTGACGCTGGCGGCCGAGCACCCTGACGAACTGGCCGGCCTCGTGCTGTTCGACACGAGCATCCGTCCGGCGAGCCGGTATCGCAACTTCCGGCTCCTGGAGCGCAAACCGCCGCCGGTCTACGCGACGAAGGAGGCCGCGATCGCACGCTTCCGGCTGAAGCCGGAGCAACCGCATCCGGGCCCGGAGACGATGGTTCCCCTGGCGGAGAAGGCGCTGAAACGGACCGCCGACGGCTGGACGTGGAAGTACGACCATCGGGCGCTCACACGCTTCACCGACGCCGGAGTGGACGCCGCTGCTCGGCTGGTCACCGTGCCGATGGCGTATGTCTACGCCGGCGGAAGTGCCGTTGTCGACGACGACCTGGCGGACTACGTCCTGAAGGTCGTGCCGGGCCCGGTGACGAAGACACGAGTGGAGGACGCCTACCACCACGTCATCCTCGATCAGCCGAAGCTGTGCGCTCGCTCGATCGACGAGTTCGTCTGCTCGCTGCGGGGGGTGGTGGAGAGAGAGGCCGGCTGAGAGTCGGCAACCCGACGGAAACGGCCGCTGGGGGTTGTCGGGAACCTGACGTGGTTCCCGACAACCCCCAGCGGCCGTCCTGGTGCGGTCAGTTCACGGCCGACTCGCGACCGCTGTCACTTGATCCCCCCGTACTGGTAGAGGCGGCCGGAGCCACCGTCGACGACGAGTGTCTGACCGGTGACCCACTGCGAGAGCGGGGAGAGGAAGAACAGGATGGCCGAGGCGATGTCGCGGGGCTCGCCCACCCGCTGCAACGGCACGAGTTTGCCGCGCTCCTCGTAATAGCCGGGCTCAGGGTGACGAACGGCCATGCGCGGGGTGATCGTCTGCCCCGGGGCGACCACGTTCACGCGTACGCGTGGACCGAATTCGACCGCCGCGGTCCCGGCGAGATTCATGATGCCGGCCTTGGCCGCACCGTATCCCGCGTGGTTGGGGGAGGAGCGGAAGCCGGAGACCGAGCCCACAAGCACGATCGAGCCGGACTCCGCCATGGCCTTGTAGCCGAGCTGTACGGCCAGGAACGCGTGCTTGAGGTTGAGATCGAGGGCGCGCTGCCAGTCGTCGTCACTGCATTCGGCAAGCGGCGTCCACCCGGCCACGCCGATGATGTCGGCCAGCCCGTGCGGGGGGCCGAACCTCTCGACGGCGTTCGCGAACACGCGCTCCATGTCGGAGCGCCGCGTGGCATCGGCGGTGAGGGCCAGACCGTCGATCTCCTCGGCGACGCTCTTGGCGCGGTCGTGCTCGGCGTCGACGACCGTCACGCGCGCACCGACGCTCGCGGCTGCCAGACACGTTTGACGGCCGATGCCCTGACCGCCGCCGAGCACGACGACATGTTTGCCGTCGAGCCGGAGGAGGCCGGGGTAGTCGGGAGTCGACTCGACGTAGGTGGGGTTCTCGGACATGTGCGGCCCTTCTCGGAAAACGGGGAGCGGCGGAATCGCTAGCTGCGGGATCGCGCGGAATCGGCCAGGAGAGCGACCGGCCAGAGATCCTGGTCCTCGCCCCAGCCGACGTTCCCTGCGGAGTCCGTCCACTCCAGCAGGGTGTTGAAAGTGACACGGTGCCGGGAGAGCACCATGGCGCTGCGGGCCTCACCGTGCGCGTGCACGGTACGGCCGAGCTCGTCGTGAAGTTCGAGATCGATCGTGCGCACCATCCGCGTGACGGGATCGCGCGCGGACTTCCGGGAGCCTCCGGTGAGACGGGAGACCTCGCCGTCCATGAGGAGATATCCGGTCGTGACCGACTCGGTGTCGGTGAACGGATCGTCTCCGACCGGGTGGCAGAAGGCAAGCAGCCCGTTGCGGGCGTCCATCGTCGCGAAGGCGTAGCTCATGCGGCCACCACGGCCCCAGTGCTCGGGCAGGGGCCCCCAGGAGCGGTCGCGCAGCGAGAAGCAGTCGACCTCGATGCGTTCGCCGCGCAGATGAAGGGTCCCGGTGAGGCGGCCCGGCTGATCGAAGTGCGAGGAGGCGGAGAACGGCGGAGTGCCGCTGAGGTACGGGAACGGCGGGATGAGTCCATCGAAGCGCAGGGAGGCGACGAAATCGGGCTCGTCGCGGAAGCGGTACCCGAGGGCGTAGACCATGCCGGGCTCGACGCAGTCGACGCTGACACCGCTTGGCAGCCTGGCGTGTGTGAGGTCGAAGTCCGCCGGGAGTCGTTGGTGGTCGAACATGGCGTAGAAGGGCAGCTGCCACGGCAGGGGAGAGGTGGCGTCGTACACGAACGCGCCACCGGACGTGGTGTTCTGGTGCGGGCGTATCTGCACGTAGAGCCAGCCGGCCAGAGCACGTTCCGGAACGTTGAACGACCACCAGCTGGTCTCGGTCCAGCTGTGCTTCTCGCCCGGCGCGTGCAGACGGTCGTCATCGACGCCGAACGACGGAAGGGACGCCCGTCCGGTGGGGGCGGTCATGACGCACCCCCGTCCGCCGGCTGAGTGAGCGGGTCGAGATGCCGATCGCGAAGCCTGCCCATCGCTTCACCGCAGACCTCGTTGTCGAGCCAGGTCTTGAGCCAGAGGTACGCGCGCTGGTCGGCTTTGCTCCATCTGTCCTCGCGGATTCCCCTGACGACCTCCAGCCGTGCGGCGGTGAGATCGCCGACCGCCGTTCCCAGGAGTGCCTGCAGTGCCTGACGCTCGCGCTCCACGGGCTCACCGCCTGCGCGATCGGCCTGCTTCAGCCACTTCAGGGTGCGGGCCACGCCCTTCGCGCGCCGTACCGCGAGCGGGTCGTCCAGGTGCGGCACGACCGACACGCGCTGCTGGTCGAGGGCCATGTCGTAGACCCAGGTGCGGTCTGTGTCGGCGAACCGGATGCCTGGTAGATCGGGCAGTGTCTCGCCGTCGGCCTCGGCCAGCGCCTCGATGAGAAGCCTGCGGTGGAGCTGCTCGAAGACGAACGCGTTCCCGCGCTCGGAATCGCCGAGGCCCGCACGGCTCTTGAGGTGCCCGATGAGCGCGATGGTCCACTCGGCGAGGACGCGGTAATACCGCACGGCGTCGAGATCGAGCTCCTCGCCGAGCGCGTCGGCGTACTCCTGCAGGCGCAGGGCCAGATCAGGAAACGGGTCCTGGGCTGCGCGCATCGAGAGCCAGCCGAGGTCCTCGAACGGGTCGCCGAGATGCGACAGCTCCCAGTCGACGATGGCGGTGACGCGGTCGCCGTCGAACATGAAGTTACCGGGCCCGGTGTCGCCCTGGACGATCGCAAGCCGGCGGTCGGGATCCGGCATCCGCGAACGCAGCCACCGGAGCCCGTGCTCGAGAAGCGGGTCCGGACCGTTCCGGCCGGAGCGGTAGCGCTCGGCCCAGCCGTCGACGAACTCCGTGAGATGCCGGCGGATCGAGCCGTGTGGTTCCAGACCCGGCACCGGATCGTCCCACGGGTCGACCAGGTGCGCGGTGGCGAGGCAGGCCATGAAGTCGCGTGCCACCGCAACCTTGGTCGCGGTGTCGCCGATGCTCCCATAACGGGCGTGTCCGGGGACGTGCTCCATGAGCATGGCATCGATGGTGGGATGCAGCGCGAGCACCGGTGGCACACGTATGCCATCGCGGGCCAGCCGTTGGTACACGTGGAACTCACGCCGCAGGCCGCTGGGGCGGTCACCGGCTGTCGCGTCGCCTGGCTCCATCGCGAGGTAGAGCCCGCGAGTGGAATCGGCCCCGGCAAGGTCGACGGCGAAGCCGAGCCGCCGTCCGCCTGCGGCGACGCGAGTCACGGAGGTCACCGGGTGTCCGGCCTCGGCCTCGATCCAAGCGACGATCTCGGCGGACAGCGGGCTGTCCGGGCCGTGTTCGGCCAAGGGGCGGGCTTGGGAGGGATCAGTCGTCGTTGTCATCAGGTAAATTAATATAACGAAACTTCGGTCAAGCGTCATGAGGGCAGCGTGAGGAAGGGGCCGGGATGGCACCGATGAGCATCAGCGAGTTGAGGGGGCTGCTGCCTGGGGTGGACGCTGCGTCGGGCCAACGCATCCCGGCGCATGTCGCAGGCAAACTTCCGGCCGACACGGTCGGCGCAGGGCGCGTGCCCGCGGGAGTTCGGCTCGCGGTCACAGGTACCGCCCGTGGCCTGCGGCTGCGACTGGAGCCGGGCGAGCCGACGCCGGTGCCGGCCCCCACCGTCGGTGACGAGCTCGCCATCTGGGTCGGTGACGAACTCGTCAGTCGTGTACAGGTGACGACCGGGACGGTCGAGGTCGAGCTTCCTGACCGGGCCCCCGACGCGGTTGTCGAGATCTATCTGCCCGAAGGGAAGGCGTGGCGTGTCGCCGGGGCGACGCCGTTGGCCGGAGAGCTGGCGGCCGCCCCACGCGGACCGCGCTGGGTCGCGTACGGGGACTCGATCACCCAGGGCTGGTCCGTCTCCGCGCCGGGCCTCGCATGGCCGTCGGTCGTGGCGCGCACCCTCGGTCTCGACCTGGTGAACCTCGGATTCGCCGGCTCGGCTCGTGGAGAGCTTCCCGCGGCGGTGGCGGTGGCGGAGTCGCAGGCGGATGTCGTCACCCTGGCCTGGGGGACGAACGCGTGGTCGTCGATCCCCACCGATCCCGCCCACATCGCCGAGACGATGAGGCTGTTTCTCACGGCCGTCCGCCAAGGCCTGCCCGATGTCCCGGTCATCGTCGTCAGCCCGATCGTCCGGCCGGACGCCGAGACGACTCCCAACCGGTTCGGGGCCGGACTCGCACAGTTGCGGACCGCGATCGAGGCGGAGGTGCTTCGGTTCGCCTCACAGCACGGTGATGCTCGTCTGGTGCTGCTGCCGGGGCTCGATCTCGTCTCCGCCGATCAGCTCGTCGACGGCGTGCACCCGGGCGACGCCGGGCACGCCGCCTTCGCCAAGGGAGTCGCGGCCGTTATGGCCGAGGCGCTGGGATCCCAGCATTGAGTTATATTATTTAACTGTGTCTGTGATTCTTGTGGCGAAGGGAATGGTGAGATGGAACTGACCTGGTCAGTGGAGCAGGAGCAGTTTCGCGCCGCGCTGCGCGGGTTCCTCGACGCGAAGGCCACCGTCGAGACCTTGCGTCCGCACCTCGACGAGGACGATCCCGTCGCCGCGTTCGACCGTGGCGTGTGGGAGCAGTTGGCCGTGCAACTGGGCGCTCAGGCACTCGCGATCCCCGAGGAGCAGGGCGGCGCCGGCGCGTCCCTGGCCGAGCAGCTCCTGGTGCTGGAGGAACTCGGCCGCGTCCTGTACGACGGCCCGTTCCTGGCCACGGTGATCGCCACCGCGGTGCTCAATACCATCGGCCCCGCCGCGGCGGGAGCGTTGCTCCAGGGCATCGCCGAAGGCGCGACGGTGGCCACGCTCGCGGAGGCCGAAGGGGACGCGTTCTTCCGGCCACCCGCAGACACGCAGGTGCACATCGCCGGCCCCACGGCACGGGTGACGGGCGTGAAGCGGTACGTACTCGACGGCGGTGTCGCCGATGTTCTCCTCGTCACCGCGACCACACCGGAGGAGCCGGCGCTGGTCGCGGTGGAGACGTCCGCCGCCGGTGTCGAGGTGACCCCGGTCCGCACCCTCGACCGCACCCGGCGGATGGCCACCGTCTCCCTGAAGGACGCGGAAGGCACCGTGCTCGCCGTCGGAGCGGATGCCGCACGTGCCCTGGCCCACGCCTGTGACGTCGCGATCGCCGCGCTCGCCGCCGAGCAGGTCGGCGGAGCCGCCAGATGCCTCGAGCTCACCGTGGAGTACTCGAAGCTGCGCGAACAGTTCGGCCGTCCGATCGGGAGTTTCCAGGCTCTCAAACACCGCTGCGCCGACGTACTCGTCTCGGTGGAACAGTCGCGGTCCGCGGTGCTCTACGCGGCATGGGCATCGCAGGAGGACCCGGCCGAGCTGGGGACGGCCGCCTGTGTGGCAGGCGCACGGGCCTCAGAGGCGTACCTCCAGGCAGCACAGGAGAACCTGCAGATGCATGGCGGCATCGGCTACACATGGGAGCACGACGCCCATCTCTATCTGCGCCGGGCCAAGTCGTCGCACCAGCTCTTCGGGAGCCCTGCCGAGCATCGCCGCAGGCTCGCCGACCTGGTGAAGCTCTGAGGGGAATCGGAATGAAGCTGAACTGGACGTCCGAGGAGGAATCCTTCCGCGCCGAACTGCGGGGGTTCCTGCAGAGCGTGCAGCTGGGCAAGCCGCCCAAGGACAAGATCGGCCGGACCGACTGGGCGCGCCGCTGGAACGCCACGTTGTGCGACAACGGCTTCGCCGGGCCGGGCTGGCCCAAGGAATACGGGGGGATGGCACTCGACCTCCGCCACCAGGTGATCTACCACGAGGAACTCGCCCGCGCCCGCGTCCCCGCCCCTCCGGGCACCGGCGTCGCGATGTGCGGCCCGACGATCATCAAGCACGGCACCCCGGAGCAGCGCGAGCGCTTCCTGAAGCCGATGCTCCGCAGCGACGAGGTGTGGTGTCAGGCCTTCTCCGAGCCCGGCGCGGGCAGTGACCTGCCGTCGCTGACGACGACCGCCCGGCGCGACGGAGACGATTACGTCGTGAATGGTCAGAAGGTCTGGAACAGCGCGGCGGACGTTGCCGACATGGCCTTCACGCTGGTGCGCACCGGCGCCCGTGACAGTCGCCAGAAGGGGATCAGCTACCTCCTCATCGACATGAAGTCGCCGGGTGTCGAGGTACGGCCGCTGAAGGACATCACCGGGGGAGCGGCGTTCTGCGAGATCTTCTTCGACGACGTCCGCGTGCCGGTCGCCAACCGCATCGGTGAGGAGAACGAGGGCTGGAAGATCACCCGCACCACGCTCGGACACGAGCGGTCGGCAGGAGTGCTGAAGCAGGCCGCGTTCTACCGCAACATCGTCGACGAGATCTACGGCCTCCTCCGTGAGCGGGGTACGACCGAGGACCCGGTGTCACGCGACAGGCTCGCCGACCTCGAGGTGCAGACCCGCATCCTTCAGGTCAACGCGTTGCGGATCCTGTCCCACATCCAGGAGTACGGCGAGCCCGGCCCGATCGCGTCGGTGAACCGGCTGATCAACTCGACCTTCGAGCAGCGCCTGCACGAGATCGCACTGGAACTGCTGGGGCCGGCCGGCCTGCTCGACGGGGCGGACGGTGTGCAGGGACGCCGGTGGACCTACGGATACCTGCGCACGCGGGCCTCGACGATCGGCGCGGGCACGATGGAGATCCAGCGCAACGCGGTGGCCGAGCAGGTCCTCGGCATGCCCTTCGACCCGGCGATGCCGCCGCGGTGAGACATCGGCGCACGACTCGGCTTCGCGTGAGGAGCCGGAGAGGACAAGCCGCAGAGGACAGTCCGTGACGAGTCGCGTCTCGACACCGTGGTCGGCGCGGTGCTGATCGGGTTCGGTGGGACGGCCACGCGGCCGCGGCGCCGCGCACGATGAGGTGTCGGAGATCAGGATCCCGGCGAAGCCGCGCCCGAACAGGCCGACAGCACGTCACGCGTTGCCGGGCAGGTGTGGAACGGCCCCGCGGACGTGCGGGCGACAAAGGTTCGCCGCCGACCGTGCGTGACTGTCCGCGCACGACCGACTCGGGGGGCACCGGGGGGCTGTGCAACACCAAAGGCGTGAGTGCCCCGCACCGAAGTTCGGTGCGGGGCACTCACGCCTCCTACGTCCAGACGGCGATGCAGAACACCAGGACGCCGCACGGCGGTGAAGACCCGCCGGCGAAGGACGACGACTCCATTCCCGCCGGTAGCGACGGACGCCGGTTCGCCGATGAGGCGGTCGCTACCGGCACGGCAACACGAGTGGCCACGCGCCGGACGGTGCGTGGCCACTCGCGACGGCGCGCGTCGCTACGCTCACGGCCGCCCCGCCTCGGTCGTGTCGTGCGGTCAGCTCTTGGCCCTCTGGGCCAGGAGCTCGTGATGCCGGTCCATCATCTGCTGCGCACGTGCCGCGATGTCCGCCGGCACCTCCGGCAGCGTGACGTCGCCACCGGTCCTCGAGGGAAGCGCGATCGTCGCGGTCGCCGGGCACGTCACCTCGTCACGCTGGTTGGTTCCGCGCAGTTCGATGTCGACCAGGAAGTTCCCCTTGAGCTCACGCTTGCCGACGACCTCGCCGGTGAGCAGGTGGTAGTCGCCCATGTAGTTGAACTTGCGCATCTGGCTGCTGTAGCTCACCAGCCAGCCGTCGTCCCCCATCCAGTCCGTCAGGAGGTGGGTGAGCCAGCAGTCACGAAGCATGCCGTAGTCGTAGGGGCGAGGCACGCCGATCTCCCTTGCCCAGGCCTCATCCCAGTGAACACGCTGCGCGACATCTGGAACACCCTCCGCGTTGGGGACATAGAACGGCCCGATGCGCTTGCGGTTTTCGTAGGCGATCCGGCCGGTGCAGATCTTGTACGGGGTGAAGCCGTAGCCGCCGGCGTGGAAGACGACGATGTCGGTGATCGTCAGTGGTCCCTTCGCCATCGGTCCGAGCTTGTCGCCGACCTGGACATCCTCGAAGTAGCGCTTCTCCGCCCCCCGGGGTTTCTCGGAGGCGTAGATCTCTTCGATCGCCGCGATGTCCTTCGGCGTGTAGGTCTTGAACTCGAGACCGTTGTACTTGCCGTTCTCCCTGGAAGCCTTCCGCTCGACGTGAATCGCGATCACGCGCGCGACGGAGACGACCTCGGCGTCCTGGTTCATGCGTACGTGGCGACGGGTGATGATCACCGACCGGCCGGCGAACTCCGACTCCTTGACCTCGACGTTCTCGTAGCCCTCGAACTGGTACAAGGTGTCTGTGGGGACGACCGGTCGGTACAGGTCCCACGAGCTTCCCGAGACGAAGACGTGGATACCGCGGAACGACGGGCGTTTGTGCTCGGGTCTGCGGGGGTCGCCGAGCAGAGGCTTGTTCACCGCCACGCCGATGAGTGGTGGTGCGATCTGCGTGCCCCACCGGGTCGACAGTCCGTAGGACTCATCCGTGTACAGCGGGTTCGGGTCCCCGTAGCTCTCGGCGAAGTTCCTGATCGTGTCGAAGGTCACCGAGGTCAGGTGTTCCTGCGTCGTGGTGGCGAAGTCGAGCCCGACCAGGTCCTTCGCTCGTTGGATGTCGCGATCGAGGAAGGTCCCCGCTGCCTGCTCCACTGCCTGTGGCTGTGCCATCAGCCTCTCCGAACTTCTCTGCGGCAGCGGGAGCCGTTCCCGACCGCATCTCCCAACTCATGGCCGGTGCTTGGCCCGGCGTAGTCCGGTACTGTAGACTCAATCAGGCATACAATTCAACTTATTCGCCTGAATAGAGGGAGGTCTTTGATGTAAGCCGCGACGGCGCGGTGCATCGAGTCGCGGGTACGGGTCAATGAGTCGTACGATTGCGTTTTGGATGCGCCAAGTCCCGAGGAGTCGTTGTGACCTATGCCGCTCAGCCGGCCGATCCGGTGTCTCCCCAGTTCGCCCGGGCCCGAGTCCCGAAGACTGCGGAGATCATCGCGTCGAACATCCGCCGGCAGATCGTGTCGCGCGAGCTGAAGGAAGGTGACACGCTGCCTTCCGAGATCGACCTGATGCAGCAGTTCGGCGTCTCGCGGCCCACGCTGCGCGAGGCGTTCCGCATCCTGGAGGCGGAGTCGCTGATCAGCGTCCGACGCGGTTCGCGCGGCGGTGCTCAGGTCATGGCGCCCAGCCTCGGTGTCGCGGCTCGGTATGTCGGACTGCTCCTGCAGATGGAGGGCACGACGATCGGTGAGGTGTACGAGGCTCGTGCGCTGATGGAGCCGATCGCCGCCGGCATGCTGGCTCAGCGCCGGACGCGGGCCGATGTCGCCGAGCTCACCCGTATCGTCGACGAGCTGGACGAACTGACCTCGGCGATCGCTGAGGCGAAACCGGCGGCGTCGGCGGACCAGCTGCGGTGGGCGGGACTTTCCCGGAGCTTCCACGAGCAGGTCGTCGAGCGGGCCGGCAACCGTGCCCTCAAGGTCCAGTGGGGTGTCCTCTGCGACGTCACCGACACCCACATGGCATCGCAGCTCAACCAGAGCTGGTCGAAGCCGCCGACCCTCACGACGCTTCGCAAGTCGGTCCGCTCCTACGCACGGCTCGTGAAGTTCATCGAGGAGAAGGACGTGACCGGTGCCCAAGAGCACTGGCGCGCGCACATGAGCACCGCAGGCAAGATCCTGGCCGGCGCGGCGCAGGCGAAGGAGATCGTCGACCTCTTCGAGTGACCTCCGTCACTGCTGCATCCGGCGTGGGCAGAGGGAAACCTCCGGTGAATCCCCAACACGAAAGGACGCAGTGTGACGATTCGTGGACTCGGTACGCCGTCGACGACGGCGCTTGTGATCAGCGAGTGCCAGAACGGCATGACCAATCCGGAGCACGCGACGAACAAGCCGCTGGTGGAGCAGGTGACCAAGCGGCGCACGATCGACAACATCGCCGAGCTCGCCGATGCCTTGCGGCAGCTCGGTGTACCGATCGTGCACTGTACGGTCGCGGCGTACCCGGACTACCGCGGATGGCGTGCCAACAGCCTGCTCTCCGGCGTCTTCACCAAGCGCCCGCTCGTCGAAGGGCACCCCTCGGTGGAGATCCACCCGAAGCTGGCACCGCAGCCCGGTGACTACCGGGTGCACCGCCACGTCGGACTCACCGCGTTCCACGCCACCGAGCTCGACCAGCTGCTGCGCAATCTCGGCGTCTCGTCGATCATCATGACCGGTGTCTCGGTGAACGTGGCGGTGACGGGCAGCTCGCTGGAGGCGGTGAACCGCGGATTCTCCGTTGTGGTCCCAGAGGACTGCGTGGCCGGCGCGACCGACGAGACGCATGACTTCATGCTCGCCCACATCACTCGACTACTGGCGACGATCACCACGAAGGACGAGATCGTGAGCCAGCTCGCGGCGGCGGTGACAGCATGAGCGCAGAGGTGCTGGTGCGTGATGTCGAACGGCATCGCGAAATCACCATTAACCGCCCGAAGCGGCGCAACGCGCTCACCGTAGAGGTCGTGGACGCACTGGTGGCCGCCGTCCGCGGGGCCGAGGAAGCCGGCATGCGGAGCATCGTCCTCACCGGAACCCCGCCCGCGTTCTGCGCCGGGGGCGACCTGCCGTCCCTCTCGGCACTCGCCTCGCAGGGCAGTGCCGTCGCCACGGACGCGATCTACACCAGCTTCCATGGGCTGGTGCGCGCCTTGCGGGACTCGCCGCTTCCGGCGATCGCGGCAGTGTCGGGGCCGGCGTTCGGCGCGGGGCTCGATCTCGCGCTCTGCTGCGACCTGCGGATCGCTGCTCCTGACGCGTTGTTCGAGAGTACCTGGATCAAAGCCGGCCTGGTTCCCGGCATGGGGGGCGCGCACCACCTGCCGGCGCTGGTCGGCGGTGCCCGTGCCGCGCAGATGCTCCTGCTCGGGCAACGGCTCGACGCCGCATCGGCGCTCGCCTGCGGGCTCGTGGGCGAAGTGGCCGAGGAGGATCTTGCCGCTCGGGCAACCGAGGTCGCGGAGTCGCTCGCGGACCTCCCCAGGCTGGCACTCGCGCGGACGAAGGCGTCCTTGAGACGCTACCTCCACGTCGGCCTCGACAGCGAGCTGGCGGTGATGGGGGCACAACAGGGACAGTTGCTCGTCGGCGAGGAGTTCCTCGAGGCCACGGCACAGCTGACGGGGCGCAGGCCTGTGCCCGCAGGGGAGGAGTGACCGTGCTGTCGACCCACGGCTATGAGACGGTGCTGGTCGAGCACGGCGAGGACCATGTCGCCACCATCACGCTCAACCGGCCGGAGGCGATGAACTCGTTCAACCAGCAGATGTGCGACGAGTTCGCCCGGTTCTGGCAGGAGGTGAGGCTCGACGACGACGTCCGTGCCGTCGTCCTTCGGGCTCAAGGTGACCGAGCCTTTTGCACCGGCGTCGACGTGAAGCAGGGGATCGTGAAGCCGGCCAACAAGTGGTCGCAGGTCGACCCCGGCGACCGGCTCGGGCCGAAGGCCAACAAATGCTGGAAGCCTGTCGTCGCCGCGGTGAACGGCATGGCCGCGGGTGGCGCCTTCTACTGGATCAACGAGAGCGATGTGGTGATCTGTGCCGAAGACGCCACCTTCTTCGATCCGCACGTCTCGTACGGGATGGTGGCTTCGCTCGAGCCCATCGGACTCTCACGGCGCATTCCGCTCGGCGAGGCCCTGCGCATCGCGCTGATGGGACTCGAGGAACGAGTCACCGCCGACACCGCGCTGCGGATCGGGCTTGTGTCGGAGACCGTGGCACCGACGAAGCTCTGGGAGCGCGCCCGCGAGATCGCCGCGGCGATCGCGAAGAACCCGCCTGAGGCGGTGCAGGGTACGGTGCGTGCGGTCTGGGAGTCGCTGGACCACGGGCGTTCGGTCGCCATGGCGCAAGGACTCGCCTACACCCAGATCGGGAGCCCGGAGGGCATCCGTTCGGCCGCGCGGGCCGTCGCGGTGAAGCCGACTCCACGTTTCCGCTGACGGACGGGGCCGACCTGAAGGGCCGGTCTGGCCAGGCGGTTCCGTGAGTTGCTCGCGAACTTCCCACCATGTGGCGTCGGCCGGCCGCGATGGACGTGGCCGGAGACCCCGCCGGGCCGTCGGGCCGGTGCTCCACCTCGGTGTCTGTGGCGCCGCCCCTGGCGGTGTGGCCGCCGGCGCAGACGTGATCGCGCACCCGGGCAGGTGCGGGCGTCCTTCTCACGGATTCCTGGCGCCCGACGAGTCCCGGCGTGTACCGCGGGTGTTCGCCGCCTTCGCCAAGATGCCGCGAACACCACTTGCGACGTGATCCACGTGGAGGAACAAGGATGAAGTTCAACCTTTCGCTCCCGAACAACCAACAGGTCGCCGCGATCACCTACCCCTGGATGCGAAAGCTCGGCGGACCCGAGTTCCAACGCATCCTCGCCACCGCGGACGAGCTCGGCTACCACAAGGTCACGGTGGGCGAGCACCTGGCGATTCCCCACAACCACGTCGCCGACTCCGGCACTCATTACATGCAGGCGACCACCATCCTCGGATACCTCGCAGCGTGCACGCCCAGGATGCGGGTCGGGTCGAACATCACGCTTCTCGCCCTGCAGAACCCGATCGTCCAGGCGAAGATGTGGGCCGTCCTCGACTGGGTGAGCGGTGGCCGCGCCGACATCAACATCGGCGTGGGCTGGCTGAAGGAGGAGTTCGACATCCTCGGGGTCGACTTTCGCAAGCGGGGCCGGATCGTCGACGAGTACGTCGAGGCGATGATCGAAATCTGGACGAACACGAGCGCGAGCTACCACGGTGAGTTCGTCTCCTTCGAAGGAGTGGGCTCGGATCCGAAGCCGACGCAGAAGCCGTACCCGCCGCTGTGGTTCGCCGGCGACGCTCCGGCTGTGATGGAGCGGGTCGCCCGGTGGGGGAGCGGGTGGTCGCCGTACCAGACGCCGTTGGAGCGGTTCCCCGAGCAGATCGACCGGATCACCTCCAGCCGCCACTACCAGGGTCGGCCGATCGAGATCTACTACAACCTGCTCAACCTCGAGCTCGGCCTCAACCACGTCGCCAAGACATCGGAGCACAACCTGAGCGGGTGGAACGCCGACTGCATCGCGGAGCGGATCCACTGGCTCGGTGAGCTCGGAGTGACGGAGGTGTCGGCGCCGCTCACCAAGACCGACAGCATCGAGGAGTACCTCGATCGGCTGCGCTGGGTCGCCGAAGAGGTCTTCCCTCTCGTCGGGTGAACCCGTGGCCCCGTGGGCTTGCGTCTGCGGAACGCCGTCCGACGGAAGCGCGTCAGGCCTTGTGGCCCGCGCCACGCCCACTTATCTTATTGATCTAACTAATTGGTCGAGAGGGCCGAACATGGGCAAACCTGACTATTTCGACAGTTACCCCACGTTCGCGATGTCGCGTGACGCGGACGGTATCCTCCTCCTCAGGTTCAGGGCGAAAGACGGTGATGGGCCGGTCGCCTACAGCCCGCAACACCACACCGACTGGAGCCGTGCGTTCCTCGACATCGCCGAGGACAGGGAGAACCGCGTCGTCATCCTGACCGGCACGGGCGACTCCTTCATCGACGACTATGCCTGGGACCGGCCGACGGTCGATCCTCAGATGTGGGATCAGATCATCTACGAGGGCAAGCACTTGCTGCGCCGGCTCCTCGACATCGAGGTCCCCGTCATCGCGGCGGTGAACGGGCCGGCGACCGTGCATGCGGAGCTCGCCGTCATGTCCGACATCGTGCTCGCCTCGGAAACGGCCACGTTCCAGGACAAGGCACATGTGCCGAGCGGCTCGGTGCCGGGCGACGGTGTCCACATCGTCTGGCAGGAGTTGCTGGGGATGAACCGGGGCCGGTACTTCCTGCTCACCGGGCAGACCCTCTCGGCAGCCGAGGCCAAGCAGTTGGGCGTGGTGGCGGAGGTGCTGGCACCGGAGAAGCTGATGGACCGGGCCTACGAGCACGCGCGTGCGCTGGCGGCCCTCAACCCGCTGGCGGCCCGGTACTCCCGCGTCGTCCTCACCCAGCGGTACAAGCGGTTGATCGACGAGCAGCTCCCCTTCGGTCTCGCCCTGGAGGCCCTTGCCGGACTGGACAACGTGCGTCTCCGCCGGCTGGCGGGGAAGAGCACCGCACTTTAGGAGGAGAAGACATGAGCTACGCAGGAGCGGCTGCTCTCCCGGAACCCGTGCGCCCGGATCACGTCCCGGTGGAGCTGCTCCGGGACTTCGACCACCACACCGACCCCGAGTTCCTGGCGGAGCCGTTCGAGTACCTCGAGCGGTTCCGTGACCAGCGCGTGATCTTCAGTACGGCCTGGGGCGGGTTCTGGGTGCCGACGCGTGCAGAAGACATACGTGAGGCGTATCAGCGGCCGGATGTGTTCTCGAACTATCCCGGTGGCCTGCCGGTGCGGGAGGGGGCGCCGCCGATGATCCCCGAAGAGCTCGACCCGCCGGACCACACGAAGTACCGGCGAGCGGTCTCGGGCATGTTCTCCCCGCGACGGGTCAAGGAGCTCGAGGACGGCATCCGCAAGCTCGCCGCAGAACTCGTGGACGAGGCCAGCGGCAAGGACTCCATCGACCTGGTCGACGACTTCGCCGTGCCGCTGCCCACGCGCATCTTCATGGCCCGGCTCGGACTCCCGTTGGAGAACGCCGACCTTTTCGTCGAGTGGAACAACACGCTCCTGCACGCGCTCGGTGAGGACAAACAGCGCGCCAACCACGAGGTCGGCGACTTTCTGCGCAAGCTGGTCGCCGAACGGGCGGCGAACCCGCAGGACGACTGGATC
Source organism: Streptomyces mexicanus (assembly GCF_902506575.1). Classification (GTDB taxonomy): domain Bacteria; phylum Actinomycetota; class Actinomycetes; order Streptomycetales; family Streptomycetaceae; genus Streptomyces; species Streptomyces mexicanus. The sequence continues at coordinate 1,410,279 of NZ_LR732544.1, read as the reverse complement.
AGTGAAATGCTCGCCACCGAGGTCGACGGCGTGCCACTCGACCCCGACACGGTCGTCGGAATCACCTTCCTGTTCTTCCTGGCCGGTCTGGAGACGGTGACCGCCGGTACGACCTTCGCGTTCAACTTCCTGGCCCGCAGCCCGGAGCACCGCGCCAAGCTCGCGGCGGATCCGGAGAGCGCTCCGAAGGCCGTGGAGGAACTGCTGCGCTACTTCTCCTTCACCAACATCGCGCGCCGGGTGACCCAGGACGTCCACTTCGCCGGCGTCGACATGAGGGCCGGAGACCGCATCCTGCTGTGCAACTCGCTCGTTTCCCGGTCCCCGTCGGAGAACGACAGGCACGACGTCGTCGACTTCGATCGTGCCGCTCCGCGCCACTCCGCGTTCGGCATGGGACCGCACCGCTGCCTCGGGTCGCACCTCGCACGGCTCGAGCTCGGCATCGCGCTCGAGCTCTGGCACAAGAAGATTCCCGAGTACACCGTCGCCGACGGAGCCGTCATCGACATGTGGGGCGGGACCAACATGGCGATCAAGCACCTCCCCCTCAAGCTCGGCTGACCAGAAGAGGATTGACTCATGAAGATCGAGATCGACCGGCCCAGGTGTGAGGGTCACGCCCGCTGCAACGCCATCGTCCCGGAGCTTTTCGTGCTGGACGAGGACGGCTACATCGACACCGACGGGTTCGACGTGCCGCCCGCGCTCGAGGACGACGCCGAGGTCGCCGCCGCCTCGTGCCCGGAGCGCGTCATCACGGTTGTCCGCTGATGGCGGGCGTCTTCCAGCTCGAAGGGAAGGTCGCGGTCGTCACCGGGGCCGCCAGCGGCATCGGTAAGGCGATCGCGACGACGTACGCGGCGGCGGGCGCCAAGGTTGTTTGCGCCGACCTGGACGCCGAGGGGGCGCAGCGCGTCGCGAAGGAGGTCGCCGACGGCGGCGGCACCGCGCTCTCGCACGGGGTGGACGTGAGTGATGCCGACCAGGTGACGGCCCTGGTGGCACGGGCCGTCGAGGAGTTCGGCGCACTCGACATCATGTGCAACAACGCCGGGATCCTGATCCGCCGGCCGGTCCTCGACATCACGCCTGAGGAGTTCCAGAAGGTGCTGGCGGTGAACCTCCACGGCGTCTTCTACGGATGTCAGGCCGCGGCGCGGGCGATGAAGAGGGGTGGGGTCATCATCAACATGGCCTCGGCCATCATCGACCGGCCGAGCACCGAGCGGGCGTCATACGCGGCGTCGAAGGGCGGTGTGCAGCAGCTGACGCGCGCTTTCGCGGTCGAGCTCGGTGGGCTCGGCATCCGCGTCGCCGGAATCGCGCCCGGCTGGGTGGTCAGCGGGATCACGCAGCAGGACTATGTCCGCGAGGACGGGGCGCTGGACGAGGCCCGATTCACCGACCGCGTCAACGACCGCGCTTCGACGTCACCGTTGAACAGGATCGTCGATGCGCAGGAGATCGCGCACGCCGCGCTGTACCTCGCCTCGGATGCCGGTGCGGCGCTGACAGGTCAGATCCTTCGCGTGAACGGCGGCACAGTGCTGGTTTGACGGGCCGGCTCGGCCCGGTGGGATGTGGCTGTCCCGCCGGGCCGCACCGTGCGACCGTGAGGCCGTCGCGCGGGTGGCCACAGGCCGTGGCCCCGGGCTGTGCGGCGGCGCGCGGATGGGGCCGCCGTGCCGCAGTCTTCGACGACGTGCGGCGGCTGCGCCACTTCACGCGCGGCAGGCCCCGCCGCGTTGGTCTCACGCGGGACAACCAGAAAGACGAGTGCCAGGACGGGGCCGGCCCCCGGTGCGCGGCGGCCACGCGGATGCGGTCGACGCAGTGAGCGTGAGCTGCGCGTGCGCCGGCAGCCGCCGGCGCCACAATCGTCGATCACCGGAGCACGACTCAGGTTCGAGTGACAACGGCGTCGAGACGACGGGCGTCGCCGGCTCCGGGCATGTCGCCATGGAAGGGGTTGCCCGGTCCGTGGGCTCATGCGGCCGGAAACCAAACCATGGCGGACCTTGCACATGTGTTGACACCAGTCGAATCATCTAATTAATTTGCCGGTTACTGCGTGCCCTGGGTCACTCCGGCCTCGAGGCCGTCGGAACGTCTCACTCCCGAGAAGGGGTCGACTCATGGAGACGATATTCATCGGCATCCTTTCCTTGGGGCCGGGTGCCATGCTGGGACTCCTGGCGCTGGGCATCGTGCTCGTCTATCGGGGCACCGGTGTCCTCAACCTCGGGCACGCCTCAATGGCCTCGCTCGGAGGTTTCGTCTACTGGGACCTGGCCACACGAGCCGGGGTACCGAAGATCCTCGCCCTGGTGGCCGCCATCCTGGTGTCCGGTCTGGTCGGCGTCCTGGCCCAAATCCTCGTCATGCGCCCGCTGCGCGACGCGTCGCCGCTCGCCCGCCTGATCGGCTCGCTCGGCGTGCTGGTGGTGGTGCAGTCGGTGCTGCAGGTGGTGTACGGCGCGGACGGTCGCAACGCGCCCTCGCTTCTGCCGACCGACCGGGTGTCTTTGTGGGGTGACAAGGCCATCGGCGTCGACCGGCTGCTGCTGATCGCGATCGCGGTGGTCGTGGCGCTCGGGCTGTGGGCCGTCTACCGGTTCACGAACTTCGGCACCGCCACGGCGGCGGTGGCCGAAAATCCGACCGCCGCCGCCGCGCTCGGTCACAACGCCGAACGCCTGGCCATCGGCAACTGGTTCCTCGGCGGCTCGCTCGCGGGTCTCGCGGGGGCGTTGCTCGCTCCCGTGAGCGGCCTCGACCTGGTCACGATGAGCAACCTGATCGTGCCGGCTCTCGGTGCCGCTCTGGCCGGCAGCCTGGTGTCGTTCCCGCTGACGGTACTCGGGGGCATGGGGATCGTCCTCCTGCAGTCGGTCGTCAGCGCCCACGTCGACGTGCGCGGTGCGGGTGCGATGTCGACGTTCGTCATCGTCGTCCTCCTGATGGTGCTGCACGGTCAGGGGATCGCGTCGCGGGGCTACATCGGCGCGCGCCTCCCGAGCCTCGGTTCCGGCCGGGTGCGCTGGCAGTTGGTGGTGCCGACACTGGTGGTCGCCATCGCGTTGGTGTGGTTCGTGCTGCCGGTCGAGTGGAACCAGGCGCTGCTGGTGTCGTTGCTCGTCGCGATCGTGATGCTCTCCGTCGTGCTGGTGACGGGGTATGCCGGCCAGCTCTCGATGGCGCAGTTCGCGATGGCAGGCGTAGGGGCGGTGATCGCTTCGGAGATCGCGTCCCGCAACCCGGGCATCCCGTTCCTCATCATCCTGCTGATCGCGGCGGTCGGAGCCGTCCCGATCGGCTTCCTCCTGGCTCTTCCCGCCATGCGGATGCGGGGTGTGAGCCTGGCGATCGTCACGCTCGCCTTCAACCTGCTGCTCTTCGCCGCGGTCTTCAGCCGTTCGCAAGTCGTGATGATCCCCACTCCGTCGATCTTCGGGCTCGACCTTTCGGCCCTGCTCGACCCGAGGCGCTACCTGATCTTCGCGATCATCGTCTTCGCCTTGCTCGCCCTGTTTCTGGCGAACCTCCGCCGCGGTCAGACCGGCCGTCGCCTGATCGCCACGCGTGGCAACGAGCGCGCCGCCACGTCCATCGGCATCCCGGTCGGCATGGCGAAGGCGATCGCGTTCTCGCTCGGGGCGTTCATAGCGGCCGTCGGAGGTGTGCTGATCGCCTACCGCACTTCGGCGGTCACCTACACCAATTTCGACGTCTTCTCGTCGGTCAACCAGCTCGTGTGGACGGTCATCGGCGGTGTCGGGTACGTGACCGGCCCGCTGCTGGGGATGAGCTTCACACCCGGCGGGCTCGGGACCGAGATCGCCGCCGCCGTCTACAGCGCGGACTTCCAGTACCTGCCGCTGATCGGTGGTGTGCTGCTCATCCTGACGATGATCCTCAATCCGAACGGTGTCGCGTCCGTCATGGTCGCGCAGTCCCAGGAACGGCAGAAGAAGCGCACGTCACTGAAGCCGATCACGCTCCCACCCCGGGAGAGCAGCGCGCGGCGGGCCCGTGCCGGCAAGAGCCTCTCGGTCACCGGCATCAACATGTCGTTCGGCAACGTGCATGTGCTCAAGGACGTCAGCCTGACGGTCGAGCCGGGCCAGGTCCACGGCCTCATAGGACCCAACGGTGCGGGCAAGACCACGCTGCTCGACGTCATCAGTGGCTATGTCAGGCCGCAGTCCGGCTCCGTGGCGCTCAACGACACGCCGATCGACGACAAGTCCACCTGGCGCCGGGCACGGCTCGGCCTCGGCCGCTCCTTCCAGAGTCTGGAGCTCTTCGAGGACCTGAACGTCTTCGACAACCTGCAGGCCGCATCGGAGATCCACCGCAAGGCCAACCTGTTCCGCGACCTCTTCTGGCCCTATCCGCCGACGCTGAGCGACGCCGCACGAGACGCAGTGGAACTGCTCGGCCTCGAAGACGACCTCGGCCGTAAGATCTCCGATCTCAACTACGCCAAGCGCCGGCTGGTGGCCATCGCGCGGGCGATGGCGACGAACTCCGACATCATCCTGCTGGACGAACCGGCCGCCGGCCTCGACGAGGTGGAGACGAGCGAGCTCAAGGACCTCGTCCGGCGGATGGCGGACGAGTACGGCATCGCCATCCTCATCATCGAGCACGACGTCGACCTGGTGATGAGCGTGAGTGACGTGATCACGGCGCTCAACTTCGGATCCGTCATCGCGCACGGTTCGCCCGAGCAGGTCCGCTCCCACCCGGCGGTCGTCGCGGCTTACCTCGGTGAGGAAGTCGACGACGCTCCGGTGGGGCCGGAGGCGGAAGTCGTGGGACTGGTCGGAGCACCGGCACCTGACGAGTCACAGCCCCTCACCGTCAAGCCTGCCGAGAAGGAGACCCGCGCATGAGCGCCACCGCAGCCCAGAAGACGCCCGCGACGCCGGCGACGGAGCTCGCCATCGCAGCCCGCGGCCTCTCGCTCGGGTACGGCTCCCTCCCGTATGTGACCGAGCTCGACCTGGAAGTGAAGCGCGGTGAGATCGTCGCCGTTCTCGGTGCCAACGGCGCCGGCAAGTCGACGACGATCATGGGTCTCGCGGGTGCGCTCAAGCCGTATGCGGGGCACGTCGAGATCAACGGCGAGGTCACCACGGCACCCATGCGGATGCGCGCCCGGCAAGGTCTCGCGGTGGTGACGCAGGAACGTTGTGTCTTCATGGGCATGACCGTGCGGGACAACCTCAGGGCAGGGGGCGTCACCGTGGAAGCGGCGCTGGAGTACTTCCCCGAGCTCGAGGAGCACGTGGGACGTACGGTCGGGTTCCTGTCCGGAGGCCAGCAGCAGATGCTCGCGGCGGCACGTGCGATCGCCCGCCGCCCCAAGATCCTGCTCGCCGACGAGCTCTCGCTCGGCCTCGCACCCAAGATCGTCGATCGCATCCTCGAAGTGCTGGAGCGCGCCTGTCGGGAGGAGAACCTCGGCGTGCTCCTGGTCGAGCAACAGGTCGTGAAGGCGCTCTCGGTCGCGCATCGCGGCGTGGTGCTCCGCCGCGGACGACTGGAGCTCGAAGGCACGGCCACCGAGCTCAAGTCACGTCTGGACGAGGTCCAGGCGCTTTACCTCTGACCGCGAGGAGAAGGCAATGAGCAGACTCACCACCCCGCGGATCGAGGCTGCGCTGCAGTCCGCCCTGTCCGCGGGGGAGGTCGGCGTCCAAGTCGCCGCCTGTCTGGGCGACCAGCTGGTCGTCGACACATGGGCCGGTGAAACCTCAGCAGGGTCGGGCGACCAGGTGACGGGCGACACCCTCTTCCCGGTCTTCTCGGTGACCAAGGCGCTGACAGCGACCGCCGCACATCTCCAGGTCCAGCGAGGCCGGCTACGGTACGACCAGCCCGTCGCCGAGGTCTGGCCGGACTACGCGCAGCACGGCAAGGACTCCATCACCCTGGAGCACGTTCTCGCCCACCGCTCAGGAGCGCCCCCCATCCCGGCCGGCACCAGTGTGCAGCAGCTGCTCGACTGGGAGTGGATGTGCGCGGGCATCGCCGCCGAGCCACCGGTCGCACCGCCGGACACGATGAACGCCTACAGCCCGTACGGGTTCGGCTTCGTCGTCGGGGAGCTCGTGCGTCGTACGGACGCGCGGAAGCGTTCGTTCCAGGAGTTCGTGCGTGCGGAGGTCCTGGAACCGGTCGGTGCGCACGACTTCCATCTTGGTCTTCCGGCGTCGGAACGCGGCCGCGTCGCGATCCTCACGGGGGAGGAGCCACCACTGCTCCACCCGGCCGGCTTCGGGCCCAGGGCCTCGCCGCCGGACCTGCCTTTCGGTCCGAGCCTCTACAACCTTCCCGAGGTGCAGGCCGCAGGGCTGCCGTCCGCGGGCGGGGTAGCGACGGCGAAGGCGACCGCGAAGCTCTTCGCGCTGTACGCCGGGCGCGGGCGCGTCGACGGCGAGCAGTTCCTGAGCGATGCGGTCATCGAGCAGTGCCGCCGACCGCGTCCGCTCGAGCCGGACCAGACCTACGGCTATGTCCTGCCGGTCGGGTACGGCGGGCTCTGGCACGTCGCCCCCGGCGTGAGCAACTCCCGTGCCGGTGGTGCGCTGACGGACGGGATCCTGTCGCACACGGGTGCCGGCGGCACGGTGGCCTGGGCAGAGCCCGATCGCGGTCTTGCCGTGGCGATCCTCCACAACCGAAGCTTCTTCGGTCCGCAGGCAATGGCGCCGTTCGGCGAGATCGGTGACGCGATTCACGACCTCGTGGGCTGACGACCGTTCATATCACCACCTGCGCCGCTGCCCTGGGGTGCCGTCTCACCGACGGCCCGTGCATGGCTCCGTGGAGGTGGTCGGACCGCTCGCATCCGAACAACGAAAGGAGCCCAGTGATGGGCAGGGTCGAGGGAAAGGTCGCGCTCGTTACCGGCGCGGCTCGGGGACAGGGGCGCTCGCACGCGGTCCGGCTCGCACAGGAGGGCGCGGACATCATCGCGGTCGACATCGCCGCGCAGATCGACACGGTGCCTTACAGCATGAGCACGCCGGCTGAGCTTGCCGAGACCGTCGCTCAGGTCCAGGCGACGGGTCGACGGATCGTCGCCAGCCGCACCGATGTACGTGACCTCGCCGCGCTCACCGCAGAGGTGGATCGTGCGGTGAACGAGCTGGGAGGACTCGACGTCGTCGTTGCGAACGCGGGCATCTCGCCCCTGGGCAAGCAGCCTGCTGCGGTTTTCCTGGACGTCGTCCAGGTCAACCTGAACGGCGTGGTCAACACGCTCTCCGCCTCGGTTCCTCATCTGACCGCCGGAGGATCCGTCATCGTCACCGGTTCGGTCGCGGGGCTTCGGCTCGGTCGGGCGGAGAGCGATCAGTCGGGCACGGGGCCGGGCGGTGCAGGGTACGGGTTCGCCAAGCGCACCGTCTCCTCGCTGGTCCACTCGTTGGCGCGCGAGCTCGGACGCGAGGGCATCCGGGTCAACGCCGTGCACCCCACCAACACGGCGACCCCGATGCTGCTCAACGAGATGATGTACGGGGTGTTCACCGGTGGCGCTCCTCATTCGACCCTGGCCGACGCCGAGCCCGCGATGCGAGGCATGCATGTGCTGGACACCGCCATGGTCCAGCCCGAGGACATCTCCGCTGCCGTTCTCTTCCTCGCCTCGGACGAGGCCCGCATGGTGACGGGTCAGCAGCTCAAGGTCGATGCCGGGTGCCTTGTGCTCGAACCCTACTCGGGCGTGTGATGGCTGCCGCGGTCGGACTCGGTGACGACAGTGTCTGGCTCGTCACCGGTGCGTCGACGGGTTTGGGAGCGGCGCTCGCCCATGAGCTGGTCACCCGCGGCCACAGGGTCGTGGTCACTGCCCGCGACGTCGGCAGGCTCAACGGGTTCCCCCGCAGCGAGCGCATCCTGCCGGCCGCACTGGATCTCACCAAGCCGCAGACCTTCCAGGAACTGCTCACCACGGTCGAGACAGAGTTCGGTCCGGTCGACGTCCTCGTCAACAACGCCGGCTTCGGTCTGCTCGGCGCGGTCGAGGAGACGAGCGAGGACGAGCGGCGCCTCGTGATGGAGACGAACTTCTTCGGGCCGACGGAGCTGACCCGGCAGCTGGTCGCCGGCCTGCGCGCCCGGCGTCGCGGTGCGGTCGTCAACCTCTCATCGGTGAGCGGGGTGAAAGGACCTCCGGGGTCCGCCTACTACGCGGCGAGCAAGCACGCGCTGGAGGGGTGGTCGGATTCCCTGCGCCACGAGCTCGCGCCCTTCGGGGTCCATGTCATGGTGGTCGAGCCGGGGGCCTTCCGGACCGACTTCTTCGGGCGGTCGCGCGTCCAGACTGAGGCCCGGTTCGGCATCTACGGCCCCGTGGAGCGGCGTCGGGACTCGCCGGCCGAGGCCTACGGGGCACAGCCCGGAGTGCCGGAGCTGGGGGCCCGGGCGATTCTCACCGCCCTGCTCTCCAAGGCGCCCCCCGACCGGTTGGTGATCGGACGGACCGCCGTCGACACCGTTCGTGACACCTACCTCGCCCGCGCCGAGGAGATCACGCGATGGGAAGCGGTGTCGCGCGCGACCGACAGCCGCTGAGAACGCGAGGCGCCGGACCGCTCGGGTCCGCTGGAACTGTGTGCGTCGGCGACCCGGGCGGCCTTCGTCGCGGGATCGAGCTCTGTCCTACGGCTCACGGGGGCTTCGGCCGAAGACGGCCGGCACGGAGCAGGGCGGCCCGTCTGCACCTGAGACGTTCGGCGCCGGACCTTTCGGGGAGCACGTCCCCAGGGGATGTCCGCTTCACACGACAGCGGCGGAACTTCGTCCGCCACCCCGCCCCGATCTTGGCGGCGGGCGTGTGTGAGACAGCCGAGCGCAACGTGACCGCGCCGTCCGTTGTAGTACGCCATCCGGCGGGCCGTTCCCCAGGTGAAAGGAGAGGGCGCCGCTTCACTGGCTGCGCAGTGGCGGAGAACCGGGAGCCGAGACCGCACCATGCCACTGAAGCACCGAGCACCGGGTTTCGAAGCGATCATAATGGGTGTAACGCATCATTTTGGCCCATTCGATTGCCGACGAGGAGCACCATGGGCGCGTCCACCGATCACGTCGGTGACTGGGCGTTCTCCTTCGGCGCCCTCACGGCGGTGATCCTCGACGGCGACGGCACCGTGCTGCGGTGCCCCCGCTCGGCGGCGGAACTGCTGGGGCGGACGGCCGCGGAGGTGTGCGGTCGCCCGGTCCGGGAGCTGCTCGCCGACGGTTCCGGCGGCGTACGCGGTGGGCCCGCACCGTGCAAGGGCGGGATTCCGGCGGCGGGCCGGGCGCGCCTGGGGCACCGGTCCGGCCGCGCGGTAGAGGTCGCCTTCCGGGTGGTGCGGCTGGAGGACTCCTCCGAGCTCCTTGTCCTGGCGGCTCCTGCCCACTGGGTGACGGAGTGGGGACAGAGCGTCTCCGTGCTGCGCGCACTGTTCTCCCAGGAGCGGGTCGGGATCGGCATCCACGACGCGGATCTGACCGTCGTGCGGACCAACGTCACCCCCGAGATGTTCGGCGGACCGCCCCTGTCTCCCGGCAGCCGACTGGCGGAGGTGATGCACACCGAGGACGCGCAGGCGACCGAGGCGGCGCTGCGAGAGGTACTGGAGACGGGCGTGCCGCTGGTCGGGAGGGAGCAGCGGATGCGGTCGCCGCTCCTCCCGGAACGGGAGCGGACCCTGGCGCTGTCCGCCTTCCGGCTGGAAGACGCGCGCGGGCGCCCAACGGGTGTCGCCGCACTGTTCATCGACGCCACCGGGAAGCGGCGTGCCCGCGGTCAGCTGGATCTGCTCCGCGAGGCCGCCGCCCGGATCGGTGGCTCCCTCGATGTCGTCCGCACCGCGCAGGACCTGGTGGACGTTCTCGTGCCCGCCTTCGGGGACCTGGCCTGGGTGGACCTGGCCGAGGCGGTGCTCGAGGGGGAGGAGCCTGCGAAGATGCTCGGCGGCGGAGAACCACACCAGCGCAGGGCCGCCGTGGCATCGGCCAACGGCACATGGCCGACCGGTCTCATCCAGCTGGGAGAGACGGTCCCCGTACTCCCGGACGTACCGAACCTCCGCATGATTCAGCGCGGCGCGGCCGTCATCACCGACCGTGAGGGGGCAGGCGCTCCCCTCGGCGACCCACGGCTGGTCAAGATGTACGTCCCGGAGGGCGGGCATTCGCTGGTGTCGGCGCCCTTGTACGCGCGGGGTCTGGTCCTCGGTGCGGTCGCGGTCTGGCGGACCGAGCGGCCCGAGCCCTTCGACGCCGACGATGCGGACCTGTTGACGGAGATCGCCTCCCGCGCCGCGCTGAGCGTGGACAACGCCCGCCGCTACACCCGCGAGCACCGCTCGGTGCTCGCGCTGCAGCAACGCCTGCTGCCCTCGGCCGCGACCGAGGCCTCGGCGGGGGAGACATCGGGCTTCTACCTGCCCGCACGGGGCGGGGCAGAGATCAGAGGCGACTGGTTCGACGTCGTTCCCCTGCCGTCCCTGCGGGTGGCCCTGGTCGTCGGTGACGTCATCGGCCACGGCCTGCAGGCCACCGCCACCATGGGACGCCTGCGTACCGCCGTCCAGACCCTCGCCGACCTCGAGCTCGACCCCGACGAACTCCTCACGCACGTCGATGACCTCGTCCAGCGCCTCGCGGCCGAGGCACCCCGCGGGCAGCGGGACACGGTCGGCGCCACCTGTCTGTATGCGGTCTACGACCCAGTGGCCTGTCACTGCACCCTGGCCAGCGCCGGCCACCCGCCGCCCGTGCTGGTCCGACCCGACGGCACCGCCAAGGTGATCGACGTCGCCCCCGGTCCGCCACTGGGGGTGGGCGGCATGCCGTTCGAGACCACGACGGTCGACCTGGAACCCGGCAGCCTCCTCGCCCTGTACACCGACGGACTGGCCCGACGCGGCGACCAGGACATCGACGGTGGAGTGCGATGGCTGACGGACCGCCTCGCGGCGCTGTCCGGTCCCGGCCGCACCCCGGAGGCCATCGGAGGCACGTTGCTCGCCGACCTCGGCGACAACCCGCGCGACGATGACATCGCCCTGCTGCTCGCCCGCACCCGGGCCGTCCCTCCGGAGAGCACGGCGAGCTGGGAGTTCCCCGCGGACCCGGCCGTCGTGGCCGACGCCCGCCAGGCCACCACCCGTCAGCTGGCCGCCTGGGGGCTGGAGGAGTTGGCGTTCACCACCGAGCTGATCGTCAGCGAACTGGTCACCAATGCCATTCGCTACGCCGGCGGCCCGGTCAGCTTGCGCCTGATCCGTGAGAAGGTGCTGATTTGCGAGGTCTCCGATCCCAGCAACACCCAGCCTCGCCTACGCCGGGCCCGCTGGGCCGACGAGGGAGGCCGCGGCCTTTATCTGATCGCTCAGCTCACCACTCGCTGGGGCAGCCGCTACAGCCGGCAAGGAAAGACCATCTGGACCGAACAGCCCCTCGCCGGATCTGTCCCGGGCCGTCCATCATGGGTGCATTGAGCGGAACAACTCGGTTTCCGGCCACTCTGATACGCGCTCAGGAGCGCGGTAGTACGTCACACGTCGGTGGCGGCCAGCGCCTGCTCGACATCGGTGTCCGCGCGTGTCTCACCCAACACCCCCACATCCGTGTCGATCTCGTTGATCGCCGGGTCCTGCAGCAGGACGGCCGACAGGTGGTGGAAGGCCGCTGTGACCCGTGAGTCCGGGACCGTTTTCCGGTGTTTCAGCTGTCACCCAAGGCCGCGACGCATGGCATCGGCGATGAACTCGCCGATCAGGACAGCGGTCGCCGCGGGTCCCCGCTGCGGAGCGTCGGGCAGGATCGAGGTGTCGGCGACGCGTAGGGCTCGCACGCCGTGGACGCGCCCGAACTGGTCCACGGCGCCGCCTCCGGGATCGTCCGCGGGTCCCATCGGCACGGTGCCGCAGGTGTGCTGGGCGGTGCCGACGTGTTCGCGAATCCAGTGGTTCAGGGCCCGATCGTCGTCCAGTACTTCGGGACCGGGGTCGAGCAGGCCGTGGGAAACGTCGGCGAAGGGTGGGGTGTCGATCAGGGCCGCGGTGACGCGGACGACCTGGCGCAGGCGGCAGAAGTCCTCGGCAGTGCTGAGGAAGTTGTAGTCGATGTCGGGTGGCGTGCCGGGATCGGCCGCCCGGATGCGCAGCCGGCCTGTCGGCCTGGGCGTTTGGACGGAGGCGAGGAAGGACAGGGGTGCTCCGGGGACGCTCACGGCACCGCTGACGAGCCCTGCCATGGGGACCAGGGACTGGAGGACCTCCAGGTCTCCTGGAATGCCGGCATGATCGAGGCCGCCTTCCGCGTGGGCGAGGTGGAGACAGCCGCCGAGCCAGGACTCGGCCGGGTCACCCATGTCCTCGTGGGGCGTCCAGTCGAGGACGACTTGCGGGTGGTCACTGAAGCAGGCGCCGACGGCGGGAGCGTCACGAATGACGGGTATGCCGAGTCGTTCGAGGTCGGCGCGCGGTCCGATCCCCGAGAGCTGCAGCAGATGCGGGGTGGACAGAGCGCCGGTGCTGAGCACGACGCTGCCGGCGTCGACGGTGGTGCGCAGGCCGTCGCGTTCGACGACGACCCCGGTGGCACGGCCGTCCTTGATGACGACACGGAGGGCCCGCCCGCCGCCGATGGCGGTCAGGGTGGGCCGGTCGAGGATCTCGGGGGGCAGATAGGCGAGGCCGGTGTTGTGGCGTACCCCGTCGACCGCGTTGGAGGGTACGGGGCCGAAGCCGGGCGGTGCCTGGTCGTTCTTGTCGGGCTCGGCGGGAAAACCGAGGCGCCGGGCGGCGTCGCGGAAGGCGACGGCCGCCGGGTGCTCGATACGCTGGTGCCGTATCCGCATCGGTCCCTGATCACCGTGCAGTTCGCTCGGACCGAAGTCGAGATCGTTCTCCAGAGTGCGCAGGAGCGGCAGCACTGCGTCGTAGGCCCAGGCCGGATTGCCCGCGGCGGCCCAGCGGTCGAAGTCCTCACGCCGGGCCCGTATGAAGTAGCCGCCGTTCACGGTGGTCGAGCCGCCGAGGATGCGTCCGCGGGTCACCAGCCACGGTCGCTCCGGCGTGAGACGTACCGGATGGGCCGTCGTGGCGGGGTGGTTCGGCTGTGCGCCCGGAACCAGTCGGGCATCCAGCAGCGCGGGGCCGAATCCGTCCGCGCCGCGCGGTATGGGCCCCGCATCCAGGAGCAGCACGTGCCGGCCGGCATCCTCGGTCAGACGCGCCGCGAGCACCGCACCGGCGGCTCCGGCACCGACCACGACGACATCCGGTCGGCGGCTCACGAAAGCCGTGCCGCGGCGATGCGAAAGGGGAGACGGATCTGTTCCATGAGCACGCAATCCTGCGGCCCCCGGTGGCGGAACGCAAGCCCTCGCGATCGTCGCGAAACGAAGTCGGCGGCCGCCCCTGCACCGGCGTCAGTTGGGTTTTCGCTGGTCGGACCGGTTGGGGAGAGGGGCGTGCACGCCCGACGTGCCGCGGTACGCGAAATTGCCGCTGCTCGACACCTTCCTTTTGGCACCCCATGCCAATATTCTCGCCGGTGTCTGAACGACGGGGTCGGCGAAGCTTCTCACCCCGAGCGGGCTCGGCTTTCCTGCCCGCAGTTCGCTCCACGCACGCGGACTGTGTCGCACGCAGGTTCCGCGATCACTTCCTTCCGCACCCCGAGATCGAGAACCGCCCGTACAACTTCCGCACTCCGAGGGAGAACCGCATGAACGAGTTCAACTCCGCCGAGGCCGAGCAGAACCACGCCGACCAGACCACCTCGCCCGAGGCGCTCATCGAAGGCGATGCCCTGATCGAGGAAGTCTCGATCGACGGCATGTGCGGCGTCTACTAGGCCGCGCGATGGCCACATTGGACCTGGATCGTGCCTGGGACCTGCACCCGCAGGTCTCGGTACGGCCGGAACCCTTCGGTGCGCTGCTTTACCACTTCGGTACCCGCAAACTCTCCTTCCTCAAGGACCGCAGGCTGCTCGCCGTTGTGCAGGCGCTTGCAACGGCCCCCAGCGCGCGAGCGGCCTGTCTGGCCGCCGGCGTCGACGACCGGGAAGTGCCCCGGTACGGGCAGGCCCTGACCGCGCTCGTCCAGTCGTCGATGGTCATCGAAAGGGAAACTCCATGACCGCAGCTCCGCAGAAGGCGATGCCCGCGCCGGCCGCGTCGCGCCTGGTGGACCTCTTCGAGTACGGCCTTGACGCACCGATCTGCCTGACCTGGGAACTCACCTACGCCTGCAACCTCTCGTGCACCCACTGCCTGTCCAGTTCCGGCCGGCGCGACCCACGCGAGCTGACCACGGCAGAGGCCAAGGCCGTCATCGACGAACTGGAGGCCATGCAGGTCTTCTACGTCAACATCGGCGGAGGCGAGCCAACGGTCCGCCCCGACTTCTTCGAACTGCTCGATTACGCCACCGCGCACCACGTCGGCGTCAAGTTCTCCACGAACGGCGTGCGGATCACGCCCGAGGTCGCACAGCGGCTGGCCCGCAACGACTACGTGGACGTCCAGATCTCGCTGGACGGGGCGACCGCCGAGGTCAACGACGCGGTGCGCGGCCCGGGTTCCTACGACACGGCGCTGCGCGCGATGCGCAATCTGGCCGACGCCGGAATGAAGAACTTCAAACTCTCCGTCGTGTGCACCCGGCACAACATCCCGCAGATGGACGAGTTCAAGGCCCTCGCGGACCGCTACGGTGCTCAGCTGCGGTTGACCCGGCTGCGCCCTTCCGGCCGTGGCGCGGACGTGTGGGACGAACTGCATCCGCTCCCGGAGCAGCAGCGGCAGCTGTACGACTGGCTGGTGGCACACGGCGACCGTGTGCTCACGGGTGACTCCTTCTTCCACCTGTCGGCGTACGGGAAGGCGTTGCCGGGTCTGAACCTGTGCGGGGCCGGCCGCGTGGTGTGCCTCATCGACCCGGTCGGGGACGTGTACGCGTGCCCGTTCGCGATCCACGACGAGTTCCTCGCGGGCAACGTTCGCCGGCCGGGCGGCTTCGCCGAGGTATGGCGGGAGTCGGAGCTGTTCCGGAGCCTGCGCGAGCCGCAGAGCGGTGGCGCGTGCGCCTCGTGCGCGTTCTACGACACCTGCAAGGGCGGCTGTATGGCGGCGAAGTTCTTCACCGGGCTGCCGCTGGACGGCCCCGACCCCGAATGCGTCCAAGGACATGGCGAGCACTTGCTGGCTCGACGCCCGAAGGAGCGAGGCCACCTTCCGAAGCCGTCCGGCGACCACTCGCACCGCACTGCACCCCAGCGGCGTCCCGGCGCCGTGGATCTGGTTCTCACACGCCGCCCGGGTCTGAACCGGCCGCCGGTCAGCGACTGCGCCGAGGACCCGCTGGCCGGCACGAGCTTCACCTAGGGGTCTCGTCGATCACGCCGGGCTCGCGACGCGTGGCACCGCTCCCCCTGTCGTTCGGGCAGGTCGCCGAATCGTCACTGCCCCGCACATCCACTCCCGAGAAAGAGCCGCATCATGGGCCGTAATCCCTGGTTCGAAACCGTCGCGGAGGCTCAACGCCGCGCCAAGAAGTACCTGCCGAGCACCGTGTACGGGGCACTGGTGGCCGGCTCGGAACGAGGCCGTACCCTCGACGACAACACCGGAGCCTTTGCCGAACTGGGCTTCGCCCCGCGCGTCGTGGGGCACCATGCGCAGCGGGATCTTTCCACGACCGTGCTCGGGGTGGAGTCCGCGATCCCGGTGGTGATCTCGCCGACGGGCGTGCAGGCCGTCCACCCCGACGGCGAGGTCGCGGTCGCCCGCGCCGCGGCGAACCGCGGCGTGATCATGGGTCTGAGCTCCTTCGCCAGCAAACCGGTCGAAGAGGTCGCCGAGGCCAACCCGAACACCTTCTACCAGATGTACTGGACCGGTACGAGGGAGGCCATGGCGCAGCGCATGGAACGGGCGCGGGCCGCCGGGGCGAAGGCGCTCATCGCCACCCTGGACTGGTCCTTCTCCCACGGTCGTGACTGGGGCAGCCCGGCGATCCCGGAGAGGATCGACCTCAAGACGATGGTCAAGCTGGCGCCGAACGTCCTGCCTCACCCGCGCTGGCTGTGGACGTTCGCCAAGTCCGGCCGGATCCCGGACCTGACCACGCCGAACCTGCAGCCGCCCGGTGGGAAGGCGCCCACGTTCTTCGGCGCGTACGGGGAGTGGATGCAGACGACGCCGCCCACGTGGGACGACGTCAAGTGGATGCGTGAGGAGTGGGGCGGCCCGTTCCTGCTCAAGGGCGTGTCCCGGGTCGACGACGCCAAGCGGGCCGTCGACGTCGGCGTGTCCGGCATATCGGTGTCGAACCACGGCGGCAACAACCTCGACACCACACCGGCGTCCATCCGCTTGCTGCCCTCCATCGTCGAGGCTGTGGGCGACGAGATCGAGGTCCTCCTCGACGGCGGTGTCCGCCGCGGCGGCGACGTCGCGAAGGCACTGGCCCTGGGCGCGCGGGCGGTTCTCATCGGCCGCGCCTACCTGTGGGGTCTGGCCGCCAACGGGCAGGCGGGCGTGGAGAACGTCCTGGACATCCTGCGCGGCGGACTCGACTCCGCCGTACTCGGCCTCGGGCACTCCTCGGTCCACGAACTGTCGCCGGACGACCTGGTCATCCCGGACGGCTTCACACGTGTCCTCGGCGCTCCACGCACCGCCGGCTCCGTGGGCTGACCATGCCGTCGCACCGGAAACCGCCGGAAGCCTCACGGCACTTGGCGCGCTCGGCGTGGCCGGCCGTCACAGCCGACGCGCTGGTGCTGGTTCCCGTCGGCTCGACCGAGCAACACGGGCCGCACTTGCCGCTGGACACCGACAGCGTCATCGCTCACAGCGTGGCGCAGACGACGGCGGAGCGGCTGACGGCAGGCCGACCGGACCAGCCCGTGCTGTCGGCACCGACCATCGCCTACGGCGCCAGCGGCGAGCACGCGGACTTCCCAGGAACGGTCTCCATCGGGCACGACGCGCTGCGCGTCGTCCTGGTGGAGACCGTGCGGTCGTTGTCACTGTGGGCGGGCCGCACCGTCTTCGTCAACGGCCACGGTGGGAACGTACCCACGCTCGACGCGGCCGTCGGCCAACTCCGCGACGAGGGCCACGACGTGGCGTGGCTCGGCTGCGAGACACCGGGCAGTGACGCGCACGCAGGCCGCACGGAGACCTCCGTGATGCTGCACCTGGCCCCCGGCGACGTCCTTCTTCACGAGGCGGTCATCGGCGACACCCGTCCTCTGGCCGTCCTCATGCCGGAGCTGGTGTCGCGAGGCGTCCGTGCGGTCTCCCCTTCGGGAGTGCTCGGAGACCCGACCGGTGCCACGGCCGAGGAGGGCCGGGCCTTGTTCGAGACGATGGTGACCACCGCTGTGCGTCGGATCGCCGCAGGCCGAACGGATGCGCGGGGCCGACTCACCGATCCCGCATCGCGCCGCACTCCGCACCGCGACCCGGCTTCGTACCGCCCCGCCCCACCTGCTCCATGCACGGAAGCCGCGCGCCCATGACACTTCCCCACGGATTCGTGGTCGTCCTCGACCGGCACACCCGTGTGCTCGACGACGGCCGGGCCCTCCTCGGCGGAAACCCGACCCGGCTGATCCGGCTCGCTCCCCGAGCGCGACCGCTGCTGACCGGGCGCACGGTGTACGTGCGGGATGCGGCGAGCGCGGCCCTCGCCGACCGTTTGCTGGAGTCCGGCCTGGCCCATCCGGCCGTCCACGCCCTGCCGTGCCACCCCGGACGCCGCGATGGCGACGATCCCAGCTGCACGTATGTGATCCCGGTCCGCGACCGTGCCCACCAACTGGCCCGGCTCCTGGACAGCATCCCCTCGGGCAGCCCGGTCATCGTCGTGGACGACGCCTCACGCCGCCCGGACCTGATCAACGCCGTCGCCGCACGGCACCACGCGCACATGGTCGCCCTGCCGGTCAACCTGGGACCGGCAGGTGCGCGCAACGCCGGGCTACGCCATGTCAGCACCCCCTATGTGGCCTTCATCGACTCCGACATCGTGCTGACAGCCGAGACGGTGCCCACCCTGCTGCGGCACTTCGCCGACCCCCAGGTCGCCATGGCCGTACCCAGAATCACAGGGCTGGCCACCACCGAGGCGCCCGGCTGGCTCGGCCGCTACGAGAGCACCCGGTCATCCCTCGACCTGGGGGCGCATCCGGCCGCTGTCCGTCCCGGCACACCGGTGTCCTGGGCCCCCAGCGCCTGCATGGTCGCGCGCGTCGACATCCTCACCGAGACCGGCGGCTTCGACGAACGCATGCGCGTGGGCGAAGACGTCGATCTGTGCTGGCGCCTGGTCCGGGACGGCTGGCCCATCAGGTACGAACCATCCGTCGAAGCCGCCCACGAACACCGGGCACACATGGGCGACTGGTTCGCACGGAAGGCCGTCTACGGCACCGGTGCCCACCCTCTCGCCCAGCGTCACCCACAGAACATCGCTCCCGTCGTGCTGGCCCCGTGGAGCACGGCACTGGTCCTCGCCCTGTTCGCCCAGCGCCGCTGGTCCCTGCCCGTCGCCGGCACCGCCTGGGCCGTCGCCACAGCCCGTATCGCCAGGAAGCTGAAAGACCCCGCCCATCCTGCCCGTCACGCCACACGGCTTACTGCCGACGGCACCGTATCCGCTGTGGCGCAAGGCTCTGCGCTGCTCACCCGCCACTGGTGGCCGCTCACCGTCATCGGCTGTCTGGCCTCACGCCGTATGCGCCGTGCCACGGTCCTGGCGGCGATCACTGACATCGCGCTCGAGTACCGCCGCGGCACGACCCGCCTCGACCCGATCCGGTACGGCATCGCCCGCCGCCTCGACGACCTCGCCTACGGCGCCGGCGTCTGGATCTCCGCCCTCAGGGGACGCTCCACAGCAGCCCTGCGCCCCCGCATGGTCCTGAACCCCCGGACGCCGCAACGGCAGCCCGCACGGAAGGCTTCTCCCCAGGGGCGAACGAGCCAGGCTCGGTAAGCTCACTCTGCCGGGAGGATGACAGCGGTCGCCGGATGCGAAGAGGCCGGGTGGAGCGTGGTCAGAGGGGAAGAGACGGGATGGCTGCGTCAAGATCGACCACGAGAGTGGGCACACCCGCGTCGCGGATCGGGCGGCCGTCCGTTACGTCTCGTGACCGGCTCGAGGCTCTGGCGTTCGAGCTGTTCGCGAGTAAAGGATTCGAGCAGACCACCGTCGACGACATCGCAGCAGCTGCCGGGATCAGCCGTCGTACCTTCTTCCGGTACCACGCGTCGAAGAACGACCTGGTGTGGGGAGACTTCGACGGCCAACTGGCGCGCCTGCGCGAACTGCTCGGCGCCTGCCCGCGCGAGGTTCCGATGATGGACGCCCTCCGTGAGGCGGTGGTCTCGTTCAACCGGTTCGACCCTGCCGATGTGCCCTGGCATCGCCGGCGCATGGAACTCATCCTTCGCGTGCCGGCACTGCAGGCCGACTCAACGCTCCGGTACGCCTCCTGGCGGCAGGTCGTCACTGCCTTCGTCGCAGATCGGACCGGTCAGCCACAGGACGCGCTGCTGCCCCGACAGGTCGGGTACGCCACCCTGGCCACGTGCATCGCGGCCTACGAGCAGTGGCTCGCCGACCAGAACGCTGATCTGACCGAGCTGCTGGATACCGCCATGCGGGAACTCCAAAGCGGCTTCCGCGGCTCTCCACCCCGGGGATGAGGCTGATGGCTTCCGCCATATGGCGAAGCATGAGGCGGAAGGTCCCGCCATCTGACGCTTTCCCCTGCCGCGGCCATGCCCGAAGGTGGTGAGAGCCGCCTTCGCGCCTGCCCTGTCGACGGCAGGCTGTGGTGCGGAAGCGGCCCAGGTCCTGACGCAGCGGTGGTGATCATGTCTCGAGTCTCGGACACGCATCTGCTCGCCCACGCCGCCGGTTCGCTTCGCAGCGGCGAGATCACTTTGGTGTTCGGCGGATTCGGCGACACGTGTGTCCCGGTGTCCGTGTGTGCGGGGGGTGCCACGACGGCCCTGACGTCGATGATCATCCGGCCGCTAAGGGGTCTGGGCGGTCGAGTGCTCGCCGAGCGTCAGCCGTTGGCCGTCCGGTGTTACGAGCACGATCCCGGTATCACGCATGACTACGACGGGCCGGTGCTCGGCGAGGGCGTGGTGGGTCTGGCTGCCGCGCCGCTGATGCGCGGGGACCGGATCTGCGGCCTCCTGTACGCGGCGACCCGCAGGCCCGCGGCGCTGACCTCGGCCACGGTCAGGCGCCTGGTGACCGTGGCCGACTCGATCTCGCTGCGGATCACCGCCCGCGAAGACCTGGACCGGCACCCGGATGCGTTGCCCACTCACCACGCGCAGCGCATCCGTGAGATCGCACGCTCCACGAGGGATGCCGAGACCCGGGCGGCACTGCTCGCACTGCTCGGCGAGTCGGCCGCAGCGCCCGTCCCCGGTGAGCCGCTCACGCCACGTCAGCGTCAGGTCCTGCTCCTGGTGGAGCGTGGCCTGCGTAACGCCGAGATCGCTGCCCATCTGGGCCTGACCGAGCAGACGGTCAAGACGTACATGCGGGCACTGATGGCGCGCCTCGGCGCCCGCACTCGACAGGAGGCTGTTCACGCCTACCGCCATCGGACCGCCGACTGACGTTCCGCCGTCAACCGGCGCACAGGGCGGTCAGGGCGCCGTCGATCCGATCGGCGACCTCCTCGACGGTGCCCGTACCGTCGACCTCCCGCAGCTTGCCACGCTGCCGGTAGATCCTCAGGATCGGTGCCGTCTGCGCGAGGTAGACAGCCTGCCGCTTCCGGATGACGTTCTCCGTGTCGTCGGAACGGTTCTCCAGCAGAGCCCGGCGGGCGAGACGACGGACGAGTTCCTCCGTCTCGACGACGAGTGTGACCACCGCGGGAGCCTGTCGGCCGGACTCGGCGAGCAGCATGTCGAGGAACGCGACCTGCTTTTCGGTGCGCGGGTAACCGTCCAGCACGAGCGGGACAGCAACGTCCTGCTGAGTGACGGCGTCACGGAGCATGCCGTTGGTGACGTCGTCGGGCACGTAGCGGCCGGCGTCGAGGTAGGTTCGTGCCAGCCGGCCCAGTTGCGTGTTCCGGGCCAGATGTTCGCGGAAGAGGTCGCCGGTCGAGACGTGAAGGCCACCGAGCCGCTTCGCCAGTGCCGAGGCCTGCGTGCCCTTGCCGGATCCCGGCGCGCCCGCGATCACGGCGACTGTCATTTCTCCTCCTCCTGCCGCTCTGCTGCGGCCATACCCACCCGGATCTGATCCATCACGGAGCTGTCGGCGAGCGTGGTGGCGTCGCCGACAACCCGGTTCTCGGCGACGTCGCGCAGCAATCGCCGCATGATCTTTCCCGACCGCGTCTTGGGCAGCTCCGCGACGATCAGCACCCGGCGCGGCTTGGCGATCGGACCGATCTCCTTGGCGACGTGCCGACGCAGCTCCTCGGCCAAGGCCGCCTGGTCCGAGTCGGCACCGGACTCACGCAGGATGACGTAGGCGACGACGGCCTGCCCGGTCGTCTCGTCGGACGCGCCGACCACTGCCGCCTCCGCCACACGCGGATGGGACACGAGAGCCGACTCGATCTCGACGGTCGACAGACGGTGCCCCGATACGTTCATGACGTCGTCCACCCGGCCGAGCAGCCAGATGTCGCCGTCCTCGTCGCGGCGGGCGCCATCACCGGCGAAGTAGTACCCCGGCCAGCGCGACCAGTAGGTCTCCCGGAACCGTTCCGGATCGTTCCAGATCGTCCGGGCCATCGCCGGCCACGGCTCGGTGAGCACCAGATAGCCGCTCTCACCGGCCGGAACCGGCTTGCCGTCGTCGTCCACCACATCCGCGCTGATACCGGGCAGCGGCCTCATCGCCGCGCCGGGCTTGGCCGACGTGACCCCGGGCAGCGGGCTGATCATGTGCGCGCCGGTCTCGGTCTGCCACCAGGTGTCGACGATCGGGGCACGGTCACCACCGATGTGCCGCCTGAACCAGCGGTAGGCCTCCGGGTTGATCGACTCACCGACCGTGCCGAGCACGCGCAGGCTGGAGAGGTCGTGGTCAGCGGGGTACTCCTCGCCCCACTTCATGCAGGTCCGGATGGCGGTCGGCGCGGTGTAGAACAGTGAGACCCGGTGCCGTTCGATGATCTCCCACCACCGGCCACGGTGCGGGGTGTCCGGTGTGCCTTCGTAGAGCACCTGCGTCGCGCCGGCCGCGAGCGGCCCGTACACGACGTACGAATGGCCGGTGATCCAGCCGACGTCGGCCGTGCACCAGTACACGTCGTCCGGCTTGTGGTCGAACACTCCCCAGAACGTGAAAGCGGCCTGGACGAGATAGCCCGCCGTGGTGTGCAGGATCCCCTTCGGCTTCCCCGTGGTCCCCGAGGTGTACATCACGAACAGGGGATGCTCGCTGTCGAACGCAATCGGCGTATGCGTCGCCGGCACATCGCCCAGCGCGTCGTGCCACCACACGTCCCGGCCCTGGACCCATCCGACATCCTGGCCGGTCCGGCGCACGACGAGCACCGTCCGCACCCGTGGGCACCGCGGCAGCGCTTCATCGACCGCCGGCTTGAGCGGCGACGCCGCACCGCGCCGGTAGCCGCCGTCCGCGGTGACGACCACGGTCGCGCCGAAGTCGAGGATCCGGCTGGCGAGCGCGTCCGCGCTGAAACCACCGAAGACCACGGTGTGCGGCGCGCCGATGCGGGCACACGCCAGCATCGCCACGACCGTCTCCGGAATCATCGGCATGTAGATCGCCACCGGATCGCCGGCCTTCACCCCCAGCCTCTCCAGGGCGTTCGCGGCGCGGCACACCTGTTCCTGCAGCTCGCGGTAGGTGATCGTGCGCTCGTCACCGGGCTCGCCCACGAACTGCAGCGCCACCCTTTCGCCCAGGCCGGCTTCCACGTGCCGGTCGACACAGTTGTACGCCGTGTTCAGCCGGCCGCCGACGAACCAACGAGCGAAGGGCGCCTGCGACCAGTCGAGGACTTCCCTGAACGGAGCGTCCCAGTCCAGGCGCCCGGCCTGCCGTGCCCAAAAATCCAAGCGGTTCCGGGCCACGCTGTCGATGGTCTCGGCTGTCACATTCGCCGACCGGCGCAACGCTTCCGGAGGATCGAACCGTTCCAATGTCTACTCCCGCTCCAGCCGTTGAGTGGGATCAGGCTAGGAAGGCCCCAGCGCCACCGATAGCCACCAACGTGGGTAACCACCGGATGATCCACCGGCGAGCGGCGGTCCGCACGGCGCGTATGCCGTCGACCGCGCTGTCCTGGGGAGTGCTGGCCGCCCGCTCCGTCGGGTCAGGGCCGGGGAGCAGGACGGCCGCTATCTCGTTCCCGCGGACGCCCATGCGCGCAGGGCCAACCCCACCGTGGTCGGTGTCGGCCTCATGCTCCGCCGCTCCTACAGCATCGACGAGCCCGCCCCCGGCTTGCTCTTCATCAGCTTCCAGAACGACCTGCGGACCTTCACCGCCACCCTCACCCACATGGAAGCCTCCGACGCACTCCTGCGATTCACCACCACGACCGCCAGTGCGACATTCCTCGTCCTCCCCGGCTTCGACGGCCGACACCCGCTCGGTTCCCGACTGTTCGGCTGATCGGGCCCCGCCGCGCGGCGTCGTAGGGCCCTACGGGGCGTCGAGCGACTGCGGCTGCCTCCGGAGCCGACCAGGAGTGCGGGACCGGTGCGCACCACACGCATGAGGGCCAAGCCGCAGGCCGCGCGGGCGTAGCCGATGACGAACTGCGTGACGGGCGCGGTCGACGATGACGGCCACCGGGGTGTCCGGGCGCAAGGGGTCTCCTTGTCGGCTCTCGCGCGTCTCTGGCAGCGCCTGGGACGGACACGGCTGGTGGCGGGGTGGTTCACCGGCCC
>NZ_LR732544.1:1350223-1386228 GCF_902506575.1 Streptomyces mexicanus | reverse complement strand
GCCGATGGGCGTCTCCCGTGGGGGGCTCCGGCGGGCGGGCCGGTGTCCTCGGGGAGCGGCTACGGTCGTCGTATGAGCAGCGACGACACCTCTGCCCCCTTCGCCGAGGCGCTCGCCGCCGGCACGGTGGTGCTGGACGGCGGGCTGTCCAACCAGCTGGAGGCGGCCGGGTACGACCTGAGCGACGAGCTGTGGTCGGCGCGGCTGCTGGCCGAACGGCCCGAGGCGGTCATCGAGGCGCATCTGGCCTACCTCGACGCGGGCGCCGACGTGGTGATCACCGCCGGCTACCAGGCCACGTTCGAGGGGTTCGCCCGGCGCGGGACGGGGCGGGCGGAGGCCGCCGCGCTGATCGCGTCGAGCGTGGAGCTGGCACGGAAGGCGGTGGCGCGGGCCCGCGCCGAGGGCGCGCGCCGGCCGCTGTGGGTGGCCGCGTCGGCCGGTCCCTACGGTGCGATGCTCGCGGACGGCTCGGAGTACCGGGGGCGCTACGGGCTCACCGTGGCGGAGCTGGAGCGCTTCCACCGGCCCCGCCTGGAGGTGCTGGCCGCCGCCCGGCCCGACGTGCTGGCCCTGGAGACCGTCCCGGACACCGACGAGGCGGCGGCGCTGCTGCGCGCGGTGCGCGGGCTGGGCGTACCGGCCTGGCTGTCGTACACGATCGACGGTGCGCGCACCCGCGCCGGTCAGCCCTTGGAGGAGGCGTTCGCCCGGGCCGCCGACGCGCCGGAGGTGATCGCGGTGGGCGTCAACTGCTGTGCCCCGCAGGACGCGGACGCGGCCGTGGCGACGGCCGCCCGGGTGACGGGCAAGCCGGTCGTCGTCTATCCCAACAGCGGCGAGAGCTGGGACGCCGACGCCCGCGCCTGGAACGGCCGGCCCACCTTCACCACGGAACGGGTCGCGCGCTGGCGCGCCTCGGGGGCCCGCCTCATCGGCGGCTGCTGCCGCGTGGGCCCGGACGTGATCGCCCGCATCGCGCGGACCCTGACGGGGGAACAGGGCACGGACTGAGCCGTCGTCCCGGGCGGGCCGCGCGCGGGGTTCGCGGCGGGTCCTGTCTGCGTTCAGGCCCCGCGTACCCCGCCGGAGCGGCGCAGGCGGCGGATCACGGCGCGCAGTTCGGCGGCTCGCGGCACGGGCGTGCCGTCACGTGTGCCCTCGGGTGTGCCGTCCGACGGACCGCCGGCCGGGCGCGGCGGTGTCCCCGGGCGGCCCGTCCGGCCGGGCGACGCGGCCGCCGCCGCGCCGGCCGCCCAGAGGGCGAGTTCCGCGTCCCGGGGACCGTGGACGGTGTGCGGGGGACCGTCGCCGAAGACGCGGACCGGGTGGGTGGTGTCCCAGGGCTCCCAGCCGGGGTCGCCGTCGGTGGCGAAGCGGACCCAGGCGGCGTGCATGAGGTCCGCGAGTTCCTGCGGGGCGCCCTCGCCGGCGAGCCGGCGGGACTCGGGGACGTCGCCGGTGTCGAAGACGAAGCCGAGTTCCAGGGCGTGGCAGGCACCCCGGCCGGGCAGCAGCGACGGCCAGGCGAACTCGTAGACGTAGGAGGTGCCGGGGCGGGCGTCGGCCAGGCGGTGCAGGGGGCGGCGCAGCAGATGGTCGGTGACCAGCTGGCCGACGATCTCGGCGGCGCCGGCCCGGGGCCGCAGGGACCGGTAGCCGCGGACCACCTCGTGCCCGCAGGGGCAGCGGGCCATGGCGCCGGCCAGCGCGACCGGGCCGAGCCGGTCGACGCGTTCGAGCAGGCCGCCGGGCACCAGCCACAGCCGGTACTCGTCGCGGGTCCAGCCCATCATCAGCTCGGCGCCGCGGGCGGCGTCCCCGTCCACCAGCGCCTGCAGCGGGTCGCGGGGCACGAGGTCGCCGTCGACGACGATGCCGAAGGCGGGGCCGCCGAGGACCGGGCTGCTGAGCCGGCCCACCTCGGCCTGGGTGCGCAGCAGCAGGCCCCGGTCGACGGCGGCGAACGCCTCGGCGGTGGCGGGCACTTTCAGGCGGGTGGCCATCCGGCGCACCATGCGGCGTACCTTGCTCCGGTCGGAGACCTCCGGCGGGCCGCTCTGCAGCACGGCCCGCCGGAACAGGCCCTGGGCCTGCGGGGCGGCGATCAGGGCGCCGACGCTGATGGCGCCGGCCGACTGCCCGCACAGGGTGACCCGGTCGGGGTCGCCGCCGAAGGCCGCGATCGCGTCGTGCACCCAGCGCAGCGCGGCGAGCTGGTCGCGCAGGCCGGGGTTGGCGGGAGCGTCGGGGAACAGCCCGTAGCCCTCCACGCCCAGGCGGTAGTTGACGGAGACGAGGACCACGCCGTCCCGGGCGAAGGAGTGGCCGGCGTACACCGGGACAGCCGAGGAGCCGCGGGTCAGCGCCCCGCCGTGCAGCCACACCAGGACGGGCAGCCGGGCGCCGGGAGCGGGATCGGGGGTCCAGACGTTGAGGTTGAGGCAGTCGTCGCCGGGCACGTCGGGGTCGGACAGGTACTGCGCGAAGGCGTCGGAGTACGGCGGGTTGGGGGCGGGCGGCCCCCAGGCGCCCGCGTCGCGCACCCCGTCCCAGGGTTCGGGCGGCTGCGGCGGCCGGAACCTGCGGGGGCCGAAGGGCGGGGCCGCGTACGGGATCCCACGGAACGCGGCCACCCCGTGCTCGTATCTGCCGCGCACCGCCCCGTACGGCGTCCTGACCACCGGGTCCGTCTGGCCTGCCGCCATCTGCCCACCAGCCCTTCACCGCGTCGGTGCGCCGTCGCACCCGTACCACCAGAGCACCACAGGGGCGCCCGGTATTCCGGCGAACGACGCCGGGGCGAACGGCTCGGCACGGCCCCGGCGTGCGGCCGGGACCGTGCCGAGCTGGGGCTCAGTCGCCGTCGTCCCCTTCCTGGGACGCGCCCACCAGTGCCTCCATCAGGTCGACGGCGCTGCCGTCGTGGTCACTGCCGGCGGTGCCGCTGCCGGTCTGGAGGTTGGCGGTGCGGTCCACCTCCAGGATCGAATCGGCGTTCGAGTTGTCGACGACGGTGATCAGGCTGCCCGACCCGGCCACGGCCGGGGCGGCCGCGCCGCCCAGCAGGGCTGCCGTGACCCCGGCCGCCGTACGCAGCCGGGGGACACGGCCGTGCACGCGGCCGTTCACACGCCGGCTCCGGCCCGCTCGGGCCGCCGGTGCGCCATGTTGCGCTCCAGCAGGCGGGTGGAGGCCTGCACGCCGATACCGCGGGCCGCGTCCACCTGGGGCAGCCGGCCGTCGGCCTGCTTCAGTTCGGCGAGCGCGGTGTCCATCGCCTCGTGGGCGGCGAACAGGCACGGGGTGCTGTAGATGGCGACGTTCACCCCCAGCTCGGACAGTTCGCCCAGCGACAGGCGCGGGGACTTGCCGCCGGCGATCTGGTTGAACAGCAGCGGCTTGTCGCCGACGACCTCGCGCACCCGGCGGATCCACTCCACGCTGCGGATCCCGTCGACGAGGATGACGTCGGCGTCGGTGGCCGCCAGCGCCTTGGCGCGACGCAGGATGTCGGCCTCGTCGGTGGCGTCGGTGCGGGCCACCACGACCAGGTCGTTCCGGGTCGCCAGCACCTGCTCCAGCTTGGCGAGGTACTCGTCGAGCGGCAGCACCTGCTTGCCGTCCGCGTGCCCGCACCGGCGGGGCCGCTTCTGGTCCTCCAGGATCACCCCGGAGGCGCCGATCCGCTCCAGGCCCTCCACCACGTGGCAGGCGACCTCGGGATCGACGTAGCCGTCGTCGATGTCGACCAGCAGGTGGTGGGCGGGGAAGGCGCCCCGCAGCCGCTGGACGAACGCCACCATGTCCGGCCAGGCGATGAAGCCGATGTCCGGCAGTCCGTAGTACGACGCGGCGAAACCGAACCCGGAGACGAACATGCCGTCGTAGTGCTCGGCGGCGATCGAGGCCGAGTACATGTCGTACACGCCGATCAGCGGTGTGGTTCCCGGTTCGGCGATCTGTTCCCGCAGCTTCTTTCCGTAAGTCATGGCGTGACTCCTCCGATGGGGGGTGGACGCACAGCGCGGAAGGAAGTCGGTGCGCGGACGGTGCTGAGCCGGCTCGCGACGCGATTCCTTTGCCAAGACAAAAGGATCCATAGACCATTGCGAGACGCCTACATGATGCGGGTTTTACTCACCCGAACGGCGCAACACCGTCACCGGAGAAACGTCACTGATCGGCGTGTCGCCTCACCCGGTTGCCGCGCGAGCGCAGGTCACGGCGGCCGGAGGGTCGTGTCCGATCCGTTCAAGACCGACGCGGGCCGCGTCCCTACAGTGGCGGCATGACTCCACGATTCGCCGTGATCGGACTCGTCGTCTCCGACCTGGCCGCCTCGCTCGCCTTCTACCGCCGCCTCGGGCTCGTCTTCCCCGCGGGCGCCGAGGAACAGCCGCACGTCGAGGCCGCACTCCCCGGCGGGCCGACGCTCGCCCTGGACACCGAGGAGACCGTCCGCTCGTTCCATCCCGCCTGGCAGCCGCCGGCCGCGGGCGGCCGGGTCTCGCTCGCCTTCCGCTGCGACACCCCCGCCGACGTGGACGCCGTGTACGAGGATCTGGTCGGGGCCGGGTACCACGGCGCGCTGGGGCCCTGGGACGCGGTGTGGGGGATGCGGTACGCGGTCGTCCACGACCCCGACGGCAACGGCGTGGACCTGTTCGCCGAGCTGACCTGAGCCTCGTGCGTCCCGGTGCCCGGCGGTCCGGGCCTACGGCCGCCGGCCCGGTCGGGACACGCCGAGGACATCGGGCTACCCCAGGGACAGCAGGTCGCCCAGTGGCATCCCGGTGAACTCCCGGACGTCGCGGGCCAGATGTGCCTGGTCGGCGAAGCCGGCGCGGGCGGCGGGGGCGGCGGACGACACCCCGGACCGTGCCAGGGCCAGCGCCCGCCGCAGGCGCAGCACGCGGGCCAGCATCTTCGGCCCGTAGCCGAAAGCGGCCAGCGAGCGGCGGTGCAACTGGCGCGGGGAGACGCCGAGTTCGTCGGCCGTCGCGCCGACCGGGCGGCCCGCGGCCAGGGCCGCGACCAGAGGCCGCAGCAGCGGGTCGGGCGGGCCGGCGGCGGCCGCCCGTTCCAGGGCCAGTTCCTCCAGCGCGCCGGCCGGATCGGACGCCGCCGCCAGGCGCCCGCACAGCCGGCGCACCACCGGGGCGGGCCACAGCTCCGCCAACTCCACGCGACGGTCGCGCAGTTCCCGGGCGGGCACGCCGAGGAAGCCGGGCGCCGTACCGGGGAAGAACCGCACCCCGGCCCACTCGGCGGCCGGCCCCTCAGGGTGATGGGCGCGGGTGTCCGGCCCGGCCACCAGCAGCCGTCCCTCGCTCCACAGCAGGTCCATGCACCCGTCGGGCAGCACGGGCGCGCCCGCGGGGCCCGCCGGGCGTCTGGTCCACACCACCGCGCCGGGCAGCCGGGAGGGGCGCTCGGCGTACCCGCCGGCCGACGGCGTGGAGCCTGCGACAGTCATACGGGCCAGGGTAGGGCGTGCCGTCCCGGCGAGCGGTCGGTCCCGCACCGCCGGTCCCGCGCGGTCACCGCCGCACCGCCCGTCCAGCGCGGTCACCGCCGCACCGCCCGTCCAGCGTGGTCACCGCCGCACCGCCGGCCTCACGCGACCGGTTCTGCGAGGTGGGCCCCGCGCGGTGCGCGGTCGGTGTGGCGCGGTCAGAGGTATCGGAGCAGGCCCTGGGTGGCCAGGCTGGTCAGGGACACCACGATCCACAGGCAGCCGCCGAGGAGCAGGGGTGCCGGGCCGGTGCGGCGCAGGCGGGCCGGGTCGGTGGACAGGCCGATCGCGGAGAGGGCGACGGTGATCAGGAACACCGACAGCGTGCCGAGCGGCCCGTGCGCGGCGGAGGGGACGAGGCCGGCGGTGTTCGCGGCCGCCAGGACGAGGAAGCCGACCAGGAACCAGGGGATCAGCCGGCCGACCCCCACCCGGCCCGCGGCTGCCTCCTATACACATCTGACGCTGCCGCCCACCCCCCCCGAGTACCTCCCCTGTGGCGCCCCGCGCTCCCACCACACCACACGCATCATCAAGCACCGACCCGGTCACGGACACCACGGTGACACGGACCTCGACTGGGCCGTGATGGCCCCGCTGCTGGAGTCCCAGGCCGAGTTGTTCGCGCCCCTGTACCGGCAGGTGATGGCCTGGCTGGCCGAGCAGGCGGGCGACCCCGGCGTGATCGTCGACACCGGCAGCGGGCCGGGCGTGGTCGCGGGCCTGTTCGCCGAGTGCTTCCCCAAGGCCCGCGTCGTGGCCGTCGACGGCTCCGCGCCCCTGCTGGAACGGGCCCGCGAGCGCGCCGCCCGGCTCGGCCACGCCGACCGCTTCACCACCGTCACCGGCGACCTGCCCGCCGCCCTGGTCGACCTGGACGCCCCGGCCGACCTGCTGTGGGCCAGCAACAGCCTGCACCACCTGGGCGACCAGCGCGCCGCCCTGACCGCGTTCGCCGGTCACCTGGCCCCGGGCGGCACCCTCGCCCTGCTGGAGGGCGGCCTGCCCGCCCGCTTCCTGCCGCGGGACATCGGCATCGGCCGCCCCGGCCTGCAGGCACGCCTCGACGCGATCGAGGCCGACTGGTTCACCCGGATGCGGCAGGACCTGCCGGGCTCGGTCGCCGAGACCGAGGACTGGCCGGCGCTGCTGGCCGCCGCCGGCCTGAAGCCCACCGGCACCCGCAGCTTCCTGCTGGACCTGCCCGCGCCGGTCTCCGCGCAGGCCCGCGCCTACGTCGCCGACACCCTCGCCCGGCTGCGCGAGGGCATGGGCGACGCCCTCGAACCGGAGGACCGGGCCGCGCTGGACCGGCTGCTGGACCCGGACGACGAGGCGAGCGTGCACCGCAGGAGGGACCTCTTCGTCCTCAAGGCGCACACCGTGTACACGGCCGTCCGCGTCTGACCCGCGGATCCCCGGGAGCGGTAGGGGCGGTGCGATCCCCCCTGCCGCCCCGCGGTCGCGCCGGGAGGCAGCCGCGCGTCGGGCGGAGACCGGGGACCCTGCGCCCCGCGCGTCCGCCCGGGCCGGCCGCCACCGATCAGCTGCCGGGCGCCGGTCGGTCAGGGGCTTGCCCGGTCGATGTCCCGCTCGGCCGATCGTTCATCAGGTCGCGCCGGTACCAGGTGCCCGGCTGGCCGCCGAGGCGGGCCGGGTCGGCGGGCCCGACGGGGACGAACCCGGCCTTGACCAGCCCCCTCCGGGGGGCGACGTTCCGGTGGGCGGCGGCCGCTCGCAGGGTGCGCAAGCCGTACCGGTGTGCCGCTAGCCGGCACAGCTCCCGGACGGTCGAGGTGGCCACGCCTCGGCCGGCGACGTGCTGCGCGACCCGGTAGCCGAGTTCCGCCGTCCGGTCTTCGATGCCGACCAGGTTGAACCTGCCGAGCACCGAGCCGTCCTCGGCGACGAGCACATGGAAGGCGCAGACGCCGGCCTCCTGCTCGGCCAGCAGGGCGTCGTACCGGTCGGCGAACCGGTCGAAGAAGTCGTCGCCGCGGTCGGAGACCGAGGCGGCGAAATAGGCCCGGTTCGCCCGCTCGAAGGCCAGCACCGCCGGGGCGTGGCCGGCGTGAAGCCGCTGCAACTCGGGCATCGCCCGACTGTAGCCGGACGGTGCGCCGAGGACACGCGGTTTTCCTCCGGTCCGGCCCGCACAGGGCGCGGCCGTGCGTCCGCCCGGTCGGGGCCTGCGCGGCCGTCCACCGCGCGGCGCCGCCCGCCGACCGCTCAGCCGCCGGAGACGAACTGCCGGGCGAGTTTCTCGCCGAGCGTGACCGCCGCGCTGTGGCTCTCGATCGGGGAGGCCTTCGAGTTCCTGAACAGGATGTAGGTCACCCCCGAGTCCGCCCCGCCGGTCGCCGGGTCCGGGTTGATGCCGAGCGCCTTGGCGGTGGCGTAGGACGCCTCGCCGATGATGTTCGTGGGGCCGGTGTCGCCGACGACGGCGTACACGACCTTGCCGCCGTGGACGACGGCGGCCACGCCGCCGCCCTTGATGCCGGCGCCGGCGTAGTTCCAGATGCTGCTCGCGCTCGGCACGACGACGTAGGGCAGGGTCTCGGCCTTCAGCGGTCTGCCGTCGGACTGGTGGAAGGCGGTGTCGTTGCGGAACCAGGGGTCGCGCATCTCGTTGCAGTGCGTGGTGCGCTGCCCGTCGCAGTCGATGTCCATGTCGGCCGTCCAGAACACCGCGCCGCTCGTGCCGCACACGGGCACGGTGGCCGAGGTCTCCTGGTCGGTGCGGTAGCGGCCGGCGGATATCTGCCGGCACGTCTTCACCTTGGCGAGCAGTTCTGCGGCGCCGACCGAGCCCTCGCGGACGGACGCGGGGGCGGTGGCGCCGGAGGCGGTGGCGGGGAGGAGCCCGGCGGCGAGCAGGGCGGCGCCGGACGCCGCGGCGAGGGTCGGTGTCGGTCTGCGCACGGTGGGGGGACCCTTCTGTCGGGAAAGTTTCCTTGTGTCCTGCCGTACGACGTGCCGCGGCGCGGCGCACCGTATTCATCATGTCCGCGTCAATCTCGGGGGGTGCGGGTACCCCCGGACCGGGCCGGGGTGCCGGGAGGGGGCCGGTCCGGTCCGGGAGTGGAGCGTCCTCAGACCACGTCGAAGGTCGCCGGGTCCGGGCCGAGGCGCCGGTCCTCGTTCAGCGCGCTGATGGCCGCCAGGTCCTCGTCGTCCAGGCTGAAGTCGAACACCTCGATGTTCTCCTTGATCCGGGACGGCGTCACGGACTTCGGGATCACGACGTTGCCGAGCTGGAGGTGCCAGCGCAGCACGACCTGGGCCGGGGTGCGGCCGTGCTTCTGCGCGATCGCCACGATCGCCGGGACCTCCAGCAGGCCCTTGCCCTGGCCCAGCGGCGACCAGGCCTCGGTGGCGATGCCCTGCTCGGCGTGGTACTCGCGGGCGGCGTGCTGCTGCAGGTGCGGGTGCAGCTCGATCTGGTTGACGGCCGGGATCACCGACGTCTCGGAGATCAGCCGCCGCAGGTGCTCCGGAAGGAAGTTGGAGACACCGATCGCCCGGACGCGGCCGTCGGCGTACAGCTTCTCGAACGCCTTGTACGTGTCGACGTAACGGTCCTTGGCGGGCAGCGGCCAGTGGATCAGGTACAGGTCCACGTAGTCCAGGCCGAGCTTGGCCAGCGAGGTGTCGAAGGCGCGCAGCGTGGACTCGTACCCCTGGTCGCTGTTCCACAGCTTGGTGGTGACGAAGATGTCCTCGCGCGGCAGGCCGGAGGCGGCGATGGCCCTGCCGGTGCCCTCCTCGTTGCCGTAGATCGCCGCTGTGTCGATGCTGCGGTACCCGGCCTGAAGCGCGGTGGCCACGGCACGCTCGGCCTCGTCGTCCGGCACCTGCCAGACGCCGAAGCCCAGCTGGGGCATCTCGACGCCGTTGTTGAGGATGATCGGGGGGACCTTGCTGCTCACGAGCTTTTGATCCTTCGGTTGTCGTCAGGTGGTACTCACATGGTCAACGATCACGGGCCCTGCCGCATTCCTGACCGGCCGATCCGTCCGGAACCGATCGCCGCACCGGAGCGCGGGTACCCCGGGAGCGCACCGGATCACGTCCGGTACAGCGCTTCCACCTCATCGGCGTACGCCTTCTCGATGGCCCTGCGCTTCAGCTTCAGCGACGGCGTCAGCAGGCCGTGCTCCTCGGTGAAGGGCTGGGCGAGGATGCGGAAGGTGCGGATCGACTCGGCCTGCGACACCAGGGTGTTGGCGGCGACGACCGCGCGCCGCACCTCGGCCTCCAGATCCGGGTCGCGCACCAGCCGGGAGGGCGTCAGCTTCGGCTTGCCCCGCATCTGCAGCCAGTGCTCGACGGCCTCGTGGTCGAGGGTGACCAGGGCGGCGATGTACGGGCGGTCGTTGCCCACGACGATGCACTGCGAGACCAGCGGGTGGTCGCGGACGCGTTCCTCCAGGACGCCCGGGGCCACGCTCTTGCCGCCGGAGGTCACCAGGATCTCCTTCTTGCGGCCGGTGATGGTGAGGTAGCCGTCCTCGTCGAGGGAGCCGAGGTCGCCGGTGGCCAGCCAGCCGTCGTGCAGGGTCTCGTCGGTGGCCTTGGGGTTGTTCAGGTAGCCCTGGAAGACGTTGCCACCGCGCAGCCACACCTCCCCGTCGTCGGCGATGTGCACGGTGACGCCGGGAATGGGCTGCCCGACCGTGCCGTAGCGGGTGCGTTCGGGCGGGTTGGCGGTGGCCGCCGCCGTGGACTCGGTCAGCCCGTAGCCCTCGTAGATCTGCACCCCGGCGCCGGCGAAGAACAGGCCGAGGCGGCGGTCCATCGCCGAACCGCCGGACATGGCGTTGCGGATCCGGCCGCCCATGGCCGCGCGCACCTTGGCGTACACCAGCTTGTCGAACAGCTGGTGCTGCATGCGCAGTCCGGCCGACGGACCCGGGCCGATGCCCCAGGCCTTGGCCTCCAGCGCGTCCGCGTACTTCACCGCGACCTCGACGGCCTTCTCGAAGGGACCCTGCCGGCCCTCCTTCTCGGCCTTGCGGCGGGCGGCGTTGAACACCTTCTCGAAGATGTACGGCACCGCCAGGATGAACGTCGGCTTGAACGCCTGCAGGTCGGGCAGCAGCGCGGAGGCGTTCAGCTGCGGCTGGTGGCCGAGGCGCACCTTGCCGCGGATCGTGGCGACCTCCACCATCCGGCCGAAGACGTGCGCGAGCGGGAGGAACAGCAGCGTGGACGCCTCGTCGCCCCGCTTGGTGTGGAAGACCGGCTCCCAGCGGGCGATGACCGTGTCCGCCTCGTACATGAAGTTGCCGTGCGTGAGGACGCACCCCTTGGGGCGGCCGGTGGTGCCGGAGGTGTAGATGACCGTCGCGACCGAGTCGGGTGTGACCGCCTGCCGGTGCCGGTGCACCACCTCGTCGTCCACGGCCGCGCCCGCGTCGTACAGGTCCTGCACACAGCCCGCGTCCAGCTGCCACAGCCGGCGCAGCGCCGGCAGCCGGTCGATGACGGTGGCGATCGTCATCGCGTGGTCCTCGTGCTCCACGATCGCCGCCGACACCTCCGCGTCGTACAGCATCCAGAAGCACTGCTCGGCCGAGGAGGTGGGATAGACGGGGACCACCTGGGCACCGATCGTCCACAGCGCGAAGTCGAACAGGGTCCACTCGTAGCGGGTGCGGGACATGATCGCGACCCGGTCGCCGAAGCGGATGCCCTGGGCGAGCAGGCCCTTGGCGAGGGCGAGCACCTCGTCGCGGAACTCCGCGGCGGTCACGTCGCGCCACGCCCCGCTCTCGTCCTTGCGGCCGAGCGCGATGCGCCGCGGGTCCTCCTGGGCATGCTCGAAGACGACATCGGCCAGACCGCCCACCGGCGGTGCCAGTGCCAACGGAGGGCTGGTGAACTCCCGCAAACCCCGCTCCCGCTCCTGTGTCTTCGGTGTCTTCGGTTCGCCTCCGGGGCGCTCCGGCCCGTCCGGCTCCCTTGTGACGCTCCGCACAGCGCGGTGAAAGCTACCCCACACCCGGGCGGGACGGGAGGGGCGTCGAAAGCGAGCAGTGCTCATGTCCGCACAGGTCAGCTGCGGAAAATGCGCTCACATGGGTAAGGGTCGGACAGGAATCCTTACGGTTCGGTAGGTTTCGGTGCCGTAATCTCCACCGAATCTGTACGACCTCCTGACAGCGGTAGGGGAGCGCCGCCACCGCCCGGCGGGATCGCCCCGCCGGCCGCCGTGCCCCACCGCGTCACCGTCACCGCGTCCTGGCCTTCACCTCTGTCAGCGTACGGCGGCCCGATTCCGTCACCCTCGCCCCTACCGCCGGTGCAGGCGCTCGCCGCCCGCCAGGACGGCCGCGGCCAGGGCGTCGGCCGCGGGCTGGGCGGAGGGGCGGTGGCGGCCGTGCACCAGGACGAAGTCCACCTGCCCCAGCTCCGGCAACCCGGCCCGCTCCGGCACCCGCACCAGGCCCGGCGGGATCATCCCGTGCGAGTGGGCCATCACGCCCAGGCCGGCCCGCGCGGCGGCGACCAGGCCGTTCAGGCTGCCGCTGGTGCAGGCGAGGCGCCCCGGCCGCCCCTGCCGCTCCAGGGCCCGCAGGGCGAGCGCCCGGGTGATGCCCGGCGGCGGGTACACGATCAGCGGCACCGGCCGGTCGGGGTCCAGCCGCAGCCGTTCCGCGCCGATCCACACCAGCCGGTCGTGCCAGACCGGCTCGCCGCGCGGGTCCTGCGGCCGCCGCTTGGCCAGCACCAGGTCCAGCTTCCCGGCGGCCAGCTGCTCGTGCAGCGTGCCCGACAGCTCCACCGTCAGCTCCAGGTCCACCTCGGGGTGCTCGTAGCGGAAGCCCTCCAGGATCTCCGGCAGCCGCGTCAGCACGAAGTCCTCCGAGGCGCCGAACCGCAGCCGGCCGCGCACCCGGGTGCCGGTGAAGAACGCCGCCGCCTGCTCGTGCACCTCCAGGATGCGCCGCGCGAAGCCCAGCATGGCCTCGCCGTCCTCGGTCAGCTCCACCGAGTGGGTGTCGCGGGTGAACAGCAGCCGCCCGGTGGCGTCCTCCAGGCGGCGCACGTGCTGGCTCACGGTCGACTGGCGCACCCCGAGCCGCCGCGCGGCCTGCGTGAAGCTGAGCGTCTGGGCCACGGCCAGGAAGGTGCGCAACTGGGCGGGGTCGTACATGGCGCCCAGGCTACCGGCGCTCATCGCGGGACGTGATGACAGTGAGAGCGGTATGACGGATTCCCGATCAGCCTGTTCCGGAGCACCATGGAGCGGGGACCCGTCGGCCCGTGACCAGGGCGCGACCGCGTCCCCCTACGACGCAATCCGAGCAAGTGGAGCACCGTGAAACGCCTGGCCTGGCCGAGCTGGATGCCGATCGACCCGTACATCGTGCTGCTGCTCGGCACGGTGGGCCTCGCGGCGCTGCTGCCGGCCCGCGGCACGGCCGCCGACGCCGTCTCCTGGGCGTCGACCGCGGCGATCGCCTTCCTGTTCTTCCTCTACGGCGCCCGGCTGTCCACCCGGGAGGCGCTGGACGGCCTGAAGCACTGGCGGCTGCACGTCACCGTGCTGGCCTGCACGTTCGTCGTCTTCCCGCTGCTCGGGACCGCCGCCCGCGGCCTGGTGCCGGTGCTGCTGACCCAGCCCCTGTACCAGGGCCTGCTGTTCCTCACCCTGGTCCCCTCCACCATCCAGTCGTCGATCGCCTTCACCTCCATCGCCCGCGGCAACGTGCCCGCCGCGATCTGCGCCGGTTCCTTCTCCTCCCTGGTCGGCATCGTCCTCACCCCGCTGCTGGCGGCCGCGCTGCTCGGCAGCAGCGGCGGCGGCTTCTCCGCGCACTCGCTGGTCACGATCGTGCTCCAGCTGCTCGTGCCGTTCCTCGCCGGGCAGGTGCTGCGCCCCTGGATCGGCACGTTCGTCACCCGGCACAAGAAGGTGCTCGGCCTGGTCGACCGGGGGTCGATCCTGCTGGTCGTCTACACCGCGTTCAGCGAGGGCATGGTCCGGGGCATCTGGCACCAGGTCAGCCCGCTGCGCCTGGGCGGCCTGCTGGTGGTGGAGGCGGTGCTGCTCGCGGTGATGCTGCTGCTGACCTGGTACGGCGCCAAGGCGCTGCGGTTCGGCCGCGAGGACCGCATCGCCATCCAGTTCGCCGGTTCGAAGAAGTCCCTGGCCTCCGGCCTGCCCATGGCGAGCGTGCTGTTCGGCGCGCACGCCTCGCTGGCCGTGCTGCCGCTGATGCTCTTCCACCAGATGCAGCTGATGGTCTGCGCGGTGATCGCCAAGCGCCGCGCCCACGATCCCGAGGCCCAGGAGGCGGCCCCGGCGCCCGCCGCACACCCGGCCGTCGCCGCGGGGAGCCGGTCCCGCTGACGACCGGAAGCGGCCCACCGCCCGGGAGTTTCGCCCAAGGCTCCCGGACTCACGGGCGCAGCACCACCTTGCCGAGGTTGCCGCGCGCGGTGATCACCTCGTGCGCCGTCGCCGCGTCCTCCAGGGGGAACTCCGCGTGCACGACGGGCCGCAGGGCACCCTCCTCGAACAGCCGCCACAGCTCCCGCCGCCACCGCTCGTACCGCTCGGGGAACTCCCGGGCGATCCGGGCCATCTGGAAGCCGATCACCGACCGGGCGCCCACCAGCAGGTCGTACGCCTGGACGGTGCCGCCGCCCGAGCTGTACGCCACCAGCCGGCCGCCCGGCGCGAGCGCGGCGATCGCCGGGGTGAGGAGATCGCCGCCGACCCCGTCCAGCACGCAGTCGACCGGCGCGCCCCACCCGTCGTCCGTGTAGACGACGACGTCGTCCGCGCCCAGCGCGCGCACGAAGTCCGCCTTGGCCGCGGCGGAGACGGCGCCCACGACCCGGCCCGCACCCCGCACCCGGGCCAGCTGCACCGCCAGGTGCCCCCCCCCGCCGGCCGCCCCCGTCACCAGCACCGCCTCGCCGGGCGCCGGCCGGGCCGCCTCCAGCGCGCCCAGCGCCACCAGCCCGCTGCGGACCAGGGCGACCGCGTCCACCACCGAGGCGCCGCGGGGGACCGGCGAGGCCATGGCCTTGTGCAGCAGCGCGAAGTCGGCGTAGCCGTGCCCGAAGCACAGCCCGGTCACCCGGTCCCCGCGCCGGAAGCCGGTGACGCCCGCGCCCACGTTCACCACCTCGCCGGCCACCTCGCCGCCGAGCGGGACCGGCTCGGCCGCCTCGGTCACCTTCCGGACCACGGGCAGCGTGAGGCCGACGGCCTCGCAGCGCACCAGCAGCTCACCGGGCCCCGGCTGGGGCACGGGGACCTCCTCCAGGAACAGCGGACCGCCGCGGAAGTCGTATCGAACGCGTCGCAAGGCCACCTCCAGCGCCGGACGGACCGGCGGCTCACGTCGTGGGGACTCCGTACGGAATCATGGGGAATCCCCACGGATTCATTGGGTGTCCCAACGGTAGCGGCGCTCGATGCCGTGGGGAAGTCCAATGAACCTCGGATACGCTGCCGCCATGCCCGACGCCGAAGCACCCCTGCCCGCGATCCGCTCCCTGCCCAGCTGGCTCCTGGGGCGGGCCGCCGCCCGCGGCCGGGCCCTGGTCGCCGAGGCCCTGGCCGTCGAGGGTATGAAGATGTGGCCGCACGTGGTCCTCTCCGCCGTCCGCGACCTCGCCCCCGTCGCCCAGGCCGACCTGGGCCGCAGCGTCGCCCTCGACCCCAAGGACCTCGTGGGCGTCCTCAACGACCTGCAGTCCGCCGGACTGGTCGAACGCGCGCCGGACCCGAGGGACCGGCGCAAGAACGCGGTCACCCTCACCGACGAGGGCGCCCGTGTGCTGGACCGCTGCGAGCGGCTGGCCCGCGAGGCCAACGACACGCTGCTGGCCCCGCTGAGCCCGGCCGAGCGGGAGCAGTTCATGGAGCTGCTGATCCGGGTCAGCGGCACGCGGCAGTAACCGTCAGCTCCGCGCGGCGGTTTCCAGCACCACGCGCTCCTCGCCCGCGTACACGTTCATCGAGCTGCCCCGCAGGAAGCCCACCAGCGTCAGCCCCGTCTCCGCCGCCAGGTCCACCGCCAGCGACGACGGCGCCGACACGGCGGCCAGCACCGGGATGCCGGCCATCACCGCCTTCTGGGCCAGCTCGAAGGACGCCCGCCCGGAGACCAGCAGGATCGCCCGGGACAGCGGCAGTCGCCCGTCCTGCAGCGCCCGCCCGACCAGCTTGTCCACCGCGTTGTGCCGGCCCACGTCCTCCCGTATGTCCAGCAGCGCGCCGTCCTCGGTGAACAGGGCGGCGGCGTGCAGGCCGCCGGTGCGGTCGAAGACCCGCTGGGCGGCGCGCAGCCGGTCGGGCAGGGTCGCCAGCAGCTCGGGGTGCACCCGCACGGGCGGGGTGTCGGCGATCGGCCAGCGGGCCGTCGTGCGCACCGCGTCCAGCGACGCCTTTCCGCACAGCCCGCAGGAGGAGGTGGTGTAGACGTTGCGTTCGAGGGTGATGTCGGGCAGCCGCACCCCGGGCGCGGTCTTCACGTCCACCACGTTGTACGTGTTCGAGCCGTCCACGGTGGCGCCGGCGCAGTAGACGATGTTCGCCAGGTCCGACGCCGAGCCCAGCACGCCCTCGCTGACCAGGAAGCCGGCGGCCAGCGCGAAGTCGTCGCCGGGGGTGCGCATCGTGATGGCCAGCGGCTTGCCGTCGAGCCGGATCTCCAGTGGCTCCTCGGCCACCAGGGTGTCCGGCCGGGACGAGACGGCCCCGTCGCGGATGCGGATCACCTTGCGTCGTTCCGTGACTCGTCCCATGGTCTGATCAGTCCCGGTTCTGTACGTGCTGGTAGCCGAAGCGGCCCTTGATGCAGAGGTTGCCGTGGGTCACCGGGTTGTCGTGCGGTGAGGTGACCTTGACGATCTCATTGTCCTGCACATGGAGCGTGACGTTGCAGCCGACTCCGCAGTAGGCGCACACCGTCGTCGTCTCCGTCTGCCGTGACGCGTCCCAGGTACCCGCCGCCCGCATGTCGAACTCGGTCTTGAACGACAGCGCGCCGGTCGGGCACACCTCCACGCAGTTGCCGCAGTACACGCACGCCGAGTCGGGCAGCGGCGCGTCCTGCTCCACGGCGATGCGGGCGTCGAACCCGCGGCCGGCGACCGAGATCGCGAAGGTGTTCTGCCACTGCTCGCCGCAGGCGTCCACGCACTTGTAGCACAGGATGCACTTGCCGTAGTCCCGGACGTACAGCTCGTTGTCGATCCTCGGCTGCTCCTGAAGGCGGGCCGCGTCGGGGCCGAAGCGGCCGGGGTCCGCCCCGTACTCCTCGATCCACTCGGCGGCCCGGGGCGTGGTCGACATATCGACGCTGGAGGCGAGCAGTTCCAGCACCACCTTGCGGCTGTGCAGGGCCCGCTCGGTCCGCGTGCGGACCTCCATGCCGGCCTCGGCCCTGCGCGAGCACGCCGGCACCAGGGTCCGCGAGCCCTCGACCTCCACCATGCAGACCCGGCAGGCGTTCTTCGGGGTGAGCGTGTCGCCGTGGCACAGGGTCGGGACGTCCTTGCCCACCGCCCGGCAGGCGTCCAGGATCGTCGAGCCCTCCGGGACCCGCACCGGTTCCCCGTCGAGGGTGAACTCCACCAGGCGGCGCGGGATCCCCAGCGGTGTGACGGTCATGTGTACGCCCCCAGACGGTCGATGGCGGATTCCACGGCGTTCCACGCGGTCTGTCCCAGACCGCAGATCGAGGCGTCGCGCATCGCGCGGCCGACCTCGCGCAGCAGGGCGACGTCGTCGGCGGCGCCCGCGCCCGTCCGCTCGGCGAGCCGCCGCAGCGCCTCCTCCTGCCGTACGGTCCCCACCCGGCAGGGCACGCACTGCCCGCAGGACTCCTCCCGGAAGAACCGGGCGATGCGCAGCAGCAGCCGGGGCAGCGGCACGCTGTCGTCGATGGCCATCACCACCCCCGAGCCGAGCGTGGTGCCCGCCTCGCGCGTGCCCTCGAAGGTGAGCGGGATGTCCAGCTCGTCGGGGCGCACGAAGGTGCCGGCCGCGCCGCCCAGCAGCACCGCCCGCAGGCCCTCGCGCACCCCGGCCCGCTCCAGCAGCTCGCCGAGGGTGGCCCCGAAGGGCAGTTCGTAGACGCCGGGCCGCTCGACGCTGCCGGAGACGCAGAACAGCTTCGGCCCGGTGGAGCGGCCCGTGCCGATCGCCGCGTACGCCTGCGCGCCCAGGGTGAGGATCGGCAGTACGTTGACCAGCGTCTCGACGTTGTTGGCCACCGTGGGCTTGCCGAACAGGCCCTTCTCCACGGGGAACGGCGGTTTGGAGCGCGGCTCGCCGCGCCGGCCCTCCAGGGAGTTGAACAGGGCCGTCTCCTCGCCGCAGATGTAGGCACCCGCGCCGCGCCGGATCTCGATGTCGAAGGCGTAGCCCTGGCCGAGGACGTCGTCGCCGAGCAGGCCGCGGGCGCGCGCCTGGGCGACGGCGTGCTCCAGCCGGCGCAGCGCCCGCGGGTACTCGCCGCGCAGATACAGGTAGCCCCGGTGCGCGCCGGTCGCGTAGCCGGCGATCGTCATGGCCTCGATCAGGGCGTACGGGTCGCCCTCCATCAGGACGCGGTCCTTGAAGGTGCCCGGCTCGGACTCGTCCGCGTTGCACACCAGGTAGTGCGGCCGGTCCGGCTGGGACGCGGTGGCCTGCCACTTGCGGCCGGTGGGGAAGGCGGCGCCGCCGCGCCCGAGCAGCCCGGCGTCGGTGACCTCGCGGATGACGCCGGCCGGGCCGAGGGCGAAGGCCCGGCGCAGGGCGGTGTAGCCGCCGTGCGCCCGGTAGTCGTCGAGGCTCTCCGGGTCCACCGTGCCGACCCGGCCGAGCAGCAGCAGCCCCGCCTGCCCGGCCTGGGGTGCGGCGTGCGTGACCGGTGGCTCCTCGGGTGCCGCGTCGGGCGCGGTCGCCGCGAGGACGGCCGCCGCCGCGTCCGCCGGCGCCGCCACGGCCGTGCGCACCGGGTCGCCGGCGCGGATCGCCAGCGCGGCCGGGGCCCGCTCGCACAGCCCCAGGCACGGGCTGCGCTCGACGTGCACGCCGCTGCCCGGGCCCAGCCGGGACTCCACCTGCGCGCACACCTGCTCGGCGCCCGCCGCCTGGCAGGCCAGGTCCGTGCACACGTGCAGCACGGTCGCCGGGCGCGGCCGGACGGAGAACATCGCGTAGAAGGTGGCCACGCCGTACGCCTCGGCCGGTGGCACGGTCAGCCGCCGGCACAGGTAGTCCAGGGCGCCCGGGCTGATCCAGCCGACCCGGTCGTTGATCGCGTGCAGCCCCGGCAGCAGCAGCTCGCGGCGGTCCCGGGCGGCGCGCCCGCCGCGTGCCCAGCGCAGGTCCCGGTCGCTGCGGTCGGCGCCCTCCCAGGAGGACTCCGGGGGCCCCAGCAGGGCGTCCACGGCCGCGCGTTCGTCGTCGGTCGGTTTGCTGTCGCCGAAGTGCAGGTCCACGCCGGGTCACCTCAATCGGTCGTCAGTCCGGTCAGCGGGGGTACCTCGGTGGCGACCGGCAGTTTCTCGATCCGGATCGCCGACGCCTTGAACTCCGCCGTGCCCGCGATGGGGCAGTTCGCCTCGATGGTCAGCTGGTTGGTGTCCACCTCGTCGGGAAAGTGGAACGTCATGAAGGCCAACCCGGGCCGCAGCGCCGGGTCCACCCACACCGGCGCGGTCACCGACCCGCGGCGCGAGGTCACCCGCACCTGTTCGCCGACCACGACGCCGTAGTGCTCGGCGTCCTCCGGCGACAGCTCGATCGCCTCGCCGCGGCGCAGCGGCGAGGCGAAACCGCCGCTCTGCACCCCGGTGTTGTACGAGTCCAGCCGCCGCCCGGTGGTGAGCCGGATGGGGTAGCGCTCGTCGGTGAGGTCGACCGGCGGATCGTGCTGCACGATCCCGAACGGCGCCGGGCGGCCCCGCCGCGCGGGGTCGCTCTCCCACAACCGGCCGTGCAGATACGTCGGTTCGAGCCGGTCGGTGCTCGGGCAGGGCCACTGGATGCCCTGGTGCTCCTCCAGGCGGGCGTAGGTCATGCCGTGGTGGTCGGGGGAGAGGGACCGCAGCTCGTTCCAGACCGCCTCGGCGTCGGCATACGTGAAGTCGTGGCCCAGCCGGGCCGCCACGTCGCACAGGATGTCGATGTCCTCGCGGGCCTCGCCGGGCGGGGTGACGGCCCGGCGCACCCGCTGCACCCGGCGTTCGCTGTTGGTGGTGGTGCCCTCGGTCTCCGCCCAGCCGGCGGTGGCGGGCAGGACGACGTCGGCCAGTTCGGCCGTCCGGGTCAGGAAGATGTCCTGGACGACGAGGAAGTCCAGCTGCCGCAGCCGCCGTACCGCCTGCTCGCTGTCGGCCTCCGACTGCGCCGGGTTCTCGCCGATGCAGTACACGGCCCGCAGCGTGCCGTCCTCCATCGCCTCGAACATCTCCGTCAGGTTCAGCCCGTAGTGCGGGGCCAGTGCCGTGCCCCACGCGGACTCGAACCTGTGCCGCGCGTCCGCGTCGAGGATGTCCTGGAAGCCCGGCAGCCGGTTGGGGATGGCGCCCATGTCGCCGCCGCCCTGCACGTTGTTCTGGCCGCGCAGCGGCTGCAGGCCCGAGCCGAAGCGGCCGACGTGGCCGGTGAGCAGCGCCAGGTTGATCAGTGCGCGGACGTTGTCGGTGCCGTTGTGGTGCTCGGTGATGCCGAGGGTCCAGCACAGCTGGGCGCGTTCGGCGCGGGCGTAGGCGTGTGCCAGCTCCCTGATCGCCGCGGCCGGCACACCCGTCACCTTCTCGGCGAGCGAGAGCGTCCACGGCTCGACCAGCGCCCGGTACTCCTCGAACCCGGTGGTCGCCCGCCGCACGAACGCCTCGTTGGTCAGGCCCGCGTGGATGATCTCCCGGCCGATCGCGTGCGCCAGGGCGATGTCCGTGCCGACGTTCAGCCCGAGCCAGCTCTCCGCCCACTCGGCGGTCGAGGTGCGGCGCGGGTCGACGGCGTACATCCGGGCGCCGTTCCCGATGCCCTTCAGCACGTGCTGGAAGAAGATCGGGTGGGCGAAGCGGGCGTTGGAGCCCCACATCACGATGACGTCGGTGTGCTCGACCTCCGCGTAGGAGGAGGTGCCCCCGCCCGAGCCGAAGGCGGCCGCGAGCCCGGCCACGCTGGGCGCGTGACAG
The DNA here is from genome assembly GCF_902506575.1 of Streptomyces mexicanus. GTDB lineage: Bacteria > Actinomycetota > Actinomycetes > Streptomycetales > Streptomycetaceae > Streptomyces > Streptomyces mexicanus. The sequence goes on along the minus strand of NZ_LR732544.1, from coordinate 1,365,542 downwards.
GTGCGGTTGCAGGAGTCGACGTTGTGGGTGCCCATGACGACGCGGGCGAACTTCTGCGCCACGTAGTTCGTCTCGTTGGTGGCGCGGGAGCAGGAGAACATGCCGAACGCGCCGCGGTTGCGCTCCAGGCCGCGCGCGACCCGGTCCAGGGCCTCGTCCCAGGTGGCCCGCCGGAAGGGCTCCGTCCGCGCATCGCGCACCAGGGGGTGGGTGAGCCGGGTGTAGGTCTTCGGTTGCCGTTTCCTCATGCGGCGCTCCTCAGCGCGAGCAGGTCCGAAAGGGCGTGCACGGTGCGCAGGGTGGGCACCTCCACGCCGGTGATCTCCGCCAGTTCGACGACGGCGGCGAGCAGCACGTCGAGTTCCAGCGGTTTGCCGCGCTCCAGGTCCTGGAGCGTGGAGGTGCGGTGGTCGCCGACGCGTTCCGCGCCCGCCAGGCGCCGCTCGATGGACACGCCGACCGTGCAGCCGAGGGCCTCGGCGACCGCGAGGGTCTCGCGCATCATGATCTCGATGACCCGGCGGGTGCCGCCGTGCCGGCACATCTGCCGCATGGTCGCCCGGGACAGGGCGCTGATCGGGTTGAAGGAGATGTTGCCGAGCAGCTTGAGCCAGATGTCGTCGCGCAGGTCCGGCTCGACGGGGCACTTCAGGCCGCCGGCCCGCATGGCCTCGCTGAAACGCGTGCAGCGCGCCGAGACGCTGCGGTCCGGCTCGCCGAGGGAGAACCGGGTGCCCTCCACATGCCGTACGACGCCCGGTGCCTGGAGTTCGGTGGCCGCGTAGACGACGCAGCCGACGGCCCGTTCGGGGGCGAGCACGGCACTGACCGCCCCGCCGGGGTCCACGCTCTCCAGGCGGCGGCCGTCGTAGGGGCCGCCGTGCCGGTGGAAGTACCACCAGGGGATGCCGTTCTGCGCGGCGACGACCGCGGTGGTGTCGTGCAGCAGCGGCTCGATCAGCGGCCCGCACGCCGCGTACGAGGTGGCCTTCAGGCCCAGGAACACGTAGTCGACCGGGCCGACCTCGGCCGGGTCGTCGGTGGCGTGCGCGTGCGCGGTGAAGTCCCCGCGCGGGCTGCGCACCCGCACTCCGTAGCGCCGCATGGCCGCCAGATGCGGTCCACGGGCGATGAGGTGCACGTCGGCGCCCGCACGGTGGAGCGCCGCGCCGACGTAGGCGCCGATCGCTCCGGCGCCGAGGACTGCGACTTTCACGGGAACGCTCCGTTCGGTCGAGGGATACCGCGGAGGTGGTGAGGAGGGGGCCGCGAGGGGCCGGGGACCTTCAGGTCGGACAAGGTGTCGACGAAATATTGTCTACAGTATGGAGGTTGGGCGGGCAAGGGTTCGCGCAGGACGCGGGACGGACTGCGGAAAACCGACAACTCCGGCCCCGCTTTCCTGTCGCTTCGGCCGCCCCCGTCCCCGTGGAGCCGGTGACCACACTGGTGGCCCGGCATCCCGGACACATCCGGGAGACGAGGCAACGAGGGGAATCCCGCCCATGCACGGCTCGCGCATCACCGCCGTCGGCCACTACCAGCCCGCCAAGGTGCTCACCAACGAGGACCTGGCGTCCCTGGTCGACACCAGCGACGAGTGGATCACCAGCCGGGTGGGCATCCGCACCCGGCACATCGCCGGCGCCGACGAGCCGGTCGACGAACTCGCCGCCCACGCCGCGGCCAAGGCGCTCGCCGCGGCCGGACTCGCCCCCGCCGACATCGACCTGGTCCTGGTCGCCACCTGCACGGCCCTGGACCGCTCCCCGAACACCGCCGCCCGGGTCGCCGCCCGCCTCGGCGTCCCGGGCCCGGCCGCGATGGACGTGAACGTGGTGTGCGCCGGCTTCACCCACGCCCTGGCCACCGCCGACCACACCGTGCGCGCCGGCGCCGCCACCCGCGCCCTGGTCATCGGCGCCGAGAAGATGTCGGATGTGACCGACTGGAGCGACAGGTCGACCTGTGTGCTGGTCGGCGACGGCGCGGGCGCCGCGGTGGTCGAGGCCTGCCCGCCGGGCACCCGGCCCGGGGTCGGGCCGGTGCTGTGGGGCTCGGTCCCGGAGCTGGGGCACCTGGTGCGCGTCGAGGGCACGCCCCCGCGGTTCGCCCAGGAGGGGCAGAGCGTCTACCGGTGGGCCACCACCCACCTGCCGCCGCTGGCCCGGCAGACCTGCGAGCGCGCGGGTGTGTCGCCCGAGGACCTGGCCGCGGTCGTGCTGCACCAGGCCAACCTGCGCATCGTCGAGCCGCTCGCCGAGAAACTGGGCGCCGCCCGCGCCGTGATCGCCCGCGACGTGTGCGACTCCGGCAACACCTCGGCGGCCAGCATCCCGCTGGCCCTGTCCAAGCTGGTGGAACAGGGCGCGGTGACGGCCGGCGACCCCGTGCTGCTGTTCGGCTTCGGCGGCAACCTCTCCTATGCCGGGCAGGTCGTGCGCTGTCCTTGAGCCGCGCTCGCGGCGGTACGGGGCGCCACCGGTCCGCGCGCTCGGGGCGGGGCGCGTCCGGCCGCGCGCGTCGGGGCCGCTGACATCGGGGCGCGCTCGCGCCGGGGTGCGCCGTACCCCATGGGCGCGCGTCCTGGCCCCTGTGCGCCGTAGACTGTAGACGAAAAACAATCGATACTGGGGGACCGTGATCCGCTCCTGGATCCGCTCCGGGATCCGTTCCTCGGACCGGGCCGGGCCGGCACGGGCCCCGTGACGTTCCGCGTCTTTCGTTTCCGTCTCCGCTGTGCACGGCCCCGGCCGAGGAGGGACCGCGATGTTGTCGACAGGACTGCCGCAGGGGGCGGTGCCCCGGCTGGAGCGCCCCGGACCGCTGCGCGAGCGCGTCTACGAGGCGCTCCTCGAACTCATCACCACCCGCGCCCTGCAGCCGGGCCAGCACCTCGTGGAGAGCGAACTGGCCGGGCACCTCGGCGTCTCCCGGCAGCCGGTGCGGGAGGCGCTGCAGCGGCTGAACACCGAGGGCTGGGTCGATCTGCGCCCCGCCCAGGGCGCGTTCGTGCACGAGCCCACGGAGGAGGAGGCCGACCAGCTCCTGACGGTCCGTACGCTGCTGGAGGCCGAAGCCGCCCGGCTGGCCGCCGCGCACGCGGACGCCGCCGGCGTCGGCGCGCTGGAGGAGCTGTGCGCCGAGGGGGAGCGGGCCGTCGCCGCCGACGACGTGGACGCCGCCGTCGCCCTGAACGCCCGCTTCCACGCCAAGATCATGGAGCTGGCCGGCAACGCGGTCCTGGCGGAACTGGCCGCACAGGTCGACCGCAGGGTGCGCTGGTACTACACACCGGTCGCCCGGCAGCGCGGCAGCCAGTCCTGGGTCGAGCACCGCGCGCTGATCGCCGCGATCGCCGACCGCGACGAGCCGCGCGCCACCCGGCTGATGCGCGAACACACCGAGCACACCCGCACCTCCTACCACGAGCGCGCGACCTCCTGAACGGCGGCCCACGTGCGGTGACGCGGTACCCCCGGGCCGACCTTTGTCCTGCGAGAGGGGAAAGCTGGGTGGAATTCGCTTCTTCTCAGGTTCGGCGGTCGCTGCTACGTTCCTTCCCAAAGCCCGGTACGGACGGCCGACTCGAGGCGGGGAGGGGCACGTGAGACGCATGACCGCACGACCCGCCAACGCACACCAGGCCCGACTGCTGAAGCTGCTGCGTGACGCGGGACCCCGCTCCCGCGCCCAACTCGGCGACCAGGTGGACCTCTCCCGGTCGAAACTGGCCGTGGAGGTCGACCGGCTCCTGGAGACGGGCCTGGTCGTCGCCGACGGGCTCGCCGCCTCGCGCGGCGGCCGCCGCTCCCACAACGTCCGGCTCGCGCCCACCCTGCGCTTCCTGGGCGTCGACATCGGCGCCACCTCCGTCGACGTCGCCGTCACCAACGCCGAACTGGAGGTGCTCGGCCACCTCAACCAGCCCATGGACGTGCGCGAGGGACCGGTCGCGGTCTTCGAGCAGGTCCTGTCCCTGGCCGCGAAGCTGCGGGCCTCCGGGCTCGCGGAGGGCTTCGACGGCGCCGGCATCGGCGTCCCCGGACCCGTCCGCTTCCCCGAGGGCGTCCCCGTGGCACCCCCGATCATGCCGGGCTGGGACGGCTTCCCGGTCCGCGAGGCACTCAGCCAGGAACTGGGCTGCCCGGTCATGGTCGACAACGACGTGAACCTGATGGCGATGGGGGAGATGCACGCGGGCGTCGCCCGTTCCGTGGGCGACTTCCTCTGCGTCAAGATCGGCACCGGCATCGGCTGCGGCATCGTCGTCGGCGGTGAGGTGCACCGCGGGACCACGGGCAGCGCGGGCGACATCGGGCACATCCAGGCCGTGCCCGACGGACACCCGTGCGCCTGCGGCAACCGGGGGTGCCTGGAGGCCCACTTCAGCGGCGCGGCGCTCGCCCGCGACGCGCTGGAGGCGGCCCAGCAGGGCCGCTCCGCCGAACTGGCCCTGCGCCTGGCGGCGAACGGCGCCCTCACCTCCGTCGACGTCGCCGCCGCGGCCGCCGCGGGCGACCCCACCTCGCTCGACCTGATCCGGGAGGGCGGCACCCGCACCGGACAGGTCATCGCCGGGCTGGTGTCGTTCTTCAACCCCGGCCTGGTGGTGATCGGCGGCGGGGTCACCGGCCTCGGCCACACCCTGCTCGCCGCGATCCGCACCCAGGTCTACCGCCAGTCGCTGCCGCTGGCGACCGGCAACCTCCCCATCGTCCTGGGTGAGTTGGGTCCCCAGGCCGGCGTGATCGGCGCGGCCCGGCTCATCAGCGACCACCTGTTCTCACCCGCGTAGCACCACGCCGGCCGCCGCGGCCCTCGGCGTCGGCATCGTCATCGGGTTGACCGGCTCTGTCGTCTGCCGGCGGCCAGAGCCGCCGGCACGGGCGGGGGCCTGTCCGCGACCGCGGACAGGCCCCCCCTCATGTGGGTGCGGGCGTGCGTCAGCCGGCCGCCCGCGGCTCTGCGGCCGCCGCCTCCCCGCCCCGCCCGGGCTGCCGCAGCAGCAGCGCGATCGCCGCCGCCACCATCGAGATGCCGCCCGCCAGGGCGTAGGCGCCGTCGTAGCCCCAGGCGCCCACCACCATCGAGCCGAGACCGCCGCCGAACAGCCCGCTGACCAGCTTGCCGCTGTAGACCAGCCCGTAGTTGGTGGCGTTGTAGTTCTCGCCGAAGTAGTCCGGGGTCAGCGCCGCGAACATCGGGTAGAACGCGCCGCCGCCGAAGCCGGAGAGGAACGCGAAGAACAGGAACAGCCACTCGTTCTTGATGTCACCCGCCCAGATGACACCGAACTGGGCCAGGCCCAGGACGACGATGACGAAGATCAGCGCCGTCTTGCGGCCCCACAGGTCCGACAGCCAGCCCACCACGGCCCGGCCGACGCCGTTGATGACCGCCATGATGCCCATCGAGGACGCGGCGACGAGCGGGCCGAAACCGATCTCCTTGGCGTAGTCCACCTGGAAGGAGATGCCGAAGATGGACACACCCGCCGTCATGACGACGGTGATCCACATCAGCGGCAGCATGCCGGTCCTGATGGCCTCCTTCGGCGTGTACTGCCGTACCGCCGGCGGGTTCTTGGCCAGGCTCGCCGCGCTCTTGCTGTCACCGGCGCGCGACAGCGGGTCGATGTCGGCCGGCCACCAGTTCTTCGGCGGGTCCTTGAAGAAGAACGCGCACACCGCGACGACGATCAGCACGTAGACGCCGATCAGGTCCAGCACCTCGTCGTAGTTGCCGGTGTCGAAGGCGTAGTTGAAGATGAAGATGAACGGCAGCGAGCCGTAGGCGAAGCCGCCGTTGACGAAGCCGGTCTTCGCGCCGCGCCGCTCCGGGAACCACTTGCCGACCATGTTGATGCACGTGGCGTAGATCAGCCCGGAGCCGACACCGCCCACGACCCCGAAGCCGAGGATGGCCAGCAGCACGTTGTCCAGGTGGGACAGGGCCAGGAAACCCAGCAGGCACATCCCCGAGCCCACGTACATCGCCCGGCGGGCCGTCAGGATGCCCCGCTCGCGCAGCCAGCCCGCCGGGAAGGCGATGCCCGCCTGGAAGAACACCCAGACGCTCAGGATCCAGAAGGTGTTGCTCTGCGTCCAGCCGTGCGCCTTGGACAGGGTGTCCTCCGCGGAGCCGTAGGCGTACTCGGAGACGCTGATCGCCATCATCGCCACCCACGGGAGATACACCATCAACTTGCGTGAGTGGCCGAGTATGTCCCGGTCCGTCTCGCCGACGCGGTAGACCCGCCCCCGGGAGTCGGTCACTTCGCGGTACGCGCCCTTCGCCGTGCCGGGATCGGCCGGCGTGTTCCTTGTTGCCATGGGATCAGCCGTCATGTCAGGCCATCTCCTCGCCGAGGGGGTGCGGATTGGGGACGATGCGCGGGGCACTGGGCCGGCCCGGAGCCTTGAGGAAGAGCGCGGGCACCGCGCGGGCCGGGGGGGTGCAGCCCGCCGGCAGCAGGGCGCCGTGGAGGTCCGGGACGCGGCCGACGGCGGCGGCCGTGCCCGCGAGCAGGGCCGGCGGCAGCAGCCAGGCCCAGGTCAGCAGCCCGAGGACGCTCGCACTGTGGTTCTCACCGAAGTGGTCCGCCGCCAGGGCACCGACCGGGGCGAGCACCGCCACGCCGGCCAGTCCGGCGGCCGCCGCACAGCCCAGGAGCAGGGGCACGTGGTCCCCCCGGCCGGCGACGGCGGCCCCGAACCGGGCGAGGCCCAGCAGCGCACAGGCCGCGCCCAGCACGGCCCGCCGCCCCGACCGGTCGCAGAGCACACCCACCGCCCCCACCGCGGCACCGCCCGCGACGACGGCCCAGGCGGTCGCGTGCGGCGCCGCGCCGCCGAACACCGCGCCGCCGAACGCCGCTCCGCGCCCCGCCGGTGCCGGCAGGCACACACCGAGGACGGTGACACCGGCCGCGCCCAGCAGGCACAGCCACAGCACCCACAGCACCGGGGTGCGCGCGGCCTGCCCCGGGGCGTGGTGGCGCACGGCGGGCGGGTTCTTCTCCCGTGCCCCGCGGGCGGCGGGAGCGGCCGGCACCCTGAGCGGATCGTGGTGCGGCGGCCACCAGTTCCTCGGCGGCCACCTGAGGAACCACCCGGCGGCCGCCACCGCCAGGCACATCCCGGCTCCGCTCGCGCCGAGCACCCTCGGGTGCGCGGCCCCGGGAGGCGCGAGCAGGAGCACCGGCACCGCCCCGTGGGCGAGACCGCCGACCACCAGGGCCGTCGGCCCGCCGCGCCGCTCGGGGTACCAGGTGCCCGGCACGCTCAGACAGGTCGTCTGGACGAGCCCCGCCCCGGCGCCGCCGACCACGGCCAGGACCGCGCGGGCCGCCCCGGGATCCGGGACGACGGCGACCGCCGCACACACCAGCAGCACACCCGCGGCACCGCTCACCACGGCCCGGCGGGCGGAGAGCCGGCCGCTCGCCCGCGCCCGCCCGGCCGGGAAGGCGACGGCCGCCTGCGCCGACAGCCACAGGCACGCCGCCCGGAACAGGCTCCCGCCGCCCCCGGGTGTGTCACGGAGTGCGGCCTGCGCCGCGACCCACGCGTACGCGGCACCGCTGATGCCCGTCATGCCCACCCAGGGCAGGACGACCATCCAGATCCTCGGGCGGCCCATCAGATCGACGTCGCTCTCGCCGACCCGGTACACGCGGCCCCTGCGGTCCCTCACCTCCCGGCAGACCGGGGAGGCGGGGGGAACGGTGGTGTCCATCACGCGGCTGCACCCCTTGCGTCGAACGTTCCGGCCGGCCCCCGTCCCTTGCCTTGCGTGCGCCGCACGGGTCCCGGGCACGGCCGGCGCGCACCGCCGGTCGGCCCGCAGCTCGCTCAGCTCATGGACCACCCCCCGCGACGACCCGCGGACCCCAGGTGTGTGCGGCTCACGACAGCAGTCCCGCCGCGCGCGCCCAGCGGTACTTCGCCCCGAGCACCGCCACCGGCTTCTCGGTGGTGTACGGGTAGGCCACGACCCCCCGCTCGAAGAGGTACTGGCAGGCCTCCTCCACCTCCACGTCCCCGGCGAGCGAGGCCACCACCGGCTTCTCGACGCCGCGTTCGCGCAGCTCGGCCACCACCCGGGCGGTCAGCTCGGCGAACACCATGGGCGGGGTGACGATGGTGTGCCAGTAGCCCAGCACCAGCGCGTGGATGCGCGGGTCCTCCAGACCGAGCCGGATCGTCGCCTCGTACGTCGACGGCGGCTCGCCCCCGGTGATGTCCACCGGGTTGCCCGCGGCCCCGAACGGCGGGATGAAGCGGCGGAACGCCTCGTCCAGGTCGGGCGGGATCTCCATCAGCTTCAGCCCGTTGTCGCTCACCGCGTCCGACAGCAGCACTCCGCTGCCGCCGGCGCCGGTGATAATGACCACGTTGTCGCCCTTCGGCGTGGGCAGCACCGGCAACGCGCGCGCGTACTCCAGCATGTCGTTCAGCCCCGGCGCCCGGATCACCCCCGCCTGCCGCAGGATGTCGTCGTACACCGCGTCGTCGCCCGCCAGCGCCCCGGTGTGCGACCCGGCGGCCCGCGCTCCGGCCGCCGTCCGCCCCGCCTTGAGGACCACTACGGGTTTCTTCGGCACGGTCCTTCGCGCCGCGGCGACGAAGGCACGCCCGTCCTTCAGGTCCTCCAGGTGCATCGCGATGCACTGGGTGTGCGGGTCCTCGCCGAACCAGGTCAGCAGGTCGTCCTCGTCCAGGTCGGACTTGTTGCCCAGGCCCACGATCGCCGACACACCCGTCTTCGTCGTCCGGGCGAACCCGAGGATCGCCATGCCGATCCCGCCGGACTGGCTGGTCAGCGCGACCCCGCCCTTGACGTCGTAGGGCGTGCAGAACGTGGCGCACAGGTCCTGCCAGGTCGAGTAGTAGCCGTAGATGTTCGGCCCGAGCAGCCGGATCCCGTACCGCTCGGCAACGGCCACGATCTCGGCCTGCAGCTCGTGCTCGCCGGTCTCGGCGAACCCGGACGGGATGAGGACGGCGTTGGGGATCCGCTTGCGTCCCACCTCCTCCAGCGCGGCGGCCACGAACCGCGCGGGAATGGCGAACACGGCCACATCCACCTCACCGGGAACGTCCGTGACACTCTTGTACGCCTTGCGGCCCAGAATGTCATCGGCCTTGGGGTTCACCGGATGGATCTCGCCGGAAAAGCCGCCGTCGACGAGGTTGCGCATCACCGAATTGCCGATCTTGCCGGGCTCGTTGGAGGCACCGATCACGGCCACCGAGGTGGGCTGCATCAGGCGGCGCATGGACGTGAGGATCTCTTCCCGCGTGTACGTCCTGCGCGCGGCCGGCTGCCGTTCGGCGAGGATCACGCGGATGTCGGCGGCGAGGGCGCCGTGCTCCGTTGCGATCACCGGGTTGAGGTCCACCTCGGCGATCTCCGGGAAGTCCGCGACCAGATGCGACACCCGCCGGATCTGCTCGGCCAGCGCCCACCGGTCCACACCCGCCTGCCCGCGCACCCCGCGCAGCACGTCCGCCGCCCGGATCGAGTCCAGCATGGACAGCGCCTCGTCGGCGTCCACCGGCGCGAGGCGGAACGTCACGTCCTTGAGCACCTCGACGAGCACCCCGCCGAGCCCGAACGCCACGACCTTCCCGAACGTCGGGTCGGTCACCGCGCCGACGATGACCTCCTGACCCTTGGGCAGCAGCTCCTGCACCTGCACCCCCTCGATGCGGGCAGCGGCGTCGTAGGCCCGCGCGTTCGCGACGATCCGGTGGAAGGCGGCCCGCACGTCCGCGGCGCCCTGAACCCCGACGACCCCCCCGCCGGCATCGGTCTTGTGCAGGATGTCCGGCGAGACGATCTTCATCACCACCGGTCCGCCGAACCGCGCCGCCGCGGCCACGGCCTCCTCCACGTCCCGCGCCAGCGCCTCGCCGGGCACCGCGATCCCGTAGGCGTCGGCGATCACCTTGCCCTCGGGCGCGGTCAGGGCCGTGCGCCCCTGCTCGCGCACCGCGTCCAGCAGCGCGCGCACCCGCAGCTTGCGGTCCTCCGCCATCACCTAGATCACCCCGTTCGACTTCAGCAGGCGCAACTCCTCGTCGCCGAGGCCCAGTTCGCCGACGTAGACCTCTTCGTTGTGCTCGCCGAGCAGCGGGGAGGTGCGCACCTCGACGGGGGAGTCGGACAGCTTCAGGGGGCTGCCGACGGTGACGAACTCGCCGCGCTGGGGGTGCGGGACGCGCACCACCATCTCGTTGGCGGCCAGCGACTCGTCCTCGATGATCTCCTTGGTGGACAGGATCGGCCCGCACGGGATGTTGTGCGCGTTGAGCTTTTGCAGCACCTCCCACTTGGGCAGCGTCGAGGACCACTCCTCGATCAGCTGGAACATCTTGTTCAGCCGCGGCAGCCGGGCCTCCGGGGTCGCCCAGTCGGGGTCGTCGGCCAGCTCCGGCCGGCCGATCAGCTCGCTGATCGGCTTCCAGCCCACCGGCTGGACGATGACGTACACGTAGTCGTTGGGGCCGCCCGGCGCGCACTTGACCGCCCAGCCGGGCTGCCCGCCACCCGAGGCGTTGCCGGACCGGGGGACCTCGTCGCCGAAGTCCTCGTTCGGGTACTCCGCGAGCGGCCCGTGCGCCAGGCGCTGCTGGTCGCGCAGCTTCACCCGGCACAGATTCAGCACCGCGTGCTGCATGGCCACGTTCACCCGCTGCCCGCGCCCGGTCCGCTCCCGCTGGAACAGCGCGGCCAGCACACCCGCCACCAGATGCACACCCGTGCCCGAGTCACCGATCTGCGCGCCGGTCGCGGTGGGCGGCCCGTCCTCGAACCCGGTGGTCGCCATGGACCCGCCCATCGCCTGCGCGACGACCTCGTAGGCCTTGAAGTCGGTGTACGGGCCCTCGCCGAACCCCTTGATGGAGGCGTACACCAGCCGCGGGTTGATCTCCTTGATCCGGTCCCAGGTGAAACCCATCCGGTCCACCGCGCCCGGCCCGAAGTTCTCCACCATCACATCCGAGCGCCGGATCAGCTCGGTCAGCAGCTCCTTGCCGCGCTCGGTCTTGGTGTTGAGGGTGATGCTCCGCTTGTTGCAGTTGAGCATCGTGAAGTACAGGGAGTCCGCGTCCGGCAGGTCGCGCAGCTGGCGGCGTGTGATGTCACCGGTGGGCGCCTCCAGCTTGATGACGTCCGCACCGAGCCAGGCCAGCAGCTGGGTGGCGGAGGGGCCGGACTGGACGTGGGTCATGTCCAGGACGCGGATGCCGTCGAGTGCCTTGCCCGTCACGAGCGTTCACCTCACTTGTACATGGTCTGGTTCATGGTTCCGGGGGCGTACGCGTCCGGGTCCACCCAGACGTTGATCAGCGACGGCTTGCCGGACTCGCGGGCGCGCCGCAGGGCCGGCCCGATGTCGGCGGGGTCGCGCACCTCCTCGCCGTGACCGCCCAGCATCTGCGCGAACTTGTCGTAGTGGACGTCACCGAGGGTGTTGCCGACCCGCTCGCGTTCCTTGCCGTACTTGGCGGCCTGGCCGTAACGGATCTGGTTCATCGAGGAGTTGTTGCCGACGATCCCGACGAAGGGCAGGTCGTAGCGGACCAGCGTCTCGAAGTCCCAGCCGGTCAGGGAGAACGCGCCGTCACCGAAGAGGGCGACGACCTCCTTGTCCGGGCGGGCCTGCTTGGCGGCGAGCACGAAGGGGATGCCGACGCCGAGGGTGCCGAGCGGCCCCGGGTCCATCCAGTGGCCCGGCGACTTGGGCTGGACGACCTGCCCGGAGAAGGTGACGATGTCGCCGCCGTCACCGATGTAGATCGAGTCCTCGGTGAGGAAGTCGTTGATCTCGCTGACCAGCCGGTAGGGGTGGATGGGGCAGGCGTCGGAGCGCAGCTGCGGCAGCCGCTTGTCGATCGCCGCCTGCTCGGCGGCGCGCAGCTCCTCCAGCCACTCCTTGCGCCGGGCGGCGCCCCCGTTGACCCGGCCGGAGGCGGCCTCGGTGACCGACTGCAGGACCAGGCCGGCGTCGCCGACGATGCCGAGGTCGATGTCGCGGTTCTTGCCGACCGTGCGGTAGTCCAGGTCGATCTGCACCACCGTCGCCTCGGGGGACAGGCGCTTGCCGTAGCCCATGCGGAAGTCGAAGGGGGTGCCGACGATGACGATGACGTCGGCGTTCGAGAAGGCGTAGCGGCGCGAGAGCTGGAAGTGGTGCGGGTCGCCGGGCGGCAGGGTGCCGCGTCCGGCGCCGTTCATGTACGCGGGGATGTTCAGGGTCCGCACCAGCTCGATCGCGGCCTCGGTGCCGCGGGTCGTCCACACCTGGCTTCCCAGCAGGACGGCGGGTTTCTCGGCGTGCACCAGCAGGTCGGCGAGTTTCTCGATCGCTTCTGGGTCGCCGGCCGAGCGGGTGGAGGCCCGGTAGCGGCCGGCCGCCGGCACACGTGCCGTGCTCACGGGCACCTTGGCGTCGAGCACATCGCGCGGGATCTCCAGGAAGGACGGCCCCGGCGCCCCGTGGTAGCACTCGCGGAACGCCATCGACACCATGTCGGCCGCGCGGGCCGTGTCCGGCACGGTCGCCGCGAACTTGGTGATCGGCGTCATCATGTCGACGTGTGGCAGGTCCTGCAGCGACCCCATCTTGTGCTGGATGTGCGCGCCCTGACCACCGATCAGCAGCATCGGGGACTCCGCGCGGAAGGCGTTGGCGACACCGGTGACGGCGTCGGTGGTGCCGGGGCCCGCGGTGACGACCGCGCACCCGGGTTTGCCGGTGATACGGGCGTAACCGTCGGCGGCGTGCGCGGCGACCTGCTCGTGGCGTACGTCGACCACCTCGATGCCCTCGTCGACGCATCCGTCGTAGATGTCGATGATGTGGCCGCCGCACAGCGTGTAGATGCGGTCGACCCCCTCGGCCTTCAGTGCCTTGGCCACCAGGTGGCCACCGGAGATCAGGTCCTGGGCTGCCTGGGCGTCCTGGGTGTCGTCGGACATGGCGAAGTCCTGTCCCTTCGTAGGGGGCTCGCAGTGCATTGCGTACATTGCATACAGTCGACGAATACTGTATGAAGCTTGTTATCCCGCATCCGGTGGGTGGTGTCCAGGGGGCGGCGGCACTTTTCCGTCAACTCCGGTCAGGGCTCGCGACGATGTCGCAGATCCGGCCGCGCGGTGACGCCGCACCCGCGGCCTCGCGATGCCTTCGCAGACAGGAGCCCGAGATGGACCTGTACGAACACCAGGCAAGGGAACTCTTCGCAGAACACGGGATCGTGGTCCCGAGGGCCGAGGTCACCGACTCGCCCGCCGGGGCACGCGAGATCGCCCGCCGGCTCGGCGGCCGCGCCGTCGTCAAGGCACAGGTCAAGACCGGCGGCCGGGGCAAGGCGGGCGGAGTACGGCTCGCCGCCGACCCGGCTGAGGCGGAAGCGACGGCCCGCCGGATCCTCGGCATGGACATCAAGGGCCACCGGGTCGGCACCGTCATGCTCGCCGAACCGGTGGACGTGGAGCACGAGTTCTACGTCTCCTACGTCCTCGACCGGGCCGCCGGCCGCTTCCTGGCGATCGCCTCCGCCGAGGGCGGCACGGAGATCGAGGAGGTGGCGGCGACCAGGCCCGAGGCCGTGGCCCGGATCCCGATCGACCCCGCCGTCGGAGTCACCTCGGCGAAGGCCGCCGAGATCGCCGCGGCGGCCGGCCTACCCACGCAGAGCGCGGACGTCCTGGTCCGGCTCTGGCAGGTGCTGGTCCGCGAGGACGCCCTCCTGGTGGAGGCCAACCCGCTCGTACGCACCCGACAGGGCCGGATCGTCGCCCTCGACGGCAAGGTCACCCTGGACGACAACTCCCGCTTCCGCCAAGCCCGTTGGGGCGACGCGCCCGACACCGGGCGGGCGGACCCACTGGAGGCCGCGGCCGCCGAACGCGGCCTGAACTACGTCAGGCTCGACGGCGAGGTCGGCGTCATCGGCAACGGCGCCGGGCTGGTCATGTCGACGCTCGACGTGGTCGCCCGCTGCGGCGCCCGCCCCGCGAATTTCCTCGACATCGGCGGCGGCGCCTCCGCCCAGGTCATGGCCGACGGCCTGACCGTCATCCTGTCCGACCCGGCGGTCAGATCCGTCCTCGTCAACGTCTTCGGCGGCATCACCGCCTGCGACGCCGTCGCCGACGGCATCGTCCGGGCCCTGGACACGGTCCGCCTGACCCGCCCGCTGGTCGTCCGCCTCGACGGCAACAACGCCGCCCGGGGCCGCGCGATCCTCGACGACCGCGCCCACCCCCTCGTCCACCAGGCCACCACCATGGACGACGCCGCCCGCCGGGCCGCGCACCTGGCCACCGCCCACTGAGGAGAGGACACGCCATGGCCATCTACCTGACCAAGGACAGCAAGGTCCTCGTCCAGGGCATGACCGGCGGCGAGGGCATGCGGCACACCCGCCGCATGCTCGCGGCCGGAACAAACGTCGTCGGCGGCGTCAACCCCCGCAAGGCGGGCCGCACCGTCGACTTCGACGAGCGGTCCGTGCCCGTCTTCGCCACGGTGCGCGAAGGCATGGACGCCACCGGGGCGGACGTCAGCGTGGTGTTCGTGCCCCCGGCCTTCGCCAAGGGGGCCGTCCTTGAGGCCGCCGACGCCGGCATCGGCCTCGCCGTCGTCATCACCGAGGGCATCCCCGTCCACGACGCGGTGGCCTTCACCGCGTACGCGCACCGCACCGGCACACGTGTCATCGGCCCCAACTGCCCCGGCCTGATCACACCCGGCCAGTCCAACGCCGGCATCATCCCCGCCGACATCACCAAACCCGGCCCCATCGGCCTGGTGTCGAAGTCCGGCACCCTGACCTACCAGCTGATGTACGAGCTGCGGGACATCGGCTTCTCCACCTGCGTGGGCATCGGCGGCGACCCGGTCGTCGGCACCAGCCACATCGACTGCCTGGCCGCCTTCGAGGCCGACCCCGACACCGAGGTCATCGTGCTCATCGGCGAGATCGGCGGCGACGCCGAGGAACGGGCCGCGGCCTTCATCAAGGAGAACGTGACCAAGCCGGTCGTCGGCTACGTCGCCGGCTTCACCGCCCCCGAGGGCAGGACGATGGGCCACGCCGGCGCCATCGTCTCCGGCTCCTCGGGCACGGCCCGGGCCAAGAAGGAGGCCCTGGAGGCCGCGGGAGTGGCGGTGGGGGACACCCCGACCGAGGCCGGACGGCTGGTCGCGGCGGCACTGGGAGCCGACACGTAACGGGGGCCGGCACCAGCGAGCACACCCCTGGACGGCGCACCGAGAGCGGAGCAGACCCATGACACC
>NZ_LR732544.1:1344995-1350122 GCF_902506575.1 Streptomyces mexicanus | reverse complement strand
GGCCTTAGTCAGCACGCGGTTGTTTGGTTTATCGTACCCGCCCCACGCCCAGCAGGGCTCCCCTGTAGGGGGCGGCCGGCGGCGCCGGGTGTGAAAAAGGGAGGGGATCCGGCCGGCCCGGCCCCCACGCCCCGCCCCCCGGCCGCGCCTCCAAGCAGCCCGGCCCCGGCCCCCCTCGCCCGCCTGGCCCCCCACATCCGCGCCTTCAAGGTCGGCCACGGCAGGCCCCGCTCCCGCGGCGACCGCGACGAGCTGTTCGGCGGTTTCGGCGCCTCCTGGCGCGGCGCCTTCGTCGGCGGCGACCTCCTGATCCGCGCGGTGACGCGCGGAGCGCCGGGGGAGCGGCTGCCGGGGAACTTCCCGGAGTACCAGCTCATGCCGTGAGGCGGCCACCACACCGCCGAGAGCGACGATCACCTCACGAACCGTGACGCCGCCACACCTCCTCCGCCGCCCTCGGTCCTACCACCGCTCAGGGACGGATACGCAGGTGAAAGCCACTGCGAAACCTTGGTATGGTTGTCCCTGTCGCCGCGCGGGAGACCCCGCCGGCCGACAGACACCAAGTCCGGGTGGCGGAATGGCAGACGCGCTAGCTTGAGGTGCTAGTGCCCGTATAGGGCGTGGGGGTTCAAGTCCCCCCTCGGACACTCACCACAGCGGTAGAAAATCGAGGACCCCGACCTGACGGTCGCGGTCCTCGTTGCGTGTGCGCGGCTGACGGCGATGCCCAGGGCTGATCGACAGGCCACTGGGGCTCACCGAGGGAAGCGAACGTGGAGCAGTTCGCTGCGGGTCCACCTGGAGCGGCCGGTGGCCGTCAAGACCGTTGCCGCGGATCTTCTGGCCCAGCCGGAGCGGCGCCCCACCGCCCTGGCGTCCGGGTACGACTGGCCATGCAACCCGGCGTGGACCGGGCGGTCGTGCTCCAGGCGGTCAAGGACGTCACGGCGCACTGCGCGGAGACCGGAGAGTCCCCGCGGACCGCCTTCGGCGACCCGGACGCCTACGCCGCGCAGACCGTCGCACGGCTGGTGCCGGCGGACCGGGCGGCACGCGAGAAGCGGCACCGCGCCGTGGAGGGCGCGCTCGACGTGCTCGGGAGAATCGGGGACGTCGCCGGCCTGTGACCCCCGGAACGGACCATTGCGGCTCAGCGGGTCCGGGAGGGCTGACGCCGGGTGGCGCACTCGGTGGGTTCACCGAGCGGAAGGGCCGGACGCGCGCAGGGTCGCCCAGTGATCAGCGCCAGCCTCTCGTACGGCCGCGCGCTGTACACGGCCGTACGGCCACGGCGTGCGAGCGGTGCCGCACGGCGGCGTCAGCCCCGGCGGCACCGCTCCCGAAGCTCCTTGAGGACCGCCTTCTCGCGGGAGGTGACGTCACCGTCCACGGTGGCCACGCGCTCCGCCGCGTCCAGGACATCGCTGAGATCGCCCGGCTCGGCGTCCACGCGCTTCCACACCTCGGCGGGGTCGAGATCGACCACGTGCGCGAGCTGCTCGTCGACCACCTCGTGCCGCTCCCGGACCAGCCGCACCAGATGCCGCATCAGAAGCGCCTCGTCGTCGGCGATTTTGGCGTTCCCCTTCGCCTTGATGACGAGCCATGCGACCCAGAGCAGCAACCGCGGGTGCCGACTGCTCCGGCTCATCCCCTCGGCGAGTTCGATCACCCGCGCCTCGTTCCGGAACACGGCCCGCGCGTGCCGTCCGGCGAGCAGCGTGGTGTAGCGGTTGAGCAGGACGGCGAGGGGGACGCCGACCAAGGGGATGCCGATCTTGATGACGTTGCGCTGCAGGAGGTGCTTCCCGACGACGGGGAGCGCCTTCCCGGCGGTGAGCACCGATTTCGAGTAGAACCGCTTGACCAACGGTCGCACCAGGGCCGGGACCGCCTTGGCGACACCTTCGCGGGCGGCTTCCCCGCTCTTGATCGTGAAGGCCACGCGGATGAGCTTCCACAGGTCCTCGGGGTCGTGCACGTCGAGCGGGACCCGGTAGAGCACGGAGATGTCGTAGGCCAGGCGGAGCTGGAGCTGGGTGGTGAACGCGACGTCGACCATCATGGTCGCCACGGCCGCGGGGACGGTCGCCGGTGAGGCACCCCCGAGGCTGCCGATGGTGGCGGCCACGGTCGCCGTGTAGGCCCCGGCGGAGAGCCCGCCTTCGAGCGCGGCGTACCGGGACGCCATCTTGATCCGCTGGTCCACGATGGCATCCGCGGGCACGCCGGGGTACCGATCCTGGAAGTACTGCCAGTCGACCTTCTCGGTGTACGCGTTCATGGCATGAGCGGCGAGCTTGGTGAACCAGTTGCCCGACTTGATGTCGTCCGCGCTCAGGCCTTTGACGAAGTCCTTGATCTCGGCCTGTTCTTGCTCGACGACCTTCCGGTCGGCGGCGTCGTCCTTGGCGACTTCGTCCGCGTCGGTGTCGGCGGCGTGCGTCGGCGCGTCCGTCATGGCGCGTTACCCCCAGGCTGTTCCGCGGCCGGCCGAGCTGAAGGGTGCGGTGCGGGCCACCCCTGCCGGCGTCTCCGGCCGGTGATTCGGTGAGCGGTACAACGGCCGCCCTGTCCTCCCCTTGCCGCGCAACCTTAGCGCGTCGTGAGGCGAGCGGTGCCGTGGCGGGTCACGCGGGTCAGCGCGAGCACGAGCAGAGCGATCGGCGTGCAGACGGAACGCACATGGAGCGCCGCCGCGCCGACCTGACCGATCAGCCCGGCGGCCGCGAGTGCAGGGTGGTACCGAGGGCGGTGGACAGCGCCATCGGTACCGCGACCCGGGCAATACGTCAGTACGACACGTCCGACGTCACGGAATCGGCGTTCGTGCCGCCCTCATGCGAAAATCCCGCTGCGGAATTCAAGGCGCGGCCGAGGACGGTCAGGCGGCGCTCATGGAGTCGGTGCCCTCCCCCGGGCGCCGGCCAGGACCGTGGTTCACAGGGTCGCCACGCGGCCGGCGTACCGCTGGGTCCAGCCGGTTGCGGAGCCGTCGGTGATCACCACGTCGTAGTAGCCGTGCTCCGTCGGCCAGTCGACGACGGCCGACTTGCCGCCGGGCACGGTGCGGTGGCGGGTGCCGCCCGCGTAGTCGTGGGCCGTCAGGGTGTAGTGGACGGGCCGCCGGCCGTCGTTGCGCAGGATGAAGCGGACCTTGGGGTGCCGGCCGGTGAGCAGTTCGACATGGACCCGCGGGATCGCCGCGTCGGTCCGGCCGGCGGGGACGACCTGGCCGGCGAAGGAGCGCAGGAAACCGTCGGGGCCGTAGACGGAGAAGGCGTACTTCCCGTCGGTCTCGCCGGTGTCCCAGGTGTACTGGCGCGGGTGGGAGGCGGAGACGGTGAACGGCGTGTTGGAGAAGTCGCGGTACTTGTCCGGGAAGACCTGGAAGCTCACGGCCTTGCCCTCGGGACCGCCGGTCAGCGTCATCGACGCGGTCACCGTGCCGGTGGCGCGGTCCTCGGTGAGCGTGGCGTGGGGGTGGAAGGACAGGCCGCGCGGCTTCATCCCGCCCTCCGGGAACGACGGCGGTGTCCCGTCGACCGGGTCGGCGATCTCCACGGGGCCCGGCCGGGGGTGGGCGAAGTCGAGCGCGCTGGTCAGGTCACCGGCGATCGAGCGGCGCCAGGCGGTGATGTTCGGACAGGTGAACGGCTTGCCGAGATACGCGGCCCAGGTCTCGAGGAACCGGACGACCGAGGTGTGGTCGAACACCTCCGAGGCGACATGGCCGCCGCGGGTCCAGGGCGAGACCAGCAGCATGGGCACCCGCGGCCCGAAGCCGTAGGGGGTGGTGCCGGCGAACTCGCCCGGTGTGCCCGGCTCGGGGCGCGGCGGGAGCACGTGGTCGAACTTCCCGTCGTTCTCGTCGTAGGTGATGATCACGAGGGTGTGGTTCCAGATGTCCTGGTTGCTCTGCAGGATCTGGAGCACCTTGTTCATGTAGCGCTCGCCGTGCACGGTGTCGAAGTTCGGGTGTTCGCTCCACGCCGCCGGCATGACGACCCACGACACCTCCGGCAGCGGGTGCTCGGCGTTCGGCTCGCAGGCCGCGATGAGGTCCCTGAGCACCGCGTTCAGGTTCTCCTCCGAGTCGTCGTCGGGCGTGGTCGCGCCCGAGTAGACGAAGGAGTTGGCCTTCCAGATCTTGCCGGTGCCGGGGGCCAGGTCCTCCTCGCTCGCGGTCCGCGGGTCGAACGCCTTGAAGCTGTTGGTCACGTTGCAGCCGTACTCGCCGATGAACCCGCTCTGCAGGCTGCGGCCGACGCCGTTGCCGCTGTTGTCGCAGTAGACGCGCCAGTTGATGCCGGCCTGTTCCAACTGCTCGGGCACGGTCAGCCAGGTCCGGGAGTAGTTGTTCTGCCCGGCGTTGGAGGTCTCGCCGCCCGCGGTACCGGACATCAGGTAGTAGCGGTTCGGGATGGTCGGCCCGTGCAGCGAGCAGAAGTTCATGTCGCAGACGGTGTACTGGGCGGCGAGCGAGTACATCCACGGCATGTGGTCGGGTGTGTAGTACCACATGCAGTGGTCGCCCTTGTCCTTCACCCAGGTGTTCCAGCGGCCGCCGTTGGCGCCGTAGAAGGTGTGGTTGTCGCTCCAGGTGGCCGTCGAGACGGCCGGCGTCACGATCGTGCCGTCGGCGTCGCGTTGCTGGAAGACGTCGGTGCCGTCCTGGAACCTCAGCACCTGCTTGTCGTGGTGCCCGCGCACACCCGGCAGCTGGCCCAGGTAGTGGTCGAAGGAGCGGTTCTCCTGCATCAGGACCACCACGTGCTTCAGATCGGACATGTCGCCCCTGTAGCCCTTGGGCAGGACGTAGTCGGCGGCACGTGCGTTCGTGGCGCCGGCGATCTCGGCGACGGAGCCGACGGCCAGCGCGCCCAGGGCACCCGCGGCGGTCTGGAGGGCTCTGCGCCGGGTGACGCGGAGCTCACCGCGGGGACTGTCGGTGGACGCGGAGTCGGAGGGAGACGCAGAGTCGGAGGGGGACGCGGACTCGGAGGGGGACGCGGACTCGGGCGCGGACACGGACTCGGACTCGGTGAGGGTGGGCGTGGTCATCAAGGGGGACCTCTCGTCAGATAACGCTGGGACGGGCCGGGTGAGGGTTCGTCGTGCGGG
>NZ_LR732544.1:1331874-1344894 GCF_902506575.1 Streptomyces mexicanus | reverse complement strand
CCCCCGGCGAGTCCCCCGCCGCCGACGACCCTCCCGGTGGCCTGGGCCGTTCCTCCTCGGTCTGAGCGGCGCGCGGCGGCCCTCACGCAAGGGCCGCCGGCAGGGGGTCTCACACCGCTCTTCGGCGGATCAGGAAGCCGAGGACCAGGAGGCCGGGCAGGAGAGGGGCCCAGACGGTCAGGAGGCGGTAGCCCAGGACGGCTGAGGCGGCCGAGGCGCCCGGGGCACCCGCGGTGGTGAGCGCGAAGGCGAGGGCGGCGTCCAGGGAGCCGATGCCGCCGGGGGTGGGCAGCAGGGCGGCGGCGCTGCTCGCGGCCAGGTAGAGGAGCGCCACCCGCGCCGGGGACAGCGGCAGCCCGACGGCCTGCGCCACGGCGATCACCACCAGCGCGTGCGCGGCCGCGAAGGCCAGCGAGCCGCCCCACAGGGCCGCGGCGCGGTGCGGCCGGGTGTGCACGGCCCGGATGTCGGCGAGCACCGAGCACACCGCACGCCCGCAGCGCGCCCGCAGCGGGCCGCGCAGCAGCACGGCCGGCAGCACGGCGGCGGCCAGCAGGCCGGCCAGGACGGCGGCCACGGTCGGTGCCGAGACGTGCGGGAGCCGCAGCACGCCGGGGCAGGACGCGGCGAGTACGGCGATCAGGGCGGCCCGGGCCAGCGCGCCGGCCGCGGCCTTGACCGCCAGCGCGCTCGCCGAGCGGCCCGCGGACAGTCCGCAGCGCATCAGGAACCGGAGGTTGACCGCGCCCGCGCCGAGACCGGCGGGCAGGACGTGGTTGGCGGCGGAGGCCGCGAACTGGGCGGCCAGCAGCCGTCCCCCGGGCAGCCGTTCGGCCACCGAGCCCTGCTGGGCGAGCGCCGCGCACGCCCAGGTGGCGACGGCGGCCGCCGCGCCCGCGAGCAGCCAGCCCTGGTCCGCCCCGGCGAGCTGGTCGGCACCGGACTCCAGCACCGGCCAGTGCCGCCGGCCGAGGTAGGCGGCGCACAGCAGCACCACGCACAGGGCCGCGGTCTGCCACCGGCTCCGGCGACGCAGGACGGTGGCGGCGGCCAGGAGCGGAGAGGTCATGTGGCGGAGCCCTTCTGCACCGAGGCGGCCGGGACGGCGGGGGCGACGCCGGGGACCAGCGAGGCGTGGGCGGGTCGCACGGTCGCGGTGGCGTGGGCGGGTCGCACAGTCACAGAGGCGCAGGCGGGTCGCACAGTCACAGAGGCGTAGGCGGGTCGCACAGTCACAGAGGCGTAGGCGGGCCGCACAGTCGCGGAGGCGCGGGCGGGCCGCACGGTCGCGGTGGCGTGGGCGGCCGAGGTGGCGCCGGTGGCCGGGGCCGCGGAGGCCGACGGGGCGATGTACAGGCGCAGGTCGCCGAAGCGGTGGACCGGCCAGGTGCGGGCGTACTCGGGTGGGGAGCCGTGCGCGGTGGTGAGGGCGGCGGCCGGCATCCGCCGGGCCGCCTGCGCGAGACCCGCCGCCGTGGCGTTGGTGTTCGGGCCGTCGGTGGCGGCGGAGCCGCAGCCTGCGTAGAAGGCGATCGGCAGGGCGTCGTAGCCGGTGAGCAGGCAGGGCGGACGCACGCCGAGCCGGTGCAGTTCCGCCGCGGTGCGGTCCCAGGCGCGGCGGGCGGCGGTGGTCCGGGAGACGGTGTGCGCGAGCACGGCGTACTGCACCGCCAGGTGCACGGCGGCCGCGAGGACGACCACGCTCAGGACCGCGGGCCGCCACCGGCCGCCGGGCGCGCGGACCAGGTGCAGCAGCGCGTCGGCGACCGGGATCGCGAGCAGGGCGTAGGCGGGCAGCAGGAAGCGCGGCGCCGCGTAGCCGATGAGGAACAGGTACGGGAAGGCGGCCGCGGCGGCGCAGCCCAGCGCCAGCGCGGTGGGCAGGGTGCGCCCGGCCCGCCGGGCGAGGACGAGGCCGAACAGGGCCGGCAGCGGCAGGACGTACCACCAGAGGGTGACCAGGGGACTGGGCAGCGGGCCGGTGCACGGCCGGCACAGGGTCCGCCCGCCCAGGCTGCGCAGTTGGTCCAGGACGGCGACGTGCCAGCCCAGGCCGCCCTGGATGGCGGAGCCGTCGGACAGTCGGCGCAGCAGGCCGCCGTAGCTGACGTAGGCCTCGATCACCCACTCCGCGGAGCCGGCGAGCAGGCCGGCGAGGAGTGCGGCGAGGAGCTTGTGACGGCGGCGCGGCACAGCGAGGGCGAGCAGCGGGAGCACCGCCCACACCGCGTCCATCGGGCGCATCCACGCCATGAAGGCGGCCCCGCCGACCACGCCGTACAGCGCGGCCCGGTCGTGCCGGTCCGCGCGGGCGCGCAGGAAACAGCCGGTGCAGATCAGGGCGCCGATGGCGACCCAGTAGTTGGGCATCGCCTGGGGGCCGTAGAACAGCGTCACCCACAGGGAGGCGAACAGCGCGCCGGCGAGGGCGAGGACGCGGGCGGGGAAGAAGGTCCGCCACACGCGCAGGGCCAGGTAGAGGGTGAGGCCGGAGAGCAGGGCGAGGTAGACGCGCAGCAGGACGGTGGAGGAGGACCAGGAGGCGACGGGAGCGACCAGCAGCGAGACGCCGCGGGCGCGCGGGGCGCTGAAGTAGGCGGCCGGCGCGTGCGAGCTGACCTGGCTGACGTAGACGGTCTCGTCCCAGCCGAGGCCCATGCCGGGGCGCACCAGCAGCAGTTGGGCGAGGGTGAAGGCGGCGGCCACCGCCACGAGGAGAGCCTCGCCGCGCGGCCGGAGCGCCTGGCCGGCCCCCGCCGCGCGTCCGGGTCGCCGGGTCCCGGCGAGTACGGCGTGCGTACTGTCGGCCATCTCCACCCCTCCCCCTACGCACTGTAGGGTATCCGGCTGCTCAGTCTGCGGGACGGACGCAGGAGCCGGGTAAGACACCAGGGAACCGCCGGGAAAGCATCCGGAAAAAGCCGGCGAATACCCCGGGACGAACCAGGCAAAACGTAACCCGATACGTGGCGCGGCGCCGGGTGGGCTGCGCCGGACGCCGGACGGCACTACGCGCTGTAAGGTTGAGGGCATGGCTGGTAGAGGGCCTCACGGCAGGACGGAACGGCGCAGCTCGGGCGAGCTGGAGAGCGAGGTCCTCGCGACGCTGTGGGCGACGGAACGGCCGCTGACCCCGGCCGAGATCCAGCTGGAGATCGGTGGCGATCTGGCGTACAACACCGTGCACACGATTCTCAGGCGGCTCTACGACAAGGGACTGGTGCTGCGTGAGGTGGACGGGCGGCGGGGCGCGTACCGCCCGGCGAAGAACGCGGCGGAGCTGACCGCCCAGGCCATGCACGACGCCCTGGACCGCGGCCCCGATCCGATCGCCGCCCTGCAGCAGTTCGTCACCGGACTCAGCCCCGAGGAGGAGCGCGCCCTGCGCGACCTGCTCAGCCGCGGCCCGGCGTGACGGCGGGCGGCCTGCCGCCCCACCCCCCTCGTGCCGGGCGCCGCACGTCCGGCGTCCGGCGACGGATGGGTGTCAGGTGGCAGGCCGGTGTCCGGTGGCAGGCGGGCGTCGGGTGCCGGTGGCGCGGGGCGGCGCCGGCTCCCGCGCCGTCGCCGGGGGCCGCGCCGCCCGGTCGTTCACCGGGCGTTGGGGCGCCGGTGCGGGGGCTGTTCGGGTGCCGGGAGGTGTTTCTGCGGGGGAACCGGGTGGGACACCGGCGCGCCGGGTCGCAGCTCGACCGCCTCGCCGTGGTGGCGGACCGTCAGAGGGTCGCCGGACACCAGTGTGTAGGTGGCGGTCTGCTGGGTGAACTCCACGCGAAGCCGGCGTCCGCGGAACACCATGCAGAACGCCAGGCGGCTGAACTTCTCCGGCAGGCGCGGCGAGAACTCCAGCGTGTTCCCGGCGCGCCGCGCGCCGCCGAACCCGGTCACCAGGGCCATCCAGGTGCCGGCCAGCGACGCGATGTGCAGGCCGTCGCGCGTGTTGTGCTCCAGGTCCTCCAGATCCATCAGCGCCGCCTCGGCCGTGTAGTCGTAGGCGAGCCGCAGATGGCCCGCCTGCACGGCGATCACCGCCTGGATGCACGCCGACAGCGAGGAGTCCCGCACCGTCAGCGGCTCGTAGTAGGCGAAGTTGCGGGCGATGTGCTCCTCGTCGAACTCGTGTCCGCAGGTGTACATGGCCAGCACCAGGTCGGCCTGCTTGACGACCTGCTTGCGGTACAGGTCGAAGTAGGGGAAGTGCAGCATCAGCGGGTACTGGTCGGCGCGGGTGCCGGCGAAGTCCCAGCGCTGGTAGCGGGTGAAGCCCGCGCTCTGCTCGTGCACCCGCAGTTCGGGGTTGTACGGGATGTGCATGGCCGCGGCGGCGTCCCGCCAGGCGGCGCTCTCCTCGTCGTCGGCGCCGAGCCGTTCGGCCTCCTTGGGGTAGCGCTCCACGGCGTCGGCGGCGGCCAGCAGGTTCGCCCGGGCCATGAGGTTGGTGTAGATGTTGTCGTCCGCGATCGCGCTGTATTCGTCGGGGCCGGTGACGCCGTCGATGTGGAAGGTGCCGCGGTGGTCGTGGTGGCCGAGCGAGCGCCACAGCCGGGCCGTCTCCACCAGCAGTTCCAGCCCGGTGTCGCGTGCGAAGTCCTCGTCCCCGGTGGCGGCGACGTAGCGCACCAGGGCGTGCGCGATGTCGGCGTTGACGTGGAAGGCGGCCGTGCCGGCGGGCCAGTACGCCGAGCCCTCCTCGCCCTCGATGGTGCGCCACGGGAACGCGGCGCCGCGCAGCCCCAGCTGGGCGGCGCGCTCCCGGGCGGCGGGCAGGGTGTTCTGCCGCCAGCGCAGCGCCTCGGCCACGGCGTCGGGCGCGGTGTACGTCAGCACGGGCAGCACGAACATCTCGGTGTCCCAGAAGGCGTGCCCGTCGTAGCCCGAGCCGGTCAGCCCCTTGGCCGGGATCGCCCGTTCCTCGGCGCGGGCACCGGCCTGCAGCACGTGGAACAGCCCGAAGCGGACGGCCTGCTGGATCTCCTCGTCGCCGTCCACCTCGACGTCCGCGCGCGCCCAGAAGTCGTCCAGGTAGGCGCGCTGCTGCTCGGCCAGGCCCACCCAGCCGTCGTGCGCGGCGGCCGCCAGCGCCGCGTCCACCTGGTCGCTCATGGCCGGCAGCGAGCGGGTCCCGGACCAGCCGTGGGCGACGAGCTTCTCCACCCGCAGGGTCTGCCCCGGCTCCAGGACCGAGGCGACGGTCAGGCGGGCCAGGTCCGGGTGGCTCTCGCTGCTGGTGGTGGTGTCCTCGGGGCCGGAGACGACGTGGTCGGCGGCCACGGCCACCCGCAGGCCGCTGTTGCGGGTGCGGTGCACCAGGCGCAGCCGGTGGCCGGAGGCGAAGTCCTCCTCCGGTTCCAGCGGGGACTGCAGGGCGAGCGCGGCCCGCGGGTCACGGTCGGCCTCGGGCAGCTGCTCGTTGGCGACGAGTTCGGACTGGACGACGATGCGGACGTGGCAGTCGACGGGCTCCACCTCGTAGGCCACCGCGCCGATGGAGCGCTGGGTGAGGGAGATCATCCGGGTGGAGCGCACCCTGACCCGCGTGCCGGCCGGGGAACTCCAGTCGCAGGTGCGCTCCAGCACCCCGCGGCGCAGGTCGAGGACGCGCTCGTGGGAGTGCAGCCGGCCGTAGCGCAGGTCGAACGGCTCGTCGTTGACGAGCAGCCGCAGCACCTTGCCGTTGGTGACGTTGATGACGGTCTGGCCGGACTCGGGGTAGCCGTAGCCGGCCTCGGCGTACGGCAGCGGGTGCACCTCGTACACGCCGTTGAGGTAGGAGCCGGGCAGGCCGTGCGGTTCGCCCTCGTCGAGGTTGCCCCGCCAGCCCACATGGCCGTTGGACAGGGCGAACACCGACTCGCTCTGGGCCAGGACGTCCAGGCTCAGCTCGGTCTCGCGCACGGTCCACGGTTCGACGGCGTACGAGCGGTGGGTGATCATGCGTTGCCTCCCCCTTCGCCGAGGAGTTCGGCGAGGTCCTTGACGACGACGTCGGCGCCGTGCCGGTACAGGGCGTCGGTCTGCCCGACGCGGTCGACCCCGACGACGTACCCGAAGTGGCCCGAGCGGCCCGCGTCCATGCCCGCCAGCGCGTCCTCGAACACGGCCGAGCGGTCCGCGTCGACGCCGAGGTCGTGCGCGGCCGCCAGGAACGTGTCCGGGTGCGGCTTGCCGGGCAGTGCGCGCTCGCGGGCGACGACGCCGTCGACGCGGACGTCGAAGAGGTGTTCGGCGTCGATCGAGCGCAGCACGTCGAGGGTGTTGGCGCTGGAGGAGACGATCGCCGTCCTCAGTCCTTCGGCCCGCACCGCGTCGATGTAGCGCAGGGTGCCCTCGTAGGCTTCCACCCCTTCGGTACGGATTTTCCGCAGGACGAGTTCATTCTTCCGGTTGCCGACGCCGTTGACCGTCGCGGCGTCCGGCGGGTCGTCGGGGCCGCCCTCGGGCAGGTGGATGCCGCGGGAGGCGAGGAAGGTGCGCACCCCGTCGGCGCGGGGGCGGCCGTCGACGTACTCGTCGTAGTCGGCGACCGGGTCGAACGGCCGGTAGCCGGGGCCCTCCCGTTCCCGCAGGAACGCGTCGAACGTCTCCTTCCAGGCGGCCGCGTGCACCACGGCCGTCTTGGTGACGACCCCGTCGAGGTCGAAGAGGCAAGCCTGGATGTTCCGGGGCAGACCGAGCTGTGTCATACAGGCACCCTTCCCCGCATCGCGGCCCACAGCTGGTGTCACCGGCCACATCCGGCGTCCTTTCCGGCGACATCCGGTCCATCGGCCGCCCTCGTCCGCCGCGGGGGCGGGGCCGACCGGGTGACACACTGGAGCGCGTGCCGCTGACCTTCGACGACCTCCTCACCCGTGCCCGGTCCCTCGTCCGCGACGGCCACCGCGCCGTGCTCGGCATCGCGGGCAGCCCCGGCGCGGGCAAGTCCACCCTGGCCGAGCAGCTCGTACGGGCCCTCAACGGCGCCGGCGAGCCGTGGGTCGCGCACGTGCCGATGGACGGCTTCCATCTGGCCGACGCCGAGCTGGCCCGGCTGGGCCGCCTGGACCGCAAGGGCGCACCGGACACGTTCGACGCGGCGGGCTACGCGGCCCTGCTGCGCCGGCTGCGGGAGGAGTACGCCGCGGACGGCGACGGCGAGACCGTGTACGCGCCCGGGGTCGAGCGCGTCCTGGAGCAACCGCTGGCGGGCGCGATCCCCGTGCCGCCGACGGCCCGGCTGGTGGTGACGGAGGGCAACTACCTGCTGCTCGGCACCGGCGCCTGGGCGCGGGTGCGGCCCCAGCTGGACGAGGTGTGGTTCTGCGACCTGGACGACGGCGAGCGGATACGCCGACTGGTCGCCCGGCACGAGGAGTTCGGCAAGGACCACGCCGCGGCCGTGGCGTGGGTGCTGGGCACCGACCAGCGCAACGCGGACCTGGTGGCGGCGACCCGCGCCCACGCGGACCTGCTCGTCCCCGCCACGGCCGTGCCCCCGGGCTCCGCCGCGGCCGGGTGAGACACCCCACCCGGGCCGTCGTCCACTCGGTGAACGCGCGGCGGGCCGCCGGCCCTCGGCTCGGGGCGGTCTTCTGTGCGGCGATGCGGCGCCGGCCGCGGGGACGATGGCCGATTCGCGCTCAGGGCGATGGCCGATTCGCGCTCTGTCCGGAGCGTGCTGCCGGTGGTGCGCTGTCCTCGTGCCGGAGATCTTCGCGTCTGCTCTCGCCGTCGTCGGAACAGTGCTGGGCGCTGTCGTGGCGCACCGGTACCAGGACAAGAGCACGGTCCGGTCCGCGGCCCTCGCCGACCGGGAACGCCGCCACCAGCGTCTGCTCGACGCGTGTGCCGACTTCCTCGCCCTGGCGGAGGACTACCGGCAGGCGCAGTACGACCGGTGGACGAGCCAGCACGCGGAGCCCGGCTCCGAGGCGGCCCTTGCCGCCCGGGCCGAGTCCTACCGGCTCTACGCCGAGGTCCGCAGCAGCGTCTTCCGGCTTCGCCTCGTCGCACCCGGCCCGCAGGCGCAGCGCCTTGCCGAGCGGGCCGCCGAGATCCACGCGCGGACACGAGAGATCGTCTTCGCTGCGGACAAGGCGGACATGCTCGCCCGGGGCGAGGCCGCGGAACTCGCGTGTGACGCCTTCGCGGTCCGTGCCAGAGAAGTGCTCACCGCGGGAGAGTGACGGACGCGGACGCCGTCTGCCGGCCCGGTGGTCGCGGTCGCTGCGCGGCCGGGGTCACTTCTCCTCGAAGTCGTCGGGGCGGACGGCGGCCTCCTGGAGCGCCTCGCGCAGCGTGCGTCCGGTGGCGCCGGCCTGCTTCGGGGCGTCCTCCTCGCGGTTCTCGACCACCTCGTCGGTGGTGTCGGTCTTGGGCCGGTTCTCCTCGGGAACGGTCATGATGCCTGTACTCCTCGTCCGTGACGGTTGAGGTCCTGTCGCGGCGGCGGGTTCCCGTACGGCGCGGGCGTATCCGTCCTTCCTGTGCGGTTTCCGGCGGACGCTCTCCCGCCCGGTGATCCTGCGCGGCGCGGAAGCGAGGCAGCGGTCGCGGTGGGCCGGTGGGTGGCCGAATGCGGGTGCACACGCCCTGGTCACGGCCGTCGGTGAGCTATGTTGAAGCGCTGTGGGAGACAACTCGGGCGCCTCGGCGCCCTCGCCGCAGCAGGCGCGCGCGCAGGCGTCCGCGATCACCTCGGGCAGGGCGTTCGCGGCCGCCGAGCCTGCCCCGGCGTCCCAGCTCAGAGCGCTCTTCGACAGACCCCGGCTGTCTCCCGGGCACCGCCGCATCGCCCAGTACCTGATCGAGAACCTCGCCGAGGCGGCCTTCCTGTCGATCACCGAACTGGCCGACCGGGTCGGGGTCAGCCAGCCCTCGGTGACGCGGTTCGCCGGCGCGGTCGGCTTCAGCGGCTACCCCGCCCTGCGGGAGAAACTGCAGTCCATCGCCCTGCGCACCCTCGCGGGCGGGGCGGACGCGGCCGAGGAGGAGCGGGGCAACGAGCTGCAGGCGGCGGTCGACGCCGAGATCGAGAACCTGGAGAACCTGCGCCGGGACTTCGCCGACCCCGGGCGGGTGATCGCCGTCGGGCGCGAGCTGTCCCGCTCGGCCCCGCTGACCGTGCTCGGGCTGCGCATCTCGGTGTCGCTGGCCGAGTACTTCGCCTACGCGGCCCGGCGCATCCATCCGGACGTGCGGCTGGTGACCCGCGGCGGCAGCGTCGCCTATGACGCGCTGCTGCAGTCCCGCGAGGCCGGCGGCACCTGGGTGCTGGCCTTCTCCCTGCCCCGGCACGCCCACGAGACCCTGACCGCGGTCCGGGTCGCGCGCGGCGCCGGGCTCAAGGTGGCCCTGATCACCGACCTGGCCCTGGGGCCGGTGGCCGACGAGGCGGACGTGACCTTCGCGACCGGCACCGGTTCCCGCCTGGTCTTCGACTCCTACGCCGCGCCCGGCGTGGTGTGCGCCGCCCTGCTGCAGGCCATGACCGACGCCGACCCGGAGCGGACCCAGGCCCGGCTGGAGGAGTACGAGCAACTCGCCGACCAGCACCAGTTCTTCCTGAAGGACTAGGGCGTGTTTCGAAAGTCCCGTCTGGCCCGCGACGCCTGGCACGGCACCTCGCCGCGTTGTCGGGCTCGTCCGCGTACGCCCAGTACGCGGACGACCCTCCGCCTTGCGATGCACCGCGCCAGACGCCGCGGGCCCCGCCCTCCGGGCGGACGACGCTACTTTCGAAACACGCCCTAGCGGCACTTCTTCCCGAACGACCAGCGGACGGCCTCCGGCCGAGGGCCCGCGACCCGCATCCGGGCGTCGGCGCGGCCCGGACGCATATGAATGTTTTCATACGCCTTGCCAAGCCGGTGGCATATATAAATACTGCTCACGGACCGTGTCCCGACCCTCCGGACCCGCTCCACGGGGCGTCCGACCGCGCATCGCCCGCGCCGGCGCCTCCGGCGGCCCCGGTCGTCCCCTGGGCCGGGGCCGCCACCCCTGGCCGGACGGCCCCCGCCAGGACGCACACCGGAAGCGATGATCATGCCTGTGACGACCCCGCGCACCAGCCCGGACTGGCCCTGCCAGGTCAAGCCGCCGGGCAGTTACGACTGGCAGCGCTCGGCGACCCGGTGGCTGCGCGACCTGGTGCCCGCGCGCTACGGCGGCTCCCCCACGCTGGTGCGCCACCCCGTCCTGCTGGCCCGCCACGCGCAGATCCAGGTCCAGCACGAGATCCGCGTGGCCCGCACGGCCCTGCAGACCGCGCGCGCGGACCTGCCCGGCCTGGGCCTGCCCGAGTCGGTCATCGAGCACACGATCAAGCTGTACGCGGCGGAGCTGGCCCAGCTGCAGCACATCGCCCGCAGCGTGCGGGCGGTGACCCGGGCACTGGTGGAGCAGGGCACCCACCGCTGAGGGCACCGGCCCGCGCCCCCACCGCGAGGCCGCTCGGGCCCCAGGTCGGCCGCGGGCGGGCCGAGGTCACGGCGGATCCGGCCGTTTGCGCAGACCGTTCCCGAGATCGGATCCGCGGATCCGATACGACAACCGTGCGATCGGAGGGGGCCGTATGTGCGATGCTCGTGCCGTGACGAGCGAATCGCGCTCCCCCGCAGCGTCCGGCGGCGCGGTACCCGACCTGACGGCGCTGGCTCAGGTGGTGGCCAGGCAGCGGGCCGAGATGGACCGGCTGCAGGAGCAGGCTGCCACCTCCGCCGTGGTGGAGCGGGCCAAGGGGGCGCTGATGGCGCTGACCAGCTGCACCCCGGAGGCCGCGCACGAGGAGCTGCTCCAGCGGGCCAAGGCCGCGGGCCACACGCTGGTGGAGGAGTGCTGGATCACGCTCGGCACCCTGGTCCCGCCGCTGGGCCACGCCACCGCCCGTCCGCCCGCCGTCGCGCCGCCCGGCCCCGACGGCACCGTACCGGCCCCGCACCGGCCGGCTCCCGTCGAGGCGCCCGCACCGGCCGGGGACGACCGCGGCGACCCCGCCGCCCTGGCCCTGCTCGGCCGGGCGCTGGTGCACGTCGGCACGCCCCATGATCTCGCCCGCTGCCTGCAGGAGCACCTGGCCGGGCCGGTCGGGGCGGAGGCGGTGATGATCTACCGGCGGCTGCCCGGCGGGGGACTGGACCTGATCGGGCACGCCGGCATCGACGACACGCTGGCGCACCAGTGGCGGCACGTGCCGCCGCTCAGCGGGGTCGCCGCGCACGACGCGCTGGACGCGCGTGAGCCGCGCTGGCTGGAGGACCTCCCCCAGGACAGCGCGCGGTACCTGCTGATCGGCGACCCGGCCCGGCAGTGGCCGTCGCGCGCCTGGCTGCCCGTGGTCGGCGGTGGCGGCCGGGCCGATATGGCCATCGGGGTGCTGCGGGGCAGCGGCGGGCCGTTCAGCCGGCGCTCCCGCGCGCTGTTGCTCGGCGCCGCGCGGCTGTGCGCCGGCCGGCTGCGCGCCTTCGACGTCCGCCCCGAGCACGGCACCGACGTCCCGGAGGAGGTGCGCGCGCTGTTCGACGCGCTGCCCGGCCTCACCGTGCTGCTGACCCCGCTGCGCTCGCCGGCGGGCGAGGTGGAGGACTACCGCATCGACGCGGTCACCCGGCAGACCGTCGACGTGCTCGGGCGCGGCGGACGCGACCTGGTCGGGCGGCGCGTCCTCGAATGCTGGCCGGCGGTGGCCGAGGAGCCGCTGTGGCGGGGCCTGCTGGACACGCTCGGCTCGGGGGAGCCGTACGAGAGCGAGCCGTACGCGCAGCAGGAGTTCGTCGCCGGCGGCCAGGAGCTGGCCCTGTACTCGGTGCGGGCCGCGCGCGTGGGCGACGGACTGCTGCTCACCTGGCTGCGCCAGGAGTCCTCCGACCGGCAGGTGCAGCGCCTGGCGGACCTGCAGCGCCTGGGCCGGCTCGGCTGGGCCACCTGGAACCTGGTCACCCATGAGGCCGCCTGGTCCTCGCAGGTGTACGAGCTGTGCGACCGCGACCCCGGGCACGGCCCGGTGCGGCTGGAGGAGCTGGCCCACCTCGCGCTGCCCGAGGACGCGCCCGCGCTCGCCCGCGCGGTGCGCGAACTCCTCGTCGCCGGAGAGCCGTTCGACGTGCTCTTCCGGAAGAAGTCCGGGGCCGCGACGCGGCACCTGCGCATCGTCGCGGAAGCCGTCCGCGACGCCGACGGCACCCCCGTGCAGGTCCACGGCTTCGTGCAGGACCTCACCGCGCAGCGCAGCGCCGAACTGGCCCTGGTGGAGAGCGAGCGCGCGATCCTGGCCCAGCAGGGGATCCTGCAGGCCGAGCGGATGCTGGCGGGACGGCTGCAGCACGCGCTGCTGCCGATGCCGCGCCGGCCGGTGCGGCTGGCCGGGCTGCGCGTGGACCTCGCGTATCTGCCGGCCGAGTCGGGGATCCATGTCGGCGGCGACTGGTTCAGCGCGATCGAACTGCCGGACGGGGACGCGTTGTTCGTGGTCGGCGACGTCGCCGGGCACGGCCTGGACGCGGTGGCCACGATGGCCCAGCTCCGCTTCACCGCCAAGGGCATGATCTTCACCGGCTCGTCGCTGACGGGGGCCCTCGCCCGCCTGAACACGCTGCTGTTGCACTCCCGCGACACCAAGGGCACCGCCACCCTCGTGCTCGCCCGCTACCAGCCCGCCGAGCGGCGGCTGCTGTGGGCGCAGGCGGGCCATCTGCCGCCGCTGCTGCTGCGCGACGGCGAGGCGCGCTATCTGGAGCGTCCGCGGGGCGTGCTGCTGGGCGCGACCGAGACGCCGGTCTTCGAGGAGGCCGAGTGCCGGCTGCGGCCCGGGGACCGGCTGCTGCTGTTCACCGACGGACTGGTCGAGCGGCCCGGCGAGGGCATAGAGCTGGGCCTGGAACGGCTGGCGAAGACGGCCGCGGCCCACCGCACGGACGCGCCCGGCTCCCTGGGCCCCCTGCTTGCCTCCATGCTGGAGGGCGAGCGGCGCGACGACGTCTGCGTGCTGGACATCCGGGTGCCGAGGGAACCGGCGTAGGCCACTCCCCCGGTCGTCCGCCC
>NZ_LR732544.1:1303305-1331773 GCF_902506575.1 Streptomyces mexicanus | reverse complement strand
AGTGTGAGGAGGCCCCGCGCGCGAAGGTGGTCAGGTGGACCGGGGCCGAGGGTCGTCAGGGCGGACCGGGGCCGGAGGCCGTCGGACGGACCGGGACCGAAGGCCGTCAGGGCGGACCGGGGCCGAAGGCCGTCAGGCGTCGGTCGGATGCAGGAACGGGCGCACCTCGATCGGCAGGGTGCTGGCTCTGCTCGCCTTGCGCCCCCACTCCAGGGCCTCGTCGTGATCGGACGCCTTGATCACGCACAGCCCGCCCAGGTACTCCTTGCCCGCGGTGAAAGGGCCTTCGGTGACGACCACGTCCTCGCCCCGGGGGCGCAGCACGGCGGCGGACTCCGGGCCGTGCAGCCCGCCGGCGAACACCCAGGCCCCGGCCTCGCGCAACTCCTCGTGGAACCGGTCCAGGCTGCCCACGATCCGCGCCAGTTCCTCGGCCGCGGGCGGCTGGCCCTCGCTGGGCTGGATCACGCTGAGCAGGTAGTACGTCATGGTGTCCTCCGGAGTGTCGTACGGGTGCCCCGGGAGTCGTACGCGGTCGTGGAAAGGCGTGTCAGGGGAAGGGCGCGTTGCGCGGAAACGGGCGTCGCGCGGGAAGGGGCGTGCCGTCGTTTCCCCGTCTGCGCGGACGGCACACCCCTTCCTACACGAACGGCGCTCCCCCGCAGTCTCCGTTCGGCTCCCGTTCGTCGCCGTTCGCCTCCGTTCTCAGCGGGAGCGGCGGGAGCGGCGGGCGGTGTGCGCCGCGCCGGAGGCCGGGTCCCGGTATGGCCGGTCCCGGTGCTCGGTCCGCAGGCTCAACCCGCCTTGGCCAGCAGTGGACTGCGGCCGAGCGCCGCGGAGAACTGGTCGACCACCTGTGCCAGCGCCTCACTCGCGCCGGACGCGACGGAGACCGAGCCGTCCTCGTGCACGGTGATGTCCTTGTCGAGGGTGAACCAGCCCTGGACGATGTGGGCCGCGCCCATGGAGTTCAGGACGGGACGCAGGGCGTAGTCGATGGCGAGGACGTGCGCCGTGGAACCGCCGGTGGCCAGCGGCAGCACGGTCTTGCCGGTGAGCGCGTACTGCGGCAGCAGGTCCAGCAGCGCCTTGAGGACACCGGAGTAGGAGGCCTTGTAGACGGGGGTGCCGACGACGACGCCGTCGGCGCGGGCGAACAGCTCGGTGGCCTCGACGATCGCCGGATGCCGGAAGTCGGCGCCGAGCAGGGCCTCGGCGGGGATCGTCCGGACGTCGAGCGGCAGCACCTGGTGGCCCTGCGCGGTCAGCCGGTGGTCGAGGTGGCGCAGCAGACGGTTGGTGCGGGAGGACACGGAGGGGCTGCCGGAGACGGACAGGACGGTGGCCATGAATGCCTCTTTCTGAGGGCCGGACGCCCGGCGA
This sequence comes from Streptomyces mexicanus, assembly GCF_902506575.1. Taxonomy (GTDB): domain Bacteria; phylum Actinomycetota; class Actinomycetes; order Streptomycetales; family Streptomycetaceae; genus Streptomyces; species Streptomyces mexicanus. Next base: position 1,330,390 of record NZ_LR732544.1, on the reverse strand, counting down.
AGCCGGCGGGGATCCGGGAAGCGGGTCGGTCAGGAGAGGAGTACGAGGACCGCCGAGGCCGGATCGGCCGGAACGTCTCACGGCGGGTGTCCCCGCGCCACCGACGACGCGACCGCCGACGCGACCACCGGCCCCGCCACCGACGCCGCCCGCCGACCGAGGCCGCGGTCGGTGATCGGCGGGATGGTGGGCAGTGGGGGGGCAGCGTCCGCAGGCCGGGCACGCGCGGGGGAGACACGGCCCGGATCCCGCGGAATGCGGCGGGGTGCCGGGCGTGCGGTGAGAAAGATCCGGACGAGGGAGGAGAAGACGCGGCGGATCGGGACGGTGATCAGGCCGCGGTGCGACAGGCGGCGCTGGAGACACGCGCGAGGTCGACGTGGCGTCGCCGCGTGAGATCCAGTCGCATGGTCATGCCATCGATCCTGGCAGTCGCCGCGGACGGCCGTCAAGGACGAGCCGGCCGGTCTCGCATCGCGGACCTTCGGTCGCGGCCGGGCGAGGGGCGGACGGCCGGCCCCATGGCGATGTCACCGAACCCGTACGGACTGCCTCCGCTTCCAGTGGGCATCCGAACTGCGCTGACCTACGACGGAAAGAGGCGAAGATGGAGATCAGCGGCATCATCAGTGCCATCGTCATCGGCATCGTCATCGGCGCCCTGGGACGCCTCGTCGTCCCGGGCCGGCAGCGCATCGGCATCCTCTGGACGATCCTCATCGGCATCGTCGCCGCGCTGATCGGGGCGGCGATCGCCTCCGCGATCGGTGTGGCCGACACCAAGGGCGTCGACTGGATCGAGTGGCTGATCCAGATCGCGCTCGCGGCGGTGGGCGTCGTCGCGCTGGACCGGGCGAAGACGGCACGCCGCTGACGCCGGCCCCCGCCGCGCCCCCGCGCCGGGCGGCTCGGCGTGCGCGAGGGCGGCAGGGCGTCGGGGGCAGCCCCGTCGCGGCGCGGTCAGCCCAGTTCGAGGGTGGCGACCCCGTAGATCCGCCCGCGTGCGTACGGCCGTACCGGGCCGGTGTACATGCGGGCGGTCTCGAAGGACGGCGTCAGACCGGCCTCCTCGGCCAGGGCGAGGCCCGCCGCGTTGGTCTCGGGCACGTCCATGGCGATCGCGCGGCCCTCGGCCTCGGCGGCCAGCGCGGCGAACAGGGCGCGCGCGTCCTCGGCGGTGTCCGCGAACAGCGGGCCGATGCGCAGGCCGTCGCGGGCCGGGCGCAGGACGCCGTACCCGGTGACGCGGTCGCCGGTGCGGCGGAGCACCGCGCGATGGCCGGGCGTGGTCAGCCAGTGCGCGACGAAGCGCGGCCGGTCGGCCGGGTGGCAGGCGGCGTCGTAGGCGGTGATGTCCACGACGTCGGCGGGCCCGGCCGGCCGTACGTCCCGCGGTGCCTCGGCGGCGGGGGCCGGGCCGGTGAACCGGACGGTGCGGTAGGCGGCCTCGAAGCCGGACTGCCGGTAGTTGTCCTGCTGGGCGACGACGCCGTCCAGGCCGATCGTACGGTCCCCCGCATGTGCGAGGGCGGTCTTCCAGGTGGTCAGGCCATGGCCGCGGCCGCGCAGGTCGGGGCGCACGAGATAGCAGCCCAGGAAGGCGAAGTCGGGTCCGTGGCGGACGACCGAGATCGCCGAGACCGGTTCGCCGTCGATGCGGCCCAGGAAGAAACCGTCGGGGTCCTGGGCGAAGAAGGCCGGGCCGTCGGACAGCCCGGGGTTCCACCCTTCCTGCGCGGCCCATTCGCTGATGACCGGCCAGTCCTCCAGGGTGGCCCGGGTGACGACGAGGTCTTCGGGGGCCGCGATGGCCATCGGTGTGCTCCGTTCCGTCGGCGGTGCGAGGACGCGCGCAGCATCTTCGGCGGTGCGAGGGCGCGCGCAGCATCTTCGCGGATCATGCGCGGGCGCGCCACGGCGGAATCAAGCCGCGCCGAATCCCCGCTCCGGCCGAGGGCCGCAGCGGACGAAGGCCCCACCCGGCGACGGCCCTCACCGGGCGCAGGCCCCCACCGAGCGACGGCTCCCACCGCGAACAAGGCCCCCACCGAGCGACGGCTCCCCCAGGCGGACAAGGCCCCCACCGGTCGCGCATCGGGCGACCGGTGGGGGCTCTCCCGCGACGTCTGCTGCGCGTCCTACGAGTTCCGCGGGAGCGGCGGGGCTGCGGGCCGGCCGGTTCAGCGGGTCGCGCCCGGCCGGTAGCGCCGGTACAGCGCGGCTCCGCCCAGCAGGAGGGCCGCGCTCGCCGCGACCGCACCCGCCGTCGCGGCGGAGGTGTTGGCGCAGCGGTTTCCGGCGGCGGGGTTGAGCAGCCCCACCACGCTGACCGTGTTGCCGCACACGTTCACCGGGACGTGCACCGGAAGCTGGATGGTGTTGCCGGAGATCGCCCCGGGCGAGCCGACCGCGGAGCCGTCCGCCGAGGCGCCGCCGTCGGCGGCGAACGCTGCGGACACCGGCACTGTCATCGCCATCGCGCCGGACGCGGCGATGGCGATCACACCGTTTCGGGTAACCCGTTTCATAGGTCCTGTGCCTTCCAGACAAGAGTCACGGGCAGTCGCCCGCACCGGTTAAAACGCCGGGTGAACCATCCGAGTTATGGCTTATCGGTCTTTCACCCCATCGAGCGGGCGGGGGCGGCGGGGGGGGGTGGGGCGGCAGGGGGGGGGCGCGAGCCGGACGCCGACGCTCGCGCCACTGCGCCGACGCTCGCCGCCCCACGCCGACGCTCGCCGCCCCGCGCCGACGCTCGCCGCTACTGCCCGGCGTCGCCCATCAGCTCCGCCAGGTCCTGGTCCAGGTCGAGCTGCAGATGCTCCCGGCCGGTCGGCACCAGCTCGTTCGTGGCCTGAAGGAACCGGCGGATCTCGCCGCTGCGGACGTGCACCACGGCGGTGCCCTCGGGCGCGTGGAACTCCATCACGGTGCGGTCGTAGCCGTACGGCCGCACCCGTACGTCACCGTCGCCCTCGGGCTCGTGCAGGCCCGCCACCAGCAGGTCCCGGGCGAAGGTCCAGCTGACCTCCACGCCTTCGAGCGTGGCCGGGGCCGGGAAGGTCATGCGGACGGCGAACGGGTCGCGCCGGTCGTAGTGCAGCGTGGCGGGAATGCTGGGCATCCGCGGCGCGGCGGCGACCAGGCGAGCCTCGACGGGCTGCTCGATGACGGTGGACAACGCCTTGCTCCCTTGCGACGGGTGACGTACGTACGGCGGGCGGCGCACGACGGTGGAGCGTCCGGGTGGACGAGGCCGGGCACTGGAGAAGACGCCGGAATCAACCCGTCCGTGCACACGGCAAGAGAGTGACCTCTGTCACCGCGTTCATGCGCGCCGCGGCGCCGCGGGGCCGCAAATGCCGCGCCGCCGCGCGGGAGCGGCGCGGGCGATCCCTCGACTGGGGGAGTGGATATCGCCTGATATGGCGAACTGTTCCAGGATGCGGGTATCCGTTCCTTGACAGAGAGGAAGTGAACGGTATGCCACGCGGTTCCAGTTCCAAACGGGAGCGCCAGTACGAGCACATCAAGGAGAGCGCGCAGGACCGGGGGGAGAGCACCGGCCGCGCCAAGGAGATCGCCGCGCGCACGGTGAACAAGGAACGCGCCCGCTCGGGCGAGTCGAAGACCGCGAGCCGCTCCTCGACCCGGGACACCTCCTCCGCCAAGCGCGGCGGACAGCGTTCGGGCAGGGGCTCCGAGGGGCAGACCTACGACCAGCTCTACGAGGAGGCCAAGCGGCGCAACATCCACGGCCGCTCGGACATGAACAAGGAGCAGTTGCGGCAGGCCCTGGGCAAGAGCTGACCCGGGCCGCCGCGCCGGCCGGCGGGACGGGCCCGCCCGCACCGCGCGCCCGTCCTGCCCCGCGCCGCGCGCCTCTCCCGCCCGGCACCCGCCGTGTCCGCCGCCGGCCGGCGGGCCGTACGCTCGTGTCCACCATGACGACGACGGTGGGCATTCCCGCGGGCTGGCCCGCGACCGAGGAACAGGCGCGCGCCGTGCAGGACGAGTTGCGCGCGCGGGTGGTACTGGACGAGAGGGGCCCGGAACCGGGCACCGGGTACGTCACGGGGGTCGATGTGGCCTACGACGACGAGCAGGACGTCGTCGCCGCCGCGGCCGTCGTGCTGGACGCGGCGTCCCTGCGCGTGGTGGCCGAGTCCACCGCCGTGGGGCGGATCTCCTTCCCGTACGTGCCGGGGCTGCTGGCCTTCCGCGAGATCCCGACCGTGCTCGCCGCGCTGGACGCCCTGGACCATCCGCCCGGACTGGTCGTCTGCGACGGCTACGGCCTGGCGCATCCGCGCCGCTTCGGCCTCGCCAGCCACCTGGGGGTGCTGACCGGCCTGCCGACGATCGGCGTCGCCAAGAACCCGTTCACCTTCACCTACGACGATCCCGACACGCCGCGCGGCAGCAGCGCGCCGCTGCTGGCGGGCGCCGACGAGGTGGGGCGCGCCCTGCGCACCCGGGACGGGGTCAAGCCGGTGTTCGTCTCCGTCGGCCACCGGGTGTCGCTGGACAACGCCTGCGCCCACACCCTGGCCCTGACCCCCGCCTACCGCCTGCCGGAGACCACCCGCCGGGCCGACGCGCTGTGCCGCAGCGCTCTGCGCGAGGCCACGGCGGCGGACTCCACCGGGGATCGCACCGGATGACACCCGCCGGGTCCGGCCCGCTGCCCGGTCCCAGGCGCTCGCCCGGCACCGTCGGCCCGGTCGGCCCGGTCGGCCCTGTCCCGCTCAACCGCCGACCGCGGTGCGGAAGGTGACCCCGGCCCGGCGCAGCCGGTCGATCAGCGCGTCGCCCAGGGCGACGGCCGTCGTGACCTGGCCGGCGGTGTCCGGCAGGTCGTCCAGGGCCAGGGACAGTGCCGCCTCGGCGAACATCTTCGCCGTCTCGTCGTACCCGGGGTCGCCGCCCGCGACCTCGGTGTACACGCGCCGGCCGCCGCCCTCGCCCACGAAGCGCACGGAGAACCAGCTCCTGGCCCGCCGCTCGGCGCTCGGCCCCTCGCCGGGGCGCAGCCGGGCGGTGAGCAGGCGCCGGGCGGGCGGCAGTTGAGCGGCGGCGGCGAGCGCACCCAGGGCGGCCACCGACCCCACGGCGACCGGCAGGTGCCGCACGGCCGCGTAGTGCCGGTAGCGGAAGTCCGGCCCGTAGCGTGCCAGCGCCCGCGCGGAGCGCGCCACGATCTGTGCGTCGATGGTCGGCAGCGGCAGCGCCCAGGCGCCGACCTCCCCGGCGTAGCGCGGCGCGCCCAGCGGTGCGGACACCCGCCGGTTCAGCAGCCGGGGCTCGTGGCGGGCCCGCTCCCGGGCGGCCGCCCGCATCCGCAGCGGGTGCGCGACCTGGCCCAGTGCGGAAGCGAGCGTTCCGCCCGAGATCGTCCCGTGCGCCCGGACGAAGCCGTCCACGCTCAGCGGCACGCCCTCGGGCAGCTGCCGCACGGTGAAGTACACGCCCAGGTCGTGCGGCACCGAGTCGAACCCGCAGGCGTGCACCAGCCGTGCCCCGGTCTCCCGCGCGCGCGTGTCGTGCCGCACGTACACCAGATCGACGAACTCCGGCTCGCCGGTCAGGTCCAGGCAGTCGGTGCCGCTGTCCGCACAGGCGGCGACCAGTTCCTCGCCGTAGGTCACGTAGGGGCCGACGGTGGTGGCGACCACGCGGGCCTGCCGGGCCAGCGCGCGCACCGAGGCCGGATCGCTCACGTCCGCGCGCAGCACCCCGACCGGCTCCCCGCCCGGCAGCCGCTCGCGCAGTGCCCGGAGCCTGCGTTCGTCGCGTCCGGCGATCGCCCAGCGCAGCCCCTCGGGCGCGTGCGCGGCCAGGTAGCGCGCGGTGAGCGTGCCCACGAAACCGGTGGCTCCGAAGAGCACGACGTCGTACGGGCGCTCCGTCCTGTTCATCCTGCTCATGACACCCCTCGCTCCGGCGGCCCACAACCCGCGCCGCTGTCGGTGGCCGAGGCTAGCGTGAAGGGTGCGGGGCCGGTCCGCGAGGTGCTGGTGCCCGCGGTACGGCCGCGGCCGGGCCGGGTAGGAATCGGAGCGGAACTTGGCTAAGCGCTTGCTCGTTCAGGGCTTGTGCGGAGTGGAACACGTTCTTAGCATCAGCGGTGTTACAGCAGTGGTGTCACAGTGATCGTCCCAGGTCGAACACGGCGATCACGGCAGACAGGGAAACGGCGGTCTCAGGTCACCACCGACCAGGGTGAGCAAGGCGGCACGGCGGTCCGGCCGGTCGCCGCGCTCACGTCGTCACGGCGAGCAAGGGGGCTCGATGACAACGGCACCGACGCCCGGGCGGCACGGACCGCTCACCGGCGTGCGCGTGGTCGAGCTGGCCGGCATCGGCCCCGGCCCGTTCGCCGCGATGCTGCTCGCCGACCTGGGCGCCGACGTGGTGCGGGTGGACCGTCCCGGCGGCGCCGGGCTCGGCATCGACCCGGCCCGCGACCTGACCAACCGCAACAAGCGCTCGGTGCTCGTCGACCTGAAGTCCCCCGACGGCCCCGCCCGCGTCCTCGACCTCGCCGCCCGGGCCGACGTCCTCATCGAGGGCTACCGCCCCGGCGTCGCCGAGCGCCTCGGTGTCGGCCCCGAGACCTGCCACGCCCGCAACCCCCGCCTGGTCTACGGCCGGATGACCGGCTGGGGCCAGGACGGGCCGCTGGCCCCGCGCGCCGGACACGACATCGCCTACATCGCCGTCACCGGCACCCTCGGCATGATCGGCGGCGCGGACGGTCCCCCGGCTGTGCCCGCCAACCTCCTCGGCGACTACGCGGGCGGCTCCCTCTACCTCGTCGTCGGCGTCCTCGCCGCCCTGCACCACGCGCGTGCGACGGGCACCGGCCAGGTGGTGGACGCCGCCATCGTCGACGGTGCCGCCCACCTGTCCACGATGATCCACGGCATGCTCGCCGCCGGCGCCTGGCGGGACCGCCGCGGAGCCAACCTCCTGGACGGCGGCTGCCCGTACTACGGCACGTACGAGACCTCCGACGGGGCGCACATGGCGGTGGGGGCGCTGGAGCAGCGTTTCTACGACGAGTTCCTGAGCCTGCTCGGCCTGTCCGAGTACGCCGGCGCGCACACCGACATCACCCGCTGGGGTGAACTGCGCGAGGCGGTCGCCGCCCGCTTCGCCACCCGTACCCAGAAGGAGTGGACGGAGGTGTTCGAGCCGTCCGACGCCTGCGTGGCGCCGGTGCTGTCGCTGCGCGAGGCCCCGCACCACCCGCACCTGGCGGCCCGCGGCACCTTCACCGACCACGCCGGCCTCACCCAGCCGGCCCCCGCCCCCCGCCCGTCTCTTATACACACCCGACGCCCCCCACCACCCCCCCCCCCCCCTCCTCCCCCGCCCGCCCCCCCTCACGAATCCCATCCCCTCCTCCCCCCCCCTCCCCTCTCCCTTCCTTTCCTTCCCCCCCCCCCGCCTTCCCTCTCCTCCCCCCGCCCCCACAGCTCGGCCCACCCCGGCCCCGTCCGGGACGGAACCCTCGTCGAAAGGCCCCTTGACGTGAGCACCGAAGCGTACGTGTACGACGCGATCCGCACCCCGCGCGGGCGCGGCAAGGCCAACGGCTCCCTGCACGGCACCAAGCCCATCGACCTGGTCGTCGGCCTCATCCACGAGATCCGCGACCGCTTCCCCGGCCTGGACCCGGCCGGGATCGACGACATCGTCCTCGGCGTCGTCGGCCCGGTCGGCGACCAGGGCTCCGACATCGCCCGCATCGCCGCCGTCGCCGCGGGCCTGCCCGACACGGTGGCCGGCGTGCAGGAGAACCGCTTCTGTGCCTCGGGTCTGGAAGCCGTCAACCTGGCCGCGGCCAAGGTCCGCTCCGGCTGGGAGGACCTGGTCCTGGCCGGCGGTGTCGAGTCGATGTCCCGGGTGCCGATGGCCTCCGACGGCGGCGCCTGGTTCAACGACCCGATGACGAACCTCGCCGTCAACTTCGTGCCCCAGGGCATCGGCGCCGACCTGATCGCCACCATCGAGGGCTTCTCCCGCCGGGACGTGGACGAGTACGCGGCCCTGTCCCAGGAGCGCGCCGCCACCGCCTGGAAGGAGGGCCGCTTCGACCGCTCCGTGGTCCCGGTCAAGGACCGCAACGGCCTGGTCGTCCTCGACCACGACGAGCACCTGCGCCCCGGCACCACCGCCGACTCCCTGGCGAAGCTCAAGCCGTCCTTCGCCGACATCGGCGACCTCGGCGGCTTCGACGCCGTCGCGCTGCAGAAGTACCACTGGGTGGAGAAGATCGACCACGTCCACCACGCGGGCAACTCCTCCGGCATCGTCGACGGCGCCGCCCTGGTCGCCATCGGCTCCAAGGAGGCCGGCGAGCGCCACGGCCTGACCCCGAGGGCCCGGATCGTCTCGGCCGCCGTCTCCGGCTCCGAGCCGACCATCATGCTCACCGGCCCCGCCCCCGCCACCCGCAAGGCGCTCGCCAAGGCCGGCCTGACCATCGACGACATCGACCTGGTCGAGATCAACGAGGCGTTCGCGGCGGTCGTGCTGCGCTTCGTGAAGGACATGGGCCTGAGCCTGGACAAGGTCAACGTCAACGGCGGCGCCATCGCGCTCGGCCACCCGCTCGGCGCCACCGGCGCGATGATCCTCGGCACCCTCGTCGACGAGCTGGAGCGCCAGGACAAGCGCTACGGCCTCGCCACGCTGTGCGTGGGCGGCGGCATGGGCATCGCCACGGTCGTCGAACGCCTCTGAACCCCTCCCGACGGATCACCACGGACCATCACGGAGCACCTTCCATGAGCACTGAGCCCACCACCATCCGCTGGGAGCAGGACGACACCGGCATCGTCACCCTCGTCCTGGACGACCCGAACCAGTCCGCGAACACCATGAACCAGGCGTTCCGCGACTCGCTCGCCGCGGTCGCCGACCGCCTGGAGGCGGAGAAGGACGCGATCCGCGGCGTCGTCGTCACCTCCGCCAAGAAGACCTTCTTCGCCGGCGGCGACCTGCGCGACCTCATCCGGGTCACCCCCGAGACCGCGCAGGACCTCTTCGACGGCGGTCTGGCCATCAAGCGGAACCTGCGCCGCATCGAGACCCTCGGCAAGCCCGTCGTCGCCGCGATCAACGGCGCGGCCCTCGGCGGCGGCTACGAGATCGCGCTCGCCTGCCACCACCGCATCGCCCTGGACGCCCCCGGCTCCAAGATCGGCTGCCCGGAGGTCACCCTCGGCCTGCTGCCCGGGGGCGGCGGCGTCGTGCGCACCGTCCGCCTGCTCGGCATCACCGACGCCCTGCTGAAGGTCCTCCTCCAGGGCACCCAGTACACCCCGCGCCGCGCTCTGGACAACGGCCTGGTGGACGAGGTGGTGGACAGCACCGAGGAGCTGATCGCCCGGGCCCGCGCCTTCATCGACGCCCACCCCGAGTCGCAGCAGCCCTGGGACCGCCCCGGCTACAAGATCCCCGGCGGCACCCCGTCGAACCCGAAGTTCGCCGCCAACCTGCCCGCCTTCCCGGCCAACCTGCGCAAGCAGACCAACGGCGCGCCCTATCCGGCCCCGCGCAACATCATGGCCGCCGCCGTCGAGGGCGCCCAGGTGGACTTCGAGACCGCGCAGGTCATCGAGGCCCGCTATTTCGTGGAGCTGGCCGCGGGCCGGACGTCGAAGAACATGATCCAGGCGTTCTTCTTCGACCTGCAGGCCGTCAACTCCGGCGCCAACCGCCCGAAGGGCATCGAGCCCCGCCAGGTCCGCAAGGTCGCCGTGCTCGGCGCCGGGATGATGGGCGCGGGCATCGCCTACTCCTGTGCCCGCGCCGGCATCGAGGTGGTCCTGAAGGACGTCTCCCTGGAGGCGGCCGTCAAGGGCAAGGGGTACTCCGAGAAGCTGTGCGCCAAGGCCGTCGCCAAGGGGCGCACCACCCAGGAGAAGGCGGACGCGCTGCTGGCCCGCATCACGCCGACCGCCGAGGTCGCCGACCTCGCCGGCTGCGACGCGGTGATCGAGGCGGTGTTCGAGGACCCGGCCCTCAAGCACAAGGTCTTCCAGGAGGTCGAGCAGGTCGTCGCGCCGGACGCGCTGCTGTGCTCCAACACCTCCACCCTGCCCATCACCGCGCTCGCCGAGGGCGTGCAGCGCCAGGCCGACTTCATCGGGCTGCACTTCTTCTCGCCGGTCGACAAGATGCCGCTGGTGGAGATCATCAAGGGCGAGCGCACCGGCGATCAGGCCCTGGCCCGCGCCTTCGACCTGGTCCGGCAGATCAAGAAGACCCCGATCGTGGTCAACGACTCCCGCGGCTTCTTCACCTCCCGGGTCATCGGCCACTTCATCAACGAGGGCGTGGCGATGGTCGGCGAGGGCATCGAGCCCGCCTCGGTCGAGCAGGCGGCCGCGCAGGCCGGCTACCCGGCCAAGGTGCTGTCCCTGATGGACGACCTGACCCTCACCCTGCCCCGCAAGATCCGCAACGAGACCAGGCGGGCCGTGGAGGAGTCCGGCGGCACCTGGACCCCGCACCCCGCCGAGGCCGTCATCGACCGCATGGTCGACGAGTTCGGCCGCACCGGCCGCAGCGGCGGCGCCGGGTTCTACGAGTACGACGAAAGCGGCAAGCGGCTGCGCCTGTGGCCGGGACTGCGGGAGCACTTCACCGAGCCGGGCAAGCGGATCCCCTTCGAGGACATGCAGGAGCGCATGCTGTTCTCCGAGGCGCTGGACACCGTCCGGCTGCTGGAAGAGGGCGTCCTGACCTCCGTCGCCGACGCCAACATCGGCTCGATCTTCGGCATCGGCTTCCCGGGCTGGACCGGCGGCGTCCTGCAGTACATCAACGGCTACGAGGGGGGCCTGCCCGGCTTCGTGGCCCGCGCGCGGGAGCTGGCCGAGCGCTACGGCGAGCGGTTCACGCCGCCCGCGCTGCTGGTGGAGCAGGCGCAGAAGGGGGAGACGTTCACCGACGCCCGCTGAGGTGCGGTACGGCTCCTGGGTGCCGTATCACTCCCCGGAGCCGTCCAGCCACTGGCGCAGCTCCTCGCGCAGCGACCGCTGGAAGGTGGTGAGCAGCGCCTGCACCACCAGCGGGTGCATGTGGGCGGACAGGGACCGCACGTCCTGCGTGCCGCGGTCGGCCACCGCGGCACGCAGCAGCTCCGACAGCTCGCGTGCGGCCGCTCGCGAGTGCTCGGTCAGCACGGTGCGGGCGGCCAGCACCGTCTCCTGCGACAGCGGCACGTCCAGCAGCTCCACGCCGAGCCGCAGCAGCCCGACGTCGATCCGGAAGCTCTCCCCCTCGGGGGAGGACCCCGCACGGGCGAGCACCCCCATCGCCGCCAGCCGCTCCACGTCCTCGTCGGTCAGCGGCCGGCCGGCCCGCCGTGCCAGCTCCTGCCGGCCGACCGTCTCCTCGCTCTGCGGCGCCCAGGAGGCCACGACCGCCCGCTGCACGGCCAGCTCGCGCGGGCTGAGCCCGGCCGGCAGCTGCCGCAGATGCCGCTCGATCGCGGCGAGCGTCATGCCCTGGCGCTGCATCTCCTCGATCAGCGCCAGGCGGGCGAGGTGGTCCTCGCCGTAGCGGCCGACCCGGCGCGGGCCCAGCACCGGCGGCGGCAGCAGACCCCGGCTGCTGTAGAAGCGGACGGTGCGCACGGTGACGCCGGCCCGGGCGGCCAGCTCGTCGACCGTGAAAGCCGGCTCGGCGGTGTCGGGCGTCGTCATGTGCAGCAGTATCGCTGTCGCACCGACCGTGTGAAAGCCGGTGGCCCCTCTGGGCGGATCGTGTGAGAAGTTCCGCTGTGTGAGATGTGCCATCGCATGAGGGGTGATCTCTCTGGGAAGCTGCTGGTCTGGTCTGTACCGCGTCATGGGTGGTGCGGGCCGGAACCGTACGGACACCCGGGCGCACCCGCTCGGCGCACCAGAGAGTGGAACCACCCGTGAGCAAGGACTCCGTGCACACGGCACAGGTCGTCGAACACCCCCCGACGACCGGGACGCCCGCCGACGCGGGCGACGCCGGGTACAGCAAGGACCTCAAGCACCGCCACATCAACATGATCGCGATCGGCGGCGCGATCGGCACCGGTCTCTTCCTCGGCGCCGGAGGCCGGCTGCACAACGCGGGCCCGGCGCTGGCGCTCGCCTACCTCGTCTGCGGCGTGTTCGCCTTCTTCGTGGTCCGCGCGCTCGGCGAGCTGGTCCTGTACCGCCCTTCGTCGGGGTCCTTCGTGTCCTACGCGCGCGAGTTCCTCGGGGAGAAGGGCGCGTACGTCGCCGGCTGGATGTACTTCCTGAACTGGTCGACGACCGGCATCGCCGACATCACCGCGGTCGCGCTCTACACGCACTACTGGAGCTTCTTCACACCCGTCCCGCAGTGGGTGCTGGCGCTGATCGCCCTGGCCGTGGTCCTCACCGTGAACCTGATCTCGGTGAAGATCTTCGGCGAGATGGAGTTCTGGTTCTCCATCGTCAAGGTCGTCACGCTGGTCGCGTTCATGCTGATCAGCATCTTCCTGCTGGCCACGCAGCACGACGTGGACGGCTACAAGCCCGGCCTGAGCGTGATCACCGACCACGGCGGGTTCCTGCCGCACGGCGTCATGCCGGTCATCCTCGTCATGCAGGGCGTGATCTTCGCCTACGCCGCCCTGGAGCTGGTCGGCGTCGCCGCGGGCGAGACCTCCGAGCCGGAGAAGGTCGTCCCGCGCGCGGTGAACTCGATCATGTGGCGCGTGGGCCTGTTCTACGTCGGCTCGGTCGTGCTCCTCGCCCTGCTGCTGCCCGGCTCGGTCTACTCGGCCGACGAGAGCCCGTTCGTCACGGTCCTGTCCAAGATCGGCCTCCCGGCGGCCGGTGACGTGATGAACCTCGTCGTCCTCACCGCCGCCATGTCCTCGCTGAACTCCGGCCTGTACTCCACCGGCCGCATCCTGCGCTCCATGGCCATGGCGGGCTCGGCGCCGAAGTTCACCCGCGTGATGAGCCGCAGCCAGGTCCCCTACGGCGGCATCCTGCTGACCTGCGGGATCTGCGTGCTCGGCGTCGGCCTGAACTACCTGGTGCCCAGCCAGGCCTTCGAGATCGTGCTGAACGTCGCCTCCCTCGGCATCGTCAGCACCTGGGTGATCATCATGATCTGCCACCTGATCTTCGTCCGCCGGGCCAAGGCGGGCCTGGTCACGCGGCCGAACTTCCGGCTGCGCGGCAGCCCGGTCACGGAGATCGCCACGGTCGCGTTCCTGCTGGTCTGCCTGGGCCTGATGTGGAACGACCCCGACGTCGGCCGCAAGACCCTGATGCTGATCCCGGTGATCGTGGTGCTGCTGGTCGCCGGCTGGTTCGGTGTCCGCCGCCGCGTCGTCCAGGAGGCGGAGACCTCGCAGGACGTCACGCAGTAGTGGTCCGGGGCGGCCCGCCCCGCCCGAGGACTTCGGCCGCGCGGCCACAGGCGCACATCGCGCCCCGGCCGCGCGGCCGTCCGTCACCCGCCGTGCACGTCGTTCGTGGCCTCGATCTTCTTCCACGACCGCGGCTGGGCGGCGTCCGCCGAGGCGGCGGCGAAGGATGCCGCGCGCGCCGCCGGGGCGGCCGGCTTGACCGGCTGGAACCGCCAGGTGTCGAACAGCGCGGCCAGCGGCTTGCCCGAGACCTGCTCGGCGTACTTCTGGAAGTCGGCCACGGAGGCGTTGCCGTAGGCGTGCTGCTGCGGCCAGCCCTTCAGCAGGGCGAAGAACGCCGTGTCACCGATCTCGTTGCGCAGCGCCTGGATGGCGAGGGCACCCCGGTCGTAGACCGCGGCGTCGAACTGGTGGTCGGGACCCGGGTCGCCCGGCTTCACCGTCCAGAAGGCGTCGTCGGCCGGGTGGGAGGCGTAGACGTAGTCCGCCAGCTCCTGCGTCGTGCCCTCGCCCTCGTGCTCCGACCACAGCCACTGCGCGTACCGCGCGAAGCCCTCGTTGATCCAGATGTCCTTCCAGCCCTTGAGCGACACGCTGTCGCCGTACCACTGGTGGGCCAGCTCGTGCACCACCACCGAGGTGTTCGAGCCGTTCGCGAACTGCTTGGGGCTGTAGTACACGCGGGTCTGCGTCTCCAGCGCGTACCCGGTCGTCGTGTTCGGCACGTACCCGCCGGCCGAGTTGAACGGATACGGCCCGAAATAGCCGCTGAGCCAGTCCACCAGCTCCCCGGTGCGCTCCACGCTCGCCCGCGCCGCGCCGTCGTTGTCGCCGAGGTCCTTGCTGTAGGCGTTGATCACCGGCACGCCGCCCTCGGAGGTGCCGGTGGTGATGTCGAACTTCCCGAGCGCGAGCGTGGCCAGATACGTCGCCTGCGGCTTGTTCTGCCGCCAGCTGTAGCGGGTCCAGCCGCGCTGCGAGCTGGTCGACTGCAGCGTGCCGTTGGAGATCGCCTGGGTGCCGTCCGGGACCGCCACCGATACGTCGTAGGTGGCCTTGTCGCTGGGGTGGTCGTTGCTCGGGAACCACCACCAGGCGGCTTCCGGCTCGTCCGCCGCGACCGCGCCGTCCGGGGTGCGGTGCCAGGTGGTGAAGCCGTACGCGCTCTTCGTGGACGGCACCCCGCGGTAGCGGACGACCACCGTGATCGGCGTGCCCTTGGCCAGCGGGCGCTGCGGCGTGACCACCAGCTCGTGCTCCCCGGAGGTGGTGAAGCCGGCCTTCGCCCCGTTGACCTGCACCTCGCTGACGTCCAGCAGGAAGTCCAGGTCGAAGCTGGACAGGTCCTGCGTGGTGCGCGCCGAGATCGTCGCCGTGCCCGCCAGCTCGTCGGTCGCCGGCTGGTACGTCAGCCTGAGGTCGTAGTGGGAGACGTCGTAGCCGCCGTTGCCGTAGTACGGGTAGTAGGGGTCGCCGATGCCCGGCGCGCCGGGGGAGTGGCTCGCGGCCGATGCCGGGGTCGCCAGCAACAGGGAGGCCGCGGCCAGTGCGCCCGGCGCGATGATTCTGCGGTGCACGTCAGCTCCAAGTCGTAGGGGACGAGCGTTGCTCGGAGCCTATTGAGGCCCTGCGCTGCTAGTCGTGTCCATGCCCACCCCTGTCACATGATCGCCATTCGACCGTCATGAACGGGAGGTTCCCTACCGCCTCAGGGGCCCGCGGCCGCCTCACGGATCCGACGACACGTCAGCCGCCCCCTTCTGCGCGGCGGACGCCCCCGGTACCGTCCCGCCCATGCCGACAAGCATGCGCATGACCATGTCCCGATGGTGCGTCGTGGCGGTCGTCGCCGCCCTGGCGGCCGCCCTGCTCGGCCCCGCCGCGCACGCCGCTCAGTCCGCCGGCGGCGCCCCGCGCGAGAGCCGGCCCGTCTACTCCTACGCCGACGCCGTCCGCGAGTCCGTCTGGGTCGACACCGGGTTCGACGGCGACGGCGACGGCCGGACCGACCGGGTCGCCGCCGACATCGTCCGGCCCCGCGAAGCCGCCGAACAGGGCCGCAAAGTCCCCGTGATCATGGACGCCAGCCCGTACTACTCCTGCTGCGGACGCGGCAACGAGAGCCAGGTCAAGACCTCCGACCCGGCCGGCCACGTCGTGGGGATGCCGCTGTTCTACGACAACTCCTTCGTGCCGCGCGGCTACGCCTTCGTCGGCGTGGCCCTGGCCGGCACCAACCGCTCCGACGGCTGCGTCGACGTCGGCGGCCCGTCCGACATCCGGTCGGCGAAAGCGGTCGTCGACTGGCTCAACGGCCGCGCCCGCGCCTACACCACCCGCACCGGCACCACCCCGGTCCGGGCCACCTGGACCGACGGCAGGACCGGCATGATCGGCAAGAGCTGGGACGGCACCATCGCCAACGGCGTCGCGGCCACCGGCGTCCCGGGCCTGAAGACCATCGTCCCGATCAGCGCGATCTCCTCCTGGTACGACTACTACTTCCAGCAGGGCGCCCCCCTGTACGGCTCCGGCCCCGACTGGCTGTCCGACGCCGTGGAGAGCGACGACGCCCATGCCCACTGCGCGGCCGTCCAGAAGCAGCTCATCGACGGCGCACCCCGCAACGGCGACTGGACACCGCTGTGGAGCGCCCGCGACTACGTCCGCGACGCCGGCAAGGTCCGCGCGAGCGTCTTCCTCGTGCACGGCATGCAGGACCTCAACGTGCGCACCAAGCACCTCGGGCAGTGGTGGGACGCCCTGGCGAAGAACGGCGTGCATCGCAAGATCTGGCTCTCCCAGACCGGCCACGTCGACCCCTTCGACTACCGGCGCGGCGCCTGGGTGGACACCCTGCACCGCTGGTTCGACCACGAACTGCTCGGCTACGACAACGGCATCGACCGCGAGCCGATGGCCGACATCGAACGCCACCCGGACCAGTGGGTGCCCTCCCGCGTCTGGCCTCCGCGCGACACGTCGGCGACCACGGTGCGCCCGGCTCCCGGCCCCCGGGCCGGTGTCGGCACCCTGGGCCTCGCCGGGGCCCGCGGCACCGAGACCTTCACCGACGACCCGCAACGGAGCGAGACCGACTGGGCGGCGACCGTCGACACATCGACACCCGAGAAGGCCGGCTTCGTCACCCCGCCCCTCACCCACGACCTGCGGCTGTCCGGATCATCCCAGGTGACCGTCACCGCGACCCCCACCACCGCCACGGCCCACCTGTCCGCCGTGCTCGTCGACCTCGGCCCGGACACCATCCGCGACTACGCCGACGCCGGCGAGGGCGTCACCACCCTCACCGACCGCACCTGCTGGGGCGCGAGCACGGCCGGCGACAGCGCCTGCTACCTGGAGACCAAGGCCACGACCACGGCGGTGGACCACACCGTCGTCAGCCGCGGCTGGGCCGACCTCGGCCACTACGCCTCCGCGAGCAAGGGCGTCCCGCTCACCCCGGGCAGGGCCTACACGCTCACCGTGGACCTGGCGGCCACCGACCACGTCGTGCCCGCGGGACACCGGCTGGCGCTGATCGTCGCGGGCACGGACAAGGACCTCATCGATCCGCCGTCCACCACCCCGACGCTCACCCTGGACCTCGCGCGCACCTCCGCCCGGCTCCCGCTGGTCGGCGGCGCCGCGGCGTTCGCCCGCGCCACGTCCCGGCCGGCGGCCACCGCGCCGGGCACCGCGCCGCGCCACGGCGTACGGGCGCCGCACACCGTCCACCGCATGCCGTGAGCCGCTCAGGCGGCCGGGCCCACCAGCCCGGCCGCCCGCCGGGCGCACCCCCAGGCCACGGTGACCCCCGCCCCGCCGTGCCCGTAGTGGTGGACCAGCACACGCCCGCCCGGCAGTTCCGTGCGCTCCAGCCGCACCGCGCAGCGGGCGGGGCGCAGTCCGACCCGGTGCGCCAGCACCCGGGCCCCGGCGATCTCCGGCCGCACGGCCGCGCACCGGGCGACGATCCCCTCGGCCACCGCCGCGTCGGGCGTCAGCGACCAGGCGTCCTCCTCGGCCGTGCCCCCGAGGACCAGGCCGAAGGGCTGCGGGAAGAAGTAGGTGGAGGCCGCGGCGGCGTGGTCCACGACGGTCAGCCACGTCGTGATGCCCGGGTTCTCCACGACGACGAGCTGACCGCGCACCGGGCGCACCGCCGGATCGGGAACGAGGTCCCGGGCACCCAGCCCCGTGCAGTTCACCACCACCGCCGCGTCCACGGCCGCCAGGTCCGTCACCGTCCGCTCCTCCACCACGCCGCCCGCCGCCAGCAACCGGGCACGCAGCCAGGGCAGATGAGTCGACATGTCGATCAGCGGCAGCCGGGCCCACAGGGCCGGTCCCGGGTACTCCCCGGCCCGCGCGGGGCGCAAGCCGGGCACACGCGCCGCCCACGGCCCGAGATCCTCCAGCCGGGCACCGCCGTGCACCCCCTCGACCATCCGCACGCCCGTCTCCTCCGGCCGCGCCGCCAGTTCCCCGTACACGGCGAGCGACTCCAGCGCCCAGTCACCGACCAGCGACTCCGGCTCGATCCGGTACGGCCACCACAACGCCCCGGCGCCCGCCGAGGTCGTCCGCTCGGCCGGCTCCCGCGTCCACACCCGCACCCGCAGGCCGCGCTCGGCCAGCGCCAGGGCCGTCGTCAGCCCGATGACCCCGCCGCCGACCACCACCACATCGCCACGCAGTCCACTGTCCACGCCGGGACGGTAGCCGAAGCTGTCATGGCGCGCTCAGGCGGGGCCGGCCGCCGAATACTCACCGCATGTCTGCCGCGTACGCCACCTTCGGCCTGGCCCCGGCGATGCGGCACCGGGGAGCACCTCGCCGACGTCACCCACGACGCCCACGACGTGCCCGCCGACGAACCGCGCGCCTACGGCGCGGTCGCCCTCGGGCCGGCGGCCGGCCAGGAGCAGCGCGGCGCCGTACGCGGTGCCCTGGCCCGGGCCGGGCTCGACGGTACGTGGTGGCCCGGACCTCGAGGCGTGCTGGTCACCGCGATGACGCGGTGAGCAGCGCGAGCAGAAGCGAGGTGATGCGGCTTCAGGTGACGGTGCGTCAACGTGCCTGCCGTCCAGTGGGTGTACCGGGCAGACGAACCGGCGAGGGTGGGTCCTAGACTCGGCAACCGTTGCCCCGAGGAGCCAGACTCCCGACCGAAAGGCCTGGCAGCCCATGTTCAAAGACGCCCCCATCTACCACCAACTCGTGGCCGAACGCGGCGACGTGCCCGCCCGGGTCCGGGACGCGGCCACGAGCATACGCCGGGAGCTGGACCAAGTGATGCGTACCGGGCAGCCGTCGAGCGCCTTCCAGCCCGGCGCGTCACCCGGCGACGCGGGTCTGCGGTCGCACTCGGCGCTACCGCCCGGCCCGCACCCGCGCTGACGGTACGCCGACCGTCACGTGGCGCGGCACGCCGGTCGTCGCCGGGCACCCCACGCCGGGCCACCTGGCACCCCACCCCGGTAGTCGCCCGGCGCGACACGCCGGTGGCCACCGTGGGAGACGCCCACCGCGACACGCCGGGCCAGGACACGCCCACCACGGCGCGCGTCCGGGCCCGGACGGCCCAGCCCGACGCGGCGACCGCTCGCGCCCAGCGGACCGGTTTCGACCGTGGCCCGCGCCCAGTGGACCGATTGCGGCCGTGGCCCGCGTCGAGCAGGTCACGGCCGTCGTCGGCGCCGTGCGGGACCGGTCGGGGCCGGCGTCAGCGTCCGCCCTTGTCGGAGCCGAGCAGGCCCGCGCGGCGCAGGGCGTCCGCCATCGCGCTGTTGGCGGGGGCGGGTGCCTGACGCGCACCGCCGCCGCCCCGGCCCTGGCGCTGCTGCGGCGGACGGCCGCCGCGCCGGCTCCGCTCACCGCCGCCGCCCTGCCGGGCCTGCGGGGCCGCCTCGTCGTCCAGGCGCAGCGTCAGCGAGATCCGCTTGCGCGGGATGTCGACGTCCAGCACCTTGACCTTGACGATGTCGCCCGGCTTGACGACGTCCCGCGGGTCCTTCACGAACGTCCGCGACATCGCCGAGACGTGCACCAGGCCGTCCTGGTGGACGCCGACGTCCACGAACGCGCCGAAGGCCGCCACGTTCGTCACCACGCCTTCCAGGACCATCCCCGCGGACAGGTCGGAGATCTTCTCGACGCCCTCCTTGAAGGTGGCCGTCCTGAACGCCGGCCGCGGGTCGCGTCCCGGCTTCTCCAGCTCCTTGAGGATGTCGGTGACCGTCGGCAGGCCGAAGGTGTCGTCGACGAAGTCGGCCGGCCTGAGCGAGCGCAGCACGCCGGTGTTGCCGATCAGCGACGCCACCTCCTGACCGGTGGTCTTCACCATCCGCCGCACCACCGGGTACGCCTCCGGGTGCACGCTGGAGGCGTCCAGCGGGTCCTCGCCGCCGCGGATGCGCAGGAAGCCCGCGCACTGCTCGAACGCCTTCGGGCCCAGGCGCGGCACCTTCTTCAGCTGCGCGCGGGAGGTGAACGGCCCGTTGGCGTCCCGGTGCGCCACGATGTTCTCGGCGAGCGAGGCGGTGATGCCGGAGACCCGGGCGAGCAGCGGCACGGAGGCGGTGTTGACGTCCACGCCCACGCCGTTCACACAGTCCTCGACCACCGCGTCCAGCGAGCGGGACAGCTTCACCTCGGACAGGTCGTGCTGGTACTGGCCCACCCCGATCGACTTCGGGTCGATCTTCACCAGCTCCGCCAGCGGGTCCTGCAGGCGGCGGGCGATGGAGACGGCGCCGCGCAGGGACACGTCCATGTCGGGCAGCTCCCGCGAGGCGTACTCGGAGGCGGAGTACACCGACGCGCCCGCCTCGGACACCATCACCTTGGTGAGCTTCAACTCGGGGTGCTTCGCGATGAGTTCACCGGCGAGCTTGTCGGTCTCCCGGGACGCGGTGCCGTTGCCGATCGCGATCAGCTCGACCGCGTGCTCCTTCGCCAGCTTCGCCAGCTTGGCGATCGCCTCGTCCCACCGGTTGGCCGGGACGTGCGGGTGGATGACGTCCGTGGCCACCACCTTGCCGGTGGCGTCCACCACGGCCACCTTCACGCCCGTACGGAACCCGGGGTCCAGGCCCAGGGTGGTGCGGGTGCCGGCCGGGGCGGCGAGCAGCAGGTCGCGCAGGTTGGCCGCGAACACGTTCACCGCCTCGTCCTCGGCGGCCGTGCGCAGCCTCAGGCGCAGGTCGATGCCCAGGTGGACCAGGATGCGGGTGCGCCAGGCCCAGCGGACCGTGTCCAGCAGCCACTTGTCGGCGGGCCGGCCGCGGTCGGCGATTCCGAAGCGGCGGGCCACGATGCCCTCGTACGAGGACGGCCCGTCCGTCGGCTCCTCCGGCTCCAGGACGAGGTCCAGCACCTCCTCCTTCTCGCCGCGCAGCATCGCCAGGACGCGGTGCGAGGGCAGGTCGGTGAACGGCTCGGCGAAGTCGAAGTAGTCCGCGAACTTGGCGCCCGCCTCCTCCTTGCCCTCCCGCACCTTCGCGGCCAGCCGTCCGCGCACCCACATGCGCTCGCGCAGCTCGCCGATCAGGTCGGCGTCCTCCGAGAACCGCTCGGTCAGGATCGCCCGCGCCCCGTCCAGCGCGGCCTGCGGATCGGCCACGCCCTTGTCCGGGTCCACGAAGGCCGCCGCCGCGGCCAGCGGCTCCACGCCGGGGTCGGTGAGCAGGCCGTCGGCCAGCGGCTCCAGACCGGCCTCCCGGGCGATCTGCGCCTTGGTGCGCCGCTTGGGCTTGTACGGCAGGTAGATGTCCTCCAGCCGCGCCTTGGTCTCGGCGCCGCGGATCTGCGCCTCCAGTTCCTCGGTGAGCTTGCCCTGTTCGCGCACCGACTCCAGGATCGCCGTCCGGCGGTCCTCCAGCTCCCGCAGATAGCGCAGCCGCTCCTCGATCGTGCGCAGCTGCGCGTCGTCGAGCATCTCGGTGGCTTCCTTGCGGTAACGGGCGATGAAGGGCACCGTCGAACCGCCGTCCAGCAGCTCCACGGCGGCCTTGACCTGCCGTTCCCGTACGCCGAGTTCCTCGGCGATCCTGCCTTCGATGGACCCTGCTGCAAGGGACCCGGGTGTCGTCACGTGCCGTACCGCCTTCTCCACTTCGGGTTGCGCCGCAATTGTGGCAGGCGGCACCGACAATCCGGGGACAGGGCGGCCCCCGGCGGGGCGGATCGCCCCGTCAGGCCCCGCCGAGCAGCCGGGCCGGGGCCCGGAACGGCAGCGTCACCACCGTGGCGATCGCCCCGCCGATCTGCCGCAGCACGTCTGCGATGGCTCGGAACACGACTGTCTCCCTTCGGCTTTCTCGGTCTGCCCGGTCCGGTGACCGGGACGGTCCGGGTACCACCGCGGCCGTCCGGCATGCGGACCGCACCGCCCGCAGGCCCACAGCGCGGCGCGCGGGAGCCCCCATCAGCCGGAGGCCCGCGGGCTCCCCGTCAGCCGGAGGGCAGTGGCGTCGCGTCGGCGGGAGCCGCTTCAGCCGGAGGCCGGCAGGCTCCAGGTGAAGCGCGGCGGCCGGCGTTCCAGGAACGCGGTGACGCCCTCGGCGGTGTCGCCGCCGGCGGCGGCCTGAGCGGCCCAGTAGGCGTCGCGGTCCGTCCGGCCGTTCACGAACTCCTTGGCCGCGGCCTGCGTCAGCTGGGACCGGGACACCAGGATCCGGGTGAGCTCGGCGACCCGCTCGTCCAGGCGCCCCGCGGGCAGCACCTCGTCCACCAGCCCCGTGCGCAGCGCCCGCCGGGCGTCGATCAACTCGCCCGTGAACAGCAGGTACTTGGCGGTCGCGGGTCCGACCAGAGACACCAGCCGCCGGGTCGAGGACGCCGGGTAGACGATGCCGAGCCTGGCCGGGGTCACCCCGAACAGCGCGCCCTCCTCGGCCAGCCGCAGATCGCAGGCCGCGGCGAGCTGAGCGCCGCCGCCGACGCAGTGACCGCGCACGGCGGCGAGCGTGGGCTTGGGGAACGACGCGAGCGCCTCCTCGGCGGCCACCGCCAGGTCCTGCGCCTGCCGCGGCGAGCCCTGGAGCGTGGAGATGTCCGCACCGGCGCAGAACGTGCCGCCCTCCCCGGTCAGCACCAGCGCCCGCACCCCGGTGTCGGCGGCCAGCTTCTCCAGCAACGGCGGCAGGGACCGCCACATCGCGGCGGTCATGGCGTTGCGCTTGGCCGGATGGTGGACGACGACGGTGGCGACCGAGTCGACGACCCGGTGCGACAAGTGCGGCTCCATGCGCGGGATGCTATCCGCCCACCCGGGGGGACGAGGGGCCGGGCTGACGACGGGCCGGGCCGGTGGGGGGAGAGAAAAGACGACGACTTCATCGCTTCGGGAAAGCGGCGCGGACCGGGCAGCAGCGGTCCGACCCGGGTCCCGGATGGACGTGAACGGTCGACAAGTGCCGGAAACCAGCCGACTTCTGGTCAGTCCTAGGAACCAAGCGCTGCGTTACCAACACTCGACGTGTGGTGACAATCGAGCGCGAGGGCGGCGACTGGACGATGGACGACCACGGGCGCGGGGGCGGTCCGCGCCCACCGGGTGGCACGGCGGCCGAGCTGGGCACCCGGCCCCCGGGCCCGGCACCGTACGAAGGGGTGTGGCGCTTCACCGCGCCCGCCGTCGACGCCTCGGTCCCGCAGGCCCGCCACGCCGTGCGGGACCTGCTGCGGCGTCAGGGGGTGCCCGCCTCGGACGACCTGGTCCACGGCCTGCTGCTGATCGTCTCGGAGCTGGTCACGAACGCCGTGCGGCACGCGGCGGTGCTGTCGCCGATGCTCGCCGTCGAAGTCGCCGTCGGCCCCGAGTGGCTGCGGGTGTCCGTGGAGGACAACCACCCCTACCGGCCGAGCGCGCTGGAGACCGATCACGGGCGCACCGGAGGCCGCGGCCTGCTGCTGGTCCGGGAGATCGCCCGGGAGGCGGGCGGCGTCTGCGACGTCGAACACACCGCGAGCGGCGGCAAGGTGATCTGGGCCGCCCTGCCGCTCACACCCGCTCGATAGTCTCCCCGGCCCCTGCCCGCGCCCGGCGGCCCCGCACCCTGTGCGCCTGCCCCAGCCCGTGCCCGGGCCGTTGCCTCACGCCGGCGCCCGGCGGCCGCTCACCAGCCCGCGGTGGTGCCCGTCAGCTCGCGGATCGCCGGCCGCGCCGCGTCCAGCACGGTCATGAACCACGCCGAGAAGGGGTCCCGGGCGTGCCGCTCGGCCAGCTCCTCGGGCGTCACGAAGGCGGTGTCGCCCACCTCGTCCGCGTCCGGCCGCAGCGGGGCGCGCACCAGCCCGACGAACAGGTGGTTGTACTCCTGCTCCACCAGGCCGGACAGCGGGTCGGGGTGGTTGTAGCGCACCGTGCCGGCCTCGGCGAGCAGCGCCGGGGAGACCCCCAGCTCCTCGTAGGTGCGGCGGGCCGCCGCCGCGAACGGCGCCTCACCGGGGTAGGGGTGGCCGCAGCAGGTGTTGGACCACACACCGGGGGAGTGGTACTTGCCGAGCGCCCGCTGCTGCAGCAGCAGCCGGCCCTTCTCGTCGAACAGGAACACGGAGAAGGCCCGGTGCAGCTGCCCCGGCGGCTGATGGGCGGCGAGCTTCTCCGCGGTGCCGATCGTCACACCGGCCTCGTCGACGAGTTCCAGCAAAATCGCGTCCGCGGTCCCGTTCGACGAGCTGTGCGTCGCGGTGGCAGGTGTGATCGGCATACCCATCCTTCGCATCGGTCCTCGAGCCCCCAGTCTGCCGTACGAATCCGGCACTCCCGGCACTTCCCGGCGCACCCGCATGTCCCACGCGGGCGGGGCGGCGGCCGTCACCGGCCGGATGCCGCGAGAGGGGCCCGGTAGGTGATCGTGCCCGACGGCCTTGCGGCGGAACCCTCCGGGTCCCCCCGCCGGGGCGCGGACGCACGTCTGTGCGATACGGCCCTCAGTGGCACAGCCCCGCCTCGTGTTCGGCGTGCCCGCCGGGCTCCAGCTGGAACGTGCAGTGCTCCACGTCGAAGTGGTCGCCCAGGCAGCCCTGGAGCTCGTGCAGCAGCTTCTCGTGGCCGACGGCGCTGAGCACCTCCGAGCTGACGACCACGTGTGCGGACAGTACCGGAAGGCCCGAGGTGATCGTCCACGCGTGCAGGTCGTGCACGTCCTCGACCCCGTCCAGGGCCAGGATGTGCGCCCGCACCTCGGCCATGTCGACGTTCTTCGGCGCCGCCTCCAGCAGCACGTCCAGCGTCTCGCGCAGCAGCTTGACGGTGCGCGGCACGATGAGCAGGGCGATGGCGAGCGAGGCGACCGGGTCGGCGGCCTGCCAGCCGGTGAGCAGGATCACGGCCGCCGAGATCATCACCGCCAGCGAGCCGAGGGCGTCCGAGGCCACCTCCAGGAAGGCCCCGCGCACGTTCAGGCTCTCCTTCTGGCCGCGCATCAGCAGCGACAGCGACACCGAGTTCGCCACCAGGCCGAACAGACCGAACCAGATCATCAGGCCGCCGTCGGTGCCGGCCGGGGTGAGGAACCGCTCGATCGCCTCGTACAGGACGTAGCCGCCGACGCCGAGCAGCAGCAGGCAGTTGGCGAGCGCGGCCAGGATCTCGGCGCGGGCGTAGCCGAAGGTGCGGTTCCGGGTCGGCGGCCGGTTCGCGAAGTGGATGGCCAGCAGCGCCATGCCGAGGCCGAGCGCGTCCGTCGCCATGTGGGCGGCGTCCGCGACCAGTGCGAGGGAGTCGGCGAGCACCCCGCCGGCGATCTCCACCACCATCACGGTGAGGGTGATCGCCAGTGCGACGCGCAGTGTGCCGCGGTGCGCCGCGGCGGCCGTGCCGCCGGCGCCGTGCGCGTGCCCGTGGTCGTGACCGGCCCCCATGAGACTGTCCACCCTCCTGTGTTCCGCCGGGATCACAGTCAACTACGGGCGGGGGGTATCGGGCAACGCGGCACTGAACACCGTTGTCATGTGCCCTGACCTGCGCAAACGAACCGCAGGTCAGGCGCGTGCGGACGGTCCTGCCCGCAGCGCGCCGACCGCGTGCGGGGGGTGCGTCCGAGCGCCGTCCGGGGGGTGCGTCCACCCGCCGTCCGGGGGTGTGTCCGGACAATCGGTCGCGCGGCCGTCCGGAGACAGGACGGATGATCGGTCGCGCGGCCGCCCGCGCAGACGGGACGGGCGATCGGCCGCCCGGCCGCCGTGACCGGGGCGCGGTCAAGGCACCCGTATGCGGGGAATGCCCGATGTGGTCCGTAGTTTGTGGCCCGGCACTCCGATCGCCCATGATGATCGCGGCGCAGGCTGCGGCAGGAGGGGCGACCGGCCCGTGAACGGGCGGTGAACGTGGGCTTCCCGGCATCCGATAGCCTCTGCCGACATGCCGCCGGGCGCCCACGACAGGCGGCACCCCACCATGTACATGACCGACGCGCAGGCGTCGTCACAGGGAGTGAGTTCGGTTGCCGACCGCCATCCTCACCGGTCAGCCGGTCCCCGGATCGTCGATCGAGGACGATCTGCGGTCCCTGGGCTTCGCCGTGCGCACGGCCGCCGACGCCTCCGCCGCCGAGGCCCTGGTCGCCGGGGTGCCCGGCGACCAGCGGGTCGCCGTCGTCGACGCCGGATTCGTCGGCCACCTGCACGCCCTGCGGCTGGGTCTGACCGACCCCCGCTTCCCGATCGCCGCCGTACCCGGCGCCGTCACCGCGCAGGGGGCCGGCCGGCAGGCGCTGACCCGGGCGATGGCCCGGGAGACCACCGCCGGCGGGGGCACGCCCCCCGGGCTCGGCGGCGCCCCCACCGTGGTCGCCGGCCTGCCCGACCGGATCGCCGCCGCCCTGGACGCCGACGGCGCCGAGGTGCACCGCCCCGAGCTGGGCCGTCTCGTCGCCGCCGTCCCCGTCGACCCGCAGGCGCGCAACGAGGCACGGCAGGCCGTGGCCGCCGTGGACGACGAGGCGATCCGGCTGAAGTCGGCCGTCAAGGCCCGCGACGGCTTCTTCACCACCTTCTTCATCAGCCCGTACTCGCGCTACATCGCCCGCTGGTGCGCCCGCCGCGGCCTGACCCCCAACCAGGTCACCACGGCCTCCCTGCTCACCGCGCTGATAGCGGCCGGCTGCGCCGCCACCGGCACCCGCGGCGGATTCGTCGCCGCCGGCGTGCTGCTGATCGCGTCGTTCGTCCTGGACTGCACCGACGGACAGCTCGCCCGCTACTCGCTGCAGTACTCCACCCTCGGCGCCTGGCTGGACGCCACCTTCGACCGGGCCAAGGAGTACGCCTACTACGCGGGCCTGGCCCTCGGTGCCGCCCGCGGCGGCGACGACGTGTGGGCGCTCGCGCTCGGCGCCATGGTCCTGCAGACCTGCCGGCACGTGGTCGACTTCTCCTTCAACGAGGCCAACCACGACGCCACCGCCAACACCAGCCCCACCGCCGCCCTGTCCGACCGGCTCGACGGCGTCGGCTGGACCGTCTGGGTGCGCCGGATGATCGTCCTGCCCATCGGCGAGCGCTGGGCCATGATCGCCGTCCTCACCGCGGCCACCACCCCCCGCATCACCTTCCTCGTGCTGCTCATCGGCTGCGCGTTCGCCGCCGCCTACACCACCGCCGGCCGGGTGCTGCGCTCGGTCACCCGCAAGGCCACCCCCGGCCCCTATACACCTCTGACGCTGC
>NZ_LR732544.1:1279069-1303204 GCF_902506575.1 Streptomyces mexicanus | reverse complement strand
GCCCGGCATCGCGGCCCCCGCCCTCGCCCTGCTCGGCGGCGCCGCCGTCGTCGTCCCCGCGGCGCTGACCGGCCTCGGCAGCCCCTGGCCCGTCGCCGGCGCGCTCGTCTACGTCCTGACCTCGGCGCTCGCCGTGGCCCGCCCGCTCAAGGGCGCCCTGGACTGGCTGGTCCCGCCGTTCTTCCGGGCCGCCGAGTACGGCACCGTCCTCGCCCTCGCGGCCCGCGCCGAGGTGAACGGGGTGCTGCCGGCGGCGTTCGGGCTGGTGGCGGCCGTCGCCTACCATCACTACGACACGGTGTACCGCATCCGCGGCAACGCCGGAGCGCCGCCGGCCCGCCTGGTGCGCGCGATCGGGGGGCAGGAGGGGCGGACGCTGCTCGTCACCGTGTTCGCCGCACTGCTCACCGCTGTCCAGTTCAAGGTCGCGCTCACGGCCCTCGCCGTGCTCGTGGCCGTGCTGGTGCTCGCCGAGAGCATCCGCTTCTGGGTGGCCTCTCATCTGCGGGGCGCGCCCGCCGTACACGACGAAGGAGAACCCGCATGATCGGCCTCGTGCTGGCGGCCGGCGCCGGACGGCGTCTGCGCCCCTACACCGACACCCTGCCCAAGGCGCTGGTGCCGGTGGGGCCCGAGGGCGCGGAGGACAGCATCACCGTCCTCGACCTGACCCTCGGGAACTTCGCCGAGGTCGGCCTGACCGAGGTGGCGGTCGTCGTGGGCTACCGCAAGGAGGCCGTGTACGAGCGCAAGGCGGCCCTGGAGCAGAAGTACGGTCTGAAGCTCACGCTCATCGACAACGACAAGGCCGAGGAGTGGAACAACGCCTACTCCCTGTGGTGCGGCCGGGACGCCCTCAAGGACGGCGTGATCCTCGCCAACGGCGACACCGTGCACCCGGTCTCGGTGGAGAAGACCCTGCTGGCCGCCCGCGGCGACGGCAAGAAGATCATCCTCGCCCTCGACACGGTCAAGCAGCTCGCCGAGGAGGAGATGAAGGTCGTCGCCGACCCCGACAAGGGCGTCCGGCGGATCACCAAGCTGATGGACCCGGCCGAGGCCACCGGCGAGTACATCGGCGTGACCCTGATCGAGGGCGAGGCGGCCGCGGAGCTGGCCGACGCGCTGAAGGCCACCTTCGAGCGCGACCCGCAGCTGTACTACGAGGACGGCTACCAGGAGCTGGTGGACCGCGGCTTCAAGATCGACGTGGCGCCGATCGGCGACGTCCCGTGGGTGGAGATCGACAACCACGACGACCTCGCCAAGGGCCGGGAGATCGCGTGCCAGTACTGACCCGGCTCATTCCGTCGCCGGTCGCCGTCGACATCCGCGCGGGCGCGCTGAACGATCTCGCGAGCGTCCTCGCCGACGAGCGCGTGTCGCACTCGGGGCGGCTGGCCGTGGCGGTCAGCGGCGGCTCGGGATCGCGGCTGCGGGAGCGGATCGCCCCCTCGCTGCCGGGCGCGACCTGGTACGAGGTGGGCGGCGGCACCCTGGACGACGCGATTCGGCTCGCCGGGCAGATGAAGTCCGGCCGCTACGACGCGGTGGTGGGCCTGGGCGGCGGCAAGATCATCGACTGCGCCAAGTTCGCCGCCGCCCGCGTCGGCCTGCCTCTGGTCGCCGTGCCCACCAACCTGGCGCACGACGGCCTGTGCTCGCCGGTGGCCACCCTGGACAACGACGCCGGGCGCGGCTCCTACGGCGTGCCGACCCCGATCGCGGTCGTCATCGACCTGGACGTGATCCGCGAGGCCCCGGCGCGCTTCGTGCGCTCCGGCATCGGCGACGCCGTGTCGAACATCTCCGCGGTCGCGGACTGGGAGCTGTCCCAGCGCGTCAACGGCGAGAAGGTCGACGGCCTGGCCGCGGCCATGGCCCGCCAGGCGGGCGAGGCCGTGCTGCGGCACCCCGGCGGCATCGGCGGCAACGGCTTTCTGCAGGTGCTCGCCGAGGCACTGGTCCTCACCGGCATCGCGATGTCCATCTCCGGCGACTCCCGGCCGTCCTCCGGCGCCTGCCACGAGATCAGCCCCGCCTTCGACCTGCTGTATCCGCAGCGCGCCGCGAGCCACGGCGAGCAAGTCGGGATCGGCGCGGCCTTCGCCATGCACCTGCGCGGAGCCCACGAGGAGTCCGCCCTGATCGCCGAGGTGCTGCGGCGGCACGGGCTGCCCGTGCTGCCGGAGGAGATCGGCTTCAGCGCGCAGGAGTTCGTCCGGGTCGTGGAGTTCGCCCCCGAGACCCGCCCCGGCCGCTACACCATCCTGGAACACCTCGACCTCACGACCGAGCAGATCAAGGACATCTACGCCGACTATGTCAAGGCCATCGGTAGCTGAACTGAGACCGGTCGTCCACCCCGCCGGGGTCAAGGACCGGCGCAGCGGGGAGCACTGGGCGGGACGCCTGTACATGCGCGAGGTGTCCTTGCGCATCGACCGCTATCTGGTGGGCACCAGGGTCACGCCCAACCAGCTCACCTACCTGATGACCCTGTTCGGCGTGCTGGCGGCCCCGGCGCTGCTGGTGCCGGGCATCCCCGGTGCCGTGCTCGGCGTCGTCGCCGTCCAGCTGTACCTGCTGCTGGACTGCGTCGACGGCGAGGTGGCCCGCTGGAAGCAGCAGTTCTCCCTCGGCGGGGTCTACCTCGACCGGGTCGGGGCCTACCTCACCGACGCCGCCGTGCTGGTCGGGCTCGGCCTGCGCGCCGCCGACCTGTGGGGGCCGGGGCGGATCGACTGGCTGTGGGCCTTCCTCGGCACGCTGGCCGCGCTCGGCGCGATCCTGATCAAGGCCGAGACCGACCTGGTCGGCGTCGCCCGCCACCAGGGCGGGCTGCCGCCGGTGAAGGAGGCCGCCGCCGAGCCGCGCTCCTCCGGGATGGCGCTGGCCCGCCGGGCCGCCGCCGCGCTGAAGTTCCACCGGCTGATCCTCGGCATCGAGGCGTCGCTGCTGATCCTGGTCCTCGCCATCGTGGACCAGGCCCGGGGCGATCTGTTCTTCACCCGGCTCGGCACCGCCGTCCTCGCCGGCATCGCGGTGCTGCAGACGCTGCTGCACCTGGTGTCCATCCTCGCCTCCAGCAGGCTGCGGTGAGCGGGGCCATGAAGGTCGGGGCCGTCGTCATCACCATGGGCAACCGCCCCGAGGAGCTGCGCGCCCTGCTGGATTCGGTCGCCAAGCAGGACGGCGACCCGGTGGAGGTGGTCGTCGTCGGCAACGGCTCGCCCGTGCCCGAGGTCCCCGAGGGCGTCCGCACGATCGAGCTGCCCGAGAACCTGGGCATCCCCGGCGGCCGCAACGTCGGCATCGAGGCCTTCGGGCCGGGCGGCAGCGACGTCGACATCCTGCTGTTCCTCGACGACGACGGCCTGCTCGCCCGCACCGACACCGCCGAGCTGTGCCGCAGGGCCTTCGCCGAGGACGACCGGCTCGGCATCATCAGCTTCCGCATCGCCGACCCCGACACCGGCCTCACCCAGCGCCGCCACGTGCCGCGGCTGCGCGCCTCGGACCCGATGCGCTCCTCGCGGGTCACCACCTTCCTCGGCGGCGCGAACGCCGTGCGCACGAAGGTGTTCGCCGAGGTCGGCGGACTGCCCGACGCGTTCTTCTACGCGCACGAGGAGACCGACCTGGCATGGCGCGCCCTGGACGCGGGCTGGATGATCGACTACCGGTCCGACATGGTGCTGTACCACCCCACGACCGCGCCCTCGCGGCACGCGGTGTACCACCGCATGGTGGCCCGCAACCGGGTCTGGCTGGCCCGGCGCAACCTGCCGGCCGTGCTCGTGCCCGTCTACCTCGGGGTCTGGCTGCTGCTCACCCTGGCCCGCCGCCCCTCGCGCCCGGCCCTCAGGGCCTGGTTCGGCGGCTTCCGCGAGGGCTGGACGACCGCCTGCGGGCCACGTCGGCCCATGAAATGGCGTACGGTGTGGCGGCTCACCCGACTGGGCCGACCACCGGTGATCTGACAAGCTCGTTCCCCGAGGGCACCCGGCCGCGCCCGGCCGGTGCTCGTGCCATGCCCGTACAGTCGCACAGGCTTGCGCATCTCGAAGACGAAAGTATCCACTTGTGAGTGAGACAACGCATGACGGCGGCGTCGCCCTCGGCGCGGTTCCGTCGCCCGACGAGGGGCTCGACGCTGCCCGGCTCGCCGCCAAGTACGGGCTGGCCGTCAGCGGTGCCCGTCCCCCGCTCAGGGAGTACGTACGTCAGCTCTGGGGCCGGCGCCACTTCATCCTGGCCTTCTCCCAGGCGAAGCTGACCGCCCAGTACAGCCAGGCCAAGCTCGGCCAGCTCTGGCAGGTGGCCACCCCGCTGCTCAACGCGGCGGTGTACTACTTCATCTTCGGCCTCATCCTCAAGGCCAGCCGGGGCATGGACCACGGCACGTACATCCCGTTCCTGGTGACGGGCGTGTTCGTGTTCACCTTCACCCAGAGTTCCGTCATGGCGGGCGTGCGCGCCATCTCCGGCAACCTCGGCCTGGTGCGCGCGCTGCACTTCCCGCGCGCCTCCCTGCCGATCTCCTTCGCGCTGCAGCAGCTCCAGCAGCTGCTGTTCTCGATGATCGTGGTGTTCGTCGTCGCGGTCGCCTTCGGCAACTATCCGCGCCTGGCCTGGCTGCTGATCGTGCCGGCGCTGGTGCTGCAGTTCCTGTTCAACTCCGGGCTGGCGCTGATCCTGGCCCGGATGGGCGCGAAGACCCCCGACCTCGCCCAGCTGATGCCGTTCGTGATGCGTACCTGGATGTACGCCTCGGGCGTGATGTTCTCCATCAGCGGCATGCTGGTCGGCAAGCCCGAGTGGCTCATCCGGCTGATGCAGCTGAACCCGGCCGCGGTCTACATGGACCTGGTGCGGTTCGCGCTG
Organism: Streptomyces mexicanus; assembly: GCF_902506575.1. GTDB lineage: Bacteria > Actinomycetota > Actinomycetes > Streptomycetales > Streptomycetaceae > Streptomyces > Streptomyces mexicanus. Next base: position 1,298,317 of record NZ_LR732544.1, on the reverse strand, counting down.
CTCGACGACTACGGCCGCGAGCACCTGCCCCCGCACGTGTGGGCTGTCGCCCTGGGCTGGGCCGTGGTCGTCTTCGCCGGCGGCTTCGTGTACTTCTGGAAGGCGGAGGAGAGGTACGGCCGTGGCTGAGCAGAATCCCCAACAGGGCGGCGCACCCGGTGGCGGGGCGCGGGTCCCCACGGTCATCGCCGACGACCTGCACATCGTCTACCGCGTCAACGGCGCCAAGGCGGGCAAGGGCAGCGCCACCGCCGCCCTCAGCCGCATCCTGCGGCGCGGCTCGGGCGACGCGGCGCGCGGGGTGCGCAAGGTGCACGCCGTGCGCGGGGTGTCCTTCGTGGCCTACCGCGGCGAGGCCATCGGCCTGATCGGCTCCAACGGCTCCGGCAAGTCGACCCTGCTACGTGCCATCGCGGGCCTGCTGCCCGCCGAGAAGGGCAAGGTCTACACCGACGGCCAGCCCTCCCTGCTCGGCGTGAACGCCGCACTGATGAACGACCTGACCGGCGAGCGCAACGTCATCCTGGGCGGGCTCGCCATGGGCATGTCGCGCGAGGAGATCAAAGAGCGCTACCAGGACATCGTCGACTTCTCCGGCATCAACGAAAAGGGCGACTTCATCTCGCTGCCGATGCGCACGTACTCCTCCGGCATGGCGGCCCGGCTGCGGTTCTCCATCGCCGCGGCCAAGGACCACGACGTGCTGATGATCGACGAGGCGCTGGCCACCGGTGACCGCGCCTTCCAGAAGCGCTCCGAGGACCGCATCCGCGAACTGCGCAAGCAGGCCGGCACCGTCTTCCTGGTCAGCCACAACAACAAGTCGATCCGTGACACCTGCGACCGGGTGTTGTGGCTGGAACGCGGGGAACTCCGCATGGACGGGCCCACCGACGAGGTGCTGAAGGAGTACGAGAAGTTCACGAGCAGGTAGCCGCACCAGCGGCCGGCCTCACCCGCTCGGGGCCCCACCGGGAGATTTTCCGGTGGGGCCCCCGCTCGTTCGTAACGGAAAGGTCACCATGGGCCAACTTGCCGCGAGCCAAGGAATCTTGAAAGCGATCGGTGTGTTGTTGTGATGTGCAGGACACCCCCCTGAGGCTCGCTGCGTTGTACAACGTAAGCTGTACCGGTCCCGGAAAGCGGCAAGTGGGGAGATAATGCGCGACACCCTGCGCCCGGCCGCCCCGCGGACGGCCGGGCGGCGTGTCCGAAATAGTGTGTGTTGGGTCGGCAGTGTAGAACGGGAGATGTGACGGCAATGGCTACGGAAACTCCCCAGCTCAACGCAGCATGTGCCGTCCCCGCCCCGGGCAGCGGACGATGAGCCCGACTGCGACGGCGCGCGATGCGGAACGCGCCACCCTCGACAAGGCCGCGGGTGAGAACTTCCCCGTGGCACCGTTCTTCCTGCCCCGTGCCTGGCGCGACGACCTCATGGCCGTGTACGGCTTCGCCCGCCTCGTCGACGACATCGGCGACGGCGACCTGGCCCCCGGCGGCACCGACGCCCGGCTGCTCGGCGTGTCGCCCGACGAGGCCGAGGACCGGCTGGTCCTGCTGGACGCCTTCGAGGCCGACCTGCGCCGGGTCTTCGACGGCACCCCGCGCCACCCGCTGCTGCGCCGGCTGCAGCCCACCGTGCGCCGCCGCGCGCTGACCCCGGAGCCCTTCCTCGGCCTGATCGCCGCCAACCGGCAGGACCAGCTCGTCACCCGGTACGAGACCTACGACGACCTCCTCGCCTACTGCGAGCTGTCCGCCAACCCCGTCGGCCGCCTCGTCCTCGCCGTCACCGGCACCTCGACCCCCGAGCGGATCCGCCGGTCCGACGCGATCTGCACCGCGCTGCAGGTCGTCGAACACCTCCAGGACGTCAAGGAGGACCTCGGACGCGACCGCATCTATCTGCCCGCCGAGGACATGAAACGCTTTCACGTCCAGGAGGCGGATCTCGCCACGCCCACCGCGGGCGCATCGGTGCGCGCCCTGGTCGCGTACGAAGCGCAACGCGCCCGCGATCTGCTGAATGAAGGCGCCCCCCTGGTGGGTAGCGTCCACGGCAGACTGAAGCTGCTGCTCGCAGGGTTCGTGGCGGGGGGAAGGGCGGCGATCGACGCGATCGCCGCCGCCCGATACGACGTACTTCCCGGCCCGCCCAAGCCCGGCACTGTCCAGTTGCTGCGCGAGGTGGGCGTGACTCTGCGAGGAGAGGGGTGATCCGGGCCGTGGAGTCGGAACAGCACGCGTCCGCACCGGTACTCGCCGCCTACAGCTACTGCGAGGCCGTCACCGGACAGCAGGCCCGCAACTTCGCCTACGGCATCCGGCTGCTGCCGACGCCCAAGCGCCGCGCGATGTCGGCGCTGTACGCGTTCTCCCGGCGTGTCGACGACATCGGCGACGGCGCGCTGGACGACGAGGTGAAGGTCGCCAGGCTCCAGGACACCCGGGCGCTGCTCGGCCGCATCCGCGAGGGCGCGGTGGAGGACGACGACACCGACCCCGTCGCGGTCGCCCTCGCCCACGCCGCCCGGACCTTCCCGATCCCGCTCGGCGGCCTGGACGAACTGATCGACGGCGTCCTGATGGACGTGCGCGGCGAGACGTACGAGACCTGGGACGACCTGAAGGTGTACTGCCGCTGCGTGGCCGGTGCCATCGGACGGCTCTCCCTCGGCGTGTTCGGCACCGAGCCCGGCGCGCGCGGCGCCGAGCGCGCCCCCGAGTACGCCGACACGCTGGGCCTCGCCCTGCAGCTGACCAACATCCTGCGCGACATCCGCGAGGACGCCCTGGGCGGCCGCACCTACCTGCCCGCCGACGACCTGGCCAAGTTCGGCTGCTCGGCCGGGTTCCACGGACCCAGACCGCCGGAGGGCTCCGACTTCGCCGGACTGGTCCACTTCGAGGTGCGCCGGGCCCGCGCCCTGTTCGCCGAGGGCTACCAGCTGCTGCCCATGCTCGACCGGCGCAGCGGCGCGTGCGTCGCCGCGATGGCCGGGATCTACCGCCGGCTGCTCGACCGCATCGCCCGCGAACCCGAGGCCGTCCTGCGCGGGCGGGTCTCCCTGCCCGGCCGGGAGAAGGCGTACGTCGCCGTGCGCGGCCTGTCCGGCCTGGACACCCGCCACGTCACCCGGCAGGCCGTCAGGAGGCGTGCGTGACCACCGATCCGAGGCAGACGGAAGTCATCGACGGCGACCGGCGCGCAACCCCCCGCCGGCGCACCGCGTCACTCACGGTGGCGGTCGGCCGGGGCAAGCCCGCCCACCGCGGCGGACGCACAGGGGAGGGCGCACGATGACCGACGGCACGCGCCCGGACGGTGCGCTCACCACGACGCCGGACGCCGCACGACACGCCGTCGTGGTCGGCGGCGGCCTGGCGGGCCTGACCGCCGCGCTCTCGCTCGCCGACGCCGGAGTGCGCGTGACGCTGCTGGAGGGCCGGCCCCGGCTGGGCGGCCTGGCCTTCTCCTTCCGCCGCGGCGACCTCACCGTCGACAACGGACAGCACGTCTCCCTGCGCTGCTGCACCGCCTACCGGTGGTTCCTGGACCGGATCGGCGGCGCGGCCCTGGCCCCGCTGCAGGACCGGCTCGACGTCCCCGTCCTCGACGCCGCCCGCCCCGAGGGGCGCCGGCTCGGCAGACTCAGGCGCGATCCGCTGCCCGTACCCCTGCATCTCGGGCGCAGCCTGGCCTCCTACCCGCGCCTCTCCCTCGCCGAACGCGCACGGGTGGGCCGCGCCGCACTCGCGCTCAAGGCCCTCGACCCTGCCGACCCGGCCCTGGACACCCAGGACTTCGGCAGCTGGCTGGCCGCGCACGGCCAGTCGGCGCGTGCCGTCGAGGCACTGTGGGACCTCGTGGGGGTCGCCACCCTCAACGCGACCGCCTCCGACGCCTCGCTGGGGCTGGCCGCGATGGTGTTCAAGACCGGTCTGCTGTCCGACCCGGGCGCGGCCGACATCGGCTGGGCCCGCGTCCCGCTGGGCGAACTGCACGACCGGCTGGCCCGCAAGGCGCTCGACTCCGCGGGCGTCCGTACCGAGGTCCGTACACGCGTCACCTCCGTCTCCCTCCAGGACAACGGACGCTTCGTCGTCCAGGTTCCCGGCGAGACGCTCATCGCCGACGCGGTCGTCCTCGCCGTACCCCAGCGCGAGGCCCACGCCCTGCTGCCGGAGGGCGCGCTGGACGCCCCCGAGCGGCTGCTGGAGATCGGCACCGCGCCGATCCTGAACGTCCACGTCGTCTACGACCGCACGGTGCTGACGGCCCCCTTCGTCGCCGCGATCGGCACGCCGGTACAATGGATCTTCGACCGTACCGAGGCCTCCGGGCTGAAGCACGGCCAGTACCTGGCGCTGTCCCAGTCCGTGGCGCACCAGGACATCGACGCGCCCGTCGCCGAACTGCGCGAGCGCTACCTTCCCGAGCTGCGGCGGCTGCTGCCCCTGGCACGCGACGCCCAGGTCCGGGACTTCTTCGTCACCCGGGAGCGTACGGCCACGTTCGCCCCGTCCCCCGGCGTCGGGCGGCTGCGGCCCGGCGCCCGCACCAAGGCCCCCGGCCTGTACCTGGCCGGAGCGTGGACCGCCACCGGGTGGCCCGCGACCATGGAGAGCGCGGTCCGCAGCGGTGTCAGCGCGGCGGACGCCGCGCTCAGCGCCCTGGGCCGGCCCCGCCCGAGCCGCCTCTTCACCTTCGAGGAGGCGCCGCCGGGCCTCGTGACCGGGGACATCCCCCGGCCCCCCGGCCGGCGACCGGACGTGACCGGAGCCGCCGTGCGGGAGGGGATCCGGTGACGTCCGACCAGCAGCCCGTGACGGGTCCCCGCACCCCCGGCACCGCGACAAGAGGAGAGACTGTGCCCACTGTGCCCCCGGCCTCGGCGCCCGCTCGAAGGACCGCGGTGGACGTGACCGCGCTGTTGGAGCGCGGCCGGACCCTGGCCACGCCGGTCCTGAAGGCCGCCGTCGCCCGGCTGGCCCCGCCCATGGACACCGTCGCCGCCTACCACTTCGGCTGGATCGACGCGGCCGGCAACCCGGCGCACGGGGACGGCGGCAAGGCCGTCCGGCCCGCACTGGCGGTGCTCTCCGCCGAGGTCACCGGCGCCGACCCCGCCGCCGGTGTGCCCGGAGCGGTGGCCGTCGAACTCGTGCACAACTTCTCGCTGCTGCACGACGACCTGATGGACGGCGACGAGCAGCGCCGGCACCGCGACACCGTATGGAAGGTGCACGGGCCCGCCCAGGCCATCCTGGTCGGTGACGCGCTGTTCGCCTTGGCCAACGAGGTCCTGCTGGAGCTCGGCACGGTCGAGGCCGGCCGCGCCGCCCGCCGGCTGACCACCGCCACCCGGGCCCTGATCGACGGTCAGGCCCAGGACATCTCCTACGAACACCGCGACCGGGTCAGCGTCGCGGAGTGCCTGGAGATGGAGGGCAACAAGACCGGTGCCCTGCTCGCCTGCGCCAGCTCCATCGGCGCCGTGCTCGGCGGCGCGGACGACGCCACCGCCGACGCCCTGGAGGGGTACGGCCATCACCTCGGCCTGGCCTTCCAGGCCGTCGACGACCTGCTGGGCATCTGGGGCGACCCGGACGCCACCGGCAAGCAGACCTGGAGCGATCTGCGCCAGCGCAAGAAGTCCCTGCCGGTCGTGGCCGCGCTCGCGGCCGGCGGCCCCGCCTCCGAGCGACTCGGCGAGATCCTCGCCGCCGATGCCAAGAGCAGCGACTTCGAGAACTTCTCCGAGGAGGAGTTCGCGGCCCGCGCCGCCCTCATCGAGGAGGCGGGCGGCCGTGAGTGGACGGCCGAAGAGGCGCGCCGCCAGCACACCATCGCCATCGAAGCCCTCGACGCCGTCACCATGCCCGACCAGGTGCGGGCAGCGTTCACGGCGCTCGCCGACTTCGTCGTCGTACGAAAGAGATGATCACTATCAGTTGACAGCCTCGCGTAGTCGCCGGCCGGTTCCGGAAGGTTCCGGACATCGGCCGACGGCGGACCCACAGCAGCACGATGTGTACGACTGCACGAAGGGGAAGCCATGACAGCGACGACCGACGGAAGCACCGGGGCGACACTGCCGCCCCGCGCTGCCTCGGCCAGCGACTCCGTACCCTCCACCCCCGAGGCGGCCGGGGTGAAACAAGCCGCCGCACTCGCCGTCCGGCGTGCCACCGACTACCTGCTGTCGAAGCAGGACACCGAGGGATGGTGGAAGGGCGACCTCGAGACGAACGTCACGATGGACGCCGAGGACCTGCTGCTGCGTCAGTTCCTGGGCATCCGGGACGAGAAGACCACGCAGGCCGCCGCCCTCTTCATCCGCGGTGAGCAGCGCGAGGACGGCACGTGGGCCACCTTCTACGGCGGCCCCGGCGAGCTGTCCACCACCATCGAGGCCTACGTGGCGCTGCGCCTGGCCGGCGACGCGCCCGACGCCCCGCACATGGCCAAGGCCTCGGCGTGGATCCGCGAGCAGGGCGGCATCGCCGCCTCGCGCGTCTTCACCCGGATCTGGCTCGCCCTGTTCGGCTGGTGGAAGTGGGAGGACCTGCCCGAACTCCCGCCCGAGCTGATCTACTTCCCGACGTGGATGCCGCTCAACATCTACGACTTCGGCTGCTGGGCCCGGCAGACCATCGTGCCGCTGACCATCGTGTCCGCCAAGCGGCCGGTGCGTCCCGCGCCGTTCCCGCTGGACGAGCTGCACACCGACCCGGCCGTGCCCAACCCGCCCAGGCCGCTCGCCCCGGTCGCCAGCTGGGACGGCGCCTTCCAGCGCATCGACAAGGCCCTGCACGCCTTCCGCAAGGTGGCGCCCAAGCGGCTGCGCCGTGCCGCGATCAACTCCGCGGCCCGCTGGATCATCGAGCGGCAGGAGAACGACGGCTGCTGGGGCGGCATCCAGCCGCCGGCCGTGTACTCGGTCATCGCCCTGCACCTGCTGGGCTACGACCTGGAGCACCCGGTGATGCGCGCCGGCCTGGAGTCGCTGGACCGTTTCGCCGTCTGGCGCGAGGACGGCGCCCGGATGATCGAGGCCTGCCAGTCGCCGGTCTGGGACACCTGCCTGGCCACCATCGCGCTGGCCGACGCCGGTGTGCCCGCCGACCACCCGCAGCTGGTCAAGGCCGCCGACTGGATGCTGGGCGAGCAGATCGTGCGCCCCGGCGACTGGTCCGTGCGCCGGCCGACGCTGCCCCCGGGCGGCTGGGCGTTCGAGTTCCACAACGACAACTACCCCGACATCGACGACACCGCCGAGGTCGTCCTCGCGCTGCGCCGGGTCAGGCACCACGACCCCGAGCGGGTGGACAAGGCCGTCCGGCGCGGTGTGCGCTGGAACCTCGGCATGCAGTCGAAGAACGGCGCTTGGGGCGCCTTCGACGTCGACAACACCAGCCCCTTCCCCAACCGGCTGCCGTTCTGCGACTTCGGCGAGGTCATCGACCCGCCGTCCGCGGACGTCACCGCGCACGTGGTGGAGATGCTCGCCTACGAAGGCCTGTCGCACGATCCGCGCACCCGGCGCGGCATCGAGTGGCTGCTGGCCGAGCAGGAGCCGAACGGCTCGTGGTTCGGCCGCTGGGGCGTGAACTACATCTACGGCACCGGCTCCGTGGTGCCCGCCCTGACCGCCGCCGGCCTGCCCGGCTCCCACCCGGCGATCCGCCGCGCGGTGGCCTGGCTGGAGTCCGTCCAGAACGACGACGGCGGCTGGGGCGAGGACCTGCGCTCCTACAAGTACTCCAAGGAGTGGGCCGGCAAGGGCGCCTCCACGCCCTCGCAGACCGCGTGGGCGCTGATGGCGCTGCTGGCGGCGGGGGAGCAGGACTCCAAGGCCGTCGAGCGCGGCATCGAGTGGCTGGCGGCCGCCCAGCGGGAGGACGGCTCCTGGGACGAGCCGTACTTCACCGGCACCGGCTTCCCCTGGGACTTCTCCATCAACTACCACCTGTACCGCCAGGTCTTCCCGCTGACCGCGCTCGGCCGCTACGTCAACGGCGAGCCGGTCGTCGGCACGGCCCGGGCCGCCGCGGCGGCCGACCGCTCCCCGGCCGAGGTCAAGGGGAACGGATGAGCACACAGCCCGCTCCGGCACCGCTGCTGATCGCCTGCGCGCTCGGCATCGAGCACTTCGCCCTGCGCACCGGCGACAAGAGCGGCGCCGGCGGGCCGGTGGCCGTCCTGCGCTCGGGGATGGGGCCCAAGGCGGCGGAGCGCTCCGTCACCCGGGCCCTGGCCGACCCGGCGCTGGCCGGGGCCGCCGTGCTGGCCACGGGCTTCTGCGCGGGGCTCGCACCCGGCATGCACCCCGGCGACCTGGTGGTCGCCGAGGAGACCCGGGACCCGCGCGGCAGCGTCGCGTGCGTCGGCACCGACCTGCTGGTCAAGGAGCTCTCCCGCACCCTGCCCGGGCGCGTGGTCCACACCGGGCCGCTGACCGGATCCGACCACGTCGTGCGCGGTGTGGAACGGTCCGACCTGCGGGCCATCGGCGCGATCGCCGTCGACATGGAGTCGGCGGCCACGCTTCTGAGCGCCGTGCGCACGCGCCCGCGCCCGGTTGCGGCCGTCCGGGTCGTGGTGGACGCTCCAGAACATGAACTCGTCCGAATCGGCACAGTGCGCGGTGGAATATCGGCTTTCCGCGTTCTTCGTTCCGTACTACCGACTTTCTTCGAATGGCACCGTAATGTGCTGCTCTCCAGGAGGTGAGCCAGATGGCCATGCCACTGCGCCAGTCCATCAAGGTCGCGACATATCTGGCCGAACAGAAGCTGCGCAAGCGGGACAAGTTTCCGCTGATCGTGGAGCTTGAACCGCTTTTCGCCTGCAACCTGAAGTGCGAGGGCTGCGGCAAGATCCAGCACCCGGCCGGGGTGCTCAAGCAGCGCATGCCGGTGGCCCAGGCCGTGGGCGCGGTCCTGGAGTCCGGTGCGCCGATGGTGTCCATCGCCGGCGGCGAGCCGCTGATGCATCCGCAGATCGACGAGATCGTGCGCCAGTTGGTGGCCAAGCGGAAGTACGTCTTCCTGTGCACCAACGCGATGCTGCTGCGCAAGAAGATGGACAAGTTCAAGCCCTCGCCCTACTTCGCCTTCGCCGTGCACATCGACGGCCTGCGCGAGCGGCACGACGAGTCCGTCGCGAAGGAGGGTGTGTTCGACGAGGCGGTGGCGGCCATCAAGGAGGCCAAGCGGCGCGGCTTCCGCGTGACCACCAACTCCACCTTCTTCAACACCGACACCCCGCAGACCATCATCGACGTCCTGAACTTCCTCAACGACGAGCTGAAGGTGGACGAGATGATGATCTCGCCCGCCTACGCCTACGAGAAGGCGCCCGACCAGGACCACTTCCTCGGCGTCACGCAGACCCGGGAGCTGTTCAAGAAGGCCTTCGCGGGCGGCAACCGCCGCCGCTGGCGGCTCAACCACTCGCCGCTGTTCCTCGACTTCCTCGAGGGCAAGGTCGACTTCCCCTGCACCGCCTGGGCGATCCCCAACTACTCGCTCTTCGGCTGGCAGCGCCCCTGCTACCTGATGAGCGACGGCTACGTGCCCACCTACCGGGAACTCATCGAGAAGACCGACTGGGACAAGTACGGCCGCGGCAAGGACCCGCGCTGCGACAACTGCATGGCGCACTGCGGCTACGAGCCCACCGCCGTCCTGGCCACCATGGGATCGCTGAAGGAGTCCCTGCGCGCCATGCGCGAGCCCGTCTCCGGGACCCGGGGCTGAGGCCATGACCGCCATTTCCCTGGGCGTCCCCGAGGTGCCGGCCCGACCGATCGCCGAGCGGCGCAAGAGCCGTCAGATCCATGTCGGGCCGGTGGCGGTGGGTGGGGACGCGCCGGTGTCGGTGCAGTCGATGACGACGACGCGGACCTCCGACATCGGGGCGACGCTGCAGCAGATGGGTGGGGCCGCGCACGGGTGACGGGGCCGCCGGTAGTCCGGGCCGCGCACGGCCGACCTGGCCGCCGACGGGTCGCGCCCACGCCCCACATAAGCTGGGTTTATGGGAAAGCCGGAGCAGCGTGCTGGAGAAGGCTCCGCAGGCGCCGCGGAGAGCGGGGCGAGGGGGACGGCGCGGCCGACCGGTGGGCTGCTGGCGCACCGGGTGCCGGACCTGGGCGCGCTGGAGCTGCTGCTGGCGGTGGCACGCCTGGGCAGCCTGGGCGCGGCGGCCCGGGAGCTGGGCATCACGCAGCCGGCCGCGAGCAGCCGGATCCGCTCCATGGAACGGCAGCTCGGGCTGGCCCTGGTGGACCGCTCGCCGCGCGGCTCACGGCTGACGGACGCGGGCGCGCTGGTGACGGACTGGGCACGGCGGGTCGTGGAGGCCGCCGAGGCTTTCGACGCGGGGGCACAGGCGCTGCGGGACCGGCGGGACTCCCGGCTGCGGGTCGCGGCGAGCATGACGATCGCGGAGTACCTGCTGCCCGGCTGGCTGATCGCCCTGCGCGCCCGCCGGCCGGACACGGCAGTGTCGCTGCTCGCCGGGAACTCGGCGATGGTCGCCGAACGCTTGCTGAACGACGCGGCCGACCTGGGGTTCGTGGAGGGGCTGTCGGTGCCGGCCGGCCTGGACTCCGCGGTGATCGCCCACGACCGGCTGATCGTGGTGACGGCTCCCGGCCATCCCTGGGCCCGCCGCCGGCGCCCCCTGGACGCGGCGGAACTGGCTGCCACACCGCTGATCCTGCGCGAGAAGGGCTCCGGGACCCGGCAGGTCCTGGACGCGGCGCTGGGCGGGCTGGCCCGCCCGCTGATCGAACTGTCCTCGACCACGGCCGTGAAGGCCTCCGCGGTCAGCGGGGCGGGTCCGGCGGTGCTGAGCGAACTCGCGGTGGGGGAGGAGCTGTCCCTGCGCCGCCTGGTCAACGTCCCGGTCCAGGGGGTCGCCCTGCGGCGCGACCTGCGCGCGGTCTGGCCCACCGGCCACCGCCCGACCGGCCCGGCCCGCGACCTGCTGTCGCTGACCCGCTGCCGGACCCCGTAGGGGCGGGGAGCCGGGGTACGGCGTCCGCCGCGCCCCACGTGGGCCCCGGGCCGGGGCGCACAGCCGTGGCTAGACGGTGGAGGCGCGTGTACCCGTCCGTGCCGCCGCCGGTGCCGGTGCCGCTGTCTCTGCCGGCGCGCCGGACGGCGTCTCCCCGCTCGCCGCGCGGATCAGGGCGCGCATGACCCGCGGGTCCTCGCCCATCTCCGGATGCCACTGGACGCCCAGCACCCAGGGGGCGGGGGAGGGCAGCTCGATGGCCTCCACGGTGCCGTCCGCCGCGTGCGCCGAGGGGATCAGTCCTCGGCCGAGGCGGTCGACGGCCTGGTGGTGGTAGGTCGGGACGGTGGTCTCCTCCGGGACGGCCGCGGCGTAGCGGGTGCCGGGCACCGGCCGGACCGGGTGGCCGCCGAAGACGCCGACGACCTCGGCGTGCCCGTCCAGGTGCTGGACCAGCGTCCCGCCCAGGGCGACGTTCAGCAGCTGCATGCCCCGGCAGATGCCCAGCAGCGGCAGCCGCGCGGCCAGGGCGGCCTCGATCAGGGCGAGTTCCCAGGCGTCCCGGGCCGGGGCGGGCGGCCCTGTGCGGGGATCGCGCTCGGCGCCGTAGCGCGCCGGATCGACGTCCGGGCCGCCGGCGACGACCAGCCCGTCCAGGCGCGCCACGGCCTGGGCCGCACGCTCGGGCGCGTCCGGCGGCAGCATCGCGGCGAGCCCGCCCGCCCGCTGCACCAGCCGCGGATAGCCGGCCGGCAGCAGCGCCGCCTCCAGCTCCCACACTCCCCAGCGGGTGCCCGCCTCCAGATACGTGCTCACCCCGATCAGCGGTGGTACGGCCATGCTTTCCTCCTCCTGCTCTGCTCGCCCTCCCCGGGCGCCAAAGGTGCCGGCGCACACCTTTGCGGAGATCCTGCCGGGCCCCTTTGCGGACATCCTGCCGCGCCCGGCCGCATGCGCCGCCCCTTGCTCCTCACGCCAGGAAACCCCGCAGCAGCGCCGCCGTCCCCGCGCAGTGTTCGCGCATCGTCTCGCGCGCCCCCTCCGCGTCCCCGTCCAGCACCGCCTCCACCAGCGCGGTGTGCTGCCGCTGGGAGTGCTCCAGGTTGCGCACCAGCAGCGGTATGCAGTCCAGCAGGTCGTTGACCGTGGCCCGGACGGCCGCGTACTGGGCGGTCAGCGACGGGGAGCCGGACAGCTCGGCCAGGGTCAGGTGCAGCAGTGTGTCCGCCCGGCGGTAGTCGTCGAGCGGGGCCTCACGGGTGCGCTCCAGCGCCTCGCGCAGCCGGTCCGCCCCCGGCCCGGTCAGCCCGTGCGCCGCGCACAGCCCGGCCGCGCCCGTCTCCAGCACCTCGCGGAAGCGCAGCACGTCCTCGAGGTCCGCCCCGGCGATGCGGCGCCGCAGATCGCTGCCGTCACCGGCGTCGGGCCGCGGCAGCACGAACGTTCCGCCGTACCGCCCGCGCCGCGCCTCCACCAGCCCCTGGTCCTGCAGCACCTTCAGCACCTCGCGCAGGGTCACCCGGCTGATCCGCAGCCGCTGTGCCAGCTCCCGCTCGGCCGGCAGCCGCCCGCCGGCCGGTACCAGTCCGAGCCGGACCACCTGCAGGACCTGCTCCAGCGCCTCCTCGAAGCCGTTGCCGGCCCGCACCGGGCGCAGCACCGCCGTGAGCCGGTCGACCGGACCGCCGCCGCCCGGACCCGCGTCCCCACCCGCGTCCCGCGCCATTCGGCCGCGCCCCCTTCCCAGGCAATGGTTCTCACCCATACCTTATGGCCAGCGCGTCATGGCCGGCAGGGCCGCCCCAGCCGGGCCGGCCGTGACGGTCCCCGTCCGGCGCCACAGCCCGAGGAGGCACGCCCGTGGCAGACCGCACACCCCCGCTCGCCGTGGAGGAACTGCACGCCCTCGTCGCCGGCGGGGAGATCGACACGGTGGTCCTGGCCTTCCCCGACATGCAGGGCCGGTTGCAGGGCAAGCGGTTCGCCGCCCGCTTCTTCGTCGACGAGGTGCTGCGCCACGGCACCGAGGGCTGCAACTACCTCCTCGCCGTCGACACCGAGATGAACACCGTCGACGGCTACGCCATGGCCTCCTGGGACCGCGGCTACGGCGACTTCGCCCTGCACCCCGACCTGTCCACCCTGCGCCGTGTCCCCTGGCACCCGGCAACCGCGCTGGCCCTGGCCGACCTCGCCTGGGAGGACGGCTCCCCGGTCGCCGCCGCGCCCCGGCGGATCCTGCGCCGCCAGCTGGACCGCCTCGCCGCACTCGGCCTCACCGCCCAGGTCGGCACCGAGCTGGAGTTCATCGTCTTCAAGGACACTTACGAGCGGGCCTGGGACAGCGGCTACCGCGGACTGACCCCGGCCAACCGGTACAACGTCGACTACTCCATCCTCGGCACCGGTCGCGTCGAGCCCCTGCTGCGCCGGATCCGCAACGAGATGGCGGGCGCCGGGCTGACCGTGGAGTCCGCCAAGGGCGAGTGCAACCCCGGCCAGCACGAGATCGCCTTCCGCTACGACGAGGCCCTCGTCACCTGCGACCAGCACGCCGTCTACAAGACCGGCGCCAAGGAGATCGCGGCCCAGGAGGGCATGTCGCTCACCTTCATGGCCAAGTACAACGAACGCGAGGGCAACTCCTGCCACATCCACCTCTCGCTCGCCGACGCCGACGGCGCCAACGCCATGGCGGGGGACGGCCCCGGCGGGATGTCCGAGGTCATGCGCCACTTCCTCGCCGGACAGCTGGCCGCCCTGCGCGACTTCGCGCTGCTGTACGCCCCCAACATCAACTCCTACAAGCGGTTCCAGCCCGGCTCCTTCGCGCCCACCGCCGTCGCCTGGGGCCGCGACAACCGCACCTGCGCGCTCCGGGTCGTCGGCCACGGCCGCTCGCTGCGGTTCGAGAACCGGCTGCCCGGCGGCGACGTCAACCCCTACCTCGCCGTCGCCGGGATGGTCGCCGCCGGCCTGTACGGCGTCGAGCAGCGGCTGCCCCTGCCCGAACCCTGCCCGGGCAACGCCTACGCCGCCGACCACCAGCACGTCCCGACCACCCTGCGCGAGGCCGCCGAGCTGTGGGAGAACAGCCCCCTGGCCAAGGCCGCCTTCGGCGACGAGGTCGTCGCGCACTACCTGAACATGGCCCGCGTCGAACTGGCCGCCTTCGACGCCGCCGTCACCGACTGGGAGCTGCGCCGCTCCTTCGAACGCCTGTGAAAGGTCACGCCGTGTCCGATCCCGACGAGCTGACGGTCCGCGACCCCGAGGAGCTGACGGGCCGCGACACTGACGAGCTGACGGTCCTCGCCCCGGCCACCGAGGAGGTCGTCGCCACCGTCCCCGCCGCCACCGGCGAGGACGTCGACGCCGCCGTCGCACGCGCCGTGCGCGCCCAGCGGACGTGGGCCGCGCTCGCCCCCGCCGACCGGGCCCGGCTGCTGCGCCGCTTCGCCGACACCGTCGACGCCCACCGGGAGGAACTGGCCCGGCTGGAGGTCCGCGAGGCCGGCCACACGCTGGGCAACGCGCACTGGGAGGCCGGCAACGCCCGCGACGTCCTGCTGTACGCGGCCGGCGGCGCCGAACGCCTGCTGGGCCGGCAGATCCCGGTGCCCGGCGGCTGGAACGTCACCTTCCAGGAACCCTTCGGCGTCGTCGGCGTCATCGCCCCCTGGAACTTCCCGATGCCGATCGCCGCCTGGGGTTCCTTCCCGGCGCTCGCGGCGGGCAACGCGGTCGTCCTCAAGCCCGCCGAGGCCACCCCGCTCACCGCCCTGCGCCTGGCCGAACTCGCCCTGGAGGCGGGTCTGCCCGAGCACGTCCTGCAGGTGCTGCCCGGCCACGGCCGCACCGCCGGGCGCGCCCTGGTCGACCACCCGGACGTCGCCAAGATCGTGTTCACCGGCTCCACCGGCACCGGCCGCGAGGTCATGGAACGCTGTGCCCGGCTGGTCAAGCCGGTCACCCTGGAACTCGGCGGCAAGAGCCCGAACATCGTCTTCGCCGACGCCGACCTCACCGCCGCGCTCGACCCGTTCTCCTTCCTCGACAACGCCGGCCAGGACTGCTGCGCCCGCACCCGCATCCTGGTCCAGGAGACCGTGCTGGATCAGGCCCGCGAGCTGCTCGCCGACGCCCTCGCCGCCGTGGTCGTGGGCGACCCGGCCGACGACAAGACCCAGATGGGCCCGCTGATCTCCCGCCGGCAGCTCGACCGCGTACGGTCCTACGTCCCCGACGACGCCCCCGCCCTGCGCGGCAGCGCGCCCGACGGCCCCGGGTTCTGGTTCCCGCCGACCGTGCTCACGGCCGAACGCAACGACAGCCCCGCGGCCCGCGAGGAGATCTTCGGACCCGTCGCCGTCCTGTTGCCCTTCACCGACGAACAGGACGCGATCCGCCTCGCCGACGACACCCCCTACGGCCTGTCCGGCTCCGTCTGGACCCGGGACGTGGGCCGCGCCCTGCGCGTCGCCCAGGCCGTCCGCGCCGGCAACCTGTCCGTCAACTCCCACTCCAGCGTCCGCTACTGGACGCCGTTCGGCGGCTTCAAGCAGTCCGGCCTCGGCCGCGAACTCGGCCCCGACGCCCTGACCGCCTTCACCGAGACCAAGAACGTCTTCATCAGCACGGAGGGCCCCGCACTGTGACCGCATCCACCGAAGAGGCCGTCTGCCGCCGCCTGGTCGGCCGCACCGCCGTCGTCACCGGAGCCGGCAGCGGCATCGGCCTGGCCTCCGCGCGCCGGCTCGCCGCCGAGGGCGCGCACGTCGTGTGCGGCGACATCGACGAGACCCGCGGCAAGGCCGCCGCCGACGAGACCGGCGGTCTCTTCGTGAAGGTCGACGTCACCGACCCCGACCAGGTCGAGGCGCTGTTCCGCGCGGCGTACGACACCTACGGCAGCGTCGACGTCGCCTTCAACAACGCCGGTATCTCCCCGCCCGACGACGACTCCATCCTGGAGACCGGCCTGGACGCCTGGAGGCGCGTCCAGGAGGTCAACCTCACCTCCGTCTACCTGTGCTGCAAGGCCGCCCTGCCCTACATGCGGCGCCAGGGCAAGGGCTCCATCATCAACACGGCGTCCTTCGTGGCGCGGATGGGCGCGGCCACGTCCCAGATCTCCTACACCGCCTCCAAGGGCGGGGTGCTCGCCCTGTCCCGCGAGCTGGGCGTGCAGTTCGCCCGCGAGGGCATCCGCGTGAACGCCCTGTGCCCCGGCCCGGTCAACACCCCGCTGCTGCAGGAGCTGTTCGCCAAGGACCCGGAACGGGCCGCGCGCCGCCTCGTGCACATCCCCCTCGGGCGGTTCGCGGAGGCCGAGGAGATCGCCGCCGCCGTCGCGTTCCTCGCCAGCGACGACTCCTCCTTCGTCAACGCCACCGACTTCCTGGTGGACGGGGGCATCGCGGGGGCGTACGTCACCCCGCTGTAGCACCGGTGTGCGCCGGTGGTCGCGCGTCCTACAGTTCCGGGGTGAGCATGACACCCCCGCCCGGCTGGTACCCGGATCCCTCGGCCCCGCACCTTGTGCGCTGGTGGGACGGCACCGCCTGGACCGACCACCGGCGCCCCGCCGAGACGCCCCCGGAGCCGCCGCAGCCGGTGTTCCGACAACAGCCGCAACCGCGGCAGCAAGCGCACCAGCCGCAGCCGCTGCGGCCGGACGAGGGGCAGCCGGTGCGGCCGGACCACGGGCAGGTGATGCCGCCCGCCCCGTGGTCCGCGCCCCCGTCCGGGCCGTCGCCGGTCCCGGCCGCGGGCGGACGGACCTCCCGGCTCCGGGTGGTGGTCCCGGCCGCCGCCGGGACCGCCCTGGTCGCCGCGATCGCCGCCGGCGCGGTCCTGCTCACCCGGAACGGCGGCGACGGCACCGGAGCCGTCCCCGCGACCGCGTCCGCCTCGGCCACCTCCACCGCGACAGCCTCCGCGCCGGCCGCACCGTCCGACGCCCCGCCCTCCCCGCCGACGTCCGGCGACGACCCCTCCGTCGCCGTCGACCAGCTCAACGGCATCACCCTGCCGGTGCCCGACGGCTGGGAGAAGCCCGACCGGCCCGTCGACGACGACGTCGTCATGACCACCGTGGGCACCTACGACTGCCCCGCCGGCACCAGCTTCTGCCGGCACGGCCAGGTCAGCACCCACACGTCGATCGCGGCCGACGGGACGACCCCCGAGGCGCTGGCGAAGGGGGACATCGCGGACGCGGCCGACACCGCCTACGAGCGCAACGGGGCCGGCGAACGCCTCTACGGCGGCATCACCTCCCACCAGCTGGTGAAATCCGGCCAGGTGGCGGTCGCGGGCCGCGCCGGGTACTTCGTGCGCTGGCGGGTGCACACCGCCCAGGGACCCGGCGGCTACGTCGAATCGCTCGCCTTCCCCTCCAGCGTCGGCACCCAGGCGCCCCTCGTCGTCCGGTTCGCCCTCGACGCGGGCCCGGACGGGCCGCCCCTGTCCGACATCGACACCATCACCCGGGGCATACGGCCCGTCGACGACGCCGCCACGGGCGGCGGCGTGGGCAGCAGCATCGGCCCGCACGGCTGAGCGGCGGCCGGGCCGTCACAGGCGGCCGGACCGCCGGTCACAGGAACGTACGGCCCTCGCCCCGGTAGGTGGGCACGCTCCCGGTCACCCGGTCGCCCTCGACCAGGTGCAGCGTGTCGAACCGCTCGCACAGCTCGCCCGCCTTGGCGTGCCGGAACCACACCTTGTCACCGATCAGCAGGTCGTCGGCGGGCGAGCCCAGCAGCGGCGTCTGCACCTCGCCGGGCCCCTCCTGCGGGTCGTAGCGCAGCCCTTCGGGCAGGTACGGCACCGGCAGCCGGTCCCGGCCGGCCGGCCCGGAGGCCGGGTAGCCGCCGCCGAGGACCGTCACCACGCCCACCCCGGGGCGCCGCACGACCGGCAGGGCGAACAGGGCCGCCGGACGGCCCCGGAACGACGTGTAGTTGTCGAACAGCCGCGGCACGTACAGGCCGGAGCCCGCGGCGATCTCGGTGACGGCGTCCTCCGCGGCGGTGTGCTGGACGCTGCCCGTGCCCCCGCCGTTGACGAACTCCAGCTCCGGCGCCACCGCCCGCACCGCCCGCACCACTGCCGCCCGCCGCTCGGCCAGTTCCCGCCGGGCGGCCGCCTGCATCAGCCGGATCGCGCGCGAGCGCACCGGCCGCCCGGCCACCGCGTCCCCCACGCCGGCGATGTGACCCTCGTACGCCATGATCCCCACCAGCCGGAACCCCGGCCGCCGCGCCACCGTACGGGCCACCTCGGCGACCTGGGCGGGCGAGTGCAGCGGGGAGCGGCGCGCCCCGACCCGGACCCGCCCGCCGAGCAGCTTCAGCGAGGTGTCCAACTCCAGGCAGACGCGCACGACTTCGCGACCGCCCGCCCGCGCCCCGTCGATCAGGTCGAGCTGCGCGGGATCGTCCACCATCACTGTGACGGCCGCGGCGAGCTCGGGATCGGCGGCCAGTTCGGCGAATCCGGCGCGGTCCGCGGACGGGTAGGCCAGCAGGACGTCGTCGAACCCGGCCCGCGCCAGCCACAGCGACTCGGCGAGGGTGAACGCCATGACACCCGCGAAACCCTCCCGGGCCAGGACGCGTTCGAGCAGGGCGCGGCAGCGCACGGACTTCGAGGCGACCCGCACCGGCTTGCCGCCGGCCCGGCGCAGGAGGTCGTCGGCGTTGGCGTCGAACGCCTCCAGGTCCACGATCGCCAGGGGGGCGTCGAGATGGGCGGCGGCGCGGTCGTAGCGGGCCCGGTCGGCGGCGCGTGCGGTCATGGCGGCAGCCTGCCAGACGGGATTACCGCAGGGTAGGGGGACGTTCCGGGCAGATGCCCCGGGGGCGCGGTCCGGGTTCCCGCCGACGCCCGCTCAGCCCGTAGAGTGACGCGCACGTACGGCGGAACCCTCCTTGCCACCTCCGTGAGCGGGGATGGCGTTCCCTGCGTACGGGTATGCGTGCCCGGTGACGACCCGTCGGCTCCGGGCGGGGTGACGACGACGGCCGCGCACGAGGGACGGCCCGGGCACGAGGAAACGGGGGGTGCATGAGCACGGAAGCGCGCCACGCCCCCATACCCCCGCGCGCCACCCCCGAGCCGGCCCCCGCCCCCCGCCCCGGCGGCGTCAGGGGTGCATCGGCGGCGGTATCAGGGGCGGCGCCCAGGAGGAACAGAGGGGGATTTGGGGC
>NZ_LR732544.1:1260890-1278968 GCF_902506575.1 Streptomyces mexicanus | reverse complement strand
CCGCACCGGCGCTCCAGGACAGCCCCGGGTCGGGCGCCACCGCCCGTACCGCCGTGGCGCCCGACCCGGGGCTGTCCTGGAGCGCCGGTGCGGTCGCCGCGCGGTCCGTCGTCTCGCTCGGGCCGCCCGAGGGGTACGACGCACGCGGGCGTGGACGCGCACTGGCCGTGCGCGGAGGACCGCGCACCGCGGCGGCCGCCGCCTGCGTCGTCCTCGGCATCGGGCTGATCGGCGGCGCGGTCACCGGCAGCCGGCTCACCGACGACTCCGGCCCCGCCGGCGCCGGCACCTTCGCCACCGCCGGCACCCTCTGGCACAGCGTCCCCGTCGACCGGCTGTTCCCGCCCACCGTGCAGGGGCCCGGCGCCGGCCCGGGCGGAGCCGACCGCACCTGGACCCGCGTCGCCGTCGCCCCCGACAGCGACTGCGCGGACGCCTTCGACCCGCTGCTGCGCAAGGCCCTCGCCCCGGCCGGCTGCGCACGCCTGCTGCGCGCCACCTACACCGACGCCACCCAGACCTACGTCACCACCGTGGGCCTGCTGTTCACCAAGGCCGACGCCGCCGCGATGAGTTCCCTCGCCGCCCGTTTCCAGCGCGAGGGCCTGGCCCGCCGCACCGACCTCATGCCGCGCCCCTACGCCGCCCCCGGCACCGTCGCCGCCTCCTTCGGCGACAAGCAGCGCGCCTCCTGGACCCTCTCGGTGCTGACGCGGATGCCCGTGGTCGTCTACGCCGTCTCCGGCTGGGCCGACGGCCGCGGCGTCGACACCCCGCAGCCCGCCGCCGACGCGATGCGGGCCGGGGCCACCTCGGCGCCGGCCCAGGCCGGGCTCGGCAACGAGGCCGAGGGTCTGGCCGACCGCATCGAGCAGGCCCTGCGCACGACCGCCGGCACGGCCACGGAGAAGCCCTCGTGAGAACCGCCGTCACCCGCAGGCGCGCCGCGCTGAGCGCCCTGCTCGCCGCCGCCGTCGCCCTCGTGCCCGCCACCGCCGCGCACGCCGACGGCATCCGGGCCAAGCAGTGGGCCCTGGACGTGCTGCACACCCAGGAGCTGTGGCGCACCACCAAGGGCAAGGGCGTCACCGTCGCCGTCCTGGACACCGGCGTCGAGGCCGACCACCCCGACCTGGCCGGCAACGTCCTGCCCGGCAAGGACCTCGTCGGCTTCGGCGCCCGGCGCGGCGAGCGCACCTGGGCCCGCCACGGCACCGCCATGGCCGGCATCATCGCCGGGCACGGCCACGGCCCCGGCGACGCCGACGGCGTCATGGGCCTCGCCCCCGAGGCGAAGATCCTGCCCGTCCGCGTGATCCTGGAGGACGACGACCCCGCCCGCGCCCGGGCCCGTACCAGCCGGGGCGGCGCCCTGGCCGAGGGCATCCGCTGGGCCGCCGACCACGGCGCCGACGTCATCAACCTCTCCCTCGGCGACGACTCGGCCTCCGCGCACCCGGAGGCCGGCGAGGACGAGGCCGTCCAGTACGCGCTGAGCAAGGGCGCCGTGGTGGTGGCCTCGGCCGGCAACGGCGGCGAGAAGGGCGACCACGTCTCCTCCCCGGCCGCCTATCCCGGAGTGATCGCCGCGACCGCCGTCGACCGCTACGGCACCCGGGCCGCCTTCTCCACCCGCAGCTGGTACGCCGCCGTCAGCGCGCCCGGCGTGGACATCGTCATCGCCGACCCGGACCACAAGTACTACGAGGGCTGGGGCACGAGCGCCGCCTCCGCCTTCGTCTCCGGCACCGTCGCCCTGATCAAGGCCGCCCACCCCGGCCTGACCCCCGCGCAGATCAAGAAGCTCCTCCAGGACACGGCGCGCGACGCGCCCGTCGGCGGGCGGGACGACTCCCGCGGGTTCGGCATGATCGACCCGGTGGCCGCCCTGCGGGCCGCCGACCGCCTCGCACCCGGGGACCTGCGCGTGACGGCGTACGGCGACCGGTACTTCGGCTCCGGACCCGACCCGGCCGCGGCGGACGGCACCGGCTCCGGGTGGGCGGCCCCGCTCGCCGGCAGCGTCGGGGGAGTGCTGCTGGTCGTCGCCGCCGTCCTGTGGCGCGGCCGCCGCGAACGCGAGGACCACGGCGGCCCGCTGCCGTAGCCACCCGCCTCCCGCCGTGGTCCCGGCCCGGTCAGGAAGCGGTCCGGACGGCCGGGACCGCCGCGCGGGCCGCGGCCTCGACCAGGGCGATGCCCGCCTCCTCGGTCGCGTTGCCGTGCGAGACGACGGCCACCAGGACGTCGTCGCCGCCGACGGTCACCCGCCCGATGCTGTTGACGATCCACCGGCCGGTCGTGCTCCGCCGCAGCCAGCCGTTCTTCAGGGCCCACGCCGAGCCGTCGGCCGCCGCCGACACACCCCAGTCCTGGTCCTCGGCGATGTGCTCCATCAGCTGCCGCACATACGTCCGCGAGGCCGCGCTCAGCGCGGAGTCCTCCCCGAACACCTGCCGGAGCAGGGTGAGCTGGTCGGCCGCGGTGGTCCGCGTCAGCCCCCACAGCGGGCCGTCGCCGCCCGCGGTGGCCGTCAGCCCCAGCCGCCGGTTCGCCGCGTCCAGGCCGTCCGCCCCGCCGACGGCCCGCCACAGCGCCGACGCGGCGTCGTTGTCGCTGTTCTCGATCATCGCGGTGGCGTACGCCTTCTCCTGGGCGGTCAGATGCCGGCCCGCGTCCTGCGCCTGGAGCAGTAGGGCCGCCAGGATGTCCACCTTGACGATGCTGGCCGTCTCGAACGTGCCCCCGCCATACTCGGCGCTCGCCCCGGTGCCGAGGTCGAGGACCGCCACCGACACCACGGCCCCCTGCGCCACCGGCACCGACCTCATCGCCTCGGCCAGCCGCGCCGCGGCGCCCGCCGCCTGTTCCGTCTCCGTGCCCATCGCCGCCCTCCCGCTCGCCGACGCCGACGCCGATGCCGACGCGGGCGTCCGCGGTGCCGCCGACGACGATACGGTGGCCGACCGCGCCCGCGCCTTCACGTACTGCGTGCCCGCGACCGTGGCACCCACGACGGCGGCGCAGGCCAGGGCGGCGCACAGCAGGACCCGGCGCCCGTCCGGGCGCCGCCGCCGGCGGGGACCGCGCGCGCGCCGGGGCCGGGGCCGGCCCCGGCCGGGGCGGGTCCCGCGGGCGGCCGGGCCGCGCCGCCGGGGCCGGCGGGCAGCGCCGATGACGTCGGGTGGGTCCACCGGGCGGCGAGCAGCAGCGACGCCTACCGCGCCGGGGTGGAGTGGTACAGCAGGATCCGGGATGCCCACCGGAGGGGGGCCGCCCCGGCGGGTGTGCTCGCCCTGTTCAGTCGTGAACCCGGGGGGGGGCCCCTCCCCCCGGCCCCCCCACCTGCCCCGGGCGGGGGGCGGATCTCGGGCGCGGCATGGCCGCGATGCTGGTGCCGGTCGCTGTGCGCGCCGTGGGACGGGCGTGAGAGGCCGGTCAGGGGACCCTGAGAAAACCGTGAACGGCCCCGGATAGGGTCGTCACCGTGGCGAACAAGAACATTCCCGACTCCGGTTTCTCCGACGACGACGGCTCCGCCGACCCCCGGCTGAGCGCCGCGCTCGCCGCCTGGGCCGAGGACCGCACCGCCGTGGACCCGGTGCTGAAGGCGCTCAAGGGCGCCCGGCTGCTCGTGCCGGTGGTGGCCGTGCTCGGCGAGGTGGAGGAGGACGAGAAGGGCCTGCGCCGCGAGAAGACCAGCGAGATGGCCGTGCCGACGCTGAAGGCGGGCCACCGCACCGCCCTGCCGGCGTTCACCTCCACCGACTCCCTGGCCCGCTGGGACCCGGCCGCTAGGCCCGTGGCCGTGCCCCTGCACCAGGCGCTGGAGGCCGCCGCGCACGAGAAGGCGGACACCGTGGTGCTGGACCTGGCCGGGCCGGTGCCGTTCGAACTGACCGGACCCGCGCTGCTCGCGCTCGCCGAGGGCCGTACGACCGCCGACCCGCTCGCCGACCCCGCGGTCGTCGGGGCCGTACGCGAGGCGGTCGCCGGTGTGCCGGCCGTGCTGCGCGCCCACCTCGGTCCCGGGCAGGCCGACGGCACCCTCGCCCTCGTCCTCGACCCGGCGGCCGGCGCCGCGCCGGCCGAGGCGGCCCGCGCCGTCGCCGAGCGGCTGGCCGCCAGCGACACACTCAGGGCCCGCCTGGTGCGCGGCCTGGACCTGGCACTGCTGCCGGCCGGGGCGACGCCGCCGGGCGAGCCCTTGTACGTGCGGAAGTGACCCCCGAGCCGGAGCACCGGCCGACGGGCCGGGACCCGAAGGGGGTCGGGACGGGGTCAGCCGTAGACCGGGCCGGTGTACTTCTCGCCCGGCCCCTGGCCCGGCTCGTCCGGCACCACCGACGCCTCGCGGAACGCCAGCTGCAGCGACTTCAGCCCGTCGCGCAGCGGCGCCGCGTGGAAGGAGCTGATCTCGGTCGCGCTCGCGTCCAGCAGCCCGGCCAGCGCGGTCACCAGCTTGCGGGCCTCGTCCAGGTCCTTGTACGTGTCGCCCTCCTCGGTCAGACCGAGCTTCACCGCGGCGGCGCTCATCAGGTTGACGGCGACCGTCACGATCACCTCGACGGCGGGGACCTCGGCGATGTCCCGGGTCATCGCGTCGAAGTCGGGGGTCTCAGGAGGGGTCTCACTCATGCCCCACACGATAGGTGGTGTGCGCCCCCGCGCCTCGATTGGCCCTTGTCAAGCGACCGGTGCTAATCTGGTGGTCGACCGGCCGGACACCTCTCGTGTGCGGCCCACAAGTGGAGGCTCCGATCTCCCACCTGACCGTCCCGAGGGACGGCGGGTCACCCGGTCAGGCGATCACCGCCGTTCCGTACGGACGACGGAGTCGCCCGAAGCGCGCCCCGCGATCATCGCGGCGGTGCTCCGGTAGTGCTTGGAGCCCCGCCTGTGATCGTCCGGGGCATTTTTTCTGCTTCGGCGCGGTTAGGTCTATCGAACACAGACGTACGCGGCAGTCCGCCAGACCGTCGCGTGGTGCTACCGAGGAGGATCCATCAGCGCCGAGCCCCGCATCAACGACCGGATTCGCGTTCCCGAGGTGCGACTTGTCGGTCCCAGTGGCGAGCAGGTCGGCATCGTGCCGCTCGCGAAGGCACTGGAGCTTGCCCAGGAGTACGACCTCGACCTGGTCGAGGTCGCGGCGAACGCCCGTCCGCCCGTGTGCAAGCTCATGGACTACGGGAAGTTCAAGTACGAGTCGGCCATGAAGGCCCGTGAGGCGCGCAAGAACCAGGCGCACACGGTCATCAAGGAGATGAAGCTCCGGCCGAAGATCGACCCGCACGACTACGACACCAAAAAGGGTCACGTCGTCCGGTTCCTCAAGCAGGGCGACAAGGTCAAGATCACGATCATGTTCCGTGGTCGCGAGCAGTCCCGGCCGGAGCTGGGCTACCGGCTGCTGCAGCGGCTCGCGGAGGACGTCCAGGACCTCGGCTTCGTGGAGTCGAACCCGAAGCAGGACGGGCGCAACATGATCATGGTTCTCGGTCCGCACAAGAAGAAGACCGAGGCGATGGCCGAGGCCCGCCAGGCGCAGGAAGCCCGCAAGGCGGAGGCGAAGGCCAACCCCGGTCGCTCGCAGAACCCTGCTGAGGCCGAGGTCGACACCGAGGCTCCGGCCGAGGCGTGACCCCCGGGACCGCCCGTCCCAGGATGTAACCGAAACAAGAGAGCGACGCTCCACCGTGCCCGGTTCTCGCGACCGGGCACCGGAGCGCCACCGACGAGGAGAGAACGGCGCTATGCCGAAGAACAAGTCGCACAGCGGTGCCAGCAAGCGCTTCAAGGTCACCGGCTCCGGCAAGGTGCTCCGTGAGCGCGCCGGCAAGCGCCACCTGCTCGAGCACAAGTCGTCCCGTCTGACGCGTCGCCTCACCGGCAACGCCGAGATGGCCCCGGCCGACGCCAAGAAGATCAAGAAGCTTCTCGGCAAGTGACGAAGCGGCGCCGCGATCCTGTGATCGGCCGCGCCGTCCGTCAGAACCGGGACCCAGTCGTTTCCGGGCCGTGTGAAGACCCCCACGGCCCCGCTACAAGGAGTTAATCAAGTGGCACGCGTCAAGCGGGCAGTCAACGCCCACAAGAAGCGCCGGGCGATCCTCGAGCAGGCCTCCGGCTACCGCGGTCAGCGTTCGCGCCTGTACCGCAAGGCCAAGGAGCAGGTCACCCACTCGCTGGTCTACAACTACAACGACCGCAAGAAGCGCAAGGGCGACTTCCGTCAGCTGTGGATCCAGCGCATCAACGCCGCTGCCCGCGCCAACGGCATCACCTACAACCGCTTCATCCAGGGTCTGAAGGCCGCCAACATCGAGGTGGACCGCAAGATCCTGGCCGAGCTGGCCGTCAACGACGCGAACGCGTTCGCCGCGCTCGTCGAGGTCGCCCAGAAGGCGCTGCCGAGCGACGTCAACGCGCCGAAGGCCGCGTGACGCCCCGCCGGTCCTAGACCGACGTGACGTTTGCGGACCCGTGGGCTTCGTGCCCGCGGGTCCGTTGTGTTGTGCGGTTCCGGCTGCCCCTGGTGCCGGTACCGCCGTGAGTCCGCCGTCGTGGCCGATCGCCGTTGCGGCGGCACTGAGTTGAGGTGACTTTCGATGCCCCCCGTCAGCCCCGAGCTGATCTCCCCGCGCTCCTCCCGCGTCAGCGCCGCCCGGCGGCTCGCCAAGCGGAACTTCCGGGGCAAGGACCGGCTGTTCCTCGCCGAGGGGCCGCAGGCCGTGCGGGAGGCGGCCGGACACCGGGGAGCCGACGGGACGGCCACGCTCGTGGAGCTGTTCGCCACCGTGGAGGCCGCCGAGCGGTACGCCGACATCATCGGGCAGGCCCGCGACGCCGGCGCCCGCGTCCACCTCGCCGCCGACGAGGTGATCGCCGACATCTCCACCACCGTCACCCCCCAGGGCCTGGTCGGCGTCTGCCGGTTCCTCGACACCCCCTTCGAGGCGATCCTCACCGCCCGGCCCCGCCTCGTCGCCGTCCTCGCCCACGTACGCGACCCCGGCAACGCCGGCACGGTGCTGCGCTGCGCGGACGCCGCCGGAGCCGACGCCGTCGTCCTCACCGACGCCTCCGTCGACCTGTACAACCCCAAGGCCGTGCGCGCCTCCGTCGGCTCCCTGTTCCACCTGCCGGTCGCCGTCGGCGTCCCCGTCGAGCGGGCCGTGGCCGGGCTGCAGGACGCCGGGGTGCGCATCCTCGCCGCCGACGGCGCCGGCGAGCACGACCTCGACGCCGAACTGGACAAGGGCCCCATGGGCGGCCCCGCCGCCCGGGTGTTCGGCAACGAGGCCTGGGGCCTGCCGGAGGAGACCCGCGCGCTGGCCGACGCCGTCGTGCGCGTGCCGATCCACGGGCAGGCCGAGAGCCTGAACCTCGCCACCGCCGCCGCCGTATGCCTCTACGCCTCCGCCCGCGCCCAGCGCGCCGCCGGCGGATGCCGCCACAGCACGCCGTCGCAAGACGCCGCTGAGTGACAGCGACCTAGTAGGGTGGCCAGCTCGGGGGCAGGCCCGTCCAGGAGCGTGGGTAGGCCCCCTCCAGGAGGTGGGGAACGGGGATGAGCGTCGGCACCAGCAGCACACCGGACGCGCCCGACGCGCGGCGGCTGCCCGCGCCCCGCGCGGCCGGTGACACCACCCGAGCCGGGATCGGCCCCGACGACCTGCCCGACGGCCTCGTGATCGCCGACGAGCACGGCCGCGTCGTCTGCTTCAACGCCGCCCCCGCCCGCATCCCCGCCGCCCCCGCCGAGGCGGCCCTCGGGCGGACGCTGGAGGCGGTCCTGCCGCTGGAGGACCTGGAGGGGCGCCGCTGGTGGCAGCTGACCGACCCCTACGGCGGGCTGGCCATCCGCACCGGCCAGCCCGAACGCAACCTGCTGCTGCCCGGCGGCCGGGAGGTGCTGGTCTCGGCACGCTACGTCCGCGACCGCCCCACCGGCCCCGTCCGCCGCGTCGTCGTCTGCCTGCGCGACACCGAGGCCCGCCGCCGCACCGAGCGCAGCCACGCCGAGCTGATCGCCACCGTCGCGCACGAGCTGCGTTCGCCGCTGACCTCCGTCAAGGGCTTCACCGCCACCCTGCTGGCCAAGTGGGAGCGGTTCACCGACGACCAGAAACGGCTGATGCTGGAGACCGTCGACGCCGACGCCGACCGCGTCACCCGGCTCATCGCCGAACTGCTCGACATCTCCCGCATCGACTCCGGCCGCCTGGAGGTGCGCCGCCAGCTCGTCGACATAGGAGCCGCCGTCGGCCGGCACGTCCAGGCGTACGTCGCCGCCGGTCAACCCGCCGACCGCTTCCTCGTCCGTACGGAGCACCCGCTGCCGGAGCTGTGGGCCGACCCCGACAAGATCGACCAGGTGCTGAGCAACCTCATCGAAAACGCCGTGCGCCACGGCGAGGGAACCGTCACCATTGACGTCACGCCCGCCGCGTCCCCCCGGGAGGGGGAGAGCGCCGGCACGTCGGTCACGGTGAGCGACGAGGGGCCCGGCATCCCGGAGGAGTCCATGAACCGCGTCTTCACCCGCTTCTGGCGGGGCAGCAAGCGCGGCGGCACGGGACTCGGCCTGTACATCGTCAAGGGCATCGGCGAGGCCCACGGAGGCACCATCACGGTCGGCCGCGCGCCCGGCGGCGGCGCGCAGTTCCGATTTACCCTGCCCGTGGGGACCCCGGCCCACCTGCTGTGAGCACCCGGCCGAGGACCCACGGGCGCATCCGCTTTCCCCCGCCCCGTTAGACTCGGCCTTTGGCACCTTTGTGTCCCACCACTGGAGACGGACATGTCCACGAGTCGGTGACGGGGACGTCAGCCAGCCAATCGGAAGCACGGGAAGAGATGTCGGCACCCAATAAGTCGTACGACCCTGTCGAGGTCGAGGCGTTGAAACCGGAAGAGATCGAGCGCATGCGGGACGAGGCGCTCGCCGCCTTCGCCGCCGCGGACTCCCTCGACGCGCTCCACGAGGCGAAGGTCGCCCACACCGGCCCGACCTCCCCGCTGGCCCTCGCCAACCGCGAGATCGGCGCCCTGCCCCCGCACGCCAAGGCGGACGCCGGCAAGCGCGTCGGCATGGCCCGCGGCGCGGTGAACAAGGCGCTGGCCGCCCGGCAGGCCGAGCTGGAGGCCGAGCGGGACGCCCGCGTCCTGGTCGAGGAGGCCGTGGACGTCACCCTGCCGTACGACCGCGTGCCGGCGGGCGCCCGGCACCCGCTGACCACGATGATGGAGCGGGTCGCGGACGTCTTCGTCGCCATGGGCTACGAGATCGCCGAGGGCCCCGAGGCCGAGGCGGAGTGGTTCAACTTCGACGCCCTGAACTTCACGCCCGACCACCCGGCCCGGCAGATGCAGGACACCTTCTTCGTGCGCGGCCCCCAGGGCGACCACGGCGAGTCCGGTGTCGTGCTGCGCACCCACACCTCGCCGGTGCAGGCCCGCAGCCTGCTGGAGCGCAAGCCGCCGGTCTACGTGGTCTGCCCCGGCCGCGTCTACCGCACCGACGAGCTGGACGCCACGCACACCCCGGTCTTCCACCAGATCGAGCTGCTCGCCGTCGACGAGGGCCTGACCATGGCCGACCTCAAGGGCACCCTGGACCACATGGTCCAGTCCCTGTTCGGCGCGGACATGAAGACCCGGCTGCGCCCGAACTACTTCCCCTTCACCGAGCCGAGCGCCGAGATGGACATGCTCTGCTACGTGTGCAAGGGCGCCTCCGTCGGCAACCCCGACCGGCCCTGCCGCACCTGCTCCTCCGAAGGCTGGATCGAGCTGGGCGGCTGCGGCATGGTCAACCCGCGGGTGCTGATCGCCTGCGGCGTCGACCCGGAGAAGTACAGCGGCTTCGCCTTCGGGTTCGGCATCGAGCGGATGCTGATGTTCCGCCACAACGTCGAAGACATGCGAGACATGGTCGAGGGTGACGTCCGGTTCACCCGGCCGTTCGGGATGGAGATCTGATGCGGGTCCCGCTTTCTTGGCTGCGGGAGTACGTCGACCTGCCGGCGACGGAGACCGGGCGTGACGTGCAGGCCAAGCTCATTTCGGCCGGTCTGGAGGTCGAGACCGTCGAGCAGCTCGGCGCCGACCTCAAGGGGCCGCTGGTCGTCGGCCAGGTGCTGACCATCGAGGAGCTGGAGGGCTTCAAGAAGCCGATCCGCTTCTGCACCGTCGACGTCGGCCAGGCCAACGGCACCGGCGAGCCGCAGGAGATCGTCTGCGGTGCCCGCAACTTCTCCGTCGGCGACAAGGTCGTCGTGGTCCTGCCCGGCGCCGTGCTGCCCGGCGGCTTCGAGATCTCCGCGCGCAAGACCTACGGCAAGGTCTCGCACGGCATGATCTGCTCCAGCGACGAGCTGGGCATGGGCGACGACGGCAGCGGCGGCATCATCGTGCTGCCGCCCGAGCACGAGGTCGGCACCGACGCCATCGAGCTGCTGCAGCTGGTCGACGAGGTCCTGGACATCGCCGTCACCCCCGACCGCGGATACTGCCTGTCGCTGCGCGGTGTCGCCCGCGAGGCCGCCATCGCCTACGGCCGCCCGCTGCTCGACCCGGCGCTGCTCGACGTCCCCGCCCCGAACGCCTTCGGGCACCCGGTGCAGATCTCCGACCCGTTCGGCTGCGACCGCTTCACCGCCCGCACCGTCACCGGCATCGACCCCGAGGCCCGCTCCCCGATCTGGCTGCAGCGCCGCCTGCAGAAGGCCGGCATGCGCCCGATCTCGCTGCCCGTGGACATCACCAACTACGTGATGCTGGAGCTGGGCCAGCCCCTGCACGCCTACGACCGCACCCGCATCCAGGGCGCGATCGGCGTGCGCCGGGCCGAGCGCGGCGAGAAGCTGACCACGCTCGACGGCGTCACCCGCGAACTGTCCACCGAGGACCTCGTCATCACCGACGAGCGCGGCCCCATCGGCCTGGCCGGCGTCATGGGCGGCGCCCACACCGAGATCGACGACACCGAGGGCACCACCACCGAGGTCGTCATCGAGGCCGCCCACTTCGACCCGGTCACCATCGCCCGCACCGCCCGCCGGCACAAGCTGGCCTCCGAGGCCTCCCGCCGCTTCGAGCGCGGCGTCGACCCGCAGGCCGCCTCCGCCGCCGCGCAGCGCTGCGTGGACCTGCTGGTGCTGCTCGCCGGCGGTACCGCCGAGGCCGGGGTCACCGAGGTCGTCGCGCCGTCCGCGCCGCGCACCATCACCATCCCGGCCGACCACCCCGACAAGGTCGCGGGCGTCACCTACGGCCGGGAGACCGTCGTTCGCCGCCTGCAGCAGATCGGCTGCGACGTCTACGGGCAGGACGAGCTGATCGTCACCGTCCCGTCCTGGCGGCCGGACCTGACCGACCCCAACGACCTGGCCGAAGAGGTCATCCGCCTGGAGGGCTACGAGAACCTGCCCTCCACGCTGCCCCGGCCGCTGCCCGGCCGCGGCCTGACCGAGCGGCAGCGGCTGCACCGCCGCGTCGGCCGCGCCCTGGCCGGCGCCGGCTACGTCGAGGCGCTGAACTACCCCTTCCTGGGCGAGGCCGCCTTCGACCAGCTCGGCCTGGACGCCGACGACCCGCGCCGCACCGTGGTCACCCTCGTCAACCCGCTCTCCGACGAGGAGCCCGCCCTGCGCACGACGCTGCTGCCGGGCCTGCTCGGCGCGCTGCGCCGCAACGACGGGCGCGGCAGCCACGACCTGGCGCTGTTCGAGACCGGCGCGGTCTTCCGGCCCACCGGCACCGAGCAGGTCGCCGAGCTGCTGCCGGCCGCCCGCCGGCCCACCGCCGAGCAGCTCGCCGCGCTCGACGCCGCGCTGCCGCACCAGCCCCGCCGGGTCGCCGTGGTGCTCGCCGGCGCCCGCGAGCAGGCCGGCTGGTGGGGCAAGGGCCGCCCGTCCGACTGGGCGGACGCCATCGAGGCGGCACGCCTGGTGGCCCGGGAGGCCGGCGTGGAGCCGACCGTCCGCGCCGACCAGCACGCCCCCTGGCACCCGGGCCGGTGCGCCGCGCTGTACGCGGAGGTGGACGGCGCCCAGACGCTCGTCGGTCACGCCGGTGAGCTGCACCCGCGCGTGGTGAAGGCCATGCACCTGCCGGAGCGCACCTGCGCGATGGAGGTCGACCTCGACCTGCTGGAGCAGGCCGGCCAGGGCCTGGTGCGGGCGCCGCGGATCTCCACGTTCCCGGTCGCCACCCAGGACGTCGCCCTGGTCGTGGACAAGCCCGTCCCGGCCGCCGAGGTCGAGGCCGCGCTGCGCGAGGGTGCCGGTGAGCTGCTGGAGTCCCTCCGCCTGTTCGACGTCTACGAGAACGCCGAGCAGCTCGGCGAGGGCCGCAAGTCGCTGGCGTACGCGCTGCGCTTCCGCGCCGCCGACCGCACGCTCACGGTGGACGAGGCCTCCGCGGCCCGCGACGCCGCGGTGGCGCTGGCCGCCGAGCGGACCGGCGCGGTGCTGCGCGGCTAGGGCGTGTTTCGAAAGCAGCGTCGTCCGCCCGGAGGGCGGGGCCCGCGGCGTCTGGCGCGGTGCATCGCAAGGCGGAGGGTCGTCCGCGTACGGGGCGTACGCGGACGACCCCGACAACGCGGCGAGGTGCCGTGCCAGGCGTCGCGGGCCAGACGGGACTTTCGAAACACGCCCTAGGTCCACGAGCCCGCTCGTACGAGAGGTCCGCGTCCCCTCGGGGCGCGGACCTCTCGCCTGTCGGCGCGCCGCCCGTCCCGCCACGCGGTGTCGGGCAGGCAGCGGGGCGGACGGCGCGGGAGCGGGCCGCCGCACTGTACGCGCCCATGGGCGCCTGAAGCCGGTCCCGGACCTGGCCGCCCGCGGCGAGGTCCCGGCCGCGAACAGACGGCCGCGTTGCCGCTCCCGCACCACCTCGGGCTCCAGCAGCCCGCGCCCACGCCGCGGGCCCGGCACCGGACGTCCGGTGCCGGGCCCGCGGGCGAGCGTCGGCCGTCAGCCGTAGGCGTGAGCCCTCAGTACGTGTAGAACCCCGACCCGGTCTTGCGGCCCAGCCGGCCCGCGTCAACCATGCGCTGCAGCAGCGGGGGAGCGGCGTACAGCGGCTCCTTGTACTCCTCGTACATCGAGTACGCGACCGAGGCGACCGTGTCCAGGCCGATCAGGTCGGCCAGCTTCAGCGGGCCCATCGGGTGGGCGCAGCCCAGCTCCATGCCGTTGTCGATGTCCTCGCGGCTGGCGATGCCCGACTCGAACATCCGGATCGCGGAGAGCAGGTAGGGGATCAGCAGCGCGTTGACCACGAAGCCGGAGCGGTCCTGGGCGCGGATGGCGTGCTTGCCGAGCACCTTCTCGGCGAACAGCTGCGCCCGGCTCAGCGTGCCCTCGGACGTGGTGAGCGCCGGGATCAGCTCGACCAGCTTCTGCACCGGGGCGGGGTTGAAGAAGTGGATGCCGATGACCTGGTCCGGGCGCGCCGTGGCGACCGCCAGCTTCACCAGCGGGATCGAGGAGGTGTTGGAGGCCAGGATCGCGTCCGGCCGGACCACCACCTGGTCCAGGACCTGGAAGATCTCGGTCTTGACCTGCTCGTTCTCCACCACGGCCTCGATCACCAGGTCGCGGTCGGCGAACTCGCCGAGGTCGGTGGTGAAGCTCAGGCGCGCCTGTGCGGCCTGTACCTCCTCCTCGGTGATCTTGCCGCGCTCCTGTGCCTTGGTCAGGGAGTTGAACAGCCGGGTACGGCCGATCTCCAGGGCCTCGCCGGTGGTCTCGGCGACCTTCACGTCCAGACCGGCCCGGGCGCACACCTCGGCGATGCCCGCACCCATCTGGCCGCAGCCCACCACTCCGACGCGTTCGATGTCGGTCACATCGTCCCTTTCCGTTGTTCGCGGCGCTGATCTACGGCGTGGCAGGCGGCCGTGGTGAGGTGCCTGCTCCGATCGTGCACGTTACCCCCGTGGTGCCCGTGATCGGTCCCCCGGGTCGTGCATGCTGGGCCGCGACACGATCCGTGACAGTGCGGATCCACTGCGTACTGGGGGTGTGTGCATGGGCCGAGTGACGCGACGGGCGTTCACCGTGGCCGCCCTGTCGACGCTGGCGGTGACACCGGGCGCCGCGGCGGCGCCGCAGCCGCCGGGCGCCTCCACCGAGGCTCGGCAGCGGCGGGCCGCGGTCACCGAGATGCGCGGCATGTGGCTGGCGACCGTGAACAACCGCGACTGGCCCTCGCGGACCGGGCTGAGCACGGCCCGGCAGCGCGGCGAGCTGACCGCGCTGCTCGACGCGGCGGTGCGCCGCCGGCTCACCACGGTGATGTTCCAGGTGCGGCCCGCGGCCGACGCGCTGTGGCCCTCCCCGTACGAGCCGTGGTCGCAGTTCCTCACCGGCACCCAGGGCAAGGACCCCGGCTGGGACCCGCTGGGCACGGCCGTGAAGGAGGCCCACGCCCGCGGCCTGCAGCTGCACGCCTGGTTCAACCCCTACCGGGTCGCCCTGCACGCCGACCCCTCCCGGCTGGCCGCCTCCCATCCGGCCCGCAAGCACCCCGACTGGGTGGTGTCCTACGGCGGGCAGCTCTACTACAACCCGGGGCTGCCCGAGGTACGGGCGTTCGTGCAGAAGGCGATGCTCGACGCGGTGCGCCGCTACCCGGTGGACGGCGTCCACTTCGACGACTACTTCTACCCGTACCCGGTGGCCGGCCACTCCTTCGACGACGCCGCCGCCTACCGGCGCCACGGCGCGGGCTTCGCGAGCCGGGCCGCCTGGCGGCGGGACAACATCGACCGGCTGGTGCGCGAGACGGCCGCCGGCATCCGGCGGATCCGGCCGGGCGCCCGGTTCGGGATCAGCCCGTTCGGGGTGTGGCGCAACGCCTCCACCGACCAGCGCGGCTCGGCCACGCGGGCGGGCATCGAGGCGTACGACGACCTGTACGCGGACACCCGCCGGTGGGTGCGCGAGGGCTGGGTCGACTACATCGTCCCCCAGCTGTACTGGTCCATCGGCCAGAGCGCCGCCGACTACGCCACCCTCGTGCCGTGGTGGGCGAAGGTGGCCCGCGGCAGCCGTACGCAGCTGTACGTGGGGGAGGCGCTGTACCGGGCGGGGGACGCCTCGCAGGGCGCGGCCTGGCGGGACCCCGACGAGCTGTCCCGCCATCTGACGCTGGCGAAGAAGTATCCGCAGGTGCGCGGGCATGTCTTCTTCGCGGCGAAGGAGGTCGCCGCGGACCCGGCCGGTGCCATGGCGCGCGTGGTCGCCGACCACTACCGGCAGTCGGCGAAGCCCCCGTTGTGATCCGGCGCCGCGGGCGCCCGGGGCCCGCCGGGCGGGTGGGGCTCCGGTATCCCGGTCCGCGGCGCGCGTCGTCAGTATTGCTGTTGCTGGCGTTCTTCCTTGTGCCGGACCTGGCAGTCCGGACCGGGGGACATCACGGCCTCGTGCCCGTCCGGGAAGCGGACGCGGTAGGGCGGGTTGCCCTCCTGGCCCATGACCTCGACCACTTCGCTGACCTGGTCGTGCTGTCCGACCACCCTGCCGTGCTGGACGAGCTTGTCGCCCACGGTTGCGCGCATCTGCGGGGCCTCCTCACCACATGCGGGAGCAGTGGTCGTCGTCTTTCGAGTCTACGGCGCGGAGCGCGGCCGGAACCGGTCGGCGGCCGGGCCGTGTGTGCGGTCAGCACCGGTGAACGCGCCGGTCAGCCGCGCGCCCGCTGGGTGACGGCGATGCAGACGAGCACGGCGACGGCCGTCAGCGGGGCGGCCGGCGTCAGGTGCTCGCCGAGCAGCAGCACCGACCACACCAGTGTGAGCAGGGGCTGTGCGAGCTGCAACTGGCTGGCCCTGGGGATGCCCACGGCCGCCATGCCCCGGTACCAGACGACCATGCCGAGGAAGTGCGAGCCCACCGCGAGCCACAGCAGCCCGGCCACGCTGTGCACACTCAGGTGGGCCGGCTCGTGCGCCAGCGCGACGACGGCACCGGGCACGGCCAGTGGCAGGGACAGCACCAGCGCCCAGCCGATCACGTGCCGGCCGGGCATGACCCGGGCCAGCCGGCCGCCCTCGGTGTAGCCGGCGGCGCACACCAGCAGCGCGGCGAACAGGTAGCCGTCGGCGGCGCTCAGGCCGCCCCCGCTCTGCTGCACGGTGAAGCCGGCCACCGCCACCGCGCCCGCCAGCGCCGCCGCCCAGAAGGTGCGCGAGGGACGGGCGCCGACCCGCAGCGCCGACAGCAGCGCCGTGGCCAGCGGCAGCAGGCCGACGACGACGGCGGCGTGCGCGGTGGTCGAGGTCCGCAGCGCCAGCGTGGTGAGCAGGGGGAAGCCCAGCACCACGCCGCCGGCCACGACCGCGAGTCCCGGCCAGTGCCGCCGGGCGGGCAGCGGCACGCGCAGGGCCAGCAGGCAGCCGCCGGCGACGACCGCGGCGAGCACGCAGCGCACGGCCACCAGCGCCCGGGGGCCGAAGCCCTCAAGACCCCAGGCGGTGGCGGGGAAGGTGAGGGAGAAGGTGACGACGCCCAGACCGGCCTGCAGGAGCCCGGAGCGGGACCCGGCCCGGGGTGCGGTGGCCGCGCGCGGCCCGGCCGTGGCGGTGCCGTCGTGGTCCGGGTGGCCGGCGGCCGGGGACCCGGCTGCCCGAGCCCCGGTGCCCGCCGTCCCCGCGGCCGGTGGCTGACCGTCGACCGCTATCCCGATCGGTTCAGTAGCGCTACTCTCTGCTCTCATGCACGAGCGTAGCAGTGTCGACGAACTCGCTCATAGGCTTCGCCGGGACCTGGACCGCTACTCACCCGGTGGAAAGCTGCCGTCGAGTCGCGCCCTGGTCGAGCAGTACCGGGTGAGCCCGGTGACCGTCTCCCGGGCGTTGGCGCAACTGGCGGCCGAGGGCCTGGTGGTGACCCGGCCCGGAGCCGGCGCGTTCCGGGCGGCCCCGCCCGCACCGGCCTCCGCAGCCGGGGACACCTCCTGGCAGGAGGTGGCGCTCAGCGCGGACGGCGCCGCCGACGCGCTGCCGCGCACGGTGGACGCCTCCGGTGTCACGGTCTCGCTCGCCCCGCCGCCGCCCGGCGTGATCGAGTTCAACAACGGCTATCTGCACCCCTCGCTCAGGCCCGAGCGGGCCATGGCCGCGGCGCTCTCCCGGGCCGGCCGCCGGCCCGGCGCCTGGGGCCTGCCCCCGCTGGACGGGCTGCCGGAACTGCGCGAGTGGTTCGCGCGCGGCATCGGCGGGCCCGGCGGCAGCGTCACCGCCGCCGAGGTCCTGGTCACCTCGGGCGGCCAGTCCGCGCTGACCACCGCGCTGCGCGCGCTGGCCCCGCCCGGCGCCCCGGTACTGGTGGAGTCGCCCACCTACCCGGGCATGCTGGCCATCGCCCGCTCCGCGGGGCTGCGGCCCGTGCCCGTCCCGGTGGACGCCGACGGCGTGCGACCGGACCTGCTGGCGGACGCGTTCCGCGCGAGCGGCGCCCGTGTGTTCGTGTGCCAGCCCCTGTTCCAGAACCCCACCGGCGCCGTGCTGGCCGCCGGACGGCGCGCCGAGGTGCTGCGGATCGCCCGCGCGGCCGGCGCGTTCGTCGTCGAGGACGACTTCGTACGGCGGCTGGTGCACGCCGACGCAGGCCCGCTGCCGCCGCCGCTGGCCGCCGACGACCCGGACGGGGTCGTCGTGCACGTCGGCTCGCTGACCAAGGCGACCTCGCCCAGCTTCCGGGTGTGCGCGCTGGCCGCCCGCGGGCCCGTGCTGGAACGGCTGCGCGCCATCCAGGTCGTCGACACCTTCTTCGTGCCCAGGCCGCTGCAGGAGGCCGCCCTGGAACTCGTCGGCTCGCCCGCCTGGTCCCGGCATCTGCGCGCCCTGTCCGCGGAGTTGGCAGCCCGCCGCGATCGCATGGCCGGGGCGCTGCGCGCGCACCTGCCCGAACTGGCCGTGCCGCACATCCCGTCCGGCGGCTACCACCTGTGGCTGCGCCTGCCCGACGGCACCGACGAGGCGGCGCTGACCGCCGCGGCCCTGCGCGCGGGCGTCGCCATCACCCCGGGCCGGCCCTACTTCAGCGCCGAACCCCCCGCCCC
>NZ_LR732544.1:1237048-1260789 GCF_902506575.1 Streptomyces mexicanus | reverse complement strand
GGGGACACCGGTGACGACCCAGATCGGCGGCTGGTTCGGCATCGCGACCGGCCTGGTGGCCTGGTACGCCTCCGCGGCCGCCGTCATCAACGCCACCCACCGGCGGGCGCTGCTGCCGACCGGGCCGCGCTGAGGCCGGTGCGCCGACCCCCGCGCGGCCAGGGGAGCGCCGGGCGAGGGGTGGACTGCGCCGCGCGCGAGCGCCTGGCCGCCCGAGGCCGCCCGGCCGGCGAGGGGCCGCCGCCGGCCCGGCTACGCGACCGCCTCCGCCGTGACCTGTCCCGCCTGCGGCTGCTGGTGCCGGGGCTGCTGGGCGAACTGCGTGCGGTACAGCTGGGCGTACCGGCCGCCGGCCGCGAGGAGGTCGTCGTGCGTGCCGCGCTCGACGATCCGTCCCGCCTCGACGACCAGGATGAGGTCGGCGGCGCGGACCGTGGACAGCCGGTGGGCGATCACCACCGCGGTGCGTCCCTCCAGGGCCTCGGTGAGGGCCTCCTGGACGGCCGCCTCGGAGGTGTTGTCCAGGTGGGCGGTGGCCTCGTCGAGGATGACGACGCGCTGACGGGCCAGCAGCAGCCGGGCGATGGTCATCCGCTGGCGCTCACCTCCGGACAGGCGGTAGCCGCGCTCCCCGACGACGGTGTCCAGACCGTCCGGCAGGGACCGCACGAGGTCCTCCAGGCGGGCCCGGCGCAGGGCGTCCCACAGCTCCTCGTCGCTCGCCGAGGGGCGGGCCAGCAGCAGGTTGGCGCGCACCGTGTCGTGGAAGAGGTGCCCGTCCTGGGTGACCATGCCGAGCGTGGCGCGCAGCGAGGCGGCGCTCAGGTCGCGTACGTCGATCCCGCCGACGCGTACGGCGCCCGCGTCCACGTCGTACAGGCGCGGCAGCAGCTGCGCGATGGTGGACTTGCCCGCGCCCGAGGAGCCGACCAGGGCCACGGTCTGACCGGGTTCGGCGCGGAACGAGATGCCGTGCAGGACCTCGGCGCCCCCGCGGGTGTCCAGGGTGGCGACCTCTTCCAGGGAGGCGAGGGAGACCTTGTCCGCGGAGGGGTAACCGAAGCGGACGTCGTCGAACTCCACCGCGACCGGGCCGTCCGGCACCTCGAGGGCGTCCGGCTTCTCCTCGATCAGCGGCTTCAGGTCGAGGATCTCGAAGACCCGCTCGAAGCTGACCAGGGCGCTCATCACCTCCACCCGCGCCCCGGCGAGCGCGGTGAGCGGCGCGTACAGACGGGTGAGCAGCAGCGCGAGCGAGACGACGGCGCCCGGCTCCAGGCTGCCGCGCAGGGCGAAGAAGCCGCCGAGGCCGTAGACCAGGGCGAGCGCCAGGGAGGAGACGAGGGTCAGCGCGGTGATGAAGGCCTGCTGGGCCGTGGCCGTGCGCACCCCGATGTCGCGGACCCGTGCCGCGCGCGCCGCGAACTGGGCCGACTCCTCCTCGGGGCGGCCGAACAGCTTGACCAGGGTGGCGCCGGGGGCGGAGAACCGCTCGGTCATCCGGGTGCCCATGGCCGCGTTGAGGGTGGCCGCCTCCCGCTGCATGCGGGCCATCCGGCCGCCCATCCGCCGGGCGGGCACCACGAACACCGGCAGCAGCACCAGGGCCAGCAGGGTGACCTGCCAGGACAGGGTGAGCATCACGGCGAGGGTGAGCAGCAGCGTGACGATGTTGCTGACCACGCCGGACAGGGTGTTGCTGAAGGCGCGCTGGGCGCCGATGACGTCGTTGTTGAGGCGGGAGACCAGCGCTCCGGTGCGGGTGCGGGTGAAGAAGGCGACCGGCATGCGCTGCACGTGGTCGAACACGGCGGTGCGCAGGTCGAGGATGAGCCCTTCGCCGAGGGTCGCGGACAGCCGTCTGCCGAGGATGCCGAGGGTCGCCTCGGCCACCGCGATCAGGGCGATGAGCAGGGCGAGGCGTACCACGGTGCCCTCGTCGCCCCGCGAGACGATCGCGTCGACGACGCGCCCGGCGAGCACGGGGGTCGCCACGGCGAGCAGCGCGGTCACCACCCCGAGGGCGACGAACCGGGTGATACGGCGGCGGTGAGGGCGGGCGAACGCGCCGATACGGCGCAGGGTCGCGCGGGCGAAGGGGCGCCGGTCCTGCTGGGCGTTCATGACGCTGTGCAGCTGCGTCCAGGCGGTGGTCTCCATGCTCATGGAAGCGACGCTAGAACCTCGACCAATGTTGAGGTCAAGACTCCGCTCCGGGGAAGCGGGTGATCGGGAGGGACGGCACGGCCGGGGCGCACCCCGGATCGATGCCTCCCGCCGCCCCCGGTCCGGCTCCGTCCCACCTCACCCGCGGTGCGAACTGCCGTCCGAGTACGGCAGGATGAGCGATCGCGCCGACGCCGGTCCGCCGCGCCGGCAGGACCGCGGCGGCGTGATCGGCATCCCGTAATTCGAGCAGGTGACACCGTGACACGACTTCACATACCGCCGTCGGCGGCTTTCCACGCCGCGGATGCCCCGGTCGGAGGTGAGCGATGAACCGCGCCGTGACCCTGGACGACCTCGTCCTCACCGGCATCGCGCTGGCCGCGGGGCTGGCGCTGGCGTTCCTGTCGCGCACGCTGCTGCTGTGGCTGGCCCAGCACGCCAAGCGGACCCGCTGGAGCGGGGACGACGTCCTCGTGGACGCGCTGCGCACGGTGGTGCCGTGGGCGGCCATCGCGGGAGGCATCGCGGCCGGGGCGGCGGTGCTGCCGCTGACGCGGACGGTCCAGCACCACATCAACCAGGTCCTGATCGTGTGGCTCATCGCCGTGGTGACCCTCTCGGCGGCCCGGGTGATCACCGGCCTGGTGCGGACGGTGACGCAGTCCCGCTCCGGGGTGGCCGGTTCGGCCACGATCTTCGTCAACATCACCCGGATCCTGGTCCTCGCGATCGGCTTCCTGGTGGTGCTGCAGACGCTGGGCATCTCCGTGGCGCCGCTGCTCACCGCCCTGGGCGTGGGCGGCCTGGCCGTCGCCCTGGCGCTGCAGGACACCCTCGCCAACCTCTTCGCCGGCATCCACATCCTCGCCTCCCGGACCGTCCAGCCCGGCGACTACATCCGGCTCAGCAGCGGCGAGGAGGGCTATGTGGAGGACATCAACTGGCGCCAGACGACGGTCCGCCAGCTGTCCAACAACCTGGTTGTCATCCCCAACGGGCAGCTGGCGAAGACGAACATGACGAATTACACCCGGCCCGAGCAGCAGTTGACGGTCCTGGTGCAGGTGGGGGTCGGCTACGACAGCGATCTGGAGCACGTCGAGCGGGTGACCGCCGAGGTCGTCACCGAAGTGATGCGGGAGATCACCGGCGCGGTGCCCGAGCACGAGCCGGCGATCCGCTTCCACACCTTCGGCGACTCCAGGATCGGCTTCACGGTCGTCCTGGGCGTGGGCGAGTTCAGCGATCAGTACCGCATCAAGCACGAGTTCATCAAGCGCCTGCACAAGCGCTACCGCCAGGAGGGCATCACCATCCCGGCCCCGACCCGCACCGTCTCCCTGAAGCAGCCCACGGCGACCGTCCCGCACCCCCGGCACCCGGAGGACCACCAGCTCCCCAGGTGACGCGCCCGCCCGGCGCGGACCCGCCCGGCACGGCCCGGGGCGCCCGGCATGCCGGCCTGCCCCCACGTGTCCCGCATGAGCCGGCGCGGGTCCCGCCGTCCCCGGCGACGCGCGCCGGGCACCGGCCCCGGCCCGGACCGGCGGTCCGCCACCGCCCGGGGCGGCCACCGCCCGGAGCGCGGATCCGGCCCGCCGCCGCCGCCTGGGCGCCGACCGCTGTCGAGTCCGGGCCGATCACGAGATATCTTGATGTCGAGCAATGTTGCAGACGTGGGGCGGAGCACCCGGTGACTGACTCGACCATCATCTACACACACACTGACGAGGCCCCGGCCCTGGCGACGTATTCCTTCCTGCCGGTGGTCCAGGCGTACGCCTCGCAGGCGGGTGTGGCTGTGGAGACCCGTGACATCTCGCTGGCCGGGCGCATCATCGCGGTGTTCCCGGAGTACCTGACCGAGGACCAGCGGATCCCGGACGCGCTGGCCGAGCTGGGCGAGCTGGCCAAGCGGCCCGAGGCCAACATCATCAAGCTGCCGAACATCTCGGCGTCCATCCCGCAGCTCAAGGCCGCCATCGCCGAGCTGCAGGGCCAGGGCTACGCGCTGCCGGACTACCCGGACGACCCCAAGACCGACGAGGAGCGCGAGATCCGCGCCCGCTACGACAAGGTCAAGGGCTCCGCGGTGAACCCGGTGCTGCGTGAGGGCAACTCCGACCGCCGTGCCCCGGCCTCGGTGAAGAACTACGCCAAGACCCACCCGCACCGCATGGGCGCCTGGACCGGCGAGTCCAAGACGAACGTGGCGACGATGGGCGTGGACGACTTCCGCTCCACCGAGAAGTCCGTCGTCATCGCCGAGGACGGCACCCTGCGCATCGAGCTGAAGGGCGACGACGGCTCCACCACCGTGCTGCGCGAGTCCGTGCCGGTGCAGAAGGGGGAGGTCGTCGACGCCTCCGTGATGCGCGTGGCCGCGCTGCGCGAGTTCCTCGCCGCGCAGGTCGCCCGTGCCAAGCAGGAGGGCGTGCTGTTCTCCGTGCACCTGAAGGCCACGATGATGAAGGTCTCCGACCCGATCATCTTCGGTCACGTGGTGCGTGCCTTCTTCCCGAAGACGTTCGCGAAGTACGGCGAGACGTTCGCCGCGGCCGGCCTGACCCCGAACGACGGTCTGGGCGGGCTGTTCAAGGGCCTGGAGAGCCTGCCGAACGGCGAGGAGATCAAGGCCTCCTTCGACGCCGAGCTGGCCGAGGGCCCGGAGCTGGCCATGGTCGACTCCGACAAGGGCATCACCAACCTGCACGTGCCCTCCGACGTCATCATCGACGCCTCCATGCCGGCCATGATCCGCACCTCCGG
This sequence comes from Streptomyces mexicanus, assembly GCF_902506575.1. Classification (GTDB taxonomy): domain Bacteria; phylum Actinomycetota; class Actinomycetes; order Streptomycetales; family Streptomycetaceae; genus Streptomyces; species Streptomyces mexicanus. Next base: position 1,255,851 of record NZ_LR732544.1, on the reverse strand, counting down.
CCACATGTGGGGCCCGGACGGCCAGGAGCACGACACCCTGGCGGTCATCCCGGACTCCAGCTACGCCGGCGTGTACCAGGCCGTGATCGAGGACTGCCGCGCGAACGGCGCCTACGACCCGGCCACCATGGGCTCGGTGCCCAACGTCGGTCTGATGGCGCAGAAGGCCGAGGAGTACGGCAGCCACGACAAGACCTTCGAGATCCCCGTCACGGGCACGGTCCGCCTCGTGGACCAGGCCGGCAACGTCGTGATCGAGCAGGCCGTCTCGGCCGGCGACATCTTCCGCGCCTGCCAGACCAAGGACGCCCCGATCAAGGACTGGGTGAAGCTGGCCGTCACCCGCGCCCGCGCCACCGGCGACCCGGCCGTCTTCTGGCTGGACGAGAACCGCGCCCACGACGCCAACCTGATCGCCAAGGTCAAGCAGTACCTGCCCGAGCACGACACCGAGGGCCTGGACATCCGGATCCTCTCCCCCGTCGAGGCCACCAAGCTGTCCGTGGAGCGCATCCGCCGCGGCGAGAACACCATCTCCGTCACCGGCAACGTGCTGCGCGACTACCTGACCGACCTGTTCCCGATCCTGGAGCTGGGCACCAGCGCCAAGATGCTGTCGGTCGTCCCGTTGATGGCGGGCGGCGGCCTGTTCGAGACCGGCGCCGGCGGCTCCGCGCCCAAGCACGTGCAGCAGCTGGTCAAGGAGAACTACCTGCGCTGGGACTCCCTGGGCGAGTTCTTCGCGCTCGTGCCCTCCTTCGAGCAGTACGCCGAGGCCACCGGCACCACCCGCGCCAAGGTCCTCGCCGACACCCTGGACCGGGCCACGGCGACCTTCCTCAACGAGGACAAGTCCCCGACCCGTCGCGTCGGCGGCATCGACAACCGCGGCAGCCACTTCTACCTGTCCCTGTACTGGGCGCAGGAGCTGGCCAAGCAGACCGACGACGCCGACCTGGCCAAGGCGTTCGCGCCGCTCGCCGAGACGCTCGCCGCCAACGAGCAGAAGATCGTCGAGGAGCTGATCGCCGTCCAGGGCAAGCCGGCCGACATCGGCGGCTACTACCAGCCCGACCCGGCCAAGGCCGCCGAGGTCATGCGCCCGTCGGCGACCTGGAACGAGGCGCTGGCCTCCCTGAGCTGACGCCCGCCCCCGGGAAGGTCCCGGGAACCCTCCCCGGCCCGGCCGCGCACCCCACGCCCGGCTCAGCTTCGCCGCGGTCGCCGGCCCCGCCGAGATCACGGAGGGCGTGCGCCGCCTGCGCGCGGCCTGCGACGAGATCCTCTGACCGGGTGAGGGCCCAGGGCCCGGTCCTCAGGCGGACTCGCCTGTCACGGGGACCCGGTCTTCATCGGGGGCCGGTCTTCACGGGGCCTCGGTCTCCACGGGAACGTCGGCCTCACGGCTGTAGTCCGTGACGAGCAGCAGGTCCTTCGCCGGGCCGCGTACGCGCCAGACCGTGCGCCAGTGGTCGGCGTCGCGCACGGTGAACTCGCCGCGGTAGAGGTCGGCCGCGCACGGGTGGTCGGCGACGTACCGGCCCGAGGTCAGGTCCAGGTCGTGGAAGGGGCGCCCGTCGGCGAACCGCACGTCGGCCGTGCCCGGCGCGCCGCCCGGCAGGAACCGCAGCGTCCGCGTCGCGGGCCGCGTCACGCCGTGCCAGGTGAAGTGGCCCGACTCCTCGTGCAGCAACCCCCCGCCGTCCAGCGGCCCGAAGACGGTCACCCCGGTGAACTCGCCCTCCTGTCCGCTGTCCAGGTCCCGCACGGTCCGTGCCACCCGCCACCGCCCGGCCAGGTGGGCCAGGACGTCGGGCACCGGCCAGAACTCGCCCACCGCTGCCGCCTTCCGTCTGCTCGCCTGCACGCGCACCCCATTGACGGGCCTGCGCACCCTCCCTATCTTGCCGTTCGAAGTGCTGACCAATGTCCGATATTTCGAACTGCCTCCACCTGGGAGGCACCGAGCCGCGGAGTATCCATGTCACGCACCGCCCGCTGGAGACTGGGCCTGGGAGCGAGCGCGTTCCTGCTCGCCACGGCCGTGGTCCCCGCCCCCGCGCACGCCGCCGGCCCCGCCGCCGTCGCCGACTACGCGATCACCGTCGACCCAACCGCCCGGGGCGCCGCCCTCGACAAGACGATGTACGGCGTCTTCTTCGAGGACATCAACCGCGCCGCCGACGGCGGCCTGTACGCCGAGTTGGTACAGAACCGTTCCTTCGAGTACTCCACCGACGACAACCGCTCCTACACCCCGCTGACCGCCTGGACGGCGGACGGCACCGCGCAGGTCACCGACGACTCCGGCCGCCTCAACGACCGCAACCGCCACTACCTCTCCCTCGGCGCCGCCTCCTCGGTCACGAACGCCGGCTACAACACCGGCATCGCCGTCGAGGAGGGGAAGAAGTACGACTTCTCGGTGTGGGCCCGCGCCGACGCCGGCACCGCGCTCACCGTCACCCTCCACGACTTCGGCGGCACGCTGGCGACCGCCCGCCGGATCGCCGTGCGCAAGAGCGGCTGGGCCCAGTACAAGGCGGCCTTCACCGCGACCCGCACCAGCACCACCGGCCGCCTCACCGTCACCTCCTCCGCCGCGGCCGCCCTCGACATGGTGTCCCTCTTCCCCCGCGACACCTACAAGCACGAGCCGAACGGCCTGCGCAAGGACCTCGCCGAGAAGGTCGCCGCCCTGCACCCGGGCTTCGTCCGCTTCCCCGGCGGCTGCCTGGTCAACACCGGCTCCATGCAGGACTACAGCGAGGACTCCGGCTGGCAGCGCAAGCGCTCCTACCAGTGGAAGGACACCGTCGGCCCGGTCGAGCAGCGCGCCACCAACGCCAACTTCTGGGGCTACAACCAGAGCTACGGCCTCGGTTATTACGAGTACTTCCGCTTCGCCGAGGACATCGGCGCCATGCCGCTGCCCGTCGTCCCGGCGCTGGTCACCGGCTGCGGCCAGAACCAGGCGGTCGCCGACGAGGCCCTGCTCCAGCGGCACATCCAGGACACCCTGGACCTCGTGGAGTTCGCCAACGGCCCCGTCACCTCCCGGTGGGGCAAGCTGCGCGCCGAGATGGGCCACCCCAGGCCCTTCCACCTCACCCATATAGAGGTCGGCAACGAGGAGAACCTGCCGAAGGAGTTCTTCGCCCGCTTCACGCGGTTCCGCGCCGCCCTCCAGGCGAAGTACCCGTACCTGACGGTGATCTCCAACTCCGGCCCCGACGACAGCGGCACCACCTTCGACACCGCCTGGCAGCTCAACCGCGACGCCCGCGTCGACATGGTCGACGAGCACTACTACAACAGCCCGCAGTGGTTCCTGCAGAACAACGACCGCTACGACTCCTACGACCGCGGCGGCCCCAAGGTCTTCCTCGGCGAGTACGCCTCCCAGGGCAACACCTTCACCAACGGCCTCGCCGAAGCCGCCTACATGACCGGCCTGGAGCGCAACGCGGACGTCGTCAAGCTCGCCTCCTACGCCCCGCTGTTCGCCAACGAGGACTACGTGCAGTGGCGCCCGGACATGGTCTGGTTCAACAACCACGCCTCCTGGGGCTCGGCGAACTACGAGGTCCAGAAACTGTTCATGACCAACGTCGGCGACCGGGTGGTGCCCAGCACCGCCACCACGACCCCGTCCGTGAGCGGGCCGATCACCGGCGCCGTCGGCCTGTCCACCTGGGCCACCAGCGCCGCCTACGACGACGTGCAGGTCACCGCCGCCGACGGCACCACGCTGCTCAGCGACGACTTCTCCTCCGGCGCCGCGCGGTGGACCCACACCGGCACCGGCAGCTGGAGCGTCCAGGACGGCGCCTACGTCCAGACGGACACGGCGGCCGAGAACACCATGGTCTCGGCCGGCGACCCGGCCTGGCACGACTACGACCTGCACGTGAAAGCCACCAAGAAGGCCGGCAAGGAAGGCTTCCTCGTCGCCTTCGGCGTCAAGGACACCGGGAACTACTACTGGTGGAATCTCGGCGGCTGGAACAACACCCAGAGCGCCGTCGAGCAGGCGGTGGACGGCGGCAAGTCCACGCTGATCGCCAAGCCCGGCTCGATCGAGACCGGCCGCGCCTACGACATCGACATCAAGGTCCGCGGCCGCCAGGTCACCCTCTTCCTCGACGGCACCGAGTGGGGCCGCTTCACCGACGACAAGCCGGCCGAGCCGTTCCGCCAGGTCGTCACCCGGGACGCCGCGACCGGCGAGCTGATCCTCAAGGTCGTCAACGCCCAGGCCACGGCCGCCCGGACGGCCGTCGACCTCGGCGGCGCCCGGGTCGCCGGCACGGCGAAGGCGACCGTCCTGGCCGCCGCGCCCGACGCGGAGAACACCGAGACGGCCACCCCGGTCGCCCCGGTGACCTCCACCGTCACCGGGATCGCCGACCGGTTCACCCACACCTTCCCGGCGCACTCGATCACCTTCCTGCGGATCGCGCCGAGGCGTTCCTGACGCCGGGTCATTGCCTGCGGCATCGACCGCGGTATTGCCCGGGTGGATTCCCGTTCATTTCCCGGTTCTCCCCCGGGTACTTCCCGGACGTGCTCCGTTTCCCGGCAGGGAGGCGGAGCACGCCCGTATCCGCAGGGCACGCGGAATTTGTCATGTGCGATTCGTCCGTCGTTCACCGACGACACCACCATCCGGAAATGCCCCCGCCTAGGTTGGCGATCGCCGGCGCGAGGGGGCCAAGCCCCCGAAGAAGACGCCGCCGAACGGACATGCGCTGGGGGCCCGCCGAGAATGGATCGCTCAATCCTGCGGAGCAGACCGCGGCCGGCCGCCGCCCTGCTCGCCGCGGTGATCACCACCACCGCGTTCTGCGCGGCCGACGCCGTCGCCCGCAGCTATCCCTTCGGCCCGCGCACCCGCGCCGTCAACGACCTGGGCAACCAGTACGTGCCGTTCCACGCCCACCTGTGGGACCTGCTGCACGGCAGGGCCGACGGCGGCCTGCTCGTCAACTGGCAGTCCGGGTACGGCTCCAGCTTCCTGCCCGACCTCGGCACCTACCTCAGCAGTCCCTTCGCGCTGCTCGTGGCCCTCTTCCCGCGGGACGAGATCGACCTCGCGGTGTACGCGGTCACGGTGCTGAAGACCGCCTGCGCCGGCGCCGCCATGGCGTGGCTGCTGCTGCGGCTGCGGCCCGGCCGCTGGTGGGCGGCGGGAGCACTGGGCGCCGCCTACGCCCTGTGCGGCTGGTCGCTGGCGGACGCCTCGTACAACCCGATGTGGCTCGACGGGCTGATCGCCCTGCCCCTGCTGTGCCTGGTCGGCGAGTGGACACTGGCCGGACGGCACCGGCTGCTCGGCGTGCTCGTCGTGGCGCTCGCCTGGATCGCCAACTTCTACACCGCCTACATGGCCACCCTCGGCGCCGGCCTGGTGCTGCTGCTGCGGCTGTGGCTCACCGGGCTGCCGCGCCGCCGGGCGCTCGCCGCGGCCGTCCGGGCCGCGGTCACCGTCGCCCTCGGCGTGGGCCTGGCCGCACCGCTGGTCACCGTCATCTACGTCGGCACCAAGCACGCCTACCCGGGCCGCGTCACGCACTTCGCGCCGGTGGGCGCCGACGACCTGCTGGCCCGCCTGCTGCCCGCCACGTACGGCTTCGGCTCGCCCGCCCTCTACGTCGGCACCACGGCCCTGCTGCTCGCCCTCGCCCTGCCCTTCCACGGGGCGGTCCCGCGGCGGGTGCGCGCGGGCTGGAGCGTGCTGATCGTCGCCGTGACCCTGTCGATGCAGTGGACGCCGACCCACCTGGCCTGGCACGCCTTCGCCACGCCCAACGGCAGCCCGTACCGCCAGGCGTTCGTGCTGTGCGCCCTGCTGGTGATCGCCGCCTGGCACTGCCTGTCCTACGGCCCGCCCGGGGTGCGCGCCCTGGGCCCGGCGGCCGGGCTGCTCGTGCTGATCGCCGCCGTGGCGAGCCGCAGCGCCCTGGTGCGCTCCGTCGCCTGGCCGGTGCTGCTGCTGGCCGCCGCCGGCGCCCTGGCCGGGCTCGCCCTGCTCGCCCGCGCGGGACGGCCGCAGGCGCCACCCGGACGGCGCCGCACCGTGCTCGCCTTGCTGGCCGCGGTGCTGCTCGTCACCGCCCAGCTCGGCGAGGCCACCGCCACCTCGGCCGTCGCCACCCGGCTGCGCCTGGACCACCTGGACGACTACGCCCCCTGGGGCACCCGGCAGCAGCGGCAGGCGGACGCGATCGCCCGGGTGGACGGCTGGCCGGTGTACCGCACCGACCCGGGCCGGGAGCAGACCGTGGGCAACGACCCGCTCATGGTCGGCGGCCAGGGCGCCCAGTACTACAGCAGCCTCACCGCCGACGTGCTCAGCCGCACGCTCACCGCCCTCGGCGACGGCTGGACCTCCCGCGGACGCAACCTGCAGAGCCTGGACAACGCCGTCACCGACGCGATCTTCTCCGTCGGCGCCCGGGTGCACTCCCCGCCGGACCCCCACCAGCGGTGGAACCCGCAGGACCACAGCCCGCCCACGGTCTCCCGGCAGGACGTGCCGCCCCTGGTCACCGTGCGGCCGACGCGGGCGGACGCGCACACCACCGTCTCCGCCTTCGGCCCCTCGCCCTACCGCAACCAGGAGATGCTGCTGGGCACCCGCGTGTACACCGTGCCCCGCCTCACCGTGAGCCCGGCGACCGGCCGGCCGCCGCAGCCGGGCGACGACGGCACGGCCCTGCGCATCGACGCCCCCGCCCGCAAGGCCACCGCGCCGAGGCCGTCGCTCACCGCGCGGTGCGCGCCCGGCAGCCAGGTCTACCTGTGGGCGCCGCACTACTCCGGCACCGCCCGCCTCACCGGCACCCCGGCCCCCGGCCCGACCGGCCGGTTCACCGCCGATGCGGCCAAACGCGCCGCGATGCAGCCGCTCGGCACCGTCCCGGCCTCCGGGGCCGTGCGGATCGACCTGACCCCCAGCCGGGCCGGCACCGTCCCCGACGGCGCGGTCGGCTGCCTGGACACCACCCGGCTGCACGCCGCCGTCCAGCGGCTGAAGGCCACCGGCGCCACGAAGGTGAGCGTCACCGACGGCACCGTCCATGCCGTGCTGCCGGCCGGCAGCAAGGGCACCGCGGTCCTGGCCGCGCCCCGCATCGCCGGCTGGCGGTGCGCCGCGGGCGACGGCCCGGCCGCACCCGCCGGGCAGTACTACGGCCTGATCGCCGTCCCCCTGGACGGCTCCGCGACCAGCGTCACCTGCACCTTCCACCCGCCCGGCCTGCGGCTGGGCGCGGCGGCCGGCGGCGCCTCGCTGCTGCTCCTCGCCCTGCTCGGCGCCGTCGGCGCCGTGCGCGGACGGCGCGGCGCGCGCCGGCCCGCGCCGCACCCCTCGACCACCCACCCGCGCGAGCGCACACCCAGCGCTCTCTGACCGCGCCCCCCGGGGAGAAACCACCGCCATGCTCATCTCGATCGTCGCGCCCTGCTACAACGAGGAAGACGTCATCGAACGCTTCCACGCCGAGGTCCAGAAGATCGCCGACACCCTGCTGCCGCTCGGCCACGACATGGAGTTCGTCTACGTCGACGACGGCAGCCGCGACCGTACCCTCGCCCTGCTGCAGCAGCTCGCCGACCGCGACGCACGCGTGCGCTACGTCTCCTTCAGCCGCAACTTCGGCAAGGAGGCCGCACTGCTGGCCGGGCTGCGGCACGCCTCCGGCGACTCGGTGGTCGTCATGGACGCCGACCTGCAGCACCCGCCGGAGCTGATCCCGCGCATGGTCGAGCTGCGCGGAGAGGGCTACGACCAGGTCCTCGCCCGGCGCAGCAGGCGCGGCGACCGCATCACCCGCACCCTCACCGCCCGTCTGTACTACCGGCTGATCAACCGGCTCGTCGACGTCGAACTGGTGGACGGGGTGGGCGACTTCCGGCTGCTGTCGCGGCGCGTGGTGGACGCGGTGCTCGCGCTGACCGAGTACAACCGGTTCTCCAAGGGCCTGTTCGCCTGGGTCGGCTTCCCCAGCACCACCTTCGAGTACGAGAACGCCGTCCGCGAGCACGGCCGCAGCTCCTGGACGCTGAAGTCGCTGCTCAACTACGGCATAGACGGGCTGCTGTCGTTCAACAACCGGCCGCTGCGCGCCGCCCTGCACCTGGGCATGGGCCTGCTGCTGTGCGCCGGCCTGTACACCGCGTGGATCGTCGTCGCCGCGCTCCTCAACGGCGTGCAGACCCCCGGCTATGTCACCATCATCACCGCCGTCACCGCGCTCGCGGGGGTGCAGATGGTGATGCTCGGCGTCATCGGGGAGTACACCGGCCGGATCTACTACGAGGTCAAGGGCCGCCCGCACTTCCTGGTGAAGGCCACCAACGTGGAACGGACGAAGGACCTCATTCCCTGATGCGTACCGCGATGACCCGCCCGATGCCGCGGCAGATCGTCACCTTCGCCGTGGTCGGTGTCATCAACACCGGCACGTACTACGGCCTTTATCTGGTGTTCCTGCTGCGCCTGCCCTATCTCCTCGCGCATGTGCTCGCGTTTTTCCTCAGCATGACCGGGTCCTTCTTCCTCAACGCGCGTTTCACCTACCGGACGCGGCCGACCTGGCGGAAATTCCTGCTGTTCCCGCTGACGAACGCCGCGAATTTCGTCATCACCACGGCGGGTGTGTACGTGATCGTCGACGTGCTGCACGCCGGCAGCCGCTTCGCGCCGCTGATCGCCTCCGCCGCGGCGATCCCGGTGACCTTCGTCCTCTCCCGCTGGATCATGCTGCCCAAGGCCGACCCCGCCGAGGGGGCCGTGTGAACGGCCGCGCGGAAGCCGCCTGAGCGAGGGGCGCGCGGCCGCAGGAGCGGCAGCGAGGGGGTCCTGCGCACGACATTGCATAAACGTGCATCGAAACGTATAGTCATGCCATCGAGGAGGAGGCTTCATGGCTGTACGTGTGGCGGTCGCCGGAGCGAGCGGATACGCGGGCGGAGAGACGCTGCGTCTGCTGCTCGCGCACCCCGAGGTCGAGATCGGTGCCCTGACCGGCAACTCCAGCGCGGGCGTGCGGCTCGGCACGCTCCAGCCGCACCTGCTGCCGCTGGCCGACCGGGTGCTCGCCGAGACCACCCCCGAGGCGCTCGCCGGGCACGACGTCGTCTTCCTCGCCCTGCCGCACGGCCGGTCCGCGGCCGTCGCCGAGCAGCTCGGCGACGATGTCCTCGTCATCGACCTCGGCGCCGACTTCCGGCTGCAGGACCCGGCCGACTGGGAGCGCTTCTACGGCTCCCCGCACGCCGGCACCTGGCCCTACGGCCTGCCCGAACTTCCGGGCGCCCGCGCCGCGCTGGAGGGGTCCAAGCGCATCGCGGTGCCCGGTTGCTACCCCACCGCCGCCTCCCTCGCCCTCGTCCCGGCCTACACCGCCGGACTCGTCGAGAACGAGGCCGTGATCGTCGCCGCCTCCGGCACCTCCGGCGCCGGCAAGGCGCCCAAGCCCCACCTGCTGGGCAGCGAGGTCATGGGCTCGATGTCGCCGTACGGCGTCGGCGGCGGCCACCGGCACACGCCCGAGATGATCCAGAACCTCAGCGCGGCGGCGGGCGAGCCGGTCACCGTCTCCTTCACACCCACCCTCGCGCCGATGCCCCGCGGCATCCTCGCCACCTGCAGCGCCAGGGCCCGCGAGGGCGTCACCGCCGAGGCCGTGCGCGCCGCCTACGAGAAGGCGTACGCCGACGAGCCGTTCGTCCACCTCCTGCCCGAGGGGCAGTGGCCCGCCACCGGCGCCGTGTACGGCTCCAACGCCGTGCAGATCCAGGTGGCCCACGACCCGGCCGCGCACCGCGTCATCGCGATCAGCGCCATCGACAACCTGACCAAGGGCACCGCGGGCGGTGCCGTGCAGAGCATGAACATCGCCCTGGGGCTCGACGAGAGCACCGGGCTTTCCACGATCGGAGTCGCACCGTGAGCGTCACGGCAGCCAAGGGATTCCAGGCGGCGGGCATCGCCGCCGGGATCAAGGACAACGGCACCGCGGACCTGGCCCTCGTGGTCAACACCGGGCCGCGCCGCGCCGCCGCGGGCGTCTTCACCTCCAACCGCGTCAAGGCCGCCCCGGTGCAGTGGTCCGAGCAGGTCCTCAAGGACGGCACGCTCTCGGCGGTCGTCCTCAACTCCGGCGGCGCCAACGCCTGCACCGGCCCGAAGGGCTTCCAGGACACCCACGCCACCGCCGAGAAGGTCGCCGAGGTGCTCGGCGTCGGCGCCATCGACGTGGCCGTCTGCTCCACCGGCCTGATCGGCGTGCTGCTGCCGATGGACAAGGTCCTCAAGGGCGTGGAGACCGCGGCCGCCGCCCTGAGCGAGCACGGCGGCGAGAAGGCCGCCATCGCCATCAAGACCACCGACACCGTCCACAAGACGTCCGTGGTCACCAGGGACGGCTGGACCGTCGGCGGCATGGCGAAGGGCGCCGGCATGCTCGCCCCGGGCCTGGCCACCATGCTCGTCGTCCTCACCACGGACGCCGACCTCGACAGCGGCACCCTGGACAAGGCGCTGCGCGCCGCCACCAAGGTCACCTTCGACCGGGTCGACTCCGACGGCTGCATGTCCACCAACGACACCGTGCTGCTGCTCGCCTCCGGCGCCTCCGGCATCACCCCCGGCCACGACGAGTTCGCCGAGGCCGTGCGGGCCGTCTGCGACGACCTCGGACAGCAGCTGATCCGGGACGCCGAGGGCGCCAGCAAGGACATCAAGGTGGAGGTCGTCGGCGCCGCGAGCGAGGCGGACGCCGTAGAGGTGGGCCGCTCCATCGCCCGCAACAACCTCCTCAAGTGCGCCATCCACGGCGAGGACCCCAACTGGGGCCGGGTGCTGTCCGCGATCGGCACCACGAACGCCGTCTTCGAACCCGACCGGCTGAACGTGGCCATCAACGGCGTGTGGGTGTGCAAGAACGGTTCGGTCGGCGAGGACCGGGAGAAGGTCGACATGCGCTACCGCGAGGTGCACATCGTCGCCGACCTCGCCGCCGGCTCCGAGACCGCCACCATCTGGACCAACGACCTCACCGCCGACTACGTCCACGAGAACAGCGCCTACTCCTCATGACCACGACCCGCAAACACACGGCCCTGCCCAAGGCGAAGATCCTCATCGAGGCGCTGCCCTGGCTGACCCGCCACCACGGCAAGATCATCGTCATCAAGTTCGGCGGCAACGCCATGGTCGACGAGGACCTCAAGGCCGCCTTCGCCCAGGACGTGGTCTTCCTGCGGCACGCCGGCCTCAAGCCCGTCGTCGTGCACGGCGGCGGCCCGCAGATCAGCGCCGCCCTGGACAAGCACGGCATCGTCAGCGAGTTCAGGGCGGGCCTGCGCGTCACCACCGAGGACGCCATGGACGTCGTACGGATGGTGCTGGCCGGGCAGGTGCAGCGGGAACTGGTCGGGCTGCTCAACCAGCACGGCCCGTTCGCCGTCGGCCTCACCGGCGAGGACGCGCACACCATGACCGCCACCAAGCACACCCCCGAGATCGACGGTGCACCGGTCGACATCGGACGGGTCGGCGAGATCACCGAGATCGACACCGGAGCGATCGAGGCACTGCTCGCCGACGGCCGCATCCCGGTCGTCTCCTCGATCGCCCGTTCCCAGGACGACGGACATGTCTACAACGTCAATGCTGATACGGCGGCTGCGGCACTCGCTGCGGCACTGGGCGCCGAGACCCTCATGGTCCTCACCGACGTCGAGGGCCTCTACGAGGACTGGCCGAACTCCGACGAGGTGATCAGCCGCCTCACCGCGAGCCAGCTGGAGAAGCTGCTGCCGGAGCTGTCCTCCGGCATGGTCCCCAAGATGGAGGGGTGCCTGCACGCCGTCCGGGGCGGCGTAACACCGCCCGCGTCATCGACGGCCGGGTCCAGCACTCGATCCTGCTGGAGATCTTCACCGACGAGGGCATCGGCACCATGGTCGTGCCCGACGACGACACCGAGGGGGAGTCATGAACGGCGGCCCGGGCAACGAGGAACTGACCGCGCGGTGGCAGGGCGCGCTCATGAACAACTACGGCACCCCCCGGCTGCCCCTGGTGCGCGGCGAGGGCTCCACGGTGTGGGACGCCGACGGCCGGGCCTACCTCGACTTCGTCGGCGGCATCGCCACCAACGCCCTCGGCCACGCCCACCCGGCGATCGTCGAGGCCGTCAGCCGGCAGATCGGCTCCCTCGGCCACATCTCCAACTTCTTCATGGCCGAGCCCACCGTCGCGCTCGCCGAGCGGCTGCTGCAGCTCTTCGGCCGCGAGGGCCGGGTCTTCTTCTGCAACTCCGGCGCCGAGGCCAACGAGGCCGCCTTCAAGATCGGCCGGCTCACGGGCCGCACCCACATCGTCGCCACGCACGGCGGCTTCCACGGCCGCACCATGGGGGCCCTGGCCCTCACCGGCCAGCCCGCCAAGCAGGATCCGTTCCGTCCGCTGCCCGGTGACGTCACGCACGTGCCGTACGGCGACGCGCAGGCGCTCGCGGCCGCGGTGACCGACGAGACCGCCCTCGTCGTCATCGAGCCCATCCAGGGGGAGAACGGCGTCGTCGTCCCGCCCGCCGGCTACCTCAAGGCCGCCCGCGCGATCACCGCGGCCACCGGCGCGCTGCTCGTCCTCGACGAGGTGCAGACCGGCATCGGCCGGACCGGGGCCTGGTTCGCCTACCAGGCGCACGAGGGCGTCCTGCCCGACGTCGTCACGCTCGCCAAGCAGCTCGGCGGCGGCCTGCCGCTCGGCGCCACCGTCGCCTTCGGCCGCGCCGCCGACCTGTTCCAGCCGGGCCAGCACGGCACCACCTTCGGCGGCAACCCGGTGGCCTGCGCCGCCGGACTCGCCGTCCTCGACACCATCGAGGCCGAGGGGCTGCTGGACCACGTCAAGCGGCAGGGCGAGCGGCTCCGCCACGGCGTGGAGGCGCTGGGCCACCCGCTGGTCTCCCACGTCCGGGGCGCGGGCCTGCTCCTGGGTATCGTGCTCACCGGGCCGCACGCGCCGACGGTGCAGCAGGCGGCCCAGGAGGCCGGCTTCCTGGTGAACGCGCCCGCCCCCGACGTCGTGCGGCTGATGCCCCCGCTGAACCTCGGCGACGACGCGGTGGACGCCTTCCTCGGGGCCCTGCCCGGCATCCTGGACGTGGCCGACGGGGACGGATGATCCGGAGAATGAGACGACGATGAGCCAGGCGCAGGACAACGGGAACGCCACCGCCGGGCCGGCCGTGCCGCAGACCCGCACCGCACGCCACCGCCGGATCGTGGACATCCTCAACCGGCAACCGGTGCGCTCGCAGAGCCAGCTGGCCAAGCTCCTCGCCGACGACGGGCTGAGCGTCACCCAGGCGACGCTCTCCCGGGACCTGGACGAGCTGAACGCGGTCAAGATCCGCAACACCGACGGCGACCTCATCTACGCGGTGCCCAGCGAGGGCGGCTTCCGCACGCCCCGCGCGCCGCTGGGGGAGTCCGCCAAGGAGGAGCGGATGCGGCGGCTGTCGCAGGAGCTGCTGATCTCCGCGGAGGCGTCCGCGAACCTCGTGGTGCTGCGGACCCCTCCGGGGGCCGCGCAGTTCCTCGCCTCGGCCATCGACCAGGCCGAACTGCACGACATCCTGGGCACCATCGCCGGTGACGACACCCTGCTGCTGATCAGCCGGGACCCGACCGGGGGGCAGGCCCTGGCGGACCACCTGCTGCGCCTGGCGCAGAACGGCCACTGAGCCATCGCGCCATTGAGCCGTTGGCCCACTGAGCCCGTGGGGCGCCGGGCCGCCGCGCCGCCGGGCGCGCACCCGGCCGGCACCGGGCACGGCGCGGAGGCGGGCGTCCCCGGGCGGGTCCGCCCGCCGCCGCGCCGTCAGCCCAGCCGGGCGGCCAGCCCGCTCGTGCACAGCCCCTCGTCGCCCGCCGTGACCAGCAGCCCCTCCACGTCCGGCAGGGACTCCAGCCAGGCCAGTCCGTCCCGCGACCCCCGCGCGAACGCCGCCGTCGCCCAGCAGTCCGCCCAGGTCAGCCGGGGCGTGACCACGGTGACCGCGACCAGGTCGCTCACCGCGGCACGGCCGGTGCGCGGATCGTCGATGTGCGCACCCCGCTCGGCCGTGCCCGAGGTGGCCACCGCCAGCTCCTCGGTGCCGGCCGCCGAGACCACCGCGGCCAGCCGGCCGGGCCGCAGCGGATCGGACACCCCCCCCCGCCCCGGCCGGTGCGGCTCGGGCGCGCCCAGCAGCTGCACGTCCCCGCCTCCGTTCACGCTGACCCCGCGCGCCCCGGCCGCCGCGATCAGCCGGGCCGCCCGCCCGGCCGCCCAGCCCTTGACGATCCCGGTCGGATCCAGGGCGCCGCCGTAGCGCGGGCTGAACCAGCCGTCGCTGTCCCGCTCGGCCCGCGCGCCCAGGTCCAGCACCTCGGCGACCTCGGGCGAGCAGTCCGCGAGAGTCAGCTCACCGCGGGCCAGCCGCGCGATCTCGCTGTCCTGCCGGTAGGTGCTGAACAACTCGTCCGCCCGGTGCAGGCCGGCGACCGCCGCCCCGAGCGCGGCCGCCACCGCGTCGGCGTCCCCGCCGCGGACGTCGAAGGAGAAGACGGTCCCCATGACCTCCTCCGCGTGCCGCACCACGGCCGGAGCCTTCGCCGGCCCGGCCCCCGCCTCAGCCACCGGCCCGGTCCAGAGCCGACTGCAGCGACCGGCGGTAGCCGGCACTGGTGTACGTCGCCCCGGAGACGGCGTCGATGCGGGCGCTCTGCGCGCTCACCGCCTCCTGGTTCAGCCGGGGCACGGCGAGGGCGGTCTTGCGGTCGCTCAGCCCGCCGCGGGGTGCCCGCACGGCCTCCGCCCGGACGATCCTGCCGCCGTGCACCGTCAGCCGCACCTGCACGTCGCCGTACGGCGTCGGCGCCACCGCGCCGGTCACCGTCCGCGGGCCCGTCCCGCCGGCGGCGCCCGCGCCGCGCGGTGACGCCGCGGCCGACCCGCTCGGCCGGGGCGGCGCGGCCGCGGCCGGCGCGGAGGCCGGGTCGGCCGCCGGTTTCAGCGACAGCAGCAGCACGATCCCGGACACGGTGGCGGCGCCCACGAGCACGGCACGCCGCACAGGGTGGCTCTTCCTCATCTGACGTCTCCCGGACAGGTTCAGATCTCGAACGACTCGTGGTGGACACGGCGCGCGGGGACCCCGGCCTCGCGCAGCGCCTCGTACACCGACCGCGCGAAGCCCGGCGGCCCGCACAGGAAGACGTCGTGGCGGTCGATGTCGGGGATCCTGTGCCGCAGGGACGCGGCCGAGATGTCCGGGCGCTCCCCGTCGGGGCTGTCGACCGCGTACATCAGCCGTGCGCCGCGCTCGTCGGCGATCGCCGTCAGCTCGTCCCACAGCGCCAGGTCCCGGGCGCTGTGGGCACGGTAGAGCAGCGTGATGTCGCCGGGCGCGCCGGGCAGCGTCTCGAACAGCGCCCGCAGCGGGGTGATGCCGACGCCGCCCGCGACCAGCAGCACCTTGCCGCGGCTGCGCCGGGCGGCGGTCAGCGCGCCGTAGGGGCCCTCCGCCCACACCCGGGTGCCGGGGGCCAGCTCGCGCAGCCGGGCGCTGTGGTCGCCGATCGCCTTGACGGTGATGCGCAGCAGCTCCGGGCGCGGGGCGGCCGACAGGGAGTACGGGTGCGAGCTGCACCGCAGCCCGGGCGCCAGGAACCGCCAGCGGAAGAACTGCCCGGCCTGTGCGCCCATCCGGTGCAGCCTCCGGCCGCCGATCAGCACCGACACGATCCCCGGGGCCTCCTCCACCACCGCGACCACCCGCAGCCGGTGCTTCAGGTTCAGCCGGATCGGGGTGAGGATCCGGTACCAGAGCACCAGGGCGGTCACCGCGCCGTACAGCCCGTACCACAAGCACCTGGCGGCCGGTGCGGCGGCGAAGTCGTTGCCGGTGGCGATCTGGTGCCAGAACGTCAGGAACACCGCCGCGTAGGTGCACAGGTGCACGTGGTACCAGGTGTCGTACGGCATCCGGCGGCGCACCGGGCCGATCGAGACCAGCCCGACGAGCAGCAGCAGGCCGGTGCCGACGGCGGCCTTGCCCAGGTCGGGCAGCTGGTTCACCGTGTCCGTCGTCCGGTGCACGAGGTCGCCGAGCGACCCGCCCGCCTGCAGCGCGTACCCCCACATGGTCAGGAACACGTGGGCGAGGACCAGGCAGAGCGTGTAGCGGCCGCTCGCCGCGTGCCGGCGGGCGACCCGGTCGGAGCCCACCCGCCGCTCCAGCGCGGGCACCCGTGCCATCTGCAGCACCACCAGCGCCAGCAGATAGCCGGCCAGCAGGCCGGTGATCCGGCCCGCGTTCAGGATCCGCGCGCCGGGGCCGGTGAGGGAGGGGGTGTTCGTCCACCACAGCCACAGCACGCCCGCCGCGCCCGCCGCGACGGCGAGCAGCAGCGGGACGGCGGGCGAGCGGCGCGGCCGGATGCGGCGCGTGGTCTGGCGCCGGGCGGCGCGGCCTCCGGTGAGCGTGGTGGTCACGGTTCCTCCGTGGGCGGTACGACCCTGGGCCCACCCATACGGGGCGCGCCGGCCGGGTGTTCAGCCGGGCGCTCACAGGCCCGCGGAGTCCAGCGCGGACTGCAACGACCGCTTGTAGCCGTCACTGGTGTACGTGGCGCCCGAGACGGTGTCGATGTCGGCGCTCTGCGCGGCCAGCGCCTCGCTCCTGAGCTGCGGCAGGGCGGAGGAGTTGATCTCCTGGTCCCGGGGGTTCTCCGTGGGGTAGACGACCGCGGTGACATCGGTGATCCGGCCGCTTCGCACGGTGATCCGCACCTGGACGGGGCCCCAGCGGGTCTGCGCGCTCTCGCCCGTCACGGTCGTGGTGCCGGTGCTCTTCCCGGCGGACGGCGAGCCGCCGGAACCGGCCGCCGGTGAAGTGCCCGAGGCGGCGGGGGCGCTCGCGCTGCCGGACGGGGCCGGGGCGGGCGCCGCGACGATCCGCGGCGGGGTGTGCGGCTTGAGCGCCAGCAGCATCACCAGCCCGGAGACGGTGGCGGCGCTCGCCAGGACGACGCGGCGCAGGGGACGGTTCTTGTTCAACGCGTGCAACGGGGCCTCACAGTTCGAAGGACTCGTGGTGGATGCGCCGGTCCGGCACTCCGGCGGCGCGCAGGACCCGGTAGAGGTCCTGGGCGAAGGCGTGCGGACCGCACAGGTACACGTCGTGCCCGGACAGGTCGGAGACGGAGGCCCGCAGGGACTCCACGGTGAAGACGGGGCGCTCCCCGTCCGGGCCGTTGAGCGCGTACAGCACCCGCGCCCCGCGCCACCGCGCGATCGCCTCCAACTCGCCGCCCAGCGCCAGGTCCTGCGCCGTGCGCGCCCGGTACAGCAGGGTCACCTCGCCCGGCAGCGTCTCGAACAGGGCCCGCAGCGGCGTGATGCCGACGCCGGCGGCGATCAGCAGCGCCTTGTGCGAGGTGCGCCGGGCGGCGGTCAGGGCGCCGTAGGGGCCCTCCGCCCACACCCGGGTGCCGGGCCGCAGCAGCGCGACGGCCGCGCTGTGGTCACCGAGCGCCTTCACCGTGATCCGCAGCAGGTCCGGCCGGGGCGGCGCGGACAGCGAGTACGGCGTGGAGGTCCGGCCCAGGCCCTGGCCGAGAAAGCGCCACCGGAAGAACTGCCCGGACTCGGCGCCCAGTTCGTCGAGCCGGTGGCCACGCACGACGACCGAGTACACCCCGGGCGCCTCGGGCGTGACCGCCTCGACCCGCAGCCGGTGCCGCAGGTTCAGCCGGACCGGAGCGAGGACGCGGAACCACAGGACGAGCAGTGCGGCCCCCGTGTAGAGCGCGTACCACAGGCCGGTGGCCACGGCGTGACCGTTGAACTGGTCGCCCAGCGCCAGCTGGTGCCAGAAGGCCAGGAAGACCGCGGCGTACGTCAGCAGGTGGACGTAGTACCAGAACTCGTAGCCGGTGCGGCGGCGCACCGCGCGCGCCGAGGTGATGCCCACGGCGAAGAGGATGACCGCGCCGAGGGTGGCCTTCAGCATCTCCGGGTAGTCGAGGACGATCGACAGCGTCTCGTGCCCGAGCGGGGCGTGGTCCTGGGCCGCGTACCCGAGAACGATCAGCACGACGTGCGCGACCAGCAGGCAGATCGTGTACCGCCCGGCCATCGCGTGCCAGCGGGCCACCCGGTCCGATCCGATGCGCCGCTCCAGCAGCGGCACCCGGGCCATCAGGGCGACCAGGACGGCGCAGGCGTAGCCGCACAGCAGGCCCGCGATACGTCCGGCGCCGTTCAGCCAGCCCGCCGCGCCGGTGACGGCGGCGGTGTCGTACCACCACAGGCCGACCACCGCGCCGGCTCCGGCCCACAGCGCGGTGAGCACGGCCGGCGCGGGGGACCGCCTCGGGGCCGGGGGCGCGAGCGGCGTCGCCGTTCGCTCGTGGACCGTGGTCATGGGGAGCGTCCTTTCGCCTGGTGCCGGACGCAAGCCTGCGGGAGCGACTTCTGAGGTTGTTCTGAAACCGGGGCCGGCACGCCGATCCCACAGCGAACCCGGAGCGCGCCCTCACGGGGAACCGACCGCACGGGTCCACAGGAAACCCCGACCTCACCGGCTCCCGGGGAACGACCGCACGGGTCACAGCAAATTCCGACCGCACGGGCTCCCGGGGAACGACCGCACGGGTTCACAGCAAACTCAGAGCCGCCGGCCCCGCCCGCGCGGCCGCGGACCATGGATGCTGGAAGGGCCATGAACGCATCC
>NZ_LR732544.1:1223884-1236947 GCF_902506575.1 Streptomyces mexicanus | reverse complement strand
CCCCCGAACCCCGCCGACGGCCGTGGCGTTGGACACACCTCCCGCCCGCCGAGGCGTGCCCCGAGGGGCCGGTCGAGGGCGCCGCGGCCCGGTGCGGTGCCGTCCCCGCTGGTCACAGCGGTGCCGGGAGCGGAGCCGGGACGCCTCCCCGAGGCGTCCACGGGTGTCCAGCATGCGGACACAGGTGCCGGGGTCGGGGTGCCGGTCTGGTTTACTGATCGCATGACCACGACGAGCTGCCGCACCCCTGCGACCGAGGCGACCCTGCCGCCCGGTGCTCGTTGTCTGTGTCCTGTGCGTCGAATGTGCGCCTTCTAGAGGGCCCCCGCACCACCTGAGCCTCGCGCCCCGAAGCGAGCGCCCGCTCCGGTCCGCGCCCGGTCAACCGGCGCCCGCGGCCGAGCCCCTCCCGCGCGCACGTCTCCGCCCGCCTTCCGCGCCGTTGCGGACCCGTGCCGCGCCCAGGCTGTACCCGACCCTGCACGCCGTGCCCGGCGCCCACGACGCGCCGCGTACTCGACAGTGACGGAAACCCACGTGATCACCACATCGGGCCTCACCAAGGTCTACCGCTCGCGAGGCCGCGAGGTCACCGCCCTCGACGGTGTCGACCTGCACGTCCGCGAAGGCGAGGTGTACGGCGTCATCGGCCAGTCCGGCGCCGGCAAGTCCTCGCTCATCCGCTGCGTCAACCTGCTGGAGCGCCCCACCTCCGGCACGGTCACCGTCGCCGGACAGGACCTCACCGCCCTGGCCGGGCGCGGTCCGCGGGCCGGCAAGGAGCTGCGGCGGGCGCGCAGCCGCATCGGCATGGTCTTCCAGCACTTCAACCTGCTGTCCTCGCGCACGGTTCAGGACAACGTCGAGCTGCCCCTGGAGATCCTCGGCACGTCGGGCAGGGAACGCTCCCGCAAGGCGCTGGAACTGCTCGACCTGGTCGGCCTCGCCGACAAGGCCCGGGCCTACCCCGCCCAGCTCTCCGGCGGCCAGAAGCAGCGCGTCGGCATCGCCCGCGCCCTGGCCGGCGACCCCAAGGTGCTGCTGTCCGACGAGGCCACCAGCGCCCTGGACCCGGAGACCACCCGCTCCATCCTGCAGCTGCTGCGCGACCTGAACCGGCAGCTGGGACTCACCGTCCTGCTCATCACCCACGAGATGGACGTCGTGAAGTCGATCTGCGACTCGGCCGCGCTCATGGACAAGGGCCGCATCGTGGAGTCCGGCACGGTCGGCGAACTGCTCGCCACCCCCGGCTCCCAGCTGGCCGCCGCGCTGTTCCCGGTCGGCGGCGACGCCTCGGCCGCGGACCGCACCGTCATCGACGTCACCTTCCACGGCGAGAGCGCCACCCAGCCCGTCATCTCGCAGCTCGCCCGCACCTACAACATCGACATATCGATCCTCGGCGCCGCCATCGACACCGTCGGCGGCCTCCAGGTCGGCCGGATGCGCATCGAACTGCCCGGCCGCTACGAGGACAACGTCGTGCCCGTCGGCTTCCTGCGCGAACAGGGCCTGCAGATCGACGTCGTCGGCCGGGACGACGCCCCGCGGCAGAAGGACCTGCTGATGAAGGAAGGTGCCAAGTGACCTGGTCCGAGATGCAGCCGCTGCTGTCCCAGGCGTGTTGGGACACGCTCTACATGGTCGGCTGGTCCACGCTCATCGCCGTCGTCGTCGGCCTCCCGCTCGGCGTCCTGCTCGTCCTGACCGACCGCGGCGGGCTGCTGCAGAACCTCCTCGCCAACAAGGTGCTCGGGCAGGTGGTGAACATCGCCCGCTCCATGCCGTTCATCATCCTCATGGTCGCCCTGATGAGCTTCACCCGCTGGGTCACGGGCACCACCATCGGCCGCGAGGCCGCCATCGTGCCGCTGGCCATCGGCGCCATCCCGTTCTTCGCCCGGCTGGTCGAGACGGCCGTGCGCGAGGTGGACGGCGGCCTCGTCGAGGCCGTGCAGGCCATGGGCGGCAACACCTGGACGGTCGTGCGCAAGGTCCTCGTCCCCGAGTCCCTGCCCTCGCTGATCTCCTCCGCCACCACCACCGTCGTCGCCCTCATCGGCTACTCCGCGATGGCCGGCACGGTCGGCGCCGGCGGCCTGGGCGACATCGCCATCCGCTACGGCTACCAGCGCTTCGAGACGCAACTGATGTGGATCACCGTGGCGATCCTCGCCGTGGTCATCTCCGTCATCCAGTTCGCCGGCGACCTCGCCGCCCGCTCCCTGCACCGCCGCGGCGGACGCTCCGGCCCGGCGCCCAAGCTGCGGCTGCTGAAGGCCGGGCAGCCCGCGGCGGCCGAGGAACCCGCCGCCGAGGAATCCGCTGCGGCCGAGGTGAGCAAGGTCGCCTGAGACCGCCCCCGGCGGCCGGGCCCGTCCAGGCGCCCGGTTGCCCGTCCCCGGACTCCCCGTCGACCCCAGACGGGGCGCACCACCCTAGGAAAGGCACTTTTCGTGCGTAACACCGCCAAGATCACCGCCACCGTCCTGGCCGCCGGAGCCCTCACCTTCGGGCTCACCGCCTGCGGCTCGGGCTCCGACTCCGGCAAGAAGGACGCCGACGCCGCGCTGACGGTCGCCGCCACCCCCACCCCGCAGGGCGAGATCCTCACCTACGTCAAGGACCACCTGGCCCAGAAGGCCGGCCTGAAGCTGGAGATCAAGGAGTTCACGGACTACGTGACTCCGAACACCGCCGTCCAGCAGGGCCAGGTCGACGCCAACTACTTCCAGCACAAGCCCTACCTGGACGACTTCAACAAGAAGAACGGCACCGACATCGTGCCGGTCCCCGGCGGCACCGTGCACCTGGAGCCGCTCGGCGTCTACTCCAAGAGCCTGAAGAACCTCGCCGACCTCAAGAAGGGCGCCACGATCGCCCTGCCCAACGACACCACCAACGAGGCCCGCGCGCTGAAGCTGCTGGAGGCCAACGGCGTCATCAAGCTCAAGGCGGGCGCCGGCTACCAGGCGACCCCCAAGGACGTCACCGCCAACCCCAAGGACGTGAAGTTCAAGGAGCTGGAGGCGGCCCAGCTGCCGCGCTCCCTCGGTGACGTGGACGCCGCGGTGATCAACGGCAACTACGCCCTGGAGGCCAAGCTCAGCCCCGCCAAGGACGCGCTCGCTGCTGAGTCCGCCAAGAACAACCCCTACGCCAACTTCCTCGCCGTGAAGAAGGGCAACGAGGACGACCCCCGCGTGAAGAAGCTCGCCAAGCTGCTCACCTCGCCCGAGGTGAAGAAGTTCATCGAGGACAAGTACGCCGGGGCCGTCGTCCCCGCGTTCTGATCCGGGCCGTTCGAACCGGTCGCACACCCGCGTCCGCCACACGGGGTCCGCTCCCTGCGCAGGGAGCGGACCCCGTGGTGCGCCGGGGTGCTCCGATGCTGCATGCTGGGCAGTTCAGCAGGCCCTGACGGTATTTTCCGAAGGTTACGGAGCGGCGCATGACGAGCACCTTCCCCACCATCTCCATCAGCACGGAGCGGTTGGTGCTGCGTCCCCTCGACGAGGACGACGTGCCCGCGCTGGCCGCCATGATGAACGACGAACAGGTCGCCGCCTGGACCGACATCCCCCAGCCGTTCACCGAGGAGCGGGCCCGCACCTGGATCACCGAGTACGCCCCCACCGAACGGGCCGCGGGCCGCGGCCTCGACCTCGCCGTCACCGAGTTCCTCACCCAGCGCCTGGTCGGCCTCGTCCAGTTGACCCGCACCAACTGGCACGTCCGCGCCACCGAACTGTCGTACATCATCGCCCCCTGGGCCCGCGGCGAGGGCTACGCCTCCGAGGCCGCGCTCGCCACCGCCCAGTGGCTGTTCACCGACCAGAAGTTCGAACGCATCGAGGTGCGCACCGCCGCCGGGAACACCGCCTCCCAGCAGGTCGCCCAGAAGATCGGCTGCATCAGCGAGGGCGTGCTGCGCAACGCCTGCATAGCCCACGTGCGCGCCGAGGACGGCACCTGGACCGACGTGCGCACCGACTTCATCGTGTGGAGCCTGCTGCCGGAGGACCTCGACGGCACGGGCGGGGAACTGGCCGGCACCGGCGACTACCCGCCGTTCCCGGACTGGAACTGACGGGACGGACGCCACGGCACCACCGCGGGGCGCCCCGGCGCGCGGCCCGAGGTGTCACCGGGTACTCTCACGGAGCCCGCCTGTGGGCGTCCCCCTGACGACCTGCGACATCCCCTGGAGACTGACGACGATGGCCGACCGGGTCACGGTGATCGGCTGGGACGGTTCGCCGCTGACCGAGGCGGCACGCGGCGCGCTCGGCGCCGCCACCCTGGTGGCGGGCGCCGCCCACCACCTGGCACTGCCCGAGGTGCCGCCCGCCGCCGAGCGCATCCGCCTCGGCAGCGTCGCCCTCGCCGCCCGCCGCATCGCCGCCCACCGCGGCACCGCCGTCGTCCTCGCCGACGGCGACCCGGGCTTCTTCGGCGTCGTACGGACCCTGCGGGCACCCGAGTTCGGCCTGGAGGTCGAGGTCGTCCCCGCCGTCTCCTCGGTGGCCGCCGCCTTCGCCCGCGCCGGCATGCCCTGGGACGACGCCCACGTGGTCGTCGCCCACAAACGCACCCTGCGCCGCGCCGTGAACGTGTGCCGCGCCCACACCAAGGTCGCCGTGCTCACCGCGCCCGGCGCCGGACCCGCCGAACTGGGCCTGCTGCTGGAGGGCGTCCACCGCACCTTCGTCATCTGCGAGGAACTGGGCACCGAACGCGAACAGGTCACCGTCGTCACCTCCGACAAGGCCGCCGACCACACCTGGCGGGACCCCAACGTCGTCATCGTCGTCGGCGGCCGGCCGGGCGCCGCCGAGGGCACCGGCTGGATCGCCGGCCGCGACCCGGCCGCCGGCCCCCGCGGCTGGACCCAGCCGGCCGAGGCCTACGGCGGCCACCTCGGCGAGGGCGAGACGGACCTGCTCCGGGCGGCCCAGCTGGCGCGCCTCGGGCCGCGCGTGGGCGACCTGGTGTGGGACATCGGCTGCGGCAGCGGGGCGTTCGCCACCGAGGCCGCGCTCGCCGGCGCCGCCGTCATCGCCGTCGACACCGACCCGGAGGCCTGCGCCCGCACCGAGGCCGCCGCCCGGCGCTTCGGCGTCCAACTGCAGGTGGTGCACGGCCACGCCCCGCACATTTTGGAGAGCCTGCCCGAACCGGACGTGGTCCGCGTCGGCGGCGGGTCGGCCGCCGTCGTCTCCGCGGTCGCCGACCGGCGCCCCCAGCGCATCGTCACCCACGCCGCCACCCGGGACGTCGCCGAACGCGTCGGCCGCGACCTCACCGAGCACGGCTACCGGGTCGAGTGCGCCCTGCTGCAGTCCGTCGAACTCGACACCCGCGCCTGGACGGAGACCGAGCGCAGCGTCGCGTTCCTGCTCAGCGGTGTCCTCCCGGACCGTGCCCCGTGATCGGATCGTCGTACCGCGCGGGGTAGGCTGGCCGATCGTTGTACCGCACCGGGTGGTCCGGGACTTCGGTCGTCATTGTTCGTCAATGTCCGGAAAACCCGCCCGTTTTGCGGGGGGTGTGGTACGGCAGAACCGGCGGGCGCGCAACGTGGCGCAGTCCACAGCGGACCGTGGCCGATCACGCTGTCGCCGCGGCCGGACGACCGCGACAATGCCACTCAATGGCTTTGTCGCCTTTTACGGGCGGGTCGTTCGTGCCGCTGGGCACGGACGCTCGTTCTTCACTGGGGGGCGGTCGGTGCGCCGTTCCCGGTGAGCTGGTCGTAGAAGCACTAACCGATGGGCGAGGGGTACGCATGACGGACACCGGCCAGGTCCCGGGCGAGGGGCTGCCGGAGAGCGCAGGCACGGTGGAGCAGCCGGGCGTTCCCGCGCACGGCGCGTACACCTACCTCTCCGAGTCTCCCGCCGAGGACGAAGACCTGCTGCTGCCGGGCCACCAGGGCGCGTGGGGCCACGAGGTGCCCCCGCCCGCCCCGGAGCCGGTCGCGGGCCCGGGGCGCGCGTCGCAACGGCCCGCCACCGGGCGGGACTGCGCCGGGCGGGCGGCCTTCGGCGTCGGGCTGAGCGTGGTGCGGGCCTCGGCGGGGGGGCGGGTGATGGCGGTATCGGCGCTGGCAGGCGACGGCGGGGGCGGCAAGTCGGGCCAGGCGATACGCTTCGGCCACCAGGCGCGCGCAGATTAGCCCGACGGCAAACTGTACGTGCGACAGACTCCGTGGGGACCGAAGCGATGGTTATGTTCTTGTTCCTGGTCGTCGCGCTCGCCGTCGTGGTCGCCGCGGTCACGCTCGCCGTGGTCGGCGGGGGCGAGGGGCGCATAACCCTCGCCCCCGCCCCCACCGACGCCGACCCGGCTCAGGTCCCGGCCGGCGACGGCGCCCCGCAGGCGCCCGGCCACGGTGAGCAGAGCGCCGCCGCGCCACTGCCCGGCAGCGTCCCGACGCAGCCCCAGCCCGGCCTGACCCTCGGCCAGTTCGTGCCCGTCGAGGGCTCGGTGCCCACGACCCCGCACCTGGCCCCCACGCCGCCGCAGCCGCTCGCCGTGCCCGCGCACCCGACGGCAGCGCAGGACGAGGGCGCCGTCCCCGTCCCGCGCGAGGGCGACGCGGTCGCCGCCGTACCCGGCGACGAGCCCGGGCCCGAGGCGGCCCAGAACGCGGACGACCTGGACACCCGGGTCGCCGACCAGGAAGAACCCCAGGAAGAGAGCACGGCCGCAGTGGCACCAGCACGACAGTCCACCGGTCCGGCCGCGCCCGGCTACGACGAGGCCGAGCGCGAGGCCGTGCTCAAGGTGATGCGCGAGCGCCGCGACATCCGCAACGGCTTCCGCAGCGACCCGATCCCGCACGAGGTGCTGCTGCGGGTCCTGGAGGCCGCCCACACCGCGCCCAGCGTCGGCCACTCCCAGCCGTGGGACTTCGTCGTCATCCGCTCCGCCGAGACCCGGCAGGCGATGCACGAACTGGCCATGCGGCAGCGCGACGCGTACGCCAAGTCGCTGCCGAAGGGCCGGGCCAAGCAGTTCAAGGAACTGAAGATCGAGGCCATCCTCGACACCCCGGTCAACATCGTCGTCACCGCCGACCCGACCCGCGGCGGCCGCCACACCCTCGGCCGGCACACCCAGCCGCAGATGGCGCCGTACTCCGCCGCGCTCGCCGTGGAGAACCTCTGGCTCGCCGCCCGCGCCGAGGGCCTCGGCGTCGGCTGGGTCAGCTTCTTCGACGAGCGGGAGATGGTCCGCGCCCTCGGCCTGCCCGAGCACCTGGAGGTCATCGCCTACCTGTGCGTCGGGTACGTCGACGAATTCCCGGACGAGCCCGAGCTGATGCAGGCCGGCTGGTCCAAGCGCCGCCCGCTGTCCTGGGTGGTGCACGAGGAGACCTACGGCCGCCGCGCCCTGCCCGGAGAGGAACCCCACGACCTGCTCGCCGAGACCGTCGCACAGATCCGCCCGCTGGACGCCAAGGCGCTCGGCGAGGCCTGGGAGCGACAGAAGAGGATGACCAAGCCGGCCGGTGCGCTCGGCATGCTGGAGATCATCTCCGCGCAGCTGTGCGGCCTGTCCCGGCAGTGCCCGCCGCCCATCCCCGAGCCCGCCGCCGTCGCGATCTTCGCCGGTGACCACGGTGTGCACGCCCAGGGCGTCACCCCGTGGCCGCAGGAGGTCACCGGTCAGATGGTGGCCAACTTCCTCGGCGGGGGAGCGGTCTGCAACGCCTTCGCGAGCCAGGTGGGCGCCGAGGTGTGCGTCGTCGACGTGGGTGTCGCCGCCGACCTGCCGGCCACGCCGGGTCTGCTGCCGCGCAAGATCCGGGGCGGCACGTCCGACATGACCGCGGGCTGCGCGATGACCCGCGAGGAGGCCAAGCAGGCCATCGAGGTCGGCATCGAGACGGCCCGCGACCTGGTGGCGGCCGGCAACAAGGCGCTGCTCACCGGTGAGATGGGCATCGCCAACACCACCGCCTCCGCGGCCCTGATCTCCGTCTTCACCGGCGCCGACCCCGCCGAGGTCACCGGCCGCGGCACCGGCATCAACGACGAGACGCTGGCCCGCAAGACCGAGGTGGTGCGCCGCGCCCTGGAGCTGCACCAGCCGGACCCGGCCGACCCGATCGGCGTCCTCGCCGCGGTCGGCGGCTTCGAGCACGCGGCGATGGTCGGCCTGCTGCTCGGCGGCGCCTCCCTGCGCACCCCGGTGATCCTGGACGGGGTCAGCGCGGGCGCGGCGGCGCTGGTCGCCCGCGCCATCGCGCCGGAGGTGCTGGCCGCCTGCATCGCCGGTCATCGCAGCGCCGAGCCCGGCCACGTCGCCGCCCTGAACAAGCTCGGGCTGCGTCCGCTGGTCGACCTCGACCTGCGCCTGGGCGAGGGCACGGGCGCCCTGCTCGCGCTGCCGCTGGTGCAGTCCACGGCACGGGCGATGCACGAGGTGGCGACCTTCGACTCGGCAGGCGTCACCGAAAAGTAGCTGGCGCCCCCGACAGGCGTCCCCGGTGGGCGCCCTCGGCGGGCATCGCCAGGAGGCGTCCCCCGGCGGGCGCCCCCGGCGCGGGCCTCGCCGGCACGCGTCACCACGCGGCAGGCACGGGCCGGGCGTCACGGGGCGTCGCACCGACGCCCCGACGCGCGACGCGCCGAGGACGCCCACCCCAGCCCGGCGGCCCGGGCGGCCCGGTGTCCAGCCGCCGGACCACCCGTGCCGCCTGCCCCGCCGGCACCGTAAAATCCGCACGTCAGGGCCGCTCCGCAGGTGCAGCGGGCCCACCGCACAGCCACAAGAGGAGCCGTCCCTCATGGCCGAACACCCCGCCTACCCCGTAGGACTCCGCCTGACCGGCCGCCGCGTGGTCGTCCTCGGCGGCGGGCAGGTCGCCCAGCGCCGCCTGCCCGCGCTCGTCGCGGCCGGCGCGGACGTCGTGCTCGTCTCGCCCGAGGCGACCCCCTCGGTCGAGGCCATGGCGGACGCGGGCGAGATCACCTGGGCCAGGCGCCCCTACCAGGACGGCGACCTCGCCGACGCCTGGTACGCGCTGATCGCCACCAGCGACCCGGACGCGAACGCCCGCGCCTCCGCCGAGGCCGAACGCCACCGCGTGTGGTGCGTCCGCTCCGACGACGCCGACGCGGCGACCGCCTGGACCCCGGCCACCGGCCACAGCGAGGGCGTCACCGTGGCCGTGCTCACCACCAGCGCCCGCGGCCGCGACCCGCGGCACACCGCCGCCATCCGCGACGCGGTCGTCGAGGGCCTGCGCGACGGCACCCTGGTCGCCCCGCACCACCGCACCCGCACCCCCGGCGTCGCCCTGGTCGGCGGCGGCCCCGGCGACCCCGACCTGATCACGGTGCGCGGCCGCCGCCTGCTCGCCGAGGCCGACGTGGTCATCGCCGACCGCCTCGGCCCGCGCGACCTGCTCGCCGAACTCCCGCCGCACGTCGAGGTGATCGACGCGGCGAAGATCCCCTACGGCCGGTACATGGCCCAGGAGGCCATCAACAACGCCCTCATCGAGCACGCCAAGCAGGGCAAGTCGGTGGTCCGGCTCAAGGGCGGCGACCCGTTCGTCTTCGGCCGGGGCATGGAGGAGGTCCAGGCGCTCGCCGAGGCCGGCATCCCCTGCACGGTGGTCCCGGGCATCTCCAGTTCCATCTCGGTCCCCGGCGCGGCCGGCATCCCGGTCACCCACCGGGGTGTGGCCCACGAGTTCACCGTGGTCAGCGGGCATGTGGCGCCCGACGACGAGCGTTCGTTGGTCGACTGGCCGTCGCTGGCCCGGCTCACCGGCACCCTCGTGATCCTCATGGGCGTCGACAAGATCGGCCGGATCGCCGAGACGCTGATCGCGCACGGCAGGTCCCCCGACACCCCCGTCGCCCTGGTCCAGGAGGGCACCACGGCCGCCCAGCGCCGTGTCGACGCCACCCTCGCCACGGTCGCGGAGACCGTGCGCGCCGAGGACGTCAAGCCCCCCGCGGTCATCGTCGTCGGCGCGGTCGTCACGGTCGGCCCGGCCACCGCCGGATAGCCCCGACCCGCCCGCACCAGTCGGCATCCCCTCCCGTCAGGACAAGGCAGCATCCCCCGTGGCCGAACTCATCACCGTCGAGGACCCCGACGACCCGCGCCTGCACGACTACACCGGCCTGACCGACGTGGAACTGCGCCGCAGGCGCGAACCCGCCGAGGGCCTGTTCGTCGCCGAGGGCGAGAAGGTCATCCGCCGCGCCCGGGACGCCGGGTACGCGATGCGGTCGATGCTGCTGACCCCGAAGTGGGCCGACGTCATGCGCGACGTCATCGACGACACCCCGGCACCGGTCTACGTGGTCAGCCCCGGCCTGGCCGAGCAGGTCACCGGCTACCACGTGCACCGCGGCGCCCTCGCCTCCATGCGGCGCAGGCCCCTGCCCGCGGCGGCCGACGTGCTGCGCACGGCCCGCCGGGTGGCGGTCCTGGAATCGGTCAACGACCACACCAACATCGGTGCCGTCTTCCGGTCGGCCGCGGCGCTCGGCATGGACGCCGTCCTGCTCTCCCCGGACTGCGCCGACCCGCTCTACCGCCGCAGCGTGAAGGTCTCCATGGGCGCGGTCTTCGCCGTGCCCCACGCCCGCCTGGACCCCTGGCTCGACGGACTCGCCGCGGTCCGCGCGGCCGGCTTCCGGCTCCTCGCCCTGACCCCCGGCGAGCGGGCGACGCCGCTGGACGAGGCCGCCCGGCACCGCATGGACCGGGTCGCCCTGATGCTCGGCGCCGAGGGGACGGGCCTGTCCGCCAAGGCCCTGGGCGCCGCCGACACCCAGGTCCGCATCCCCATGGCCCACGGCGTGGACTCCCTCAACGTGGCGGCGGCGGCCGCGGTCGCCTTCTACGCGGTGGCGACGGGCCGTCCCGCTGCTGTTCGGGGTGGGCGGAGCGCAGCGTGTCCGGGCAGGTGTCCGCGAGCCGGCCGGTCGGCACGTCGGCCTCGGCGGCGCGCGGTGCGGGCGGACGCAACTCGCCCAGCCCCTGCGCCTCGCGCGCGGCGATCTCCTTCAGCCGCAGCGACAGCTGCAGCGTGCTGGGCCGCTCCTCGGGATCCTTCGCCAGGCAGGCCCGCACCAGCGGGGCCAGCGCGTCCGGCACACCGCGCAGCTGCGGCTCCTCGTGCACCACGCGGTAGAGCATCACCTCCGAGCTGCCGTGCCCGAAGGGCGAGTCGCCGGTGGAGGCGTACGCCAGCGTCGCGCCCAGCGAGAAGACGTCGGTGGCCGGGGTGACGGCGGCGCCCCGCACCTGCTCGGGCGCCAGGAAGCCGGGGGAGCCGACCGCGGTGCCCACATGGGTGAGCGTGGAGGCGCCGGTGGCCCAGGCGATGCCGAAGTCGATGATCCGCGGGCCCTTGGGGGAGAGCAGGATGTTGGAGGGCTTCAGGTCGCGGTGCACCACCCCGGCCTCGTGCACGGCGACCAGCCCCTCCGACAGGGCCGCCCCGATCGCCGCCACCTCCGCCGCGCCCAGCGGGCCGTCGTCGGCCACCTTGTCGTGCAGCGACGGGCCGGGCACGTACTGCGTGGCGAACCAGGGCCGTTCCGCCTCCAGGTCCGCGGCCACCAGCCGGGCCGTGCAGCCGCCCCGGATCCGGCGGGCCGCCGAGACCTCGCGCGCGAACCGGGACCGGAACTCCTGGTCCTCCGCCAGATCCGGCCGGATGACCTTCAGCGCGACCCGCTGGCCCTTCCGGTCGGAGCCGAGGTAGACCACGCCCATCCCGCCCGCGCCGAGCCGTCGGTGAAGCCTGAACGAGCCGACGACGCGCGGGTCCTCGCGCCTCAGGCGCATCATCGCCATGTTCATCCCCGCTGCCCGGTCCCTGTGACGAGCCACAGCTTACGTACCCGGGGCCGCTCGCGCGCAGAGGCCGCGCCCTGCCGACCCGATCGATTGTCGGTGCCCGGCTGCGGAGGTGAAGGCCGGTCAGGACCGGTCGGCACACAGCCCGTTCGGGCGCGGTCCCCTGTCAACACCCCTCCGGGGCATGGCCCTTGGGTGCGCGGACCAGGAGGGTTCGGGCAGGTGGGCGCACGGGTGCGACACGGTGCGCGGGTGTGAAGAAGGGGCGAACGGAACGTTCCGCCCACCGCGACCGCAGACCCCCGGCGCCCCCGCGGACGTGATCGAAGTCACCGGATCCGGCCGCAGGACCGGGACGCCCCGGGTGCCCCCTCCGGGATGACCCCGAGACGGGGGAGCGCGTCTCCACCCTGGGGAGTACCCGACACGGCACGGCTCATCCTCCGGGAGGCCCGGCAAGCGGTACGAGGGCATGACGTCTCCGGGCCGCCGCGCCCCTAGATTTGAGGTCAAGCGGCGGGTGCAGCACTCGCCCCCCGAGGTCAGCCCCCCGCCGCTGCCGACGACAACCGACACGGTCAGGAGAGGGACCATGGCCCAGGCGGCATCGCGGACACCGTTCCGCCGGCCGGGACGCCTCGAGCGCCCTCGCCGTACGGGCCGCCGCCACCCCCTGGTGGCGACGGCGATGGCCCTTCCCCTGGCGGCCCTGCTCCTGCTCGTCTTCGACGGCTGGAACACAGTGGCCACACAGGCGTCGTCCGTGGGCGTGATGCTGGGGCGCTGAGCGGCGACCCCAGGCCCGGAAGAGCGGTCCGGGCGGGGACATCCACCCATGAAACCCCGTGGGGACGGGGGTGCGGCGGACGGCAAGAATGCCGGCGCAGCTGGGGAGCTGCGCCGGCATTGTCGTCCCCGCGCACACAGCACGCCCCGGCCGCGCCGTACCGCGCCCCGGGGCCACGGCATGATCCACGTGATCCGCCGGACCAGGCCGAACCCCGCGGCCGCCACCGCATCCCAGGGAGCCCCGTGACCGCCGACACCCTGCTGCCGCAGCTGGCCGCGCAGGCCGGACGAGCCGCCCACCGCGCCGCGGACGGCTGTCCCTGCACCGCGGCGGTCCTCGCCGACCGCCCCGACGCCACGGTCGTCCGCCACGCCGGCACCGTCGCGAAGGCCCACGCACCCGGCACGGACCCCGCCGCCCTCGCCCTGCGCC
>NZ_LR732544.1:1156505-1223783 GCF_902506575.1 Streptomyces mexicanus | reverse complement strand
GGCCCCGACCGGCCCGGACCGCCGCGCCGACGGACCCTCCCCCGCCGACGGGCCGTGCCGCGCAGGAGCTGCCGCCCACGGGACGTCCCGCGCACGAGCTGCTGGCCGAACTGCGCGGGCTGCGCGCCGGTGACGCCCCGACCCGGGGCGGCTGGACGTTCGCCTACGTCTACGACTCCGGGCTGCCGCAGCTGGACGAGCTGGCCACTGCCGCCTACGGCGTCTTCGCCACGGTCAACGGCCTGGACCCGACGACGTTTCCGAGCGTGGCCCGGCTGGAGAACGACGTGGTCCGCGCGGTGTCCGCGGTGCTCGGCGCGCCCGGCGCGCAGGGCAGTTTCACCAGCGGCGGCACCGAGTCGATCCTGCTGGCGGTGAAGACCGCCCGCGACCACGCGCGGGCCGTGCGCGGGGTGACCCGGCCGCGGCTGGTGCTGCCGTCCACCGCGCACCCGGCCTTCCACAAGGCCGCGCACTACCTGGGCCTGGAGACCGTGGTGGTCCCGGTCGACCCGGTCACCTTCCGTGCCGTCGCGCCGGCCGTCGCGGAGGCGATCGACGAGCGGACCGCCCTGGTGGTGGCGTCGGCGCCGTCGTACGCGCACGGCGTGCTGGACCCGGTGGCCGACATCGCGGCCGCCGCAGCACAGCGGGGTGTGCTGTGCCATGTCGACGCGTGCATCGGCGGCTGGTTCCTGCCGTTCCTGGCGCGGGCCGGCCGCCCCGTGGAGCCGTTCGGCCTCTCGGTCCCCGGCGTGACCTCGGTCTCGGTGGACCTGCACAAGTACGGCTACGCCGACAAGGGGGCCTCGGTCGTCCTGTACCGGGACGCGGACCTGCGGCGCCACCAGTACTTCGCCCACGCGGGCTGGCCGGGCTACCCGGTGGTGAACCCGACCGTGCAGGGCACGAAGTCCGGCGGACTGCTGGCCCAGGCCTGGGCGGTGCTGCACCACCTCGGCACGGACGGGTACACCGCGCTGGCCCGCCGTGTGGCACTGGCCGCCGACGAGCTGCTGCCCGGACTGCGCGCCACGGACGGCGTGCGGGTGCTCGGCGAACCGGCCGGCAGCCTGGTCGCGTTCACGGTGACCGGGACGGACGGCGCGCCGGACCTCTCCCTCGTCCTGCACGTGGCGGACGAGATGCGCGAGCGCGGCTGGTACCTCCAGCCGCAGCTCTCCTACGAGGACCTGCCCCCGAACCTGCATCTGACGCTGACCCCCGCCACCGGCGACCGGGTCGGCGCGCTGCTGGCGGACCTGGCCGCGTCGGTCTCGGCGGCCCGCGCGAGCGAGCCGGTGACCGTGGATCCGGCACTGGCGGACCTGGCCGCCGCGCTCGACCCCGACACGCTCGCTCCTGAGGAGGTGGCCGGGATCCTGGCCTTCGCCGGACTCGGCGGCGAGCCGGGCCTGCCCTCCCGGATGGCTCCGGTGCTGGCCCTGCTGGACGCGCTGCCGCCACGGCTGAAGGAGCGGATGTTGACCGAGTTCATCGGGTCGCTGTTCAGCATCTGACCGTTGTTGCAGAAAATTACCCTTCATATCCGGCGGGAGCGCCGGCACCGCAAGGGCGGCCGGCCCGGCCCGCGCGACACCGTCTTCGGATGCCAGGCGCGGTCCGGGCCGGACCGGTTGTCGGTACCGCCGCGTCCGTCACGTCCTCACGGACCAGTGGCGTCCTCACGGACCAGTGGCGTCCTCACGGACCGAACCACCTCCTCACGGACCACAGGATTCCTCAGGGGCCATAGGATCTGGTCATGGTCCTGCCCATGAACGCCGTGCACCGGTTCGAGGCCGCCAGGCCGCGCCTGGAGGCCATCGCCTACCGCCTCCTGGGCTCCGCCGGCGAGGCGGAGGACGCCGTGCAGGAGACGTTCCTGCGCTGGCAGGCCGCCGACGTCGAGCGCATCGAGACGCCCGAGGCATGGCTGACGAAGGTGCTCACCCACCTGTGCCTCAATCAGCTCGCCTCGGCCCGGGCGCGGCGCGAGACCTATGTGGGCCAGTGGCTCCCCGAACCGCTGCTCGCCGGGGACCCGATGCTCGGCCCGGCCGACACCGCCGAACAGCGCGAGTCGGTCTCGTACGCGGTCCTCGTCCTGCTGGAGCGCCTGTCCCCCAACGAGCGTGCGGTGTACGTGCTGCGGGAGGCGTTCGGCTACCCGCACCGGGAGATCGCCGAGATCCTCGACCTCACCGAGGCCGCCAGCCAGCAGATCTTCCACCGCGCCAAGAAACACGTCGCGGCCGGCAAGGCCCGGACCGCGGTCGACGAGGCCGCGGCACGCCGGATCGTCGAGGAGTTCCTCGCGGCCGCCGGCAGCGGCCGGACCGAGCCGCTGGTGCGGCTGCTCACCGAGGACGCCGTCGCGATCGGTGACGGCGGCGGAAAGGTCCCGGCGCGCGCCAAGGCGTTCGAGGGCGCGCTCGCGGTCGCGAAGTTCCTGCGGGGCCTGTTCAGGCCCAGCGCCGCCAAGCGCAGCCTGGTCGGCGGGTCGGCGGAGATCCACGTCACGACCGCCAACGGCGGCCCCGCCGTGGTGGCGGTGGTCGACGGTCGGGTCGTCGGCGTGATGTGCCTGGAGGTCACCGCCGAGGGCATCGCCGCGTTCCGCAACCAGGTCAACCCCGACAAGCTCCAGCGCGCGGCCCGGACCTGGGCGGCGACCGACCACGGCGCACCCCTGCTCACCGTCTTCTGACGCCTTCCGCTCCTTCCGGTCTCTCACGTCCCTTCTGACCGTCCCGACACCTGACCGCGCACCGACGCGATGTGAGGTGCTTCACATCGCATACCTGTCAGGAAAGGGCGGGCCATCCGGTTCAAGGGGCGAAGCAGCTCAGGGCGGCAGCCCGGAGCACGAGAGGGGAGCCAGGAAATGCAGCACCGCATCGTCGTCCTCGGAGCCGGATACACCGGAGGCATCGTCGCCGGACGCCTCGCCGGGCGGCTGCGCCGTGAAGACGTCGCCGTCACCCTCGTCAACGCCGAACCCGACTTCGTGGAGCGGGTCCGGCTGCACGAGCTGGCGGCCGGCCGGCCCCTCAGGCCCCGGCCCCTCGACGAGATGTTCGCGGGCCCCGGCGTGGCCGTGAAGGTCGCGAAGGTGACCGGCGTGGACGTGGAGCGCAGGACCGTCGCCGTCACCGCGGCGGGCGGCGACGAGGAGGTGCGCTACGACACCCTCGTGTACGCCCTCGGCAGCGGCTGGCACGACCAGGGCGGCCCCGGGGTCGCCGAGCACGCCCACGAGATCGCCGGCCGCGCCGGCGCGCTCCGGCTGCGCGGCCGCCTGGCCCGTCTGGAGGCGGGCCGGCCCGTGGTCGTGGTCGGCGGCGGCCTCACCGGTCTGGAGGCCGCGACCGAGATCGCCGAGGCCCGCCCCGACCTCGACGCCGCGCTCGCCGCCCGCGGCGGCCCCGGTGACGGGCTCTCGGACAAGGGCCGCCGGCACCTGCGGCGGGCCTTCGACCGGCTGGGGGTCACGGTGCACGAGCACACCGATGTCACCGCGGTCGAGGCAGACCGCCTCATCACCGCCGACGGCACGTCCATCGCGGCCGCGGTCACCGTGTGGACCACCGGCTTCGCCGTCCACCCGATCGCGAAGAACACCGCCCTGGAGGTCACCGGCACGGGGCAGATCGTCGTCGACCGGACCATGCGCTCGGTCTCGCACCCGGAGGTGTACGCGGTCGGCGACGCGGCCATGGCGATGGGTCCGGGTGACAAGCCGCTGCGCATGTCGTGCGCCTCGGGCGTGCCCAGCGCGTGGCAGGCCGCCGACGCCATCGCGGCCCGCCTGACCGGCGCGACGCCCCCGAAGGTGCCGGTCCGCTACGTCCAGCAGTGCATCTCGCTGGGCCGCAAGGACGGGTTGATCCAGTTCGTCACCGCCGACGACCGCCCCCTCCGGGCGGCCCTGACGGGGCGGCTCGCCGCGGTGCACAAGGAACTGATCTGCAAGGGCGCCGCCTGGAGCGTCGCCCACCCGCTGATGCTGCCCGTCCGGCGCCGCCGCGTCGTGCGGGAGGAGAGCCGGGCGGAGTCGACGGCCGACCGGGCGGAGTCGACGGCCGCGACGCCCCTCTGAGCCCCGCGACCGGCCCGGACCGGCTGGCCCGACCCAGCAGGAACCGATCCGCACGGCCCGGGCCACACGGTCCTCCGCGCACGGTCCGATACGCAAGCCGCTACGCAAGGTCCGGCCCACACGGCCCGACAGGCACAGCCCTACCCGCGCGGTCCGACCCGCGCGGATCCGCGGCATCCCGCCCCTCCGGGCCGGCCGGGCACCACCCGGTCGGCCCGAGGCGGATCCGGTGAGTGGCCGGTCGACCCGAGGCAGTTCCGGTGAGTGGCCGGTCGGTTCCAAGTCGCCGCCGGTGCAGGGGCGTTCCTCTGCGAAGGCCGCCCCGTCACAGCACCCGTCAACGCTCTCCGCGTTCGTCCGGCAGATAACTCGCCAGGCCACGCAGGATGATTTCCAGCCCGATGTCGAACCTGTCGTCGGAGGAGTCGGTGACCATCAGCCCGGCCACCGCGCGCAGGTGGGGAAAGTCCTCCGCGGGCAGGGACGCGAAGTACTCCTGCATCTGCTCGGCCATCCCGCTCACGTCGGGACGGTCCGGCGCCGCGTCGTCGCCGCCCTGCCGGGCGACCCGGTCCCGCCACATGCCCTCCTCCAGCACGAACCCGTCGATGTACGTGGAGATGAGGTCGCCGGCCTCCGCCGCGATGCGGTCGGGCAGCCCGGCGGTACGGAACATGGCGAGCAACGCCTCCACGTGCGGCAGCAGTTCGGCGGTGAAGGGGACGTGCGCCATGGAGATCCTGGCCATGTCCCGGTGCTCCAGCAGGCGCCGCCGCCCCCAGTGCGCGTACTCCCGCACCTGCTCCTGCCACCGCTCCGGGTCGGGCGCGGGCATCGTGAAGCCGTCGAAGAGCCGGGTGTACATCAACTCCAGCAGGTCGTCCTTGGAACTGACGTGGGCGTACAGCGCGGAGACGGTGACGCCCAGTTCGGCCGCCACCTGACGCATCGACAGCCCGTCGAGGCCCTGCCGGTCCAGCACGGTGAAGGCGGCCTCGACGATCCGCTCCCGGGACAGCGGTTCGCGCGCGGGGGCGCCGTGACTGCGCGCCGGGCGCTTGCGGTCCCAGGGCGACGGCGGAGGAGTGGGCGGGGTGTCGGCGGCCGCGTCGGTCATGGAACCCAGTCTAGGGCGCGGCAGAACAGTGTTCTCCCCTGGTCGGAGCGCCCCGTCGCCCATCCGGTCCGCCGGGCCCGCAGCTGCCTCCTATACACATCTGACGCTGCCGACGACTCCTTCCGTTGCGGGCGTTGTTGCTTCTGCTCTTGCTGGTAACACCATGTCTAAATTGTTTGGAGGCGGTCAAAAAGCCGCCTCCGGTGGCATTCAAGGTGATGTGCTTGCTACCGATAACAATACTGTAGGCATGGGTGATGCTGGTATTAAATCTGCCATTCAAGGCTCTAATGTTCCTAACCCTGAGGAGGCCGTCCCTAGTTTTGTTTCTGGTGCTATGGCTAAAGCTGGTAAAGGACTTCTTGAAGGTACGTTGCAGGCTGGCACTTCTGCCGTTTCTGATAAGTTGCTTGATTTGGTTGGACTTGGTGGCAAGTCTGCCGCTGATAAAGGAAAGGATACTCGTGATTATCTTGCTGCTGCATTTCCTGAGCTTAATGCTTGGGAGCGTGCTGGTGCTGATGCTTCCTCTGCTGGTATGGTTGACGCCGGATTTGAGAA
The DNA here is from genome assembly GCF_902506575.1 of Streptomyces mexicanus. GTDB lineage: Bacteria > Actinomycetota > Actinomycetes > Streptomycetales > Streptomycetaceae > Streptomyces > Streptomyces mexicanus. The sequence goes on along the minus strand of NZ_LR732544.1, from coordinate 1,218,003 downwards.
TCAAAAAGAGCTTACTAAAATGCAACTGGACAATCAGAAAGAGATTGCCGAGATGCAAAATGAGACTCAAAAAGAGATTGCTGGCATTCAGTCGGCGACTTCACGCCAGAATACGAAAGACCAGGTATATGCACAAAATGAGATGCTTGCTTATCAACAGAAGGAGTCTACTGCTCGCGTTGCGTCTATTATGGAAAACACCAATCTTTCCAAGCAACAGCAGGTTTCCGAGATTATGCGCCAAATGCTTACTCAAGCTCAAACGGCTGGTCAGTATTTTACCAATGACCAAATCAAAGAAATGACTCGCAAGGTTAGTGCTGAGGTTGACTTAGTTCATCAGCAAACGCAGAATCAGCGGTATGGCTCTTCTCATATTGGCGCTACTGCAAAGGATATTTCTAATGTCGTCACTGATGCTGCTTCTGGTGTGGTTGATATTTTTCATGGTATTGATAAAGCTGTTGCCGATACTTGGAACAATTTCTGGAAAGACGGTAAAGCTGATGGTATTGGCTCTAATTTGTCTAGGAAATAACCGTCAGGATTGACACCCTCCCCATTGTCTGTTTTCACGCCTCCACCCCTTGGAGGCCTTCTTATGGTTCGTTCTTATTACCCTTCTGAATGTCACGCTGATTATTTTGACTTGGAGCGTATCGAGGCTCTTAAACCTGCTATTGAGGCTTGTGGCATTTCTACTTTTTTTTAAAACCCAAAGCCCGGCTTCCATAAGTTGTGCGTTTCCCGTGGCCAGGGAGTGGAATAGAAGATGCCGCTTCGCGGCCACGGCCACCGCCACAAGAGCTTCGGCCACATGCTGTTCTCCAGCTGAGCCCGCACGGCCGGTCCCCGGACCGGCCGCCCGGACCACGGCGAAGCCCCCGGCCGTACGAGACGGCCGGGGGCTTGCTGCTGCGTGGACGATACTGGGATTGAACCAGTGACCTCTTCCGTGTCAGGGAAGCGCTCTCCCGCTGAGCTAATCGTCCTCGGGACCACGATCACTCCGGTGTCACCCACCGGGGCCGATCATGGGCATTGCGTGCGCGATACTGGGATTGAACCAGTGACCTCTTCCGTGTCAGGGAAGCGCTCTCCCGCTGAGCTAATCGCGCGGGTGAAGGATCTTCGTCAGATCCAGTGGACGATACTGGGATTGAACCAGTGACCTCTTCCGTGTCAGGGAAGCGCTCTCCCGCTGAGCTAATCGTCCTTGGAGGTGGAGACGGGATTTGAACCCGTGTAGACGGCTTTGCAGGCCGTTGCCTCGCCTCTCGGCCACTCCACCAGGAGCGTGGGGACCGGGAGATCCCCTCATCCTCGAGCGGACGACGAGGCTCGAACTCGCGACCTCAACCTTGGCAAGGTTGCGCTCTACCAACTGAGCTACGTCCGCCTGTCGTTTCGGTCCGCTTCCGCGTCCCGGCGACGTGTTGAACTCTAGCGGATTCCCCGGCCAGTACAAAAACGCGTTTGCGCAGCGTGCTGCGCCGCCCGTCCGCAAGGACCCGGTCAGGCCCCCGGAAGGACACGCACGGTCCACCCGCCGGACACCCTCCTACACTCGGCCCTGTGCTCGACCTGCCCCCTCTCGCCCGGTTCGGCGACCGCCTCGCCACCGGCCTGACCGATGTCACCCGTGACCCGGCCGCCCTGGAGTCCACCGGCTTCTGGGCCGTCGCCGCGGACTACGAGGGCCGGCTCACCTGCGCGCGCTTCGGCGACGTACGCCGGGAGCCGGTGCCCCTGCCCGTGCCCGGCCGGTGGCGGGGCCCGGCCGCCGGTGACTGGACGTCCTCCCTCGACCGCGCCGCGTACACGGCGGGCGTACGGCGCGTCCGCGAGCACATCGCGGCCGGCGAGGTCTACCAGGTGAACCTCTGCCGCGTGCTGTCCGCGCCCGTCGCGCCGGACGCCGACGTGGACGCCCTGACCGCGGTCCTGGCCCGCGGCAACCCGGCGCCGTACGCCGGAACGATTCGGCTGCCCGGGCACGGGGTGGAGATCGCCACCGCCTCCCCTGAGCTGTTCCTGCGCCGCGCGGGACGGACGGTGGAGTCCGGACCGATCAAGGGCACGGCCCGCACCGAGGCGGACCTGCTGGAGAAGGACCGCGCCGAGAACGTGATGATCGTCGACCTGGTCCGCAACGACCTCGGGCAGGTCTGCACCACCGGCTCCGTCACCGTGCCCGACCTGTGCGCCGTGGAGAAGCACCCCGGCCTGGTCCACCTCGTCTCCACCGTCCGCGGCGAGCTGCGCGCCGGAGCCGGCTGGCCCGAGCTGCTCGCCGCCGCCTTCCCGGCCGGCTCGATCACCGGCGCGCCCAAGTCGAGCGCCATGCGGATCATCGACGCCCTGGAGACCGCGCCCCGCGGCCCCTACTGCGGCGCCGTCGGCTGGGTCGACGCCGACCGCGGCGTGGGCGAGCTGGCCGTCGGCATCCGCACCTTCTGGATCGACCGCGCCCCGGGCGGCACGGCGCTGCTGCGCTTCGGCGCGGGCGCCGGCATCACCTGGGGCTCCGACCCCGAGGGGGAGTGGCGGGAGACCGAGCTGAAGGCGGCCCGGCTGCTCGCGGTAGCGTCGGGGACGTACGAGACGGTCTAGGAATAGGGACGTACGGCCGGGGCGACGCGGCCGCTGCGGAACAGGTGAGGTGGAAAACCAGTGAAGGTCTGGCTCGACGGCGCGCTGCGGGACATCGAGGCCGCCCGTGTCTCCGTCCTCGACCACGGGCTGACCGTGGGCGACGGCATCTTCGAGACGGTGAAGGCGGTCGACGGCAAGCCGTTCGCGCTCACCCGCCACCTGCAGCGGCTGACCCGCTCCGCGCGCGGGCTGGGCCTGCCCGACCCCGACCACGACGAGGTCCGCCGCGCCTGCGCCGCCGTCCTGGAGGCCAACCCGATGCCGCTGGGCCGGCTGCGCATCACCTTCACCGGCGGCCACGGCCCGCTCGGCTCCGACCGCGGCGACCAGGGCACCACCCTCGTGGTCGCCCTCGGCGAGACCACCCGCCGCCCCGACTCCACCGCCGTCGTCACGGTTCCCTGGACGCGCAACGAACGCGGCGCGCTCACCGGCCTGAAGACCACCTCCTACGCCGAGAACGTCGTCGCCCTCGCCCACGCGCACCGGCACGGCGCATCCGAGGCCCTGTTCGGCAACACGGCCGGACGGCTGTGCGAGGGCACCGGCTCCAACGTGTTCGTCGTCCTGGACGGCGAGACCCACACCCCGCCGCTCGCCTCCGGCTGCCTGGCCGGCGTCACCCGTGCCCTCGCGATCGAGTGGACGGGCGCGAAGGAGACCGACCTGCCGCTGGACGTCCTGCGGGAGGCCGAAGAGGTCTTCCTCACCTCCACGCTGCGCGACATCCAGGCCGTGCACCGCGTCGACGACCGCGAACTGCCCGGCACCGCGGGCCCGGTGACCGCCAAGGCCATGCGGATCTTCGAGGAGCGGTCCGGCGACGACCTGGATCCCTGACGGCCCGGCCTCAGCCCGCGCACCGGCCCCAACGCCGCCCGGGCGGGGCGCACTTGCGGCCCCGACGGAAAACCGGCTGACGAACTCGGCCGCGACGGGTAAGAACACCCGTGATGACCACCACCCTGCGGCCGGCCGAGCCGCTTCAGCCCCACGAGGACGGGACCCGTTCACGCCGCTACCAGGTGTGCGTGAACAGCCGCCCCGTCGGCGTGACCCACCTCGCCACCCACCCCGTCTTCGGACCGCGCGTGGCCAGGATCCGGGACCTGCGCATCGACGAGCCGGACCGCGGGCGGGGCCGCGGCACCGTGGCCGCGCTGGCCGCCGAGGGGGTGGTGCGCGGCTGGGGCTGCGAGCGGATCGAGATCGACGTGCCGGCCACCGCCGAGGGCGTGGTCCGGCTGGTCACGGCCCTCGGTTACGTCGAGCGCAACCGGAACATGGAGAAGGGCCTCGGCACCACCGCCCCCGCCCTGCCCGCCGGCAGCCGGGGCAGGCCCATGACGGACGCCGAGTACGGGGCGTGGGAGGAGCACGGCAAGGCCGCCTACGCCCGCAGCTGGATCGACCGCGGCGTCCCCGAGGACCAGGCGTGGGCCAAGTCGGAGTCCGAGCACGCCCGCCTGCTGCCGCAGGGGCGGGCGACCCCCGGCATGCTGCTCAGCGTCCTGGAGCACGAGGGCACCGCGGTCGGCACCCTGTGGCTGGCGATCGGGGACGCGGCGGGCGAGGACAGGGCCTACGTCTTCGACGTCGAGGCCGACGCGCGCTTCCGCGGCCGCGGTCACGGCCGTTCCCTGATGCTGCTGGCCGAGGCCCAGGCGGTGGCCGCGGGCAAACACGTCCTGGGCCTGAACGTCTTCGCGGGCAACACCCCCGCGGAACGCCTCTACGACTCCCTGGGCTACCGCCCGGTCCGGTACGCCTTCTTCAAGGAACTGCTCTGAGGGCCGCGAGGATCCGAGGACCACGAGGACCCGAGGGCCGCTCCGAGGACCCGAGGACCACGCAGGCGGCCGCTGTGACGACGGCCGGCGGCACGGCTCCGGCCCGGCTCCCCGCGGGCGACCGGTCCGTGTGCGTCAGCCCGCCTGCCCGGCCTCGTCCAGCAGGCGGTCGGCGATCTCCTCGATGCGCCCGCGCAGCCCCTCCTGGCTCTTGCCGCCGTCCAGCCGCTCGCCGCCGATGACGTACGTCGGCGTCCCGGTGACGCCGATCGCCTTGCCCTCGGCCTGGTCGGCGTCGACGATCAGGATGTGCCGGCCGTCCACCAGCGCGGTGTCGACCTCCTCGGCGTCCAGTCCCAGCTCCCGGGCCACCTCGACGAGCAGCGCCTCGCCCTTGCGGTCCAGTTCCGCCACCCGCTGAAGCACGGCCTCCACGTACGGCCACAGCTTCCCCTGGGCGGCCGCCTCCTCGGCGGCCTGCGCGGCGGCGAAGGCGTGCTTGTGCTTCTCCAGCGGGAAGTGGCGCAGCCGCAGCTCCAGCCGGTCGCCGTAGCGGGCGCGCAGGGCGCGCAGGTCGTCCAGCGCGGTGCGGCAGTCCGGGCACTGCAGCTCGCACCAGACGTCGAGAACCGGGACGGCACGTGCGGGGGAGGAGTCGCTCATGGGGCCAGTCTTCCAGGCCCGCCGCGCAGGACCCAACCTGCACCGGCCCACGCCCGGTCCACCGCCCGGCCCCCGCGGATCCGCGCGGCGAGCGCCGCCGGCACCTGTGGAGGAGCCGACCCGGAGATGTCCCTGATCTGCTCCCGGATCGTGGCCCGCCGGCCGGGGGGCGGTGCAGGATGGAAGGGACGAACTGCCCGATCGGCGAGCCCTGCCTGGAGGACCGGATGATTGCCGAGACCGTCTGTTCCGCCGTCTCCGCGGCCGGCCTCGGCATCGCCGCGGTCACCGCGTACCGCAAGCGTTTCCTCGCGGCCGTCCGCATCGCCGCCTACTCCCTCGTCCCGGTCGCCCTGGTGATGACCGGGGCCGTCGGCTGGCTCGCCCGCACCGCGTTCAGCCCGACCGCCTGGGCGGGCTTCGGCCTGCTCGGCTGCGCCTGGGTGCTCTTCGTGACGACCCGAGCGGTCGAGCGCCGCCGCGGCGGCACGCGCAAGGAGCGCAGGGCGGCGGCCCGCGCCGCCGCGGACCAGGGCGCGGTCGCCCCGACGGCGTCGGCGCCCTCCCTGGGGTCCGGCCGCCGTGCACCGGGCGGCGGGGCCGAGCCCCCGGCCGCGCGCCCGGCGGCCGGCTCCCGCGGGGACGAGGACTTCAGCGAGATCGAGGCCATCCTGAAGAAGCACGGCATATGACGTGCGCCTCGCCTGACGCACGGGCCACCGGGCACGAGCGGCCCGTGCCGCGCCGCGCGGCAGCGACCCGCGCCACCGCGCGCCGGTGAGCCGCCCCGCGGGGCGTGAGTGATCCGTGCCGCCGGGTGCCGGTGAGCCCCCCCCCGCCGGGCGGTGGCGCTGTGCCTCCGGGCGCCGGTGGCCCTGCGCCGCCGGGCGGATGCGCCCCGCGACGACTGCCGTGCCGCGGGGGAGAGCCCTTGAGGAGAGAGCCGTCGCGAGGAGAGCCGTCACGCGGTGGCGCGGGTCGCGCCTGACAGTGATCGACATCCGAACGATCAAGTCCCGGGCCGAATCGAAGCGAAGATCGCGCAAACGGCGAACTCCCGAGCATTCCGCGCGTGCTGATCGCGTCGGCGGCCTGACCTGCGCCATCATCGCCGCGAGATGGTGGACACGACACAGAGCGAGGCCGCGCCGCCCGAGGACGAGCCGCGCGGGTGCCTCTTCGCCCTATCCCAGCCACCGCTGATGATCTTCCTTGCGGTGATCGGGTGTCTGCTGCTCATGGCTGCGTTGCACGACCTGCTGTTGCTGTGAGCCGTATCCGTGGGTCCTCGGCGTCACCCGCCGGGGACCACGAGAGCGCGCCATGGCCGGTGAGCGGTTCCGCGGGCCGGGGCTCCCGGGCCCGCGCGTCAGCCCGCCGCCTCCTTGCGCCGCGCCCGGTAGGCGGCCACGTGCAGGCGGTTGCCGCAGGGGCGGCTGTCGCAGTACCGCCGCGACCGGGTGCGGGAGAGATCCACGAAGGCGCGCCGGCAGGCGGGCGCCTCGCACCGCCGCAGCCGCTCCTGCTCCCCGGCCACCACGAAGAACGCGAGCGCCATCCCGCAGTCCGCCGCCAGGTGATCGGCGACCGAGGCACCCGGGGCGAAGTAGTGCACGTGCCAGTCGTAGCCGTCGTGGTCCGTCAGCCGGGGCGTGGTGCCCGCCGCGGCGACCAGCTCGTTGATCATTCCGGCGGCCGTGCGGGAGTCAGGGGCCGCGAAGATCCCCGCGAACCGGCCGCGGATCCTGCGCACCGCCGACAGGTCGAACTCCGACAGCACACCGATGTCGCTGATCTCGTGGCTTCGTACGAATTCCTCGAGTGCCGCGACGTCCGCCAGCCCGTCCGGCGCCGCATCGTCCTCCGGCGCGGTGTTCACCAGATCCACCACGGTGTCCAGCGCGCACCGGGTGTCGTGGGTGATCAGCACGTTTCGCTCCCTGCCCTGGGAATCGGGCACACGCCCGCCGATGCAGGCCGATGGTAGTGGCTCGGCCGCACCCGGAGCAGCGTCGTCACCGACGCACGCCGGCACCGGCCCTCGCGGGGGCCGGTGCCGGGTGTGTCCCGTATGCGATTGTCCTGGCCCCGGCCGTCTCCCCGAGTGGACGGCAAGGGCAGCTCGAAGGGCCTCGACGGGCCCACCGTCAACTTTCCGCGAGGATGTGCGACAGCTCCTGATCCAGATCGAAGTGCCGGTGTTCCGTGCCGGGGGGCACGGCCGCGTCCGTCCGCTTCAGGAAGGACTCCAGGGCCCGCGCCGGGGCCTCGAGCAGGGCCTCGCCCTCCGGGGAGCTGAGGGCGATGCACACGACGCCCTGACCATGACTGCGCGACGGCCAGACTCGGACGTCGCCGGTTCCAGTGGGACGGTGAAGCCCCTCGGCGAGGAGGTCGCGGGCGAACACCCACTCGACGGTCTCCTCGGCTCCGGTGTGGAAGGTGGCGTGCACGGCGTAGGGGTCGGCCGTGTCGTACCGCAGGCCTGCGGGGACAGGCAGGGAGGACTCGCTCGACACAACGAGGCGCAGGTGCAGCTCGCAGCTGACCGTGGTGTTCATAAGCGCCAGGGCCTTTCGCTCAGTGTGCGCTCGGGGATTCGCACGTCGGCGAAATCGACATGCCACCTACGGTGCCGTTGTAAACCCCTCTGAGTGTTTTGCTTTGCTTTACGTAACTCTTCCGGCCGAGAGCCGGTTCGCGTAGTGCGGCCATTCCGGTGACTTGTTTCTCTCCGGTAGGGTTCATGCATATGAATACGGGGAGTGACGAGTCGGGCCGGGTTTCCGGGCCACCGGACGCGGCGACCACGGAGGCGGAGGCGAACGCGGGACAGCGGGGGCCACAGGGACAGGAGCGCCGGGGGCTGGGCTCGCGCGCGCCCGAGTTCGTCCGCTCCCGGCGCGCGCTGCACCTGAGCTGGCAGGTCGGCGTCTTCGTCGTCGGCCTGGCGGTGGTGGCCGCCGGCGTCGTCATGCTCCCGCTGCCCGGACCGGGCTGGGTCGTGATCTTCGCCGGCATGGCGATCTGGGCGACCGAGTTCGTGTGGGCCCAGCTCGTGCTGCGCTGGACCAAGCGCAAGGTCACCGAGGCGGCCCAGCGGGCCCTGGACCCCAGGGTGCGGCGCCGCAACATCGTCCTCACGGTGACCGGCCTCGTGATCGTCGCGGCGCTCGCCGCGCTCTACATCTGGACGTTCGGCCTCGTCCTGCCCTGGAAGATCCGCGATCAGTGACCGCGGCCGCCGACCGAGGCGGGCCCCGGTCGGGAGCACCCCCTCACATGCGGTAATGTTCTTCCTGCGCCCGGGCGATTAGCTCAGCGGGAGAGCGCTTCGTTCACACCGAAGAGGTCACTGGTTCGATCCCAGTATCGCCCACCCCGGCACGGTGGCCCGTCCGCGATCACGCGGACGGGCCACCGGCATGTGCGCGCCGCCCGCACCGCCGCCGTCTGAGTACGCGTACTCATGCCGCACGGGGCGCCCCGGGCCACACTGGCCGGGAGCGCCGTCGCCCGTGCGGCGGCGCTCTTCCACGGAAGGCACCTCACCCGGCTCGGAATTGTCGCGCCCGCCCGCTGGGCGAGAGCCGGAAGAACACCCTTCTTGTCGTACTTCACAAGGAATGTGACGGCCTTTTGGAAAACGGTCCGGGGAATTCTCTGCGCAGAGCCGCACCCCGGAACTTCTGGGGAAAAGCCGGCTGAGCGGTCCGGCACCCGGCACACTGGACGGTCATGGACTGGACCCACTACCGCTTTCACAGCCGGTGGCACCTGGCCGCACCGCCCGCCGCCGTCCACCGGGCGCTGGAGCGGGTGGAGGACTACCCGAGGTGGTGGCGGCAGGTGCGCGAGGTGCGCCGCACCGGTGCGACCACCGGCGTGATCCGCGTCCGCTCCCTGCTGCCGTACGACCTGACCGTCACCGTGCGCGAGGTGCGGCGCGACCGTGCCGCCGGGGTCCTGGAGACCGCGCTGACCGGGGACCTGGACGGCTGGGCGCGCTGGACGCTCACCGCGCACGGGTCCGGCACACTCGCCCGGTACGACCAGGAGGTCCGTGTCCGCAGGCCGCTGCTCAGACGGCTGGCGGTGCCGGGCCGGCCCTTTTTCCGGCTGAACCACCGGCTGATGATGCGGGCCGGACGGCGAGGGCTGGGGGCCTGGCTGCGAGCGGTTTGAACGAAGCCCGCCGGGACCTGTATTGTTCAGTGCGTTCCCGGGCGATTAGCTCAGCGGGAGAGCGCTTCGTTCACACCGAAGAGGTCACTGGTTCGATCCCAGTATCGCCCACCGAGCAGGGGCCGGTCCGCATCGAGCGGACCGGCCCCTTGTGCGTCGCGGCGCGGCGCGGTGCGGGCCCCCCGGATCCGGCGCCACCGGCCGGGGAACCCGCACCGCCGGCCTCAGGTCGTGGTGCAGACCGTGCCGTTCAGCCTGAAGACCGCCGGCGGCGAGTACGCCCCGGACTTGGCCGCGGTGAAGCCGAACGACACCGCGTTGCCGCCGTGCGCGGCCAGCGTGGCGTTGTACGCCTCCGGGGTGGCGATCACGTTCCGGCCCGACTGGACCACCTTCGCGTTCCAGTACCCCGTCACCGTCACCCCGCTGTCCGGGAAGGCGTACGACAGCGTCCAGCCGTCGATGGGGGTGTCACCGGTGTTGGTGACGGTGACCTGCGCGTTGAAGCCGTTGCCCCAGCCGTCGGTGAGCCGGTAACGACACCTGGCAGGTCGAGGAGGCCGGGGACGTGGTGCGCACCGTGACCGGCGCCGAGGCGCGCGAGAGCCGTCCGTCGGCGTCCCGGGCCAGCACGTTGAGCGTGTACGTGGTCCCCGGGGTCAGGTTGCGCACGGTCGCGGTCGTGGCCGTGGTGCCCGTCAGCAGCTCGCTCGTGGCGCCGAACTGCCGGTAGACCTCGTACCGGGCCGGGCTGCCGCCGGTGGACGCGGACCAGGTGAGGGTCGCCGTGGTGTCGGTGACCGAGGTGACCTTCGGGCTGCCCGGGGCGGTCAGCGCGGAGGCGGTGCCGCCCTTGGGGTGGAGGGTGACGGTGGTGATCGAGTACGGCGGCAGGGTCACGCTGCGGCCGTCGCCGGTGGTGGTGTCGATGGACGAGGAACGGTCGCGGAAGACCGCCAGGTCGGCGGGCGAGCCGTCCGTCGTGTAGCCGCTCAGGTGCAGGTTCGCGGTGCGCGACGCCGACGGGTCCTTGTTGACCAGCAGCACGCTCAGGTCGCCGTCGGCCCGGAGCACGGCGTGCGCCGACACCAGGGCGTCGGCCGACTGCGCGGCCACCAGCTGGTCGCCCGGCCGCCCGGTCCGGCTCAGCATCTGCAGGGCGTAGTACGGCGGGAAGGGCGTGTTGACGGGCGGCTCGCAGACCGACCCGGTGCAGCCCCCGCTGGACAGCAGGCCCATGTCGCCGTAGTCGGTGGCCCCGTCGGGCGCGGTGGAGATCGCGCCGACACCGTTGTGGGTGTTCCACCAGTCCACCGTGAACACCCCGCTCTCGAGCGCCGTGAAGTACGTGTCGGCGGCGAACAGCGCGGTGGGCTGGGTGTCCATCAGCACGTTGGAGTTGGTCTCGGTCAGCGCGATCGGCGTGTCCGGCGCGCCCGCCGCGGCCAGTTCGGCCCGCAGCTGCCGCAGTTCGCCCGCGAGCTGGGACGGTGTGGTGAGCATCCCGGCCGCGTCCGAGCCGCCCGGGTACCAGTGCACGATGACGAAGTCGGCCTTGCCCGCGACGATCGGGATGACGGTGTGGTTCCAGTCGGCGCTGTCGCCGCTCCCCAGCACGCCGTCCGGCCAGTTGCCCGGCGTGGTGAGCACCGCGCCGACCTTGATGGTCGGGTCGACCGCCTTCATGGCGGAGATGTAGTCGAGGACCCCGTGGGCGTAGGCGGCCGGCGAGGAGTCGGCGTGCTCGTCGGTCTCCCAGTCGGCGCCGTAATGGCCGTTGCCGTACAGCTCGTTGCCGACCTCCCAGTACTTCGCGCCGTAGTCCTTGGTGACGTTGGCGTACCGCACCCAGCCGGCCGCCTCCTCGGGCGTGCCCGACCCGTAGTTCGCGATGAGCATCGGCTGGGCGCCCACCTTGCGGACGGTGGCCATGAAGGAGTCGAAGTCGGTGCCCGGCGCGACGTAACCGCCGGGCGCGGTGTGGGTCTGCCAGTGGTAGATGTCGCCGTAACTCCCGCCCGGGTAGCGCAGCATGCCGATGCCGGCGGCTTTGACCAGGTCCTGGGTGTCGGCGGTGTTCATGTGCGCGTCCCAGATCGCGCTGTTGAGCCCGTAGGCGGTGTCCGGGACGGTGCCCAGCCCGGCCCCGGCGTCGACGGTGACGTCCACGCCGGAGGGCGTGTCGGCCGCGGTGGCGGGGACCAGGCCGGTGCTCGCCAGCAGCGCGGCGGTCACCGCTCCGGCGGCGACGGCCCGGCGCGCGAGCGCGGGTCCGCGCCGCAGTCTTCGGGCCCGGCGGTCCAGCGGTCGGGGGGCGTGCGGTACGGCAGCGTGCACGGCGGTTCTCACCTTCGTCACGGAGGGTCGAGGCGGGATGTGGTGCGTGCAGGCGCTCCGTGTGCAAGGGCGCGGGGAAGCGAGGGGACGCCCGAGGTGTGGGAGCGCTCCCATATTGATAGGGGCGGCACGGAGAGCTGTCAATAAGCGTGCGGCGGTGGGGCGGGTGACGTGCGACGGGGACCGCGGGACGAGCCGACTATGCCGCCGCGGGCAGCTCCGGGCGCAGCGGCCAGGACGGGTCCACCGTCTCCTCGGTGCCGCTGCGCGCGAACCACGCCTGCAGGCCGCGGGCCTGCGCCGCGTGCCAGTCCACCTGCAGGGCGTGCAGTTCGGCCGGGGTGAGCCGGTCCAGGCGGGCCGCGAAGCGGCGGCCGAGCGCGCGGACCACCTCCAGCGCGGCCAGCGCGTCCGCCCCCGCGTCGTGCGCCTCGGTCAGCGTGACCTCGTAGTGCGCGCACAGGTCGGTGAGCGTGCGCCGGCCCTTGCGGTAGCGGTCCAGGTGCTTGTCCAGGACCAGCGGATCGAGCACCCGCAGCGGCGAGGTGGCGAACCACCGCTCCAGCGAGGAGGCCCGGTGCCGGCGCAACTCCCGGTCCAGCAGCGTCAGATCGAACGGCGCGTTCATCACCACCAGCGGGCGGCCCAGGGTGCTGTGCTCCGCCAGCTGCTCGGCTATCTCGTACATCACCGGCGCCGGCCAGCGTCCGTTGCGCTGCAGATGGTCCTCCGTCAGCCCGTGCACCGCCGTCGCCGCCCGCGGCACCGGCACGCCCGGGTTCACCAGCCAGCGGCTCACCCGGGGCCGGCAACCGGGGGCGTCCTGGACGACGACGGCGGCCGACACGATCCGGTCGGTCTCCACGTCGACGCCCGTGGTCTCCGTGTCGAAGGCGGCCAGCGGCCCCTCGTACCAGCAGCTCGTCATGTCGACCACAACTCCTCGCTCACCCACGGCAGGTGACGTGCCGTCTTCTGCCGGTTCGGTGATACCCGGGCCGTTTGCGCCGTACGCCGGAAGGAGACAACAGGAGTACGGGTCTTTGCAGTTCACGACGACCGCGAGCACAGCTCCCGGGACGCGACCCGGCAACCGATTCGGCGTGGAAGGCTGTTGCTCATGGTGATGGCGCAGCCCGAGCGGGGCGGGCTGCTGCCCGACCGCGCGGGCACCCCGCGCGGCACACTCGCCACCACCGCCTGCATGGAGACACTGCAGGTGGGATATCTGCACGCGGTCGCCGCGGCCGCCGGCTGCTCGCTGTCGCAGCCCTTCCCGGACAACGGCATCGACTGGCACGTCAGCCACAGCGCCCCGGGGCACACCGTCGACGACGAGGTGACCATCAAGGTGCAGCTGAAGTGCACCTACCAGATCCCGCCCCACCCGCCGGGCCCGTTCTTCTCCTTCACCCTCGACAACGACCACCTGGCCAAGCTCGCCCGCACCCCGGTCACGGTGCACAAGATCCTCGTGGTGATGATCGTGCCGCGTTCCCAGGACGAGTGGCTGCGCGCCGGGCACGACCGGCTCGACCTCAGGCACTGCTGCTACTGGGTCAACCTCGCCGGTCATCCCATCACCGGCCGGCACCGCACCACCGTGCGGATACCGACCTCGCGGATCTTCGACGACCGGGCCCTGTGCGAGATCATGACGCGGGTCGGGACGGGAGGCAGACCATGACGCACCGCCCCCTCGGCGAACCGGCGCACCGCCCCCTGGGCGAACCGCCGCGGCCGGTGCGGCCGCACCCCGTCGAGGCCGCCCTCGGCCGCCCGCCCCGGCCCGCCGACGTCGACCCGGCCGTCCTCGGCGCCCTGCTGCACCGGCACGGCTGGCAGCGCCGCGGCGGCGCCGCCGGACGCTACGGGCGCTGGACCCCGCCCGGGCCCGGCGGCGCCGGCACCAGCCTGCTGGTGCCCGTCAGCCGCGCCTTCCCCGACAGCGACGACCTGCTCGCCGAGGCCCTCGACGCCCTGACCCGCTGCGGCACCCCTGCCGCCCGCGAGGTGCTGCTCGCGCTCACCGTGCCCAGCGACGAGGTCCACTGGTGGCGGGACGCGCCCGACGGCCCGGCCGGCGCCGCCCCCGGGAACGCCGAGGAGCACCTGCGCGGCGCCGCCCGGCAGACCCTGCTGGCCGCCGCGCTGGCCACCCGCGCCCGGGCCGGCTACCACGGCGCCCGGCACCGGCGCGCGGCCGCGGCCTGCCTGGAGCACGTCCTGGTCGGCTCCGCCGCCGGCGGACGCAGCCTGCCCGCCCTGGTGCCGGTCGCCTCCGGCCGGGCGCTGACCGTACGCCTGCACCAGGCCCTGTACGCCGTCCGCGAGGCCGTCGACTACCGGCGGGCCACCGGCACCATGGACGCCTTCGACGGCGCCGTGCGGGCCGGCGCCAGCCGGGAGCTGACCGAGGCCCTGATCGCCCTGGTCCGCGGCACCGAGGGCGCCCGCATCGCCGTCGAATGGGCGCCCGCCGCCGGTGTCCCCGCGGACTGCGCCGCCGGAGCGGTGGAGTTCTCCCCGGGCGACCTGCCGGTGCTGCGCGAGGCCGGCGCCCGCTATCTGCGCGCCGAGCCGTCCGTCCCCGTGCGGATCACCGGCGCGGTGGTCCGGCTGCGCAGGGCGCAGCCGCACGGCGAGGGCACGGCCCGGCTGCGGGTGATCGCCGGCGCCGACGTGCCCTACGTCCGGGTGACCCTGCGGGAGGAGGACTACCGCGTCGCCGGGCACGCCCACCTGGTCGGCCTGCCGGTGCGGGTGCTCGGCAGGCTGGAGAGCCGGGGCGGCTTCCGCCGGCTCACGGGCGCCTGCGAGGTCGTACCGGTGCCGGTGGACGACGAGGAGCGCGACCGGCTGATGAAGGCGCTGCGGGAGGAGGGCGCGGAGGCGGATTTCTTCGCGCGGGAGCGAGCGGAGGACGACGGACGGTAACCGTTTCGCGGTCGGCACCCGCGTCTCGGTACCATCCCCTTCAACGCATCGCATTGCCCTGCCTTGCCGGGCACGGCGGAAACTTCCTTCAGTCAGGAGAGACCGGTGTCAGACGTCCGTGTGATCATCCAACGCGATTCCGAGCGGGAAGAGCGCGTGGTGACGACGGGCACTACGGCCGCCGACCTCTTCGCCGGCGAGCGCTCGATCGTCGCCGCGCGCGTGAACGGCGAGCTGAAGGACCTCGCCCACGAGCTCGGGGACGGCGAGACCGTCGAGGGCGTCGAGATCTCCTCCGAGGACGGCCTCAACATCCTGCGCCACTCCACCGCGCACGTCATGGCGCAGGCCGTGCAGGAGATCTTCCCCGAGGCCAAGCTCGGCATCGGCCCGCCCATCCGGGACGGCTTCTACTACGACTTCGACGTCGCCGAGCCGTTCACGCCCGAGGATCTCAAGCGCATCGAGAAGAAGATGCAGGAGATCGTCAAGCGCGGCCAGCGCTTCTCCCGCCGCGTCACCACCGACGACGACGCCCGCGAGGAGCTGGCCGGCGAGCCCTACAAGCTGGAGCTGATCGGCCTGAAGGGCAACGCCGCCCAGGCCGCCGAGGGCGCGGACGCCGAGGTCGGCGGCGGCGAGCTGACGATCTACGACAACCTCGACGCCAAGACCGGCGAGCTGTGCTGGAAGGACCTGTGCCGCGGTCCGCACCTGCCCACCACCCGGAACATCCCGGCGTTCAAGCTGATGCGCTCGGCCGCCGCCTACTGGCGCGGCAGCGAGAAGAACCCGCAGCTGCAGCGCATCTACGGCACCGCCTGGCCGTCCAAGGACGAGCTGAAGGCGTACCTGGACTTCCTCGCCGAGGCCGAGAAGCGCGACCACCGCAAGCTCGGCGCCGAGCTGGACCTGTTCTCCTTCCCGGACGAGCTGGGCCCCGGCCTCGCGGTGTTCCACCCCAAGGGCGGAGTGATCCGCAAGGAGATGGAGACCTACTCGCGCAAGCGGCACGAGGTCTCCGGCTACGAGTTCGTCAACACCCCGCACATCTCGAAGGAGCACCTCTTCGAGATCTCCGGGCACCTGCCGCACTACGCGGAGGGCATGTTCCCGCCCATCCAGTTCGACGAGCAGAACTACCGCCTGAAGGCGATGAACTGCCCGATGCACAACCTGATCTTCAAGTCGCGCGGCCGGTCCTACCGTGAACTGCCGCTGCGCCTCTTCGAGTTCGGGACCGTGTACCGGTACGAGAAGTCGGGCGTCGTGCACGGCCTGACCCGCTCGCGCGGCTTCACCCAGGACGACTCGCACATCTACTGCACCAAGGAGCAGATGCCGCAGGAGCTGGACACGCTCCTGACGTTCGTCCTGGACCTGCTGCGCGACTACGGCCTGACCGAGTTCGAGCTGGAGCTGTCCACCCGCGACGACTCCGACAAGTTCATCGGCACCGACGAGGACTGGGAGGAGGCCACCGAGGCGCTCCGCCAGGCGGCCGAGAAGCAGAACCTCCCGCTCGTGCCCGACCCGGGCGGCGCCGCCTACTACGGCCCGAAGATCTCCGTGCAGGCCAAGGACGCCATCGGCCGCTCCTGGCAGATGTCGACCATCCAGGTCGACTTCAACCAGCCCAAGCGCTTCAACCTGGAGTACACCGCGGCGGACGGCTCCCGCCAGCAGCCCGTCATGATCCACCGGGCGCTGTTCGGCTCCATCGAGCGGTTCTTCGGCGTGCTCCTGGAGCACTACGCGGGCGCCTTCCCGGCGTGGCTGGCCCCCGTGCAGGCGGTCGGCATCCCGGTGGGCGACGCGCACGTGGGCTACCTGGAGAAGTGGGCCGCGCAGGCCAGGGAGAAGGGTCTGCGGGTGGAGGTCGACTCCTCCTCGGACCGCATGCAGAAGAAGATCCGCAACGCCCAGAAGCAGAAGGTGCCGTTCATGGTCATCGTCGGCGACGACGACATGAACGCGGGGACGGTGTCGTTCCGCTACCGCGACGGCTCCCAGGAGAACGGCATCCCCTCCGACGAGGCCATCGCGAAGATCGTGAAGGTCGTCGAGGAGCGCGCGCAGGTCTGACGCGCGCCGGCGACCTGGGCGAGGCCCCCGGAGGATTCCGGGGGCCTTTCCCGGTGCCCCGGCCGGACGCCATATGCTGCACGCATGACGAGTGAGCCGGAGCAGCAGATCGGAGTGGGCACGCAGGACGCGTTCCAGCGGCTGTGGACGCCCCACCGGATGGCCTACATCCAGGGCGAGAACAAGCCGACCGGCCCAGGGGCCGGGGACGGCTGCCCTTTCTGTGCCATTCCGGCCAAGTCCGACGAGGACGGGCTCGTCGTCCAGCGGGGCGAGCAGGTCTACGCCGTGCTCAACCTGTACCCGTACAACGGCGGCCACCTCATGGTCGTGCCCTACCGCCACGTCGCCGACTACACCGACCTGACCGCGGCGGAGACCGCCGAGCTGGCGGAGCTGACCAAGCAGGCCATGCGGGCGCTGCGCACCGCCTCCGGCGCCCACGGGTTCAACATCGGCATGAACCAGGGCTCGGTCGCCGGCGCCGGGATCGCCGCGCACCTGCACCAGCACATCGTGCCCCGCTGGGGCGGCGACACGAACTTCATGCCGGTCGTGGGCCACACCAAGGTGCTGCCGCAGCTCCTCGCCGACACCCGCAAGATGCTGGCGGACGCCTGGCCGACGGCGTGAGCCGGCGTCCCTGAGCGGCCGTGGGGGGCCTGTCCGGCGGACAGGCCCCCCACACCGGTCACGCGTCGTACACGTCGGCCTTCTTCGGGCTCACGTCCTGCACCGCCCCGCTCAGGACGGAGGAGCGGGCGCCGAACTTCTCCACGTCCACGCCGTTCTCCTTCAGCGTCTTCAGCGCCGCCGCGTGCACCACGCGCAGCACCGGGGTGGCCGCGCGCAGCGCGTCGTCGGCCATGAAGCGGTGGCGCCAGGGCTGGTCGGCCCAGGCATGGCGCAGGCCGAACGGCTCGGGCAGGGTGATCTTGCCGCCCAGCCAGTTCAGCAGCGGCGGGTACCAGGTCAGGGGAGCCCGGGCGGCCAGGCGCACCACCTCGTCGGCGTCCACCAGCGGCAGCTTCACCTTGCGGGTCTCCCAGAACTTGACCGCCTTGGCCACCTCCTTCTCCTTGGCCGCGGGTTTCTCGTTGAACAGGGCGTTGACCGGGCCCAGGGCGTGGCCGGTGACCTCGATGCGCAGGGTGTGGTGCAGGACCGTGACGGTGATCATCATGGTGATCACCAGGTGGCCGTCCCACAGCGTCCACTGCACGCCCAGGTAGTGCCGGTCGCCGCCGCCGAACTGCTGCTTGTTGCAGATGTCCTGGACGGCGTGCGTCTTGACCGTGTACGCGTCCACGTCGGTGCCGCTGGGGCGGGAGACCTCCTTGGCGTTCTCCCCGATCGGGGTGACGATCCAGTGCGTGATGGTCGGCTTGGTGAAGCCGCCGGTGTTGATGGGCGTACGCTCCAGCAGGCCCAGGCCGCCCTGGATGGCGGTGATCACGTCCCAGCTGCGGAAGGGGTGGAACTCCTTGCCCGGCTCGGCCGAGACCAGCTCCTCGGCGAGCTGCCAGCTGCCCCAGCGGGTGCCCATGCCGAGGATGCCCTTGGGGCCGGCGTAGAAGACCGAGTTGGAGCGTTGTTCGGCGCTGAGCCGGGCCAGTTCCTTGCGGATCTGCTCGGCCGCGTCGCCGGGGTTGCCGGGGACCGCCTCGGGGATCTTGGCGCCGACGCCGCCGCCGGAGAGCAGGCCGTCCCAGCGCTCGCGCAGGTCGCGTGCCGTCCGCTCGCAGATCTGCTTGGCCCAGAACCAGCCGACCACCGGCAGGACGACCGCCGCCCGCGCGTACCAGGCCCAGAAGCCGTGGAACGGCATCTTGATCAGGAACAGCACGGCGAGGACGCCCATGGCGACCAGCAGCACCGTGGCGAGGACGCCGGCGCGCTTGTCCTCGCGCCGGCTGACGTTGCTGCGCAGGACGAAGACCATCAGCCACAGCAGGAAGCCGGGCAGGAACAGCACCCCGCACAGCACCGTCACCGCGGTGAGCCGGTTGTCGCGCTGGCGGCGGATGCGGTGGGCGGCCAGGCAGTGCTCCACGACGACCTGCGGTTCCAGGCCGAAGGACTGGATGAGCGGTTTGCGGCCGACGCCGAGCATGCGGTCGATCACCGCCCGGGAGAACGCCTCACCGAGCCTCGGGCGGAAGATCTTCGCCCAGGGGCGCGGTGGCGTGACCGTGGTCTGGTGCCACTCGTTGTCGGCTTCCTTGATCCTGGTGACCTCGTCGTCCCGGTACGCGGCGGCCGCCAGCGCAAAGGTCGCCGCCGTCTGTCCCGCCGCGCCCGACAGGGGCACCTGAGCCCCGGGACCGAAATCGAATCCGTCCGTCACTGCCGCCCCCACTGCCGCCACGTCCGCCTCGGGGCCTGTCCTGGGACAGGCTCTTGCGGCCTTCCCGACTTCCTTGCCCCGCACACCTGTTGATCAGGTCATCAGCGTATCCGTACCCACCGACGCGCGGAGGCGGACGGCCCAAGCCGCCCGCCTGACACGGGTGGTGCGGAGCGAAGCGTTCCGCTGCTGTGTGCCCGCGCCCTGTTGTGCGCGGGGCGCGTCGACTACGAGGCCGCGCGCTCCTGTTGGCGTACCCGCTCGGCCACCTGCGGCGGCATCGGCTCGTGCCCGGCGTAGCGGCGGTCGAAGCGGGCCGTGCCGTGCGACAGGGAGCGCAGGTCGACCGCGTACCGGCTGATCTCGATCTCCGGTACCTCGGCCCGCACCAGCGTGCGCCCGCCCGCGACCTGCTCGGTGCCCAGCACCCGGCCGCGCCGCCCGGACAGGTCGCTCATCACGGCGCCCACGTAGTCGTCGCCGACCAGGACGCTCACCTCGGCCACCGGCTCCAGCAGATGGATCTTCGCGTCCGCCGCGGCCTCCCGCAGCGCCAGCGCGGCCGCCGTCTGGAAGGCGGCGTCGGAGGAGTCCACCGAGTGCGCCTTGCCGTCCAGCAGCGTCACCCGCACGTCGACCAGCGGGTATCCGGCGGCCACGCCCTTGGCGGCCTGGGCCCGTACGCCCTTCTCCACGGACGGGATGAACTGCCGGGGCACGGCGCCGCCGACGACCTTGTCGACGAACTCGATGCCCGATCCGCCCGGCAGCGGCTCCACCTCGATCTCGCAGATGGCGTCCTGCCCGTGCCCGCCGGACTGCTTGACGTGCCGACCGCGCCCGGCGGCCTTGGTCGCGAACGTCTCCCGCAGCGAGACCCGGTGCGGTACGACGTCGACCTGGACGCCGTAGCGGGTGCGCAGCCGCTCCAGGGCGACGTCGGCGTGCGCCTCGCCCAGGCACCACAGCACCACCTGGTGGGTGTCCTGGTTCTGCTCCAGGCGCATCGTGGGGTCCTCCGCCACCAGCCGGGCCAGGCCCTGGGACAGCTTGTCCTCGTCGGCCTTGCTGTGCGCCTGGATGGCCAGCGGCAGCAGCGGGTCGGGCATCTCCCACGGCGCCATCAGCAGCGGCTCGTCCTTGGCGGAGAGCGTGTCGCCGGTCTCGGCGCGGTTCAGCTTGGCCACGGACACCAGGTCGCCCGCGACGGCCTGCGGCACCGGGCGCTGCTGCTTGCCGAACGGCATCGACAGGGCGCCGACGCGTTCGTCGACGTCGTGGTCCTCGTGGCCCCGGTCGGCCAGGCCGTGCCCGGAGACGTGCACCGTCTCGTCCGGGCGCAGGGTGCCGGAGAAGACACGGACCAGGGAGACGCGGCCGACGTAGGGGTCGGAGGCGGTCTTGACGACCTCGGCGACCAGCGGCCCGTCCGGGTCGCACGGCTTCAGCTCGCGCGGTGTGCCGTCGAGGGTGGTCACGGTGGGCGCCTCGCGCTCCAGCGGCGTCGGGAAGCCCCGGGTGATCAGCTCCAGCACCTCCACGGTGCCCAGCCCCTGCCGGGCGCCCTCGGCCGCGGGCGCGGCGGGCAGCACGGGGAAGAACGCCGCGCGGGCCACGGCCCGTTCCAGGTCCTTGATCAGGGTTTCGACGTCGACCCGCTCGCCGCCGAGGTAGCGGTCCATGAGGGTCTCGTCCTCACTCTCGGAGATGATCCCCTCGATGAGGCGGTTGCGGGCCTCGTCCATCCGCGGCAGCTGGTCCTCGCCCGGCTCGGACTCCTTGCGCTCCCCGGTCGAGTAGTCGAACAGCTTCTGCGTCAGCAGCCCGACCAGGCCGGTCACCGGCGCGTGCCCGTCGGGGCCCTCGGGCCCGTGCAGCGGCAGGGACAGCGGCCGCACCGCGTCGGGGTCCTCCGCGCCGAACGCCTCGGCGCACACCCGGGTCATCTCCTCGAAGTCCGCCCGGGCGGCCTCCAGGTGGGTGACCACGATGGCCCGGGGCATGCCGACGGCCGCGCACTCCTCCCACACCATGCGGGTCGAGCCGTCCACGCCGTCGGCGGCGGAGACGACGAACAGGGCGGCGTCCGCCGCGCGCAGTCCGGCCCGCAGTTCCCCGACGAAGTCCGCGTAGCCGGGCGTGTCCAGCAGGTTGATCTTGATGCCGTCCCAGGTGACGGGCACCACGGACAGCTGCACCGAGCGCTGCTGCCGGTGCTCGATGTCGTCGTAGTCCGAGACGCAGCCGCCGTCCTCGACGCGGCCGGCCCGGTTCAGTGCTCCCGCCGTCAGCGCGAGAGCCTCCACCAGAGTCGTCTTGCCCGCTCCGGAGTGGCCGACCAGCACCACATTCCGAATGGACGCGGGTTGATCGGCCGCCACTGCCCTGCCGGCGGCTCCGGGGTGTGTGTGCGCCTTGTCGCCCATGATCCTGCCTCCCGTTGACGGTGAGGTCACTGTGGGCGCGGACACGCGGCACCGCGTGCACTGGCGGCTCCTGCGACGCCCGCGGTCCTTCGAGCTTTCCACTCCCGTCACGCTGCGTCCATACGAACGACCCGAACCCGTTCCCCACCTGCGCTCACGGGCCGCGCGGCGGCGGCCCCGGGGCCCCTGTGGACTCCCGGACGTCACGCACGCGCGCGCGTGGCTACGATGGGCCAGCCGGCGGCCAGCAGGGGCCGTGCGGCGACACCGACCCTCGGGAAGGCCATGCTGAACAAGTACGCGCGTGCATTCTTCACGCGTGTCCTCACACCGTTCGCCGCGTTTTTGATCCGCCGGGGCGTGAGCCCCGACACGGTCACGCTCATCGGGACCGCCGGAGTCGTCGCGGGCGCGCTGGTCTTCTACCCCCGCGGGGAGTTCTTCTGGGGCACGGTCGTGATCACGCTGTTCGTGTTCTCCGACCTCGTCGACGGCAACATGGCCCGCCAGCTGGGCCGCTCCAGCCGCTGGGGCGCCTTCCTGGACTCCACCCTGGACCGGGTGGCCGACGGCGCCATCTTCGGCGGCTTCGCCCTGTGGTACGCCGGACGCGGCGACGACAACCTGCTGTGCGCGGTGTCGATCTTCTGCCTGGCCAGCGGCCAGGTGGTGTCGTACACCAAGGCGCGCGGGGAGTCGATCGGCCTGCCGGTCGCCGTCAACGGCCTCGTCGAGCGCGCCGAGCGCCTGGTGATCTCCCTGGTCGCGGCCGGTTTCGCGGGCCTGCACAAGTTCGGCGTGCCCGGCATCCAGTACCTGCTGCCGATCGCGCTGTGGATCGTCGCCGCCGGCAGCCTGGTCACGCTGATCCAGCGCGTCGTCACCGTCCGCAGGGAGTCGGCCGAGGCCGAGGCGGCGGCCGCCCGCCAGGAGGAGCAGGGGAGCGGAGCGGCGACATGAGCCTGCCCGAGCGCCTGAGCGACACCCTGTACGGCCTGGGCTGGAGCACGGTCAAGAAGCTGCCCGAGCCGGTCGCCGTGCGACTCGGCCGCAGCATCGCGGACCTCGCCTGGAAGCAGCGCGGCAAGGGCGTCGAGCGGCTGGAGCGCAACTACGCGCGCGTGGTGCCCGACGCGAGCCCCGCGCGCCTGGCGGAGCTGTCCCGCGCGGGCATGCGCTCCTACCTGCGCTACTGGATGGAGTCGTTCCGGCTGCCCGCCTGGAGCCCCGAGCGCATCCGCGCCGGCTTCGCGCCCAAGGACGTGCACCACCTCACCGACGGCCTGGCCGCCGGCCGGGGCGTCGTCCTCGCCCTGCCGCACCTGGCCAACTGGGACCTGGCCGGCGCCTGGGTCACCACCGAGCTGAAGACGCCGTTCACCACCGTCGCCGAGCGCCTGAAGCCCGAGACGCTCTACGACCGCTTCGTCGCCTACCGCGAGGGCCTGGGCATGGAGGTCCTGCCGCACAGCGGCGGCTCCGCGTTCGGCACGCTGGCCCGGCGGCTGCGCGACGGCGGCCTGGTCTGCCTGGTCGCCGACCGCGACCTGTCCGCCTCCGGCGTGGAGGTGTCGTTCTTCGGCGAGGCGGCCCGCATGCCCGCGGGCCCCGCCCTGCTCGCCCAGCACACCGGCGCCCTGCTGCTCCCCGTCACTCTCTGGTACGACGAGACGCCCGTCATGAAGGGCCGCGTGCATCCCCCGATCGAGGTACCCGAGTCAGGTACGCGGGCCGAGAAGACGTCTGTCATGACACAGGCGCTGGCCGACGCCTTCGCCTCGGGAATCGCCGACCACCCGGAGGACTGGCACATGCTGCAGCGGCTGTGGCTCGCCGACCTGGAACCCCGACCCGCCGACGGGGAGCGACCGTGAGGATCGGCATCGTCTGCCCGTACTCCTGGGACGTGCCCGGCGGCGTCCAGTTCCACATCCGCGACCTGGCCGAGTACTTCATCGGCCTGGGCCACGAGGTGTCCGTGCTGGCCCCCGCCGACGACGACACCCCGCTGCCGCCGTACGTCGTCTCGGCCGGGCGCGCGGTGCCGGTGCCCTACAACGGCTCGGTGGCCCGCCTGAACTTCGGTTTCCTCTCCGCGGCCCGGGTCAGGCGGTGGCTGCACGAGGGCCGCTTCGACGTCATCCACATCCACGAGCCGACCTCGCCGTCGCTGGGCCTGCTGACCTGCTGGGCCGCCCAGGGCCCCATCGTCGCCACCTTCCACACCTCCAACCCGCGCTCACGGGCCATGATCGCCGCCTACTCCATCCTGCAGGCCGCCCTGGAGAAGATCAGCGCCCGCATCGCGGTCAGCGAGTACGCCCGGCGCACCCTGGTCGAGCACCTGGGCGGGGACGCGGTGGTCATCCCCAACGGCGTCGACGTGGACTTCTTCGCCCGCGCCGAACCCCGCCCCGAGTGGCAGGGGGAGACGATCGGCTTCATAGGCCGCATCGACGAGCCCCGCAAGGGCCTGCCCGTGCTGATGCGGGCCCTGCCGAAGATCCTCGCCGCCCGCCCCGGCGCCCGGCTGCTGGTCGCGGGGCGCGGCGACGAGGAGGAGGCGGTGGCGTCGCTGCCCGCGGAGGTGCGCTCGCGCGTGGAGTTCCTCGGCATGATCAGCGACGAGGACAAGGCGCGCTTCCTGCGCAGCATCGACCTGTACGTGGCCCCCAACACCGGCGGGGAGAGCTTCGGCATCATCCTGGTCGAGGCGATGTCCGCCGGCGCCCCCGTGCTCGCCTCCGACCTCGACGCCTTCGTCCAGGTGCTGGACCAGGGCAAGGCGGGGGAGCTGTTCGCGAACGAGGACGCCGACGCCCTCGCCGACGCCGCCGTACGGCTGCTCGCGGACCCGGCCCGCCGGGCCGAGCTGCGCGAGCGCGGCAGCGCGCACGTACGGCGCTTCGACTGGGCCACGGTCGGCGCGGACATCCTGTCGGTGTACGAGACGGTCACGGCCGGCGCGGCCGCGGTCGCGGCGGACGACCGGACGACGGGCCTGCGGGCCCGGCTGGGGCTGGTGCGGGACTGAGGTCTCGCATGTGCTTCCGGGCCGCCCCGCCCCGCACGTCAGGGCCCTGACCGGTGCTGCGCGGCGTCCGGCTGACCGCACACCCGGCCGGGCCCGCGCGACGCCCCGGTAGCCTTGCCGCCCGTGACCGCAACGCTCATCTGGATCCTCGTCGCGCTCGTCGTCATCGGCCTGTACCTGAGCTGGACCGCGGGCCGGCTGGACCGGCTGCACGCCCGGATCGACGCCGCACGGGCCGCGCTCGACGCGCAGCTGCTGCGCCGCGCCTCGGTGGCCCAGGAACTGGCCACCTCCGGGGTGCTCGACCCGGCGGCCTCGATCGTGCTCTACGAGGCCGCGCACGCCGCCCGGCAGGCCGAGGAGGACCAGCGGGAGGTCGCCGAGAGCGAGCTGAGCCAGGCGTTGCGCGCGGTGTTCGCCGACCCCCGGCAGGTGGAGGAGGTCCGCGGGGCGCCCGGTGGCGAGGAGGCCGCCCGCGAGCTGTCCGAGGCGGTGCGCCGGGTGCCGATGGCCCGCCGCTTCCACAACGACGCGGTGGGCGCGGCCCGCAGGCTCCGCGAGCACCGCAAGGTCCGCTGGTTCCGCCTGGCCGGCCACGCCCCGTTCCCGCTGTCCTTCGAAATGGACGACGAACCACCGCAGGCCCTGGTGGACCGGACCTGAGGCCAGGCCACCGATCGGTTCCGGTCACAGCCTGACCGGCGGCGTCCTGTCCCGTCGCGGGGACGCCGTGAGGCCCGCCCGGCAGCCCTTCCGCCTACTGTGGACGGCCGCCCGGATCGCCCCGGCCCTCCTCTTCGCGGCCGTCGTCGTGGGGACGGTGCCGGGCCGCGGCGGGGACGTGCTGTGCACCGTCGCCGGGGCCGCGGACCTCGCGGTGGCCCTGCGCGAGCCGGTCGAGCCGCGGCTGCGCGACGGCTCCACCCTCACCGCCCGCCGACTGCTGATCTCCGCCGACGCGCCGCGCACCGCGCGCACCGCGCTGACCAGGCCCGTTCAGGAGGCAGGAGACCGGTAGCCGGTCGTGCGCGCCACGCCCCGAACCGACCCTCGGTTCGACAAAAGGATCCACCGGATCGCCATTGGCCCTTGTTGTGGACTGGTCCAATCCCGTTTGCTCTGTGGCGCACCACTTCCGCTTTTCACCGAGTGAGGTCACCCGTGTCCACCACGATTCCCGACTCCGCCCCGACCCCCGAGACCGGCACCGCGCGGGTGAAGCGCGGCATGGCCGAGCAGCTCAAGGGCGGCGTCATCATGGACGTCGTCACGCCGGAGCAGGCGAAGATCGCCGAGGACGCGGGCGCCGTCGCCGTCATGGCCCTGGAGCGGGTCCCGGCCGACATCCGCAAGGACGGCGGCGTGGCGCGCATGTCCGACCCGGACATGATTGAGGGCATCATCGACGCCGTCTCCATCCCGGTCATGGCCAAGTCCCGCATCGGCCACTTCGTCGAGGCGCAGGTGCTGCAGTCCCTCGGCGTGGACTACATCGACGAGTCCGAGGTCCTCACCCCGGCCGACGAGGTCAACCACTCCGACAAGTGGGCCTTCACCACCCCCTTCGTGTGCGGCGCCACCAACCTCGGCGAGGCCCTGCGCCGCATCGCCGAGGGCGCGGCGATGATCCGCTCCAAGGGCGAGGCCGGCACCGGCAACGTCGTCGAGGCCGTCCGCCACCTGCGCCAGATCAAGGGCGACATCGCCCGCCTGCGCGGCCTGGACAACCACGAGCTGTACGCCGCCGCCAAGGAGCTGCGCGCCCCGTACGAGCTGGTCAAGGAGGTCGCCGAGCTGGGCAAGCTCCCCGTGGTGCTCTTCTCCGCCGGCGGCGTGGCCACCCCGGCCGACGCCGCCCTGATGCGCCAGCTCGGCGCCGAGGGCGTCTTCGTCGGCTCCGGCATCTTCAAGTCCGGCGACCCGGCCAAGCGCGCCGCCGCCATCGTGAAGGCCACCACCTTCTACGACGACCCGAAGATCATCGCGGATGCCTCCCGCAACCTCGGCGAGGCCATGGTCGGCATCAACTGCGACGTCCTTCCCGAGTCCGAGCGCTACGCCAACCGCGGCTGGTAATCACCTCATGTCCAACGAAGCCCCTGTCATCGGCGTCCTGGCCCTCCAGGGCGACGTACGGGAGCACCTCATCGCCCTGGCCGCGGCCGACGCCGTGGCCAGGCCGGTGCGGCGCCCCGAGGAACTCGCCGAGGTCGACGGCCTCATCGTCCCCGGCGGCGAGTCCACCACCATCTCCAAGCTGGCCGTCCTCTTCGGAGTGATGGACCCCCTTCGCGCGCGGGTGCGTGGCGGCATGCCCGTCTACGGCACCTGCGCCGGCATGATCATGCTCGCCGACAAGATCCTCGACCCGCGCTCGGGCCAGGAGACGATCGGCGGCATCGACATGATCGTGCGGCGCAACGCCTTCGGGCGGCAGAACGAGTCCTTCGAGGCCGCGGTCGACGTCAAGGGCATCGCGGGCGATCCTGTGGAGGGCGTCTTCATCCGCGCCCCCTGGGTGGAGTCCGTCGGCGCCGGGGCCGAGGTGCTCGCCGAGCACGACGGCCACATCGTCGCCGTCCGCCAGGGCAACGCGCTGGCCACGTCGTTCCACCCGGAACTGACCGGCGACCACCGCGTGCACTCCCTGTTCGTGGACATGGTGCGCGCCAACCGGACAGCGGAGTCCTTGTAGGATCTCAGGCAGTTCGTACGCAGACGGGTTACGCGAAGGAGACAGGCAGATGTCCGGCCACTCTAAATGGGCCACGACGAAGCACAAGAAGGCCGTCATCGATGCCAAGCGCGGCAAGCTCTTCGCGAAGCTGATCAAGAACATCGAGGTCGCCTCGCGCATGGGCGGCCCCGACCCGGACGGCAACCCGACGCTGTACGACGCCGTGCAGAAGGCGAAGAAGCAGTCGGTCCCGAACAAGAACATCGACTCGGCGATCAAGCGCGGTGCGGGCCTGGAGGCCGGCGGCGCCGACTACGAGACGATCATGTACGAGGGCTACGGGCCGAACGGCGTCGCGGTGCTCATCGAGTGCCTCACCGACAACCGCAACCGCGCCGCCTCCGAGGTCCGCGTCGCCATGACGCGCAACGGCGGCTCCATGGCCGACCCGGGCTCGGTGTCGTACCTGTTCAACCGCAAGGGCGTGGTGATCGTCCCCAAGGGCGAGCTGAGCGAGGACGACGTCCTGGCCGCCGTCCTGGACGCGGGCGCCGAGGAGGTCAACGACCTCGGCGAGACCTTCGAGGTCCTCAGCGAGCCGACCGACCTGGTCGCGGTCCGCACCGCCCTGCAGGAGGCCGGCATCGACTACGAGTCGGCCGAGGCCAACTTCGTCCCCTCCGTCCAGGTCGAGCTGGACGAGGAGGGCGCCAAGAAGATCTTCAAGCTGATCGACGCGCTGGAGGACAGCGACGACGTGCAGAACGTCTTCGCCAACTTCGACGTCAGCGACGAGATCATGGAGAAGGTCGGCGCCTGACGCACGCGACGCGCCCCACGGGCCGACGGGACACGCCCGTCGGCCCGTCGCTTTGTCAGTGTCACCCGATAGCCTGCACAAACAGGTGATCGAGGTGATCCGAGGGAGGGGCGCGTGCGGGTACTGGGTGTGGACCCCGGACTGACCCGGTGCGGAGTCGGCGTCGTCGAGGGGGTCGCGGGCCGACCGCTGACCATGATCGGCGTCGGGGTCGTACGGACCCCCGTGGACGCCGACCTCAGCCACCGCCTGCTCGCCGTCGAGCAGGGCATAGAGCAGTGGCTGGACGAGCACCGCCCCGAGTGCGTCGCCGTCGAGCGCGTCTTCAGCCAGCACAACGTGCGCACCGTCATGGGCACCGCCCAGGCCAGCGCCGTGGCCATGCTGTGCGCCGCCCGGCGCGGCCTGCCGGTCGCCCTGCACACCCCCAGCGAGGTCAAGGCCGCCGTCACCGGCAGCGGGCGCGCCGACAAGGCGCAGGTCGGCGCCATGGTCACCCGCCTGCTGCGGCTGAGCGCGCCACCGAAGCCCGCCGACGCCGCCGACGCCCTCGCGCTCGCCGTCTGCCACATCCGGCGCGCCCCCGCGCAGAGCCGGCTCCAGCAGGCCGTCGCCCGGCACACCTCCCACGCAACGAAAGGCCGTACGGCATGATCGCCTTCGTCAGCGGCACGATCGCCGCGCTCGCCCCCGACGCCGCGGTGGTGGAGGTCGGCGGTGTCGGCATGGCCGTGCAGTGCACGCCGAACACGCTGTCCACGCTGCGGATCGGGCAGCCCGCCCGGCTGCACACCTCCCTCGTCGTCCGCGAGGACTCCCTGACCCTGTACGGCTTCGCCGACGACGACGAACGCCAGGTCTTCGAGCTGCTGCAGACCGCCAACGGCGTCGGCCCGCGCCTGGCCCAGGCGATGCTCGCCGTGCACACGCCCGACGCCCTGCGCCGGGCCGTGGCGAGCGGCGACGAGAAGGCCCTGACCGCCGTGCCCGGCATCGGCAAGAAGGGCGCGCAAAAGCTCCTGCTGGAGCTGAAGGACCGGCTCGGCGAGCCCGTCGGCGCGCCCGCCGTCGGGACCCCGGTCACCCAGGGCTGGCGCGACCAGTTGCACGCCGCGCTGATCGGCCTCGGCTACGCCACCCGGGAGGCCGACGAGGCGGTCGCGGCGGTGGCCCCGCAGGCCGAGGCCGCCGGCTCCACCCCGCAGGTCGGGCAGTTGCTCAAGGCGGCCCTGCAGACCCTGAACCGCGCCCGCTGACCCCACGACGATCGAGGCACTCCACATGAACTGGGACGACACGACCGACACCCCCGCCCCCGAGCGGCTGGTCGGTGCGTCCGCCGACCGTGAGGACCAGGCCGTCGAGGCCGCCCTGCGCCCCAAGGAGCTGGGCGAGTTCATCGGCCAGGAGAAGGTCCGCGAACAGCTCGACCTGGTGCTGCGCGCCGCCCGCGCGCGCGGCGCCACGGCCGACCACGTGCTGCTCTCCGGCGCCCCGGGCCTCGGCAAGACCACCCTGTCCATGATCATCGCCGCCGAGATGGGCGCCCCCATCCGCATCACCTCCGGCCCCGCCATCCAGCACGCCGGCGACCTCGCGGCGATCCTGTCCTCGCTGCAGGAGGGCGAAGTCCTCTTCCTCGACGAGATCCACCGCATGTCGCGGCCCGCCGAGGAGATGCTCTACATGGCGATGGAGGACTTCCGCGTCGACGTCGTCGTCGGCAAGGGCCCCGGCGCCACCGCGATCCCGCTGGAACTGCCGCCGTTCACCCTGGTGGGCGCCACCACCCGGGCGGGTCTGCTGCCGCCGCCGCTGCGCGACCGCTTCGGCTTCACCGCGCACATGGAGTTCTACGAGCCGCACGAGCTGGAGCGGGTCGTCCACCGTTCGGCGCATCTGCTGGACGTCCGGATCGAGCCGGACGGCGCCGCGGAGATCGCCGGCCGCTCCCGCGGGACGCCCCGCATCGCCAACCGCCTGCTGCGCCGCGTCCGCGACTACGCGCAGGTCAAGGCCGACGGCGTCATCACCCGGGAGGTCGCCGCCGCCGCGCTCGCCGTCTACGAGGTCGACACGCGCGGCCTGGACCGGCTCGACCGGGCCGTCCTCCAGGCACTGCTGAAGCTGTTCGGCGGCGGACCGGTGGGCCTGTCCACGCTCGCCGTCGCGGTGGGGGAGGAGCGTGAGACAGTGGAAGAGGTCGCCGAACCCTTCCTCGTCCGCGAGGGGCTCCTCGCCCGTACGCCACGCGGGCGTGTCGCCACGCCGGCGGCCTGGGCGCATCTCGGCCTCACCCCGCCCCGCTCATCAGCTGCGGGAAACGGACAACAGGACCTGTTCGGGACGTGAGGGCGTCGGCATTGGCACGGGGAGGAACCCAGGTGCCATGCTGAGCGTTGTTCCCTGCGCGCGGACTCGCTTAGACTCCGCCGATGCCGCCTTTCCAGGCGGTGCGACCACCCCCATCCACACCAGGCCGCTCACCGTCGCGGTCGTGCGAAGGAAAATTCGTCCCGTGAATAGCCTCGTGACCCTCCTCCCGTTCATTGTGCTCATCGGGGCCATGTTCCTGATGACCCGGTCGGCCAAGCGCAAGCAGCAGCAGGCCGCCCAGATGCGCAACCAGATGCAGCCAGGAAGCGGTATCCGCACCATCGGCGGCATGTACGCGACGGTCAAGGAGGTCAACGACGACACGGTCCTCCTGGACGCCGGCCCCGGCGTGGAACTGCTGTTCGCCAAGAACGCCATCGCGACCGTCCTGTCCGACGACGAGTACAACCGCATCGTCCACGGCGTCGAGCACGACCTGAAGTCCGACGCCGACCTCGTGCCCGACGACGCCTCCTCCCTCACCGAGACCGACGAGCCCGCCGCCGACGCTTCCGACGACAAGCCCGTGGACCTCGGCAAGAAGGACGCGGCCGAGGAGCCGGCCGACGCCCCCGCCGAGGCGAAGACGGACGCAGAGCCGAAGAAGACCGACGGCGACACCGAGGCGAAGTAGTCCCCCTCCAGGGCGCGCGGCACGGCCCGCGCGCCCTGGGACGTGTGTACTTCGCGCGGGATCGCGACACCATGCCATGGCCGCCCCCGGGCCCACCCGGCGCCCAGCGGCCCGAGAGGGAGTACGAGAAGGTGGCAGCACCTAAGAAGGGCCGGAGCGCGGGCGCCCAGAGCAAGCCATGGCGCTCGCTGGCCCTGATCCTGATCGCCATCGTGGCGCTCACCGGAGGCATGTTCGCCTCCGGCAACACCACTCCGCGTCTCGGCATCGACCTGGCCGGCGGTACGAGCATCACACTGCGGGCGGTCCCCGAGCGCGGCCAGGAGTCCGCGATCAACAAGGCCAACATGGACACGGCCGTCAGCATCATGGAGCGCCGGGTCAACGGCCTCGGTGTCTCGGAGGCCGAGGTCCAGACCCAGGGCAACGACAACATCATCGTCAACATCCCCAAGGGCACGAACTCCAAGCAGGCCCGGGAACAGGTCGGCACCACCGCGAAGCTGTACTTCCGCCCGGTCCTCGCCACCGAGGTCTCCGGTGCCGCCGCCAGCCCCTCGCCGAGCACGTCCTCCAGCCCCTCGGCCGGCGCCTCCGGCGGCACGGGTGACAAGGCCGGGGACAAGACGGGTGAGAAGGCCACCTCCACCGGCTCCGCGACCCCCTCGGCGACCGCGTCCCCGCAGGGCCGCGCCGTCACCGACGGCCTGAAGGCCGACGCCACCCCCTCGGCGGGAAGCACGGCGTCCTCCTCCCCGAAGACCTCCGCCAGCCCTTCCCCGTCGGCGAGCAGCGGCTCCGGCGGTGACGCCACGGCCAAGCTCCAGGCCCAGTACGCCGCGCTCGACTGCACCAAAAAGGACGTGCGCGCCACCGCCGGCAAGGGCGTCAAGCCCACCGACCCGACCGTGGCCTGCGGCCAGAACTCCCAGGGCCAGTGGCAGAAGTACCTCCTCGGCCCGGCCGGCGTGGACGGCACGGACGTGAAGAAGGCCCAGGCCGTCTTCAACACCCAGACCGCCGCAGGCTGGACCGTCACCATGGAGTTCACCTCCAAGGGCGCCAAGAAGTTCGCCGACATCACCGGCAAGCTGGCGCAGAACCAGTCGCCGCAGAACCAGTTCGCCATCGTCCTGGACGGCAACGTCGTCTCCGACCCGTACGTCAGCCAGGCGCTGACCGGCGGCAACGCGGAGATCACCGGCCGCTTCTCCCAGGAGGAGGCGCAGAGCCTGGCCAACATGCTCTCCTACGGCGCGCTGCCGCTGACCTTCAAGGAGGACAGCGTCACCACCGTGACCGCCGCGCTCGGCGGCGACCAGCTGCACGCGGGCCTGATCGCCGGTGCCATCGGCCTCGCCCTGGTCGTCATCTACCTGCTGGTCTTCTACCGCGGCCTGTCGGTCATCGCCATCCCCTCGCTGCTGGTCTCCGCGATCCTCACCTACACGATCATGGCGCTGCTCGGCCCGGCCATCGGCTTCGCGCTGAACCTGCCGGCCGTGTGCGGCGCGATCGTCGCCATCGGTATCACCGCGGACTCCTTCATCGTGTTCTTCGAGCGCATCCGGGACGAGATCCGGGAGGGCCGCAGCCTCCGGCCGGCCGTGGAGCGCGCCTGGCCGCGGGCCCGGCGCACCATCCTGGTCTCCGACTTCGTGTCGTTCCTGGCCGCCGCGGTGCTCTTCATCGTCACCGTCGGCAAGGTGCAGGGCTTCGCGTTCACCCTCGGCCTGACCACCGTGCTCGACGTGGTCGTGGTCTTCCTGTTCACCAAGCCGCTGATGACGATCCTGGCCCGCAGGAAGTTCTTCGCGAACGGCCACAAGTGGTCCGGCCTGGATCCCAAGGCCCTGGGCGCCAAGCCGCCGCTGCGCCGCACCCGCCGTCCCTCCGGTCCTGCCGCCGGCCCCGTCGAGACGAAGGAGGCGTGAGATGTCCAAACTCGGCACGCTCGGCGCCCGACTGCACCGTGGCGAGGTCGGCTACGACTTCGTCAAGAACCGCAAGATCTGGTACGGCATCTCCATCCTGATCACCATCACGGCCATCCTCGGCCTGGCGGTGCGCGGCCTGAACATGGGCATCGAGTTCCAGGGCGGAGCGGTCTTCACCACGCCGAAGCACATGAGCGCCTCCGTCGCGCAGGCCGAGACCTACGCCGAGGAGGCCTCCGACCACGACGCGATCGTGCAGAAGCTCGGTGACGGCAGCCTGCGCATCCAGATCGCCGGCATCGACACCGGCAAGTCCGACCAGATCAAGGACGCGCTCTCCAAGGACCTCAAGGTCGACCCCGAGCAGATCAACGCCGACCTCGTCGGCCCCAGCTGGGGCGAGCAGATCGCCAACAAGGCCTGGGAGGGCCTGGGGATCTTCATGATCCTCGTCGTGATCTACCTGGCGATCGCCTTCGAGTGGCGCATGGCGCTGGCCGCACTGGTCGCCCTGATCCACGACATCACCATCACCACCGGCATCTACGCCCTCGTCGGTTTCGAGGTCACCCCGGGCACGGTGATCGGTCTGCTGACGATCCTCGGTTACTCGCTCTACGACACGGTCGTCGTCTTCGACAGCCTCAAGGAGCAGACGAAGGGCATCACCAAGCAGACCCGCTGGACCTACAGCGACATCGCCAACCAGTCGATCAACGGCACGCTGATGCGCTCCATCAACACCACCGTGGTCGCGCTGCTGCCGGTGGCGGGCCTGCTGTTCATCGGCGGTGGCGTGCTCGGCGCGGGCATGCTCAACGACATCTCGCTGTCGCTGTTCGTCGGCCTCGCGGCCGGCGCCTACTCCTCGATCTTCATCGCCACCCCGCTCGTCGCCGACCTCAAGGAGCGCGAGCCGCAGATGAAGGCCCTGCGCAAGCGGGTGCTGGCCAAGCGGGCCCAGGCGGCCTCCCAGGGCACGCCCGAGGACGCCGAGGACGCCGCCCCCGCGGTGGACGACGAGCCCGAGGACGCCGCCCCCGCGGTGGTGGGCCCGCGCAACCAGCCCGCCTCCCGCAACCGAGGCCGCGGCCGGCCCTCCGGCAAGCGCCGGTGACCGCGATGACCGACCTCAAGGACACGATGACCGACCTCAAGGAACTGCTGCTCAGCCGCATCCGGGACGTGGAGGACTACCCGGAGCAGGGCGTGGTGTTCAAGGACATCACCCCGCTCCTGGCGGACCCGGCGGCGTTCACCGCCCTGACCGACGCGCTGGCGGAGATCGCCCGGCGCACGGGCGCCACGAAGATCGTCGGCCTGGAGGCCCGCGGCTTCATCCTCGGCGCCCCGGTCGCCGTCCGCGCCGGACTCGGCTTCGTCCCCGTCCGCAAGGCGGGCAAGCTCCCCGGAGCCACCCTGCGCCAGGCCTACGACCTGGAGTACGGCTCGGCGGAGATCGAGGTGCACGCCGAGGACCTGACCGCCGCCGACC
Organism: Streptomyces mexicanus; assembly: GCF_902506575.1. Taxonomy (GTDB): domain Bacteria; phylum Actinomycetota; class Actinomycetes; order Streptomycetales; family Streptomycetaceae; genus Streptomyces; species Streptomyces mexicanus. The sequence goes on along the minus strand of NZ_LR732544.1, from coordinate 1,183,605 downwards.
GCATCCTGGTCGTCGACGACGTCCTGGCCACCGGCGGCACCGCCGAGGCGTCCCTGCAGCTCATCCGCCGGGCCGGCGCACAGGTCGCCGGTGTCGCGGTGCTCATGGAACTGGGCTTCCTCGCCGGCCGCACCCGCCTGGCACCCGCCCTGGACGGTGCCCCGCTGGAGGCGCTGCTGCAGGTCTGAGAGGTGCCCGGCACACCGGTCCGACACCTCACCCACCCCCGAAGACGGGCCCGGAGGAATCCGGCGCCCGTCTTCTGCGTTTCCACCAGTGAACGCCCTGTTGACGGGCTGGAGGCGATCCTGGAGCCCAGGATCGCTACCATGGGTGCTCCGGAGCCTGACCGGGGGACCCGGATCACGCACGAGGAGCCCTCTTGCCAGACGAGGCCCAGCCACTGACCGCCGCCAAGCCCGAGTCCGCCTCGGCATCCGCGGCGAAACCCGCGCCGAACGCGTCGAAGGCCAAGAACGACGCCCGCGGGACGGTCGAGCGCGCCCCGTCCGCACCCGTGGAGAAGACCGCGGAAGCCGCCCGTCCCAAGCCGGCCCCGCCCGTGCGCGCCGCCTCCGGCCAGCCCGCCCGCTCCGGCTCCTCCAACCGCGTCCGCGCCCGCCTGGCCCGCCTCGGCGTGCAGCGCGCCAACCCCTACAACCCGGTCCTGGAGCCGCTGCTGCGGATAGTGCGCAGCAACGACCCGAAGATCGAGACGTCCACACTGCGCCAGATCGAGCGCGCCTACCAGGTCGCCGAGCGCTGGCACCGCGGCCAGAAGCGCAAGAGCGGCGACCCGTACATCACGCACCCGCTCGCGGTGACCACCATCCTCGCCGAGCTGGGCATGGACCCGGCCACCCTCATGGCCGGCCTGCTGCACGACACCGTCGAGGACACCGAGTACGGCCTGGACCAGCTGCGCCGCGACTTCGGCGACACCGTCGCCCTGCTCGTGGACGGCGTCACCAAGCTGGACAAGGTCAAGTTCGGCGAGGCCGCCCAGGCCGAGACCGTGCGCAAGATGGTCGTCGCCATGGCCAAGGACCCCCGCGTCCTGGTCATCAAGCTCGCCGACCGCCTGCACAACATGCGCACCATGCGCTACCTCAAGCGCGAGAAGCAGGAGAAGAAGGCGCGCGAGACCCTGGAGATCTACGCGCCGCTCGCCCACCGCCTGGGCATGAACACCATCAAGTGGGAGCTGGAGGACCTCGCCTTCGCGATCCTCTACCCCAAGATGTACGACGAGATCGTCCGCCTGGTCGCCGAGCGCGCCCCCAAGCGCGACGAGTACCTGGCGATCGTCACCGACGAGGTCCAGCAGGACCTGCGCGCCGCCCGTATCAAGGCGACCGTCACCGGCCGCCCCAAGCACTACTACAGCGTCTACCAGAAGATGATCGTCCGCGGCCGTGACTTCGCGGAGATCTACGACCTGGTGGGCATCCGTGTCCTGGTCGACACGGTCCGCGACTGCTACGCCGCCCTCGGCACCGTGCACGCGCGATGGAACCCGGTCCCCGGCCGGTTCAAGGACTACATCGCGATGCCGAAGTTCAACATGTACCAGTCGCTGCACACGACGGTCATCGGCCCCAACGGCAAGCCGGTCGAGCTGCAGATCCGCACCTTCGACATGCACCGCCGCGCCGAGTACGGCATCGCCGCGCACTGGAAGTACAAGCAGGAGGCCGTCGCCGGCGCCTCCAAGGTGCGCACCGACGCGCCGAAGACGTCGGCGAAGGACAAGGACGCCATCAACGACATGGCGTGGCTCAGGCAGCTGCTGGACTGGCAGAAGGAGACCGAGGACCCCAGCGAGTTCCTGGAGTCGCTGCGCTTCGACCTCTCCCGCAACGAGGTCTTCGTCTTCACGCCCAAGGGCGACGTCATAGCGCTCCCGGCCGGCGCCACCCCCGTCGACTTCGCCTACGCCGTCCACACCGAGGTCGGCCACCGCACCATAGGGGCCCGTGTCAACGGCCGCCTGGTGCCGCTGGAGTCCACCCTGGACAACGGCGACCTGGTGGAGGTCTTCACCTCCAAGGCCACCGGCGCCGGCCCCTCCCGCGACTGGCTCGGCTTCGTCAAGTCGCCGCGCGCCCGCAACAAGATCCGCGCCTGGTTCTCCAAGGAGCGCCGCGACGAGGCCATCGAGCAGGGCAAGGACGCCATCGTCCGCGCCATGCGCAAGCAGAACCTGCCGATCCAGCGCATCCTGACCGGCGACTCCCTGGTCACCCTCGCGCACGAGATGCGCTACTCGGACATCTCCGCGCTGTACGCGGCGATCGGTGAGGGCCACGTCTCGGCGCAGAACATCGTGCAGAAGCTCGTCCAGGCCCTCGGCGGCGAGGAGGCCGCCACCGAGGAGATCGACGAGTCCATGCCGCCCGCGCGCGGGCGTGGCCGCAAGCGCCGCGCCAGCGCCGACCCGGGCGTCGTCGTCAAGGGCGTCGAGGACGTGTGGGTGAAACTGGCCCGCTGCTGCACGCCCGTGCCCGGCGACCCGATCATCGGCTTCGTCACCCGGGGCAGCGGCGTCTCGGTGCACCGCAGCGACTGCGTCAACGTCGAGTCGCTGTCGAGGGAGCCGGAGCGGATCCTGGACGTCGAGTGGGCGCCCACCCAGTCCTCGGTGTTCCTGGTCGCCATCCAGGTCGAGGCGCTGGACCGCTCCCGGCTGCTGTCGGACGTCACGCGCGTGCTGTCCGACCAGCACGTCAACATCCTCTCCGCGGCCGTCCAGACCTCCCGCGACCGCGTCGCCACCTCCCGCTTCACCTTCGAGATGGGCGACCCCAAGCACCTGGGCCACGTCCTGCGCGCGGTTCGCGGCGTGGAGGGCGTCTACGACGTGTACCGGGTGACGTCGGCCCGCACCCGGGCCTGATCCGCGCCCGATCGCCGGAGTTCCGCGGGACGGCGACAGAAGGCACCGCACACGGCGAGAGGGCCCCGTACGCACCGTACGGGGCCCTCTGGCCGCATCCGGCCGGCGGCGCTCAGCCGCCGAACTCCTGCAGGCCCTTCAGCGCCTGGTCCAGCAGCGCCTGACGGCCCTGAAGCTCCTTCTCCAGCTTCTCCGCCTTGGCGGTGTTGCCCTGCGCCCGCGCCTGCTCGATCTGGCCCTTGAGCTTGTCCACGGCGGCCTGCAGCTGGCCCGTCAGACCCTCGGCACGCGCGCGTGCCTCCGGATTCGTCCGGCGCCACTCGGCCTCCTCGGCCTCCTGAAGCGCCCGCTCGACCGCGTGCATCCGGCCCTCGACCCGGGGACGGGCGTCCCGCGGCACATGACCGATGGCCTCCCAGCGCTCGTTGAGCGAGCGGAAGGCGGCCCGCGCGGCCTTCAGATCCGTGATCGGCAGCAGCTTCTCGGCCTCCTCGGCCAGCTCCTCCTTCAGCTTCAGGTTCTCCGCCTGCTCCGCGTCCCGCTCGGCGAACACCGCGCCGCGGGCGGCGAAGAAGACGTCCTGGGCGCCGCGGAACCGGTTCCACAGGTCGTCCTCGTGCTCCCGCTGGGCGCGGCCCGCGGCCTTCCACTCCGCCATCAGCTCGCGGTAACGGGCCGCCGTGGGACCCCAGTCCGTCGAGTCCGACAGCGCCTCGGCCTCGGCGACCAGCCGCTCCTTGGTCTTGCGGGCCTCCTCGCGCTGCGCGTCCAGCTGAGCGAAGTGCGCCTTGCGCCGCTTGGAGAACGCCGAGCGCGCGTGCGAGAAGCGGTGCCACAGCTCGTCGTCGGACTTGCGGTCCAGGCGCGGCAGCCCCTTCCAGGTGTCCACCAGCGCCCGCAGCCGCTCGCCGGCCGCGCGCCACTGGTCGGAGCGGGCCAGCTCCTCCGCCTCGGCGACCAGGGCCTCCTTGGCGTGCCGGGCCTCGTCCGCCTGCCGGGCGCGCTGCGCGCGGCGCTCCTCGCGCCGCGCCTCGACGGTCTCGACCAGCTTGTCCAGACGGGCCCGCAGCGCGTCCAGGTCACCGACCGCGTGGTGGGCGTCCACCTGCTCGCGCAGATGGTCGATGGCGGCCTGCGCGTCCTTCGCCGACAGATCGGTGGTGCGTACTCGCTTCTCGAGGAGGCCGATCTCGACCACCAGGCCCTCGTACTTGCGCTCGAAGTAGGCCAGCGCCTCCTCGGGGGAGCCGGCCTGCCAGGAACCGACGACCTTCTCGCCGTCGGCCGTCCGCACGTACACGGTCCCCGTCTCGTCGACGCGGCCCCACGGGTCGCTGCTCACAGCGCCTCCTCCACATGATGCCCGCGAGGGCGCCTCGAAGCTCCCCCGGGCATCGTCCACAGTTTCGTCACGGCCAACATAGGCGACCGGCGGGTTGCCTGTCCGCATCCAGCGCGACCGAAATTACGCAGTTGACGGTCAGGATTTCACGACCGTGGCCTTGTCGATCACGACGGTCGCGTTGGGCGCCCCGTCACCGGCTCCGGTGCTCTCACCCGCGGCGGCGATCTTCTTGAGCACCTTCATCCCGGCCTCGGAGACCGTACCGAACGGCGTGTAGCTGGGCGGCAGCGGACTGTCCTGGTAGACGAGGAAGAACTGGCTGCCGCCGCTGTGCTTCTGCCCGGTGTTCGCCATCGCCACGGTGCCCGCCGGATACACGTTGCCCTTCAGGCTCTTGTCCTTCAGATTCTCGTCCGGGATCGTGTAGCCGGGTCCGCCGGTGCCGGTGCCCGTCGGGTCGCCGCACTGCAGCACGTAGATGCCGTTCGTGGTCAGCCGGTGGCACTTGCTGTGGTCGAAGTAGCCCTTGCCGGCCAGGAAGTCGAAGGAATTCACCGTGTGCGGCGCGGCCTTCGCCTTCATCGCCACGTCTATCTCGCCGCACGTCGTCGCCAGCTTCAGCGTGTACTGCGCCGAGGTGTCGATCGTCATCGCCGGCTCCTTCTTCCAGCTCAGCTTCTTCACCGAGCCGGCGGCCGGCTTCGCGCACGGATCCGGCGCCTTGCTGGTGGCCGACGCGCTCGGGGTGACCTCCGCGCTCGCGTTGGCCTTGTCGTCCTGGTCGTTCTTCAGGACCCCGGTCGTGTACAGCGCCGCACTGCCGATGACGACCACGCCGAGCACCGACGCGATCACCGAGTTGCGCACGCGGGCCCTGCGCCGTGCGGCGGTGCGCCGCTGCTGCTGCCGCAAGAACTTCTCCCGGGCGAGCTGACGCCGCCGCTGCTCCTGGCTGACCACCGGGTTCTCTCCTCATGCGTCTCGTGTGCCGACCGGCGGCTCGTGCGTCCGATGAGCCCACCGCCTGCGTGTGCCCCGTACCGTATATGGGTTCGCTGAGGATCCGGCAGCGCCGGTAGGCTCGGACCACAGCGAACAGGCCCTGATCGACACGAACGAAGGACGAACGTGCTCATTGCCGGGTTCCCTGCCGGTGCCTGGGGGACGAACTGCTATCTCGTCGCCCCCGCCGCCGGTGAGGAGTGCGTGATCATCGACCCCGGCCACCAGGCCGCCGACGGCGTCGAGGAAGCACTCGAGAAGCATCGGCTCAAGCCCGTCGCCGTCGTCCTCACCCACGGCCACATCGACCACGTGGCCTCGGTCGTCCCCGTGTGCGGCGCGCACGACGTGCCGGCCTGGATCCATCCGGCCGACCGCTACATGATGAGCGACCCCGAGAAGGGCATCGGCCGGTCCATCGGGATGCCGCTGATGGGCGAGCTGACCGTGGGGGAGCCGGACGACGTCAGGGAACTGGCCGACGGCACGAAGCTCCAGCTGGCGGGGCTGGAGTTCGCCGTCGCGCACGCCCCTGGCCATACCAAGGGGTCGGTGACCTTCCAGATGCCCGAGGCCGCGGACGTCCCGTCGGTCTTCTTCTCCGGGGATCTGCTCTTCGCCGGCTCCATCGGACGCACCGACCTGCCGGGTGGCTCCATGGAGGACATGCTCGACTCGCTGGCCCGTGTGTGCCTGCCGCTCGACGACTCCACCGTGGTGCTGTCCGGCCACGGCCCCCAGACGACCATCGGCCAGGAGCGCGCCACCAATCCCTATCTGCGGCAGGTGGCCGCCGGCCCGGGAGCCCAGGAGGCTCCCCGACGAGGAATGTGACGAGAGGCTTCGTGAGCACCTTCAAGGCCCCCAAGGGCACGTACGACCTGATCCCGCCGGACTCCGCCCAGTACCTCGCGGTCCGCGAGGCGATCGCCGCCCCGCTGCGCAACTCCGGCTACGGCTACATCGAGACGCCCGGCTTCGAGAACGTCGAGCTGTTCGCGCGCGGTGTCGGTGAGTCCACCGACATCGTGACCAAGGAGATGTACGCCTTCGAGACCAAGGGCGGCGACAAGCTGGCGCTGCGCCCCGAGGGCACCGCCTCCGTGCTGCGCGCCGCCCTGGAGGCCAACCTCCACAAGGCGGGCAACCTGCCGGTCAAGCTGTGGTACTCCGGCTCGTACTACCGCTACGAGCGCCCGCAGAAGGGCCGCTACCGCCACTTCTCCCAGGTCGGCGCCGAGGCGATCGGCGCGGAGGACCCGGCGCTGGACGCCGAGCTGATCATCCTCGCCGACCAGGCGTACCGCTCGCTGGGCCTGCGCACCTTCCGCATCCTGCTCAACAGCCTGGGCGACAAGGAGTGCCGTCCGGTCTACCGGTCCGCCCTGCAGGACTTCCTGCGCGGCCTGGACCTGGACGACGACACCCGCCGCCGGATCGAGATCAACCCGCTGCGGGTCCTCGACGACAAGCGCGAGTCGGTCCAGAAGCAGCTGACCGGCGCCCCGCTGCTGCGTGACTACCTGTGCGACGCCTGCAAGGCGTACCACGAGGAGGTCCGCGAGCTGATCACCGCGGCCGGCGTCTCCTTCGAGGACGACCCCAAGCTGGTGCGGGGCCTGGACTACTACACCCGCACCACCTTCGAGTTCGTCCACGACGGCCTCGGCTCGCAGTCCGCGGTGGGCGGCGGCGGCCGCTACGACGGGCTGTCGGAGATGATCGGCGGCCCCGCGCTGCCCTCGGTGGGCTGGGCCCTGGGCGTGGACCGCACCGTGCTGGCCCTGCAGGCGGAGGGCGTCGAACTCGAACTGCCCGCCACCACCAGCGTGTTCGCCGTCCCGCTCGGCGAGGAGGCGCGCCGGGTGCTGTTCGCCAAGGTCACCGAACTGCGCAAGGTCGGTATCGCGGCGGACTTCTCCTACGGCCACAAGGGCCTCAAGGGCGCCATGAAGAACGCCAACCGCAGCGGCGCCCGCTACACCCTGGTCGCCGGCGAGCGCGACCTGGCCGACGGCGTCGTCCAGCTCAAGGACATGGAGTCCGGCGAGCAGGTGGCCATCGGCGTCAACGAGATCGTGGCCGAGCTGGAGTCGAGGCTGGGCTGAGGCGGTGCCGGGGCGGGGCCGTGCGGCGTGCAGCGCCCGGCCCCCGCCCCGGCCCGTGGATCACCCCATGGGCTGGTCGGCCGCGTACCGGCTTGACGGCCGCGCGGCCCGGTCCGCCCCACACCGTCCGTCCGCTGTCCTGGTGCGAACGCTGTCCGGAACCGAGCGCCCGGCGCCCGCTGCGCGTACGTCCTTATGACGATCGAACGGTGCACCCGCGCGCGCGTGCGGCACAATGGCCCTGCCCGAAGCAGGTCCGACCCCCAACCGACGGAATCGGCGTGATGAGCAAGACGACAGTCAAGGACGTCTCCACGGAACCCGAACCGGAGCGCGCGGTGGCCGGGCCGCGCACCGCGGGCGGCAGCCGCGCCTTCGCCCTGCTGCTGGTGATCACCGGTGCGGCCGGACTGCTCGCCGCCTGGGTCATCACGATCGACAAGCAGAAGATCCTCGAGGCCAAGGTCGCCGGCAAGACCTTCACCCCGGCCTGCAGCCTCAATCCGATCGTCTCCTGCGGCAGCGTCATGGAGAGCAAGCAGGCCGCCGTCTTCGGGTTCCCCAACCCCATGCTCGGCCTGGTCTGCTACGGCATCGTCATCTGCGTCGGCATGAGCCTGCTCGCCCGCGCCCGCTTCCCGCGCTGGTACTGGCTGACGTTCAACTTCGGCACGCTCTTCGGCGTCTGCTTCGTCACCTGGCTGCAGTTCCAGTCGCTGTACCGGATCAACGCGCTGTGCCTGTGGTGCTCGCTGGCCTGGGTCGCCACGCTCACCATGTTCTGGTATGTGACCTCGTTCAACATCCGCAACGACTTCCTGCCCGCGCCGCGCGCGGTGAAGAACTTCCTCGAGGAGTTCACCTGGGTCATCCCGGTCACGCACACCGGTGTCATCGCCATGCTCGTCCTGACCCGCTGGGGCAGCAGCCTCTGGGCCTGACAGCCCGACCGCCCGAGGCGGCTCGGGGCACCTGACGGGCGAGAGGCACCCGGCCCCGGCCGGGTTGTCGGTGCGGTGCCATAGGGTTTCAGCGTGGAGCCCGACCTGTTCACCGCCGCAGCAGAAGAACGCCAGGAGAAGGACCCCGCCGCGAGCCCCCTGGCGGTCCGTATGCGCCCGCGCACCCTCGACGAGGTGGTGGGCCAGCAGCACCTGCTCAAGCCCGGCTCGCCGCTGCGCCGGCTGGTCGGCGAGGGCGCCGGGGGACCGGCGGGACCCTCCTCGGTGATCCTGTGGGGCCCGCCCGGCACCGGCAAGACGACCCTGGCGTACGTCGTCTCCAAGGCCACCAACAAGCGTTTCGTGGAGCTGTCGGCGATCACCGCGGGCGTGAAGGAGGTCCGTACGGTCATCGACGGCGCCCGCCGCGCCTCCGGCGGGTACGGCCAGGAGACCGTGCTGTTCCTCGACGAGATCCACCGCTTCAGCAAGGCCCAGCAGGACTCCCTGCTCCCGGCGGTGGAGAACCGCTGGGTGACCCTGATCGCCGCCACCACGGAGAACCCGTACTTCTCGGTCATCTCCCCGCTGCTGTCCCGCTCCCTGCTGCTCACCCTGGAGCCGCTCACGGACGAGGACATCCGCGGCCTGCTGCGCCGGGCGCTGACCGACGAGCGCGGCCTGAAGTCCGCCGTCACCCTCCCCGAGGACACCGAGGACCACCTGCTGCGCATCGCCGGCGGTGACGCCCGCCGCGCCCTGACGGCCCTGGAGGCCGCCGCGGGCGCCGCCCTGGACAAGGGCGAGAGCGAGATCGCCCTGACCACGCTGGAGGAGACCGTCGACCGGGCCGCGGTGAAGTACGACCGCGACGGCGACCAGCACTACGACGTGGCCAGCGCCCTGATCAAATCCATCCGCGGCTCCGACGTCGACGCGGCCCTGCACTACCTGGCCCGCATGATCGAGGCCGGCGAGGACCCCCGGTTCATCGCCCGCCGGCTGATGATCTCCGCCAGTGAGGACATCGGCCTCGCCGATCCCCACGCGCTGCCGATCGCGGTGGCCGCCGCCCAGGCCGTCGCCATGATCGGCTTCCCGGAGGCCGCGCCCCCCCTCAGCCACGCCCCCATCCCCCTCGCGCTGGCCCCGAAGTCGACCCCCGCGACGCCCGCCATCGGCGCCGCCCGGGAGGACGTGCGCAAGGGCCGGGCCGGCCCCGTCCCGCCGCACCTGCGCGACAGCCACTACAAGGGCGCCACGAAACTCGGGCACGGGCAGGGCTACGTCTCCCCGCACGACCTGCCCGAGGGCATCGCGGCCCAGCAGTACGCCCCGGACGCGCTGAAGAACCGCGAGTACTACACCCCGACCAGGCACGGCGCCGAGGCGCGGTACGCGGACGCGGTGGAGTGGACCCGCCGGCACCTCGGTCGAAAGCGGTCCTGAGGACCCTGTAGACTGCGGCAAAGCGCTGCGTCCCGTGTCCGGGACCCCGCAAGGGGAACCGGCACCACCAGAGCGGGACATCCAGCCGGAACCCCACCGCCGCAGGGCAGCGGGGATCCAGGAGCGTCGCGCACCGTCGAACGGTGTCGCGGGCAGCCCACCACCACCCCCGTCAGCCGGGGAGCGGTCGGTGGGCCACTCGCGTGCTGCACGTATGTGCCCAGACCAGGGGAGCGGCTGCCCGGCAGGTCCGAAGCGGACCCGCGGGTTTCCCCGGCTGCGGATGCGACCTCCCCTAACCCTGGTGAAGCCGTATTCACACAGAAACACGAGGTGTTCGGTTCCATGGCGAACCAGTCCCGCCCCAAGGTCAAGAAGTCGCGTGCCCTCGGCATCGCGCTGACCCCGAAGGCCGTCAAGTACTTCGAGGCCCGCCCCTACCCGCCGGGTGAGCACGGCCGCGGCCGCAAGCAGAACTCGGACTACAAGGTCCGTCTGCTGGAGAAGCAGCGCCTGCGCGCTCAGTACGACATCTCCGAGCGCCAGCTGGTGCGCGCCTACGAGCGCGCCTCCAAGGTCCAGGGCAAGACCGGTGAGGCTCTGATCGTGGAGCTGGAGCGCCGTCTCGACGCGCTGGTCCTGCGTTCGGGCATCGCCCGCACGATCTACCAGGCCCGCCAGATGGTCGTCCACGGCCACATCCAGGTCAACGGCCAGAAGGTCGACAAGCCGTCCTTCCGCGTCCGCCCCGACGACGTGGTCCAGGTCCGCGACCGCTCCAAGGACAAGACGCTCTTCCAGATCGCCCGTGAGGGCGGTTTCGCCCCCGAGGGCGAGACCCCCCGCTACCTGCAGGTGAACCTCAAGGCCCTGGCGTTCCGCCTGGACCGCGAGCCGAACCGCAAGGAGATCCCGGTGATCTGCGACGAGCAGCTCGTCGTCGAGTACTACGCCCGCTGATCCAGCGGCGGCACCACGCCTGCCGACCGGTGTCGGCGGGCCACCGCCTCAGCCCGTCGTCTCCCCGCCCCCGTGGGCGGGCGAGGCGGCGGGCTCGCGCGTGTCCGCCCCCTGCCGCGGTCCGGGCCGGCGCGGGGCCGGCAGCGGTGCCGGGGCCGAGGCCCGCGTCCGGCCCAGCGCCCGGTCCACCGCCGCCTCCCGGTCCAGCTCCGCGCCCGCCCGTACGCACCGCTCGTACCGCTCGTCGCCCAGCTGCTCCCGCGCCCGCGCCTCGCACAGCTCGTGCGGGGCGTTGTAGTACACGGAACCGAACAGCCGCAGCCCCACCGACGGCCACAGGGCGCCCGCCGCGCCCTGCAGCAGCGCCGCCTCCGCCGCGTCCCCCTCGGACACGGTGACCAGGGCCAGCAGCTCCAGCGCCAGCACCGACCCCAGCAGGTCGTTGAAGCCGTGCGCGCTGCCCAGGCACTCCACGAGCAGCGCCCGCGCGGCGGCCGGATCGTCCTCGCTCCAGGCCGCGTACGCCAGCACGTACAGCGCGTACGCGCGACTCCAGCGCTCCCCGTGGTCCTCGCAGACCCGGCGGACGTCCTCGCACAGCCGCACCGCCTCCGGCAGATCGCCCTGGAAGGCGCGGGCCATCGCCAGCTCGACCTGCCCCATGAGCACGGCGCTGTTGAGTTCGCCCAGCTCCCCGTAGCGCCGCAGCGCCGAGCGCAGCAGCGTCTCCGCGCGCTCCAGGTCGTCCGTGACCAGGGCCAGACAGCCGGTGCGGTGCTCGGTGTAGGCCAGCGCCCGCGCGCTTGCGGCGTCCTCGGCGGTGCGGCGGCACTCCTCCAGCGTGGCCAGGGCCGGCACCGTGTCGCCCTGCAGGATCGCCACATAGGCGAGCCCCGTCAGCGCCTTCAGCCGGGACGGCGCGTGGCCGCCGTCGAGGTTCGCCGCGCGGGTCAGCCAGTGCCGGCCTTCCGCGAGCCGCCCGCACCCGGTCCAGCAGAACCACAGGCAGCCCGCGAGGTACTGGCCCAGATGCGCCTCCTCGGGCCGGGTCACGCAGTACTCCAGGGCGCCGCGCAGATTCGGCAGCTCGACCTCGATCCGGGTGGCCACCTCCGTCTGCCGGGGCGAGAACCACTCCAGCTCGCACCAGGTGGCCAGGCCCAGGTACCAGTCGCGGTGCCGGCGCCGCAGCCGGTCGGTGTCCCCCGTCGCGGCCAGCCAGCCGGCGCCGTAGGCGCGGACGGTGTCCAGCATCCGGTAGCGCACGCCCGCCGGGGTGTCCTCGCGGCACACCACGGACTGCGCGAGCAGTTCCCCGAGCCCGTCCAGCACGTCGTCGGCGGGCAGCCCGTCGCCGCTGCACACGTATTCGGCGGCCTCCAGGTCGAACGGACCGGTGAACACCGAAAGGCGCGCCCACAGCAGCCGTTCGGCGGGCGTGCACAGCTCGTGGCTCCAGCCGATCGCGGTGCGCAGCGTGCGGTGCCGGGGCAGAGTGCCGGGGCCGCCGCCGGTCAGCAGTCGGAACCGGTCGTCGAGCCGTTCCAGCAGCCGGTCGGGGGAGAGCGCCCGCAGCCGGGCCGCGGCCAGTTCCAGTGCCAGCGGAATGCCGTCCAGGCGCCGGCACAGCTCGCGTACCGCCCGGTCCCCGCGCGCGACGCTCACCCCCTGCTGGGCGGCCCGCTCGGCCAGCAGGCGGACCGCGTCCTGTTCGGTCAGCGGCCCCAGCGGGAACAGCCGCTCGCCGGCCACCCCCAGCGGTCTGCGGCCCACGGCGAGCACCGACACGCCCGGCGCCCGCCGCAGCACCTCGGCCACCAGTTCGGCGCACGCCTCGGCCAGGTGCTCGAACCCGTCGAGCACCAGCAGCAGCCGCCGGCCGGACAGGTGCTCCAGCAGCGTGCGGCGCGGCGGCCGCATCGTGTGGTCGGTCAGGCCCAGCGCCCCCAGCAGGGCGTGGTCGACGAGCCCGGGATCCCGCAGCGCCGCCAGCTCCACCCACGCCCAGGGGCGCGGCCGCCCCCGCGCCGGACCGACCCCGCCGCTCGCCCCCTGGGCCGACGACGCGCACCGTGCCGCCGCGCGCAGCGCCAGCCGCGTCTTGCCGACCCCGCCCATGCCCGTCACCGTGACCAGCCGGGCGGAGCGCAGCGCCCGTGTCAGCGCGCCGAGTTCGGCGGTCCGGCCGACGAACGCGTCGAGCTCCGCGGGGAGGTCGCCCACCGTGCCCGCCGCGGAGGGGTCCAGGCCGTGCTCCGGACGCGGCGAGTCGGGCGTGGGATCGTGCATGGCGTCTCGCATGGGACACGGAGGGTACTGAAGCGTATGCGGTCCGTACAATCGCTCCCCGGATCCGCCCGCCCGCCGGTCCGGAATCCGGTACGGAGTCCCAGCCGTGGCGCGATAGGCTCGGTGCACGACTTTCTCGATGTTCTCGATGTCTCGCGACGCCGCGTGGGCGTTCGGGCACGGGACAGTTCAGGCACGTATCAGGGAGCGGGTGCGCACAGTGTCCGGTGGTGAGGTGGCCGGGATCCTGGTGGCCGTGTTCTGGGCGATCCTGGTCTCCTTCCTCGCGGTCGCGCTGGCGAGGCTGGCCCAGACGCTCAAGGCCACCACCAAGCTCGTGGCGGAGGTGACGGAGCAGGCCGTTCCGCTGCTGGCCGACGCCTCCCAGGCGGTGCGCTCGGCGCAGACCCAGATCGACCGCGTGGACGCGATCGCCTCGGACGTGCAGGAGGTCACCTCCAACGCCTCGGCGCTGTCGACCACCGTCGCCTCCACCTTCGGTGGCCCGCTGGTCAAGGTGGCCGCCTTCGGCTACGGCGTGCGCCGCGCGCTGGGCGCCCGCAAGGAGGACGTGCCCGCCCGGGCGTCGAGGCGTACCGTGATCGTGGGCCGCACCGTCCCGGCCGCGCGGCGGGGGAAGCGGAACAACCGGGAGAAGTAAGGACTAGCGATGTTCCGCCGTACGTTCTGGTTCACCACAGGTGTCGCCGCCGGTGTGTGGGCCACCACCAAGGTCAACCGCAAGCTGAGGCAGCTGACCCCCGACAGCGTCGCCGCCACCGCGGCGAACAAGGCGCTGGAGACCGGTCAGTGGCTCAAGGACCGGGCGGTCGGCTTCGCGCTCGACGTCCGCGACAACATGGCCCAGCGGGAGGCCGAACTCGGCGAGGCGCTCGGCATCGACGCCCCCGTCGACCCCGAACTCCCCGCCCCCAGGCGCTCGGCCGCGCTCGGGCAGGGCGCGGCCCCGTCGCGGCGGTACGCCGCCATCGAGAACCACAACAGCCCGAAGTACGTCGACGGCTCGACGTACCCGACGTACTCGTACAACCGGAATGAGGACCACTGATGGAGTCGGCTGAGATCCGCCGTCGCTGGCTGAGCTTCTTCGAGGAGCGCGGGCACACCGTCGTCCCTTCGGCGTCGCTCATCGCGGACGACCCGACTCTGCTCCTCGTCCCGGCCGGCATGGTGCCCTTCAAGCCCTACTTCCTGGGTGAGGTCAAGCCGCCGTTCCCGCGCGCCACCAGCGTGCAGAAGTGCGTGCGCACGCCCGACATCGAAGAGGTCGGCAAGACCACGCGGCACGGCACGTTCTTCCAGATGTGCGGCAACTTCTCCTTCGGCGACTACTTCAAGGAAGGCGCCATCAAGCTCGCCTGGGAGCTGCTCACCACCCCCCAGGACAAGGGCGGTTACGGCCTGGAGCCGGAGAAGCTCTGGATCACCGTCTACCAGGACGACGACGAGGCCGAGCAGATCTGGCGCGACGTCGTGGGCGTGCCCGCCGAGCGCATCCAGCGCCTGGGCATGAAGGACAACTTCTGGTCCATGGGCGTGCCCGGCCCGTGCGGCCCCTGCTCCGAGATCAACTACGACCGCGGCCCGGAGTTCGGCGTCGAGGGCGGCCCCGCCGTCAACGACGAGCGGTACGTGGAGATCTGGAACCTGGTCTTCATGCAGTACGAGCGCGGCGAGGGCACCGGCAAGGACAACTTCGAGATCCTCGGGGACCTGCCGAGCAAGAACATCGACACCGGCCTCGGCTTGGAGCGGCTCGCCATGATTCTGCAGGGCGTGCAGAACATGTACGAGATCGACACCTCCATGGCCGTGATCAAGAAGGCCACCGAGCTGACCGGCGTGGCCTACGGCGACGCCCACGACTCGGACGTGTCCCTGCGCGTGGTCACCGACCACATGCGCACCGCCACGATGCTCATCGGCGACGGCGTCACCCCCGGCAACGAGGGCCGCGGCTACGTGCTGCGCCGCATCATGCGCCGCGCCATCCGCAACATGCGGCTGCTCGGCGCCACCGGCCCGGTCGTCAAGGACCTCATCGACACCGTGATCGGCATGATGGGCCAGCAGTACCCGGAGCTGATCACCGACCGCGAGCGCATCGAGAAGGTCGCCCTCGCCGAGGAGAACGCCTTCCTGAAGACGCTGAAGGCCGGCACCAACATCCTCGACACCGCCGTCACCGAGACCAAGGCCTCCGGTGGCACGGTGCTGTCCGGCGAGAAGGCGTTCCTGCTCCACGACACCTGGGGCTTCCCGATCGACCTCACCCTGGAGATGGCCGCCGAGCAGGGCCTCGCCGTGGACGAGGAGGGCTTCCGCCGCCTGATGAAGGAGCAGCGGGAGCGCGCCAAGGCCGACGCCCAGGCCAAGAAGACCGGCCACGCCGACCTCGGTGCCTACCGCGAGATCGCGGACACCGCCGGCGAGACCGACTTCATCGGCTACACCGACACCGAGGGCGAGTCCACCATCGTCGGTCTGCTGGTCGACGGCGTGTCCTCGCCGGCCGCCACCGAGGGCGACGAGGTCGAGGTCGTCCTGGACCGCACCCCGTTCTACGCCGAGGGCGGCGGCCAGATCGGTGACACCGGCCGCATCAAGGTCGACTCCGGCGCCGTCATCGAGGTCCGCGACTGCCAGAAGCCGGTGCCGGGCGTGTACGTCCACAAGGGCGTCGTCCAGGTCGGCGAGGTGACGGTCGGTGCCAAGGCCCACGCCTCGATCGACGCCCGCCGCCGCAAGGCCATCGCCCGCGCCCACTCGGCCACGCACCTCACCCACCAGGCCCTGCGCGACGCGCTCGGCCCGACGGCCGCCCAGGCCGGTTCGGAGAACCAGCCCGGCCGCTTCCGCTTCGACTTCGGCTCCCCCTCCGCCGTGCCGCAGACGGTGATGACCGACGTCGAGCAGAAGATCAACGAGGTGCTCGCCCGCGACCTCGACGTGCACGCCGAGATCATGGGCATCGACGAGGCCAAGAAGCAGGGCGCCATCGCCGAGTTCGGCGAGAAGTACGGCGAGCGGGTCCGCGTGGTGACCATCGGCGACTTCTCCAAGGAGCTGTGCGGCGGCACCCACGTGCACAACACCGCCCAGCTGGGCCTGGTGAAGCTGCTCGGCGAGTCCTCCATCGGCTCGGGTGTGCGCCGGATCGAGGCCCTGGTCGGAGTGGACGCCTACAACTTCCTCGCCCGCGAGCACACGGTCGTCAACCAGCTCACCGAGCTGCTCAAGGGCCGCCCGGAGGAGCTGCCGGAGAAGGTCTCCTCGATGCTCGGCAAGCTGAAGGACGCCGAGAAGGAGATCGAGAAGTTCCGCGCCGAGAAGGTGCTGCAGGCCGCCGCGGGTCTCGCCGAGTCCGCCAAGGACGTCCGGGGCGTCGCCCTGGTCACCGGCCGGGTTCCGGACGGCACGACCGCCGACGACCTGCGCAAGCTGGTCCTCGACGTGCGCGGCCGCATCCAGGGCGGCCGGGCCGCCGTCGTCGCCCTGTTCACGGTGAACAACGGCAAGCCGCTGACGGTCATCGCCACCAACGAGGCCGCCCGCGAGCGCGGCCTGAAGGCCGGTGACCTGGTCCGTACCGCCGCCAAGACCCTCGGCGGCGGCGGTGGCGGCAAGCCGGACGTCGCCCAGGGCGGCGGCCAGAACCCGGCCGCCGTCGGCGAGGCCGTGGACGCCGTCGAGCGCCTCGTCGCCGAGACCGCGAAGTAAGGAAACGGAAAGCAAGGAAACCGGGAAAGCAAGGAAACGGTCGGACATGCGCAGAGGACGGCGACTCGCGATCGACGTCGGGGATGCCCGGATCGGAGTCGCCTCCTGCGACCCCGACGGGATCGTCGCCACCCCGGTGGAGACGGTGCCCGGCCGGGACGTCCCGGCCGCGCACCGCCGCCTGCGGCAGCTCGTCGATGAGTACGAGCCGATCGAGGTCGTCGTCGGCCTGCCCCGCTCCCTCAAGGGGGGCGAGGGCCCGGCCGCGGTCAAGGTCCGGGGCTTCGCCACGGAGCTGGCCCGGGGCATCGCACCGGTGCCGGTGCGCCTGGTGGACGAGCGGATGACCACGGTGAGCGCGAGCCAGGGGCTGCGTGCCTCGGGGGTGAGGTCCAAGAAGGGACGCTCCGTGATCGACCAGGCCGCCGCCGTGATCATCCTGCAACAGGCCCTCGAATCCGAACGGGTGTCAGGCACAGCACCCGGCGAGGGCGTCGAAGTGGTCATCTGATCGCGATACGGTAACGTTCCGCGCGATGCGCCGGTGTTCGAACAGCCGGCGCACAGCAAGAGGCGGAACGGCAGCTGGACGTAAGGCCGCGTGAACGCCGCCTCGCGGCTCTAGGGGATCGATGACTGAGTATGGCCGGGGTCCTGGCCCCGAACCGTGGCATCCGGAGGACCCGTTGTACGGGGACGTCGGGTGGACAGGACAGCAGGGTCACACCGACCCGCAGTCCCCCTACGGCGGCCACGCGCAGCAGCCGCACCAGCCGCAGTACGGCGACTGGAGCCAGGCCCAGCAGCCCGGCTACGGCGGGCAGCACCAGCACTACGACGTCCAGGGCAACCACCAGCCGTCCCCCTACGACGGACAGGGCGCCCAGCAGCCCGCGCCCTACGACCCGCAGGGCCGGCCGCAGCCCGTCCACCAGGGCGGGCCGGACCACCAGCAGTACCCGGACCAGTCCCAGGAGCAGTACCGGCAGGACGGCTGGGACGGCACCGGCACCCACGCGCACCTGCCGTACCCCGGCGACCCGGCCGACCCCTACGGGCAGCAGCAGGCGATGGCCTACGGCCCCGAGCAGCCCGACCCGTACGGCGGCGCCCCCGAGGCCTACCCGCCGCCGCAGCCGCCGAACCGCCGGCACACCGAACCCGAGACGCACCCGGACCGGGATGCGGAGCCCGGCTCCGACGAGCAGGACCACGCCTTCTTCTCCGGTGCCGGCCACGACGACGAGGACGCTCCCGCCGCCGACGACCCGGCCGGACGCCGAAGCCGCGGCGAGCGCCGGGGCAGGGGCGGCAAGAGCAAGGGCGGCAGGAAGCGCCGCAACGGACTGGCCTGCCTCGTCGTGGCCGTGGTGCTCGGCGGCGGCGCGGCCGGCGTCGCCTACTACGGCTACCACTTCTACCAAAATCGTTTCGGCCCGGCGCCGGACTACGCGGGCGACGGCACCGGCGAGACGGTCACCGTCGAGATCCCCGAGGGCGCCGGCGGCTACGACATCGGCCGCGCCCTGAAGAAGGCGGGCGTCGTCAAGAGCGTCGACGCGTTCGTCGCCGCCCAGTCGCAGAACCCCAAGGGCAAGCAGATCCAGGCCGGCGCCTACCTGCTGAACAAGCAGATGTCCGCCGCCAGCGCCGTCGCGCTCATGCTCGACCCGCGCAGCCAGAGCAACGTCCTGGTCAAACCCGGCGAGCGCAACGCCCAGGTGTACGCGGCGATCGACAAGCGGCTCGACCTGGCCGACGGCACCACCAAGAAGATCGCCGCCAAGGAGTACAAGAACCTCGGGCTGCCCAGCTGGGCGAACTCCAACAGCCAGATCATGGACCCGCTGGAGGGCTTCCTCCACCCGGGCACCTATCCCGCGGCCAAGGGCATGAAGCCCGAAACGATCCTGAAGAGCATGGTCCAGCAGGCCGGCCAGGCCTACAACCGCTACGACCTGGCCGCCAAGGCCAAGGACTTCGGCCTGTCCAGCCCGCTGGAGCTGGTCACGGTCGCCAGCCTCGTCCAGGCCGAGGGCAAGACGCACGACGACTTCCGCATGATGGCCGAGGTGGTCTACAACCGCCTCAAGCCGACGAACACGGAGACCAACCAGAAGCTCCAGTTCGACTCGACCTTCAACTACCTGAAGGGCGAGAGCAACATCCACATCAGCGAAAAAGAGATCAACAGCAACCAGAGCCCGTACAACACCTACACCCACAAGGGCCTGCCGCCCGGACCGATCGGAAACCCCGGCGACGACGCACTGAAGGCGGCGCTGAACCCGACCGACGAGGGCTGGATCTACTTCGTGGCGACCGATGGTATGAACAAGACCGAGTTCGCCAAGACGTACGCCGACTTCCTGAAGCTCAAGGACAAGTTCGATGCCAGCTCGGGCACCTGACGCTCACCGGGCCGCCGTGCTCGGCTCGCCCATCGCCCACTCCCTCTCCCCGGTGCTGCACCGCGCGGCCTACGCGGAACTGGGCCTCGCCACGTGGTCGTACGACCGGTTCGAGGTGGACGAGGCCGGCCTGCCCGGCTTCTTCGAGGAGCTGGGCCCCGAGTGGGCGGGGCTGTCGCTGACCATGCCGCTGAAGCGGGCCGTCATCCCGCTGCTGGACGAGATCAGCGACACCGCGGCCTCGGTCGAGGCGGTCAACACCGTCGTCTTCACCGAGGACGGCCGGCGCACCGGCGACAACACCGACATCCCCGGCATGATCGCCGCGCTGCGCGAACACGGCATCGAGCAGGTCGACTCGGCGGCGATCCTCGGCGCCGGCGCCACCGCCTCCTCCGCGCTGGCCGCCCTGGCCCGCATCTGCACCGGAGAGGTCGTCGCCTACGTCCGCAGCGAGGCCCGCGCCGCCGAGATGCGCCAGTGGGGCGAGCGGCTGCGGGTGGAGGTCCGCACGGCCGACTGGTCCGACGCGGAGCAGGCCCTGCGCGCCCCGCTGGTGATCGCCACCACCCCGGCCGGCACCACCGACGCCCTCGCCGCCGCCGTGCCCGAGCGGCCCGCCACCCTCTTCGACGTCCTCTACGACCCGTGGCCCACCGACCTCGCCGCCCGCTGGTCGCTGGCCGGCGGCGCCGTCGTCAGCGGCCTGGACCTGCTGGTGCACCAGGCCGTTCTGCAGGTGGAACAGATGACGGGCCGCGCCCCGGCCCCGCTGCAGGCCATGCGCCGCGCGGGCGAGAAGGCGCTGGCGGACCGCTGAGTCCCGCCGGGGCCGCAGGGCCCCGCGTCCGCCTGCTGGACCGGCAGCGGATCCGCCGATCCGGACATGGGAGGATCGGAGGTGGCGGGCCAGGGCCGCGCACCCGGTCGCGCCGTCGCAGTTCCAGGCGCGAGGATGAGGAGCACCGTTGAGCAGGTTGCGTTGGCTGACCGCGGGGGAGTCCCACGGACCCGCACTCGTCGCCACGCTGGAGGGTCTTCCCGCCGGCGTGCCCGTCACCACGGACATGGTGGCCGACCATCTGGCCCGGCGGCGGCTGGGCTACGGCCGTGGCGCGCGCATGAAGTTCGAACGGGACGAGGTCACCTTCCTGGGCGGGGTGCGCCACGGGCTGACCCTGGGTTCCCCGGTGGCGGTCATGGTGGGCAACACCGAGTGGCCCAAGTGGGAGAAGGTCATGGCCGCGGATCCGGTGGATCCCGCCGAGCTGGCCGAGCTGGCGCGCAACGCGCCGCTGACCCGGCCGCGGCCCGGTCACGCCGACCTCGCGGGCATGCAGAAGTACGGGTTCGACGAGGCCCGTCCGGTGCTGGAGCGGGCCTCGGCGCGGGAGACGGCGGCCCGGGTGGCGCTGGGCGCGGTGGCCCGCTCGTACCTGAAGGAGACGGCCGGGATCGAGATCGTCTCGCACGTGGTGGAGCTGGCGGGCGCGAAGGCGCCCTACGGGGTGTACCCGGTGCCGGCGGATGTGGAGAAGCTGGACGCGGACCCGGTGCGCTGCCTGGACGCGGAGGCGTCCAAGGCGATGGTCGAGGAGATCGACCGGGCGCACAAGGACGGCGACACCCTCGGTGGTGTGGTGGAGGTGCTGGCCTACGGGGTGCCCGTGGGGCTGGGTTCGCACGTGCACTGGGACCGGCGGCTGGACGCGCGGCTGGCGGGTGCGCTGATGGGCATCCAGGCGATCAAGGGCGTCGAGGTCGGGGACGGCTTCGAGCTGGCGCGGGTGCCCGGTTCGCAGGCGCACGACGAGATCGTGACCACCGAGGACGGGATCCGGCGGGCGACGGGCCGCTCGGGCGGTACCGAGGGCGGTCTGTCGACGGGTGAGCTGCTGCGGGTGCGGGCGGCGATGAAGCCGATCGCGACGGTGCCGCGGGCGCTGAAGACGGTGGACGTCTCCACGGGCGAGCCGGCGCAGGCCCATCACCAGCGCTCGGACGTGTGCGCCGTGCCGGCGGCCGGCATCGTGGCCGAGGCGATGGTGGCGCTGGTGCTGGCGGACGCGGTGGCGGAGAAGTTCGGCGGCGACAGCGTCGCCGAGACCCGCCGCAACGTCCGCTCGTACCTCGACCACCTGCACATCCGATGAGCGGCCCGCTGGTCGTCCTGGTCGGCCCGATGGGCGTGGGCAAGTCCACCGTCGGGCAGCTGCTGGCCGCCCGGCTCGGCACCGCCTACCGGGACACGGACGAGGACATCGTCGCCGCGCAGGGCCGCACGATCGCCGACATCTTCGTCGAGGACGGCGAGCCGGCCTTCCGCGCGCTGGAGAAGGACGCCGTCGCACGGGCGCTGGCCGAGCACGACGGGGTGCTGGCACTGGGCGGCGGCGCGATCCTCGACGCGGACACCCGCCGGCTGCTGGCCGGGCGGTGTGTGGTGTACCTGTCCATGGACGTCGAGGAGGCCGCCCGGCGCACCGGGCTGAACGCCGCCCGCCCGCTGCTCGCGGTCAACCCGCGCAAGCAGTGGCGCGAGCTGATGGAAGCCCGCCGGCACCTGTACGAGGGGGTCGCCACCGCGGTGGTGGCCACCGACGACCGCACCCCCGAGGAAGTCACCGAAGCCGTCCTGGACGCAGTGGAGTTGAAGCAGGCATGAGCGAGGCAGTCACCCGGATCCACGTCGGTGGCACCGCGGGTACCGACCCCTACGACGTCCTGGTGGGACGTCAGCTCCTCGGCGAACTGCCGGGTCTGATCGGCGAGAAGGCCAAGCGGGTCGCCGTGATCCACCCCGAGGCGCTGACGGAGACCGGCGAGGCGCTGCGCGCCGACCTGGCCGAGCAGGGCTACGAGGCGATCGCCATCCAGGTGCCCAACGCCGAGGAGGCCAAGACCGCCGAGGTCGCCGCCTACTGCTGGAAGGCGCTCGGCCAGTCCGGCTTCACCCGCTCCGACGTCATCGTCGGCGTCGGCGGCGGCGCGACCACGGACCTGGCCGGCTTCGTGGCCGCCACCTGGCTGCGCGGAGTGCGCTGGGTCGCCGTCCCCACGACCGTGCTGGCGATGGTGGACGCGGCCGTCGGCGGCAAGACCGGCATCAACACCGCCGAGGGCAAGAACCTGGTGGGCGCCTTCCATCCGCCCGCGGGCGTCCTGTGCGACCTGGCCGCGCTGGACTCCCTGCCGGTCAACGACTACGTCTCCGGCCTCGCGGAGGTCATCAAGGCCGGCTTCATCGCCGACCCGGTGATCCTGGACCTGATCGAGTCCGACCCCGAGGCCGCGCGCACCCCGGCCGGCCCGCACACCGCCGAGCTGATCGAGCGGTCGATCCGGGTGAAGGCCGACGTGGTCTCCGCGGACCTGAAGGAGTCGGGCCTGCGGGAGATCCTCAACTACGGCCACACGCTGGGCCACGCCATCGAGAAGAACGAGCGCTACCAGTGGCGGCACGGCGCGGCGGTCGCGGTCGGCATGCACTTCGCCGCCGAACTCGGCCGTCTGGCGGGCCGTTTGGACGACGCCACGGCGGACCGCCACCGCACGATCCTCGAAGCGGTCGGCCTGCCGCTGCACTACCGCTACGACCAGTGGCCCAAGCTGGTGGAGACCATGAAGGTCGACAAGAAGTCCCGCGGCGACCTGCTGCGCTTCATCGTCCTGGACGGCCTGGCCAAGCCCACCGTCCTGGAGGGCCCGGACCCGGCCGTGCTGCTCGCCGCCTACGGCGAGGTGGGCCAGTAGGACCCGCGAGCCGTCGGCCCTCGACGCGTGCGGCTTCCCGCGCGGGTGCGCGCGATGAGGCCGACGCGCTTGCGCAGGCGGGCACTTCGGACCGCCCCCGGCCGTTTCCCCATCGGACGGCCGGGAACGGTACCGTTCGGTAGGCAGCGGGGTTCGGGCCCGCTGCCCGCGCCCATTGCCTTGTACGAGACGGAGTGGCACCGGATGCAGCACGCAGTGGGTTCTCCGCTGCCGCCGCCCCACCAGCCGGGGCACGGACCAGCCGCCGGCTGGTCACCGGCCGCACACCACCCGGGTCCGCACTTCGCCGGTGCGCCGCACCCGGCCCCGCACCACGGCCCGGGCCCCGTGCCCCGCCGGGTGCCCCGGTCGCCGTGCCCAGCGCGCCGGCCGCCCAGGCCGCGCCCGATCCGGCCACCACCACCCTCGCCGTGCTGCTGATCGGTCCGGCGGGCGCCGGCAAGACCAGCGTCGCCAAGCACTGGGCCGAGCACCGTCCGGTCCCCACGGCGCACATCAGCCTCGACGACGTCCGCGAGTGGGTCCGCTCGGGCTTCGCCGACCCGCAGTCCGGGTGGAACGACCACTCCGAGGCGCAGTACCGCCTCGCCCGCCGCACCTGCGGGTTCGCCGCGCGCAACTTCCTCGCCAACGGCATCTCGTGCATCCTCGACGACGCCGTGTTCCCCGACCGCCCGGTGGTGGGCCTCGGTGGCTGGAAACGGCATGTGGGCCCCGGGCTGCTGCCGGTGGTCCTGCTGCCCGGCCTGGACGTCGTCCTGGAGCGCAACGCCGAGCGCACCGGCAACCGCAGACTGACCGACGAGGAGGTCGCCCGCATCCACGGCCGCATGGCCGGCTGGTACGGCTCCGGCCTGCCCATCATCGACAACTCCCAGCTGGACATCCCGACCACGGCCCGCCTCCTCGACGAGGTCCTGGCCCGCGCGATCGCGAGCCCGCCGAGCTGGTGACCGGGCCCGCGCGGCCGCTCACGCTCCGACCGAGGCGCGCGCGGGGGGACCACCCGCCGCCGCGGGCCGACCCACTCGGCTCTCCCGAACGGCGATATTCGGCCACCGCTCGTACGCTCGGTTCATGTCAGAGGTCTACGCGGCCCGCCGCACCCGGCTCAGGGAGCGCTGCAACGCGGGAGGCAGCGCGGCGGCGCTGGTGACTCGTCCCGCCAACGTGCGGTACCTCGCGGGGGCGGCCCCGCGCGGTGCCGTCCTGCTCCTCGGTAAGCGCGAGGACCTGCTGGTGTGCCAGAGCCCACCGGACGACCGGCCCCACGAAGGCCGTCCCGACGAGGCCCTGCGGGTGCGGGTCCTGCCCCAGCCCGCCGGCGACCCGGCCGTCGCCGCCGCGGGCCTCGCCCACGCCCAGGGCGCCGACTCGCTCGCCGTCGAGGAGCCCCACCTCACCGTGGCCCGCCCCCGCGCCCTCGCCTCGGTGGCGCCCCGGCTCCGCCTGGCCGACCTGGGCACCGCCGTCGAGCAGCTGCGCCTCGTCAAGGACGAGGAGGAGATCTCCTGCCTGAGGATCGGCGCCGAGATCGCCGACCAGGCCCTCGGCGAACTGCTGGAGTCCATCCTGGTGGGCCGCACCGAGCGGCACCTCGCCCTGGAGCTGGAGCGGCGGCTCGTCGACCACGGCGCCGACGGCCCCGCCTTCCCGACCTCGGTCGCCACCGGCCCGAACTCCGGCCGCCGCGGCCACCGGCCCACCGACCGCCGCGTGGAGGAGGGCGACTTCCTCTCCGTCTGCCTGGGCGCCGCCTACCGCGGCTACCGCTGCGAGATCGGCCGTACGTTCGTGATCGGCACGTCCCCCGCGGACTGGGAGATCCAGCTCTACGACCTGGTCTTCGCCGCCCAGCGGGCCGGGCGGGAGGCGCTGATGCCGGGCGCCGCCTACCGGGACGTGGACCGCGCCGCGCGGCAGGTGCTGGACTCCGCGGGATTCTCCGAGGGACTGCAGCCGCTCACCGGGCACGGGGTCGGACTCGAAATCGACGAGGACCCTCAGCTGGCCCCTGCGGCCATGGGTAAACTGGACGCTTGCGTGCCGGTCACCGTAGAACCGGGAGTCCACCTCCCGGGACGGGGCGGTGTCCGGATCGATGACACGCTCGTCGTACGCCCCGAGGCGGACGGCGGACCCGAGCTACTCACCATCACGACCAAGGAGCTGCTCGCGTTGTAGGCGCGTGCCCCGGGGTCGTCCACGTAAGTCCAGGAGATTGAAGCAACCGTGGCTTCCACGAACGACCTCAAGAACGGCATGGTGCTCAAGCTCGAAGGCGGCCAGCTGTGGTCCGTCGTCGAGTTCCAGCACGTCAAGCCCGGCAAGGGCCCGGCCTTCGTGCGCACCAAGCTCAAGAACGTGCTCTCCGGCAAGGTCGTCGACAAGACCTTCAACGCCGGCGTCAAGGTCGAAACGGCCACCGTCGACAAGCGCGACATGCAGTTCTCCTACATGGACGGCGACTACTTCGTGTTCATGGACATGGAGACCTACGACCAGCTGCACATCGACCGCAAGGTCGTCGGTGACGCCGCCAACTTCCTGATCGAGGGCTTCGAGGCGACCGTCGCCCAGCACGAGGGCGAGGTGCTCTTCGTCGAGCTGCCCGCCGCCGTCGAGCTGACCGTCGCCGAGACCGAGCCGGGCGTCCAGGGCGACCGCTCCACCGGCGGCACCAAGCCCGCCACGCTGGAGACCGGCCACCAGATCCAGGTCCCGCTCTTCATCACCACCGGTGAGAAGATCAAGGTCGACACCCGCACCAGCGACTACCTCGGCCGGGTGAACAGCTAACCGTGGCTGCCCGCAACACGGCCCGCAAGCGCGCCTTCCAGATCCTCTTCGAGGGTGACCAGCGCGGCGCCGACGTCCTGACCGTACTGGCGGACTGGATCCGGCTCTCCCGCAGCGACACCCGACAGCCGCCGGTGAGCGAGTACACGATGCAGCTGGTCGAGGGCTACGCCGAGCACGCGAGGCGGATCGACGAGCTGATCGCCCAGTACGCCGTCGGCTGGACCCTGGACCGCATGCCGGTCGTCGACCGCAACATCCTGCGGCTCGGCGCCTACGAGCTGATCTGGGTCGACGAGACCCCGGACGCCGTCGTGCTGGACGAGATGGTGCAGCTGGCCAAGGAGTTCTCCACGGACGAGTCGCCCTCGTTCGTCAACGGCCTGCTCGGCCGGCTGAAGGAGCTCAAGCCCTCCCTGCGCCGGGACACCGGCGCCGAGGCGTGAGACGCCGCAGTAACGGCACCCGCATCCCTCAGGGGCCCGCAGCGACACCGCTGCGGGCCCCTGAGGCGTTGTTCCGGCGCGCCCTCGGGACGCGAGGGCGCGCAAAGGCCGCCGGGGTGGCCGGAACCGTCGCGTTCCGGCCACCCCGGCGGCACGTTTCTGCTGGTGGTTGTGGGACCTGTCGGAACCCCTGGGGGTCCGGGTGCTCAGGCCTCCTCGTGGGACGCCACCGCGCGGCGCGCGTCCGCGTCCAGCACACCCCAGCTGATCAGCTGCTCGGTCAGCACGGAGGGCGACTGGTCGTAGATGACGGCGAGTGTGCGCAGGTCGTCCTGGCGGATCGAGAGGACCTTGCCGTTGTAGTCACCGCGCTGGGACTGGATCGTCGCGGCGTACCGCTGCAGCGGGCCCGCCTTCTCGGCCGGCACCGTGGCCAGCCGCTCCAGGTCCAGGACCAGCTTCGGCGGCGGCTCGGCGGCGCCGCCCGGGGTGGTGCCCGGCAGCAGCTCCTGCACGGGGACCCCGTAGAAATCGGCCAGCTCGGCGAGGCGCTGCACGGTCACGGCCCGGTCGCCACGCTCGTAGGAACCGACCACCACCGCCTTCCAGCGTCCCTGGCTCTTCTCCTCGACACCGTGGAGGGAAAGGCCCTGCTGGGTGCGGATCGCCCGGAGCTTGGCCCCGAGCTGTTTGGCGTATTCGCTGGACATATAGCTCCCCGGCACTGTGTCGACGCGACTGGCTTTGGGTTCCAGGCCGCGCGGCTGGTAACTCACTGTGAGGTTACGCAGCGTTACACTGCCGCGTCAAGCCGGATGGTCCGGACCGCCTCTTCCGTGGTATCGGCACCTGGACGGTCTCTGATACACATCTGACGCTGCCGACGACCCCTTACGGGGTAATTGGGGGGGGGGGGCGGCCACGGGGCGGGCGTGGGGG
>NZ_LR732544.1:1108377-1156404 GCF_902506575.1 Streptomyces mexicanus | reverse complement strand
ATGTCAGGGCCTTCGAGAACGGGCCGGGCGGCGGGGGGTGACCGTGAGCGGTCCGCGGCACCTGCTACCGTGGATGGCGCAATTACGACGTCCTTTAAGGTCCGTCCCGTGAGGCGGAGAAGGAGGTCCCTTTCGTATGGACACGCACGCGCAGGCGGAGGCATCCGCCGCCCGGCCCGTTCTCGAAGGCCCTGACATCGCGCGGGTGCTCACCCGCATCGCCCACGAGATCGTCGAGCGCGCCAAGGGCGCCGACGACGTGGTGCTCCTCGGCATCCCCACCCGCGGCGTGTTCCTCGCCCAGCGGCTGGCCGCCAAGCTGGAGCAGATCACCGAGCGCAGGATCCCCTGCGGCTCCCTCGACATCACCATGTACCGCGACGACCTGCGCATGCACCCGCCGCGTGCGCTGGCGCGCACCGAGATCCCCGGGGACGGCATCGACGGCAGGCTCGTCGTCCTGGTCGACGACGTGCTCTTCTCCGGCCGTACCATCCGCGCCGCCCTCGACGCCCTGAACGACATCGGGCGCCCGCGCGCGGTGCAGCTCGCGGTCCTGGTCGACCGCGGCCACCGCGAACTGCCGATCCGCGCCGACTACGTCGGCAAGAACCTCCCCACGTCGCTGCGGGAGACGGTCAAGGTCCAGCTCGCCGAGGAGGACGGCCGCGACACCGTGCTGCTCGGCGCCAAGCCGGCCGCCCAGGGCGGGCACCAGCACTAGCGCACGCGCGCGCGTACGGCCCGCCGTACGCCCCCGCGCAGGCCCGCCGTGCCCTCGCCTGCCCGGAATCTCCCTTTCCTGAACTGCCTTACGGAGCCTGACAGATGCAGCGTCATCTCATCTCGGCCGCCGACCTCACCCGCGACGACGCCGTCCTGATCCTCGACACCGCCGAGGAGATGGCCCGGGTCGCCGACCGGCCGATCAAGAAGCTGCCGACCCTGCGCGGCCGCACCGTCGTGAACCTCTTCTTCGAGGACTCCACCCGCACCCGGATCTCCTTCGAGGCCGCCGAGAAGCGCCTGTCCGCGGACGTCATCAACTTCAGCGCCAAGGGGTCCAGCGTCTCCAAGGGCGAGTCCCTGAAGGACACCGCCCAGACCCTGGAGGCCATGGGCGTCGACGCCGTCGTCATCCGGCACAGCGCCTCGGGGGCGCCCTACCGGCTGGCGACCTCCGGCTGGATCGACGCCGTCGTCATCAACGCCGGCGACGGCACCCACCAGCACCCCACCCAGTCCCTGCTGGACGCCTTCACCCTGCGCCGCCGGCTGATCGGCCCCGACGCCGGACTCGGCCAGGACCTGTCCGGCAAGCGCGTCACCATCGTCGGCGACGTCCTGCACAGCCGCGTCGCCCGCTCCAACGTCGACCTGCTGCACACCCTCGGCGCCGAGGTCACCCTGGTCGCCCCGCCCACCCTGCTGCCGGTCGGCGTCGAGACCTGGCCCTGCGAGGTGTCCTACGACCTGGACGCGGCCCTGCCCAAGTGCGACGCGGTGATGATGCTCCGCGTCCAGCGCGAGCGCATGAACGCCGCCTTCTTCCCCACCGAGCGCGAGTACTCCCGCCGCTACGGCCTGGACGCCGACCGCATGGCCAAGCTGCCCGAGCACGCCATCGTCATGCACCCCGGCCCGATGGTCCGCGGCATGGAGATCACCGCCGAGGTCGCCGACTCCGGCCGCTGCACCGCCGTCGAGCAGGTCGCCAACGGCGTGTCCATCCGGATGGCCGTCCTGTACCTGCTGCTGGGCGGCAACGAGCCCGCCGTCACCCACTCTCGTACCGAGGAGAAGTAAGAGAAGATGAGCAAGATCCTGATCCGTGGTGCGAAGGTGCTCGGCGGCGAGCCGCAGGACGTGCTCATCGACGGCGAGACCATCGCCGAGGTGGGCACGGGCCTGAGCGCCGAGGGCGCCGAGGTCGTGGAGGCCGGCGGCAAGGTGCTGCTGCCGGGCCTGGTGGACCTGCACACCCACCTGCGCGAGCCGGGCCGCGAGGACTCCGAGACGGTCCTGACCGGCACCCGCGCGGCGGCCTCGGGCGGCTACACCGCCGTCTTCGCCATGGCCAACACCTTCCCCGTCGCCGACACCGCCGGCGTCGTCGAGCAGGTCTGGCGGCTCGGCCGCGAGCACGGCTACTGCGACGTGCGGCCCATCGGGGCCGTCACCGTCGGCCTTCAGGGCCGCAAGCTCGCCGAGCTGGGCGCCATGCACGAGTCGGCGGCCGGCGTGACCGTCTTCTCCGACGACGGCAAGTGCGTGGACGACGCGGTGATCATGCGCCGGGCGCTGGAGTACGTGAAGGCCTTCGGCGGCGTCGTCGCCCAGCACGCCCAGGAGCCCCGCCTCACCGAGGGCGCCCAGATGAACGAGGGCGTCGTCTCCGCCGAGCTGGGCCTGGGCGGCTGGCCGGCCGTCGCCGAGGAGTCGATCATCGCCCGGGACGTGCTGCTCGCCGACCACGTCGGCTCCCGCGTGCACATCTGCCACCTGTCCACCGCCGGATCCGTCGAGATCGTCCGGTGGGCCAAGTCCCGCGGCATCCAGGTCACCGCCGAGGTCACCCCGCACCACCTGCTGCTCACCGACGAGCTGGTGCGCACCTACAACCCGGTCTACAAGGTCAACCCGCCGCTGCGCACCGAGCGGGACGTGCACGCCCTGCGCGAGGCGCTCGCCGACGGCACGATCGACATCGTCGCCACCGACCACGCCCCGCACCCGCACGAGGACAAGGACTGCGAGTGGGCCGCGGCCGCCATGGGCATGGTCGGCCTGGAGACCGCGTTGTCGGTCGTGCAGGAGACCATGGTCGACACGGGCCTGCTGGACTGGGCCGGCGTCGCCGACCGCATGTCCTTCAAGCCCGCGCAGATCGGACAGGCCACCGGGCACGGCCGTCCCGTCTCGGCAGGTGAGCCCGCCAACCTCACCCTCGTCGACACGGCATACCGTGGCCCGGTGGACCCCGCGGGCTTCGCCTCGCGCAGCCGCAACACCCCGTACGAGGGACGCGAGCTGCCGGGCCGTGTCACCCACACGTGGCTGCGGGGCAAGGCCACCCTCGTCGACGGGAAGCTCACGTGACACCTGCACCCCAGCTCGCGGCCCGGCTCGCGACCTCACTCGCCGCCGAGGAGAAGTCGGCGACCGTCACCGACTGGAGCGCCCGCATCGGCTGGCTCGTGGGCCTGGCGCTCTTCGTCGCCCTCGTCTACTGGCTGATGCGCGAGGGCTGGAAGTGGCGCGGCACCCTCCAGAGCGACCTGCCGGAGCTGCCCGAGGCCCCGCAGGAGCCCGGCGCGGCGAAACTGACCATGACCGGCCGCTACCACGGCTCCACCACCGCGGGCCAGTGGCTGGACCGCATCGTGGCGCACGGCCTGGGCACCCGGAGCCGGGCCGAGCTGACCCTGACGGACGCGGGAGTGGACGTCGTACGCCCCGGCGCGAGCGACTTCTTCGTCCCCGCGGACCGGCTGCGCGGCGCCCGGCTCGACAAGGGCATCGCCGGCAAGGTCCTCACCGAGGGCGGCCTGCTGATCGTCACCTGGGAGCACGGCGGCAAGCTGCTCGACTCCGGGTTCCGCTCCGACCGGGCGGCCGAGCACACCGACTGGGTCGAGGCCCTCAACTCCATGATCACAACACAGCGCGACACGCACACCAAGGAAGGCGCCGAACGATGACCACCTCCACCAGGGGAACTGCACGGGTTCCCGCCGTACTCGTCCTGGAGGACGGCCGGATCTTCCGGGGCCGCGCCTACGGGGCCGTGGGGGAGACGTTCGGCGAGGCCGTGTTCTCCACCGGCATGACCGGCTACCAGGAGACCCTCACCGACCCCTCCTACCACCGCCAGGTCGTCGTCATGACGGCCCCGCACGTCGGCAACACCGGCGTCAACGACGAGGACCCCGAGTCCCGGCGCATCTGGGTGGCCGGCTACGTCGTGCGCGACCCCGCGCGCGTGCCCTCCAGCTGGCGCGCCAAGCGCACCCTCGACGAGGAACTGGCCGCCCAGGGCGTCGTCGGCATCAGCGGCATCGACACCCGCGCCCTGACCCGCCATCTGCGCGAGCGCGGCGCCATGCGCGTCGGCATCTTCTCCGGGGACGCCGTCCAGGACGACGCCACGCTGCTGGCGCGCGTCAAGGAGGCCCCCGAGATGCTCGGTGCGGACCTGTCCGCCGAGGTCGCCACCCAGGAGGCCTACGTCGTCCCCGCGATCGGCGAGAAGAAGTTCACCGTCGCCGCCGTCGACCTCGGCATCAAGGGCATGACCCCGCACCGCATGGCCGAGCGCGGCATCGAGGTGCACGTCCTGCCCGCCACCGCCACCCTGGAGGACGTCTACGCGGTCGGCCCCGACGGCGTGTTCTTCTCCAACGGCCCGGGCGACCCGGCCACCGCCGACCACCCGGTCTCCGTGATGCGGGGCGTCCTGGAGCGCGGCACGCCGCTGTTCGGCATCTGCTTCGGCAACCAGATCCTGGGCCGCGCGCTCGGCTTCGGCACCTACAAGCTGAAGTACGGCCACCGCGGCATCAACCAGCCCGTGCAGGACCGTACGACCGGCAAGGTCGAGGTCACCGCGCACAACCACGGCTTCGCCGTGGACGCCCCGACCGACAAGGTCTCCGACACCCCCTTCGGCCGTGTCGAGGTCTCCCACGTCTGCCTGAACGACAACGTGGTGGAGGGCCTCCAGCTTCTCGACAAGCCGGCCTTCAGCGTCCAGTACCACCCCGAAGCGGCCGCCGGCCCGCACGACGCCGCCTACCTGTTCGACCGCTTCGTTTCCCTGATGGAGGGCCAGCGTGCCTAAGCGCACCGATATCCAGTCCGTCCTGGTCATCGGCTCCGGCCCGATCGTCATCGGCCAGGCCGCCGAGTTCGACTACTCCGGCACCCAGGCGTGCCGGGTGCTGAAGTCCGAGGGCCTTCGGGTCATCCTCGTGAACTCCAACCCGGCGACGATCATGACCGACCCCGAGATCGCCGACGCCACCTACGTCGAGCCGATCACCCCCGAGTTCGTCGAGAAGATCATCGCCAAGGAGCGCCCCGACGCCCTCCTGCCGACGCTGGGCGGCCAGACGGCCCTGAACACGGCCATCAAGCTGCACGAGAACGGCGTGCTGGAGAAGTACGGCGTCGAGCTGATCGGCGCGAAGGTGGAGGCGATCCACAAGGGCGAGGACCGCGACCAGTTCAAGGAGGTCGTGGAGGCCGTCCGCAGGAAGATCGGACACGGCGAGTCCGCCCGCTCGGTCATCTGCCACTCCATGGACGACGTCCTCAAGGGCGTGGAGACCCTCGGCGGCTACCCGGTCGTCGTCCGCCCCTCCTTCACCATGGGCGGCGCCGGCTCCGGCTTCGCGCACGACGAGGAGGAACTGCGCCGCATCGCGGGCACCGGCCTCGCGCTCTCCCCGACCACCGAGGTGCTCCTGGAGGAGTCCATCCTCGGCTGGAAGGAGTACGAGCTGGAGCTGATGCGCGACAAGAACGACAACGTCGTGGTCGTCTGCTCCATCGAGAACTTCGACCCGATGGGCGTGCACACCGGTGACTCGATCACCGTCGCCCCCGCGATGACGCTCACCGACCGCGAGTACCAGATCCTGCGGGACATGGGCATCGCCATCATCCGCGAGGTCGGCGTCGACACCGGCGGCTGCAACATCCAGTTCGCGATCAACCCGGCCGACGGCCGTGTGATCGTCATCGAGATGAACCCGCGCGTCTCGCGCTCCTCCGCGCTGGCCTCCAAGGCGACCGGTTTTCCGATCGCGAAGATCGCCGCCAAGCTCGCCGTGGGCTACACCCTGGACGAGATCCCCAACGACATCACCCAGGAGACCCCGGCCTCCTTCGAGCCGACCCTGGACTACGTCGTCGTCAAGGCGCCGCGGTTCGCCTTCGAGAAGTTCCCGCAGGCCGACTCCACGCTGACCACCACCATGAAGTCGGTCGGTGAGGCCATGGCCATCGGCCGCAACTTCACCGAGGCCTTCCAGAAGGCGCTGCGCTCGCTGGAGAAGAAGAACAGCCAGTTCACCTTCGTCGGCGACCCCGGCGACAAGCAGGCACTGCTGGAGGCGTCCGTCCGTCCCACCGACGGCCGGATCAACACGGTCATGCAGGCCATCCGCGCGGGCGCCACCCCCGAGGAGATCTTCCAGTACACGAAGATCGACCCGTGGTTCGTGGACCAGCTCTTCCTGATCAAGGAGATCGCCGACGAGCTGGCCGAGGCGCCCGAGCTGACCGCCGACCTGCTCGCCGAGGCCAAGCGGCACGGCTTCTCCGACCAGCAGATCGCGGAGATCCGCGGCCTGCGCGAGGACGTCGTGCGCGAGGTGCGGCACGCGCTGGGCATCCGCCCGGTCTACAAGACGGTGGACACCTGCGCCGCCGAGTTCGCCGCGAAGACGCCGTACTTCTACTCCTCCTACGACGAGGAGAGCGAGGTCGCGCCGCGCGAGAAGCCGGCCGTGATCATCCTGGGCTCCGGCCCGAACCGCATCGGGCAGGGCATCGAGTTCGACTACTCCTGCGTGCACGCCTCCTTCGCGCTGAGCGAGGCCGGCTACGAGACGGTGATGGTCAACTGCAACCCGGAGACCGTCTCCACCGACTACGACACCTCCGACCGGCTGTACTTCGAGCCGCTCACCCTGGAGGACGTGCTGGAGGTCGTCCACGCCGAGCGGCAGGCCGGCCCCGTCGCGGGCGTGGTCGTGCAGCTGGGCGGCCAGACCCCGCTGGGCCTGGCCCAGGCCCTGAAGGACAACGGCGTGCCGATCGTGGGCACCTCCCCGGAGGCCATCCACGCCGCCGAGGACCGCGGCGCCTTCGGTCGGGTCCTCGCGGAGGCGGGCCTGCCCGCCCCCAAGCACGGCACGGCCACCACCTTCGCCGAGGCCAAGGCCATCGCCGACGAGATCGGCTACCCGGTCCTCGTCCGGCCGTCCTATGTGCTCGGCGGGCGCGGCATGGAGATCGTGTACGACGAGGCGCGCCTGGAGGCGTACATCGCCGAGTCGACCGAGATCAGCCCCACCCGGCCGGTGCTGGTCGACCGGTTCCTCGACGACGCGATCGAGATCGACGTCGACGCCCTCTACGACGGCGAGGAGCTCTACCTCGGCGGCGTGATGGAGCACATCGAGGAGGCCGGCATCCACTCCGGCGACTCCGCCTGCGCCCTGCCCCCGATCACGCTCGGCGGGTTCGACATCAAGCGGCTGCGCGCCTCCACCGAGGCCATCGCCAAGGGTGTCGGCGTGCGCGGTCTGATCAACATCCAGTTCGCGCTGGCCGGTGACATCCTCTACGTCCTGGAAGCCAACCCGCGCGCCTCCCGCACCGTGCCCTTCACCTCCAAGGCGACCGCGGTGCCGCTGGCGAAGGCCGCCGCCCGGATCTCCCTGGGCGCCACCATCGCCGAGCTGCGCGCGGAGGGCCTGCTGCCGAAGAACGGCGACGGCGGCACCATCCCGCTGGACGCGCCGATCTCCGTCAAGGAGGCCGTCATGCCGTGGAGCCGCTTCCGCGACATCCACGGCCGCGGCGTGGACACCGTCCTCGGCCCGGAGATGCGCTCCACCGGCGAGGTCATGGGCATCGACTCCGTCTTCGGCACCGCCTACGCCAAGTCGCAGGCCGGCGCCTACGGCCCGCTGCCCACCAAGGGCCGGGCGTTCATCTCGGTCGCCAACCGCGACAAGCGCTCGATGATCTTCCCGGCCCGTGAGCTGGTCGCCCACGGCTTCGAACTGCTCGCCACCTCCGGCACCGCCGAAGTCCTCAAGCGCAACGGCATCCACGCCACCGTGGTGCGCAAGCAGTCCGAGGGCACCGGCCCGAACGGCGAGAAGACCATCGTCCAGCTCATCCACGACGGCGAGGTCGACCTCATCGTCAACACCCCCTACGGCACCGGCAGCCGCCTCGACGGCTACGAGATCCGTACGGCGGCCGTGGCACGCTCCGTGCCCTGCCTGACCACGGTCCAGGCGCTCGCCGCCGCGGTCCAGGGCATCGACGCCCTCAACCGGGGCGAGGTGGGGGTCCGCTCCCTGCAGGAACACGCCGAGTTCCTGACCGCGGCCCGCGACTAGCAGCGACGAGGGGGACACCGGAAACGGTGTCCCCCTCGTCATGAGGACCCCCTGTCGTGAGGGGCCCATGGGACATGGGACATGGCCCCATGAGGTCTCCACGAGGACCCCGAGGACTTATCCCGAGATGTACAAGCTCTTCTTCCGCCTGGTCTTCCGGCGGATGGACCCGGAGCAGGCCCACCACCTCGCCTTCCGCTGGATCCGTCTCGCCGTCCGCATCCCCGTCCTGCGCACCTTCCTCGCCGCCGTCCTCGCGCCCCGCTACAAGGAACTGCGCACCGAGGCCCTGGGGCTGCGCATGCACGGCCCCTTCGGGCTGGCCGCCGGCTTCGACAAGAACGCCGTCGCGATCGACGGCATGTCCATGTTGGGCTTCGACCACGTCGAGATCGGCACCGTCACCGGTGAGCCGCAGCCCGGCAACCCCACCAAGCGTCTGTTCCGGCTCGTCGCGGACCGGGCCCTGATCAACCGCATGGGCTTCAACAACGACGGCTCGCTGGCCGTCGCCGCCCGCCTGGCCTCCCGCACGCAGGTGTTCAAGACGGTCGTCGGCGTCAACATCGGCAAGACCAAGGTCGTCCCGGAGGAGGAGGCCGTCGCCGACTATGTGAAGTCCGCCGAGCGCCTCGCGCCCCACGCCGACTACCTCGTCGTCAACGTCTCCTCCCCGAACACCCCCGGCCTGCGCAACCTGCAGGCCACCGAGGCGCTGCGCCCGCTGCTGACCGCCGTGCGCGAGGCCGCCGACCGGGTCGTGCCCGCCCGCCGCGTGCCGCTGTTGGTCAAGATCGCGCCCGACCTCGCCGACGAGGACGTGGACGCGGTCGCCGACCTGGCCGTGGAACTGGGCTTGGACGGCATCATCGCCACCAACACCACCATCGCGCGCGAGGGCCTGGGGCTGCGCTCGCAGCCCGCCCTGGTGAAGGAGACCGGTGGCCTGTCCGGCGCGCCGCTCAAGGCACGCTCCCTGGAGGTGCTGCGCCGCCTGTACGCGCGCGTGGGCGACCGCATCACCCTGATCGGCGTGGGCGGCATCGAGAACGCCGAGGACGCCTGGCAGCGCATCCTGGCGGGCGCCACGCTGGTCCAGGGCTACAGCGCCTTCATCTACGAGGGCCCCTTCTGGGCCCGCGCGATCCACAAGGGGCTCGCCGCGCGGCTGCGCACCAGCCCGTACGCCACGCTCGCCGACGCGGTCGGCGCCGACGTGAGGAACCACGCATGAGCCCTCTGGAGCCCTTCGGCACCCGCCTGCGCCACGCCATGGACGAGCGCGGCCCGCTGTGCGTCGGCATCGACCCGCACGCCTCCCTGCTCGCCGAGTGGGGCCTGAACGACGACGTCACCGGCCTGGAGCGGTTCAGCCGCACGGTGGTGGAGGCGGTGGCCGACCGGGTCGCCGTCCTCAAGCCGCAGAGCGCCTTCTTCGAGCGGTTCGGCTCGCGGGGCGTGGCCGTGCTGGAGCGGACGGTGCGCGAGGCGCGGGCGGCGGGCGCGCTGGTCGTCATGGATGCCAAGCGCGGTGACATCGGCTCGACCATGGCCGCCTACGCCGAGTCGTTCCTGCACAAGGACGCGCCGCTGTTCTCGGACGCGCTGACCGTCTCGCCGTACCTGGGCTACGGCTCGCTGAAGCCGGCGGTGGAGCTGGCCCGGGACAACGGCGCGGGCCTGTTCGTGCTGGCGCTGACGTCCAACCCGGAGGGCGCCGAGGTGCAGCACGCCCTGCGGCCCGACGGCCGCAGCGTCGGGGCGACCGTGCTCGCGCACCTCGCCGCCGAGAACGCCGGGCAGCGCCCGCTCGGCTCCTTCGGCGCCGTGGTGGGCGCCACGCTCGGCGACCTGTCGTCCTACGACCTGGACATCAACGGGCCGCTCCTCGCGCCCGGGATCGGCGCCCAGGGCGCGAGCGCCGCGGACCTTCCGGCGGTGTTCGGCGGCGCGGTGCGCAACGTCGTGCCGAACGTCAGCCGGGGTGTTCTTCGTCACGGTCCCGACATCGCCGCGCTGCGGGAGTCTGCACGCCGGTTCGCGGACGAGATCCGCGCCGCCGTGGGGTCCGGCTGAGCCTTGCGCGGGCGGTCCGGGGCGCTTCGGAGTCTGGATACATTCTCAAATACAGGGCAATATGTCCTAAATGTCCGGCCCTGACTGAGGCTGACCAGGACTTTTCCGCTGTTCTCGCTGACTCCGACGCCCTTGACCGCTAGTCTCCGTCGAGTGGGGCCGCCTCCCACGCCCCGCAGGCAGTGGGGGAGAACGGGCGAGCGTGTTGCTCGTGGCTCCCCAGGTGTGGGACGGCTAGGTTCCTCACCGGTCCGTATCCGACAGTTCGACATCCGAGGTGACGTAGGCGTGGCTCTTCCGCCCCTTACCCCTGAACAGCGCGCAGCCGCGCTCGAAAAGGCCGCCGCGGCTCGCCGGGAGCGGGCCGAGGTCAAGAATCGACTCAAGCACTCCGGCGCCTCCCTGCACGAGGTCATCAAGCAGGGCCAGGAGAACGACGTCATCGGCAAGATGAAGGTGTCCGCCCTTCTTGAGTCCCTGCCGGGCGTGGGCAAGGTCCGCGCCAAGCAGATCATGGAGCGACTCGGCATCTCCGAGAGCCGTCGCGTGCGCGGCCTCGGCTCCAACCAGATCGCCTCCCTGGAGCGCGAGTTCGGCAGCACCGGTTCCTGAACCCCAGGTGCCCGGGACGTGGAGTCCCGGGCACCCCGGGATTGCTGGAATAATCGCTGCATGGCTGTAACACCCCGGGGGACGTCCCCCGTGCCCCCGGACGCACGTCCGCGGCTGACCGTGCTCTCCGGCCCCTCCGGGGTCGGCAAGAGCACGGTCGTCGCCCATATGCGCAAGGAACACCCCGAGGTCTGGCTCTCGGTGTCGGCGACGACCCGCAAGCCCCGTCCCGGCGAGGAGCACGGCGTCCACTACTTCTTCGTCACCGACGAGGAGATGGACAAGATGATCGCCAACGGCGAGCTGCTGGAGTGGGCCGAGTTCGCCGGCAACCGCTACGGCACGCCGCGTGCCGCGGTCCTGGAGCATCTGGAGGCCGGCGTACCGGTCCTGCTGGAGATCGACCTCCAGGGCGCCCGGCAGGTGCGCGAGTCCATGCCGGAAGGGCAGCTGGTCTTCCTCGCTCCGCCGTCCTGGGAGGAGCTGGTGCGCCGGCTCACCGGCCGGGGGACCGAGCCGCCCGAGGTGATCGAACGCCGGCTGCAGGCGGCCCGCACCGAGCTGGCGGCCGAACCCGAGTTCGACCGCACCCTGGTCAACACCTCCGTCGAGGACGTGGCGCGTGAGCTGCTAGCCTTGATGGGTGTTGTGTGATCGTGACGGTCGCCGTGACGGCCGCACCGACCACACCGACTGATTCTTTCCCATCCATCGGAAGGTAGAGCGTGTCCTCTTCCATCTCCGCGCCCGAGGGCATCATCAACCCGCCGATCGACGAGCTTCTCGAGGCCACCGACTCGAAGTACAGCCTCGTGATCTACGCGGCCAAGCGTGCCCGTCAGATCAACGCGTACTACTCGCAGCTCGGCGAGGGCCTCCTGGAGTACGTCGGTCCGCTCGTCGACACCCACGTCCACGAGAAGCCGCTCTCCATCGCCCTGCGCGAGATCAACGCGGGTCTGCTGACGTCCGAGGCCGTCGAGGGCCCCGGTCAGTGAGTCGGTAGGGACGCGTCGGCGCGCCGCGAGGCGTGCGCGACCCGCCCCCTGATTCGTCGTACCAACAGACCGCAGCAGGTTTTTCCACAGGCCCGGCACCACGACTGCCGGGCCTGTGGTGTGTCATAGAAGGCGTGCGCCGCACCGGGCGCACCGGGGCCGAATCCGGGAGAGACGGTGGACAAGCCGAAGGTCGTTCTGGGAGTCAGCGGCGGCATCGCCGCGTACAAGGCGTGCGAGCTGCTGCGCCGGCTGACCGAGTCCGGGCACGACGTGCGCGTCGTCCCCACGGCCTCCGCGCTGCACTTCGTCGGCGCCGCCACCTGGTCCGCCCTGTCCGGCCACCCCGTCGCCACCGAGGTCTGGGACGACGTCCACGAGGTGCTGCACGTCCGCATCGGCCAGCACGCCGACCTGGTCGTCGTGGCCCCCGCCACGGCCGACATGCTCGCCAAGGCGGCCCACGGCCTCGCCGACGACCTGCTCACCAACACCCTGCTCACCGCGCGCTGCCCGGTGGTCTTCGCTCCGGCCATGCACACCGAGATGTGGGAGCACCCGGCCACCCAGGAGAACGTGGCGACGCTGCGCCGCCGCGGCGCCGTCGTCATCGAACCGGCCGTCGGCCGCCTCACCGGCGTCGACACCGGCAAGGGACGCCTGCCCGACCCGGTGGAGATCTTCGAGGTCTGCCGCCGCGTCCTGGCCAGGGGCGTGCGCGAACCCGACCTCGCCGGCCGGCACGTCGTGATCAGCGCCGGCGGCACCCGCGAACCCCTCGACCCCGTCCGCTTCCTCGGAAACCGCTCCTCCGGCAAGCAGGGCTACGCCCTGGCGCGCACCGCGGCAGCCCGCGGCGCCCGCGTCACGCTGGTCGCCGCGAACACCTCCGGCCTGGCCGACCCGGCCGGCGTGGACGTCGTCCCCGTCGGTACGGCCGTCCAGCTGCGCGAGGCCGTGCTGAAGGCGGCCGCCGACGCCGACGCGGTGGTCATGGCCGCCGCCGTCGCCGACTTCCGCCCCGCGGCCTACGCCCCCGGGAAGATCAAGAAGAAGGACGACCAGGACCCCGACCCCATCGCCCTGGTGCGCAATCCGGACATCCTCGCGGAGATATCGGCCGACCGGGCGAGGCCCGGACAGGTGATCGTCGGCTTCGCCGCCGAGACCGACGACGTCCTCGCCAACGGCCGCAAGAAGCTCGCCCGCAAGGG
This sequence comes from Streptomyces mexicanus, assembly GCF_902506575.1. Taxonomy (GTDB): domain Bacteria; phylum Actinomycetota; class Actinomycetes; order Streptomycetales; family Streptomycetaceae; genus Streptomyces; species Streptomyces mexicanus. The sequence continues at coordinate 1,143,363 of NZ_LR732544.1, read as the reverse complement.
CTGCGACCTGCTGGTGGTCAACGAGGTCGGGGAGCGCAAAACCTTTGGCTCGGAGGAGAACGAGGCCGTGGTCCTGGCCGCCGACGGCAGCGAGATCCCCGTGCCGCACGGGCCGAAGGAGGCGCTGGCCGACACCGTCTGGGACCTGGTCGCCGCCCGGCTGAGCTGACGTCGCGACGTGTCGGGCGTTCACTCGGGCGGCGCGTCCCGGAGGTGTTCAGCTAGCCGGGCATCGGGCAGAATGCCCGTGCCGCAGGTCACAGCGCTCCCGAGAGGCGAGACAGGTGGGCCGGCGGCCGAGCGCGACCGATAAACTGTCCTAGGACGGCGCCGGGTGCAGCCCCGTGCCGTCCGCCAATGATCAGCCAGCAGCCGCTGCAACCCCAGGGAGCGTTGTGTCCCGTCGCCTGTTCACCTCGGAGTCCGTGACCGAGGGTCACCCCGACAAGATCGCTGACCAGATCAGCGACACCATTCTCGACGCGCTTCTGCGCGAGGACCCCACCTCGCGGGTCGCCGTGGAGACGCTGATCACCACCGGCCTGGTGCACGTGGCCGGCGAGGTGACGACCAAGGCCTACGCGGACATCGCGACCCTGGTCCGCAGCAAGATCCTCGAGATCGGCTACGACTCCTCCAAGAAGGGCTTCGACGGCGCCTCCTGCGGTGTGTCGGTGTCCATCGGCGCGCAGTCCCCGGACATCGCGCAGGGTGTGGACGCGGCCTACGAGGCCCGGGTCGAGGGCGACGACGACGAGCTGGACCGGCAGGGCGCCGGCGACCAGGGCCTGATGTTCGGCTACGCCTCGGACGAGACGCCCACCCTCATGCCGCTGCCGATCTTCCTGGCGCACCGGCTGTCCAAGCGCCTGTCGGACGTGCGCAAGAACGGCACGATCCCCTACCTGCGCCCGGACGGCAAGACCCAGGTCACCATCGAGTACGACGGCGACAAGGCGGTCCGCCTGGACACGGTCGTCGTCTCCTCGCAGCACGCCAGCGACATCGACCTGGAGTCGCTGCTGGCCCCCGACATCCGCGAGTTCGTCGTCGAGCCCGAGCTGAAGGCCCTCCTCGACGAGGGCATCAAGCTGGACACCGAGGACTACCGTCTGCTGGTCAACCCCACCGGCCGGTTCGAGATCGGCGGCCCGATGGGCGACGCGGGCCTGACCGGCCGCAAGATCATCATCGACACCTACGGCGGCATGGCCCGCCACGGCGGCGGCGCCTTCTCCGGCAAGGACCCCTCCAAGGTGGACCGCTCGGCCGCCTACGCGATGCGCTGGGTCGCCAAGAACGTCGTCGCCGCGGGCCTGGCCTCCCGCTGCGAGGTCCAGGTCGCCTACGCCATCGGCAAGGCCGAGCCGGTCGGCCTGTTCGTGGAGACCTTCGGCACGGCCAAGGTCGACCACGAGAAGATCGAGCAGGCCATCGAGGAGGTCTTCGACCTCCGCCCGGCCGCCATCATCCGCGACCTCGACCTGCTCCGCCCGATCTACGCCCAGACCGCCGCCTACGGCCACTTCGGCCGCGAGCTGCCCGACTTCACCTGGGAACGCACCGACCGCGTGGACGCACTGCGCAAGGCGGCGGGGCTGTAAAGCTCACGTAGCACTCCGCAGTGGGCCCGGCTTCCGGTCTTCGGAGGCCGGGCCTCGGCGTGTCGGATTCCGGTCGGCCGGGGTCGGTCGGCTCCGGCCCCGCGAGCGGCCGACCTCAGGCGGCCCGCCCCGGAGGTCCTCCCCTCCTCGGTGCTGCCGTGCCCCAGGACAGCAGGTGCCGCGGGCCCCGGCCCAGGAGCGCGGGACCCGGCCGTCGGCACGAGCCGACTGTCAGTGCCGTTTGGTAAGAATGCAAGCGTGAGCAGCAAGGACGGGGTGCCCCGGGTGGACGGGGACGGGCGTAGCGGGTCCAGGAGCCCCCGCCGCCCGCCGCGGGCTCCTGGACCCGCTACGCCCAGGGGGCCGCCTTCATCGAGGCGCTGGCCGCCGGTGGCTCCCCGCGCGCTGTGTGGAACGCGCTGCCCGGACCCGAGTGGAGCGAGGAACTGGCCCGCGCCGTCGCCGCGACCCTCGCCTCCGGCCGCGGCGCGCTCGTCGTCGTACCCGACGGCCGGGCCGCCGCCCGGGTCGACGCCGCGCTCACCGCCCAGCTCGGCGAGGGACGGCACGCCCTGCTCCCCGCGGACGCCGGCCCCGAGAAGCGGTACCGGCAGTGGCTCGCGGTGCGCCGGGGCTCCGTACGGGCCGTCGTCGGCACCCGGGCCGCCATGTTCGCACCGGTGCGCGACCTGGGCCTGGTCGCCCTCTGGGACGACGGCGACGACAGCCTCGGCGAGCAGCACGCGCCGCAGCCGCACGCCCGCGAGGTGCTGCTGCTGCGCGCCGCCCAGGACAAGTGCGCGTTCCTGCTCGGCAGCCGCAGCTGCACCGTGGAGGCCGCGCAGCTCGTCGACAGCGGCTGGGCCCGGCCCCTGGCGGCGCACCGGGACCAGGTCCGCCGGACGGCCCCCCTGGTGCGCACCGTCGGCGACGCCGATCTCGCACGGGACGAGGCCGCCCGGGCGGCCCGGCTGCCCTCGCTCGCCTGGCAGGTGGCCCGCGACGGGCTGCGGCACGGGCCCGTGCTCGTCCAGGTGCCCCGCCGCGGGTACGTCCCGCGGATGGCGTGCGCCCAGTGCCGGGCACCGGCCCGCTGCCGCCACTGCGCCGGCCCCCTGCAGGGGCAGGACGCCTCGGTGCTGCGCTGCGGCTGGTGCGGCCGGGAGGAGTCCGCCTGGCACTGCCCGGAGTGCGGCGCGTTCCGGCTGCGCGCCCAGGTCGTCGGCGCCCGGCGCACGGCCGAGGAGCTGGGGCGGGCCCTCCCCGCCGTACCGGTGCGCACCTCCGGACGCGAACACGTCCTGGACACGGTGCCGGCCGCGCCCGCGCTCGTGGTGAGCACGCCCGGCGCCGAGCCGGTCGCGGAGGGCGGGTATGCGGCGGCCCTGCTCCTGGACGGCTGGGCCATGCTGAGCCGGCCCGACCTGCGGGCGGGCGAGGACGCGCTGCGCCGGTGGATCGCGGCCGCCGCGCTGGTGCGGCCGCAGTCGGCGGGCGGCACGGTCGTCGTCGTGGCCGAGCCGACGCTGCGGCCCGTGCAGGCCCTGGTCCGCTGGGACCCGGTCGGGCACGCGGTGCGCGAACTCGCCGAGCGGGCCGAACTCGGGTTCCCGCCGGTGTCCCGGATGGCGGCCGTCGCCGGCCCGCCCGAGGCGGTCGCGCAGTTCCTGCACGCCGTCGAACTGCCCGCGCAGGCCGAGGTCCTGGGCCCCGTGCCGCTGCCGGTCACCCCGCCCGGGCGGCCCCGGCGGCCGGGGGCGCCCCCGCCCGGCGAGCACTGGGAGCGCGCGCTGATCCGCGTGCCGCCCGGCCGCGGGGCGGCGCTCGCCGCCGCGCTGAAGGCCGCGCAGGCGGCACGGATGGCGCGGGGGAGCGGCGAGCCGGTGTGGGTGCGGATCGATCCGCCGGACATCGGGTGACCGCCGCCGGGGAATCCGTCCCGTAGCCCGTAGCCCGTAGCCCGTAGCCCGTAGCCCGGAGTCCGTCGTTCGCCGTCCACGGCCCGCCACCTGCCTCCGCCCGCAGACGTCGGCGCCCTTCCGGTCCGGCCGGAAGGGCGCCGGGTGGTGGGGGCGCGCGCGGGACGACGGCCTACGGACGGGTGGCACCTGATCGTGCGGGCGAGCGGCAGGGGAGCAGGCGAGGGGGCCGTGCTGGACGGTGACCGGACCCGGTGTCGGTGCCGGGGGTCAGCCGTTGCGCGGACCGGGGAAGGGCGTCGGCCGCGGGTCGTCGCGCAGCACCGGGCTGCCCGCCGTCGGCTGCGTCGGCATGGAGCGGGCCGCGGGCACCACCGGCAGGCCGCCGCCGACGTTGACCGTCCGGGTGCCCGAGGGCTCCGGGCCGCGCTCGGCCTCCGCGGCCGCCTGCGCGGCAGCGCGCCGTGCACCGTAGCGGCGGTGCACCGCTTGTTTGGTGACCCCGAGCGCGGAGCCCACGGCGTCCCAGGAGAAGCCGAGCGAGCGGTCGAAGTCCACGGCGGCCGTGACCAGGGTCTCGACACTGTCCCGCAGCTCCTGCGCGAGGCGGACCGTCGGGGCGGGGGCGCGTCCGTAGACGACGAAGCCCGTGGAGGGGCCGGAGCGGCGCGGGCGGTAGACGTTGCCCAGCTGGGCGGTGAGCGTGCGCAAAGCGTCCACCTGCCGGCGGACCCGCTCGATGTCCCGCACCAGCAAGTGCAGGCTGGCCCGGGCCTGGGCGTCGTGGGTTGCGTGGTCGGCCATGAACAAGCCTCTCGAACCGGCGTTGAAAGGAAGCGGACCGCGCGAGCGGCCCACGGTGGTCAACTCTGTCTTGACCAACGCCTTTTCGCGCCACGGGTCACGGTGTGGGGCGTAAGCGCATGTGCGTACGCCCCCGCCGGCCGGGCGTGCGCTGCGTCCCGAGGGGCGGGGCATGCGTCCCCGAGAGACGGACGTGGGCTGCCGTCCGCGACCCGGGCGCGCGCCTCTGCCCCGGGGCGGCGGCCACCGCCGCTCCGTCCGCACGTCCCGGAGGGCGGCTCAGGAGCCCGCGTGGATCGGCTGCCGCCGCCCGCCGTTCAAGGTCATAGACTGGTGGGCCGCCCGCGTACCCGTCCCCGACCGAGAGGCCCGCACCCGCCCATGAAGCTCGTCTTCGCCGGTACCCCCGAGGTCGCCGTTCCCGCCCTGGACGCCCTGCTCGCCTCCGGGCGGCACGAGGTCGCCGCCGTCGTCACGCGCCCCGACGCGCCGGCCGGGCGCGGACGCAGGCTGGTCGCCAGCCCGGTCGCCGAGCGGGCCGAGGAGGCCGGCATCGAGGTGCTCAAGCCGGGCCGGCCGCGCGACCCCGAGTTCGTGGAGCGGCTGACCCGGATCGCGCCCGACTGCTGCCCCGTCGTCGCCTACGGCGCCCTGCTGCCCCGTACCGTCCTGGACATCCCCCGGCACGGCTGGGTCAACCTGCACTTCTCCCTGCTGCCCGCCTGGCGCGGCGCCGCGCCCGTGCAGCACAGCATCATGGCGGGCGACGAGATCACCGGCGCCTCGACCTTCCTCATCGAGGAGGGCCTGGACTCCGGGCCCGTCTACGGCACGATCACCGAGCCGATCCGGCCCACCGACACCAGCGGCGACCTGCTCACCCGGCTCGCCCTGGCCGGCGCCGGGCTGCTCGCCGCGACCATGGACGGCATCGAGGACGGCACCCTGAAGGCCGTGCCGCAGCCGGCCGAGGGCGTCACCCTGGCGCCGAAGATCACCGTCGAGGACGCCCGGGTCGACTGGCACGCCCCCGCGCTGCGCGTCGACCGCGTCGTGCGCGGCTGCACGCCCGCACCCGGCGCCTGGACCACGTTCCGCGGCGAGCGGCTGAAGCTGATCCAGGTCGTGCCCGTCCCCGAGCGCACGGACCTCGCCCCGGGCGCGCTCGCCGCGGGCAAGAACAACGTGTACGTGGGCACCGGTTCGTACGCCGTCGAGCTGCTGTGGGTGCAGGCGCAGGGCAAGAAGCCGATGCGGGCGGCGGACTGGGCCCGCGGAGCGCGCATCGCGCAGGGCGAGACCCTCGGCGGCTGACCGGCGCGTCGGCCGGGGAGCGGGGCGACGTAGGCTGGGGGCGACGCAGGCCGGTGTGCGGCGGGCGGCCGCGCGCAGGCGCGCGGGCGGGGCGCCCGGTGGGCCGCCCCCGGCGTGACCGCCACGTCCGCCACACCTCTGACGACGGCACACGGGCGTCACGACGCACCGGACCGGCGCACCCGTCCCCGACCCCACCGGAACGGCACGCCCGCCCGCGCCACCGACCCCGGGGGACGCGCGCGAACGCCCCCTCGGCGCACCGGGCGAACCGTCCCCCGCCGGACGCCCGGCGCACCGCCCGCGCACCCGACCGGCGCACGGCAACCCGACCGGCGCACCCACACACCCGGAGCACCTTTTCGTGAGCGACACCCCCCGTCGGCCCCGCAGGCCCGCCAAGCCCTACCGCCGGCCCCAGAAGGACCCCGTCCGCATCCTCGCCTTCGAGGCGCTGCGCGCCGTGGACGAGCGGGACGCCTACGCCAACCTCGTCCTGCCGCCGCTGCTGCGCAAGGCGCGCGAGAAGGAGGGGCCCGAGAAGTTCGACGCGCGGGACGCCGCGCTCGCCACCGAGCTGGTGTACGGCACGCTGCGCCGCCAGGGGACCTACGACGCGATCCTCGCCGCCTGCGTGGACCGTCCGCTGCGGGAGGTGGACCCGCCCGTCCTGGACGTGCTCAGCCTGGGCGTCCACCAGCTGCTCGGCACCCGCATCCCCAGCCACGCCGCCGTCTCCGCCACCGTGGAACTGGCGCGGGTCGTGCTCGGCGACGGGCGGGCCAAGTTCGTCAACGCCGTGCTGCGCAAGGTGGCCCGGGACGACCTCGACGGCTGGCTGGAGCAGGTCGCCCCGCCCTACGACGAGGACCCCGAGGACCACCTCGCCGTCGTCCACTCCCACCCGCGCTGGGTCGTCTCCGCCCTGTGGGACTCCCTGGGCGGCGGGCGCGCCGGCATCGAGGAACTGCTCGAGGCCGACAACGAGCGCCCCGAGGTCACGCTGGTCGCCCGGCCCGGACGCGCGGCCCCCGAGGAACTGCTGCGCGAGGAGGCCGCGGTGCCCGGCCGCTGGTCGCCGTACGCCGTGCGGCTCACCGAGGGCGGCGAGCCGGGCGCCGTGGAGGCCGTACGGGAGGGCCGTGCCGGCGTTCAGGACGAGGGCAGCCAGCTCGTCGCGCTCGCCCTGGCGAACGCACCCCTGGACGGCCCCGACGAACGCTGGCTCGACGGATGCGCCGGGCCGGGCGGCAAGGCGGCCCTGCTCGCCGCGCTCGCCGCCGAGCGCGGAGCCGTGCTGCTCGCCTCGGAGAAGCAGCCGCACCGCGCCGGGCTGGTCGCCAAGGCGCTCGCCGGGAACCCCGGCCCCTACCAGGTCGTCGCCGCCGACGGCACGCGCCCGGCCTGGCAACCCGGCAGCTTCGACCGGGTGCTCGTCGACGTGCCGTGCACCGGGCTCGGCGCCCTGCGCCGGCGCCCCGAGGCCCGGTGGCGCCGCCGCCCGGAGGACCTGGACGGCTTCGCGCCGCTCCAGCGCGGCCTGCTGCGCACGGCGCTGGAGTCGGTCCGCGTCGGCGGCGTCGTCGGCTACGCCACCTGCTCGCCGCACCTCGCCGAGACCCGCGCGGTCGTCTCCGACGTGCTCAAGCAGGTGCCCGCGGCCGAACCGATCGACGCCCGCCCGCTCCTCCCGGGCGTGCCGGCGCTCGGTGACGGCCCCGACGTGCAGCTGTGGCCGCACCTGCACGGGACGGACGCGATGTACCTGGCGTTGATCCGCAGGACCGGCTGAGACCCGGCGGGAGCACGGCGCGTGCGCGTGGCGCGTACGCACGTCCGCGTCCAGGGGCGCCCGGCCCCGCGCTCGCCGACGAGGGCCACCCCTCACTCGCCGGTGAAGGCGACCCCGCGGTCGCGGGCAAAGGCGGCGAAGAGGGCGAAGACGTCGAAGACGGCGAAGACCACGGCGGGCCCGTCGCCCGCAGGCCTCCCGCGCACCGCCGGACCGCGTTCCGGCCGGGCACGGCGGCATGGCAGGCTTGGGAGCATGGCCGTGCAGATCAACCCCCGCCTCCCGTCCGCGGGCTTCGCCCGCCTCGCCGAGGAGGCGAAGGCGGTCGAAGGCGCCGACTGGCTCCACGTCGACGTGATGGACAACCACTTCGTCCCCAACCTCACGCTCGGCGTGCCCGTCGTGGAGTCCCTGGCCCGGGCCACGGACACCCCGCTGGACTGCCACCTCATGATCGAGGACCCCGACCGCTGGGCCCCGCAGTACGTCGAGGCGGGCGCCTCCTCGGTCACCTTCCACGTCGAGGCCGCCGCCGCCCCGGTCCGGCTGGCCCGCGAGATCCGCGCCAGGGGCGCGAGGGCCTCCATGGCGCTCAAGCCCGCCACGCCCATCGAGCCCTACGAGGACCTGCTCCCGGAGCTGGACATGGTCCTGATCATGACGGTCGAGCCCGGCTTCGGCGGCCAGGCGTTCCTCGACATCATGCTGCCCAAGATCCGCCGCACCCGGGAGCTGATCGGCAAGCACGGCCTGAACCTGTGGCTCCAGGTCGACGGCGGCGTCTCCGCCTCCACCATCGAGCGCTGCGCCGAGGCCGGCGCGGACGTCTTCGTCGCCGGCTCGGCCGTCTACGGGGCGGACGACCCGGCCGAGGCGGTCCGCGCGCTGCGTCAGAGCGCCGAGACGGCCACCGCCCAGGCGTCCTGGGCCTGCACCCATTAGGGTCCGCCCGGCGGACCCTGGGCATCAGCTACGTGAACGGCTCCCTTCAGGGCTGATCGAGTGCGCCGGATCTGCAAGGATGAACGGCGAATCCAGAGTGTGAACAGCAGTGCAGGGAGGAGAGCGCCGTGTCGGGTATGTCAGCGGGCCGGTCAGCAGTGCGGATGGGACCCGCTGAGCTGGTTCAGGCGGCGGCCATGGCCCGCCGTTTCTACCTCGAGGGCAAGTCCAAGATCCAGATCGCCGAGGAGTTCGGGGTCAGCCGGTTCAAGGTGGCCCGGGTCCTGGAGACCGCTCTCGAACGGGACCTCGTACGCATCGAGATCCGTGTGCCGGCCGAGCTGGACGCCGAGCGCTCCGACGCGCTGCGCGCCCGCTACGGCCTCAGGCACGCCGTCGTCGTCGAGTCCCCGGCCGACGCCGAGGAGACCCCCGACCCGGAGAACCTCGGCGAAGTCGCCGCCGACCTGCTCGGCGAACTCGTGAACGAAGGGGACGTGCTCGGGCTGGCCTGGGGCCGGTCCACCATCCACATGGCGGCGGCGCTCGACCGGCTGCCGCCGTGCACGGTCGTGCAGCTGACGGGCGTGTACGACGCCGGGACGGCCGAGCGCGGCTCGGTGGAGGCGGTCCGCCGCGCCGCCCAGGTCTCCGGCGGCGACGCGCACCCCATCTACGCGCCCATGCTGCTGCCGGACGCGGCCACCGCCGCGGCACTGCGCAACCAGACCGGGATCGCCCGCGCCTTCGAGTACTTCGACAAGGTCACGGTGGCCTGCGTGTCCATCGGCTCCTGGGAGCCGGGCATCTCCACCGTGCACGACATGCTCAGCGACGACGAGCGCGCCCACTACGCCTCGCTGGGCGTGGCGGCCGAGATGTCCGCGCACCTCTTCGACGCCGAGGGCCGCCGCATCGGGCGGGACCTGGGGGAGCGGTGCATCACGGTCAAGGCCGACCAGCTGCGCCGTATCCCGGAGGTGGTGGCGATCGCGGGCGGGCAGCGCAAGGCGCCGGCGATCGACGCGGTGCTGCGCTCCGGCCTGGTCACCAGCCTGGTCACGGACACCTCGGCCGCCGACTACCTGATGACGGCCGGACCCATTCCGAAGCCCGCGCTGAACCGGGCGGACCCCGACGGGTGCTGACCGGTCCCGACGGACCCCGGCAGGGGGGCGCCCGCACCCGGGGCGCCCCCGAGGCACGAGCGGAGGCGGTGCCGAGATGAGCGAGGAAGACCTCGCGGACAGGCTCCTGGTGACCCTGGACCTCGACGGTGTCACGGACAAGGCCGCCCTCATGGACCGCGCCGCCCGCGCGCTGCGGCTGCCCGACTGGTTCGGCCGCAACTGGGACGCGCTCGCCGACTGCCTCGGCGACCGCACGGTGTGGCCCGCGGCGGCCGCCGAGCGCGGACTGCTGCTCGTCGTACGGGGCTGGCGGGGGTACGCCGAGGCCGACCCCGAGGAGTGGCGGATCGCCCAGGAGGTGTTCGCCCAGGCCGCGGAGCGCACCCGGGCCATCGCCGTCGCCCTGCTCCTTGGAGGTTCCTCCTAGACACCGGCTGACCAGCCTGGACGTTGCGACAGGGCATGCGGCGCCGTCCGGCATGGGACAATGAAGTACGTGCTCTTTCCCCCTGGCTGTCCTGTCGGGGGGCCACCTTTGATCGACTGGGATGTGCAGCACGTGCGTTTCCTCAACGACCTCCAGCCCCCGTACGACCTGACGTACGACGACGTCTTCATGGTGCCGAGCCGCAGCGCGGTCGGCTCGCGTCAGGGCGTGGACCTCAGCTCCCCGGACGGCACGGGCACCACCATCCCGATCGTCGTCGCCAACATGACCGCCATCGCCGGCCGCCGCATGGCCGAGACCGTGGCCCGCCGCGGCGGCCTCGTGGTCATCCCCCAGGACATCCCGATCGACGTCGTCACCGACGTCATCTCCTGGGTCAAGAGCCGTCACCTCGTGCTGGACACCCCGATCGTGCTGGCCCCGCACCAGACGGTCGCCGACGCCCTCTCCCTGCTGCCCAAGCGCGCGCACAACGCCGGCGTGGTCGTCGACGGCGACCGCCGGCCCCTGGGCGTCGTCACCGACCAGGACCTGACCGGCGTGGACCGCTTCACCCAGCTCGAAGTGGTCATGTCCAAGGACCTGCTGCTGCTCGACGCGGACATCGACCCGCGCGAGGCCTTCAACACCCTCGACGCCGCCAACCGACGTTACGCGCCCGCCGTCGACAAGGACGGCCGCCTGGCCGGCATCCTCACCCGCAAGGGCGCCCTGCGCGCCACCCTGTACACCCCGGCCACCGACGCCGCCGGCAAGCTGCGCGTCGCCGCCGCCGTGGGCATCAACGGCGACGTGGCCGGCAAGGCCGAGCAGCTGCTGGACGCGGGCGTGGACACGCTCGTCATCGACACCGCGCACGGCCACCAGGAGTCGATGATCGGCGCCATCAAGCTGGTCCGCGACCTCGACCCGCAGGTGCCGATCGTCGCCGGCAACATCGTCTCCGCCGAGGGTGTGAGGGATCTCATCGAGGCGGGCGCGGACATCATCAAGGTCGGTGTCGGCCCCGGCGCCATGTGCACCACCCGCATGATGACCGGCGTGGGCCGGCCGCAGTTCTCCGCCGTGCTGGAGTGCGCCGCCGAGGCGAAGAAGTACGGCAAGCACGTGTGGGCCGACGGTGGCGTCCGTCACCCCCGCGACGTGGCCATGGCCCTCGCGGCGGGCGCGTCCAACGTGATGATCGGCTCCTGGTTCGCGGGCACCTACGAGTCGCCGGGCGACCTCCAGCAGGACGCCAACGGCCGCCTGTACAAGGAGTCCTTCGGCATGGCCTCCGCGCGTGCCGTGCGCAACCGCACCTCGGAGGAGTCGTCGTACGACCGCGCCCGCAAGGCGCTGTTCGAGGAGGGCATCTCCACCTCCCGCATGTTCCTCGACCCGGCCCGCCCGGGCGTGGAGGACCTGATCGACTCGATCATCGCGGGCGTCCGCTCCTCGTGCACCTACGCCGGTGCCGCCACCCTGGAGGAGTTCGCCGACAAGGCCATCGTCGGCATCCAGAGCGCGGCCGGGTACGCCGAGGGCAAGCCGCTGCACGCCAGCTGGACCTGATCCCGGCCCCTGTTCCCGTTCGTACGGCCCCTGTCCGCCCGTCCCCCGGGAGGACAGGGGCCGTACGCATGCCCGCACACCGGGACACATCGCCCGTGCACCGTGCAATGGTCTGAACCTCCCGCGCAACGAAGATCCGCGCAGCCCGCCAGAACGCAATGATCGTGCGGCAGCACGCAAGGTTGCTGCGTTACGCTCGTGAAGCACGGCCTCGTAAGGTCTGCGCAGTACACGGCGTGGCGGGGACCCCGCTCGGTGGTCCCCGGGGACGGGGTGCCACCGGTCCCCGCCGCCCCCACCACCCCAGCGACAAGGAGCCGCGCGTGCTCGACCAGGGCGCACCCCCGCAGCACAGCAGAACCACCGTCCCCCTCTCCGCCGGGGCGCGCCTGATGCGTCGCAAGCCCGTGGAACGCCTGGTCGCCGAGGGTGGCCAGGGCGAAGGCGGCTCACTGCGCCGCTCCCTGGGTCTGTGGCAGCTCACCATGATCAGCATCGGCGCCACCCTGGGCACCGGCATCTTCGTGGTGCTCGGCGAGGCCGTCCCCAAGGCCGGTCCCGCCGTCACGCTGTCGTTCGTGATAGCCGGCCTGACGGCCCTGTTCTCGGCCCTGTCCTACGCCGAGCTGGCCGGCACCATCCCGGTCTCCGGCTCCTCCTACTCGTACGCATACGCAACGATGGGCGAGCTGATCGCCTGGGTGTGCGGCTGGTGCCTGATCCTGGAGTACGGCGTGTCGGTGGCCGCCGTGGCCGTCGGCTGGGGCGAGTACCTCAACGAACTGCTGAAGGGCACCATCGGCGTCACCCTCCCGACCGCGCTGTCGGCGCCGCCCGGCGACGGCGGCGTGTTCAACCTGCCGGCGCTGATCGTCGTGCTGCTGGCGATGGTCTTCCTGCTGGGCGGCGCCAAGGAGTCCGCCCGCGCCAACACGATCATGGTCTGTGTGAAGATCGCCGCGCTGGTGATGTTCTGCGCGATCGGCGTGCAGGGCTTCCGCTCCGGCAACTACTCCCACTTCATGCCGCTGGGCATGAGCGGTGTCAGCGCGGCGGGCGCGACGCTGTTCTTCTCCTACATCGGCTTCGACGCCGCCTCCACCGCCGGCGAGGAGGCGAAGGACGCGCAGCGCGACCTGCCCCGCGCGATCATGCTGTCGCTGGTGATCGTCACCGCCCTGTACGTGCTCGTCGCCGCCGTCGCCGTGGGTGCCAAGCCCTGGCGGCAGTTCAACGACTCCGAGGCGGCCCTCGCCCAGATCATGCGCGAGGTCACCGGTCAGAGCTTCTGGGGCACCCTGCTGGCCTTCTGCGCGGTCATCGCCATCGCCAGCGTCGTGCTGACCGTGCTGTACGGCCAGACCCGCATCCTGTTCGCGATGTCCCGCGACGGCCTCGTGCCCAAGGTGTTCTCCAAGGTCCACCCGAAGAGCGGGGCGCCCCGCGCCAACACGCTGATCGTCTCCCTGTTCTGCGGTGTGCTGGCCGCCGCGATCCCGCTGGGCCAGCTCGCCGACGCCACCAGCATCGGCACCCTGTTCGCGTTCGCGCTGGTCAACGTGGCCGTCGTGGTGCTGCGCCGGACCCGCCCGACGATGCACCGCACCTTCCGGGTGCCGCTGTCGCCCGTCCTGCCCGCGCTGGGCTTCTTCTTCTGCATCTGGATGATGGGCAGCCTGTCCACGGTCACCTGGGTGGTCTTCGGGGTCTGGATGGCCGTCGGGCTCGTGTTCTACTTCGTATACGGCTACCGCCGTTCCCGTCTCGCGGCTCCGCCGAGCCCCGCGACGGCGCAGAAGTAGTACCCGCCCGAGCCCGAAGAAGTGACCCACACCCCGTGCTGAACGATCTCGACGAACGCATCGTGCACGCCCTCGCCGAGGACGCCCGCCGCTCCTACGCGGACATCGGGCAGCTCGTCGGCCTCTCCGCGCCCGCCGTGAAGCGGCGCGTGGACCGGCTGCGCGCCACCGGAGCCATCACCGGTTTCACCGTCCGCGTGGACCCCACCGCGCTCGGCTGGGCGACCGAGGGGTACGTCGAGATCTACTGCCGGCGCAACACCTCGCCGGAGACCATCCAGCGGGGCCTGGAGCGCTACCAGGAGGTCGTGTCCGCGTCCACCGTCACCGGTGACGCGGACGCGATCGCCCAGGTCTTCGCCGCGGACATGCGCCACTTCGAACGCGTCCTGGAACGCATCGCCGGCGAGCCGTTCGTGGAGCGGACGAAGTCCGTCCTGGTCCTCTCCCCACTGCTGCGCCGCTTCTCCTCGGGCTCGCCGACCTAGGGCACGAGCCCTGCCTGCCGCACAGTGCCCCTGCGCCCCCTGGAGGGGGCCGGGGGCACACTTGTGTCCCCGGACCCGACCACCCGCCGCCGCACCGGCCCCCCCCCCCCCGTCCGTCCGCGCTCCCCACCGCTCCCCGAACCCCTCCGTTCTTTCGTGCAAGGAGTCCGCACCCCATGACGTCCACGGTGCCCAACGCCGTCGAGCACGCAGACGAGCAGCAGCCGCCGATCACCATGTTCGGCCCGGACTTCCCGTACGCGTACGACGACTTCCTCGCCCACCCGGCGGGCCTCGGCCAGGTACCCGCCACCGAGCACGGCACCGAGGTGGCGATCATCGGCGGTGGCCTGTCGGGCATCGTGGCCGCCTACGAGCTGATGAAGATGGGCCTCAAGCCCGTCGTCTACGAGGCGGACCGGATCGGCGGGCGGCTGCGCACCGTCGGCTTCGAGGGCTGCGACGACGCGCTGACCGCGGAGATGGGCGCGATGCGCTTCCCGCCGTCCTCCACCGCCCTGCAGCACTACATCGACCTGGTCGGCCTGGAGACCAAGCCGTTCCCCAACCCGCTGGCCGAGGCCACCCCCTCCACCGTCGTCGATCTCAAGGGCGAGTCGCACTACGCGAAGACCATCGACGACCTGCCGCAGGTCTACCGGGACGTCGCCGAGGCCTGGAACCGGTGCCTGGAGGAGGGCGCCGACTTCTCCGACATGAACCGGGCCATCCGGCACCGGGACGTCCAGCGCATCCGCGAGATCTGGTCCAAGCTGGTCGAGAAGCTCGACAACCAGACCTTCTACGGGTTCCTCTGCGACTCCGAGGCGTTCAAGTCCTTCCGGCACCGCGAGATCTTCGGCCAGGTCGGTTTCGGCACCGGCGGCTGGGACACCGACTTCCCCAACTCCATCCTGGAGATCCTGCGCGTCGTCTACACCGAGGCCGACGACCACCACCGCGGCATCGTCGGCGGCTCCCAGCAGCTGCCGCTGCGCCTGTGGGAGCGCGAGCCGGAGAAGATCGTCCACTGGCCGTACGGCACCTCGCTGAAGTCCCTGCACGTCAACGGCGAGCCGCGCCCGGCCGTGACCCGCCTGCACCGCAGCGCGGGCAACCGGATCACCGTCACCGACGCCAACGGCGACATCCGCACCTACCGGGCGGCCGTGTTCACCGCCCAGTCCTGGATGCTGCTGTCCAAGATCCAGTGCGACGACGAGCTGTTCCCGATCGACCACTGGACCGCGATCGAGCGGACCCACTACATGGAGTCCTCCAAGCTCTTCGTGCCCGTGGACCGGCCGTTCTGGCTGGACAAGGACGAGGAGACCGGCCGGGACGTGATGTCGATGACGCTCACCGACCGGATGACCCGCGGCACCTACCTGCTCGACAACGGGCCGGACAGGCCCGCCGTCATCTGCCTGTCCTACACCTGGTGCGACGACAGCCTGAAGTGGCTGCCGCTGTCCGCGAACGAGCGGATGGAGGTCATGCTGAAGTCGCTGTCGGAGATCTATCCGAAGGTCGACATCAGGAAGCACATCATCGGCAACCCGGTGACGGTCTCCTGGGAGAACGAGCCCTACTTCATGGGCGCGTTCAAGGCCAACCTGCCCGGCCACTACCGCTACCAGCGGCGCCTGTTCACCCACTTCATGCAGGAGCGCCTGCCCGAGGACAAGCGCGGCATCTTCCTGGCCGGCGACGACATCTCCTGGACGGCCGGCTGGGCCGAGGGCGCCGTTCAGACCGCGCTGAACGCGGTCTGGGGCGTCATGCACCACTTCGGTGGCCGGACCGACCCCTCCAACCCCGGCCCGGGCGACGTCTACGACGAGATCGCGCCCGTCGAGCTGCCCGAGGACTGAGCCGAAGACCCGGTGCGGGCGGTCAGAGCCCGGCCGCCCGCGCCTTCTCGTACACCTCCGCGGCGACGTCCTTCAGCTCCTCGGCGTCCCGGACGCTGCTCTGCAGGTCGATCAGGATCTCCTCCATGCCGATGGCCGCGTGGGCGAGCAGGTCCTCGACGATCTGGTCGGCGCTGCCGTGGAAGGGCTGACGGCCCTCTCCCTGGTGGCCCTTGGCCGTGTAACGCGTGTTCGCTCGGAGCACCGTCTGGATCGGCTGCTGCCGTCCGCGCTCGGCGGCCAGGTCCCGCAGCGCGTCCCACTGGGAGGCGATCTGCTCCACGCCCATGCCGACGGGCAGCCAGCCGTCGGCGTGCTCCACGAGCCGTTCGCGCGCCTTGCGGGAGCCGGCGGCCAGCAGGATCGGGATGGGCCGGGCCGGCTTGGGGCCGATCGCGGCCGAGTCGATCTCCGTGATCCGCCCGTGGTAGCGCACGGGGTCCGGGCCCCAGACCGCCCGGCACACGTCGATCACCTCGTCGAGCACCTGCCCGCGCTCCTTGATCGGCCGGATGCCGCTGGCCGCGTACTCGTCCAGGGACCAGCCGGTGCCGAAGCCGGCGATCACCCGGCCGCCGCTGGCCGCGTCCAGCGAGGCGAGGGTCTTGGCGAGCTGGAACGGCAGGTGCAGCGGCGCCACCAGCACACTGCTGCCCAGCCGGACCCGTTCGGTGGCCGCGGCGGCCAGGGCGAGCGTGACCAGCGGGTCGGCCACGTGCCGGTAGGAGTCCGGCCAGGGCAAGCCCTCGATGCCGTACAGCCCCTGGGTGGCGGGCTCGGGGAACAGGGCCCGCTCGTACACCCACACGCTGTCGTAGCCGATGCGCTCCGCGGTGCGGGCCACCTCGGGCACGTCCCTGCCCAGGTCGTACTGGTGGTTCTGGGGGAGGCCGAGGCCCAGCCGGGTCGCCATGGTGTCCTCCTTCGTGATCAACCGTGTCCACCGAGCAACGTACAGTGATCGCGTCGGAGTTCCCCGCAGTACGCGGTGTCGTGGCTGAATCGCGCGGGTGTTCCCCGGACGCCCGGATGCCTGGACGCCCGCACGGTCGGACCCGGACGCCCGGACCGGCGGACGCTCCGTGAGGGCCGGACCGGGCCGGCGGCGGCGCGTTTCCCCGGTCGGCCGGGCGGGGGCGGGTTCCCTGCCGGTACGGCCGGGTCCGCCCGTCCGGTCAGTCCGGCAGCGGGGTCAGCATCATGCGCCCGGCGAAGCCGACCGCCGCGTCCAGCCGCTGGGTGAACTCCTCGGCCACCTCGGGCAGCCGGCGCAGCGCCCACAGCGCCCGGGCGGCCGACCAGGCGGCCTCGCGGGCCTGCTCCAGGCTCCACGCGCCCAGCAGATGGGTGAGCGGGTCGGCGATCTGCAGCAGGTCGGGGCCGGGCATCAGGTCCTCGCGGACCCGTTCCTCCAGGGCGACGAGCAGGTCGCCGACGCGCTCGAAGTCGCTCTCCAGATCGGCCGGTTCGCACTCCAGCGTGCGGCACGCGTCCACGACGGCGAGCGCCAGGTCGTGGCCGATGTGCGCGTTCACCCCGGCGAGCGCGAACTGCAGCGGACGGATCCCCGGATGCCGGCGGAACTGGATCAGCGGCCGCCAGCAGGCGGGCACGCGCCGCCCGTCGGCCGCCGCGTCCACGGCGGTCAGGTACCGCTCGGCGAACCGCACGTCCAGGGTCGCGGTGGCCGGCGGATCGGTGAACCGCCCCGCCGTCAGACGCCGCGCCACCTCCTCGGTGACGGCGAGGTAGACCCGGTTGAACACCGCGATCCCGTCCCGCTCCGGCAGTGCGGCGGCCAGGTCGCGCATCCGGGCGACCACCGCGTCCACTGTGTCCGGGCGACGGGTGAGTTGTGCCGATTGCCCCATGCGGGCAGGGTCCCAGCCCCGGCCCGCGACCGGCGCCGACCGGCCTCGCACTTCCCCAGAACGGGGGAATGTGCGCGTGTCGCGGAGCGGGTGGGGCGGGCGCCGGGGTTACGGCGGTTACGGCCGGGGCTACGACTGGGCCTGCTGGAGGCAGGGTCTACGACTCGGCCCGCTGGGGATCGCGGCTAGGACTCGGCCCGCTGGGGGCCGGCCTGGCCGGCCGCGTCGTACGACGAGGTGCCCTCGTCCAGCAGCGGCTGCTGCTGCTTCAGGTGCGCGGGCGCGAAGGCGCGCAGCGCGTGGTAGCCGGTGATCACGACGAGGGTGCCCAGCGCGATGCCGCTGAGCGAGAAGGTGCCGGTGAACTTCAGGCTGACGTTGCCGACGCCGATGATGATGCCCGCCGCGGCCGGCACCAGGTTCAGCGGGTTGCGCAGGTCGACCTTGGCGTTGATCCAGATCTGCGCGCCGAGCAGGCCGATCATGCCGTACAGGATGACGGTGATGCCGCCGAGGACCCCGCCGGGGATCGCCGCCACGACGGCGCCGAACTTCGGGCAGACGCCGAACAGCAGCGCGAAGCAGGCGGCCGCCCAGTACGCGGCGGTGGAGTAGACCCGGGTGGCGGCCATCACGCCGATGTTCTCGGAGTACGTGGTGTTGGGCGGGCCGCCCACGGCCGTGGACAGCATGGAGGCCACGCCGTCCGCCGAGATCGCGGTGCCCAGCTTGTCGTCGAGCGGGTCGCCGGTCATCTCGCCGACCGCCTTGACGTGCCCGGCGTTCTCCGCGACCAGCGCGATCACCACGGGCAGCGCCACGAGGATCGCCGACCAGTGGAAGGAGGGCCCGTGGAAGGACGGCAGTCCGATCCAGTCGGCCTTGGAGACGCCGGACAGGTCCAGGCGCCAGTGGTCGGTGAGCTTGCCGCTGCCGTCCACCGAGTGGATCTTGCCGAAGACCCGGTCGAAGACCCAGGAGATGCCGTAGCCGAAGACCAGGCCCAGGAAGATCGCGATACGGGACCAGAAGCCGCGCAGGCAGACCACGGCCAGCCCGGTGAACAGCATCACCAGCAGGGCCGTCCACTGGTCCTGCGGCCAGTAGGTGGAGGCGGTCACCGGGGCGAGGTTGAAGCCGATCAGCATCACCACCGCGCCGGTGACGATCGGCGGCATCGCGGCGTGGATGATCCGCGCCCCGAAGCGCTGCACGGCGAGACCGACGAGGAACAGCACCACGCCGACGGCGAAGACCGCGCCGGTCACGGTGGCGCTCGTGCCGCCCTGCGCCCGGATGACCGCCGCGACCCCCACGAAGGACAGCGAGCACCCCAGGTAGCTCGGCACCCGGCCGCGGGTGGCCAGCAGGAACAGCACGGTCGCGACGCCCGACATCATGATCGCGAGGTTGGGGTCGAGACCCATGAGCACCGGGGCCACGAAGGAGGCGCCGAACATGGCCACGACGTGCTGGGCGCCGAGCCCGACCGTGCGGGGCCAGGAGAGCCGTTCGTCGGGCCGTACCACCGCACCGGGCGCGGGCGTGCGCCCGTCACCGTGCAGTTTCCAGCGCACGCCGAGGTCCATGGTGGGGTTTCGCTTTCTGTGGTTCGGAAGACTGTCCGAAAACCATTGTCGGGGGTCTTCGGCAGTGCTCCGTCCGGCCGCATGCTGAGCGGCTGCTTAGGATGGCCGCGTACCACCCTCCCACCAGCACGTCCAGGAGCCTTTGTGACCACCGAAGCACCCGTCGCCCCCGCCCTGTCGTACGGCCGGCTGATCCCCGTCACCGTCCACTTCGACGACCTGGACGCGCTCGGGCTGCTGCACAACGCGCGGTACCCGCTGCTCGTGGAGCGGGCCTGGTCCCGGCTGTGGCAGGAGCGCGGCCTGCGCTACGAGGGCGACTGGGCGGCGGCCGGGGACGCCTGCAACGCGGTCAAGGAGCTGCGGATCACCTACGAGGCGCCGGTCACCCGGCCCGGGGAGTACGCCGTCCACCTGTGGCTGGAACGGCTCGGTACCACCGGGCTGACGTACGGATTCCGCTTCTGCTCCGCCGACGGCGCGCTGACGTACGCGCACGGCACCCGCGTCCTGGTCCGGCTGGACGCCGACACCCTGCGCCCCGCGCCGTGGAGCGAGGAGTTCAGGGCCGCGGGTCGGGAACTGCTGCGGAGCGCGGACTGACCCGCGGCCGGCCCCGGTCACCGGCCCGCAGCACCCCGGCGAACGCGGCCAGACCGCACGCCAGCAGCGTCACCAGGCCGAACGACACCACCAGGCCGGCGGCCTGGGCGAGCCCGCCGATCGCGCCCGGTGCGATCAGCCCCGAGGTGTAGGTGATGGTCGCCACACCCGCGATGGCCTGGCTCGGGTTCGGGCCGCTGCGCCCGGCCGCCGCGAAGCACAGCGGGACGACGACGGCGATCCCGAGGCCCATCAGCGCGAATCCGCCCATCGCCACCGCGGGATGGCCCGCCACCACCACGAGCAGCCCGCCGAGGACGGCCAGGACACCGCTCGCCCGTACCGTGCGCACCGAGCCGAACCGGTCCACCACGCGGTCGCCCGCGATCCGGGCCACCGCCATGGTGAGCGTGAACCCCGTGGTGCAGGCCGCCGCGAGCCCGGCCGACGTCTCCAGCCGGTCGCGCAGGTACACCGCCGACCAGTCCAGGCTCGCGCCCTCCGCGAACACCGCGCAGAACCCGATCGCGCCGATCAGCAGCGCCGACTTCGGCGGCAGCGCGAACCGCGGCGGCGGCTCCTCGTCCGCGCCCGGTTGCAGATCCAGCACCCAGGTGCAGGCGAGCAGGCCCAGCACGGTCAGGACACCGGCCGCCAGGGCGTGGTGCAGACGGGCGTCCGAGCCGAGGTGTGCGGCGAGCGTGCCGGCCGCCGAGCCGACGAGGGCCCCCGCGCTCCACATGCCGTGCAGACCGGACATGATCGAGCGGCCCAGCCGGTTCTCCACCTCCACGCCCAGGGCGTTCATCGCCACGTCCGCCATGCCCGCCGAGGCGCCGTAGACGAACAGGGCCAGGCACAGGGTGAGCAGGTTGGGGCAGAGGGAGGGCAGGGCCAGGGAGAGCGTCCACAGGGCTAGCAGACCGCGCAGGGCCGTGCGGGCGCCGAAGCGGTGGCTGACGCCGCCGGCGAGCGGCATCGCCACGGACGCGCCGAGCGCGGGGAAGGCCAGCGCGAGGCCGAGCTGCCCGGCGCCGACCGAGGCGTGGTCCTGGATCCACGGCACCCGTGTGGCGAACGACCCGGTCACAGCGCCGTGCACGGCGAAGACGGCGGCCACGGCGTACCGGGCGCGCCGCACCTCGCGCTGCTGATGGACCACTGCGCTCATTCTCCGCCCCTCCCGGCTGCGTCCCGTCTGCTGCGCGGCGACGCGGCCCGTCCGGTCGAAACCGTGCGGGTGCCCACGCCGTCACCCGCCGTAAACTATCAGGAACCCTGCCTGATAGATAGGGCACCTGGTCGCCACGGCGCGGCCCCGCAGATCTGGGAGGATTCCCGGCATGCCCGCATCCCCGAGCACCGCCCGGGCCATCAACGACCGGCTCGCCCTGCGCCTGCTGCAGCAGCGAGGACCGCTCACGGCCGGGCAACTCAAACAGTTCACCGGCCTGTCCCGGCCGACGGTCGCCGACCTGGTCGAACGCCTGACGGCGGCCGGCCTGATCACCGTGGTCGGGGAGTCGGGAGAACAGCGGCGCGGCCCCAACGCGCGCCTGTACGGCATCGTCGCCGACCGCGCCCACCTCGCCGCCCTCGACGTGCGCACCGACAGCGTCTCCGTGGCCGTGGCCGACCTGCTCGGCCGGGAGCTGGCCCGGGCCTGCGCGCCGATCGGCACCGACACCGGGACCGGTCCCGCCGTCGAGCAGGCCGTCGCTCTGGTGGAGAAGGCGGTGGGGCAGGCCGGAGCCGAGCGGCTGCACACCGTCGGGGTCGGCGCGCCCGGCCTGATCGACCCGGGCAGCGGCGAGCTGCGGGACTCCACCGGGCTGCCCGCGTGGCACCGCCGGCTGGTGACCGCGCTGCAGGAACGGCTGCCCGGCGCCCGGGTGATCGTGGAGAACGAGACCAACCTCGCCGCGCTCGCCGAGCAGCGCGACGGGGCGGCGCGGGAGCACGACACCTTCGTCCTGCTGTGGCTCGGCCGGGGCACGGGTGCGGCCGTGGTCCTGGACGGCGCTCTGCGCCGGGGCGCCTCCGGCGGGGCCGGCGAGATCGGCTTCCTGCCGGTCCCGGGCACCGGGGGACTGCCGTCCGCCACGGGCTGCGACGGCGGCTTCCACCACCTGGCCGCGGCGGCCGCGGTCGTGCGCCTGGCGGCCGACCACGGGCTGGGCGAACCGGGGCCGGGCGAACGGCGACCGGGCGAGCCGTCGGCCGGCGGCGCCGCGGACGCCGCCGCCCTCGTACGCCGCGCGGTGGACCTCGCGACGGCGCGCCCGGCGGACGCTCCCGCGGCGGGCGCGGCGCGTATCCCGGGGGCGGGCGGGGCAGAGGAATCCGGGCCGCAAGCCGCGGGCCGCGGGCCGGAGTCGGCTGAGGCGACCCACGAGGCGAGGGAGCCCCTGGCGGCCGATGCGGCGAAAGAGCCCATGGCGGCCGACGCGACCGACGTGCCTGTCGTGACGTACTCGGCGGAGCAACCTGTGGCGGCGGACGCGACGGACGGCGTCGCTCGCGCGGGGCGCTTCCTGGACGCGCTCGCGGACCGGATCGCCCTCGGTGTCGCCTCCGTCGCGGCCGTCCTGGACCCCGGGTGCGTGGTCCTGGGCGGGGAGATCGGGCAGGCGGGCGGGGACGTGCTCGCGGCCCGGGTGGAACAGCGGGTGGCGCGGCTGTCCCCGCTGCGCACCGAGGTGCGGGCGGGCGCCCTCGGCGGCGCCGCCGTGCTGCGCGGCGCGCTGCTCACGGCCCGCGACAGCGCCCAGGAGGACTTGTTCACGCCGCCCGGCGCGATGCGCGACTCTCCGCGGGCCCGCACCTGTTGACCAGTTGGTCTAGTCCTCTTAGGGTCTGACTCCCGGCGCAGACCGGCCCGGCGGCGGTGACGACGGCCCTTGCCCGCCGCCGGGCCTTCACCCGCAGCGCGGGCACGGCCCGGGCTGTGGCAGCCGCACACGCACCGGAAGGCGCGCGCTGCGCTCTGTGAGCGAGCCCACATCGATCACCCGTCTGGACGCCGTGCAGGCGTGGCACACTGGCCGTGTACCTAAAGCAGCGCACTCCGGGGTCGGTGAAAGTCCGAACCGGCGGTTAAAGTCCGCGACCCGGCCGCTTCCAGCGGCCGGTTGACCAGGTGGAATTCCTGGACCGACGGTTAAAGTCCGGATGGGAGGCAGTGCGCGGCGAGCGGGCACGCACGCGTGCGCACGCCGCCGTATCCGGGTTCGCCCTCGCGGGCGGATCCGTCGACGGCGCCGTCGCCCCGAGTGTCCTCGCTCGTGTTCTCTGTCGTCATCGACAGCCCCGGAGTCCGTGCCCGAAGAGGCAGGAGGACCCGGGAAGTGTTCACCGGAATCGTCGAAGAGCTGGGCGAGGTCACCGCCGTCGAGGACCTCGGCGACGCCGCCCGCTTCCGGCTCCGCGGCCCCGTCGTGACCCAGGGCGCCCGGCACGGCGACTCCATCGCCGTCAACGGGGTCTGTCTCACCGTCGTGGAGCACGAGGGCGAGGAGTTCCCCGCCGACGTCATGGCGGAGACCCTCAAGCGCTCCAGCCTCGGCGTCCTCGCCGTCGGCTCCCGCGTCAACCTCGAACGCCCCACCGCCGTCGGCGCCCGCCTGGGCGGCCACATCGTGCAGGGACATGTCGACGGCACCGGCACGATCCTCGAACGCACCCCCTCCGAGCACTGGGAGATCGTGAAGATCTCGCTGCCCGCCGACCTCGCGCGCTACGTCGTCGAGAAGGGGTCCATCACCGTCGACGGCATCAGCCTCACCGTCGTCGAGGCCGGCGAGGACTTCTTCACCGTCAGCCTCATCCCCACCACCCTCGCCCTGACCACCCTCGGTCTGAAGCAGCCCGGCGACCCCGTCAACCTCGAGGTGGACGTCGTCGCCAAGTACGTCGAGCGGCTGCTCGGCGACCGCGCCGGCGCCCGGGAGGCCGCCCAGTGAACTGGCTCAACTCGGAGGCCTTCACCCTCCTCGGCCAGCACATCAAATGGTCGGACATGATCGGCAACGTCATCGGCCTGCTCGGCCTGGCGTTCGGCTGGCGCCGGTCCCTGTGGAGCTGGCCCACCCAGTTCCTCTCCGGCCTGATCCTCTTCGCCGCCTTCGCCACCGCCCACCTGTCCGGCAGCGCCGGCAAGCAGATCGTCGTCATGGTCGTCGCCGTCTACGGCTGGTGGCAGTGGAACCGGGGCAAGGGCCAGGGCGGGGACGGCCACATCGCCGTACGGTTCGCCACCTGGCGGGAGCGGGCGGTGCTGCTGGTGGCCGCCGCCCTCGGCACCGTCGCCGTCGCCGCCCTGTTCCACGCCTACCCGTCCCTGTCCTGGGACCCCTGGCCCGACGCCTACATCTTCGTCGGCACCATCGTCGCGATGTACGCCCAGGCGCGCGGCATGGTCGAGTTCTGGTTCGCCTGGCTGCTCGTCGACGCCGTCGGCGTCCCGCTCAACTTCGCCAACGGCTTCGCCTTCTCCGGCTTCGTCTACGTCGTCTACGGCGCGCTCGTCCTGTGGGGCATGCGCGACTGGTGGCTGCGCTCGCGCCGGAGCGCCGAGCCCGTCCCGGAAGGAGCGCCCGCATGACTGCCCGCCCGTCTCCCACCACCACCCCGACTCCCCCAGGGCAGCAGGCCTGGGGGGACCCCCATCGCGCCGCCCCTTCGATGCCACCCGTCCTGTACAGCAGCGACGACCTGGAGGACTTCACCCTCGACCCGGTCGAACAGGCCGTCGCGGACATCGCCGCCGGCCGCCCGGTCGTGGTCGTCGACGACGAGAACCGCGAGAACGAGGGCGACCTCGTCGTCGCCGCCGAGAAGGCCACCCCCGAGATCGTCGCGTTCATGATGAGCGAGTGCCGCGGCCTGATCTGCGCCCCCATGGAGGGCGACGAACTCGACCGGCTGAAGCTCCCTCAGATGGTGGAGGACAACACCGAGTCGATGAAGACCGCGTTCACGGTCTCCGTCGACGCCACCGCCGAGCACGGCGTCACCACCGGCATCTCCGCCGCCGACCGCGCCACCACCCTCCAGCTGCTGGCGAACGGCACCGCGCAGCCCCCCGACTTCGTGCGCCCCGGGCCCGTCTTCCCGCTGCGTGCCCGGCCCGGCGGGGTGCTGGTGCGCAACGGCCACACCGAGGCCGCCGTCGACCTCGCCCGGCTCGCCGGGCTGCGCCCGGCCGGCGCGATCGTGGAGATCGCCGGCGAGGACGGCCGCATGCTGCGCCTGCCCGAGCTGATCGTCTTCGCCCGCAAGCACGGCCTGACGATCATCTCCATCGAGGACCTGATCGCCTACCGCCGCAGCTCCGAGCCCACCGTCCGCCGCGAGGCCGAGGTCCTCCTGCCCACCCGGCACGGCACCTTCACCGCGTACGGCTACCGCTCCACCGTCGACGGCGTCGAGCACGTCGCCCTCGTCCACGGCGAGATCGGCGACGGCGAGGACGTCCTGGTCCGCGTGCACTCCGAGTGCCTGACCGGCGACGTGTTCGGCTCGCTGCGCTGCGACTGCGGCCCCCAGCTCGACGCCTCCCTGGAACGCATCCAGCAGGAGGGCAGGGGAGTGGTGGTCTACCTGCGCGGCCACGAGGGCCGCGGCATCGGCCTGATGTCCAAGCTGCGCGCCTACGAGCTGCAGGAACGCGGTCGCGACACCCTGGACGCCAACCTCGAACTCGGCCTGCCCGCCGACGCCCGCGACTACGGCGCCGGCGCCCAGATCCTCAAGGACCTCGGGGTCGCCGGCGTGCGCCTGATGACGAACAACCCCGACAAGACCGAGGCGCTGCTGCGCCACGGCATCAAGGTCACCGGACGGGAACCGATGCCCGTCCAGGCCGGCGAGCACAACGTCCGCTACCTGCGCACCAAGCGGGACCGGATGGGCCACGACCTGCCCTGGCTGGACGCGGGCCCCGCGTCGACCTGCGGCAACCAGTAACGACACAGCACTGAGGAGACACGTGAGCGGCAAGGGTGCACCGGAGCTGTCCGTGCGGAACGTCGGGGACCTGAGGGTCGCCGTCATCGCGGCGCAGTGGCACGAGAAGGTGATGGACGGCCTGGTGGACGGCGCCCTGCGCGCCCTGCACGAGCTGGGCATCGACGAACCGACCCTGCTCAGGGTCCCGGGCAGCTTCGAGCTGCCGGTGGTCGCCAAGGTGCTGGCCGGCCGCGGCTACGACGCGATCGTCGCCCTCGGGGTCGTCATCCGCGGCGGCACGCCGCACTTCGACTACGTCTGCCAGGGCGTCACCCAGGGCCTCACCCAGGTGGCCGTCGACACCGGTGTCCCCGTCGGCTTCGGCGTGCTCACCTGCGACACCGAGGAGCAGGCCCTGGACCGGGCGGGTCTGGAGGGATCCAGTGAGGACAAGGGCCACGAGGCGGTCACCGCGGCGGTGGCGACGGCCGCCACGCTGCGTTCGGTCTCCGAGCCCTGGCGGTGACCAGTGGCCCGGACCGCGTAGGGTTAGCACCACCATGTCCAAGAAGACGTTCGAGGAGCTGTTCACCGAGCTCCAGCACAAGGCCGCGCACGGCGACCCCGCCAGCTCCCGCACCGCCGAACTGGTCGGCAAGGGAGTCCATGCCATCGGCAAGAAGGTCGTCGAGGAGGCCGCCGAGGTCTGGATGGCCGCCGAGTACGAGGGCAAGGAGGCGGCCGCCGAGGAGATCTCCCAGCTGCTGTACCACGTCCAGGTGATGATGGTCGCCCGCGGCATCTCCCTCGACGACGTCTACGCCCATCTGTAAGCCGCCTGCTGTACAAAGCCATAGAAACCCCCTTCACGCAAAGGAAGCCGACCTCATGCTGCGCATCGCCGTCCCCAACAAGGGTTCACTCTCCGGCCCTGCGGCGGACATGCTGCATGAGGCCGGCTACCAGCAGCGACGCGAGTCCAAGGAACTGCGGATCGTCGATCCGGTGAACGAGGTCGAGTTCTTCTACCTCCGCCCCCGCGACATCGCCATCTACGTCGCCTCCGGCCGCCTCGACCTGGGCATCACCGGCCGCGACCTGCTGATCGACTCCGGCGCCGACGCCGAGGAGATCCTGCCGCTCGGCTTCGCTCGTTCCACCTTCCGCTTCGCCGCCAAGCCGGGCACCGCGAACGGCGTCGAGGACCTCAAGGGCAAGACGGTCGCCACCTCCTACGAGGGCATCGTCGCGGGTCACCTGGAGGACAAGGGCGTCGACGCCTCCGTCGTCCACCTGGACGGCGCCGTGGAGACCGCGATCGAGCTCGGCGTCGCCGAGGTCATCGCCGACGTCGTCGAGACCGGCACCAGCCTGCGCAACGCCGGCCTGGAGGTCTTCGGCGAGCCGATCATGAAGTCCGAGGCGATCGTCATCCGCCGCACCGGCGCGGACGCCGAGGAACCCAAGGTGCAGCAGTTCCTGCGCCGCCTGCAGGGCGTCCTGGTGGCCCGGACGTACGTGATGATGGACTACGACTGCCGGGTCGAGCAGCTGGAGAAGGCCGTCGCGCTCACCCCGGGCCTGGAGTCCCCGACCGTCTCCCCGCTGCACAACGAGGGCTGGGTCGCCGTGCGCGCCATGGTCCCGGCCAAGGACGCCCAGCGGATCATGGACGACCTGTACGCCATCGGCGCCCGCGCCATCCTGACCACGGCCATCCACGCCTGCCGCCTGTAGAGGACGAGCGATGTCCGACCTGCCCGCCCTGCCCGTCACGTTCCGGCCGGGACACGTCCGCGCGGTGCTGCTGACGGCCTCGGTCGCGCTCTTCGCCGTGATCACGGCCGTCGCCGTGCTGCTGGAGCCGCTCACGCCCGGCGAGCGGATCAGCTTCGTCTTCACCGGCGCGCTGATCTCCGGCGTGCTGGTGCTGCTGGCCCGGCCCAAGGTGGTCGCCGACGACTCCGGCGTCACCGTCGTCAACATCGCCAGCCGCCGCCGGCTGGCGTGGCCGGAGATCCTCCAGGTGAACCTCCGCACGGGTGACCCGTGGGTGTTCCTCGACCTCAGCGACGGCACCACCCTGCCCGCGCTGGGCATCCAGCCCGGCATCGCCCGCAAGCGCGCCCTCGCCGACGCCCGCGCCCTGCGCGCGCTCGTCGAGGCCCGCTCCCTGCACGACCCCGAGCTGTCCCGGGGAGAGCCTCAGGGCTGAGTCGGGCTGTCCCGGGGAGCGCCTCGGGGTCGAGTCGGGGCCGGCCTCAGGGCGGACTCCGGGACGTCCACCCTGACGCATCCGCCCCGGTCTTGATTAATCTGGAGGCGAGGGCGCGTCCACCGCGCCCCGCCCCTGAGCCCCGCCCGGTGCCAGGGGCTCCTGCTACCCGAGGAGTGACTCCCTCCGGCGATGGACGGATCGTCCTGTAGTACCTGCGCCGCCCCCAGCCGACATAGCGCGGACCCCATCGCGGTCCGCGCCCGCGCCCGGGCGGCGACATCATGACCATCCCCCTGCTGCTCCTGGGAGCGGCCTTCCTGCTGATCCTCGCCAACGGCTTCTTCGTCGCCGCCGAGTTCGGCCTGGTCACGGTCGAGCGGCCGGACGCCGAGCAGGCCGCCGCCGACGGCGACCGGCGCGCCCGCCGGGTCGGCGAGCCGCCCGGCGAGCTGTCCTTCCAGCTGTCCGGCACCCAGCTCGGCATCCCCATCACCTCCCTGGTGGTCGGCATGCTGGCCGAGCCGGCGCTGGCCGACCTGCTGCGCGGGCCCTTCTCGGCCGTCGGCGTCCCCGACGGCGCGGTCTCCGGGGCCGCCGTCGTCGTGGGCATGCTGCTGGCCTCCGCGCTGCAGATGGTGATCGGCGAGCTGGTGCCCAAGAACTGGGCGGTGTCCCGGCCCCTGCAGGTCGCGCGGTTCGTCGCCGGCCCGCAGCACGTCTTCGCGCGCCTGTTCCGCCCGGTGATCTCCGCGCTGAACACGGTGGCCAACCGGCTGGTCCGCGCGCTCGGCGTCGAACCCGCCGACGAGCTGGCCTCCGCCCGCACCCCCGGCGAGCTGGTCTCCCTGGCCCGCCACTCGGCGCAGGCCGGCGCCCTGGAGCAGGACACCGCCGACCTGTTCGTGCGCACCCTGTCCCTGGGCGAGCTGACCGCACAGCACGTCATGACGCCGCGCGTGAAGGTCAGCGCCCTGCAGTCCTCGGCGACCGCCGAGGACGTGGTGAACCTCACCCGCGCCACCGGCCTGTCCCGCTTCCCCGTCTACCACGAGCGGATCGACGAGGTCGTCGGCATGGTCCACCTCAAGGACGCCCTCGCGGTCCCCTCCCACGAGCGGCTGCGCACCCCGGTGGGCCGGATCGCCCGACCCGCGCTGCTGGTGCCCGAGACGCTGCCCGTGCAGCCGCTGCTCGCCCAGCTGCGCAACGAGCAGCCCATCGCGGTCGTCGTCGACGAGTACGGCGGCACGGCGGGCGCGGTCACCCCGGAGGACATCGGCGAGGAACTGGGCGGCGAGGTCCGCGACGAGCACGACGCCAAGGACGTGCCGGAGCTGGCCCCCGCCCCGCCCGAGGACGGCCGGCCCGCCTGGGACGTCGACGGCGGCCGCCGCGTCGACCTGCCCAAGCGCATCGGCCCGGACGCCCCCGAGGGCCCGTACGAGACCGTGGCCGGCCTGGGGGCCGACCTGCTCGGCCGTATCCCGGCCCCCGGCGACAAGGCGGAGCTGCCCGGCTGGCGGCTGTCCGTGCGCCAGGTCGGCCACTACCGCGCCGAGCGGGTCCGCCTGGTGCGCACGGCCCCTGTGGCCGAGACCGCCGCCTCCCTGGCGGAGGCCGCCCGATGAGCGTGCTCCAACTGGTCTTCGCCGCGCTGCTCGTGCTCGTCAACGGCTTCTTCGTGGGCGCCGAGTTCGCGCTGGTCTCCGTCCGCCGCAGCCAGATCGAACCGCTCGGCACCGCCCGCGCCCGCCAGGTGCTGTACGGCCTGGAGAGGCTGCCGCAGATGATGGCCGCCGCCCAGTTCGGCATCACCGTCTGCTCGCTGACGCTCGGCGCCGTCGCCGAACCCACGGTGGCGCACCTGCTGGAGCCGGTGTTCACCTGGCTGCACCTGCCCGACGGCATGGTCCACCCGCTGGGCTACGTCATCGCGCTCGCCGCCGTGGTCTTCTGCCACCTGGTGGTCGGCGAAATGGTGCCGAAGAACCTCGCGATGGCCGCCCCGGAGAAGGCCGCGCTGTGGCTCAGCCCCGGCCTGGTCGCCTTCGCTCGCCTGTGCAAGCCGGTCACCGTGGCGCTCGGCGCGTGCGCCCAGGGCATCCTGCGGCTCTTCCGCGTCGAGCCGAAGGACGAGGTCGAGGCGGTCTTCACCAGCGAACAGCTCAACCGCCTGGTGGAGGACTCCGGCCAGGCCGGCCTGCTGGACCCCGAGGAGCAGGAGCGCCTGGAGGACGCGCTGGAGCTGGGCTCGCGCCCGGTCCTCGACGTGCTGCTGGGCCGCGAGGCACTGGTGACGGTCAGCCCCTCGGTCACCCCCGGCGAGATCGTCGAGCTGACCGCCCGCACCGGGTACTCCCGCTTCCCCGTCTGCGCCGGCAACGGCGCCTTCATGGGCTACCTGCACGTCAAGGACGTCCTCGACCTGGAGGACTCCGATCGGGCCGTCCCGCAGCGGATATGGCGCCCGATGACGACGCTGAGGTCCGAGCTGCCGCTGGACGACGCCCTGACGGTGATGCGCCGCGCGGCCACCCACCTGGCGCAGGTGGCGGACGCCTCCGGGCGGGTGCTGGGCGTGGTGGCCCTGGAGGACGTACTGGAGCTGCTGGTCGGCGAGGTACGGGACCCGGCGCACCGCCTGGAGCCGGAGATCCGCCTGACCGGACCCCGCGAGACCGGAGAGCCGGAGCAGGTGCTGGCGACGTAGCCCGCGCCCCGCGGCGGCGGTCGGCGCGCCCCTCGGTCCGCCGCCCGCCGTTTGCCACCTGCCGTCCGCCGCCCGTGGCCGGCGGCGGCTCGGCGATCGGGAGGTCCGCTGCCCGGCACAGTGAGCGGGCGGTCTGCGCTCGGGCCCACGGGCGCCCGGCGGTCCGGCCGCCCGGCTCACAGGCCGGGCGGGTCCTGCGGCCCCCGGCCCGAGAGCACCTCCCCGTAGGCCTGCATCAGGTCCGGCAGGCGCAGTGTGGCCAGGTCGTCGCGGGACAGCGGTCCCGGATAGGCGGACAGCCGCAGATCCCGGTAGGCGCAGCTCTTCTCGTACAGCGTGCGCAGGAACCGGCCGTTGCCCAGTTCGTCGATCCACCCCTGGTCGACCACGTGCGCGGCGATCGAGGACAGTTCGTCCAGCGCCTCCTCGTCCCACAGGTCGCCGTTCTCGGCGGCGAGCACCTTGCCGATCTCGGTCAGTTCGTGCGGGCGGTACGACGGGAAGTCCACCCGGGTGGTGAACCGGGACGACAGCCCCGGGTTGGCGGCCAGCAGCCGGTCCATGCCCTCCGGGTAGCCGGCCAGGATCACCACCAGGTGGTCGCGGTTGTCCTCGGCGCGCTTGAGCAGCACCTGCAGTGCCTCGTCGCCGTACGCGTCGCCCTTGCCGTACCCGGTGTTCGACAGGGAGTACGCCTCGTCCACGAAGAGGACGCCGCCGATCGCTGAGTCGATCAGCTCGTTGGCCTTGACGGCGGTCTGCCCCAGGTACTCGCCGACCAGATCGGCCCGCTGCGCCTCCACCAGATGGTCCCCGCCGAGCAGTCCGAGGGCGTAGAAGACGCGGCCGAGGATGCGGGCGACCGTGGTCTTGCCGGTGCCGGAGGGGCCGGAGAAGACGAAGTGCCGCTTCGGCGGCTGCACCGGCAGCCCCTGCCCGGCCCGCAGCCGCGCCATGTTCAACTGCGCGGACAACGCCTTGACCTGCCGTTTGACCGGTTCCAGGCCCACCATGCGCTCCAGCTCGGCGAGTGCCTGGTCGAGTAAGGCCGGATCGGTCGGGCCGCTGGGCAGGGGTCCGGCGGGAGCCGCGGTGCGTGCGCGCACGGCCCGGTCGGCCACCGGGGGCAGCACCGCGGAGGCCGCGAAGTCGCCGTCGCCGAGTTTCAGTTCGCGGCCCTCGGTGCCGAACAGCGGATCGAGGACGTCCGGGCCGTCCACGGTGTCCTGGCCGGCACCGGCCAGGGTGACCGCCGCGAGGTCGCCCCCGTCGTCGTACCCGTCGGCCTCGGTGATCGCCGCCAGTCGCGCGGAGGTGTCCATGAACGCCGGGTCCACCCGGTGCACCGCCCGGTACAGGGGGAGCGCGGCGGCGCTGCGGCCGGTGCCCTCGTGCGCCCGGGCCAGCCAGTACCGCAGTTCCTTGCGCGGCGGCTGCTCGCTGCGGCACCGCATCAGTGCCGCCGACAGCAGCGGCTCGGCCTGCCCGTACATCTCCAGCCGGACCCGGGCCATGCCGCCGAACAGGCCCGCCTCGATGCCCAGCACCGGATCGTCGACCAGCGGGTCGGTGTGCCGGACGAGCTGCTCCCAGTCCTTGACGAGATAGGCGCGGCAGGCGTGCAGGAACCGCACCTGGGGATCGGTGTCCACGGGCGGCAGCCCGGCCAGCGCCCGGTCCAGCTCGGGCACGTGGCGCCCGTCCAGCCAGTGGGAGGCGTGCGCCAGCAGCAAATCGCGGGGGCTCTCCAGGACGGGCTGCACCCACCAGCCCAGCCAGTACCAGGAGTTGAGGGTGCGGCGGTGCCGGGCGCGCTGTTCGCCGAAGCGCTCCCGGTGCCGGTACATCTTCAGCAGCGCGGTCGTCGTGTCGACGCGCAGCGCGTGCAGCCCGAGCCAGGCGTCGGCCATCCCGGGGTCCATCCGCACCGCGGCCCGGAACTCCTCCTCCGCCTGCGGATAGGCGCCCATGGTGTAGGCGTCCACGCCGCGCAGCCAGGCGAGGTCGGCCGGGGCCTTGGGGCCCTGCGTGCCGAAGTCCATCACGTCCCCCACAAACCGTGCCCCCGTTGGTCCGCCACCGGGCGGTCGCCCGGTGGCTGCCGTCGGCCGAACCGCTGTGCCGCGGACCGGAGTTGCAGGTGCGCGAAGCAGCCGTTCGAAGGTCGCACCGAGGGCATCGTACCCGTGGGGTGCCCGCCCGCCGAAGGGTGCGGCACGGGGCGTTCGGGGAGGTGGGAGCAGACATGAGCGCCCCGCGCTCGGTGACCGTGGGTGATCGGACGGCGCCGTGCGGCGCCCGGAAAACGGCGCCTGGGCAGAACGAAGCCCCCGATCACGGGGGAACAACCGGGGGCTTCGTGTCTGCGGGGCGGTCCGCGATGACCGCACATTGAGAACGTAAGACCTGTACGGCCCCCCGGTCAAGCGAAGTTGAGGTACTTGGCCAAGTTCCCCCGCAAGGGCCTTCACACGTTCAGCACATTGCCGACGGCCCCTCACGGTGGGTGACGAACCGGTCCGGTCCAAGCCGTCCCGACGGTCCCGCCAGCACCTCATAACCCTGCTTCAACTGCCGCACCAGAAGATCGGCGAACGGCCGGGAGGGATCGCCCGCGAAGTGCCGCCGCTCCGCCTCGACCCAGCCGGCCCAGAACGCGCGCTGTGCCTCGCCGTCCCGGGCCCGCCCGCGCGCCCAGGCCTCCTCGCGCGGCAGGTCCATCCACAGCAACGCGGCAAGATGCGGCCGCAGGGCCCGGCGCCCGGCCCCCACGCCTTCGACGAGGACGACCGGCGCCGGCGGCAGCGCCCGGGCGTGCCCGAAGCGCCGGGCGACCCAGTCGTAGGGGCGGTAGTGCGCCGTCGTGCCCCGGGCCAGCGGCGCGATCACCTCGGTGAGCAGCCGCCCGTCCCACCCGAACAGCTCCTCGTGGCAGGCGATGTCGTCCAGGTGCAGCACGGGGGCGTCGTCCAGGGCGGCCGCCAGCAGCCCGGCGAAGGTCGACTTCCCCGAGCCCGCGTGGCCGTCGACGCCGACGAGCCGCACGGGACCGCAGGACGGCGCGAGACGGCGCAGGCGGCGGACGAGGGCGTGAATGGCGGTTCCCGGAGGGATGGAGGCCCGGTGGGGCGGACGGCACGGATCCGGGAGACATTCTAGGGGCCGGGCGCACCGGACGATCGGCGCCCTAAACGGTCCCGGATTGAACCATCGAGTGAGCGTCCGTCAATCTCTCCCGATTGTTCGGCCCTGCCGGGCGGAAACATGTCGAAAACAGCGTTCCGGTTGTCCCCGGGGGTGAGTAAAGTGCCCCGAGCGCAGACGTGAGGCGTCATACGGGGACGGGAAGATGGCCGCTGGATTATTCGAAGGGCAGTACGTCTGGCATCCGGCGGCGGACGACCGCGTGCTCGCGAGCGTGTGCGTGGACGTCAGGGCCGGCCGCTGGGCCACTGCCCGGGCCGCGCTCGCCGAGACCCGCGGCGACTTCGCCCTGCGGGCCCACCGCTCCCTCGTCCTGGCCTCCGAGGCGGCCGACTCCGACCTCGCCGAACGCTGGCTGGCCGAGGAACCCTCACCCGAGGCCGCGCTGCTGTGGGCGCGGGTGGCGGTGCTCCGGGCGCTGCGCGCCGCCGACGCCGGCGACGAGCGGGCCGAACCGCTGGAGCGGATAGCGCTGTCGGCCTGTGCCCGGGCCGCCGCCCTGGACCCCGCCGACCCCACCCCCGAGGTCGCCAAGCTGGCCATGGCCCGGCTGCACCGGCTCGGCGACCCGGCACCGCGCGGACTGCTCACCGCGCCGCCGGGCCCCTGGCGGCTGTTCGCGCACGTGCTCTCCCTCGATCCCTGGCACCGCGAGGCCCACCACCGCTTCCTCGCCTGCTTCTTCACCCGGCACGGCGGCTCGGTCAACGCCGCCTGGGACGTCGCCGCCTTCCTCAGCCAGCGTTCACCCGCCGACTCGCCCCTGCGCCTGCTGCCGCTGGTCGCCCTGGTGGAGAGCTACGACCCGACCCGGCTGCTCGCCGACCGGGTCTGGGAGCAGCCCCAGTGGCGCTCCACCGCGCTGGCGATCTACCACAACTGGCTGCCCACGGTGGCCGGTTACCGCTTCACTCCGGTCCTCGACCTGGCCTACCTCGCCCACGCGCTGGTCCAGGCCGGCTGCGAGTTCGAGGGCCGCGCGGTGCTCACCGCCATGGGCCCCTACGCCTCGCGGATGCCGTGGTGCGTCTTCGGGGACCCCGTCGAACAGCTCTCCCGGGCCCGGCGCGCCTGCGGCCTGCCCGTCCCCCCGTCCTGCTGACCCCTACCCGATTCCCCTGTCCCGCTGACC
>NZ_LR732544.1:1043198-1108276 GCF_902506575.1 Streptomyces mexicanus | reverse complement strand
CCCCCACCGAGAGAAAGGCCGACCGTGACGGAACGGACACCGGTCACCTCCGCCCCGGCGAACGCCCTCGACGACGACGCCACGCTGCACGCGATGGGCTATCCCAGAAAACTCACCCGGCGTTTCAAGGCGTTCGACAATTTCGCCATATCCTTCACCATCATCAACATCATCTCGGGGATTTTCTCGTCCTTCGGCTTCGGCATGAACGCGGGCGGACCCCGTATTCTCGTGTTCGGCTGGATCGGCGTCTCCATCATGGTGTTGTTCATCGGCGCGGCGATGGCGGAAGTGGCCTCCGCCTATCCGACGAGCGGAGCGCTGTATTTCTCGGCCGGGAAACTCGCCCGGCGCCATCAGGGCGCCTGGTCCTGGTTCACCGGCTGGCTGAACTTCGTCGGCCAGGTCGGCGGCACGGCGGCCACCGGCTACGCCGCGGCCACCTTCATCCAGGCCTTCATCGCCCTCCAGTGGCCCTCGTACCACCCCACCGTCCACCAGACGGTGCTGATCACCGGGCTGCTCATCGTGCTCCAGGGACTGGCCAACACCTACACCGTCCAGCTGGTCGCCGTCCTGAACCGGATCTCGGTGTGGTGGCTGCTGATCGGTCTCGTCGTGATCGTGACCGCGCTCGTGGCCGTCCCCGACCACCACCGCCCGGCGTCCTTCGTCACGCATTTCGCGAACAACACCGGTTTCACCAACGGCTTTTACGGCGGCATGCTCGGCCTGCTGGTCACCAGCTGGACCTTCACCGGCTTCGACGGCAGCTTCCACATGTCCGAGGAAACCGTCCGGGCCACCGTCAACGCGCCCAAAGGGATCACCCGCGCCATCGCCTGTTCCGCCGTCACCGGTCTGATCCTCATGCTCGCCCTGGTCTTCAGCATTCGCGACTACGACCGTGTGGCGAGCGCCGACGCCCCACCCGTCCAGATCCTCCTCGACGCCCTCGGCCTCGGCACCGCCAAGGCGCTCCTGCTCATCGTCATCGGCGCCATGCTCTTCTGCGGCCTGGCCAACCTGACCAGCAACGCCCGGCAGATCTTCGCCTTCTCCCGGGACGGCGCCATGCCCGGCTCCCGCTGGTGGCACTCCGTCTCCCCGCGCACCCGCACCCCCGTCAAGGCGGTCTGGCTCGCGGTGGCCTGCTCCCTGGCCCTGGTGCTGCCCGGCTGGTGGTCCCACACGGCCTTCACCGCGATCGTCAGCGTCAACGTCGTCGGCCTGTTCGTCGCCTACGCCGTCCCGATCCTGCTCCGCCTGCGCCTGGGCGACGACTTCCAGCCGGGTCCCTGGAACCTGGGCCGCTGGGGCCGCCCGGTCGGCGTCGTCGCCGTCACCTGGATCGCCCTGAGCAGCATCCTGTTCATGCTGCCCCAGGCCTCCCCGATCACCGCCGACTCCTTCAACTACGCCCCCATCGCCCTGGCCGCCGTCCTGCTCGTGGCCACCGCCTGGTGGTTCGCCACGGCCCGCCACCGCTTCCAGGGCCCGATCAGCTACGGCCGCCCGGACGAGGTGGCGGCGATGGACCTCATCTGAGGGAGGGGCGAAGGACGGCTGCGCGAACGCCCTGGCGCTCCCCGGCGCTCCCGTGCTCGTCACGGCGGACGAGCCCGCGGACGCCCCGGCGTCCCCGCGCCCGCGCCCGCGCAGCCCGCACCCGCGAGACCGTGGGGCGGGCTGCCCGGGGCCCGGCGACGGCCCACGCCCCGGAGCACGCGGCCCCGCCGTCCTCCGCCGTACGGTCGTCCGGTCGGCCGGACCGCAGGGCAGCGCAGAGACCGCAGCTCATGCCACTGCTCGTGCCACTGGAGCAGACCAATATTGGTAGGCGTGGCGTCCGTCGAAGTACTGGCAGGAGCCGTCGCCCGCCGCCATAGTGGGGCGCATCGCGATCGCGCAGTGCGCGCCGCCGTGCAGGACCGCCCTCCGCCCCGACTCGGACACCTGGGGGTCTTCCACCCATGAGCAGAGCCGACCAGCCCTCCCGCAGATCCGTCCTGGCCGCCGCGGTCGTGGCCGCCGTGGCAGGCGGCACGGTTCCGGCGGCCGCCGCCACCGCCCCGTCCGCGGCCACCGCGCCGTCCGGCGCCGGCGCAGCGTCCGGCACCGACGGACCCTCCGTGGAAGGCACCGCCGCCGCCCCGGCCCGCCCGATCGACTACCACGCCTGGACGACGTACACGGACTGGCGCAGCGGCACCGCGCACGGCACCCGCGCCTTCGCCGGCGCCCGCCCCGGGATCGAGATCGCCACCCCGGCCGGCACCACCGAGTACACCGACCCGCACCCCGGCACCACCGCGAGTTGGGAGTACGCCACCTGGACCAGCCCGGTGCACCGCCTGGCCGTGCCCGCCACCGAGGCCGTCGTCTCCTGGAACGCGCACACCCCGGCCGGCACCTGGCTCCAGGTCGAACTGCAGGGCACCTACTCGGACGGCACGGCCACCCCTTGGTACGTGATGGGCCGCTGGGCCGCCGGCGACCAGGACATCAAGCGGACCTCCGTCGACGACCAGAGCGACGGCAAGAGCACGATCTGGACGGACACCTTCTCCCTCGACGACCCGTCCTCCGGCCTGCGCCTGGTCTCCTACCGGCTGCGTCTGACGCTCCACCGCAGGCCCGGCACCCGGCTCACCCCGGTCGTCCGGCGGATCGGCGCGATGGGGTCCGACATCCCCGACCGCTTCACCATCCCCGCCTCCGAGCCCGGCGGCACCGCGAGGGAGCTGGCGGTTCCCCGCTACTCGCAGGAGATCCACGCGGGCCAGTACCCCGAGTACGACAACGGCGGCGAGGCCTGGTGCAGCCCCACCTCCTCGCAGATGATCATCGAGTACTGGGGCGGCCGGCTCACCCCCGAGCAACTGTCCTGGGTCGACCCCTCCTACGCCGACCCGCAGGTCTGCCACGCGGCCCGCTCCACGTACGACTACCAGTACGCGGGCTGCGGCAACTGGCCGTTCAACGCGGCCTACGCGGCGACGTTCGACGGCCTGCAGGGCGTGGTGACCCGGCTCGCCTCCCTCACCGACGTCGAGACGCTGATCGCGGCCGGCATCCCGGTGATAACGTCCCAGTCCTTCCTCAAGACCGAGCTGACCGGCGCCGGATACGGCACCTCGGGCCACTTGATGACCGTCATCGGTTTCACCGCGGACGGCGACGTGATCGCCAACGACCCGGCCTCGCCCAGCGACGAGGCGGTCCGCCGGGTCTACCGGCGCCGCGAGTTCGAGAACATCTGGCTGCGCACCAAGCGCTACGACGCCAACGGCAAGGTCAGAAGCGGTTCGGGCGGTGTCTGCTACCTCTACTTCCCGGCCCGCCCGACCCCGTCTCAGCGCCGCGCGCTCATGAGCGTCGGGATTCGCTGATCATGTGGCTGCCGAACGTGCGCTGCACGACCTCGCGGCAACGGTCCGCGCCGTCCTGAGTGACCGGAGAGGTTCGCCGGGTCGCTCGGCCCTCGGCCGCGCCGCTGGTGAGGGACGGATCGGAAAGCCGTTCCGGATCAGTCCGCGAGCGCGGCGTTGATGAGGGCTTTGATGTACGGGAGGTCGTTGCCGGCCCCGGTCGGGTTCAGGGAGTACACGAAGCGGTGTCTGAGGTCGCGGGTGGCGAAGAAGCCGTTGTCCCAGCCGGGGCGGGAACCGGTTTTGCCCCACGCGTCCTCGCCGTCCGGAAGCTGGTAGCGCATGAGTCCACCGGTGCTGTAGCAGGCGGTCGTGCCGGTGCAGTTCTTGTTGTCGGCGCCGTTGGTCGCGGTCGGCACTTCGAACACCAGTTTCTGCTCGGCGGGTGGGAGCAACCGGCCCCGGAACAGCGCCGTCATGAAGCGGTCCAGGTCGGCCGCGGTGGATATCATGCCTCCCTCGGCCCACGGGTACGGGCTCTGCTCGGTCACGTCCTGCCCGTCGACGTACACCTCCGCGTGGGGCGAGGGGATCGTGGGGTCGTCGGCGGCAGGCAGGCCGGTGTGACGCAGGCGCAGCGGCCGGATGATCCTGCGCTCCAGCTCGGCGGTGAAGGAGTGGCCGGTGACCTCTTCCACGATCAGACCGAGGACGAAGGAATTGAGCCCGTTGTACTGCTGCTCTAAACCGGGGCGGGGGTGTGTGCCGCCGGCGGCGGCGAACGATGCACGCAGGAAGTCCTCGGGCGTCACGGATGCGAACTGCCATCCAGGTCCGTCAGCCGGGCCCGGCGTCGGGGCGGGCTTGGGCAGGCCACTCGTGTGGTCGAGGAGATGGTGCACGGTGACATCGCCGTACGCTTCGGGCAGCACCTGGGGGACGTACCGCCGTGCCGGTGCGTCGAGGTCGATGCGATGCTCGGCCACGAGTTGGAGCACCACCGTGTTGGTGAAGGCTTTGGTGACGCTGCCGATCCGGACGTATGCGTCAGCGGTGACCGGGCCGGCAGTGGCGCCCACATCGTCCTTCCTGGTCAACGCGCCCGCGACGATGTCGTCGGGCAGGTGGTCGAGGATGTCCTGGACAGTGCGGTTCGCGGACGTCGGGCCGGCGGGAGCGGCAGGGGCGGCGACTGCCGGCAGAGCCGCACCGACCGTGAGAACAGAGCTCAGGAGATAGGCGGTGAGGGCGACGCGTAGGTGCATCGAGATGCCTCCGGCGGTTTTGGCGGGACTCGGGTGACCACGTCGACTCTCTCGAACGAGACAGACCTTGCCTATCCGTGATCACCCGGACAACACCCCTGAACCGCCCCTAGTGAGCTCGGGGGTTCGTCCTTGGCCGGGGGTGAGTCGTCCGGGCCCGAAGATTCCGCCGTTGTCACTGACTGATGCCCAACGGGCCGCACTCGGGGCCGGGTCCGTCGTCGTACGACGGCCCAGGCTCTGGTCCGGCGGTCGCGGACCGTGCCGGTGTGCGCCGAGGGACACTCGTCATGGAAGTGTCCCGCCGGCTGCGGCTCACCGCGGACACGGTCCGCACGTGGGCGGCGCCGCTTCCTCGAACGAGGTCCGGACGGCCGGCCATGACGACCCGCGCCCGTCGGCGACCCGCCGGTCTTCCACCCGAGGCCGGCCATGGCGGCTCGGGCCATGAGCGAGGGCCCGGGCACGGTCGGCCCCGTCGGCGCGGAACGGGTAAGGGGCACCCGGAGAAGTCCTCCGGGTGCCCCTCGTGTGTCAGCGGGCGCTGCGGCTCACTTGCCGAAGTACGCGTCGTAGACCGTGATCTCGGACGTGTTGCCCTTCTTGTCGGTGATCTTGGCGCGGAGGGAGACGGACTTGCCCTTCGCCGGGTTCTTGACGGTGATCTTCCCGCCGCGGACGTCGACCTTCTTGAAGGTCTTGCCGTCGTAGGAGACGTACACCGCCAGCGACTTCAGGTTGCCGCCCGCCGCCGAGCCCGCGACGGTGACCGGGAAGGTGACCTTCTTGCCGGCCGCGACCTTGCCGTCGAGGCCGGTGTCGATGCCGTAGTGCGGCACGGAGGCGGGAAGTCGGGCTTCCGTGCCGGTCGGCTTCGCGGAGCGGAAGGTCCAGGTCGCGTCGATCCGGGAGGAGACCGTGGCGACCTTCGCGGAGCGCTTGACCGAGGTGGTCAGCCGGTACGCGGCGTCACCGGCCGGGACCTTGAAGGTCTCCCCGCCGAACAGCGGGTCTTCGGTGGAGCCGACCTTGGTGCCGTTGCGGTACAGGGCCGTGTTCACCGAGCTGAACAGCGAGGACCCGGCGTGTCCCGCGGAGTCGGCGAACAGCGGCAGCACACCGTAGATCTCGTTGCCGGTGCGGAAGAGGCCCAGCTCCTTGCCGACGTGCGGGCCGAAGACCGCGGTGTTGACCGTCCTGGTGTAGGTGCGGCCGGCCTTGAAGGAGGACTCGCCGAGCGTGTACCAGGCCTCGGAGGACGGGAAGCCGTCCTGGTCGGTGCCGCCGTACTGGGTGAAGTCCAGCTCCCAGCGCACTCCGCCGCCGGTGGACACGTGCAGGGTGCGCGTGCCGGGCAGCTTCTGCGGGATGTCGATGCCGGAGCCGCCGAAGCCACCGGGCAGCGAGCCGATCGCGCTGACCGATCCGGACTTGCCGCTCGCGGGAGCACCGAGCCGGGTCCTGACCGTGGCCAGCTCGCTGGTCCTGTAGTGCTTGGTGTAGCCGGTGGCGAGCTGCTTGACCGGGCCGCCGGAGGTCACGTCGTACTGCTCGCTCGCCCCCTTGGTCCAGTGGCCGTCCCACTGCTGGAACAGCCGGCCGGAGGACAGTTGCGGGCCCAGGTGGGCGGTGCGGAAGTTCTTGTACGAGTCCAGGAACCAGCCGTAGCCGTACTCGCCGTCGGCGGCCGCGACGGAGAAGCCCGGCGAGGCGAACTGCGAGGTGGCGCCCGAGGCCGGGACGGTGATGTCCACCGGCTTGGCCTTGCGTGCGTCGATCGTGACCGTCTGCTTCTTGGTGACGGTCAGCTTCGGCTGGGCGATCCAGTCGATGCCCTTCTCACCGTACTCGTCCACGAAGACGGCGGTGTTGAGGATGTACGTGCCCTTGGGCGCGCGCACCTTCACCGTGCCGGACTTGTCGTACGGGCTCACATCCGTGCCGTCGGCCAGGCCCGCGATGCCGTTGAGGTCGGCGTTGTAGTACGGGGCGGGCTTGCCGTCGCGGCCGATGAACTTCAGCGTGAGGTCGTAGGACTCCACCTCGCGCTCGACCGCGGCGGCCGTGCGGACGGTCTGGCCGGCGCCCGTCGCGGTCACGTACGCGGAGTAGGCGCCGTCGAGGGTGCCGCCCAGCCTGGTGTCGGCGGTGAGGTCCACGGAGGCGGTGCCGTGCGCCGGGACCGTCACCTCGCTCGCGCCGAGCGTGAAGAAGCCCGCCGGGGCGGCCTTGCCCCGGGGGTCGAGGGCGGTGCTGCTCAGGGTGAGCGTGACGTCCTTGTCACCGAGGTTGCGGTAGGTCACCTTCTTGGTGACCGGCTTGTCGTCGGTGTGCGGCCACTGCTGGAGCCCGAAGCTCACCGAGACCGGATCGGCGATCACGGACTGCCCGATCGCCTTGTCCACCGCGATACGGCCCGAACCCTGCTCGAACGGCGTGTAGTCGCCGTCCTTGGCGGAGCCGGTGAGCGCGCCCTTCAGCTCGGCGTAGCCCCAGTCGGGGTGCTCCTGCTTGAGGAGGGCGGCGGCGCCCGCGACGTGCGGGGTGGCCATCGAGGTGCCGGAGATGGTGAGGTAGCCGTCGGGCTTCTCGCCGACCTCCTGGTCGATGACGCTGCCCTTGGCCGCGGCGGCGGTGATGTCCACGCCGGGCGCGGTGACGTCGGGCTTGATGGCGTAGTCGCCGACGCGCGGGCCGGAGGAGGAGAAGTCGGCGAGCTTGTCCTTCTTGTCGACGGCGCCGACGGTGAGCGCGGCGTCGGCGCTGCCCGGCGAACCGAGAGACCCGGGGCCGTCGTTGCCCGCGGCGATCGCGAACAGGATGCCCTTGGTGGCGGAGAGTTTGTTGACCTCGGCCTCGAGCGGGTCGATGCCGGGGCTGTCGTAGCCGCCGAGGCTGAGGTTGACCACGGAGGCGCCCTGGGCGGCCGCCCACTCCATGCCGGCGAGGATGCCGGAGTCGTCGCCGGAACCGCTGTCGTCCAGGACCTTGCCGTTGAGGATCTCGGCGTCCGGGGCGACACCCTTGTACCGGCCGCCCGACTTGGCGCCGGTGCCCGCCACGATGGAGGCGACGTGGGTGCCGTGCCCGAAGTGGTCGGTGGCGTCGGCCGCGGAGCTGAAGTTCTTGGACCTGATCACCTGGTCCTTGAGGTCCGGGTGGCGGGTGTCCACACCGGTGTCCAGGACGGCGACCTTCACGCCCTTGCCGGTGTAGCCGGCCTTCCACGCGACCGGGGCGCCGATCTGCGGCACCGACCGGTCGAGCGCGGCC
This sequence comes from Streptomyces mexicanus, assembly GCF_902506575.1. Taxonomy (GTDB): domain Bacteria; phylum Actinomycetota; class Actinomycetes; order Streptomycetales; family Streptomycetaceae; genus Streptomyces; species Streptomyces mexicanus. The sequence continues at coordinate 1,100,367 of NZ_LR732544.1, read as the reverse complement.
TTGCGGACCCCGTCGAGCCAGACGTGTGCGATGCCGGAGGCGGTCGTGTCGCCGTCGGTGACGGCGTGCCACAGCTCGGCGGTGTCCGTGACCGGCGTCTGCACGGCGTCGGCGTTGAGCGCCGCGAGACTGCGCCGCAGCTGACCGGCGCCCCGGACGTCGGCCTTGGCTGCCGTGGCGGAGCCGGTGTAGCCGACGATGACCTTCAGGCCGTTCCTCTGGGCCCGACGGGTGGCGGCCGTGTTCAGTTCGGTGACGTCGAACAGCCGCTGGTCCAGCTTGCCGGACGCGAGCAGGTGCGCCGCGTCGGCCGGCACGACCAGCGTGTGGCCCGCGGTCCGGCGGATCTGGACGGGTATGTGCTCGCGGCCCTTGGCCCGCTGCAGGCCGACGATCCGGCCCTTGGCGTCGAGGGCGACACGGTCACCGGTGATGAGAGTGACGTGGGTCTTCGCGGTGAGTCCCGACCCGGCGGCCGGGACGCTGTCCGCGGGCTTCGCCGACGCCGGGGTGGTCATGCCCGCGGCGAGGGCGACGGCTGCGGCCGTGGCCACACCGGCAGCAGCAACTCTTTTCACTTGTCTGCGCAAGTTCTCCCCCTGGAGTGGAGTAACGGGTGAATTCCCCGTTCACCCGAGCGGGAGAGGTTTCGTACGCATGTACGGCAACCTCTCCGGATCACGCAGTATGCCGGGAGCGATCTGACGGCTCAACAGATGAAAGGACGGTAAGAGACGATGAAGGAAAACTGTTACGCCGCAGTCGGATCACCGTTGCAGAACCGCGAAGTGCCCTGTCGGCGCGCCGCGTTGCCCGGACGCTGGTGTCGGTCTCCGGGGGGCACCCCACCTCAGCAGGGCTGCGAGGACGGTGCCTGGCAGGCAGGCGTGACATCTGATGTCCTGTCAGGTGGCTTTGCCGCAGCGCTGCTTCGGCTTGTTGAAGCACCGTTCCACTGCGTTGCGTGCTTGCAGGTGTCACGTTCGAAGACCCGGGGGCCGCCCACCGCGGCGGCCGCGGTGTCGTCCGGGCGCACATGTTCCGCGCGACCGTTGCGGGGAGCAGGTTCTTGCTCGTCCATGACTGGGCAGCGCGTCACCCTGTCCGAGAGAGCGGTCGGCCGAGCGCGGCAGCGCGTCCTCGTTCCGGTCGAGTGCCTGGACGGCGGTGGCGGGGTCGTCGACGGCGGGCGACAGGGCCCGGTTCGCGATGCCGGCGAGGAGCCGGAAACCGTACGCGGTGTTCTGCTGCGGCGTGCGGCTGGGCCCGTCACGGACGCGGGCAGCCGCCTGCTGGTCCACTCGCCGACCCGGGGGCCGGGGGCGTCGGCCGGCGCAGTACCGTCGACGCCGGGCGGGGCCGCCGGAGGACCGCCGGAGGCCGCCGGGGACAGCATGGACGCACCCCGCAGAGGGGCGCGACCGTGTCGTCCGCGGCCGCACGCGACGACGACCAGGGAAGCAGGGGAGACATGGCGGACGACACCGGAGGCATGGCGGACGGCACCGAAGCGAGCGGGTTCGCGGGCATCCCGACCACCACGCTCGCCGATGTCCTGGGGCGCGAGCGGGTCATGGACATCGGGATCCGCCCGCTGTGGCAGCCGGTGCCCCGGATCGCCGGACCCGCGTTCACCGTGCGGTGCCCTCCCGGCGACAACCTCATGCTGCACGCGGCGATCCACCGGGCCGCACCGGGCTCGGTCCTCGTCGTCGAATCGGGAGACCTCGACTACGCGCTGGCGGGCGGGAACGTCTGCGCCGTCGCGCAGCGCCGCGGTGTCGCGGCCCTGGTCGCGGACGGGCTGATCCGCGACCTCGCCGAGGTCCGGGAGGCGGGCTTCCCCGTCTTCGCCCGGGGAGTGATCCCGATTCCGGGCGGCAAGAAGGCCGTCGAGCCGCTCAACGTCGAGGTGCGCTGCGGCGGGGTGGCGGTGAACGCCGGTGACGTCGTCGTGGCCGACGAGGAGGGCGTCGTGGTCGTCCCCTCGGCCTGCCGGGACGACGTGCTGACCGCGGCCCGGGCCAAGCTGGCCAAGGAGGCCGGTGAGACTCTGGACGCCTGGGAGAGTGCGCACCGCACCCGCATCGACCGGATCCTGCGCGACGCGGGCTTCGAGGGCTGAGACGCCGCGGGCGCGCCCCGCACGGACGCATGCTGAGCGGCGAGGCTCCGGTCGTGCGGAGCCCCACCGCTCAGGGAAGCGGTCAGCTGGTGGGGAAGGTGTCCGGAGTGCTGATCCGGCTCTTCATCAGCGCTCCCGACTCGGTCAGCACCGCGCTGCTGCTGTAGTCGGTGCCCCCGCAGGTGCCGGGCTTGAGCGCCGCACTGCCCTCGGGCGCGTCGGAGTAGGTCCAGTTCGCGTAACTGATCTTCAGCTGGTCGAGCAGGTCCAGCCAGGCCGTGGTGCTCGCACGGTCCACCGCACCGTCGCCGGTGTAGCTCACCGTGCCGAACTCGGTGACGAACAGCGGCAGTCGGGTGGCCGCCCGGCTCACCGTGGCGCGGTAGTCGTCCTTGTGGCTGGCGGCGTAGAAGTGGAACGTGTACATGATGTTGTCGGCCTTGACCGGGTTGTTGACGATCTCGCTCTCGTTGGAGCCGTCCGAGACGCCCAGCGAGGACCAGCCGCGGGTGCCGACGATGACGACGGCGTCCGGGTCGGCCGCCCGGATCACCGGAATGACCTGCTCGGCGTACTGCTTGATGGCGGCCCAGCTCACGCCGTTGGGCTCGTTGGCGATCTCGTAGATCACGTTCTTCTTCGCGGCGTTGCGGGCGGCGACGGAGGCGAAGAACGTCTTGGCGCGGTCGAGGTTGTAGTTCGGGTCGCCCGGCGTCAGGGTGTGGAAGTCGATCAGGGCGTACATGCCGCGGGCCTCGGCCATGTCCACGAGGCTGTTCACCCGGCTGGTGAACCCGGCGGGGTCGGTCTCGTAGCCGTCTTCCTGCACGTACATCGCGATGCGCAGCAGATCCGCCTTCCAGTCCTTCGCCAGCGCGTCCAGGGAGGCGTTGTCGTAGCACTGGCTGAACCACTGCAGTCCGTGCGTGCTCATGCCGCGCAGCTGGATGGGGCGGTTGTACTGGTTGCACAGGTGCACGCCGCAGACGTGGAGCTGTCCGTTGACGCCGACGGGCGTGCCGTCGCCGCCGGTGGGGGGCGGCGTGGTGTCGTCGACGGAGCCGGTGCAGGCGACGCCGTTGAGGGTGAACGCCGTCGGCTTGGGATTGGCGCCCGTGAACGAGCCCACGAAGCCGGCGTCGACCGAGGCGCCGGTGGCCAGCGCACGGTTCCAGTCGGTGCCGGCGGCGGTCACGGTGGAGCCGGACTGCGCCCAGGCGGCGTTCCAGCCCTGGACGACCTTCTGGCCCGCGTCCGGCAGCGTGAACTTCAGGGTCCAGCCGGTGACGGGATCACCCAGGTTCGTGATCTTGACTCCGGCCTGGAACCCGCCCTGCCACTGGTTGGTGACCGTGTAGTCGACCCGGCAGCCGGTGGCGGCTGTCGCCTGCGGGCTGAACAGCGTCATGAGCCCGAGTGCCGTGGCACAGGCCGCCAGTAATGCCATGAACCGTCTCACATGTTCCTCCTGCGGGCGAACGGACCTCACGTCATGCGGAGCGACGTGATGGGAGCGCTCCCATGACTCCTGACGGCCCGAGACCGTACCGGCGGGGACCGGGGTGTGTACAGGGATGTGACGGCATTGATTGTCGCGGACCTGTCATACGGGTGCGGTCCAGCTTCTGTGGACCGGCTGTGTGACCGACGTCTCCGCCGTGTCGCCCACCGCGGGTGGCAAGGTGGACGAGGGGCCGGGAGCGAACCCGGCGCAAGGGGCCCGGGAGCCGACCCGGCGCCGGGGGAGTCCACGCAGCACCACCGATCAAGTGAGAAACCCATGACCGCTCACCCGGCCTCCGCGGCCTCCGTCACCCCCGCCCGTGTCCGCACCGGCGGCCCGAAGGGCGACGGCGACGCCCCCAAGTACCTCGAGCACGTCCTCGGCTGGGTCCTCGTCGTGGTGATCGCGATGCTCGTCACCCGGCTCGGCCTGCTGTGACCGGGCGTGTCCTCCGGTGCCGGCCGCCCCTCGCCCCTTTCTTGAAGTAAGCGGTCGTTAACCGGTGACTCCGCGCGGCCGATCGGGCATACTCACTGCGCACAGCCGCTGGTCAGCCACTTCCGTGACCCGGAAGTGCGAAGCATCAGCCGGCCGAGGAACCCTCCGGCGGAGCCGCCCCACCCAAGGCGCACGTCCGCCGATGTGCCCGACAGGGAGGAGAGCGTCGCCATGCCCGACCGCGCCCCGCAGCCGGTGGACCGGCAACTGCCCACGGACGAGGCCCGGGACCTGATCTCGCTCGTGCGTGACATCGCCCGGCACGAGATCGCCCCCAAGGCGGCCGAGGAGGAGGACGCCGGCCGCTTCCCGCGTGAGGTGTTCACCCTGCTGTCCCGCTCGGGCCTGCTCGGCCTGCCCTACGACGCGGAGTACGGCGGCGGGGACCAGCCCTACGAGGTCTACCTCCAGGTCCTGGAGGAACTGGCCGCGGCCCGCCTGACCGTCGGCCTGGGCCTGAGCGTGCACACCCTGGCCTCCTACGCACTCGCCGCCTACGGCACCAAGCAGCAGCGCGCCGACCACCTGCCCGCGATGCTCGGCGGTGACCTGCTCGGCGCGTACGCCCTGTCCGAGCCCGCCTCCGGCTCGGACGCCGCCTCCCTGCGCACCAAGGCGGTCCGCGACGGCGACGGCTGGGTGCTCACGGGCACCAAGGCGTGGATCACCCACGGCGGCGTCGCCGACTTCTACACGGTCATGGCGCGCACCGGCGTGGAGGGCCCGCGGGGAGTCACCGCGTTCCTGGTGCCCGGCGACGCCGAGGGCCTGAGCGCGGCGGCGCCGGAGAAGAAGATGGGCCTGAAGGGCTCACCGACCGCGCAGATCCACCTCGACGGCGTCCGGGTCCCCGACGAGCGGCGCATCGGCGAGGAAGGGCAGGGTTTCGCCATCGCGCTGTCCGCGCTGGACTCCGGGCGGCTCGGCATCGCGGCGTGCGCCATCGGCCTGGCCCAGGCGGCCCTCGACGAGGCCGTCGCGTACGCCGCCGACCGGCGGCAGTTCGGACGGCCGATCGCCGACTTCCAGGGACTGCGCTTCATGCTCGCCGACATGGCGACCCAGATCGAGGCGGGGCGCGCGCTGTACCTGGCGGCGGCGCGGCTGCGCGACGCGGGCCGGCCGTTCGCCCGGGAGGCGGCCATGGCCAAGCTGTTCTGCACGGACACGGCGATGCGGGTGACCACGGACGCGGTGCAGGTGCTCGGCGGCTACGGCTACACCGCCGACTTCCCGGTCGAGCGCTACATGCGTGAGGCCAAGGTGCTGCAGATCGTCGAGGGCACCAACCAGATCCAGCGCATGGTCATCGCCCGTCACGTCGCGGGTCCCGAGAGTCGCTGAACAGGCCGAGCCCGGGGAAGGGCGCCACGAGCCGGACCCACTCCGGGTCGTGGCGCCCCGGCAGCGTACGACCGCGGTCGGCCCAGGCGCGCACCAGGTCACGGTAGATCGGCGGGTCGGGGAGCGGGGGCGGCGCCGGCGGGAGCGGGGCCGTGGGCTGCGGCACGAAGATCCGACGCCTGCGTCCGGCTGCCGTGGGAATCGGGGTCATACCAGGGCAACGCGGTGCGGGGCGGACAGGTCACCGCTCGCCGGAATCGCGCGTGAGTTCACCGCCGTCCGCCACCGTGACGCCGCCCGCGGCACGGCGTGCGGGGCCCCGCCCTTATGGCGCCGGCGGTCCCGCGTGGGGCGCCGCAGGCATGGCTGCCGGAGGACCCGGACCGGACGGAGGGACCCGCACCACGGCGGCGTCGTGCGCCATGGTGCAGGGGTGGTGCCGGTCGCGGGTGGTGCCGACCCGCCGGTTGCGGGCGGTTTCGCACTGCCGACCGCGGGCGGGGGTGACCGGTACGGGTGGCACGCACCGGTGACACCGGCCGCAGGTGGTACCGCCCGCGGGCGGGGCGCCGGGCACGGGTGGCACCGGTCGTGGGTGCGGTGCCCGGTCGTGGGCGGAGTCGCCCGCGGGTGAGGTGTCGGCCGCGGGCGGGCGCCGGTGCGGCGGAACGGCCGCTCAGGCGGCGGGGCGGCGCATCACCGGCACGCGCATCGGGCGCGAGCCCGGGCCGCCGACGTGGGAGAACGGCTGCGTTCGCCAGTCCAGCCCCTGAGGGAGCGTCAGCAGCAGGACGGTCTGCTGCTCCTGCGGGGCGTACGACTCGTCCGCCGGGCGGGCCTCGGAGGCCTTGCGGCCGGTGCCGGCGCAGACCGTGAGCCCGAACGGGTTCCACGGCGAGGCGCACAGCGCGTGCTCCGGCAGGACCTCCTCGTCCGCCAGCAGGGCGATGGGCTGCGCGCACTCCGGGCAGATCACCCGGTACATCTCGAAGGTGTCGTAGTCGTCGAACTCCTCGGCGTCGAAGTCGTCGGGTTCGACGCCCTCCGGCTGGGACTCGACGACCGGCTGCTGCCGCTTGGACACGGAACGGCGCTTGACACTGTGCATGGGATTCTCCCCCTAAGGCTGGGCCGTGAAGGCACTGCGGCCTCGACCACAGCAAGCACTTCCCGTCAGGTCTCGCAGGTAATCACGAGAGCATTACGGAGGGCGCTCGAAGAGTGTGGCGTTTCTCACATGCTCGGCGCAGGTGCTCACGGCGGCGGGCGCGGCCCCCACGCGGCCCTCGGCGCCCTGTAGGTTCTTGCGCCCTGGAGGAGCTGGACCGACAGATCGTGCAGCTGCTCGTCAAGGACGGGCGGATGAGCTACACCGACCTGGGCAAGGCCACGGGCCTGTCCACGTCGGCCGTGCACCAGCGGGTGCGGCGGCTGGAGCAGCGTGGCGTCATCCGCGGGTACGCCGCGGTCGTCGACCCCGAGGCCGTGGGGCTGCCCATGACGGCGTTCATCTCGGTGAAACCCTTCGACCCCAGCGCCCCCGACGACATCGCCGACCGGCTGGCCGGAGTCCCGGAGATCGAGGCCTGCCACAGCGTGGCGGGCGACGAGAACTACATCCTCAAGGTGCGCGTGGCCACCCCGCACGAGCTGGAGGAACTCCTGGCCCGCGTGCGCAGCCTGGCGGGCGTGTCGACCCGTACGACGGTCGTCCTCTCCACGCCGTACGAGGCCCGCCCGCCGCGCATCTGACGCCGGCGGGCTCTGCCCGGCGGCCTCCCACAGCGCCAGCGCCGGTGCCGGGTCGGCGCCCGCGAGCCGGGCGAGCGCCTCCACGGCCGACCGGGGCGGGTGGGTGACCCCGGTGAGATACCGGTGCCAGGCGGACTTGCTGTACGGAGTGCGCGCGGCCAGGGCCGCCAGGCTCAGACCCGTACGGTCCCTCAGCTCGCGCAGGGTCCGTGCCAGCGTCCCGGATGGGGGTGCCGCTTCCTGGGACTGCCGCATCACCGCTCCCGACTCCACTGCCGCTGTGGGCGTTTCGCCCCGGTTGTCGGAATGGTTTCCCTGGGTGGGGGCACCGCCACACCTGCGGGAGGTAGGAGGAAGGTGAGCCCGGTGCGCACACCGGTCGTCGAGGCGCGCCCGCACCCGGCACGCCGCAGGCCCGCCCGGGACGAGTGACCCGGGCGGGCGGTGCGGTCACGAGGTCTGCGGCCGACGCCCCGTCAGCACCACGGCACCGAACCGCGGATCACCGCCACGTACCGTGCCGAGACGTAACCGCGTCCGTGTGCCAGCCGGTACCACAGGTGGGTGCCGCGCACCCGCGACCCATGGGTGCGGCACTGCAGCGCCAGCCACCGGCCCGGGTGCCGGACGCCGATCGTCCGGTAACCCGTGCCGGGTCCGGAGCGGACGTTGAGCGACGCGTGGCGGGTGGTCACCACTCCCACGGGGTGGTTCGAACGGCGGTGCGTGGCACGCCGGCTGACGTGGTGGGTGCGGTGCGCGGGTGCGGGCAGCAGCGAGGGCGGCTCGTGGGCCGCGACCGCCGGCACGGCGGCGCGCGGGGCGGAAGCGGCCGGTGCCGCGTCGGCGGCCGCGGGCAGCAGCGCGACCACGGCCACCGCGGCCGGCAGGACACCGGTCAAAAGCCGTCGGATCATGGAAACCTCCAGGCTGTCGATGCGGTGACCACAGGCCGTGATCACCTGCCGCCCAGCGTGTCCGCCCGGCCCGCCGCCGATGCCGTCCCGGCGTCCCGGGGGACGGCGGGGACGTCCCCCGGGAACGGCTGACCGGCTCGACCGCCCGTACACACGCGCATCCCGCGGCGTGCGCGCCGCGCGTCCGAGGCGCGCGCGACCGCCCGCCGGTCCCGGTCCGCCGGGCGCCGGAGCCTATGCTGAGTGACGGTCAGTGCCCGGCGCGCGCGGGCGCCGCCGGCCCCGCCCGTGTGACGCCCGGGCGCGCCGGGCACCCGACCGGCCGACGACTCTTGCACCCCAGGGAGCCCACATGTCCAAGCCACCGCTGCCGTCCGAGGCCGTCGAACTGCTGCGGCGCCCCAACCCGGCCGTCATGGCCACCCTGCGCTCCGACGGCGCACCGGTGTCCACGCCCACCTGGTACCTGTGGGACGACGGCCGGATCCTGATCAGCCTGGACGAGGGCCGGGTGCGCCTGAAGCACCTGCGGCGCGATCCGCGGGTGACCCTGACCGTCCTCGACGGCGACGACTGGTACACACACCTCACCCTCATCGGCCGGGTCACGCAGATGCGCGACGACGAGGGCCTGACCGACATCGACCGCCTGTCCACGCACTACACCGGCAAGCCCTACCCGGACCGCGTCCGGGCCCGGGTCACCGCCTGGATCGAGATCGAGCGCTGGCACGGCTGGGGCACCCTGAAGGACAGCGACCAGGCGTCCGTGTGACCGCACGGCCCGGGGCCGGCGCGCCCGCCGCCCCGGGGGCCGGAGCGGAGCCGCCCTGCAGGCGTACGCCGAGGTTGGCACCGTGCCCGCCGGGTACCCGGGCGCCGACGACCGGGGTACGAGGGGGCCGAGGGTCACGATGAAGCTGTCGTTCCTGGAACCCGTCACCGGCGGGCCCGGTCCCTGGGCCAGTGTCCACCTGGACACCTCCAGGGACATCGAGGACCCGGACAGGGCGATCGCACTGCGCTGGCGGCAGCTGCGGGCGGCGCTGCGCGCCCAGGGAGCGGACGAGGCCACGGTCGGCGCCCTGGACGACGTGGTCGGAGCGGACCGCGCGATTCCCGGACGGCACGGGCAGGCTCTGTTCGCCGCGCACGGACGTCTCGGCCTGGCGGCGGAACTGCCCGACCCGCCCGAGCACGACACCGCCCGGTTCGGTCCGCTGCCCGACACCCTGCCGGTCGCCCTCGCGCACGCCCCCGACATCCCGTACCTGGCCGTCGTCCTCACCCGCACCGCCCCGCCTCCCGGCGGCGGCGCCGACACCCCTCGGGACGGGGCCGGGCAGGTGCTCGTCGTCGGCGAGGCCGGCCGGTGGCCCATGAGCCGCATCGCCCCGGGACGACGCCTGAGCCGCCGGCTACCCGTGGCGGACTGGCCGCGCTCGGCCCACCAGGTCGCACGGGACCTGGCGGACCTGGCCGACGGCCACCGGGCCGAGGTCGTCGTGGTGTGCCGGGACGCCGGCGACCCCTGGCTGTCCGGCGTCCTGGTCAACCGCCTGCCCATCCAGCTCCAGAACAGCCTGACGGTCGTCGACAACGACGCGAGCGACGTGAGCGACGGGATCGACGTGAGCGAGGGGAGCGAGGGGAGCGAGGGGAGCGACGGGACCGACGTGAGCGACCTGGGCGACCTGGACGACCGGAGCGAGGTGAGCGAGGAGCACGACGACCGGCGCGCCACGCACGACATGAACGACGAGGTGGACGACGGCACCGAGAGCGGCCACCCCGCCGGGCGTGCCCTGGCCGAGGCGCACGTGGCCCGCGTCCTCGACGGATGTCTCAGCAGGGCGGACGAGCGGCACGTGGACGTCTTCTTCACCCAGCGCGCCAGGCACCGCCACCGGTCCGAGGGCATCGCCGCCGCCGTCACGGCCCTGCAGCGCGGCCAGGCCCAGGCCGTTCTGCTCAGTCCGCCCCTGCGGCTGCCCGAGCACCTGTGGACGGGCACACGCCCCGACCAGATCGCCCTGACGGCCGCCGAGCTGCGGTCGTTCGGCACCAGCGACGTGCGGGGGGAGCCGGCCGGGTCGGCACTGCTGCACGCCGCCGTGCGCACGGGAGCGGACCTGGTCGTGCTGCCGCCGGACGAGACACCTCTGACCGACGGCGTGGGCGTGGTGCTGCGCTACCGCGACGTCACGGACCTGACGGTCCTCTAGGGCGTGTTTCGAAAGTCCCGTCTGGCCCGCGACGCCTGGCACGGCACCTCGCCGCGTTGTCGGGCTCGTCCGCGTACGCCCCGTACGCGGACGACCCTCCGCCTTGCGATGCACCGCGCCAGACGCCGCGGGCCCCGCCCTCCGGGCGGACGACGCTACTTTCGAAACACGCCCTAGCCGCACGGCGGCATCCGCCGCGCCCTGTCCGGTTCCTCCGGCCGCACCCCGCCCTGCCCTGCCCGCATCCGGCTCGCGCCGAGTCCACGGCCCGCCGGCCGCTCCTCGTCAGCGCAGTTCCCCCAGCACGGCGAGCCGGCGCACCACGGACGGGGGTACGGGCCGACGGCGGGCGATGCCGCCGGGCAGGCGGCGCAGCAGGCCGCACAGGGCGCGAGCGGCGGCCGGGTCGCGGACGGCCCGCCCGGCGAGCATGGCCGTCCGGCGCGCGGCGTCCCTCAGGGGCAGGCGCATCCAGTGCACGAGGACGTCGTTGCGCTGGTGCAGGGACCAGCGTCGCGCGGGCGTCTCCCGCAACGGCGACGGCAGGTGGCGTGCCTGCACGGCGGACACGTAGGCCAGCCCCCAGCCGGCCGCGGCCAGGTCGACGGCCAGCAGGCTCTCCTCGCCCCCGAAGAACAGCAGTTCGTCGAAGCCGCCGACGGAGAGGAACGCCGCGCGCCGCACGACCGCCGCGCAGGCGGGAAAGCCCAGCACGCTCGGGCCGGGCAGGTCCGCCTCCCGGCCCAGCGGCGCCGACGCCATCTTCAGCGAGACGGGATCCGTCCGGCCGGCCTCGCCGGTGCGCAGCCGTGCCACCAGCAGGCCCAGGCGCGCGTGGCGGTCGAACAGGTCCGCGGCCCGGGCCCGGGAGTACGGCTCCCACCACGAGTCGTCGTCGCTGAAGGCCACGTACGGGGTACGGGCCAGCCGGACGCCGATGTTGCGCGCGCACGCGCCCCGGTTCTCCCGCAGCCGCACCAGCGTGACCTGCGGGAAGCGAGCGGCGACCATGGCGGCGGTGCCGTCGGCCGAACCGTTGTCCACGACGACGACCGGCGGGCTCTCCGGCAGCCGGGTCAGCCGCCCCAGGGTGCCGCGCAACTCCTCGCGGCGGTTCAAGGTGGCCACCACCACCGTCACGGGCGCGGTGGGCGCCGCATCCGAGGTCCGAGATCGCCGAGCGGTCACGCGCGGGCTCCTTCACGACGGCCGTGCCTGTTGTCACCCGTCCCTGCGGTCACCTCGCCCGGCCCCGGGCGCTCCGCGGGTTCGCGCACAACGCCTCCGACTGCCCCCGTACCGGGTGTTTCACGCACCGGGGCCGCGGTCCCTGCCCGGGGTGCCGGAAAACCCCGCCCGGCCGGTCAGGCCGCGGAGCGCCCGGGGCGCCGCTTGGTGCGGCCCTTGCGCAGGAAGCGGCGCAGCCGCGCCTCGGGCCAGGTGTTGATCACGTCGTCCTGGGTGAGCCAGCCGCGCTGCGCCGTGCCCACCCCGTAGCGGATGGTGGCCAGGTGCACGGTGGCGTGGGCGTCGCTGTCGACGGCGAACTTCACGCCGTGGCGCCTGGCCCGCAGGATGTCCTCGTCGCGCAGGTCCAGCCGGTCCGGGTGGGCGTTGATCTCCAGTGCGGTGCCGGTGCGGGCGCAGGCGGCGAACACCTCGTCCCAGTCGGCGTCCAGGCCCGGCCGTCTGCCGATGATCCGGGTGGTGGGATGGCCGATGATGTCGACGTACGGGTTCTCGCAGGCCCGCACCAGCCGCCGGGTCAGCTCCCGGCGCGACCGGTTGAAGTGCGAGTGCACCGAGGCCACGCACAGGTCGAAGCCGGCCAGGAAGTCCTCCGGCCAGTCCACGCCGCCGTCGGGGTCGATGTTCAGCTCGGCGCCGTGCAGCAGGCGCATGCCCCCGCCCCGGGCGCGCCGCCCGTTGCGGCCGTAGACGCCGTCGAGGGCACGCACCTGCTCGCGCTGGGCCAGCATCCGCTCGTCCGTCATGCGCTGCATGGACAGGGCGGGTCCGTGGTCGGTCACCGCGTAGTAGGCGTAGCCGCGCCGCGCGGCCGCCTCGACCATCTCCTCCAGCGGGGCCAGGCCGTCGGTGAGGTCGGTGTGGGTGTGCAGGTCGCCGCGGAGCTGCGCCTCCTCGACCAACTCGGGCAGCTCGCCGCGCAGTCCGGCCTCGATCTCCCCGCGGTCCTCGCGCAGTGGGGGCGGGATCCAGGGCAGTCCGAGCCGGGCGTAGACCTCCTCCTCCGTCTCGGAGACGATCTTCTCGCCGGTCTCGGCGTCGAACAGCCCGTACTCGGACAGCTTCAGCTTCTGGTGGACGGCGAGTTCGCGGGTGCGGATGTTGTGCGCCTTGGCGCCGGTGAAGTACTGCAGGGCCGCGCCCCAGGAATCGGGCGGGACGACCCGCAGGTCGACGGAGAGGCCCCTGGTGGTGCGGACCGAGGTCTTCTTCTCACCGCGGGCGACGACCTCCGAGACGTACGGCAGCTCGGTGAACGCCCGCATCAGCGGCCCCGGATCGGTCGCCGCGGTCAGCACGTCGATGTCCCCGATGGTCTCGCGGAAGCGGCGCAGCGAACCGGCGTACGTGCACCGCAGGCAACCGGTCACCGCGGACAGCGCGGCGACGACGTCCTCGGCGAGGTCGGCGGCCACATCCAGCAGGACCCGGTCCGAGGAGGACCGCAGCAGCTCGATGCCGTGCAGGATGTTCTCCTCGGTCCTGGGGCCGAAGCCCTTCAGGTCGCGCAGCCGCTCGGCACGGATGGCCTCGGCCAGCTCCTCCACCGAGGAGATGCCCAGCTCCTCGTACAGGACACAGGCCTTCTTCGGGCCGAGCGTGGGGATGGCCGTCAGCCGCCGCACACCCGAGGGGATCTTCGCCCGCAGTTCCTCCACCGCGGACACCTTGCCGGTGCGGAAGTACTCGACGATCTTCTCCGCGATCGACTTGCCGACGTTGGGTATCTCCTGCAGGCCCTTGACGTCGAGGGTGGCCACGTCGGCGTGGTAGCCGCCCACCGACCGGGCGGCCTTCTCGTAGACACGTGCCTTGTACGCGTCTCCTCCGGTGATCGAGATCAGATCCGCGTACTCGGCGAACAGCGCGGCGATCTCGTCGTTGGAACGAGCCACACCTTCAGGTTAGGCGAGCACACCCGCCCGGGCGATCCGTTCCCCGCCCGGGCCGTCGGGTCCGTCGGCTCACGTCAGCTCGCCCACTCCAGCAGGCGTTCGCCGCGCTCCGGCGCCCGCAGGTGGGCCAGCGACTGCTTCTCCAGCTGGCGGACGCGTTCGCGGGTGAGCCCCACCCGCTCCGCCACCTGCTGCAGGGTGCGGGGCGTACCGTCGTGCAGGCCGTAGCGCAGGCTGAGGATCATGGCCTCGCGGGGGCCGAGCGTGCCCAGGGCGTCGCGCAGTTCCTCGGCGAGCGCCCGGTACTCGGCGACCTCCGGTGCCTGCAGCACGTCGGTGGCCGGGATGAGGTCGCCGACCACGGTCTCGCCGGTGTCGTCGACGGGTGTGTCGAGGCTGACCGCGTGCCGTCCGACCCGGCGCAGCCAGGTGACACGTTCGGGTTTCAGGCCGCTCTCCCGGGCGACCTCCTCCTCCGTCGGCTCGTGGTCGAGGCGCAGCTGGAGTTTGCGTTCGACCTTGGCGAGCTTCTGCAGCTCCTCCACGACGTGCATGGGCAGCCGTACCGTGCGGGCGTGCTGGGCCAAGCCCCGTTCGATGGCCTGGCGGATCCACCAGGTGGCGTACGTGGAGAGCTTGAAACCCTTGGTGTGGTCGAACTTCTCGATCGCCCGGATCAGCCCGAGGTTGCCCTCCTGGATGAGGTCGAGCAGGGGCATGCCCCGGTGGGCGTGGCGCTTGGCGATCGACACCACGAGCCGCAGGTTGGCCCGGATCATGTGGTCCTTGGCGCACTGCCCGTCGTGCGCGGCTGCCTCCAGCTCACGCCGCCGGTGTGGCGGCAGGTCGCCTCCTTCGGCCTCGGCCCGGGCCAGCTCCTCGGCGGCGCGCACCCCCGCCTCGATGCGCTGGGCCAGCCGGACCTCCTCCTCGGCGCTGAGCAGCGGCGTCGCGGAGATCTGGTTCAGGTACTGGCCGAGCAGATCGGCTTCGTCGCCGGGTTCCGGGGTGCGGCTGCGCGGGCGTGCGGAGTGTTCGGTGGCGCGGCGGCTCTCTCGCGGGTCCGCCACGGCGGATCGTGCCGGTGCGGGCATCGTTGCGGCCCTCCGTCCCCTTCCGCTTGACATCGTCTGGCACTCGTGCCCTGGACAGGAGCGGCGAGTACCCGAGGCAGGCACGCCCACACCGCAGCTCCACCGCCGCCACTGCGGTCCGCCGGCGTCGGACCGGGGTTCTGGTGCGGCGGACGTGGTGGGGGGGGCGCCCGACCCGGCCGGCCTCGTCTGATCGACCGATCGACCGGCCCCCTGACGTGGCCTCCTCGCCGCGTGCCGCGGTGGATCCGGGGCCGCCGGCCGCACGTACGGAGGAGCCGACGGGCCTGTCGAGGTTGCGCGCGTCCCCCGCCGTTGCCGTCACCGCCGTTGCCGTCGCCGGGAACGGACAGGCCGGCGGGCCGCGGCGCGTGAGGTGTGCGCCGCGGCCCGCGCGCCCGGGGTGCCGGCCGGATCAGACCGCGCTGTCGCGCAGCTCGGTCAGGGTGTCCGTGGTCAGGGGCCGGGGTGTGTGGTCGGTGTCGATCAGGACGACGGTGCAGCGGGCGGCCTGGGTGAGGGCGGTGGTGAGACTGCCCTCGGCGAACTGCGCCACCGGGCCGCGCGGCGAGCGGCCCACCGCGACGGTGCGGGCACCGATGTGGTCGGCGTGCCGGGCCAGCACCCGGCCGGCGGCGGCGTGGTCGCCGATGCTGGTGAGGATCTGGCCGGTGGCCCGGACGCCGTGCGCGGCGAGCCGGTCCAGGTGGGCGGTGACGGCGGCCCGGGCCTGGTCGGCGGTCTCGGTGTCGACGGCCTGTTCCTCGACGACGGCGGTCTGCCGGACGTGGACGACCTCCAGCGGGCTGTTGGTGTCGCGGGCGAGGCGGGCGGCGGCGTCGACGATCGCGGCGGCGCGGGCGTGGGAGCCGACGGCGACGACCACGGGGGCCCCGTTCGAGGTGGCCGGGGTGCCGACGGGGGTCAGCGTCGGTTCCATGGACTCGGTCTCGTCGGTGCGCGTCTCGGCCTGCCGGAGCAGGCGGTGACCGCTGGCCAGGACCGGGATGGCGAGGAAGAAGGTGGCGGCGCCGAGGTAGAACGGCACGCTCAGGTCGGTGGCGTCGGCCAGCTTGCCGGCGACGTAGGGGGCCAGGCCGCCGCCGATGAAGCGCAGGAAGCCGTAGGCGGAGGACGCCACCGGGCGCTCGACGGGGGAGACGAGCATGACGGCCTGGGTGGTGAGGGTGTTGTTGATGCCGATGAAGGCGCCGCTGACGATGACCGCGACGATCACGGTCGTGGGCGTGGTGACGCCGGCGGCGATGACCGCCATGACGACGCTCAGGCCCAGCAGGTTGGCGTAGAGGACCTTCGCGGTGCCGAACCGGGCCTGCAGGCGCGGGGCGAAGAAGACGCTGAAGGCGGCCACCAGCAGGCCCCAGCCGGTGAAGACGAGCCCGAGTTCGTGCGCGCTCAGCTTCATCGGGTACGGGGCGTAGCCGAGCATCGTGAAGAAGCCCCAGTTGTACAGCAGGGCCATCAGGCCCATGGTCAGCAGACCGCGGTGGCGCAGTGCCTTGAGCGGGGCGATGGGGGAGGTGCGCTGCTTCGGCTTGGGCAGGCTGGGAACGAAGGCGAGGGTGGCGAGCAGGGCGATGGCCATGAGGGCGGCGACGCCGAAGAACGGGCCGCGCCAGCTGATGGCGCCCAGTTCACCGCCCAGCAGCGGGCCTACGGCGATACCGAGGCCGAGGGCGGTCTCGTAGAGGATGATCGCGCCGCCGAAGCCGCCGCTGGCGGAGGCGACGATCACGGCCAGGGAGGTGGCGATGAACAGGGCGTTGCCCAGGCCCCAGCCGGCGCGGAAACCGACGATGCCGTTGATGGAGTCGGTGGAGCCTGCCAGCGCCGCGAAGACGACGATGACGGCCAGGCCTATGACCAGGGTGCGCTTGGCCCCGAACCGGCTGGAGAACCAGCCGACGAACAGCATCGCGACCGCGGTGACGATCAGATAGCTGCTGAACAGCAGGGATACCTGGCTCGGCGAGGCGTGCAGGCTCTCCGCCAGCGCGGGCAGGATCGGGTCGACGAGCCCGATGCCCATGAACGAGATCACGCAGGCGAACGCCACGGCCCAGACGGCCTTGGGCTGCCGGAACGGACTGGCCGTCTTCTCGTGCGGTGTACTCATGACCGTCCTTCTCCCCTCAGGTGGCCACACGTGTGCGGCCGGGCGGTGACAGGTGTGCGGCGGCGGGAACAGTGAGCGCGGCGCGGGTGGGCCGGTGGGCCGGTGGGCTCAGGAACGCGCCTGGTGCTGCTGGATCGCGCGGGCCAGCGCCGGCAGCGCGGTCCGCACCGCGCGCTGCTCCGGCCCGGTCAGCTCCGCGACGAGCCGCTCCAGCGCCCGGGCGCGCTCGGCGCGCCGCTGCCGGAACACCTCCAGACCGGTGTCGGTGGCCTCCACCAGCACCCCCCGGCCGTCGGTGCGGTCGGCGACGCGGCGGACGAGACCGGCCCGCTCCATGCGGGTGACCAGCTGCGTCATGTTGGGCTGGGAGACGTTCTCCGCCCGCGCCAGCTCGGTCAGCCGCTGCGGCCCCTCCCGGCCCAGCCGCCCCAGCGCCGAGGAGGCCGCGGTGCTCAGCCCGCCGGCCGTCGCGCTCTGGCGCACGTACCGGACCATCTGCTCCACGGCGATGATCAGTTCCTCACCGGGCGTCTGCGCGGAGGCGGTATCCATAACCCGCTTATGCATAAGTGCATGATGCACCTGTGTGGACGGTGAAGCAATGAGGGCGCGAGGATGTTCTTCGACGTCCTCGGAGAGTTCTCGGGGTTCGGGGTTTGCACACCGACGACTGACGGGCACCCGGAGCCGATCGGACGGCCCGTGCCGCCGGGTGCGGGTGTGCCGCCGGTACGGGTGTACCGCCGGTACCGCGTGCCGCTCGAACGCCCGGCCGCACCGACCGGCGGCCGGCGCGCACCCGGCCGCAGCTCCGCGCCCGGCAACGCGGAGGCGCCGCACCGCGCCCCGCGCCTGCACGAGGCGACCGACGGGGTGACGGTAGGTCAATGCGCCCCGTCGGCCGGACAGGTGGCGCCGGCGCGACCCACTTCGACCCCTGCCCGGGCAGACTGCTCGCTGGGCGAGCGCTCGTCACGCCGGTCCAGTACGGTTACCACCGCGATATGCAGGCCCGCACCCTGCCGGCCTGCCTGCGGGCGACGGGGGGAACGCCATGAACGAGCGGCCGGTACGGTTCGGGGTGATCTCCTGCGCCGACATCGCCTGGCGGCGCACACTGCCGGTGCTGGCGGCCGCGCCCCAGGTGCGCATCACGGCCATCGGCAGCCGTGACCCCGACCGGGCCGCACGCTTCGCCGACCGCTTCGGCGGCACACCCGTCCGGGGTTACCGGGCAGTGCTGGAACGGGACGACGTGGACGCCGTGTACGTGCCCCTTCCCACCGGACTGCACCGCGAGTGGGTCGAGCGGGCGTTGCTCGCGGACAAACACGTCCTGGTGGAGAAGCCGACGACCGTCAGCCTGACGGAGACGGAGGACCTGCTTGCGCTCGCCCGGGAGCGGGGGCTGGTGCTGCACGAGAACATGACCTTCCCCCATCACACCCTGCACGCCGAGGTCCGCCGGTTGCTCGAGAGCGGCGCCATCGGCGAGCTGCGCGAACTGTCAGCGTCGTTCGGCATCCCGCCGCGCGCCCCGGAGGACATCCGTTACCGCCCGGAGCTGGGCGGGGGCGCGCTGCTCGACGTCGGGGTGTACCCGGTGCGGGCCGCGCTGGAGTTCCTCGGCCCGGGCCTGGAGGTGGCGGGTGCCGTGCTGCGTACGGACCCGGCGAGCGGTGTGGACGTGGCGGGCGGCGCGCTGCTGGCGCGCAAGGACGGGGTGACCGCGCAGGTGGGTTTCGGCTTTGCGCACGCGTACCGGAACACCTACGCGCTGTGGGGTTCGCTGGGGCGGCTCAGCGTGCACCGGGTCTACAGCGCGCCGGCCACCCTGCGCCCTGTCGTCCGCATCGAACGACAGGACCACGTCGAGGAGTTGACCCTGGACGCCGACGACCAGTTCGACGGCAGCACCGGCGCGTTCGTGCGCGCGGTGCGCGGTGCGCCGCCCGGTGACGTGTGGGCGATGGTCGAACAGGCCCGTGTCGTGGACACCATCCAGGACTGTGCGACGGTCCTGTGACCGCTGAGGGGCCGGCGGACCGCCGGATACGCCAGGACGAACATACGCCCAAAGCCGAGTGCACGGCCGGAGGTGCATCGCCTGCTCGAACCACCGGCCCTTCGAGCAGACGGCAACCAGATCACGCACCTGACGCCGGGAGCACCGGCCCGGACTGTGCGCGGCGAGACGAACCTGATCATCCGTCGACGCCGGACCCCTCGGCCTGCGCGTGCGGGGAGCGGAGCACCAGCAGGGTGATCTCGCTGGGGGCGAAGACGCGGAACGGCGGGCCCCAGAAGCCGGTGCCGCGGCTGGTGTAGAGGAGGGCGCGGGTGCCGTGGCGGCTGAGGCCGGCGAGGGCGGGCTGGCCGAGGCGGACCCGGGGGTGGAAGGGCCAGATCTGGCCCCCGGGGGTGGGGCCGGAGAGCTGGAGGTCGGTGCCTGCGGCTGCCGCCCGGTCGACGAATTTCGGCTGGTGGGCCAGGAGCAGGACGGGCAGGTCGGGATCGGCGCCGTCCAGGGCTCCGGCGAGGGGGGCGCGGTGGCCCGCCAGACCGGAGGACTCGGCGGTGACGTCGTCCACGCCGGCGACGACGAGGGCGTCGCCTCCGCGTTCGAGCAGCAGGTGGCGGTTGCGCAGCGGCTCCCAGCCCAGCTCGTCCATCAGGTCCACCCAGCCCTGGGCCTCGCTGTAGTACTCGTGGTTGCCGGTGACGTAGACACGGGCGTGGGTGGCGCGCACCGTGCCGAGTGGGGCGGCCTGGGCACGGCGGCGTTCTGCCGTGCCGTCCGCGATGTCGCCGGTGTGGCAGACCAGGTCGGCTTCCAGGGTGTTCACCTTCTCGCACGCCCGTGCCGACCAGCGGGCGCGATCGAGCGGCCCGTAGTGGGTGTCGGTGACCAGGACGACACGCAGCCCGTCCAATCCGGCACCCAGGCGCGGGAGTCGCACGTCGAGTCGGCGCACACGTGGCACGCGGCGGGCCTCTGCGTATCCCCAGCCGAGCAGGACGGCGGTGGTGCCGAGGACGGCCCAGGTGACGATGCGGGCCCGGTCCTGGCCCTCGCCGACGCCGGCCACGGTCAGGGCGAGCCGCAACAGGACGCCGAGCAGGACGGACCAGATGAACAGAACCCAGCTGGTGCCCAGCAGGGTGTCACCGACGATCGCCGCCCGGTCCTGCTGGCGCCGGCCGTGGCCGCGCGCCATCGCGAGCGGCATGCCGACGAGGCCGAGGACGAACAGGACGGTGCCGACCACGGTGGCGGGCAGCGGCCAGTGCTGACCGGTGTACAGCAGCACCCAGCAGGGAACGGCCCACAGCAGGACCGGGGCGATCAGGGGGATGCAGCGCATCAGGCGGCGCAGCCGGCTCGGCCGCGGCGCTGGTGCCTCGCTCTCGGCGGGCCGGGTGCTGCTGGTGTCGGTCACGCTTTTCCCTCCCTGACCGGGCTGCCGTCTCGCGCACTGTATCCGGTCGCCTTCGGGCCGGCCGGGCCGGCTTTGCCGCCGAACCGAGGAACGCCAGGGTCGGCTTCCGCGCAGTCAGCCGCGACCGACCCGGTCCCCGACGGTCTCGGCGGACTCCCGCGGCACCCGAACCTCGGCTCACCCGTGGCATCAGCTGCGGCGGCACAGCGCTCGCGGCGCTCGAACGCGCGCTTGAGCGGCGGACGGCCGCATGGTCACTGGACCAGTTCGATGTGGGGGTGGGAGGGGTCGGCCGGGCAGGCGTGGAGCTGGAGGTTGTAGCCGCCGGCGATCATGATCAGGGTGAAGGTCGCGGGTGGGGTGCCGCGGAGGGGTGGAGTCGGGTTCGTCCGTTCCTCCTCCGGGGCCCAGCTGTCGCTGCCGGCGTTCCATTCGGTGGTGGCGATGGTGAGGAGAGGGAGCGCCTCGGTGCCGCATTCCGGGCAGGGGCGGGCGACGGGGTCGGTGAGGCCCCAGCCCCCGGAACCCGGTGCTCCCCTTTTGAACGGTTTCAATTTCCACTCTGCCCAGAGCGTAGACAATCGCCTCCCGTGCCACTAACTTCATCGGCCGCTCGTCTGAATCGATACAACTCCCGATCGATACAACTCCAGCGGCCGAAGGGACAACGGCATGAACAACGGAGCCGACGGCACGGCGGACGGAACAGTGCGCCGCAGAACAGTGCTGGCCACCGCGCTCGGCGCGGTACCGGTGGCCCTGGCGGGCGGGGTCGCGGCGGCCGGCCGGGCCCCCGCGGCCCCCGCCGGCCCGGCCGCCTCGGCCGTGCCCACCGCCCCGCAGGGCACCGCCGTCGAGGCGCTGACGGTCGAACACCGCCCCGATCCCCTGGGCGTGGACGCGGAGAACCCCCGTTTCGGCTGGCGCATGTCCTCCCCGGTCCGCGGCCGCCGCCAGAGCGCCTACCGCCTCCTCGTCGCCACCTCCGCCGACCGGCTGCGACCGGGCCGCGCCGACGTGTGGGACAGCGGACGGGTCGTCTCGGCGGAGTCGGTGGCCGTGCGCCACGCCGGCCGCGCGCTCACCCCCTCGACCCGCTACTTCTGGACCGTACGCGTCTGGGACGAGCGCGGGCGGCCGCTGCCGGACGCCCCGGTGGCCACCTTCGAGACCGGCCTGATGAGCACCGACGGCACCACCCGCTGGGACGGCGCCCGCTGGATCACCATGGCCGGCAAGAAGCCGAACTCGCCCGGAGCGCCGCTGCTGCGCCGCCAGGTCGCCCTGCGCGGCCGGGTCCGCGAGGCGCGGCTGTACCTCTCGGCGCTCGGCGTGTACGAGGCGTACGTCAACGGCCGCCGGGTCAGCGTCCCGCACGGCGACGGCACCACCCACGAACTCCTCGCCCCGGGCTGGACGAACTACGACACCACCGTCAGCTACCTCACCTATGACGTCACCGCCCTGGTGGGGGAGGACCGGCAGCTCACCCTCGCCGCGGTGCTCGGCAACGGCTGGTACAACGGCCGCGTCTCCGACGGCAGCGTGTACTACGCCGAGGACGGCAACCCGCTCGCCCTGAAGGCCAAGCTGCTCCTGCGCTACGCCGACGGCTCCACCCAGTCGGTGGTCACCGGGCCCGGCGCCGGCTGGAAGGCCACCGACCCCGGTCCCTACCGCGCCGACGACATCTACGACGGCCAGACCTACGACGCCCGCAGGGAACTGCCCGGCTGGACGGCGAACGGCTTCGACGACTCCGCCTGGGCGGACGTGGCCGAGCACGGCCACGCCGCCCGTTCCCCCGGCGCCATGCTGGTCGCCTCCCCGGGCGAGAGCGCCCGCCTCACCCCCGAGTGGGACCGCAGACCGCGGTCCGTGACCGTGTACACCGGCGTCACCGGCCAGGCGGGCAGCGCCAACGGCAAGGGCCGCGTCGTCGTGGACCCCGCCCGCACGGTCACCGACCCCGCCCGCGCCGCGACCGCCTCGGTCACGCTCGCCGAGGGCGACACGGCGGTCTTCGACCTGGGCCAGAACATGGTCGGAGTGCCCCGCTACACCCTGCGCGGGCCGGCCGGCGCCGAAGTCGCCTTCCGCTTCGGCGAGATGCTGAACGACACCAGCAAGGGCGCCGACGGCCCGGAGGGCTCGGTCTACCGCGCCAACCTGCGCACCGCGAAGGCGACCAGCACGTACACCCTCAAGGGCGACCCGCACGGCGAGACCCACGAGGACTCCCTCACCTTCTACGGCTTCCGCTACGCGTCGGTGACGGTCACCGGCGGACCGGTCACCGTCACCTCCCTGACCGGGCGGGTCGCCACCTCCGCGCTGCGCGAGATCGGCACCGTCACCACCGACGACGCCCAGGTCAACCAGCTGATCAGCAACGTCCACTGGGGCCAGCGCGGCAACTACCTGTGGATCCCCACCGACTGCCCGCAGCGCGACGAACGCCTCGGCTGGACCGGCGACACCCAGCTGTTCTGCGGCACCGGCCTGTACAACGTCGACGCGGTCGCCTTCCTCAGCCACTTCGAGGACATCCTCATCGAGTCGCAGAAGACCTACGGCCTGGACGGCGCCCAGTTCACGGCCGTCGCCCCCGGCAACCGCTACAACGCGGCCGCCCCGGTGAGCGGTTGGGCCGACTGCGGGGTCGTCGTGCCCTGGACGGTGTGGCAGATGAGCGGCGACCGGACGGTCGTCGACCGCAGCTGGGCGGCGATGACCCGCTACCTGGACTGGATCCGGGCCAGGACCGGGGACACCTACGCCGGCCAGGGTGCCCTGTTCGCCGACTGGCTCGCCCCGCAGAGCACCGGCACCCAGTTCATGAGCGACGTGTACTACGCCTACAGCACCCGCCTGATGGCGCAGATGGCACGGGCGACGGACCGCACCGCCGAGGCCGACCGGTACGACGCGCTCTTCGCCGACATCAAGCGGGCCTTCCTGGCGAAGTACCTGACGGTGGACGGCGACACCGTCACCGTCCGCTCCAGCCTCGGCGGCAGCCCGATCAACGGCACCGCCCCCGAGGACAACAGCCAGACCGCGCTGCTGTGGGTGCTCAAACTCGGCCTGTACGACACCGAGGCCCAGCGCCGCCGGCTGGTCGCCCTGCTCGCCGACAACATCGGCAACGACGCCGCCTACAAGGCCGCCCACCCCGGCAGCACGCGCGTGCAGTACGCCGAGAACACCCTCTCCGTCGGCTTCCTCGGGGTGAACGTGCTCGCCCCCGTCCTCACCGACGAGGGCCGCGCCGACCTCGCCTACAAGCTGCTCCACCAGAACGCCATGCCGTCCTGGCTGTACTCGGTGGACAACGGCGCCACCACCGTCTGGGAGCGCTGGAACTCCTACTCGAAGCAGGACGGCTTCGGGCCGGTGGAGATGAACTCCTTCAACCACTATTCCTACGGGGCGATCATGGAGTGGATGTACGAGGGCATGGCCGGTATCGCCAAGGACCCCGAGCACCCGGGCTTCCGCCACTTCTTCCTGCGCCCCCACCCCGACCCCACGGGCCGCATCACGCACGTGGCCGGTGAGCACGTCTCCCCGTACGGCCGGATCGCCAGCGAGTGGACGGTGAAGGACCGCACCCTGACCTACCGGGCCGTCGTCCCCGCCAACTCCACGGCCACCCTGCGCCTTCCGGCCGCGGACCCGGACACCGTTCGCGAGGGCAGGACGCCGCTGTCCCACGTCGGGGGAGTGAGGTATCTGGGCTTCGCGGACGGCACGGCCTCCTACCGGCTGCCGTCGGGGCGCTACGAAGTGACCTCCGCCCTGAGCTGACCGCACACCACAAAGACGGCCGTCGGCCCCGCACGGACATCGTGCGGGGCCGACGGGCTGCGGGCTGCGGGCCGCGGGCCGCGGGCCGCGGTCGCCGGGACCGGTGCCTCAGTCGCCGACCAGGACCACTTCCAGGATGCGCGGCCCGTGCACGCCCTCCACCCGGTCCAGTTCGATGTCGCTGGTCGCGGACGGTCCGGAGATCCACGTCAGGGGACGGGACGGGGTGAGACGTTCCAGGGCCTCGGGGACGGAGGCGACGACCTGGTCGGGGACGCGGACCACGCAGATGTGGTGGTCGGGGACCAGGGTGATCCGGCGGCGGCCCTGGTCGGGGGAGCCGTCCAGGACGATGGTGCCGGTCTCGGCGACGGCGACCGCGCAGCCGGTGATCACACTGTCGACGTGGTCCAGTTCGTCCGGGGTGCTCTCCGCCCGGTCCTCCACCCTCGGCACGTCCGTCTGCGCCAGCCACCCCGCGTCCAGCCCCGGCGGCACCAGCACGCTTTTCGCGTCCCGCTCGCCCAGCAGATGGGCGATGAGCCCCGGCAGCCCCGCGGTGTCGCTGCGGTGCACGATCGCCCGGTAGTCCACCAGGTTCTCCGCCAGCAGGTCCACCGTCTGGGCGACGGTCCGCTCGCCGTGCCGGCGCAGATAGTCGCGGTGGACGGCCTCCTCGTAGGGCGTGTCGTTCGCCGGCACGTCCGCCAGGGCGCGGCGCACCCGGCCCAGGATCCTCTCCCTGCTGCTCACTTCGCCTCGTCCTTTCCGCCGCGGGTGCGCTGCCACCAGTCCCGGAACGGCTCCGCGGGCACCGCCGGCAGATCCCGGCTGCCGCTCCAGGCCCGGCCGGGTCCGGGCAGCGTACGGGGATGGAAGCGGCGGGTGCGCGAGGCCAGCCGCTGACCGGCGGCCAGCGCACCGGGATGCGTGAACGCCCAGCGCGCCGCCCGCATCGCCGCCCGCTCGGCCGCGTGGCCCTTGGCGGGCTTGAGCACCACCTTGCTGCCGCCTCGTGTCGCCTGCCCGCCCTCGGCGACCCGCTCGCGCAGATGCACCAGCACCTCGGGGATGTCGATGGCGACCGGGCACACCTCGTAGCAGGCGCCGCACAGCGACGACGCGTACGGCAGCGAGGCGTCGATCTCGCTGGCCGTGCCCCGCAGCTGCGGGCTGAGGATCGCGCCGATCGGTCCGGGGTAGACCGGGCCGTAGGCGTGCCCGCCGGCCCGCTCGTACACCGGGCACACGTTCAGGCAGGCCGAGCAGCGGATGCAGCGCAGCGCCTGGCGGCCCACCTCGTCGGCGAGGGTGTCGGTGCGGCCGTTGTCCAGCAGCACCAGGTGGAAGGTGCTCGGGCCGTCGCCGTCGGTGGTGCCCGTCCACATCGACGTGTACGGGTTCATCCGCTCGGCGGTGGACGAGCGGGGCAGGGTCTGCAGGAACACCTCCAGGTCCCGCCAGGTGGGCACGATCTTCTCGATGCCGACGACCGAGATCAGCGTCTCGGGCAGGGTCAGGCACATCCGCCCGTTGCCCTCGGACTCCACGACCACCAGGGTGCCGGTCTCGGCGACGACGAAGTTGGCGCCGGAGATGCCGACCTTGGCGCGCAGGAACTTCTCCCGCAGGTGCAGCCGGGCCGCCTCGGCGAGTTCGGCGGGTGTGTCGGTCAGCCCCTCGGGGGCCGGGCGGCCCCAGGCGCCCATCTCGGAGCGGAAGATGTCACGGATCTCGCCGCGGTTGCGGTGGATGGCCGGGACCAGGATGTGCGAGGGCCGGTCCTTGCCCAACTGCACGATCAGCTCGGCCAGGTCGGTCTCGTAGGCGCGGATGCCCTCGGCCTCCAGGGCCTCGTTGAGCCCGATCTCCTGCGTCGCCATCGACTTGACCTTGACGACCTCGCGCTCGCCGGTCGCCTTGACCAGGCCGGCCACGATCCGGTTGGCCTCCTCGGCGTCCACCGCCCAGTGCACGGTGCCGCCGGCCGCCGTCACCGCCTCCTCCACCTGCACCAGATAGCGGTCCAGGTGGCGCAGCGTGTGGTCCTTGATCCGCTTGCCGGCCTCGCGCAGCCGCGCCCAGTCGGACACTTCCGCCACCGCCTTGGCCCGCTTGGCCCGGATGGTGTGGGTGGCGTGGCGCAGGTTGCGGCGCAGGGTTTCGTCGCGGACCGCCTCGTGCGCGGCCTTCGGGAACGACTCGAACGCGGGCATGCCCAGGTATGTGGTGCTCATGCGGCCGGGTCCTCCTCGGTGCTCGCCAGGATCTCGGCGATGTGCACCGGCCGCATGCCGGTGCCCAGCCGGGTCATCGTGCCGCCGATGTGCATCAGGCAGGAGTTGTCGGCCGCGCACAGCACGTCCGCGCCGGTCGAGGCGGCGTTGCGCACCTTGTCGGCGCCCATGGCCGCCGAGACGTCCGCGTTCTTCACCGCGAAGGTGCCGCCGAACCCGCAGCACTCCTCCGCGCCCGGCAGCTCGACCAGCTCCAGGCCCTTGACCGCTTCCAGCAGCCTGCGGGGGCGGTCCCCGAGTCCCAGGGAGCGCAGCCCGTGGCAGGTCGGGTGGTAGGTCACCCGGTGCGGGTAGTACGCCCCGACGTCCGTCACGCCCAGCACGTCGACCAGGAACTCGGTCAGCTCGTACGTCTTGGGCACCACCGGTGCCAGTGTCCGGGCCAGTGCGTCGCCCCGGCCCTCGGCCCGCGCCCGCTCGCCCATGCGGGGATACAGCTCCCGCACCATCGCCCCGCACGACCCGGACGGGGTCACGATCGCCTCGTAGTCACGGAAGACATCGGAGAAGTGCCGGGCCAGCGGTTCCGCCTCGTGCCGGTAGCCGGTGTTGTAGTGCGCCTGCCCGCAACACGTCTGGGCCGTGGGGAAGTCCACGTCCACGCCCAGCCTGGTCAGCAGTTTCACCACGGCGCGCCCGGTGTCCGGATACAGCGTGTCGTTGACGCAGGTCAGGAACAGGGCGACACGCATCGCGGCTCCTCGTTGTCGATCATCGGATGGATGAAGCCTAGTAAGGCCCGGCAGGCGGGGTAAGTCCCCGCCGCACGGCGTGGCGGCCGGGCCGCCCCACGGCACGGCGGCGGCGAGCCGGTCCTCGGCGGCCCGCCACGCGGCGGCGTCGCCGCGCGGCGCGTACCGCGTCAGCGGCTGGGTGCGGGCGAGCAGGCGCCGCATGTCCGCGCGGTCACCGACCAGCCCGTGCGCCCGTGCCTGCACCAGGACGTTGCCCAGGGCCGCCGCCTCCGCCGGGCCGGCCACCACCGGCAGCCCGCAGGCGTCGGCGGTCAGCTGGCACAGCAGCGCGTTGCGCGTGCCGCCGCCCACGATGTGCACCACGTCCACGGGACGGTCCGTGAGCCGCTGGGCGTCGGCGAGGGCCCGGCGGTGGGCCAGGGCGAGCGAGTCGAGGACGCAGCGGGTGACCTCGGCGGGCGTGGCCGGCACCGGCTGTCCCGTCGATCGGCAGGCGGCCGCGATCCGCTCCGGCATCCGCCCCGGCGCGAGGAACGCCGCGTCCTGGGCGTCCACGACCGACCGCAGCGCCGGCACCTCGGCGGCCTGCCGCAGCAGTTCGCCCAGGTCCGGCTCGCCCCACTCCCGCAGGCACTCCTGCAGCAGCCACAGGCCCATGATGTTGCGCAGATAGCGGACCGTGCCGTCGATCCCGAGTTCGTTGGTGAAGTTCGCGGCGCGGCTGTCCTCGGTGAGCACGGGCGCGTCCAGCTCCAGCCCGGCCAGCGACCAGGTGCCGGTGCAGATGTACGCGAACCGCTCGCCCTCGGCGGGGACGGCGGCCACCGCGGACGCCGTGTCGTGCGAGGCGACCGTCGTCACCGGCACGGGTCCGTGCAGCCCGGTCTGCTCCAGGACCTCCGGGCGCAGCGCGCCCGCCGGGTCGCCGGGCCGGCGCAGCGGCGCGAACAGGCCCAGGTCGATGCCGAGCCGGGCGGCGACGTCGTGGGACCAGGCGCGGGTGCGCGGGTCGAGGAGCTGGGTGGTGGAGGCGTTGGTCAGCTCCGTGCCCTGCTCGCCGGTCAGCCAGTACGTCAGCAGGTCCGGGATCAGCAACAGGCGCCGCGCGTGGGCGAACTGCGCCGTGCCGCGGGCCGCCGCCAGCTGGTAGAGCGTGTTGAACGGCGCGTACTGCAGCCCGGTCGCCGCGTACAGCTCGGCCGCCGGCACCGTCGCCCACACCTTCTGCGCGACCCCCTCGGTGCGGCTGTCGCGGTAGTGCACCGGGTTGCCGAGCAGCGCCCCGTCGGCGTCCAGCAGCCCAAAGTCCACGGCCCAGCTGTCGATGCCGACGGAGTCCACCGCTCCCGCCGCCCGCAGCCCCTCGAGCACCCCCGCGTACAGCGCGAGGATGTCCCAGCGCAGCCCCTCGGGGGTGCGCACGGGCCGGTTGGGGAAGCGGTGCGCCTCGCTCAGCTCCAGCACGTCCTGACCCACGCGGCCGGTCATGACGCGCCCGCTGGACGCGCCGAGATCGACCGCCGCGTAGGTCCGCACGCGTCCGCTCACCGCAGGAAGGCGGCCGCGACGCCGGCGTCGACGGGGACGAGCAGCCCGGTGGTGTGGGTCAGATCGCCGCCGGTCAGCGCGAACACGGCGTTCGCGACGTGCTCGGGCAGCACCTCGCGCTTGAGGAGGGTGCGCTGCGCGTAGAACTCGCCCAGTTTCTCCTCCGGCACGCCGTACACCGCCGCCCGCTGGGCGCCCCAGCCGCCGGCGAAGATGCCGGAGCCGCGCACCACGCCGTCCGGGTTGACACCGTTGACCCGGATGCCGTGCTCGCCCAGCTCGGCCGCCAGCAGCCGCACCTGGTGGGCCTGGTCGGCCTTGGTCGCGGAGTAGGCGATGTTGTTCGGCCCGGCGAAGACGGCGTTCTTGGAGGCGATGTAGACGATGTCGCCGCCCAGGCCCTGCGCGGTCATCACCCGGGCCGCCTCGCGCGAGACCAGGAAGGAGCCGCGGGCCATGACGGCGTGCTGCACGTCCCAGTCCGCGGCGGTGGTCTCCAGCAGCGGCTTGGAGAGGGAGATCCCGGCGTTGTTCACCACCAGGTCCACGCCGCCGAAGGCGAGCACGGCCTGCTGGAAGGCCGCGGCGATCTGCTCCTCGGAGGTGACGTCGACGGTCACGGCGACGGCCTTGTCGGGGCCGCCCAGTTCGTCCGCGACGGCGGCGGCGTTCTCGGCGTTCAGGTCGGCGACGACGACACACGCGCCCTCGGCGACCAGCCGGTGCGCGATCGCCTTGCCGATGCCGCTGCCCGCGCCGGTGACCAGGGCGATGCGGGTGGCCAGCGGCTTGGGCCTGGGCATCCGCCGGAACTTGGCCTCCTCCAGCGCCCAGTACTCGATGCGGAACTTCTCCGCCTCCTCGATCGGCGCGTACGTCGAGACGGCCTCGGCGCCGCGCATGACGTTGATGGCGTTGACGTAGAACTCGCCGGCCACCCGCGCGGTCTGCTTGTCCTTGCCGAAGGAGAACATGCCCACGCCGGGGACCAGGACGATCGCCGGGTCGGCGCCGCGCATCGCGGGCGAGTCCGCGGTGGCGTGCCGCGCGTAGTAGGCGGCGTACTCCGCGCGGTACGCGGCGTGCAGTTCCTTCAGCCGGGCGATCGCCTGCTCCAGCGGGGCGGTCGGCGGCAGGTCGAGGACGAGCGGGCGGACCTTGGTACGCAGGAAGTGGTCGGGGCAGGAGGTGCCGAGCGCGGCCAGCCGCGGGTGCTCGGCGCGGGCGAGGAAGTCCAGCACGACGTCGGAGTCGGTGAAGTGCCCGACCTGCGCCCTGTCCTGGGAGGCGACGGCCCGCACATGAGGCGCCAGGGCCGCGGCCCGCGCCCGGCGCTCGGCCTCGGGCAGCGCCGCGTAGCCCTCGATCACGGGCCCGAAGGGCTCCGCCTTGCCCCGCTCGGCGAGGAACGCCTCGGCGGTGCGGATGATGTGCAGCGAGTTGCGCTCGCACTCCTCGGAGGTCTCGCCCCACGCCGTGATGCCGTGCCCGCCGAGGATGCAGCCGATGGCCCGCGGGTTGGCCTTCTTGATGGCCGCGATGTCCAGGCCGAGCTGGAAGCCGGGCCGTCGCCAGGGCACCCACACCACCGACTCGCCGAAGCACTCGGCGGTCAGTTTCTCGCCGTCGGCGGCGCAGGCCAGCGCGATCCCGGAGTCGGGGTGCAGGTGGTCCACGTGCGGGGCGTCGACCAGCCCGTGCATGGCGGTGTCGATGGAGGGCGCCGCGCCGCCCTTGCCGTGCAGGCAGTAGTCGAACGCGGCGACCATCTCGTCCTCGCGCTCGACGCCCGGGTAGACCTCGGTCAGCGCCCGCAGCCGGTCCAGCCGCAGCACGGCGAGACCGGCCTCGGTGAGCGTGCCGAGGTCACCGCCCGAGCCCTTGACCCACATCAGCTCCACGTCACCGCCGGTGACGGGGTCGGTGCCGGTGCCCTTGGCGGAGGCGTTGCCGCCGGCGTAGTTGGTGTTGCGGGGGTCGGAGCCGAGCCGGTGGGAGCGGGCCAGGAGGGCGTCGGCCTGGGGGTGGAGTGCCATGGGGAGTCCTTCGGGTGTGGTGGTCCGTGGGTGCGGCGGCGGTGTCGCTCAGGCGCCCCACCCGGCCTGCTGTCCGCCGACCCGCTCGGCGACGATCTTCTCCTGCCAGCCGGAACGGGCGTAGGCCGCGAGCGGGTCGGGGTCGAGCCCCATCTCCTCGCGCACCTCGCGCAGCAGCGGCCGCACGTCCGTGTTGTAGGCGTCCATGAGCACCGCGTTCGCGCCGAGCACGTCCCCGGCGGCCTGGGCGGTGGCCAGCGCCTCCCGGTCCACCAGCAGGGCCTTGGCCGTGGCCTCCTGGACGTTCATCACCGAGCGGATGATCGCCGGAATCTTGGCCTCGATGTTGTGGCACTGGTCGAGCATGAAGGCGACCTCGGGCGTGAGCCCGCCGCCGCGCACCACCTCGAACATGATCCGGAACAGCTGGAACGGGTCGGCGGCCCCGACCATGAGGTCGTCGTCGGCGTAGAAGCGGGAGTTGAAGTCGAACCCGCCGAGCCGGCCCTCGCGCAGCAGCGTCGCCACGATGAACTCGATGTTCGTGCCCGGCGCGTGGTGGCCGGTGTCCACCACGACCTGCGCCTTGGGACCGAGCTTGAGGCAGTGCGCGTAGGCGGTGCCCCAGTCCGGGACGTCCGTGGCGTAGAAGGCCGGCTCGAACAGCTTGTACTCCAGGAGCATCCGCTGCCCCTCGCCGAGCCGCTCGTACACCGCCGCCAGGCCCTCGGCGAGCCGGTCCTGCCGGCCGCGCAGGTCGTCCTGGCCGGGGTAGTTGGTGCCGTCGGCGAACCACAGCTTCAGATCCCGCGACCCGGTGGCGTCCATGATGTCGACGCACTCGAAGAGGTGGTCGAGCGCCTTGCGGCGCACCGCCGCGTCCGGGTGGCAGACGCTGCCGAGCTTGTAGTCGTCGTCCTGGAAGGTGTTGGAGTTGATCGCGCCGAGCCGCACCCCGCGGTCCTCGGCGTGCTCGGCCAGGGCGGTGTAGTCGTCCACCCGGTCCCACGGGATGTGCAGGGCCACGGTGGGGGCCACGCCCGTGAACTCGTGGACCTTGGCCGCGTCGTCCAGTTTCTCCTGCGGGCTGCGGGGCACGCCCGGCTGGGTGAACACCTTGAATCGGGTCCCCGAGTTCCCGTACGCCCACGACGGCGTCTCGACGGCCTGGGTCTTGAGCGCGGCCTTCACCGCGGCTGGCTCGGTCACTGCAGGGCTCCTGTGACGTCGGGTCGGAAGAAGGCGCCGAGCGGTGGCTCGGCGGGAGCCGAGCCGTCGCGGGACGACTCGGCGTGGAGCTGACTCGTTGTGAAACGATTCAGGAACGGAAGCTATGGGGCTGCGCCAGGGGTGTCAACCCCTCCGGAGTCCCCGTTCTCCGTGACTCCTTCGTGACGTTCGGCGCTGGTGTCCGTGGGACACGTGGTCAGAAAGATTTTCGACCCGCACCCATTGACGCGACCTGGGCCGCATGCCTAACGTCCCGGCAACCAAGTTGAAACCTTTCACGACGCGATGCGGCGTTGTCGCCGGCGTCGTCGAGGAGCCCCCAATGACCCACCCGTCCGACACGGGTCCGGCCCCGGTGCTGGCACTGAAGGACATCTCCAAGTCCTTCGGCGCGGTGCGTGCCCTCAGGAACGTGTCCCTGGAGCTGTTCCCGGGGGAGGTGCACGCCCTCGCCGGAGAGAACGGCGCGGGCAAGTCGACCCTCATCAAGACCCTCGCCGGGGTGCACCGGCCGGACGCCGGCCAGGTGCTGCTCGACGGCGAGCCGGTCGTCTTCCACGGCCCCAAGGACGCTCGCGACGCGGGCATCGCCGTCATCTACCAGGAGCCGACGCTCTTCCCCGACCTGTCGATCGCCGAGAACATCTTCATGGGCCGCAGGCCCCGGCGGGCGCTGGGCCGTATCGACCACAGGGCCACCCGGGAGGCCACCGCGGGCCTGATGCGCCGCCTCGGCGTCGACCTCGACCCCGACCGCCCCGCGCGCGGCCTGTCCATCGCCGACCAGCAGATCGTGGAGATCGCCAAGGCGCTCTCCTTCGACGCCCGCGTCCTGATCATGGACGAGCCGACCGCCGCCCTGACCGGCAGCGAGGTCGCCCGCCTGTTCGGCGTCGTGCGTACGCTGCGCGATCAGGGCGCCGCCGTGCTGTTCATCTCCCACCGCCTGGAGGAGATCTTCGAGATCTGCCGGCGGGTCACCACCCTCAGGGACGGCGCCTGGATCGCCAGCGAACTGCTGGACGGCATGACCGAGGACGACCTGGTGCGCCGCATGGTCGGCCGCGACCTCGACGAGCTGTACCCCAAGCAGGACGTCACCCCCGGCGAGGTCGCGCTCCGCGTGCGCCGGCTCACCCGCGAGGGCGTCTTCACCGACGTCTCCTTCGAGGTGCGGCGCGGCGAGATCGTGGGCCTGGCCGGACTGGTCGGCGCCGGGCGCACGGAGGTCGCCCGGGCCGTGTTCGGCATCGACCGCTGGGACGCCGGCGAGGTGGAGGTCGACGGCCGCAAGCTCACCAACGGCGCACCCTCCACCGCGATGGCCGCCGGGCTCGCCCTGGTCCCCGAGGACCGCCGCGCCCAGGGCCTGGTGATGGACATGTCCATCGAACGCAACATCGGCCTCACCGGCCTGCGCACCACCGTCAAGGCCGGCCTGATGAACCGCGGCGCCGAACGCAGCCGCTCCCTGGACTGGGCGGTCAAGCTCCAGGTCAAGTACGCCCGGATCGCGGACGCCGTCTCCACCCTCTCCGGCGGCAACCAGCAGAAGGTCGTGCTGGCCAAGTGGCTCGCCACCGGCCCGAAGGTGCTCATCGTCGACGAGCCCACCCGCGGCATCGACGTCGGCACCAAGGCCGGGGTGCACCGGCTGCTGAGCCACCTGGCCGCCGACGGCGTCGCCGTCCTGATGATCTCCTCCGACCTGCCCGAGGTCCTCGGCATGGCCGACCGTGTCCTCGTCATGCACGAGGGCCGGCTCACCGCCGAGATCCCCCGCTCCGACGCCACCGAGGAAACCGTGATGGCCGCAGCCACGGGGAGGGCCGCGTGACCGTGACCGCCCCCAACCCCGCCTCCGCCACCGAGGCGCCCAAGACCGGCGGCAGCCGCCTGGTCGACCGCGTCTTCAAGATGCGCGAACTCGCCATCCTGATCGTCTTCCTGGTGATGATCGCCGTCACCCAGGCCGGCAACAGCGAGTTCCTCTCCCAGCAGGGCATCAAGGACCTGCTGCTCAACGCCACCATCCTGGTGCTGGTCGCCACCGGCCAGTCGCTGGTCGTCATCACCCGCAACGTCGACCTGTCGGTCGGCTCCACGCTCGGCATCACCGCCTTCGCCGCCGGCACCTACCTGCACGGCGGCGGCAACCCGGCGGTGGCGATCGTCCTGGCCGTCCTCCTCGGCGTCGCCTTCGGCCTGCTCAACGGCCTGCTCGTCAGCCTCGGCCAGGTGCCCGCCCTCGTCGTCACCCTCGGCACGCTCTACATCATCCGCGGCATCGACTCCATCTGGGTGGGCTCCCGCCAGATCACCGCCGCCGATCTGCCCGGCTCCTTCGTCGACTTCGGCTCCGGCGGCGTCTGGGCGGTGCCGTACCTGGCGCTGATCGCCCTCGTGGTCCTGGTCGGCACGGCGTACTGCTTGAAGAACTTCTCCAGCGGCCGCGAGCTGTACGCGCTCGGCTCCAATCCGGAGGCCGCGCGCCTGGCCGGCATCCCGGTGCGCAAGCGGATCCTGGCCGCCTACACCTTCTGCGGCGCGCTCGCCGGACTCGCCGGCGCCCTGTACCTGGCCCGGTTCGGCAACGTCGACTCCGGCACCGGCAACGGCTACGAACTCACCGTCGTCAGCGCCGTCGTCGTCGGCGGCGTCGTCTTCACCGGCGGCTCCGGCAGCGTCTACGGCGCGGCCCTCGGCGCCCTGCTGCTGACCAGCATCAACAGCGTGCTGCCCGCCCTCGGCGTCAGCTCCGTGTGGGTGCTGGCCATCAACGGCATCCTGCTCCTGCTCGCCATCGCGGTCGACCGGATCGTCGCCCTGCGCGTCGCCTCGGCCCTGAAGAAGAGGAACGCCCGCCATGCCTGAGTCCCTGACGCGCGCCGTCCGCTGGGACACCGTCGTCGGCGCCCTGCTGATCGTGGTGCTGCTGTTCTCCTTCGGCTTCGTCGACGGCTTCGGCAACGCCCTGAACCTGTCGTTCCTGATCGGCAACACCCTGCCGATCGCGCTCATCGCCCTGCCGATGACCCTGCTGGTCGTCTCCGGCGAGATCGACCTGTCGGTCGCCTCCACCGCCGGCCTGTCCGGCGCGGTGATGGGCGCCCTGTGGAACCAGGGCATGGCCATCGAGACGATCATCCCGCTGTGCCTGGTGCTCGGCGCGGTGTGCGGCCTGGTCAACGGCCTGCTGGTGACCCGCCTCGGGCTGCCCTCGCTCGCCGTCACCATCGGCACGCTCGCCGCCTACCGGGGCATCGCGCAGATCGTGCTCGGCTCCGACGCGGTCACCGACTTCCCCTCCCAGTACCTGGACTTCGCGGCCGGACGCGTCGGCGACAGCTTCCTGCCGCAGGCCTTCCTGCCCTTCCTGGTGCTGCTGGTCCTCGCCGTCGTCGCCCTGCACGCCACCCCGTTCGGCCGGTCACTGTTCGCGATCGGCGCCGGCGAGGAGGCCGCCCGGTTCGCCGGCATCCGCGTCAAGCGCAACAAGCTGATCCTGTTCACCGCCACCGGCTTCATGTCCGCCCTCACCGGCGTCTTCTGGGCCCTGCACTACGCCAGCGCCCGCTACGACAACGCCACCGGCCTGGAGCTGTCGGTCGTCGCGTCCGTCCTGCTCGGCGGCATCGACTTCGACGGCGGCAAGGGCACCCTCGGCGGCGCGATCGCCGGCGTGTTCCTGCTCGGCACCCTGCAGAACGTGATGAGCCTGCTCAACGTCTCCGCCCAGTCGCAGATCGTCGTCACCGGCGTCCTGCTCGTCGTCTCCGTCCTCGGCCCGCGCGCCGCACGCCAGATCGCCGTCGCCCGGGCGGGCCGCAGGGCGGCCGCCGCCCGGACGCCCACCGCGACCCCGTGACCGCCGCCCCACCCTCTTCGAACGTCAAGGAACCCGTCATGCACAGAGCACCGCTCCGCCGTACCAGCGCGGCCCTGGCCGCCGCCGCCTGTCTCGCCGTGGCCCTCACCGCCTGCGGCGGCACCACCAAGAAGGACGTCCAGAACGAGGGCGGCGCGGCCGCCACCGCCGGCAAGGCCGACCCGAACGCCGCCACCAAGAAGGGCCTGACCGTCGGCTTCCTGCCCAAGCAGGTCAACAACCCCTACTTCACCACCGCCGACAACGGCGGCAAGAAGGCCCTGCAGGAGCTGGGGGAGACCTACAAGGAGGTCGGCCCCTCCAGCGCCACCGACACCTCCGGCCAGGTCTCCTACGTCAACACCCTCACCCAGCAGCAGGCCGACGCCATGGCCGTCTCCGCGCAGGACCCCGGCGCCCTGTGCACCGCGCTCAAGCAGGCCATGAAGAACGGCATCAAGGTCGTCACCTACGACTCCGACACCAAGCCGGACTGCCGCAACGCCTTCGTCTCCCAGGCCTCCGCCGAGGATCTCGGCCGCACCGAGGTGCAACTGCTGGCGCAGCAGATCGGCTACAAGGGCGAGATCGCGATCCTGTCCGCCGCGCAGACCGCCACGAACCAGAACACCTGGATCGGCTACATGAAGGAGGAGCTGAAGGACCCCAAGTACAAGGACATCAAGCTGGTCAAGATCGCCTACGGCAACGACGACGCCCAGACGTCCTTCCAGCAGACCCAGGGCCTGCTCCAGCAGTACCCGAACCTGAAGGGGATCATCTCCCCGACCACCGTCGGCATCAAGGCCGCCGCCCAGTACCTGTCCGGCTCCAAGTACAAGGGCAAGGTCAAGCTCACCGGCCTGGGCACCCCCAACGACATGCGCAAGTACGTCAAGAACGGCACCGTCGAAGCCTTCGAGCTGTGGGACCCGGCCAAGCTCGGCGAACTGGCCGCCCGCACCGCCGTCGCCCTGGCCTCCGGGCAGATCACCGGCAAGGAGGGCGAGACCTTCAAGGCCGGCGCCATGGGCAGCTACACGATCGGCAAGGACGGCGTGATCAACCTCGGCAAGCCCACGGTCTTCGACGCCAAGAACATCGACCGGTTCACCTTCTAGTCGTCCGGACCCCCTCACACCGGGAGCGGTACTCCATGCAACGCGTCTGTTTCCTCCTCAAGGTCCGCGAGGACCGGATCGCCGAGTACCGCGCACGCCACACCGCCGTGTGGCCCGAGATGCGCGAGGCGCTCGCGGCCACCGGCTGGCACAACTACTCGCTCTTCCTGCGCGAGGACGGCCTCCTCGTCGGCTACCTGGAGACCGAGGACTTCGAGGCCGCGAAAGCCGGCATGGAGGCCACCGAGGTCAACGCCCGCTGGCAGGCCGAGATGGCGCCGCTGTTCGAGTCCCTGGACGGCGCCCGGCCCGACGAGGCGATGAAACCCCTCACGGAGGTCTTCCACCTCGCCTGACCGGCACGATCCGCCTCGGTGCGCGGCGGACGGTAATGTGAATGCCCGCCCGCCGCT
Organism: Streptomyces mexicanus; assembly: GCF_902506575.1. Taxonomy (GTDB): domain Bacteria; phylum Actinomycetota; class Actinomycetes; order Streptomycetales; family Streptomycetaceae; genus Streptomyces; species Streptomyces mexicanus. The sequence goes on along the minus strand of NZ_LR732544.1, from coordinate 1,063,170 downwards.
CCTGCCCTGTCTTCCTGGAGGTCTCCGCCCGATGACCCAGTCGGTGGGTATCAAGGACGTCGCCCGCGCCGCCGGTGTCTCCGTGGGCACGGTCTCGAACGTCATCAACCGTCCCGAGACCGTCGCCACCGAGACCCGCGCCCGGGTGCTGTCCGCGATCGACCGGCTCGGCTACGTCCGCAGCGAGTCCGCGCGGCAGCTGCGCGCGGGCCGCAGCAGGATCATGGGGCTGCTCGTGCTCGACATGGGCAACCCCTTCTTCGTGGACGTCGCCCGCGGTGCCGAGCGGGCCGCCCGTGAGGCCGGGCTCGGCGTGATGGTCTGCAACAGCGCCCAGAGCCCCGGGGAGGAGGCCGAGTACCTGGCGCTCTTCGCCGAGCAGCGGGTGCGCGGCGTCCTGCTCACCCCCACCGACGCCACCGGCCGCAACCTCGCCGCCTTCCGCCGCCACAACATCCCGTTCGTGCTGGTGGACCGCGTCGCCGAGGGCGCCACCGAGTGCTCGGTGTCCGTCGACGACGTCGCGGGCGGCGCCCTGGCGGTGCGACACCTGGTGGACGCCGGGCACCGCCTGATCGCCTACGTCAGCGGGCCGCCCGGCCTCAATCAGGTCCGCGACCGCCGCACCGGCGCCCTGAACGCCCTGCGCGAGGCCGGCCTCGGCCCCGACGCGCTGCGCGAACTGCCCACCGAACGCCTCGACGTGGCCGCCGGCCGGGACGCCGGCGCCCGCCTCCTCGGCCTCGCCGAGCGTCCCACGGCCGTCTTCTGCGCCAACGACCTGCTCGCCCTGGGCGTCCTGCAGGCCATGTACGCGGCCGGCGTGAACGTTCCCGACGACCTCGCCATCGTCGGCTACGACGACATAGAGTTCGCCGCCGCCGCGGCCGTGCCCCTCACCTCCGTCCGCCAGCCCGCCGTCACCATGGGGGCCATGGCGGCGGAGCTGCTGCTGGAGGAGACCGAGACCCGTCAGGGAACGACGGCGCCGCACGAGCACCGCCGGGTGGTGCTCCAGCCCGAACTGGTGGTGCGCAGCTCCACCCTGCCGGGCCGCTGACCCGGGCGTTCACCCCCCCCGCAGAACGCCGTCCCCGGGGCCCGGCGGGGCGGCACCGTGTGCTGAACTGGGACGCGGCCGCCCACCCTGCTCCCGGGAGATCCGTTGCCCTTCCCCTACCGCCAGCCCGGCGTCGTCCTGACCGACCACACCTTCCCCGTGCCGCTCGACCACGACGACCCCGCCGGGGAGACGATCGAGCTGTACGCCCGGGAGGTCGTCGCGAGCGACAAGGCGGACCAGGACCTGCCGTGGCTGCTGTACCTCCAGGGCGGCCCCGGCTTCGGGGCGAACCGCTTCATCGGCAAGCAGGCATGGCTCGGCCGGGCCCTGCGCGAGGACCGGGTGCTGCTGCTGGACCAGCGCGGCACCGGCCACTCCACCCCCGCCAACCGCCAGACCCTCCCACTGCGCGGCGGCCCGGCCGAACAGGCCGACTACCTCACGCACTTCCGCGCCGACTCCATCGTCCGCGACTGCGAGGCGATCCGCCCCCGCCTGACCGGCGGCGCCCCCTGGACCGTCCTCGGCCAGAGCTTCGGCGGCTTCTGCACGGTGCACTACCTCTCCACCCGCCCCGAGGGCCTGGCCGCCGCCCTGATCACCGGTGGGCTGCCCTCCCTCGACGCCCACGCCGACGACGTCTACCGGGCCGCCTACCCGCGCATCGCACGCAAGGTCGCCGCCCACTACGCGCGCTACCCGCAGGACGTCGACCGCGCCCGCCGCATCGCCGACCACCTGCTCACCCACGACGTCGTGCTCCCCGGCGGCTACTGCCTGACCGTCGAGGCCTTCCAGTCCCTGGGGATCATGCTGGGCACCGGCGACGGCAGCCACCGCCTGCACTTCCTGCTGGAGCACGCCTTCGTGCCCACCCCGGCGGGCCCGGCCCTGTCCGACGCCTTCCAGGAACAGGTCCAGGGCCTGCTGTCGTACGCCGCCCACCCGCTGTACGCACTCGTCCACGAGGCCATCTACGCGCAGGACGCCCGGCCCACCGCCTGGTCGGCGGAGCGGGCGCGCGGGGAGTTCCCCCGGTTCGACGCGGCCAAGGCGCTGGCCGGCGACGGGCCGGTGCTGTTCACCGGCGAGTCCGTGCACCCGTGGATGTTCGACTGCGACCCGGCGCTGCGCCCGCTGCGCGCGACCGCCGACCTGCTCGCGGCCCGCACCGACTGGCGGCCCCTGTACGACCGCGACCGGCTCGCCGCCAACGAGGTCCCGGTCGCCGCGGCCGTCTACCACGACGACATGTACGTCGACACCGCCCACGCCCTGGACACCGCCCGCGCGATCCGCGGCCTGCGCACCTGGGTCACCGACGAGTTCCAGCACGACGGCGTGCGGGCCGGCGGCCCCCGCGTCCTGGACCGCCTGCTCGCCCTCGTCCGCGACGAGGCCTGAGCGCCCGCGACGTCCCGTCAGCCGGATTGTCGGTGGCCGCGGTTAGTCTTCCCGCATGACGAGTGACACGACCGGCGGGTGCGAGCCCGGAGCGCTGCGGCCCATGCCCGGCGACTGGCGGCGCGCCCTCGCGGTGGTGGCGCACCCCGACGACCTGGAGTACGGCTGCTCGGCGGCGATCGCCCACTGGACCGACGGCGGACGGGAGATCGCCTACGTGCTCGCCACCCGCGGCGAGGCCGGCATCGACACCCTGCCTCCCGAGCGGTGCGGCCCGCTGCGCGAGCGCGAGCAGCGGGCGGGCGCGGCGGCCGTCGGGGTCTCGACGGTGGAGTTCCTCGCCCACCGGGACGGCGTCGTCGAGTACGGCACCGCCCTGCGCCGCGACATCGCCGCCGCCGTCCGCCGGCACCGCCCCGAACTGGTCATCACCCTCAACCACCGCGACACCTGGGGCGGCACCGCCTGGAACACCCCGGACCACGTGGCCGTGGGCCGCGCCACCCTGGACGCGGCCGCCGACGCCGGCAACCGGTGGATCTTCCCCGAACTGGCCGAGCAGGGTCTGCAGCCCTGGGACGGAGTGCGCTGGGTCGCCGTCGCCGGCACCGACACACCCACCCACGCCGTGGAGGCGGCCCCCGGCCTGGAGCGGGCGGTGCGCTCCCTGCTGGCACACCGCACCTACATCGAGGCGTTGACCGACCAGGACCCTCAGACGTACGCCCGCGACTTCCTGACCGCGGCCGCCGAGCAGGCCGGCCGGCGGTTCGGCGGCAGACCGGCCGTCGCCTTCGAGCTGTTCAGCCGGTGACGCGGCCGGCGCACGACACGACCGACACGCACAGGGACGCGACGAAGACGCGACAGGGGGACGGGGGGAGACGATGACCGGGACGACGGACACACCCGACGGGGAGGCACCCGCAGGGCAGGCACGTGCAGGGGACGCACTCGCACGGTGCTTCGAGGAACACCGCGGACAGCTGCGGGCGGTGGCCTACCGCATGCTCGGCTCGCTGACCGAGGCGGAGGACGCCGTCCAGGAGACCTGGCTCAGACTCACCCGCACCGACACCGCCGGCATCGGCAACCTGGCCGGCTGGCTGACCACGGTCACCGGCCGCATCTGCCTCGACCTGCTGCGCACCCGCCGCGCGCGCCGCGAGGAACCCATGGACGACACCTTCGTCCCGGACCCCGTCGTCCGCCCCCTGCCCCGCACCGACCCGGAGCAGGAGGCCCTCCAGGCCGACTCGGTGGGCCTGGCCCTGCTCGTCGTGCTGGAGACGCTCGCCCCGGACGAGAGACTGGCGTTCGTGCTGCACGACCTGTTCGCGGTGCCGTTCGACGACATCGCCCCGGTCCTGGAGCGCACCCCGGCCGCCACCCGCCAGCTCGCCAGCCGGGCCCGGCGCCGGGTCCGGGGCGCCACACCGGCGACCGACACCGACCTCGGACGGCAGCGCCAGGTGCTCGACGCCTTCCTGGCCGCCTCCCGCGGCGGCGACTTCGAGGCGCTCGTCGCCGTGCTCCACCCCGACGTGGTGCTGCGGGTGGACGCCGGTGCCCTCCTGCGCGGAACGGGCGCCTCCAAGGTGGTCCACGGGGCAAGGACGGTGGCCGCGCAGGCACTCACCTTCTCCCGGTTCGCCGGCACGGCACGGCTCGTCCTGGTCAACGGCACCATCGGGGTGGCCAACGCCCCCGACGGGGGACCGCGGTCGGTCATGGGTGTCACCGTCGCCGACGGCCGCATCACCCACCTGTACATCCTGGCCGACCCCGACCGGCTGGCCCACCTGGACCTGGCGGCGATCACGGCCAAATGACGGCAGCACCGGCCGGGTCGGCCACCGTTCAGGGCAGCCGACCGGCGCCGCTCCTGCGGTTCGTGCGCAACTCCGTTGCGGCACACGCCCGTCGGCTGCCACAGTCACCGTCATGCTGGCCTTCACCGCCCCCGACGGAACCCGCCTCGCCTACCACGTGAGCGGGGACGGTCCGCCGCTCGTGTGCCTGCCGGGCGGGCCGGTACGGGCCTCGGCCTACCTGGGCGACCTCGGCGGGCTGTCCGCCCACCGGCGGCTGGTGCTGCTGGATCTACGGGGGAGCGGTGCCTCGCAGGTGCCGCGGGACCCCGCGACCTACCGCTGCGACCGGCTCGTGGACGACGTGGACGCGCTGCGCGCCCACCTCGGCCTGGACACGGTGGACCTGCTGGCGCACTGCGCCGGCGCCAACCTGGCGGCGCTGTACGCGAGCCGCCGCCCCGAACGCGTGGGACGGCTGGCGCTGATCACGCCGAGCGTCGCGGCCGTCGGCCTGACGATCACCGTGGACACCCGTCTGGCCACGGCACGCCTGCGCCGGGGCGAGCCGTGGTTCGCCGACGGGTACGCCGCCCTGGAGGACGTCGCGGCGGGGCGGGCGGAGGACGGTCACTGGGCGAGGATCGCCCCCTTCCTCCACGGCCGCTGGGACGAAGCCGCCCGAGCGCTGGAGGCCGCCGACGCCGAGCAGAAGAACAGCGAGGCGGCCGCCGTCTACGGCGCGCCCGGCGCCTACGACCCGGACGTCACCCGTGCCGCGCTCGCCACCCTGTCCGCCCCCGTGCTGGTCCTGGCCGGTGAAGTCGACGTGAACTCGCCGCCGTCCGCGATGGCCGCGTACGCCGGTCTGTTCCCGCGGGCCGACCTGGTGGTCCAGCCCGGCGCCGGGCACTACCCGTGGCGGGACGACCCCGCTCGGTTCACGGCGGCCGTCACCGCGTTCCTGCGCCGGCCGGCGGTCCGGGACGCCTCCTGAGGACCGGCCGCCCGCGGGCCGGGGGCGGTGCGGCAGGTCAACAGGGCTGGGCGTGGACAGGTCACCGGGGCCGGCAGCGGCAGGTCGTCGGGACCGGCAGCGGCGGTCGACAGCGCTGGCAGGGGCAGCCCATCAGGGCCGGTAGCGGCGGGTCGGCAGGCCCGTCGGCGGCAGGGCGGTTCAGTAGGGTGGGCGGCATGCCAGAACAGACAGCCGACGGGACGGACCGAATAGACCCGGCGGAGCCGATCGAGGGGATCGACCGCGGCGGCCGGCCGGACCTGCCCGCCCTGTCCGACCTGCGCGGCGACTGCGCGCGCTGCTTCGGGCTGTGCTGCGTGGCCCTGCCCTTCGCGGCCTCCGCGGACTTCGCGCTCGACAAGCCCGCGGGCAAGCCCTGCCCGAACCTGCAGGGCGACCACCGGTGCGGCATCCACGCCCGCCTGCGGCAGCAGGGCTTCACCGGCTGCACGGTCTACGACTGCTTCGGCGCCGGTCAGAAGGTCGCGCAGGTCACCTTCGCCGGGCGCGACGGGCGGTCGGCCGGCCGCGCGGACGCCCGGCGGATGTTCGAGGTCTTCCCGGTCGTCCGGCACCTGCACGAACTGCTCTGGTACCTGGCCGAGGCTCTGCCCCTGCCGGCCGCCCGCCCCGTCCACCCCGAGCTGCGCCGGGCCCTGGAGCGGACCGAGGAGCTGACCCTGCTGCCGCCCGAGGAACTGGCCGCACTGGACGTCGGCGCCCACCGGCAGGAGATCAACGTCCTGCTGCTGCGCACCAGCGAGCTGGTCCGGGCCGAGACACGCGGCCGGACGAGCCCGAGGGACAGGAAGAGCGGCGGGAGGAACGGAGCAAGGCGCAAGGGGACGGGCGGCGGTGGGAAGGACCACCGGGGCGCGGACCTGATCGGGGCCCGGCTGAAGGGCGCCGACCTGCGGGGAGCCAGCCTGCGCGGCGCCTATCTGATCGCCGCCGACCTCACCGGTGCCGATCTGCGCGGCGCCGACCTGATCGGCGCCGACCTGCGCGACGCGAACCTCGCCGACGCCGACCTGACCGGCGCCCTCTTCCTCACCCAGCCGCAGCTGAACGCGGCCCGGGGCAACGCCGGCACCCGGCTGCCGGAGTCAGTCACCCGCCCCGTGCACTGGACAGCGCGCGGCTGAGGCGTCCCCGGTGTCCCCGGCCTCCGGAACACCAGAGGACCGGGCCTGCCGGGCCGGACACGCCTCTTGCGCCAGGTCCGCCTCCTGCGCGGGGTCCGGCTCTTGCGCGGGGTCCGGCTCCTGCGCGGCCCCCGCCCCGGCCGTCGCGCTCGCCGGTGTGCGCCGCTCCAGGCGCAGCCGCAGGGCCTCCGGCATGAGGGTCAGCCGCTCGGTCACCTTCAGCCGGTAGCCGGGGTCGATGCGCAGCTCGTAGCGGCGCAGCAGCAGCCCGAGGACCAACGTGGCCTCGTGCAGCGCGAACTGGCGGCCGATGCACGCCCGCGCCCCGGTCCCGAACGGCTTGAAGACGTGCGGCGGGCGGGCCCGTACCGCCCGTGCCTCGAACCGGTCGGGGTCGAACCGCTCCGCGTCCGGGCCCCACACCTCCGGATCGCGGTGCAGCATCGGCGTCAGCACCAGCGCCCACGCGCCCCGGCGCATGGGGTGCTCCCCGGCCAGCACCGTGTCCTGCCGGGCCTCGCGGGCGAAGGCGGGCGCGGTCGGCCACAGCCGCAGCGACTCGTCCAGCACCCGGCGCACGTACCGCAACTTGGCGACCTGCTCGTAGCCCGGCGTAGCCGCGGCCCCCCAGACCCGGTCCACCTCGGCCCGGGCACGCGCCGCGACCCGCGGGTGCCGGGCGAGGTAGTACAGCGCGAACGACAGCGCGCCGGAGGTCGTCTCGTGCCCGGCCACCAGGAACGTGATCACCTGGCGGCGCACGTTCTGCGCGGACAGCCGTTCGCCGGTCCGTGGATGGGTCGTCTCCAGCATCCGGTCCAGCAGGTCGCCGCGGCCGTCGCCGCCGGCCGCGCGGCGGGCGCGCACCAGGGCGTCGACCGTGTCGTTGAGGTGGGTGATGTCGGCCGCGTTGCGGCGGCTCGCCTCGCGCAGCAGGTAGGGGGCGAGCGGGGCCGGGACGGTGTTGAGGCGCTGCGCGTAGGAGAGCGCGCCGACCATCGCGGTGACGAAGGGGTGCGGGCAGGCGCGTTCGAAGGAGCCGAAGTCGTGCCCGAAACCGGTGCGGGCGATCGTCTCCAGGGTGAGCCTGGTCATGTCGCCGGGGACGTCCACGGTGCGGCCCGCGGCCAGCGCGCGGTCCCAGTGGTCGGTCAGCCGCGCGGCCACGTCCAGCATCATCGTGTGGTAGCCGGCCATCGCCTCGCGGCTGAAGCCGGGGGCCAGGACGTCGTGCGCGAGCTGCCAGTTGGGCTCGTGGTTGTACGCGGTGAACAGGCCGTCCCCGGCGACCGGCCGCAGGTTGGCCACGCCCAGGCCGACGTGCTTGGCGAACCGCGACTCGTCCGCGAGGTCGGCGACCAGCCGCGCGCCCCAGACGAACACGAACTCCTTGCCGAACGCCTTGCGGCGGAAGATCGGGCCCAGGCGGCGCGCCAGGCGCATCGAGTCCTGCAAGGGGGTGCGCCGGTCGGCGCCCAGGACGTCGCCGAGGAGGGGGGGCGGGTGGGGCGGGTGCGGGATGCGGTGCAGCTCCGGCCAGCCCAGGCGCGCGTCGCGGAATCCTTTCGGCAGTCCGTCTCCCGCCGGCGCTCCGTCCCCCGCCGCGGGCGCCGCGCTCCCCGTCGGCACTCCGGTTCCCGTCGTGGTCTGGGCCATGCCGCTCTTCTCCCGGGTCGTTGTCGGACGGTCTCCGACGATCCAGCGTGTGTGGAACGTGTGTTGTACGTGGGTTCAATAGCGTGCTCCTCAGTCTGGGCCCGTTGTTGAACCGGCGTCAAGTAAAGTGCGGGCATGGCCGGGAACCAGGGGGAGCAGCGCACGCGCCGCAGGCTGAGCACCGGGGAACGCCGGGAGCAGCTGCTGTCGGTGGGGGCGCGGCTGTTCTCGGAGAGCCCCTACGACGACGTGTGGATCGAGCAGGTCGCCGAGATCGCTGGCGTCTCGCGCGGCCTGCTCTACCACTACTTCCCGACCAAGCGGGACTTCTTCGCGGCCGTCGTCGAACGCGAGAGCGAGCGCATGCTGCGGATGACCGCGGCGGTGCCCGGCGTCCCGGTGCGCGAACAGCTCGCGGCGGGCCTGGACGCCTACCTGGAGTACGTCCGCGCCCACGCTCACGGCTACCGTGCCTTCCACCGCGCCGACGCGGCGGGTGACCAGGCCGTGCGCCGTATCTACCGGCGGGCCCTGGCCGCCCAGGAGCGGCAGATCCTGGCCGCGCTCGCCGCGGACCCCGAGTTCGGGCCGCTCGCCGCGGGGCGCCCGGAGCTGAAGCTGGCCGTCCGCGGCTGGCTGGCGTTCGCCACGGCCGTGTGCCTGGAGTGGCTGCGCGGCTTCGACCTGACCCGCGAGCAGGTCCGCGACCTGTGCGCCCGCGCCCTGCTGGGCGTGCTCGCCCCCTGAGCGGCGGGCCGCCGTCCCTCGCTGCCGGGTCGCGTGCCCTGCCGGCCCCGTGTGCCCGCGGCAGGGTCGCCCGCCCTGCTGATCCCGTGCGCTCGCTGCCGGGTCGCGTGCCCTGCCGACCTCGTGTGCTCGCGGCAGGGTCGCCCGCCCTGCCGCCCCCGTCCGCGCGCTGCCAGGCCGTCTGCCGTGCCGATCCCGTCCGCGCGCTGCCCGCGCGCGGTGCCTTCACGCCCCCGCGCCTGTGCGACCCCCGCGCCTGCGCGCCCCCGGGTCCGTCCGCGTCCCCGACGCGTGCGCCGTCGCCTCTCCGCTGCCTCGCCGGTGTGCCGCCGGTCCGTCTACGGCGTGCCCGACGGCGGGCGGCCACTGGAGACGGACCTGTGGCTGCCCGAGGAGCCGTCCGGGCCCGTGCCCGTCGTCGTCTTCGTGCACGGCGGAGCCTGGCGCACCGGACTGCGCGACGACCTCGGGCCCCGGTTCCGGCACTGGAGCCCTTCTCCGTTCGCCCGGTGGGTGCGCGCCGGGTTCGCCGTGGCCTGCCCCGACTACCGGCTCAGCGGAGAGGCCACCCACCCCGCGCAACGCGAGGACCTGCACACCCTGCTGGCCTGGCTGCACGGCCGGGCCGGCGAACTCGGCCTGGACACCGCACGCACCGTCCTGTGGGGGGAGTCCGCGGGCGGCCATCTCGCCGCGCTGACCGCCCTGACGGCCCCCGGCGCCAGGGAGACGGCCACGATCCGCGGCTGCGCCACCTGGTACGCGCCCACCGACCTCGTGCGGCTCGCCGAGGACGCCGGGCACGGCGACGCCCGCGACCGAACCACCTTCGAGGCGCTGCTGCTCGGCGCGGCACCCGCCGAGGCGCCGGGCCGCGCCCGGGACGCCAGCCCGGTCGCCCATGGGAGGGCGGACGCGCCGCCGTTCCTGGTGCTGCACGGCAGCCGGGACGGCATCGTGCCGTTCGCGCAGGGCGAGCGGCTGGCCGCCGCCCTGCGCGCCGCCGGAGCGCCCGTCGACTTCCGGCCGGTCCCAGGGGGCGACCACCTGTGGGTGGGCGTGACGGAGGCCGAGGTCGAGCGGTGCTTCACCGCGACGCTGGACTTCGCCGCCCGGTGCGTACGCTGACCCCATGAGCCATCCCGCCGCCAACCTGCCCCAGCTCTTCACCGAGGCCAGACGCTGGTTCGAGGACGCCCTGTTCGCGAGCATGGAGGCGGCGGGGGAGCAGCCGGTGACCACGGCCCAGGCGTCCGTGTTCGCGCTGCTCGACGCGGAGGGCACGACCGTCTCCGAACTCGCCCGCCGCATGGGCGTGACCCGGCAGACGGCCCATCAGGCGGTGCACGGGCTGATCGGCATGGGGCTGCTGGAACAGGTCCCCGACCCGGGGTCCGCGCGCCGCCGGCTGATCCGGACCACCGCCGAGGGGCAGCGGGTCCACGAGCGGGCCCAGGCCACCATCGCGGTCATCGAGTCGGTGCTGGCCGAGCGCATCGGAGCGGCCGGTGTCCAGGCCCTGCGCGGCGGCCTGACCGCGGACTGGGGACAGCCGCCGCTCGTGAGTGCGCCGTGACCGGCCGGCCCGCACGGTGCGTCCGGTGCGGGCCGGCCGGCGTGCTCACGGCGCCGTCCCCAGGGCGCCGGATTCAGGCGTCCTGTGCGGGCACGTCCGTTCAGGACGCCGTGCAGGTGCCGACCGTCGGGGTGCCGGAGGTGCCGTTCTTCGCCGCGGTGAAACCGAAGCTGGTCGAGGCGCCCGCGGCGAGGTTGCCGTTGTAGGTCGGGCGGACGGTCATGACGGTGCCGGTGCCGTCCCAGCTCGCGCTGCCGTTCCACAGGGCGGTCACCTTCTGCCCCGCGGGGAACGTCACGGTCACGGTCCAGCCGCTGATCGGCGCGGAGCCGGCCGTCACGGTGACCTCGCCGTTGTAGCCGTCGTTCCAGTCGGCCGTCCTGGCGAAGGCGACCGTGCAGGCGGCACCGGTGTTCCCGCCACCGCCGCCGTTGTCCCCGCCGCCGCTCGTACCGCCCAGCGCCGCCAGCACGGCGTCGTACGCGGGCTTCTTCGCGTAGGCGGAGTCGAACAGCAGCGGGGTGCCGCTGCTGCGCCAGGAGTACTTGTCGGTCACGCCCCAGACGGTGATGCCCGTGCAGCGGGTCACCGCCAGGCACGCCTTGACCACGTTGGAGTAGTTGGTGGCCTGGGCGGTGCCGGAGCCCTCGATGTCCAGCTCGGTGATCTGCACGTCGACCCCGAGGTCGGCGAAGCGCTGCAGATTGGCCCGGTAGTCGGACGGGACCGGCGAGGCGCTGTTGAAGTGGGACTGGAAGCCCACACAGTCGATGGGCACGCCGCGCGCCTTGAAGTCCTTGACCATGGCGTAGACCGCGTTGCTCTTCGCGTTGACGCCGTCGGTGTTGTAGTCGTTGTAGCAGAGCTTGGCGTCCGGATCGGCGGCGCGGGCGGTGCGGAACGCCTCCTCGATGAAGCCGTCGCCGAGCTTGTCCTGGAACGGCGAGCTGCGCCGGGCGCCGCTGGAGCCGTCCTGGAACGCCTCGTTGACCACGTCCCAGGCGTAGATCTTGCCCTTGTAGTGCTTCATGACCTGGGTGATGTGGTTGTCCATCGCCGTGCGCAGATCGGCCGCACCCAGGCCGGAGACCCAGGACGGCAGCTGCGAGTGCCACACCAGCGTGTGGCCGCGGATCTTCATCCCCTTGCTCTGCGCATGGGAGACGATCTGGTCGGCGGCGCCGAAAGTGAAGGTGCCCCGGGTGGGCTCGGTGGCGTCCCACTTCATCTCGTTCTCCGGCGTCACCGCGCTGAACTCCCGGTCCAGGGTGTTCACGTAGTCGCTCTCGCCGAGGTGGCCGGCCGCCACGGCGGTGCCGAAGTACCGTCCGGTGCCGGCCGCGGCGGAGCCCAGCGTGTCGGCGGCGGCCGCGCTGTGCGCGAGGGCCGTCACCGTGCTCGCCGCGAGCAGGGCCGACGCGAACCCCTGCACTGCCCTTCTTAGCGTGGGCATGACATCTCCTTCGCTCGAAAGTTTCGGCTGTGTTACCGAATTCGACGCGCAGGTTACGGAGGGACCCGAGGCCGGTCAATGGTTCGCGCAGGCTTCCGGAAGGATGGCTGAAGCCTGACGTCCGCCCTGGAAGGAGGGATCCCTCTCCTGGGCGGGAATCGAAAGTTTCGGAGAAGATCTGTCCCGGGCGGCGCCGCGCACGGTCCTGCGCGTTCGTCACCCGAGTGCACGAGCGTCCCTCGTCCGGGGGAGCCGGACGGGACACGGGGATGTGCGGACTGCGGATCTGCCAGCCTCCCTGTGCCGGGCACGAGGGCTCGGTGACGCACAGGGAGGTGGACGTTTGTCCGGTCACGTGGGACGTATCGGCGGGCGGCAGGTGGTGGCCGTCCTGGCCCTGGGAGGCGGTCTGCTGCTCGGTCCGCTGCTGCCGGCGCAGGCGGCGGACGACAGCGGCGCGGCGGCGGGGGACGGCGGTCCCGCGACCACGGCCCCCGGCCCGGCCCACGACCACACGTCACCGGCCGCGGTCTCCCCGGACGGCGAGCACCGGGCATCGCTGACCGTGGTCCCCCCGGGGCGGTGAGCAGCAGGCGTCACCGGCCGTGTTCCTCCCCACCGCGCCGGGCGCGCGGCGGCGAGCCGAGCCGGGCCGCCGGGCGATGAGCCCGGTGGCCGGGGCTGAGCAGCGGTGATGCGGCAACCGGGTGACGGCGCGCGTGGCTCGTCGGGCGCCGTCACCCGGTGCGGGCTATCGTGGAAACACGCCCGGTGGCCGCAACTGAAGGCAGCCGGACGCGCGTTGGTGGTCCAAGGAAAGGCGCCCCGCTTCCCGTGGGGAGATGCAGGTGCAAGGCCTGCCCAACGCTCCGGCACACGAAGCCCCCGACCTCATCGGCCGGGGGCTTCCCGCGTTCGGCGGCCAGGAGGCGCTACGGCTCCAGCCGCACCGGCAGTTCGTACAGGTCGTTCTGGGTGACGACCGGCTTGTGGCGCAGCTCGGCGGCCGGCACCGCGAGTTCCAGGCGCGGGAAGCGGGCGTACAGCGCGGGCAGCGCGACACCCGCCTCCAGCCGGGACAGGGCCGCGCCCGGGCAGACGTGCGGCCCGTGACCGAAGGAGATGTGACGGTTCTTCGACGTGCGGGTGATGTCGAAGTCGCGCGCGGTCGGTCCGTGCGCCCGCTCGTCGCGGCCTATCGCGCCGTAGGAGACGATCAGCGCGTCGCCCGCCGGGATGACCTTGTCGCCGACCGGCACGTCCTCGGTCGCGAACCGGATCAGCACGTGCGAGGTGGGCGTGGACCAGCGCAGGGTCTCCTCGATCACCGCCGACCAGTCGGCCTCGCCGGAGAGCACCAGCGCGCGCTGCTCGGGGTGCGTGGAGAGGTTGACCACCGCGTTGACGATCAGCGAGATGGTCGTCTCGTGGCCGGCCGCGACCATCAGCTGCAGCGTGGAGACGATCTCCTCGTCGGTGAGGCGGTCGCCGTCCTCGGAGGCGAGGATGAGCGCGCTGGTCAGGTCGTCGCCGGGCGCCCGCCGCTTGGCGGCCACCGTGTCGCCCATCAGCCGCGCCAGCTCCGTCAGGGTGGCGACGACCTCCTCGGGCGGGGTCTGGGTGGAGAAGAACTTCTCGAACAGCACTTTCAGGCGGGGCAGCAGGGCGGTGTCGATGCCCATGAGGTCGGCGACGACGTACATCGGCAGCGGGTAGGCGAACGCGGCCTTCAGGTCCACCACGTCCCGGCCGCGCGGCAGCGCGTCGAGCAGGTCCTCGGTGAGCCGCTCGACCCGCTCGCGCATCCGCTCCACCCGGCGCGGGGTCAGCGCCTGCGCGACCAGCGTGCGCAGCCGCCGGTGCTCGGCGCCGTCCACGGTGAGCATCGAACGGCCCGGGTTGGCCAGGCCGATCAGCGGCCAGTCGGCGGGGATCTCGCCGCGCTGCCAGGCCCCCCACACGCCGATGTCCTTCACCAGCCGGGGATCGGTCAGCAGCGCCTTGGCCTCGGCGTGGTGGGTGACCGCCCACACCGGGACACCGCCCGGCAGTTCGACCGCTGCCAGCGGGCCGGCCGCGCGCAGCCGGGCGCTCTCGCCGTCCAGGTCGGTGACGAAGGGATCGAGGGCGATCCGGGCGCCGCTCGCGGTGCCGGTACCGGTGGTGCCGGTGTCTGTGCCTGTGCCGGTGGTGCCAGTGGTGCCGGTCGTCATCGTCATCCGCCTTTCAGGGCAGGGGTCGCGGTGAACCGTACGGGCAACTCGGTCAGCCCCCGCAGCCAGGGCGAGGGACGGCGGGTGAGGGCGTCGGCGGGCACCGCCAGATCGATGTCCGGCAGCCGGTCCAGCACCACCTCGATGCCCGTCCGCGCGATCACCTCGGCGATCTCCTGCGCGGGGAAGGGGCAGCGGTGCTCGCCGTGGCCGAAGGAGAAGTGCGCGTTGTTGCCGCCGGTCAGGGCCGAGCCGTGGGTGCGCACCTGGGGGTCGGAGTTGGCGCCCTGCAGACCGAGCAGCAGCAGGTCACCGGCGCGGATGCGACGGCCGCCGAGCCGGGTGTCGCGGGTCGCCCAGCGTCCGGCGACGTTCTGCGTGGGCGTGTCCTCCCACAGCACCTCGTTCATGGCCTCCGCCACGCTGTTGCGGCCACCGAACAGGGAGGCGGCGACCCGCTCGTCGGTCAGCATCAGGCGCAGCGAGTTGCCGATCCAGTCGGCGGTCGGCTGGTGTCCGGCCGCCATCATCACCATCAGGTCCTCGGCGATCTCCTGGTCGGTGAACCCGTGGTTGTCGGCCAGCAGCCGCGAGGCCACGTCGTCGGCGGGCCGCTCCCTGCGCGCGGCGAGCAGCTCCGCCATGGCCGTGGCCAGGTGGGCCTGGCCCGCGATCGCCCGCTCCCGGCCGTCGATCATGTCGTTGAGGGCGGTGACCAGCGCCGGGCCCTCCTCGTCGGAGACGCCGTACAGCCGGGCCAGGACCCGCACCGGCAGCAGCATCGCGTAGTCACCGATGAGGTCGGCCTCGCCCTCGGCGCACACCGCGTCGATCAGCTCGTCGGCGAACCGCTCGGAGTGCCGGCGCAGTTCGGCCGGGTCCACCCCCTCCAGGGCGCCGGAGATCATCGCGGCCCGCTCCCGGTGCCGCTCGCCCACGGTGTACAGGATCGACGGCTGCTTGTGGCCGATCATCGGCAGCAGCGGCCAGTCGTCGGGGATGTTCTCCCACTGGTTCCACAGATCCGAGTCGCGGCTGAACAGCACCGGGTCACCGGTGACCTGGTGCAGCTCGCGGTAGCCCAGCACCAGCCAGGCCGGTATGCCGCCGTCGAGCAGCACCGGGGTGACCGCGCCGTGCTCGCTCCGCATCCGGCGGTACAGGCGGGCGGGTTCGGTCTGGAACTCCGGGCCGCTGAGCGGGACGGCGTCGGGGGTCACACCAACTCCTGCCGGGGCAGGGCCGCGGGCGCGGCCCGACCGGCGTACTGGTTCTTCAGGTGCTCGACGAGGGTGATGAGGACCTGCTTGCCGGATCGGCGGGAGCGGGCGTCGCAGTCGACCAGCGGCACCTGCGGATCGAGGTCGAGCGCCTCGCGGATCTCGGCGTGGCTGTGCACCGGGCCGCCGAAGTCGTTGCAGGCCACGATGAACGGCGTGCCGTGGTGCTCCAGGCGGTCGATGGCGTACCAGGAGTCGTCGATGCGGCGCGTGTCCAGCAGCACGACCGCGCCGAGCGTGCCGGAGAACAGCCGGTCCCACAGGAACCAGAACCGCTCCTGCCCGGGCGCGCCGAACAGGTACAGCACGTTGCGCGCGTCCAGGGTGATGCGGCCGAAGTCGAAGGCGACGGTGGTGGCGGTCTTGCCGCGCACCCCGGTGACGTCGTCCACCGACTCGCCCGCCTGGGTCATCGTCTCCTCGGTGTTGAGGGGGCGTATCTCGCTGACCGAGCGGACCAGGGTGGTCTTGCCGACGCCGAAGCCTCCCACGACCACGATCTTCAGGCCGTTGTGGGCCGAGGCACCCAGCGGGGTGCGCACCTCAGAGATTGCGGAGTCCAACGAGCACCTGCTCCAGGATGTCGGGGTCGTAAACGGCTGCCGCGCGCGGATGCCGGGCGCTGACCCGGCCCGCCGCCAGCAGGTCGCACAGCAGCACCTTGGTGATGCTCACGGGCAGACGCAGCTCGGCGGCGATCTCCACCACGGCCGTGGGAAGTTGAGCCATCCGCAGGATCGCGGCGTGCTCCGACTGCATGCCCGGCACCGGCTCCGACTCCGCGACGACCAGGGTGACCAGGTCGAAGGGGTCGTCGGGGCCGGTGCTGGTGCGCCCGCCGGTGATGGTGTAGAGACGGTCCGGCGCGTCGTCCCTGCCGGGCCGGCTCATGACGTACGGGGCTGAGCGGTCAGGTGCTCGCCCAGCTGCTCGACCAGCTCGCTCATGTTGTGCCCGACGAGCCCGGCGTCCGCGTCCTCGGTGGTGATCACGGCCAGATGGGCCCCCTCCCCGGCCTCCACGATGAACAGCACGCCGCCGTAGAACTCGGTCATCGCCGAGCGCACCCCGCCGCTGCCGTCGCCGAACTCGGCCGACGCGCCGTGGGAGAGCGACTGGATGCCGGCGGCGATCGCGGCGAGCTGGTCGGCCTGGTCGACCGTCAGCTCCGGGGTGCGGCACAGCTTCAGTCCGTCGCGGGACAGCACGAGCGCGTGCCGCGTGCCCGGAGTCCGCTCCAGCAGGCCCGTCAGGAGCCAGGTGAGCTTGTCGTCGGCGGTGGTCTGGCCGGTCATGAAGTGGTGTCGCCTTCCGGGTGCGCGTAGGGGTGGGACGAGGGTCGGGCCGCATCGGCCGGGGGCGCGGCGTCGCCTTCGGCCGCCGGGCGCTCGCCGGCCGCGCCGGGCGGCGCCGCGTGCTCGGCGCCGGGCGCGCGCACGGCCCGGCGGAAGCTGCTGAAGCGGGCGACGCGGGCCTTGGCGTCCTGGGGGCCGGACGCGGTGCGCGGCGCGGGGGTGCGGGCGGCGGCGCGGGCTCGTTCGGCCTCGGCCAGCGTGCGGCCGCGGCGCCGCCGGGGCAGGCCGGCCGCACGCTCGGCGGTGTCGCCGTCGGTGCCGTCCGGCGTGCTGTCGTGCACCGGTTCGGGAGCGGGAGCGGGGGCGGGAGGCAGCTCCTCCCCTCGCTTCCCGCTCCTGGCCGGGACGTCGGTGTCCTCGCTCGCGGCCGTACGGGCCGGCTGCCCCGGGGCGGTGGCGGGCGCGGTGAGGATGTCCTGCGGGAGGAGCATCAGCACGCCCGTGCCGCCCCGCGCGGAGGGCCGGAAGGACACCTTCAGGCCGTACTTGCGCGCCAGGCGGCCCACGACGGCCAGCCCCAGCCGGGTGCCGGTGAGCCCGCCCAGCTCGGAGACGTCACCGGAGACCGCCCGCTCGGCACGGCGCAGCTGGACCTCGCCCATGACCAGCCCGCTGTCCTCCACGGACACGATGATCCCGGCCGGCACCTCCTCGACGTAGACGTGCACCTCCGAGGTCGGCGGGGAGAAGGTGGCGGCGGTGTCGAGGATCTCGGCCCGCGCGCGCATCACGCCCTCGGCGGCGTGCCCGGCGACCGCGGCCCCGCTGGGGGCGTGCCCCCGGACCCGGCGGTAGGCGCCGATGCGGCCCATCGCGCCGCGCAGGATCGACTCCATGGGGATGGGCCGCGCCCAGCGGCGGCCCGACCGGGCGCCGGTGAGGACGGCGACGGAGTCGGCGCGCCGGCCCGCCTGCGCGGTGCGGTGGTCCAGGTGCAGCAGGTCGGCCAGGACCTGCTCGTCGGTGTGGCGCTCCTCCATGGCCCGCAGGTCGGCGAGCATCGCGGTGGTCAGGGCCTGCATGCGGCCGGCCGCGCTGGAGGTCGCGGAGATCGCGGCGTCGCGGGCCCGCCGGGCGCGCTCCAGCTCCTCGGCGAGGCGGGCCCCCTCGTCCTTCAGACGCCGCAGCTCCCGGGCGCTCTCCTCCTCGACCCGCGCCTTCTCCCGGGCCAGCGACTCGGCGAACTCGGCCCGCTGCCGGGCCAGTTCGTCGATCAGGTGCTGCCGCTCGCGCTGCGCCTCCATGGACAGCCGCCCGTGCTCCTGCCGCAGGCGGTCGGCGTCCTGCTGCACCGACTGCAGCCGCTGCCGGGCGATCCGGGCGGTCCGTGCCGCACGCACCGCCAGGAACACGGCGATCACCAGCACCACGGCAGCGCCGCCCGTCCCCCAGGCGAGCGGGGCACGGGCGGAGGCCGGCGCCGCCGAGACCAGCGCCGCGACCGCGGCGAGCGCCACCACGGCGGTCAGGGCGGGCAGAGGCAGGAGCGTACGGAGGGCGGGGCGCTCGCCGCGAGGCGTGGGGGCGGTCATCAATCGGGTCCTCGGGCGGGCCGCCGCTCGCGGGAGGGCGGCCCTCGGTCTGGTCCGCGGGCAAGGCCTGACAACGGTCGGAAGTGACGGGTGGTGCTCAACTGTCGGTCACTATACGAGCCTTGGCGATCTTATTGGAAAGGTCCTGGTCACAATCCTGCGATCAACACGGTCCGCCGTGGTCGACGGGCGAGAGCGACAAGCCGGTGTGCCGATCGACCGTGAACGACGGGCGAGAGCGACAAGCCGGTGCGCCGATCCCACGGCTCGTCGGTTTCCTCATGCCTGGGCTCGGGCAGGGCTGTTGCCTACCATGACCTGATCGCAGCGCTCGACCGGGGGGAGGAACCCGCATGCAGGCGGTCGGCCGCGGTGCGCGCGCGCCGAGACGGCGGATCGCGTCGGCCGTGGCGGCGGTACTGGTCCTGGCCGGGGTGCTGGCCCTGGGTCTGGGCCACGGCCGTGCTCCCCGCACGGCGGGTTCGGCGGGCACGGCCGCCGACGGGCTGCCGCACACCGGCGTCGAGGTCTCGCCCGGCCGCTGCGGCCGCGGCTGGGACACGCCCGTGCCCGGCCTTCAGGTCTTCGACCTGCACAACACCTCCGACCGGGCCGCCGAGGTGATCCTGGAGGATCCCGGCAGCCACGCGGTGTACGGGGAGGTCGAGGACATCGGCCCGGGCACCACCCGCTCGCTGACCGTCCGCCTGGGCCGGGGCGCGTACGCCTTCCGGTGCCTGCCCGAGGACGCCGACGCGGCCACCGGGCCCACCGTGCGGGTCGACCGGGGCCGCAGCGGCCCGGCCGCCGCGCCCGTCACCGCGCACGACCTGATCCCGCCCGCCCTCGACTACCAGAAGTGGGTGGCCGGCGGGCTGCGGGAGGCGGTACGGCTGGCCGTCCGGCTGCGGGAGGCCATCGACCGCGGCGACCTCGCGGCGGCCCGCACGGCATGGCTGCCGGCGCATCTGCAGTACGAGCGGCTCGGAGCGGCGTACGACGCCTTCGGCGACGCGGACGGGCGCATCAACGGCACCGACGCCGGGCTGCCCGGCGGTGTGCGCGATGCGTCGTTCACCGGCTTCCACCGGATCGAGTACGGGCTGTGGCACGGCGAGAGCGCCCGCGGCCTCAGGGCCCCGGCGGCCGGTCTCGTCACCGCGCTCACCGCCCTGCGCGACGACTGGGCACAGGCCCGCATGGACCCCGCCCAGTTGGGGCTGCGGGCCCACGAGATCCTGGAGAACACCGTGCAGTTCGAGCTGACCGGCCGCACCGACTACGGCAGCGGCAGCAACCTCGCCGCCGCCCGCGCCAACCTCGACGGCACCCGCGCCGTGCTGACCCGGCTGCGCCCGCTGCTGGCGGACCGCTACAGCGGCCTTTCGGCGCTGGAGCGGAAAATGGACCGCGCCGAAACCCTCCTGGACGGCTTCCGGCACGGCGGACGGTGGACCCCGCTGGACCGGCTGAGCCGCAGCGAGCGGGAGAAGACCGACGCGGTCCTGGGCGACCTGGTGGAACGGCTGGCCTCCGTGGCCACCCTGTGCGACCCGCGGAGGACGGCGTGAACGGCAACGGTCGGCGGGCCAAGGCCGCCGGGGCGCCGGTGGAGGCGGCCGGGCGGGCGATGGACGCGGCCGGGCGGCGTGCGGACGGGGACGGGGTGCGGGCGGACAGGATGGAGGCGCGAACGGACGGGGCCGGGCGGTCGGTGGA
>NZ_LR732544.1:1028533-1043097 GCF_902506575.1 Streptomyces mexicanus | reverse complement strand
CGCGGGAGCGCCCCCCGGGGGGGGGCGCGGGGGGGGCCGGCGGGGGCGGGCGCCGGCCCCCCGGGGGGCGCCCCCCCCCGGGGGCGGGGGGGGGGGGGGCCCCGGGGGGGGGGCCCGGGGGGGGGGGGGGCCGCGCCGGGCCCGCCCCCGGGGGGGGGGGCCCCCCCGCCCGCGCCGGGCGGGCGGGGCCCCCCCCGCCCGAGCCCCGGCCGCCGCCCCCCCGCCGCACCGCCCGGAGGGGAGCCGCCCCTGCTTCCACCGCGCCACCGCAGCCGCGCCCCGCCCCTGCCGTCCCGGTGCTCCGGGCCCTCAGGGCACCGGGCCGTTCTGGCACTCCCGGCCGTCTGGCACTCCCGGCCGTTGTGGCGCTTCGAACCCTGCGGGCACTGAGGCACCGCGTACACCAGACTTTGTCCGTTCGTTTTCTTGAACCCTTCGTGTTTGGGGCGTAGGTTCAGCGCCATGACGGCAGCCCGGCCTCCGACCACGGCGGAGGAGTTGCGCGGTGCGGGACTGCGGGTGACGGCCGCCCGCGTCGCACTTCTGGAGACCGTCCGAGCCGGTGACCACCTCGGTGTGGAGGCGATCGCCTCCGGGGTGCGCGACCGCGTCGGGCACGTTTCCCTGCAGGCCGTGTACGAGGCCCTCCACGCCCTGACCGCCGCCGGGCTCGTCCGCCGTATCGAACCGGCCGGCAGCCCGGCCCGGTACGAAGGACGCGTCGGCGACAACCACCACCACGTCGTGTGCCGGTCGTGCGGTGCCGTCGCCGACGTGGACTGCGCGGCGGGCGAAGCACCCTGCCTGACCGCGTCCGACGACCACGGCTTCGCCATCGACGAGGCCGAGGTCATCTACTGGGGCCTGTGCCCCGCCTGCTCCACCGTGCCCAGTTCCGCAGCACCGTGATCCGTCCTGTCCGGAAGGATGTCCATGTCCGAGAACCACGACGCAGTCGTCACCGACCCTAAACTGGAGGGCACCGGCGGCTGCCCCGTCGCGCACACGGCGCGCGCCCCGCACCCCACCCAGGGCGGCGGCAACCGCCAGTGGTGGCCGGAGCGGCTCAACCTGAAGATCCTCGCCAAGAACCCCGCCGTGGCCAACCCCCTGGGGGAGGACTTCGACTACGCCGAGGCGTTCAAGTCCCTCGACCTTCCGGCCGTCAAGCGTGACATCGCCGAGGTGCTGACCACCTCGCAGGACTGGTGGCCCGCCGACTTCGGCCACTACGGCCCGCTCGTCATCCGCATGGCCTGGCACAGCGCGGGCACCTACCGCATCAGCGACGGCCGCGGCGGCGCCGGCTCCGGTCAGCAGCGCTTCGCGCCGCTCAACAGCTGGCCGGACAACGCCAACCTCGACAAGGCCCGCCGCCTGCTGTGGCCGGTGAAGAAGAAGTACGGCCGGAACCTGTCGTGGGCGGACCTGCTCATCCTCGCCGGAAACGTCGCCCTGGAGTCGATGGGCTTCAAGACCTTCGGGTTCGCCGGCGGCCGCGTGGACGCCTGGGCGCCGGAGGACGACGTCTACTGGGGTCCGGAGACCACCTGGCTGGGCGACGCGCGCTACACCGGTGACCGGGAGCTGGAGGAGCCGCTCGCCGCGGTCCAGATGGGCCTGATCTACGTCAACCCCGAGGGCCCCAACGGCAACCCGGACCCGATCGCCGCCGCCCGCGACATCCGTGAGACGTTCCGCCGGATGGCGATGAACGACGAGGAGACCGTCGCCCTCATCGCCGGCGGCCACACCTTCGGCAAGACCCACGGCGCCGGCCCGGCCGACAACGTCGGCCCCGACCCCGAGGCCGCCCCGATGGAGCAGCAGGGCCTGGGCTGGAAGAACTCCTACGGCACCGGCAAGGGCGGCGACGCGATCACCAGCGGTCTGGAGGTCACCTGGACGCCGACCCCGACCCAGTGGGACAACACCTTCTTCGAGACGCTGTTCGGCTATGAGTGGGAGCTGTTCAAGAGCCCGGCCGGCGCGCACCAGTGGCGGCCGAAGGACGGTGCCGGCGCCGGCACCGTCCCCGACGCGCACGACCCGTCCAAGCGGCACGCCCCGACGATGCTGACCACCGACCTGGCGCTGCGCTTCGACCCGGTCTACGAGCAGATCTCGCGGCGCTTCCTGGAGAACCCGGACGAGTTCGCCGACGCCTTCGCCCGCGCCTGGTTCAAGCTGACCCACCGCGACATGGGCCCGGTGGCCCGCTACCTCGGCCCCGAGGTGCCCAGCGAGACGCTGCTGTGGCAGGACCCGCTGCCCGAGCGGACGCACGAGCTGGTCGACGCCGAGGACGTCGCGGCCCTGAAGGCCAAGGTCCTGGAGACCGACCTGACCGTCTCCGACCTGGTGTTCACCGCGTGGGCGTCGGCCTCCTCCTTCCGCGGCAGCGACAAGCGCGGCGGCGCCAACGGCGCCCGTATCCGCCTGGAGCCGCAGCGCGGCTGGGAGGTCAACGACCCGGACCGGCTGGCGACGGTGCTGCGCACCCTGGAGGGCGTCCAGGAGTCCTTCAACGCCGCGCAGAGCGGCGGCAAGCGGATCTCGCTGGCCGACCTGATCGTGCTCGCCGGCTGCGCGGGTGTGGAGAAGGCCGCCAAGGAGGCCGGTTTTGAGGTCCAGGTGCCGTTCACGCCGGGCCGGGTGGACGCCGCGCAGGACCAGACGGACGTGGAGTCCTTCGCCGCGCTGGAGCCGACCGCCGACGGCTTCCGCAACTACCTGGGCAAGGGCAACCGGCTGCCCGCCGAGTACCTGCTCCTGGACCGGGCCAACCTGCTCACCCTGAGCGCGCCGGAGATGACCGTCCTGGTCGGTGGCCTGCGGGTGCTGGGCGCCAACCACCAGCAGTCGCAGCTGGGTGTGTTCACCACCACCCCCGGCGTCCTCACCAACGACTTCTTCGTCAACCTGCTCGACCTGGGCATCGACTGGAAGCCGACGTCGCAGGACGCGACGACGTTCGAGGGCCGCGACGCCGCCACGGGCGAGGTGAAGTGGGCCGGCAGCCGTGCCGACCTGGTCTTCGGCTCGAACTCCGAACTGCGCGCCGTCGCCGAGGTGTACGCGTGTGACGACGCGAAGGAGAAGTTCGTGCACGACTTCGTCGCGGCGTGGGACAAGGTCATGAACCTCGACCGGTTCGACCTGGCCTGAGCGGTACCGGCGGTACCGCCGGTGGCACCAGTGGCACCCGGGAGCTGTCGGCTGACGGCCGGCGGCTCCCGGTGAGGTCCCGGTGCCACGTCCCGTCCGGGTTCGCCGGTCCCCGCGGCCGGCGGACCCGGACGTGTGCGTGCGGGCGGTGTGCCCGCCGGCTCACTGGCCCATGACGTACTGGACGGTCGGGCCCGTGGTCCAGCCGCCGTCCACGGCCAGTTCGGCGCCCGTGACGTAGGAGGCGGCGTCGGAGAGCAGATAGACGACGGCGCTCGCGATCTCGTGCGGCTCGCCGACCCGGCCCATGGGCGTGTTCGGGTATTTGCCCTCGCCCTTCTCGATGCCCGCGGAGGCGGTCATCGGGGTGTACGTCATGCCGGGGTGCACCGAGTTGACCCGGATCCGGGCGGTGCCCAGCTCGACCGCGCCGATCTTCGTCAGCCCCCGCACACCCCACTTGGAGGCGCCGTACCCGGCCGTCAGCGCGAGCCCCATCAGGCCCGCCGCGGAGGAGATGTTGACGATGGAGCCTCCGCCGCCGTCCTTCATCGCCGCAATCACCGTCTTCATGCCGATGAAGACACCGGTGAGATTGGTGTCGAGCACCTTGCGGAAGTGCTCCACCGACTCCGACTCCAGCAACTGCCCCGTGGAGACACCGGCGTTGTTCACCAGGCCGTGGATCCCGCCGAACTCCGCGCACGCGAAGTCGGCCACACGCCGCCAGTCCTCCTCGGAGGTGACGTCGTGGGTCAGGAAACGGGCGTGATCGCCCAGTTCGGCGGCGGTGGCCTCGCCCTGGTCGGCCAGGACGTCGGTGATCACCACGCGGGCGCCGGCCGCGACCGCCTGGCGGGCCGCCTCGGCGCCGAGGCCGCGGGCGCCACCGGTGATGATCACGGTCTTGCCGGTGAGGTCGTTCATGACGTGCTCCAGGTTGTCCTTCGTGCGGTGGGCGAGAGTGCGGCGCGCAGGGCTCAGGTGCGCGGGCGGCGCGGGGTTCGGGGGCGCGGGCGCTGCGGTGCGGGGGCTGTGACGCGCGGGGGCAGCAGGTGCGGCGCGGGTGCGCGGCTCAGAAGTGGGTGCCGCCGTCCACGCGGATCTCGGTACCGGTGATGAACCTGCCGTCCTCACTGGCGAGCATCGCGACCACGGACGCCACCGTCTCGGGCTCCGCGAACCCCTGACCGAGCGCGGGGGAGAGCTTCATGAACAGGCTCATGTCGGCGTCCTCGGGAAGGCCCGGGCCCCTGCTCTGCCTGCTCGAGCCGCTGCCGTCGGTCACGCCGGAGGAGATGGAGCCCGGCTGCACCGCCGTGAAACGTATGCCCTGCCGGGCGTACTCACTGGCCAGGGCGTGGGTCATGGACTGGATGCCGCCCTTGCTCGCCGCGTAGGCCGCCATGTAGGGGTGCGCGAACGCGGCCGAGGTCGAGCTGAAGTTGACGACCGCCGCGTCCCGGCCTTCGAGCAGGGCGGGGATGCACTCGCGGATCATCAGGAACGTGCCGACGAGGTTGACCTGCAGGACGCGGGTGAAGGCGTCGAGGGCGGTTGCGTGGGTGTGCGAGGAGCGCAGGATCCCGGCCGCGTTGACCAGCACGTCCAGGCCGCCGAGCGTGGTGAGCGCGGCGGCGACGCCGTCGCGCACCGAGGCTTCGTCCGCGATGTCGACGACCACCGTGGTGAGGCGGTCCGCGTGTGCGCCGGCCTTTTCGACGGTGTCCTTCAGACCCTGCTCGCTGACGTCCGCGGCGACGACGGTGCCGCCCTCGGCGAGGAGGCGCAGCACGGTGGCCTGGCCGATGCCCGAGCCGCCGCCGGTGATCAGTGCACGGCGGCCTTCATAGCGGTTCATGTGTTCTCCCACCCGGCCGGTCGGTGCGCGACACGGCCTGCGGCGCCGGCCTGCCCGAATCGCCGACGCGGTCGATGCGCTTCACGGTACGCCCGAGTGGCACGTTTTGCCAACCTGTCACTGTGTGCCGGGTACTGATCGCGGGGGCGTAGGCTTCTGCGGGTGAGCACCAACCCGTCCACCTCGCTGACCGAGCGCCGCAAGGCGGCCACGCAGCTCGACATCGCCCACGCCGCGGCCGAACTCTTCGCCACCCAGGGGCCGCACGCCACGACGGCCGAGGAGATCGCCCGCCGCGCGGGGGTCGCGCTGCGAACCTTCTACCGGTACTTCCGCTCCAAGCAGGACGCGGTGAGCCCGCTGCTGGCCGCGGGCGCCGACAGCTGGCGCGCTCTGCTGGAGGCGACGGAGCCGGGCACGCCGCTGCCGCGGGCGATGCAGGACGCGGTCGAGCAGGCCTTGTCCGTCCCGGACGAGGACGCCGTCCAGGCGTTGCTGCGCACCCGCGGGTTGCTGCGGGCGGCCGCCGACGACGCCGCGCTGCGCGCGGTGTGGTACCGGGTGAACCAGGAGTCGGAGGAACGGCTCGTGCCGGTGATCGCCCGCCTCGTGGGCCCGGGCGCGCAGCCGCTGGAGGTACGGCTCGCCGCGGCCGCCGCCACGGACGCCATCCGCATCGCGCTGGAGACCTGGGCCGAGACCGAGGCGGGCGCCACCGGCCCCGGCTCGCCCGCCGAACTGGCGGTGTGCTGCCTGCGCCGCCTGGTCGGCGCGATGCCCTCACCGGGGCGCGCCGGGGGCTGATGCCCGGGCATGTCCCCGCCGGGGCGTGCCGGGGGCTGATGCCCGGCGGTGTCCTCGCTCGGGCGTGCCGACGACCGATGCCGGTCGGGTTCTGGCCGGGTGTGCGGAAACCGATGGGCTCGCCGGGGAAGTGCAGGGCGCGGGGAGTACCGGGGACGCGGTCCCGGCACCAGTCGGCCGCACGGTCGTCGATGACCGTGCGGCCGGGTGCCTCGACCGTGCGACCGTTGTGCCGCGCAGCCTCCCGCCCGCTCAGTCGGTGGCCGGGGTGGGCTCGGGGGCGGTGTCCGCGGTGCCGGCCGCCGTGGGCGAAGGCTGCGCCGGGCGGGCGCGGCGGGAGCCCAGCGCCGCGTAGAGCAGGGCCGGCACCATCAGGCCGACGATCCACGAGATGTCGGCGCCGCCGAGCGGACCGACCAGCGGGCCGGTGTAGAAACTGGTGGACAGGAACGGGAACTGGGCGGCGAGGCCGACGGCGTAGACCAGCAGGGCGTCCCAGCGCCAGCCGCCGTACCGGCCGTTCGGATCGCTCAGCGCCGGCAGGTCGTACCGCTCCTTGGAGAGCAGGTAGTAGTCCACCAGGTTGATCGCCGACCACGGGGTGAAGAACGTCAGCAGGAACAGCAGGAAGTCGGCGAAGGAGTTCAGGAACGAGCTGCGTCCGGCGAGCGCGACGGCCGTGCCCGCGATCATGATGCCGGTGATGTAGGCGGTCCGGCCGCGCTGCGACAGGACCCGCTGACCGCGGAACCCGCTGACGCTGGTCACCAGGGACATGAACCCGCCGTAGGTGTTGAGCACGTTCACCGTCAGCTTGCCCAGTGCGATCACGAAGTACAGCAGGGACGCCACCAGGCCGGTGCCGCCGAGGCCCACCACGTATCCCACCTGGTCGTCCACGAAGGCCGCGCCGGCGGTCGCCGCTACCAGCACACCGAAGCTCATCGACCACTGGGCGCCGAGCACCGTGCCGGCCAGGGTCCAGCCGAACGTGGCCCGGGCGGAGGTGGTGCGGGGCAGGTAGCGCGAGTAGTCCGCCACGTACGGCCCGAACGCCAGTTGCCACGACGCGGACAGCGACATGGCCAGCAGGAACATCGGCAGCGCGAAGTGGTACTGGTGGGCCAGGTGTCCGAGGTCGGCGCGGCCCAGCAGGCGCACCCCCAGATAGACGAAGGCCAGCGCGCACACCACGCTCGCCACCCGGCCCAGGGCGTGGATCACCTGGTAGCCGACGGTCGCCATCACGCCGGTCACCAGCGCGAAGACGATGATGCCGGGCACGGGGCCGAGATGGGTGAGCTTGCCGACCGCCTCCCCGGCGAGCACCGACCCGCTGGCGAAGAACCCGATGTACATCACGACCACCAGGACCAGCGGCACGACCGCCCCGCGCACCCCGAACTGCGCCCGCGACGAGATCATCTGCGGCAGGCCCAGCCGGGGTCCCTGGGCCGAGTGCAGGGCCATGACCGCGCCGCCCAGCACGTTGCCGGCGAGCAACCCGACAAGGGACCAGACCACGTCACCGCCGAAGACGACGGCGAGCGCGCCGGTGACCACGGTGGTGATCTGGAGGTTGGCACCCAGCCAGAGCGTGAACTGCGAGAACGCCGTACCGCGCCGCTCCTCGTCGGGGATGACGTCGATGGAACGCCGTTCGACCATGGCCTGTGCCACCACGTGCTCCGTCCTGCCGCTCCTGGGCGGGGCACGGCACGCCGGAACCCGGGGGCGCGTCCACCGCCTGCATATGTCTATGCAGGTTTCCTCGTTCCTGAATGGATTGCAATACCCTCACGTGAATCGGTGGTAACGAACCCCTCACGGCTCCAGGGAGCGACAGCGCGGCGGACGGTCGCACTCCCGGACGGCCGGCGCGTGCTCACCCGTTTTTCAGCAGCTCGTCGCACCACTCCCTGATCACGTCGACGGTCCGCTGCAGCACACCCGGCTCCGCGAACCGACGCGTCAGGCCGGGCACTTCGCGCACGGCGTGCGGACCGGCCAGCCGCCGCGCTGCCGCCTGATGTGCCAGCAGCGACTGCGGTTCTTGGTCGTCCACGACGAACAGCACCGGCACCCGCACACGTTCCAGCGCGTCACCCGCGAGAGCGGGCTGCCCGTCGCAGGACACCACCGCGCACACCCGCTCCGGCAGATCCGCCGCCGCGAGCAGCGCCACCGCCGCTTCGGCGCCCGACCCGCACAGGAGCACCGGCAGCCCGCGGGCGTCCGGCTGGATCGTCACCCAGTCCACCGCGGCCACCAGCCGGCGGCTCAGCATGGCGAGATCGACCGGCTGCCCCTCGATCTGTTCGATCCGGCGCCCCTCCGTCTCACTGAACAGACCCACCGCCAACGTGCCGAACCCCGCCTTGTGCAGCTCGTCGGCGACCGACCTGACGTGCGGGTCCTGCGGGGAGGCGTGCAGACCGTGCGCCAGGACGGTCGTCGCCCGGGACGAGGCGGGGACGACGAAATCGCCCGCCAGCGTGACGCGGTCGGCGGGCACCGACACCATCTGAGAGATCACGGACATCGCCTGCTTCCTCCGGCGGCCCGGCCCCGGGCCGCCTGCGTTCTCGGCCTTGTGGCCGTGTACCCATCCCCGTGCGGGAAACCCGCGTACTGCCACGTACCGCGTCCGACGCACCCCGTCCTACGCGTCGGACGCACCCCGTCGGAGCCAAGGAGGCGGGAGCAGATGGCGAGACCCGTCTGGACCGGAGTCCTCACCTTCGGACTGGTCACGGTCCCCGTCGGCCTCTACACGGCGACCGAGGACCACACCGTGCACTTCCACCAGCTGCAGCGGGACACCTCTGACCGCATCCGCAACAAACGTGTCAACGAGCGCACCGGCAGGCAGGTCTCCCCGGACGACATCGTCAAGGGCTACGACCTCGGCGAGGGCGACTACGTGGTCGTCGAGCCCGACGAACTCGACGAGATCGCGCCGGGCCGGTCCAAGGTGATCGACATGGCGGGCTTCGTCGATCTGCGCGCGGTCGAGCCCGTGTACTTCGACCGCACCTACTACGTCGGCCCGCGCGGCGAGGAGTACGTGAAGGTGTACGAACTGCTGCGCGCCGCCCTTCAGGACGCCGACAAGGCCGGTATCGCCACCATGACCATGCGCAACAAGGAGTACCTCACCGCGCTGCGGGCCCAGCCCACGGTGCTGATCATGCACACCATGCACTGGGCCGACGAGGTGCGCGACCCGGCCGACGTCCTGGACCTCGTGCCCGACCGGCGCACCGAGCTGCCGAGTCAGGAGCTGAGGACCGCCCGGCAGTTGATCGACGCCCTCACCATCGACTGGCGCCCCGAGGACTACCACGACACCTACGAGGAGCGCGTCAGGGAACTGGTCGAGGCCAAGCGCCGGGGCGAGGAAGTCGTCGGCGAGGCCGGACCGCCCGAGGCGACCAACGTCATCGACCTCATGGCGGCGCTCGAACGCAGTGTGGAACGCGCCCGCTCCCGCAAGACCGGCGGCGAGGGCGCACAACGCCCCGAGAAGGCGAAGGGCGCCGAGAAGGCCGCCGAGGAACCGGAGAAACGCACCCGAAAGACGAAGACGAAGGGCACCGAGAAGGCCGGTGGACGCGGGGGCAAGGGCTCCGGGAAGACCGGGCGGAAGGCCGCCGGGAAGGCCGGCGGCCGGGCGCGCAACGGTGCCGGTGACGACCTCGGGACACTGTCCAAGGCCCAGCTGTACCAGCGGGCGGGCGAGGCCGAGATCGCGGGCCGTTCCCGGATGAACCGCGACCAGCTCATCGAGGCACTGAAGAGACAAGCCGCCGCCTGAACCCCGCCGGGCCGGCTCGACCGAAGGAAGGGAGCGATGCCGTGCGTTTCCGTGACCGTCGGCACGCGGGGCAGGAGCTGGCCGCCCGGTTGCTGGAACGGGCGGGCAGCGGCGATCCGGCGCACGCGCTCGTCCTCGCGCTGCCGCGCGGCGGCGTGCCGGTCGGCGCCGAGATCGCCCGGGCGCTGAAGGTGCCGCTGGACGTCCTGGTCGTCCGCAAGATCGGTGTGCCCGACGCCCCGGAGATCGGCGTGGGGGCCATCACGGGGGAGGATCCGCCCCTGTTCGACCCGGTCGGCCTGGCCGCCATGCACCTGTCCGAGGACAAACTCGGCTCCGAGGTGGCCCGGGAGCGAACCGAATTGCACCGGCGTGAGTCCCTGTACCGGGCGGGACGGCCCGCGCCGCCCGTCGCCGGGCACCGTGTGCTGCTCGTGGACGACGGCCTGGCCACGGGTGTCACCGCCCGGGCCGCACTGCGCCACCTGCGCGGGCGTCATCCGCTGCGGCTCACCCTCGCCGTACCGGTGGGCAGCCCGCGCGTGGTCGCCGCGCTGCGGGAGGAGGCCGACGACGTCGTCTGCCTGCACCAGCCGTCCCGCCTGAGGTCGGTGGGGGAGTGGTACGACGACTTCGCGCAGGTGTCCGACCAGGACGTGATCGCCGCGCTGCGGGAACTCCACCCGGCGGTCTGACGGCCTGTGTCCCGCCCGCTTCGGCGGCACGGGCGTGCCGGCTCACTTCTGCGCCTGAGGGACGCTGCCGGGGGAGAAGGTGAACGTGAGCTTCTCCATGACCGGCTTGCGCCGGGTGTTCTGGAAGGCGGCGATGCGCCACCGGCCGTCGGGGTCCCGGACCAGCGTGTACGTCTGGACCTTGCCGAGCTTGGGCGGCCGCTTGCCCTTGTAGGTGTCGCCCCGGCCGTTGACGACGGCCACGTCCGGCCCGTAGAAGCGGATGTCGACGACCTCGTCGGCGAGCTTCGTGCCCTTGAGGAGGCCTGCGAACAGCGCGCGGTGGCTCTCCACGATGTCGCGCCGGCCCCGGTACACGGTACCGAGGAAGCTCAGGTAGCTGGCGTCCTCGGTGAACAGGGCACCGTATGCCTCCGCGTCGTTGCGGTCCCATGCGGCGACCAGGCCGTCCAGCACCGCCTTCACCGCGGCGGTCTCCTGCTGCTGCCCCTGCATGATGGATCACTCCCCCACTTGTTAGGATCGAGCAGACACTGCACGAACGCAGAATCTGCATCCATGCAGAGAAATGTAGGAGGTGATCCCGGTGGGCGCAATCCCCAGCGAGGGGGACAGCGAGCAGGTGATCTTCCGTCAGTACCTGGACGCGGTGGGACTGCAGGGCCTGGCCAGTGCGGAAGCCGCAGGTCTGCACACCTCGGAGTGGTACGCGCTGAGCCTCATCGCCTTCCACGGCACCCTCTCCTCAGGTGAACTCGCCACCCGCACAGGGCTGACCACCGGCGCCACCACCCGTCTGATCGACCGCCTCGAAAGGGCCGGCTTCGCCCGCCGGACAGCCGACCCCGACGACCGCAGACGCGTGATCGTCGAACCGGTCCCCGACGCCCTGGGACGCATCGAGGAGGTGGTCGGCCCCGCCCGCCGCCATGTAGCCGAAGTCCTCGCCCACTACACCCCCGAGCAGCGCGCCCTCCTCTTCGACTACTTCGCGCGCGCCGCACCCGCCTTCCGCGCGGCCACCGAAGAGATCCGGGCCCGCGCTGCCGGCAACCGCCGAGGACGGACGCGGAAGACGGCGCCGCCGGAGTGATGAGCGGGGCCGACTCCTGCGCGGGCAGCGCGGGCCGCCGTGGAGGAGACTGCCTTGGGCCGTCCCCGGTTCAGTCCTCAGCCCGATCCCTCGGTCGCCCGGCCCACGGGCAGCAGCTCCCGGATGTCCGAGGGCAGCACCCCGGCCACCTTCACGGTCAGTTCCGGGGTCAGGGCGGCGTCCAGCACCTCCATGACGGCGGCGGTCTCGCTCAGGGCCGCGTCTTCGTCCGTGCCCGCGCGCCCGGCGACCCTGCCCGCGAACGCGGTCAGGTCGAACCGCTCGCCCGAGGTCCGCGAACGCTCGGACACCGACGACTCCGACGCCTGACGCATGGGCGCGGCCAGCTCCGGTGGCAGCTGGGCGGCGACGTGGTCCGCGAGCCCGGCCGGCAGCCGTTCGGCCAGCGTGCTCAGCACGGCACGGATCGCCCGGTCGGCCGAGCCCCGGTCCGGCAGCTGAGCGAGCGCCTGAACTTTCCCGATCATCTCATCGTGTCGCATCGGACCGCTCCTCCTTGCCGTCCTTGTCGGTCCTCTCCGTCCTTCCTCACTTCACTCAGGAAGTGCCCCTCGGCGGGTACCCGTCCGCGCGCTGCGGAACGCGGTCCGGCGGACGGGCAGGCGCGCGCGGCCGTGCCGGAGAACGCGATGTCCGAACACCGCCAGCGGCCGCCCCGGCCGGCGGCGAGAGTGGATCACATGACCACCACCGCAGTCCCCGCGCACTCCCGGATCGAGCCGGGCATCCTCTACTTCGGCACCCCCGTGGTGCTCCTGTCCACCCTGAACGAGGACGGCACACCCAACCTCGCGCCGATGTCCTCGGCGTTCTGGCTGGGCTGGCGGGCGGTGCTCGGCCTGGGAGCGCGGTCCCAGACGTCCCAGAACATGCTCCGCACCCGCGAGTGCGTCCTCAACCTTCCCTCCGACGCGCTGGCCCCGGCCGTCGACCGGCTCGCGCTGACCACCGGCACCGATCCGGTGCCGCCGCGCAAGGCCGAGCGCGGATACCGCTACGAGCCGGACAAGTTCGGCCGGGCCGGCCTGACCCCGGTGCCGTCCGAGACCGTCGCCCCGCCCCGGGCCGCCGAGTGTCCGGTGGCGATGGAGGCCGTCGTCGAGGCCGTGCACTCGCTGGCGGACGACGGCGACACCCAGCGGGGATCCGTGCTCACCTTCGAGGTCCGCGTCCGGCGGGTCCACGTGCACGACGAGATCCGCCAGGCCGGGACCGAGGACCACATCGACCCGGACGCCTGGCGGCCCCTCATCATGAGCTTCCAGAAGCTGTACGGCCTCGGGCCGCAGGTCCACCCCTCGACGCTGGCGCGTATCCCGGAGCACCTGTACCGCACACCGGACATCGCCCGCGCCCGCCGGGACTGACACACCCGTGCCGGCCCGGCGGGCGCCGGCGGGTCACCACGGCAGCGGGCCGGCGGCGGTGCGGAACGGGCCCGTGGGGCCGTCGGCGCCGATGCACGCCATCCGCACGATGACCTCGGCGCCCTCCTCCACGCTCTGGGTCCCGGTGTTGTGGTTCAGATCGGTGCGGGTGAAACCCGGATCGACGGCGTTGATCCGGATGTCGCCGAAGGCCTTTGCGTACTGCACCGTGAGCATGTTGACCGCGGCCTTGGAGGACGGGTAGGCGAGGTCGGGGTAGAAGTGCGTGGGCGACGCCGGGTCGGCCAGGGCCGACGCCAGGGCCAGGCCGCTGCTGACGTTGACCACGACCGGGTTGGCCGAGCGCCGCAGCAACGGCAGGAAGGCGTGCAGCGTCCGCACGATGCCGAACACGTTGGTCTCGAACACCGTGCGCACCGCGTCCGCCGTGGTCTGCGTGGGATCGACGAAGGCGCCGTCGGGCCGGCGCGGCTCGATGCCGGCGTTGTTCACCAGCACGTCCAGACCGCCCGCGGCGTCGATCTCCTTGACGGCGGCCGCGACCGAGGCGTCGTCGGTCACGTCGAGCTGGACGAAGTGCGCGCCCAGCTGCTCGGCGGCCCGGCGGCCCCGCTCGGGATCGCGGGCGCCGAGGTGAACGGTGTGACCCGCGGCGAGCAGGCGGCGGGCGGGCTCGAATCCGAGGCCCTTGTTGGCCCCGGTGATCAGTGTGGTCGTCATGTCTCCAGCGTCGGCGGGCGGCGGCCCGCCGGCCAGAAGACGGGTTTTCCTAGGAACGGCAGTGCCAGGAACACCCGCGTCGCGTGCGGCACACTGGGGATCATGGCCACCGCGGAACTCGGAGCAGCGATCCACCGCTGGCGCGACCGGCTGTCCCCGGGGGAGGTCGGCCTGCCGGCCGGGGGACGCCGGCGTGCCGCCGGACTGCGGCGCGAGGAGCTGGCCCAGCTGGCTGGTATCTCGGCCGACTATGTGATGCGCCTGGAGCAGGGCCGCGCCACCAACCCCTCCTCGCAGGTGGTGGAGGCGCTGGCCCGCGCGCTGCGGCTGTCGGCGGCCGAACGGGACCACCTGTACCGGTTGGCCGGCCTGGCGCCGCCCGGCCCGAAGACGGTCCCCGTCTTCGTCCCGCCCAGCGTGCACCGCCTGCTGGACCGGCTGGCCGGAACCCCGGTCGCGGTGTACGACGCCGCCTGGACGCTGCTGGTCGCCAACCCGCCGTATACGGCGCTGATGGGCGAGGTCGCCCAGGGACGCGAACGCAACGGCGTGTGGCGGCACTTCGCCGGCAGCGGCGGCCGCGTCGTCCACACCCCCGAGGAGCGGCGCGCCTTCGAGACCGCGCTCGTCTCCGCCCTGCGCACCACCGCCGAGCGTTACCCGGCCGACCACCGGCTGCGCGACCTGATCGCCGAACTGCGCGCCCGCAGCGACCGCTTCGCCGAGCTGTGGGACAGCGGCGCGGTGGGTGCGCACGAGGCGGCACGCAAGACCATCCGGCACCCACGCGTCGGGCCGGTGACCCTCGACTGCGACGTGCTCGCCGTCGCCGGCAGCGATCTGCGGATCATGGTCTACACCGCCGAGCCCGACACCGAGGACGCGGAGCGGCTGGCCCTGCTGATGGTCCTCGGCACCCAGGAACTCCCGGCCGCACCCTGACCACCGACCGGAGCGGCCCCGCGCCGACCGACTCGGGCCACGCGGTGCGGGGGAC
>NZ_LR732544.1:1004292-1028432 GCF_902506575.1 Streptomyces mexicanus | reverse complement strand
GCCCGGGGGCGGGGAGCGGATCGGCAGGGCGGTCCACACAGGTAGCGGTCTGTTCCTTAAAGTTCAGTGATCAGCATTGGTACGGCTGAAGCTGCCTGCAGATGCCCATGCGTTGGACATCACAGACAGCTTCACAGGCATGGGTGGGGCTGGTGCCGTACACAGACCCGGCGGGATTCCCACGTTGCCCGGCAGGCGCAAAACAATCACGGCTTCTTGGCAGACGGCCCCTGTTCTCGCAGGTCACGCTTGCTTCCTCGGGGCTTCAACGGTGTGTTCGGCAGCTCTGGCGCGGGCAGCGGAGCGCCGTCGTAGCCCCGCACCTCGCCGAAACGGGTGCCCTTCATCCAGTCCTCGCGGGCCTGTGCGATCTCGTCGTGTGACCGTCCGATGAAGTTCCACCACATGACGATCTCCTCCTCGAACGGAGGTCCGCCGAGCAGCACCAGCCGTGCGCGGTCGGGCCCTGGGTTGGCGACGGTGAGCGCGGTGCGGCCGGGGGCGAGGTAGCCGAGGTCCGCCGGACGCAGGGCGGTGTCCTCCAGGCGGACGTCACCGGTGTCGACGAGGAGTCCGTGCTCGAAGGCCGGGTCGATGTCGAGGGTGACCGTCGCGCCCGGGTCCACGGACAGCTCGGCGCCGAGCAGGGGGGTGAAGGTGCGCACGGGGGAGGTGTCGCCGGCGAGTGTGCCGAGGAAGACCAGGGCGCGGCCGCCGTCCAGCGGCACCGGGGCGGGTGCGGAGTGCTGGAAGTCCCGCGCGGTGTTCCGGTGTTCGCCGGGCAGCGCCACCCACAGCTGCACGCCGTGCAGGATCGTCGTGGTGGGTGTCGACACCTCCGAGTGGCAGATCCCGAGGCCGCCCGTCATGAGGTTGAGTTCGCCGGGCCGGACGAAGGCATGGCTGCCCAGGCTGTCGCGGTGTTCGATCTCCCCGCTGAACAGCCAGCTCACCGTCTGCAGCCCGGTGTGCGGGTGCGGTGCGACGTCCATGCCGCCCGTCGCGGCCACGTCGTCGGGGCCGTAGTGGTCGGCGAAGCACCAGGCACCGATCAGCGTCCGGGCCCGCTGGGGCAGCGTCCGGCGTACCGTCATCGCCCGGGGGCCGCCGAGCGGCACGTCGCGGGCCGTGAGCACCTCGACGGCCGGGGGGCGTGCGGCGTCGAGCCCTCCGCCACACCTCAGCTCGGCGGGATGCACTTCGGTGTTGCTCATGGCGTCGGCCTTCCCACGCACAGGACGTTCGGTTTTCAACTTCAATACGCCGATCATAGGCCAGGGACCGGGCGACGGCCGTACGAAAGCGACGGCCGTGCGCGGCGATGACCCGACACGGTGGTCGCGGCCGGCGCTGTCCTGCCGGCTCTCTCAGGCCCCGGCCACGAGCGTGGCGCCCAGGGCCAGCATCGTGACGGCGACCAGGCCGTCCAGTACCCGCCAGGCCGCGGGTCGGGCGAGGAAGCGGCCGAGCAGGCGCGCGCCGAAGCCGAGCGCCGCGAACCAGCACACGCTGGCGAGCGCCGCGCCGAGACCGAAGGTCCAGCGCAGCGGGCCCCGGCCGGCGGCGAGGGAGCCCAACAGGAACACGGTGTCCAGGTAGACGTGCGGGTTGAGCCAGGTCATCGCCAGGCAGGTGAGCACCGCGCGACGGCGGGAGCCCACGGCTTCGCCCTCGGTCCGCAGCCCCGTGCCGGGCCTGAGGACGCGCCGGGCGGCCAGGGCGCCGTAGCAGAGCAGGAAGGCGCCGCCGACGAGCCCGACCGCCCGCAGCGCGCCCGGCCACGCCACGACGACCGCCCCGACCCCGCCGACGCCCAGCGCGATGAGCACCGCGTCGGACAGCGCGCAGATGCCGACGACGGCGAGCACGGCGTCCCGCCGCACCCCTTGGCGCAGGACGAAGGCGTTCTGGGCGCCGATGGCGACGATCAGGGACAGTCCGGTGCCGAATCCGGCGGCGACGGCGGTCAGGGCCTGGTTCATGGCGTCGACCGTAGCCAGGCGACGAAGGGCAAGTACAGCTGAAGTTTCTTACGTATCCTTAGCCGTCGTGATGGCCGAGCTTCCCGTTGACCAGGTCCGGACCCTGCTCGCCGCGGTCGACGAGGGCACGTTCGACGCGGCGGCCGCGGCGCTGCACGTGACACCGTCGGCCGTGAGCCAGCGGATCAAGGCGCTGGAGCAGCGCACCGGCCGTGTGCTGCTGCAGCGCACCAAACCGGTGCGGCCCACGGAGTCCGGCGCGGTGCTCGTGCGGTTCGCCCGGCAGCTCGCCCGGCTGGAGCAGGACGCGTGGGGCGAGCTGGGGCTGAGCGGCGCCGGGGAGCCCACCCGGGTGTCGGTCGCGGTGAACGCGGACTCGTTGGCCACCTGGTTCCTGCCGGCGCTGACCCGGGTCCCCGGGCTGTGCTTCGAACTGCACCGGGAGGACGAGGACCATACGGCGGCCCTGCTGCGCGAGGGCCTGGTCATGGCGGCGGTGACCTCCTCCGCCGACCCGGTGCCCGGCTGCACGGTCCGCCCGCTCGGCCGGATGCGGTATCTGCCGGTGGCGGCGCCGGACCGCGCGGCGGGCCTGTCGGCGGGGCCGCTCCCGGAGGCGTTGGCCGCGGCTCCCGTCGTGGCCTTCGACCGCAAGGACGACTTCCAGGACGGCTTCGTGCGCCGGCTGGGCGGCGGGGCCGCCGCCTCCCCGCACCGGCACTACGTCCCCACGTCGGGGGGTTTCCTGGACGCGGTCGCGGCGGGACTCGGGTGGGGCATGGTCCCCGAGGCGCAGGCGGAGCCGCTGCTGGCGGCGGGCCGGCTGGTCCTGCTGGCGGCCGGACAGTGGGCGGACGTGACCCTGTACTGGCAGCAGTGGAAGCTCGACTCGCCGGCGCTGACGGCGCTGGCCGACGCCGTCGCGGCGACCGCGGCCGAGGCGTTGCGGCGCTGATCCTAAGGGCCGCGTGCCGGGGGGTGTCCGGCCGGCCGGAGGGCGCCGAAGCAGCGGCACGGCATCGACCGGGGCGGCGACGCCTGCGCGTCCTCAGGTGAGAGGTGCCGCGGGGCGGGGGCCGGCGAGGGCGCCGGGCCCCGCCCCGCGCGGGTGCCGGACGTCAGACGCACTTGCCCTTCAGCCAGGTGGTGAAGTCCTTGGTCCAGGAGGTGGCCATCGGGACCGAGGCCGTGGTGGAGCCCAGACGTGTCAGCGCCGCCTGCCAGGAGGCGTAGTTACCGGATGCCGCCGGGGGCGGTTCCTCCCAGTCGACGCTGTCCACCCAACTGGGGTGGCCGGTGAGCGTGGCGGCTAGTCCGGCCGCTTTGATGCGCCTGTCGAGTTCCGGCTTCAGATCGGCGTCATGCGTGTAGATCATGATCCGCTGGGACGCTGTGCGTTCGGAGATGGGCGCGATGACCTCGTTCCACGCTCTTTCCCGGATGGCCGAGTCACTGTTCAGCAGTGACTGCTTGGCCTCGCCCTTGAGTTCCACCAGCGCTACGAGGTTCAGGGATCCGGCGCTGTCGAGCCACTGACGGAAGGTGTAGACGGTCTCCCCGGTGTACGGGCCGCGGGTGATGGTGCGGCCTTTGAGCTGGTCGGCGCCGGTCGCCCACCACAGTTCCGTGATCGGCGCGCGGGTGCCGGTCAGCCCGTTGGTCGTGGTGTTGTGCCACATCACGCCTTTGGTGCCGTCCTTGGTCAGCTGGAGGTCGGCCTCCACTCCCCCGGCTCCCCAGCTCTTCTGCGGGGCCAGGGCCTTGGGGTTGTTCGGCTGGCGGATCTGGTCGCGTTCCCAGGGGCTGGGCCCCGTGGGATAACCGCCATGGCCGAAAACCGTCGGGCAGAGAGGCAATGCCTCCGTACCCACCGCACCGGCGCCGCTCGCCTGCGCCGTGCCGGCCTGCACGGTGCCGAACAGCAACGCCGCCGAAGCGGCGGCCACCCCCCATGTACGCGGCATCAGCATCTCTCACCTCGTGTCGCTCCTCGCGCGCGGGTGCGCGCCTGTGACCGGCGGAGCGTACGAGGCGAGCCGATGAGGTGTTAAGGGCTTTTTTGGTCCGCGGGCGGCCCCGCAGGCCCAGGCGTGGGGCCGGCCCCCGCAGGCCCGCGCGTGGAGCCGGCCGCCGCAGGCCCGGGCACGGAGCCGCCACCGGCCGTTCGGCCAGAGGCTCCCGCACCCGAAGGCGCCGCGGCGGCGGCCGGACGGCACTGCGGAAGCGGCGCGTCAAGGCGGCGCCGCACGGCCGGTGGCAGCGGTCGTCCGGACCCGAACCGCGCTCAGGTCAGAACCGCGGCTGGGGGCTCTGCGCCTGGATGAGTTCGGTGGCCTCCTCCTCCGATTCCACGGAGGGCGGGGAGCCGGCCAGGGGCTTGTTGGCGGTCTCCCGCATGCACAGGACGGCGACGACACCGATCACCGCGGCGGCCGTCGCGTAGTAGGCCGGCATGAGGTTGGTGCCGTAGGCGCTGATCAGCGCGGTGATCACCAGAGGTGTCGTGCCGCCGAAGAGCGAGGTGGCCAGGTTGTACCCGACCGAGAGGGAGCCGTAGCGGACCTGGGTGGGGAAGAGCGCCGGAAGCGTCGCCGACATCGTGCCGAGCATCGTCAGCAGGGACAGGCCCATCAGGAGCAGGCCCAGGGCGATGAGGACGACGTTGCCCTGGCGGATGAGGAGGAAGGACGGCACGGAGAGAAAGAAGAAGCCGAGCATCCCCGTCATCAGCAGGGGCTTGCGTCCGAAGCGGTCCGAGAGCCGGCCGACCCAGTTGATGAGGCACATCTGCACCACCATCACGATCAGCAGGATCAGCAGGCCGTGGTTGGTCCCGTAGCCGAGTTCGTCGGACAGGTAGGTCGGCATGTACGACAGCAGCATGTAGTCGTTGATGTTGTACGCCGCGACCAGCGCGAGGCACAGCACCAGCGGCCGCCAGTAGCGGGTGAAGATCTTGCCGAGGTCGGCGGTGGCCGAGGTCTCCACGGCGTCGGCGGCCTCGGTCGCCTTGACCTGCCCGCCCTCCAGTTTCTGGAAGGCCGGCGTCTCGTCCAGCTTCAGCCGCAGGTACAGGCCGATGAAGCCGAGCGGGGCCGCGACCAGGAAGGGGACGCGCCAGCCCCAGTGCAGCATCTGGTCCTCGCCGAGGACGCTGTTGAGGAGGACCACCAGTCCGGAGGCCCCGACGTATCCGGCGAGCGTGCCGAACTCCAGGAAGCTGCCGAAGTAGCCGCGCCGCTTGTCGGGTGCGTACTCCGCGATGAAGGTCGAGGCGCCCCCGTACTCCCCGCCGGTCGAGAAGCCCTGCACCAGCCGGAAGAAGATCAGCAGGACCGGGGCCCACAGGCCGATCGTGGCGTGCGAGGGGATGACACCGATGGCGAAGGTCCCCACCGCCATCATGATCATGGTGAGGGACAGGATGCGCTTGCGGCCGACCTTGTCGCCCAGCGGGCCGAAGACCATGCCGCCCACGGGACGCACCAGGAACGCGACGGCGAACGTCGCGAAGGAGCTGAGCAACTGGGCTGTGTCGCTCCCCGAAGGGAAGAAGACCTTCCCGAGGGTGGAGGCGAGATAGCTGTAGATCCCGAAGTCGTACCACTCCATCGCGTTGCCGAGCGCGGCGGCCTTCGTGGCACGTTTCACCGCCGCCTCGTCGGTGACGGTGATGTCGCTGCGGCGCAGCTTCGGGTGGCGTCGCTTCTCGATCGCGCGGAAGAGCACCCGGTGGCGTCTGACCGCGGCGGGATCCACCGACTCGTCGTTGTCGGTCGCCGCCATGACGGTGTTCCTTTCGACGGACGTATTAACAAGCAGAACACCTGCACAGTTCTCGCGCGCTCAAACGAACCCCTTCGCGCGGCACCCGCGCCGACACACAGGGTGACGACCGGGGACTGTTCGGTGAGACCTGCGCCACATTCACGGCGGGTGCGGGGCGCCGTCAGCCACACACAAGGTTCATAGACACAAGCTTGTAGCTATGGTGCTAGGGTCGGAGCGTGGTCGAAAAAGCGCAGCGCGCGTCAGCCGCGCAGACGGTGTACGCCCTCACCAAGGAGCTGATCCTCAGCGGAGAACTGGCCCCCGGCACGCTGATCAGCGAGGGCGAGATCGCCGAGCGGGTGCAGGTGAGCCGTACGCCGGTCCGTGAGGCGTTCCTGCGCCTGGAGTCCGAGGAACTGCTCGCCCTGCACCCCAAGCGCGGGGCCGTGGTGGTCCCGGTGCCCGCGGGCGAGGCCGCCGACGTGCTGGAACTGCGGCAGGCCCTGGAGCGGTCCGCCGCCGAGCGCATCGCCCGGGACGGTCTCGCGGCCGAGGCCGCGGCGCGTCTGCGGGAGTTGATCGCACGCCAGCGCGAACTGGCGCACGCCGGTGACGTCGACGCCTTCGCGGCGGCGGACGAGGCGTTCTACCGGGGCATCGTCGAGACCTCGGGGAACCGTCTGGCCGGCCGTTTCTACGCCACCCTCGGCGACCGGCAGCGGCGGATGAGCATCTCCGCGCTCTCGCCCCGGCCCCATCGGCTGCATGTGCTGGCCGATGAGCACGAGGGGCTGCTCGCCCACCTGGTGGCCGGGGACGCGGCGGCGTTCTCACAGGCGTTGCGGACGCACCTCGCCGCGACCCACGGTTCGCCCGGCACAGCCACCGGCGGCCGCTGACCCGACCGCCGGCGCCACCGTCGCCCGCGCCGCGCGCCGCCGTCACCCGCTCACATCCGGACCGTCACTCGCTGACACCGGGACCGTCGTACCGCTCACGCCAGGTCCGGCACACCTCTCCCACCCAGTACGTCTCCCGCAAGCCCAGTACGTCTCCAGCAAGGAACTTCCCCTCACCATGCCCGAAACCCAGCGGGTCCTCGAGCCGCCCGCCCTCGTGCCCCGGTCGGGTGCGTGGCGCCCCGTCGCCGCAGCGATGTTCGTCTGCGGCTGGGGCGGCAACCAGTTCACCCCCCTGTTGCTGATGTACCGCCGGCTCGGCGGCTACTCGGCGCTCAGCGTGGACGCCTTTCTCGGCGCCTATGTCATCGGCCTGGTGCCCGGGCTGCTGCTCGCCGGGCCGGTCTCGGACCGGCGGGGCCGCCGGCCGGTCCTGGTGGCCGGGACCGTGGCCTCCGCGGTCGCCAGCCTCGTGCTGGGCTTCGGTGCGAGCGGCGCCTGGGCGATCTACGCGGGCAGGCTGATCACGGGTGTCGCGGTGGGCATCGCCATGTCCGTGGGCAGCAGCTGGGTCAAGGAGCTGTCCACCGGCGCCGACAGCGGGCTGGCCGCTCGCCGCGCGGCGCTGTGCCAGACGGCGGGGTTCGCGCTGGGCGCGGGGGTCGCGGGCGCGCTGGCCCAGTGGGGGCCGTGGCCCATGGTCACCCCCTACGTGGTGCACCTCCTCATCGCCGCCGCGGTGCCGGCGGTGCTGCTGCGGGTGCCGGAGACCCGGGCCGCAGGCACGACCGTCCCGGGCCGGGGGCTGCTGTCGGGCCTGGCAGACGATCTGCGTGTGCCCCGGTCCGCGCGCCGCAGGTTCCGGCTCGTGGTGCTGCCGATGGCGCCGTGGGTGTTCGGCGGGGCGGGACTGGCGTACGCGGTGATGCCGCAACTGGTGCAGACGCGGGTGGGCCACTGGGGCCTGGCGTACGCGACCGCGCTGACGGTGCTGACCCTGGGGACCGGAGCGGCCGTGCAGCCGGTGGCCAAGCGGTTGCAGCGCACGGCGGGCCCCGGGCAGGGACGCGCTTCCGTGGTGGCGATGGCGGTGATGCTGCTGGGCGCGGTGCTGTGCGCGGTGAACGCCGCGCTCGGCTCGCCGTGGCTGGCGGCGGTGGCCGCGGTCGCCCTGGGCGCGGCCTACGGGATCGCGGTGGTCTCCGGGCTGCTGGAGATACAGCGCATGGCGGGCGCGGAGGACCTGGCCGGACTGACGGGCCTCTACTACGCGTTGGCCTACTCCGGGTTCCTGCTGCCCACCGTGCTGGCCACGCTGTCGCACTGGCTGTCGTACCCCGTGATGCTCTCCGCGGTCGCGCTGGTCGCCCTGTGCTGCCTGGCGCTGGTCGTGCGCGGCACACGCGCCGAGGTACCCACCGGGCCGGTGCGCCGCTGACGCCGGGTTGCCGGTCCGCGCGCCGCCGGCACCGAGGTGCCGGTCCTGCGCCGCGGCCAGGCGCCGGGTGCCGGGCCCGCACCCGGCGCGTGCCCGGCACCCGGCGTGCGGTGCAGAGCTCAGGCGGTGACGATGTGTTCGCGCAGGGGCGTGAGGATCCCCGCGACGGTGCCGATCGTGCTCTCGTCCGCCCCGGCCTCGGCCAGTGAGGCGGCCAAGTGCTCCACGACGCGACCGAAGGCGTCCTCGGTGATCGACAGGTGCTCGTGTGCCGTGCGCAGGGAGCGGCCGGTGTAGGGGCGGGCGGCGCCGAGGGCCTGAGCGATGAAGCGTCGCTGGTGGCGCTTGAGCCGGTCCAGGTCCACTCCGGTGAAGTACGCCGCGAGGGCGGGGTCGCCGAGGACCTTGTCGTAGAAGATGTCGACGACCGTGGCGATCGCGGGTTCCCCGCCGAGCTGGTCGTAGAGGCTCGGTGCGGACGGGTGTGCCGCGGTGGAGGCGAGATCAGACATGCCGACCAGCGTGGAGGTGCGCCGTTGCGGCGCGGTGAGCGGGCGGTTGCCCGGCTGTCACGACTCCCTCACCGGGCGTGGCCGGTCGGCCGTCCGCGCCAGCTGTAGCGGCGCTCGGGGCGGCCGGCCGTGCCGTAGCGGAGCGAGACGTCGGCGTGGCCGGTGGTGTGGAAGTGC
Organism: Streptomyces mexicanus; assembly: GCF_902506575.1. Lineage (GTDB taxonomy): Bacteria > Actinomycetota > Actinomycetes > Streptomycetales > Streptomycetaceae > Streptomyces > Streptomyces mexicanus. Next base: position 1,019,653 of record NZ_LR732544.1, on the reverse strand, counting down.
TCCAGGTAGCGGCGGGCGCTGACCCGGGGGACGCCCGGGGCGGCCGCGGCCTCGGCGGCGGACACCGTGCCGTCCGCGTCCCGCAGGACCCGTTCGATCAACTCGGCCGTCTCCACGCTCAGTCCCTTCGGCAGGGTGCTGCCCGCCGAGGGCGCGAACGCCCCGGCCAGGACGCGGTCGACGTCCGCCTGCCCGCGCACCGTCGCACTCAGCAGGCGGCCGCGGCGGGTGGCGTAGCGCTCCAGGCGCGGGTGCAGGTCCTCCTGGTCGAAGGGCTTGAGCAGGTAGTCGACCACGCCGTGGCGGACCGCGCCGCGCACCGCGTCGGCTTCCCGGGCGGCGCTGATGACCATCACGTCGCAGTCGTGCCCGGCGGTGCGCAGCCGCGGGATCACGTCCAGGCCGAACACGTCCGGCAGGTACAGGTCGAGCAGGACCAGGTCGGGGCGCAGCTCGTCGACGGCCGCGACGGCCTGGGCGCCGGTGTGGGCGGTGCCGACCACCCGGAACGGAGCGACCCGCTCGACGAAGGTGCGGTGCACCCGGGCCACCATGAAGTCGTCGTCCACCACGAGCACGTCGATGGTGCCGGCCGGTTCGCTCATCGCTTCCCTCCTTCGCTCACCGCGCCCACCGGACGTCGCAAGGACATCCGGGCGGTGAACATCGCGCCCTGGCGGGTGTTGGTCACGGCGATCTCCCCGCCGCGGCGTTCGCAGACGAGCCGGGTCAGGGCCAGGCCGATGCCGCGCTCGCCGCCCTCGGCCGCCTTGGTGGTGAAGCCGTGGGCGAAGACCTCCTGGGCCAGCTCGGGGGCGACGCCCGGACCGGAGTCGCGCACCACGATCTCCAGGCTCTGCGCGCCCTGCCGCAACTCGACCTCCACCCAGGCCTCCTCGCCGGCGGCCGGGCCGGCGGACGTGGCGGCGTCGATGGCGTTGTCGACGAGGTTGCCGATGACGGTGGCCACGTCGGCCGCGTCGTCCGGCGCCAGCCGGTCGAGGCTGGTGCGGTCCGACACGCGCAGCGCGACCTTGCGTTCCGCGGCCTGGGACGCCTTGGCCATCAGCAGGGCGGCCACGGCGCTGTCGCGCACCCGGCGGCCGATGGTCAGGTCGAGCGACTGGCGGCGCCGGTTCAGCGCACGGATGTAGCCGACGACCTCGTCCTGGGCCCCGATCCGGATCAGCCCGGAGATGGTGTGCAACTGGTTGGCGAACTCGTGGGCCTGGGCCCGCAGGAGTTCGGAGGTGCTGCGGAAGGACCCGATCTCCCGTTCCAGGTCGGCGAGTTCGGTGCGGTCCCGCAGCGTGGTGACGGAGCCGAGCAGCCGGCCGTCCTTGACGACGGCCATCCGGTTCATCACCAGCACCCGGCCGCCGCGGATGACGACCTCGTCCTGCCTGCCGGCCAGGGCGCCCGTCCGCCCGGGCGCACCCGACAGCACGTCACGCAGCCGGCCGTCGATGCCGAGTTCCGCGAGGTCGCGGCCGACACAGTCCTCGGGCAGGTCGAGCAGGCGCCGTCCCACGTCGTTGACGAGGGTGACACGGTGCTGCGGGTCCAGAGCGACGACGCCCTCGGCGATGCCGTGCAGCATCGCCTCCCGGTGCTCGGCCAGCCCGGTGATCTCCCGTGGTTCCAGGCCCAGGGTCTGGCGTTTGATGCGGCGGGCCAGCAGCCAGGAGCCGGCGACGCCGAGCACGCTGGCGATGCCGAGGTAGACGAGCAGGTAGGAGGAGGCGCCGCCGAGGCGCTGCCGGACGGTCGGGGACGCCTCGCCGACCATCACCGTGCCGAGCACCCGTCCCACGTCGTCGCCGCTCGCGCCGAGGACCGGCACCTGCGCCACCAGTTCCCGGTTGCCGTCCCAGCGCAGGGCGCCCGACCAGCCGCGGCCCGCGTCCACTCCCCCGCCCAGCGGCAGCCGCTCCCCGATCACGGTGGGGTTGGTGGAGCTGAGCACCCGCCCCTCGCGATCGGCGACGGTGACCGAGGTCACGCCGGACTGGACACGTGTGGAGTGCACCAGCGGGGCCAGCGCCTCCTCGGGCTCGGGCCGCACCAGACGGCTGCGGACCAGGGGCTGCGCGGCCAGTTGCTCGGCCAGCGCGCTCACGCGCCGGCCCTCCACCCGGTTGAAGGTGGCCTCCGACTGTGCGAGCGAGACCGCCGCGACCCCCAACAGGACCACCACCACGATGCCGAGCTGGAGCACCAGCATCTCACCCGCGAGGCTATGGCGGCGGAACACGGTGACCACAACGAACTCAATCTCTCCTGCTGACACAACCTGGGGCGAAGGGGCGACCAGGCCGCACAATCATGACGTCCGTCGCGCGGGGAACGAAAGGGAGGTGCCGTGAGAGGTCGGTCCCACAGGCGCTCCGGCACCTTCGTCGCCCTGCTCGCGCCGCTCGTGCTGTTCGTGGCCGGGTGCGGGGTGTGGCCGGGTGCGGGGACGCGGGCCGGGGACGACGGCCTGCGGATCATGGTGCCCAACACACCCGGCGGCGGCTACGACACCGCCGCCCGGACCGTGGCCCGCGTCCTGCAGGAGACGGGGGCCGCCCCGGGTGTGGAGGTGTTCAACCTGCCCGGCGCCGGGGGCACCGTGGGGTTGCAGCGCCTCGTCGACGAGCGCGGCAACGGCCGGCTGGCGCTGCAGATGGGTCTGGGTGTCCTCGGCGCCTCCCACGTCGTGGGGGCCCGGGTGACCGGTACGCAGACCACACCGCTGGCCCGTCTGGTGGAGGAGGCCGAGGCGGTCGTGGTGCGTGCGGACTCGCCGTACCGCACCATCGGGGATCTGGTCTCGGCGGGGCCCGCCCGGCCCCGGCCCCCGCCGGGGGGCGGGGGGTCGGCCCCGGGGCGCCCGGACCGCCCGCCGCCCCGGGCGACCGGCACTTCGCCGATGACCTGACCGTCGACCGGGACGACGTGGACGGTCTGCTCTCCGAGCTGGACGAGTACGCGGTCGAGCAGGCGCTGCAGATCGCGGAGAACTCCGACGACGACGTCGAGGTCACCGTGCTGACGGTGGGCCCGGAGGACGCCAAGGACGCGCTGCGCAAGGCCCTGTCGATGGGCGCGGACAAGGCGATCCACGTCGAGGACGACGACCTGCACGGCACCGACGCGATCGGCACCTCCCTGGTGCTGGCCAAGGCGATCGAGAAGGCCGGCTACGACCTGGTGATCTCCGGTATGGCCTCCACCGACGGCACCATGGGCGTCGTCCCGGCGCTGCTGGCCGAGCGGCTGGGCGTGCCGCAGGTGACCCTGCTGTCCGAGGTCTCGGTCGAGGACGGGATCGTCAAGGGCCGCCGGGACGGGGATGTGGCGTCCGAGCAGCTCCAGGCCTCGCTGCCGGCGGTGGTGTCGGTGACGGACCAGTCGGGCGAGGCGCGTTACCCGTCGTTCAAGGGCATCATGGCGGCGAAGAAGAAGCCGGTTCAGTCCTGGGACCTGTCCGACCTGGACATCGAGGCCGACGAGGTCGGTCTGGAGAACGCCTACACCGTGGTCGAGTCGGCGGCCGAGCGTCCGGCGCGCACCGCGGGCACGATCGTCAAGGACGAGGGCGAGGGCGGCAAGCAGCTCGCCGAGTTCCTCGCGAGCCAGAAGTTCATCTGAGCCTCTGGTCCCGCAGTCGCTGGTCCGCCCCGCATCCTTCGCAAGCAGGAGAGAAGAAGTCCCATGGCTGAAGTCCTCGTCTACGTCGACCACGTGGACGGTGCCGTCCGCAAGCCCACCCTGGAGCTGCTGACCCTGGCCCGCCGCCTCGGCGAGCCGGTCGCCGTCGCCCTCGGCAACGGTGCGGCCGACACCGCCGCCACCCTCGCCGAGCACGGCGCGGTGAAGGTCCTCACCCACGACGCCCCGGAGTACGCCGAGTACCTGGTGGTGCCGAAGGTGGACGCGCTGCAGGCCGCCCACGAGCAGGTCTCCCCGGCCGCCGTGCTGGTGCCCTCCTCCGCCGAGGGCAAGGAGATCGCCGCCCGTCTGGCGCTGCGCATCGGCTCGGGCATCATCACCGACGCCGTCGACCTTCAGGCCGGCGCCGAGGGTCCGGTGGCCACGCAGTCGGTGTTCGCCGCCTCGTACACCACCAAGTCCCGTGTCTCCAAGGGCACTCCGGTCATCACGGTCAAGCCGAACAGCGCCGCCGTCGAGGCCGCCCCGGCCGCCGGTGCGGTGGAGTCCCTGAACGTCACGTTCTCCGAGCAGGCCACCGGCACGAAGATCACCGGCCGCACGCCGCGTGAGTCGACGGGCCGCCCGGAGCTGACCGAGGCCGCGATCGTGGTCTCCGGCGGCCGTGGCGTCAACGGCGCGGAGAACTTCTCGATCATCGAGGCCCTCGCCGACTCCCTCGGCGCGGCCGTCGGTGCCTCGCGCGCCGCGGTGGACGCCGGCTGGTACCCGCACACCAACCAGGTCGGCCAGACCGGCAAGTCCGTCTCGCCGCAGCTGTACATCGCCAACGGCATCTCCGGCGCCATCCAGCACCGCGCCGGCATGCAGACCTCATGCAGGCCGCCGCGACGAGGAACGCCGGCGAGGTCGGCGCGGTGGCGCGGGCGCCGGCGACGACGTAGGCGGCGGGCTCCGTGGCGTGGGCCCGGTCAGAGGCCGTGGCGGTGCCCCCAGAGCGGTCGGTGGCATCGAACATCTGGTGACACTAACCGACGGACGGCCGTGATCGCCTCAGTGCCCCTCTGGCTGACCCGCTGTCAACTTCGCGCCGTGCTGCGCCGGTGCGGGAGAAAATCGTTCGACGTGCGGCGGGACACCGGCGATGATCGACGTCATGTTCCGGCACGCCTTCCTTCTCGCAGCATCCGCGGTCGCGGATGCCCCGAAGGCTGCCGTCCTGATCCTCGTGGCCGCGGTCGACGGCGCCCGAAGCTGACCCTCCCCGGATCGTCCGGCGGACCCCGCAGGGGGAGGGTCGGTGTCTTCTCCGGGGTCCCGCAGCACTCCTCACCAGGCTTCGAGGTACCGCCATGTCCAAGACCGCGTACGTACGCACCAAGCCGCACCTGAACATCGGCACGATGGGCCATGTCGACCACGGCAAGACCACGTTGACCGCCGCCATCACCAAGGTGCTCGCCGAGCGCGGGGGCGGCACGTTCGTGCCGTTCGACCGCATCGACCGGGCGCCGGAGGAGGCCGCGCGCGGCATCACCATCAACATCGCGCACGTCGAGTACGAGACCGACACCCGCCACTACGCGCACGTGGACATGCCGGGCCACGCCGACTACGTCAAGAACATGGTCACCGGCGCCGCGCAGCTCGACGGGGCGATCCTCGTCGTCTCCGCGCTGGACGGGATCATGCCGCAGACCACCGAGCACGTGCTGCTCGCCCGCCAGGTGGGCGTGGACCACATCGTCGTCGCCCTCAACAAGGCCGACGCCGGCGACGAGGAACTGATCGACCTGGTCGAGCTGGAGGTCCGCGACCTGCTCACCCGGCAGGGCTACCCCGGCGACTCGGTCCCCGTCGTGCGGGTCTCGGGGCTGCGGGCGCTGGAGGGCGACCCGCGGTGGACGGCGTCCATCGAGGCGCTGCTGGACGCGGTGGACACCTACGTGCCCATGCCGGAGCGGTACCTGGACGCCCCGTTCCTGCTCCCGGTGGAGAACGTGCTGACCATCACCGGCCGCGGCACGGTCGTCACCGGCGCCGTCGAGCGCGGCACGGTCCGCGTCGGCGACCGGGTCGAGGTGCTCGGCGCCGGGACGGAGACGGTGGTCACCGGCCTGGAGACGTTCGGCAAGCCGATGCGGGAGGCGCAGGCCGGGGACAACGTGGCGCTGCTGCTGCGCGGGGTGCCGCGCGACGCGGTCCGCCGCGGCCACGTCGTCGCGGCGCCCGGCAGCGTGGCGCCCCGGCGGCGCTTCACCGCGCGGGTGTACGTGCTCTCGGCGCGCGAGGGCGGCCGCAGGACACCGCTGTCCAGCGGCTACCGCCCGCAGTTCTACATCCGCACCGCGGACGTGGTCGGCGACGTCGACCTCGGCGAGGCGGCCGTCGCCCGGCCCGGGGAGACGGTGACGATGACGGTGGAGCTGGGCCGCCCGGTGCCCCTGGAGCCGGGCCTGGGGTTCGCGATCCGTGAGGGCGGGCGGACCGTCGGCGCCGGCACGGTGACCGCCGTGGACTGAGGGCGCCGCGCGCACGGGGCGGTGCGGCAGCAGAGCGGGACCACCTGCCGCACCACCCCCGCGCGGCCCGGCGGCACAATGGATCCGTGACCGAGCCGATACCCGTGACCCGTGCCGTGGACCACGGGATTGCCAAGCTGATGCCCGACGTCGACCGCGCGCGGGCCTGGCTGCTGACGGTGGACGGCGCGCCGCAGTCGTACGTCGACCTCGACGCGCCCACCCACCTGGAGTTCGAGTACGCGCGCCGGCTCGGGCACGTCCTGGACACGCTCGCCGAGCCGGGCCGTCCGCTGGACGTGCTGCACCTGGGCGGCGGCGCGCTCACCCTGCCCCGGTACGTGGCGGCGACCCGCCCCGGCTCCCGGCAGGACGTCGTCGAGGCCGACCGGGCCCTGCTCGAGCTGGTCGTCGACCACCTGCCGCTGCCGGAGGAGTGCCGGATCACGCTGCACACCGCCGACGCCCGTGCCTGGCTGCGGCAGGCCCCCGACGACTCGGCGGACGTGCTGATCGCCGACGTCTTCGGCGGCTCCCGGGTTCCGGCCCATCTCACCTCGCTCGCCTACGCCCGCGAGGCGGAGCGGGTGCTGCGGGCCGGCGGCGTCTACCTCGCCAACCTCCCCGACGCCGCGCCGTTCGCCTTCCTGCGCTCCCAACTCGCCACCTTCGCCGAGCTGTTCGAGCAGCTGGCGGTGATCGCCGAGCCGGGGGTGCTGCGCGGCCGCCGGTTCGGCAACGCGGTGCTGATCGCCGCGCACCGGCCTGTCGACACCGCGGCCCTGGCCCGGCTGACCGCGGCCGACGTCTTCCCCGCCCGCGTCGAACACGGCGCGGCGCTGCGGCGGTTCACCGGTGACGCCGTCCCCGTGCGGGACGAGGACGCCGTGCCGTCGCCCGAACCGCCGGGCGGGTCCTTCGGCATCGGCTGAGCCCGCTGCCGTCCCGGCTGCCGTCCCCGGTGGCGGCGCGGTCAGTCGTTGTTGGGGGTGCCGTGCAGGCGCACGGTGCTGAGGATCTTCATGATGGTGTCCGTGGCCACCTCGTCCTTGACGCCCTTGGCGCCGTAGAGGTTCCAGGACACGAAGTCACCGGCGGAGTTCTTGAAGCCGAAGCTGATCGCCTTGCCGTCGCTCGCGCACTTGCCCTTCTGCGGCGTGTTCGTCGACCGGGCCCAGGCGATGCTGCCCTTGATGCCGGACTTCGTGGTGTAGGGCTGGGCCTTGCTGTCGTACGACAGGCTCTTCTTGTCGGGCTGGGTGTATCCGCCGTAGACCCACCAGCCGACCGTGTTGATCGCGACCTCGTCGGTGTTCTTCGCGCCCCGCGCGCCCTTGACGCCCGACGACGCCAGCGAGGTGTCCTCGGTGCGGCCGTCCTTGTCGTCGTCGGAGGTGCACCACTTCGACTTGTACCGGGCGGCGCCGCTCATCACCGCGAGCGGCTTGCCGTCCTTGTCCTCCATGCCGATGCTCATGCCGGGGGACAGCACCTCCCAGTCCGGCGGCACGTCGTAGGCCACGCCCCACTTGGGGTTGATGACGACCTTCCAGCCGGCGATCTCGGGCTTGGCGGTCTCGGTGCCGCGCGGGTTGTCCTCCGCACCCGACGAGGACGCGTCCGGGTCCGCCGTCGCGGTCGCCGACGCCGACGCCGACGGGCTCGCCCCGCCGTCCTTCGCGCCGTCCGCCTTGTCGTCCTTGTCGCCGCCCAGGACCAGGAAACCGGTCACGCCGGCGGCCACCACCACGGCCGCCGCCGCGATGATCGCGACGAGCTTGGTCCGGTTGCCGCCGCCGCCCGGACCGGGACCCCCGGCCGCCGGCTGCGGCGTGCCCGCGGGCACGGCAGTACCCCAGGGCTGCTGCTGGGCGTAGGGGTTGGGCTGCTGGTAGCCCGGCTGCTGATAGGGATTCGGCTGCTGGTAACCCGGCTGCTGGTACGGGTTGTTCTGCGGGGTGTGCTGCGGGTCGTGCTGCGGGTTCTGCTCGCCCCCGGGCGGCTGCTGTCCTGGCCACATGGGCAGTAACCCTAGGGGGCCGCGGACACGATTCGGTCACCGGGCCTTGTCAGGGACGTACCAAGGGCAGGCGGGGGTGGACGTGCGCGGAGAGTGGCCAATGGTGCTACCCGTCGGTAACATCGCGCTCATGACAGTCGACAACGCCTCGATGGGCGACATGCTTGCCGCTGCGGTCCCGATGGTGCGGACCCTGAACCTGGAGTTCATCGAGGTGAGCCCGGAACGCGCCGTGCTCCGGCTCCCGGACCAGCCCGAGTACCACAACCACGTGGGCGGCCCCCACGCCGGCGCCATGTTCACGTTGGCCGAATCCGCCAGCGGCGCCATCGTCCTCACGGCCTTCGGCGACCAGCTCTCCCGGGCGGTGCCGCTCGCGGTGCGCGCCGAGATCCACTACCGGAAGCTGGCCATGGGCCCGGTCACGGCCACGGCCACACTCGGCCGCCCGGCGGCCGACGTCGTCGCGGAGCTGGAGGCGGGCACGCGTCCGGAGTTCCCGGTGAGCATCGCCCTGCGGCGCGAAGACGGGGACGTCACGGGCGAGATGACGGTCGTGTGGACCCTGCGCCCGAACGGCTGACGGACGCGTCGGCCGCCCCGGGGCCGAACCCGCCCCCGGGCACCTCGCCCCGCCGTCCGCCACGGCCGAACGGGTAGGCTTCCCGGGGGCGCCTCCTCAGGGCGCCCCGGAACGGCACGGACGCGAAACGGGGAGGAACCGGCGGTGCACGTCCAGGAGTGGCTCGACACGGTACCCGCGGCCGCCGTCTACGCCGTGGTGGCCCTGGTCATCGGTCTGGAGAGCCTCGGCATCCCGCTGCCCGGCGAGATCGTCCTGGTGTCGGCGGCCCTGATGTCCTCCCAGCACACCGGCATCAACCCGGTCGTGCTCGGCGCGTGCGCGACGGCCGGCGCCGTGGTGGGCGACTCCATCGGCTACGCCATCGGCCGCAAGGGCGGCAGACCGCTGCTGGCCTGGCTGGGCAAGAAGTTCCCCAGGCACTTCAGCGAGGGTCATGTCGCCACCGCCGAGCGCTCCTTCGAGAAGTGGGGCATGTGGGCGGTGTTCTTCGGCCGCTTCGTCGCCCTGCTGCGCATCTTCGCCGGCCCGCTCGCGGGCGTGCTGCACATGCCGTACTGGAAGTTCCTCACCGCCAACCTGCTCGGCGGCGTGTGCTGGGCCGGCGGGACGACGGCCGTCATCTACTACGTCGGTGTCGTCGCCGAGTCCTGGTTGAAGAAGTTCTCCTACCTCGGCCTGGTGGCAGCCGTGCTGATCGGGCTGGCCTCGATGCTGGTGATCAAGCGCAAGGCGAAGAACGCGCAGGCCGCGCGCCGGGAGACCGAGGAACCGGAGCCGGTCGCCGCCGGCGAGTGACCGCCGCGCCCCGGCCACCGGCCCCGGTCGGACCGGAGTGGACCGGTCCGGGCCGGTGACGCTCTCCCCCGAAGGCGTGCGCGAGTCCGAGCACGAAGAACGCCCGGACGCGACCTACACGCCGTGGACGTCCCGGTGCGCCTTCGCCAGCTCCGCGTACATCGTGCCGTTCAGCGTGATGCCCTCGCGCTCCTCCTGCGTCAGCTCGCGCCGCACCTTCGCGGGTACCCCCGCGACCAGGGACCCCGGCGGCACCCGCATCCCCTGCGGCACCAGGGCCTGCGCGGCCACCAGGGACCCGGCGCCGATCACCGCGCCGTTCAGCACCGTCGCGCCCATACCGATCAGGCAGTCGTCCTCGACGGTCGCGCCGTGCACCACCGCGTTGTGCCCGATGGAGACGCGCTCGCCGACACTGACCGGGAAACCGGGGTCGGCGTGCAGCGTGCAGTTGTCCTGGACGTTGCTGCTCGCGCCGACGGCGATCTTCTCCACGTCGCCGCGCAGCACCGCGCCGTACCAGACGCTCGCTCCCGCACCGAGCACCACGTCACCGACCACGGTGGCCGTGGGCGCCACGAACGCCTGCTCGTCCACCCGCGGCTGCCGGCCGCCGATGCCGGTGATCAGCGCCTCGTGCGTCATCTCGTCCCGCCTTCCCGTCTCCGGCGGCGCCCGTCCGGACCGCCTCATCCGGAACCGTACGTCATCCGGTGGGGTGAAGATCACAGGTGCCCGGTCCCGTCGCGGCCGGCCGGGCTGAGTACAGTCTGCGGGTGCCCAAGCGCAAGAACACGTTCTCATCATGGCGGCGCCGCCTCGCGCAGCGCGCCGTCCACGCGGGCTGGTCCTGGGTGCAGCGCACGGGCTCCGTCACGGCCGAGCACCCCGGGCGGTTCCGCTTCGGCGCGATGGGAACAGGTACCAGACTGGCCTTCCCGCTCGGCACGGTCTTCGGCGAACCGTGGATCCACCTCGGCGCGCACTGCATCATCGGCGAACAGGTCACGCTGACCGCCGGCCTGATGCCTGACCTCGACCTCGGCCCCGACCCGATCCTGCGCATCGGCGACGGCGTCGTCCTCGGCCGCGGCAGCCACGTCATCGCCGACACGACGGTCACCATCGGCAGCGACTGCTACTTCGGGCCGTACGTCTACGTCACCTCCACCAACCACTCCTACGACGACCCGCACCAGCCCATCGGCAAGCAGTGGCCGCGCATGGAGCCGGTCCGGATCGGCCCCGGCTGCTGGATCGGCACCGGCGCGGTGATCCTGCCCGGCGCGCGCATCGGGCGGAACGTGGTGGTCGCGGCCGGCGCGGTGGTCCGCGGCGAGGTGCCCGACCACGCGGTCGTGGCCGGCGCGCCCGCCCGGGTCGTACGCCGCTGGACGCCCGCCGAGGGCTGGCAGCCGCCGCTGCGCACCCCGGCCCCGGTGCCGATACCGGACGGCGTCACGCCCGAGCAACTGCTCGCCCTGGGCGAGCTGGACGAGGAGGGCGCGGCCCGGCTCGCCGCACTCGACGGGGCCGAGGAGCCACGAAGCTCCCGCCCCTAGGCGCGAGTCCTACGCCCGAGTGAAGCCGTGGCTCCGCTCCACCCTCGCCACATGCAGCGTGTAGCGCTCGTACCACTCGGCTCGCCCCCGCTTCTGCGCCGCCTGGTGCTCGGCGTCGCTCCGCCACCGGGCGAGGGCGTCCGCGTCGCGGAAGTACCCGACGGTGATGCCCAGACCGCCGGGGGTCTGCGCGTGGTCCATTCCCAGGAACCCCGGGACGTCCTTGACCAGCTCCTCCATGCGTGCATTCGTCTCGCTGTAGCCGCTCTGGTCCTGGGTGCGCACCGTGGTGAAGACAGCCACGTAGTAGGGGGGTTCGAAGGCCGGGACCGGTACGACAGGTACTTCCGCCTGATCACTCATGGCGTCACCGTAAGGCGGCGTATGCCCGATGCTCCAGCGTCTTTACCGAACGGGATCCACAAGGGATCGGGCTCTTGACCGAAGCGGTCGTCACTACCTCCGCGGTAATCGCCCCGCGAGCACGCTCGTGGCTAGGTTCGTGGCGTGCGTCCCGCACGGGGACGCGAAGGAACCGGCGAAGGAACCCGACGTGCCCGCTTACGGCTTCGCGCATCTACGTGACCGTCGTCATCACCCCGACGTCCTGGAGTATCTGGAGCGCATCCAGGCCACCCTCGACCCCTTCCACGGACGCTTCGTCATCCACGGCCCGCCGGCCGAGGTCCTGGAGGGCACCTGGCCCGGCAGCATGGTGCTGATCGAGTTCCCCGACCTGCCCACGGCCCGCGCCTGGTACGCGTCCCCCGCCTACCAGGAGATCCTCAGGCTTCGGACCGACCACATCGAGGGGGACGTCCTGCTGATCGAGGGCGTGGGACCGTGCTACGACCCACGCGAGCGGTCGGCGAAGCTGCGGGCCGAGGCGATGCGTTCAGGTCTCGACAGCGAGGCATGACCCGGCGGCCGGCCGTCCGGGGACATCGTTCCGCCTCCCGTCCACACCGGCGCAGGACCGGGCGCGATGGCGTCCCGAGCAGGCGCACCGCGGGTCGGCCGTCCCGAGTCGGCGGGGTCCGTCAGCCGGCCGCCAGCAGCAAGGTCCCCAGCAGCGCCAGGCCCGCGCCCGCCGCCTGCAGAGCGCGCAGCCGTTCGCTGAGGAAGCCGCGGGCAGCCAGCGCGGTCACCACCGGGTAGAGCGAGGCGAGGACGGCGGCCACGGTGACCGGGCCGTGCTGCGCGGCGGTGGAGTACGTGCCGTTGGCCGCCACGTCCGCGAGGCCGACGAAGGCCAGTGCCGGCAGCGACGCCCACGGGAAGCCGGTCTCCGGCAGCACCGCGCCGCCGCGCCGCGCGGAGGCGTACAGCGCGGCACCGCCCGTGACCACGTTGGTCACGCGCTGCACGAACAGCGCGAGGAACAGCCCCGTGACCGTGGTCGACGCCTCCGCGATCAGCGCGAACACCGTGCCGAAGCCGAGGGCGGCGACCAGCGTCAGCCCGATCGTCCGCCGCTGCACGGCCGCGCCCCGCAGCTGCGGGCCGCCGGCCAGGACGACGCCGGTGACGGCCACCGCGATCCCGGCGACCTGGAGCAGCCCCGGCCGCTCGCCGAGCACCAGCCCCACCCCGATGGGGACGGCCACACTCAGCGTGGCCAGCGGCGAGACGACGCCCATCGGGCCGAGGGCGAGGGCCTTGTAGAAGCAGAGCATCGCCACCGGACCGACCAGGCCCGCGGCGAACGCGAACCACAGCCGCGGGCCGGCCTCGCTCCAGCCGCCGGTGGCCACCACGATGACGCCGAGCACCGCCGCCGCGATCGCCTGGGAGACCACGACGACCGTCAGGGCCGGGTTGCGCCGTGTCAGCAGGCCGCCGCCGAAGTCCGCCAGGCCCCACAGCAGGCTGGTCGCCAGAGCGAAGAATGCTGTCACGGTGGCCTCGCAGTACAGTGCGGTGAACGATCGGGTGCAGCCCACCGTAGTTCAGTGAAGTGAACTCTGTCATCCACTCTATTGGACCCACTGGATTCCTCGTGACGGACCTCGACCTGCTGACCCAGTCCCTGGCGCGCAACGTCAAGCGCTGGCGCACCGAGCGCGGCTTCACCCTGGACACGCTCGCCGCCCGGGCGGGGGTCAGCCGCGGCATGCTCATCCAGATCGAGCAGGCCCGCACCAACCCCAGCCTCGGCACCGTCATCAAGATCGCCGACGCGCTCGGCGTCAGCATCACCACGCTGCTCGACTACGAGCAGGCGCCGAGGGTCCGCATCGTGCCCGCCGACCAGGCCGTCCGGCTCTGGCACACCGACGCCGGCAGCTACAACCGGCTGCTGGCGGGGGTCGAGGCCCCGGGCCCGCTGGAGATGTGGGAATGGCGCCTGATGCCCGGGGAGAGCAGCGACTCCGACCCGCATCCGGCCGGCACCATGGAGCTGGTCCACGTCACGGCCGGGGAGCTGACCCTCCTGCTCGACGGAGCGGAGTACCGCGTGCCCCAGGGCGCGAGCGCGTCGTTCGAGTCCAATACTGCGCACACCTACGCGAACACCGGCACCGTGCCCATGGACATGGTGATGGCGGTGTCCGTCCCGCCGGTGCGCCGGGAGAGCACCCCGCACGCGCCTTCGCAGGCCGGCCCGCCCGAACACTGAGACACCGTCAGGCCCGTGGTCTGCCCGCTGCTACCGTGCCGCCATGCGTGCACCCATTGGAGACTTCGACCAGGCCACCCCCGCCCCCGACTGCCTCGACGAGTTGACCCGCCCGGTCGCCGACGCCGTACGCCACTGGCGCGGTGGGATCCCCGCCGACCAGATCCTGTACGTCGAGACCGACCCGCAGTGGGCCGACACCGCCGCCTTCGTCGAGCACTACGGCCGCGACCTGCTGGAGAAGTCCGCGAACTGCGTGGTCGTGGCGGGCAAGCGCGGCGGCGAGACCCGCCTGGCCGCCTGCGTGGTGCCGTCCGCCAGCCGCGTCGACGTCAACGGCGTCGTGCGCCGCCGGCTCGACGCCCGCAAGGCGTCGTTCGCACCCATGGAGGTGGCCACGGGGGAGACCGGCATGGAGTACGGCGGCATCACCCCGATCGGTCTGCCGCAGGACTGGCCGGTCCTGATCGACGCCACGGTCGTCGAGCTGCCGTACGTCCTGCTGGGCAGCGGCCGTCGGCGCGGCAAGCTGCTGGTGCCGGGCAAGGCGCTGGCCGAACTGCCCGGCGCGGTCGTGCTGGAGGGCCTGGGGGTCTGACCGCCGGGGGGACCGGATCAGCGCGTGGCGTGGTGGGCCAGGAGCAGATGCGGGTCGCTCTCGCCGGGGCGCGGGGCGGGATCGGCGTGGACCAGGGCCGCGGTGAGCCGGGGCACGGCGTGCAGGAGGGCGTGCTCGGCGTCGACCGCGACCGCGTGCGCCTGGCGCACCGTCGCCTCGCCGTCCACGACGACCGCCACCTCGGCCCGCAGCCGGTGCCCGATCCACCGCAGCCGCACCTCGCCCACCTCCCGCACACCCGGCACCGCGCGCAGCGCGTGCTCCGCCCGGTCCACCAGGGCCGGATCCACGGCGTCCAGCATGCGCCGCACCACCTCGCGCGCCGCGTCACGCAGCACCAGCGCGATGGCCGCCGTGATCGCCAGCCCCACGACCGGGTCGGCCGCCCGCCAGCCCAGGGCAGCGCCGCCGGCGCCCAGGAGCACGGCCAGTGACGTGAAGCCGTCCGTGCGCGCGTGCAGTCCGTCGGCGACCAGGGCGGCCGAGCCGATCGACCGGCCGACCCGGATCCGGTACCGGGCCACCCACTCGTTGCCCACGAACCCCACCAGTGCCGCGGCCGCGACCGCCGGAAGATGCTGCACGGGGCGCGGATCGAGCAGCCGCTCCACCGCCGCCCAGGCGGCGAACACCGCCGACGCCGCGATCGTCAGCACGACCACCAGCCCCGCGAGGTCCTCGGCGCGGCCGTAGCCATAGGTGAAGCGGCGGGTCGCCGCCCGCCGCCCCAGGACGAAGGCGACCCCCAGCGGCACGGCGGTCAGCGCGTCCGCCGCGTTGTGCACGGTGTCGCCGAGCAGCGCGACCGAACCGGACCCGGCCACCACCAGCGCTTGGGCCAGCGCGGTCGCGCCGAGCACGGCCAGGGAGACCCACAGCGCCCGCAGGCCGCGCGCGGAGGACTCCAGAGCCGGGTCGAGCTTGTCGGCCGTCTCGTGGGAGTGGGGGGTCAGGAGGTGGGCCAGGCGGTGGCGGAGGGA
>NZ_LR732544.1:993993-1004191 GCF_902506575.1 Streptomyces mexicanus | reverse complement strand
CGGGCGGTCACCGCACCCCACCTCGTCGCCCTCGTCCGCTCCGGCGCCCGCTTCGAAAACGGCCACCTCGTCGAGGACCTCGAAGCCGCCTGAAACTCAACTCACCCACAAGTCTTGACAATTACTCGGCCCTGTGACTGCATCACAGTGGCGCCGAGCGAGAACGCCCACGGTTCGATCCTCGGGCCGATGAGGACGACCTGCGCTTCGTCGGGCCTCTTTGGGGCGTTCCGGTTCACGAGTCGGCGGTCGAACTGGCGGGAGTGCGGTGGGTATCGGGACCCGCGGTATGACCTGTAGGGAGCCAGTAGAGGCAAGAGGCCCCGTACGGTGTCTTCAGAAGTTCTGCGCGAGTGGGGGAGGCGCCATGCCTGGCAGACGACAGAGCAGGCGGGCCCATCTGGAGTCCACGGTAGTGCCCCTGGGCTGCGGCCTGCTCCTGGTGCTCGTCATCGTCGGCCTGGTCGTCGGCCTGCTCAACAGCAGGGACGACGAGGTGGCCGACGTCCCGCCACCGTATGAAGCTCAGTCGGTGATCGAGCTGAACTCCCCGCCGGACGGCTTCGAGCCGGACGCCAAGCCCGCAGGACACTGGCTGAACGCGCCGGAGGACGGCTCTGACTCGGTGGAGAGTGACATCGTTTCGGACTTCTATCCGCGACTGGGTGACCCCCAGGCCGATATCAGGGTCAACTGCCGGGACAAGAGCCTGGCGGACTACAGCAAATTCCATTGCCTGGTGCGGACAAGCAATGCCGCAGACCCGCACAGAAACGTCGAAGCCACCTATGACGTCGCCATGGGCCACTCTCAGGCGGGCTCTTACGAGGGGCAACAGGTGCAGACGTTCACCATCGAAGCGAGGAAGATCCCGCTGGTCCGCGCTCAGGTGCTCCAGGAACTGTGGGAGACGCACGAACGCCTCAAAAATCACAAGGAGATGAGGCTGGCATGTGATCGCATGCCGGCGGTAATGATGGTGGAACCGGGTGCAACCACACAGCACCACTGCTACGTGAAGCACGTCACCGACAAGGCCATCTGGTGGACGACATATGCAGTCCGCGCACCGGACGCCGACGATCCCTTCCGCAAGCCCGTGCTCGCAGACGTCCGTTAGCCCCGCCGACCACGGCGTAGGGCTCATGGCGCGGCAGGGTCTTCGCCGAACAGCGGTATGTGCGCACGTCCACGCCTGTGCGGATGCAATACGGCCGGACAGGGTGCCTGAAGGGTGTGGAGCCGGAAGGCAACGAGCGGGAGTAGGCGTGGGCGGCGTCGTCAGGGACCGGTTGCCGGGACGGCCGGTGCGCGGGGCATGGACTACACGGTGCAGCTGGAACTGTGCGAACGGCTGACGCACGTGGTCGACCGCGCGGAGCAGGCGTCGTGCTGGACATGACGGGCGTGACGTTCTGCGACTCCGCAGGGCGGAACGTGCTGTAGGGGGCCCGTCGTGAAGCGGACAGGTGCGAGGTGGCGTTGACCCTGGCCTGCGTCCCGGGCACGGTGCGCCGGCTTTGGAGATGACCGGGGCCGGCCAGGTCCTGCGGGTCTACGCCACGGTCGCCGACGCCGAGGCTGCCTTGAGCGCGCCGGCACGCGCGACTACAGGTCTGCGGTGGTGCCGGCAGCGTGAACTGCACCGCCTGTCCGCTGGGGTGGTCACGCCTCGATGGTGAGGGTGTAGGTGTCCTTGACTTTCACCTCGGTGACGGTGCGGCCTTCGGGGAAGACGGCGCGCCAGTCGCCGATGACGTGGAGTTCGTCGGTGCCCATGGCGTGGACCATGGTCAGGCCCTCGTCGTAGGCCTTGAACGCTTTCATCCAGAGGTTGGCGAAGGCCTGGGAGCGGGTGAGGTGCATCCAGTCGGTGCGGTAGATCTCGCGGTTGTAGTGGGACTCGCCGAGTGTGGAGACGAACTTGCTGTACATCGCTTTCACGTACTCCAGCGTCACCTCGTCGCCTTCGGTGATCGCCTTGTCCCGGGCGTCCTTGAGCAGGATGCGGAACTTCTCCAGCAGGGTCTTGATGGCGCCGGACGTCCAGGACTCGTGGATGACGGGCGGGTCGCACAGACCGTACTTCGGACCCGAGAGGGCGCAGCAGCTGGCGCAGAGTCGGCTCGCCGCCCCAGACCGGCCCCGGCTCGTCGCGGGCCCCGATCGGGTTGGGCAGCACCGCCTCGTGCTCCCACGCGGGCGAAGTGATCAGATGGAAGCCGGAGCGGCGCCGGTGGTGGGTGTTGCCGCTTGTGTGCTCCAGCTGCCCGAGCCGCAGCCACGTCTTGAGCGCGGACAGGTAGGCGCCGTTGATGTCCAGCGCGGTCACCTGGTGCTCACCGGGCGGCAGCTCGGGGCGGGTCCACTTGGGGCGGGCCTCCCAGATCTCGTCCGCGCCGCGCGCGGTCTTCTTGCACAGGATGTCCGGCAGCCACGGGTGCGCGACGATGTCGTATCGGCCGCCTTTGCGGGTGTGGTCCAGCAGTGCCATGGCGTCAGGGACCGCCCGCCAAAGAGGCCCGCGGCGACCAGGGGGAGGCAGAGGTCCACGAGATGCCCGCCGGGAAGAAAAAAGCCGCGGCGAAGAAGCAGCCGGCCAAGAAGGCCGCGAAGAAGACCACGGGCCGCCGGCCGCGCAGCGCCTGACCGTCGGGGGAAGCCCAGCTCGCTGTCCGGCTTGGCAGTGGGGGCAGGGGATGGCGCCCTCGGCGGTGCTCGAAGCGCGACATGCCGCGGCACACCGTGCACCCCGCAGGCGGCTGCCATCCTGAGGGCATGTCCGGCGAGCGCTACCGCCTCACCCTGACTGCCGGTGGCCGGCCGGTGATGCAGGGCCGGTGGGCCAGCGAGACGACAGCGTTGCGGAAGTTCTCCGGCTGGATCGGCGAGTACGGAAATCTCCACGGCGTCCGTATCACCCTGGTCGACGAGGAGACCGGGGAGACGGTGACGACATGGCCGGAGGAGGAGTGAGACCTCCGGCGTGTGGTCGTCGGGTAGCCGGAGGTCCTTGCTGTTCCGGTCGGGGTGGCTAAGTCGAGGATGTGCAGGCGGGTGTCGGGCTGGCAGTGGCTGCAGGCGGGCAGGCCCGCGGCCAGGGGGCGGCGGGCTTCGTCGCGGCTGGCGGGGCGGCGGCGGTTGCCGGGGAGGGGGGAGTCGCCGGCGTGCACCTGCACGGGCGGGCTGCCGTTGCCGATGCCGAGTTCGACGATCCACTCCGGGGGCCGGGGCCGGTTGCGGCGGCCGCGTTCGGTCTCGGCCTGCCGTGTGCGGATAGCGGCGATCTTGCGGTCGATGCGTGCCAGCCACATGGCGTGCCAGACCCTGAGGGTCTGCAGGCGCTCCAGGTCGGGCGGCAGGTCATCGAACATGTTTTTGATTCTAAGGTCGTGATCCGCCCGTGCATCTTCCACCGTGCATGTTCGATTATATGTTCGATATGGTGGTCGGTGGGAGGTGGTCGTGGTGGCCAGCACGGCGGGGCCGGCGGGAAAGGAGCCGACGGTGATGCATGTGCGCTGCCCGGACCGCCTGCCCGAGGAGGGCTACCGGCAGGGCCTGGGACTGCTGGCGGACCTGTCGCCGGGGGGGCAGGCGCTCCCGCCGACCGCCGCACTGGGGGGACTCAAAGGCGCCCCCTCCTACTACGGCACCGACGCGCACCGGCTGGGGGAGATGCTGCGGATCCGTACGATTTCTCGGCTCGGGATCGACGTGCGGGTCGGGATCGGCCCGACGGTCACCGTGGCGGCCACCGCCTCCGCCCAGATCCCCCGGCCCGGTGGCGTGCTGACCGTGCCCGCCGACGAGGCCGTGGACTGGCTGGCCGGGCTGCCGGTGAAGGCACTGCACGGCATCGGCCCCCGCCAGGCCGAGGCCCTGCACGACTACGGCATCCACACGGTCGGCCTGCTCGCCGCCGTCCCACCCGCCACCGTTCAGCGCCTGCTCGGCGGCAGGGCCGGCCGGCAGGCCGCGGACCGGGCCCGCGGCATCGACCCCCGTCCCGTCGTACCCCGCGCCCTGCCCGCCACCGCCACGGTCCACCACACCCTCCCCCAGCACACCCTCGACGGCGCCACCGTCCGCGCCGCCCTCCTCGACCTCGTTGTCCGGCTGGGCCGGCTGCTGCGCCGCCGCGGCCAGGCCGCGCGCGCCCTCACCCTGACCCTGCAGTTCCCCGGCAGCACGTGGCACAAGACCCGCCGCCTGGCCGAACCGTCCGGACACGACGAGGACCTGCGCACCCTGGCCTACCAGCTGATGGATGCCGCCGGCCTGCAGCGTGGCCGCCTGACCGGCATCACCCTGAAGGCAGCCGACCTCATCGACGCCGACCAGGCCGCCCAGCAGATCAGCCTCGACTCCGCCCGCGAGGCACGCCTGGTCGCCGAAGAGACCATGGACTGCATCCGCGACAAGTACGGGCCCAGCTCGATCGGCCCCGCCGCCGTCTTCCGCCACGCCTCATGACGCGACGCACCGGAACGGTGGACATCCAAGCCCGGGTGCGGGTGTGGCCCTCCAGGTGCGGTGTACGGCGACCACACCGTTCGCGAGGCCGGGCCGGAGCGGTGTGGTCGCCGCGCCGGCCACAGTGGGGCTGACCTGTCGGGCGTACTGGACCGGGGTGGTTGGCCGGTGCGTTTTAGCGTGGTGGTGCCTTGTGGTGACAGGACGCAGGAGCTCGGGCGGCCCCTGTACGCGAGCGCCCTGGGCAGGCGCCGCCCCTGCGGCCGGGGGACATGACGGGAACCCTGATCGGGCGGAGCGCCTCGATGGGTGCATCCGGTATAGTTGATCTTGAGCGCGCTGGCCGGGTTCCGGTCTGGCGGGCCGGTGCGTTGGTGGTCCAAGGAAAGACGCCCCGCTTCCTGCGGGGAGATGCAGGTGCAAGGCCTGCCCGGCGCTCGAGACGAACCCCGTCCCTGACCTATCAGGGGCGGGGTTTCTTCACGCCCGCCGCAGGCCGACGACCGGGGATGGCTGTCACCCACTTGCGGGTGACGGCTCCCGCACCAGGTGGGGTGGCGCCGACTGGCGGACAGGCGCCACGAGCCAGTTGCTGCGGGCATGGATGGCGCGGCTGTCCTGGGGGCCG
Organism: Streptomyces mexicanus; assembly: GCF_902506575.1. Classification (GTDB taxonomy): domain Bacteria; phylum Actinomycetota; class Actinomycetes; order Streptomycetales; family Streptomycetaceae; genus Streptomyces; species Streptomyces mexicanus. The sequence goes on along the minus strand of NZ_LR732544.1, from coordinate 999,087 downwards.
GCCGGGTGAGGCTGGATGGCGGTCTTGGGGCATGGCAGCAGTCGGCGGAGCCGCGAGCTGACACCGGCCAGACCGGTTGACGGGTGTGGCGAGTGGAGGCGCCGTCAGTTGGGTCCTGTTGCCTGGTTGATCAGCACCCTGGCCAGTTCCCGGGCGTCCTGGTACGGAAGCGTGTCATTGAGGGAGGTGGACAGGGCGTTGGCCCCTTCGAACAGCACGGCGAGCCGCCGTCCGAGGGGTTCCGGCTCGTGCGCGCCCGCCTCGGCGGCGGGTTCGATCAGGCGCTGGGGGAACCCTCTCTTGTGACGTTCGACCAGCGCTGCCGCTTCGGGCATTGTCCCGGCGGCCTCGACGGCGGCGTTGTGCAGTGGGCAGCCGCGCATGACCTTGGCTGGCGGCGAGTCGGCGAACAGCGCCAGCAGACGCTCGCGCGCGCTGAGGTCGGTGCGCTCCAGGACGGCCTCACCGTGCACGGGCCCTTCCGGGTCTGACTCGACATACCGCAGGTAGGCGCTGACCAATGCCTCCTTGCTCGGGAAGTGCTGGTAGAACGTGCGAGTCGACACCTGCGCCACGTCGGTTAGCTTCGCGATGCCGGTGACGTGTATGCCGTCGCGGGCGAACAATTCCACGGCGGCGCGCAGGATGCGCTCCCGCGCCCCGCGCCCGCCTCGTCGAGGTGTGCCGGCCGCCGTTTCAGTCGTTGCCATGGCACAAGTATACCGATCGCTTTACTTCCCTGGAGGGGCGTGCTACGTTCAGTTAAGTAAAACGAACGCTTTACTTGGTGGAGAGTGCACACGCTGCCTGACCGCCGGCCGTGCCCGGCGGCTGTGTGGCGGCTGCCCTCGCCGGGCTTCGCGATCTACCGCAGAAAAGTGGTTGACCGGCTCGGCTGCAACGACGCACGGACTCGGCAGTCGCACGGCATCCCTCGTGTTCGGACGGCGTACGCCGGCCCGGCTGTGGATCGGGACGGTCGAGCCGGCGGACTGCCTGATGGTGCCGGGGCGGCCCGGGAGCGGCCGTGAAGTGTGCGGTCGGACACCTGGCGTGGCTGGGCGCTCCACCTCTCTCTATGCTTGTCAATACGAAAGATTGGACAAAAATGTCCACCCAGAACTTCGTCGCAACTTCCCACGAAGTCGTCCGGTGGTCGATCGACACCGGAACGTCCTTCGATGACTTCCGGGCTCGGTACGAAGCTGCTGTGCCGGCACTGGACCTTGATCGGATGGCGCAGCTCCGCGCGGACCGGGCGAGCTGGGACACCGTGCTCGCTGCCGCCGCGGAGAACGCTCCGCACGGTTTCATGCGGTTCTGGAGCGCCGACGTCGGGGCGACCATGCGGCTAGCCGGCAACCCGGGACTCTGCGCCACCTACCTGATGGGAAATCACACCATCGCCGAGCGCATGTACCGGCACGACCCGGGGGTGATGCTCTATGCCCCGCTGCGTACGACGATCCATCAGGACCGTCAGGGCACCACACTGTTCTCCATCGACCAGCCCAGCACCCACTTCTCCAGCTTCGACGTTCCTGACATCGCCGCCGTCGGCGAGGAACTGGATCACAAGGTCGTCGACCTGCTGAAGGTCCTGGGCGTGATCGTTCCGCCTGCCCTTTCCGCCGCTGCAGCGCATGCCCGGTAAGGGGGGAATGCATAGGCGGAAAAGGCGCAGATACCGCGATTTTCGGGCAGGTAGTCCATTTCCCTGCCCGGTGTACATCCAGCAGTTCCTGTCGCGATCGACCTGCAGGGCCGACTTCCGCAAAACGGAAAAGCTGATCGCTTGGCGAGACTTGCTCGCATTCGAGGAGACACCATGCAGGACAAGACAGCGACCGCCGGTGCGGCGTCGGGTGATGACGAGCTGGTCGAGCTCGGCGTAGCGGCAGCTGCTGCCGCGATCCGTAACGGCGATATCACATCCGTCGCGTACGCTTCCGCACTTCTGCGGCGCGCACGCAAGCATGCCGACCTCAACTCTTTCATCACCATCGACGAGTCCGCAGTGCTGACCGCGGCGCAGGAGGCGGACAAGGCCCGCGCCGCAGGTGCCGTTGCTCCCCTCCTCGGCGTCCCGATCGGGATCAAGGACAGCTACGCCACCGCTGGTGTGCGCACCACGCTCGGCGTCAGTAACCTCAAGAACTTCGTTCCGAAGCATGGCGCCGACGTTGTCGTCGCACTCCAAGACGCCGGGGGCATCGTCTTCGGCAAGAACAATCTCGTGGAGATGTCCTTCGGACTGACCGGGCATAACAGTACATACGGCCAGGTGAAGAACCCCTACAGCCACGCCCACGTCCCCGGCGGGTCCTCCAGCGGCTCCGGGGCGGCGGTCGCCGCCCGCATCGTCCCCGCATCGACCGGAGGCGACACGGTGGGCTCCATCAGAGTCCCCGCCTCCCTGTGCGGTGTGGTCGGCTACAAGCCCACCAACGGCCGCTGGCCCGGAGGCGGTGTCGCTCCGGTCTCCCACACCCTCGACACCACGGGCATCCTCGCCCGCAGCGTCGAGGACTGCGCGCTGCTGGACCAGATCGTCACCCGGAACACCACCGCCCCGACTTCGCAGCGCTCCGACCTGCGCGGGGTCCGCTTCGCCCACGCCCCTCGGCAGTACATGAACGTGATCGATCCCGAGACTGCTGCCCACTTCACCGCCGCGCTCGAACGCCTTCGCGACGCTGGCGCCGACGTCGTCGAAGTCGACCTCGGAGACGACTTCATGGATACGGCGAACCGGCTGACGTGGAACTTCTTCTTCCGCGAGATGCGGGAAGCGGTCACGCAATTCGTCGCCCGCAACAACTTCCCCGTCACGTTCGATGAGATCTACAGCGACATCAAGCCCCAGCTCAAGGCGATCTGGAGCCAGGTCGTCGTCCCGGGCGGGCCGGGCTACCTCTCCGACGAAGGCTACGAGTCGGCCCTGGCCACCGAACGTCCGCAACTCCAGCGCCGACTCGGCCAGGTATTCACCCACCACGCGGCCGACGCACTGCTCCTCCCGACCACACCCTGCCCCGCGCCCCTGATCGAGCACGTTTCGAGTCTCACCATCGCCGGCCACCAGGTCGACGAACGGTTCCTCGCCTACAACACCATCCCCGCCAGCGGAGCAGGCCTGCCCGGCATCAGCATCCCCATCGGCCTCAGCACCAACGGATTGCCCATCGGCCTCGAGATCGACGCCGCCCACGGCGAGGACATCGCCCTCTTCGACCTCGCCGGCCGAGTGGAGTCCCTCTTCGAGACCCTGCCCACACCCGCTTGAGCACAACACCGCCCACCGAGCCACCTACCTGGCCTTTCTCGGACTCGCCGCAGCCCTGTGCTGCTACAAGCGGTTGATCCGCCTCACCACATAGGACACGGTCTAAGGGCCTTGCCGCTCCAGACGCATAACCAGGTTGGAGAGCCACTCCATGTCCGGACGGGTGTGAGTCCGGATGGGTGTGGCCTCCAGAGCGAGGTCCGTTGTCTCGGCCAGTGCACCAGGCCGACGCCAGCGAAGAGGCCGAAGGGAGCTGGCCTGGTGCTCATTCGGATGGGGTACCGCACGAGCTTGCCGCGGAGCCTTGCCGCCGCTCGGTCATCTGGGTGTGTGCGTGCCAGCGCATCGGTCAAGTCGCGGCTGGCCACCAGGACGGCAAGGCGCGCCTGCACATCGTCAGGATGTTGTGACCCGTTGCAACGCGGTGGCCGTGAGGCAGCCATCGCGTCCGCGGGTAGCAAGGGCGCCCGGATCATGGCCCAGTCCTGTGAGTTCGTCACCGTTGATCGTCAACGTTAGGGTTGCGTCCCGTGACGAGAGCTTGGAGGCGGATGGGTCGGGGACGTTCGCTGCGCATGCCGGCATGTGCGGTACTGGCCGGAGTTGTCGTCGCGGCGACGGGATGCACAAGCGGCGCGCAGGACTCAGCCGGTGACGACATGGCCCCCGCGGCGCGGACGTACTTGTCGAAGGCGCTGAGCATGATGGAAGAGCACTCTTTGCTCCGTCACCGGATCGACTGGAACCACCTTCGAAGCAAGGCGTTTGCGCAGGCCCGCGGGGCGCAGAAGCCCGCAGACACCTACGGGGCGATCGAGTCGGCGTTGGGGGCTCTGGGCGATGGGCACAGCACCTTCTGGAGCCCGGAACAGAGCAAGGAAACCCTGGACTCCTCGGCGCCTTCCTCCGACCCGCCGCGGGCCCGTTCCCTGAAGAACGGCATAGGGTACGTCGCCCTTCCCGGCGTGGACGGTTCCCAGAAGACATACGACCAGTACGTACGGCAGGGCCGGGCCGCCGTGGCGAAGGCGGACGGCGCGGGAGCCTGCGGCTGGGTGGTGGACCTGAGGCCGGAGACGGGCGGCGGCATGTGGCCCGTGCTCGCCGTGGCGGGACCGATCCTGGGCGACGGCACGGCGGGCATGTTCGTCGACGCGGACGGCAGGAAGTCCGTGTGGTCGATCAAGGACGGCGCCCCGTACCTGGACGGCAAGTCGCAGGGCTGGAGCACCGGCGGCCGGCCCCTCGCCACCAGCAGGCCACCGGTCGCCGTCCTGACCGGCCGGCGGACATCCAGCGCGGGCGAGGCGGTCGCGGTGGCCTTCCGCGGACGCCCAAACACCCGCTCCTTCGGTGAGCCCACCTTCGGTGTCCCGACGGGAAACGCCTCCTACCGCCTGTCCGACGGAGCCACGCTCTTCATCACGGGGGTCAAGGACGCAGACCGCACGGGCCGCACCTACGACGCCCCGATCCCGCCGGACGAGGAAGTCGTCAAGGACCCCCGACCGGCGGCCCGCCACCAGGACGCCGTCCTGGACGCAGCCCAGAACTGGCTGCTCGAGCAGGCCGCCTGCCGACAACGGTGACACTGCGCGGCCACCCTGAAGTGCTGGTCTGCCGCTCGCCGCCCGGGATCGACGGCGTGACCATGCGACACCCGCATCGAACAGCCCGGTCCGGCCTGCCCGCTCCCACGCCGGATCCTCCTCGGCGCCCGCCCCGCTGCTGACCGAGGGCGCTGCCCCGGCGCTGCACCGCCCCACCCCACCTCAGTTCCTGGCAGGCTTGCCGGAGCTGTCGTCCCC
>NZ_LR732544.1:952379-993982 GCF_902506575.1 Streptomyces mexicanus | reverse complement strand
GACCGGCGGGGCGCCGCCGCGGCGGCGCGCCCCCGCCCCCCCGCGGCTCCGGGCGGGCGGGCCGGGGCTGCCGCCCCGGCCGCCCCGCCCCGGCCGGGGGAGCGACAACGCCCGGCGCCCGCCCGCACCGCGGGTGTTCGCCGACCGGCGCCGTCGGGACGGGAGCCGGCGGCGATACTGCGGTGAGGCGATCCGAGCGGGGGCGGAGGAACAGGTGACCCAAGGCGAGATCCGGCCCCCGGCGCTGACCGGCGAGCCCTGGCCGGTGATCGCCGTACGGGCGCCCGGTCCCGCCGGATCCTGAAGGACGGCCGTGCCGCGCACCGCGGGCGGAGCGCGCGGGCCACCCCGGCCGGACTGCCCACCCTCGGCCAACGCCCCTGAGCAAGCCCCCCCGGCCTGCCGTGCTGCTCCATGTCGGTGACTTCGACTGTTCCGGGACCGATATCGAGCGCGACTGGATCGCCCGCACCAGGCGCTGGGCGCAGACGCGGCGTGTGCTGCTCACCTACGACCGGGTGCAGGCGTACGGGATTCCGCCGGCGCAGGGCAAGGGGGACGACCCGAGATGGAAGGGCTTCGCCCGCCAGTACGGCTTCGACGCGCGCGAGCCGGTCCAGTGGGAGGCCGAAGCCCCTGCCACCGGAGGAACTCCACCGCCTGGTCCTCGAGGCCGTCGACCCCTACGTCGACCGCCAAGTGCTCGCCCAACAGATCGCCCACGAGGAAGAACAGCGCCGCGCCCTGGCCGCGTTGGTGCGGCGCTGGGGCGCGGCGGATGAGTGAGCCGTAGGGAGCGTGAGGGGCGTGATCAGCTTTGGCAGCCGGCCGGCACCTGTGCGAGCCTGCTGTCACTCCTCCGAAAGGACTGACTCTGATGCTCGGCATGGTTGTCTGGGACGTCCGCTCTCGCGCTTCGACCCGAGAGCGGTAAACGGCCACCTGCCTCAACGCGCACGCCTGCCCGACGGACAGGCGTGGGCTCAGTCTGCTCCTCGTCGAAGTGCTCTTCGTGCCCCCGCACGTTCGACCACGAGGAGTACGTGGTGTCCACGATCCACTGGACCGAAGGCCACACCCACCGGTCCGCCCGCTGGCATTCCGAGAACGCCGCCCCCCTTCCGCAGCGAATCGTCGTCGCCGACGACCGGACGAAGGCCAAGGACGCCTACCGCCAGGCATGCGAGGGTACGGCCCTGCTCTGGCAAGGCGACTTCCACAACGCCCGCCGGCTGCTGCGGGCGATGAGCCGCCGCATCGACCGCAAGCCGCCCAGGTCCACCACTTCCCCGAGCGACGCCTTCCACCTGCACCGACGCAACAGCAGTCACCGCGCCCGTGTCCTCGGAAAGCTCCTGGTGCTGCTGGACGGCGACTACACCCTGGCGTTGCGCCGGGCTCCCGACGTCCGCCAGGCGTGTCGGGAAGCCTACGGCCCCGCAAAGGGACCCATGGCGGTCTCTCTCAGGGAACTTCTGGGAGTGATCGGCGCGCACCAGTGGCGCGTGAAGGGAGTCGAGGTGCCGGCGCTCGGCACCCGCGTCCACCCCCACTACGGCGTGTTCGCGCCCACGAGAGGCGAGTACGTGGACCTGGTCGCCCATGCGCCGCTGCCACCGGCGACCCGTCGTAGTCCCGCCACCAGTACAGCGTTTGATCTCGGCACGGGAACCGGCGTCCTCGCCGCGGTCCTGGCCCGCCGCGGAATCAACCGCGTCGTGGCCACCGACATCAGCCCACGAGCCCTGCCCTGCGCCAGGGACAACGTCCGCCGGCTCGCACTGACCGACCGTATCGAGGTATCAGGCCCCGGCCTGTTCCCCGAAGGCCGAGCCGACCTCATCGTCTGCAACCCGCCCTGGCTCCCCGCCCGCCCGACCAGCCCCATCGAGCAAGGCGTCTACGACCCGGACAGCACCATGCTCCACAGCTTCCTCGCCGGGCTGCCGGCCCACCTCCGGCCAGGCGGCGAGGGCTGGCTCATCCTGTCCGACCTGGCAGAACACCTCGGACTGCGGACACGTCAGCAACTACTCGACACCTTCCAGGCAGCACGCCTCCGCGTTGCCGACAAGATCGACGTCAAGCCCCGGCACCCACGCTCAAAAGACGTCACCGACCCACTCCACACAGCGCGCAGCGCCGAGACCACGTCCCTCTGGCGTCTGATCACAACAGCATGACCGGCACCCGCCTCATGCAACGGCACTCCGCTTCCCGGTTCACCAGGTGAGCACATCCCGTGGGTGACTCCGCCGCACCCACGGGATGACCCGATGCCTTGCCAAAGCCTGAGGACAAAGACACCTACGGAGCGCATCCGACGCTGTGAGCGCACGGACGCATCGGTGCTGCAAGGAAGGCCGTACGGTCCGGATACGGACGACAGCGGCCGCGAGGCGGGCCCGCGCTGCCTGCCTGGTGCGGCAAGTCGCCGGGCAAGGGCTCCTCACGACGGTACTGCGCGCGGCCGCGTCTGTGCCGGGAGTGCGCCTGCCGCGACCGCCGCCGGGCAAGGGCCGCGCTGCCCGAGCGCATGGCGCTCGCGACCGCCGGCTCCAGCTCAACGCCTTCGAGCCGATCATCCTGCACTCCCTGTCGAAGTCGATCACGCACTGCAGAGCGCCTGCCGCACGCCGGCCGAGCGCTGTGTCTCCGGCATCACCGCCAACACCGAGCGGCTGCGCGTGACAGTGGAGAACTCCGTCGGCCGGGTCACCGCGCTCAACCCGCACAACGGCTACACGGCCGCGACCGACATCGCCAAGGAGGTCCCTTGCCACCGGCCGCGGTGTGGCCGAACCGGTACTGGAGAAGGGCCTGCCTGCCGGCCGGCCGAGCTGATGCGCCCGGAGATCGTCGCGGGCAGCGGCGCACCGGCCGCCTGACCTGCCGTAACGCCACCTCGACAAGGCTCGGGAACCGGCCGGGAGGCACAATGGTGATCATGACAACGACGTCGTCCGCCACCTTCCTGCCGGTCCTGGAGCGCATAGCCGAGGAGATCGACCACACGCCCGGGCGCGGCCGTCCCGCCGACTACATCCCGGCCCTCGCCGCCCGCGACCCGCGCAGCTTCGGCATGGCCGTCGCCGAGCCGGACGGCACGGTGTACGGGGTGGGGGACTGGCGGGAGCCGTTCTCCGCCCAGTCGATCACCAAGGTCTTCACCCTCGCCCTGGACCTGGCCCGGGAAGGCGACGAACTCTGGGAACACGTGGGCCGCGAGCCCTCCGGCAACCCGTTCAACTCGCTGGTCCAGCTGGAGTACGAGAACGGCATCCCGCGCAACCCGTTCATCAACGCGGGCGCCCTCGTCGTCACCGACCGGCTGCAGACCCGTACCGGGGACGCGGCCGGTGAACTGCTGGACTTCCTGCGCGCCGAGAGCGGCAACCCCGCCCTGGACTGCGACACGGAGGTGGCCGCCTCCGAGGCCGCGCACGGCGACCGCAACGCCGCCCTCGCGCACTTCATGGCGTCCTACGGCAACATCGACAACGACATACCGGTCCTGCTCGACCAGTACTTCCGGCAGTGCTCCATCGCCGCCTCCTGCGCCGACCTGGCCCTCGCCACCGGTTTCCTCGCCCGGCACGGCATCCGCGCCGACGGCAGCCGGCTGCTCAGCCGCAGCCAGGCCAAGCAGGTCAACGCGATCATGCTCACCTGCGGCACCTACGACGCGGCCGGCGACTTCGCCTACCGGGTGGGCCTGCCCGGCAAGAGCGGGGTCGGCGGCGGCATCATCGCCGTCGTACCCGGCCGGTGCACGCTGTGCGTGTGGAGCCCGGGCCTGGACGAACACGGCAACTCGGTCGCCGGGGTAGCGGCCCTGGACCGCTTCACCACACTCACCGGCCTGTCGGTCTTCTGAACCGGGGAACACATCCGGCACCCCGCGGACCCATACGTCACCGACCGCCCCGCCCCCAGCAGCACCGGCAGCGGGACCGGGTGCAGCAGCACGGGACCAGGCGCATGTACCGCTATGGCGCAGGAACGGGTGCGATTTCCGGCCGTGGAGGACCGGACCCGGCAGATCGTGGAGAGCTACGGGGGCGACGTCACGCTGCGCCAGGTGACCTCGCGACGGCCGACGCCCGCAGCGCCCGTCTCGCCGCCCAGGTCCGCCGACTCCAACAGCGCCTCAGCGAAGTGCTCGGTGATCAGATCTGGGCCGGCACGGCTCTGCTCTGCTGCGTGGCTTTCGACGGCGCCGCGAAGACGGCCGTCCGGGGCGGTGTGCCGGCCACCGTCTCCGCCGTCTGCGCCGGTGCGGCGTCCTTGGTGCTGGCAGCCACCCGCCTGCCTGCTGGTGGTCGCCGACGCAGGCGTCCTCGGACTGGTCATGACGGGTGTCTGCACGCCGGGGAGCGTCGCACTGGCCTGCAGGGCGTGCAAGCGGGCCGGTCGGCGCACGGCATGCTCACCGGGGGCGTGACGTTGCGCCGCGGACGCAAGGCCGGGGCGCGGGAAACGTGCCGCCGCGAGCCGGGCCGGGTGAAAGCTGCGAAAACCCCATGTGCCGTGCCTGGCACGGTCGTTACGGTGACGAGGTGCGGGCCCGAACGTGTCAGGGAGGATCCGGAAGGCCATGAACGGGAACGACGAGAGCACGGTGCCGCCTCCCGAGGTCGGCAGTGTCCGGCTGGCGGACGACGGCACGCTGGAGCAGTTCGACGGCACCGCCTGGACGCCGTACGAGGAACTGGTCGACGACGGGGAGGGCCAGGGCGCCTGGGACTTCCGGCGGCCGACATGACACTGCCCGTACCGACGGACCCGCAGGAGACGGCCCCGCTGCCGGTCACCGTCTCCTCGGCGCAGACCGCGGTCGCGGACATGCGCGCCACGGCCCGCTGGACGGTCGCCGCAACGGCGGCCGTGGGCGGCGTGTTGCTGGGCGGGCTGCCGTTCGCGGCCATCGGCAAGTTGCACGGCGGCGGCGACCTCGCGCTCGCCGTCGGCGGGCTGGCGGTGGCCATGGCCGGCGTGTTCTGGGTGATCTGGGCGACGGGCGAGGTCCTCACCCCCCGCTTCGTCACCCTCACCTCCCTGGACGGGCCGGGTCTGGCAGGTCTGCGCGCCGCCGTGCAGCGGGAACCGGAGGCGTTCTTCGGCCCGTTCGGTGCCAGCGCGGCCGAACTCGACCGGTCCTGCCGCCATCACACCCAGACGGCGGCCCGGATCGCACGCCTGCTCGTGACCGAGACGGACGACGTACGCCGGGCCCGGCTGACGCACTGGCTGGGCGTGGCACGCTCCAACGCCGCCCACGCCAGAGCCCGGCGGCGGGCGCTGCTGGAACTCGTCCACGCCTGGCAGGTGCGGGCCACTCTGCGCCGGGCGCGGATCCACACCCTGCTCGCCTCCCTCCTCGTCGTAGCCGGGGCGGTGCTCTTCCTCCTGGCCACCGACGGCGGCTGACGTCCCGCGCCCGGCTGGAGCAGTCACAGGCACACCGTGCCCGGCGACGCACTGACCGATTGAACGTCCCACGTTCCTCCGACCAACTCGCATCCGGACGGCACCATGCCCCTCGACCTCGCCGCGTCGCTCCTACGACGGCTCGACGCCCACGAGCGCGGAGACCATCAGGCGGTGCTCGACCCGGCCGCCCTGGCAGAGACCGAGGCCGTCCTCGCGTACAGCCTGGTCACACCGCGCGCCGCACCCCCGTGCATCCTCGACCGGGAGGGACTGCGGCTCGTGGCGCTGCTGCACAGCGCCCGCTGGGCCGCGCGGGGCTGGCCCGAGACGGACGCCGACCGGAACACCGCCGTACGGCTGTTCACCCTGCTGGCCCCCTACCGGCCCGACGCCGTCCCGGCACGGCTGCGGGACGCTGTCGCCGCAGCGGACGGGCCGGCCGCCCATGACCTGATGGAGCTGGAGAGCCGGGCCCTGGAGGCCTACCGGCGGTGGGGAACGCAGCTCGATCCCGGGGCACTGGAGGAGGCGGTGAGCCTGTGGAGGCATGTCGCCGGTGTGCTGCCGAAGGGCCATCCAGGCGTTCCGATGGCCCACTCCCACCTGTGCGCCGCGCTACGCGACCGGTTCGTCGCGCACCGGGGCGCGCACCGGCCGGACCTCACCGAGGCCGTCGCCGCCGGCCGGCTGGCCGTCGCCTCGGCCGCACCGGACGATCCCGACCGGTGGATGTATTCCGGCAACCTCAGCGGCGCGCTGACCATGCTGCACCAGGTGGCGCCCGAGGAAGCCGATCCCCGGGAGGCGGTGGCCGCGGCGACGGACGCCGTCCGGCGCGCCCCGCGACCCCACGCCGCGTACTACGGGCACCTCGGGGCGGCGCTGCTGCTCCGCGGCCAGCGGACCCCGGCCCGCGCAGAGGCGGATCTGGACGGGGCGATCGACGCGTTCACCGCGGCCGCGCGATACGCGGCGGCAGACGATCCGCAGCGCGCCGGGTACCTGTCGAACCGGGCCGTCGCCCTGCACACCCGGTACCTGACCGCCGAGGACCCGGACGACACCGACCTGGCCGACGCGCTGGAGGCGGCCGCGCTGGCGGCCCGCATCAGCCACCCCGCGGATCCCGAACGCGTCGCCCACCTCGCCAACCATTGCACCGTGCTGCTGACCCGGGCCGAGCGGACCCGGTCGGCGGCCGACGCCGAGGCGCTGCTCGCCGCGGAGCGCGCGGCGCTGGCCGCGGCGCCGGACGACGACTGGAGGGCCTCACGTCTGTGCTCCCTGAGCCGGGCGCTGCGGCTCCGCTTCACCTGCGGCGGTGAGCGGCGGCACCTGAACGAGGCGGTGCGCGCCGCCCGGCAGGCCGTACGGCTCGTCGGCGGCCGGGCCACCGGACCGCTCGGTGAACTCGCCCTGGCCCTGCTGGAAACGTCGCTCCACGCCCCACCCACAGGGGGCGAGGCGGAGTTCCGGGAGGCGGTCGGCCTCCTGGCCCGTCTGCGCGGCGCCGTGGGCCCGCAGGACGAACCAGGCCCCCTGATCGACCGGTTGACCGAGGTCGGCGGCGTCCTGATCGCCGGTGCGCTGGGCCACGACGAGCGTCCCGCCGTGGTACGCGACAGCGACCTCGACCGTGCCCTGGCGGTCCTTCACCTCGCCGCGGACCTCATGGCCGACCGGCCCGCACCGTCCACGCCCGAGGCGCGGCGGCTCGTCGGCCGCGTGGTCACCGCCCTGGGTGAGGCCACGGCCGCGCACTACGACCGGACCGGGGATCCGGCAGCGCTCGACGAGGCGGTGGCGCACCTGGACCGTGCCGTGTCCCTCACCGTGGCCGGACCTGCGGCGCCGCACGCCAGAGCCCTCACCCTCCTCGGGCTGGCCCTGCGCAAGCGCGGGATACACCGCGACAGCGTGGCTGACCTGCACCGAGCCGTGGAGGTGAGCGCCACAGCAGTGGACCGTCTGCCCCTGGACGATCCGCAGCGGCCCGGATGGCAGTCGCATCTGGCCGTCGTGCTGCTCGCCCGGTACCGGCGACTGCGCACGGAGTCCGATCTGGAGGAGGCCCTGCGGACGAGCCGCGCGTCCCTGGCGGCGGCGTCCGGGGCGCCGCCGTGGCAGCGTGCCGTCCTGCTCACGAACCTCGGCGCCGTGCTGCGCGAGACATACTTCCGGACCAACGCCCTGTCCGACCTCGATGAGGCGATCGACGCATTCCGGGACGCCGTCCGGGCGTCCGAGGCCGCCGGTCGGCCACCGGGCGAAGCGGCGGGCTTGCTCGCCGAGGTGCTCGCGGAGCGCCATCATCGCAGCGGCCTGCCGGCCGACCTCGACGAGGCGATCGACGCGGGCCGGCGAGGCGTGGCAGCGTTTCCCGCAAACCACGTCGGCAGGGCGGACGCCGTGATCCAGCTGGCCATTGCCCTTCAGGAGCGGGCGGCGGCAACGGGCCGGGCCGGAGACGCGCAGGAGGCGGTCGCCCACCTGCGCCAGGCCGTCGACGCGCTGCCCACCGGAATGCCGGTCCGTGAGCGTGCGGTGGCCGTGCTGTGCGTCGCGCTGCTGTCCCGCGCCGAGACCACCGGCTCGATCACCGACCTCGACGAGGTGATCGCCCTGGCCGGGCCGGCCCTCGACCGTACTCCGTCCGGCCATCTGCGCGCGGTCTCCCTGCTGACGGCCCTGGGCATGGCGCACACCGCCAGGTTCATGGCGACCGGCGACGACACCGACCTGCGCGCCGCCCGCGACGTGTTCCGCACCGCCGCCGGGCTGCGGGACCTGCCGCCTCTGGTGCACTTCTCCCACACTGCCCACTGGGCCCTGCGCTCCGCCCTGCTGGAGGACTGGGAGGAGTCCGTACGGGCCTACGAACAGGCCGTGGCGCAGCTGCCGCTGCTGGCCTGGCACGGACTCGCCCTCGCCGACCGGGTCCGGGGCTTCGCCGCCACCGACAGCATCGGCTGCGACGCCGCCGCTGCCGCGCTCAACGCGGGTCGGCCCCAGCAGGCGCTGCACCTGCTGGAGCGCAGCCGGGGCATCCTGCTGGCCCGGGCCACCGACGCCCGTTTCTCCCCGCAGGCGCTGGCGGAGGAGGCACCGGACCTGGCCCGCCGTATCGCCGAACTCAACGCCGAGCTGTACGGCCCGGAAGCCGATCCGCTCGGCAGGCCGGGCGCCGACCCGGACGACGTGCAGCGCGCCGAGGACCACCGGCGCCGGCGGCTGACCCGGGAACTCGACACGCTGCTGCACCGCGCCCTGGCGGTGCTCGGGCTGGAGGACACGGTCGCCGCGCCGACGCCGCAGGAGTTGCAGGACGCGGCGGGCGAGGGACCCGTCATCGTCATCAACGCCAGCTTCCTGCGCTGCGACGCCTTCCTCGTCACCGCGGACGCCCTACGCACGGTGCCGTTGCCGGAGCTGTACCTGGACGGACCCGGCGGCGCCGGCGAACGCGCCGGCGCACTGCTCGCCGCCCTCGCCGACCCCGGTGCGGCACCGCAGGAGGCGGAGGCCGTCCTGCGTGCCACCCTCGACTGGCTCGCCAAGACGGTCGTCGACCCGGTGCTCAGGGAACTCGACGCCCGCGGGGGAGTGCACGAACGCCTGTGGTGGTGTCCCACCGGCCCGCTGGCCCTGCTGCCGCTGCACGCCGCGGGCGTCCTGCCGGACCAGTACGTCTGCTCGTACGCCACGACCCTGCGTTCCCTCGCGGACGCCCGCGCCCGCGACGCGGCCGGTGCCCGCGCCGACACCGCGGACCGGGTTCTCGTCGTCGACGAGGCGGCCCTGCCCGGTCTGCGGCCGCTGTCGCGTGCCCGCCGGGAGGCGATGCAGTTGTACCGGCGGGATCCGCAGCACCGCACCCTGCTGGCGAGCGCACCGCGCCACGTGGTGCGGCGGCAGCTCGCGCATCATGCCGTGCTGCACTTCGCCGGACACGCCGAGCACGTCCCGGCCGACCCCGCCCGCAGCGGCCTGTACTGCGCCGACCACGCCGACGCCGGGCCACTCACCGTGGAGGAGATCGCCCGGCTGCGGCTGGAACGGGCCCGGCTCGCCTTCCTCTCGGCCTGCGAGACCGCCCGGGGCGCCGCTGCCGTACCCGACGAGGGGGTCCATCTGGCCGGCGCCCTCCAACTGGCCGGATATCCGCATGTGGTAGCGGCGCAGTGGCCGGTCGCCGACCACGCGGCACACCTCCTCACCGAGCACTTCTACGCCGAACTGGACACGGACGGACGCCTCGACCCGTCCCGCACGGCCCACGCCCTGCACCGAGCCGTCCGCCACCTGCGGGACACCGACCCGAACCCCCTGCTGTGGGCCGCGTTCGTGCACAGCGGCCCGTGAGGCCACGGCTGTCTCGTCGGTCGTGGTAGTCCGCAGGACGGACGGCGGGTCGGCCCGAGGGGGAGCGGGGTGGCCCGGGCTTGGCGGTACTTCGACGCTTCCGCGCTCGCCGACCGTCTCGCCGACAGCGCGCACGCCTTCGAAGAGAGCAGCGCCGCGGAAGGGGCCGGGCATGCGCCGATGCCGCCGGTCGGCAACCCCGAGCCGGCGCTGACCCTCGCCGGCGGCCCGGACGCCCTGGCACAGACCGGCGGCGACTCGTACGCGGTCATCGTGAACGTGGCGGTCAACGCGTGGATGGCCGGCCACATCCACGGCGAGGACGGCCGCACCGGCTGCGACGGCAGCCGCGGCCCGGCCGGACACGCCTGGGAAGCCCGGATGCGCACGATCACCGAAATGCAGCCGGACATCGCCAAGTGGTTCGGCCGCGAGGTGTGGACCCGCGCCGTCAACGACACCGGCTATACCGTCACCCGCCGCTGATCCGCCATCGGCGCCGCAAGCCGAACTCCTACGCAGACGGCTCACCTTCGGCTCGGCGGGTGTAGGAAGATCCCGGCATGGACAACCGCGACAGTCATCGAACCGTGCAATCGCCGCGGTTACGGCCCGGGGATCGGGTGCGGATCGTCTCTCCAGCCAGTCCACCCAGCCGCGAGGGAGTCGCCCGTGGCGTCGAGCTACTGACGTCATGGGGGCTCCAGGTCGAGTTGGGCGAGCACGTCTTCGACCAATGGGGGTATATGGCCGGCCGAGATGAGGATCGCGTCTTCGACCTGAACTCGGCGTTCGCTGACCCGGGAGTCCGCGCGGTGATTGCCACCCGGGGCGGCAAAGGCGCCTACCGCATCGTCGACGACCTGGACTTCGACGCGGTGCGGCGCGACCCCAAACCCTTGGTCGGCTTCAGCGACATCACCCACCTCCACCTTGCCCTGTGGACGCGATGCGGTCTGGCCTCGCTGCATGGCCCGTTCGCCAACTGGAGCGACGAATGGTCCGGGCCGGCGTCAGCCGAAGCCCTTCGCCGAGCGCTGATGACCACCGACCCTGTCACCATCCACCGGGACACCAGCCAAGCCAGCGCGGCGGTCACCGTCGAGGGCACCGCGACCGGTGTCTTGGTCGGCGGCAACCTTGACGCGATACGCACCGAAGCCGGAGCCGGTCTGCCGAGGCTTAAGGGGGCCATCCTCTTTCTCGAACACCGGAGAGGCACAGGGCTGGGAGAGGTCGACCGCGCACTGACCCAGCTGACCCGCACTGGGGCCCTGGAGGGACTGCGCGGTGTCGCACTTGGCCAATTCCTCGGCTTCGACCGGGATGCCGATGATCCAACCCTGGGGGGATGGGGCATTGCCGACGTACTGCGCGACCGGCTGACGCGCCTGGGTGTTCCTGTTCTCGGCGGACTTCCTGCCGGACACGGCCTCCACCCTCCGACCGTTCCGCTCGGCACTCAGGCCACGATCGATACCGCCGAAGGAACCTTGACGGTTCAGCCAGCCGTCGCCTGACCGTCGACCGCCTCACCCAGCGTGGAAGGCCCACGCGGCGGTGGTTGATCGGGTTTTTTATGCCCCGGAGCCGCTTGTACGGGGTCGAGCGCTGATCATACGGGTGCCCTTCCCGAAACCTGGCGCTCCCGATCCGGGC
The DNA here is from genome assembly GCF_902506575.1 of Streptomyces mexicanus. GTDB lineage: Bacteria > Actinomycetota > Actinomycetes > Streptomycetales > Streptomycetaceae > Streptomyces > Streptomyces mexicanus. The sequence goes on along the minus strand of NZ_LR732544.1, from coordinate 982,528 downwards.
ATGCGGCGCTCGCCGGTTGACCACCTTCGCACGCGACGCCGTGTTCAACGTGCAGAACCGGGCCGGGTCATTTGTTTGTCCACCGCGCCCTCGACGCCGGCATCAACTTCGTCGACACCGCGGACGTCTACTCCGCCGGTGTCTCGGAGGAGATCGTCGGCAAGGCGCTCCAGGGCCGGCGCGAGGACGTGTTCCTGGCCACCAAGTTCTTCATGCCGATGGACCAGGACGACCCCAACCGGCGCGGCGGTTCCCGCCACTGGATCATGCGCGCGGTCGAGAACTCCCTGCGGCGCCTGGGCACCGACCACATCGACCTCTACCAGGTGCACCGGCCCAGCCCCGACACTGACGTCGCGGAGACCCGCGGGGCCCTGACCGACCTGGTCCGCCAGGGCAAGGTCCGCTGCATCGGCTCCTCCTCCTACTCCGGCTCGCAGATCGTCGAGGCCCAGTGGGTCTCCCGGGAGCGGCACCTGGAGCGGTTCGTGACCGAGCAGCCGCCGTACTCGATCCTGGTCCGCGGCATCGAGGAGGACGTGCTGCCCACCGTGCGCCGCCACGGAATGGGCACGCTCACCTACAGCCCGCTCGCCGGCGGCTGGCTCTCCGGCCGCTACCGCAAGAACGCTTTCGAGGCCTGCCTCGGCGGCGCGTCCCCAGGCCCGCTTGGACCGGCCCGCTGCGCTGCCCGCCCGGAGCCCCGCTGGGCACGGGCCTGGGCCTCACCGCGACCCTGTGCCGCGAACAGCTCAAGCCGGGCGACCGCCTGGTCCTCTACACCGACGGCATCACCGAAACCCGCGATCCCGGCGGGGAGGAGTTCGGACTGGAGCGCTTCCTGAACTTCGTCATCCACCACAACGCCGACGGCATGCCCGTGCCGGAAACCCTGCGCCGGCTGGTGCACAGCATCCTCGACTACCACCAGGGCCGACTCCAGGACGACGCAACCGTGCTGCTCCTCGAATGGCGCGGCCCCGAAGCAGGCGTGACCGGCACCGATGTGTCCACCGCCCTTCGCACCCACTCCGCCCAAGTCTCGCAGACGTAGGGCCGGCAGCACCGGCTCGTTCGGACAGCGCAGCTCATGACGAGGACTTCGTCGTCGCCGTGAGGCTGGGAGCCCACCCGCGCGGGGTCGTCCGTCGCCGTCCGACCACGGTCACGAAGCGACAACGCCTCCGCGGACCAGGTCGTAGCCCCCGCCGACAACCTGGCCGACAATCGTCCGCACCCTGTGCCTGCCTGGAGAAGTGGGTGGGTGGGACAGGCCCCGCCCCGGGCGGCGGTGATGGGGCGGGCGCCGGTGGTGCGACGGCGGGGCCGCGCGCGAGGGCGTCGCGCCCGCGGGCCACCGTCACTCGCCTCGGCGTCCATGACCCATAGGCCCAGTGCCCGACACGCGTCCGGCCCCTCTCGACGTGGCGTCGAGAAGGGGCCGGTGCGTAAGTAGCGGGGACAGGATTTGAACCTGCGACCTCTGGGTTATGAGCCCAGCGAGCTACCGAGCTGCTCCACCCCGCGTCGGCAACTCGCTCACCCTACACGCGAGTGCGGCCGGGAAGCGAACACGCGCATCCCCCGAGGAGTGGCGCCGGGCGCCGGTTCCTTGCTGTCCTGGGCGGGCGCGGTCTTGTCTGAGAGTTGGCCGGGTGGTGGTCGGCGAGGGTGGTGCCGGCGGGTAGGGGGCCGAACCGCGGGTGAACAGCAGGCGTGGCGGCCCGCCCGACCGTCGTGTCCCGGTAAAGGCCGTCCCGCCGCCTGACCGACGGGGTCCCGGCCAGGGGCCTCCGGCCGCCCCGACCTGGCACAGCGGTTCGGGCCGCCACGCCTGCTGTTCACCCGCGGTTCGCGTGCGCGCCGCACCGCACCAGTAGGTGTGGCAGCGCACACCGACACCGACGGGTGCGGCAGCGCCCACCGACACCGACAGGTGCGGAACCGCACACCGCCGCCGAAAGGTGTCGCACCGCACACCGGCCGGATCCCGTCCCTGGAGGCGCCGTCATGTCCCACCGTCCCTTCCCCGGCCGCCGCAGCGTCCTGCGCGGCTCGCTGGCCGCCTCGGCGGCCCTCACCGTGCCCGGCGCGCTCGGCGCGGCCCCGGCGCTCGCGCTGTCCGGCCGTCCCCGGGCCGGCTGGGGCGTGCAGGCGGGTGACGTGACGGCCGACTCGGGCCTGGTCTGGACGCGGGCGGACCGCCCGGCCCGGATGATCGTCGAGACCTCCGCCACCGAGTCGTTCCGCAACCCGCGCAGATGGCGGGGGCCGCTGCTCGGCGCGGGCACCGACTTCACGGGCACGGCCCGGCTGCACGGACTGCCGGCCGGTGAGCAGATCCACTACCGGGTGCTGCTCGCCGACCCGGACGACCCGCGCCGCACGAGCGAGCCGGTGTACGGCACCTTCCGCACCGCGCCCGAGCGCCGCCGCGACGGCGTGCGGTTCGTGTGGTCCGGTGACCTGGCCGGGCAGGGCTGGGGCATCAACGAGGAGATCGGCGGCTACCGGATCTTCGACGCCATGGCGCAGCTGGACCCGGACTTCTTCCTGTGCAGCGGCGACAACATCTACGCCGACGGCCCGATCCAGGCCACCGCCACGCTGCCGGACGGCCGCGTCTACCGCAGCCTGACCACCGAAGAGAAGTCGCACGTCGCCGTCTCCCTGGCCGACTTCCGCGGCAACTTCCGCTACAACCTGCTCGATGCGGCGCTGCGCCGGTTCAACGCCCAGGTGCCGAACATCATCCAGTGGGACGACCACGAGGTCCGCAACAACTGGTACCCCGGCGAGGTCATCGGCGCCGGCACCCCCTACCCGGCCGGGACGAAACTGGACGACCTGGCGCTGCGCGCCCGCCGGGCGTTCTCCGAGTACTTCCCCATCTCCACGGTCAGCGGCCGCCCGGACGGCCGGATCTACCGCGTCCACCACCACGGCCCGCTGCTCGACGTGTTCGTGCTCGACATGCGGACCTACCGCGACCCCAACTCGCCCGACGACCAGAAGAGCGACCCGCAGGGCATCCTGGGCCGCACGCAGTTGCAGTGGCTCAAGCGGGAGCTGGCCCGGTCCCGGGCCGTGTGGAAGGTCATCGCCGCCGACATGCCGCTCGGCCTGGTCGTGCCCGACGGGGTCGAGGGCAAGCCGCACTTCGAGGCCGTCGCGCAGGGCGATCCGGGCGCGCCGCTGGGCCGGGAGCTGCAGATCGCCGAGCTGCTGCGGTTCGTCAAGCACCGGCGCATCACCGGCACGGTGTGGCTGACGGCCGACGTCCACCACACCTCCGCCCAGCACTACGAGCCCGCGCGGGCGGCGTTCAAGGACTTCGAGCCGTTCTGGGAGTTCGTCTCCGGGCCGCTGAACGCGGGTGCCTTCCCGGCCAGCGCGCTGGACGGCACGTTCGGGCCGGACCGGGTCTTCGTCAAGGCGCCCACCGCCTCGAACGTCTCCCCCGCCGAGGGCTACCAGTTCTTCGGCGAGGTCGACATCGACGGCGACAGCGGCGAGCTGACGGTGCGGCTGCGCGAACAGGACGGCACGGTGCTCTTCACCCAGGTGCTCCAGCCCGGTCGCGTAGGCCAGTAACTCGCCTGCGTCCCTTACCCTTTGAGGTGTGCCGCGCACCGGCGTCATCCCCCGGCGCGCGGCACGGCCAGGGCGGGCACGCGCCCCTCTTCCGAACGGGACGCACGGTGCATTCAGGGCGTATGCCCAGCATCGGGGCTTTACCCATACGTCACAGGGCGTTCGCGGTCAGGCAACACCGTGCGTCCACAGTGGCAGCATGACGCATGACATGTCTGATGTGACGCGGCGCAAGCACGGCCGCCCGGTCCACCACTGGCGGCGGGACATGGTCGAACTCGCCGCGCTGTTCACGGCCGTCGCGGTCGCCGACGGGGTGGCCAACCTGATCGGGCACGGACCCGACGGCCCGGCCCTGCTGCTGGTCTCGGCCCTGGCCCTGCTCGCCACGGCCGCCTTCCACACCTGGTGGTCACGGCGCCACGGTCACGCGCCGCCCCCGGACGATACCGGTGCCCGGCCGCTCGCCGCCGACCGACGGCAGGCCGGGCCCCGCGCCGTCCCCGCGCCGGTGGAGGAGCAGCGGGAGGACGAACCCGAGGCGAGCGCGCTGTGGCGGATGCGGACAACGGTGAAGGACGAGCCCGGCTCGCTCGCCGCGCTGTGCACGGCGCTGGCCGGGCGGCAGGTCGACATCCTCAGCCTGCAGACGCACCCGCTGGCCGACGGCACGGTGGACGAGTTCCTGCTGCGCGCCCCCGCCCGGACCGAGGCCGCGCAGCTCACCCGGGCGGTCGCCCTGGCCGGCGGCGCCGACACCTGGATCGAGCGGGCCGACGCGCACGACCTGGTGGACGCGCCGACGCGGGTCCTCGGCCTGGCCACCCGCACGGCCCTCGACCCGGCGGAACTCCCCCTCGCGCTGCGTCAGTTGCTCGGCCGGTGCACCATCCGCTCGCTGCCGGCCCGGCCGGCCGGCGGCGCTCCCCGTCCCGGCTCCGGCTCCGGCTCCGGCTCCGGTGTCGAGGAGGTGCCCGCCGAGGGGCTGTTGGAGGGGACGGCCATGCGGCTGAGGGCGCCGGAAGGCGGCGTGATCAGCGTGGAGCGGCCGTATCTGCCCTTCACGCCCACCGAGTTCGCGCGGGCCCGGGCGCTGGTGGACATGGACACCCGGCTCGGCCCGCGCATCCCGCGCAGCCGGGAGGTGCTGACCCTGCCCGAGGGCGCCTCCATCACCGTGCGCCGGGCCGGCACCGGCGACCTCGTCGCGGCCCGGCAGATGCACGAGCGGTGCTCGGCCCGGACCCTCGGCCTGCGCTACCACGGCCCCGTCGGCGACGCCGACCGCTACCTCGACCACCTGCTCAGCCCCCGCTTCGGCCGGACCCTCGCCGCGCAGACGGCCTCGGGGCGGATCGTCGGCCTGGGCCATCTGCTGTGGGACGGCGACGAGACGGAGGTCGCGCTGCTCGTCGAGGACGAGTGGCAGGGCCGCGGCATCGGCTCCGAACTGCTCGGCCGCCTGGTGGCGATGGCCGTCGAGGCGCGCTGCGCGAGCGTGTACGCGGTGACGCAGGCGGCGAACACCGGCATGGTCGCCGCCATGCGCGGGCTCGGGCTGCCGCTGGACTACCAGGTCGAGGAGGGCACCTTGGTCATCACCGCCCGCCTGGACGCGGCTCCGGTGCCGGCGCGGCTGCCGTACGACGGCCGGGCGCAGGAGTACGGCGGCCCGGCCGTGCGCGACTGACGCCGTGCGGCGCCGCGCGTGCACGTCACGCGGAGCACGCCCGGCACGCAGGGCGCCCAGAGCACGCGGAGCACCCACGGCACTCAGGGCACCCAGATCACGCTGGGCGCCCCGATCACGCACGGCGCCCCGGCTCAGCGCATCGCCTCGTGCAGCCCCTTCACCTCCGCGGAACGCGTCACCTGCGCCGAACGCGCCCCGCGCTCCCCGAGGGCCGCGTCCAGGTCGGCCCACAGGTCCTCCACGTCCTCCAGGCCGACCGACAGGCGCAGCAGCCGGTCGCTCACGCCGGCGCCCCGCCGGTCCTCCGCGTCCACGATGCGGTGGCTGATGGAGGCCGGGTGCTGGATGAGCGTGTCGACGCTGCCGAGGCTCACCGCCGGGGTGATCAGCCGGACCCCGCCGATCACGGCGTGCGGGTCGCCGTGCACCTCGAAGGAGACCATCGCGCCGCCGAGGCGCGGGTAGTGCACGCGGGCCACGCGCGGGTCGGCCGTCAGCCGGGCCGCCAGCTCCGCGGCGGTGGCGGAGGCGGCCCGCACCCGCACCGGCAGCGTGGACAGTCCGCGCAGCAGCAGGTAGCCGGCGAGCGGGTGCAGCACGCCGCCGGTGGCGAAGCGCACCTGCCGCAGCCGTCCGGCCGTCTCCTCGTCGCAGGCGACCACCCCGGCCATCACGTCCCCGTGGCCACCCAGATATTTGGTGGCGCTGTGCAGCACCAGCCGGGCTCCGTGTTCGGCCGGGCGCTGCAGCACCGGGGTGGCGAAGGTGTTGTCCACGAGCAGCGGCACGGAGCCGCAGGCGTGGGCGACGGCCCGGAGATCGACCTCGGCCAGTGTCGGGTTGGCCGGGGACTCCACCAGCACCAGCCCGGTGTCCGGGCGCAGCGCGTCGGCGATCCCGGCGGGGTCGGTCCAGGTCACCTCGGTGCCGAGCAGCCCGGCGGTCAGCAGGTGGTCGCTGCAGCCGTACAGCGGGCGCACCGCCACGACGTGCCGCAACCCCACGGCGGACCGGGCGAGGAGGACGGCGCTGAGCGCGGCCATGCCGCTGGCGAACGCCACGGCGGTCTCGGTGCCCTCCAGCCGGGCCAGGGCGGTCTCGAAGCGGGCGACGGTGGGGTTGCCGAGCCGCCCGTAGACCGGCGGGCCGTCGAGTGCGGCACCGTCGGCGGCGAAGGCGTCGATGCGGGCCGCCTCGGCCCGGCTGTCGGCGCAGGGGTAGGTGGTGGACAGGTCGATCGGCGGGGCGTGCAGGCCCTGTCCGACCAGGTCCTCCCGGCCGGCGTGCACGGCCTCGGTGGCCAGTACGCGGGCGGGTGCGGTGGGTGCGTCGGCGTACGCGGACGGGCTCGCTGCGTCGCAGCGCGAGCCGGAGGGCGCGTCGAAGGGCGTGTCCATGACCGTAGGGTGAACAGGGGCCGGGCCGAAGGCGACGACATCCGTGTTACGTTCGGCCCATGGCCGACTCCGTCGTACTGGATCCGGTGGATCTGCATCTGCTGCGGCTGCTGCAGAACGACGCCCGGACGACCTACCGCGATCTGGCCGCGCAGGTCGGTGTCGCCCCGTCGACCTGCCTGGACCGGGTGACCCGGCTGCGCCGCTCGGGCGTCATCCTCGGCCATCAGCTGCGCCTCGATCCGGCCAAGCTGGGCCGGGGCCTGCAGGCGCTGCTGTCGGTGCAGGTCAGGCCGCATCGGCGGGAGTTGGTTCAGCCGTTCGTGGAACGGATCCGGGCGCTGCCGGAGTCGCGGACGGTCTTCCACCTGACCGGGCCCGACGACTACCTGGTGCATGTCGCGGTGGCGGACATGGCGGATCTGCAGCGGCTGGTCCTGGACGAGTTCACGGCGCGCCGCGAGGTGGCCCGGGTGGAGACGCGGCTGATCTTCCAGCAGTGGGACTGCGGACCGCTGCTGCCGCCGGGTGTGCAGACCTGAGGGCCGGCCGGCGCGGCGCGCCGATCGCCGGGTGCGGTGCCGCCGGGCAGCCGCGGACGCGGACGCGGGAGCGCATATCGGACGTCGTGCGGCCCGAGCCCGCTGTTCGGGCTGACGCGGGCCGCGTCCTCGTACGAGGATGGTCCGCATGTCAGAGACCAACAGCCCGCTGCCCCGCCAGGTCGCCGACGCCTACGTCGACGACCTCATCGCTCTCGACCCGATCACCGGCACCTACCTCGGTGTGAAGGAGAGTTCGAGCAAGCTGCCCGACACCTCCCCCGCGGGCCAGGAGGCACTGGCCGAGCTGGCGCGCGCCACCCTGGCCCGGCTGGACGAGGCCGAGCGGCGGCCCGGCGCGGACAGCGACATCGAGCGCCGCTGCGCGCGCCTGCTGCGCGAGCGGCCGACCGCGGAACTCGCCGTGCACGAGGCCGACGAGGGCCTGCGCGCGGTCAGCAACATCCACAGCCCCGTCCACTCGGTGCGCGAGGCCTTCACGATCACCCCCACGGACACCGACGAGGACTGGGCGGCGATCGCCGAGCGGCTGCGCGCCGTGCCGGACGCGCTGCGCGGCTACCGGGAGTCCCTCGCCCTCGGCCTGGAGCGCAAGCTGTACGGCGGTCCGCGGCCGACGGCCACCTTCATCGACCAGCTCACCGAGTGGTCGGACACGAACGGCCAGGGCCGGGGCTGGTTCGAGGACTTCGCCGCCGCCGGTCCCGAGGCGCTGCGCGCGGAGCTGGACGAGGCCGCCCGGACGGCGACCGCGGCCGTGGCCGAACTGCGCGACTGGATGCGGGAGGTGTACGCGCCGACGATCGAGGGTGCGCCGAACACGGTCGGCCGCGAGCGCTACGCCCGCTTCTCCCGTTACTTCAACGGCACCGACCTGGACCTGGACGAGGCGTACGCGTACGGCTGGTCGGAGTTCCACCGCCTGCTCGGCGAGATGAAGAAGGAGGCGGAGAAGGTCCTGCCGGGCGCCGAGACGCCGTGGGCGGCGCTCAAGCACCTGGACGAGCACGGCACGCACATCGAGGGCGTGGACGAGGTGCGCGCCTGGCTGCAGGGCCTGATGGACGAGGCGATCGACGCGCTCGACGGCACCCACTTCGAACTCGCCGAACGGGTACGGCGGGTGGAGTCGTGCATCGCGCCGCCCGGGGGCGCCGCCGCCCCCTACTACACGGCGCCGTCCGCCGACTTCTCCCGTCCGGGCCGCACCTGGCTGCCGACCATGGGGCAGACCCGCTTCCCGGTCTACGACCTGGTCTCCACCTGGTACCACGAGGGCGTCCCCGGCCACCACCTGCAGCTCGCCCAGTGGGCGCACGTGGCGGACGACCTCTCCCGCTACCAGGCCACGGTGGGCATCGTCAGTGCCAACGCCGAGGGCTGGGCGCTGTACGCGGAACGCCTGATGGACGAACTCGGCTTCCTGGCCGACCCCGAGCGGCGCCTCGGCTACCTGGACGCGCAGATGATGCGGGCGGTCCGCGTCATCATCGACATCGGCATGCACCTGGAGCTGGAGATCCCCGCGGACTCGCCGTTCCACCCGGGCGAGCGCTGGACTCCCGAGCTTGCGCAGGAGTTCTTCGGTGCGCACAGCAGCCGCCCGCGGGACTTCGTGGCGAGCGAGCTGATCCGCTACCTGTCGATGCCGGGGCAGGCCATCGGCTACAAGCTGGGCGAGCGGGCCTGGCTGCTGGGCCGGGAGAACGCCCGCAAGCGGCACGGCGACGCCTTCGACGCGAAGGCCTGGCACATGGCGGCCCTGTCCCAGGGGTCGTTGGGCCTGGACGTCCTGGTGGACGAGCTGTCGCAGCTGTGACAGCGGCGTGAGCCGGGGGGACGGCCGGACGGACCCGGTCGTCCCCCCGGGCGAGGAAGCCGTCGTGCGCGGGGGCTCCGCCCGGCTCCCCGCCCCGGTGCGGTACTCAAGCCACTCCGTGCGGGCGCACCGTCGAACCCGAGCGCCCCTTGACGACCTCCAGTTGCGCGTGGACGCGGCGGCGCAGGTCGGCGACGTGGCTGACGATGCCGACGCTGCGGTCGCGTTCGCGCAGGGAGTCGAGGACGTCGAGGACCTCGTCGAGGGTCTGGTCGTCCAGGCTGCCGAAGCCCTCGTCGATGAAGCGGGTGTCCAGCCGCACCCCGCCGGCCTCCTCGGTGACGACGTCGGCGAGGCCGAGGGCGAGAGCGAGGGAGGCGAAGAACGTCTCGCCGCCCGAGAGGGTGGCCGTGTCCCGCTGCCGGCCCGTCCAGGCGTCCACGACGTGCAGGCCGAGGCCGCTGCGGCCGCGTCCGGACCGGTCGTCGGAGTGGACGAGGGTGTAGCGGCCGGAGGACATGCGCTGCAGCCGCACGGTGGCGGCGGCCGCGACCTGTTCCAGGCGGGCGGCCAGGACGTAGGACTCCAGGCGCATCCTGCGCTCGTTCTCGGCGGAGGTGCCGGCGGTCAGGGCGGCGAGGCGGGCCACCCGGTCGTACTCCTGCCGCAGCGGTGCCAGGCGGGCCGCGCCGCGGGCGACGCGGGCCGAGAGCCGGTCCAGTTCGGCGCAGCGGCGGGCTGCGGCGTCCCGCGCGGAGGCGGCCTCGCGCAGCAGGCGGCCGGCGGCGGCCGCGGCGGCCTCGGCGGCGGCGACATCGGCGGGCGGCTGCGCGGCCGCGGCCACGGTGTCTGCCTCGGCGAGCACCGCGCGGACGGCGGCCTCCTCGGTGTGCCAGGCGTCCAGGCGGTGCTGCAGCTCCCGATGGGCGGCGTCGTCGAGGAGGGCCGCGGCGGCGGCCTGCGGGGTGGTGAAACCGGCCCGGAAGGCGGCCTCGGCGAGCCGTCCGTCGGCCTCCTTGAGCCGCTGGGCGCTCTCCTCGGCGGCGCGCGCGGCCTCCGCGGCGTCGGTGAACAGGGCCGCCTGCCGCTCCAGTTGCTCCGCGCGCGCGGCGACGCTCGCGGCGGTGCCCCGGGCCTGGGACAGCTCGGCCTCCAGGGCGGTCTGCTCCCGCTCCAGGCTCTCCCTGCGGGTGAGCCGGGCGGCGGCGCGGACCTCGGCCTGCCGCCGGTCGGCCAGGCGCCGCTCGCGTTCCTGCTCGGCGCGGCGCAGCTGCTCCTGCGCGGCGTGCAGCCCGGAGGCGTCGTGGCGGGCCTGCGTGAGCTGTCGTTCCAGTTCCTCGGCGTCCGCGGCGAGTTGCCCGGTGGCGGTGTCGCCGGCCTCGGCGGTGGCGGCGGCCAGGGCGGCCCGCAGGTCACCGAGGTGGCGCTCGGCGGCGGTGCGCTCCTCGTCGGCGTCCTGGTAGGCGGCCAGGGCGCGGTCCTCGGTCTCGCGGTCGACGTGGCCGGCGACCTTCCGCGCGGGCGCGGGGTGTTCGGTGGCGCCGCAGACCGCGCAGGGCTCGCCGTCGGTGAGGTGGGCGGCCAGCTCGGCGGCGATGCCGTTGAGGCGCTGTTCCTTCAGCTCGAGCCAGTGGTCCTTGGCGCGGACGGCGTGTTCGGCGGCGGCCAGCGCCCGGCGCTGCGCCTCGTCGGTCTCCCCGGTCAGCCGGTCCCGGGTCCGGGCGGCGGCGAGCCGCGCCCGCACGCCCTCGCACCGCACGGCCAGCTGTTCGGCCCGCCCGGCCGCCTCCTGGGCGGTCTCGATACGGCTCTGGAGCGCGGCGCGGGTCGTCTCCCACCCGTCGAGCCAGGCCTCGGCCTCGCGCAGCGCGTCCTCGTCGGCGCGTTCCCGGCGGTCCACGTCGGCGCGTTCGGCGACGAGGTCGGCGAGGCGGCGCTCGGCGCGGCGGGCGGACTCCAGGCCGCCCAGTTCCTCGGCGGCGCGGCGCGCGGCGGCGGCGAGTCCGGCGGCGCCGGCGTCGGCGTCCTCCTGCGGGAGCAGGGCACGGGCGCGTGCCTCGGCCGCGGCGGCCCGCCGGTGTTCGGCGTCGGCGGCCTCGCGCAGCTCCAGTGCCGGGGCCACGGTCTGCGCCTTGCGTCCGCGCTCCATGCGCTCCAGCGCCTCGCGGTGTGCGCCGGCGCGTTCCTCCAGGAGTGCGGCGCGCCGACGGGCCTCGGCGAACCTGCGCTGCAGCCGGTCGCGTTCGCGTGCGTCGGCCAGCGCGCGCTCGGCGGTCTGCTGCGCGGCCTCGGCGGCCGTGAGCCGGCAGTGGGCGATCGCCAGCTGCTCGCGCGCGGTGCTGCGGGCGACCGCGGCGGCGGTCAGGACGGCCTGTGCCAGCCCGGGCTCACCGGGGGCGAGGTCCGGCAGCTCCATGGCGTCCCCGGCCGCCTGCTGCATGCGGTGCGCGTCGGCGAGCAGCGCGGCGTCGCCCTCGCGCACCTGGGCCTCGGTGGCGCGGCGGCGCTCGGCCAGGCGCTTTTCGACCTCGGCGAACCGCTGGGTGTCGAACAGGCGGCCGAGCAGCTTGCCGCGGGCCTCGGCGTCCGCGCGCAGGAAGCGGGCGAAGTCGCCCTGCGGCAACAGCACGACCTGGCAGAACTGCTCCCGGCTCATGCCGAGCAGCTGCGTGATCTCCTCGCCGATCTCCTGGTGGGAACGGCTGAGGTCCTTCCAGGCGCCCGCGCTCGCGTCGTACTCGCGCAGCCAGGTCTGCGCCTTGTCCACGGTGGTGCCGGTGCCGCGGCGCTTGGGACGCTCCCAGGGCGGCTGCCGGGTGATCTCCAGACGGCGGCCTGCGACGGTGAGATCGAGGGTGACCCGGGTACGGGTGCCCGGGTCGGCGTGGTCGCTGCGCAGGGTGATCCCCTGCCCGCTCTGCCGGGCCCCGGGCACCGAGCCGTACAGGGCGTAGCAGACGGCGTCCAGTACGGACGTCTTGCCGGCGCCGGTCGGCCCGTGCAGCAGGAACAGCCCGGCGGCCGACAGCGCGTCGAAGTCGATGCTCTGGGTGCCGCCGAAGGGGCCGAAGGCGGTGATGTCGAGCCGGTGCAGCCTCACGCGGCCTCCCTCTGGTCGTCGCGGAAGGCCCGGGACGAGCCCGCCCCCGGGGAGCGGGAGGTCCGTGGGCGGCGTGCGGATCCGGTGCGGGACAGCCGCGGGCCGGGAGCGGATCCGGTGCCGGACATCCGTGAGCCGGATCCCGTGCGGGACATCCGCGGGCCGGGAGCGGATCCCGTGCGGGACGTCCGCGGGCCGGATCCGGTGCGGGAGGTCCGTGGACCGGGACCGGATCCCCCGGCAGGCTCCCCGGCGCCCGCGTCACCCCGCAGCCGCGCCCCCAGCGGCCGCCCCGTTGCCGCGCGGCCATCGCTCACGGCGCACACCCGCGCCCTCACCGGGCCACCTCCCGTTCCGCGGCGTCCGCGCGGACCGCGTCGAAGGCCGCGCGCAGGATGTCCTGCTCGTGCGGGTCCGGGCCGGCGCCGCGGACGTGCGACACGAAGTCCTCGGCGATCTGCTGGTCGCTGCGGCCGGCGAGCCGGCGGGCGTAGGAGACGTCGGGGTCGTCGGGGGCGCGCTCGGGGGCGAAGAGCAGGCTGAGGATGTGCGGGAAGCGCTCGGCGAGCCGGGCCATGGGCTCGGCGGGGCGGACGGCGTCGGTCAGCGTGGCCTCGACCCAGGCGTCCTCGTGGCGGGCGAGGCCGGGGTCGGCGAGCAGTTCCTGAAGGGTGCCGCGGATTCGGGCCAGCGCGCGCGGGACCGGGCAGTCGATCCGCTCGGCGGTGACGCGGCCGCCGGCGTCCAGGTCGACGAGCCACATGCTCTTGCGGTGCTCGGCCTCCGAGAAGGAGTACGGCAGCGGGGAGCCGGAGTAGCGCACCCGCTCGGTGATGGTCTGGCAGCCGTGCAGGTGTCCCAGCGCGGCGTAGTCGACGCCGTCGAAGACGCCCGCGGGGACGGCGGCCACGCCGCCGACGGTGATGTCCCGTTCGCTGTCGCTGGGCTGCCCGCCGGTGACGAAGGCGTGCGCGAGGACGACGGAGCGGGTGCCGGGCGGGCGGCCGGCGAGGTCGGCGCGGACCCGGTCCATGGCGGCCGCCAGCACCGCCTCGTGACCGGCCCGGTCCACCCCGAACCGGTCCTTGACGAGGGCGGGTTCGAGGTACGGCAACCCGTAGAAGGCGACGTCGCCGAACTCGTCGCGCAGCACCACCGGAGTGTCGCAGCCCGCGGGATCGGTCCGCAGGTGTATGCCGGCGCGGTCGATGAGCCCGGCGCCGACACCGAGCCGGCGGGCCGAGTCGTGGTTGCCGGAGATCATCACGGTGGGCACGCCGAGGTCGGCGAGCCGGTGCAGGGCGTCGTCGAACAGCTCGACGGCGGCCAGCGGGGGCACCGCGCGGTCGTACACGTCTCCCGACACGACCACCGCGTCGACGCCGCGCTCGCGCACGGTCGCCACCAGGTGGGCGATGAACTCGGCCTGCGCGCCGAGCATGCTCACGCGGTGGAACGCCCGGCCCAGATGCCAGTCGGAAGTGTGCAGCAGCCTCATGGTCCTCGAAGACTAACGGCCGGGTCCGACAACGCGGGCCGTCACTCCCGCACCCTGCCGCCACAGGCCCGCACAAACGGGACATTTGACGCCGAAACATCCCACGCCCGGGTGCCGTCGACGCCGAACCGAGCACCCGAGCCGCCCGAGCCGCCCGAGCCGCCCGAGCCGCCCGAAGCGCGATCCCCGTCACACGTCGCCGTACGCCTCGCCGCCCAGTTCGAAGCCCGCGGTGCCGGCGGGGGGGTCCGCCAGCCACGACCGGAAAGCGTCCACGTCGGCGTCCGGCAGGCCGATCTCGATGGTGACCGCCTCGCCGTAGCGCACGTCCCGGACCGCGCGGCCGGTCGCGCGCAGGTCGTTCTGCACCTTGCCGGCCCGCTGGTGGTCCACGGTCACCGTGGCCAGCCGGAAACGCCGGCGCGTGCGGGTGCCGAGCACGTCCAGGGCCTCGCCGACCGCGCCGCCGTAGGCCCGGATGAGACCGCCCGCGCCGAGCTTGACGCCGCCGTAGTAGCGGGTGACGACGGCCACGACGTACCGCATGTCCCGGCGCAGCAGCATCTGCAGCATGGGCACGCCGGCGGTGCCGCCCGGTTCGCCGTCGTCGCTGGCCTTCTGGATGCCGGCGTCGGCGCCGATGACGTAGGCCCAGCAGTTGTGGGTGGCGTCCGCGTGCTCCTTGCGGACCGCGGCGATGAAGTCCTGCGCCTCCTGCTCGGTGGCCGCCGGGGCGAGGGCGCACAGGAAGCGGGAGCGGTTGATCTCGATCTCGTGCACGCCCGCGCGGGCCACTGTGCGGTACTCGTCCTGCATCCGGCCAGCCTATGCCGACCGCACCGGCACCCGGTCACCGCGGACCGGGGCCGCGATCCGGGGCCGCGGTGCGGGGCCGCCGGCCGCACCCACCGGCCCCGGACCGCCGGCCGGCACCGCCTGCCGGGACGAGCCGCGACCACCTGCCGGAACCGGGCCGCGACCACCGGCCAGGACCGGGCCGCGATCCCGCCCGTGCCCATCGGCCGGGAATCGGCCGCCGCCGCCCGCTGTTGGTCCCGACACGCCCCACCGGCGTGGACCGCCACCCGAGGCCGAGCCCCGAGGAGACCAGAGCCGTGACATACGCAGACGACGCGACGATCCGGAAGATCCTGACCGAACTCGGCGACACGTGGGCCGTCGTGGGCCTGTCGAACAACCGCGGCCGCGCCGCCTACGGCGTGGCGCAGGTGCTGCAGCGGTTCGGCAAGCGCGTCGTCCCGGTGCACCCGAAGGCGGAGACCGTCCACGGCGAGCAGGGCTACGCCTCGCTCGCGGACGTCCCCTTCGACGTGGACGTCGTGGACGTCTTCGTCAACAGCGACCTGGCCGGAGCGGTGGCCGACGAGGCGGTCGCCAAGGGCGCGAAGGCGGTGTGGTTCCAGCTCGGGGTCGTCGACGAGGCAGCCTTCGCCCGCACCCGCGCCGCGGGCCTCGACATGGTGATGGACCGCTGCCCGGCGATCGAAATACCCCGACTCAAGTAGGGCGTGTCAACCTCTTCCAAGACCATTCAACTGAATAGTTACATTCGCCCGTCGCCCTTGACCTGCGCAAAAACAAAGCAAAGGAAGACCCTTGGAAAGGGTCAAATATGGGGCGACGGTCTTCTGCCGGGCGGGCCCGCATTCCTACTCTGAGCCGCCATCGAGCGTTGATTCGATGTCCGGAACAGTGAGAGGCCCCTCGACATGGCGAAACTCGACCAGGCAGCATCCGACGTCACACGGGATCCGACAGGTCTGCGGCGGGACGTCGGCCTCATAGGCCTGATGTGGGCCTCGGTCGGTTCGATCATCGGCTCCGGCTGGCTCTACGGGGCGGAGAAGGCCGTCGTCATGGCCGGTCCCGCCGCTATCGTCTCGTGGCTGATCGGCACGGTGGCGATCGTCCTGCTGGCCCTCGTGCACGCGGAACTCGGCGGCATGTTCCCGGTGGCCGGCGGTACGGCCCGCTACCCGCACTACGCCTTCGGCGGCCTGGCCGGCATGTCGTTCGGCTGGTTCTCCTGGCTGCAGGCGGCGACCGTGGCCCCGATCGAGGTCGAGGCCATGATCGGCTACGCCGGTCACTGGCACTTCGCGAAGGGCTTCCAGCACGCCGACGGCACCCTGACGACCAGCGGTTTCCTCGTCGCCGTGGCCCTGATGGCCGTCTTCGTCGTGGTCAACTTCCTCGGGGTGCGGGTGCTGGCCCACACCAACAGCGCGGCCACCTGGTGGAAGATCGCCATTCCGCTGGCCACCATCTTCATCGTCGCCGTCGGCAACTTCCACCCGCACAACTTCACCGCCCACGGCTTCGCCCCCTACGGCGCCAAGGGCGTCCTCGGCGCCATCAGCTCCAGCGGCATCATCTTCGCCCTGCTGGGCTTCGAGCAGGCGATCCAGCTGGCCGGCGAGAGCCGCAACCCGCGGCGCGACCTGCCGCGGGCGACGCTCGGCTCGGTCGCCATCGGCGCGATCATCTACGTCCTGCTGCAGGTGGTCTTCATCGGCGCGCTGCCGCTCGGCTCCTTCGCGCACGGCTGGGCCAAGCTGGACTTCCCCGGCATCAGCGGCCCCTGGGCGGGTGTGGCCACCCTGGTGGGCCTGGGCTGGCTGGGCGTCGTGCTCTACATCGACGCCGTCATCTCCCCCGGCGGCACCGGCCTGATCTACGTCACCGCCACCTCCCGCGTCTCCTACGGCCTGGCGAAGAACGGCTACGCGCCCAAGCTGTTCGAGCGGATCGACCGGCGCGGGGTGCCCTGGTTCGGGCTGGCGATCTCCTTCCTCACCGGCGTGCTCTGCTTCCTGCCCTTCCCCAGCTGGCAGGAGCTGGTCGGCTTCATCACCTCCGCCAGCGTCCTGATGTACGCCGGCGCCCCGCTGGCCTACGGCGTCTTCGCCGACCGGCTGCCGCACCACGACCGCCCCTACCGGCTGCCCGGCGGCAAGGTGATCTCGCCGCTGTCGTTCGTGGTCGCCAACCTCATCATCTACTGGGCCGGCTGGGACACCCTGTGGCGGCTCGGCGTGGCGATCGTCCTCGGCTACCTCATGCTCGGCGGCTACGCCTGGTACGCCACGGGCCGGAACCTGCCCGACGCGCCCCGCATGGACTTCAAGGCCGCGCAGTGGCTGCCCGGTTACCTGATCGGCATGGGCCTGATCTCCTGGCAGGGCGGCTTCGGCGGCCAGGGCCACATCGGCCTGTGGTGGGACATGCTCGTGGTCGCGGCCTTCTCCCTGGCCGTCTACTACTGGGCGAAGGCCACCGCGTCCCGAGCCGAGGAGATCGAACGCAGCATCGAGGAGGTCGTGGTCACCGAGGCCGCGGCGCACTGACCGCCCCGGCCCCGCACCGCGCGCTCGCACGGCCATCCGCACCGCGTCCTCCGGCCGCTCGCCCGGCGTCCTCCGGCCGTTCGCCCGGCGCCTGAGGCCGTCCGTCCCGCCTTCCACCGCGCTCCGTACGGCCGCGCGTCCCGCTCCGTCCGGCCGTCCGTCCTGCTTCCCCCGGCCACCTGTCCCACCTCGTCCGATGTCCCGTCCGACGCCGCCGCACCACCCCGGTCGCGTCTGACGGGACATCGTCATAATGCCCGGGTGACGCACACTTCCCCCCAGCCCGACTCCCCTGCTCCCGAACGCTTTCCGGTCGTCGTCCTCGGCGCCGGCCCCGCGGGACTCACCGTCGCCAACGCCCTGCGCGCCGCCTCGGTCGACTGCCTGGTCCTGGAGACCGAGTCCCGGCAGTTCGTCGAGCAACGGCCCCGCGCCGGCGTCCTGGAGGAGCCGGTCGTACGCGGCCTGGAGCGGCGCGGGCTGGCCGGGAACCTGCTGCGGCGGGCGGGGCGGCACACCGCGTGCGAGTTCCGCTTCGACGGCGCGGCCCACCGCCTGGCCTACGCGGACCTGACCGGCCGTCATCACTTCGTCTATCCGCAGCCGTTGCTGGTGACCGACCTGATACGCGAGTACGCCGACGTCCGGGGCGGCACCCTGCGCTTCGAGGTGCGGGACGTGGCCCTCCACGACACCGACACCGACCACCCGTCGGTGTCCTACGTCTGCCCCGAGACCGGCCGGCGGCGGCTCGTGCACTGCGACTTCGTCGCCGGCTGCGACGGGGCGCGCGGGGTGAGCCGGTCGGTGCTGACGGCACGGCACGCCCGGATCGCGCGGCACGACTACGGCATCGGCTGGCTGGCCCTGCTCGCCGAGACACCGCCGTCCGCCGACTGCGTCCTGTTCGGCGTCCACCCCGGCGGCTTCGCCGGCCAGATGCCGCGCAGCCCGGAGGTGACCCGCTTCTACCTGCAATGCCCGCCCGGCGACGACCCGGAGAACTGGCCGCACGAGCGCGTCTGGTCCGAGCTGCGCCGGCGCCTCGCGGCGGCGGGCACCCCGCCGCTCGCGGAGGGGAAACTGCTGGAGAAGCGGGGGCTCGACATGCACGACTACGTGGTGGAACCGATGGCGGCCGGCCGGCTCTTCCTGGCCGGTGACGCCGCCCACCTCACCGCACCCATCGCGGCCAAGGGCATGAACCTCGCCCTGCACGACGCCTTCCTGCTCGGCGACGCGCTCGTGGCGTACCTGACGGCGGGTGACGACAGCGGCCTGGCGGGCTACTCGGCGGCGTGTCTGCGACGGGTGTGGGACTACCAGGAGTTCTCGCAGTGGCTCTCCGACGTCTACCACGGCGCCTCGTCCGGCGATCCGTACCGCGCGGGGACCACGCTGGCCAGGCTGCGCCGCCTGTTCGCCTCGCCGGCCGCCGCCTCCGCCTTCGTGGAGCAGTACCTCGGCACGGCGGACCACTACGGAGACCCGGCGGGCGTCCGTCCCGCCGGCTCCGGTGGCCGGGCGCGGCTCAGTCGTGCACGGGCCGGCCGCTGAGCCGGTGGTCGGCCACGTTCAGCGCCTCGTCGACCAGGCGGCGCAGATGGCCGTCGCGCAGGGCGTAGACCACGCGGCGGCCCTCCTTGCGGGTGGTCACCAGGCCCGCCAGCCGCAGCCGCGCCAGGTGCTGGCTGACGGCGGGGCGGGCCGCTCCGCACGCCTGCGTGAGCGTGGTGACGTCGGCCTCCCCGCAGGTCAGCGCGTGCAGGAGGGCGAGCCGGGTGCGGTCGCCGAGCAGGGCGAGGAGTTCGGCGGCGAGCGCGAACTGCTCTTCGTGCGGGGTGCCAGGGGTGTGCCCCTGCGCATCCTGCGCAGATGACAGGTGCATGCGTGCGCTCATACGCACATAATGGCGCCGTGGACGCCCGCCGTCCACCACCCGCCGACCGGAAGGGGACCCCCATGAGCGACCCCCGCCAGCAGGAGCACCGCCACGGGCACGAGCACGAGCACGCGGACAAGCACAGCCACGGGCACCGGCACGGCCACGAGCCCGCGGACGGCCACACCCACCACCGCGCGAGGGTCCCGGCCGGGCGGGCGGCGGCGGCCGTCGGCCTGCCCCGGCCGGGACCCTCGCGCGGCGGGCGGTCAGCGGCTGCCGTCGAGGATCACGCGGGCCACCAGCGCCGGGTCGTCGTTCATCGGGACGTGCCCGCAGCCGGCCAGCCGCACCAGTCGCGCGCGGGGCAGCACCCGCTTGGCCCGCACCCCCTGACGCGGGATCAGCAGGCGGTCCTTGCTGCCCCAGGCCACGGTGACCGGGATACCGGTGATGTCGTCCGTGAACCGCACGTCCACACCCGCACGCAGCGTCTCCTCGAACCCCGTGGCCCGCGCCAGGGCCAGGGTCTCGGCGACCACGGCCTCGGGGGCGCGACGGCCGGGGCGCGCGTAGATGGTGCTGGTCAGCACCGTACGGCCGGCTGCGGAGCGCGACAGCTGTTCGACCACCGGCAGCGGCGTCCGCCGGGCGACGGCCCGCCTCGCCTGCAACACCTCGAAGGCGTAGCGGCGCTCGGCCTGCGTCCAGAAACCGGCGGGGGACAGGGCCGTGACGGACCGCACGAGCCGGGCGCGGCCCAGCTCCAGGGCCAGCAGGCCGCCCAGGGAGTTGCCCGCCACGTGGGGCCGTCCGATCTCCAGGGCCTCGCACAGGGCGCCCAGGGCGGCGGTCGTCGTCGGCAGGTCGTGCCGCAGCCCGTCCGGCAGCGCGGGGGAGTCGCCGAAGCCGGGCAGGTCCACGCTGATCACCTCGCGCTCGGCCGCGAGGATGTGCACCACCGGATCCCAGGCCTGCCGGTGGTGACCGATGCCGTGGAGCAGGAGCAGCGGCTCGCCGCTGCCCTCGCGGGCGTAGGAGAGGGTCACGGTCCGCGGGCCGTGCGCGGACGCGGAGGGGACCGGGAAGGAGACGGTGGCCGACATGGGTGCTCCTCGGTTCGGTGAGTCGCTGATCGGTGCGGTCGAACGACGCTGATCGCTGCGGATCGCCGAGCGGTTCGGGTCGCCGAGCGGTTCGAGCGCCGAGCGGTTCGATGGATCGCCGGCGGGCGCCGGGTAGACAGCTTGTCAGCAATTACTACCGACGGGTAGCCCCTCGTGCCCCTCCGGTCGGCACGCCCGCTGTGCGAACAGCGTGTGAACCCCGTGCGGCACCGCGACCGCGACCCCGCGCGGCCCGCGACGATTGGTCTTGACCAAGGCTGGGGGCGGCCCTATGGTCGCAGACAAGTGCAACAACCTTTAATAAACAAGGGCGCCAAAACGCCGCCGGACCACGGCGAACTCCGGAGGACAGGGTGGGGACCACGCAGCTGGAAACGGTGCCGGAGCCGAAGTACTGGCAGCTCAAGACCGTGCTCAGTGAGGCACTGGACTCCGAGTTCGCGGTCGGCGAGATCCTGCCCAACGAACGGGAGCTGGCCGCCCGCTTCGGCGTCGCGCGCGCCACGCTCCGCCAGGCGCTGGAGCAGTTGGAGCTGGAGGGCAGGCTGCAGCGCCGCCGCGGGGTCGGCACGACGGTGGCACCGCCGCGCGTGGGCGTGGCCGTGGGCACCGAGGAGCACGCCTGGCCGGGCGCCCCCTCGGACGCCTGGCAGCCCGTGGACTGCGCCCTGCGGATCCCCCCGGCGGCCGTCGCCGACGCCCTGGGGACCGACCGCGCCGAGCGCGTGCACACCCTCCGCCGCTCCCGGACGAGCCACGGCCAGCCGGTCGCGGCCGAGCTGCTGTACGTCCCGGCGTCCTCGGTGCCCGACCTCACCGCCATCGACGCGCCGTCCGGACCGGCACGCGCGCGTGCCGTGCTGCGCGAGCTGCAGCGCCTGGAACTGCAGGGCCAGGAGCGCGCCGTCGAGCTGGGCTCGGCCCGCGCGGACGACGCCAAGGAACTGGACCGGCTGCCCGGCGCACCCGTCCTCGTCGTCACGACCCGCTTCCTGTCCGCCGGGCGCACCGCGGCGCTGTCCGTGGCCACCTACCGCGCGGACACCTGCCGGCTGACCTTCTCGGACTCCGGCGCCGTGGAGATCCACCACGGTCCGGAACGCCAGGCGTCGTGACGGCAGGGGCCTGAGGGCAGGGGCCCGACGGCGGACCGGCGCCGCCGCACGATGTCACCGGGCCGACGGCGGATGCCGCCCACGGCGGCCCCGGTACGGTGCGCCCGAAGGGGCCGCGCACCCGAGGAATCCGCGAGCCCGCGGACCTCACGCGCCCGCCCTCAGCGGCGGGCCGTCACCGTGCCCTCGACCGCGAACAGCTGCTCCTCCACGTGGTCCAGCGCCAGCCGCAGCGCACCGGTCGCCACGACCGCCTCGCCGAGCAGTGACAGGGTCACCTGGGGCGGGCGCAGGCAGTAGCGGGCCAGTTCGCGCCGCAGCGGTTCCAGAACGCCGTCCAGGCCGGCCGCCCAGCCGCCGATGACCACGAGTTCCGGATCCAGGGCGAGGACCAGCGCGGCCACGTCGTGGACGAGCCGCTGGATGAAGCGGTCCATCGCGGCCAGGGCCCGCTGGTCGCCCTCGCGGGCCAGCGCGAACCCCTCGGCCACGGCCTGCTCGTCCAGCGGGTGCAGCGGCTGGTCCGTGGTCGACAGCAGCGTCTCGGGGGTCTCGCCCCGGCCCAGCAGATGCAGGGCGCCGATCCCCCCGGCGGCCCCGCCGAACCCGCGGTGCAGCCGGCCGCCGATCAGCGAACCGGCGCCCGGGCTCAGCCCGGCCAGGACGAACACCACGTCGTCGGACTCGGTCGCGGCGCCCTTCCAGTGCTCGGCGACCGCGGCGGTGTTGGCGTCGTTCTCGACGAGGACCGGGCACCGGAAGGAACGGCTCAGCCGCTCGCCCAGCCGCAGGCCCGTCCACCCGGGCAGTGCGGTGCCCAGCCGCACGGTGCCGTCCGCCTCGACGATCCCGGGCGTGCCGACGCCGACGGCGCGCAGGGAGCTGCGCGGTACCCCGGCCCGCCGCAGCAGCTCGGCGACCGCGCTGCGCAGCCGTTCCAGCCGCTCGTCCGCCGGGGCGGTGTCGGCGACCTCCTTGGCCTGCGCGCCGAGCACCCGGCCGTCCAGGTCGGACAGCAGCGCGGCGCCCCGGTGGGCGCCGATCTCCAGGCCGGGCAGATGCCCGGCCTCCGCGCGGAAGCGGAACCCCCGCGCGGGCCGCCCCTGCCGGCGGGCCGCGCCTTCCTCGGCCGCCGCCTCGACGACGAGCCCGGCTCCGATCAGGTCCTCGACGACGCCCTCGACCGTGGGCCGGGACAGGCCGGTCACCCGGGTGATCTCCGTGAGCGTCGCGCAGTCCGTGGCACGCAGCGCGTGCAGCACCACCGCGGAATTGATCCTTCGCAGCAGCGAGGGATCCCCGCCGGTCAGCCGCCCCACCGTCCGTCCTCCCAGCTCGTGCGCGTGTGGGGCGGATCGTACTCGGCGGGCGCCGGGGCGGCGAGCGCCGGTCCGCCGGTCGTGGCCCCCCGCCTGACGCCCCGCCAATTGTCAGTGGCGGCCGGTTTACTGGAGCGCATGGACATCGCGCAGGCTCTCGCCGTGATCGACCGGCTGTGCTCCGGGCCGCTGCCCGCCGAGCACGCCCGGACGGACGCCGGCACGGCCGGACCCGGTTACGTGATAGCCGAGTTGCAGACGAGCGAGGACTTCCGGGAGGACGGCGCGCGGTGGGAGGAGGTGTACGAGCAGTACGAGTGCGACCGGGAGGCGCTCGCACAGCGGCTGACCGAGCGCTGGGGCCCGCCGCAGGTGTTCAGCCTGTACAGCGTCCTGGAGCGGTCCCTGGAGGGGGAGGACCTGCCCGAGCCGTGGGCCTCGCTCAGCGGGCACGTCACGGACGTCACGCTGTGGAGACCCGAGGACATGGGCCGGTGGATATCGCTGGGCGTCTCCCAGTGGGACAGGGAGCTGCCGTTCCAACTCCTCGCCGTGGTCACCGACCTGGCCCCGCCGTGACGGGCCGCCGCGAGGGGGCGCACGACGGCGTCAGGAGGTCTCCGCCACCGCCCGCAGCCGGGCGAACTCCTGCGCCATCGTCTCCGCCGTCCAGTGCGCGTTCAGCCCGCTGGGGTTGGGCAGCACCCATACGCGCGTGTCGCCGATGGTCCGCCGCTGTTCCCCCACCTGGGCCTTGGGCTCCCCGAAGGCCGCCCGGTAGGCGGTGACGCCGACCACGGCCAGCCACCGGGGCCGCAGCCGCGCCACCTTCAGCGCCAGCAGCCGTCCGCCCTCGCGGTACTCCTCGGGCGTCAGCTCGTCCGCCCGTGCCGTGGGGCGGGCCACGACGTTGGTGATGCCGAGCCCGTACGACGGCAACTCCCCCTGCTCGGAGGGTTTCAGCAGCCTCGGAGTGAACCCCGACCGGTGCAGCACCGGCCAGAACCGGTTGCCGGGCCGGGCGAAGTGGTGGCCCGTCGCCGCCGTCATCAGACCGGGGTTGATGCCGCAGAACAGCACCCGCAGGCCGTCCGCGACGACGTCCGGTACGACACGGTCACGGGCGGCCTGCAGTTCCTCGGGGGTGAAGCGGGTCAGAGGATCGCCCCCGGGACGTAGCCGGCGGCCTCGGGGTGCTGCTTGACGATCTCCTCGATGCGGCCGACCACCGCGCCGACCTGGCCGGCCGCCGCGCCGGTGAAGGACAGCTTGTCGGCCATGAGCGCCTGGAGCTGCGCCCGGTCCAGGGGCAGGCGCTCGTCGGCGGCGAGCTTGTCGAGCAGGTCGTTGCGCTCGGCGCCCTGCTCGCGCATGGCCAGCGCGGTGGCGACGGCGTTCTCCTTGATCGCCTCGTGGGCGACCTCGCGGCCGACGCCGGCCCGCACCGCGCCCATGAGGACCTTGGTGGTCGCCAGGAAGGGGAGGTAGCGGTCCAGCTCCCGGGCGATGACCGCCGGGAAGGCGCCGAACTCGTCGAGGACCGTCAGGAACGTCTCCAGCAGGCCGTCCAGCGCGAAGAACGCGTCCGGCAGCGCGACGCGGCGCACCACCGAGCAGGACACGTCGCCCTCGTTCCACTGGTCGCCCGCCAGCTCGCCGGTCATCGACGCGTAGCCGCGCAGGATCACCATCAGGCCGTTGACGCGCTCGCAGGAGCGGGTGTTCATCTTGTGCGGCATCGCCGAGGAGCCGACCTGGCCGGGCTTGAAGCCCTCGGTGACCAGCTCGTGCCCGGCCATCAGCCGGATCGTCTTCGCCAGCGAGGAGGGCGCCGCGGCCAGCTGCACCAGCGCGGTGACGACCTCGTAGTCCAGGGAGCGCGGGTAGACCTGGCCGACGGAGGTGAAGGCCCGGGAGAAGCCGAGGTGCTCGGCGATCCGGCCCTCCAGCTCGGCCAGCTTCGCCGCGTCCCCGCCGAGCAGGTCCAGCATGTCCTGGGCGGTGCCGACCGGGCCCTTGATGCCCCGCAGCGGGTAGCGGCCGAGCAGCTCCTCGACGCGGCCGTAGGCGACCAGCAGCTCGTCGGCGGCCGTGGAGAAACGCTTGCCCAGCGTCGTGGCCTGCGCGGCGACGTTGTGCGAGCGGCCGGCCATGACCAGCTCCGCGTACTCGCCGGCGAGCTTGCCCAGGCGGGCCAGCACGGCCACCGTGCGGTCGCGCATCAGCTCCAGCGAGAGCCGGATCTGCAGCTGCTCGACGTTCTCCGTCAGGTCGCGGGAGGTCATGCCCTTGTGGACGTGCTCGTGCCCGGCGAGGGCGTTGAACTCCTCGATCCGCGCCTTCACATCGTGGCGCGTGACCTTCTCGCGCTCGGCGATGGAGGCCAGGTCGACCTGGTCCAGTACACGCTCGTAGTCGGCGATCGCCTCGTCGGGCACCTCGATCCCGAGGTCCTTCTGGGCGCGCAGCACGGCGAGCCAGAGCTGCCGCTCCAGCCTCACCTTCTGCTCGGGCGACCAGAGCGTGGCGAGCTGGACGGAGGCGTAGCGTCCGGCGAGGACGTTCGGAATGCGGGGCTTGGCGGGCGCAGAAGTCACGTGTACGGATTCTACTGGCGATTCGTGCAGGCCAGCGCCACGGGGGTGTTCGTCGGAAGCTACGAGTGCGGGGCCCTTACGGCAGCTCCGCGTCGGCCGTGGCCGCCGGGCGGGCCGAGTGCGCCGGCCGGTCCGGGGCCGGTGGTCGAGCCGGGTCCGCGTAGGGCAGCAACTCGGGCCGCTTGGGCGGGCGGCCGTCGCCGGAGGAGCGGCCGGTCAGCCGCCGGCCTATCCAGGGCAGCAGGTGCTCGCGGGCGAAGCGGACGTCCGCGATCCGGCGGGTGAGCCAGCCCGGCGGCACCGTCGGCGGCATCGGCGTGCGCCACTCGGGGTCCTCCGCCTCGTAGCCGAGCGTCTGCCACACCGCCTCGGCGACCCGGCGGTGGCCCTCGGCGGTCAGGTGCAGCCGGTCCACGTCCCACAGGCGCGGGTCGGCCAGCGCGGGGGCGCCGTACAGGTCGACGACCAGGGCCCCGTGCGTTTCGGCGAGGTCGTCGACGCAGGCGTACAGCTCTTCCATGCGCGGCCGGAACCGCTCCAGGACGGGCCCCTGGCGGCCGGGGCTGCGCATCAGCACCAGCTGTCCGCAGGCCGGCGCCAGCCGCTCCACCGCCTCCGTCAGCAGGCCCCGCACCCGGCCCATGTCGCACTTGGGCCGCAGTACGTCGTTGAGCCCGCCCACCAGCGTCACCACGTCGGCCCCCATGGCCGCCGCCACGCCGACCTGCTCGTCGACGATCTGCGCGATGAGCTTGCCGCGCACGGCGAGGTTGGCGTACCGGAAGCCGGGGGTGCGGGCGGCCATCCGGGCCGCCAGGAGGTCGGCCCAGCCCCGGTAGGAGCCGTCCGGCAGCAGGTCCGACATGCCTTCGGTGAAGGAGTCGCCCACGGCCACCAGGCTGGTGTGCGCGGGAGGTGCGGGGTGTGCGGGAAGCGTCTGCATGGCGGGAGCGATGGTATCCCGGCGCCCTGAGCGCATACCAAGCGGTCGGTCCGGCCGGCCCGGACGGGGCGTCCGGGCCGGTCACGTCACGCGGGCTGTCCGAACAGCTGCCGCAGCACGTCCTCCATCGTCACCAGGCCGGCCAGGCGCCCGTCCGTGCCCAGCACGGCCGCGAGGTGGGTGCGGCTGCCCCGCATGGCGGTGAGCACGTCGTCCAAAGGAGTGCTCTCCCGGACCCGGGCGATGGGGCGCATGTCCCGCAGCCGGAACGGCTCGGTGTGCGGGGAGGCGTCGAGCGCGTCCTTGACGTGCAGGTAGCCGATGATCCGCCGCCCCTCGTCGACCACGGGGAAGCGGGAGAACCCGGACTCGGCGGACAGCTTCTCCAGCTGCTCCGGGGTGACGCCCAGGCGGGCGTAGACGACCCGCTCCAGCGGCAGCACCACGTCCCGCACGGGCCGGCTGCCCAGCTCCAGCGCGTCGTGCAGCCGCTCCTGCGCCCGGTCGTCGATGAGGCCGGCCTGACTGGCGTCCTTGACGATCTCCGCCAGCTCGGTGTCCGTGAAGGTCGCCGATACCTCGTCCTTCGCCTCCACCCGCAACAGCTTCAGCAGCCCGTTCGCGAACGCGTTCACCGTGAAGATCACCGGGCGCAGCGCCCGGGACAGCGCGACCAGCGGCGGGCCCAGCAGCAGGGCGCTGCGCACGGGCTCGGCGAGCGCGACGTTCTTCGGCACCATCTCCCCGAGCAGCATGTGCAGGTACGTCGCCAGGGTCAGCGCGATCACGAAGGACACCGCGTGGCCCGCGCCCGAGGGCACGCCGAGGGCGTGGAAGGCCGGCTCCAGCAGGTGCGCGATCGCCGGTTCGGCGACCACGCCGAGGACCAGGGTGCACAGGGTGATGCCCAGCTGTGCGGCCGCCAGCAGCGCCGAGACGTGCTGCAGACCCCACAGCACGATCTTCGCGCGCCGGTCGCCCGCTTCGGCGTACGGCTCGACCTGGCTGCGGCGCACCGAGATCAGCGCGAACTCGGCGCCGACGAAGAAGGCGTTGACGACCAGGCTCGCCAGACCGATCAGGATCTGTACGGCGGTCACCGGCCGGCCCCCTTCCTGCCGCCGACCTGCTCCTCATGCGGTGCGGCGGCCTCGCTGTCGTCGTCGAGCGGCGCGTGCAGCAGTACGCGGGCGGCTCGGTGTCCGGCCGCGTCCACCACGTCCAGCCGCCAGCCGGCGACCTGCAGCACGTCACCGGCCACGGGTATCCGGCCCAGCCGGGTGGCGACGAGACCGGCGAGCGTCTCGTACGGGCCCTCCGGCACCCGCAGGCCCACGCGGGCCAGCTGGTCGATGCGCGCGGAGCCGTCGGCCGAGTACAGCGCGTGGCCCTGGGCGTCGGCCCCGGCCGGGGCGAGGTCGGGCGTCTCGTGCGGGTCGTGCTCGTCGCGGACCTCGCCGACGACCTCCTCGACGATGTCCTCCAGGGTCGCCACCCCGGCCGTGCCGCCGTACTCGTCGATGACGACCGCCATGGTGCGTCTGCCGCCCAGCCGGTCCAGCAGCCGGTCGACGGTCAGCGACTCGGGCACGAACAGCGGCTCGCGCATGATCTCCGAGACGCGCAGGCGGGTGCGGCGCCCGGCCGGTATCGCCAGCACGTCCTTGATGTGGGCGGTGCCCACCACGGAGTCCAGGCTGCCGCGGTAGACGGGGAAGCGGGACAGGCCGGTCGCCCGGGTCGCGTTCGCCACGTCCTCGCAGGTCGCCTGCGCGTCCAGGGCGACGACCTGGACACGCGGGGTCATCACGTTCTCCGCGGTCAGGTCGGCGAGGTTCAGGGTCCGCACGAACAGCTCGGCGGTGTCCGGCTCCAGGGCGCCCTCCCGGGCGGAGTGCCGGGCCAGCGCGGCCAGCTCCTGCGGGCCGCGCGCGGAGGCCAACTCCTCGGCGGGCTCGATCCCCAGGCGGCGCACCACGCGGTTGGCGGTGTTGTTCAGGTGGGTGATGAACGGCCGGAAGGCGGCGCTGAACCAGCGCTGCGCCGAGCCCACCCGGCGGGCCATCACCAGCGGCGAGGAGATCGCCCAGTTCTTGGGCACCAGCTCGCCGACGACCATCAGGAACACCGTGGACAGCGCCGTGCCCAGCACCAGCGCCACCGACGTCGCCGTGGAGCGGGAGATGCCGAGCCCCTGCAGCGGTCCGGCGATCAGCTTGGCGATCGACGGCTCGGCGAGCATGCCGACCACCAGGTTGGTGACGGTGATCCCGAGCTGGGCGCCGGACAGCTGGAAGGTGAGGTTCCGTACGGCCTTCAGGGCGCCGGCCGCGCCGCGCTCACCGCGCTCGGCCGCCCGCTCCAGGGCGCCGCGCTCGACGGTGGTCAACGAGAACTCGGCCGCGACGAACGCGCCGCAGGCCAGGGACAGCGCCACCGCCGCGAGCAGCAGGAGCACTTCGGTCATCGGGTCACCCCCGTCCCATCGTCGGACAGGCCCGGGGGAAGTGCACGGTGGCGCGTACTGGGAGGCTCGCCCATGGGCGGACGCTCACAACCTTTCATGCAGGATCGAGTGCTCCACCCATGGTAAAGGATGGGCAAAGAAGCTCGGGAACCCCGTGGTCACACGAGCGGCTTCACCCACCGGCGCCACTGCTCCTCGGGCGCGTAGCCCGCCGCGCGCCAGGCGTGGTGCGCGCGCTCGTTGTCGGTGAGCACCATGGCGTCCGCGCGGCGTCCGCCGAGGCGCGCGAACCGCTCCTCGGCGGCGGCCAGCAGCGCCGAGCCGATGCCCTGCCGCCGCCGGTCCGGGCGCACCGCCAGCCGGTACAGATGACACCGCCAGCCGTCGAAGCCCGCGATCACCGTGCCGACCAGGTCGCCGGCGTCCTCGGCCAGCAGCAGTGCCTGCGGGTCACGGGCCACCAGCCGCTCCACGCCGTCGCGGTCGTCACTGATGCTCGTGCCCTCGGCGGCCGCCTTCCAGAAGGCCAGCACGGCATCGAGGTCGTCGGCGGTCGCCGCGCGTATCCGAAGATCCTTCATATGAGGATCCAACATCACGCACACCGGACGCCGGAAGCGGGAATTCCACGATCCGGACACCCGAGGCGTCCGACGCCTACGCGCCGCGCAGCCCGGCCATGACCTCGGCGAACGCCTCCATGGACGGCTCCAGGACGGTCAGGTACGAGAACCCGAACCGCTCGCGCAGCGCCCGCACCCGCGCGACGAGCTGTTCCCGCGTGCCCACCAGCACCGCCGGCAGCGCCGACGCCTGCTCCAGGGTCAGGCCCGGCACGTGCTCCAGAAGGGGCTCCAGCACGGCCGCGGGATCGTCGGTGACCGCCACGATCTGCAGCAGCAGGTTCAGCTCCGCCGGCTCGGCGCGGTCCGCGGCGAGCTCGCGGTACAGCGCCACCCGCTCGTCCAGCTCCTCGGCGCCGAGCGGCACCAGGCCGGTGGCGCTGCCCGGCACGGACCGCGCGGCCGTGAACGCCGCGATGTCCGCGTGGCGCGCGGTCAGCCGCAGCATCCGGTCGCCGTTGGCCCCGATCAGCAACGGGACCCGAGGGCGCTGTACGGCCTGCGGCCGGTGCTCCGGCGAGCCGAGCAGCCGGTCCAGTTCCTCCACGGTGCGCCGCAGGTGATCGACGCGCTCGCCCGGGGAACCCCAGGGCAGCCCGGCCTGCTCGTGTTCCTGCTGGACGTACCCGGTGCCGAGTCCCAGTTCCAGCCGGCCGCCGGTCAGCGCGTCGGCCGTCGCCACCTCCCGGGCGAGCAGCGCGGGATTCCAGAAGCCCGCGTTGAGCACGAACGTGCCCACCCGGGGCCTGCTCGTCGCCTCCGCGGCGGCCACCAGCGCCGGGAACGGCGCGACGGAGCCGAGGTGGTCGGGGGCGAGGAGCACGTCGTAGCCGAGTTCCTCGGCCCTGCGGCACTTGGCGCGCCACTCGGCGGCCGGCGCCGGCTCGACCAGGTTGACCCCGAAGCGGAACGGACGCGGCATGAACTCTCCCCCTGTGCAGCCGAGTTGGGCGTCTGCCGCGATTGCATCACTCATGCGCGATCGCCGCCAGCACATTCATCCGGGAGGCGCGCAACGCCGGCAGCACGGCCGCCACCACCCCC
>NZ_LR732544.1:935372-952278 GCF_902506575.1 Streptomyces mexicanus | reverse complement strand
GGCCCGACCCCGCCCCCCGGTCGGGGGGGTGGGGGCTCCCGGGGGGGCGGGCCCGCCCGACCACCACTTCCCCGCGGGTCCCCGCGCGTGGGCCGGGGGAGACGAGGGGGGAGCGGGGGGGGGCCGCGGGGAGGGGGGTACAGGCCGCGGGGGGGGGTACACGCGCCAAGCGGGCCGGGTACCCCCCCGCCGGCCGCCCGCGCCCCGGGCGCCGCGGCCCCCGCCCGGGCCGGTCTCGCTCGGCCGGAGGCCGCTCGCCATCCCCTCCTACGCCACCGGTTCCGGCATCTGCCGGGCCGTGAACGCCTCCGCCTCCCACGTGCCGTTCAGGCGGGGCGCCAGCCACTGCGGGGCGCCCGCCCGGAAAGAGGCGGGCGGCAGGGAGCCGGCGCCGTCGGGCAGCGCGCCCAGCAGCGGTGCCCCGGCCACCTGCGGCAGGTCGGCCACGTTGCAGCGGCAGGCCAGGTCGGGCTCGGCGGGCCAGCTGCCGATCACCACGCCGAGCAGGTCCAGCTCGCGCGAGCGCAGCTCACGGGCCGTCAGCTCGGTGGTGTTCAGGGTGCCGAGCCCGGCGGAGGCCACGACCAGGACGGGCGCGCGCAACTGCTGGGCCACGTCCGCGAGGGTCCCGCCCGCCTCGTCGAACCGGACGAGCAGGCCGCCCGCCCCCTCGACCAGCACCAGGTCGTGCTCGGCGGCCAGCTCGGCGGCGGCCCGCGCCACCTGCTGCGGACGCACCGCCGGGAGGCCGGCCCGGCGGGCCGCGGGCGCGGGCGCCAGCGGCCCCGGGTAGCGGGCGACCTCCGCCGTGGTCACCGCGCCGGCCAGCCGCGCCACCTCGGCGGCGTCCCCGCGCTCCTCAGGGCCCACACCCGTCTGCGCGGCCTTCAGCACGGCCACCGACCGTCCGGCGGCCAGCGCCGCCGCGGCGACCGCCGCCGTCGTGACGGTCTTGCCGACCTCCGCGCCCGTGCCCGTGATCACCAGTACCGGCATCTCATCCCTCCCGCGCCGCCGCGCACACGGCGCGTGCGATCCGTGCCACGTCCTCGTCACCGGTGACGTAGGGCGGCATCGTGTACACCAGGTCCCGGAACGGCCGCAGCCACACGCCCTCGCGCACGGCGGCCCGGGTCGCCGCCGTCATGTCCACCTCGTGGTCGAGCTGGACGACCCCGATGGCGCCGAGGACCCGTACGTCCCGCACACCGTCGAGCCGCGCGGCGGGCGCCAGGCCCTCCCGCAGGCCCGCCTCGATCCTCTTGACCTCCGCGCGCCAGTCCTGGCCGAGCAGCAGCTCGATCGAGGCGCAGGCCACGGCCGCCGCCAGCGGGTTGCCCATGAACGTCGGCCCGTGCGCCAGCACCGGCACCTCGCCGCGCGAGATCCCCTCGGCCACGCGCGCGGTGCACAGCGTCGCCGCCAGGGTGAGATAGCCGCCGGTCAGCGCCTTGCCCACGCACATCACGTCCGGCGTGACCGCCGCGTGCTCGGCCGCGAACAGCGCGCCGGTGCGGCCGAAGCCGGTGGCGATCTCGTCGAACACCAGCAGCACGTCGTGCGCGTCGCACGCCTCGCGCAGCACCCGCAGGTAGGCGGGGGAGTGGAAGCGCATGCCGCCCGCGCCCTGCACGACCGGCTCGACGATCACGGCGGCCAGTTCCCCGGCGTGCCGTTCGATCATCTCCCGCAGGTGGGCGGCGTACGCCTCCTCGTACGCGGCCGGCGGCGCCTGCGCGAACACCTGGCGCGGCAGGACGCCGGTCCACAGCTCGTGCATGCCGCCCTCGGGGTCGCACACGGACATCGGCTGCCAGGTGTCCCCGTGGTAGCCGCCCCGCCAGGTCAGCAGGCGCCGCTTGGCCGGGTGGCCCAGCGAACGCCAGTACTGCAGGCACATCTTGACGGCCACCTCGACCGAGACCGACCCGGAGTCGGCGAGGAAGACGTGCTCCAGGCCCTCGGGCGACAGGTCGACCAGGTGCTTGGCCAGGCGGACGGCGGGCTCGTGGGTGAGCCCGCCGAACATCACGTGGCTCATCCGCCCCAGCTGGGCCTGGGCGGCCTCGTTGAGGACCGGGTGGTTGTAGCCGTGGACGGCCGACCACCACGAGGACATGCCGTCGACCAACTCGCCCGCACCACCGGCCAGTTTCAGCCGGACCCCGCTCGCCGACTCCACGACGAGCGGTTCCTGGCGTCCGGGCATCGGACCGTAGGGGTGCCACACGTGCCGCCGGTCCAGGGCCAGCAGCTCCTCCACGGTCAGCGTGGGCTCAGGCATTGGGCGCGAGGTCCGTTCCGGCGCCCCGGCGGCGCACGGCGACCAGGTCCGGGCGCGGGTCGTGCGCCGACGGCGCCGGCGTCGCCGAGGACGCCGCGGGAGCGGAGGCGGCACCGGTGCCCGTGCCGCACACACCGCCCTCGTGGCAGCCACCGGAGGCGGTCTCCCGGCACCCGCCGGCGGCCCGGTGCTCCGGCAGCGTCACCTGGTCGGCGCCCTCCACCTCGAACCCGGCGTCCGCGATCATCTCCAGGTCGGCCTTGCCGGCCTGGCCCTCGCTGGTCAGGTAGTCGCCCAGGAAGATCGAGTTGGCCAGGTGCAGGGCGAGCGGCTGCATCGTGCGCAAGTGCACCTCGCGGCCGCCCGCGATGCGCACCTCCACGTCCGGGCAGACGAACCGGACCATGGCGAGGATCCGCAGGCAGCGCTGCGGGGTCAGGTTCCACTCCTTGGCGAGCGGGGTGCCCTCGAACGGGATGAGGAAGTTCACCGGAACGGAGTCCGGGTCCAGCGCGCGCAGCGCGAACACCACGTCCACCAGGTCCTCGTCGCTCTCGCCCATCCCGGCGATGAGCCCGGAGCAGGCGGACAGCCCGGCCGCGTGCGCCTTGTGCACCGTGTCCACCCGATCGGCGTAGGTGTGGGTGGTGGTGATGTCGCCGTACGTGGCCTCGGAGGTGTTGAGGTTGTGGTTGTAGGCGTCCGCGCCGGCCGCCCGCAGCCGCTCGGCCTGGCCGTCGGAGAGCAGCCCGAGGCAGGCGCAGACCTCGACGTCCGCGTGCTCGTCCTTGATGGCCTTGATGGTCTCGGAGACCCGGTCCACGTCGCGGTCGGTCGGCCCGCGTCCGCTGGCCACCAGGCACACCCGTTTGGCCCCGCCCGCGAGCCCGGCCGCTGCGGCCCTGGAGGCCTCCTCGGGCTTGAGCCAGGTGTACTTGAGGATGTCGGCCTTCGAGCCGAGCCGCTGGGAGCAGTAGGAGCAGTCCTCGGGGCACAGCCCGGACTTGAGGTTGACCAGATAGTTGAGTTTCACCCGCCGGCCGAACCAGTGGCGGCGCACCTTGCCGGCCGCCGCCACCACTTCGAGCAGGTCGTCATCGGAGGTGGCCAGCACGGCCAGAGCTTCTTCGCGGGTCGGCAGCTCGCGCCGAAGCCCCTTGTCCACCAGCGTGTTCAGCAGGTCCATGGGAGCCGATCCTGTCCTACGATGCGGCCCGCGGCCAAGGAGACTTCGTACAACGACACCCGGTTCGAGGTGTGGGTATTGCCACACGATGGGTGGGCGTCGTGCCCGCTAGTGTCTGTCCACTGCCTACAAAAACCCCGGAGGAGCCATGGCGTTCGGCTGGATCGACGAGCAGGCGGACGTGCGCCGCCGGGCCGGGCTTGGGCGCACGCTCCGGGCGCGGGCCGCCGACTCGCCGCTGCTGGACCTGGCGAGCAACGACTACCTGGGACTGGCCCGCCACCCCGAGGTCGTCGAGGGCGCGGTGGCCGCCGCGCGGACCTGGGGCGGCGGCGCCACCGGCTCCCGGCTGGTCACCGGCACCACCGAGCTGCACGGCGAACTGGAGCGCGAGCTGGCGGAGTTCTGCGGGGCCGAGGCGGCCCTGGTCTTCTCCTCCGGGTACGCCGCCAACCTCGCCGCGGTCACCGCGCTGGCGCCGCACGGCTCGCTGATCGTCTCCGACGCGGGCAACCACGCCTCGCTCATCGACGGCTGCCGGCTGGCCCGCGGCACCGTGCAGGTGGTCGGGCACGCCGATCCCGAGGCCGCGCGCAAGGCGCTCGGCACCCATGCGGGTCCGGCGGTCCTCGTCTCCGACACGGTGTTCTCGGTCGACGGGGACGCGGCCCCGCTCGCCGCACTCGCCGCCGCCTGCCGGGAGCACGGCGCGGGCCTGCTCGTCGACGACGCCCACGGGCTGGGCGTCCTCGGCGCCGGCGGCCGCGGCGCGGCGCACGCGGCCGGTCTCGCGGGCGCCGACGACGTGGTGGTCACCGCCACGCTGTCGAAGTCGTTCGGCAGTCAGGGCGGTGTCGTGCTGGGCCCGGCCCGGGTCGTCGACCACCTGGTCAACGCGGCCCGGACGTTCATCTTCGACACGGGCCTCGCGCCCGCGGCGGTGGGCGCGGCCCTGGCCGCGCTGCGGCTGCTGCGCCGCGAGCCGCACCGCGCGGCCAGGGCCCGCGCGGTGGCCCGCGACCTGCACACGCGCCTGATCGCCGCGGGGCTCGACGCGGTGCGGCCGGACGCCGCCGTGGTCTCGGTGCGCGCCCCGTCCCCGCAGACGGCCGTCCGGTGGGCGGCCGACTGCCGCGCGGCGGGCCTGGCCGTGGGCTGTTTCCGTCCTCCTTCCGTGCCCGACGGCGTGTCACGGCTCAGGCTGACCGCCCGCGCGGATCTGTCCGAGGCGCAGATCGAACGCGCTGTACGAGTGATCGGCGACACGCGACCATGAGTCGGCGTGACACGGCCGTGCGGCGCCGGATGCGGAGGTGACCGACGGGGTGGTTCAGATGCGGTGCACCGCGGCCGTGAAGCGGGCCCAGCTGCCGGGGGAGAACAGCAGCGCCGGCCCGGCCGGGGCCTTGGAGTCGCGCACGGCGAGCAGCCCGGCGCCCGGCCCGGTGGCCGGCCGGGCCGTCTCGACGCAGTTGTTCGCGCCCGTGCTGTAGCTGCTGCGCAGCCACCGCACACCGTGCAGTTCGGTGCTGGAGAGTACGTTCCGCGGTAGAGCAGACATGGTGCCTCCTTACGCGGTTGCACGCCGTCACCCGTCCTGGTGTATCCCGGCGATGAATTCCAACGAGTCCTCGATCGACAACGCGTGGAACCGAAGGGTGTCGAAGGCCTCCGTGTAGGCCTCCAGGTCTTCTTTCCGTTCCAGATGGAGGCTACTCGTCAAGTGGTCGAGAACCACCACGTCCAGATCAGAAGTGTTCGAAAAAGAGAAGATAACGAAAGGGCCGGTGACGCCGATGTGCGCCCCGGCCGAGAACGGCAGCACCTGCAGCCGCACTTGGGGCAGCCGCGCCGCCTGCGCCAGCCGCTCCAGCTGACGCGCCATGACCTCCGGGCCGCCGACCTGACGGCGCAGCACCGCCTCGTCCAGCACCGCGTCCAGGTGCAGCGGCGGATCGGCCCGCAGCACGCCCTGCCGGGCCAGCCGCACCTCCACCAGCGCGTCCAGCCGCTCCTCGTCGAGCCCGTCCACCGCGGCCCGGGTCACCGCACGGGCGTACTCGGGGGTCTGCAGCAGCCCGGGGACCACCGTGGTCTCCAGGGTGCGCATGCCGGTGGCCTGGGACTCCAGGCTGATGAAGTCCCGGTAGGTCGGCGGCAGCACCCCGCGGTAGGCGTGCCACCAGGGGTGGCGGTCGTCGTCGCCGGAGGCCGCCAACGCCAGCAGAAGCTCGCGCAGTTGGGTGTCGTCGACCGCGTACGCGTCGAGCAGT
The DNA here is from genome assembly GCF_902506575.1 of Streptomyces mexicanus. Lineage (GTDB taxonomy): Bacteria > Actinomycetota > Actinomycetes > Streptomycetales > Streptomycetaceae > Streptomyces > Streptomyces mexicanus. The sequence continues at coordinate 946,535 of NZ_LR732544.1, read as the reverse complement.
AACCGGACGTCGGACGGTTTCACGCCGCTGGTGCCGGTCTCGATCCGGCTCACCTTGGACTGGTGCCAGCCCACCAGCCGGGCCGCCTCGCCACTGGTGAGGCCGGCCGTGGTGCGCAGCGCACGCAGTTCCGCGCCCAGCTTGCGCCGGCGCACCGCGGGACCGTGCTGCATCGACTGCTCCTTTACTCCCTCAGGGCGGCGGGGGCCACGGACTCGATCACGGCATCGGCGCGTTGCACAGGCCCGCGTCACATACGGTCCGCCGTGGCAGAGTTCACCGCTTCGAGCGACAGATATATGCATATCTTGGTGGATCGCCACCGTGACCGGCCCGGTGGTGGCAGTCTGACGGCGAAGCACCAGTCCGGGACCGTACTCGAACCATCCGCTCCCCGTCGGACCGCGGTCCCGTGGGAAAGGGACGACCTCGCCATGGCAGACCATCTGGAAGCATCCGTCACTCTGCCGAGCGCTCCCGCCTCGGTGTCCGCCGCCCGCGCCTATGCCGTGGGCACCCTCGCGGAGTGGGGTCTGCCCTCGGACTCGGACACCGCCGACACCGTGCGGCTCATCGTCTCCGAACTCGCCACCAACGCCGTGCAGCACACCTTGGGGCAGTCCCCCACCTTCACCGTGGCCCTCGCCCTCGAGCGCGACGAACAGCTGCGCATCGGTGTGACCGACAGCCATCCGCGATGGCCCAGACGACTGCCGGCCGCCGTCCAGCAGGACAACGGCCGGGGTCTGGTGATCATCCGCTGGCTCACCGCCGAGTGCGGCGGCCGGCTGACCGTGCGGCCCACGCGCGAGGGCGGCAAGACGGTCGTCATCGAAATCCCCTGGACGCTCGGGGACCGCCCGGTCACCACGGCGGCCGGGCAGGAGCCGTAGGAACCGGGGGGCGTGCGCGGCCCGGGTGCGGTGACCGCGCTCCCCGGCGCCGTCACCGCACCCGGACGGGGTCCGCCGACCCGCGCCCGAAGGGGTCAGTTGACCCGGCCGTACCAGACGCTCCTGGTCCAGATCTTCTCCAGCTTGACCACGGTCCCGGTGTGCGGCGCGTGCCAGATCTTGCCGCTGCCCGCGTAGATGCCGACGTGGTACACGTTCGAACCCGAGTGGAAGAACACCAGGTCGCCGGCGCGGCGGCTGCGCGCGGAGATGTGGCGGGGCTTGTTGTACTGCTGGGCGGCCGTGCGGGGCAGCTTCTTGCCCGCCTTCTTGAACGAGTACAGGGTGAGCCCGGAGCAGTCGAACCTCCGCGGGCCGGTCGCTCCCCACTGGTAGGGGGAGCCCTTCTTGGACGCGGCGATCTGGAGCGCCTTCGTCGCCAAGGTCGCGGCCGAGGCGTCGTTCGCCGCTCCGGGGATCACGATCGAGCCCCCGACGGCGGCGAGGGTGAGGGCCGAGGCCGTGCCGGCGCGGGCCATGAGGGACGGGACACGATTGAGCGCAGTCATGCGCAACCCTTCGTCAGCCGCCTGTGAAGGATGACCTGTCGGATTCGGGCTGGCGAAGTAGCCCGGCCGCGGCAAGCGGCTTCACCCCAAGGGCCCGCCCGGCCCGGTCATGGCGTGACCGTTCCGGCGACCCGTCGTGCTCGGGTCCTCCACTCCTGCCGATCCACTGCAGTCGACCGGTCATCCGGGCGGCGGCAGGACTCGGCGTCCGCCCGGACCGCCCCGCCGCGGTGGCGGGGGCTTGTCGTCAGACACGGATCTTGACCTACGGATGTCTGAAAATCCCAACGGAGCCGGAGATTTGTGTCGTTACTCACCACTCGCCCGTTCGAGTGGACATCCGTGCGTGCGGACGATCAACGGCTCTGACGACGCCCCCCGCGACCAGCACCGGAGTCCCTCGTTCCGCCACCTGACGCGGCGGCGGCCCGCAACCGGAACGCGGCGCGGGGGCGGGACCCTTCTCCACCGAAAGGCGGTACCGCGGTTGGTCCGTTCCGGCGTCCTGAGGCGCTCGCGAGTCCCCTCGCCCCGGGTCGTGTGCCCTTCGCCCCGTCCCGCCGGACCCGTCGGCCACCGTAACGGGGGCCGGCGCGCGCACGGCCTCGGCCACGGCGCGGGGGCGGGCCGACGGCTGGTCAGCCGGTGCGTGCGGGCGGCACGGTGACCTGGGCCGTGCGGCGTTCGCCGTCCAGGGTCCGCAGCGCCCGGGCCAGCGTGGCCGTGTGCAGTTCCGTCTCGCCCCGCTCGTACATGACGGCCAGCGCGTCGCGCAGCTCGGCCGCCCGGGTGACGAGCGCCTGAGCGGCCCTCAGGCTGCGGTAGGTGTGCTCGCCGCGGCCGGGGTTGATCCGGCCGAGCAGGGCCACGACGTCGAGGTAGCGGTCGACGAGGTCCGCCTCGGCCCGGGTCAGGGCCGGCAGCGGCGGCGGTTCGGGGAGCATCGGCGCCTCACCCCGCGTCCGGCGCGGTGGGCGTGCCCCTGCGGGCGGGCAGGACCCGGTCCACCAGCCCGTGGGCCAGCGCGCCCCGGGCGTCCAGCACCGTCTCCCGGTCGAGGTCGGCCCGCACCTGCTCCGGGGTCCGTCCGGTGTGCTCCACCAGCATCTCCTCCACGCGGTCGCGGACGCGGACCAGCTCGCCGGCCCGGATCGCCAGGTCGTCCGCCCGGCCCTGAAGCGGTGCCTCGGCGACCGGCTGCCGCAGCACCACCCGGGCGCCGGGCAGGGCGGCCCGCTTGCCCGGGGTGCCCGCGGCGAGCAGCACGGCGGCGGTCGAGACCGCTTGTCCCAGGCAGAACGTCGCCACGTCGCAGGAGAGGTACGCCATGGTGTCGCGGATCGCGGTCATGGCGCTGAACGGGCCGCCGGGGGAGTTGATGTACAGCGACACCTCCCGGTCCGGATCGAGGTGCTCGAGGTGGATGAGCTGGGCGACGACGTCGTTCGCCGCGGTGTCGTCCAGCGGCGTGCCCAGCAGGACGATCCGCTCCCGCAGCAGCTCGTCGTACGGATCCAGGGTCCGCCGGCCCGCGCCGGTGTGCTCGGTGAACTCCGGCAGGACGCCGTGGACCAAGGGGCCCCGGGGCGTCTGGCGAGCGGACGGGAAGGGGGTCATGACGCACACCTCCATGCGGCTGCGGCTGCGGCTGCGCCGGCTCCGGCGGAGCGGGCTCTGTACAAAATGTACAGGACGTACCTCCTGGGGCGGGGGTGGACGGCAGATGCGTTCGCCCGTTCGGCTTCCGGTCGTGCGCCGGGTGCTCCTGACGCAAGCTGGAGATGGAACTCCGGCCGCTCGACGCCCCAGGGGATCTCCATGGCGTTCTTCGCGATGTCCCGGCGACATCCCCTCCAGCCGCTGTCCGTCACTGACCTGGTGCTGGAGCACGAGCGGCTGCACGAGGAGATCGACCAGCTGCAGCGCGCCCTCACCTCGCACGCCGTGATCGACCAGGCCATCGGCGCAGTGGTGGCCTTCGGGCGGATGCCGCCCGAGGATGCCTGGCTGGTCCTGCGGGAGGTGTCCCAGCGCACCAACACCAAGGTGCGCACCGTGGCCGAGCACGTCCTGAAGTTCGCTCAGGGCGGCGCCCTGCCGGACACCGAGCTGGAGGAGCTGAAGCGCGCACTCGCCCGCCGCGCGACGCACGTGCCCGCGGGCCGTTCGTAGGCGTCGGGATCGGTTGCGGGCGTCCGTAGGCGGTCGGCCCGCCCGCGGGCGTCGGGGCCGGTCGGGGCCGTTCACGGGGCATCGGGGCCGGTCGAGGGGCTGGCGCAGGCCCGGAGCGGATCCGGGGTCGCCCCGTAAGGTGGGGGTATGGCCTACGAGATTCCGGTGACGCAAGCCAGGGCTGAGCTGGCCGACCTGATCAACCGGGTGGTCTACGGCGGTGAACGCGTCGTGGTCACGCGGCACGGCAAGCCCCTGGTCGCCCTGGTCTCCGCCGCCGACCTGCAGCGGCTCGAGGAGTGCGAGCAGGCCCCCGAGGACCAGCCGGTGATCGGCACGGTCTCCCATGTCGGGGAGGTGTCCTCGGCCCCGGCCGAGCAGCGCAACTTCGGCATCACGGCGCAGTACCGGGGGCCGCAGACCCGCTAGGGGCTGTCCGGCGGATCATGCCGCAGACGCGGGGCGTGGCACTCCCCCAAGCTCTTCGAGCAGGGGGTACCCCCAGGCGGCGTTGTCGTCCCTCGCCGACGCTCCCCCACGCTCGGCTTCGCTCGCGCGGGGGCCCCACCGTCGACTCCTCCTCCGCCTTGCACAAGGGACGCACCATGCCCCGCTCACCTGAGGAGATCACTCGCCGTGAGTTCCCCGCGACTTGATCCGCCGGACAGGCCCCAGGGCCGCCGGCGCGCTCCCGGCCGGCGCCCGTCCCCGCAACCCTGCTCACGCGGCGCCCGTCCCCGCAACACTGCTCACGCGGCGCCCGCCCCCGCCGTGACACCAGCCGTACCGGCGGCAGCCCCGCCGTCGACGTGGCCCCCGCCCGGGTGCGGGGCGAGGGCGCGTGCCTGCTCCCGCCGGCCGGCCCGCCCGGCCGTGCCGGTCGGCGAGGGAGGGCCGGCTGCGGCCGTCGCGCCCGGCTGCCGGACGGGGCGTCGCCGGCCGCGCCGGGGTGAGGAGCACCGGCCGACCGGGGACGGCGCCCGGCCGGATCTCCGCTGAGCGGAACACGCCGCCTCGGTTATCGGATTGGCAAAGAAGGTCAACGCCCTCTGTTCTCAGACACCTCACAGCCGGAAGGATCCGCGTACCGGATTCGCAACGATGTGCGGGGAGGGCCCAACTTGAGGGACATCAGACCGAAGAGCCGGATCATGGCGCTCGGTTCGGCCGGGGTGCTGGTCACGGCCACCCTGATAGCCGGCGCCGTGGCGGCTCCCGCGGCGAGCGCCGACAGCCGCCAGGGCCAGGACCGCGAGGCGCGCGGCGCCGCGATCGCCGCCGCCCGCGCCGCCGAGGCCGGGATCGACTGGCAGGACTGCCCCGCCGACTGGGGGCTGGCCAAGCCCATCCAGTGCGGCTGGGTCTCGGTCCCGCTCGACTACGCCGACCCCTACGGCAAGCAGATCAAGCTCGCCGTGGACCGCATCGGCAACACCGGCACGCCGCAGGAGCGCCAGGGCGCCCTCGTCTACAACCCGGGCGGCCCCGGTGGCTCCGGCCTGCGGTTCCCGGCCCGGGTCACCTCCAAGAACCCCGTGTGGGCGAACGTGGCGAAGGCCTACGACTTCGTCGGCTTCGACCCGCGCGGCGTCGGCCACTCGGCGCCCATCTCCTGCATGGACCCGCAGGAGTACGTCAAGGCGCCCAAGATGGACCCGGTGCCCGACTCCGAGGCCGACAAGCTCGCCCAGCGCAAGCTGGCCCGCGAGTACGCCGACGGCTGCCTGGACCGCACCGGCCGTGCGATGCTGCAGCAGATGACCACGCCGAACACCGCTCGTGACCTGGACGTCATCCGGGCCGCCCTCGGCGAGAAGAAGATCAACTACCTCGGCGTGTCCTACGGCACCTACCTCGGCGCCGTCTACGGCACGCTGTTCCCGGGCCATGTGCGCCGGATGGTCGTTGACAGCGTCGTCAACCCGGACCGGGACAACATCTGGTACGAGGCCAACCTCAACCAGGACATCGCCTTCGAGGGCCGCTGGAAGGACTGGGAGGACTGGGTCGCCAAGAACGACGCCGCCTTCCACCTGGGCACCACCCGCGACGCCGTCCAGGCCAAGTGGCTCCAGCTGCGGGCCACCGCCAAGAAGAACCCGATCGGCGGGGCGGTCGGCCCGGCCGAGCTGCTCGCCTTCTTCCAGAGCGCCCCGTACTACGACTCCTCCTGGGTGCCGGTCGCCACGGTGTTCAGCAAGTACGTCGCCGGTGACACCCAGGCGCTCGTCGACGCCGCCGCCCCTGACATGTCCGACATCGCGGGCAACATCTCCTCGGAGAACGGCAACGCCGTCTACACGGCCGTGGAGTGCACCGACGCCAAGTGGCCCACCAGCTGGCGCAAGTGGGACCGGGACAACACGCGGCTCAACGCCCAGTACCCCTTCCTGACCTGGTCCAACGCCTGGATGAACCTGCCGTGCGCGACCTGGCCGGTCAAGCAGCAGACCCCGGTGAACGTCCGTACCGGCAAGGGCCTGCCGCCGGTGCTGATCGTGCAGTCCACGCGGGACGCCGCCACCCCGTACGAGGGTGCCGTCGAACTGCACCAGCGGTTCCAGGGCTCCCGGCTGATCACGGAGAAGGACGCGGGCTCGCACGGTGTCACCGGCCTGGTCAACCCGTGCATCAACGACCGGGTGGACACCTACCTGCTCACCGGCCGGGTGGACCGGACGGACGTGACCTGCGGTCCGCACGCCACGCCCAAGCCGTGACGGACACCCCCACCCGCTGAGAGGGCGGCCGGACCATCCGGCCGCCCTTTCGCCGTGCCGGGACGACCGCCCCCGCGTCCTGCCGAGCGTGCGCGGGGCGTCCCGGTCAACCGGCCGACGGTTCTGTTGCGTTGGTACGGGAACCCGGCCGTGCCGCTCGGCCCGAGTCCCTGCGACGGCTCGGCCGGCGGGTGCTTGCCCGGAGAGTCTTCGGGTACGGCGTTGGGGTGAGAGTGGTATCCGGAGGGGCAGGGGATTACGGAAAGCGATGTGTTCGTGACTCGTCTCGGTGGGTTCGGGGACGACCAGGCAGGTCGGGCAGGTGACGATTCCCTGTCCCTCGCGCTGGAGATCGCCGATGCCGTGGACAGTCTCGCGGACCTGTGGTCAGTGGCCGCGCAGGGCGCGAGCCTGCGGCTGTCGCCGCACCAGTTGCGGGCCTTGCGGATCCTGGAGGCGGCGCCGGGACTCAACCTCACCGCTCTGGCGGAGAGCCTGGAGACAGGGCTGCCGACGGCCAGTCGGTTGTGCGACCGGCTGGAGGCGGCCGGTCTGCTCGAGCGTGCGCTGCACCCGCACAAGCGGCGTGAGGTGCGGCTGAGCCTGACCGGGCACGGCCTGCAGGTGCTGGGCGAGGTCGCCGCGCGCAGGTCGCAGGCGCTGGCGGCGGTGCTCGCGGCCATGGACGCGGCCGAGCGGGCCGCGCTGAGTCGCGGCCTGCGCGGCTTCCTGGCCGCCCAGGACGGCGGCGCCCCGGGAGCGGTCCCCGGGTCCTGAGCTGATCTTCCGCACCCTGCTCACGGCGCGCCCGCGCGGGGCGAGGGCAGATCGCGGAGCCAGTCGGTGACGGTGACGGTGGTGCCCTGGCCGGGCCGACTGTCGACGGTGAGTTCCTGGACGAGCCGTTTCGTCCCGCTGAGGCCCATTCCCAGGCCGCTGCCCGTGGTGTAGCCGTCGGTCATGGCCAGGTCGACGTCCCGGATGCCGGGACCGGCGTCGACGAAGGCCAGCCGCAGACCGCGCCTGGCCCCGTCCGTCAGGGGTGTGATCTCCAGGTGCCCGCCACCGCCGTGCACGAGGGTGTTGCGGGCCAGTTCGCTGGCCGCGGTCACCAGCTTCGTCAGCTGCACCAGGCTGAAACCGAGGTCGGCAGCGGCCTGGCGCACCTGCTGGCGGGCCCGGGCCAGATCCGCGTCCGAGCCGAGGGACAGGCGCGTGGACGAGACGAGTGGGGCATGCATCAAGCACCCTCTTCCGGGCGAGCGGGCGGGGCCGGTGAGGGAGCGGCGCCGAGCAGGGACAGTGGCCGGGCGACGTCCGGGGCGGTGACCAGGTCCGGCAGCGTCAGGCCCGGCTCCACCAGGGCGACGGCGACCGCGGGGGGCATGCCGGCCAGGACGGTCCGGGCGTCCGGCAGGCGGGCACCGGCGGCGATCTCCGCCAGGACGCCCCCGAGGAAGGAGTCGGCGATGTCGACTCCCGAGAGGTCGCTCACGACACCGCCCACCGGCACCGGGGTGTGGGCGACGCGACGGGCGATGTCCTGCTGGAGCTGTTCGGCCGCCCCGTCGTGCGGCTCTCCTTGCGGGGTGACCGGCGGGACGTCACCCGGCGCCAGGACCGGTACCGGGCCGGCGCGGCCCGCGAAGGCGGTCATCGCGGGTTCGTTCCCGCAGGGGGACCGGGTGAGACGACGATGCCCTGCTGGGCGAGCGCGTAGGCCAGGGCGTCGGCGAGGCCGGTCCGGGTGATGATCGTTCCGAGATCGATGCCGAGGTGCACGATGGTCTGCGCGATCGCCGGGCGGATACCGGAGACGATGCACTCCGCGCCCATCAGACGGGCTGCGGCGACCGTCTTCATCAGGTGCTGGGCCACGAGCGAGTCGACGGTCGGGACGCCGGTGATGTCGAGGATGGCGTACCGGGCGCGCCTGCTGACGATCGCTTCCAGCAGGCTCTCCATCACGACCTGGCTGCGGGCGCTGTCCAGGGTGCCGATCAGCGGCACGGCGACGATGCCCTCCCACAGGCTGATGACGGGAGTGGTCATCTCCAGCAGCTGCTCGCGCTGCCGGGCGATCAGGTCCTCGCCCGCGCTCACCGACGTCTCCATGACCACCAGGCGCAGCGTGCCCGTCAGGAGCGTCAGCGCGAGCAGGCACGCGTGAGCGTCCTCGCCGGCCGGGTCCTCGAACTCGGCCCGCAGCAGTGCCGCCGCCGGTTCACGCAGCTCGGCGACCTGGTCGGTGATCTGTGCGGGGCTGTGCCCGGCCCGCGCCCGGGCGGCGGCCATCCGCCCGAGCAGGTCTCTGACGCTCTCGAAGCCCGCGGCCCGCAGATCTTCCAGCCGCCCGGAACGGGCCACGTCGGCCAGGGCGTCCACCACAACCTTGCCCGCCTCGACGGCCTCGTCCCGGGAAACGGTGAAGACCGTGCGGAAGAGGGCGGCGTCCGCCCACCGCTGGGCGATCTGCTCGCGGCGCCGCTGAAGGAAGCCGCTCAGCCACTGGGCCGGGTCGAGGGCCGTGCCGTGCTCCGCCACCTGCATCGTCTCCCTGCTGCGAGGCTGTGCGGCCCACCCGTCGGAGAGCGGAGAGCCATGTGGCAATTATTGCCGCATGACAAACGTTAGCGCGGGGCGGTGGGGGGAACAACACACGATCCTCACCTGGGCGAGCGCGCGCCTCAGGGGCGCGGCGGCCTTCCGTGCCAGTCCAGGCACACCACCAGGGCGTCGTCGTCCGGGACGGCCTTGCCGCGATGCCCCGTCAGCTCCCGCAGGATGGCGCGCGGCACCTCGGCGGCGGGCAGCAGCCGGGTGGAGTGGATGGCCCGGGCCAGGGCCGCGTCCCCGTACGCCTCGCCCTTCGGGGAGGCCACGGCGTGGACGCCGTCGCTGACGAAGACGAGCCGGTCGCCGGGTTCGACGTGGAAGTCCTGGGCCACGTAGTCCGTCTCCTCGAACATGCCCAGGGGCAGCTGGGCCTCGAAGGAGAGCCGCTCCAGGGTGCCGTCGCGCAGCCGCAGCAGCTGCGGGGAGCCGGCGTCCACGACGCTCGCGCGGCCGGTGGTCAGGTCGAAGTCGAACATCAGGACCGACAGGTAGCAGCGGCCCTGGTAGTGCGCGTACACGGCCTGGTCGGCCAGGGCGGCCTGGTCGGCGATGGAGATGCCGGCGCGCCGGGCGTTGCGCAGCGCGTTGACGGCCAGGTTGGTCAGCAGGGACGCCTCTATGCCCTCGCCCATCCCGTTGGTGACGTACAGCGTCAGGCGGTCGGCGGTGGCGGACCAGTCGAAGTTGTCACCGAAGATCGCGTAGGCGGGCTCCAGCTGGGCCCCCAGCTCGTACTCGGGGCGGGAGCAGGAGCGGCCGGGCAGCATCTGCCACTGCATCTCGGCGGCCAGGGTGAGCCGGTCCTTGCGGCGCGCCTGCAGATACAGGTCGGTGTCCCGCTCGGCCACGACCACCTCGTGCCCCAGCACGTCGGCGATCTCGGCGAGTTCGGGCTCCCACCGGCGCGCGGCGTCGCTGCCGGGCAGGGTCACGGACAGCACCCCGAGCCGGTCGCCCCGCACGCTGACCGGCAGGTGCAGCCGCGCCCGTCCGTCCCGCACCTCCTCGCGGTACGGCCGCTGCGAGCCGAAGGCCCGGCCGGCCGGGCTGTTGTGGACCGGGAGCGGCTCCAGCGTGTGCGGCAGCACCGACACCGGCTGCAGCACGCTCACCCCGTAGTCGGCCAGGTACAACTCGACGTTCTCCGCGCCGTACTGCTCGATCAGCACGGCGCGGACTGCGTCGAGCAACTCGTGGGGAGCCGCTGTGCGCAGCGCGCGTTCAGCGGCCACAAATCTGTTCATGAGGAGCTATGCACCGATCCTTCCCGGACACCGTGGACGCCGCACCCGCGAATCGAGCCGCGCGTGGGCCGCGTCGGCCATGGCCGCGTCGGCCACCCCGAGCCCTCTGTTATCCCGCGCGGCGCCTAGTACGCTGACAGGCACCCCAGTGCCTGCGAAAGTGTGACTGTGACTGCCTTCCGCCGCCCAGAGCCCGATGAGGTCGCGCGTGTGACCACGACGGCCGTCGAGCTGCTGGAAGTCGTGTGGGGGCGGGCCTCCACCGCGCCCACCTCCGCGTCCCAGCTGCGGGTGCTGCACATCCTTGAGCACCACGACGGCATCAACCTGCGCACCCTCGCCGAGTCCCTCGCGTCCACCCCGCCGTCGACCAGCCGGCTGTGCGACCGGCTGCAGGCCGCGGGCTTCGTCGAGCGGGTGCTCAGCGCGCAGGACCGGCGCGAGGTGCGGTTGCGACTCAGTGGCCGCGGCCGTGCCTTCCTCGCCGACCTGCGCGCCCGCCGGGAGCGGGAACTGCGGAAGGTGCTCGCGGACGTGCCCGCCGACAAGCGGGTCGCGCTGCTGGAGGGGCTGGAGGCGTTCTGCGCCGCCGCGGCCACGCAGATACACGACGATGCCCCGGACTCCGGCAGCCGGACTGCCTGACGCCTCCATCGCGGCACCGGCCTCGTCTTTCGGTGAGGGTGGCCCGCACACGGAGCGGTCTGCGTCCACCGGAACATTCCAGGTCCTTCCCCCGCACGCCCGACACGGCTACTTTGTTGCCTCACGACTATTGTTGTCAAACGACAACAAATGGCAGTGTGGCCCCGATCAGCCCTTACCCGACTCCGGTTACCCCGCCGTGGCGCGTTTCTGCGGTGACTGTGCGCCATGTCTCGCGGGCGGGGGCCGTGGCGGACGTCCCGAGCCGTCGCGGAGCGGTGCGCGGGGCGGCGCACGGCGGGGA
>NZ_LR732544.1:929178-935271 GCF_902506575.1 Streptomyces mexicanus | reverse complement strand
CCCCCGGGATGCCCCCGCGCGACGGCCCCCGCTGGTTGGCGCACACCGCGATCTCCGATAGCTTAGGCAAGCCTTACCTAATGAGGAGGTTCCGCATGGCTGACAGCCACACCTGGGCCGCGATGCCCTCGGCGGCGCAGCAGGCCCGGTCGGTGCTCGCCACCGCCTGGTCCTGCTTGGCCACCGCCGAGGGCGGCCGGGAGGAGTTCATCGGCGCGCACACCGTGGCCGAGGACGGCCGGGTGCTCCTGCGCGTGCCCGAGGACAGCGCCCTGAGCGCGATCTGCGCGCCGCGCGGTGAGCTGCCCGCCGTGCTGGAGTTCGCCGACGTGGCACCCGTCCCCGTGCGCGGGCGCGTCCGCGCCCGGCTCTGGCTCGCCGGCCGGTTCGTCCCCGGTGCGGAGCACCTGGTCTTCCGGCCGTTGCGCGTGGTGCTGCGCCGGCCGTCGAGCACGGTCGTGGTCGATCCCGACGAGTTCGCCGCCGCCGCGCCCGACCCGCTGGCCGACGCGGAGGCCCGCCTGCTCACCCACCTCGCCGACTGCCACCCGGACGCGGTGGACCGCCTCACCCGGCTCGTCGCGCCCGACAGCCTGCACGGCGCGGTGCGCGTCCGCCCGCTCGCCGTGGACCGGCACGGACTGACCCTGCGCATCGAGCGGGCCCGCACCGACGGCGACGTACGCCTCGCCTTCCATGCACCCGCCGACGACGTCGCCCAGCTCACCGACCGCATGCACGTGCTGCTCGCCCAGGCGAGCGCCGCCCCCTGCCCGCGCGCCCTGCAGCGGCACCGCCCGGACGGCGACGGATGAGGCGGCCGTGCCGCACTCACCCCCGGCCCCGGACGGCGTCCTAGCGGTTGCGGCGCAGCCGCACCGGCACGCCCAGCCGGTCACCGATCCGGGCCAGCCGCGGCCTGCGCTCGCGCCGCTCGCGGGTGAGCCGGTCCAGCTCCTCCAGCAGCCGCTTGGACCGGTGCTCGATGTCCATCTCGTCCAGGATGCGGTCGACCTCGGTCAGCACCGCGCCCAGCAGCTGCCAGTGGCCGGCGTCCCGCTGCACCTCCTCCAGCAGCAGCTGCGCCAGCTTGTCCCGGGTGGCCGCGGCCTGCCGCAGCTCGGCGGCCAGCCGCTCCTCGGCCGACTCGGCGCTCATGCTCACATCGGTGGTCACGAGCACCGCGTAGCTGACCACGGCGTCGGAGATCTCCGACAACAACTGCTGCACCAGCGGCGCGGTCTGCGGCGAGAACAGCGGCCCGGGCGCCCGCTGCTTGGTCAGGTCGGTGAAGGTGCGCGCCAGCACCCGCAGCACGACCGTGCAGATCTCCAGGGTGTCCAGGCCGGTGCGCAGCACCACCCGGTGCAGCAGGCCCTCGCGCACCCGTGGGTTCAGCCGCAGGCTGTCCTCGGCCTGCCGCAGCGCGGCGTCCACGTCGGCGATGTCGTGGTCCAGGCGGCGCGCCTCGTGCAGCCGGGCCGCCGCCCGCGCCACCGGGATCCCGTCGGCCACCTCCTCGCCCATGTGCAGCATCAGCTGCCGCATCCGGCGCGCCAGCCCCTCGATCGACTCGCCCGCGCGCTCGGTCCACACCGGTGGGGCGAGCAACAGGTTGCAGCCCATGCCCACCGCCGCGCCGATCACCGTCTCCACGATGCGCGCCCAGGCCGTGCTGCCGACGCTGGTGACCCCCAGCACCAGCATGGCGCTGATCGCGACCTCCGCCACGAACTCGTCCACCCGCACCAGATGCCCGACGCCGAGCCCGGCCAGGATCACCAGGGCCAGGCTCCACCACGTCAGGCCCACCAGCTGCGAGAAGGCGATCGCGACGAGCACGCCGGCCACCACCGAGTTCACCCGGCGGATGCTGGTCTTCAGCGTGGCGAAGAGGGTGACCTGGACGACCAGCAGAGCTGTCAGGGGAGCGGTCAGGGGCGCCGGCTCCGGGCTGAGCCACTTGGCGATCACATACGCGACCGTCGCCGCGACCGTCGACCGCAGCGCCTGGACGACCACGGGGTCGCGGTGCCGGCGCAGCAGCCGCACCAGCGACACCACCCACTGCCGTACATCTAGCATCCTTGCGCTGTTCCCCGTTCGGTGACGGGTCGAACGTCCTGTCGCCCTCCCGGGCGGGCCGGACCACGGCCGTGACCGGCCGCGACGGTCGCCGGGGCACCCGCCCGGCGCGTGGGCGGGCGGGTGCCTCACGCGTAGAGCTTGTCCAGGAACGCGGCCAGATTGGCCGTCGTCCGGTCGATCTGCTCCTGGAGGGTCAGGCTCTCCTGGAAGCGGCCGCCCGTGTCCGGCAGCTTCCTGCCGCGCACGTACAGCGAGCAGGCGAGATCGGTGCACATGTACGCGCCGACCGAATGGCCCTCGCGGCCCGCCGCGCCCGCCTTGCGGGCGGTCATCAAGGACACGCCTCCGCCTCGGTGGGTGGTCAGGCACAGCGAGCACATGCTGCTGTGCAGGAAGCCGCGCTGCGAGGAGGGGAACCGCAGGGCGATGCCGATCAGCCGCCCTTCCCGCTCCGCCACCAGGTAGCTGCGGTCCGGGGCGCCCGGGTCCCGCCAGCCGAGGAAGTCCAGGTCGTCCCAGGGGCGCTCGCCCAGATCCCGGGGCACGGACAGCCGCTTGGCCTCGCCCTTGGAGCAGTTGACGAAGGAGGCGCGGATCTCGGTCTCGGTGAGTGGTCTCATGGTGGCTCCAGAAGTCACGGCCCCGCACAGCGGATGCCTAAATGTATTAGCTTGTTGCCTAGGGTAGGCAGGGGAGGGGGAGGGGATCCAATGGATTTCGGCGGCTTCGCATCCGTGGGCGGAGCGCGGGCCCGCGCGGCGGTGCACCACGTCGCGGCGCTCTCCGCGGGAGAGCCGCTCGCTCGGGGCTCGCGCATCACGCTGAACTTCCATCCGGACCGGCTCGCGGGCGGCCTGCCCGTCCTGGAGGCGCTGGCCCGGGACGGGGCGTACCACTCGCAGTTCGTGACCGGAACCAGCAACGGCGGCCTCACCGCGCACCCCGGTGGCGACCGCCGGCGCTGGGAGAGCCGCATCTTCGGCGGCGCCTACGACGACGCGCCCGCGGCCGAGCGGCCGGTCTACGGCGCCCTGGACTTCCGCCGCCAGGTCGTCGGCGCGGCTCCCCGGTTCGGGTCCTGCCACTTCCGGCTCACCGAGGCGGCGCTCGCCCGCGCCACCTTCTGCTATCCGGACAGCGTCTTCGAGCCCACCGACTTCGGCACCGCCGCCGCGATGCCGCTGATCGCGCTCGCCGAGGCCGACGAGCAGGACGCCCTCGACGACTACATCGAGGCCCAGGTGCACGGCGGCGTCGACCTGGCCCGCGACGTCGAGGCGCTGGTTCTGGACGCGAGCTACCGCGGCACCCCCGGCGAGGCCGCCGCCCGCCGGCTGCCCTGCCCGCTCGCCTGGCACCCCGGCTACCGGATCACCGTGGCCGAACTGAGCCGGCACGGCGACTACCGCGGCCCGCAGTACGTCGCCCTGGCCGCCGAGATCGCCGAGGACGGCGTGCTCGACCCGCGGATGATCGGCGACGCGGCCCGCAGCGGCCGGTACCCGGCGCAGGATGTGAAGAAGGTCTGGCACCTGCTGGCCCGGCACGGCGCGCCCGAGGGCGCGGGGACGGCCCGCGTGCCCCGGCTGAGCCCGCCGCACGCCGTCACGCCGTAGGCCCCGGGGAATCCAGGGAACACAGGGCTTAATTTATCTCGTTGACTAAGGAGGGAGAGAAAGTCGCGTCGCGGTGTGCCGCGGCGGTATGTTGCAGCTCGGGACGAGTTCGGACAAGGGAGCCACATGGCGGGGCGGAGCGGGCGCACGGTGCGCGATCTCAGGCGGGGCAACCGCACGGCCGTTCTGCAGCGGCTGTACTTCGACGGACCGCTCAGCCGGTTCGAACTGGGCCCGGCGACCGGTCTCAGCTCCGGCTCGGTGAGCAACGTCGTCGCCGAACTGATCGCCGACGGCCTGGTCGAGGAGGCCGGCAGCGTCGACTCCGACGGCGGCCGCCCGCGCACCCTGCTGCGGGTGGCCCGGGAGAGCGGGCACATGATCGGCGTGGACGTCGGCGAGACCCGGGTCCGTGTCGAACTGTTCGACCTCACCCTGACCGAGCTGGCCCGGGCCGACCGCCCGCTGGCGCCCCAGCGGGCGACCGTCCCGCCTCAGCGCTACGACGTAGACGTGATCACCGGGCACATCCGGGACGGCATCGCCGAGGTGCTGTCCACCGCCGGGCTCGCCCCCGAGCGGCTGCTCGGCGTCGGCATCGGCGTCCCCGGCATCGTGGAGCGCACGGCGGACCGCGGCGCCGTCGTGCACGGGCAGACCATCGGCTGGGACGCGGTGCCCCTGGAGAGCCTGCTGCGCACCGGCTCCCGGCTGCCCGACAGCGTGCCGTACTTCATCGACAACGGCGCCCGGACATTGGGCCAGGCCGAGATGTGGTTCGGCGCCGGGCGCGGCGCAGGCAACGCGGTCGTGGTGCTCTTCGGCTCCGGCGTCGGCGCCTGCCTGGTCACCCCGGAGGTGGAGCGCGGCCGGGCCGTGGAGTGGGGGCACCTGACGGTACGGGTGCGCGGGCGCCGCTGCCGGTGCGGCGCGCTCGGCTGCCTGGAGGCCTACGCCGGGGCCGAGTCGCTGCTGGCCCGCTGGCGGGAGGAGGGCGGGCGGCCGCCGGAGGGCGCCGACGAGGAGACCGCCCTGTCCGCCATGCTGGCCGCGGCCTACCCGTCCGACGGCACCGCCGCCGACCCCGTGGCGCTCGGCGTGCTGGAGGAGACCGCCGAGTACCTGGGGGCCGGGCTGTCCGACCTGATCAACCTCTTCCAGCCCGAGCGGATCCTCATCGGCGGCTGGGCCGGGCTGCAGCTCGGCGCCCGCTTCCTGCCCGCGGTCCGCCGCCACGCCACCGCGTACGCGCTGCGCCACCCCGCGCAGAAGGTGACCGTCGACCTCGGCCGGCTCGGCCCGGACGCGGTCACCGTGGGCGCCGCGATCCTGCCGCTCGCCGACTTCTTCGCCCGCGGCGGCCGCCGCCCCGACCCCGAACCGCCCGCGCGGCGCCCCGCCTGGCAGGCGGCACTGGCCGAACGCCGGTCGTAGCGGCGGCGGACCGCGCGGGCGCCGCGGCCGCCGTCAGAGCTTGCGGGCCACGCCGCCGTAGATGTCCGTGGGCTCGGGCGTGGTGCCGGGTTCCGGACGCCACAGCGGGCAGGAGACGATGCCGGGTTCGACCAGCTCCAGGCCCTCGTAGAAGGCGGCGAGCTGCTCCGGGCTGCGCAGCACGTACGGCACGGCGCCGGTGTCGTCGTAGCCCTGCTGGGCCTCCTTGAGCGCCTGGTCGGTGTCCGTGCTGTCGTAGTGGACGAAGCAGCTTCCGGGGGGCAGGGCGGCCTGGAGGCGGCGGACGATCGACTTCGCCTCCTCGTAGTCCTGGATGTGGCCGAGGATGCCCATGAGCATCAGCGCCACCGGCCGGTCGAAGTCCAGTGTCTTCGCGGCCCTCTCGAGGATCCGCTCGGGCTCGTGCAGGTCCGCGTCGATGTACTCGGTGACGCCCTCGGGGGTGCTGGTGAGCAGGGCCTGGGCGTGGCGGAGCACCAGCGGGTCGTTGTCGACGTAGACGATGCGCGACTCGGGGGCGATGCGCTGGGCGACCTGGTGGGTGTTGTCGTAGGTGGGCAGACCGGTGCCGATGTCGAGGAACTGGCGCATGCCGAGGTCGCGGGCGACATACGTCACGGCGCGGATCAGGTATTGGCGCGAGGCGCGGGCCATCGTCTCGATGGTGGGGGCGTGTTCGCGGTAGGCGTCGCCCGCGACCCGGTCGACCTCGTAGTTGTCCTTGCCCCCCATCCAGTAGTTCCAGATCCGGGCCGAGTGCGGCACCGTCGTGTCGATCTTGGACAACGCGTCCTCGTCGGGGGTGAGTTGGCCTTCTGCCATCGTGGGTCTCCTGCCGTGCGTCACGCGATCGGGGTCCAAATTACCGTCAACGCCCCTGGCCGGGACGTCAGTTCGTGATTCACGTGGATGTCGGAGCGATGCGGGTGGGGGG
>NZ_LR732544.1:829295-929077 GCF_902506575.1 Streptomyces mexicanus | reverse complement strand
ACCCACCCGTTCCCCCGCTCGCAGTC
Organism: Streptomyces mexicanus; assembly: GCF_902506575.1. Lineage (GTDB taxonomy): Bacteria > Actinomycetota > Actinomycetes > Streptomycetales > Streptomycetaceae > Streptomyces > Streptomyces mexicanus. The sequence goes on along the minus strand of NZ_LR732544.1, from coordinate 929,051 downwards.
CGCTCCGGCGTCCGCCGGGGCGCGTCCCCCTGGAGTTTTGCGTGACGATCACTTCCCCTTCTCTCGCCGGCCCGTCCGTGTGGACCGACGCCCGGCTGCTGTACGCACTGGAAGAGGTGGTCGAAAAGGAACTCGACCGTCATCTGCGGGTCGCCAAGGACTGGATGCCGCACGAGTACGTCCCCTGGAGCGACGGCCGCAACTTCCCCGGCTTCTTCGAGGACGGCGAGTCCTGGGACAAGGAGCAGTCGAAGGTCACCGAGATCGGCCGCATCGCGCTGGTGGTGAACCTGCTGACCGAGGACAACCTCCCCAGCTACCACCACGAGATCGCCACGCTGTTCGGCCGCGACGGCGCCTGGGGCACCTGGGTGCACCGCTGGACCGCGGAGGAGGGCCGGCACGGCATCGTGATGCGCGACTACCTGCTGGCCTCGCGCGCGGTGGATCCCGACCAGCTGGAGCGCTTCCGCATGGCGCACATGAGCGAGGGCTTCCAGTCCGACAACCGGCACTCGATGCTGCACTCCGTCGCCTACGTCGCCTTCCAGGAACTGGCCACCCGCATCTCGCACCGCAACACCGGCCGCCAGTCCGGCGACCCGGTCTGCGACCGCATGCTGGCGCGCATCGCGACCGACGAGAACCTGCACATGGTCTTCTACCGCAACCTGCTCCAGGCGGCCTTCGAGATCGCCCCCGACCTGACGATGCGGGCGGTGCGGGACGTGGTGGTGAACTTCCGCATGCCGGGCCACGGCATCCCCGGCTTCGAACGGGCGGCGGCCCAGATGGCCATCGGCGAGGTGTACAACCTGCGCATCCACCACGACGACGTGCTGCAGCCGGTGCTGCGCTTTTTGAAGGTGATGGAGATCGACGGGCTCGGCCCCGAGGGGTGCCGGGCGCAGGAGGAACTGGGCCTGTTCCTGGGCGGCCTGGACACGGAGGCCAGCCGCTTCGACGAGAAGCTCGCCGCCCGCAAGGCCCGGATGGCGGCCCGCGCGGGCGCCTGACGCAGCACGGGCGCTTGACGCAGCACCGGTGCTTGACGCGGCACGGGTGCTTGACGCGGCACGGGTGCTTGACGCGGCACGGGTGCTTGACGCGGCACGGGTGCTTGACGCGCCGTGGGCGCGCCGGGCCGTCAGCGTGCCGCCGGGCGGCGCAGGTGCAGGCGTTCCTTCTCGGACAGGCCGCCCCAGACACCGAAGCGCTCGTCGTGGGCGAGGGCGTACTCCAGGCAGGCCGAGCGTGCCTCGCACATGCCGCAGATGCGCTTGGCCTCGCGCACGGAGCTGCCGGGTTCGGGGAAGAAGAAGTCGGCTCCGGTCTGCGCGCACAGGGCCTGCGTCTGCCAGGCGGGAAGGGCCGGGGTGAGGGTCTCGGTGTGCATGACCGACAGCGTGCCGAACGGCGAAAAACGTTCGCTCAACGCCGCATCAACACCGCCCGCCCGAACGGCCTGTACCGCCCCGGACCTCCGCGGTACCGCGCCCGGAACGCCGCGGACGGGGCCTGCGCCCCGGCCGGCAGCCCCGCCGTCGCCCCGCATGATGGCCCACGGGCCGGCCGGGGCGCACGGCGGCGCGCCCGAGGCGGGCGCTTCGGCGGCGGTTGTCGGTGGGCGGTGCGAGACTCGGCAGAGGCAGACAACGGGTCCCCGCGAAGGAGGGCGACGATGCTCACCACCCGTTTCGTCGACGGCGCGCCGAACTGGATCGACGTCGCAACCCCCGACCTCGACGGCACCCGCTCCTTCTACGGCGGGCTGTTCGGCTGGCAGTTCGAGTCCGCCGGGCCTCAGGCCGGCGGCTACGGCTTCTTCCGGTCGGACGGCCGGACCGTGGCCGGCGGGATGCCGGTCACGGCGGAGCAGGGCCCGCCCTCCTGGACGGTGTACTTCCGGACCGCCGACGCGGCGGCGACCGCCCAGGCGGCCGAGCGGGCGCACGGCAGGGTGCTGGTGCGCCCCATGGACGTGATGGGCGAGGGCCACATGGCGGTCCTGGCCGACCGGGCGGGTGTGCCGTTCGGCCTGTGGCAGCCGGGCCGGATCGAGGGGCTGGAGCGGGCCGGCGAGCCGGGGTCGCTGTGCTGGGTGGAGCTGTACACGCCGGACGTCGCGGCGGCCGCCGCGTTCTACCACCAGGTGCTGGGCCTGGAGACCTCGGGTGTCTCCTTCCCCGGCGGCACCTACACCTGCCTCAACCCGGCGGGGGCCGGGGAGGACGCCATGTTCGGCGGTGTGGTCCCGCTGGCCGACGATCCGGTCGCGGCCGAGGCCGGGCCGTCGTGGCTGGCCTACTTCGAGGTCGCGGACACGGACGCCACCGTGGACCGGGCCGTGGAGCTGGGCGGCACGGTCGCCCGGGCCGCCACCGACGTCCCGGGCGTCGGCCGCATCGCCCGGCTCACCGATCCCTACGGCGCCCGTTTCGCGGTGATCCGCAGCGCCCCGCAGCAGCAGGCGTGAGACGGACGGGCAGCCGGTTCCAGGGCGTGCTTCGAAAGGAGCGTCGTCCGCCCGGAGGGCGGGCCGGACGGGACTTTCGAAACCCGCCCTAGGCGGAAGCGCGCCGTACCAGGGTCGTGGGCAGGACGACACTGCGCGGTGCGGCGTCCTGCGGGTCCTGGCCCGTCTGCTCCCGGGCGAGCCGGCGCAGCAGCAGGCGGGCCATCAGGCGGCCCATGTGCTCGATGTCCTGACGCACGGTCGTCAGCGGCGGGTGGGTCTGCTCGGCGACGGGCAGCATGTCGTCGAAGCCGACCACGGCGACGTCCTCGGGGACCCGCAGTCCGCGCTCGCGCAGCACGCGCAGAGCGCCGGAGGCGGACAGGTCGTTGGCGGCGAACACGGCGTCCAGGCCGGGGCAGCGGTCCAGGAGGGCGCGCATGGCCCGCTCGCCGCCGGCGGGCGTGAAGTCGCCCTCGACGACGAGGTCGGGGTCGGCGCCGGGCAGGGCGTCGCGGAAGCCGTCGAGCCGGTCCACCGCCGAGGTCTGGTCGAGGGGGCCGGTGATGTGCCCGATCCGGCGCCGGCCGAGGGCGAGGAGATGCCGCACCGCCGCGCGGGCACCGCCCCGGTTGTCGCAGTCGACGTGGAGGACGTCCCCGGTGCCGTCGCTCCAGCCGGGGCGCCCGCCGAACACGGTCGGCACGCCCGCGCTCCGGATCAGTCCGGGCAGCGGGTCGTCCAGGTGGAGGGAGAAGACGAGCGCGCCGTCGACATGGCCGCCCGCGAGGTAGCGCCCGACGCGGGCGTGGTCGTCGCGTCCCTCCGTCAGCAGCAGCACCAGCTGGCAGTCGTGGGCGGTCAGTTCCTTGCTGATGCCGCGCAGCTGGAGGGCGAAGAAGGGGTCGGCGAAGACGCGGGTCTCCGGTTCGGCGACGACCACGGCGACGGCGTCGTGCCGCCGGGTCACCAGGGAGCGGGCCGCCTGGTTGGGCACGTATCCCAGTTCCTCCACGGCCCGTCTGACCCGCTCGGCCAGGGATGCGCGCACGCCGTGGGCGCCGTTGACCACCCGGGAGACCGTGGCCCTGGACACCCCCGCCCGCGCGGCCACGGCCTCCAGGGTCGGGCGCGGCGCTGTCTCGGTCACTTCGGCACTCCTCACCGGCGGGATCGCGGATCAGGATAGTCCGGCCCGGTGCCCGCCCGGTGGGCGCGGGGAAAGAGGGCGGGAACCGGTGCCCGCCCCGTCAGGACGCGGCGGGACCCTCCTCGCCCGCCCGGGCCCGGCTGGGCTGCACCCGCTTGGGCTCGCCCGGCATCTTCGGGTACTCCGGCGGGTAGGGCAGGTCGCCCAGGCCGTGGTCGCGCTCGTCGCGGGCGGCCAGCTCCAGCAGCGGTTCCAGGGAGTACGCGTGGTCGTCCATGTCGGCGTGCACGTCGCCGAGCTCGGCGAAGCGGGCGGGCATAGTGGCCAGATCGAAGTCCTGGGGGTGGGCGACTCCGACCTCCTCCCAGCGCAGGGGCGCGGAGACGGGGGCGTTCGGGCGGGGGCGCACCGAGTAGGCGGAGGCGATGGTGCGGTCCCGGGCGGTCTGGTTGTAGTCCAGGAAGATGCGGGCGCCGCGCTCCTCCTTCCACCACTTGATGGTGACCTGCTCGGGCATCCGGCGTTCCATCTCCCGCCCGACGGCGATGGCGGCCCGGCGCACCTGGGTGAAGGTCCAGCGGGGTTCGATCGGCACGAACACGTGCAGGCCGCGCCCACCGGAGGTCTTCGGCCAGCCCCGCACGCCGAACTCCTCCAGCACGGCGCGCAGTTCGTGGGCGGCGCGCACGGCGTCCTCGTAGTCGGTTCCGGGCTGGGGGTCGAGGTCGATGCGCAGTTCGTCGGGGTGGTCCACGTCGTCGCGCCGCACCGGCCAGGGGTGGAAGGTGAGCGTGCCGTACTGGGCGGCCCACACGACGGCGGCCTGTTCGGTGGGGCACATCTCGTCGGCGCTGCGGCCGCTGGGGAAGGTGATGTGGGCGGTGGGGATCCAGTCGGGCATGCCCTTGGGCGCGCGTTTTTGGAAGAACCACTCGCCGGTGATGCCGTCCGGGTAGCGCTCCAGGGTGGTGGGGCGCTCGCGCAGGGCGCGCAGGATGCCGGGGGCGACGGCCTGGTAGTAGCGGGCGACGTCCAGCTTGGTGTAGCCGCGCTCGGGGAAGAACACCTTGTCCGGGCTGGACAGCCGTACCGTCCGGCCGGCCACCTGAAGTTCCACCGCATCGCCCATGCGAGCCACGGTAGGCGTCCCCCGCACACCTCGCACACCGGGCGAACCCTGTCGGGTGCGCGCACAATCGCAGGCATGGACCTGCCGGTGATGCCGCCCGTGAAGCCGATGCTCGCCAAGTCGGTGGCGAGGATCCCGCTCGGCATGCAGTACGAGGCCAAGTGGGACGGGTTCCGGTCGATCGTGTTCCGCGACGGCGCCGAGGTCGAGCTGGGCAGCCGTACCGGCAAGCCGCTGACCCGGTACTTCCCCGAGCTGGTCGAGGCGCTGAAGGAGCGGGTGCCCGAGCGGTGTGTGCTGGACGGGGAGATCGTGATCGCACGGGAGGGGCGGCTGGACTTCGACGCGCTGACCGAGCGGATCCACCCGGCCGAGACGCGGGTGCGGATGCTGGCGGAGCGGACGCCGGCGTCGTTCGTGGCGTTCGATCTGCTCGCGCTGGACGACGAGTCGTTGCTCGACGTGCCGCTGTCGGACCGGCGGGCGTTGCTGGACCGGGCGCTCGCACACGTCACGGCGCCGGTGCACGTGGCGCCGGCGACGACGGACATCGAGGTGGCCCGGCAGTGGTTCGAGCAGTACGAGGGCGCCGGGCTGGACGGTGTGGTCGCCAAGCCGCCCGGGCTGCGCTATCTGCAGGACGAGCGGGCCATGTTCAAGATCAAGCACGAGCGGACGGCGGACGTGGTGGTCGCCGGGTACCGCCACCACAAGAGCGGGCCCGTCGTCGGCTCGCTGCTGCTCGGCCTGTACGACGACGCCGGCCGGCTGCAGCACGTGGGCGTGTCGGCGGCCTTCTCGATGAAGAAGCGCGCCGAGCTGATCGAGGAGCTCGAGCCGCTGCGGATGGACGACGTCGGCGGGCATCCGTGGGCGGCGTGGTCGGAGGAGGCCGCGCACGCCTCGGCCCGGCTGCCGGGCGCGCCGAGCCGCTGGTCGGGCAAGAAGGACCTGTCCTGGGTGCCGCTCCGGCCCGAGCGGGTGGCCGAGGTGGCCTACGACCACATGGAGAACGGGGAGCGGTTCCGGCACACGGCGCGTTTTCGCCGCTGGCGCCCGGACCGCACCCCGGACAGCTGCACCTACGCCCAGTTGGAGGAGCCGGTGCGCTACGACCTCGCACAGATCCTGGGCTCGCCGCCCCGCACCGCCTGACGCACCGCCTGGTTGTCCGCGGACACCCGCTCGGCGGGTCGCTCAGGGCGTCATCAGCACCTTGATCGCGCCGTCCTGCTTGCGCTGGAACATCTCGTACGCGTGCGGCGCGTCCGACAGCGGCACCCGGTGCGTGGCGAAGTCGTCGACGCCGAGCGGGTCCGCGTCCGTCAGGTAGGGAATGATCTCGTCGGTCCAGCGGCGGACGTTGGCCTGGCCCATCCGGATCTGCAGCTGCTTGTCGAACATGGTGAGCATCGGCAGCGGGTCGGCCGAGCCGCCGTACACGCCGGACAGGGAGATGGTGCCGCCGCGGCGCACCAGCTCGATGGCCATGTGGAAGGCGGCCAGCCGGTCGACGCTGAACCGTTCGGCGAGCGGGCCGCTCAGCGTGCGCGGCATGACCGCGGCGGCCTGCTGCACCATGCGGGCGGCGGCGCTGCCGTGCGCCTCGGTGCCGACCGCGTCGATCACGGCGTCCGGGCCGCGCCCCTCGGTCTCGTCCCGGATCGCGGCGACCAGGTCCTTCTCGTGGTCGAAGCCGCGCAGGTCGTAGGGCTGCACGCCGTCGCGGCGGGCCCGCGCCAGCCGCTCGGGGACCAGGTCCACGCCGAAGACCCGCTCGGCGCCGCGCGCCAGGGCGACCCGGCAGGCCATGTCGCCGATCGGGCCGAGCCCCAGCACGGCGACGGTGCCGCCGCGCGGGACGTCGGCGTAGGCGACGGCCTGCCAGGCGGTGGGCAGCACGTCGGAGAGGTAGACGAAGCGGTCGTCGGCCGGACCATGGGGGATCTTGATCGGGCCGTAGTGGGCCTGCGGCACGCGCAGGTACTGGGCCTGGGCGCCCGGGACGGCGCCGTACAGGCGGGTGGAGCCGAACAGGGGGGCGCCCCCGCCCTCCCTGGGGGCCTGGGGGGGCTCGCACTGGGGCTGCAGGCCCGCCGCGCACATGAAGCAGCGGCCGCAGGAGATCTGGAAGGGGACCACCACCCGGTCGCCCACCTGGAGGTTCGTCACCTCGGGGCCGACCTCCTCGACGATGCCGATCGGTTCGTGGCCGAGGATGTCGCCGGGTGTCATGAACGGGGTGAGCACTTCGTACAGGTGCAGGTCGGAGCCGCACAGGCCGGTCGAGGTGACCCGGATGACGGCGTCCGTCGGCTCCTGGATCTTCGGATCGGGGACGTCCTCCACCCGGACGTCGCGCTTGCCCTGCCAGGTGACTGCCTTCATCGTGTAGCGCCCCTTCGTTCGCGCTGCGTCGCCTTCGCAGGCGCCCGGGTCCCCGGGCGCCCGGCCGGCGAACCGCGGCGGGCGGGGGGCCGGGCCGCTCAGCGCTGGGCGACGCCGGGCTCCGCGGGGTGGCGCAGGTGCTCGGCGGCGTCCGCGACCCGCCGGATCAGGTCGAAGAACTGGGCCCGCTCCTCGGCGCTGAGCGGGCTGAGGAAGACCTGGTTCATGCGGGCCGTGCGCACGGTGAGCCTGCGGTGGGTGCGCTCGCCCTCGTCGGTCAGCCGCAGCAGGAAGCGCCGGCCGTCCTGCGGGTCGCGCACTTTGTCGAGCAGGCCGCGGCGGCCGAGGCGGCTGATGACCTCGGCGATGGTGGAGCGGTCCAGGCCCACCCGCTCCCCCACCGTGCGCTGGTCGAGCCCCGGCTCGGCGACCAGGGCGTTGAGGACCGCGAACTGCGGCGAGGTGATCTCCTCGGAGACCATCGTGTTCCACAGCAGGTAGTGGGCCTGCTGCAGCCGCCGGGCCAGGTGCCCGGGGTGGGTCGTGAGGTCCTCCGCGGCCATGTGCGCTCCTCGCATGGGTCGATCGCTGCGACGTCGGTATTTCGTAGGTGCACTGAACGATACAGGCACGGTCGCCCCTTCGGCCCGACCCGCTGTCCGCCGGGCGAACCCCATTTCATGGGGGTATTGACTGGCCAGCCGTCCAGTGGCAGCGTGAGGGAAACCTCGCGGAAATAATCAGTGCCCTGACTATCCGGGCGCTGAGACGCTCGGTAGAGATGAGGCTTGTTTCGATGGACAAGGTGGTCGCCACGGCCGTGGAGGCGGTGGCCGATGTGCCGGACGGCGCGTCGCTGGCGGTGGGCGGATTCGGGCTGAGCGGCGTGCCCAACGTGCTGATCCAGGCGCTGTACGAGCGCGGGGTCGGTGGGCTGTCGGTCGTGTCCAACAACTGCGGTGCGATGGAGTCCGGGCTGGCGGTGCTGCTGGCGGCGGGGCGGATCGCCCGGGTGACCGGTTCGTACATCGGCGCGAACAAGGAGTTCGCCCGCCAGTACCTGGCCGGTGAGCTGGAGGTCGAGCTGATCCCGCAGGGCACGCTCGCCGAGCGGCTGCGCGCGGGCGGTGCCGGGATCCCCGCCTTCTACACCCCGGCCGGGGTGGGCACGCAGGTCGCCGAGGGCGGGCTGCCCTGGCGTTACGACGGCAACGGCGGGGTGGCGCTGGCCTCGCCGCCCAAGGAGGTCCGTGCGTTCGACGGCGTCGAGTACGTCCTGGAGCGCGGGATCCGCACCGACTTCGCCCTGGTCCGGGCCGCGAAGGGCGACCGGCACGGCAACCTGGTCTTCAACAAGTCCTCCCGCAACTTCAACCCGCTGGCCGCGATGGCCGGCAAGGTGACGATCGCCGAGGTGGAGGAGCTGGTGGAGCCCGGCGAGATCGACCCGGACACGGTGCACCTGCCGGGCATCTTCGTGCAGCGCGTCCTGGCACTGACGCCCGAGCAGGTGGCGGACAAGAAGATCGAGAAGCGGACGGTGTCCACGCCCGCCGCGCAGGGGACGGAGGGCGCCTGATGGCCTGGACGCGTGAGGAGATGGCCGCCCGGGCGGCCCGGGAGCTGCGGGACGGCCAGTACGTCAACCTCGGCATCGGCCTGCCGACCCTCATCCCCAACTACCTGCCGAAGGGCGTGGAGGTGGTGCTGGAGTCGGAGAACGGCATCCTGGGCACCGGCCCCTACCCCACCGAGGACCAGGTCGACCCGGACCTGATCAACGCCGGCAAGGAGACCGTCACGGTCCTGCCCGGCGCGAGCTTCTTCGACTCCGCCCTGTCCTTCGGCATGATCCGCGGCGGGCACATCGACGTCGCCGTGCTCGGCGCCATGCAGGTCTCCGCCACGGGCGACCTGGCCAACTGGGCCATCCCCGGCAAGATGATCACCGGGATCGGCGGGGCGATGGACCTCGTCCACGGCGCCCGCACCGTCATCGTCGTCATGACCCACACCGCCAAGGACGGCTCCCCCAAGATCCTCAAGGAGTGCGCGCTGCCGCTGACCGGCAAGGGCTGCGTGAACCGGATCATCACCGACCTCGGCGTCCTGGACGTCACGCCGGACGGGCTCGTGCTGACCGAGTGCGCCCCGGGTGTGAGCGTGGAGGAGATCACCGCCAAGACCGACGCCGAGCTGACTGTCGCAAAGGACCTGCTGTGAAGGACGTCTACCTCGTCGATGCCGTCCGCACCCCGTTCGGCAAGTACAACGGCTCCCTGGCGGGCGTACGCCCCGACGACCTGGCCGCCCACACCGTCCGGGAGCTGCTGGCCCGCACCCCCGCCCTGGACCCGGCCCGGATCGACGACGTCTACTACGGCAACGCCAACGGCGCCGGCGAGGAGAACCGCAACGTCGCCCGCATGGCCGCCCTGCTCGCCGGCCTGCCCACCTCCGTGCCCGGCGCGACCGTCAACCGGCTGTGCGCCTCCGGCCTGGAGGCCGTGATCCAGGCCGCCCGTGCCATCGCCCTGGGCGACGCCTCGATCGCGCTGGCCGGCGGCGTGGAGTCCATGACCCGCGCCCCCTACGTCCTGCCCAAGAGCGACAAGCCCTTCCCGGCCGGGCACGCCGAGCTGTACTCCACCACGCTCGGCTGGCGCATGGTCAACCCGAGGATGAACCCGCAGTGGACCATCGCGCTCGGCGAGTCCGCGGAGCTGATCGCGGACAAGCACAAGATCGGCCGGGAGCAGCAGGACGAGTTCGCCCTGCACAGCCACGAGAAGGCCGCCCGGGCGCAGGCCGACGGCCTGTTCGACGCCGAGATCGTCCCGGTGAGCGTCCCGCAGCGCAAGGGCGAGCCGGCCGTCTTCGCCGCCGACGAGTGCGTACGCACGAACGCCTCCCTGGAGGCGATGGCCAAGCTCAAGCCGTCCTTCCGGAAGGAGAACGGCACCGTCACCGCGGGCAACGCCTCCCCGCTCAACGACGGCGCCGCCGCCCTCCTGCTCACCGACGAGGAGGGGCTGAAGGCCACCGGCCGCGAGCCGCTGGCCAGGATCTCGGCCACCGGGGTGTTCGCCACCGACCCGCAGTACTTCGGGCTGGCCCCCGTCGAGGCGGTCAACCGGGCGCTGGCCAAGGCCGGGAAGTCGTTCGCCGACCTGGACGTCCTGGAACTCAACGAGGCCTTCGCCGCGCAGGTGCTCGGCTGTGTGGCCGAGTGGCCCGAGTTCGACCCGGCGATCCTCAACCCGCAGGGCGGTGCCATCGCCCTGGGTCACCCGCTGGGCGCCTCCGGTGCCCGCCTCGCCGGCACCGTCGCCCACCAGCTCGCCCGCAAGGGCTCGGGCACCGGCGTCGCCACCCTCTGCATCGGCGTCGGCCAGGGCCTCGCCCTCGTCCTCGAACGCTAAGGAAGCGTCAGGTAACCGTCATGACCCTCACCCAGCACGACATCGACCAGGAGATCGCGGCCGAGCACGCCGCGTACGAGAAGCGGGTCGCCGAGGGCGCGCCCGTGGAGCACCACCCGCGGCGCGACTACGCCCCCTACCGCTCCTCCGTCCTGCGCCACCCCAAGCAGCCGCTGGTCGCCATCGACGTCAGCAAGGACCCGGAGCTGGTGGAGCTGTCCTCGCCGGCCTTCGGCGAGCGGGACATCACCGAGATCGACAACGACCTCACCCGCCAGCACGCCGGGGAGCCGATCGGTGAGCGGATCACCGTCTCCGGCCGGCTGCTCGACCGCGACGGGCGTCCGGTCCGGGGCCAGCTCGTCGAGATCTGGCAGGCCAACTCCGCGGGCCGCTACGCCCACCAGCGCGAGCAGCACGACGCCCCGCTGGACCCGAACTTCACCGGGGTCGGCCGCACCCTGACCGACGCCGAGGGCCGCTACCACTTCACCACCATCCAGCCCGGCCCCTACCCGTGGCGCAACCACCTCAACGCCTGGCGGCCCGCGCACATCCACTTCTCGGTGTTCGGCTCGGCCTTCACCCAGCGGCTCGTGACGCAGATGTACTTCCCCAACGACCCGCTCTTCCCGTACGACCCGATCCTGCAGTCCGTGACGGACGACGCCGCCCGGCAGCGGCTGGTCGCCACCTACGACCACAGCCTGTCGGTGCCGGAGTTCTCGCTGGGCTACCACTGGGACATCGTGCTGGACGGCCCGCACGCCACCTGGATCGAAGAAGGACGCTGACCCGCCATGACGAAGATCGACACGAGCAGCCCGGAGAACGTGCTGCCCACCCCGTCGCACACCGTGGGCCCGTTCTACGGCTACGCGCTGCCGTTCCGCGGCGGTGAGGACGTCGCCCCGCTCGGCCACCCGGACACCGTCACCGTGCACGGCTACGTCACCGACGGCGAGGGCAAGCCGCTGCCGGACGCCCTGGTGGAGGTGTGGGGAGCGGCCCCGGACGGCACGGTGCCCACCACCGACGGCTCGATGCGCCGCGACCCGGCCACCGGGGACTTCCTCGGCCGCAACGGGGTGGAGTTCACCGGCTTCGGACGGATCCAGACCGACACCGACGGCCACTGGTACGTGCGCACGCTGCGCCCCGGCGCACGTGGCGGCAGCGCCCCCTACCTCAGCGTGTGCGTGTTCGCGCGCGGCCTGCTGGTGCACCTGTTCACCCGGATCTACTTCCCCGGTGACGAGGCCGCCCTGGCCGCCGACCCGCTGCTCGCCCGGCTTCAGGACGAGCGGCGCGCCACGCTGATCGCCCGGGAGGAGAGCAGCGGCACGTACCGTTTCGACATCCGCCTTCAGGGCGAGGGCGAGACGGTCTTCCTGGAGTTCCGGTGACACACCCCGCACCACCTTCCGCCGACGCCGGGCTGCTCGGGCCCGGCTGGGCCGGCTCCGACGCCGCGGCCGCCACGGGCGACGCCGCCTTCCTGCAGGCGCTGCTGGACGCCGAGGCCGCCCTCACCCGGGCCCAGGCCGCGCTCGGCCTCGCCCCCGAGGCGGCGGCCGAGGCGGTGACCCGGACGGCCCGGGCGGACCGTTTCGACGCGGACGGGCTCGCCGAGCGCGCCCGCTCGGGCGGCAACCCCGTGATCCCCCTGGTCGCGGACCTGACGCAGGCGGTCGGCACGGAGTACGGCCCGTTCGTGCACCGGGGCGCGACCAGCCAGGACATCATGGACACCGCGATGATGCTGGTGGCCGCGCGCACCGTCGACCTGGTCCTGGCCGACCTGGCGCGCACGGAGGCGGCGCTGGCCCGGCTGGCCGCCGCCCACCGCGACACGGCGATGCCCGGCCGGACCCTGACCCAGCACGCCGTGCCGACCACGTTCGGTCTGAAGGCGGCCGGATGGCGGTCGCTGGTGCTGGACGCCCGGGACCGCCTGGTCCGCGTCCGCACGTCGCTGCCCGTGCAACTCGGCGGCGCGGCGGGCACGTTGGCGGCGTTCTCGGCGTACGGCGCGCCGGACGCGACCGCCCTGCCCGAGGCGTACGCCCGTGAGCTGGGCCTCGCCGCCCCCCTGCTGCCCTGGCACACCCTGCGCACCCCGGTCGCCGACCTCGCCGGCTGTCTCGCCTTCACGGCCGGGGCGCTGGGCAAGACGGCGGTGGACGTGCTCACACTGGCCCGTACGGAGATCGCCGAGCTGGCCGAGGGCAGCGGCGGCGGGTCCTCGGCCATGCCGCACAAGGCGAACCCGGTGCGGGCCACGCTGATCGCGGCAGCGGCCCGCCGCGCCCCGCAGCTCGCGGCCACGCTGTACGCGTCGATGGCGGCTGAGGACGAGCGTCCGGCGGGTGCCTGGCACGCCGAGTGGGAGCCGCTGAGGGACCTGCTGCGGCTGGTCGGCGGCGCCGCCCGCGACGCGGCCGAACTGGCCGAAGGGCTGCGGGTGGACGCCGACGCGATGCGCGCCCACCTGGACCTCACCCACGGCCTGATCGTCTCCGAGCGGCTGTCGGCCGCGCTGGCACCGCTGCTCGGCCGGGCCCGTGCCAAGGAACTGCTCACGGAGCTGGCCCGCCGCACCTACCGCGAAGGCCGCGCCCTCGGTGAACTCCTCGCCGAGCAGCCGGAGTTGAAGGACCGCGACGACCTGGATCCGGCCGAGCTGACCGACCCCACCCGCTACACCGGCTCCGCCGGAGCCCTCACCGACCGTGCTCTGGAGCGACGTTGACACTGCACCACCTCCTGGAAGGCCCCGCCTCGGCTCCCCCGCTGCTGCTCGGGCCGTCGCTGGGCACCTCCCTCGCCCTGTGGGACGAGGTCGCCCCCGAACTGGCGATCTCCCACCGCGTCGTGCGCTGGGACCTGCCCGGGCACGGCGGCTCGGCCGGGGACCTCCTCGGGCCCGGCGCCGCCGTCGCCGACCTGGCCGGGCTGGTACTGGACCTCGCGGACTCCCTCGGCATCGAGCGCTTCGCCTACGCGGGCGTGTCGCTGGGCGGCGCGGTGGGCCTGCACCTGGCCGTGCACCACCCCGAGCGGGTGACCTCGCTGGCGGTGATCTGCTCCTCCGCCCACTTCGACGGGACCCGGGCCTGGCAGGAGCGGGCCGAGCGGGTCCGCCGCGAGGGCCTTGAGTGGCTGGTGGAGAGCGCGGACGCCCGGTGGTTCGCCGGGGACTTCACCGTGCCGGAGCTGGTCCGCGACCACCGCGAGGCCGACCCGGAGGCGTACGCCGCCTGCTGCGACGCGCTGGCCGCGTTCGACCTGACCGAGCGGCTCACGGACATCGGTGCGCCCACGCTGCTGGTCGCCGGCCGCGAGGACCCGGCGACCCCGCCCGCGCATCTGCGGCAGATCGCCGACGCGGTCCCCGGCTCGACCCTGGTGGAGATCCCCGGCGCCTCGCACCTGGCGCCCGCGCAGTGCCCCGAGGCGGTGCTGGCGGCACTGCGCACCCACCTGGACGGCACGCCCCGGCGCGGTATGCGGGTGCGGCGCGCGGTGCTGGGCGACGCGCACGTGGACCGCGCGCAGGCCCGGCAGACGCCGTTCACGGCCCGGTTCCAGGACTTCATCTCCCGCTACGCCTGGGGCGAGATCTGGACCGACGACACGCTGACCCGGCGCGAGCGCAGCATGATCACCATGACCGCGCTGGTGGCGCACGGCCACTACGACGAACTGGCGATGCACGTGCGGGCGGCCCGCCGCAACGGGCTCAGCCACGAGGAGATCGGCGCGGTGCTGCTGCAGAGCGCGGTGTACTGCGGCGTCCCGGCGGCGAACTCGGCGTTCGCGGTGGCCCAGCGGGTGCTGGCGGAGGAGGCCGGGGAGACCGGGAAGCCCGAGGGAGAGTGACCCTGGTGGTCCTACCCTCACCGTAGGCACGCCGGCCGCGGCACGGTGTGCCTACGGTGGGGGCATGTCCACTGTTCTGATCACCGGCGCCACCTCCGGGCTGGGCCGGTACCTCGCCTTCGCCCTGGTCCGCTCGGGCCACGTCGTGCTGGCCCACGGCCGGGACGCGGCCCGCACCGACCGGCTGGTCCAGGAGCTGCGCGCCGAGGGCGAGGCGCAGGGGTTCGTCGCCGACCTCGCCTCGCTCGCGCAGGTCCGCGCGCTGGGCGCCGAGGTCGCCGCGGCCCGCCCGGACCTCGACGTGCTGATCAACAACGCCGGGGTGGGCAGCGGCGACCCCGGCGCGCCGCGCGAGGTCAGCGCGGACGGGCACGAGCTGCGGCTCGCGGTGAACTACCTGGCGCCCGTCGTGCTGACCCGGGCGCTGCTGCCGGTGCTGCGCGCGGGCGCGGCCGCCCGGATCGTCAACGTCGGCTCGGCCGGCCAGGAGCCGCTGGACTTCTCCGACCCCGAACTGACCCGCGGCTACAGCGGGGTGGCGGCCTACTGCCGCAGCAAGTTCGCGCTCGCCGCCCACACCTTCACCCTCGCCGAGGAACTGGCGGGCAGCGGCGTCGCGGTGAACGTGCTGCACCCGGCGACCTACATGGACACCGCCATGGTCCGGGAGGCCGGCATCGCCCCGTGGAACTCCGTCGCCGACGGCGCGGCGGCCGTGCTGGCCCTGGCCACCGGGGAGGTGGGCTCGGGCCGCTACTTCGACGGCACCCGCCCGGCCCGGGCGCACCAGGACGCCTACGACCCCGGGGTGCGCAGACGCCTGGCGGCGGTGACCGACCAGCTGCTCGGCCTGTGAGCCGGAGGTGACGGCACCTCCACTCGGACCGTGAGCCCGCAGGTGGCCGCCCAGCTGCTCGGATGGCGAGCCGGAGGTGACCGGCCGGCTGACGTCCGCGAGCGGCCGGGCCGCGGCTCAGCCCCGCACGGACTCCAGCACCTGGCGTGCCCGCGCCGCCAGCCCGTCCGCGCCGCACGAGCGGGCCAGTGCCAGCCCGCGGTCGAGTTCGGCGGCCGAGCGGGAGGCGATGCCGTACTCGACGCGGGCGGCGGCGTGTTCGTACTGGCAGGGGGAGGCCTCCAGGTAGGCGACGGCCTGGGCGGCCAGCCGGACCGCGCGCCGGCCGGTCTCCAGGGCCGCGGCGCAGCGCAGCGCCTCTCCTATGGCGGTGTCGGTGCCGAACCGCTCGGCCTGCCGGCGTACGTCGGCGGCGAGCGAGGCGGCCCGGGCCGGGTCCTCGCCGGCCAGGGCGCGGGCCAGGTCGGCGGCCCACGGCACCATCACCGGGTTGTGGTGGCCGCGGACGGCGGCGGCCTTCTCGGCGGCCTCCAGCTCGCTCACGCCCTCCTCGGTGCGGCCGGTGGCGAGCAGCAGCCGGCCGCGGGCGCTGCGCGGGTCGGGGATGACGATGGTGGCCGGGTAGGGCGGGGCGAACTCGTAGCGTTCGGCGACCTCCCAGGCCTCCTCGACGTGGCCGCGGGCCAGCAGGGTGTCGACGAGGTTGCAGGTGGCGGTCCAGTACAGGGGCAGGCCGCGGCCGACGCGTTCGGCCAGGCGCAGCGACTCGCGCAGGGACGCCTCGGCCTCCTTCAGCCGGCCGCGCCTGCGGTGCCCGAGGCCGACGTAGGCGTGGGCGAGGGCGAGGTGGCCGCCGCTCCAGCCGGCCCGCTCGTAGGCGCGCAGACCTTCGTTGTACAAAGCCTCGGCGCGGTCGAGGCGGTCGCAGTAGGCGTAGGCGCTGGCGAGCATCAGCAGCAGTTCGATGCCCCACTCGGGGTCGGTCCAGCCCAGTCCGGGCGCGAGGCGGCCGTTGACGAGGGCGCGGTCGCACAGTTCGACGACTTCCTCGGCGTTCTCGCCGCGGGTCATGGCGGCGAAGCCGCGCAGGATCAGCAGGGCGCGTTCGGAGTTGTCGCGGCCGGTGCAGTTCGCGGCGAGCGCGGCCAGCCGCTCGGAGCGGTCGGGCGAGACGGCCTCGCCGGCGTGCAGCCCCTCCCACATGTACTGCACGGCGTGCAGCCGCAGCCGGGTGGGGCCCGGTTCGTGCCGGGCCGCCTCGGCCTCGACGGTGCGGACGGCCTCGTGGAGCTGGTTGTTGTGCAGCAGCGCCTGGGACAGCCGCCACACGGCGTCCACGCGGGTGTCGCCGTCCAGTCCGGGCATGCTGAGCGCCATGTGCAGGTGCTCGATGGTGGTGGCGGGCGCGGTCAGCAGGGTGGCGCAGCCCAGTTCGTACAGCACGTGCGCGCGCAGTTCGGGCGGGGGCGGCTCCAGCAGGGCCCGCTCCAGGCAGCGGCGGGCCGCGTCGGGCGCCCCGACGGCGAGGTGTTCGCGGGCGGCCTGGCGCAGCTGCTCGACGAGTTCCTCGTCGTCGTCCGGGTGGACCTGCAGCAGGTGCCGGGAGGCCGCGGCGGCACCGAGCCCGGAGTCGGCGACGACCTGGGCGGCGATGCCGTGCATGGCGGTGCGCAGCGCGTCGGGGATGGAGTCGTAGACGGCGGTGGCGATCAGCGGGTGCACGAACTCCAGCTCGTCGCCGGCGGGCGCGGTCGCCGGGTCGGGTGCGGTGAGGATGCGGGCGCCGCGCAGGAGTTCGGCGCAGCGCAGCGCGTCCTCGCGGGACATGGTGGCCAGGCGGGCGACGAGGTCGACGGAGATGCCGGTGCCGAGGATGGCGGCGGCCCAGGCGAACCGGGTGGCGTCGATGCCGAGTTCCTCCAGGCGGGCGACGAGGCCGCCGCCGCGGGCGGAGCGGTTCAGCTCGCGCAGTTCGCCGGCCCGGGCCTCGACCGGCGGCAGTTCGCTGTCGCGGACCTTGGCGAGCAGTTCGACGGTCTCGTACGGGTTGCCGCCGGTGACCGCCCACACCTCGCGGCAGAACGCGGCGTCGGCGTGTGGGCCGAGAGCGCTGCGGGTGAGTCCGGCGGTGGCCTCGGGCGAGAGCGTGGTGAGGGTGCGCACGCCCGCGGCGGCGGCGACCTGGTCGAGCAGGACGGCGCCGGCCCCGTCCACCTCGCCGGGCCGACGCGTGACCACGACGAGCACGGACAGCTCCTTCAGACGCCCGGCGAACGCGGCGAGCCAGCGCAGGGTCTCCTCGTCGGCCCAGTGGGCGTCGTCGATCAGCAGCACCAGCGGCCACTCGCGTCCGGCCAGCCGGCTCACGGCGGCGACCAGGCCGTCGCACACGCCCTGCGGGTCCGCGTGCCGGTCCCCGGGGTCCGCTATGCCGAGGGCGGGGCCGGCGATGCCGTACCAGTCGCCGAGGTACTCGCGGGCCTCCTCCGGCATCAGGGAGATCAGCGCGGGCTGCAGCAACTGCCGTACGACGTTGAACGGCACGGAGCGCAGGATCTCGCCGCCGCGGGCCGACCACACGGTGCAGCCGCGCTCCTCGGCGATGCGCCGGGTCTCGGCCAGCAGGGCGGTCTTGCCGAGCCCCGCCTCGCCCTGGAACATCAGCAGCCCTCCGCGGGAGGACTGGTCGGCGCACAGCGTCTCCACCGCGCGCAGGACGGCGGTGACTTCCTCGTCGCGCTCCCACAGGGAAGCCGAGGCGGCCGCACCCGGCCGTACCTGCGTCATCCCGCTACCTCCCCAAGTCGCCCGAACGACGTACGGAACCCGAGCGTAGTCCCCCGACGGCCCGAGCGGAGGAAGGTCGCGCCACCTGTTGCCGTGACGGGTGACGATCGGGTACAGGGCCACGACGCGGCGATCCCGCGACCTGGGCGGCGGGTGGCCGAAAAGTCAACCCGCCCGTGGAGCCCGGGGAGTTCGGGCCGGGAAGGGATCCTCTCATCCGGCTTTCACCGACGCCTCATACGGTGGGGTCATGACGCAGGTGACTCCTCCCGGGTGGTACCCCGACCCCGGGCAGACAAGTGACGGTCCCGCCACCGAGCGCTGGTGGGACGGCAACGCGTGGACGGACCGGACCCGCCCGGCCGGGTCGGCCGCCGCATGGGGTCCGCCGGCGCAGCCGCCCGCCGGGCCGGCGGGTCCGGCGGCCGGACCGGACACCCGGGACGCGGATCCGGCCGCGCAGCCGCACGCCGGGCGGACCGGTGAGGGTGAGCCGGCCGGCGCGGCGGGGCAGACCGGTGAGGGCGAGCAGGCCGGTGGGCACGGGCAGGCCGGTGTGCACGGGCAGGACGTCGAGGCGGGACAGGCCGGTGGGGCCGGACGGACCGGTGAGGGCGGGCAGGCCGGGCAGGCCGGGCAGGTGGCCGCCCAAGGATCCGCCGGACTTCAGGGGCCGGCCGCCGGGCAGCAGGACGGCGCGGGGGCTCCGACGCCTCCCGGACCCGCGGGGTCTCCGGCGTCCCCGTACCAGCCGCACGCGCCCGGCCTTCCGGGCCACCCGGGCCAGCACGACCACCCGGCCTACTCAAGCCACCCGGCTCCTCCGCCGCACCCCGCGTATGCGGGCCACCCCGGCCACCCCGGTCAGCCCGGACCGGCCGGTCAGCCCGGCTACCCCTCGTACCCGGGCTACCCGCCGTACGCCGGTCACCCCGCCCCGCCGGCCGGTGGTCCGCGGCGCGGGCTGCGGACCGGTGTGGCCGTGGTGGCGGCGGCCGCGGTGCTGGCGAGCATCGGGATCGGGGTGTACGTGCTGAGCGAGGACGGCGGCGGGAGCGGCAACCGGGCCGGATCGCACCAGGGTCCCGGCGGGACGGGCGGCGGCTCCGGCGGCTGGGAGGGCCCCGGCGGGCAGGGCGGGCCGTTCGGCGGCCCGGGCGGCGACGGCGGGTCCGGTGGGTCCGGCGGTGACGGCGGCTCGGGCGGTGACGGGGGCTCAGGCGGGTCCGGTGGCTCCGGGGGGTCGGGCGGGTCCTCCGAGCCGCCGAAGATACGCAGCGGGTCGGTCTCCGACCCGCTCAGCGGCATCAGCCTGCCCGTCCCGGACGGCTGGTACGGCCAGCAGCTGCCCATGGCCGGTGCGATGGTCAACTCCGACGACACCTACAAGTGCCCCGGCGACACCTCCCTGACCTGCAACAAGGGCGGTGCCTCCTCCGCTCCCGCGCTGGCGCTGCAGACCTCGGGCGACACCCCCGAGGAGGTCGCCAAGGCCGACATCGAGGCCAACGCCGAGCAGTCCTACGGCAAGGCCTACGGCGGGATCACCTCACACCGAGTGCTGGCCTCCAAGGCGGTCACCGTGGCCGGGCAGAAGGGCTACCTGGTGCGCTGGAAGGCGGTCACCGGCAAGGGGTCCGACGGCTACGTCGAGTCGCTGGCCTTCCCCTCGCCCGGCACCGGGCAGATGGTCGTCGTCCGCTTCGGGGTGGACGTCGACCAGGGGACGTCCGTGATCGACGAGATCACCAAGGGCATCAAGAAGGCCTCGGGCGGCGGCTCCGGGCAGAGCGTCTGAGCGGTCGGCGAGCGCATGTCGGCCGGGTGGGGCGCCTCTCCGCTCCAGAGGAACCCCACCCGGCCGGGGGGTGCGCGCCGCCCCCGTCCCCACGGTGCGGCGCGATCAGGTCACCGTCCAGTCATCCCGTGGACGGCGGCCTGAGTCAGGGTGTGAGCCCGAGCGCGGGCAGCACACTGGTCTCCACGAACCGGACCATGTAGTCCGGGTCGGCGTACTCCCCCTCCAGCACGGGCCGGATGCGCAGCACACCGAACATCTGCGCGGGCACGTGCTCCAGCGCCGGGTTGTCGGCGCGGACCTCGCCGCGCTCGACCCCGCGCCGCAGGATCTCCCGCAGAGCGGCGACCTCCGGCTCCACCAGCGCCTCGCGCAGCGCCTTCTTCAGCTCCGCATCCTGCATGATGGCGTGGCCCAGGGCCTGCAGCAGCCGGGTGTCCTTGCCCGACCACTCGCCCGCGGCCCGTGCGGCCTGCCGCAGGTCCTCGGCGAGCGAGCCGGTGTCGATGCCGGCGAACCGCGTGCGGCGGTTGGCCCGCAGCGCGGCCACCACGAACTGCGGCTTGCTCCGCCACTGCCGGTAGAGCGTGGACTTGCTGCACCGGGTGCTGGCGGCGACGCCCTCCATGGTGACGGCGTCGTACCCGCACTCGCGGATCTGGTCGAGCACGGCGTCGAAGAACTCCCGCTCACGCTCGGGCGTGATCTTGGAGCGGCGCGAGGCGACAACCGTCTCCGGTCCGTCCGCGGCCTGCGACGTCATCGCTTCTTCTCCTCGCTCGAGGTCCCGTGGTCCTCCGGCGCTGTCCAGTGTGGCGCGCCGCCCGGGGGGTTCGCCTACCGATACGCCAGTGTACCGGTACTCGACCGTATCGGTACACTGACGTATCGGTACGCTACCGTATCGATGCCGTGGGGACGGACACACCGCCCTGCCCCGCAACGCGGCACCACGCACCACGCACACCGCCAGCGAGGGGACCGGGCATGACATCCCGAACCGAGGCCGCCGCGGCCGGGCCCACCAGGCCCGCACGGCCTCCGCTCGTACGCGAGCTGCTGCTCGTCGCGGGGCTGTTCCTCGTCTACAAGGCCGGCCGGCAGCTGGCCGCGGACCACACCGGCGAGGCCTTCCACAACGCGCATCACGTATGGGACGTCGAACGGGCGGTCCACCTGCCCGGCGAGGCCTCGGTGCAGTCCCTGCTGCTGCACGGCGACACCCTCGTGCACCTCGCGAACACCTACTACGCGACCGTGCACTTCCCGGCCACCGCGGGCCTGCTGATCTGGCTGTACCTGCGGCGTCCGGCCCATTACGTGTGGACCCGCCGCGTGCTGGCCGCGCTGACGGCCGCGGCCCTGGTGCTGCACCTGACCTTCCCGCTCGCGCCGCCGCGCATGCTCGGCGAGGCGGGGCTGATCGACACCGGGCGCGTGTACGGGCCGTCGGTGTACGGGCCGCCGAAGGCCGACCACCTGTCGAACCAGTTCGCGGCCATGCCGTCGCTGCACTTCGGCTGGGCGCTGATGGTGGCGATCGCGCTCGTCGTCGCCACCCGCTCGCGCTGGCGCTGGCTGTGGCTGCTGCATCCGCTGCTCACCCTGCTGGTGATCGTCGGCACCGCCAACCACTACTGGCTCGACGCCCTCGCGGCAACGGCGCTGCTCGGACTCGCCCTGCTGGTGGTACCCCTGCCGCGCCCCGTGCCGGCCACGACCGGCCGGCGCCGCAGGGCCGAGGCCGCCGTGGGCGCGGAGGACAACACCCTGGTGGGGGCGGCCCGATGAGCGCCGTGCTGCTCGCCGTCGTGCTGTCGCTGTTCTCGGCCGTGGCCTACGCGGCCGCCGCCGTCTTCCAGGAACGGCTCGCCGCGCGCGCCGGGGGCTCCGGCGCGCTGCGGCTGCTGCGCTCGGGCGCCTGGTGGTGGACCGTGGTCCTGAACGGATCGGCGGCCCTGCTGCACGTGGTGGCCCTCAAGTACGGCCCGCTCACGGTGGTGCAGCCGCTGGGGGCGCTCACCCTGGTGGCGGCCGTGCCCATGGGCGCGCGCATGGCGGGCCGACGGGTGGTGGCGGCCGAGTGGCGGGGCACCGTGTGCACGCTCGCCGGGCTGGCCGCCCTGCTGGTCGCGGCGGCCGGACCGGCGCCCCGGCAGGTGCTCAGCCCCGCCCAGGCGCTGGCCGTCGCGGGGGCCACGGCGGTCCTCATAGGCGCCCTGTCGCGACCCGGGGCGCGCCCGGGCCTGCGGCACGCCACCGCCTCCGGGGTCGCCTCGGGGGTGGCCTCGGCACTCACCCAGACCGTGACCGTGGCCGCCACGGACCACACCGGGCCGCTGCTGAGCGCCCGCGTGATCGTCGTCACCCTGCTCGTCGCGGCCTTCGCCACGGGCGGGCTGCTGCTGTCGCAGACCGCCTACCGGGGCGGCCTGGGCGCGCCGCTGGCGGTGGTGACGCTCGCCAACCCGGTGGCGGCCGCCGTGATCGGCATCACCCTGCTCGGTCAGGGCCTGCAGGGCGGCGCGGTGGGCGTGCTGCTCGCGCTGGTGGGCGCGGCGCTCGCCGCCTGGGGGGTCGTCGACCTGTCGCGGGCGCCCCGGCCCGGCACGCCCGGGGGTCCCACCCGCCCGGAACCCTCCCGTCCGGCCGCGGCCGGGCAGCCGGGTCCCGCGGCCGGCGAGCACGGGGGCGGCGAGCAGGAGACCGACGGGCCCGACAGCGACGGGCACGAGCGCGGGGAGTACGAGGGGGACGAGGCGCACCCCGTGGCCGCGGTCCTCGCCCTGGAGGCGGAGTCCGCGTCGCAGGAACCGGCGCTGCGCACCCGCCGGAACGCGGCGGGTCCGACTCCCCGGAACCCTGCGCCGCCGACGCCCCGGGACCGGGTGCTGCCCGCACCCCGGGGCCCGGTGCCGGCGGGTTCCGCACGGCCGGCCCCGCGCACGGCCGGGGATCCGGAGGAGGCGGCCCGCCGGGCCGAGCAGTCCCCGTCCTGCTCAGCCCAGACCGCGTGAGTCCTGCTTCAGGGCGGTGTCGACGGTCAGTGCCGTGGCCACCACCAGGCTCAGCAGCGGTTCGGGCAGCTGGTAGTGGATCTGCAGGACGTAGTTGTCGGCGGTCGTGAACATCGTCTTGGCCAGGCCCTCCCAGGTCTTGGTGATCCGGGCGACCTCGTGGTCGGCGTGGTCGACGATGGCGAAGTTCCAGGCCCGCCAGTTCTCCGCCTTGATCGCGCCGACCTGTGTGCCGCCCGCGTTCATCGCGAAGTTGATCTTGCCGAAGACGTTCTGCTGGACGATCTCGCCGACCTCGAAGCCGTCCGGGCGGGAGACGACCACCCGGGACTTGACGAGCTTGGCGGGCCGGGTGAGCACCAGCTGCGGCTGCCCGTAGGCGTCGCGGATCTCCAGCCGGTGCGTCATGAACTGGTCGAGGCTGGAGACGAACCGCAGCGCCTTCTTCAGGGCGCTCTGCCCGATCTCGGTGACCGTGCCGAGCTGATGGCCGTTCTGGTCGAAGACGCTGTACTCGTTGGTCAGCTCGATCAGCTTGGCCTTCTGGTTCACCACCAGCACCGGCTCGCTGAACAGGGTGCCGCCGCCGCGGCCGCTGGGGGCGACCCCGGCCTGCTGCTGGACCTGGTGCCGCACCCGCGGGTCCGCGGCGGCGCCCTGCACGGTGACCTGCGCCGGGGCCTGCGCGGCCGGCGGCTGCGGAACCTGCTGCGCCGCGGCGGCCCGGGGGTCGGCGTGGGTGTGCTCCGTCCACCGGGCGCCGTCCCAGTACCGCAGCGTCCCGTCCGCCGCGTGCGGGTCGGGGTACCAGCCTGCCGGTGTGTTCGATTGCGTGGTCACCGGGGCACACTACCGCGCGCCCGCCGCAGAGCAACCGCTTGCCGAAGGCGGCGTCAGGCGGTCGCGATCGCCGGGTCGCTCACGCCGGGCTGCCCGTTCTCGACATGTCCGGCGAACCGCCGCAGGAAGCCGGCGTCGGCCGGGGAGGTGACCGTCAGGTCGTACCAGCGCCGGCTCGCCGTGAGGTCGAAGCGGCGCCGCACGGTGGCGCCGGGCCGGACCGGCACGACCACCGGCTCCGCCCCGTAGCCGCAGGTCACCTTCAACGACACCGTGCCACTGCCCTTGTTGGTGAAGGTCAGCTCCACGTCCGCGCCGACGTGGCGCGCGGTGACCTCGGGCCCCGCCGTCCTCCCCGGGTTCCGGAACACGCGCAGGAAGCCGTTCGGGCCGTGCACGGTCAGGTCGTGCGAGCCGCCCGAGTACACCGAGTTCCACCTGTCGGAGACGGTCCGTGAGGCCTCGGTGGTGTACGTCCACGGGCCGTCGGTGCGGTTGCCGGAGGTGACGAGGAAGGCGGCCCCGGCCTCGGGTCCGGAGGCGAAGGTCAGCGCGAAGGTCCCGGCCGCCGGGTCCGCCGCACCGTCCACGTACGGCGCGTACTTCAGCGGGCGCGTGGGCCGCTGCCCGGGCTCCTGCCGGGGCAGGGCGCCCGAGCCTGAACGGCACCTGGGACTTCCGCGCCGACCCCGGCGGACGCCACGCAGCGGACCAGGCCGAGGGTTACGACCAGCGGATCACGGTGCCCTTCGCCTGGGAGACTCCCGCCTCGGGCATCGCCGCACACTGGCTGGAGACCGCGTGGTACCGGCGCACCTTCACGGTGCCGGCCGACTGGGCGGGACAGCGGGTCGTCCTGCACTTCGGCGCCGTCCACCACGCGGCCACGGTGTGGGTCAACGACACCGAGGTGGCCTGCCACGAGGGCGGCTACACGCCCTTCTCGGCCGATGTCACCGACGCGCTGGGTGACGGGGAGCAACTGCTCACCGTCCGCGTCCACGCCCCCTCCGACAAGCGGCACATCGCCCACGGCAAGCAGCGCAGCATGCCCCGCGACGACTACGACGGCGTCTGCTTCACCCCGTCCTCCGGCATCTGGCAGAGCGTGTGGCTGGAGCCCAGGCCGGCCACCCACCTGGCCGCCCTGCGGCTGCGCCCCACCGACGGTCTGACCGGCATCGCCGCCGAGGCCACCGTGCGCGGTCCGCACACCGCGACCGCCGTCCTGCGGCTGCGCGTACGCGGCGAGAGCACCACCGCGCGGCTGGAGGTCGGCCCCGACGGGCGGGCCACCGGCGAACTGCCGCTGGCCGCACCGCGCCTGTGGTCCCCCGAGGACCCGCACCTGTACTACGTCGACGCCGAACTGACCAGCGCCGACGGCAGCGACCGGGTCACCTGCTACACCGGCCTGCGGTCGATCACCGTCGACGGCGAGGCGCTGTACCTCAACGGTCAGCGGCTGTTCGTGCGCGGCGTGCTCGACCAGGGCTACTGGCCCGGCACCGGCATCACCGCGCCCGACGACGCCGCGCTGCGCCGTGACCTTCGGCTCGCCGCGGCGGCCGGCTACAACCTCGTACGCAAACACCTGAAGCTGGAGGACCCGCGTTTCGTCCACCATGCCGACACCCTCGGCATGCTCCTGTGGGCCGAACCCGCCTCACCCGGCCGCTTCTCGGACGCCTCCACCGCCGCGTTCGCCGAGCAGATCGACGCGATGGTGGAACGCGACGGCAACTCCCCCGCCATCGTCATCTGGGGCCTGTACAACGAGGAATGGGGCCTGGACTGGGACATCCCCGGTGACCCGGCCAAGCAGCGGGCGGTCATCGACGCCTACGACCGGCTCAAGGCCCTCGACTCCACCCGGCCCGCCGTGGACAACTCCGGCTGGACGCACGTGCGGACCGACCTGCTCGACTGGCACTACTACGACGAGAGCGCCGCCTCCTGGGCCACGACGATCGCCGATCTGCTCGCCGGGCGGCGCGACGACTTCCCCGTCCGGCTCGGCCCCGACCACCTGGTGCACAAGAAGCTCGCCGTGCCCGGCCAGCCGCTGCGCGGCCTGCCGAACCTCAACAGCGAGTACGGCGGCGGCTTCACCGCCCTGGAGCGGGCCTGGCACCTGCGCTGGCAGACCCAGGAGATGCGCCGCCACGACCGGCTCGCCGGATACGTCTACACCGAGCTGTACGACATCGAGCACGAGAGCGCCGGACTGCTGGACTTCAACCGCGAGGCCAAGGACCTCGCAGGCGTGGACCCGGCGCACGTGAACGCGCCGACCACGCTCGTCCTGGACGTCACCCCGGTGGCGCCGGGACGCGATCTGCTCACGGCGGAGCGGGAGTTCAGCCTCTCCGTGCGCGTCTCGCACCACGGCGGCGAACCCGTCACCGGGCTGCTGCACGCCGCGTGGACGCCGGTGTACGGGGCCACGCCCGAGGGCACCGGCGCGGCCGTGCCCGGCTGCCGTGCCGAGGCCAAGCCGTCCCCCCTGGGCGCGCCCGTCCCCGTCCCCGCCGCACTGCCCGAGGGATGGACCAGCGGGCGGCTGCACCTGGCGCTCGTCATGGACGGCACGGTCGTCGCCCGCGCCGCGCTCGACGTGGACACCCGCACCGAGCCGTACGTCGGCGACGACCCGCTGGCCCGCGCGGCCGCCCGCTGACCGGGCCCGCCCCGCCGGGCCCGTGCACCACCCGGGCGGGTGCCGCCTCCACAGCGGCATCCGCCCCGTCCCGCACCACTCGGCACCCACCGCAAAGGAGTCGATCCGTGCACACACACTCGCCCGGGCGCAGAGCGCCGGTCCTGCTCGGCGTGCTCGCGCTCGTCGCGGCCCTGCTGTCCCTGTGGGCCCCGGCCGCCACGGCCGCGCCCGCCGGCCAGGTACTGGCCTCCCCGGACCTGTCGGCCTACCCGCAGGGTGACGACAGCTACCCGCGGGCCGTCCGCCTCGACCACGACGGCTCGTCGGGCCGGACCATGCTCGCCACGTTCGCCCGGCGCAACCAGGGCGGCACCAACGCACTGCCGGTCTACCGCAGCACCGACGCCGGCCTGACCTGGAGCTCGACACCCCTGTCCACCATCACCTCCCACACCCCGGGCTGGGACATCGAGGCCCCCGTGCTGTACGAGGTGCCCCGCACCGCGAACGGACTGAACGCCGGCGATCTGCTGGCCGCCGGCACCGCCTGGCAGGTCGGCGACTACACCACCCAGAAGATCGAGGTCTTCAAGAGCACCGACCACGGTGTGACCTGGCAGTACCTGTCCGACTGCACCCGGACCAGCGGACTGCCCGACACCATCGGGCACGGCATCTGGGAACCCTGGTTCCTGCTCGCCCCGAACAACACCCTGGCCTGCTTCATCTCCGACGAGCGCCCCGCGAACAGCCCGGCCAACAACCAGATCATCGGCCACTACACCTCCACCGACGGCGGACGGACCTGGAGCTCCGCCCTCACCCAGGACGTGGCCTTCCCCTCCGACAACCTGGCCCGGCCGGGCATGTCGGTCGTGGTCCCGCTGCCCGACGGCACCTTCATGATGTCCTACGAGATGTGCCGCGACGCCACCGACGCCGACCACGCCTGCGAGGTGTACACCAAGACCAGCCCGGACGGCCTGAACTGGGCGCCCGCCGACAACCCGGGCACCCTGGTGCAGACCGCCGACGGCCGGCAGCTGCTGCACACCCCGTACCTCGCCTGGGTGCCCGGCGGCGGTGCGCAGGGCACACTCCTGCTGTCCGGGCAGCGCGTGGTGACCGGGCCCACCGGCAGCAAGTCCGTGATGACCGAGTCCGGGACCGTGGTGTTCGCCAACACCCACCTCGGCTCCGGCGAGTGGACCGAGATCGAGGCACCCGTCAAGACGGACCCGACCGGCGGCTACGACAGCGGTGAACCCTCCTGCCCCGGCTACAGCTCACCGATCGTGCCGCGCGCGGACGGCACCTCGTTCCTCTACCTGAGCGCCACCTGGCTCGGCACCGGCAACCAGTGCCAGGTCCGCTTCAACACGGGCGCCCTCGGCGGTCCCGTCGGGCAGGTCACCACCCCGTGGGTGTCCGGCAGGTGCCTCGACGTGGACACCAACATCAGTGGCAACGGCAAGGCCGTCCAGCTCTGGGACTGCAACACCGCCACCGGTCAGCGCTGGTCGGTGGCACCGGACGGCACACTGCGCGCGTTCGGCCGGTGTTTGGACATCGACGGCAACGGCACGGCGAACTTCACCAAGGTGCAGTTGTGGGACTGCAACGGCGCCGGCGGCCAGCAGTGGCGCCATCAGGCCGACGGTTCGCTGCTGAACCCGCAGTCCGGCCGCTGCCTGGACATCCCCTCCGGGGCCACGGCCAACGGCACCCGGCTGCAGATCTACGACTGCAACGGCCTGGGCACGCAGAAGTGGAACCTGCCCGCGTAGCCGCTCCGCACCTCCGGCCGCCGGCGCCGAAGGCGACCTGGGACCGTAGGTCCTCGGAAGCGTTCGACGCCGGCGTACGGCCGCGCGGACCGCACTGCGTCGGAGGGGGCGCGACGCCGATGACTGTCCCCGTGACCGACCGGCTCCGGCCTGCGAGGCACGAGACAGGAGGCACGACAGGAGGCGGCGGGGAGGCTAGGGCGTGTTTCGAAAGTCCCGTCTGGCCCGCGACGCCTGGCACGGCACCTCGCCGCGTTGCCGGGGCTCGTCCGCGTACGCCCCGTACGCGGACGACCCTCCGCCGTGCGATGCACCGCGCCGGGCGCCGCGGGCCCCGCCCTCCGGGCGGACGACGCTGCTTTCGAAACACGCCCTAGCGCGGTGCCGCGAGTACGTCCTGGAGCACTTTCTCCAGCGTGACGCGGGCCAGCTCGCGCCTCAGGGTCTGCTCGATGCCCTCGTAGATGCCCTGCATCGCCGGCTGGATGCCGTACCCCACCACGCACCCTTGATCCGGGGTGGTGCGGTGCATCGCGAACAGCGGGCCGGGCTCCACTGCCTCGTACACGTCGAGCAGGGTGATCGACTCCAGCTCGCGCGCCAGCGACCAGCCCGCGCCCACGCCCCGCCGGGACTCCACGAGCCCGGCCCTGCGCAGCTCGCCGAGCAGCCGTCTGATCACCACAGGGTTGGTGTTCGCGCTGGTCGCGATCTGCTCGGAGGTGGCGACCTCATGGCCCTGGCGCTGGTAGAGGCCGATCCAGGCCAGCGCATGGGCCGCAATGGTCAGCCTGCTGTTGGCGCTCATGCACCCCTCCTCTCGGACGCAACGCTTCATGTTACGACAGTCACTGTCGTAACAGAAAAAGTTGCATCAGCCTGTCGTAACAATTAGCGTTGCGACTGTCCGGAAGGATCGATCAACGAGGTGAGAAGAATGAGCAAGCCGCTCGCGGGCAAGGTCGCCCTGGTCACCGGGGGGTCGCGGGGGCTGGGAGCCGCGACCGTACGACTGCTGGCCGAACAGGGCGCCGACGTCGCCTTCACCTACGTCAACTCGGAGAAGCGGGCGCAGGCCGTGGTCGACGAGGTGCGCGGCAAGGGTGCGAAGGCCGTGGCCTTCCAGTCCGACCAGGCGGACACGAGTCGGGCGCCGGCGCTGATCGACAATGTGGTCGCGCACTTCGGCGGCCTGGACATCCTCGTCAACAACGCGGCGATCTCGGTGGAGCAGAGCCGCACGGTGGACGACCCGGACGCCGACACCGCCGCACTCGACCGGATGCACGCCACCAACTACCTCGGTGTGATCGCCGTCATCCGGGCCGCCTCCCGCGTGCTGCGCACGGGCGGCCGCATCATCACGGTGAGTTCCGGACTGGGTTCCCGGGTCGGCGCCCCGGGCCTTGCCGACTACGCGGCGACCAAGTCAGGGGTCGAGAGGTACACCATGGGGGTCGCACGGGACCTCGGGCCCCGGAACATCACCGCCAACGTCGTGGAGGCCGGACTGATGGAGGGCGGCATGGAAGGACCGGGCCCCGAGACGCTCAAGGCCCTGGTCAGCTCGCTGTCGCTGCAACGCATGGGGCGTCCCGAGGAGATCGCCGCGGCGATCGCCTTCCTGGCGAGCCCCGCCGCGTCGTACATCACGGGCGCGGTGCTGGACGCCCACGGCGGCTACAACGCCTGAACCGGAACCCCTGCCGTGCGCCCCGAAGGACACCGCGCCCTCGGGGCGCGCAGCGCCGCGGCACGTACAGTTCGACGCTCTCGCCAGGGTGGAGCCGCCGGATACCGGCGACCGCCCGCTTGGCCTCCATGGCGAGAACGCCGTCCAAGACCTTCAGGCCCCACTCGTTCAGGAGGCCGCCATGGATGGCGGTTGCAGGACCGGCTGGCGCACCCGTCGATACGCCGACGATATGCGCCGGCTCGTAGGATCGACCCTGTGCGTGTGTTGATCGTCGAGGACGAACCCTATATGGCGGAAGCCATCCGCGATGGCCTGCGCCTGGAGGCCATCGCGGCCGACATCGCAGGTGACGGCGACACCGCTTTGGACATGCTGGGGATCACCACCTACGACTTCGCCGTCCTCGACCGCGACATTCCCGGACCCTCCGGTGACGAGATCGCCCGACACATCGTCGCCTCGGGAAGCGGCACGCCGATCCTCATGCTCACCGCGGCCGACCGTCTCGACGACAAGGTCTCCGGGTTCGGACTCGGCGCCGACGACTACCTCACGAAGCCCTTCGAGATGCGGGAGCTGGTGCTCAGGCTCCGAGCACTGGACCGCAGGCGTGCGCACGCCAGGCCGCCCGTGCGCGAGATCGCGGGCCTGCGCCTGGATCCGTTCCGCAGAGAGGTCTACCGAGACGGCCGCTACGTGGCGCTCACCCGCAAGCAGTTCGCGGTGCTCGAAGTCCTCGTCGCTGCGGAGGGCGGCGTCGTCAGTGCCGAGGAACTGCTGGAACGTGCGTGGGACGAGCACGCGGACCCGTTCACCAACGCCGTGCGCATCACCGTCTCGGCACTGCGCAAACGGCTCGGCGAACCCTGGCTCATCACCACCGTGCCCGGCGTCGGCTACCGCATCGGCACAGCACCCGGCACCGCACATGAGGGAGCGGACCGTGGATAGGCCGCCCGGTCCGAGTGTTCGCCTCAAGCTCACGCTCAGTTACGCCGGATTCCTCCTGGTCGCGGGCGCCCTGCTGCTCGCGACCGTGTGGGAATTCGTCCTGCGCGACGTGCGCGTCGTATCCAGCAGGCCCGGTGAATTCGTGCCCATCCGCTCCGTCATCCTGCACGACTACGCCCCGGCGACAGCCGGGGTGCTGGCCTTCCTGCTGGTGTTCGGTCTCCTGGGAGGCTGGTTCCTCGCCGGCCGCATGCTCGCCCCGCTGAACCGCATCACCCGGGCCACCCGCACGGCCGCCGACGGATCGCTTTCCCACCGGATCCGGCTACCGGGCCGCCAGGACGAGTTCCGCGAACTCGCCGACGCCTTCGACACGATGCTCGCGCGGCTCGAAGCGCACCTCGCTGCACAGCAGAGATTCGCGGCGAACGCCTCCCACGAGCTGCGCACCCCGCTGTCGGTCACGAAGTCACTGCTCGATGTGGCCCGCGCCGATCCAAGGCGCGCCGACGACCCACTGATCGACCGCCTCCACACCGTCAACACCCGGGCCATCGACCTCACCGAAGCGTTGCTCCTGCTCAGCCGCGCCGACCGGCGGACCTTCAGCCGAGAACCCGTCGATCTGTCCCTCATGGCGGAAGAAGCCACCGAGACGCTCCTCCCCCTCGCGGAAAAGCATGGCGTCACCCTGGAGACCGACGGCGACGTCGCCCCCACGATCGGATCGCCGGCGCTCCTGCTGCAGCTGACCACGAACCTCGTGCACAACGCGATCGTCCACAACCTGCCGGAACACGGCAGCGTGTGGGTGACCACCGGGGTCCGCCCCAGGACCGTGGTGCTCACGGTCGAGAACACCGGCGAGCCGATCACCCCGGAGCTGGTCTCGACCCTCACCGAACCGTTCCAGCGCGGCACCGAGCGGGTGCGCACCGACCACGCGGGCGTCGGCCTCGGCCTGGCCATCGTCAAGACCATCACCCGCGCACACGACGGAATCCTCACCCTCACCCCGCGCTCCGCCGGCGGGCTGCGCGTCACGGTGGAACTGCCCGCAGCGTCCTCGCACCATGGCAGTGCGCCACCACGACCCCGGCCGGCACCGCCCGGACCCGAGCCGCGCTGGGATTCCGTTCCCCGTTGACACAACGCCGCGTTGGGCGCGGCGGCGTCGGTGTTCCGCACACGGAAGGGCGGGCGGCTCGCGCCTGCGATCCTTGCACGGGGGCGTCCGTGTATCGCGCGCGTATCGGAAACCGCATACGCCGCCGCAACAGCCCTCCGTATTCAGTAGAGGCATGGACCGGAACTCGAACTCACCACTGTCAGCCTCGGCCCGTCGGGTGCGGAGGATCGTCCGCTGGATCCTGCTCGCCGGCCTGGGTATCCCCGGCGCGATGGTCGCCGGGTTCGTGCTGCGGTTGTTCGCCAGGTCCGTGCCGCTGGTCATGCGCGGCGGCTGGCAGGCCTGGCTGCTCACCTTCAACGGGGTGATGCTCACCATGGTGGCCGCGCTGCCGTTGTCCGCGCTGGTGGTGTGGCTCCTGGCGCGCCACCGGAGGGCCGTGGGCACCGAGTCGGCCTGGGCGTGGCGCAAGTCGCTGGCCGAGGTCGGCATGGTCCACGGGACGGTGCCGTGGGTGTGGGTGATCCTGATGCCGGGCGCGCGGGCAGGCAAGGTTCCCGGCCGCCTCAGCCTGGTCCCGGTGGTGGACCTGCTCACGATGGGGCCGCTCGGGATCCTCGGCAACCTGCTGGTGTTCGCGGCGCTGGGCTTCTTCGCCCCGATGCGGTTCACGGCGCCGGCGTCGCTACCGCGGGCCCTGGCGCTCGGGGCGGGCTGCTCGGTCCTGGTCGAGACCCTCCAGTACATCCTGCGACTGGACCGGGTGTCCTCCGTGGACGACGTGCTGCTCAACGCCACCGGCGCCGCCCTGGCCGCCATGGCGTCCCGCCGCTGGTGGCGCGCCCCGGCCCCGGAGCCGGCCGACGCCCTCCGGTCGGCCCCGGTGTCGGCGAACTGATCCGCCCCCCCGCGGTCCGGCGGACCCGCCGGTCTCGGACTGCCGGGCGCCGGAGCCCCCGCCGTCATCACGCCCGGACGCCACCGGGCGATGCCACGTGCAACGGCGTCCTAAAGCAGTGTTGCCGTGAAGCTGCGGCCGTGGGCGTGACGCGTGGTGATGTCGAGCCGAGTACCGCCGCGGACCCGGCCGACCCTCACTCCGTCGTCCACCGAGACCGCCTTCATCCTCCGGCCGCGGACCGTGACCGATACCGCGTCCCGCTCCATCGTCGGGTCGGACACGGCGACCCTGATGGTGCCGTCGGGCGCCTCCTGAAGGATCACCGATGCCGGGCCGTCGGCCGAGAGCCGCCCGGCATGGTGCGTGCCCGGGGCGAAGACGTTGGCGGCCACCATCCGCAGTCCCGCGTGCTGCACGGCTTGGATCCGCGGGGTGTTGGCCAGGACGGTCACCGGGCCGCGGGCATAGGACGTCAACGCCGTCTCGGTAGCGTGCGGGACGAGGGCGTAGGCCATCGAGGTGGGTCGTGCGCCGGCCGCCTGGTCGACGGACACGGAGAAGACCTGCTTGCTCACCATGGTGTCCGGGTTGGAGGCGCGGACGAGGCGGCGGCTGCGGGTGACCGTCTCGAGCGCGACCGTCGGGTGCTGCGCGTCCAGGAAGACGTATCCGACCGCTGTGCCTTGATCGCGGTTGGCGTAGCGCAGCCAGGCCAGCGGGGCCGTACCCGGCCCGGACCAGGCCCGGCCGGTGCGCAGCTCTCCGGTGAGCGTGACGGCGTCCGACGGGGCGGCGATCCGGCTGTCGACGGTCGTCGTCACCGGGCGTCCCGCCGGGTCGCCCACCCCGGCGGCGAGGACGACGATCTCGTCGTCGAACATGAACCACGACTTCGTGGCCTCGGCGTTGCGGTAGACGACGAAGTCGTCGGGCAGGGTGCCGGCCTGTTTCGCGGCATACGCCGCGTCGTCGGCCTGGACGAGTCCGGCCGCGCCGTACGCGCCGAGACTCGCGCCCCCGGAGAAGGTGTTGGTGCCGCGCGGGAAGTACACGTAGGTGTTCTGCGACTCCGAGGAGGACGTGAACCCGCGCCCGGGGTTGTCGTACCACAAGGTGCCGTACAGTTCGGGGATCGTCCGGCGGTTCTCCACGGGTGCGGTGACGCCGGCGAGACGGTAGGGCGAGACGGCCGTGTAGTGGTCGACGCCGAAGACCTGGGTCTGGTCCTGGCCACGGAGGTAGAGGTGGTGGGCGCCGTCGCCCTGGAACCACGGCATGAGGTTCTCACCGCTCATGTACTCGTACTTGCTGATCCGCGTGGAGCTGCGGGCCAGGGCGAAGGCGTAGCCGGGCCGCCGGTGGACGGTCCTGTCCATCGCGTTGAACGCCACGTTGCGTTCCGCCGGGTTGAGGTCCTTCGCGGGAACCGACGCGTCGGCGAGGAGGGCGGCGTAGCGGGCGATGCTCACCGGGGAGACGAAGCTCTTCGGGTCGAGCACGGCCTTCGACGTCCGCTCGAGGTACTTGACGTAGCCCTTCAGGGCCGTGGCGTCGCTACCGGAGGCACAGCTGGAGAGATCGACGACGGCCTCGACGACGGCGGCGACCGAGTCGTACCCCGTGGCGGTCCGGGACACGGCACGGCCCTTGACCATGTCCATCATCCAGCCCTCGAAGATCAGCGGGGCGAAGCCGTCGACCACCCAGGTCCGGACGGTGTCGACGAGGCCGTCGATGTCCTGGGCGTAGCTCGTGCCGTCGAGGATCTTGAGGGTCTGGACGACGCGGGTCAGCAGTCCCGTGCCGTAGGAGCCGGTGTAGGCGACGGAGGCATGCTGGATGAACGAACCGTCGGCGTAGAAGCCGTCGGTGACGCCGTGGCGGGGGTGGTACGGGTCGACCGTCGCGAAGACGGTCAGCTGGTCGGCGATGGCCTTGCCGATGCGGGCGCCGTCGTCGAGCACGGCGCCCTGCAGGATCCGGTTCGTGGTGATGTCGGCGAGGTTGGCGCCGGTGTGGAAGCGCGAGTCGAGGTCGACGTCGCCGTCCTTGCCGTTGCGCAGGTAGGCGTCCATCGAGGCGACGTAGGCGGCGGTGAGCCCGGGCCGGTACTGCGCGAGGCGGTCCTTGAGCAGGACGAGGATCTTGCTCACGTGGGAGGAGATGCCGATCTCCCAGGTGAACCAGTTGCCGTAGTAGCCCTTCGACTGGGTGCCGTAGTAGTCGTCGTAGAGCCGGACCAGGCCGTCGACGACCCGTGTCTGGACGGCCACGTTGTCGCGGAGGCCGGACGCGGTGGTGCCGGGCGTGCGGGTCGCGAGGGCGATCTCGTAGAGGTACTGGAACGAGGTCGTCAGGTTCGTGTCGCTCGTGCCGAGGGGCACGCCCCGGAACAGCTCGCCCTGCCCGGCTCGGTCCAGCGCGGTCAGCCGGGCGCGGGCGGTCGCGTCGATGGCCGCGAGCTTGGCGCCGACCTCGGGCCGGGCGTTGGAGTCCGCGGTGCCGGCGAACATCGCCACGACGTTGCCGAGCAGGACGGCGTGGTCGGCGGCGGCGTCGGCCGCCGTCCCGGCCGGCGGGGACCCAGCCCATGCCTGGAGCGGCTGCGCCACTGCCAGCAGGGTCGCTGCGGGGAACAACGACAACAGAGCACGACGTGAGGTCTGCACGGGCCGCTCCAAGGTTCGACCGGAAAGCGCTTGCCGCATCCAACCAACTGTGAGTCGCCCTGTCACTAGTGGCGCTTCGTCAGGTTCCCCCAGTGATTCCGTTCGGATGAGTGGCCGACCGCCGGCCTCGGGTGGGCCAGGGGTCGGCCGCCGGCGACATCGTGGACGACATCGACCACCTGCCCGACCTGTTCGACGTACGGTGGTGGTGTGAGGACTTCGGTCACCGCGACCACGTCGTGCGAGAGGGGTGCGCGCCGCGCGCCGGGGCAGGCCGCGGCTACGTCTCCCCCGCAGCTTCTACCGCTGCTCGAACGGAACAGGAGTGCGCGTGGCATCCACCACGTCCGGGTTCGGCCCCGCAACCAGCGTGCGGGTCGGCGAGTTGACCTTCGATGTGGCAACGGCGGGGCCGCGGACCGGCACACCGGTCCTGTTGCTGCACGGGTTTCCGGAAACGAGCGCCTGCTGGCGCCCGATGGCGCCGATGCTGACCGCTGCGGGCCTGCGCCTCTACGCGCCCGATCAGCGCGGCTACTCCCCCGGTGCGCGTCCCGAGGAGGTCGACGCCTACCGCATCGAGCACCTCGTCGCCGATGTCATCGGGCTGCTGGACACACTCGGCATCGACCGGGCACACCTGGTCGGCCATGACTGGGGGGCCATCGTGGGATGGTTCGCCGCCGCCCGGCACCCCGACCGAGTACGGACCCTGACCGCCGTCTCCGTTCCCCATCCGGCGGCGTTCGGGTGGGCAGTGGCCCATGACGCCGACCAGCAGCAGCGGTCGGCCTACATCAAGGCCTTCCGCCGGCCCGGCACCGAAGACAAGCTGCTGGCCGACGACTGCCGTCGTCTGCGTGCCGGCTTCGGCGGCGACGTCGACCTCCCTCTCGTCGAGGAACACCTGCACCGCCTGTCCGAACCGGGCGCCCTGAGTGCGGCGCTGGCCTGGTACCGAGCCATGACGGCGGAGTTCGCCGCGCTCGATCCGGTCACCGTGCCCACCACGTACTTCTGGAGCGACGGCGACGCCTCCCTCGGCCGCGCCGGCGCTCTCCGCTGCGGCCGGTTCGTCTCCGGCCCCTACCGTTTCGTCGAACTTCCCGGGATCAGCCACTGGATCCCCGAACAGGCGCCGAATCGGCTGGCGGACGAGGTGCTGCGCCGGGTCGGCACCCCGTGACCGCCCGCCCGGATGCCCGAGCCGTCACGCACCGGGCAGTTCGTTCCCGTGAGGCGACATCGCGGACGGCGCCGTTCAGGGAACGCGGGCGACGGTCACGCCCCGCACCCCTTCACTGCGCGACCGTCCCCGCCTGGGCGAAGTCGGGCAGTTCGGGGGACAGCAGTTCATCGACGCCGTTGTCGAGGAGCTGCTGCATCCGAGCGGAGCGGGGCAGCATGGTCTTCTCGTAGGCGAGGACGGCGTCCTCGACGGTGTCGTGATGGACGATGGCGAGGGCGAGTTCGCAGGCGTCCAGCATGGCGAGGTTGACGCCGACGCCGAGTGGCGGCATGAGGTGCGCGGCGTCGCCCAGCAGGGTGAGGGTGGGGTTGTGCTCCCAGGTGTGGGGCACGGGCAGCGCGTGGATGCGGCGGTCGACATAAGGGCCGTCGTTGTCGGTGAGCAGCCGGCGCAGAGCCGGTGACCAGTGGCGGTACCGGTCCAGCAGGAGGGCACGGATGCCGTCGGTGTCGCCGATGGTGAGGCCGGCCGCGGTGATCCAGTCCGCGGGGACGCGCTGGATGACGTAGACGCGGATGTGGCCGCCGCTGTTGCGCTGGGCGAACAGACCACGGTCTCCGTCGGCCGCGGCGGCGCTGCCCTGGCCGACGAGTGCGGCGATGTCGGGGTGCCGGTGGTCGACGTCGTCGAACCAGGCTTCGAGGAGGCTGACGCCGGTGTACTGGGGGGTGGCGTCGGAGAGGGCACGGCGGACCGTGGACCAGGCACCGTCGGCACCGATGACGAGGTCGGCCTCGACGGTGGTGCCGTCGGCGAAGCGGAGCCGCCGGGGGCCTTGTGCGGGCCCCTCGACGCAGCGCAGGGTGTGGCCCCAGCGCACCGTGCCGGGCTGGAGCGAGTCCAGCAGGAGGCCGCGCAGCTGCCCTCGGTCGATCTCCGGCTTGAAGCGTTCGTCCTCCGCGGGAGTGTGGTGGAAGACGATCGTGCCGGACTTCGGGTCCCACTGGCGCATCTCCTGGCCCTCCGGGCGGGAGAGCCGGAAGAACTCCTCCAGCAGTCCCGCTTCGCGCAGGGCGACCTGGCCGTCGTCCTCGTGCAGGTCGAGGGAGCCACCCTGGTCGCGGGTCTCGGGGCCGGTCTCGCGGTCGTAGACGGCGGCAGTGAGGCCGTGTCGCTGGAGTATCCGGGCGCAGGTCAGGCCGCCGGGGCCGGCACCGATGATGGCGATGCGAGGTGTGGCCGGGATGGTGTTCACGGCGGTGTGCTCCTTTCGGAGAGCGCGGCAAGGGCGCGTTGCTGGGCTGAGTGGTCGGTGGGCAGCGGTGGTGCCTGGGGGCGTTGTGGTTCGGGTCGGAAGAAGAGCCGAAGAAGAGCAAGAAGAAGAGCAACGGGGAGCACGTCCGGGCAGGGCCTCACGACCGCCACCCCATGAGAGCACAACGACCCAACAAGTGCAACGAGTCAACTTTTGAAGTCGGGCAACCGAGAGGTAGAGTCGTGGCATGACGGACCCCGCCACCCAGACCGGCACCGCGCCGCCGACAGGGCGCCGCGAGCGCAAGAAGGCCGCCACCCGCCAGGCCATCGCCGACGCCGCACTGCGCCTGTTCCTGGAGCGGGGGTACGACGACGTCGGCATCCGCGAGATCGCGGACGCCGCCGACGTGTCCACCACCACGCTCTTCAAGCACTTCCCGGTCAAGGAAGCGCTGGTCTTCGACGAGGACGCCGATCAGGAGGCCCGCCTGCTCGCCGCCGTGCGCGAGCGCCCCGAGGGCCAGTCCATCCCCGCGGCCCTGCGCGAGCACGCGCTGCGCTCCCGTATCCTCGCCGCGGACGGCGACGCCCGCTTCACCGCGTGGTTCGACCTGATCAACAGCACCCCGGCCCTGCGCGACTACCTCCAGGGCATGTGGCTACGCCACGCCAACGCCCTGGCCCAGGTCATCGCCGAGGAGAGCGGACTCGCCGCGGACGACCCCGCGTGCACCGCGCTGGCCCACTTCGCCCTCGAAGCCCCGCGCGCCGCCCTCGCCCACGCCGACCCCCGCCAGGCCGTCACCCGCGCCTTCGACCTGCTCGAACACGGCTGGCTCGCCATCAGCGGATGACGGCCGCCGCCGACCGGTGCGGTGCACCGCCGGCAGCAGCCGGTGCACCGGCTCCCGCACGTCTGAAGCCGCCCGCGCCCCCGCCTCGGCAGGGTGTTGTGCCGCTGCGAGGAGTTCTTACTCAGGCAGCGCCAGGCTGCACTTCTCGCCCGGGGGGACGCGGACGGCGCAGCCGGGCAGGCGTACGTCGATCGGCGGGCGGTCGGACGGAGGCACCGCGATCTCCAATCGGCCGTGCTCCAGGCGTACCCCGACCCCCCAGTGGCCCCGGTAGCGCAGGCGGAAGCCGTAGGAGGACAGTTCCGGCAGCGGCACGGGGTCGAACCGGAGTGCGCCGTCACGGGTCTCCAGGCCGGGCAGTCCGCGCTGGACCAGGTCGAGGGTGCCGGCCATGGCGCCGAGGTGGATGCCCTCGCCGGTGGTGCCGCCCTGCAGATCGGCGATGTCACCGCGCAGGGCCTCCTGGACGAACGTCCACGCCTCCGCGCGGCGGGCCCTGGCCAGCACCCAGCCGTGGACCAGGCCGCTGAGGGTGGAGCCGTGACTGGTGCGGGCCAGGTAGTGGTCGACGCAGCGCTGCCAGGTCTCTTCGTCGAGCCGGTGACCCAGCCGGTGGAAGAGCCCCTGGAGTTCGGTCGGTGAGAACAGGTAGCCGAGCATGAGCACGTCCGCCTGCTTGGACGCCTTGTAGCGGTTGACGGTGTCGTCCTCGGCCTCCAGGATCCGGTCCAGGCGCCGGATGTCGCCGTAGCGGGCGCGGTAGTCGGCCCAGTCGAGTTCCTTCAGGTCGGCGTATCCCTCGAACTGACTGACGAGACCGTCGTGGAAGGGCACGTGCAGCGTGCGGGAGACCTCCTCCCAGCGCTGCAGCTCGCCGCCGTCGATGCCGTTGCGCTCGGTCAGTTCGCGTCGGCGCGGCTCGGGCAGGGCGTCGAGGGCGTCCAGGGTCCGGGTGAGGACCCAGGCGGCGGTGACGTTGGTGTACGTGTTGTCGTCCAGACCGGGGCGCTCGGCGTCCGGGTAGGCGTCGTGGTATTCGTCGGGGCCCACCACGCCGCGGATGCGGTGCCGTCCCAGGTGTGCGTCCCAGGTTGCCGAGTCGGCCCAGAAGCGGGCGATCTGCACCAGCATCTCCGCGCCCTGGGTGTGCAGGAACTCGGTGTCGCCGGTGGCCTCGCAGTACTGCCACACGTTGTAGGCGACGGCCGAGCCGACGTGCCGCTGCAGGTGGGAGTGGTCCGGCAGCCAGCGTCCGGAGCGGGGATTGAGGTGCAGCCGCTGGGTCTCCTCCCGTCCGTCGCTGCCGCTCTGCCACGGGTACATCGCCCCGCGCCGGCCCACCGCGCGCGCCGCGGCGCAGGCCGGTCCCAGGCGCCGGTGCCGGTAGCGCAGCAGGGCTCGGGAGACCTCGGGCAGGTGCAGGTTCAGATACGGCAGGACGAACAGCTCGTCCCAGAACACGTGCCCGCGGTACGCCTCGCCGTGCAGGCCGCGGGCGGGCACCCCGACGTCCAGGTCGGCGGTGTGCGGGGAGAGGGTCTGCAGCACGTGGAAGAGGTGCAGGCGCAGGATCCGGCCCGGCTCTCCGGCGACGTCGGGGGCGGACCGGCGCCACAGCCGGTCCCAGGCCGCCCGGTGGGTCGCCACCAGGTCGTCGAAGTGCGGCGCGGCGAGCACCCGGTCGGTCGCCGCGCGCAGCGGGTCGCCGATGGCCGGGTCGTGGGAGGTGTGCAGGGCCGCCGTCTTGTCGACGGTGACGGGGCGGCCGGGCGTCAGGCTCAGGGACAGGTGCTGGAGCGCGCGCAACGGTTCGTGCCGGGTGTGGACGGTGACGCCGCCGTCGGTCGTCACCCGGCCGGCCAGGCCGATGCCGATGTCGGAGGTGCGGGTCCGGCAGTGCAGCCAGACCGTGCCCGGTACAGCGGTCCCGGTGTGCACCTGGGTGAGGTGACGGCCGTCAAGCTCGCGGTAGCGCGGTACGCCGGCGTTGGTGACGCCGCCGTCCAGGGCCGCCTCCACCTCGAGTTCCAGCGGGCCGTCCTCGGCGGTGAACTCGGTGCGCAGGGCGGCCAGGTGTGGATCGCCCAGGTGCACGATCCGCCACTGGCGCACCGTCAACGCCCGTCCGCCGCCCACGCGGTAGCGGGTGCGGCGCTCCAGCAGGCCCGCGTCCAGGTGGAGGACCTGCCGGTGGTCGAGCACGGTCGCCGCCTCCGGGGTGAGCCAGGGGTCACCGGCCAGGCGGAAGCGCAGCGGCAGCCAGTTGGGGAGGTTGACCAGGTCCTCGTTCTCCACCTGGCGGCCGGCCACGTGAGAGACGAGCCGGTTGTAGCAGCCGGCCACATAGGTGCCCGGGTAGTGGACCTCGTCGGCAGCGCACTCCGGCAGCGCGCCGCGGGTGGCGAAGCAGCCGTTGCCGAGGGTGCACAGCGCCTCCCGCAGGCGCTCCTGCGCCGGGTCGTACCCCTCGTACTCCCATGTCCCGGGCCCTGCTGCCGAGGTCATCGGACGGTCACACCCGGAGCGTCCACCGCGGTCAGGCCGGCGTCCGATCCATCCGATCCGCCCACTCCCACCACTACAGGCAGCTCCATCCCTACCGCCACCTTTCCCGTCCGCTGTCGCGTCGAGCAGCCGACACTGCACTCCCCTCACCGTCGCATCCGACGTGCCCCGACGCGAGGGCGGAGCGGCCCCCGAGCCGGGACCGGGCGGCCCGTGGCGTTCCGCCCCGCTCGGGCGCAGGCTGGAAGCAGCGTCCCCCACGGTGTCCCGTGGGGCCGGCAGCAGTCGGGGGAACGCGGGCGGCACAGCCGACGGCCCTCTCGGCTCGGCGGCGTCGACGAAGAAGGAGCCCCTCCCATGACCTCCTCCCCCACCGTGACGGCGGCCCTGCCGGCCGAGCACCGTGCCCGTCTGATGTCCCTCGCCCGCGAGGTCTGCTTCGACGTCGGCACGCGTCTGTTCGAGGAGGGCCGGCACGCCGACCGGTTCTGGATCATCAAGACCGGGACGGTCGCGCTCGACCTGCACGTCCCCGGCCGCCGCGCCGCCGTCATCGAGTCGCTGGGCCACGGCGAGCTGGTCGGGTGGTCCTGGCACTTCCCGCCGCACCTCTGGCACCTGGGCGCGGAGGCCACCAGCCCGGTGCGGGCCTATGAGTTCGACGCGGCAACCGTGCGGTCGCTGTGCGAGCAGGATCCGCGGTTCGGCTGTGCCGTCGCCGTCTGGGTGGGCCGGGTCGTCGCCGACCGGCTGCACGCGACCCGTGTCCGCCTCCTCGACCTGTACGCCCCGTACGGCAGCGGCCGCGCCTGATGAGCGGGCTGCACGGCTCCTGACCGCTCGGCACGGCCGCAGAAGGTGGGGCGTCTGCGTCCGGCTGCCGCCCGGGTGCCGTCCTGCTGACGTCCGGCTGCGTTCTCCTGACGTCCTGCTGAGGTCCGAATGCAGGGTGCGCGATGGCTGCGAACGAGAGGGCCTTCTCTCGCCCCCGCTGATACCCCCGGGGGTACCCCTGTTAGAGTGGGCGCCGGATACCCCGGGGGGTACTTAGCTGGAGAGGAGTCACCGTCGTGTTCTTCGTCGACACCCTGGACGTCGAGGGTCTGGGCAATCGCAGCTACCTGGCCGGTGGCGGCAGGACCGCGCTGGTGGTGGACCCGCCTCGTGACATCGATCAGGTCATCGCCGCGGCCGCCCGGCACGGGGTGCGCATCGCACTGGTGGCCGAGACCCACCTGCACAACGACTACGTCAGCGGCGGTCTGGAGCTGGCCCGCGTGACCGGGGCCCGCTACCTGGTGCCGGCCGGGGCGTCGGTGGCCTTCGCCCGCACCCCGGTCGCCGACGGCGACACGTACGCCGTAGATGCGGGGCTGGCCGTGCGGGCGATCACCACTCCGGGTCACACCCCGCACCGCACCTCCTACGTGCTGGCCGACGACGGGCGCGAGGTCGCGGCCTTCACCGGCGGGTCGCTGCTGATCGGCACCGTGGGCCGGCCCGACCTGGTCGAGCCCCGGCTGACCGAACGGCTGGCCCGCGCCCAGCACGCCTCCGCCCGGCGCCTCGCCACCGAGCTGGACGACGACGTCCCCGTGCTGCCCACCCACGGCTTCGGCAGCTTCTGCTCCTCCGCGCAGGCCGAAGGGCAGACGACCACGATCGGCAAGGAACGCGCCGGCAACGACGCGCTGACTCTGGACGTGGACGCCTTCGTCGCGCGGCTGCTCGCCGGACTGCACGACGTTCCCTCCTACTACACGCACATGGGCCCGGCCAACGCGGCAGGCCCCGCCCCGATCGACCTCACCCCGCCGCGGCTCGCGGACGCCGAGGAGATCGCCGCCCGGCTGGCCGCGGGGGAATGGGTGGTGGACCTGCGCAACCGGGTCGCCTTCGCCCAGGGACACGTCGCGGGGGCGTTCAACTTCGAGGGCGAGGGCCGGCTCGCCACTCACCTGGCGTGGCTCATCCCCTGGGGGAAGCCGGTGACGCTCCTGGCCGAGACGCCCGAGCAGGTCGCCGACGCTCAGCGGGAGCTGGCCAGGGTCGGCATCGACCGCCCCGCGGCGGCCGCCACCGGCGATGCGGCGGGCTGGGTCCGTGAGGGCGAACGGCTCGCCTCGTTCCCGCGCGCACGCTTCGCCGACCTCGCCGAGGAGCGGGCGCGCGGCGAGCGGATCGTGGTGCTGGACGTGCGGCGCGAGACCGAGCGGGCGCGCGGGTTCGTCGACGGCTCCGTCCATATCCCGCTCCACGAGCTGCCCGGCCGTATCGATGAGGTGCCGGGCGGGGTGGTGTGGGTGCACTGCGCCGGCGGCACGCGCGCGGCGATCGCCGCCTCCCTGCTCGATGCGGCCGGACGTGACGTGGTCGCCGTCGACGACGCCTTCGACGCCGCCGCCGAGGCGGGCCTGCCCGTCGTCGACGGCAGCGGCGCCAGGGGCGTGGTGGTGTGAGTGCCCTGCTCCTGGCCCTGATCGCCGGCGCGGTCGTCGGGCTCGCACTGGGCGCACTGGGCGGGGGCGGCAGCGTCCTGGCGGTGCCCGCGCTGATCTACCTGCTCGGCTTCACGCCGGCCGCCGCCACCACCGGGGGCCTGATCATCGTCACCGCCACCTCACTCACCGCCCTGTACGCCCACGCCCGAGCACGGC
Source organism: Streptomyces mexicanus (assembly GCF_902506575.1). GTDB lineage: Bacteria > Actinomycetota > Actinomycetes > Streptomycetales > Streptomycetaceae > Streptomyces > Streptomyces mexicanus. The sequence goes on along the minus strand of NZ_LR732544.1, from coordinate 885,070 downwards.
ACGTGCGGTGGAAAGCCGGTGGCCTGTTCGCCGCGGCCGGGCTTCTGCCCGCCGCCGTGGCCGGAACCGTCGCCGCACGGCTGCCGCAGCCCGTGCTGACCGCGGCGTTCGCACTCGTCGCCGCGCTCGCCGCCGTGAGAATGCTCCGCCCCGGTCGGACGAGCGCCGAGCGGACGACGGCGGTGCGGCCGGCGAAGGCGGCGGGAGCCGGCGCGGGACTGGGCGCCCTGACCGGACTGCTCGGGGTGGGCGGAGGCTTTCTCGCCGTCCCCGCCCTCGTCACGGTGCTGGCGTTCGAGATGCAGTCCGCCGTCGGCACCAGTCTGCTGGTCATCTCGGCCAACTCGGTGGCCTCGCTCGCCACCCGCGGCGCCACCACGACCGGTGTCGACTGGGCGGTGATCGCGCCGTTCACCGGGGCGGCGATCCTCGGCGCCTGGGACGGCAGACGCCTGGCCACCAAAGTCACCGGCACCCGGCTGCAGCGGACGTTCGCCGTCGTCCTGCTCGCCGTGGCCGCGTTCATGCTCCTCGACGCACTGACCTGACCACCGCCGGGCCGAGGTGTTCATCATCCGAATCACGCCGGACCGAAGCACAGGTCTCGTCCGACCACCGCCGGACCGAGGCACGGGTCTCGTCCGACCACCGCCGGACCGGGAGCGCGGCGCCCAGCCGCCTCAGGCCAGGGACAGGAACAGCTTCTCCAACCGGGCCCGCATCTGTTCCCGGTCCTCCGGGGCGGCCATGTCCGCATCGGTCAGGCAGTGCTGCAGGCCGGTGGCGATGATGGCGAAACCCGCGCGGTCCAGCGCACGGGAGGCGGCGGCGAGCTGCGTGACCACGTCCTCGCAGTCCCTGCCTTCCTCGATCATCCTGATCACACCGGCGATCTGTCCCTGTGCCCGGCGCAGCCGGTTGACCACCGTCTTCAGTTCCTCGGCCGCCATCGCCAGTTCCACGACCCACACTCCTTCTCGATACCCCTGCGGGTATCGTAGCGAAGGGGCAACCCCTGAAGAGCAAAGGAAGGTCCCCCGTGGCACCCACCACTTCCCTCACCGCCGACGAGGCACACGCCCGTCACCGGGAGCTGACCGTCATCGACGTCCGTACCCCAGGTGAATACGCCTCCGGCCACGTGCCCGGCGCCCACAACATCCCCCTCGACCACCTGGACCGGGCCCTGCCCGCCCTGAGGGCAGCCTCCGGCCGGGCGGATCTGCTCCTCGTGTGCGCCTCGGGCGCCCGGTCCGCGACAGCCGCCCGGCGTCTGGCCCAGGAGGGCATCGCCGCAGCCACCCTCGTCGGCGGCACCACCGCCTGGCAGCAGCTCGGCCACGACCTCGACCGCCCCGCAGGCACCCGCGCCCCCTGGGCCATGGACCGCCAGGTCCGCCTCGCCGCCGGCTCCCTCGTCCTGACCGGGCTGGTCCTCGGACAGCGCCGGCCCAAGGCCCGGCTGCTCTCCGCCGGCATCGCCGCCGGCCTGGTGTTCTCTGCCGTGACCAACACCTGCGGAATGGCCAAGATCCTCGCCGCGCTCCCCTACAACCGGCCCGCGTCCACCGACCTCGACGCCACGCTCGCGGCCCTCACCGGCTGACACCGCGGCCCTCACGGGGCACCGTGCGCGGTGCCCCGTCCGTGGGCCGCGTGTGTGGGTCCCGTGTGTGGGCCCCGTGCGTGGTGCCCCGCGAGCGTCGACGCGACCGTCGGTCCACGTGCGGCCCGTCGTCCGTCCCCGTCCCACGGCGCCTCACTCCGGTACGGGGCACGCGTCTCACTGCTGCCACTCCTGCGAACGGCCCGACTGCTGTCCCCCGCCCGCCCGGGCGTCGTCCAGTCCAGGCGCTCCCGGCACACGAAGGACCCCCTGCGACCTGCCCGACCGGGCGTCTTGCCGTCCAGGCGCTCCCGCCGCACGAAGGGACCCCGCCGGCCGTTCCGCCGCACGGACGGCCACGGTGGCTCCCCACCGATGTGCGCCCTTCGGCTGCGCACCGGGCCAAGGCCTCTCTCGGCGGTGAACGCCCGTGCCGCACGCGCCCCGGACGAGGCCTGTGGCCCGAACGGCCCTTTCGGGTACCCGCCGGGTCGGCGGAGGGTGAACGTGGCATCGACCGCCCTGCCCCGCCCCCGGTGCACCGGCACGGAAAGGAACCCGGATGTCCCTCGACACGCAGCAGGCGCCCGCCCCGCTGACCGACGACGAGCTGAGGTCGCTGGACGCGCACTGGCGCGCCGCGAACTACCTCGCGGTCGGCCAGATCTATCTCATGGACAACCCGCTGCTGACCGAGCCGCTGCGCCCGGAGCACGTCAAGCCGCGCCTGCTCGGCCACTGGGGCACCTCACCGGGCCTCAACCTGGTCCACACCCACCTCAACCGCCTCATCAAGAGCCGTGATCTGGACGCCCTGTGCGTCTGGGGCCCCGGGCACGGCGGGCCCGCCGTGCTGGCCAACTCCTGGCTGGAGGGCTCGTACACCGAGACCTATCCGGACGTCACGCGCGACGCGGCCGGCATGGCGCGGCTCTTCCGGCAGTTCTCCTTCCCCGGCGGGGTGCCCAGTCACGTGGCCCCCGAGACGCCGGGGTCGATCCACGAGGGCGGCGAACTCGGCTACGCGCTCTCGCACGCCTACGGCGCCGCGCTGGACAACCCCGGCCTGCTGGTGGCCTGGGTGATCGGTGACGGGGAGGCGGAGACCGGACCGCTGGCCGCGTCCTGGCACTCCAACAAGTTCCTCGACCCGGTCCACGACGGGGCGGTGCTGCCGATCCTCCACCTCAACGGGTACAAGATCGCCAACCCGACCGTGCTCGCCCGGCTGCCCGAGGCCGAGCTCGACGACCTCCTCAGGGGCTACGGCCACGACCCGCTGCACGTCACCGGGGACGAACCGGCGGCCGTCCACCGCGCCCTGGCCGCCGCCCTGGACACCGCGGTCGACCGCATCACCGCGATCCGGCGCGCCGCCCGCGAGGACGGCGTCACCGAGCGGCCCCGCTGGCCGATGATCGTGCTGCGCACGCCCAAGGGCTGGACCGGCCCGGCAGAGGTCGACGGCCTGCCCGTGGAAGGCACCTGGCGCGCACACCAGGTGCCGTTGGCCGCCGTGCGGGACAACCCCGAGCACCTGCGGCAGCTGGAGGCGTGGCTGCGCTCGTACCGGCCCGAGGAACTCTTCGACCCGCACGGCGCTCCGCGCCCGGATGTGCTGGCCTGTGTCCCGGCCGGCTCCCGCCGGCTCGGCGCCACCCCGTACGCCAACGGCGGACTGCTGCTGCGCGAGCTGCCGCTGCCGCCGCTGGAGAAGTACGCCGTCGAGGTCGACAAGCCCGGGGCGACGCTGCACGAACCCACCCGCGTTCTCGGCGCGCTGCTTCAGGACGTCATGGCCGCGACCGCCGACCGGCGCGACTTCCGTCTCGTCGGGCCCGACGAGACGGCCTCCAACCGTCTGGAGGCCGTCTACGCGGCCAGCGGCAAGGCCTGGCAGGGCAGGACGCTGGAGGTGGACGAACATCTCGACCGGCACGGCCGGGTCATGGAGATCCTCTCCGAGCACACCTGCCAGGGCTGGCTGGAGGGCTATCTCCTCACCGGGCGGCACGGCCTGTTCTCCTGCTACGAGGCCTTCGTGCACATCGTGGACTCGATGGTCAACCAGCACATCAAGTGGCTGCGCACCACCCGCCGCCTGCCCTGGCGCGCGCCCATCGCCTCCCTGAACTATCTGCTGACCTCCCATGTGTGGCGTCAGGACCACAACGGGTTCTCGCACCAGGACCCCGGGTTCGTCGACCATGTTCTCAACAAGAGCCCCGAGGCGGTCCGCGTGTACTTCCCGCCGGACGCCAACACGCTGTTGTCGGTGGCCGACCACGCGCTGCGCAGCCGCGACTACGTCAACGTGATCGTCGCCGGGAAGCAGCCCTGCTTCGACTGGCTCTCCCTGGAGGACGCGAAGGTGCACTGCGCGCGCGGCGCGAGTGTGTGGGAGTGGGCGGGCACCGAGGACGGCGGCCGGGAACCCGACGTCGTCCTGGCCTGTGCGGGAGATGTGCCCACCCAGGAGGTGCTGGCGGCGGCCCAGCTGCTGCGCCGGCACCTGCCCGAGCTGGCCGTGCGCGTCGTCAACGTCGTGGACATCGCCCGGCTGATGCCCGCCGAGGAACACCCGCACGGCATGAGCGACTTCGAGTACGACGGGCTGTTCACCACCGACAAGCCGGTGATCTTCGCCTATCACGGCTACCCGTGGCTGATCCACCGCCTGGCCTACCGCCGCACCGGCCACCGGCACCTGCACGTGCGCGGTTACAAGGAGATCGGCACCACGACCACTCCGTTCGACATGGTGGTCAGCAATGACCTGGACCGGTACCGCCTCGTCATGGACGTCATCGACCGCGTCCCCGGCCTCGCCGTGCGCGCCGCGGCCGTACGCCAGCGCATGGAAGACGTGCGGCTGCGCCACCACTCCTGGATCCGCGCCCACGGCAAGGACCTGCCGGAGGTCGCCGACTGGTCCTGGGAGAGCTGACCGGCCTTGCCCGGACGGACGACCGGCCGCTCGGCCCGGCCCCCGACGGCCGGCCGGGCCGAAGCGGGTCGGTGTCCGCGACGGCGGCCCGGCTCACCGGTGACGCCCGTCCATCACTCGATCGCCCCCCGGTGGGCGAGGCCCGGCACCTTCATCGGACGGAGCCGGGCCGCGACGGCGCCGTCGCCCCGCGCGGCGCCTCGCGCACCACCTTGACGTGCATCTCGGGGGGCCGCGCCAGTGTGCTGCTCACCGTGCAGTGGGAGATCACCGCGCGCAGCGCGGCAAGACGCTCCTCGGGCAGGGCCGGGGCCTGCACCGTGAGGGAGATTTCGGACACTCGGGCCGGGCGGTCGTCGGCCATGCGGAAGGTTCCCTGGACGCGAAGTCCGTCACGGCTGACGCAGTGCCAGTCGAGGAAGTGGCCCGCGTGCTGGGCCGCGCAGGCGGCGACGGAGGACACGAACAGTTCCACGGGTGTGGGCGCGGTGTCCCCGGCCGCGTCGGAGTGCGGCCGGCCGACCGTGACGACATGACCGCGGACGTGCACCTCGTAGGCGTCGCCGACGACCGGAACCACCTCCACCTGTCCGGATGCGCCGCAGGGCACGGGATCCACGGCGGCCGCCTGGACCAGCAGCAGGGCCGCCAGGCTCCTGGCCTCCTCCGGCGTCATCGACACCCACAGTCCGCCCTCGTCCCGGGGTGTGCAGGCGGTCTCCAGGACGACGCGCCCCATGGAGGCCGGCATCCCTGGCGGGGCGAATCGCGTGACCTCGATGCTCCGCCCGCACCGGGTCTGGATCTTCATGTCGGCTTCCTCCCGACTTCGTCCCGGCTTCCTCCCGGCCGTCGTGCCCGCATCGTCGACGGCCGACCGCACGGCTCTGCCTTGTCAGGGCCGCCTCGACGCGGCAGGCGAGCATGCCCTGCCCGGTGGCGGTTCCCGGTCGCCGTCGCCGGGCTCGGCCCGTCGACCGGGGCTCCTTCGTGTCCGAGGTGCCGGGCCTGTCCGTCCGATCCGAGGCGGACCAGCGTCCTCTCGCCCGTGTCCGACCGGTGCGCGTCGCAGGGCGGCGTGCCGTCGTGCTGCACGAGGATCCGGTGCCCCTGGGGGTGGGGTAGAAACCCACGGTGACTTCGAACTCGGCGACCTCCTGCGCGACGACTCCGACGGCAGCGTGGCCGTGACCGGACCCGGCTCGGTGCCGCCCACGACGGCCCGGAGCCGGTCGAGCACGGCCACCGGACACCGACCCGCCTGCGCGCCGAACACGACACCGACCCGCCTGGGGGGAGAATTTTCATGAACCGCGACACGACACCCGCACCGACCGCCGGGGCGCCGGGCACCGGGCGACCACCGGTGGCCCGCGTGGCGACGCCCGCAGACGCCGAGGGCATCGTGCGGATGCACTCCGCGTACGTCCTGTCCGAGCCGTTGAGCGAGGAGTGGATCCGGCGGTGCACCACCCAGCTGGCACCCCGGCTGACCACGACGGGGGATGCGCGGGCGTACGTCATCGACGCGCCGAACGGCTCGATGGCCGCCTGCGCCCTGGGCCTGATCCACTCGATGCTCCCGGCGCCGGCCTACCCCGAGGGGCTGGCCGCGCGCGTGCACGTCGTCGCCACGCGCCCCGGGTTCCGGCGCCGCGGGTACGCCCGGGCGGTGGTGACCGCCCTCCTCGCGCGACTGCGCACCGAGCACGTCACGCTGTTCGAGCTGCACGCCAGCGAGGAGGCCGCACCGCTGTACCGCGAGCTGGGGTTCGCCGGCAGTGCGGCCCTGATGCGGATGACGCGCCTGGAGGTGCCGGCCACCCTCGGCGAGCAGGCGACCGGACCCGGCCTGCGGGACGGAAGTGAGGGATCCGGTCGGATGCCGACCGAGGTCTACGCCGAGACGGTGCCGAAGGCGACCTGTTTCGCCTGCGTGTACTTCACCGACGAGGAAGACCGGCCCCTGCAGTTGCACTCCGTCTATTCGCCCGCCCGCCCCTGGCAGTTGGCGGGCGGCACGATGGATCCCGGCGAACGCCCCTGGGAGACGGCGGTGCGTGAGTGCCGGGAGGAGACCGGACTGACGGTGCCCGGCCCGCCACGTCTGCTGGCGACGGTGTACGGGCTGCCCGGCGCCGCGTGGCCCTACAGCACGCTCGGCCTGGTCTTCGACGGCGGCCGGCTCACCGCGGAGCAGATCCGCGGCATCGCGTTGGACCCCCGTGAGCACGACGAGGCCCGCGTGCTTCCCCTGGGCGCATGGGAAGCGCTGATGCCGCCTCGGGACTTCGCGCGGCTGCGCGCCCTCGCGGAGGCCCGCCGCAGCGGGGTGGCCGCCTACTTCGACGCCTGGGACTGGGAAACCGAGTGAGCGGCCTGGTACCGACGCCCGAGCAGGAGATATCCGCGATTTCTGCCCCCCCGGATGTGCGGAGGCGAACGGGATGTACGGAGGGCGCCGAACGCCGGGAATGCGGCGGCAGGTGGTGGTGTTGTGAAGGCTGTCTGACATGCCCGAGTCATTCAAGGCTCGGGTGGTCACGGAAGGAGCCTCATGGCACGCAGCACCACACGACCCGTCGTCAAGCTGAAGTCGACGGCGGGCACCGGAGTCACCTATGTGACCCGCAAGAACCGTCTGAACGACCCCGACCGGCTCGTCCTGCGCAAGTACGACCCGGTGGCCGGCGCCCACGTCCTGTTCCGGGAAGAGCGCTGACCTGGGCGAACAGCCCATCCCGTCGTCGCCGTCGAGGCTCGTCGGCAGCCACTCCTTGTGCACCGGCACCTCACGCGTCGTGGACACCGCAGGCCGGATGGAACGCGTCGACACGGCGCCACGGCCGTAGCACCGCCGCCCGTCCGTGACGGCAAGACCCGTCCGCTCACCCCGGAGGAGATCGTGATGAAGGTACGCAAGTCCTTGCGCTCGTTGAAGGCCAAGCCGGGCGCCCAGGTGGTGAGCCGGCGGGGCGTGACCTTCGTGATCAACAGGAAGAACCCCCGGTTCAAGGCCCGTCAGGGCTGACGGACCCACGCCGTACCGCGCACCGCACGGCCCGGCACCGCGCCGACGGTGCCGGGCCGTTCCCGTGCCCGGTCCGAGGCCGCGTGGGCGGCGTGTGTGCCGGCCCCAGCACGGCACGCCACCGGTCAGCGACCCGAGCGGACGAACGTGGCGGCGAGGCCGGAGTCACGCGCCGCGCCTGCTCGCCGGTGACGCCGATCCGGAGACGACCGGCTCGGTTACCGGTCGGCGCACGGAGCCTTGCCCGGAGATGCGCCGCCCGTCCCTGCGTGCACGGTGAGGTCAGAGTCGGTGCACAGAGGTGCAAGGGACGCCGTTCAGCCGGTTCTAGCGTGTCCCTGGACGGCCCGGCGCACCTCCAAATCCTCCCTACCCTCTGGATCCTCCGGATCATCCAGATCTTCTGGATTCTCCGGATCTGGTACGGGCCGCCCCGTCGGCAACACCGTCACGCGCATGAGTCCCAGGAGTCCGTATGTCCCACACGTTCGAGCCGGTTCAGCCGGTGCTGGAGCCGGCGGCGGCCGCTTTCGCAGAGGCCACCGCCAACCCGCCCTATCTGTTCGACCTGCCGCCGGCCGAGGGCCGCAAGGCCGTCGACCAGGTGCAGTCGGGCGACATCGCCAAGCCGGACGTCGACGAGGAGTGGGTCACCGTTTCCGGCGGCCCGACGGGCACTGTGCGCGCCCGTGTCGTCAAGCCCGCCGGGACCGAGGGCACCCTGCCCGTGATCCTGTACATCCACGGCGCCGGCTGGGTCTTCGGCAATGCCCACACCCACGACCGTCTCGTTCGCGAACTCGCCGTCGGGGCGGGCGCCGCCGTGGTCTTCCCCGAGTACGATCTCTCCCCCGAGGCCCGTTACCCGGTCGCCATCGAGCAGAACTACGCCGTAGCCCGCTGGATCGTCACCGACGGCGCCGCGAAGGGGCTGGACGCCGGCCGGATCGCGGTGGCCGGCGACTCCGTCGGCGGCAACATGACCGCCGCGCTCACCTTGATGGCCAAGGAGCGGGGGGACGTACCCCTGGTCCAGCAGGTCCTGTTCTACCCGGTCACCGACGCGTCGTTCGACACCGGCTCCTACCACCGGTTCGCGGAGGGCTACTTCCTGCGCCGCGACGGTATGCAGTGGTTCTGGGACCAGTACACCACCGACGAGAAGCAGCGCGCGGAGATCACCGCCTCCCCGCTGCGCGCCACCACGGACCAGCTCACCGGCCTCCCTCCGGCCCTCGTCATCACCGCCGAGGCGGACGTGCTGCGCGACGAGGGCGAGGCCTACGCCAACAAGCTCCGTGCGGCCGGCGTCCCCGTCACCGCCGTGCGCTACCAGGGTGTCATCCATGACTTCGTGATGCTCAACGCCCTGCGCGAGACCCACGCCGCCGAGGCGGCGATCACCATGGCGGCCGGCACCCTCCGCGCCGCGCTGCACACCCGCTGACGCGGCGCGCCACGACCCGGAGCGACCTGGCTCGTTCACCTGTGCCAGGTGTGCGCCGTCCTGATGACGGGACGGCGCACACCCTCACGCATGGGGGCCTTTGCCTCTCCGGCTCGGGCCACCCGGCGTGCGCTGACGGAGACAGACCATCCTCGTGGCGGCTCACGACACATCCGCCCGCACCGCCGAGCTGGGCGACGAGGGCCGGCGCCCTGGACGTCGTCGACACCACCCCACCCGCGCGGGCCGCCTCGACGGCCGGCGGCCCCAGCATCCCCCCTCTGCCCTCGCGAAGGCCGCCACCGGGCGGTGATCCGCACGGGTTACTGTACAGGTAACCTGTACAGCTCAGCCTGAAGGAATTATCGTCGCGGGTATGAGCGAGAATCCGCCGCTGTCACCTTCGGCACTCCACGCCTCGCAAGCGGTCCGCACGGTCATCGGCCGCCTCAGGCGCCGTATCCGCAGCGCCGCCGACGCCGGCGACCTCACCCTCCCCCAGGCGTCCGTGCTGGCCCGCTTGATCGGCAACGACGGCCTCACGACGAGCGACCTCGCAGCCGTCGAAGGGGCACGGCACCAGTCGATGACGGCGACCGTCGCCTCGCTGGTCGGGCTGGGGCTGGTGGAGCGGCGGCCGGATCCGGACGACCGGCGCCGGCTGCTGATCGCGCTGACCGCCGAAGGACGCCGACGGGCCGAGGACGACCGCCAGGCCCGGCGTGAGTGGCTCGCCGGCCAGTTGCAGGAGAAGTGCACGGAGGAGGAGCGGCAGACCGTGATCGCGGCCATGGCCGTGCTGGGGCGGCTCATCCATGACTGACCAGCGCACAGCCGCCCACGAGCGCACGACGGCCACGGGCTTCGACCGCCGGCTGATCCCGCCGGTCATGCTGGGTTCGGTCCTCAACCCGATCAACTCCACCATCATCGCGGTCGCGCTGGTGCCCATCGGTGCGGCTCTGGGCGCACCGCCTGCGCAGACCGCCTGGCTGGTCTCGGCCCTGTACCTGGCCACCGCCCTCGGGCAGCCGATCGTGGGCCGGCTGATCGACATCTTCGGACCCCGCCGGCTCTTCCTGGTCAGCACGAGCCTCGTCGGCGTCGCCGGCATCGGCGGCGCCCTGGCCCCCGGCCTGGGGACGCTCATCGCGGCACGGGTACTGCTCGGCTTCGGCACCTGCGCCGGGTATCCCGCCGCGATGGCTCTGCTGCGCAGCGAGGCCCGGCGCACGGGGCAGGACAGTCCGGCGGGTGTGCTGACCGCCCTGGCCGTCGCCGGCCAGACCATCGCCGTCGTCGGCCCTCTGCTGGGCGGTGTGCTGATCGGCGTGGGCGGCTGGCGCTCCACCTTCGCGCTCAACGTGCCCCTGGCCGCGGTGGCGGTCGCGCTGGGGCTGCGGCTGCCCAAGCAGCCCCGGAGGCAAGAGTCCGCCCGGCAGGGAAGCCTGGCCGGACGGCTCGACCTGCCGGGCATGGCCCTGTTCGCCGCCATGCTGGTGGCGCTGCTGCTGTTCCTGATGAACCTGCGCCCGGGAAGCTGGTACCTGCTGGTGCTCGCCGTCGTGGCCGCGGCCGGGTTCGCGGTGCGGGAACTCAGGGCCGCGACACCGTTCATCGACCTGCGGGTGCTGGGCGGCAACCCGCCCCTGCTGGCCACCTACGGCCGCGCGCTGGTCGCCTACGTCGTCGCGTACGCCTTTCTCTACGGCTTCACCCAGTGGACCGAGGAGGGGTTCGGACTCTCCGCCTTCCACGCCGGCCTGGTACAGATCCCCATGTTCCTCGTGGCGATCGCCGTCTCGGTCACCACCGGCAGGCGCACCGGGGTGCGCGGCAAGCTCCTGGTCGGGGCCGCCGGGCAGATCGCCGGCTGCCTGCTGATGCTGACGCTCACCACCGCCAGCCCCCTGTGGATGCTCCTCGCCCTCTCACTGGTCTTCGGCATACCGCAGGGGTCGAACAATCTGGCTCTGCAGAACTCCGTCTACCACCAGGCCGATCCGGAGCGCATCGGCTCCTCGGCCGGGCTGCTGCGCACCTTCGCCTACCTGGGGTCGATGATCGCCTCGGCGACGTCCGCCGCGTCCTTCGGTCAGCACGCCGGCACGTCGGGCATGCACCACCTGGCCTGGGTCATGCTCGGCGCCGCCGTCCTGTACCTGCTGCTCACCGTCTTCGACCGCGGCCTGCGACACCTCGGGCAGCAACCGACCGAGCCGCCCGGAGCCAAATGACCACCCGCCCCCTACGGGGCAACGTGCCCCGCCGCCAGGACCTCGCCCTGGTCGGCCCCCAGCCCTCGCAGAGACCGTGGCCGGCTACCGGGTGCGGGGCGAGCCTGTGGACCCGGGCCTTTCCGACCACGCCGCGGTCGGCACGACCACGCTCCCGATGCCGGTGGCGGCAGGTCGTACTTCGCCCCCTGCTCCCGCGCTCGCATCGCGTACCCTGCGTTTTCATCGACCGGGGCCCGGATCACCGGGGCCGGGAAACCCAGAGCCGTAGAGAGGGACACCGTGGAGAACGGGTACGACGTGATCGTCGTCGGCCTCGGAGGCATGGGCAGTGCCGCAGCCCACCATCTGGCCCGGCGGGGCCGACGGGTGCTGGGGCTGGAGCGGTTCGGTCCCGCGCACGCCCAGGGCTCCAGCCACGGCGGCTCCCGCATCTACCGGCAGGCCTACGCGGAGGACCCCGCGTATGTGCCGCTGCTGCTCAGGGCGCGCGAGCTGTGGGAGGAGGCGGCCGCGAACAGCGGGCAGGACCTGTTCACCGCGACCGGAGGTCTCGTGATCGGCCGCCCGGACGCCGAGCCGGTCGCCGGAACGCTGCGCAGTGCCCGCGAGTGGGGGCTGCCCCACGAGGTGCTGGACGCGGCCGAAGTGCGTCGGCGTTTTCCCACCCTCACGCCGTCCGAGGCGGAAGTGGCGGTCCACGAGGACGCCGCGGGCGTGGTCCGTCCCGAACTCGCCGTACGCGCCCACCTGGACCTCGCGGCCGCCGGCGGCGCCGACCTGCGTTTCCAGGAGCCGGTCGTCACCTGGGAGGCCCTGCCCTCGGGCGGGGTGGCGGTGACGACGCCACGGGCGCGGTACCACGCGGACCGGCTCGTCGTGGCCCCCGGGGCCTGGGCACCCGGCCTGCTTCCCGGACTGGTGCCCCTGCGGGTCGAACGCCGCGTCATGTACTGGTTCGCTCCTCGCTCCGGTGTCCAGGACTTCGCCCCCGACCGGCATCCGGTGTACATCTGGGGCGGTGAGGTGGAGGGGGACGAGATGTACGGGTTCCCCGCACTGGACGGCCCGGACGGCGGTGTGAAGGTCGCCTTTCACAGCAGGGGCGGGCCGGCCGACCCGGACAGCCTGGACCGGACGGTGCACGCCACCGAGGTCGACGCGATGCGCCGCCACCTCGGCACCCGTATCCCCGCGTTGGCGGGCGAGCTCGTCAGGGGCGCCGTCTGCATGTACGTGAACACGGCGGACGAGCACTTCGTGGTCTGCCGGCATCCCGACCACGAGGACGTCGTCGTGGCCTGCGGCTTCTCGGGTCACGGTTTCAAGTTCGTGCCGGTGATCGGCGAAGTCCTGGCCGATCTCGCACTCGAGGGCGCCACCCGCCATCCCATCGGCTTGTTCGACCCGGCCCGGCTCCGGCAGAGTCCCTCCGCGTGATGCCGGACGTGCCGGACCGGAAACGCCCTCGCGCCCGGGTGCCGCTGCCCGCCCGGTCACGGCAACCCGGCGGGGTTCGCCCGTAGGCGCTGCGAAGGTCGCCGGGCCGCCGGGGCGCCGGGGATCTGCAGGCGGTCCGTTCGGTCCGGCACCGTGTTCCCGCCCCGGAAGAAGGCCGCGGGCGGGCACCCGGCCGGTGCGGCACCGTGCAACCGTCCGGAGGGGGCACCGCCATGCAGCCGTCCGGAGGGTGCGCCACCGTGCCATCACGGTCCCGGATGCGCGGGAGGTTCAGTACCGCTGGGCCTTGACCAGCCGGGGTGTCAGCTTGGGCTCGGCGGGCCGGCGGCTGAAGACGATCGGCTGCTCCTTCTTGCCGGGTTCCAGGTTCTCCGCGCCGGTGTAGCGGGTCTCCACCACCTTGCCGTGCGGGTCCTCGAAGTCGACCTGGACGGCGTAGGACGCCTTGCGGTCCGTCTTGTTGGTGATGGTGAGCATGACGGCGAGCACACCTCCGGTCTGCGCGGTAGGCAGGCCGGTCATCCCCACCTCCGACACCGCGTTGCCACGCCCCTTGACCCCCTTGAGCGCCTTCTCGGCCTCTGCGGACCGCCGCGCGGACTGCGCCGACACCGACGCCTCGAACTCGGAGGCGCGCGCGGAGGCGGAGGAGGCCGCGGCCGACGCCGAGGCCTGCACGGAGGAGATGGCCGCCGACGCCGAGGACGCGATCGCGGAAGGAAGCGGCTGGGCGGAGAACGTCCCGGTCTGCGGCGCGGTCGGCGTCCCGGTCGCAGCGGAACCGCCGCCACCGCCACCACCGCACCCGGCCAGTGCCCCGGCCACGAAAGCCGAGGCCACCACGGCCGAGGCACGGGGGAGGACTCGGCGTCCGGGGCGACGAACGCGGGATGGGGGACACACTTGATGTGCCGTCGACTGAAGTCGCATGGACCCATCGTCCGTACGGCCCGCTCCGCCCGCCACCGGGCCGGTCCTGACGGGTGGCCGCCGGCGGCCGGGCGGCGGCCACGGCTGAAGCGCCGGCCGCCCGCATCCGCCTCGGTGGTGTCGTCCGCCACGGCGTGGAGCGGCACCGACGGTGACCCCGCGCTCATGGTGGAACTGCCTGTGCGACCGCGCAGCCACTGCGGGTGGGTGGTACGCAAACCGTGGGGAAACGACGGTGCTCCGGCCGCGGGTGTGAGAGCCTGGCGGCGGCTTCGCCCCCAGGGACATGCCGGCCACGAACGGCCGTGCGACAGCAAAGGACGGCGATCATGGACCCGCAGCAGATCGCACAGGAGTTGGCCGACGCCCACGAGCTGCTGAGCCGGGCCTCGATGGCGCGGCTGGCGTACAACGGACCCGACGGGCGGCCCCGCGTCGTCCCGATCGGGATCTTCTGGACCGGCGAGGAGATCGTCATGTCCACCGCGGCCACGGCGCCGAAGGTGAAGGCACTGTCCGTCCGCCCCGAGATCGCCCTGACCATCGACGCCGGCGACAGCCCCGGCTCGGCCAGGACCCTGTCGGTGCGCGGTGTGGCGCACCTGACCATCGTCGACGGGGTGGTCCCGGAGTACCTCGCGGCTGCGCGGAAGAATTTCGACGCCGAGTACGCGGCCGAGTTCGAGCGGAACTGCCGGGCCCTGTACGACCAGATGGCGCGGATCGCCGTCGAGCCGCAGTGGGCGCGCTACTACGACTTCGGCGCCGGCCGCATTCCGCGGTTCCTCGCCGAACTCGCCAAGAAGTCGGGCTGACCGCACCCCACGGCAAGCGGCGGTTCCGAGCGAAGCCCGGCGGCGCGGCCCGTCCCGTGCCGGGCAGAGACGAAACGGACCACAGACACCCGGCACCGACGTGCCGCTCCCCGACACGCAGAACACGACCGGCGACACGGATGCCTCACCACGCCCGCAGGCGGTCGCCCCGACGCGGCTTGGCTACTCGCTCACGACTCCTTGGGCTTGTGCGCGAGGAAGAAGGCTTGCCGGCCTTGTCGGGGCGGTCCAGGCAGCGTTCGGCCGGTGCTCGGGATCAGGTGGCGATGGTGGCCAGTCCGGCGATGCCCAAGAGATAGATGACCACCACGGCGATGCTGTCGACACCCATGCGGGCGTACTGGCGTCGCGGGCGGAAGATCAGCCCGGCCATGTAGATCACCGTCAGGATGATTCCGAGGGCGGTGAGGTAGATATCGGTGTCGTGCGCGGCCGGCAGGGCGGGCTTGCCGGAGAGGACGGTGGCGAGCAGGAACAGCACCGGCAGGAAGGCGTTGCCCCCGAAGATGTCGCTGACGGCGAGCTGGTAGTCGCCGAGCTTGGTGGAGGTCAGGCCGGTGCTGACCTCGGGCAGCGAGGTGGCCGCGGCCAGTACGGTGGCGCCGAACAGCACACCGCTCAGGCCCTGCCGGGCGAAGAACTCCTCACCACTGCGCTCGATCAGGACACCGGCCACGAGCGTGGCCAGCGCGGACGCGCCGAACACCAGCCCCGCGCGGGCGGTGCTCACGCCCTTGTCGGTGGCGGCTTTCTCCTTCTTGCCCTTGGAGTGGCCACGCGGCTCGGGCTGACTGTCCGGGGCGTCGCCGCCCTCCCGCCACGGCAGGCCTCGCCCGGCCCGGTTGAGCAGGACCAGGCCGATCACCCACAGGACGGCGATCGCCACCGAAGCGGGGGCCAGGCGGGCGGCGTGCAGGCCCGAGGGCAGCTGGGTGCCCATCACCACCACGGCCAGGACGGCCACCACCATGGCGCCTTCCAGGACCAACTGCAGGCTGGCCGCGAGCCGGGTCAGCGGGGCGCGCGGGCGGACCCCGGCTCCGTCCAGAATCGCCAGGACGACGGTCTGGAGGGCGATGCCGCCCAGGATGTTGCCGACCGCGACGTCGAGCTGACCGGCCATCGCCGCACTCGCCGTGATCGCGATCTCGGGCAGGTTCGTCGCGATCGCCAGCAGGATCAGACCACCCAGCGCGCTGCCGAGGTGGAGCCGTTCGGCGAGTACGTCGGTGGTGTCCGACAGCTTGATACCCGCGATCCAGATGACGGCCGCACTGGCCACGAACAACAGCAGCAACACCAGCGAACCCAAAGATCCCATGCCGCTGTGGGTACCCGCCGGTCCAGGACAGAACCAGCGGGTACGCCGGACGTCAGCCACCGCAGCGGCATCCGAGGCGAGGTCACGCCCGCATGACGGGCCGCCAGCGCACGAACCCGGCTCCGCCCATCAGGCCATCTCGGAATCGTCATCCAGGAAACCTGGAGCTGCTCTACCGGCGCACCGCCGAGATCAGTCCACCCGGCCCCTCCTCGTGCTGCGGCGGGGTGCTGATCGGGCGGCCGTACGCGGCAGCGCGTTCGCGCAGGGTGTGGCAGCTGGCCTCCCAGCCGTGCCCGGCCAGCCAGCCCACCGGGGCGTCGGGCATCTCCGAGACCCCCATGGACGCCGCCGATCCCGGCACCGCGTCCGCGCCGAAGCGCTCGATCGCACCGCGCGAGCCCAACGTCAGCCCCATCCGGCTGCCTGCCGCCGACTGCGCGCTGATCCGGGCCAGCAGCAGGTCCACCGCGTCCCCGGGCAGATAGATCAGCAGTCCTTCGGCGATCCACACGGTCGGCATCGTCGGGTCGTGCCCCGCGGCGGTCAGCGTGCGCGGCCAGTCCTCCCGCAGATCCACCGCGACGGCGATCCGCTCGCAGCGTGCGACCGCCCGTTCCTGGCGCAGTACCGAAGCCTTGAAGTCCAGTGGCGCGGCGGTGTCGACCTCGAACAGCCGGGTGCCCTCGGGCCAGTCCATCCGGAAGGCCCGGCTGTCCATGCCGGCGCCGAGCAGCACGATCTGCCGGACACCGGACGCGGAGGCCTGCTGCAACAGGTCGTCGAGGAACTTCGTCCTGATGACGATGGAGAACGTCACGGCCAGCCGGCGGCGGCGTGCCGCCTCGTCGTCGGGCAGTGGCGGCGAGGAGGGCCACAGGCCGCCGGCGGCGGCGAAGGCCCGTGCCAGTGGGTCGCGGAACAGCGCGTTCTCCCGCTCGCTCTCCAGCGCCCGCCCCCTGGCCACTCCCACCGCCGTGGCCCACACTCCCGACGGCTGCGCCCGCTCCTGTTCGTCAGTCACCACGTCAGCCTAAGCGTTCCGGCAACCACCGGTGGGGGATGAGCCCGGCACGCGGCACAACTCCTCTCGCAGGCAGGTGCCGAGCAGCCGCGGGCCCTCTGTCGTCAGTCAGCGGCCAGAGCAGGCAGATGTGCTCGACGACCCGCACGGCGTCGGGCGGGCAGGCCCGGTAGCCGTGGGACGAGCACTTGGGGTGCGGCAGCCGTGAGGGCTCGCGGCCGGCGGGCGCGGTGCCGGTGGCCGCGGCCGTCACCGGCCCCCCGCCTCCTCGGCAGCGTTGGGGACGCCTTCCACGTCGGCGGCCGGGGCAGCCCGGCGCTCGCCAGGGCACGAGGGCCGGGCGGGGCAACGGCCCGGGGTGCTGCCCCCGCCGTCCACGCTCACCATCTGACCGGGGATGAATCCGGCTTCCTCGCCGAGCAGGAACGCGATCGTGGCCGCCACCTCTTCGGGGCGGCCGAGCCGTCCGGCCGGGATCGATCGCATCACCCGGGCCTCCTCCTCGCTGCCCACCGGATGCGAGGCCCGGAACAGCTCCGTCTCCACCGGCCCCGGCGCCACCGCGTTCACAGTGATCCCGTCACCGGCCAGTTCCAGGGCCCAGGTCCGGGTCAGGCCCACCAGCGCGCTCTTCGCGGCCGCGTGGCTGCTGCGCCGCCGAGCGCCGAACACCGACCGGCTGGTGACGTTCACGATCCGGCCCCAGCCGCGCTCGCGCATTCCGCCGACGAACGCCTGGGTGACCTGGACCGCAGCGCGGACGTTCAGGTCGTACACCGACCGCAGACTGTCCAGCCTGACCTCTCCCAGTGGCTCGGGCAGGGCCACGCCGACGTTGTTGACGACCGCGTCCACCCGATGCTCGCCGGCGATCCGCGCCAGTACCCGGTCCGTGCCCTCCGCGTCGGCGAGGTCGCACCGGTACAGCACCCCGGGGAAGTCCCCCTCCCCACCGGACCGTGCGATGCCGAGAACCATGTCCCCCTGCTCCTGGAGACGCCGCGCGGTCGCTCGTCCGATCCCCTTCGACGCGCCCGTGATCAGCACCGTCCTGCCCGGCATACGACCAGATCCCTCCACTCGTCCGACAGATCGTCCCGGTCATCCCATCACAGCCCACGGCCAGGTCATGGCCGTGCGGGCCGGGCACGGCCTACGCGTCCGGCGACGGCCTCCTGCTCCTCGTCCCCGCCCATACTTCCCGCGCACGGCCGGGGGCCTGAAGCCTGAAGGAGGCACTTCCACGAAGACCGGGCGTCACCGTCGCGCCGCCCCGACACGACGGACACGTCGCCCGCTCCCCTGTACGCTCGGTGCCGTTCCGCGTCCGCGCCGCCCATTCGGCCGGGTCGCGCTGCAGATCCTCGTCCGGCCGACCCTCCGCCCTTGCATACGGCCGGTGTTCGGTAGCGTCCGTCTCCATGACCGACCTCGATGCGCTCGTCCGCCTCTGTCCGCCGCCCACCGATCCGCCACCCCCGGTGGACTGGCCGGAAGCCGAGCGCACCCTGGGCACAGCGGTGCCCGCCGACTACAAGCAGCTCGTCGAGACATACGGCGACGGCCTCTTCGACGAGACGATCTGGCTGCTCGTCCCCGACTCCGCCTACGACGACTGCGACCTGCACGCGCAGGCGGCGCAGCGGGAGGAGATCCTGGCCGACCTGTGGGAGTCCGAGGACAAACCCGCCGCCCTGCAGGAGGCGGGGGCGAAAGTCCTGCCCTGGGCCTTCGAAGAGGGCACGGGGGCTTTCCTGTACTGGCTGGCGCGGCCCGGTCGGCATCCCGACGAGTGGACCGTCCTCTACAACGAGGGGCGCGGCCCTCTGTGGGAGCACCATGACATGGGATGCCTCGCCTTCCTGCTGGCAGTGCTCACCGGGACGGCGGACACCGCATACTTCGGCCACCTCGACGAAGGACGCGAATCGGCCGAGCACAGCTTCACGACGGCGGACCAGGTCTTCGCGACGACCGGGGAGTAACGCGGTCGGCCACGCCCGGCGTTCCGGCGAACCGTGCTGATTGTCAGCCTCCCAGAGCCCGGCACGGGGGTGCGCGCGTCCCTCCTGCGCGCACCGGCGCACCACCGTGCCCCGGTGGATCCGGGACCCCTCCCTGAAGGGCAGGGGTAGAAACCTCCAGCCGGATGAAAGAACGGCTCGGCTCCTGAGGAGACAACTGATGAACGCGTTCCGGAGCAGGGCGGTCGTGGCGGTTGCCGCGACGCTCGTCGTGGCAGTGCTCGGCGGCTGCGGGACGGTCGTGCGCCATCACGAGGGCGCGGACGCTTCCGTACCGTCGGCGTCCTCCGCCTCGGCGGTCGCCGCCCCTACGACCGTCCCCTCGCCCGTGCACGGCGCAGAGACGACCGAGTCGCCCTCCGGCGCGGCCGACGCGACCGGGCCCTCGTCCCCGGCCCCGCCGGGGCCCGGCTGCCGCGAGGGCCACTGCACCGTCACCGTCATCCCGGGCGAGGTACTCGCCATGGACGTGGCCAAGTTCGGCTTCGGCCGGCTCACGGCCACGGGGATCTCCGCCGACGCGGTGACCGTGGAGGCGACCGGGCCGGGCATCTCCCTGTCCTCGACCACCCCGGCCGGCCACAGCTCGCTGCTCAACCATCTCGACATCCTGGTCAGGTCCGTCACCGGTCACAGCGCGGTCCTCGTCCTCAGCGTCCACTGACCCCGCCGTCACCGCGCGCCGGCCCGGTATCGGAGCGGCGGCGGAACCGGTTCTCCGCCGCAGACGAGGCCGACGACGGCACCGACGGTGACGTGCGGCACGAGCCCGTTCCTCACGGCTCGTTCCCGGAGTGCCGTGTAGGCGCGCCGGAACCCGCCTCGGTGACCCGGCCGGCGAAGTCACCGCCCCCGCCACGGGAAAGCCGACGCGGGCGACCGTGCGGAGCCGGCCCGAATCGACGTTGCACCCGACCCGACCCGGCCCGCCGACGCCGTGAGCGCATCGGTCCGATCGGTCGCCCGCACGCGAGTCGACCGGCGCGAGGGCCGCCCGGCACAGCGGGTCGGCACCCGCGCCGCGACCACCGGAACCCGAGTTTCGGCATCGTTGTCAGTGCCGGGCCCTACCTTGGTCGTGTGACTTTCGAAAAGCTACGCGAGCGACTGACCCGTTTCCGCGACGCGGCGGTCCAACTGGACATCCCTGCCGACGAAGTCGACCGCTGGATCGACATGGTGCGGCCCTGCGCGGTGCTGTCGACGCGCGAGGACGGCCCGGCCGCCGCCCGGTTCGGCGGCCCCGTGCTGCTGCCGGTCGGCACCCCGCACCCGCCGTTCCCCTACGTCGCCTCCATCGACCTCACGGCGCTGCCGCCGGCCTCGACGGACCTGCCCCTGCCGTCCGACGGACACCTGCTCCTCTTCGCCTGGCCGCGCGACAGGGGTGACCTCGGCAACCACGGTGCGGTCGTGCACGTCCCCGCCGGGGCTGCCACGGAGGAACACGACACGTACGCCTGGGATCCCCACGGCATTCCGGAGGAGCGGGAGGTGGCCGACGCCTTCCCGCAGGGCGAGTTGCGGGTGCGGACCGAGCCGTCACTGCCGTACCACTACGAGATCGAACTGCCCGATGGCGACCTGGAGCCCCTGCCCGGCTTCCCCCACGCCGAGGAACTGGCCGAGGAGTGGGAGATGGCGTGCCGCTACCTCGACCTCCGGGGCCCCCTGCACATAGGCGGCTACGCCGACGAGGAGATGGTTCATCTCGACCCGCTGGCAGGCCTGGTGGAGTGCGCGGTGGAGCAGGCGTCGACGGGCGAGTGGGGCGGTGGGGAGCCGGTGTCGGAGAACGTCGAGGACTGGGTGCTGCTCGCGAGCTGGAGCCCCGAGCTCGGCGATGTGGCGGCCGGGTCCAGCGTCCACTGGGCGATCCAGCGCAAGGACCTGGAGGCCGGGCGCTTCGACCGGACGTTCACCGACGTGTACTGGAACCCCTGAGCCGACCGGTTCGCGCCGCACGTGTCGGCCCGGCGGGTGAGGGCGCGCGCAGCGCTGGCGGGAGGCCCCCGGCCGACCGCACGGCGCGCGGCGCGAGGGATGCTCGGCCCCAGGCCGAACGCGTCG
The DNA here is from genome assembly GCF_902506575.1 of Streptomyces mexicanus. GTDB lineage: Bacteria > Actinomycetota > Actinomycetes > Streptomycetales > Streptomycetaceae > Streptomyces > Streptomyces mexicanus. The sequence continues at coordinate 864,136 of NZ_LR732544.1, read as the reverse complement.
TCCACGCCCTGGTCGGGCTGACGCCGACGGCGGCCAGGGGGTCAGTGGTGGTGGGCGCGGTGGCCGCCGGCGGGTGGTGTCCTCGCTCTTCCCAGCACGGCGTGGTTGCGCGTGGCCGGCCACCGTCCTCGCTGGGCCGCGTGGACAACGGGGCTTCGTCCTCGGGTACCGACGGCCGTACACAGACGCGTTGAAGTCGGCAGGTGTCGGTGGAACTTCGGCGGCTCGATGACCGAAGCCTCGGCGGCGGCGTGCCCGAACCGCTACTCCGAGACCCTGCTGTGGAGGCGTCCGGTGGCGCCGGCGAGTGTGCGAGCGGCTTCGATCACTGTCTCGCGGCGGCGGGCGAAGGCGGCCTGGTAGGTGTCCTCGTCCAGGACCACGCGGACCATCCTGGGCACCGCGAAGTTCCACGCGATCAGTCCCATGATGGTGAACAGCAGGTCCTGGGCGGCGCGGACGCGCGCGTCCTCGGGGAGATCCCGGCCCACACCTCCGTCCACGAGATGGTGGACCTTCTCACGGAAACCGTCGCGGCGCTCCCGCTCGCTCTCCTCGGGTTCGTCGCCCGCCTCCAGCGCCTCCCACAGCAGCAGCCTGATCAGCTCCGGGTGTTCCTGGTACCAGTCGAAGAGTTGCCCCACCGACTCGGCCACCGCGTCGGGATCGATGGAGACGGAGGCGCGGACCTCCTCCAGCTTCGCCCGCAGGACGGCGGCGAACAGCTTCTCCTTGCTCCCGTAATACAGGTAGATGGCCTGCTTGTTGGCCTTGGCGGCCGTCGCGATCCGGTCCACCCTGGCCCCCGCCAAGCCGTGCTCGGCGAACTCGGCGGTGGCGGCGGCGAAGATGCGCCGTCTGGTGTCTTCCGCGTCATAGGCCATGAGCAGATTAACCCATCCGGTTGACTCCGCTCCGTCCAGGCGGCAGTATCGGGCCAGCGCTAAAACAACCAGTTGGTTTACTTCTCTGGAAGGCTTTCCCGTGAGCACTGCGACTCCCATCCCCGTTCGCTCGCCGCTGCCGAGCGCGCTCTCCGGTTCGACCGCCGTTCTCATCGGCGGAAGCTCGGGCATCGGGCTGGCGGCAGCCGTCCTGCTGCGTTCGGTCGGCGCCCGCGTCGTGCTGGTCGGCCGCGATCCGGACCGGCTGAAGGCCGCGGTCTCCCGGGTGCGAGGCGCAAGCCCGGCCGAGGATCGCGACGACGCCGTGCTGGCCGTTGCCGGCGACGGCGGCGACGAGCAGACCCTCGCCGAGGCATGCGACAGGGCAGGTCGCGTCGACCATGTGTTCGTCACCGCGGGAGGCATCAGCGGCGCCGGCCCCCTGACCGGGCTGTCAGCCGACGACATCCGCACCACCTTGGACTCCCGCCTCCAGGCGGCCTTCACCGCGGCCCGCGCGGCGGCGACCCGGCTTCCAGCGGGAGGCTCGCTCACGTTCAGCTCAGGGATTCTCGTGGTCCGCCCCGCTCCCGGGATGTCCGCCCCGCTGTCGGTCGTCGGTGCCGTGGAGACCCTCACCAGGGCCCTCGCCGTGGAACTCGCGCCCGCACGGCTGCGCGTGAACGCCGTCCGCTTCGGCCGGATCGACACACCGCTCCTGCGCTCGGCACCGGGGCTGGACTCCGACGACGCGATCGCCGCCGCCGGATCGACCGCTCCCCTCGGCCGCTTCGGCACCGCCGAGGAAGCCGCCGCCTCGGCCCTCTTCCTCATGGCGAACAACTACGTCACCGGCCAGGTCATCACCGTAGATGGCGGCGAAACCCTCGCCTGACCGCGCCCCGCATCCGATGAGCCCCAGAAGATGACGCAGAGGCCAGGGGATCGCGGGATCGCGGGATCGCGGGATCGCGGGATCGCGTTGACGATCTCAGGCATCCCGTACGCGCCCCGACGGCCACTGCCCGAACGGTGCCGGTCCTTCACGCCGCGAGACCCGAACGGCGATCCGGGCGGGAGACCCACGCGGTGAAGACCAGCCCGGTCGCGACGCCACTGCTCGTCCGACCCCTCACTCGGCTACGACAGTGGGCAACGACGGCTCACCACCTGCCGCAAGGCGCCCCGCTCAGCGATCCAGCGCGGGCAAGCGGGCCAGGCCGGTGTCGAGCATGATGCGGTCAATGGTCTCCCGCAGAGTGCTGTCCGCTCCGATGACGGTCTCGACGCCACCGGGGAGCAGATCGCGCGGCCGGTACCAGTCGCGCAGTTGCGTCGCGTCGACGTCGTCGGCGATCGGCTTGGTGGCATGCCGGGCGAGGGTCTCCTCGAACGGCACGTCCAGGTAGTAGGCGTGGGTCGGGCCCCGGTGGTCGGCACGCAGCCGGGCGAGCATGTCGCCGTAGTGGTCGGCGTAGAGGATGCCCTCGACCACGACGTGATAGCCCGCGTCCAGGGCGTAGCGGGCCGTCAGGTCGATCAGGCCGATGTTGGCCGCGCCGGGCCGGTCCCGTTCGCGCAGCACGATGCGGCGGAGGTTGTCCTGCCCGACCAGGGCCAGGCCACGGCCGAACCTCTCGCGCAGGCCGGCCGCCACGGACGACTTGCCCGAGGCACTGTTGCCGCGGAGCACGACCAGCCGGGTTTCTTCAGTACCCACCATCACGGCGTTCACGTTATCGGCCGCCGGTGACACCCGGGGCGTTCAGCCGCCGTGGTTGCGGCACCGCTCGGCCTTCCTGGGACGAAGCGCAGCCCTCAGAAAGGCCCCGTTCATGTGAATGAAGCGGAAGCACCAACTCCATAACTGCACAGAACCTTGTCGCCTCTCCCGCGTCACCCTAACCTCCCTGTCGGAAAGCGCTTTCACGCCCGAGGGAGCCGCGCAGACGGGCATCCGCTCATCGACATCGACTCCCGCAAGGGTTGACGTACGTTCCGCCGTACCGTTCATCACTTCGATGGACATTCAGCCTTGTGAACAAGGTGAACGGATCGGCACCGCGTTCGACGACGAAAGGACAGGGCGAGGATGAGACGACCAAGAGCCACGCGAGTCCACGCGGCGCTGGCCACGATGGCCCTCGCGGCCGCCGCCGCGACCGGCGTGGCGCTGTCGGGGCCCGAGGCATCGGCGGCGACCGACGACGCCGGCGGCTACGCCACCCAGAACGGCGGCACCACCGGCGGGACGGGCGGACAGACGGTCCGGGCCACCACGGGAACGCAGATCCACCAGGCCCTGTGCAACCGGGCCGACAGCAGCACCCCCCTCGTCATCGAGGTCGAGGGGACCATCGATCACGGCAACACCAGCAAGGTCTCGGGCGACAGCTGCGACACCGCCGACGACAGGATCGAGTTGAAGGGCGTCAGCAACGTCACGCTCATCGGGGTGGGCAGCGGGGCCGTGTTCGACCAACTGGGCATCCACGTCCGCGACTCCAGCAACATCATCATCCGGAACGTGACGGTCCGGAACGTCAAGAAGTCGGGCTCACCCACCTCCAACGGCGGCGACGCCATCGGCATGGAGACCGATGTCCACAACGTCTGGGTCGACCACGTCACTCTGGAAGCCTCGGGCGGCGAGGACGAGGGCTACGACAGCCTCTTCGACCTGAAGGACAACACCCGGTACGTGACGCTGTCCTACAGCATCCTGCGCAACTCCGGCCGGGGCGGCCTCGTCGGGCACAGCGACACCGACGTCTCCAGCAGCTTCGTCACCTACCACCACAACCTGTACGAGAACATCGACTCCCGCGCGCCCCTGCTGCGCGGCGGCACGGCCCACACCTACGACAACTACTTCGTGAGCCTGAACAAGTCCGGCATCAACTCCCGGGTCGGGGCGCACGTCAAGGTGGAGAACAACTACTTCAAGGACTCCAAGGACGTCCTCGGCACCTTCTACACCGACAAACTCGGTTACTGGCAGGTCAGCGGCAACATCTACGACAACGTGACCTGGTCCGCCGAGGGCACGGAGAACCATCCCGCGGGCCCGGACCCCACGTCCAACACCACGGTCAGCATCCCGTACTCCTACCGTCTCGACCCGGCCGCCTGCGTGCCGGATGTCGTCACCGCCACGGCGGGCGCGAACAAGGGTCTGCGGGTGTCGGACGGCAGTTGCTCCCCGCAGACTCCCGGGCCGACACCCACACCGACGCCGTCGGGCCCCGCGCCGACCTCCCCCACGCCGACCCCGCCCAGCGGGGCGAACCTCAGTATCGGGGCGGGTTCCGACGGCTCCAGCAAGGCATCCGGCACGAGCTACGGCAACGTGCGGGACGGTGACCTGGGCACCTACTGGTCGCCGGCCGGCCCGACCGGCTCCATCTCGATCAAGTGGGGCTCCCCCACCTCGGTGTCGCGCATCGACATCCGCGAGACCGCCGGCACCGTGGGAACCATCACGTCCTGGCGGGTCGTGAACGGGGACACCGGGGTCGTCCTGGCCTCCGGCAGCGGCGCGGGCGCGGTCACCTTCCCGCAGACCTCGCTGCGCAAGATCACCTACGAGATCACCGGTGCGTCCGGCACCCCGCAGGTCGCCGAGTTCGAGACCTACGCCTGACGGTGATGTCACTCCCCGCTGTCCGGGACGCCGGCTCCCGGCCGCCCCGGACAGCCGCGTGCCACGCCCGACGCCACGTCTCCGGCCGGCGTCGGCGGCTTCCCCGCCGGCCGGCGGACCGGCTCGACCCGTCCGGGCCGTCACAGGCACCAGTACGGCCACCCGCCAGGACCTGGCGCTCCTCCGGACCCGGGCCCCCGAGTGCGGCTGGCGGCCGCACCTCATCGCCTGCTCCCGCAGGTTGGCCAAGGGCAGGGGCAGCCCGGAACACGGCACGACTACGAACTCACCGTCGTCACCCCGGGAAGGGCGGAGGGGCTCGCCGGCGGCGGGGGCCTCGTGCCGGCCTGATCCCGGGCGAGGGCCTTGACCGACCCCGCCCCGGGCGGCCACCACCGCCTGCGAACCGGACAGGTTCAGTCCGGCTGACGAGGCCCGGGGGCAGAGGCCGTCACCTGCCGCCGTTCGAGCTTGTCCAGGACACGGTCACGGAGAAGTTCGTACTCCTCTCTGAGCCTGCGCCATTCGGTCACCGGCGGGCGGGGGATCACGATGCCTCCGACGACGGTCTCTTCCGGGCCGAACTGCTCACGGGTGAGGTCGATCTCGACGCCCATGCCGAGGCGGTTCCACCAGTGGTAGTCCACACGCTTCCCCTCGACGTGGACCTCCCCTCGGATCAGTTCGCCTCCCAGCAGGTCATTGAGCACCATGGCGGTCACTCCGCACTGGTCCCGGGCCGGGTTGTCCTCGCTCCAGCGCGATCGGAACTCCGGCGTGCACGTCTCGGCACTCCAACTGCTGCGAACGGCTCGTTCGATGTCGGTGAGAATCAACGGTGTCATGCCGGTGATCCTGCCAGCAGGCACTGACAACGGCCTGACGTCGGCATCGTCCCCCTGAACGTCCGAGGCCCCGGCCGCCGCGGGAGGCCCGCGCCGGGCACTTGCTCGTGTCGCCGGTGCGGGGACCGCCCGGCCCGATCGCCGGTACGGGACGGCCCGGCCACCCGGGCGTCAGCTGGTGGCTCGTGTATAGGTGAGGATCAACGCGCTGCTCTTGAGAACCGTGTGGTCGGTGAGCGTCCAGGTGCGCGGGTCGAAGGCCGCCTTGCGGGAGAACAGAGGGATCCCGTCGCCGATGGTCAGCGGGGCGACCTTGATCCGAGTCCTTTCGTCGGCCCGCTGTCGCGCGGTGCGGCTCGGGGCTGCCGGATGGCGTGCCGCAAGGAGAAGCCGCTCGGCGATCATCATGGCACCGAAACGGCCCGGCCGCGCCGAGTCTGACATCGCCTGACCCGGTGCGATCGGGGCATCGTGTGGCAGCTCACTGGTGGTCAGGCATGGCTCTGTCGTGATGTTCTCGGGGGCCGTGGGCCGCGGACAGCACCCCGCCGAACCCACGTCATCGCGGGGGGCCGGGGGACGCATCGATGCCGCGGCAGAAGAGAGGGGGCCGGACCCCCTTCGCTGTGGCGCGGCTGGTGACCGCCCTGGTGACGGAACTGGGCTGCCGCGAGCCCGCCGTACTCGCCGAGCAGCTCGTGACCCTCGCGGACGGGGCCGCCAGCCGCGCCATGGCGCTGGGCGACGCGGACTACGGCCGACACGCACGGGCGGCCGCAGAGATCCTCCTGGACAACGCTCTGCCCGGCACGCGTTGACGAGGACGACATCCCCGAGAAACCCGAGAAGGACGACGCCCCCCAAGGAGGCGGGACAGCGGTCCGCGGAAAACGGGACAGTGGTCCACGCGCCACACGGTCCGCCCGGTGCCCGGGAGACGTTCCTCAGCAGGGGCGGCCGGTGACCGCTCCCCGCACACCCCGGTCACCGCGCGGCGGCGGCGCGTGGCACGAGGCGGCGACGTGAGGCGCCGGGGACACGCAGGGGTGCCGCCAACACGACGACGGCCGGCGGTGGTTGCGGCAGGCAGCCGGCGAGGTGGGCGCTGCGCCGCTGCCATTCCGCCACGACGATCTCCACCGCGGCGACCGACAACGTGCTGCTGCCGAGGGTTCGGGACACGCTCTCCAGCCAGGCCAGGTGGTCGGCCTGCGCGGCCGGGAACTCCGTCCCGCGCAGGGCTTGGTGCACGCGCAGGAGTGTCACGTCGCTCTTGATCCATCGCCGCAGCCGGCGCTGGTCGGTGAACACCTGCCCCCTTGGGTCCGGCCCACGGTGTCCCTCCGGGCGCGGGGGCCTTCCGCGCTTCATCGGTCCCCGACCGACGAGCGCGCCGTCGGCGGCACTGAAACAGCCGCTGCCCTGCGTGCCCTGACGATGTCCGCCGCCCATACCAGGCACAGCAGGACCGCCAGGGTGGCACCCAGGGTGCACACCCCCTGCCATCCGGCACGGGCGTGGACCAGTCCGGCCAGTGCCGAACCGGCCGCGCCGCCGACGAAGTAGCACGTCATGTAGGCCGAGGTGATCCGTCCGCGTGCCTCGGGCCGCAGGGAGTAGATCAGGGACTGGTTGGTGATGTGCACGCCCTGGTGGGCGAGGTCCAGCACCACGATCCCGATGAGCAGAGCCGTCAGATGGTGGGCTCCCAGGGCCACCGGCCACCACGAGCCGAGCAGGAGCAGCGCGCCGACCGCCGTGGTCAGCGTGGTACGGCCGCGGTCGGCCAGCCGCCCCGCCGCCTGGGCCGCGATCGCACCCGCCGCACCGGCCAGTCCGAGAAGGCCGATCTCGCCGTCCGACCAGCCGTATCCGGGGCCGGACAGCAGGAACGCCAGGGATGTCCACAGCACGCTGAAGCAGGCGAAGGCCAGCATGCCGAGCACCGACCGGACGCGCAGCACCGGCTCCTGGATCAGCAACGCGGCGGTGGAGCGCAGCAGCCGCCCGTAGGACAGACCGGCGTTGGCCCGGTAGCGCGGCAGCACCCGGTGCAGCACCGCGGTCAGGACCAGCATGGCCGCCGCCGCGACCCAGTACACGGTGCGCCACCCGCCGACGGCGGCGAGCGCCCCGGAGGCGGTGCGGGCCAGCAGCATGCCCAGCACCAGACCGCTCATCACCGTGCCCACCGTCCGGCCGCGCCGGTGGGGGGCGGCCAGGCCCGCGGCGAAGGGCACGAGGATCTGCGCCGTCACCGCCAGCAGGCCGGTCAGCGCGGTCCCGGCGAGGAGCAGCGCGGCGTTCGGCGCGCTCGCCGACAGCGCGAGCGAGCACGCCGTGGCCAGGGTGAGGCCGCACACCAGGCGGCGCCGTTCCAGCAGGTCGCCCAGGGGCAGCAGCAGGACGAGTCCCAGCACGTATCCCACTTGGGCGGCCGTCACCACGAGCGCCGCCGACGCGGACGACAGATGCAGGTCGCGGGCGATGGTGTCCAACAGCGGCTGGGCGTAGTAGTTGCCGGCCACGCACAGCCCGACGGCCACGGACATCACCAGGATCGTGCGGGAGCCTGGACCGCCGCCGGTGTCGGTGGCGGGCTGCGCACCGGTGGCGGCGACGCCCGCCTCGGAGGGCGGGGGCAAAGACGCGGAGGACACCACGAGGAACTCCCTTGTGGAGAAGGACGCGGCCGCGGGCGGTGGCGCGGCCCCGGCGGAGCGGATCGGCTCCGGCGCGTCTCATGCTGTCCGTCGTCGTCGGATGAGTCCAACAGATGGTTGTCATCCCAGCGATCTCGGATCACGATGCACGGATGGAACTCCGCCAGCTCGCCTACGTCGTCGCCGTCGCCGAGACCGGCAGCTTCACCCGTGCCGCACACCGCTGCTTCGTCGTCCAGTCCGCCCTGAGCCACCAGATCGCGCGGCTGGAGGAGGAGTTGGGCACCCGCCTGTTCGAGCGCAACAGCCGGCGGGTGCGGATCACCGCAGCCGGTGAGGCGTTCCTCGGGCCGGCTCGGGAGGCCCTGGCCGCCGCGGAACGGGCGCGGGATGAAGTGGCCGCACACGGTGGCGAGGTGCGGGGCACCCTGCACATCGGGACCATCGCCCCGCTGAGCGCGGTGGACCTGCCGGACCTGCTCGCCGCCTACCGGGAACGGCACCCGGCGGTGCGCGTCACCTTGCGCACCCGGCTGGTCCGCGACCTCGTCCAGCAGGTCGGTGACCACACCTGTGATGTCGCGTTCGTCGACACCGACCCGCGGGAGGTCCCGCGCCACCTGACCGTGTGGCGTCTGGCCGAGGAGCAGTTGGTCGCCATCGTGCCGCCTGCCCACCGGCTGGCCGGGGCCGCGCAGGTCGACGTGGTCCGGCTGGCCGAGGAGGACATGGTCGACATGCCGCCGGGCTCCGGCATCCGTCGGCACAATGACGCGGCGTTCTCCGCGGCCGGGGTCGCGCGGACCGTCGCCTTCGAGGCGGACGCCATGCCGCTGCTGGAACACCTCGTGGCCCGCGGCCTCGGGACCGCGCTGGTTTCCGCGGCGACCGCGGCCCACATGCCACAGGTGTGCGCCGTGCCGGTGTCCGGCGTGCCGCCCCGCGTGATCCAGGCCGTGTGGAGCTCCTCGGGGGCCTCGCCCGCGGCCCGCGCCCTCGTCCGGCTCCTGCGCGAACGGTCGCCCGGGTCCGACCTCGACGAGCCCAGGGGCGCGCGGGCGGTGAGCTGACCGCATGCAGCGCCGCGCCTGGCAGCCCTGTCCCGGCGCCCGATTCGAGGCGCCCTAGCCGAGAGAGCCGGTCCGGGACGTCCGATCCGAGAGAGCCGGTCCGGGACGTCCGATCCGAGAGAGCCGGTCCGGGACGTCCGGTCCGGGAGGTCCGATCCGAGAGACCGATCCGAGGGACTGATCCGAGGGACTGATCCGAGACGTCCGATGCAGGGCGTCCGATCCGGGGCAGGTGCCTGATTCTGTTGTGTGACCCTTCCGCCCAGGCGGGGTATCCGACGATCACATGCGAGATGTCGATCAGGAAGGAGGCCGGGACCAGTGGTGAGCAAGGGCAAGCAGATCACCGGTGCGGCACGCGAGGAACTCGCGCGGACGATGAGGGAGCAGTACGAGCGCGGCATGTCCATTCGCTCCATCGCCGAGACCCATGGACGCTCCTACGGCTTCGTCCACAGGGTGCTGACCGAGACGGACACTCCTCTGCGCGCCCGGGGCGGGAACCACCTGCACAAGCAGCTCCAAGACGCCGGGCGCGCACGAGGCTGACCACGCCCTGTCCTGCTGGGCGCCGAACGGTCCCGCAGGCCCCCGCGGGACAGGGCCGTGCTGAGGACTCAGGACGCCGGGGACGGCGACTCGGCGGGAACGCCGACCGGGGGGCGTCGGCGGGTCAGCGTGTGCCGGCGGCGGGGACGGGTGAGAGGCGGAAGGCATCCCCATGGGTGACGACGCGGCCGGCGGTGGGCGGCGCGAAGTGGGTGCCCAGGAGGAGCGTGTCCGTGTCGGCGAGCGAGCCGAGCAGTTCCCGGCGCGTGGCTTCGGACCGTTCGGGGTCGATGTCGACGCAGGCGCAGAGGGCGGGGTGGGCGAGCTGGACGGGGTGGTGGATGCAGTCACCGGTGATCAGGGCCGTCTCGCCGCGGCTGGTCAGTTCGACGGCCACGTGGCCGGGGGTGTGTCCTGGGGTGGGGACCAGGCGTAGGCCCGGGGCGATCTTCGCGCCGCCGGCGGGGACTTCGACGAGGTCGAGCAGCCCTGCCTCCTCGACCGGGAGCACGGAGTCGCGGAACATCTGCCGGCGCGGCTCGTCCATGGCGTACCCGGCCCAGAACTCCCGCTCGGCGCGGGAGGGGAGGTAGCGGGCGCCGGGGAAGGTGGGGGCCCACTCGCCGCCGGTCCGGCGGGTGTTCCAGCCGACGTGGTCGGCGTGCAGGTGGGTGAGGATCACCAGGTCGACCGAGTCCGGGGGGAATCCGGCGGCGGCCAGCCGCCGCAGGTAGTCGGTGTCGAGGTCGTGCCAGGCGGGGTTGGCCCGCTCCTTGCCGTTGCCGATGCCGGTGTCGACCAGGATGCGCTGCCCTGCGAGCGTGAACGCGAAGCTGTGGCTGTGGATGCGCAGGATGCCCTCGTCGTCGGCGAAGTGGGGGCGCAGCCAGTCCTGCCCGGCGACGACCTCCGAGGTGGCCTCGGGCAGCAGCCACGGTCCGGTGGCGGGGGGCAGAAGCATCTCGTCGATGCGGGGGACGGTGACGGCGCCCACGGTCCAGGGGGGGGGGGCGGTCGGGTCGAGGGCTGGTGGCCGCGTGTTCATGATCGGTCCTTTTCCGGTGTGTCGTTGTCCCGCCACGTGTCTCGTGACGGCGGGCCTGGGGTTCGGGGCCCCTCGAGGGCTAAACGCAATGCGTTTGCTTTAAGGCACAGTAGGCTCTAGAGTCCACTAACGCAAACTCTTAGCTTTTGTCGCCATTGGTGTGTGCCGCCGCTCGCGCCACAGCTCCAGCCCCGAGGAAGAGAAGTTCCATGTCCTGCCCCAAACTCACCGCGCCCGAAGCGGCCCGCTGGGCCGCCCGCGCCGGGCTGCCGCTGCCGCCCGACCGCCACGGCGCGGTCGCAGCCGTCGCCCATCACATCCACACCGTCGTCGCGGTCCTGCGGGAGCTGGACTTCGGGGACGCCCCGCTCGCCCCCGCCTACCGCGCCGACCAGGAGATGCCCGATGCAGCCGTATGAACTGTCCCTGACCCGGGCGGCCGACGCGATACGCAACCGGCAGCTGTCCCCCGTCGAGCTGGTGGACTCCGTCCTGCAGCGCGTCGAACAGGTCGAGCCGCGCCTGCACGCCTACGTCACCGTCACCGCCGAGCACGCCCGCCGGGCCGCGCGGGAAGCCGAGAAGGACATCGCGGCCGGCCGCCACCGCGGCCCGCTGCACGGCATACCGATGGGCCTCAAGGACCTGATCGACGTCGCCGACATGGCGACGTCGGCCGGCTCCCGGGTCAGGGCCGGCCACCGCGCGCAGGCCGACAGCACGGTTGCCGCACGCCTTACCGCGGCCGGAGCCGTACTGATCGGCAAGACCCACACCCATGAGTTCGCGTACGGGCTGATCACCCCGCAGACCCGCAACGCCTGGGACGCCGACCGGGTCGCCGGCGGCTCCAGCGGCGGATCCGCCGTCGCGGTCGCCGCGGGCACGGCCACCTTCGCCCTCGGCACCGACACCGGCGGTTCGATCCGGGTGCCCGCCGCGCTCAACGGCGTCGTCGGCCTCAAGCCGACCTACGGCCTCGTACCCCGGCACGGCGTGACGTCCCTGTCCTGGTCACTGGACCACGTCGGCCCCCTCACCCGCACCGTCGAGGACGCCGCCCTGGTCCTGTCCGCCCTGGCCGGACACGACCCGCGCGACCCGGCCTCCCTGACCGCACCGGCCACGGACTACCGGCCGGGAGCGGACGCCGACCTGACGGGCCTGCGGGTGGGCGTGCCGCGCAGCTACTACTTCGACCACGTCGAGCCCGAGGTCGAAGCCGCCGTCCGGAGGGCCGTGGACCGGCTCGCGGGCCTCGGCGCGCGTCTCGTGGACGTCGAGATCCCCATGACCCGCTACATCCAGGCCACCCAGTGGGGTCTGATGGTGCCCGAGGCCACCACCTACCACGAAGGCACCCTGCGCACCGTCCCCGACCTCTACCAGGCCGACGTCCGCGTCCTCCTCGAAGCCGGTGCCCTGATGCCCGCCGGGGACTACCTGCGCGCCCAGCGCTCCCGCACTCTCATGCGCCAGGAATGGGCACGCGTCTTCCAAGAGGTCGACCTGATCGCCGCACCCACCGTCCCGGTGACCGCGGTGAGGGCCGGCCAGGAGACGATCACCTGGGCCGACGGCACCGTCGAGGCCGTCTCCGACGCCTACGTACGCCTGTCGGCTCCCGCCAACATCACCGGGATTCCGTCCCTGTCGATCCCCGTCGGCCACGACACGGCGGGCCTGCCGATCGGCATGCAGCTTCTGGGACGCCCGCTCGGCGAGGACGTGCTCCTGCGGGCCGGTCACGCCTACCAGCAGACGCACCCCGCACCCGCGCGCACGCTCACACCCACAGCCTGAGGACGGCGGCGGTACGGCCGGGTGGCCCGAACCCGCCGCCGGGGTGAGGCCGCCCCGGCTCTCGCACGCTCGGCACCCGAGCCGTCGGCCGTACGGGGCGGCCACGCCCGACCCCGCCAGACGCAATGATTTCGCTTTAAGATGGCGGGATGAGCAGGCAGATGGTGCGCCCCGGCGGCCGCAGCGCGCGGGTCCAGGCAGCCGTGCACGCCGCCGTGCGCGATCTCGCGTCGGAGGTGGGCCGCGACGCCCTGACGGTACCGCTGGTCGCCCAGCGCGCGGGCGTGACACCGTCGACGATCTACCGCCGCTGGGGGGACCTGCAGGAGCTGCTGTCGGACGTCGCCGTCGAGCGCCTGCGGCCCGACACCGCCCCGCAGGACCACGGGTCCCTCGGCGCGGACCTGACGGCCTGGGCCGAGCAGTTCCTCGACGAGATGGCCTCCCCCACCGGCCGTGCCTACATCCGGGACGCCCTGCTCGGCGACCCCGACGGCAGCAACGCCGGTCAGTGCTCCGCCTACGCCGCCGACCAGATCGACGTCATCCTCACCCGCGCGGCCGAACGCGGCGAGGACGCCCCCGACGTCGAGACCGTCGTCGACGCCGTCGTCGCCCCGCTGATGTACCGCATCCTCTTCCGCCCCGACGGACTCGACACCGCCCACGCGCGCCGCCTGGTCGCGGGAGTCCTCGGCACGACCGGTCCCTGAACCGTGGCGGGTCAGCGCGTCTTCGACAGGTGGGCGGCCAGGGCGGGCTGCAGGGTTTCGCGGCAGGCGGCAATGTCGTCGGCGGCCCAGCAGACGTAGCCGTCGGGGCGGAAGAGCAGGGCGGCGGCGCCCACCTCCTCGGTGCACGTCGCACGGACCAGGTCGACGCGTTCGGGCAGTCGCAGGCCGGACGGCACGACTCCGCCCAGATCGAGCAGGACGGCGTGCCCCGCGCCGAAGAGCGCCGACAGCCGGGTGGGCCCTGACGCGGTGGCCAGGTCGAGGTCCGGCACTCGTCCTCCGGCGAGCGGATGCCCGCCGGAGGCCGGGTAGCGCAGCGACAGGCCGGACAGCAGTCCGGCGAGGTGGCGGTTGGCGTCGGGCAGGCGCAGCAGGTCGGTGAAGATGTCGCGCAGGGCGGCCACGTCCTCGCTGGGGTCCGGAAGGGCCAGGACCCGTTGGGCCGAGGTGTGGTGCAGCACCTGGGCCGCGACAGGGTGCCGTTCGGCGTGGTAGCTGTCCAGGAGGCCGTCGGGTGCCCGGTCCTGGAGGGTCGCGGCCAGTTTCCAGCCGAGGTTGAAGGCGTCCTGGACGCCGAGGTTCAGGCCCTGCCCGCCCAGCGGCGGATGGATGTGCGCGGCGTCGCCCGCGAACAGGACGCGGCCGACTCGGTACTGCTCCAGCTGGCGCGTGGCGTCGCCGAACCGCGAGGAGTTGTCCACCGCGCCGAGCACGGTCCGCGCGCCGTACACCGCGTGCAGCGCGGCCGTGATCTCCTCGGGCGTGACGGGGGTGTCCCGGGGGATGTCCGCCTGGTCCGCGCGACCGAAGGTGAACCGGTACCGGTCGTCGCCGAGGGGCACCAGCATGGCCCAGTAGCCGCCGCCCTGACGGGTCAGGGTGCTCATGTGCCCCATCCGCCGCGGCACCAGCGGCGACACGGCGGACAGGCGGATGTCGGCCAGCACCGCCTGATGGGTGCCCGGCCTGCCCGGGAAGGGCAGTCCGAGCAGTTTGCGCACCGTGCTGTGGCCGCCGTCGCACGCCACCAGGTGGCGCGCTCGCACCCGCAGACCGTCCGCGGTCACCGTGACGCCGTGGGCGTCCGGCTCGACTCCCGAGACGGCGGCGCCGCGCACGATCCGCGCGGTGGCAGGCACGCCGGTGCGTTCCGCGCCCGCCTTCCACCCGCTGCGCGGCGACGACGCTCTGACGCGCTATCCGTTCCTGGCTCCGGGACAGCCGCTGCGGGACGCCGCCGAGTGGCGCGGCGCGCTCGTCGGCAAGGCGCTGCCCGGCGGCACCGTGACCGCGGCGGCCTTCGCCGAACTCGTCGACGACCTGGTGGCGCGGCTCGCCGCGATGCCGCACGTGGACGGGCTCTGGTACGACATCCACGGCGCGATGGCGGTCGAGGGCATGGACGACGCCGAGGCCGTGCTGCTGGCCCGTATCCGCGAGGTCCTCGGACCCGACGTCGTCGTGTCGACCTCCATGGACCTGCACGGCAACGTCTCACGCGAACTGGCACACCTGAGCGACCTCATCACCTGCTACCGGATGGCCCCGCACGAGGACTACCTGGACACAAGGAGCGCGCCGTCCGCAACCTGCTGGACCTGCTGCGCACCGGTGCGCCGCGGCCGGTCAAGGCGTGGGTGCCGGTGCCGGTGCTGCTGGCCGGCGAGCAGACCTCCACCCGTATCGAACCCGCGAAGAGCGTCTACGCGGCGGTCGAGGAGGTCGAGGCGGCGCCCGGGGTGACGGACGCGGCGATCTGGGCGCGCCCGCGCGGCGCGGCGGCGCGTGGGTGCCGCTGGGCGCGGCGGGTTCCTCCGCCACGGCCGACACCCACTACGTGACGGATCCGGACCTCGTGGCGGCGGCGCGCGCGGCGACCGGCCGCGGCCGGTCAGGTCACCCGCCGACCAACGACGTACTGCCCGGGCGGGCTTGAGGTTCCGTCGCGCCGTGTGGTGGGATGACGGCAGCATCGCGTGCTGGTGGCGGGTTGCGTCAGGCATGGAGGTGCGGAATCGAAAGGGCCGCCACTCGTGGCTTCCCGTGACGGCGACCGTGCGGTCGCCCTCAGTCAGCAGCTCGCGCAGGCTCATCAAGAACTGCGCCGTCGGATCCATCGGATCAGAACCGATCTCGGTCGGCGCCGATCGAGCGACGATGTACTTCTCACCCACTGTCTGGCGTTCTGCGCCGCGTTGTCCGCGCACCACGAGGGGGAGGACGACGGAATGTTCTCCCAACTGCTGCGTGAACGCCCGGACCTCGCCCCGACGGTCGCGAAACTCGTCGAGGACCACGGTCTGATGGCCTCGATCCTGTCCCGGGTGAGCGAACTCGCCGACAGGGCCGCTCGATCGCGGGGCCCCGATCTCGAAGCGATCGGGCGGGAACTCGACGGCCTGGCCGCGATCATGGAGTCACACTTCGGCTACGAGGAGCGGACGATCAGCGAGGCGCTCGACGAGCGCACACCTGACACCGACTGGCCCGACATGGTGTTCGGGTTCGACGGAGCACGACGCTCCTGATCAGTCGTGCTCTCGACCGCTTGTCAACTCGGTCACGCGGCGACCTTGCCACGGCAACCCCGCGCCGGCCGGCGGGTTTCGCTCTCAGCCGGTCGGCGCGGGAGTCGTAGCGGGGCGGTGCGTCTACCGGTGCCTGCGGACGCTGAACTCGTTGCCGTCGGGGTCGAGCATCATCGTCCGGCCGCTGTCGCCCTCGCCGGCGTCGGTGCGTGTCGCGCCGAGCGCGAGCAGGCGGTCCAGCTCCGCTTCCCCCTCGGCGTCGGCGGGGAGCACCAGCTCGAAGTACAGCCGGTTCGTGCCCGTCTTCGGCGCCACCGGAGGGCCGCCCCAGGTGATCTTCGTGCCGCCGTCGGGCGATTGGATCGCGGTCTCCTGGTCCTGGTCCCAGACCAGCGGCCAGCGCAGCGCCTTGCTCCAGAAGTAGCCGACCTCCTGCGTGCCGTCGCAGGCCAGCGCTCCGATGACGCCGGTGTCGGCGAGGAAGGTGTTGCCCGGCTCGATGACGCAGAACTCGTTGCCGTCCGGATCGGCGAGCACCACGTGCTTGTCTTCCGGGAGTTGGCCCACGTCGATGTGTGTCCCGCCGAGTTCCAGCGCCCTGGCCACGATCTGCCGCTGGTCCTCCAGGGAGGTGCTGGTCAGGTCGAAGTGGGCCCGGTTCTGGCCGACCTTGGGCTCCTGGCTCGGCAGGAAGCGGATGCGGAACCCGGCGGTGTCGGGGGACGCGATCGTGATGCCGTCCTCCGGGTCGTCGGCGGGCTTCCAGCCCAGGACGCCGGACCAGAACCGCGCCAGGTCCGCGGGCCGGGTCGCGTGGCAGCAGATCGCGAAGAGGTGACTGGTCATACCCGTGCATCTCCCATCCGCCGGCGTCGCTGCGCCGCCCGGCTCACCCGTGAGCGCAGCCTAGGGGTCACCGCGCGGTCCCCGCACCCGGGTTTCCGGCATTGAGGAGACACCGAGGGGCGCCGGGCGGGCCCGTGGCGGGCCGTGTTCCGTGGGCGCCGCCGCGTCCGCCGCGGGCGCGGACGGTGCCGCGCGCCACGCCGGTGACCGAGGCGTTCACCGCGGCCGGAAACCATCTCAGACGGTGCCTTCGGGCTGAGCGCCGGGCTCCCCCGCTGCCGCCGGGAGGCCGTCCTGGCGGCGGGCCACCGCCACGCCGACGACCCCGACGGTCAGCAGGAGGGCGACGGTGCCGAGGGTGAAGGTCTCGAACGCGGCCCGGGAGACACCCCAGACGTCGTGGAAGACGTAGTCGATGCCGAAGAGTTGTTCCAGGACTCCGGGGAAGAGCGCGGACCAGGACCCGATGAGGATCCACGCGTAGACGAGCGCCGCGCAGCACAGGAAGCCGCGGGTGCCGAAGGGGACGCGGTAGGGCCGCGGGACGTCCGGCCGGCGCAGCCGCAGCAGGACCAGGGCGGGGACGACGACGAGGTAGGACAGCAGCAGCGTGGTGACGGCGACGGTGAGCACCACGGCGAACACGTCGGCCGCGTCGCCGTGCGCCAACCGCATGGCGGCGAGCATGAACACCGTGGCCACGGCCCCGGACAGCAGGTTGGTGCGCACCGGCGTGCCGAGCCGCGGGTGGAAGGTGCCGAGGGCGCGGGTGAAGAAGCCCCCGTCGGCGGCGGCCATGGCCTGCATGCGGTCGCTGACGATCATCCAGGCGCTGCCCTGGGTGAGCAGCGCGAAGACGAACATGACGGCGGTGATCTTCAGCAGGGGGCCCGCAGCGGCGCCGTAGACGCCGAAGACGAGGCGAGCGCCTTCCATGAAGCCGCCGATGCCGGTGACCTGGTGGGCGGGGACGACGGCGAGGAGGGCCAGGACCGGCAGCAGGTAGCAGCAGGCGGCGACGGTCGCGGAACGTCCGAGCGCGGCGGGCACGTCGCGCTGGGGGTCGTGCATCTCCTCACCGGCGGCGTTCGGTGCCTCGAAGCCGACGTAGGCGAACAGCAGGATCGGCACGAGGGCGAGGAAGCCGGTGGTGGTCGGGGCGAAGCTGGTGCCGGCCAGACCGTGGAAGCCGTGCCGCACGCCGTAGATCACGGCCGTGAGGGTGAACACGGCCAGCGCCAGGACCTTCGCCGCCGCGCCCACCGTGGTGATCCATTTGCCGCGGCGCAGGGAGACGACGGCCGTGAGGATGGCGATCCAGACGAACAGCAGTTTGAAGGTGTAGTCGGCCACCGTGCCCGAGCCCAGGTGGAAGACGAAGCCGTCCCAGGTCTGCGCGGCGAGGAAGACCAGGGAACCGCCCAGCCAGATGGGGTTGGTGACCCAGTACATGAGGGTCGTCAGGGCGGCCGCCGGCCGGCCGAGGGCGAGTTTGACCCACACGTACGGGCCGCCTTCCTGGGGGAACGCGGCGCCGGTCTCGGCGAACAGCAGGGCGTAGGGGACGAGGAAGAACAGGGCGATGGCGGCCGTCCAGGTGGCGGCCTCGCCGCCGCCGGTGGCGATCTGGCCGACGGTGTCGAAGGAGATCACCGCGGCGACGGCCATGGCGGTGATGTCGAACCGCTTCAGGCTGCGTTGCAGGGTGCCGGCCGCGGGCTGGGAGGCGCGTGGCTCGGTCGTCGAGAGGTTGGAGGACACGGGCAGTTCCTAGGGAGGGGAGAGGAGCAACTGCTGAGGGGGCGCGTGCGGTGCGCCGCTACGGTGTGGGGTCCGTGTCAGGTGGTGCTGGGCGGATCCTGGCCGGAAGGTCAGGAAGGTCCGGGAGGTCCGGGAGGTCCGGCAGGTCCGGCAGGTTCCAGGAGGCCGGGTCGGGAGGTCCGGGAGGCCCGGTCGAAGCCGTTCGGGCCCGGTCAGCCCGGGAGGCCCGGTCGGGGCCGGGCCTCCCGCAAGCGGCGTCAGGCGGCCCGGAAGCGGCGTCCGACGGCCAGGAGCGGCGTCAGGCGGCCCGGATCTCGCCGGTGGGTTCGGTGCGTTCCAGGACGCTGCGCAGCGCCGACGCCGCTTCCTGGGCCTCCGCCTGGGTCATGATCAGCGGCGGGGACAGCACCAGGCTGTGCGCGGAGTCGCGCACGATCACGCCGGTCTCGCGGCGGATGACGTCGTGCGGCATCCGGTCGGGACGCAGCGGCAGGGGTGCACGGGTGGCGCGGTCGGCGACGAGTTCGACGGCGAGCATCATGCCGACCGAGCGGATCTCGCCGACGATCGGCAACTGACCCAGCTTTTCCTGGAGTTGGGCGTGCAGGAAGGCTCCGATGCTGCTCGCGCGGGCGAGGAGGCCCTCCTTCTCGATGATGTCCAGGTTGGCGCCGGCCACCGCGGTGGCGACGGGGTGGCCGTTGTAGGTGTAGCCCATGGGGAAGCCGTGGTCGCGCAGCAGGACCTCGGCGACGTGGTCGCCGACCAGGAGGGCGCCGAGGGGGACGTAGCCGGAGGTGATGCCCTTGGCGGTGACGATGATGTCCGGGGTGACGCCGAAGTACTGGGCGGCGAACCACTCGCCGACGCGGCCGTAGGCGGTGACGACCTCGTCGAAGATCAGCAGGATGCCGTGCCGGTCGAGGACCTCGCGCACCCGGGGCCAGTAGTCGGCCGGCGGGACGAGCATGCCGCCGACGCCCATGATGGGTTCGCCGATCATCGCGGCGATGTTCTGCGGACCGATCTCGGCGATCCGCTCCTCCAGTTCACGGACGAGGAAGTCGGTGACCTGTTCGGGGGTCAGCGGCCGGCCGCCGTAGAGGTCGCTGCGGTACGGCCACGGCGGGGTGAGGTGGGAGACGTGCGGCATCATCGGGGCGAAGCCCTCGTGGTACAGGGGGAAGCCGGTGGCCGAACCGCCGCCGTAGCCGATGCCGTGGTAGGCCTTGCTGCGCGCCAGGATCCAGGTCCGGCTGCTCTCGCCGCGCCGGTGGTGGTAGTAGCGGGCCATCTTGATGGCGGCCTCGTTGCCCTCGGAGCCGCCGGAGGTGAAGTAGACGTGGTTCAGGCCCTCGGGGGCGAGGGAGGCCAGGCGGGCGGCGAGTTCGATGGCGCGCTCGTTGGAGAACTCCCAGAAGCTGGTGAAGTACTCCAGCTTCTTCATCTGCTCGTGGGCGACGTCGGCCAGTTCGGTGCGGCCGTGGCCGATCTGGGCGAGCCAGAGGCCGCCGGTGGCGTCGAGGTAGCTGCGGCCCTCGGTGTCGGTGAGCCGGCAACCGGAGCCGGAGGTCATGACCACGCGCTCGGTGGCGCTGCCCGGCAGGTAGGGGTGGATGATGTGGGCGCGGTCCAGCCGGGTGAGGTCTGCGGCGTCGAGGGTCATCGGTGGTGCGTCCTTTGTTCGGTAGGGGTTCGGTAGCTGTTCGGTGGTGGGGTTCGTGGCCGGAAGGGCCGGTGTCGCCGAGGCGGTGCGGGAGGGCTGGTGTCGGGCCTGGTCCGGAAGAGACGGTGTCGGCGGCGCGGTCCGGAAGAGACGGTGTCGGCGGTGTGGTCCGGAAGGGACGGTGCCGCCGGCGTGGTCCGGAAGAGCTGGTGCCGCCGGTGCGGTCAGGAGTGTGCGATCCAGGTCGTCTTCAGGCCGGTGTACTTGTCGAAGGAGTGCAGGGAGAGGTCGCGGCCGTGGCCGGACTGCTTGAAGCCGCCGAAGGGAGTGAACGGGCTGAGCGCGTCGACGGTGTTGACCGAGACCGTGCCCACCTGCAGGGCGTCGGCGACGCGGTGGGCCCGTCCGAGGTCCCGGGTCCACACCGAGGCGGCCAGTCCGTAGCTGGAATCGTTGGCGAGGCGCACCGCCTCGGCCTCGTCGCGGAAGGGCAGCACGGTCAGCACGGGGCCGAACAGTTCCTCCCGCACGAGCGGGGCGTCGGGTCCGAGGCCGGTGACGACGGTGGGGTCGAGGTAGGCGCCGTCCCGGTCGGGGCGTGTGCCGCCGCACACGAGTGTGCCGCCCGATGACCGCAGGGCCGCGAGGATGCGGTCCACCTGGGCCTCGTCGACGAGCGGCCCGAGCCGGGTCGCGGGGTCGAGCGGGTCGCCCGGCAGGTATGCGCGGGCGTGTGCGGCGACCGCGGCCGTGAACTCTTCCTCGACGGACGCCTCGACCAGCAGGCGGGTGGTGGCGGAGCACACCTGGCCGCAGTTGTAGACGAAACCCCAGGCGGCGCGTTCCGCGGCGGCCTCCAGGTCGGCGTCGGCGAAGACCACGTCGGGACTCTTGCCACCGGCCTCCGGCCACACCTGCTTCATGTTGGACTCGGCCGCGTAGGCGAGGAACCGCTTGGCCACGGCGGTGGAGCCGGTGAAGACCAGGGTGTCCACGTCCGGGTGGAGGCCGAGCGCCCGCCCGGTCGTCTCCCCCGGGCCGGGGACGACGTTCAGGACGCCGTCGGGCAGGCCGGCCGCCGAGGCCAGTTCGGCCAGCAGCAGGGCCGACAGCGGGGACTGCTCGGCCGGCTTCAGGACGACGCTGTTGCCCGCGGCCAGGGCGGGCGCCAGCTTCCAACTCGCGATGTCCAGGGGGAAGTTCCAGGGCACCACCGCGCCCACGACGCCCAGGGGGACGCGGCGCACCAGGGCGAGGTTGCCGGGCGGGGCGGGGGCGACCTCGTCGTAGAGCTTGTCGACGGCCTCCGCGTACCAGGCGAAGACACCGGCCGCGCCGGGCACGTCGGTGCCGTGGGACTCGGCGATGGGCTTGCCCATGTCCAGGGTGTCGCACAGGGCGAGTTCCTCGCTGTGCTCCTCGATGAGGCGGGCGAGGGCGAGCAGGACCCGCTTGCGCTGCGCGGGCGCGGGGCGCGACCAGCGTCCGTCCTCGAAGGAGGTGCGGGCCGCGGCCACGGCCCGGTCGACGTCGGCGGCCGAGCCGGCCGCCACATGGGCGGTGGTCTTG
Source organism: Streptomyces mexicanus (assembly GCF_902506575.1). GTDB lineage: Bacteria > Actinomycetota > Actinomycetes > Streptomycetales > Streptomycetaceae > Streptomyces > Streptomyces mexicanus. Next base: position 842,530 of record NZ_LR732544.1, on the reverse strand, counting down.
CCGGTCGCGGGGTTGACGGTGGGGAACCACCGGTCCTCGGCGGGGTCGGTCCACGCTCCGTCGATGAACAGGCGCGTGCGGGGCGTGAGGTCGGCGGCGCGCTGCCGCCAGTGGGCGTACGACTGCATGCGGGTGCCTTCGATGTGCGTCGTGGGACGGGGGCGAACCGGTGCCCGGTCGGGTCGGGTGCGGCCCGGACCGTGGCGGGGATGCCGCTGCGAGGCGGCGGGCGCGGCCGGGCGAGGGGCTCGGCAGCGAACACCCGAGCCGGTTTCTTTGAGTCGAGATTCAAACAATAGGCGAACCGGCCGTCAATGCTTGGGGCGAGAACTTCTTGCGAAGACTGATGCGGGTGACAGAGAATCGATCACCATGGGGAAAGCCGGTAGACCACGCAACCAGACCGCACGCAGGCAGGCCCTCGTCTCCGCCGCGGGGCGGGCCATCGCCGAACGCGGGCTGGAGGGCCTGCGCATCAAGGACATCGCGGACGCGGCGGGTGTCTCGCAGGGCTCGGTGCTGTACTACTACCCCGAGTTGGACGACCTCGTCCTGGAGGTGCACCGGGGTGCCGTCGAGAGCTATCTGGCCTCACGGCAGCGGGCCTACGACGAGGCGCCCGCCGGGGACCCGGCGGCGCGGCTGCGGGCCCTGCTGCACAGCGGTCTGCCGAGCTTGACGGACGATCCGGTCCACGGACTGCTGTACGAGCTGCACCGGCGCGCCGGCCGCAGCCCGGGCCATGCCGAGCTGATGACCTCCCTGTTCGCCCGGGAGGTCGCGCTCTACACCACCGCCCTGGAGGTCGGCGCGGCGACCGGGGTGTTCACGCTCGCCGCGTCCGCGCAGGATCTGGCGCACAGCCTGGTGGCCCTGGAGGACGGCTACGGCCTGCACATCGTCAGCCACAACGCCGCGCTGCGCCCGGACCGGGCACGTGAGCTGATCATGGCCCACGCGCGAGCCGTGACGGGCCGCGCCGACCTGTGAACCTGCCGGGTCCGGCTGCGCATGTGGGGTCCGGTGCACGTGTCGGATCCGTGCACCTGCCGGGTCCGCTGCACCTGCCGGGTCCGGTGCACATGTCGGGTCCGGTGCACATGTCGAATCCGTGCACCTGCCGGTTCGACAGCCACCGCACGCGGGCACACGACGGCCACCGCCCGCAGGCATCCGGCGGCCATCGCCCGCAGGCAGGCTGCCGGCTCAGTCGCCGGCGGCCCCCGCGGCGATCTCCCGCAGCAGGTCCATCACCGCCCGGGCACGGGCGGTCTGGGTCATGCCCCGCACCGTTGCGATCTTGACCTCGAGCGGAGGGCCGCCGTCGCGGAGCTGGAGTTCCGCGATCTCGCCGCCGCCGTAGGTCTGGCTCGTCGCCGGCCGCTGGTTGAGCACGGAGTAGCCCAGCCCCCGGGCCACCAGGGACCGCACGGTCTCATAGCTCTGGGTGCGGTAGCGCACGTCGGGCGCGGTGCCGGTGGCGGCCACCAGTGAGCGGAAGTAGTCGCGGCTGTGGGGCAGGTCCAGCAGGACGAGCGGTTCCGCGGACAGGTCGGCCAGCTCCACGCTGCCGCGCCCGGCCAGCGGGTGATCGGCCGGGACGATGACATAGGGCGGCGCCAGGGCGATCGTCTCGGTGCGCAGGTCCGTCTCGGCCGACAGCCCGAGGCCGTAGGTGAGCGCGAAGTCGATGCGGCCCGTCGTCAGGGCGTGCAGGAGCTGGTCCGTCTCCCCCTCCACCACGTCGATCTCGATGCCCGGGTGGCGTCGGGTGCACTCGCTGAACAGGGGCGGCAGGTAGGACGGGGCCAGGGTGACGAAGCAGCCGACGGCGACGGGACCGGTGATGGTCTCGCCGTCCCCCCGGGCCTCCCGTTCCACCTCACGGGCGCGGGCCAGCAGGTCCCGTGCCTGCTGGCGCAGCCGTTCCCCGGCGGGTGTGAGGGTCAGCCCCCGCCCGCGGCGGCGGATGAACAGCTGCACCTGGAGGTCCCGCTCCAGGTTGTGGATGGCCGCGGACACGGCGGACTGGGCGATGTGCAACTCCGCGGACGCCTCCGTCATCGATCCGCGTTCGGCGGCGACGAGGAAGTAGCGGAGCTGAACGAGTGTGAAACCCACCGGTGACGTCATGCGTGACCCTCGTGCCGGGTGATCGTGTCCGCGCCGACCTTATACGGCGTCCTTGTACGGCGTCCTTGTACGGCGTCCTTGTACGGCGTCCTTGTACGGCGTCTTTGTACGGCGTCCTTGTACGGCGTCGGCCGGGACGCGTGTGCGCGCCCGCACGCCTGCGTGCGGCGTACGGGCGCGCGGGCCAGGGGGACATCGGGCTCCCGCCGCTCGCGGCAGCGCTTCGGGGAGCCGTGCCGAGGTGTCGCAGCAGCGGGCATCGACGGCCGACGCCTCGCCTAGTCGGCGTCGGTGGCCGTGGTGTCGGGCGGGACGTCCTCCGGGCGCAGCAGGGCGGAACCGGCGGTCTCCCGCAAGGACAGTGCGGCGACCAGGCCGCACAGGGCGAACACCATCAGGTACGGGCCGGGCACCAGGGTGCTGCCGGTGGCGGAGATGAGCACGGTCATCAGGTACGGCACGGTGCCGGCGAACAGGGCGGCGGTGATGTTGTAGGCGATGGACAGGCCGCTCTGCCGTGTCCGGGTGGGGAACGTCTCCGCCGACCACACCGCGTACGTGCCGAGGATCGCGGCCAGGATCGCCCCGAGCAGCAGGCCGGCGATCCACGTCCCGGCGAGCCCGGTCCGCATCAGGAGGAAGGCCGGGGTGGAGACGACCAGCAGGGCCGCCGTCGCGCCGACGAACACCGGCTTGCGTCCCACCCGGTCGGACAGCAGGCCGAACAGCGGCACGAGCACCAATCCCAGCAGCGAGATCACCGTGGACAGCAGGGCGGCGCTGCCGGCCGAGTGCCCCAGGTGGTCGGTCTCGTAGGTGACGAGGTAGGTCAGCACCGCGTAGAAGGGGACGTGCATGGCCGCCATCAGGCCGGCCGCCTGGAGCAGTTCCCGCTTGTGGGAGCGCAGCAGCTCCCGCGCGGGGCTGCGCGGGATGGCGTCACCGGCCTGCAGTGCCCGGTACTCCGGGGTGTCCTCGATCTTGCTGCGGATGATGAAACCGATCACGCCCAGCGGCGCGGAGACGAGGAAGGGGATGCGCCAGCCCCAGGAGGTGAGCTGGTGGTCGTCGAGTCCCGCGGACAGCAGCAGGAAGACGAACGAGCCGGCCAGGAAGCCCAGCAGGGAGCCGACCTCCAGCCAGCTGACACCGAATCCGCGCCGGCGCCGGGGCGCGCTCTCCGCGAGGAAGCTCGCCGCGCTGCCGAACTCGCCGCCCGCGGCGAAGCCCTGGACCAGCCGCAGCACCACCAGGAGGATGGGTGCGGCGACCCCGATCGAGGCGTAGCCGGGCAGCAGACCGATCGTCAACGTGGCGCCGGACATCATGAAGATGACCAGTGACAGCGTGCGTTTGCGGCCGATGCGGTCGCCGAGCGGTCCGAACACCAGGGCACCGATCGGCCGGATGCCGAACGACACGGCGAACACCCCGAACACGGCGAGCAGTCCCGTGGTGCTGTTCTCGGCCGGGAAGAAGACGGTGGCGACGGTGCCGGCGAGATAGGCGTAGGCAGCCCAGTCGAACCAGTGCACGAACACGCCGACCGCTCCCGCGGCGACGCTCCTGCGCAGTGCGACCACGTCGGTGGCCACCGACGCTTCGGCCGTCGTGGCGGCGATGTTGCTGGTGCGCATACGCGCCTCCTTGGGGAGAGGGGTGGGCGAGCCGGTGCCGTGGTCCTCAGACCGCGGGCAGGCCGGTCAGGGAGGCGGGAGAGGTCAGGTCGCGCAGTTCCGCCTCGGTGAGCAGCGCGCGCTCGCGGACGAGGTCGAGCGCGGGCCGGCCGGTGTGGTGCGCCTCCAGCGCGATGGCGCAGGCGGTCTCGTAGCCGAGTGCGGGGCCGAGCGCGGTGACCAGTCCGGTGGAGGCGGCGACCGTGTCCGCGAGCCGGCGCCGGTGGGCGGTGATGCCGCGCACACAGTGCTCGGTCAGGACGCCGATCCCCGCGGTGAGGTGGGCGAGGCCCGCGCTCAGACTGCGGTAGATGACCGGTTCGAAGGCGTTGAGCTGGAGCTGGCCGCCCTCGGCGGCGAGCGTGACGGTCACGTCGTTGCCGATGACCTCGAACGCGATCTGGTTGACCGCCTCGGGGATCACCGGGTTGACCTTGCCGGGCATGATCGAGGATCCGGCCTGCCGGGCGGGGAGGGCGATCTCGCCGAGGCCGGCCTGCGGTCCCGAGGACAGCAGGCGCAGGTCGTTGCAGATCTTGGACAGTTTCACGGCTGTCCGCTTGAGCACGCCGGAGAGCTGGACGAAGACGCCGACGTCCTGGGTGGCCTCGACGAGGTCGGGCGAGGACACCAGGGTCGGGATGCCCGTCAGCCGGCGCAGGTGCTCCATCGCGCGTTCCCGGTATCCGGGGCGGGCGTTGAGTCCGGTGCCGATCGCCGTGCCGCCGAGGTTCAGCTCGTGCAGGAGCAGCCACGCTTCCGACAGCCGCTGCTCGTCCTCGGCGAGGGTGGCGGCGAACGCCCCGAACTCCTGGCCGAGCGTCATGGGGACGGCGTCCTGCAGCTGGGTGCGCCCCATCTTGAGCACGTCGGCGAACTCGGCGGCCTTGGCGGCGAAGGCCTCGCGCAGGCCGGCCAGCGCGCCGAGCAGTTCGGCGAGGTGTGCGTGCAGCGCCAGTTTCACCGCGGTCGGATAGACGTCGTTGGTGCTCTGTCCGAGGTTGACGTGGTCGAGGGGGTGCAGGACCGCGTACTCGCCCCGGTGCCGTCCGAGCAGTTCCAGGGCGCGGTTGGCGATGACCTCGTTGGCGTTCATGTTGGTCGACGTGCCCGCGCCGCCCTGGATGAGGTCGACCACGAAGTGCTCCCGCAGCGCCCCGGCGCGGATCTCGGCGCAGGCGTCCGCGATCGCCGAGGCCAGTGCGGGGTCCAAAGCGCCGACCTCGGCGTTGGCGCGGGCCGCGGCGTGCTTGACCGCCGCCAGGGCGCCGATCAGGTGCGGGCGGGCGGCCAGTGTCTCCCCGGTGAGCGGGAAGTTGGCCACCGCGCGGGCGGTGTGCGCGCCGTAGTAGGCGTGAGCCGGCACGTCGATGTCGCCGAGCATGTCGTGCTCCGTGCGGTGCTCGTGCTCGTGCTCGGGCGGGGCGGGGCGCTGGGGATGTCCACGCGGGGGAAGGCGGGCGTGGTCAGGGCCCAGACGGCACAGCCGGGCTGCACCGGGTACAGGCCGAGGGAGGACAGCACCATCCAGGCGGACATGGTGCCCAGGTCGTCGTTGCCGGTCAGTCCGGCCGGCTCGGCGGTGAACAGGGTGAGCGCCGCGTGCACCACGTCGGCGGTCTTCCACGGCTGCCCGGTCCACAGATAGGTGTAGGGGGCGCTCAGGTCCGGTTCGTTGTTCGGGTTGTACCGGTCGCTGCCGTAGTAGGCGTACGGCCCGTGCACCCACTCCTCGCGGGCGGTGCGCGCGGGGTCGGTCAGCAGTCGGTCGTAGGCGAAGAACCGGTCCAGCCGCTCCTCGGCGCGCCGCCGGCCGCCGATCAGCTCGATCAGGCCGGGGACGTCCTGGGGCACCAGCCACTGGTAGTGCCAGGCGGTGCCCTCGTGGAAGCCGGCCCCGTGCGCCGGGTCGGCCGGACCGGTGAAGGCGCCGGTGGTGTCGCGGGCCCGGAAGAAGCCCGTGGCGGGGTCGTAGAGGGTGCGGTAGGCGCGGGAGCGGGCGGCGTACCGGTCGGCGTCCCGACGGTGTCCCAGGGCGCGGGCCATCTGGGCGAGCATCGCGTCGGACAGGGCGTACTCCAGCGTCGCCGACGCGCCGAAGGCGTAGTCGGAGTGGCCGGGCCTGGGGGGCTGGTGGTCCTTCACATAGGGGACGTAGCCGCGGGCGAGGTAGTCGGGGTTGCCGTCGCGGCCCACGGCGGGCGAGGCGGCGGGCGGCACCCCGTCGGCGTTGCGCCGCAGCGCCCGGTAGGCCCGTTCCTCGTACCCGGCGAGCAGGCCCTGCTGGAAGGCGTTGGTCAGAAACGGGGTGACCGGGTCGCCGGTCATCACGTTCGTCTCCACCGTGCCGTAGCCCCACTTGGGCAGCCAGCCGCTCTCCTCGGCGACGTGGACCACGGAGACCGCCATGTCCCGGGCCTCGCGCGGCGCGAGCAGCGACAGCAGCTGGGTCTGGGTGCGGTAGGTGTCCCACAGCGACCAGTTCTGGTAGTAGGTGAAGCCCCGTGCGCGGTGGATCCGGCCGTCCCAGCCGGTGTAGCGGCCGTCGGCGTCGCTGCCGGTGTTCGGCGCGAGGAAGGACCGGTACAGCGCCGAGTAGAACGCCCGGCGGCGGCCGAGGTCGCCGCCGTGAATCCGTACGTCCGCCAGCCTTCTCTCCCAGGCCCGGCGGGCGGCCTGCCGGACGGCGTCGAAGGAGCGGCCGCCCTCGGCGCGCAGGTTGGCCGCCGCGCCGGCCGCGTCGACGTACGACAGCGCGGTGGTCGCCTCGACGGTGCGGTCCTCGGTGGTGTCGAAGCGGACGTAGGCGCCGCCGTGCCCGGTGCGCGCCCCGGGGGTGACGGTGGTGCCGTCCCAGGTGCCGTAGGCGGTGAAGGGCCGGTCGAAGCGGGTGATCGTGTGGACGGTGTACGGCAGGGTGTCCTTGCAGAAGCCGCGGCCGGTGACGGTGGTGCGCACGGTGCGGTCGTCGAGGATCTCCACCTCGGAGGCGACGGTGCGGTGCAGCGCCTGGGCGGCGTTCAGCAGGACGTCGGCCTTGTCGGTGGCGGGGAAGGTGTAGCGCTGCACCCCGGTGCGGGCGCTGGCCGTCAGCTCGGCCTCGATGCCGCTGTCCAGCCCCACCCTGTAGTAGCCGGGACTCGCCCGCTCGTCCTCGTGCCGGAAGCCGGCGGCGTACCGCGCGTCGTCCGTCTGCGTGACGTCCCCGGTGGCCGGCAGCACCGGCAGGTCGCCGCCGAGGCGGCAGCCGACGCCGGAGAGGTGGACCAGGGAGAAGCCGCGGATGCGGCGGTGGGCGTGGTCGTAGCCGGCGTAGTGGCCGGTGTCCGGGGAGAGCTGCACCATGCCGAAGGGCACGGCCGCGCCGGGAAAGGTGTTGCCCTCGTTCGTGGTGCCGATGAACGGGTCGACCAGGTCGGTCGGCCGCTCCTCGGGCGGTGCGGCGGCCCGTGCGCCGGCGGGAGCGGCGGACAGCGCGGACGCTGTCACCGCCCCCGCCAGGCACAGGCGGAGCGCCAGTCGAAGGCGCCGGGTCCCTCTCATGCGGGAAGTCCTCCGGGAAGAGTCGTTGCCTGCATGATCGGGTCTGACGGTCAGCCGGCCGGGCATCCCGCGGGTGTCGCGCGCGACGCGTCGCGGATGAGCGCCTGCTGGGCGGCCCGCACCCGTGCCGCGTCGGGCTTGAGCACCGTGCGGTCATAGGTCAGCAGCCCGTTGAGTTCGCCCTCGACGTCGCTGATCTGGGTGTAGACCGCGCCGTTGCTGCCGCGGCACACCAGTGCGCGCACCTCGTCCAGCTTGGCCAGGTAGTCGTCGGTGTCCGTCGTCGGGTCGACGTCGACGTAGCTCTGCTGCACCGACCAGGCGTGCCCGGGCACGGCAGGGCCGAGCCCGCCGTACTCGCCGCTGACCAGGGCCCGCTTGCCGTCCGGGTGCGGCGGCAGGGCGGGTGAGGGGTAGCCGTGCTCGTCGATGATGTCGCCGGCGCCGCCGTCGGTGCCGAGGTTGATGCCGGACATGCCGTTGACCAGCCGGGTCGCGTCCCAGCTCTTGGCCTGCTCGGCGATGCGGGCCTCGTCGTACTGGCCCCAGCCCTCGTTGAAGGTGACCCACATGACGACCGACGGGCTGCTGATGTGCTCGTCGATCACCTGCTTCATCTCCCGCTCGTACTCGGCGCGGGCGGCGGTGGACGGGTCGACGCCCGCGGTCATCGCCGGCATGTCCTGCCAGACCATCAGGCCCAGCCGGTCCGCCCAGTAGAACCAGCGGTCGGGTTCGACCTTGATGTGCTTGCGCACGGCGTTGAAGCCGAGCTGCTTGTGCACCTTCAGGTCGTAGGCCAGGGCCTCGTCGGTGGGCGCGGTGTACAGGCCGTCGGGCCAGAAGCCCTGGTCGAGGGTGGCCATCATGAAGACCGGTTTGCCGTTGAGGACCGTGCGCGGGACCCCGCCGACGTTCTCCACGGCGATGGAGCGCATGCCGAAGTAGCTGCCGACCTCGTCGGCGCCCACCCGCACCTTCAGTCCGTACAGGAACGGGTCGTCGGGCGACCACAGGTGCGCGTCGCGGATCGTCAGGGTCAGCGGGCCGCCGGTGCGGCCGCGGACCGTGGCGACCTGCCGCTTGCCGTCGTACGCCGTCGCCGTGACCGGTACGCCGGCCCGGACGCCCTGGGCCTCGACGGTCAGCGTGCCGTGGGCGACGTCCGGGGTGAGCTTCAGGGAGCCCACGTGGTCGGGGGCGACCGGCTCCATCCACACCGTCTGCCAGATGCCCGAGGTGGGCGTGTACCAGATGCCGCTCGGGTCCAGGCGCTGCTTGCCCAGCGGCGGGTTCTCCCCGCCGGGGGCGTCGGTCGGGTCGTAGACGCCGACGATCAGCTCCTGGGCGCGGCCGGGCTTGAGGGCGTCGGTGATGTCGGCGCTGAACTTGTCGTAGCCGCCCTGGTGTGCGGCCACCTCGGTGCCGTTGACGTAGACGTCGGCCTTCCAGTCGACCGCGCCGAAGTTCAGCTGCAGCCGCTTGCCGTGGCCGACGTGCCAGCCGGCCGGGACGGTGAAGGTGCGCCGGTACCACATGCGGTCCTCGTGCCGCTCGATGCCGGAGAGCTGCGACTCCACCGGGTAGGGGACGAGGATCCGCTCGGGCAGGGTCTTGCCCACCGGCGGCTGCTCGCCGGCCTGCGCGGCGGCGAACTGCCAGCGGCCGTTGAGGTTCTGCCACTGGGTGCGGGTCAGCTGCGGGCGCGGGTACTCCGGCAGCGCGTTGTCCGGGCCGACCTGGTCGGCCCACCGGGTGCGCAGTTCGTAGGTGGAGTGGTTGGCGCCGCTGCTGAAGAAGGCGCCGACCGCGTGGCCGTCGGCGGAGGCGAGGCCGCCCTGTCCGTCGTAGCGGACGTCCGCGGTGCCGCGGGCCGTGCCCGTCTTGTTGCCGACCACCGGCTCCTTCAGCGCCACCAGCACGGCGCGCGGGTCGGTGGCGTCCAGCCGTGCGCCGCCCAGCGGCCAGGTGGCGCCGCCGATCACCGCGTTCAGGTGGGCGGTGAGGCCGGCGGGCGGGGCGGCGAGCTTCTGCGCGAAGTCGAGTTTGAGGGTGCGGCCGTCGGCGAGGACGGTGGTCGCGATGGCGCCGTCGTAGGCGTAGCCCTCGGGCAGCAGGAACGCCGACTGCGGGACGGGCTCCTTGGTGCCGCCCGGCTCGGTCCAGCGCACGTGGAGGTTGGAGCCGCCGTAGTGCTCGAAGTACTCGACCTTGATGTCGTAGGCCTTCCCGGCGGTCAGCTCCACCGGGGCGGAGGTCTGCTCCTTGTCCCAGTCGTCCACCCAGTGGTCGATGACGAGGGAGCCGCCGACCCACAGGCGGAAGCCGTTGTCGCCGGTGATCGAGAAGGTGTGGGCGCCGGTCTTCTCGGGGACAATCCGGCCGGTCCAGCGGACGCTGACGTCGTCGGAGCGCCCGGTGGCGGCGGCCAGGCGGGGTTCGAGGTTGTCGAAGTCGAGCGCGGGGTCGAACGCGGTGGCCTTCAGCTCGTGGAAGTCGAAGGCGCCGGGGGCGGACTGGGTGTAGTACTCGCCCTTGAGTCCGTGGACCTCGACGGGGTCGTCGCCGACGTCCGCCCGGGCGGTGGGCGCCGCGCCGAACGCGGCGAGACCGAGGGCCGCGGCGAGCAGGAGCGCTAGTCGGTCTCTGAGACGGGTGGTGCGCACGCATCCTCCTGGAGGGAAGGAAACTGGCGGCTCTTGTGCGCTGCCCGGTTGCGGGTTTGTTCGTTCTGGTGTGGAACAACGTTGTCATGGGCAGCAGAGGGATGACAGCACGGAATTCCGCTCACGTCCAGGGACATGACAAAAGCAGGCAGTGACCGGGCGGGGGGAGGGAGATCCAAGTGGACCGGTGGGCCTCCGCGCGCGCACCATGGGGGCGTCACGTCCGTGTGCGTGCCTCCCGCGACGCGCCCCTCACCCGCGGAAGGGAGTGAGCCGGATGCCCAAGGTCTCCCGGGACACCGCCACCCAGGGCGGCGACTACGGCCCGGTCGTCGAGCTGTCCGAGGACCTGGAGCCCTACACGGTCGACTTCCGCAGCTTCCGCGAGGACATCGACCTCACCCCGCTGCTGAAGGAACTGCCGGACGGCCGCTGCCAGTGCCCGCACTGGGGGTACGTCTTCAAGGGCGAGCTGGTGCTGCGCTATCCCGACCACGAGGAGACCTTCCGGGCCGGGGAGGCGTTCTACGCCCCTCCCGGGCACGTCCCCGTGCACACGGCGCCGGGCACCGAGTACGTGCAGTTCAGCCCCACCGAAGAGGTGCGCCGCGCCAGCGCGATCACGCTGAACCGCTTCCCGCCGCTGAACGGCTGAACGCCCGCCCTCCCGCTCCGGGCGCGCTTCCTCACGGCACCCGCTGCCCCTTCCCCAGAGCGATCACCCCGCCCTTGGAGACGGTGTACAGCTCGGCGTCCCGCTCGGGGTTGACGCCGATCGTCGCGCCCGGCGGCACCTCGACGTTCTTGTCCAGGATCGCGCCGCGCACCACCGCGCCCCGGCCGATGTGCACGTTGTCGTGCAGCACCGAGCCCTGCACCACCGCGCCCGGGTCCACCCGCACCCCCGGGGAGAGCACCGAGCGCGTGACCTGCCCGCGGATCAGACAGCCCGCGCTGATGATCGACTCCCCCGCGATGCCACCGGCGTTGAACCGGGCGGGCGAGAGCTGGGTGGAGTGGGTGTAGATCGGCCAGTCGCGGTTGTAGAGGTTGAAGGCGGGCCGCTCGGCGATCAGGTCCATGTGGGCGTCGTAGTAGGCGTCGAGCGTGCCCACGTCCCGCCAGTAGCCCTGGTCGCGGCTGGTCTCCCCGGGCACGTGGTTGGTGCCGAAGTCGTACAGCTGCGCCTCGCCGCGCTCGGTGAGCTGGGGCAGGATCGAGCCGCCCATGTCGTGCACCGAGTGCGGGTCCTCGGCGTCCCGGTGCAGGGCGTCGATGAGCGTCTTGGTGGTGAAGACGTAGTTGCCCATGGACGCGAACACGTGCTCCGGGTCGTCGGGCAGGCCCGGGGGATCGGCCGGTTTCTCCAGGAAGCGTTCGACGCGGCGCCCGTCCGAGGCCGGGGTGATCACCCCGAACGACGACGACTCCGCGCGCGGCACCCGGATGCCGGCGACGGTCACCCCCGCGCCGCTCTCGATGTGCTGCTGGAGCATCTGCCGCGGATCCATGCGGTAGACGTGGTCGGCGCCGAAGACGGCGACGTGGTCGGGCTGTTCGTCGTGGACCAGGTTGAGCGACTGCAGGATCGCGTCCGCGCTGCCGAGGTACCAGCGGGGGCCGAGCCGCTGCTGCGCCGGGACGGGGGTGACGTAGTTGCCGAGCAGGCTCGACATGCGCCAGGTGGTGGTGATGTGCCGGTCCAGCGAGTGGGACTTGTACTGGGTCAGCACGCAGATGCGCAGGATGTCGCCGTTGACAAGGTTGGACAGCACGAAGTCGACGAGGCGATATGTTCCGCCGAAGGTGACCGCGGGTTTGGCGCGGTCCGCGGTCAAGGGCATCAGGCGTTTGCCCTCACCGCCCGCGAGGACGATCCCGAGGACCGAAGGTCCACCACGACGCATGGCCGCTCCCCTCACCCGGATGCACCACTACTGCCCCTCGCCCGAGCGCGCTAAGCCTGCGCGAGGACCTGCTCGTACAGCCGCACCGTGCGCCGCGCGACCGCGTCCCAGCCGAACTCCGCCACCGCGCGCCGCCGTCCCGCCTCGCCCATCCGGCGCGCCGCCGCCGGACCCGCGGCCCCCGTGCCCGGGGCGCGGGCCAGCCCCGCCGCGAAGTCGCCGTCCACGTCGACCAGCAGTCCGGTCCGGCCGTCCTCGACCACCTCCGGGATGCCGCCGACCCGGGAGGCCACCACGGGCGTGCCGCACGCCATGGCCTCCAGGTTGACGATGCCGAGCGGCTCGTACACCGAGGGGCAGACGAAGACGGCGGCGTGCGTGAGCAGCTGGATCACGTCCGGGCGGGGCAGCATCTGCGGGATCCAGTGCACACCGGCCCGCACCCGGCTCAGCTCCTGGTACAGCTCGCGGAACTCCCGGTCGATCTCCGGGGTGTCGGGGGCGCCCGCGCACAGCACGACCTGCGCGGCCGGGTCGATGTCCCGCACCGCGCGCAGCAGATGGGGCACGCCCTTCTGCCGGGTGATGCGGCCGACGAACAGCACGTAGGCGCGGTCCGCGTCCAGGCCGATCCGTTCCAGGGCGTCGGTGCCGTGGTCGGGGCGGTACAGCGCGGTGTCGATGCCGTTGTGGACGACGTGCACGCGGTCGGGGTCCAGGCCCGGGTAGCAGCCGAGGATGTCCTCGCGCATGGCCCCGGAGACGGCGACCACCGCGTCGGCGGCCTCGAACGCGGTCTTCTCCGCCCAGCTCGACAGCGCGTACCCGCCGCCCAGCTGCTCGGCCTTCCACGGCCGCAGCGGCTCCAGCGAGTGCGCGGTGAGCACGTGCGGCACGCCGTGCAGGAGCTTGCCGAGGTGGCCGGCGAGGTTGGCGTACCAGGTGTGGGAGTGGATCAGGTCGCAGCCGGTCAGCGCGGCGGTCATGGCCAGGTCCACGGAGAAGGTGCGCAGGGCGTCGTTGGCGTCGTCCAGCGCCGGCCAGGGGCGGTGGCGGACGACACCGGCGGCCCGCTCCGCCGCGGACGCCTCGCCCCAGCAGTGCACCTCCAGGTCGACCAGCTCGCGCAGTTCCCGGGCCAGGAACTCGACGTGGACCCCCGCACCGCCGTACACGTCCGGCGGGTACTCCCGGGTCAGCAGTCCCACGCGCACCCGCAACCCCCTGGTCTCGGTGGCCGGTCGGCGTGACCGGTCGTCTTCATGGTCACTCGGATACGGCGCGCGGGGAAGAGCGCGGGGGCGGTGGAA
>NZ_LR732544.1:776331-829194 GCF_902506575.1 Streptomyces mexicanus | reverse complement strand
CGGGGTGACCTGGGGCTGCATCGCGGGCGGCGGGGTCACCGGCTGCGACGGGGTGCCCGGGTGCGGCGGGGCCACCGGCTGCGGCGGGGCGGCCGGCTGCGGTGCGGCGGCCGGTTCCTCCACCGTCACGCCGAAGTCGGTGGCGATGCCGGCCAGCCCGTCGGCGTACCCCTGACCGACGGCCCGCGCCTTCCACTGGCCGTTGCGCAGATAGATCTCCATGACGAGCAGCGCCGTCTCCGGGCCGAGCCGCGGCGGTGTGAAGGTGGCCAGCACCGAGCCGTCGTCGGCGTTGCGCAGCGTCGCCGTGGGCTCGATGCCCTGGAAGGTCTGCCCGGCCGCGTCCGGGCTGGCGGTGACCACGATCTTCTCGATGCCCGGCGGCACGGCGGCCGTGTCCACGATGATCGTGTCCGGGGCCGCGCCGCCGCCCGAGCGGTAGGTCACGCCCGGGCCGGCTGGCTGGTTGTAGAAGATGAAGTCGTCGTCGGAGCGCACCTTGCCGTCGGCGGTGAGCAGCAGGCCCGACACGTCGAGCCGCACCGGGGCCGCGACGTCCACCGCCACGCGCACGGCGGAGAGAGGGATGTTCGAGCCAGGGGTCATAGCTGTCATGTGAGGCGTAACGAACGGGGGCGCTTTACCGTTCCCTTACCTGCCGAACGGGTGACTCCGCCCCCGCCGCCCCTGCCGTGCGCCCTACGGCACCACCACGATCTTCCGTCCCACGCCCGCCGCGAACTGCTCCAGCGCCTGCGGGTAGTTCTCCAGCGGGATGCGGTCGCTGATGAAGCCCTCCGGGTCCAGCACCCCGTTCGCGAACAGCTCGGCCGCCCGCTCGTAGCTGTGCAGGACCGCCATGGAGCCGGTGATGGTGATCTCCTGGTTGTAGATGCGGTACGGGTCGATCGTCACCCGTGTCGCGTAGTCCGCCACGCCGAACTGCAGGAAGGTGCCCGCCTTGGCCACCCGGTCCAGGCCGTCCTGGATGGCCGCCGCGTTGCCGGTCGCGTCGATCACCACGTCCCAGCCCTGCGGCCGGTCCAGCTCGTCCGCGTTCGCCGCCGACGCCGACACCCCCAGCGCCCGCGCCGTCTCCAGCCGCTTGGCGTTGACGTCGACCACGTCCACGCTCGCCGCGCCCGTGCGCTTGGCCAGCTCCAGCATCATCAGGCCCATGGTTCCGGAGCCGTAGATGAGGACGTGGGCGCCCAGGCGCGACTGGAGCACGTCGTAGCCGCGCACGGCGCACGACAGCGGCTCGATCAGGGCCGCGTCCTCGGTGCGGACGTGCTCGGGCAGCTTGACGCAGTTCGCCACGGGGGCGACGGCGTAGCGGGCCGCGCCGCCGGCCGTGGTGACGCCGATCGCGGCCCAGCGTTCGCACAGGTTGTTGTGGCCGGTGCGGCAGTAGCGGCACTCGTGGCAGTACAGGGAGGGGTCCACCGCCACCCGGTCACCGGCCGCGACCTCGGTGACCTGCGTGCCGACGCCGACCACCACGCCCGCGAACTCGTGTCCCGGCACGATCGGCAGCTTCGGCGCGAACTCCCCTTGCAGGATGTGCAGGTCCGTCCCGCACAGCCCGCAGGCGGCGACCTCGACGACGACCTCGCGCGGTCCCGGCGTCGGGTCCGGGACCTCGGTGACGACGGCGCGGCCCACGGACTCGATGACGGCGGCCTTCATTTCACGGCTCCCAACGACAGGCCCTGGACCAGTTTGTCCTGGGCGGCGAACCCCGCGGCGAGCACCGGCAGGGAGATGACGAGCGACGCGGCGCACACCTTGGCCAGGAACAGGCCCTGGCTGGTGATGAAGCCGGTCAGGAAGACGGGGGCGGTCTCGGCGACCACGCCCGTCAGGACCCGGGCGAACAGCAGTTCGTTCCAGCTGAAGATGAAGCAGATCAGGGCGGTGGCGGCGATTCCGGGCAGGGCGATCGGGGCGACCACCCGGGCGAGGATCACCGGCAGGCGGGCCCCGTCCACCCGGGCCGCCTCGATGACGGCGACCGGGACCTCGGCGAGGAAGGACTGCATCATCCACACCGCGATCGGCAGGTTCATCGAGGTGTACAGGACGACCAGCAGCCAGATGTTGTCGAGCAGCCCGGCGTTCTTGGCGAACAGGTAGATCGGCAGCAGGCCCGCGACCACCGGCAGCATCTTGGTGGACAGGAAGAAGAACAGCACGTCCGTCCACTTCTTCACCGGCCGGATCGACAGCGCGTACGCCGCCGGCAGCGCGAGGAGCAGGACGCACAGCGTGGAGACCACCGACGCCACCGCCGAGTTGACCAGCGCGGGCCAGGGGCTGGCCCCGCCGCCGCTGCCGAAGAACTCCCGGTAGCCGTCCAGCGTCAGCGACGCCGCGAAGGACGGCGGGTTGGTCGCGGCGTCCGCCTCGGAGTGGAAGGACGTCAGCGCCATCCAGGCGATGGGCAGGAAGAAGACGATGCCGGCCAGCCAGGCCACCAGGCCCAGCCCCCTGCGGCGGACGGCGCTCGGCACGGCGCTCATGCGGACACCTCCTCGCGGAACAGGGACGACACCACGCGCAGGGCGAAGGTCGCGATGATGATCGAGCCGATGACGACCAGGACGCCCGCGGCGGAGGCGAGGCCGTTCTCGTGGGCCTGGTAGAAGCTCTGGTAGACGGTGTAGGGCAGGTTCGCCGTGCCCAGGCCGCCGGAGGTGATCGTGAACACCGCGTCGAAGTTCTGCACGATGTAGATCGAGCCGAGCAGGGCGCCCAGTTCCAGGTAGCGGCGCAGGTGCGGCAGGGTGAGGTGGACGAAGATCTGCCAGTCGCCGGCCCCGTCCACCCGGGCGGCCTCGATCTGCTGCTGGTCCCGGCTCTGCAGCCCGGCCAGCAGGATCAGCATCATGAACGGCGTCCACTGCCACACCAGCGAAGCCTCGACGGCGAGCAGCGGGGTGTTCGACACCCAGTCGGGCTGGGGGCCGCCGACGTAGTGCAGCAGGCCGTTGAACAGGCCGTACTCGGGGTTGTACAGCACGTGCTTCCACAGCAGCGCGGCGGCCACCGGGACGATGAGGAACGGCGCGATCAGCAGGGTGCGCACCACGCCCCGGCCGCGGAAGCGGCGGTCCAGCAGCAGCGCCAGCACCAGGCCGAGGACCAGGCTGGCCAGGACCACCGCCACCGTCAGCAGCACCGTCGTCCACACCGAGTGGCGCAGGTCCGCGTCGGTGAGGACCTGGCGGTAGTTGTCCAGCCCGGTGAAGTGCCGGGCCTTGGGATACAGGGCGTTCCAGTCGAAGAAGGAGATCACCAGCGTGGCCACGAACGGCAGCTGGGTCACGACGATCATGAAGACGAGCGCGGGCAGCAGCGGGGCCCGGGTGGCCCAGGCGCGCAGCCGGGCGGAGGGCTGCCGCGCGCCGCGCAGGGCGGGGGCGGCCACGGGGGCCGTGGTCGTGGCGGTCATCGTCCCTCGTACTCCTTGGAGATCTTCGCGGCGAGTTTCTGGGACTTCTTCAGGGCCGTCTCGACGGACTGGCGTCCGGCGACGGCCGCGCTGATCTCCTGGGAGACCTTGGTGCCGAGGTCGGTGAACTCGGGGATGTCGACGAACTGGATGCCGGGCGCGGGCCGCGGCTGCACGCCGGGGTCGTTGGGCCTGGCGCTCTCGATGGCCTCCTTCGTCATCTCCTGGAAGGCGGCGGCCTCCTTGCGGTAGGCGGGGTTCTCGTAGGTCGAGGCGCGCTTGCCCGCGGGCACGTTCGACCAGCCGGCCTGCTCGCCGACCAGCTGCTCGTACTCCTTGCTCGACGCCCAGGAGACGAACTTCCAGGCCTTGTCGGCGTTGCGGGAGGCCTTCTGGATGCCCCAGGCCCAGGTGTAGAGCCAGCCGGAGGACTTCGTGCGCTCCACCGGGGCGGGGACGTAGCCGATCCTGCCCCGGACGGGGGAGCCCTCGGCCTCCAGGGAGCCGGCCGCGCTCGTGGCGTCGTACCACATGGCG
The DNA here is from genome assembly GCF_902506575.1 of Streptomyces mexicanus. Taxonomy (GTDB): domain Bacteria; phylum Actinomycetota; class Actinomycetes; order Streptomycetales; family Streptomycetaceae; genus Streptomyces; species Streptomyces mexicanus. The sequence continues at coordinate 825,203 of NZ_LR732544.1, read as the reverse complement.
ACCTTGCCCTGGGTCAGGTTGTTCAGGCACTCGGCGAAGCCGGACTGGGCGGCGCCGGACTCGCCGTGCGCGCGGACCAGGTCGACGTAGAACTTCGTCGCCTTCACGAACTCGGGGGAGTCCAGGTGCGCCTTCCAGTCCTTGTCGAACCAGGTGCCGCCGAAGGTGTTGACGACCGTGGTCAGCGGGGCCATCAGCTCGCCCCAGCCGGGCAGTCCGCGCAGGCAGATGCCGCGCATGCCGGGCCGCGCGCCGTCCACCTTCGCGGCCAGGTCGGCCACCTGCCGCCAGGTGGGGTGGGCGGGCATCGTCAGGCCCTTGGCCGCGAACACGTCCTTGCGGTACATCAGGAACGACGACTCGCCGTAGAAGGGCTCGCCGTAGAGTTTGCCGTCGTCGGCGGTGAGCGACTCGCGCATCGGCTCCAGCACGTCCTGCTGGTCGAAGCCCTTGTCCTGGGCGACGTAGGAGTCCAGCGGGTGCAGCCAGCCGTTGCGGGCGTAGATCGGTATCTCGTAGTTGGACAGCGTGGCCACGTCGTACTGGCCGGCCTGGTTGGCGAAGTCCTGGCTGATCTTGTCGCGGACGTCGTTCTCCGGCAGCACGGTGAAGTTCACCTTGATGCCGGTCTCCTTGGTGAAGTGCGCGGCGGTGAGCTTCTGCAGCTGGACCATCTGCGGGTTGTTGACCATCAGGACGTTGACGGAGTCACCGCCGGACCCCGCCCCGCCCGCGCCGACCCAGCAGCCGGAGAGCAGCGGGGCGAGCAGCGTCCCTGCGGCGGCCAGCGCGAGTGTGGCTCGCGGCGGCCGCCGTCGGCTCTGGGTTCGCATGGATCGCTCCTGGTCTAAGGGGACGTAAAGGTGCTTGAACGTAGGTATGCGGAGGTAACGGGCAGCGCCGGGTGTGCGGCACACCGGCAGGCGGGCGGCGGCCGTTCAGACCCGGACGACCTGCGGGCCCAGCAGGGCGTAGCGGTGCGCCTCGGACGCCGGGAGAAGGGTGCTGGTCACGATCGCCTCCAGCGCGCCGACCTCCGCGAACCGGCAGAAGCTGACCGCGCCGAACTTGGTGTGCACCCCGGCGAACACCGTGCGCCGCGCCGCCCGCATCGCCTGCGCCTTCACCTCGCTGACCGCGGGATCGGGTGTGGTCAGCCCGTGCTCGCGGGAGATGCCGTTGGCGCCGATGTAGGCGAGGTCGAGGACGAACCCGGCCAGCATCTTCGTCGTCCAGTGGTCCACGGTGGCCAGCGTGCCCGCGCGCACCCGGCCGCCCAGCAGCAGCACCGAGACGTTCTCCGCGCCGGCCAGGGCGCCCGCGACCGGCAGGGAGGCGGTCACCACGGTCAGCGGCCGGTCCCGGGGCAGCGCCTCGGCGATGAGCTGCGGGGTGAAGCCCTCGTCGACGAACACGGTCTCGGCGTCCCCGAGGAGTTCGGCCGCGGCCGCCGCGATGCGCCGCTTCTCGGGCACGTGGCTGGTGGCCCGGAAGGCGAGCGTGGTCTCGAAACCGGCGCTCTCCACCGGGTAGGCGCCGCCGTGGGTGCGGCGGACCAGCCCGTGGTCCTCCAGGGCGCGCAGGTCCCTGCGGACGGTCTCCTTGGCCACCCCCAGCTCGGCGGCGAGCGTGGTGACGTCCACCTGGCCGGTGGCCCGGGCGACCCGCACGATCTCCCGCTGCCGCTCCTCCGCCGTCCGCGCGCCCATGGCCGACACCTGCCTCCCGTGCCTCGTTGCCCGTTCGGGCCTCGGGGGACAGTTCTACTGCGGTCACGCGGCGCTGACCAGGTCTGTTGCGGGCCCGATACTGCCCGGGTGTGCCCGTTTGCCATGCGCTGTGCCCGCCGCGGACCTGCACGGCTGCGGGTGCGCCGGGTGGGAACGGGCAGCGCGGATGCCCGAATGCGGTGGCGGGCGGGCCCGTTCGGTGCCCGCCCGCCACCGCGAACGATCGTTTTGCGCCGCCACCGGGGTCCTTCGACCCGTCCGGGGCCGACGCGCCGCCGCCTCGCCCGTATCCGGGGCCGACGCGCCGCCGACACGCCCGCATCCGGGCCGCGCGCCGCCGGCACGCCCGCATCCGGGCCGCGCGCCGTCGGCACGCGCCGTCCGGCGGCAGGGCTGCGCTGAGGTGACGTGGCCGTGAACGGCGGTCGTACAACCAGTCGGTCGGGTCGAGGGTCGCACTGGACGGGGCGCAGGCACTGCGTTCCGCACCCGTTCGCACAGGAGGAACGTTCCTTGGTCTCCCGACACACCGGCCGGCGCCGTCTCGGCGCCGCCGTCGCCACCGTTCTCGCCGTCACGGTCGGTGCGGGCTCACTGGCCGCCGCCCCGGTGGCCGCCACGGAGGCCCCCGTCGCGACGCAGGGGGCGAGCGGTCTGCTCCCGATGGTGCCCGGCGCCACGCCGGCGTCCGCCGGCTCCGAGGGCTTCCTGGTGCGCGTCCCCCACGACGGCGAGGAGAGCAAGCTGCGCTGGGTCGCCTACGACGGCGGCGCGACACGCGACAAGCTCGTCTACACCATCGAAGGCATCGCCGACACATCCGGGGACATGGTCGTCACCTCGAGCGACCTGTACGGAACCGAGGCGGTGGACATGTCCACCGGCACCTCCTTCCGCATGCGGTCGGTCCCGGACGGACCGGACAGCTTCTACGCGGGCGCCGCGGGCCGGTCCCTCTTCGTCCGCGGCGCCTCGAAGCTGTGGCTGCAGACCGGCGACACCGAGCCGCGCGCCGTGCAGGGCCTGCCGGAGACGGCCTCCTACGACCGGGTGCGGCCGGGTGACGCCACGCACGGCCTGCTCACCACCCGCACCGCGGAAGGCGGACAGCGCATCGGGCTCATCGACCTGACCGATGCCGGCCTCACCTACCCCTACCCGCAGCAGGCACGCAACCCCGTGGTCTCCGGCAGCCGGCTGGCCTGGGTCGAGGACGACACCGCCACGCACACGCTCCGCGCGGTCGTCCGTGACCAGGCGACCGGTGCCCGCACGGTCGTCCCCCTGCCGGGGACCACGGCAGGCGCGGACCTGAAGATCGGCCTGCTCGGTGACTGGGTGACCTACGGCACCACGGCCGTTCACCTCGGGACCGGGGAGAAGCTCGCACTCCTGGACCGTGCCGGTGCCGCGTTCACCGTGCCCGACGGCACCGCGCAGATCGTCCAGGGCAGCCACGCCGTCCAGGGCCAGGGTATCTTCCGGGTCTCGCTCGGCACGGACGGCCGGCCGGCCGTGCGGCTGCTGGCGCACGCCGGCACGCCCACCTCCGCCCTGCACGACGTCGACAACGACGGTGCCGCCGACCTGTTGGGCCGCGACACCTCCGGAGTGCTGTGGCGCGACAGCCCCGAGGACGGACGCCCGCGGGCGCGGATCGGCGGCGGCTGGCAGATCTACGACAAGATCGAGGCCGTCGGCGACATCGCGGGGGCCGGGAACCCCGGCTTCACCCCCGAACTCGTCGCCCGGGACGGGGACGGTGTGCTCTGGCTGTATTCGGGCCGGGAGGACGGCGGCTTCACCAGGCGCGTGCGGATCGGCGGTGGCTGGCAGACCTACACCCACCTCACCGGCGGCAGCGACCTCACCGGGGACGGCCGCCCCGACGTCGTCGCCATCGACAAGGCGGGCGTTCTCTGGCTCTACCGCAGTACCGGCGAGACCTCCCGCCCGTTCGAGGCCCGCAAGCGCATAGGTCACGGCTGGGACATCTACAACCAGCTCAGCGCCGTCGGGAACCTCGCCGGGGGACCCGCGGGAGACCTCGTCGCCCGCGACAAGGACGGTGTCCTGTGGCTCTACCTCGGCAAGGGCGACGGCACCTACACGCAGCGCACGAGGATCGGCGGCGGCTGGCAGGTCTACGCGCAGTTGGTGGGCGCCGGCGACGTCGACCACGACGGCAGGGCCGACCTCTTCGCCCACCGCCCCGGCACGAAGACCGTGTACCTGTACTCCGGTACCGGCGACTGGCGCCGGCCCTTCGCGGCCCGCGTCGTCTCCGACGCCCAGAGCGGAAACGCGTACAACCACATGAGCTGAACCGGAAGCCCGGCCGGGCGCGGCACTGCCGCGCCCGCAGCGGCCGCACGCGGGAACGCGCTACGGCCTAGGGTCTGTCCGGCGGATCAAGTCGCAGGGATCTCACGGCGACTGATCTGTCCAGGTGAGCGGGGCATGGTGCGTCCCTGTGCAAGGCGGAGGAGGGAGTCGACGCGGAGCGTCGGCGAGTGACGACAACGCCGCCTGGGGGTACCCCCTGCTCGAAGAGCTTGGGGGAGTGCCAGGCCCCGCGTCTGCGGCATGATCCGCCGGACAGGCCCTAGTGCGGCCAGATCGGCGGGTCGGTGACGAAGTGGCCGCCCAGACAGGCGTGCGCCGGGTTGTCCGGGTCCAGTTCGCCCTGCTCGGCGATCAGCTTGGCGGCGTACGGCTCGGAGTCGTCCTGCGGCTCGTAGCCCAGCGCCCGCGCGCTCGACAGGTCCCACCACAGGCGGGTGTTGGCGGAGGAGCCGTAGACGACGGTGTGGCCGACGTGCTCGGCGGTCAGGGCCGCGTGGAAGAGGCGGGCGCCGTCGGCCGGGCTCATCCACATCGAGAGCATGCGCACGCTGGTCGGCTCGGGGAAGCAGGAGCCGATGCGCACCGAGACGGTCTCGATGCCGTGCTTGTCCCAGTACAGCTGGGCCAGGTCCTCGCCGAAGGACTTCGACAGGCCGTAGTAGGTGTCCGGGCGGCGCGGGGTGTCGACGGGCCCCCGGGGCCGGCCCCGCCACGGTACCCGGGGTCACGGAAACAGCGGCGCCGCGCGGCGCCGCTCCGGCCGGCTGCGCCCCGCCGCAGGACAGGCCGCGCTGACCCGGCGTACTCCGTCCGGCCCTTCCGTACGGCGGCGGGTCACTCGTGGGAGGGACACCTCGGCGCCGGTGGACCGGCGGCGGACGGACCGGCCCGCAAGCTTCCTGCTGTCCGCAGTCCCGGCGCCGGGAAACGGCCCCTCGCCAGAAGGGGCGATTCCGGCGGCCACTGCTTCAGGGGGCGCCCGAACACTCCGGAAAGGAGCCGTCGCGCCGCTCGGCCCGCCCCTTTTCCCTCGGGCCGACCGCGCTGCGGCGCGGCACTGAGCAACCCCCTCGTATCGCACGCGGCCGGGTCGTCCCCGGCGGGGACCACGCGGCCGCGCCACGACAGGAAAGGCATCAGGATGTCACGCTTGGCGCATTCGGCGGTGCATCGGGTCCGCCCGTACACGGCCGCGCTCACCGCTGTCGCCGCCGTCACGGCTGTCGGCGTGTCCGGGCCGTCCGCGACGGCCGGCCAGCCGCACGCCGGTCCCCGTGCGAGCGGCAAACCGTCGGGGATCAGCAAGCTCGCGGACGACTTGACGACCCCCTGGGGGATTTCGTTCCTCCCGGGTCGCAACGCGGCCCTGGTGACGGAACGCAACACCGGCGTGGTCTGGAAGGTCGCCTCCGACGGCGCCGAGAAGAAGGTCGGCACCGTACCGAACTCGGTGTGGGAGCAGGAAACCCAGGACAAGGGCGGCCTGCTCGGGGTCGCCGTGTCACCGACCTGGAACGGGACGAGCGACCAGGACGTCTTCTTCATGGAGACCACGGTCAGCGACAACCGCGTGGTCAAGATGCGCTTCGACGGCACCCGGCTGAGCGGCTACACCCCCATCCTGACCGGCATCGTCAGGGACACCCAGCTCAACGGCGGAAAGATCGCCTTCGGGCCCGACGGCTATCTGTACGTCGCCACCGGCGACGCCCGGAAGCGCAATCTCGCACAGGACAAGAAGTCGCTCAACGGAAAGATCCTGCGGATCACCAAGACCGGTGCGGCGGCCCCCGGAAACCCGTTCGGGACACGCGTCTACAGCTATGGCCACCGCAATCCCCAAGGACTGGCCTGGGACCGTGCCGGTCGGTTGTGGTCGACGGAGGTCGGGGAGGACACCTGGGACGAACTCAACCTCATCAAGCCGGGGAAGAACTACGGTTGGCCGACCTGCGAGGGCTCCTGCGCACGCGCCGGCATGACGAACCCGAAGATGGTCTGGAGGCCGGACGAGGGCGGTGTGCCCGCGCAGATCGCGGTCGTCGACAACGTCCTGTACGTCACCACGCTGAGCGGCCACCGGCTGTGGCGGCTGCCGATCGACGCCACCGGCGAGGACGTCGGACACGCGACGGCCTACTACAACCGCACCCACGGCCGGCCGCCGGCGCTGGCCCAGGGCCCCGGCGCCGACCAGCCCTGGATGGGCACCAGCGACCGCGGCACCAAGAAGGACCTCCTGCTGAAGGTGACCATCAAGTAACGGCCGCCTCCCCAAGGACCCCTCCCGCACCGGGAGGTCAACACCCCCTCGCAGAAAGGAAGGTACGCACCATGACCGAAGCCGTCGAGCAGGTCGAGCAGCCCACCCGGACCACCACCGAGGAGAGCGCCTCGACCGCCTGGCAGACGCCGGGGTACGCGGTCGTCGACACCGCGCTGGAGGTCACCGCCTACTCCCTCAGCGTCCGCTAGCCCCCCGTCATGCTGCTGCAGGTGCTCGGTACCGCGGCCGGCGGCGGCATCCCCCAGTGGAACTGCGCGTGCCCCGGGTGCTCCGGGGCACGCGCCCACCCCGGGCGACGCCGCCGACACGCCTCGTTGGCCGTCCGTGCCGACGAGGGCCGCTGGTACCTCGTGAACGCCACCCCCGACATCGGCGACCAGATCGAGGCGCACCCGGCCCTTCATCCGGGGCCCGGAGCCCGGCAGACGCCGATCGCCGGAGTCGTCCTCACCGACGCCGAACTCGACCACACGCTGGGGATCTGGCGGCTGCGTGAAGCGGACGGCCTGGAGATCCTCGCCACCGCCCCGGTCCGCGAGGCGGTCGACGGCCGCCTGCGCCTCGGCCCGGTCCTCACCCCGTACACCACCCTGACCTGGCGGGAGCTGCACGGCCGGGGGACACAGCCGCTCGGCCCCAGGGCGAGCGGACCGGCCGGATCCGGCCTGCGGATCAGCGCCGTGCCCGTCTCCGGCAAACGCCCCCGCTACGCCGCCGACGCACCCGAGGACGACACCTGGGTCGTCGCGCTGCGCCTGTACGACCCGGCCACCGGCCGGAGCGCCCTGTACGCCCCGGCCGTCGCGACCTGGTCGGACACGCTGCATCAAGCCGCCGCCGAGGCCGACTGCGTCATCGTCGACGGCACCTTCTGGGACGAGGAGGAGCCCCGCCGCACCGGCATCTCCTCCCGCACCGCCACGGGCATGGGCCACCTGCCCATCGACGGACCGAACGGCACCGCCGGCATCCTCGCCACGCTGCCCGGCCGCTGCCTGTACACGCACCTCAACAACACGAACCCCCTCCTCGACCCCGCCGCGCCGGAGCACAAGCGGCTCGCCCGGCTGGGCCTCGCGGTGGCCGACGACGGAATGGTGATCGAGCTGTGACCACGCCCCTCGCCCCGCCGCTGAAGCCCTGGAGCCGCGCCGAGTTCGAGGACCGCCTGCGCGCGGTGGGCCAGGACAGGTACCACGACCGTCACCCCTTCAACCTGCGCATGCACGAGGGCGACCTCACACCCGAGGAGGTGCGCTGCTGGATCACGAACCGCTTCCACTACCAGCGCCACATCCCCGTCAAGGACGCGCTGATCATCGCGAAGCTGGACTCCTCGCGGCTGCGGCGCATGTGGCTGCGGCGGATCGAGGACCATGACGGGCGCAGCGAGGGCGAGGGCGGCATCGAGCGCTGGCTGCGGCTCGGCGAGGCGGCCGGGGTCGACCGCGAGATCCTGCTCTCGGGGCAGAGCGTGCTGCCGGGCGTCCGGCTGGCCGTGGAAGGGTACGTCAACTTCTGCCGCCTGCGCTCGACCTTGGAGGCCGTCGCCGCCTCGCTGACCGAGCTGACCGCTCCCGATCTGATGCGGCTGCGCATCGAGGCGTTCGAGCGTCATTACCGCTGGATCGCGCCGGACGGGCTCGCCTACTTCCGCGCCCGCGTCGACCAGGGCCGGCGCGACAGCGCCGAGGCGCTGGACCTGGTGCTGGAGTGGGCCCGCACCCGCGAGGAGCAGGAGAAGGCCGTGGCCGCGCTCCGCTTCAAGTGCGATGTGCTGTGGACCCTGCTCGACGCCGTACAGGAGCACACCCGCCAGGTGGAGTTCGCCGGGACGGAGGCGTCCGCCGGGCCGGACGCGATCGCCGGGCAGAGCGGCCCTCGGGAGCGGGTGTGATGCCGCGAACCGTCGCCCCGTGGCGTCCGGCGCTCGCCCCCGCGCTGATGCTGCGGCACGATGCCGTGCGCGGCAGGGACCTGCTGGTCCTGCCGGAACGCGTGGTCGTCCTCGAAGGGCACGGCGGCACGGTCGTCGGCCTGTGCGACGGCACCCGCACCGTGGAGGGCATCGTCGGCGAGCTGGCCGACCGGTTCCCGGGTGCGCCGGTGGCCGACACCGTCCCTGCCTTTCTCGACAGCCTGCGGCAGGAGGGCTGGCTGACGTGACCACCTCCGTGAACCCCGGATCCGGCCGGGAGCCCGCGCCCCCGGGGGCGCTGCTCGCCGAACTCACCCACGCCTGCCCGCTGCACTGCCCGTACTGCTCCAATCCCTTGGAACTGGCCCGCCGTTCCACCGAGTTGAGCACCGACGAGTGGACGGACGTCCTGCGGCAGGCCGGTGAGATGGGCGTCGTGCACACCCCCCTCTCCGGCGGCGAGCCGCTGCTGCGCCCCGACCTGGAGCGGATCGTCGCCGCCGCCGAGGGCGCCGGGATCTACACCCAGCTGGTCACGAGCGGCACCGGGCTGGACGAGGCCCGGCTGGCCGCGCTCACCGCGGCGGGGCTGCGCAGCGTCCAGCTGTCCGTCCAGCACGCCGATCCGCGGGCCGCCGACCGCATCGCCGGACGCCCGGCTTCCTTCGCCGCGAAGGAGCGGGCCGCGGCGCTCGTGCGCCGGGCCGGACTTCCGCTCGGCCTGAACGTCGTGCTGCACCGCGACAATCTGGACGCCGTGGACGCCCTCATCGAGCTGGGTGTGGCCTGGGGCGCGGACCGCATCGAGCTGGCCAACACGCAGTTCTACGGCTGGGGCCTGCTCAACCGGGCCGCGCTGCTGCCCACCCGCGACCAGCTGGCCCGCGCCCGGGAGACCGTGGAGCGCAGGCGTGAGCAACTCGCCGGCCGGATCGACCTGGTGTGGGTCGTCCCCGACTACTTCGACGGCGTCGCCAAGCCCTGCATGGGCGGCTGGGGAGCGGTCTCCCTCACCGTCACACCGGACGGGACGGTCCTTCCGTGCCCGGCGGCGGCCTCCCTGCCGGACCTGGACCCGCCCACCGTCCGCGACCACCCGCTCGCCTGGATCTGGGAGCACTCCGCGGCCTTCAACCGCTTCCGCGGCACCGAGTGGATGACGGGTCCGTGCCGGAGCTGTGCCCGCCGGGAGGAGGACTTCGGCGGCTGCCGCTGCCAGGCGTTCGCGCTCACCGGCGACGCCGCCCGCACCGACCCGGCGTGCGCGCTCTCCCCGGACCACCACCTCGTCCGCGAGCCGGCCGACGCGGGCCGGTCCGAGCCGCCGCCGTACGTCTACCGCCGCCCCGGGGCGGTACCGGCACCGGCACCGCCCTCGCCACCGGTCCCCACCGCCGTCGCGGCGGAGGGCTGAGGCGGGACCCGCGTGGCATCGCGTCCCCGCTGCCCTACGCCTTGACCTCAAGCAAACGTGAGGTCCTACGGTCGTCGCGTTCCGATCACCACCGAGGGAATGCGGAGGGGACGTGTGAGCGTGGAGATCAAGGAATACCCGACGGACGAGCTGGCCGCTCAGCCCATCGGCGCGTGGAGCGGTGAGGTGTACCGCCGCGTGGTGGGGGCGCTTCGGGCACAGTTGGCGGTGGAGGACCTCACCCAGCCGCACTGGTGGACGCTCAACCACGTCGCCGGGGAGCCGGGCAGATGGACGCGGGCGGCGTTGACCGAGCGGCTGACCCCGTACGACGACCAGGGCATCGACTTCGACGGCGTCTTCGACGACCTGGTGGCCCGCGGGTGGCTGACGGAGGGCGAGGGAGGCGGCATGACGCTGACCGAGGCGGGTCAGGCGGGGCGCCTGCGGGCCCGGGAGCGCAATCTGCGGGTCCACGAGCAGACGCACGAGGGCGTGGACACGGCCGACTTCGTGACCACGATCAATGTGCTGCGCCGCATGGTGGCGAACCTCGGGGGCGACGGCAACCTGCCTGACTGATCCCCGCCAACCTGCCTGACTGCCCCCCCCCGCCGGGCGACCGCCCTCCCGCGGCCCGGCGCCCGGCCGCGGGAGGGCGGCCCGGGTGCTCCCGTGGTGCGGGAGGCTCCCGCACTACGGAACCGGCACCAGCGGCGCGGGCAGGGGGCCGGGATCGCCGGTCCGGGCGAAGGAGGCCCACACCGCGCGCACGGCTCGGCCGAGCGCGTCGACCTCCGCCCAGTCGGCGTCACCGAGCATCGGCGCTCCCTTCCAGGCGTCCTCGGACCCCAGCAGCAGCGGCAGCTCGACGCAGTGCGTGGCGCCGAGCCGGGAGCCGTGGGGACGCCAGTCGAGCCGGTACCCGTGGACCCGCGCACCGGCCCGGCGCAGCCGCGCCCGCAGATCGGCGTACGGCACCTCGAAGGCGCGCCGCGTCCGGTCGGCCACGTCGCCGTCGTCGCCCGCGTCCGGCGGGAACGCCGACATCTCGTCACGGTTCCACCCGTACAGCACGTCCAGGCCGCGCGCGCCGGCGTCGAAGCAGGCGCCCGGTTCCCGCAGCGGGTCCGCCCCGGACACGGGGGTGAACGCCGGCGCCAGCCCGCTTCCGGTGTGCGCGGAGTGGGCGGCCGCGGTGCGCCGTTGCGCCGTGACGACGGCCTCGGCGGGCGTCGTGAGCGGGTCGGCGCCCAGGTGGCCGGCGAAGAGCCGGCCGGTCTCGCGCGCCTCGGCGGCGGGGCGGCAGGCGAAGTCCAGCGGCGCGCTCTGCAGGACGGCGCGGTGGAACAGCCCGCGCGCCTCGGGGACCTCCAGCAGCACCCGGATCGACAAGGCGCCCGCCGACTGGCCGAACACGGTGACGTTCTCGGGGTCCCCGCCGTACTCGGCGATGTGGTCCCGGACCCAGCGCAACGCCTCCATCTGGTCGAACAGGCCGAGGTTGCCCTCGCTGACGCCGTCGAGGACGAGGTAGCCGAGGGCGCCGAGCCGGTAGTTCACGCAGACCACCACCACCTCGCCCTCGGCGGCGAGCGCACCGCCGTCGTACCAGTCGAGCAGCCCGGCGCCGCTGCTGAAGCCGCCGCCGTGGAACCAGACCATGACCGGCCGTGGCCCGCCGCCGCCCGCGGGGGCGGTGACGGAGAGATGGAGGCAGTCCTCGCCCTGCGGCCACCGGTCCTCGTCGTGCGGCGGACCCATCACCGCTTCGAGCCGGGAGGGCGGCTGCGGGCAGATCCGGCCGCTCACGGGGCCGGTGTCCCCGGCGGTCACCGGCCGGGGGCGGGCGAAGCGCTCCGCGGTGGCGTACCGGAGGGGACCGCTTCGGACGACCTCGGTGCTGCTCATGGCTCTCACTCCCGCTCTGCGTTCGGCCGGGGGCCGCGTGCCGGGTTCCGTCCCTGGGTCCGCGTGCCCGGTCCCGCCCCTGGGGCCTGCGCGCCGGGTCCCGTCCCCGGCCCGTGTTCCTGTCCGTGGCCGGGTACCTGGATCCGCACCGGGTGAGACATGCGGCGAGCGCCGGCGGGGGCCGCCGCCTCCGGCGGGACGGGGGCCAGCCGTGTGCCCTCGTCCGTGAGGGCGACCGGCGCGCCGGTGCGGGCCGAGCGGTCGGCGGCGACGCCGGTCAGGACGCTGCGCAGCCCGTCGCGGTAGCCGGCCCGGCGCCCCGACGGGTCGGCCCCGGTGCGGCGCAGGACGTCGTCGAGCATGAGGGCGTCGCCGCCGCCGTGTCCGCCCTCACCGCGCACGACGGTGATCTCCTCGGGCCGCTTCCAGTGCTCCTGCACGGTGAGCCGTTCGTGGCCGCCGTCGTCCTGGTCGCCGGCGGCCGTGGGATCGATCGCGGTGCCGGGCGGCGTCCACAGCCGTTCGCAGACCTCCAGCTCCAGCCGGCCCCGGGTGCCGGTGATGGCCACCCGGTAGCCCTCGCGGGGGGCGTACGCGGTCAGGGAGTACGTCAGCACGGACCGGTCGGCGTAGCGGACCAGCACGGACATGGTGTCGTCGATGTCGACGCCCTCGGTGAACGGGTCCAGGTCGCGGTGGTAACCGTCCTCGTGCTCGGCGTCCAGGTACAGGGCCTTCAGGCGGGGGTCGGCGCTCAGGTCGAGCAGGAAGGGATCGCTGCCGAGCGTGGGCGCTCCGTGGGCGCGCGGCGGGCGGGGTGCGGCGGACCGGGCGGCTCCCGCGGCGCCGTCCCCGTAGAAGCGGCGGTCGGTCTGGGCGAAGACCTGCACCGGGTGGCTGCCCAGCCACCAGTTGACGAGGTCGAAGTGGTGCGTGGACTTGTGCACGAGCAGGCCGCCGGAGTTCTCGCGCCGGCGGTGCCAGCGCCGGAAGTAGTCGGCCCCGTGGACGGTGTCCAGCATCCATTCGAAGTGGACGGCGGTCACCTCGCCGATGCGTCCCGCGGACAGCAGCTCACGGACCGCCGTGTTGCGGGGCGAGTAGCGGTAGTTGAAGGTGACGACGAGCTGCGCGCCGCTGCGCTCGGCGGCCTCGGCGATGCGGGCGCAGCCCTCCTCGTCCACGGTGAGGGGTTTTTCCACCACCACGTCGACACCCGCGTCCAGGGCCGCGCACACGTAGGCGGCGTGCGTGGCGTCGGGGGTGGTGACGACGACGGTGTCCGCCGAGGCGAGGACCGTGTCCAGGTCCTCGGGGCCGTAGCAGGGCACGGCCGGGTGTCCGGCGGCCCGTACACGGCGGTTGTAGTGGTCCATGCGCGTGCGGTTGGTGTCGCAGAACGCGACGAGCCGGCCGGTGTCGCTCCAGTCACCGAGCAGCGCGTCCACGTACAGCTGCGAGCGGTGGCCGAGCCCGATGACCGCATAGCGGCGGTGCATGGTGTGCTCCTCCCGGACCGACGAGGGCCTTTGGAACGATTCAGTGCGTGAGCCTAGGGCACGTTCCGTGCTCTGCACAGGACCCTGCGTCGTGATCCTTCTCAACGCTCTCCCTCCGCGGCTGTCTGCTGACGACCGGTTGACTGCCGTGTCGCCGCCGTGATTACTTGCTGCGGCGCGCGTTCGTTCTCGTTGATTCCCGTTCGATTCACGGGGATTTTGTTGGTCTCCGGTCGAGGAACCGGACCCGAACCGGACCCGATCCTCCTCCGCACCGCCCCGAACGCACGCCTTTCGTACCGCCCGGAACGGACGGACGTCCGTACCCGCCCCGACCACCGTCACCGAGGAGAACGACCCGTGGAACTGTCCCGTCGTGCCTTCACCGCTCTGACCGGGGCGGCAGCGCTGACCGCAGCGCTGCCGGCCACCGCCTGCGCCCAGGCGGCGCCGGGCCACGGCCTCGCCCACGCCGACGGGGTGCGCGCCGACGGTGCCGCAGCCGCGCGGCGCACCGTCGCCTTCGACCGGTACTCGCTCCTGGTCGACGGGCGCAGAGTGCCCCTGTGGTCGGGCGAAGTGCACCCCTTCCGCCTGCCGAGTCCTTCCCTGTGGCGGGACGTGCTGCAGAAGATGCGGGCGAGCGGCTACAACGCGGTTTCCGTGTACGCCTCCTGGGCCTACCACTCGCCGGCGCCCGGCCGCTACGACTTCACGGGCGTACGCGATCTGGGCCGGTTCCTCGACCTGGCCGCCGAGGCCGGGCTGTACGTCATCGCCCGGCCGGGCCCGTACATCAACGCCGAGACGGACGGGGGAGGTTTCCCCGGCTGGCTGGCCGTCACCTCCGGCCGTGCGCGCACCAGTGACCCGGAGTACCTGAAGTACGCCGACGAGTGGCTCACCGCCGTCGACGCGGTGATCGAGCCGCGGCTGTACACCAAGGGCGGGGGCACGGTCGTCCTGTACCAGCTGGAGAACGAGTACGCCTCCTACGTCACGAGCGCGACCGGCCGCGACTACATGGCCCACCTGTACGCGAAGGTCCGCGCCGACGGCATCGACGTGCCGCTGTTCCACAACGACAAGGGCCGCAACGGCTACTGGGTCCCCGGCTCCTTCTCCACCGGTGAGGAGAGCGGCCGTTACCTGTACGCCTTCGCCGGCTACCCCTCCGCGAGCGGAAACCCGCCGGACTGGGGCTACTTCGGGCCGGGCGGCGCCAGGGGCGGCTCCACCGCCAGCCCCGACACCCCCGGATTCCTGGCCGAGTTCGCGGGCGGCTGGTTCGACTGCTGGGGCGGGGCCGTCTTCGGCGGCAAGGGCTACGCGGGCTCACGGGCCGAGCGCGACGCGGCCTACGAGCGCCGGTTCTACCTGACCAACCTCGCCAACGGCATCAAGATCCACAATGTGTACATGACCTTCGGGGGCACCTCCTGGGGCTGGCAGCCCGCCCCCGTCGTGTACACCTCCTACGACTACGGGGCCGCCCTCGACGAGGCCCGCAACCTCACCGCCAAGATCCCGCCGATGAAGCAGATCGGCTCGATGCTCGCCTCCTTCCCGGACCTGGCCCGGCTGGACCGGGCCGAGGACACCGCCGCGAGCAGCGCGGACGTGCGCGTCTACCACCTGGCCGACCCCGAGCGCGGCTCGCACCTGTACTTCCGGCGCAACGACACGAGCCGCGACGCCACCTGCACCCTGCCGGTGACGACGGTCGCCGGCCCCCTGACCGTCCCGGCCGCGGGCGGCGGCCTCAAGGTCGCCGCCAAGGACATGAAGGTGCTCGCCACCAACCTGTCGCTGGGCCGGAGGGCGCTGCTGTACAGCACCGCCCAGCCGATGTGGCGGGCCACCGGCCCCGAACGGGACCTCGCCGTCCTCACCGGCCGCCCCGGCGACCCGGTGGAGATCGTCCTCAAGAGCCGTCTCCGCCCCACCGTGACGACGACCGGCGGCAGCGCGCAGGCCGTCCACGACGCGGCCGCGGGCACCCTGCGGATCAACGCCGTCCTCGACGGCCTGACCCGCCTGCGCATCGAGGGCGGCGACCAGGACGTGCCGTTGCTGCTGCTCCTGGCCGACGACACCGCGACGGCCACGCTCTGGCCCCGCACCACGGGCGACGGCGCGCTGCTCGTCAGCGGACCGGCCCTGGTGCGCGACGCCCGCGTCGACGGCGCCGCCGTCCACCTCACCGGCGACACCACCGCCCCGAGCGAGCTGGAGGTGTGGTCGCCGGAGCGGATCCGCACCGTCCTGTGGAACGGCCGGCGCGTCCCCGTCACCGCCACCGCGTCCGGCGGCCTGGCAGCCCGGAGCCGGCTGGCGGGCCCGCGCGCCCTGTCCCTGCCCGACCTCACCGACTGGCGGTACGCCCCCGAGAACCCCGAGGCTCAGCCGGGCTTCGACGACACCGACTGGCGGGTCTGCGACCTGACGACCACGCACAGCACCACCAAGGTGCCCGCCGGCCAGCCCGCCGTCCTCTTCGCCGACGACTACGGCTTCCACTACGGCGACGTCTGGTACCGCGCGACGGTGACCGACGCGAGCAGCGCGCAGACCCTCGCCCTGACCTACCAGGCCGGCACGCTCGGGCTGCTGATGGCCTGGTGGGACGGCCGGCCGCTCGGCACCCACCGCCTGCCCGTGCCCACCAAGGACCAGGCGACCTGGAGCACCTGGTCGGACACGGCGGCGTTCACCGTGCCCGCCGACCTGCGCGGCGCGGGCCCGCACACGGTGGCCGTGCTGGTGCGCCGCATGGCCCACGAGGAGGACGGCGGCGCCAACGACGCCTTCAAGTCGGCCCGCGGCCTGACCGCCGCCACCCTCGACGGCGCCCCGCTGACCTGGCGCATCCAGGGCGCCACCGCCGCCGACCCGGTGCGCGGACCGCTCAACACCGGGGGCCTGTACGGCGAACGCCACGGCTGGCACCTGCCCGGCTACCCCGCCCGGACGTGGGCGCCGGTGCCCCTGCCGCACACCGACACCCGGCAGGGCGTGGCCTGGTACCGCACCGAGTTCCCCCTGTCCGTCGACCGCGGCACCGACGCCTCGCTCGGCCTGACCTTCACCGACGAGGCGAGCCGGCCGTACCGGGTGCAGATCTTCCTCAACGGCTGGAACCTCGGCCAGTACGTCAACGACGTCGGCCCCCAGCACACCTTCGTCCTCCCCAACGGCATCCTCGACACCCGCGGCACCAACACGTTGGCGCTCGCCGTCCTGTCCGACGGCACCGCGCCCGCCGGTCCGCCGCGGCCCGCCCTCACCGTGCTGGGCCTGGCGGCCGGCGGCGTCCCGGTCGAGAAGGTCGCCTCGCCGGCGTACCGCCGGGGCTGAGCACCCGCCGGCTCCTGACGGCCGCCGAGCCCGGTACGGGCAACCGGGACCCCGCACCCTGTGGGGTCCCGGGACGGCCTGGCATGGCACCTGCAAATACTTGCGCAACGCAACGATATGGTAGCCTGGGGGTATGCCCACTGCATCGCCGCCCCCCGGCCCCGTCTCGCCCGAAGTGGCCGAGATCGAGCGCGCACTCACCCGGATCACCTACCTGAGCACGCGGGCCCGGCAGCACGACAGACTGATGGGCCTGGCCGGGGTGCCGCTGGACCGCGCCGCGGTCGCGCTGCTGCGCCAGATCGCCGACAGCGAACCGCAGCGGCCCGGTGAACTGGCCAACCGCCTGGGCGTGGAGGCCTCCCACGTGACCCGCACGGTGCAGCAACTGGAGAAGTCCGGGTACGTCACCCGCGTTCCCGACCCCGACGACCGCCGCGCCCAGCGCATCCGGCTGACCGGGCAGGGCCGCGACGCCATCGCCCGCATCCGCGAGGCCGGTGCCCGCGGCATGGAGGCCGCCCTGTCCGGCTGGTCCGCCGAGGAACTGCACCAGCTCGCGACCCTCTTCCACCGCATGGTCGACGACTTCCTGGCGTATGCGAAGGACATGGACGCCGAGCACGACACCGCCGCCGGGACCGTCCCGCGCACCGCGTGATCGAGTCATCCGCTCGGGTGCGGTAAAGTTGATCCGCGCGATCACGCGGACCACCGCGGGGCGCGCAACGGGACGTGGCGCAGCTTGGTAGCGCACTTGACTGGGGGTCAAGGGGTCGCAGGTTCGAATCCTGTCGTCCCGACTCGTGAGAGTCGCAGGTCAAGGGCCGGTTTCGGAGAATCCGAAACCGGCCCTTGACCATTCTTGGCGACCTGTCGGGCACCCGTGCTCCTGGACCGGTGCCAGCGGGGCCGTGGCCGCTGCCGACGGCCGAACGGGTGCTGCCGGCGGCCGTGTGCCACCGCACCGCGCCGTCAGGACGGCCTTGCCGGTGACCTGTGGGGTGCGGAGCACCTCGAGTGAGAGATGCGGTCTTGTCAGTGAGCGGTCACCCGGATAGGACTGTCCTGTACCTGGTCACCGGGCGGTGACACCTGTCACACGTCGGCTGCTCGGCGATGCCGTGTGCGCGGAGGGGAGCGGTGACGTGAGTCCGGTCGACGCCACGGCGTGACAGCCGCCCGGATACGCGGTGCCAGGAGCCGCCTTCTTCCTTCGGGCTCGGCCCGTCGAGGCTTGGAGGAAGGTGGAGCAGCTCATGCATCATGCGCAGTTCACGGGGGTGAGCCGACGCCGCGTCCTCGGCACGGCGGCCGTCGCCGTCGCCGCCGCGGCCCTGCCGGCCGCGACGGCTCAAGCGGCAGCACCGGCGGACTCCGGGTCCACCGCAGCCCGTTGGCGCAGGCACGTGGAACGTGTGACGATCACCCGCGACGACTGGGGCGTCGCGCACGTGGTGGGTGAGAGCGACGCCGACGCCGTCTTCGGGATGATGTACACCCAGGCCGAGGACGACTTCAACCGCGTCGAGACCAACTACCTGGTCGCTCTCGGCCGTCTCGCCGAAGCCGAGGGCGAAAGCGCGCTCTGG
This sequence comes from Streptomyces mexicanus, assembly GCF_902506575.1. GTDB lineage: Bacteria > Actinomycetota > Actinomycetes > Streptomycetales > Streptomycetaceae > Streptomyces > Streptomyces mexicanus. The sequence continues at coordinate 807,149 of NZ_LR732544.1, read as the reverse complement.
CAGGACCTGCGTCAGCGGCTCTACCTCGACCACGAGGAGCTGAAGAAGGCACACGCGCGCTGCCCGGCCTGGCTGCGGGCGCTGACGCAGGCGTGGGCGGACGGCCTGAACTACTACCTCGCCACCCATCCCGAGGTGCGCCCCCGAGTCATCCGCCGCTTCGAGCCCTGGATGACGCTGAGTTTCTCCGAGGGCAGCATCGGCGGCGACATCGAGTCCATCCCGCTCAGCCGGCTCGAAGCCTTCTACAGCGGGCGGAGCCTGCCGATGACCGAGGAGGAGCGAGGTCTGGCGTTCCGGGAGCCCACCGGCTCGAACGGCATGGCGATCGCGCCGAGCCACACCCGCGACGGTCACGCGCTGCTCCTGATCAACCCGCACACCAGCTTCTTCTTCCGCGCCGAACAGCATGTGACCAGCAAGCAGGGACTCGACGTCTACGGCGCCGCCACATGGGGCCAGTTCTTCATCTACCAGGGCTTCAACGCCCACACCGGCTGGATGCACACCTCCAGCGGCATCGACAACATCGACAACTTCGCCGAGACGATCGTGACCGGAGACAACGGCAGGCGCTGCTACCGCTACGGCGACGAGCTGCGCCCCGTGACGACGAAGCAGGTCGTCCTCCGCGTGCGCACCGAGGACGGCGGCCAGGAGGAGCGCCGGTTCACCACCTACGCCACGCACCACGGTCCGATCGTGCGTGAGGAGGACGGCAAGTGGATCGCGTGTGCGCTGATGAACAAACCCGTCGACGCCCTGAAGCAGAGCTATCTGCGCACCAAGACGCGGGACTACGACGAGTACATCGGTGTCGCGGAACTCAAGGCGAACAGCTCCAACAACACCCTCTTCGCCGATTCCAAGGGGGACATCGCCTTCCTGATGCCGCAGTTCGTGCCGAAGCGCGACGACCGCTTCGACTACCTGAAGACCGTCGACGGCAGTGACCCGGCGACCGACTGGCAGGGCCTGCACAGCCTGGCGAGCATGCCCCGGGCCGTGAACCCGAAGAACGGCTGGGCGTTCAACACCAACAACTGGCCCTGGACCGCGGCGGGGGACGACAGCCCGCACGCGGCCGACTATCCGCGCTACTTCGACCGGGCCGGGGAGAATCCGCGCGGGCCTCAGGCGATCCGGGTGCTGAGCGCGCGCAAGGACTTCACGCCCCGGACGCTGATCGACGCCGCCTTCGACCCGTACCTCACCGCGTTCGCCCGGCTCGTCCCCGGTCTCGTGGCCGCCTGGGACGCGCTGCCCCGGGGCAGCGCGCGCAGGAAGCGGCTGTCCGCCCCGATCGCCCTGCTGCGCGACTGGGACACCCGGTGGTCCGCCGAGTCGACCGCCTTGTCGGTGGCCGTGTTCTGGGGCGAGGACCTGTGGGCCATGACGGCCCAGGCGGCGGCGGACGCCCAGATGTCCGGCTGGGACTACATGGCCGACCGTGCCACGGACACCCAGCGCCTCGACGCCCTGGCCACGGCAGTGGCCCGGCTGGAGCGGGATTTCGGCAGCCAGGACGTGCCCTGGGGCGACATCAACCGCTACCAGCGCAACGACGGCGCCATCGTCCAGGACTTCAGTGACGACAAGCCGAGCGTGCCGATCCCCTTCACTTCGTCACGCTGGGGATCGCTGGCCTCGTTCGGGGCCAAGAGCTACCCGGGCACGAAGCGTTACTACGGCACCAGCGGCAACAGCTTCGTCGCCGTGGTGGAGTTCGGGCCCCGGGTGCGTGCCTGGGCGGTGACGGCGGGCGGGGTCAGCGGCCACCCCGACTCGCCGCACTTCGCCGACCAGGTCGAGCGCTATGCGAGCGGCAACCTGCGACCGGTCTACTTCCATCCCGACGAGCTGGCAGGCCACGTCGAGCGCAGGTACCGACCGGGCGACTGACCCGGCAGGGGGTCGGAGCGGGCAGGGTGGCGTGCGCATCACCCTGCCCGTACCGGAAGGTCGGGCCGCGCCCGCCTGGCGCGCCCGGCACGACCGGTGAGGCCCGTGCCGAAACGCGGAATGCCACTGCTTGCGGAAATGGGCGCGCGAAAGGCGGTCGCCGTCCCCGGCGGTGCGCGGCGGAGCCCGGCGCCCGCCGCGCCGGATGTCCTCAGGGTGGACCCCGCCGTCCCGCAGGCCGAGATCCGCCCTTGACTGCGTCATCCGGCGGATCGACACTCCATGAAGGAATCCTAGTGAACGGGTAGGGAATCATGGGGCGTCGTGAGCCGGTGACCGGCCGGGTGGGCCGTACGCCCCGGCCGGCGCTCCTTCTGACCTCCCGCCGCCACATCGACCTGCTGCGCGTCTGCAGCGCGATGAGCGCCCTCGGCTGAGCCGCGCCCCGGCCGCGCCGCCGACGGCGACGGCCCCGCCCCCCCACCGTCTGAGCAGCACGCCCGTTCCGCGCGTGCCCGTACCCGGGGAGACCCATGTCCGTCACACCGCTGGCCGCCCACCGCTCCGCACCGTCCGTCCCGGCCTTCCGCGGGCGCCTGGGCAGGGACCCGCGCAGCGGCCACTGGGCCGTACCGCGCCGCTACCGGCTCCACGTGTCCACCGCCTGCCCCCAGGGCCTGCGCATCGCCGTCACGCACAGCCTGCTCGGCGTCGGCGACAGCTGTCCGCTGACCCTGCTGCCCGCCGTACCCGACGGCCCGGACGGCGGACACACGGCGCTGCGCCCCCTGTACGAGGCCGGGGCCCACCACTACCCGGGACCGGCGCTGGCGCCGGTGCTCGGCGACGACTGGTCCGGCCGGATCGTCAGCAACCACGCCCCCGACATCATGCGCGACCTCGACCGGTACTTCGGCGACGGCCGGGCCCCGCTGTACCCGTGCGGGGCCGCGGCGGACATCGAGGCCGTCGAGCGGCTGTGCGCCCAGGACGTCGACGAGGCCGCCCAGCGCGCCGGCCGGGCCGGAGACGGCCCCGCCGAGCGCGCCGCGGCCCTGCGGGTCCTGCTCGACGCGCTCGGTGACCTCGAGCGGCGACTGGCCGGCCAGGAGTACCTGACCGGTGATCAGCTCACCGCCGCCGACGTGACCGTGTGGGCCTCCCTGGTGCAGCTCGACACCGTGCACCGCCACCACCTCGACGCCGCCGCCGTGCACCGCATCGCCGACCACCCCGCGCTGTGGGCGCACGCCCGCCGGCTGACCGCCCACCCGGCCTTCGCCGCCCACCTCGACCTGGACGGCATCGCCCGCCGCCACCACGCCCGCTGCCGGGGCCTGGAGGCGGCCGGCGCGGCCGTCCAGATCCTCGACTGGGCCGCCCACGCCGGGGGTGCCCACGGCAGCCGGTTCTCATGAGGTGTTCCACCTGGTGGACCCGGCGTTGACTTTCCCCCGGCCAACTGACTTACTTACGGCCCAGAACGGTCATCGGGCCACCCGCGCACCGCACCGAGCCTCACCGGTCACCGCACCGGTCACCACGAGGTCCGCTGCGGATGCCAGGCCCCCGCAGCGACAGGTGACGGACATGGACGCAGCTTCCCGGACGGCCGCCGGCCGCGCCCCGGGCCGCGTCGCGCCGTCCACGCGCCTCCTCGTGACCGACCGCGCCGTCGACCTGCTCCGCGTCAACAGCGCGCTGTGTACCGCGCCGGGCCGTGCCCGCCGCCAGGGCTGACGACGTCCAGCAGCCCCGCCTGAGCCACGCCCGTGCCGCACACCGCCGCCGCGGCGTGCGGCGCGCCGCCCACCCCTGACCCGCGCGCGTCCCGCCGCGCGCCGCGTCCCGCGCACCGGCCCCGACCGCCGCCGCGGGCCGGCGCGCCCGTGCCCGGCCGCCGCGGCCCGGGGTGCCGGCGGGCTGGGCGCGGCCGGGCGGGCCGGCGCCGCCCCCGCCCGCCGCATGATCGGCGCCTGCGTGGCCGCGCTCAACGGCACGATCTCCTTGATCTCCACGGCCGGCGTGCTCACCGTCCTCCACCCGGTCCTGCTGCCGATGCTGGTCCTGATCGCGGCGCCGGCGGAAGCCCGTGAACACCGACCCCCGCTGGATCACCACCCCGCTCACCGCCGACCTCGTGCGCGGCGCCCTCGACCTGGAACGCACCGCGCACGGCCTCCTGCCGCACCGGCTCCCGGCGTGGGCCCGCGCCCAGTGCGCCGACCCGCAACTGGCCCTGGCCGAGGCCCAGCCCTCGGGCGTGCGCCTGGTCTTCCGCCCCCGGGCCCCCGCCGTCGAACTGGACACCCTGCCCACCAAGCGCCTCTACACCGGCGCCCCGCCGCGCCCCGACGGCGTGTACGACCTGCTCGTCGACGGGCGTCCGGCCGGGCAGGGCAGCGTACGCGGCGGCAACGTCCTGACCGTCGACATGGCCACCGGCGCCACCGAGCACCGGCCCGGCCCGGTCGGCACCCTCCGCTTCACCGGCCTGCCCGACCGCGCCAAGGACGTCGAGATCTGGCTCCCGCACAACGAGACGACCGAACTCGTCGCCCTGCGCACCGACGCCCCCGTGCAGCCGGCTGCGGCGAGCGGCCGCAGGGTGTGGCTGCACCACGGCAGCTCGATCAGCCACGGCTCCGACGCGGCGAGCCCCTCCACCACCTGGCCCGCCCGCGCCGCCGCCCTGGCCGGCGTGGAGCTGATCAACCTGGGACTGGGCGGCAGCGCCCTGCTCGACCCGTTCACCGCCCGCGCCCTGCGCGACACCCCCGCCGATCTGATCAGCGTCAAGATCGGAATCAATCTGGTCAACACCGACCTGATGCGCCTGCGCGCCTTCGGCCCGGCCGTCCACGGCTTCCTCGACACCGTCCGCGAAGGCCACCCCACCACCCCGCTGCTGGTCGTCTCGCCGATCCACTGCGCCCTGCACGAGGACACCCCCGGACCCACCGTCCCCGACCTCACCGCCCTCGCCGCCGGGCGGCTGCGGTTCCGGGCCGCGGGCGACCCCGCCGAGCGCGCGAGCGGAAAGCTCACCCTCGCCGTCGTCCGGGAGGAACTGGCCCGGATCGTGCGGCAGCGCGCGGCCGAGGACCCGTACCTCGGCTACCTGGACGGGCGGGCCCTGTACGGCGAGGCCGACGCCGCCGAGCTGCCGCTGCCCGACGGGCTCCACCCCGATGCCGCCACCCATCTGCGCATCGGCGAACGCTTCGCCGACCTGGCGTTCGCGGCGCCCGGTCCCTTCGCCGACGGGGTCCCGGCCGCACACTCCGGCAAGGATCTTGCGGACAAGTCGTGACGATATGGGGGTTTGGATGCTAGAAAGGCTCGATGGCAGACCGTTTGGGCCGTCTTCGACGTATATCGGAGCGGTCGCTGGTGGCGAGGGGCCTACGCAGCGTCGCCGGACAGATGTTCGTCTTGCAGGTGGCCCTTGTGGTCCTGCTCGTGGCCGCCGCTGTCTTCGCCCTCCTGCTCCAGTCCGAGCGGGACACCAGCGCCGAGGCCAAGCGCCGCTCCATAGCCGTCGCCGAGACCTTCGCGCACTCCCCGGGCATCCGCGCCGCGCTGCGTGAGCCGCATCCCACGACCGTGCTCCAGCCACTGACCGAGGCCGGACGCAAGGCCGCGGACGTCGACTTCATCGTCGTCATGGACACCCATGGCATCCGCTACACCCACCCCCTGCCCGACCGCATCGGACAGCGCTTCGTCGGCACGATCGGCCCCTCCCTGCACGGGCAGGTCCGCACCGAGAGCGTCCACGGGCCGCTCGGCCAGGAGATGCAGGCCATCGTCCCCGTCCAGGACCCCGACGGCCGGGTGGTCGCCCTGGTCTCCGCCGGGCTGAAGGTCAAGCACGTCACCAGCCGGGTGGACCGGCAGATCCCGATCATCCTGACCGCCGGGGCGGGCGCGCTCGGCGCGGCCACTGCCGTGACGGCCCTGGTGAGCAGGCGGCTGCGCCGCCAGACGCACGGCCTGGGACCGGACGAGATGACCCGGATGTACGACCACCACGACGCGGTGCTGCACTCGGTCCGCGAAGGCGTGCTGATCGTCGGCGCCGACGGCCGGCTGCTGCTCGCCAACGACGAGGCCGCCAGGCTCCTGGAGCTGCCCCCGGACGCCGAGGGCCGGCACGTCACCGAGCTGCCCGGCCTCGAACCCGAGACGGTCGCCCTGCTCGCCTCGGGCCGCGAGGCCACCGACGAGGTGCTGTTCGCCCGCGGCCTGCTGCTCGCCGTCAACCAGCGGCCCACCGACCGGGCCGGCGGCCCGGCCGGCACCGTCGTCACGCTGCGCGACTCCACGGAACTGCAGGCGATCTCCGGCCGGGCCGAGACCGCCCGGGAACGGCTCAACCTCCTCTACGACGCCGGCCTGGGCATCGGCACCACCCTCGACGTGACCCGTACCGCCGACGAACTCGCCCGGATCGCCGTCCCCCGCTTCGCCGACTTCGTCACCGTCGACCTCGCCGACGCCGTCCTGCACGGCGAGGAACCCGCCGCCACGGCGACCGGGATGCGCCGCGTCGCCGTACGCGGTATCCGGGACGACCACCCCCTCTACGCGTGCGGCCGGCCGATCGACTTCCCGTCCTCCACCCCCCAGGCCCGCGGCTACGGCACCGGCCGGCTCGTACGGATGCCCGACCTGTCCTCGGCGGCCGGCTGGCAGGCCCAGGACCCCGACCGGGCCCGGCAGATCGTGGACTACGGCATCAACGCGCTGGTCTGCGCCCCGATCCCGGCCCGCGGTGTCGTTCTGGGCGTGGCCACCTTCTGGCGCACCAAGGAGCGCGGCCCCTTCGACGACGAGGAGCTGTCCCTGGCCGAGGAACTGGTGGCCCGCGCCGCGGTCAGCATCGACAACGGCCGCCACTACGCCCGCGAACACGCCCTGGCCGTCACCCTCCAGCGCAGCCTGCTGCCGCGGGCCCTGCCCGAGCAGAGCGCCATCGACGCCGGACACCGCTACCTGCCCGCCCACTCGGGCGTCAGCGGCGACTGGTTCGACGTCATCCCGCTGCCGGGCGGCCGGGTGGCCCTGGTCGTCGGCGACGTGGTCGGCCACGGCCTGCACGCCGCCGCCACGATGGGCCGGCTGCGCACCGCGGTGCACAACTTCTCCACCCTCGACCTGCCCCCCGACGAACTGCTCAGCCACCTGGACGACCTGGTGGGGCGGATCGACCAGGAGGAGGCCGGCACCGAGGCGGCCGCCGCCGTCGTCGGCGCCACCTGCCTGTACGCGATCTACGACCCCACCACCCGCCGCTGCGCCATGGCACGCGCGGGACACCTCGCCCCGGTCCTGGTCAGCCCGGACGGCACCGCCACCTTCCCCGATCTGCCCTTCGGGCCGCCGCTGGGCCTGGGCGGCATGCCGTTCCGCACCGCGGAGCTGGAACTGCAGGAGGGCACCCAGCTCGTGCTGTACACCGACGGGCTGATCGAGGACCGCGGCCGCGACCTGGACGAAAGCATGGAACTGCTGCGCACGGCCCTGGAGGGCCACCCCGGCCGGACGCCCGAGCAGCACTGCCAGGCCGTGCTGGACGCGCTGCTGCCCGCGCGGCCCAAGGACGGCCCCAAGGACGACGTGGCCCTGCTCGTCGCCCGCACCCGCGTCCTGCCGCCCGACCGGATCGCCGACTGGGACGTCCCGCCGGACCCGGCCGCCGTCTCCCGCGTCCGCCAGGCCGCCTGCGCCCGGCTGGACGCCTGGGGCCTTTCCGACCTCGGCTTCGGCCTGGAACTGGTGCTGAGCGAACTGGTCACCAACGCCATCCGCTACGGCTCCCCGCCGATCCACGTGCGGCTGATCCACGACCGCACCCTGATCTGCGAGGTGTCCGACGGCAGCAGCACCTCCCCGCACCTGCGCTACGCCGCGACCACCGAGGAGGGCGGCCGGGGCCTGTTCCTCGTCGCGCGGACGACCGAACGCTGGGGCACCCGCTACACCCCCCAGGGCAAGGTCATCTGGGCGGAGATGGCCCTGCCCGGCACCGACGGCGCCGACGGCCCGCCGTTCCCCGGCCTGGACGCCTTCGGCGACCTCGACGAGCTGATCCGGGAGGACGACCTGCTCTAGGGCGTGTTTCGAAAGTCCCGTCTGGCCCGCGACGCCTGGCACGGCCCCTCGCCGCGTTGTCGGGATCGTCCGCGTACGCCCAGTACGCGGACGACCCTCCGCCTTGCGATGCACCGCGCCAGACGCCGCGGGCCCCGCCCTCCGGGCGGACGACGCTGCTTTCGAAACACGCCCTAGGAGTGCTCCGGGAGGGCCTGCTGCGGGCAGGAGGACCTGCCCCGGGAGCGGCTCCGGGAGGACCTGCTTCAGGAGCGGGCCACCGCGACGCTGCGGGAGCGGGCCGGGGGTGCGGGGGAGCGGGCCACCGAGAGGACCAGCTCCCGCAGCCGCTCGACGTACAGCCGCATGTTCTTGTACGCGATGTCGGTGTCCGGGTAGCGGCTCGCGAACTGCAGCCCCTCGTGGAGCCGGTTGATCCACGCGCACACCTGGTCGCCGTAGGACACCCGCAGCAGGCCGTAGGCCTTCAGCTCGCTCCACCGCTCGGAGCCGGGGATGGCGCGGGCGTCGACGAAGGAGACGATGGAGTACAGGTCGGGCGAGGTGGGGCGGAAGTCCGAGCCCAGCAGGCGCAGCACCCGGGCCAGCGGCATCCGGGCCAGCGACCGGTTGGCGCGCAGTTCGTCGCTCACCATCCGCAGCAGGGCGGGGAAGTCGGCGGCCTCGGTGGTGCGGATCTCCACCGGGGCGCCGCCGACGTACCAGCCGACGGAGTCCTGCCACCGGGACGTGCGGCGGGTGTGGAAGGGCACGACCGTGCGGTAGACCGGCTGCCCGCCGATCTCGTGCACGATCAGGCTCGTGGCGGCCAGCACGCCGACGAGACTCCCGCCGAAGGGCCGGCAGTACGCCTCGAAGCCGGCCGCGTCGTCGGCGTCCACGAGCATCTCCTGCAGCAGCCGCTGGCGCGGCAGCGGCCCGTCCGGGGCCAGGCCGAGGTCCACGGGGAAGTTCGGCAGCCGCCCGCCGCACCGGCCGATGAACCCCCGCCAGCGCGCCACGATCTCGTCCGAGCCGTCGATCTCGTCCGCGCTGGCCCGCTCGGCGCGGCAGATGTCGACATAGCTGGCCGCCGGCGCCGGCTCCGGCCGCCCGCCGCGCAGGCCCGCCGCGTACAGCGCGTGGATCTCGGCGGGGATCCGCTGCACCGAGTAGGAGTCGACGTTGCTGTGGTCGAAGGCCATGTACACGCTCGCCCCGTCGTCCCTGACCACCGCCGCGAACAGGAAGTTCGGCCAGCGCAGCGCGTCCGCCGTCACATCGAAGCGGTCCTGCAGGTAGCGCGCCAGCGCCCGCGCGTCCCGGAAGTCGCCGACCGTCTCGCGGCGCAGGGCCACGTCGTCCGCGTCGAGCGTGAAGCGCCGCATCTCCTCGCCCGCCCAGCGAAAGCCGCTGCGCAGCGTCTCGTGCCGCAGCATCCAGCCGCGCAGGGCCTCCTGCAGCACGTCCAGGTCCACGCTGCCCGGGATGTCGAACGCCGTCCCCAGCCAGGTCGGCACGAACAGGCCGCCCTCGCGCACGGACCGGGCCGTCCTGATGTGCGATTCCTGGATGTAGGCCGGCGGCCGGGAGTCGTCCGGCAGGCCGGTCGCGGTCTCCACCGCCGCGGGGTCGAGCGCGAACTCCACGAGCCGGCCGGGCCGGACCTCGCAGCGCTGGATGTCGGTCATACGCATGGCAGCCTCCGTCGCACAGGGGGATACGTCGCCCAGGGGATACAGGGAGCAACTGCGACGGAGGGTCCGGGGTTGCGGGATGACGCAGGGTGATCGCGGTACGGGGCCGTGGGGCACCGGTGGCGCGCGGGCCGCACCGGCATGCGGAAGGACCCCGAGCCTGTCTCGGGGTCCCTCCGGGGTACAGACGTGCTACAGGCGTGCGGGCCTCAGACGGCTTCTGGGGCCTCGGCCGCCCCGCGCGGCAGGGCCAGGACGGCGGCGAAGCCGCACACCGCGACCGCGGCGAAGAACCAGAAGCCCCACGGATGGCCGATGCCCGCCGTGACGAGGGCGCCGGTGATCGACGGGCCGACGATCGAGCCGATCCGGCCGATCCCGGAGGCCGAGCCGAGCGCGGTGCCGCGCACCGCGGCCGGGTAGAAGTTCGTCACGTACGCGTAGACCAGCACCTGCGCGGAGAAGACGAACACACCGGTGAAGAACACCACCACGTCCAGCAGCAGGTCGCTGTCCATCTTGACGCTCAGACAGGCCAGCATCACCACCGACACCGCGAACCAGCCCAGCGTGGTGCCCTTGATCCCGCGCCGGTCGGCGACGACACCGCCGAGGACGAGCCCGGCGACACCACCGACGTTCAGGATCAGCAACTGGGTGACGGCGGTCGGGACGGGGTAGCCGGCGTCGTTCATCAGCTTCGGCAGCCAGGTGTTCAGGCCGTAGACCAGCAGCAGACCCATGAAGGACGCCACCCACACCCCGATGCCCGCGCGCAGGTAGGCCGGCTTCAGCAGCTCCGTGAACGGCACCCGCTGCGCGCCGTCCGCCTCCTTGGCCCGGACGAACGCCTCCGACTCCGGCAGCCGGAACCACTGGATCGCGGCGATCACGAGACCGGCGGCGCCCAGGACGTAGAAGAGGACCTGCCAGTGGTCCGTCACCTGCAGCGCCAGCAGCGAGGTGATCACGGCCCCGGTGTGGTAGCCGGTCATGGTCAGCGTGCTGGCCCGGGCCCGCCGCTCGGCCGGCATGTGCTCGGCCATCATCGTCAGCGACACCGGCATGCAGGCGCCGAGGCCCAGCCCGGCGATCAGGCGCAGCGCCGCGAACATCGTCACCGAGCCGGCCAGCGGCACCAGCAGCGTGAACACGGAGAACAGCACCACCGAGCCGATCAGCAGCAGCCGCCGCCCGAGCCGGTCGGCCAGCGGGCCGACGCAGACCGCGCCGATGGCCACGCCGACCAGCGACAGCGTCGCGATCGTGGTGGCGTCACCGGCGGTCATGCCCAGGGGATGGGTGCGCAGCAGGACCGGGATGATCGCGCCGAGCACGACGAGGTCGTAGCCCTCCAGCAGGACGGTGATCCAGCACAGGGCGACGGTCCAGGCGTTGTGCCCGGTGGTGCCTCTCTGCGGCTCGGTGCGGGACGGGACGGTGGATGTCATGGACAACCCCCAGGGGACGGGTGCGGGCGGAAGGCGGGAGAGGGAGGCGGGGCTCAGAAGGGGTAGTCGGCGATGTCCGGGCGGACCGTGACCCACTGGGTCTCGGTGAACGCCTCGATGTTGGCCGCGGCGCCGCCGAACCGGGAGCCGGTGCCGGAGGCCTTGACCCCGCCGAAGGGCGCGTTCGGCTCGTCGTTGACGGTCTGCTCGTTGATGTGGACCTTGCCGGAGTCGATCCGGTCGGCCAGCTTCATCGCGGTGCCGACGTCGCCGAGGATGCCGACGGACAGCCCGTACTCGCAGTCGTCGACGATCCGCGCGGCCTCCTCGAGGGTGGAGAAGCCGATCACCGGCGCCACCGGGCCGAAGATCTCCTCGCGCCAGGCCGGCATGTCGGGCGTCACGTCCGCCAGGACGGTCGCCCGGTAGCAGGCGCCCACGATCTCGCCGCCCGCGGCGATCCTCGCGCCCGCCGCGACGGACTCGGTGACGAGGGAGTGCACCCGCTCCAGCTGGCGCCGGTCGATGATCGGGCCGAGCGCCACGTCCTCGCGGGCCGGGTCGCCCACCGGCAGCGCCCGAGCCTTCGCGGCCAGCGCGGCGGTGTACTCCTCCACCAGCGACTCGTGCACGATGTGCCGGCCGGTGGTCATGCAGATCTGCCCCTGGTGCAGATACGAGCCGAACGCGCCCGCCGAGGCAGCCTTGTGCACGTCCGCGCCGGGCAGCACCACCAGCGCGTTGTTCCCGCCCAGCTCCAGGTGGGCCCGCTTGAGCAGCCGGCCCGCCCGCTCACCGATGGCCCGCCCGACCGGCGTGGACCCGGTGAAGGAGATCACCCGCACCTCCGGGGCGTCCACCACCGCCTGGCCGACCGAGCCGTCGCCGGGCAGCAGGTGCAGCACCCCGGCGGGCAGCCCCGCCTCCTCGAAGATCCGGGTGATGACGACGCCGCCGCTGACCGCCGTGCGCGGATCGGGCTTGAGCAGCACCGCGTTGCCCAGCGCCAGCGCGGGCGCCACCGAGCGCAGCCCGAGGATCAGCGGGAAGTTGAACGGCGCGATGACGCTGACCACCCCGGCGGGGCGGCGGCGGGCCAGCGACCAGCGGGCCTCCTCGGAGGTCAGCACCTCGCCCTGCGGATGCGTGGGCAGCGACGCGCACTCGAAGCACTCGCCCACGGCGAGCCCCACCTCGAAGCCCGCCTTGGAGCGCACCGAACCGGCCTCGCGCACCAGCCAGTCCTGCACCTCGGCGGCGTGCTCGGTGAACAGCTCGCCCGCCCGCCGCAGCACCGCGGCCCGCTCCTGCGGGGAGGTCGCCGCCCACTCCCGCTGGGCCTGCGCGGCCCGGGCGGCGGCCCGCCTCACGTCCTCGGCGGTGGCCAGGCCCACGGTGCCCAGCTGGTCACCGGTCGCCGGCTCCACGACCGGCTGCTCGGCGGCCGCCTGGCGCCAGCCGTCGCTGAAGAACTTCTTGCTCCAGGCGTCGCTGTCCGGAAGGGCCATCGGTGTCCCCTTCTTCGTTCTGCGGTGAACGTCGTCGTTCTGCGGCCTGCGCGCGGGCGCGGGCCGAGGGTGCGGTCAGGACGGGGTGGTCAGCGCCGTGTCCACCTGGACGAGCCGCGGCCCGTCCGCCGGTTCGGCGAGCACCGCCCGCAGCTCCTCGGCGCCGCCGGCGTGCACGGCGCGCACGCCGTAGCCCTCCGCGATGCGGGTGAAGTCCAGTCCCGGGATGTCCAGGCCCGGCGCGTCCGGTACGCCGAGCAGGCCGCCGAACCAGCGCAGCGCCCCGTAGGTGCCGTTGCGCAGCAGCACGACCGTCAGCGGCAGGCGGTGCTGGGCGGCCGTCCACAGGGCGGTGATGCCGTAGTTGGCCGACCCGTCCCCGATGACGCCCACCACCGGCCGGTCGGGCCGGCCGAGCGCGACGCCGCCCGCGCCGGGCGGCCCGAACCCGAGGCCGCCGGCCGCCGGGAAGTAGTACGAGCCCGGCCGGCGCAGGTCCATCTGGCGCCACCACGCGGCGTTCGTCGAGGTCGACTCGACGACGTACGCCGTCTCCCGGGGCACCACCTCGCGCAGCGCGGCGAAGACCTGCTCCGGGTGCAGCCGGCCGCCCTCCGCGGCGGCCGGCTCGGGCACCGGACGGTAGACGCCGACCGGCTCGGCGGGCACGTCCAGGCTCTTGACCAGCAGTTCGATCACGGCGCCGGGATCGGCGACCAGCGCCTCGCCCATCGGCGCCCGCGCCGCCGCCGACGCGTCCTCGGTGACCTGGATCAGCCGGGTGCCCTCGGGCAGGTACCGGCCGGGCAGGTACTCGTGGTAGCGGAACACCGGCGCGCCCAGCACCAGCACCAGATCATGCCCCTCGAACGCCTCGCAGACCGGCGCGATCCCCGCGGGCAGCACCCCGCGGAACAGCGGGTGCCGGTTGGGGAAGGGCAGCCGGAACTGCGAGGGCGCCGCCCACACCGGTCCGCCCAGCCGCTCGGCCAGCCGCACCGCGTCGTCGAACAGGCCGGCCGCGTCGATGTCACCGCCCAGCACCAGCGCGGGCCGGCGCGCGGCCGTTACCTGCTCGACCAGCCGGCGCGCCTGCCCGGCGTCCGGGACCGCGGCACGCTGGACCCGCCGCTGAAGCACCTGAAGGCTGTTGTCGCCGGCCTCGGCGGCCCAGTCGTCGTACGGCACGGACAGATACGTCGGCCGGCGCTGCAGCTCCGCCTCGAACACCGCCTGCGCCAGGGCCCGCGGCACGTCCTCGGCGCACGCCGGCTCCGCCGCCCAGCCGACCAGCGGCTTCATCAGGGCGGGCGCGTCGACGTTGGCCAGGTTGGCCTCCGGGCCGACGGCCGGCCGCACCTGCTGCCCGGCCACCACGACCAGCGGGGTGCGCGCGGCCACCGCGTTGGTGAGGGCGCCCATCGCGTTCCCGGACCCGGAGGCCGCGTGCAGGTTGACCAGCACGGGCCGGCCGGTCGCCTGGGCGTAGCCGTCGGCCATGCCGACGACGGCGCCCTCGTGCAGGCCGAGGACGTAACGGAAACCGTCGGGCAGGTCGGCCAGGAAGGGCAGCTCGTTGGAGCCGGGGTTGCCGAACACGGTGGTGAGTCCCCGGCGCTGCAGGAACTCGTGGGCGACGCGACGTACGGAGGGCACAGACGTTCCTTTCCACGTGACGCACAGCACGCTAGGCAACGCCCGACATACCCACCAATAAATGTTCGGACGTCGCGATATAGAGTCGGTCGATATGAGGAACTTCGACCTCAACCTCGCCCGGGTCTTCGTCCTGCTGTACGAGACCGGCAGCGTCACGGCCACCGCCGAGACGCTGCACGTCACCCAGCCCACCGTCAGCTACAGCCTGGGCAAGCTGCGCCGGCACTTCGACGACGAGCTGTTCCGGCGCACCGGCCGCGGACTGACGCCCACCGCCGGCGCCCGCCGGCTCTACGACCCGCTGCGCCGCGCCCTCGCCGAGATCGACGGCACGATCCGCCAGTCCGACGCGTTCGATCCGCAGACCATGCCGGGCCGCTTCACGGTGGCGCTGACCGACCTCGGCGAGGCGACGTTGCTGCCGCGCCTGCTGGCCGCGGCCCGCGAGCGCGCGCCCCGGGTGTCGTTCACCGTCCGGGCCCTCGACGTGGACGACGCCGAACAGCAGCTGCGCCGCGGCGACCTCGACGCGTTCGTCGCCACCCCCGTGCTGACCTCCCACCGCACCGTGCGCATCCCGCTCTTCCAGGAGCGCTACGTCGCCATGGTCGCCGCCGACCACCCCCGCGTCCGGGGCGAGCGCGTCACCCTGGAGCAGCTGTCCGCCGAGCACCACGCGACGGTGTTCGG
Organism: Streptomyces mexicanus; assembly: GCF_902506575.1. Lineage (GTDB taxonomy): Bacteria > Actinomycetota > Actinomycetes > Streptomycetales > Streptomycetaceae > Streptomyces > Streptomyces mexicanus. Next base: position 792,146 of record NZ_LR732544.1, on the reverse strand, counting down.
TCCCAGCGGGCACGTCGTGCCGCGTGCCGCGCTGGCCGCGCACGGCCTGCTGGACCGGGTGGTGGTGGAGGCCACCCGCTTCTCGATGCTGCCGTATCTGCTGGAGCAGACCGACCTGGTCGCCGTCGTCCCCGAGTACGTCGGCGAGGTGTTCACCGCCTCGCGCCGGCTGCGCCTGGTCCGGCTGCCCTTCGAGACCGAACCGATCGAGGTCGCCCTCTACGCCCGGCACGAGTCCTCGCGCAGCCCCTCGCAGCGGTGGCTGGTGCAGTTCATGGCCGAGGTGCTGGGGGAGCGGGTCAGCCGGGCGCAGCTGCCGCCCTACGCCGTCGACCCGGAACCGTCCGGCCGCTGAGCGCGCCCCGCACGGGCGCCCCCAAGTAGGCCGACGGGGTGCATTCGGGCGGGCGTTGGGCCATCTCGGGGACGGTCGGCCACGTCTTCGGCGGGCTAGCCGCGAGGATGGTGCCGAGCCCTGCGGGATCCCCGCGGAACTCACGCGTCCAAGCCTTGAGAGCACTCGAGAGAAAGCGTGTCACGGGCCGCATGACAGACGTTCAGCACCCCACGCGGGACATCGCCGCTCCGCCCCGTCGTCGCCTGCGGCCCGGAGCCGTGGTGGTCACATGGGTGACGACCACCGATCACAAGAAGATCGGCTCGCTGTACCTGACCACCTCCTTCCTGTTCTTCCTCTTCGGCGGCATCCTCGCGCTGGTGATGCGGGCCGAACTGGCCCGGCCGGGCCTGCAGATCATGTCCACCGAGCAGTACAACCAGGCGTTCACGATGCACGGCACGGTCATGCTGCTGATGTTCGCGACGCCGCTGTTCGCCGGTTTCACGAACTGGATCATGCCGCTGCAGATCGGCGCCCCGGACGTGGCCTTCCCCCGGCTGAACATGCTGGCCTACTGGCTGTACCTGTTCGGCTCGCTGATCGCGGTGGCCGGCTTCCTCACGCCCAACGGCGCGGCCGACTTCGGCTGGTTCGCGTACGCGCCCCTGAACGACTCGGCGCACTCGCCCAACGTCGGCAGCGACATGTGGATCATGGGCCTGGCCCTGTCCGGTTTCGGCACGATCATGGGCGCGGTCAACTTCATCACCACGATCGTCTGCATGCGCGCACCCGGCATGACGATGTTCCGCATGCCGATCTTCTGCTGGAACGTGATGCTCACCAGCGTCCTGGTGCTGTTCGCGTTCCCCGTCCTGGCGGGCGCGCTGCTGGTGCTGGAGGCGGACCGCAAGTTCGGCGCCCATGTGTTCGACCCCGCCAATGGCGGCGCCATCCTGTGGCAGCACCTGTTCTGGTTCTTCGGCCATCCCGAGGTCTACATCATCGCGCTGCCGTTCTTCGGCATCGTCACGGAGATCATCCCGGTCTTCACCCGCAAACCCATCTTCGGCTACATGGGCCTGGTCGGGGCCACCATCGCCATCTCCGGTCTGTCGGTGTCCGTGTGGGCCCACCACATGTTCCCCACCGGCGCCGTGCTCCTGCCGTTCTTCTCCTTCATGTCGTTCCTCATCGCGGTGCCCACCGGAGTGAAGTTCTTCAACTGGATCGGCACCATGTGGCAGGGCACGCTCTCCTTCGAGACACCGATGCTGTGGGCGACCGGCTTCCTGGTGACCTTCCTGTTCGGCGGCCTGACCGGAGTGCTGCTGGCCTCTCCACCGCTGGACTTCCACGTGACCGACAGCTACTTCGTGGTCGCGCACTTCCACTATGTCGTCTTCGGCACCGTCGTCTTCGCGATGTTCGCCGGATTCCACTTCTGGTGGCCGAAGTGGACCGGCAAGTTGCTCGACGAGCGGCTGGGCAAGATGACCTTCTGGATGCTGTTCGTCGGCTTCCACACCACGTTCCTGGTGCAGCACTGGCTGGGCGCCGAGGGCATGCCCCGCCGCTACGCCGACTACCTGGCCGTCGACGGGTTCACCGCGCTCAACATGGTCTCCACGATCGGCTCCTTCCTGCTGGGCCTGTCGGTGCTGCCGTTCTTCTACAACATCTGGAAGACGGCCAAGTACGGCCCGAAGGTCGACGTCGACGACCCGTGGGGCTTCGGGCGCTCGCTGGAGTGGGCCACGTCCTGCCCGCCGCCGCGCCACAACTTCGTCACCCTGCCCGTGATCCGCAGCGAGTCCCCGGCGTTCGACATGAACCACCCCGATGTCTCGCTCGTGGACAAGCGGGAGAACCTGGGCCTGCCGGGATGACGGACGCGGCACGCGCCGACCGCGAGCCGGGCCACCCGGCCGCCCTGGCGAACCAGGTGGAGGGCTACCTGCTGTGGCAGGCCCGCGTCGCCGAGGCCGAGGGGCGGGCCCGTGCCTTCACCGAGCCGCTGCACTGGCTGACCGGCGCGCAGCGCGAGGAGATCGAACAGCACTACGTCCGCGACTGCCTGGTCCGCGCGCGGGCGGACCTGCAGCGCGTCGCGGACCGCTGCCGGGCGCTGCGCGGCGAGTACGAGGAGCGCTACCGTCACCTGCGCGCCCGCTGCGTGGCGTGCGCCGTCGCCGGGATCGCCGTCGCCGTCGCGGCGGCGCTGCTGCTCACCGCCACCGTCGCCCACCGCTGATCCGCCGACCGGGGCGGCGGACCGGACCGTGGACCCCGCGACGACCCAGGGCCGCTACGACACCACCGCGGCGCGGCCCGCAGGCACAGCGACACCGTCGCGGCCCGCGCTCACCGGGCCACGCTCACAGCGCCACCGGGCGGGCGGCCGCCCGGTGGGCCGCCGCCTTGGCACGCGCCGCCTCCAGCACCGCGAGGAGCACCTGCTTGCTGGAGGCCCGCTCCCGTACGTCGCACAGCACGACCGGGGTGGCCGGATCGAGGTCCAGGGCGGCCCGCACCTGCTCGGCGGTGCAGTCGCGCCGGCCGTGGAAGCAGTTGACGCCCACGGCGAACGGGATGCCGCGCTCCTCGAAGAAGTCGATCGAGGCGAACGACGCCTCCAGCCGCCGCGTGTCCGCGAGGACCACCGCCCCGAGCGCGCCCGTGGCCAGGTCGTCCCACATGAACCAGAACCGGTCCTGCCCGGGCGTGCCGAACAGGTACAGCACCAGTTCCGGCGCGATCGTGATGCGGCCGAAGTCCATCGCCACGGTCGTGGAGGACTTGCCCTCCACTCCGGACAGGTCGTCCACACCGAGGCTCGCCTCGGTCATCCGCTCCTCCGTCTCCAGCGGAGGCACCTCGCTCACCGCGGCCACCATGGTGGTCTTGCCCACCCCGAAACCGCCCGCGATGAGGATCTTCAACGCGGTCGGCATGACCGGGTCAGAGTTGACGGATACCATCCATCACCCTTTCGATCAGTTCCACGCTCGGCCGGCTCTCCTGCCCGGGCGGCGACTGCACGATGATCAGCGAGGCGTCCAGCAGATCCCCGCACAGCACCTTCACCACGCTCACCGGCAGATCCAGCAGAGCGGCGATCTCCGCGACCGCCATCGCCCGGTCCCGGCACAGCTCCAGGATCCGGTCCGCCTCCGGCTCCAGCCCGGATGCCGACTCCCGCACGGAACGGGCGACGACGAGCGTGATCAGGGTGAACGCGTGCTGGCTGTGCCGGGTACGTCCGCCGGTGATGGCGTACGGCCGTAAGTAGCGCCCGGCCTCCTCACCGTCGTGCCCGCGCGGTTCAGGCATCCTGGACGGTGCCGCCGGACTGCACACGCGGCGCGGCCGTCAGATACTGGCCGACCTGCTTGACGAGAGTGCCCATCTCGTACGCCATCATCCCCACATCCACTTCCTCCGAGGCGAAAGCCGCCAGCCGGGCGCCCTTGCCCGCGGCCGTGACGAAAAGGAACGCCTTGTCCATCTGAATGACCGTCTGCTGCACCCGCCCGCTGTGGAAGTGGCGGGCCGCTCCGCGGGCGAGGCTGTGCACACCCGAGGCCACCGCCGACAGGTGCTCGGCGTCGTCGCGGAGCATGTCCTTGGACTTGCCGATCAAAAGGCCGTCTCCGGAGAGCACGATCGCGCAGCGGATCTCCGGTATCCGGTCCACCAGGCCGTCCAGAAGCCAGTCCAGCTGACGTCCGGTGGGAACCTGCTCAGTCATTGCGTAACGTCCTCACAGTTCATGGGCAGTGGGGCCTGCCCCGTCGCTTGGCCGCCCGTGCGCACCGTGCGGCGTGTCGTCGTCCTCGGACCTCCAGGCCCGCTTCAGCCCCTGGTGGATGGCGCTCATCGTGCGGGCCGACGCGTCCGGGGAGATGACGTCGTCGGAGCCGTCGTCGCCGTCGTCCGCGGCCTGGGCCGCCTCCTTGCGCAGCTGCTGGGCCAGGCTGGCTCCCCTGACCCGCTGCGGCAGCACCGAGGGCGTCGTCAGCGGGCGCGGGGCCGGTGCCCCGCCGACCGGCCCGGACGGCCCGGGGGGCTCGGCATCCGCACCGCGGGACCACTCGGGCGATCGGTCCGGCTGCCGTGCGGGTGCCGGACGGCTGTCCCGGGGCGGGAGAGGCGGCTGGCCGCCCGTGCCGCCGGGGACCGTCCGGTCCGGGGCCGCGCCCGGCGACTGGGCGCGGACCGGACCGGCGGAGGGGATGTCGCGTATCGTGCGGGCCGCCGGTGGAGGCCCTTGGGGCGCCGAGGGCGCGGGATGCTCCGACGCGGGGGGCAACAGGCCTGCACCTCCGTACTCGGGGAAACCACTGGGGTCGGGCAGCGACGTGTGGGTGATGACCTCCTCGCCGGCCGGGGCGGGCGCACCGGCCGCGGCCGGTACCGCCGGGCCGGCCAGGGCCCGGTGCCGCCCGGTGTCCGACAGCGCCACGCCGCTCGGGCCCTCGACGGCGCGGCCGGCGGCGACGGCCGCCGACTGCAGCTGGTCGACGACCGGCGAACCGGACTCCTCCAGCAGCTCCTTGGGCAGCCCCACCAGGGCGAGCGTGCCCCCGTAGTCCGATTCGCGCAGCACCACCTTGATGCCGTGCCGCTCGGCGAGCCGGGCCACCACGAAGTGGCCCAAACGCGGATCCTCGCCGAACACCGTCATGTCCACCCGCGGCGGATCGGCGAGCAGCTCGTTCGCGCGCTGCAGCAGCTCCGGCGGCATGCCCAGGCCCTGGTCCTCGATGTGCACCGCCAGGCCCTTGGCGACCCGGGACGCGCTGACCGTCACCTGGGTCTCGGGCGGCGAGAAACTGGTGCCGTTCTCGATGAGTTCGGCCAGCAGGTGCGTGACGTCGGCGACGGCCCGCCCGGCCAGGGAGATCCGCCGGTCCGCGGGCGTGTTCTTCACCCGCACCCGGGTGTACTGCTCGGTCTCGGCCACCGCGCCGCGCATCACGTCGGTGATGGCCACCGGCCGCGTCATGCGGCGGCTCGGCGGGGCGCCGCTGAGGATCATCAGGTTCTCCGCGTGCCGCCGCACCCGGGTGGCCAGGTGGTCGATGCGGAAGATGTCCTTGAGCAGGTCCGAGTCCTCGTGCTTGCGCTCCAGGTCGTCCAGCAGCGCGATCAGCCGGTGGATGAGCACCTGGGCGCGCCGGATGAGCTGGCCGACGACCTTGTCCGAGCCCTGCCGGCCCTGCGACTGGCGCACCGCGGAGTCCGTGGCGATCTGCGCCATGCGGTCGATCGCGGATGCCAGCCGCCCGATGTCGTCGCTCGCCTGCTGCCGCCAGGGGGCGAGCACGGCCGGGTCCACGCGTTCGCCGCGCTCGGCGCGGGACAGGATCTCGGCGAGCCGGAAGGACGCCACCTGCTCGGCTCCGGCCCGCAGATCGGCCAGGCGTGCGGTCAGCGCGTCCAGCTCGGCGAGCCGGTCGAGCGTCGAGCGCCGGGCGCGCAGCGCCAGCACCGCCGCGGCGGCCAGCGCGGCCAGTGCGGCCGCCGTGCCGAGCAGGGTGGTCGTCAGCAGTTCACCGGCGTGGTCCGAGGCGCGGTCGGCCACGGCGTCCAGGGACTGGCTGCCGGCGGACCGCAGGCCGCTGACAACGCTGTCGGCCGCCGCCGGCCACTGCGCCGCCCGCTGCGGCAGCGCGGTGCCCTGCCCGCCGCCGACGGCCTGCTCGACCGCGTCCACCGCGGCCCACTGCGCACCGCCGGTGATCCGCCCGTACGCCGTCCGCGCCGCCCCGGGCAGATCCCGCGCGGTCAGCTCCTCCTGCGCGGCCTGCCGCAGCGCCGCGTACTGCCCGAACCGGGCACGGTCGGCCTCGGCGATGCGGTGCGCCGGAAGGGCCGCCGAGACCAGCGCGTCCTCCCGCGAGAGCATCTCCGTGATCCGGGCCAGGGCCAGGGCCGCGGTGCCGCCGCGCCCCAGCTCCGCGTCGTCGCTGCGCACCGCCGCGCTCAGCAGGGCCAGGCCCTGGGAGGCGGTGTCGGTGTAGTAGGCGAAGGCGTCGGCGGACGACAGTGTGCGCGCGTCGATGTGGGACCTGCGCTCGGCCAGCGGGCGCAGCGCGGCCTCCAGCGCGGCGGCCCGGCGCCGCAGCGTGTCCGTGTCCGGCCCGGACGCGTGCCGGCGGTAGGCGGCGAGTGCCGCGTCCGTCTTGCGGCGGGCCGCCTCCAGCTCCGTGCGGGAGGTGCCGGTGCGGTCCGCCTGCCACCGGGCGGTGAGCCGGCGCTCGTCCTGCAGCCGCGTCAGCAGTTCCTGCGCGGGCCGGGCGAGGGAGGAGACGTGTCCGGCGTCGGTGTGCAACCGGACCTGCTCGTCCACCAGCCCGGCCGCCGTGTATCCCCACAGGCCGCTGACACAGACCGCGGGGATGACGAAGGGGAGGACGAACGAGGATCGCAGTGATCTCGGGAGGGCGGCGCGGTGACGCGTCCGCCGGTCGCGGGTGCCTGGCATGTGATCCCTCGTACAGCAGCGGTTGCAGCGGTTGCAGCGGTGCGGACAGGAGTGCGCGACATCCGACCATCCCCGCGTCGTGGCCTGGTGGCTCACCGTGATCGAAGTCGGCGCGTGCTGCACGCTATCAGGATCATGGCGCAGCGTCATATGCGATGCGGGGCAACTGGCCTGTACCTTTGCCCGAGTTGGGGGGCGGTGGCCCCCGTTCGCGTCCGGCCGGTGCCGCGGGGCGGCATCCGGGCGGGTGGCACCGCGGATCACAGCAGGGCGAGCAGCCGCGGTGTGTACAGGGCGTCGGCGGAGACGATACCGGCCACCATGTCCAGGTAGATCGCGGTCAGTTCGGCATCCGACTGCACCGCCCGCAGCAGGGACAGCCGCTGCTCGTGGGGGTCGAGCCGGGCGGCGCCGAGGGTCGCCTCGTAGCCCGGCAGCAGCCGCCGCCGCTGCTCCTCGGCGAACCGGCCCAGCGCGGCGTCCAGGCGGGCGGGATCGCCGTCCAGCGTGCCGGACACCGCTTCCACCAGCGCCTCCACCTGCCCGAACGCGTCGCTGATGCCGCGGGCCGTGATCGAGTCCTTGTGGTGGGCGGCGTCGCCCACGAGAACCCAGCCGGCCCCCGCCGCCCGCCGGAAGAAGTTCTGCTGGTCGCCGCAGGCGTGCAGGCGCTCCACGGGCCTCGCCCCGGCCAGCCGGTCGTGCAGCGCGGGCGCGGTCAGGCGTATCTGCTCGCGGTAGGCGCGCTGCGCGTCGGTGCGGACCTCGGCGAAGCGGGTCTGCGGGAAGTAGGCCAGCACGAGGGTGGCCGCGTCATGGGTGGGCACGGTCGCCACCCAGCCGCCGGGCCGTTCGTACAGCTCCAGATCGGCGGGCACGTCCTGCCAGTACGTGTAGTAGGCGCAGGTCAGCCGGGGGTCCTGCACGGTGTACGGGGCGGCCGCCAGCCGGGCGACGGTGGAGCGCATCCCGTCCGCGCCGATCACGAGGCGGGCGCGTTCGGTGAAGGCGCGGCCGCGGTGGACGGCCGCGACGCCGGCCACCCGGCCGGTGTCGTCGCGCAGCAGGTGCGTCACCCGGCAGTGCTCGCGGTACTCGACGCCGGCCGCGACGGCCGCGTCGACCAGCAGGGCGTCCAGCACATGGCGCCGCGGGGCGAACCCCGCGCGCTGCCCCTCCACGCCCCGGGCGCAGCCCTCGATGTGGACGTCGGCGACCTCGTACACCGCCCGCTCGATGGGCGGGCAGCCGGTGGCGCGCAGCCGCTCCAGCAGGCCCCAGCGGGCGAGGGCGGCGACACCGGGCTGGTGGATCAGGTGCGTGGAGAGCGTGTCGGAGCCGTACGCCGCCTTGTCGAGCAGGAGCACCCGGTGTCCGGCCCGGGCCAGCAGCAGGGCGGTGGGCGCGCCGGCGCAGCGCGCTCCCACCACGATGGCGTCGTACATGCACATGCCTCACAACAGACGTCGGGAATCGATGAGTCGCGGGTCCTCGGGGAAGGGCGGACGGACCCGCGTCAGCGCGGGCGCTCCAGCTCCGCGAGCAGGGCCCGGCGGTCGAGCTTGCCGTTGGCGTTGAGCGGCAGCTGGTCCAGGACCGTGATCCGGGCGGGCATCATGTACGGCGGCAGCCGCTCGCCGAGCGCGGCGTAGAGAGCCTCGGCGGGGCCGGTGCCGCCGACCGCGGCCCGCAGTTCCGCCTCGCCGTCGGCGGCCGGCACGGTGACGGCGACCGCGTCGCGCACCCCGGGCAGCGCCCGCAACGCGGCCTCGATCTCGCCGAGTTCGATCCGGTGGCCGCGGATCTTGACCTGGTGGTCGGTGCGCCCCAGGTGGACCAGCAGGCCGTCGCGCACGGTGACCCGGTCTCCGGTGCGGTACCAGTCCTTCTCTCCGGGCGGACCGTCACCGGCCGGCCGGTGGTCCTCGGTGAGGAAGCGTCCGGTGTCCTGGGCGGGGTCGAGGTAGCCGGCGAAGCGCAGCGGGCCGCGCACGCACAGCTCGCCGGTGTCGCTCGGCCGGCCGTCCTCGTCCAGCAGCACCAGGTCCAGGTCCGGGTGGCCGGTGCCGATGGGCGCCGTCCCGTTGGGCGTGTGCGGCCAGTCGGCCACGTCCTCGGGGAAGCGGTAGGAGGTGCAGGAGATGGTCAGTTCGGTGGGGCCGTAGAGGACTTCCAGGCGGCTGCCGGGTGCGGCGGCCTGCCAGTCCCGGGCGGCCCGCAGGGTGAGCGGCTCGCCGCCGAAGACGCTCCAGCGCAGCGTCGGCATGCTGCCGGGGGCCAGGGTGCCCAGCCGGGAGGCGAACCCGATCAGGGACGGCACCGAGAACCAGTGCGTCAGCCGCAGCTTGTTCACCGTCGCCACCGGGGACAGCAGCTGGCCGCGCTCGGGCACCACGAGCGTGCCGCCCTGGGACCAGGCGACGAACAGGTCGTGCACGGACCCGTCGAAGGTCAGCTCGAAGGTCTGCGAGAGCCGGCTGCCCGGGCCGATGCCGTACCGGCCGGCGATCCGGTCCAGGTAGGCGCAGATGTTGCGGTGCCGCACCGGGACGCCCTTGGGCGTACCGGTCGAACCGGAGGTGAAGATGATGTAGGCGATGTCGTCCGCGCCCACCGGGCGCAGCGGCGTGGCGCGGTCCGGGGCGGGGCGCGCGCCGCCCGTGCGGGGATCCGGGCCGCTCGCGGCGGCGCGCAGCTCCTCGGGCCCGGCCGTGTGGACCGGCACGCCGAGATCCCCGCCGGTGTCCGGGGACTGGGCGAGGATCAGATCGAGGCCGGCCGCCGCGGCGATGCCGGCGGTCCGGGCCGCCGGGTGCTCGGGGTTGAGGGGGACGACGGCCGCGCCGGCCCGCAGGATCGCCAGGTACCCGGCGTAGGCGGTCACCGAGCGGGCCGCCAGCAGCCCGACCCGGCGCGGCGGGGTGCCGCCGGCCGCGGTGACCAGGCGTTCGGCGGGGCGCCCGGCGCTCTCGCGCAGCGCGCCGTAGGTCAGCACGGTCCCGCCGACCTCCGGGGCCGGCTCGTCGGGGTGGGCGGCGGCCGAGCGGGCGAAGTACCCGTAGAGGTGGTGCGCGGTGCTCATCGGGCCGCCGCCTGCAGCGTCCGCGTCCACTGCCGCAGCTCACCGACGGTGCGCAGCCGGCCCAGCTCCTCCGGGTCCACCTCCTGTCGGCACCGCTTGGCCAGCTCCACGACGATGCGCAGCTTCGCCAGCGAGTCGATGCCGATGTCGGTGAGCGCCGAGCCGTCGTCGAAGCCGGTGCGGGCGTGCTCCCGCAGGACCCAGCCGGCCAGGTCGTCGCCGTCGCCGTCCGCGGTGGGGGGTTCCTCGCCGGGCCAGTACCGGCGCGTCTGCCACGGGTAGCCGGGCAGCGGCACGTAGCGGCCCGGCTCGCCGAACACCGCCGTCCAGGCCGGCTCCTCGCCCGCGCAGTAGCGGTCGGCGACCGCCGACAGCGGGTGCCCGGCCATGCCCGGCGCGCCGGTGAGCGCCGCCGCGAGCTCCTCGTGGGTGCGGCCGACGACGGCTCGGCGGTGCGGGTGGTGGGTGCGCCGGGTGGCCGCGCTGTAGCAGATGTCGCGCAGCGGGTACGCCTCCCCGGCGCCGCCCGGGCGCAGGTAGCGGGCGTAGGCGGCGGCCAGGTCCGCCAGGGCGGCCTCGCTGTGCGCGGAGATCGCCAGGACGTACGGCCCGCCGTCCGCCGGCCGGGCGGCGGGCACGCGCGGGGTGTCGGCCTGGCGGAGCACGATGTGGGCGTTGAGGGCGGAGGAGCCCTGTCCGCTGACGCCGGCGACGGCCGGCCGGTCCAGTGTGGGCAGGTCCTGCAGCTTGGCCGGAAGGACCAGCGGCAGCCTGTCCCAGGGGACGTCCGGGTTGGGGGTGTCCACGTGCAGGCTGGCGGGTATCTGGCCGTGTTCCAGGCAGAGCACGGCCTTGATGAGGCCGGCCATGCCGCCGGCGGCCTCCGCGTGCCCGACGTTGGTCTTGACCGAGCCGACCAGCAGCGGCCGGTCGGCGGGCCGGCCCGCGCCGCACACCTCGCCCAGCGCCCGCAGCTCCAGCGGGTCGAGGGCGGGCGAACCGGAGCCGTGCGCCTCGACGTAGTCCACCTCGGCGGGGTCCACGCCGGCGTCCTCGTACGCCCAGCGCAACACGTCCACCTGGCCCTGCAGGGACGGGTTGAGCACGCTGTCGCTGGTGCGGCCGTCGTTGCCGACGGCGCTGCCCCGGATGACCGCGCGGATCCGGTCGCCGTCGGCGAGCGCGTCCGTCAGGCGCTTGAGGACGACGACGGCCACCGCGTCGCTGGGGGAGTAGCCGTCCGCGCTCGCGTCGCCGAACTTCGAGCGCCCGTCGCCGGCCATCGCGCCGGCGTGGGTGAGCACCAGTCCCTCGTCGGGGCGCAGCGCCAGGTTCACGCCGGCGGCCAGCGCCAGCGGGCTCTCCCCGGCGCGCAGGCTCTGCACGGCCTGGTGGACGGCGACCAGGGAGGACGAGCAGGCCGTGTCCACGACGACGCTGGGGCCGCGCAGGTCGAAGAAGTGGGACAGGCGCGCGGCCAGCAGGGAGCGGAAGTTGTTCAGCTGGGCCGCCGTCACCGCCTGCGGTCCGCGGCGCAGGGCGAGTTCGAGATGGTCGGCGCGGGTGTTGCCGACGAAGACGGCGGAGCGGCTGCCCGCGAGGTGGTCGGGGCGCTGCCCGGCGTCCTCCAGAGCGTCCCAGGCGGTCATCAGCAGCAGCCGCTGCTGCGGGTCGAGTTCGGTCGCCTCGGTGGCGGACATGCCGAAGAACTCGGCGTCGAAGTCGGCCACGTGCTCCAGGTATCCGCCGCGGCGGGCCGCTATCGTCCCCTGCCGGGGGGCGGGGGAGTGCAGGGCGTCCACGTCGTACCGGTCGCGGGGGGTCTCGCCGGTGGCGTCCACCGCGTCCCGCAGCAGGGCCCACAGCTCGTCGGGCGCGGACGCACCGGGCAGCCGGCAGGCCATGCCGATCACCGCGACCGACCGAGTGTCCACGTCGGACCTGTTCATGAGAGAACTCCGTTCATACATCGCCACGGTCCCTACGCCGTCGCGTAGTTGACCTTGCCCCATCGCACCTCGGCCCACGCGCGCGGCACCTGCCTGCGGCATAGGCCACACCGGCCCGGGCCCGCGCCGGCGGAACAGATCCCCGCGTACCGGGTGGAGCGGGCGCCTCCTCGTGCGGCCGGCCCGCCGCGCACCGTCACGGGCGCCTGGTTCAGGCCGACGGCGGGCCGCTCGGCCACCGGCGCATCGTCACGGCAGACGGCGCGATGCGTGGCGTAAAACCCACCCTGTGAGGCGGGGCCATCGGTCTCGTCGCGCCCGCTTCCCGGGCCCGGACCGGGGACCGTGCACCCGCCTCACCCTCCTCATATACGAACTGACATTCGATTGACGGGTCGAGCGGCGGTGGACCCGCCGATCTCGGCCACGCGTTCACCGCATGATTGTCGGATGGGAAATCGTTTCGGTACGACACCGGGTCCAAGAATGACGTGAAGTGATCGCTCTGGGTTGAAACATCGAAGACTTTGGACAGACTCACCGAATGCGCACCTCCGGCACCGCCGCCGGGATCCGGACGGAGACGCAAGGATCAGCACGCTGACCGGCGATGACCGGCTACGACCCGGGGAACGGTGACGCGCGGCGACCAAGTCACCCCGAGGGCCGCACCGTTGACGGTGCGACAGACGAAACCGGAATGACCGGGAGGGGTGATCCACCCGGCCCGGATCTCTGCTTTGATCTGACTTCATGGATCCCCTGTCAACCGAACAGCAGCGGGCCGCGGGCGAGCAGCGGACGCACCGGCTGAGGATGCTCAACCTCAACGCGGTCGAAGCGGAGGCGACCTTCGACCGTGTCGCGCGCCTCGCGGCCACCTTCACCCAGGCCCCCCTGGCCATGGTCAACTTCATCAACGACGAACGGCAGATGTTCCGCGGCATGTTCGTGCCCACCGGCTCCCCCGAGGACCCCGTGGACACCTCCGGCGGCATCCCGTTCGACCTGAGCAACCTCGCCCGGGAGGCCCCCGGCGACTACGGCTTCTGCCCCCACGTGGTCGCCCAGCAGTCCCAGCTCGCCCTCGAGGACGTCTTCGACTACCCGCGCTTCAAGGGCAATCCGCTGGTCAACGACCTCGGCGTGCGCTCCTACCTGGGTACTCCGCTGCGCGACAACACCGGCGTGATTCTCGGCACGGTCTGCGTGGCCGATTTCAAGCCCCGTAGCTGGGACCGCCAGCTGAGGCAGGGCATGCAGGAACTCACCGAGACCCTGCTGTCGGAGTTCAAGCTGCGCGACAGCCTGCTCGCCCAGCAGCAGGAGCTGTTCGCGGTGTTCGACGGCGCGCCCTTCCCGATCATGCTCACCGAGGGCCCCGACCACCTGCTGCGCTACGCCAACGGCAGGCAGGGCCAGGCCTTCGGCATGGTCCCGCAGTTCAGCCTCGGTCGGCAGGTGCTGCCCGGTCTGGCCCAGGTCGGCGTCTTCGACGCCATGGACGACGCGCTGCGCACCGGCCGGCCCACGAGCGTGTCCCGCGTGTCGCTGCGGACGTACGACTCCCCGGCGCCGCAGGACTTCGACTTCCTGTGCACACCGGTACGGACCTCGCCCAGCGCCCCCTTCAAGGGCGTCCTCACGGTGGCGATGAACGCCACCGCGCAGGGGCACGCCGGCGCCGAGCCACAGGCCTTCGCGGCCAACGTCCAGCAGCGTTTCGAGCAGCTGGGCGGCGGGGCGCTCGCCGACAGCGTGCCCGGCGGGTGGAGCGGCCGGCCGGGCGACGCGCGCTGACCCCGTCCCCGCCCGGTCGGCCGCGGCGGGGGGCGGGGCGCGTGCGCACCCTGCGGCGTGGCACCTCGCCGCGGGACGGGCGGACGGTCCGGCGCCCCGGGACAGGGGGGCGGGGCGCCCGGCCGGGGCGCCGTCCTCGCCCGTCGCCGCCGCTGCCGAGTCGGTGACGCCTTCCGATCCCGGGGAGGGGAAGATGAGATCGCGACCGGATACGCGATCGAATCATGAGGAGTAGGTGCCATGCAGCAGGAACGAGCGGGCAAGCCGGCCGGGCCCGAGGACCTCGTCGACGTGGCCCGGCTGGTGACCGCGTACTACGCGCTCCACCCCGACCCGGCCGACCCCGGCCAGCGCGTGGCGTTCGGCACCTCCGGGCACCGCGGCTCGTCGCTGGCCACCGCGTTCAACGAGGACCACATCGCCGCGACCAGCCAGGCCATCTGCGAGTACCGCGCCGCCCAGGGCACCGACGGCCCCCTGTTCCTCGGCGCGGACACGCACGCCCTGTCCGAGCCGGCCCGGGTCACCGCGCTGGAGGTGTTCGCCGCCAACGACGTCACCGTGCTCATCGACACCGCCGACGGCTACACCCCCACCCCGGCGGTCTCGCACGCCATCCTGACCCACAACCGAGGACGCACCACGGGCCTCGCCGACGGTGTCGTCGTCACCCCCTCGCACAACCCGCCCACCGACGGCGGCTTCAAGTACAACCCGCCGAGCGGCGGCCCGGCCGGCTCAAAGGCCACCTCCTGGATCCAGGACCGGGCCAACGAGATCATCGCCGCCGGACTGAAGGACGTACGGCGCATCCCCTACAGCCGGGCGCTGGCCGCCCCCGGCACCGGCCGCTACGACTACCTGGACGCCTACGTCCGCGACCTGCCGAGCGTGCTGGACCTGGACGCGATCCGGTCCGCGGGCGTGCGGATCGGCGCCGACCCGCTGGGCGGGGCCTCCGTCGCCTACTGGGGCCGCATCGCCGAACAGCACCGCCTGGACCTGACCGTGGTCAACCCGCTCACCGACCCCACCTGGCGGTTCATGACGCTGGACTGGGACGGCAAGATCCGCATGGACTGCTCCTCGCCGTACGCCATGGCCTCGCTGATCGAGCAGCGCGACCGGTTCCGGATCGCCACGGGCAACGACGCCGACGCCGACCGGCACGGCATCGTCACCCCCGACGGCGGACTGATGAACCCCAACCACTACCTGGCCACCGCCATCGCCTACCTCTACGCCCACCGCACCGAGTGGCCGGCCGAGGCGGGCGTGGGCAAGACCCTGGTGTCCTCCGGCATGATCGACCGCGTCGCCGCCGACCTCGGCCGCCGGCTGGTGGAGGTGCCCGTCGGCTTCAAGTGGTTCGTGGACGGGCTGGTCGACGGCTCGCTCGGCTTCGGCGGCGAGGAGTCCGCCGGGGCGTCGTTCCTGCGCCGGGACGGCTCGGTGTGGACCACCGACAAGGACGGCATCATCCTGGCCCTGCTCGCCTCCGAGATCACCGCGGTGACCGGCAGGACGCCGTCCGAGCACTACGAGGCCCTGACCGAACGCTTCGGCGCGCCCGCCTACGCCCGCATCGACGCCCCGGCCACCCGCGAGCAGAAGGCCCGCCTGGCCAAGCTGTCCCCGGCCCAGGTCGGCGCCGACACCCTCGCCGGGGAGCCGGTCACCGCCGTGCTCACCGAGGCACCGGGCAACGGCGCCCCCATCGGCGGCATCAAGGTCGCCACCGAGAACGCCTGGTTCGCGGCCCGCCCGTCGGGCACCGAGGACGTCTACAAGATCTACGCCGAGTCCTTCCGCGGGCCCGACCACCTCCGCCAGGTCCAGGACGAGGCCCAGCAGGTGGTCCTGGCGGCGCTTCAGGACTGACCTCCCGGACGAGCGCCCCGAGGCGTCGCCGACGGGCCGCGGCCGGCGCCCCGGGGGTCGCCATTCCCCCGGGCGCCGGTCGGGAGGAGCGCCGGCCGGGAGCACCGGCCGGGAGTGTCGTCCGCCCGCCGTCCGGCCGATGGTGAGCCACCTGCCCGCCGCCGGCCCGCGGTGAGCCCCCCGCCCCAGACCCCCCCCCCCCCCCCCCCCCGCACCCCCCCGGCGGCGGCCGCCCCCCCTCCCCCCCCCCCCCCCCCGCCCCCGCCCCCCCCC
>NZ_LR732544.1:658268-776230 GCF_902506575.1 Streptomyces mexicanus | reverse complement strand
GCCCCCTGCTGCTGTGCTCCCGCCCCGGCGAGGCACGCGACCACTACGACGCCACCGAGGTCAAGGACCTGCTGCTGCGCCTGGCCGGGCTCACCCCGGAGGCGTCTGCGACCCCCTGACCGCCCCGCGACCGCCCCGACCGACGAACCGAGCGACGAACCGAGCGACGAACCACCGGAGGAAGAGATGCCACGCCCGATCACCCTGTTCACCGGCCAGTGGGCCGACATGCCCTTCGAGGAGGTGTGCCGGCTGGCGGCGAAGTGGGGGTACGACGGGTTGGAGATCGCCTGCTGGGGCGACCACTTCGAGGTCGACAAGGCCCTGGCCGACGACGACTACATCCCGCGCCGCCGCGCCCTGCTGGAGAAGTACCACCTGCGGTGCTGGACGCTCTCCTGTCACCTGACGGGCCAGGCCGTCTGCGACCACCCCATCGACGAACGCCACCGGGGCATCCTGCCCGCCCGCATCTGGGGCGACGGCGAACCGGAGGGCGTACGGCAGCGTGCCGCGCAGGAGATCAAGGACACCGCGCGGGCCGCCGCCGCGTTCGGGGTGGACACCGTGGTCGGTTTCACCGGTTCGTCCATCTGGCACACCGTGGCGATGTTCCCGCCGGTGCCGCCGGAGATGATCGAGCGCGGCTACGCGGACTTCGCCGAGCGGTGGAACCCCATCCTCGACGTCTTCGACGAGGTCGGCGTGCGCTTCGCCCACGAGGTCCACCCCTCGGAGATCGCCTACGACTACTGGTCGACCGTGCGCACCCTGGAGGCGATTGGACACCGGGAGGCGTTCGGGCTCAACTTCGACCCGTCCCACTTCGTCTGGCAGGACCTGGACCCGGTCGGCTTCCTGTGGGACTTCAAGGACCGCATCTACCACGTGGACTGCAAGGAATCGGTCAAGCGGTTCAACGGGCGCAACGGCCGCCTCGGTTCCCACCTGCCGTGGGGCGACCCACGCCGCGGCTGGGACTTCGTCTCGACCGGGCACGGGGACGTCCCCTGGGAGGCATGCTTCCGCATGCTCAACTCGATCGGGTACGACGGCCCCATCTCGGTGGAGTGGGAGGACGCCGGCATGGACCGCCTGGTCGGCGCCCCGGACGCTTTGAAGTTCATTCGCGCACTCACCGCGATCGAGCCGTCCGCCCAGTCCTTCGACGCAGCGTTCAGCTCCGGCGACTGACCGGGTGCTCAGCCGCGTACACGGCCGGGGCGGCGGGCACGAAGGGCGAGCCGTCCGTACGCGGCCGGCGTGTCACCGGTTCGTTTCCCGTAGGCGTGGCGCCTGCGGAGGATCGCCTCCATCCGGAGCTGCCGGCGCCTTGACCACTGTGCGACGTCGCCGGACGTGACCTCGCCGATGTCGCACCGGCGCAGCCGGAGCACGGGATCAGGCGCATCCCTGAGCGGGACGGACGCTTCTGCCGGCCGGGGAGGCCCGTTATTGGCATGGACCTGACCGTCCGCCGTCGCTACCCTCTCCAGTGCACCTCCTGTGAGAGCGCTCTCACCTCGCATGCCCTTCCGCTCCACCCCCCACCGTCCCGGGGGCGGCACGCCCTCGGTGACCGGAACGACGAAAGGCAACGCTCATGAGACGCACGACAGTTCTGCGCGCCGGCCTGTCGGCGGCGCTGCTGCTGGCCTCCGCCGTCGCGGGCCTGAGCACCGGCCACGCCGCGGCCGCCACCCCCGCCGACTCCTCTGCGGCCGTCGAGGCCCCGGCGGCCGAGGGCCTGGTCTCCGCCCTCCAGCGCGACCTGCACCTCACGAAGTCCCAGGCCACCGCCCGCCTCGCACAGGAGGCGTCCGCGCGCACGGTCGAGAAGGCGGCGCGTGAGGCGGCCGGTGCCGCATACGGCGGTTCGTGGTTCGACGCCGGGCGCGGCACGCTCGTCGTCGCCCTCACCGACGACCGGCGTCGCGGGGCCGTCGAGGCCACGGGTGCCGAGGTGGTACCGGCACACCACACCGAACGGCAGCTGAACGCCACCAAGGCGGCACTGGACGCACTGCGCGCCCCCAAGGGCATCAGCGACTGGTACGTCGATCCGCGAGCCGGCTCGGTCGTCGTCACCGTGGTCGCGGCGCACCAGCAGGACAACGATGTCAAGCGCTTCCTGGCCGACGCGCGAAAGGCCGGCCCGGTGACCGTCCGCGAGACACCCCAGGTGCCGCGCACCTTCGCCGCCGGCACGGTCGGCGGAGACCCGTACTACACGGGCAACGTCCGCTGCTCCATCGGCTTCTCCGTGTACGGCGGCTTCGTCACCGCCGGGCATTGCGGGCAGCCGGGGATGGGGGTCAGCGGCTGGGACGGCTCCTACATCGGCACCTTCCAGGGCTCCTCGTTCCCCGACAACGACTACGCCTGGGTCAGCGTGGGCAGCGGCTGGTGGACCGTACCGGTCGTGCTCGGCTGGGGCACCGTCTCCGACCAGTTGGTGCGCGGTTCGGCCGAGGCGCCGATCGGCGCGTCGATCTGCCGCTCGGGTTCGACTTCGCACTGGCACTGCGGCACCGTCCTGGCCAAGAACGAGACCGTCAACTACAGCCAGGGCGCGGTGCACGAGATGACGAAGACCAACGTGTGCGCCGAACCGGGCGACTCGGGCGGCTCGTTCATCAGCGGCGACCAGGCCCAGGGTGTCACCTCCGGTGGCTGGGGCAACTGCAGCTCCGGCGGCGAGACGTGGTTCCAGCCGGTCAACGAGATCCTGAACCGGTACGGGTTGACGCTGCACACGGCCTGAGGCGCCCGCACGTCTGCGCGGGATGCCTCCCCTCCCGACGTGACGCGCCCTGTCGTACCGCCGCACTTGGTCCGGTACGGCAGGGACGCGTCCCAGGTGTGTCGGCGAGATCCGTCACCGCGGGGACCGCCGCCTGCTCCCCGTGCGACGGACGCCCCCGCACGCCGCGCGGCAACCCGGCGTGGGGTGCGCGTCGTTATTGGTGCAGACCTATTGACGCTGCATACCGGCGATGATTCACTCCGTGCCTGAGAGCGCTCTCTCGCGGTTGGGGACCAGCCGCGGTCCCGATTGCCCACCACGTCCAGGGAGAGCCGTGTCCGTGATTCCCTCTCGCCGTGCCCTGCTCCGCGGGGCGGCGGCCGCTGCCGCAGCGGTGCCGCTGGCCGGCACCACCGCAGGATCCGCCTTCGCGTCGTCCCCCGCCGCCGGCGCGGGCGGCCACGGCGCCGGCGGCCACGGGACGGCCGGCCTGGGGCCGAACGTCCTGGTCTTCGACCCGTCGATGGGTGACGCGGCGATCCAGGCGCAGATCGACGCCGTGTTCGCCGTCCAGGAGTCCAACCAGTTCGGCACCGAGCGGTACGCCCTGGCGTTCAAGCCGGGCACGTACAACGTCGAGATCAACGTCGGCTTCTACACCCACGTCCTGGGGCTCGGCAGCAGCCCGGAGGACGTCGTGATCAACGGCCATGTGACCGTCGACGCCCAGTGGTTCGACGGCAACGGCACCCAGGACTTCTGGCGGGCCGCCGAGAACCTGACCATCGTGCCGCCGGACGGGCTGGAGCGCTGGGCCGTCGCCCAGGCCGGCCCGATGCGTCGCGTCCACGTCAAGGGCGACATGATCCTCATGCCCAGCCCGCCCGGCAACGGCTGGTCCAGCGGCGGCTTCCTGGCCGACAGCGTGGTGGACGGCCGGATCGACTCGGGTTCGCAGCAGCAGTGGTTGTCGCGCAACGACACCATCGGCAGCTGGACCGGCGCCAACTGGAACATGGTCTTCGTCGGCGTCCAGGGCGCGCCCGCCACGTCCTTCCCGACCCCGCCCTACACGACCGTCGACCGCACGCCGGTGATCCGGGAGAAGCCGTTCCTGACCGTGGACCGCCGCGGGGCCTACCACGTCTTCGTGCCCGCGCTGCGCCGCGACAGCACCGGCACCTCCTGGGCCGGCGGGCCGGCCGCCGGCCACAGCATCCCGCTGACCGAGTTCCACGTCGCCCGGCCGGGCGACTCCGCCGCGAGCATCAACGCCGCGCTCGCCCGCGGCAAGCACCTCCTGCTCACCCCGGGCATCTACCCCCTGTCCGCACCGCTGCGGATCACCCGGCCCGGCACCGTCGTGCTCGGCCTCGGCCTGGCCACCCTCCAGGCCGTCAAGGGCAACTCACTCATCGAGGTCGCCGACGTCGACGACGTCTCCGTGGCCGGCGTGATCCTCGAGGCCGCCTCCGCCCGCTCCCGCGTGCTGCTGCGCGTCGGCGACGGCCGCACCCGCAGGAGCCACGCGCACCGGCCCACCGCGCTCTTCGACGTCTTCCCGCGCATCGGCGGCGCCGTCCCCGGCGGCACCGACGTCAGCATCCGGATCGACAGCAACGACGTGATCGTCGACCACGTCTGGGCCTGGCGCGCCGACCACGGCCTCGACGGCACGGTCGGCTGGTCGGTCAACCCCGCGGGCGTCGGCTTCCTCGTCGACGGCGACCGGGTCACCGCCTATGGCCTGTTCGTCGAGCACCACCAGAACTACGAGGTGCTCTGGAACGGCAACCACGGCCGCACCTACTTCTTCCAGAACGAGCACCCCTACGACGTCCCGACGCAGTCGGCCTGGAGACACGGCGACACCAACGGCTTCGCCGCCTACAAGGTGGGCGACCACGTCACCGAGCACCACGCGTGGGGCCTGGGCAGCTACGCCTACTTCAACCTCGACGCCGACATCTACACCGACCGCGCCTACGAGGTCCCCGACACCCCGGGCGTCGTCTTCACCTCGCTGATGACCGTCTGCCTCAACGGCGCGGGCGGCGGCGGCATCCTGCACTGCATCAACGACACGGGCGACCCCGTCGAGAACGGCTTCGGCACCTACTCCATGAAGTCCTACTCGAACGGTGTCGGCACGGTCTGACCTGTCCCACACGCGGTGACCCTCACCCCGTGCACTCTGCCCGCACCGTCTCGCCGGGTCCGCCGTCCGCGCGGGGAATCCGGCCCCGGCGGTCGGTCAGGGCACCGACGTGCAGGGGGCGCCCGCCGTCGCGCGGGTCGCGCTCTCCGAGGCGGGGCGGGGGGCGTGTGCCGCGGGTGCCGGTGACCGCGATCCGGACGGTGCGGGCGGCCGAGGCCGCGGTGAGGAGGACGGGGAGGCCGCGTCCCCGGGACGAGGCGGCAGGGGCCACCGGCTGGGGCGGAACCCGCCTTCCGAACAGCCGGGGGCCGCTCCCTGCGCCCTCGCCGAGACGTGCGAGGGCCGGCCTGTCGCCTACTCCGGGGGCGTCGGGGTGTCAGGGGTGCGGTACATCGCCTGCACGTCCAGCTCCAGCTGCACGGTCGGCCCGACGACCGCGATGCCGCGGGCCAGCATGGAACGCCAGTTGAGGGTGAAGTCCTCGCGGTGCAGCTCCGTCTTCGCCAGTGCGGCGCAGCGCAGTTCCTGCCCGTAACCGCCGTTGACGGTACCGAGATACGTCGTGTCCAGGCCCACGGAGCGGCTGGTGCCGTGCATGGTGAGCGTCCCGTGCAGCGTCCACTTCTGGCCGCCGTGGTAGACGAACCGGGTGCTGGTGAAGTCGATGTACGGGTAGCGCTCGACGTCGAGGAAGTCCGCGGACCGCAGGTGGTTGTCGCGGGTCTTGTTGCCGGTGTTGATGCTGGAGGCGTCGATGCGCACCGACACCTGGGAGTCCGCCATGTCCGGTGCGATGCGGATGCCGCCGTCGAAGCGGGTGAAGCGGCCGTGGACGTGGGCCATGCCCACGTGCTTGGCGATGAACCGGATCGCGGTGTGCGGCGGGTCGAACAACCAGGTGCCGGGGGAGGGCAGTTCCAGCTGACGGGCGGGCAGCAGCGCGATCCGCTCCGGCGGGAGGGCGACTCCGGCGGTGATGT
Source organism: Streptomyces mexicanus (assembly GCF_902506575.1). GTDB lineage: Bacteria > Actinomycetota > Actinomycetes > Streptomycetales > Streptomycetaceae > Streptomyces > Streptomyces mexicanus. The sequence continues at coordinate 770,346 of NZ_LR732544.1, read as the reverse complement.
CGACGTTCTTGCGGGCGGGCGTCAGTCCCTCTGCCGTGGCCATCACGCTGTAGGAGCCCGGTGGCAGCGTCGCCACGAACAGACCGTACGGGTCGGTGGTGCCGCGGGCGATGACACGGTGGCTGTCGAGCGCGGTCACCGTGATCTCGGCGCCGCCCATGGGCTGCCCCATGGGGTCGACGACTTCGCAGCGGTAGGCGCCCGCGCCGGCCGGCAGCGATGCCGCAAAGCCTGACGCGCCGGCGGAAGCGCTGCGGGAACGCCGACGTCGGAGCAGTCCGATGCCCATGCTGTTCACCCTTCTTCGCACGTGCCAGTCCGCGAGGCCCGCACCGTTGCCGGCGTGAGCGATCGCCAGGGTCCACCCGGGACTGGTTGCAGACGCGATGAGATCAATTTTTCAACGATCATAGAGCAGGCTGTGCGAACCGCCGTTCACCCGAAGTGCCGTGCGGCAAACCGCCGCGACGCGTCCGACACCGTGAAATGCCGTGTTGCCGGGCCGAGACGCGTCTTGCGGGTCCGGAACTTTGCAGCACTGCTGTGGCGAACGCCACGCGGCTGCCACGCGAAGCCGCGCGGTGTTCACGTGTCGCTCGACGTTCCCTCACGCGACCCGCACATGCCGCGCGCCGCAGCTTCCGCTTCGGGGCGACCGCACGCCCCGGCGAGCCCCACCTGTCCGGCGCGGCTCGCCACCGGCCACCGAACAACTCGGCGCGCGGGTCGCCCCGTTATGGCCACGGGCCTGCTGCTCGCAAGCCGGCCCCCTGCGTCGTCGTGTCACTGACGCCGACGCGCGGTGCCGGGGGCCGGACCGCATGCGCGCCAGGTGAGGGCTGTGTGATGATCAGGTGCGCAGCACTCCGGCGCGCGTACGGCGCCCTGCCGTGGCGACGCGCCGGCTGCGGCCCGTGCACAGCAGTTCACCCCGGAGTCCGATCATGCCCTTTTCCGCCGAGGAGACGGACACCCGCAAGGTGCAGACGGCGGTGGCGGGATCCCCCGGCGCCGACCACCCGGTGTACCTGCCCATGGACGCGGCCGCCTTCGACCGCTTCATCCGGGCCTACCCCGCCCGCGAGTTCTACTGCGGGACACTCCTCGGCGGCTGCGGCAGAAGGCTGTCGGCCCGCAAGTACCGCGACAAGAAGTGTCACTTCGCCCATGTCGTATCGGGGCAGTGCCGGCGCGTCGCGACGAACGAGGCCAGCGCGGACCATCTCTACATCGGCAGGGCGCTCGCCGGCTGGCTGAAGCAGCAGAAGTACCGGAACGTGCAGGTGCGCTACAGGCAGCGCGGACACGACCTGCGCGAGGTGGTCGACGTCCTGTACACCCGCGCCGGGAGCCCGCTGCGCCACCTGGTGCGCGTCCAGCTGGCCAGGGCCTCCAAGGCCGAATGGGAGCGCGCCGACACCGATCTGCGCGGCCAGTGGGTCGAGGTGCACTGGCTGTTCGGCCCCGACAGCATGGTCGCCAACTGGCAGATGGACAGGCAGGGATACGCCGTGCGCGTTCGGTGCCGGCCGCTCGGCGTGACCCGCCTCGTGGAGGTCGGCGTACAGGTCCCGGACCGTCCCGTCGCCTGGGTGCCGCTGTCGGAGTGCCGCATGACCGGCCACGGCATGCTCGTGCCCGGGTTGCGTCCCACTCCGGCCGGCCTGGTCCCGCACGACCGGCAGGCGCCCGTGCCGACCGCGGAGGCTCCACGGCGCCCGGCGGACGTTCCCCGCCCGGCGGGCCGCCCCGCGCCGACGCCGCCCGGGAACAGCGAGGCGGAACGGGTCACGGCCCCGCCCGCGGGCAGCGAGGCGGCACCGGTCGCAGCCCCGCCGGTCGTCCGGCCGGACCAGAAGCCGCGTGCGCCGCACACCGCCCCGCCCCCGGCACCCCGGTCCTGCAGGCGACCCGCTCCCGAGGGCTCCGGCGACGTGCCGCCGGCAGGACCGCTGCCGTCGGTCCTCCTGCCGGAGCAGGTCCGAGCGCAGCAGGACAGGGAGACCACCGAACGACTGCTCCTGCTCCTCGACCGCCTCGACGACATCGGGGACGAACTCCACCTGGACCAGGTGCACACCGCCCTCCGCGAGATCGCATCCTGCGTCCGAGCCCTGTGGCGCCCCCCGGCCGCCGCCGTGAGCCGGCGGATCGACGCATGGCGCGCCCATGTCTCCGCCCTGACCGCTCGCCCCACCTTTCGCCAGATATGCGCCCACGCGGACCGGCTGCGCTGGACGCTGGGCACGGCCGCCCGCACGGCCCGTCCGCTGACCTGGCGGGAGCTCGGGACACGCCTCGACGAACGGCTGCCCGCGCTCCACCCGGACGACAAGGTCGCCGTACTCGTCGAAGTCGACCGGGCCACCTGCACCGACAGACCGCTGCTGTCGGCACTGATCGCCGCCCCCGGCAACCGGGTCCATCCGCTGTACGCCCGGGTCCTGGACCACCCGGACCGGCCGGTGCCTCCGCCCGGATGCGCACAGACCTCCTGGGAAGCGGACCTGCGCCGCCACAGGCGCCTGCACGTCGGCCCGGACAGGGAGTTCGTCGTCACCGCTCGGCCCGGGCGGTCGCACGGAAAATCCGGTGCCCGGCGCCTCGCCGTTCCCTAGACTCGCCCCGTACCGCGCGCCTTGCGGCGCCCCCTGAGATCCCCGGAAGGAGCCGGCCATGCGTGAGCACACCGCACACGTCGGCTCCCTGTCACGGTTTCAGGTGATCCTGGTGTCTTCGCACCTCCGGTGCCCGCTGCGCGGCCGGCACCGGAGGTCCGTGCCGGGGGCCTGACCCGGGCCGACCGGGCTTCGCTTCCCGTTCCGTCGCACACCCGCGGTCGGCTGCCTCGCCGCACACCCGCGGACTGTTGTGCCGACACACACCCGCGGACTGTTGTCCCGTCGCACACCCGCCGTCCGCCGACGGGCGACCGGGCGAGCCCTCGCACGGCAATCGCGCTGCCCTTTTTCCCGCATCGCCAAGAAAGGCCACGCGCCGTGCGTATCCACCGTACCCACCCGGACCACCCCGTCGCCGCCGTCCGCAACCTCGGCATCCTCGCCCACGTGGACGCCGGCAAGACCACCGTCACCGAGCGGATCCTGTACGCCACCGGCGCCACCCACAAGCGGGGCGAGGTGCACGACGGCACGACCGTCACCGACTTCGACCCGCAGGAGCGGGAGCGGGGGATCACCATTTCCTCGGCCGCCGTCAGCTGCGACTGGGACGGGCACCGGATCAACCTCATCGACACACCCGGACACGTCGACTTCGCCGACGAGGTCGAGCGGTCGCTGCGGGTGCTGGACGGGGCGGTCGCCGTGTTCGACGCCGTCGCCGGGGTGGAACCGCAGAGCGAGTCCGTGTGGCGGCAGGCCGACCGGTACGGGGTGCCGCGGATCGCGTTCGTCAACAAGATGGACCGGGCGGGCGCGGACCTCGACACCGCCGTGGCCTCCCTCCGGGAACGCCTGCACCCCTGCCCGCTGGTCGTGCAGATGCCCATCGGCGCGGAGAGCGGCTTTCGCGGGGTCGTGGACCTGGTCCGCATGCGCGGCCTGGTGTGGAGCGACGGCGGCGACCTCTTGGTCCGCGACGTACCCGGCGAACTGCGGGAGGAGGCCCGGTACCGGCGGCACGCCCTGGAGGAGGCCGTGGCCGAGCGGCATCCGGCCGCGCTGGAGGAGTTCTGCGCGCGACAGACGCTCGGCACCGCCACCCTCCGGTCGGCGCTGCGCGACCTGACCCGCACCGGTGACGGTGTCGTCGTGCTGTGCGGCTCCGCCTACCGCACCCGCGGGATCGAGCCGCTGCTGGACGCCGTCGTCGACTGGCTGCCCTCGCCGCTCGACGTGCCCGCCGTACGGGGCACCCGCGGTGAGGAGGAGGTGGAGCGCCCGGCCGATCCGGCCGGCCCGTTCGCCGCGCTCGCCTTCAAGGTGCACGCCACCCCCACCGGGCGGCTCACCTGCCTGCGGGTGTACTCGGGAACCGTCGAGAAGGGGGACACCGTGTGGAACGCCACCGCGCGGCGCACCGAGCGGATCGGGCGGATCCTGCGCGTGCAGGCCGACCGGCACACGCCGCTGGACCGGGCGCACGCCGGGGACATCGTCGCCGTGGTCGGGCTGAAGTCCGCCCGCGCCGGCACCACCCTGTGCGACCGTGACGCCCCGCTCGTCCTCGAACCGCCCGGCGTCGCCGAACCGGTCGTCTCCGTGGCCGTCGAGGCCCGCAGGAGCGCCGACACCGACCGGCTGGCCGGTGCGCTGGCCCGGCTCACCGAGGAGGATCCCTCGCTGGCCGTGCGCACCGACCCCGAGACCGGGCAGACGGTGCTGTCCGGCAGGGGCGAGCTGCACCTGGAGGTGGCGGTGGAGAAGCTGCGCCGGGCGCACGGGATCGAGGTCGGGGTCGGCCGGCCCCGGGTGGCACTGCGGGAGACCGTCGTGCGCGGGGTGTCGCAGTGCGTGTACCGGCACGTCAAACAGGACGGCGGGGCGGGGCAGTTCGCGCACGTCGTGCTGGACGTCGAGCCCGCCGACGGCGAGGGTTTCTCCTTCCGGTCGGTCGTCGTCGGCGGACGGGTGCCCCAGGAGTACGTGCGTGCCGTCGAGGCCGGGGGCCGGGAAGCCCTCGCCGACGGGCCGCTCGGCGGCCATCCGGGGACCGGGCTGCGGGTCACCCTGACCGACGGCGCCACGCATGTGAAGGACTCCTCGGAGGCGGCCTTCCGCACCGCGGGGCGGCTGGGGCTCCGGCAGGCTCTGCGCGGCTGCGCGATGCGGCTGCTGGAGCCGGTCGCGGAGGTGACGGTGACCGTGCCCGAGGAGAGCCTGGGCGGTGTCCTCGGTGACCTGGCCGCGCGGCGCGGCCGGGTCACCGGGCAGGTCACGCGGGCCGGTACGGCGGTCGTCAGCGCGACCGTGCCGCTGGCCGAGCTGTTCGGCTACGCCACCCGGCTGCGCGGCCGCACCCAGGGCCGGGGCACGTTCAGCAGCCGGCCCGCGGGATACGCCCCCGCGCCGGTCGCGGCCCCGGCCGGATAGCCGGCCGCCGGGTGTGTTCCCTCTCCGGAGCAGGGGAGGGAACACACCTCACCGGGCCGTGCCCGGCCTCAGGGATACGACACCACCGTCGAGGGGGTCGTGGACGTCCCCGAGGTGGGCGCGCCCGTGTCGTTGATGACGTGCTCGTACTGTCCGTTGCCGCCCAGCGAGACCACGAGCAGGTCGTGGAACTTCACCCCCGAGCGGTTCGGGGCGGCGAAGCCGTGGTGCTGGACGATCGTCGGGTCGACGTCGTAGTTGCAGTAGCTGCCCAGGCCCCAGGCCTCGTGGTCGGTGACGTTGTCGCCGACCTTGTAGGCCGCGTAGCCCTTCACCGACCCGTCCTGGACCGCCGCCTGGTTCGGGGCGTCGTACGCCTTCTCGTTCTGGAAGAAGATCGTGCGGCCGCGCTGGCCGTACCACTGCACGTCGTACTTGTTGAAGTGCTCCACGAACAGGCCCGTGCACAGCACGTCGTCGCCGTTGACGACGACGCCGTAGTCGGCGCGGTTGGTGTCCCAGCCGACGCCCGTGCCGTGGTCCGCGCGCCACACCCAGGTGTGGTCGACGATGGTGTGGCGGCTGTTGATCACCATGCTGGTGGTGGCCTTGCCGGCGCCCGCGCCGCCGATGCGCACGAACACGTCCTGCACGGTGGTCGGGTTGGCCGAGTGGTCGGTGGTCGCGCCCTGCGGTCCGACCTCCAGCAGGGTCGCCGAGTTGACCGGGCCGGCGTCGATGAGGAAGCCGGCGAGCCGTACGCCGTCGACGTCGGCGACCTTCATCACGGTCGTGCCGTTGTCCGGGACCAGGGTCGCGAAACCCAGGCCGAGGACGACCGTGCCCGGACGGTTCACCTGGATCGGCTGGTCCACGTGGTAGATGCCCGGGGTGAGCAGCAGGTGGAGTCCCTGGGCCAGCGCCTGGTTGAGGGTCGCCGCCGTCACGCCGGGCCGGGCCACGTAGAACTGCGACAGCGGCAGCGAGGTGCCGCGCGGGGTTCCGTTGCCCCAGGTCACACCGCGCGCCGCCGTCCGCTTCTCCGGCAGGAAGACACGGAAGGCGCTGCCGTCGAGGTACAGGAAGGGCTTCTCCCGGGAGACGGGGGTGGTGGACAGCGTGGTGTACGGCGGGTTGGGGAAGCTCTGCGCGGGGGCGCCCTCGACGCCGGAGAACACCATGTTCCACACGGCGTTGACCCAGCCGCCGACCGCGCTGTCGCGGGTGTACCACTGCTGCTGCGAGTACGGGCCGACCTGGCCGTCGATCCGGCTGTCGGCGATGTAGCCGCCGCTGGCCCAGCCGTAGCCGGCCGGCGCCAGGTTCAGGCCGCCGCGCACGTGCATCCGGCGGAACGGGGCGGCCTGGGCGACGGCCCAGCGGTTGGTGCCGCTGACGGGGACCAGGGCCAGGTTCTCGGCCGAACGCCAGAAGTTCTGCGTGGCGTTGCCGTTGAACCAGCCCGCGTCGACGGTGACGTCCCCGTTGATGGTGGTGTCGTCGGGGGACAGGCCGAGGCCGGCGATGGAGGTGTAGAAACCTATCTGGGCGTTCAGGCCCTGGTAGGTGCCGGGTTTGAACAGCAGGGCGTAGCGGCCGGTGCCGAACTGGGCCGATTCCTGGCGGTGGAAGATGTCGTCCAGGGTGGCCTGGATGTTCGGTGTGGACGGGTCGAAGACGTACACGTTCGGCCCGAGGTCGCCACCGCCCTGCAGGGCACGCGGGCTGGTGCGGGCGGTGGCGACCTCGGGCCGAACGTGCACGTCTTCGACCCGTCCACACCGAACATCCAGGCCCCGCCCCTTATACACATCCCCGAGCCGGGGGGCGGGTGGGGGCGGGCAGGGCGGTGGGACGTGGGGGAGTCGGAGGACATGGGGCGGCTCTCCTGGTTCATGAAGTGAACGGGGTGGGGTTCGAGAGCGCTCTCTCGCCGCTGAATGGTTCACGCGGGTGAACGAAGCGTCAAGAGGCGGGACAGGAACGACCGGTGGGACGCGCGGGCTTGCCGACCGTCCGTCAGGCGCCCCGGCCCGCCCCTGCGACCATGGGGGACGCCCTCCCCGGCACCCGGCTCGCACGTCGTCGAACGCCGTCGATATCCAACCGTTGCAATGCGCCGGCCTCGGGCTTCCGGTGCTGGTCAGGGGTGCTGTCGGGCCTGTGCGCGGGGCTCGGTCGCGCCCGGTGCGCCCCTCTCGGCCTCCTCGCCGTTGTCGTATCCCTTGACGGAGCCACCCCGGAGGTTTTAACTCACGTCCTAAATTAAGCCCTGAGGTGGCTTCGGAAGTCGAACTCGGACGTTGCGGCCGAGTATCGCCCTTCCGCGGCCTCCTCGCGGTTCTCGACTCCCGGAAAGGGACACCAGGAGCCATGCGCAGCATCCGAGCCGCGGCCGTAGGCGCCGTCACCATGTCTCTCGCCCTGGCGGCCTCGGCCTGCGGAGGCGGGTCGTCGACGGGCGGCGGGTCCAACGACTCGCCCAAGACCCTCACGTACTGGGCCTCCAACCAGGGCGCCAGCGTCGAAATCGACAAGAAGGTCCTCCAGCCCGAACTCGACAAGTTCGAGAAGCAGACCGGGATCAAGGTGAAGCTGGAGGTGGTGCCCTGGAACGACCTGCTGAACCGGATCCTCACCGCGACCACCTCCGGGCAGGGCCCGGACGTGCTGAACATCGGCAACACCTGGAGCGCCTCCCTGCAGGCCACCGGCGCGCTGCTGCCCTGGGACGCGAAGAACTTCGCGAAGATCGGCGGCAAGGACCGGTTCGTCGACTCCGCCCTCGGCTCCACCGGTGCGCCCGGCAAGGACCCGGCGGCCGTGCCGCTGTACTCCATGGCGTACGGGCTCTACTACAACAAGAAGATCTTCGCCGACGCCGGCATCGCCAAGCCGCCCGCCACCTGGGCGGAGCTGATCGCCGACGGCAAGAAGATCCAGGCCAAGGGCAAGCAGGTGATCGGCGCCGAGGGCTCCAGCCTCAACGAGAACGTCCACCACGTGTTCGTCTTCGCCAAGCAGCACGGCGCCGACTTCTTCACCTCCGACGGCAAGCCCGACTTCACCAGCGACGGCGTGGTCGCGGCCGTCAAGCAGTACGTCGACCTGATGGCCAAGGACAAGGTCATCCCGGCCGGCAACGCCGAGTACGCGCAGAACCAGTCGGTGAGCGACTTCGCCAAGGGCAAGACGGCCATGCTGCTGTGGCAGACCGCCTCCGCCAACCTCAAGTCCCAGGGCATGAGCCAGGACGCCTACGGGGTCGCGCCGGTGCCCGTGCAGTCCGGCACCCCGGGCACCGGCACCCAGGTGAACTCCATGGTCGCCGGCGTCAACGTCGCCGTCTTCAAGAACACCCACAACCTGGACGGCGCCACCCGGTTCGTGAAGTTCCTGACCAGCGACGACGAGCAGAAGATCCTCAACAAGGCGTTCAGCTCCATCCCGCCGGTCAAGACCGCCCAGTCGGACCCCGCGTTCAACACCCCGGACAACGCCGTGCTGAAGAACACCCTGGCGACCAGCGCCGCCGCGCTGCCCCAGGTGCCCTCCGAGTCCCAGTTCGAGACGACCGTCGGCACGGCCGTCAAGGAGCTGTTCGCCGACGCCGCCGCCGGCCGCGCGGTGACCACCGACTCCGTCAAGGCCAAGCTCCTCAAGGCCCAGCAGCAGATGCCGGCGAAGTGAGCACGATGACGACCACCGTGGACGCCGGCCGGCCCGCCGTACACCACAAGACCCCCGGGGCGGCCGGCCCGCGCCGCCGCCCCGGGCGGATCCGCCGCGCCGCACTGCCCTACCTGCTGCTCCTGCCCGCCCTGCTCCTGGAACTGCTGGTCCACCTGGTGCCGATGGTGATCGGCGTGGTGATGAGCTTCAAGGAGCTCACGCAGTTCTACATCCGCAACTGGACCGCCGCACCCTGGTCGGGCCCGGAGAACTACCGCATCTCGGTGGACTTCGACGCCCCCGTCGGCGAGGCCCTGCTGCACTCCTTCCTCGTCACCGTGGGCTTCACCCTGCTCTCCGTCGCCCTGTGCTGGCTGATCGGCACGGCCGCCGCGATCTGCATGCAGGACACCTTCCGCGGCCGGGGCCTGCTGCGCGCGCTGTTCCTCGTGCCCTACGCGCTGCCGGTCTACGCGGCCGTCATCACCTGGGTGTTCATGTTCCAGCACGACAACGGCCTGGTGAACCACGTCCTGCACGACCAGCTGCACCTGACCGACAAACCGTCGTTCTGGCTGATCGGCGACAACAGCTTCTACGCGCTGCTGACCGTGTCGGTGTGGAAGGGCTGGCCGTTCGCCTTCCTCATCGTCATGGCCGGGCTGCAGAACATCCCGCGCGAGCTGTACGAGGCGGCCGCCCTCGACGGCGCCGGGATGTGGCAGCAGATCCGCCGGATCACCCTGCCGTCGCTGCGCCCCGTCAACCAGGTGCTCGTGCTGGTGCTGTTCCTGTGGACGTTCAACGACTTCAACACCCCGTACGTCATGTTCGGCAGGGCCGCGCCGCGCGCCGCGGACCTCGTCTCGGTCCACATCTACCAGGCGTCCTTCGTCAGTTGGGACTTCGGCACCGGCTCGGCGATGTCCGTCCTGCTGCTGCTGTTCCTGCTGCTGGTCACGGGCGTGTACCTGGCCCTCACCTCGCGCGGACGGAGGACCGCCGATGTCTGACACCTACCGCTCGCCGATGGCGCCGCCGCGCTCCTTCACCTGGACCAGGCGGATCTTCCTGACCCTGCTCACCGGCTTCGTCCTGGTGCCGGTGTACGTGATGGTCTCCAGCTCGCTCAAACCCTTGCAGGACGTCTCGGGGAAGTTCCGCTGGCTGCCCAGCGGGCTGACCTTCCGCCCGTACATCGACATCTGGTCGACGGTCCCGCTCGCCAAGTACTTCGTGAACTCGCTGATCGTGGCGGGCTCGGCCACGGCCGGCTCGGTGGTGATCGCGGTGTTCGCCTCCTACGCGGTCAGCCGCTACTCCTTCCGCGGCAAACGGGTCTTCACCGTCACCGTGCTGTCCACGCAGATGTTCCCGGGCATCCTGTTCCTGCTGCCCCTGTTCATGTTGTACGTCAACATCGGCAACGCCACCGGCATCGCCCTGTTCGGCTCCCGCGGCGGGCTGATCCTCACGTATCTCACCTTCACCCTGCCGTTCTCGATCTGGATGCTGATCGGGTACTTCGACTCGGTGCCGCGCGACCTGGACGAGGCCGCCCTGGTCGACGGCTGCGGCCCACTGGGCGCGCTGCTGCGCGTCGTCGTCCCCGCCGCGGTCCCCGGCATCATCGCCGTCGCCGTCTACGCCTTCATGACCGCCTGGGGCGAGGTGCTCTTCGCCTCCGTCATGACCAACGACACCACCCGCACACTCGCCGTCGGCCTGCAGGGCTACTCCACGCTCAACGACGTGTACTGGAACCAGATCATGGCCGCCTCGCTCGTCGTCAGCGTCCCCGTGGTCGCCGGCTTCCTGCTGCTGCAGCGCTACCTGGTGACCGGACTGACGGCGGGAGCCGTGAAGTGACCCACCCGCTCGACCGCACCGACCCCGAAGGGACTTCCGTGTCCATCGACGCCATCGACCTCGCCGCGCTCCCGCACGACTTCCTGTGGGGCACGGCCACCTCGGCGTACCAGATCGAGGGAGCCGTCGCCGAGGACGGCCGCTCGCCCTCCATCTGGGACACCTTCTCCCACACCCCCGGAAAGATCGACAACGGGGACCACGGGGACATCGCGTGCGACCACTACCACCGCTGGCGCGAGGACATCGCCCTGATGCGCCGGCTGGGCACCAACGCCTACCGGATGTCCGTCGCCTGGCCGCGCGTGCTGCCCGGCGGCGACGGCCCGGTCAACGCCAAGGGCCTGGACTTCTACGACCAGGTGATCGACGCCCTGCTGGAGGCGGGCATCACCCCCTCCGTCACCCTCTACCACTGGGACCTGCCGCAGGCCCTCCAGGACCGCGGCGGCTGGCCCGAGCGGGCCACCGCCGAGCACCTGGCGGCCTACGCCTTTGTCGTCGCCGAGCGCCTCGGCGACCGCGTCACCCACTGGACCACCCTCAACGAGCCCCTGTGCTCGGCCTGGATCGGCCACCTGGAGGGCCGGATGGCGCCCGGCCTGACCGACCTGACCGCGGCGGTCCGCGCCTCCTACCACCTGCTCCTCGGCCACGGACTGGCCGCGCAGGCCGTCCGGGCCGCCGCCCCGCACGCCCAGGTCGGCATCGTCAACAACCTCTCCACCGTCCACCCCGCCAGCGACCGCCCCGAGGACGTCGCGGCGGCCCGCCGCCACGACGGGCACACCAACCGCTGGTGGCTGGACCCCCTCCACGGCCGCGGCTTCCCCGCTGACATGCGCGAGGTCTACGGCGTCGACCTGCCCGAGCGCCCCGGCGACCTGGAGACCATCGCCACCCCCCTGGACTGGCTCGGCCTCAACTACTACTTCCCGGCGTACATCGCCGACGACCCCGACGGCCCCGCCCCCCGCGCCCGCCTGGTCGACCGCGAGGGCGTCCCGCGCACCGGCATGGGCTGGGAGATCGACGCCGACGGCATCGAGACCCTGCTGCTGCGCCTGACCCGCGAGTACGGCGCCCGCAAGCTCTACGTCACCGAGAACGGCTCCGCCTTCCCGGACGTCGTCCGCCCCGACGGCACCGTGGACGACCCCGAGCGCCGCGACTACCTGGAACGGCACCTGGCCGCCTGCGCCTCCGCCGCCCGGCAGGGCGCCCCGCTGGCCGGCTACTTCGCCTGGTCCCTGCTGGACAACTTCGAGTGGGCCTACGGCTACGACAAGCGCTTCGGCCTCGTCCACGTCGACTACGCCACCCAGACCCGCACCGTCAAGGGCAGCGGCCACCGGTACGCGGAGATCATCCGCGCGCACCGGGAGGGGGCGCGGAAGGCGGCGTAGGACCGACTCCCCGGGGGCGCGGACGCGGGAGCCCGCGCCCCCGGGGCACCACGCACCGCAGCGCGCGCCGCGGTCCATGCGCCTCACGCCCTTCCATGTATGTCATGTACGCGACATTCATGTCCGTTCCCCGTACGGCCCCTGCCCGGCACTGCACACCCCACCTCACCTCCCCAAGGAGAGCCGCATGCCGTCCCGTACCCCCCGCACCCTGCTGACCGCGCTCGCCGCGCTGGCGCTGCTGACGGCCGGCCCGGTCCTCACCGCACCCGCACACGCGGCCACCCCGGCGGCCACCGCCGCGAGCTGGGACACCGACCGGGCGGCCGCCGCCTACGCCGCCGACCCCTCCGCCGTGACCGCCTCCGGCAGCGAGAACGGCGGCACCGCACCGGGCCTCGCCTTCGACGGCGACGGCGCGACCCGCTGGTCCAGCAACTTCGCCGATGACGCCTGGATCCGCGTGGACCTCGGCACGACCCTCCGCATCGACCGGGTCCAGCTGGACTGGGAGGCCGCCTACGGCAAGCGGTACGTGCTGGAAGTGTCGAGGAACGGCACCGACTGGACACCCTTCTACACCGAGGACGCCGGCACCGGCGGCTCGGTCACCGCGCACACCTACCCGCAGGAGGTGACCGGCCGTTACGTCCGCCTGCGCGGCATCGAGCGCGCCACGCCCTACGGCTACTCGCTGTACTCCTTCAAGGTCTACGGCGGCGAGCCCGCCCCTGCCTCCGCGACCCGCACCAACCTCGCCCTCCACCACCCCGCATACGCCGACTTCTACCAGGACGCGGGCACGTCACCGGCCTTCGTCACGGACGGCGGCTGGCCCACCGACCTCAAGGGCGGCGCGAGCCGGTGGGCCAGTGACTGGAACGCCGACCGCTGGGTCTCCGTCGACCTCGGCGCCACCTCGACGATCGACACGGTCGATCTGTACTGGGAGTCCGCGTACGCGGTCGACTATCTGCTCCAGGTCTCCGACGACAACCGCACCTGGCGCACCGTCTACGAGCCCTCCGCCTCCGAGGTCGCCGCCCGCCGGGCCGACGTCAAGGCCCCAGGCGACGCGGCCGGCCTGCACGACAGCGTGCGGCTGCCCCAGCCCGTCACCGGCCGCTACGTCCGCATGCTCGGCAAGGAACGCCGCTCCTTCTACAACCCGGCCCCGGCCACCGCCCAGTTCGGCTACTCCCTGTACGAGTTCCAGGTCTGGGGCACCGGCGGCAGCGCGAACGCCGCCTACCCCGCCCTGCCCGCCGACCGGCCGGGTACGTACCAGACCACCTTCTTCGACGACTTCACCGGTGCGGGCCTGGACCGCGCCAAGTGGCGGGTCGTGCGCACCGGCACCGACATGGGATCCGTCAACGGCGAGTCGCAGGCCTACGTGGACTCGCCGGACAACGTCAGCACCCAGGACGGCAACCTGATCCTGCGGGCCGGGTACTGCAAGGGCTGCACCAAAGCCGGCGGCGGCACCTACGACTTCACCTCGGGTCGCATCGACACCCACACCAAGTTCGACTTCACCTACGGCAAGGTCAGCGCGCGGATGAAACTGCCGGTCGGAGAGGGCTTCTGGCCCGCGTTCTGGCTGCTGGGCAGCAACGTCGACGACCCGTCGGTGTCCTGGCCGGCCTGCGGCGAGACCGACATCATGGAGAACATCGGGTACGGCGACTGGACCAGCACCTCCCTGCACGGCCCCGGCTACTCGGCCGACGGCAACATCGGCGCCCGCCAGACCTACCCGGGCGGCGGCACGGCCGACCAGTGGCACACCTATGCGGTGGAGTGGACCCCGACGGCGATGCGCTTCACGGTCGACGACCGCCTGGTGCAGGAGACGTCCCGCACCAAGCTGGAGTCGACGCGCGGCCAGTGGGTCTACGACCACAGCCAGTACCTCATCCTGAACCTCGCCCTGGGTGGCGCCTACCCGGCCGGCTGGAACCACGTGACCAGCCCCTACTGGGGCCTGCCGCAGTCCAGCGTGGACAGGATCGCGGCCGGAGAAGCCCAGGTGGTGGTGGACTGGGTGCGCGTCGAACAGAAGAAGTGAGCGCGACGGCGCGAGCCGGACGGGCCGGCCCGGAGAGCCGGCGGGCCCCGGGCCCGGCCGGGCGCGCTCGGGCCTGTCCGGCCGCCCTCGGCAGGGCAAGGCCCGCCCGTCCGGCCGCCGGTCAGCCGTCCTTGCGGGCCACTCCGCCGTAGATCCCGATCGCCGGGGCATTGGGCCGCACCGGCTCCTCGGGCCGCCAGTGGGTCACCCTGACCAGGCCCGGGTCGACCAGGGCGAAGTCACCGAAGAAGTCCGACACCCGCTCGTGCGAGCGGAGGTTCATGGTGGCACTGGCGCTGTTGTAGACGGCTGCCGCGTCCTCGCGCCGGTCCTCGTGCAGGTCGCCCGTGGCGTGCGAGAGCACCAGGTAGGAACCCTCGGGCAGCGCGTCGCGGAGGGTGGCGACGATGCCGTCCGGGTCGTCGGCGTCGGCCAGGAAGTGCACGACGGCGACCAGCAGCAGCGCCACCGGCTCCTCGAAGTCGATGACCCTGCGCACCTCGGGGTGGGCCAGGATACCCTGCGGGTCCCGCAGGTCGGCCAGGACGACGGAGGTGCCGTCCGCGCCGTCCAGAAGCGCCATCGAGTGCGTGCTGACGATCGGGTCGTTGTCCACGTAGGCGACCCGCGTCCGCGGGGCCACGGCCTGCGCGACCTGGTGCACGGTGGGCTCCGTCGGCAGGCCCGTGCCCACGTCGAGGATCTGCCGGACGCCGCCCTCGGCGACGACGTGCCGCACCGCCCGGTGCAGGAAGCGCCGATTGGCCCGTACGCCCTCCCGCACCTCCGGTGCCATGGCCATGAACTTCTCGGCGGCCGCCTGGTCGACCTCGTAATGGTCCTTCCCGCCGAGGAAGTAGTCGTACATCCGCGCCGGATGCGGCCTGCTCGTGTCGATCTCGTGAAGGGAGGCGCGGCGGTCACCGCCGCCGGGGGAGGTCATGGCTGCCTGGCTCCGTCCTGAATCGGCCATGGTCATGATCTGACGGGCTGTCGAACATCGCCCGAGGGAGCACCTTACCGTCGCGTAAGGTTCACATTGCCTCCACGATCCGCCGGGAGAACGTAGGATGGAGCCCTTTACGGCGCCTGGGGGGCGTGGCGATGGCTCACGAGGTCGACATGCGGGGGCGTGCTTGCTCTCGGGCATGACGGTTGCAGCGGACGTCCCAGCCAGGTGTGCCATCTGCCCTCGGAGCACCCAGGAAGGACGCCCACGTGTCCGTACAGTCCTCGCGACCCGATGTGAACGCGGCCGCCGCGGCCATCAGGGGCCTCTGGTTCCCGGTCAAGGGAACCGTCAAGAAGCTGCCGGAGGTTCTGACGCCGGACGAGACGGTGGATGTCCTGGCCGTGGCTCACCACGACGGAGTCATCGGGGTGCTCGCCCTCACCGACCGCCGGGTGCTGTTCCGGGCCCAGGGCTGGGCCGGCCAGCGCCTGGTGACGCATGGTCTGGGGGAGATCTCGGATGTGCGGTGGGCGAGCGGGCTGGGTCAGGCCGTTCTCACGCTGTTCGTCGCCGGCCGGCCGGTCGAGTTCAAGAACATGGACAAACGGGATGGCCGGCACCTGGCCGACCGGCTTCAGCAGTGGCGGCAGTGGTACGCGGTCCAGACCGGCAGTACCGCGCATCACCTGCACGGGCAGCCGCCCGCCGCACCCGTGGTCGCCCCTGTGCCGTCAGTCCCGGTCCAGCCGGCACCGCCGGTTCCGGCAGTCCCGGTACCACCGCAGCCGTCCCCTGGCACCAGTGGCGGAGCGGGCGGACTTTTCGGCCGTCGCCGCAAGGAAGCCGAGGCGGAAGCCGCCCGGCTCGGTGAAGAACTGCGCGCTCGCACCACCGAGAACGAGTCCCTGCGTACGGAGAACGCCCGCCTGCTGGCCGAGTTGAACGCCCTCCTCGGTGCGGACGCCACCCGGCTGGTCCAGGAGACCGAACGGATCCGCCGCACCCATGCAGAGCATCTGGCCGAGCTGCAGCGGATCGACGCCGTGCTCGACGCCAAGGTGGAAGCGGCCGCCGAACGTGCCGAGCGTCAACTCCACGGCGCCCGGCAGCGCCTGAACGAGATGGAGGCGCAGGCCCAGGAGGCGGAGCGGCGGCTGGCCGCGGCCCGGAGCGGCCTGGTCGTCACCGACGACCAGACGATGCTGCAGGAAGCGGGCATTTACGAATACCGCCACCCGCTGGCCGACGCCGTCGCCTACAGGACGCGCCTGGAGCGCATCAAGGACCAGTACAAGGTGCTCACCAAGAACGGTCGCGCGGTCGTCGGCGTCACCGAATGGACGGTCAACGGCTCCGCGGCCGAGGGTCGGCGGATGGTGCGTGACTTCTCCAAGCTGATGCTGCGTGCCTACAACGCCGAGGCGGACGCCGCCGTGCGGGGGATGAAGCCGCACCGCCTCCTCTCGCTCATCGACCGGTTGGAGAAGTCCCGCGAGACGATCGCCCGGCTCGGCAAGACCATGCAGATCCGCGTCACCGACGAGTACCACCGGTTGCGCGTGCAGGAGCTGGAGCTGACCGCCGACTACCTGGTCAAGGTGGAGGAGGAGAAGGAACGGCGCCGGGAGGAACGGGCCCGCCAGCGCGAGGAGGAACGCCTGGAGCGGGAGATCGCCCGCGAACGGGCGCGTCTGGACAAGGAGCGCAACCGCCTGGTCCTGGCGCTGAACCGGGCTCGTTCCGCCGGCCAGGCGGACGCCGCCCAGATCGAGGAACTGCAGCGGAAGCTCGCCGACATCGACGCGGAGGAGGAGGCCATCGACCGGCGTGAGGCAAACCGCCGCGCCGGATACGTGTACGTCATCTCCAACATCGGCGCGTTCGGCGAGTCCATGGTCAAGATCGGTCTCACCCGGCGCCTCGACCCCATGGACCGCGTCAACGAACTCGGTGACGCCTCCGTCCCCTTCCGTTTCGACGTGCACGCCCTGATCTACAGTGACGACGCCGTCGGCCTGGAGCGCGCGCTGCACCAGGAGTTCGAGGCCTACCGCGTCAACCGCGTCAACGCGCGGCGTGAGTTCTTCCACGTGACTCCGGTCCAGGTCCGCGACGCCTTGGCCCGCCATGCGGGACAGCACCTGCTGGAGTTCCACGAGGAACCGGACGCGCCGGAATGGCGGGCCAGCGTTGCGGCAGTCGGCGCTCGGGGGTGAGCGGGCGCATGATGCGAAAACGCCGCTCCGTGTCGTCAGCAAGAGGTCGAGCTTGCACACTCGGGTGCAACGCGAAGGGGGTTTTCGTGTGAGTGGCCGAGGACGGCGACGGACGGTCATCGGATCCGCGAACCGTCACGCGATCGGGTGATATCGCAGGGTGCGGGCACAGGCGGTGGAGGCCGCTCGTTCGAGGAGGTGACCGGATCTTCCGGCTCACCGGGAATCGAAGGAGACGCACGACATGGGACTGTTCTTCCGCCACAACCCCGACGGCACCGTGACCGGTCGCAACGACGACACGGGCTTCACCGTGACCCTCGCCGACGAGGAAGAGGTCAAGCGGCAGTTGTACGAGGACGCGGGCTGGGAGTACACGCCCCCACCGCCCCCCGTGCCACCGGGTTTTCACCGGTTCCGCTTGGTGCACGACTCCTTCGGGACCGACGGGTTCCAGGACGCGCGGTATGCGGACCTGAGGGCACGTCCGCCAGAGGGCTGCGTACCGGTCGACATGGGCGGTTTCGCCCTGGAGTGCGAGCGCCCGGGGAAGTCGCTGCTGGACGCCGTGGCCGGTACGGTCGCGCAGGTGCGTCGCGAACACGGGCTTGTGATGAACAGCCTGGGCATCGAGAAACCCCACGAGTGGCTCGGCAACGACAGCAACGGCTGCTCGGCGCAGATCGTCGCGCACCTGATGCTCATGGCCACCCACCGTGCCGCCTTGCTGGGATACGGCCGCAAGGACCTGGTCCGGCTGCTCGACGCGGCAGGCATCGGATAGGCGTCGCGACGCGGGCCGTTCGTGCGCCACATGACCTCATGCCACCCGCGCGGACTCCAGCAGCTCCTCGGCGGCGTGCCCGGCGGGGGCCCTGACGGGAACCGCGCCAGGGGCGGCCCGCCGCACCGCACCTGCCGCCGGGGCCGCAGCCACCCCCCGCGACACCCGCCACAGCCACCCCACGTCCCGCCCGAACGACCACACCAGCAGGGCCAGGGCGACGGCCACCACACCCACGTCGGTGGCGTGCGGCAGCAGGTCCGAGTCGGCCGTCAGCAGAAGGACGCCCTGGAGGGCGGCCACGGTCTTGCGGGCGGTGCTCGGTGGCAGGGGTGCGCTCAGCCAGGGCAGGACGCGGGCGGCGGCCACGAAGGCGTAGCGCATGCCGCCGATGAGCAGTACCCACGGGCCGATGTCCCGCGCGACGTGGACGCTGAGCACCAGGATCAGAAAGGCGTCCACCTCCATGTCGAAGCGGGCGCCGAGGGGCGAGCAGGTGCCGGTGCGGCGGGCCACCCTGCCGTCCACGCCGTCCAGCACCAGCGCCACTGCCGTCAGCACGACCAGCACCGGCACCGGCGGCGCGCTCACGAACGAGTCCGCGACCAGCGCCGTCACCCCGCCCACGAGGGTGGCCCGGCCCAGGGTGACCCGGTTGGCCGGACCGAAGCGGCGCAGCCGCGCCCGGTGCAGCGCGCGGGACAGCACCGCCCAGCCGGCCACCGCGAAGGCCAGCCCGCACACCCAGCCCACGGGGCCCAGCCCCGCCGCCGCGCCGAGCAGGAGGAGCAGCAGCAGTTGCGCGCCCGCCCCCACGGCGGTCTCCCGTCGCGCGGGCCTCGCGTCGTACGTGTCGTTCCGGGCCACCGCACACCCTCCGGCCGAGTGACAGAGTCGATCGCCGCCGCGTACGTTGTGCGCGGCCTGTGCACACCTCGGTACGTGGAGAGCGTCCCGATCGTTCAGGAGGACCCCCTATGAACAGCACCGCCCGCGCCTTCTGGCTGCGCTCGCCCGGCCACGGCGAGATACGTGCGGCGAGCCTGCCGGACCCCGGCGCGGGAGAGGTGGTCGTGCGCACGCTGTACTCCGGGGTCAGCCGGGGCACCGAGACCCTGGTGTTCGAAGGGCGTGTCCCCGCCGGCCAGTACGCGGTGATGCGGGCGCCCTTCCAGGAGGGGGACTTCCCCGGGCCGGTGAAGTACGGCTACCTCAACGTGGGCGTCGTCGAGGAGGGGCCGAAGGAGCTGACCGGGCGGACCGTGTTCTGCCTTTACCCGCACCAGACCCGCTACGTCGTCCCCGCGAGCGCCGTCACCGTCGTACCGGAGACGGTCCCCGCCGGGCGGGCCGTGCTCGCCGGCACCGTCGAGACCGCCGTGAACGCCTTGTGGGACGCCGCCCCGCTGATCGGCGACCGGATCGCGGTGGTCGGTGGCGGCATGGTCGGCTGTTCGGTGGCCGCGCTGCTGGCCCGATTCCCGGGCGTGCGCGTCCAGTTGGTGGACATCGATCCGGCGCGGGCCGAGGTCGCCGACGCCCTCGGCGTCGGTTTCGCCACTCCCGAGAACGCGCTCGGCGGCTGCGACCTCGTCGTCCACGCCAGCGCCACCGAGCAGGGCCTCGCCCGCGCGTTCTCCCTGCTCACCGCCGAGGGCACCGTCCTTGAACTGAGCTGGTACGGGGACCGGAAGGTCTCCCTCCCGCTCGGCGAGGACTTCCACTCCCGGCGGCTCGTCCTGCGCAGCAGCCAGGTCGGCACCGTCTCCCCGGCCCACCGCACCCGCCGCACCCACGGCGACCGGCTGGCCCTCGCGCTCGACCTGCTCGCCGACCCGGCACTCGACGCCCTCATCACCGGGGAAAGCGCGTTCGAGGATCTGCCCGAGGTCATGCCGAAGCTGGCCGACGGCCGGATCCCGGCCCTGTGCCACCGCATCCGCTACGGGACGGACGTCAGCCATGGGAAAGAGGCGTGACATGAGAGGGCGCCTGACCCGAGAGAGACGCCTGACCTGAGAAAAGCCTGCGCGGGCGGCTGAACACCGCACAGTGTGGAACCGTACTGGAGGGCACACTCCCGGCCGGGGCCGGCAGGACCGGCGGGTCCGGCAGGGGGGAACCGATGCGCCGCACCTGGAGGGTCGCCCGTTGTTCAGTATCACCGTCCGCGATCACATCATGATCGCCCACAGCTTCCGCGGCGAGGTGTTCGGGCCCGCGCAGCGGCTGCACGGAGCCACGTTCCTCGTGGACGCCACCTTCCGGCGCGAACAGCTGGACGACGACAACATCGTCGTCGACATCGGACTGGCCACCCGGGAGCTGGGCGCGGTGCTGGGCGAGCTGAACTACCGCAACCTCGACAACGAACCCGCCTTCGCCGGGACCAACACCTCCACGGAGTTCCTCGCCCAGGTCATCGCCGACCGGCTCGCCGACCGTATCCACCAGGGCGCCCTGGGCGAGGGCGCCAGGGGACTGGCCGGCCTCACCGTCACCCTGCACGAGTCGCACGTGGCCTGGGCGAGTTACGAGCGTGCGCTGTGACCGGCGCGACCACCGGCCGCACCGCACACCCGACCGGTGCGACCACCGATCGCACCGCACACCCGACCCGGGGCGGCGGCGCGGGCGGTCGGCCTGGGCGCGGAGCCCGCCGCGGCTGCGGCGCAGGCTGATGCGGTCCAGCGGAAGGTAGCGCGCGTGCCGGCCGGGCCGGCCGTAGTACGGCGTGGGGTCCGGGTCGCCGGTCCACCAGGAGGTCGTGACGGGGCGGCGTACGGCGTTGGCGGCCCGCTCGGTCAGCGGCGGCACGAGCAGGTCGACGAAGCGGACACCGGTGCGGTGCTCGACGGCGGCGAGGAAGGCGCGGTAGGCGTCGCTGTTGCCGTAGCCGCCGTACAGGGCGCGCAGCCCGTCGGCGAACCGTGCGTCGAGCACCCCGGCGGCCGAGGCGGTCTCCAGCACGGCCACCGGCGCGAGCCCGTCGGGGCAGGGCAGGGGGCGCAGCAGGCAGTCGACCGGCCAGGGCGGCAGGACGCCGTCGCGCGGCGCGCAGGGCGGCGATGCGGGCCGCGATCCGCAGCCCGTGCGCGACCCGGGCGACGGCCGGCCCGGGCACGGCGGCGTCGGCGCCGGGGCGGCGGTAGGAGTCGAGGAACCAGGCACCGGACCCGGAGCCCGCCGGTGCCTGCGGCAGGGTGCCGCAGGAGGCGACCGTGCCGGCCGGTACCCAGCCGCTGCGATGCTGCCGGGGCGCCCGGCAGACCTGCACCACGCCCAGGGAGTGCAGATGCTGCAGGAACCCGCGCACCACGCCGGCGGCGGGCGCGGGACGCCCGGCCGGCGCGGCCAGGGCCGGCAGGGTGCCCTCCAGGTCGCCGAGCGTGCGCGGCCCGTCCGCGAGGAGGGCCAGCACGGCCTCCAGCACGCCGGTGCGGCGCAGTACGACCTGCCGCAGCCGGCCGGGGTCGCGGGGATCGACGACGTAACAGCGCACCTGCCCGGGCCCCTCGCCGGGCGGGATCGCGGCGGGTTCGGCGAAGTGCAGCGGCGCGGGCGCCAGCAGGGTCCGCGGGTCGGCGGTGCGCAGGTCCGGCGGGGCCGAGCGCGCCCTGATCAGGTGCACGTTCTCCACGGCGAGGGCGGCGAGCGCGCCCAGGGGCGTGCCGGGCGAAAGCAGCGCCGGGCAGCCGCCCGGCCCGCAGGTCACCGGGAGCGCGGCGATCTGGCCCGCCCAGCCGCGCGGCGTGGTCTTCGCGGCGGCCCGGCCCAGGATCCGCCACAGATACGCGGCACGTTTGCGCAGTTGCCTGCCCGACCAGGACTGTCCCGAGGCGAGCCGCTGGGCCACGTCCTCGGCGAGCCCGGGGGCGGCGCTGTCCACGAACGCCCGCAGCCCCGGGCTGGCGCGGGCCGTGCGCCACCCCTGCTCGGCCACCCGCCGCTGTTCGGCCGCGACCGCCTGCCGCAGCCCGTTCAGGTCCGTCTCCGCCGCCTCGGCCTCGTCCAGCAGGGCGTGGGCCTGCTCGGTGAGGTCGGCGGGCACGGCGGGGGGTTGCCGCCGCAGCAGGCAGTCCGGCACCCGGGGCGGTGTGCCCGAGTGCAGTCGCCGCCGCAGGGCGAGCACGGCTCCGCGGTCGGCGGGGGCCAGCAGCGGGTGCGGCACCACCTCGGCACCCAGCCGGTCGGCCAGCGCCCGGCACTGCGCGGCGAGCCGCTCGACGGTGTCGGCGTGCCGGGCGGCGCCCTCGAACAGGTGGGGGGCGGCGCCGGCCGGCCACGCCTCGCCGGGCATCCCGCCCAGCCGCAGCAGCGCCGTCGCCCCGAGCGCCGCGTCCCGGGCGTCGTGCGCCTGTGCCGGTACCTGCGCCCCGCTCATCGCGCCTCCTCCTGGCCGTCGGCGGCGGGCGCCTCGGTGAGCAGGCACTGGCGTGCCGTGGACAGTCCGCCCCGGTTCCAGTGGAAGACCACGTGGTGGGCGGCGGCCCGGCGCGGGCCCACCGTGGCCTCGCCGGAGGCGAAGTAGTGGGTGCGCCACTGCCGGGCGGCCCGCTCCACCGTCTGAAGGTGTTCGCCCAGGGCGTCCCGCCAGGCCTTCGGCAGTGCTTCGAGGCGGGCCTCGGGACTCGACTGCCAGTAGTCGCGGATGCCGGCGGCGGCCCGTCGCAGGTCCGGTGCGTCCAGCCCGCGCGGCAGCCGGCGCCCGGTCTCCTCCCGGACGACCTGCCAGACCCCGCGGTGCTCCCAGCCGACGATGCCGAGGGCGTCGAACACCGTGTGCAGCAGCGCCAGTGACACCCGCCAGGCGGGCGGTGCGGGCGCGCCGGCCGCGGCGGTGTGCACCTCCAGCCAGGCCCGGGAGTCGGCGGTGAACAACCCGTGCACGAAGGGCATGGACCGCGGGCCGCCGAACAGATACGTCTCCGGCTCGTACACACTCGGCACGGGCCGCGCCCAGGTGTCCGTCCGCCGCCCGGGTGCCAGGCACCGCAGCAGGGTGGCGCGCAGCTCCTGGACGCGGGCGGGGTCCGCCGCCCGGAACCGGACGCGCAGCCCCGGCGGCTTGTGCATGAAGAAGAAGTCACGGGCCTGCCCGGTGTCGGTCAACTCCCGTACAACTAAGGTGAGTTGCTCATACGGCCGCGGTTCGGGACCGGGTGCTGCGCAGGCCACGTCGAGCTGCCCCCAGCCGGCTTCGGGGGTGGGGGCGCGCGGGGCCTGCAACCCCGCCGTGAGGAAGACCCTGCGGGCCGCCGCGTAACCGGCGTCCTCCGCCGCCAGGGGCACGCAGCCGAGCGGCTCGGCACGTGCGTCGTCCAGGCAGTCGGCCAGTAAACGCTCGACCCGCACCATGCGGCCTCCTTGCCGGGGAGAGGGGAACCACCCCTGTGATGTCCGGCCCGTGAGTGCTCCAAAGCGCCGCCAGCATTGGTCATATGATCAACAGGTGTGCGCGGGAGGTATGCCGCTGCCCGTGCACGGCCGGCCGACGCGCCGGTTTCCCGCCGGCGCGCCGGTGGGACCACGACGGCGCGGCGCGCCGCCCCCCGGCCCCCGTCCGGACGGCCGGCGTGCGGATCACCGACCGGGCCCACGCCTCGCGGCGGCCCGGACGCCCCCCGCGCACGGCGAAGGGGCGGTGCGCGCACGCACCGCCCCTTCGGCGAGCATCCGGTTCCCCGGGTCCGGTACCGGTCAGCCCACCGGAGCGGGCGGGGCCGGGTCGGCCTCCTCGGCGAGGCGTTCCATGCCGCTGGTGGTCTTCAGCGGCTTCTCCTTGACGCACACGACCGCGACAAGAGCGAGCAGCGCGCAGGGCGCGGCGATGAGGAACAGGTCGGCGGTGGCGACACCGTAGGCGTGCTCGACGATCGAACGGATCGGGGCGGGCAGGGTCTTCACGTCCGGCACCCCGGACCCGCCGCCCGAGCCCCCGGACGTCGGGGTGATGCCCGCGGCCTTGAGGCCCTTGGTCATCTCGGTGGTGACCCGGTGGGCGAGGATGGCGCCGAGGACGCTGGTACCGACGGTGCCGCCCATGCTGCGGAAGAAGGACAGCACGGACGTGGCGGCCCCCAGCTCGCCGGCGGCCACGTCGTTCTGCGCGGCCAGGACCAGGTTCTGCATCAGCATGCCGACGCCCACCCCGAGCACCACCATGAACAGGCTGAGCACGGCGAAGGAGGTGTCGGCGTCGATGGTGGACAGCAGCGCCAGACCGACGGTCATGACGACGGCGCCCGCCACCAGGTACCGCTTCCACTTGCCCGTCCTGCTGATCACCTGGCCGGCGACGGTGGAGGACACCAGCAGACCGAGGATCATCGGCAGGCTCATCAGGCCCGCGACGGTCGGCGACTTGCCCAGCGAGATCTGGAAGTACTGCGAGAGGAACACCGTGCCGCCGAACATGGCCACACCGACCAGCAGGCTGGCGACCGTGGTCAGGGTGACGGTCCGGTTGCGGAAGATGTCCAGCGGGATGACCGGTTCGGGGGTGCGGGCCTCCACGACCACGGCGGCGGCGAGCAGCAGCACTCCGCCCACGGTGAGCGCGGCGGTCTGCCAGGACGCCCAGTCGAACTGGTTGCCGGCCAGCGACACCCAGATGAGCAGCGCGCACACACCCGCCACGATGAGGAAGGCGCCGAGGAAGTCGATGCGCACCTCGCGGCGGACGGTGGGCAGTTGCAGCGTGCGCTGCAGCAGCACGATGGCCAGTAGGGCGAACGGCACGCCGATGAAGAAGCACCAGCGCCAGCCCAGCCACGAGGTGTCGACCAGGACACCGCCGACCAGCGGCCCGGCCACGGTGCCGACCGCGAAGACGGCGCCGAACATGCCGGCGTACTTGCCGAGCCGGCGCGGCGGGATGACCGAGGCCATGACGACCTGGGCCAGTGCGGTCAGACCGCCCGCGCCGGTGCCCTGGACCACGCGGCTGAAGATCAGCAGTCCGACGCCGTGCGAGAAGCCCGCCAGCAGCGAGCCGACGACGAACATGCTCAGCGACAGCTGCAACAGCAGCTTCTTGTTGTACAGGTCCGACAGCTTGCCCCACAGCGGCACCGTCGCGGTCATCGCGAGCAGTTCCGCGGTGACGACCCACGTGTAGGCGGACTGGCTGGCGCCGAGGTCGGCGATGATCGTGGGCAGGGCGTTGGACACCACGGTGCCCGCGAGGATCGCCACGAACATTCCGGCCATCAGGCCGGACATCGCCTGGAGTATCTGGCGGTTGGACATGGAGGTGGGCGCCTGGTCGGGCGCCGGCGGTGAGGTCACGACAGCTCTTTCGGCTCAGTTCACGGAAGTCGACGGATCACAGAGGTCGGCGCACCGCCCGCGCGACGGGGCGCGGGCGGCGGTGTGTCGGAGAGGTGCGGGACGGCGCGGGCGCGATGTCACGCCCGGCGGCGGTCACGTGGTGTCACGCCCGCGACGGAGCCGGCAGCCCCGCGGCGAGCAGGGCGAAGACCTGCCGGAAGGCGTCGGCGAAGGCGCCCTGGTCCGGACGGGAGCACCAGTGCTCGACGCTGACCCGGACCGCGGTGCCCGCGACCGCGGCCACCAGGCGCGGGTAGAGGTCCAGCGCCTTGCGCCGCTCCTCGGCGTCCGCCGCGGCCTGCCCGGTCGCACGGGCCGCCGGGGCGGGTTCCTCCATCACGCCGGTGCCGGATGCGGGGGCCAGACGCTCGGCGACGGCCTCGGCCAGCCGCGTCTCGTCCGCCAGGTGGGCGCCGAGGCTGCGCACCAGCAGCTCCGGCGCGGTCCGCAGCACCTGCGCGTACAGGGTCCACAGCTCGTGCTGCTGCTCGGCCTCCGCCAACTCGCAGGCGAGAGCGTCCCGCACGGCCTCCAGCGGGGTGAGCGCGGCAGGCGCGTCGAGCACCGCGCGCCGGATCCGCTCGGCCGCGTCCGCGTCCAGGATCAGGAACGCGTCGTCCCGCGAGGCGAAGTAATTGAAGAAGGTGCGCGGAGAGACACCCGCCGCGGCGCTGATGGCCTCGACGGTGACCTTCTCCACCCCCTGCTCGGCGGCCAGCCGCACCGCGGCCTCGGTCAGCGCGGCACGCGTCGCCCGCTTCTTCCGTTCCCGCAGCCCACCCCGAGCGGTCTCCCTCTCCGACATGGGATGCATCCTATGCAAACATGCACGTCCTGCAAAAATTCTGTGCTCACGGCCCTGCCGACGGCCCGACGGCCCGACGGCCCTACGGCCCGATGGCCTGATGGCCCAACGGTCATCGTCGGCCGGCACCCCTGTCCGGCACTCTGTCCGGCCCCCTGCCCGGCGCCGGACAGCGCACCGCCCCGCCGGTCGGGGACCGGCGGGGCGGTGGGGAGGGAAGCGGTCGGCGGCGGTGCGCCGGTCGCCGGGTGTCAGCCGGCGACGGACGCGGCCGGCTGCGGCTCGCTGTAGACGCTCTCGATCTCCTCGACGGGGGAGGCCGTGGCGCTGTCGTACTTCGTGTGGTCGAGGATCTTCTCCCGGGCGGAGACGAGGACCGGGATGAGGGCCTGGCCCGCGACGTTGGTGGCGGTGCGCATCATGTCCAGGATCGGGTCGATCGCGAGCAGCAGGCCCACGCCCTCCATCGGCAGGCCGAGGGTGGACAGGGTCAGCGTCAGCATCACGGTCGCGCCGGTCAGGCCGGCGGTGGCGGCCGAGCCGATCACCGAGACGAAGGCGATGAGCACGTACTCCTTGACGCCGAGGTGCACGTCGAAGATCTGGCTGACGAAGATCGCGGAGATGGCCGGGTAGATGGCGGCGCAGCCGTCCATCTTGGTGGTCGCGCCGAACGGCACCGCGAAGGAGGCGTAGTCCTTCGGGACGCCCAGGCGGATCGCCGACTGCTGGGTGACCGGCATGGTGCCCACCGAGGAGCGGGAGACGAAGGCCAGCTGGATCGCCGGCCAGGCGCCCTTGAAGAACTGCAGCGGGTTGAGCTTGGCGACGGTGGCGAGCAGCAGCGGGTAGACGCCGAACAGGACCAGGATGCAGCCGACGTAGATGTCGATGGTGAAGGCCGCGTAGTTGCCGAGCAGGTTCCAGCCGTACTGCACGATGGCGCGGCCGATGAGGCCGGCGGAGCCGATCGGGGCGAGCAGGATGACCCACCACAGGGCCTTCTGCAGCAGCTCCAGGACGGTCTCGGACAGGTTCAGCAGCGGCTGGGCCTTCGGGCCGATCTTCAGGACGGCGATGCCGGCGACGACCGCCATGAAGACGATCTGCAGGACGTTCAGCTCGGTGAACGGCGTGATGACGTCGGTCGGGATGATGCCGGTGAGGAAGTCCAGCCAGCTGCCGGCGTGGTCCGGCTTGGCACCGTCGGCCGGGGTGAGGTCGGAGCCGGAGCCCGGGTTGGAGACCAGGCCGATGACGAGGCCGATGACGACCGCGATCAGCGAGGTGATCATGAACCAGAGCAGGGTGCGGCCGGCCAGCCGGGCCGCGTTGTTGACCTTCCGCAGGTTGGTGATGGACACCATGATCGCGAAGAAGACCAGCGGGGCCACGGCCAGCTTCAGCAGCTGGATGAAGATGCCGCCCACCTTGTCGAGGGTGGTGGCGAGCCAGGACACGTCGTAGGTGCGGGCGACGAAGCCGAGCACCAGGCCGACGACGAGACCGAGCAGGACCTGGGCCCAGAAAGGTATGGGTATCCGGAAGCCCGACTTGGCGGACTTGGGGTCAGCGGTGGTGGAGGACACGGACACAACTCCAGTGAGGACGCGCGGAAAGAGACAGCGGGACGTACAGGAGCGGCGACCGTGGACGTGTCAACGGCGCCGCTGCATCGAGGAGTTCGCGATCAGGCGCGACAAGCCGCGGACATGCAGCGGCAGAGATCGACATGCAGGCGCGCCACGAGCAGGACGCCCATGGCGTTGCGGCGGACGCCGTAAGGAGCGTCGGCGCGGTTCGCAGCTGCTGTCTTCATGGCGGAAACGTTAACACTTGTACTTTGAGAACATCAAAGCGAATCTTTGGTCCGCGCACAGCTTCGTGTGCGGCGACGTGCCGAGCCGCCTCACCGTGCGCGCCGGGAGCCGGCCCGGCGCGGTCTCCCGGGGTGCTTCGAAGTGGTCTCCTGGGTGGTGCACGCGCTGCCGCGCCACCGCCCCTCTTGACGTGTCTGGTTCAGACCTTTAGGTTCACGGGTCACCGACGGTCCAGGTTTCTGTCCAGCGTTCACCATGATGAACGGATGGCGCACTCGGTCCGACGGTGAGACCTGCTCCGCTCCCCTCTCAGGCGGAAGGACCCCCCACCATGGCGCGTGCTCAGCGCTTCCGGACGACCGCGACGACGGTCGCGGCACTCGTCGGCACCCTCGCTCTCTTCGGCACCGGCACCGCGAACGCGGCGGACCCGAACGTCGCTCCCGGCGGCAACTTCGACCTGTCCACCTGGGAACTCCAGGAGCCGGTCGGCTCGCCCGGCTCCCCGACCACCATCCCCTCGTCCCGGCTCCAAGGGCCCGACGGCTACCAGGACGCCTACTTCTACACCGACACCCGCGACGGCGCCATGACCTTCTGGGCGCCCGAGAAGGGCGTGACCACGCCGAACTCCCACTACGCGCGCTCGGAACTGCGGGAGATGAACCGCGACGGCACCGCCGCCGACTGGTCCCTGACCGGCACCCACCGGCTGAGCGCCACCCTGCGCGTGGTCTCCGTGACCTCCAACGTGTGCGTGGGGCAGATCCACCTCGGCACCGGGGGCACGTCCACCAAGCCGCTGCTGGAGCTGTACTACCACGCGAACGGGGACATCGTCCTCGGCACCGAGAACTCCCCCTCGGGCGGCCAGACGCTGCACACGGTCGGCCACGTCTCCCTCGGCAAGACCTGGCGCTACACCATCGGCGTCTCGGGCGGCAGCACCATCGACGTGACCGTCGACGGCAGCACCACCCACTACCCGATCGCCTCCTCCTTCCAGCAGTACAAGCAGTACTTCAAGGCCGGTTCCTACAACCAGTCCTCCTCGGACAGCACCACGAAGGGCGCCCGGGTCGCCTTCTACGGCCTGACCGTGTCCCACAGTTGAGGCGCTGACCCCCGGCCGGCGCATTCGCCCGTGGCCGGCGCGCTCGCCCGTGCTCGGCGCGTCGCCTGTGGTCGGCGCGCTCGGCCACGCCCGATGTGCTGATGCGGTCCACCGCCGGGTTGCC
This sequence comes from Streptomyces mexicanus, assembly GCF_902506575.1. Classification (GTDB taxonomy): domain Bacteria; phylum Actinomycetota; class Actinomycetes; order Streptomycetales; family Streptomycetaceae; genus Streptomyces; species Streptomyces mexicanus. Next base: position 741,127 of record NZ_LR732544.1, on the reverse strand, counting down.
GAGAGCCGGCCGCTCTCCGGGCAGGGTCAGGCCGCTCCCGCAAGTCAGGCCGGTTCGGCGGCGTCAGGCCGGGGTGGCGAGGCGGCCCGGGCGGTGGGATCAGGCCGGAGCGACGGGAGCCGGGCCGCCCGTCTCGCCCAGGAGGAAGGCGGCCAAGGTCAGGGCGGCGCCGCGGTCGGTGGTCGGATCGAGGCCCGTCAGGGCGGTGAAGCGGACCAGTCGGTTGTCCACGGTGTTGGGGTGGACGCCCAGCCGGTGCGCGGTGGCGCGGCGGTTGCGGCTCTGGGCCAGGTGGGTGCGTACGGTGCCCAGCAGGTCGGGCCGGTCGGCGGCGCCGTCGAGCAGGACGCGGATCCGGGCGCCGCTCTCGCCTGGCCGGGACAGTGGGTACTCCCGGCAGGACGTCGTCGAGCCGGTGCGGCCCCGCAGGGCGGCCGCGGGCGCGCGCGATGCGCAGGACCTCGGCGGCCGTCCGGGCCGCGGCGGCGATCCCGCCCGGCCCGTCGGCCTCGGCGACGGCGCAGTGCAGTTCCGCGACGCCGCAGGCGTCGGCGAGGCGCCGGACCGGCGCGTCGCCGTCCCGCAGCGGGCCGGGCAGCAGGGCGTGCCCGCCGCGGTCGTCGGACAGGGGGAGGGCGTCGCTGCCCGCTGCGGTCCAAGGCGGCCTGGAGCCGGTGGGTGGCCCGGCGCACCGCGACCGCATCGTGCGTCTCCTCGCCCTCGTCGGCGTGCTCGCCCATGCCCGGCGGGACGGCGGGCAGGACCAGGACGGACACCGTGCCGTGCGGCGGCCGAGCGGAGCGAGGGCCGCGGGGTCCGCCCGGACGGTGCCGGCGAGCAGAGCGCGCACCAGGGCCCGGCGCCGGGCCCCGTGGCCGCCGGCCAGGGCGGCGTGCTCGTACGCCCCCCAACGGGCCCTCCGCACGCGCCCACCCCGTCCTCACGCGCCCACCCCGCGCCATACTTGACATCAGGGCACTCAAGTTTTATTCAGTCAGGTAGGCCAACCTGGTCCGAACCCGCAGCTCACAGCGGTCGGGGAGACGAGGGAGGAGAGCCCAGATGGCGCGTGCGGTCGGCATCGACCTCGGTACGACGAACTCGGTGGTCTCGGTCCTCGAAGGCGGCGAGCCCACCGTCATCACCAACACGGAGGGCGCGCGGACCACGCCGTCGGTCGTGGCCTTCGCCAAGAGCGGCGAGGTGCTGGTCGGCGAGGTCGCCAAGCGGCAGGCGGTGACGAACGTGGAGCGCACCGCCCGCTCCGTCAAACGGCACATGGGCGACCACGGCTGGCGGTTCCCCGAGAAGGGCGACATCGACGGCAAGCGGTACACGCCCCAGGAGATCTCCGCGCGCGTGCTGCAGAAGCTGAAGCGGGACGCGGAGGCGTACCTGGGCGAGGACGTCACCGACGCGGTGATCACCGTGCCCGCGTACTTCGACGACGCCCAGCGGCAGGCGACCAAGGAGGCCGGCGAGATCGCGGGCCTGAACGTGCTGCGGATCATCAACGAGCCGACGGCCGCCGCGCTGGCCTACGGCCTGGACAAGGAGAACGACCAGACGGTCCTCGTCTTCGACCTGGGCGGCGGCACCTTCGACGTGTCGCTGCTGGAGATGGGGGAGGGCGTCATCGAGGTGAAGGCCACCAACGGCGACACCCACCTCGGCGGTGACGACTGGGACCAGCGGATCGTCGACCACCTGGTGAAGCAGTTCAAGAACGGCTACGGCGTGGACCTGTCCCAGGACAAGATGGCCGTGCAGCGGCTGCGCGAGGCCGCGGAGAAGGCCAAGATCGAGCTGTCCTCGTCCACCGAGACCTCGATCAACCTGCCCTACATCACGGCCTCCGCCGAGGGCCCGCTGCACCTGGAGGAGAAGCTCACCCGCGCCCAGTTCCAGCAGCTGACCGCCGATCTGCTGGAGCGCTGCAAGCAGCCCTTCCACCAGGCGGTCAAGGACGCCGGGATCCAGCTGTCCGCCATCGACCACGTGATCCTGGTCGGCGGCTCGACCCGGATGCCCGCGGTCACCGACCTGGTGCGCGAGCTGACCGGCAAGGACCCGCACAAGGGCGTCAACCCGGACGAGGTCGTCGCCGTCGGCGCCTCGCTCCAGGCCGGTGTCCTCAAGGGCGAGGTCAAGGACGTCCTGCTGCTCGACGTCACCCCGCTGTCCCTGGGCATCGAGACCAAGGGCGGCATCATGACCAAGCTGATCGAGCGCAACACGACGATCCCGACCAAGCGCTCGGAGATCTTCACCACGGCCGAGGACAACCAGCCGTCGGTGCAGATCCAGGTCTACCAGGGCGAGCGCGAGATCGCGGCGTACAACAAGAAGCTCGGCATGTTCGAGCTGACCGGTCTGCCGCCGGCGCCGCGCGGCGTCCCGCAGATCGAGGTCGCCTTCGACATCGACGCCAACGGGATCATGCACGTCTCGGCGAAGGACCTCGGCACCGGCAGGGAACAGAAGATGACGGTCACGGGCGGTTCCGCGCTGCCCAAGGACGACATCGACCGCATGGTCCGCGAGGCCGAGCAGCACGCCGAGGAGGACCGCCGGCGCCGCGAGGCCGCCGAGACCCGCAACCAGGCCGAACAGCTGCTCTACTCGACCGAGAAACTCATCCGGGACAACCCCGAGAAGATCCCGGCCGAGGCGAAGAGCGAGACCGAGACCGCGCTGGCCGACCTGAAGGAGAAGCTCAAGAGCGAGGACACGGCGGCCATCCGGCAGTCCATGGACCGGGCGGCCCAGGCGGCGCAGAAGCTGGGCACGGCCCTGTACGACCGGTCGCGCACCGAGCAGCCCCCGGGTGCGGCCGGGTCCTCCGCGGGCGGCGGCACGGCGGCCGGCGCCCCGGGCGAGGACGAGGTGGTGGACGCCGAGATCGTCGACGACGACAAGCCGGAGGCGGGCTGACGATGGACGGGGACCGGCAGTGCACGACGGACCTCGCCCGGCTGCGGCGGCTCGTCGAGGAGCGCACCGCCGACCTGCAGCGGGTGAAGGCCGAGTACGACAACTACCGCAAGCGGGTGCACCGCGACCGTCTGGCCGTGCGGGAGATCGCGGTGGCCAACGTCCTGCGCGCTCTGCTGCCCGTCCTGGACGCCGTCGACCGCACCTGCGCCAACGAGCCCATGACGCCGGGCCTGAAGGACATCAGCGACACCCTGCACACCCAGCTCGGCTCCCTGGGGCTCCAGGCCGTCGGGGAGCAGGGCGAGCCCTTCGACCCGGCCCGTCACGACGCCGTCACCCAGCACATCAGCCCGGACGCCGACCGGCTCGTGTGCACGCAGATCCTGCGCCGCGGCTACCGGATCGGCGACCAGTTGCTGCGCCCGGCCCACGTCGAGGTCACCGGGCCGCCCCCGCCCGCGGGCGGTCGGCCCGGAGCCGCACAGGGCAGCCGGCCGGCAGGTGCAGGGGAGGAGCCCTCGGGGCGGGGGGGCGGATATCGTGGTCGGGAGATGCTGCCGTAGGAACACCATGGCTCGCCGGCCGCTCCTGGCGCACCGGCGATCCATGGTCTGCCGGAAATCCCTGGCCCGGCGGGCGACGACCTCGCCGGGACGCTCCTGCCGGTCCACGGGGGGCGCCGTGAGGATCGAACTGCGTCAACTGGCCGCCAATGTGCTGTTCGACGTCCCGGACGCCGTGCACGAGGAGATCATCACGCTCATCGACGCCGTGGCGAGCGACCCGGAGGCGCAGGTCGCCGATCTGTCCGCCGCCTTCGGCGAGTGGTGCTGGCTGGTCTACACCGCGCACGGTGACGTGCTCGAGGTGCTGGACGTGGGCTGCGCGCGGTGACGGGGTGGGAGTCCCTGGACGCGGGTGCGTGTGGTGACGTGGTGGAGCCCCTTGGACATGGGCTGCGCGCGGTGACGGGTGGGAGTCCTGGACATGGGCCGCGTGCGGTGAACCCGGCCGCCCGCCCCGGGGCGACCCGGCGTCACACATCCCGGGGACCCGGCGTCACACATCCCGGGGACCCAGCGTCACACATCCCGGGGACCCGGCGTCACACATCGTCGGCCGCCCCGGGCCCCCGGTCCGGCTTGGGCTGACCCGGGTCCCCGGGCAGAGCCGGCGCCTCCGCCTTCCGCTGCCCGTCCGGCTCCTCGGGCACGGGCAGCGGCTGCCGATACGGCGTGGAGTCGTCGAGCCTCGGGGCGGCCGGGCGCAGCGCGGCGGCGGTGGTCTCGGCCGCCCGGACGCCGGGAGCGCTGACCGCGAGGAGCGAGAAAGCCGCGCCGGGCCACAGCTCGACGCACACCACGGGTCTGCCGGGCCGCAGCGCCACGAAGTCCCGCCCGGCCTGATGCGCGCGCACGCCCACGCACACGACGCCGGGCACCTGGACCCCGCTTTGCCGGCTTCCGCGCAGTGCGCGCCACCAGTCGGGTTCGACCGTGACCCGGCGCACCGCCGCGAGCGGCACGCACGCCTCCCGCCGCCGGACGGCCACCTGCTCCCACCAGGCCGGACGGGCGACGAACCGGTCCGCGGTGGTGCGCATGCGTGCCATGGGTGCTCTCAGACGGCTGCGGCGTACGGGGGAGGGGTGCTGCCCCTCCAGCAGACTCCGGCGCGGCAGGGCGCCGCACATCCGCCACTGCCGTTCAGGTGACCGGCCGAGCATCGACACCTCGTCAGGACTGACACCGTGTCGGCCAGGGGCGGCCGACCGCCTAGGCCGCTTCGAGTGAACGGGGGGGGCAGCGCGTCGTGCCGCTGCGTCAACTGCCGTACCCGCGAGCCCGGTTGGAGCGCCGAATGATTCCTCCGCCGTCCGCCGGGCACCTCGGCCGAGCCCCGGCCACCGCCGTGCTTCCCGGGTATCGACCACCCGTCAGGCGGCCCCGCCGAGGGAGACCGGCGTCTTTAACACACCACCGGATCGCCACCCGGCATCCGGTCTCGCGCCGCACCCTGGTTTTCCCCCGGCCGGAGGTACGAATGGGCCGTCAGTTCATCCGTTTGCGACGCTCCGATGGTGCGGGCCGCGCATGGCGCTGAAGGTGATCACGTCGGACCTGCGCCCCCAGAACCGAGGGGCGTGGTGTCGACACTCGTAGTCGCGACGGAAGGAACACCCATGCGTATCACCCGTACTCTGTTCACCTCCGCGGCGGTCGCAGCCGCCGTGGCGTTCGCCGCACCCGCTGCCGGTGCCGCGAACCTGACGACACCCTGGACGTCCCAGGGCGCCGCCCAGACCGCCGCCTCCCACGGCGACCACTCGGACGACCACGGTGGCCGTGGCGGCGACGAGGGCGGCCGTGGCGGCGACGAGGGCGGTCGCGGCGGCGATGAAGGCGGCCGTGGCGGCGATGAAGGCGGGCGCGGCGGCGATGAAGGCGGCCGCGGCGGTGACGAGGGCGGCCGCGGTGGCGATGAAGGCGGTCGCGGTGGCGACGAAGGCGGTCGGCACGGTGGCGGCAAGCCGCACGGCGGTGTGCACGCCGGTGGCGGCTTCCTCGCCCTGAAGGCCGCCGGCGACAGCGGCGAGGGCAGCGGCCGCGGCGGTCGCGGTGGCGATGAAGGCGGCCGTGGCGGCGACGAGGGCGGCCGCGGTGGTGACAACGGCCGTGGTGGCGACAGCGACCGCGGTGGCGACAGCGGTCGTGGTGACGACCACGGCTCGTCGAAGGGCGACGACGACCGGCAGGGCGGCGGCAAGCCGCACGGTGGCGTCCACGCCGGTGGCGGTGGGCTGGCCCAGTCCCCCGACACCATGGCCCTGGGCGCCCTGCTCGTGGCCGGTGGTCTCGGCACCGGGGCCTACATGCTGCGACGCCGCCGGGCGTCGGGCCCCCCCGCCGCCTGAGCCGGTTTCCTGCAGCCGTCGCCTCGCGGCCGCGGTCTGCGCCCCCTCTCCCGGGGGTTCCCTCCCGGAAGAGCTCCCTCCCCGGGGAGTCCTGCCGGAGGAACAGCAGGCCGCGGCAGCGGCGCTCCCGCCCCTGCCGCGCGGGGGCAAGCACCACTCTTCACGAAAGGCACCGTCCATGGCCTCCCACCGTTCGCCTCAGACGGAACAGTGCAGGACCGTATCCGGCCCGCGTCGCGGCAGGCTGCGCCTGCTGTTCCCCGCGGCAGCGGTCGGACTGGGGATCGTGCTCATCCACAACTCGCTGGACAGCAGCCCGGTGACCGCCCTGCGCCCGTCGGACCGGCCGGCGGCCGTCGCCTCCCACGGGCTCCCGACCCTCGCGCAGACCGCACCGTCCGCACCGCCCGCCCGGTCCGCAGGACCGGCCGTCCAGGCGCTCGCGCAGGCCGGTCGCGCGGCGGCGGGCGTCGCGCACCGTCAGCGGCAGCGGCGACCAGCCCGCCAGCCGGCCCAGCTCCACCACCGGCGGGCACACCGGGGAGACGGCCATGACCTCGGCCGGTGTGCCCAGGCGCGGGGCGGCGCCCGGGGCGGGCAGCAGCAGAACCTGGTCGGCGTACTGCACGACGCGCTCCAGGCGGTGCTCGGCCATCAGGACGGTCGTGCCCAGGTCGTGCACGAGCCGCTGCAGGACGGCGAGGACCTCTTCGGCGGCGGCCGGGTCGAGCGCGGAGGTGGGCTCGTCCAGGACGAGGACCTTCGGGTGCGGGGTGAGCACCGAGCCGATCGCCACCCGTTGCCGCTGACCGCCGGAGAGTGTGGCGATGGGCCGGTCGCGCAGGTCGGCCAGGCCCAGCAGGTCCAGGGTCTCCTCCACCCGGCGCCGCATCACGTCCGCGGGCAGCCCCAGCGACTCCATGCCGTAGGCGAGTTCGTCCTCGACGGTGTCGGTGACGAAGTGCGCGAGCGGGTCCTGACCGACCGTGCCGACCACGTCGGCCAGCTCCCGCGGCTTGTGGGTGCGGGTGTCGCGGCCGGCCACGGTGACCCGGCCGCGCAGGGTGCCGCCGGTGAAGTGCGGCACCAGACCGCTGACCGCGCCCAGCACGGTGGACTTGCCGACCCCGGACGGGCCGACGAGCAGCACGAGTTCACCCTCGGGCACCTCGAAGTCCACGCCGGTGTGGTAGCCCTTGGACCAGTGGGAGCCGGCGACCCGGTAGCCGGTGCCGAGCGGGCCCTGCACGGGGGCGGTGAGCGCGTGGGCGGTGTGCTGCGTGCCTGCCGCCCGCTTCGTGTGCGTCTTGGGTTTGGCACCCGTCGACTGCTCGGTGCCGGTCGAGTGCTTGGTGCCCGTTGATCGCTCGACACCCGTCGAGTGCTTGCTGCCCGGCGAGCCCTTGGTACCCGTCGAGTGCTTGCTGCCTGTCGACCGCTCGGCATCCGTCGACTGCTCGGTACCGGTCGAGCGTGTGCTCCGCTTCGTTCCCTCCGTGCCCGTCCCGCTCCCCGTGCCCGGGCCCGTGGTCGGGGGCCGGACCGTGGTGCGCAGTGACAGCCGCTGCCCGGGCAGGATGAGGTCCGGGTCGTCGCCGACCGTCGCGCGGTTGGCCTCGTACAACCGGGGCCAGCCGCCGCGCACTTGCTGCTCCTCGGCGATCCCGGAGAGGGTGTCCCCGCGGACGACCGTGTACATCTCGGCTCGCCCGGCGCGCGACTGCGGCGTGGTCTGCGGCCGCACATCGTGCGCGGCGGACCGGTGGGAGGAGGCGGCCCGGCCGTTCCGTACGGTCGTGGCCGCCGCCCCGTCCGGGTGCACGTCGGGTGCCGGGCCGCCGCGGGACAGGCCGGCACGCACCGAGCACACCGGCCAGGCACCCGGGCCCTGTCCGTCCAGCACTTTCTCCGCGACCGCGATCTGCTGCTCCCGCGTGGCCAGGTCCGCGCGCGGGGCGTACCGGGTTCCGCCGTACGCCTCCCAGGTGGAGCGGGTGAACTGCAGGCCGCCGAAGAAGCCGTTGCCGGTGTTGACGTTCCAGTCGCCGCTGGACTCGCAGGCGGCGACCTTGTTCCAGGTGGCGGCGTCGGCCGCGTGTGCGGCGCCCGCGCCGACGAGCGGGAGGGCCATGCCGGCGCCGCCGACGGTGACGGTGAGCGAGGCGCGGTTGATCCTGTTCGGCTGGTACCGGCGGTGCCGGCCGCGTGCGGCCATGTCTGGAGCCCCCTTGCCGTGGGTCAGGAGGGGCAAAAAGTAGACGCCGTGAACGGGCCGTGACAAGACGGCTGTCGGCCGCTTCCCCGCCCCAAATGGCCGGGAACGAGCGCTCCTTGGCCGGACCGGCACGCCGGGGCGACGCGCCTCGCGCCGAGACGGGGGCCGCATGCGGGACGTAAGGGGGGCTGCCGGCAGACACGGTCCGGCCGGCGGACCGGAACGGATGTGCGGTGACGGCACCGGCGCGTCAGGATGGTCGGGAGTCGTTCCCGCGCGGGGCGAGGGACGACTGCCCCGGGTGGGCGGCGGCGGGCCGGGCACCGCCGGCGTCCCCCCGACCGATGACCGCCCGACCGCCCGACCGCCCGACTGCCCCGGACGACTGATGACCGCCACGAATGACTAGGAGCAAGCGGTATGAGCACGACAGCCCAGATCGGCGTCACGGGGCTCGCGGTCATGGGCCGCAACCTCGCCCGCAACTTCGCACGCAACGGCTACACCGTGGCCCTGCACAACCGCACCGCGTCACGCACGCACGACCTGGTGGAGCAGTTCGGGCACGAGGGCGACTTCGTGGCGACCGAGACCGCCGAGGACTTCGTGGCGGCGCTGGAGCGGCCCCGCCGCCTGATGATCATGGTGAAGGCGGGTGAGCCGACCGACGCGGTGATCGGCGAGTTCGCACCGCTGCTGGAACCCGGCGACATGATCATCGACGGCGGCAACGCGCACTTCGCGGACACCCGGCGCCGGGAGCGGGAACTGCGCGAGCGGGGCATCCACTTCGTGGGCACCGGCATCTCGGGCGGCGAGGAGGGCGCCCTGCACGGGCCGAGCATCATGCCGGGCGGCTCGACGGAGTCGTACGCGTCACTGGGGCCGATGCTGGAGAAGATCTCCGCGAAGGCGCAGGACGGGTCGCCGTGTGTCACGCACGTCGGCCCGGACGGTGCGGGCCACTTCGTGAAGATGGTGCACAACGGCATCGAGTACGCCGACATGCAGCTGATCGGCGAGGCCTACCAGCTGCTGCGCGAGGTGGCCGGGTACTCCCCCGCGCAGATCGCGGAGATCTTCCGCACCTGGAACACGGGGCGGCTGGACTCGTACCTCATCGAGATCACCGCCGAGGTGCTGTCCCATGTGGACGCGGCGACGGGCAGGCCGTTCGTGGACGTGGTGGCGGACCAGGCCGAGCAGAAGGGCACGGGCCGCTGGACGGTGCAGATCGCGCTCGACCTGGGCGTGCCGGTGTCGGGCATCGCCGAGGCGGTCTTCGCGCGGTCGCTGTCGGGCCACGCGGACCTGCGCAAGGCCTCCCGCGACCTGGCCGGCCCCAAGGCGGCCCCACTGTCCGGATCCGAGGCGGCGGCCTTCGCGGACCGCGTGGAGCAGGCGCTGTACGCGTCGAAGATCGTGTCGTACACGCAGGGCTTCCACGAGATCGCCGCGGGCAGCGACGAGTACGGCTGGGACATCGACCTCGGCGCGGTCTCCGCGATCTGGCGGGCCGGCTGCATCATCCGCGCGGCCTTCCTGGACCGCATCCGGGCCGCCTACGACGCCCGGGCCGACCTGCCGAGCCTGCTGTCCGACGAGACCTTCGCGCAGGAGATCGCGGCGGCCCAGGACGACTGGCGCGAGGTCCTCGTCGCCGCGACCCGCCAGGGCGTGCCCGCGCCCGGCTTCGCCGCGGCCCTCGCCTACTACGACGCCCTGCGCGCCGAGCGCCTGCCGGCCGCGCTCACCCAGGGCCAGCGGGACTTCTTCGGCGCGCACACCTACCGGCGCGTGGACCGCGAGGGGTCCTTCCACACGCTGTGGGGCGGGGACCGGTCGGAGGTCAGCGCGTAGCGCTCAGCGCGACACCCGCCATCCGCCACCCCCCGACGGCCGCCCGCTGACCGCCGACCGGCGTCCCCCGTTCGCCGATCACCAACCACCACCCACCATTCACCACCGTTCGCCGTGCGCGGGTGGGCCGCTGCCCGGTCACACGCCGCTCACCGAGGCGGCACACCCGGCGGACGGGCGGGGTACGCCGTACCGCTCAGGTGAGGGGCGGACCCGGCTCGGGATTCGGTACCGGTTCCGGGCCCGGCGGGATCGGTGACGGGGAGGGCTCGGGCGGCGGCGTCGGGTGCGGTCCCGGAGGCGGGCCGGGCACGGGCCCGCCCCCCCGCAGAGCGGGGCCGGCGCCGCCGCCCACCACCACGGCGCGGGGGCGAGCGGGGCCGTGGGGCGCCCCGCGACCACCGCCGCCGAACTGACCAGCGCCCCCGTCGGCACCACCGGCACCAGCGCCCCGATCAGCACCAGCAGGAACAGCGACGGATAGCCGACCGCTTGCTGCGTGGACTCCGGCGGGACCACCGTCGTCACGGCGGCGGCGAGCCGTATCACCGGGCGACCTCCAGCCGCAGGCTCTCGCCGTGCCCGAGCCGGTGCACCGCCACCTCCGGCGCGCGCAGCGCCGCCTGGCGCACGAACTCGTCGCCCGGCGCGTGGAACTCATGGGGGCGCACGGCGTCCATTCCGATCGGCCAGTACGTGCCGTAGTGCACCGGCACCGCGGTGTGCGGCGCCAGGCGGGCCAGGGCCTGCGCGGCCCGGCCCGCGTCCAGATGGCCCTCGCCCAGGTTCGGCCCCCAGCCGCCCACCGGCAGCAGCGCCGCGTCCACCGGCCCGACCTCCTCGGCCATCGTCTCGAACAGCCCGGTGTCCCCGGCGAAGTAGGTCCGGGCCTCGCCCTCGACGACGTAGCCGAGCGCGGGGGAGCGGTGCGGGCCGAGCGGCAGCCGCCGCCCGTCGTGCCGCGCGGGCACCACCCGTACGACCACCTCGCCGACGCGCACCCGGTCGCCGGGGACGACCTCGGTGATGTCCAGCGCGAGCCGGCGCAGCCCCGGCACCGCGCGCGGCGCGCCGCGCGGCACCAGCAGCCGGCTGCCCGGGGCGAGCCGGGCCAGCGAGGGCACGTGGAGGTGGTCGGCGTGCAGGTGGGAGACCAGGGTGACGTCCGCGTGCCGGGCGGCCGGCGGCGGCAGCGCCCCGCGGCGGCGGCGCAGGTGCGCGAGGCGGCGGGCGAACAGCGGATCGGTCAGCACGCGCACGTGCGAATCCTCCACCGTGCACGTCGCGTGACCCCACCAGGTGATCTCCACCGGCACCTTCTTTGCCTCCTTCGCGCGACTCCCCCTGAGCCTACGTGCAGCGGTAGGGTCGGCGGCGGAAACCCGGAGGTGAGGGGGACGCCATGGGAGAAGTGCGCCATGCCCCGGGCGGGGCCGCCCGGACACCGGTGCAGGTCACCGCGATCGCCAGCCTGACCCCGCTGGAGGAGCTGCACGACGACCCCTTCCTGGTGGACTCCCGCAGCCAGCACGCGATGTGCGCCCGCTGGGCCGCCGAGCGCGGCTACGTCGTCACCCGTGAGCTGCTGGTGCGCGGGCTGCGCCCCGACCACTGCGCGCTGTGGGACGGGATGCGGCCCGGCGTCGACCTGTTCGTCGCGCCCAGCCGGCGGGTCCTGGAGCGGGCGCTGTCCTCCGTGGAGGACTTCACCGCCGAGTGCGCGCGGCGCGGGGTGCGGGTGGAGACGGTCGGCCGGGCCGAGCCGTCGTACGACGCCCAGATGAAGGCCCGCGTCCACCGCCGCCTGTCCCTGCCGACCGCCGGCTACGACGGGCGGTAGCCACCGCCTCCCTCACCCGCGTCGTCGGCGCCGCACCCTCCGTCCACAGGCCGGCGGGGCCGCTTCGCCCGTGTGACAAGCTGGAGCAGGCCCGTGCGAAGGTCCGGGCCGGGACGTGAGGTGTGCTGGCGTGCGGGACGGAAGGTGGCGGCGGGCCGCCAGTCAGGTCGGGCGGAGCGTCGCGGTGTGGGCCGTCTCCACGGTCACCATGCTCGTCCTCGCCGGGATCCTGCCGGACTTCCGGCTGCAGTCCGCCGACGGCGACAGCGCCACCACGATCGCCGTCACCGCCGCGCTCGGCGCGGGCGCCTTCGGTGTGCTCTCGGCCGTCGTGTGGCCGCTGCTGGTGCGGCTGCTGCTGCTCGTGCCCGCGCTCGTCCTCGGGCTGCTGGTGTTCTTCCTCAACGGCTCCCTGCTGCTGCTCGCCCTGCGCATCAACCCCTCGGGACAGCCCCAGGCCGCCCCCGAGACCGCGGTCATCGTCGCCGCGGTGATGTCCGCGGTCGCCTCCGCCACCGGCGGCGCCCTGGCCGTGCGCGACGACGAGGCCTACCGGCGCCGCCTGCACCGGCTCGCCGTGCGCCGCCGCAGACAGCAGCCGCCCTGCCCCACCGCCCCCGGCACCGTCGTCGTCCAGCTCGACGGTGTCGGCCACGACGTGCTCCGGGGCGCGGTCGAGCGGGGGCTGATGCCGACCGTGGCGCGCTGGCTGGGCACCGGCACGGCAGCGCACACCCCGCGGGCCACCCACCGGCTCACCCCCTGGCGCACCGACTGGTCCAGCCAGACCGGCGCCAGCCAGCTCGGCATCCTGCACGGCACCAACCACGACGTTCCCGCCTTCCGCTGGTACGAGAAGGACACCGGCGAGGTGATGGTCTGCAACCGGCCCACCAGCGCCGTGGAACTGCAGCGCCGCGCGGTCGCGCGCAGCGGCCACGCCGGGCTGCTCGCCGTCGACGGCGCCAGCCGCGGCAACCTGTTCAGCGGCGGCGCCGGCGAGCTGGCGCGGGTGCTGTCGGTCTCCGCCCGGCGCGGCCCCGCAAACCGCTCCCGGGCCGGCTACTTCGCCTACTTCTGCGACCCGGCCAACGCCGTGCGCACCGCCCTGTCCTTCATCGCCGAGGTCGCCCGCGAGATCGGGCAGTCCCTGCGCGCCCGCGCGCGCAAACAGCGCCCGCGCGTCTCCCGAGGCGGCCTGTACCCGCTCGTGCGCGCCTTCGCGACCGTCGTCGAACGGGACGTCGTGGTGGCCGCCGTGATCGGCGACCTGCTCGCCGGCCGCACCGTCGTCTACGCCGACCTCGTCGCCTACGACGAGGTCGCGCACCACTCCGGTCCGCACAGCCGGGACGCGGCGAAGGTGCTGCAGCGCCTGGACCGCGCGCTGGCGCTGATCGAGAGGGTCGCCGAGCACGCCCCGCGCCCGTACCGGATCGTCGTGCTGTCCGACCACGGCCAGAGCCCCGGCGAGACCTTCCACGCCCGCTACGGCCTCACCCTCGGCGACCTGGTGCGGGCCGGCTGCGGGCTGCACGTGCCGCGCCGGGCCGGGCGGACCAGGAGCGGCGCCGAGGCGCGCGCCGCCGTCCGGGCCGCGCTGCGCCGCCCGGTGGAGGAGCACGGCGAGCCCCAGCGGCACTCCCGCCGCTTCGAGCCGATCGTGCTGGCCTCCGGCAACCTCGGCCTGGTCTCCTTCCCCGACGTGCCGCACCGCATGACCCGCGAGGAGATCGACGCCCGCTACCCGGCGCTGCTGCCCACGCTCGCCAACCACCCCGGCATCGGCTTCCTGCTGGTGCGCAGCGAGCGGCACGGCGGTGTGGTGCTGGGCGCGCGCGGCGTGGAGATCCCCCTGGACGAACTGGACGACGATCCCGGCCCGCTCGCCGTGTTCGGTCCCGGCGCCGCCGACGCCGTGCGCCGCACCCACTCCTTCCCGCACACCGCCGACATCATGGTCAACTCCTTCTACGACCCGGCCGACGGCGAGGTGCTGGCCTTCGAGGAGCAGATCGGCTCGCACGGCGGCCTCGGCGGCGCGCAGTCCCGCCCGTTCCTGCTGGCGCCGCTGGCCTGTTCCCCGCCGGTCGAGGACGGCGCGGACCTCGTCGGCGCCGAGCAGGTCCACCACGTCCTGCGCCGCTGGCTGCGCGAGGCCGCCGGCCCGCAGGTGCCCCTCCCCGCGCAGCCCGCGCCCCCCGCGCAACCGGCGCGAGCGGCCGAGTCCGAGGAGGAGCAGGCCGCCTGAGCCACGGCGGGAGGGGCCGGGAGACCGGGCCGGTCACCGCCGACGGACCCGGGCGGCCCGCGGAAGTCGCCCTCGCGTCACGGCCCGTTCGTTGGCCGCGGGCCGCGGTGATGTGATCGGATGTGACCCAGAAGCCCGGCAACGGGCCCTTAGGCGAAAGGCAGGAACCACACCGTGGCAACCACGCGCACCGCTCACACCGTCTGGGAAGGCAATCTGCTCCAGGGCAGCGGCGTCGTCAGCTTCGACTCCTCCGGCATCGGCGAGCAGTCGGTGTCGTGGCCGTCGCGCGCCGAGCAGGCGAACGGGAAGACCAGCCCCGAGGAACTGATCGCCGCCGCCCACTCCAGCTGCTTCTCCATGGCGCTGTCGCACGGCCTGGCCGGTGCCGGCACCCCGCCCACCAAGATCGAGACCAAGGCCGACGTCACCTTCCAGCCCGGTGAGGGCATCACCGGCATCCACCTCACCGTCGAGGGCACCGTCCCCGGCATCGACAACGACGCGTTCGTCGCCGCCGCCGAGGACGCCAAGAAGAACTGCCCGGTCAGCCAGGCCCTGGCGGGCACGACGATCACCCTGGACGCCAAGCTCGCCTGAGACGGCCGGACGGCTCCGCACCGGCCGACCGGCGCACACCGCGCGCCGACCGCACACCGCGCGCCGGCCGCATGACGCGCACCTCGGCCGCACGGCGCACGCCGGCCGCCCGCCGGTCGGGACCGCTCCCGACGGCTCCACGATGCCGCGCCCCACTGCCCCGGGGCGCGGCATCATCGTTCCCGGCCGGCGGGGTACCCGGCAGACAACCGCCCCCGCGGGTCCTGTGCTGGTCGTGCGGGGGAGGAGGCCCGGCGGAAAGGGGACGACGATGGCACGCGCGGTCGGGATCGATCTGGGGACCACGAACTCGGTGGTCGCCGTCCTGGAGGGCGGGGAGCCCACCGTCGTCGTCAACGCCGAGGGCGCCAGGACCACGCCGTCGGTCGTGGCCTTCGCCAAGAGCGGCGAGGTGCTGGTCGGCGAGGTCGCCAAGCGGCAGGCGGTGACGAACGTGGAGCGCACCGCCCGCTCCGTCAAGCGGCACATGGGCGACGCGCACTGGCGCTTCCCCGAACAGGGGTCCGTCGACGGCACCCGCTACCGGGCGCAGGAGCTGTCCGCGCGGGTGCTGCAGAAGCTGAAGCGGGACGCGGAGGCGTACCTGGGCGAGGACGTCACCGATGCCGTCGTCACCGTCCCCGCCTACTTCGACGACGCCCAGCGCCAGGCGACCAAGGAGGCCGGGGAGATCGCCGGCCTGAACGTGCTCAGGATCATCAACGAGCCCACGGCCGCCGCCCTCGCCTACGGCCTGGACCGCGGCGAGGAGCAGACCGTCCTCGTCTTCGACCTCGGCGGCGGCACCTTCGACGTCTCCCTGCTGGAGATCGGCGAGGGCGTCATCGAGGTCAAGGCCACCAACGGCGACACCCACCTCGGCGGCGACGACTGGGACCAGCGCGTCGTCGAGTACCTGGTCAAGCGGTTCAAGGGGCAGTACGGCGTCGATCTGGCCGCCGACAAGATGGCCGTGCAGCGGCTGCGCGAGGCCGCCGAGAAGGCCAAGATCGAACTGTCCTCGTCCTCCGAGACCACCATCAACCTGCCCTACATCACCGCCTCCGCCGAAGGCCCGCTGCACCTGGAGGAGAAGCTCACCCGCGCCCAGTTCCAGGACCTCACCTCCGACCTGCTGGACCGCTGCAAGCAGCCCTTCCACCAGGCGGTCAAGGACGCCGGGATCCAGCTGTCCGCCATCGACCACGTGATCCTGGTCGGCGGCTCGACCCGGATGCCCGCGGTCACCGACCTGGTGCGCGAGCTGACCGGCAAGGACCCGCACAAGGGCGTCAACCCCGACGAGGTCGTCGCCGTCGGCGCAGCCCTGCAGGCCGGGGTGCTGCGCGGCGACGTCAAGGACGTCCTGCTGCTCGACGTCACCCCGCTGTCCCTGGGCATCGAGACCAAGGGCGGCATCATGACCAAACTGATCGAGCGCAACACCACGATCCCGACCAAGCGCTCGGAGATCTTCACCACCGCCACCGACAACCAGCCCTCGGTCGGCATCCAGGTCTACCAGGGCGAACGCGAGATCGCCGCCTACAACAAGAAGCTCGGCGTCTTCGACCTGACCGGCCTGCCGCCCGCCCCGCGCGGGGTGCCGCAGATCGAGGTCACCTTCGACATCGACGCCAACGGGATCATGCACGTCTCCGCCAAGGACCTGGCCACCGGCCGCGAGCAGAAGATGACCGTCACCGGCGGCTCCGCGCTGCCGAAGGACGACATCGACCGCATGATGCGGGAGGCCGAGCAGTACGCCGAGGAGGACCGCAAGCGCCGCGAGGCCGCCGAGACCCGCAACCAGGCCGAGCAGCTCGTCTACACCACCGAGCGGTTCCTGCGGGACAACGCCGACCGCGTCCCCGCGGACACCAAGGACGAGGTGGAGTCGGCCGCCGCGGAGGTGAAGCGGCTGCTGGAGCGGCGCGAGGACGACACCGACACCGCCGCCCTGCGCACCGCCGTGGACGCACTCGCCACCGTCAGCCAGAAGATGGGCCAGGCGATGTACGCCCAGGCCCAGCAGGAACGACCGGCCGAGGACTCCGGCGCGCACACGGACTCCGGGGCGCGCACGGACTCCGGTGGGCGCACCGGCTCCCCGGAGGACGAGGGCGTCGTCGACGCGGAGATCGTCGACGACGACCGGCAGGACAAGCGGGGCGGTGCCGCCTGACCAGGAGCCGGCAGGACAAGCGGGGCGGTGCCGCCCGACCAGGAGCCGGCAGGACAGGCAGGGCGGTGCCGCCCGACCGGCGGCCGGGCTCAGGGCTTGACGGCGACCCCCGCGTACACCGGCACGATGCCCTCCGCCTGCGCCGCCACGTCCTCAGGCTCCGGCCGCCACCCGGTGACCGGGATGATCCCGGGGCCCAGCAGGCGCAGACCCGTGAAGAAGCGGGAGAACTCCGCCAGCGACCGCGGGAAGAACGGCGTGCCGTTGCTCGCGAACAACCCGGCGGCCTTGCGCACCGCCTGAGGGTTCAGGTCCGCCGTCACCTGCGACAGGATCAGGTGACTGCCCGGGGCGAGGGCGTCGACGTAGCGGGCCAGCAGGCCGTACACGTCGTCGCCGTCGGCCGCCTCACCGAGGTAGTGGGTGAGCGCGACCAGCGACAGCGCCACCGGCCGGGAGAAGTCCAGGGTCCGGCCGGCCAGCCGCAGGATCGTGTCGGGGTCGCGGACGTCGGCGTGCACGTAGTCGGTGCTGCCCTCGGCGCAGCCGTGCAGCAGCGCCTCGGCGTGCCGCAGCACGATCGGGTCGTTGTCGGCGTACACGACCCTCGACTCGGGCGCGACCCGCTGGGCGACCTGGTGGAGGTTCGGCTCGGTGGGGATGCCGGTGCCGATGTCCAGGAACTGCCGTATCCCCGCCTCGGCGGCCACCCGCACCGCCCGGTGCATGAACCGGCGGTTGGCGCGCGCGCCGCGGACGGCGGTCTCGTCGGCGGCGAGGATCCGGCGGGCCAGCTCCTCGTCCACCGGGTAGTTGTCCTTGCCGCCCAGCCACCAGTCGTACACCCGCGCCGGGTGCGGCCGGCTGGTGTCGAGGGGGAGGGGCCCGGCCTCGGGTCGGGGCATGCGGTTGTCGCTCCTCTCGGTGACGCGCGCGGTCAGTACTGCTCGCGGCACTCGCGCAGCAGCGTGCGGGTGCGCTCGGCCGACGCCGCGCGCGCCGTCATGTGGTCGAGGACCTCCAGGTGCGCGGAGACCTCCTTGCGGGAGTCCAGGTACAGCGCGCCGGTCAGGTACTCGGTGTAGACCATGTCCGGCAGTTCCGGCTCGGCGAAGCGGAACAGCGAGAACGGCGCGTACGTCCCCGGGTGCGGCCCGGCGGCGAACTCGGCGACCTGGACCGTCACCCGGTCCCGCTCGGTGTACTCCAGCAGCTTGTCCAGCTGCGCGCGCATCACCTCGCCGCGAACGCTCACCGGCCGCCGCAGCACCGTCTCCTCGATGATCACCCACAGGTGCGGGGCGTCGTCGCGTTCCAGCAGCCGCTGGCGGTCCATGCGCAGCGCCACGTGCCGCTCGATGGCCTCCGGACCGGTCTGGCCGACCGTCCCCGCCTCCAGCACGGCCCGCGCGTAGTCCTCGGTCTGCAGCAGTCCGGGCACGAAGTGCGGCTCGTAGGAGCGGATCAGCCGGGCCGCGCCCTCCAGGCTCACGTACAGGCTGAACCACTCCGGCAGCACGTCGTGGTACCGCTGCCACCAGCCGGGCTCGTTGGCCTCCTCGGCGAGCCGCACGAACGCGGCGGCCTCCTCCTCGCCCACGCCGTAGGCGGCCAGCAACACCTGCACGTACGGGATCTTCAGCGCGACCTCGGCCAGCTCCATGCGCCGCACCGTCGCCCCGGCCACCCGCAGCGCCCGCGCGGCCTGTTCACGGGTCAGGCCCGCCTTCTCCCGCAGCTCCTGCAGCCGTCTGCCGAGCACCACCTGGCCCACGGTCGGCGCGGGCCGCCGCTCACTCACGTCACGCCCTCCCCACATGTGCCGGCGTCCGCGGAGCAGTCTGACATGCCGACCGCCCTCAAGACAGCAGTGAGTGCAGGTACTTGACGGTAGCCGGGTCGGCCGGCAGCAGGGTCTCGATCGCCAGCTCCGACACCGTCACGTCCATCGGGGTGTTGAACGTCGCGATCGACGACACGAACGACAGGACCCGGTCCTCGTGCTCGATGCGCAGCGGCAGCGCGAAGTGCGGCACGTCCGGCTCGGGTTCGTCGAACGGGCCGGTGTCCGGCACCGGATAGCCGGCCACCTCCTCGTACAGCGCCCGCAGCGCCGGCGAGCGGTGCAGCGCGAGCTGCCGCTCCATCTGGGCCAGCAGATGCCCGCGCCACTCGAGCAGGTTGCGGATGCGCGGCGCCAGGCCCCGCGGGTGCAGCGTCAGCCGCATCGCGTTCAGCGGCGGGGCCAGCAGCGACTGCGCGACGCCGTCGAGCAGCATCGCCACGCCCCGGTTCGCCGCCACCACGTCGTAGGCGGCGTCCACCACCAGCGCCGGGAAGGGCTCGTAGCTCTGGATGAGCCGCTCCAGGCCCGCCCGCAGCGCGTCGAGCGCCGGATCGTCCAGCGGCGTGTGCCGATAGCGCGGGGCGTAACCCGCCGCCAGCAGCAGCGCGTTGCGCTCGCGTACCGGCACCTCCAGGTGTTCGGCCAGCCGCAGCACCATCTCCTCACTGGGCCGGGACCGGCCGGTCTCGATGAAACTGATGTGCCGGGCGGAGGAGTCGGCGCGCAGTGCCAGTTCCAGCTGGCTGATCCGCCGCCGCTGCCGCCAGGCCCGCAGCAGCGGGCCCACCCCCTGCCCGGCGGGGGCGGTGCTCGGCGCGGAGTCACCGGTCGCGACAATGGTCATAGCCATGACCGTAGTCCACGCCACTGCTGAGGAGGGGCGCATGAACGAGCCGTGGAGGCCGTCCTGGGAGTCGACGGCGGTGTACCGCGCCAGAGTGCGCGGCTGCCTGCTGGGCGGCGCCGTCGGAGACGCCCTCGGCTATCCGATCGAGTTCAGCGCCCTGGACGGGATCCGGGCCGCGCACGGCGCGCGCGGCGTCACCGGCCTGGTGACCACCGGCTCCGGCGCCGTCGGCCTGATCAGCGACGACACCCAGATGACCCTGTTCACCGCCGAGGGCATCCGCCGGGCCCACGCGCAGCGGCCGTCAGGTCGCCGGGGCGCCGACGCCTTCCGCCGGATCCGCGGGGCCTACGAGCGCTGGCTGGCGACGCAGGACTACGCGGGCAGCCCGGAGAGGGGCGAGATCGGGCCCGCCGGCGGCTCCTACACCGGCCCGCGCGACGGTCTGGTCACCGAGGCGTGGCTGTTCGCGCGCCGCGCACCGGGCAACGCCTGCTTGTCCGGGCTCGCCCTGGACTTCGTGCCCGACCCGGCGGCCCCCCTCGGCCCGCCCGGACCGATCAACCCCGACTCCAAGGGCTGCGGCGCGGTGATGCGTGCGGCGCCGTTCGGCCTGACCGGCGCCGCACCCGAGGACGCCTTCGACGCTGCCGCGCGCTGCGCCCAGATGACCCACGGCCACCCCACCGGCTACTACGCCGCCGGCGCCCTGGCCGCGATCGTCGCCTGCCTGATGACCGGGGAGTCGATCGAGGGCGCGGTGCTGCGCTCCCTGCGGCTGCTGGCCCGCCACCCCGGCCACGAGGAGACCACCGCCGCCCTGCACGGGGCGCTGGACCTGGCCGCCCAGGGCGCCCCGAGCGCGGAGCGGCTGCAGCAGCTCGGCGCGGGCTGGATCGCCGAGGAGGCCCTGGCCATCGGCGTCTACGCCGCCCTCGTCGCCCCCGACGACGTCGAGCGCGCCCTGCTGCTGTCCGTCAACCATTCGGGCGACAGCGACTCCACCGGGTCCATCTGCGGGAACATCCTCGGCGCCCGCCACGGCGACCACGGCCTGCCGCACGCCTGGGTGGAGCGCGTCGAGGGCCGGACCACGATTGTAGCCCTGCGCCTCGATCTCCTTCCACGGCGCGTCGAACCGCTTCGGCCCGATGAGGGAGAACACATCCGACTCCCGGCCGTCCTCGCGCACCAGGGGCTCGGCCCGGCCCAGCCCCCGCCGCTGCACCACACGGCCAGACGCGGTCGGCCACCCGCACCGATCTCGCCGCACGCGGGTCCGTCGCACCGCGCCTGGCTCGAGCCGGTCCGCAGCGTCTTGTTCGCCAGCGGCCTGACGCTCGACGACATAGTCGACCGCTCTGGCTACTCCAAGACACGCATCAGCGAACTCCTGCGCGGCAACGGCTACTACCCCGCCTGGGAGATCACCTTCAGCGTCACCCGCGCCCTTGGCCTGCCCACCCGACCCCTGCGCCGACTGTGGACCGTGGCCGCACGCGAAGCACACAAAGACAACGACTGGATCCGCCACTCCATACAACAGGTCGCCCACGACGGCGAGGAACCACCTCTGCCCTACCAAGCGTTCACCGAAGACGTCCAAGGCGCCTACACCGACTACGCCCGTGCCTTCCTCCTCACCGACCAACGCGCCCACTGGGTCGTAGCGGAAGCCTTCGACATGCTCTGGATCTGCTGGAACGAGGCCGCCGCCAGCGCCAACATCCACCGCTACGCCTGGCGCATGTTCCGCTCACGCGTCATGATCCGCGCACCCCGTCATACAGACGGCCACCCGGATCTGCGCGCCGCCGTCTTCTCCACCCGCGAGGTCCACGACCACACCACGAATCCCGGGCATCTCGTCGCCCTGACCGAACTCATCGACCTGTTCGACGCCATCGCCCGCCTGCCCGAGGACCAGATGGACCTCGCCGTCCTGCAGTACCTGTGCGGCATGCCCGACACCCGCATCGCCCACACCCTTGGCATCAGCCCCGCGCTCACCCACGCCACTGGCCACCACGCCCGCGCCACCGTCGAAGCCCTCCTGAACGCACCGACCTCGGAGTGACCCCGCTCGCCATGTCTGCCATCGACCAGCTCCTCGCCCGCGCCCGCCTTCGCCCCCAGCCCGACGTCCCTGACGACACCGTCCCCTACGAAGACGCCCCCTACCCCGCAGAACTCCCCGACGCCGGGCACCGGCCCAGCCACACGCACGACCGCACCGCAGCCCAGCACCTGCACACCCTGTGCGAGACAGCCATCGCCACCCTTACCCCCGACAGGCTGGACTTCCTCACCGACCAGATCCCCGACCTGCATTCCGCCTGGCTCCTGGGCTGCACACTGCACGTCGCCGGCATCGAAGACGGCGCCCGCTTCTGGTGGCAATACGCCGCAGGAGACAGCCACGCCCCCGCCTGCTACTCCCTGTTCCTCTACCACCAAGCCCGCGGCGAACAGCACGCCGCCGATTTCTACCGACACCAGGCCCACCTGGAAGCCACCGCGTACCCCGACACCCTTCCCGTGGCGGGCACCCGCCCGCCACGGGAGATCAGCTTCGACGACAGCCTCCCCACCGTGCTGCGCACGCTCAGCCGACTCTGCGCGGCTCCTGGAGAGCGTCCGCGACCCCATAGCCACCGCATCGACGCCCTGACCAACTACGTCGCTGACACCATCACCCGCCACTACACTCGCCACCCCAGCGTGGAGCTCCCCATTCCCGAGCCGCGCTTTGCCGACCGAGTGGAATGGCTTCTGACCGCCGCCCTGCCGTGGACGAGGTGCATCAGGACAGCCCGAGCCACCAAACCACCGCTTCCGGCGCGCAGCTCTGCACACTCGACCCATGACCCGACCGCGACAACCAGCAGCAAGTGACATGGCCACCTGAACCGAGCCGCCGGGTTTACCCGTCTGACAAGCATGACGAGCGTGATCAGCTGCGGCGTCTTAGCGTCGTAGTGCCTTGTGGTGACAGGACGCAGGGCTTGGGCGGCCCCCGCACGCAGCGCCCTGGGCAGGGGCCGCCCTGCGGCCGGGACGTGGCGGGAGCCCTGATCCGGTAGATCATCCCGATGCGCGCATCCGCTATAGTTGATCTTGAGCACGCGGCCGGGTTCCGGCTGGTGGGCTGGTGCGTTGGTGGTCCAAGGAAAGACGCCCCGCTTCCTGCGGGGAGATGCAGGTGCAAGGCCTGCCCGGCGCTCGAGACGAACCCCGTCCCTGACCTGTCAGGGGCGGGGTTTCTTCACGTCCGTCACAGGCCGGCGACTGGGGACGGCTGTTACCCACTTTTGGGTGACGGCTTGCTGCCCGGCGGGGTGGCGCCACCCGGCGGACAGGTGTCAGGAGCCGGTTGCTGCAGGCCTGGACGGCCCGGTGAGGCGTCAACTTCGGGCATACCGCGCATGAATGGACGTTACATGCGAGGGTCACAGGAGTATGGGCAGTCTGTAACACGGTTCACGTTTCACCCGCATCGGCTTCACGCCGTCGGCAGAGTGTGAGGGCGCTGGCCGACCGGCCCGCACCAGCACACCGCACCACACCCCCCGGTCCCCGGGCCCGCCATGCGCGGCCCAGGGACAGCCCGGGGGAGTGGTGCCCGCACCATGCAGGGGGAACCTGTGACCGTATCCACGACTGCTCGCCGCTTGACCGCTGCCGCGCTGACCGCCGCCGCGGTCACCGCGGCGATCGCCGTGCCGGCGTCCGCGGCCGACCACCGCTCCCACCGCTCCAGCGTCGAGATCAGCCGGGTGCAGTACGACTCGCCGGGCCGCGACGACCGCTCCAACCGCTCCCTGAACAACGAGTGGGTGGAGATCACCAACACCACCCGCAACTCGGTGAACCTGGACGGCTGGACGCTGTCCGACGGGTCCGGGCACACCTACACCTTCCACCACTACCGCCTGGCCGGCCGCTCGACCGTCCGCGTCCACACCGGCATCGGCCGCGACGCCCGCCACGACGTCTACCAGGACCGCCGCACCTACGTGTGGAACAACGACTCCGACACCGCGACCCTGCGCAACAACCACCACCGCCTCGTCGACTCCGTCTCCTGGGGCGGCCACCGCCACCGCTGACGCGGTAACCGGCCGCTGCAACCAGCCGGTGACACCGTGACAGCAGCCGGTCGGCTCTCGTTGACCTGGCGAGGGCCTGACGCTGCTGACACGGATGGAAGGCTCCCCGGCTGCTGGAACTGCCGGCGACAAGGCGGCTCCAGCAGCCACACATGAGACGAGACCTGCACCTTCTCCAAGAGGTGCAGGTCTTGCAGACCGGACGACCGTACGATGATCACGTGACTGCTCGCCGCGCTCTTGGTCCTGGCCCCGAGGCTCCCGCGTACAGCATCCGCGCCTCCCAGGCCGACCTCATCGACGGGCTGCCCGGCGTCCGTCTTCCCGACCTTGACGAGCTGCGCGCCCGCGGCGTGCTCGGACCCGGGTCTACTACGGCCTCAAGCGGGCGACGGACCCTCGGTAGCGGTCGCTGTCCGGATGACGATCAATGGGCAGCAGCGGAACCGGGAGCCTAGCCAGCAGTCACTCCTCCCGCCCGGCAGGACGGTGTCGCGGCAGGAGTGTGATGCTCATAGGCTGGTGGTGCTCGGGGCCTGACGGTGGAGGGTGCCCTGATGCCTCGGACGATCTGGTCGGGTGCGATCAGCTTCGGCCTGGTCACGGTCCCTGTCCACGTCCAGTCCGCGACCGACGACCACTCGATCCGCTTCCGCCAGTATCACCTGGCCGACATGGGCCGGGTCCGCTACAAGAAGGTCTGCGAGCTGGAGGACCGTGAGGTCGCTCAGGGCGAGATCAGCAAGGGTTACGAGGTCAGCCGGGACCACATCGTCCCGATCAGCGACGCCGACCTGGAGAACCTGCCGCTGCCGACGGCGAAGGCGATCGAGATCGACGCGTTCGTCCCGCTGGCCTCCGTGGCAGTGCGCGGGGACCGCTGTTCGGCGGTCTGCTGAACCGCCTGGTCCACCGGAACTCGTGGCGGCGTTCCTCGACCACCCGGCTCCGTTCTTCGACAGCACTACGCCCAATCCACGCCCAGCTCTCGCAGAGCGTCCCGCTGCTCCTGGGTGAGCTTGTCGCGCCTGGACTTGGTGTTGGAGACCCATACGCCCAGCTTGACGACCACCGGTTCCGTCTCGCCGTCGACCGTGATCTCGACGACCGCGCCGCGTGGGACGGGCCGGTCGGCGCCTTCCGGTTCCACCCACTGTGCGAGGGCCGCCAGACCCCGCTGGAACGCCGCCTGCGCCTTGCTCGGGCCCTTCGCCGCACGCTTGGCCGCCGGGGCGGGAGACGGCGCCTCCAGCGGCTTGATGCCGAGCGTCGACAGCCGCTCCTGCTGTTCGGGCAGGAGCCGCGCCCAGACGGCCGGCTGCTTCTGCTGCTGGAGCCACTTGCCGATGTCGTCGCCGTCCATGAGCACGCCGGGCTGGATCTCGGGCAGGCTGCCGTCGGCTTCGACCAGGTCCGCCAGCATGCGGTAGTGCCGCTGCCAGTCCAGCGGCCACGGGCAGTTCCAGTCCGGGTCGATCGCGGCCAGCTGCGCCGCGCGCTGCTCTGCCCGCTTGGGGTCCTTGCCCAGGCCGTTCTTGGCTCCCTTCCGGCGGAGGTTGGCCATGTGCTGCCCGATCGGCACCTGAGTCCCGTCAGCGGGGTCGGTCCACACTGCGTCCTGCCGGGGCGCGAGATGCCCGGTGGCCCGCCGGTACGACCGGAGCGCGGCGAGCTTCGCTTCCCACGCTTCCTCGCCGGGCTCCCAGACCATCCCGGCCTCGGGCGCGTCCAGCAGCTCATTGCGGTGTGACGGAGCCCTGATTTTCAGGGGGCTTGGTCGTTCGGGACTGGTGTCCTGTCTTTGGGGTTGGGACTGGGGATGGTTGGAGCGGCTGTGTTCGGGTGTGTTGGGCGTGGCCTGGTTGCGTGTTCGGTTTAGTTGTTCGGGTGGTTGGGCTGCGGTCCTGTAGTTGCGTGGGAATGATCTTGGGTTTCCTGTAGGTGTAGTGGTGCGCCCCATGGCAACTGCGCCATCTGGGCTACAGTCCCGCATGGGCATCGCAGACACACCTATCGCGGCCGCTTCAGCCGTGTTCAGCGGACTCGCTGCATTCGGCGCTTGGAAGGCTTCACGTGAGGCGAACGACACCGCGGCATCTGTTGCTCAGATCGAACGGGACCGGTGGCATAACGCGCTGACTCCACAGCTTCGGCTGAGGCTTGAGCAGTCAGATGGGTTGCTCTACGTCCGCTTCGATGGTCCGGCCCAGCTGGGCCGGCTGAGCATACGACTCATCATTCGCGACGACTTCGACCGTACTCGGGTACCCGGACTCGCCGGTGGTCCGACGCCGGACGAGATCGCACAGGTCGTCTGGGGCTCCTACCGGTTCCGGCCCGGAGTCGACGGCGCCGACCAACTCGGTCGGACCGTCACGCCGTTCCCGCTGGACGCAGGTGACCGTACTCGGCTCGCCCTTGACCCTTCCGTAAATGGTTGATCTTGAGCACGCGGCCGGAATTCCGGTCTGGCGGGCTGGTGCGTTGGTGGTCCAAGACGCCCCGCTTCCTGCGGGAGATGCAGGTGCAAGGCCTGCCCGGCGCTCGAGACGAACCCCGTCCCTGACACATCAGGGGCGGGGTTTCCTCACGCCCGTCGCAGGCCGGCGGCAAGGATGGCTCACGCCCACATCAGGAGTGATGCGAGGGTGACGGCCGCTTGTTTGCCAGGGGGCACCAGCCGTCCACTGCCGTCCGGTTCTTCCGCCGAACCGGTGGCCGCCACCGGCTGGCGCGATCATGGCAGCATCCATCCTCTTCGGGAGGAATCACCTTATGCCGAACAAGACTCCGGTCCGCCGGATCACGCCCGGCCCGGACCGTGACCAAACTCGCGGCCGACCTCAAGGCCAAGTACGACACGGGAAATCCATCCGGGCCCTGGCGGAGGAGCCGGGCCGTTCCTACGGCGCCGTCCACAGACTGCTGGAGGATGCCAAAACGACCCTCCGCTCCACAGGGGCGGAGCCCCGCGCCGTCCCAGGTCATGAGCCCTGCGACGGTCCTCCCTCGATGCCCCTGGCCCCGCAGAGCACCGGTGTCCGCGCATGTCACCTGGACAGCGGCGCTGAGTGGGGTCACGGGGGGCCGGCTGCTCGATCGCGAGCGTGTGGTGGGCGTGTGTCAGTCGCAGCAGCCGCGCCACGGAACCGTGCGCACCCGCAGGTCGGTCGCGGGGACGGGCCGGCCGCGCGGGCAGGAGGCAGGTTGCTGCTTGTCGGCACGCACCTGGGAGGCGGGTGTCACCGTAGGCCGGGCGGGGGCAGGCGCAGGGCGAGAAGGGCGACGTCGTCGGGGTAGCGCTCAGCGAGGAGGCCGGCGAGGAGTTCGTCGCACAGCGTGGGCAGGGGTTCGCGGGCGAGGGCGGCGGCGTGCTGGCGCAGGCGGGTCAGGCCCATGTCCAGAGATTCGCCGCGGCGTTCGATCAGCCCGTCGGTGTAGAGCAGGAGGGTGGAGCGGGCCGGCAGGCGGGCGGTGGCGTGGCTGCGGTGGCGGTGGGGGTCGACGCCCAGGAGCAGGTCGTGGCTGTCGTTGAGGTAGTGGGTGTCGCCTTCGTGGGTGACGAGCAGTGGGGGGAGGTGGCCGGCATTGGAGTAGTGCAGTTCCCACGGGCCGCCTTCGGGGCCGTGGACGATGGCGTAGATGCAGGTGGCGGTGGTGGCCAGCAGGGTGTGCTGGGCTAGGTCCAGGCGGCGCAGGATGATGTTGGGCGGTTCCTGGCGGTCGCAGGCGATGCCGCGGAGCATGTTGCGGATCTGGCTCATGGCGACCGCGGCGCGCACGTCGTGGCCGGTGACGTCGCCGATGATCAAGGCGGTGTCGCCGGTGGGCAGGGTGAAGCTGTCGTACCAGTCGCCGCCGACCTCGGCCGCTTCGCTGCGGGCGGGGTTGTAGCGGGCGGCGAGCTGCAGGTGGCCCACGTGGGGCAGGTCGGGTAGCAGGGCGCGCTGGAGGTGTTCGGCGGTGGCCTGGACCTCGGTGTGCAGGCGGGCGTTGTCGGCGTGCAGGGCGATGCGGTGGGCCAGGTCCTCCACGAGCGCGAGGTCGTCCTCGCTGTAGGGGCGCTCGCTGCCGGTGCGGGCCAGGGTGAGGGCGCCCATGACCCGGCGCCGGGCTCGCAGGGGCGCCACCACCATGGAGGACGCCTCAAGCGCCGGGGCGAGGTCCCAGCCGGCCAGGCGATGCGTGCGCTGCGGCGTGTGGCCGGGGTCGTTGATCAGCAGCGGGCCGGCGCCGCGCAGGACCCGGGCGAGCGGTCCGGGGGTGTCGTCGGTCAGCGCCGGCAGGCAGCCCTCCAGCATCCCCGGCGGCAGCAGGTGGGGATCGCGGTGGGTGACACACACCCGCCTGGGCTGGTCATCGCCCTCCAGCAGGTCCACAGCGCACCAGTCGGCCAGCTGCGGGACCACGATCCGGCACACCCGTCGCAGGCCCTCATCGGCGTCCAAGGTGCTGCCCAGCGCCGTCGTCACCTCTGCCAAGAGCGCCAGGCGGTCCAGGGCCTGCTGTAAAACAGCGTCCACATCGAACTCGTCCACCCGCGCCGCCCTCTCCTTCGGCTGCACCATTGCTTGTCCGGGTACCCGGCTGTCTACCATGCCAGCACGATCGGCGCACCGGGCTGCCGCCCGTGGTTCTGCGGCCACACGGACACCCCTGGTCGGCACGGGCGAGGAACCGCCGTCGGGCTCGGTGAACGTGCACGCCGTCAGGGACTCACTGCCCGTGGCAGTAGCAGGAGCGGACCCGGCTCTATATGGGTCCTTTTGTCCTGTAGAGGGCGGCCCGTCTTCCCTACGCGGCCTCGTTCGACGCCTGTGTACGCCGGTGACCAGATGCTGACCCGTCAACCGAGAGGTTCCGCATGACGGATACCACCGCTGTCTTCGACGTCGGTGCCCGCACAGTCCCGCCGCTGCAGGACGCGGCCGCTGCCGGCGCGATCGACACCATGATCGATGAAGCAGCACCTGCCCACGATCCGCTCGCGCTGTAGGAGCACCTGGCCCTCGAGCGGGTTTCAGCGCGTTTTGTGGTCCGCGGTGGAGTCCTGGGAGCTGCCAAGGCCAGGCGGCCAGGCCCGACGCGCAAGTCCTCGGAACACGGTCCTGTCGGCTGCGCAGCCGACTACGCCTTCACCGAACGTGGGAAACGGTCTGGGCAGGTCAGTCGGCGAGGTCAGCCTTGCCGAACAGGGCTGCGTAGCCGGAGGGGAGCTGGCTGAGGATCTGGTTGAGCTCACCGCCACTGACCGCCTCGGCCAGAGTGGACAGGACCGCGCCGGCGTCCCACTCGGCTGTGCGCGGACGGGCGCCGGTGCGCTCAGAGATCCTGCGACAGAACTCCTGGACACCGAAGCTTTCGGCCTGCTCGGGCCTGGCCTCGGCAAGTGTCCGTCCGAGCGTTCCTGGCAGCTGGGAGGCGAGATCGTCGACCTCCCCGGGGCTGATCCGCTCGGCCAGCGTCTGGAGGACGGCTTCGGTGACGTGCGCGGCTTCGTCCTGGCTGCCGTATTCGCCGAGCTCACGTACACGCGCGAGGAACTCGTGGTGCTGCATTGATCGTCGCCTCCGGCTCGTCGGAAGAGTCTCGACAGCACCTTTCGATGCCCTTTCCCCGGTACCCAGTCTCTCGCCGAATGTGCAGCCCCAGCACACCCCCGCCCCCTGGGCACACAGAGCGGCCGGACCCGAGGGTGCCGCCCCGGCCTGGCAAGCGGGTCACTCAGAGGACCTGTGGAGTCATGGGAGGTTCTCAACCGCCTGCGGCTGACACCCCAAAATCATCCAGCGGGTACCGCTGACCGGAAGGCCAAGCAGGCGGAGAGCTTCCACGCGTACGCCCGCGGGCCGGGCATCCCTCGCAGCGCCCGGCCGAACGGCCTTCGAAGCGCGCCCGCCGCCGGCGGACCAGACGTCCTTCAGGCTGGAGTGACGTTCTCGGCTTGCGGCCCCTTCTGCCCCTGGGTGATATCGAAGCGGACCTTCTGCCCCTCGCTGAGTTCCCGGTAGCCGCCGCCGGCGATGGCCGAGTAGTGGACGAACACGTCCGGCCCGCCACCGTCCTGGGTGATGAAGCCGAAGCCCTTTTCTGCGTTGAACCACTTCACCGTGCCGGTGGCCATGACCCTGCTCCTTCGTTTCGGCCTCGCGGAGAGAAGACGGAGCGCTCACTGCACTTCGGAACGATCTTTTCGCTCCCCCGAGGACAGGGAGAAGCGCGAAACGCCGACCGGATGCATCGGATGCCCCTTCGGACACACGTCCGTCCCCGGCCCGGTCCAGGTCCGGCAATACGGGCAGGAGCGGACCTGGCTGAGAACGGTCAGGCCACGGGAGAGGGCCCCACCGGCCGCACGCCGGGCGGTGTACCAAAGCACGGTCAGCCTCTGCTGGAACAAGCCAGTGATGCTGGGCACCTGGGCCTCCTTCCGGTCAGTGCCGTAGCCGCGCTACGGCTACCAAGCGCGTTCCCGCTATGGTTCGCTGGATGCCTCCCGGCGAAAGCCGGCATCGCGGCCGGGCCGTCATGCCGGGGCATCGAGCACGCCGATGAGACCGCCACCCCTGGCGCCCGCCTGCCTCGTTACGGACCCAGCGGAGCGGTAACCGGGAGGGAACCGGTCAGGGCGGAGAGGTCCGCCACCGCGCAGCGGGTACGCGGGGCGACGTCACGCAGTTTGGCGTTGGGGTGCTGGGACAGCCCGCGCAGCACCCCGAAAGCGTCAGGAATAGGCCAGCTGACACGGCGCGTCTTTGAAAGCAGGGCACTCAAGGAAGGGAGTTGACGTGCTGGTACAGGCGCGGGTCGATGGTGATCACCTCCTCGTCCAACTGCCGGGGCGCCTGGCCTTCGCCGCTCGCCAACGGACGCTGAACGTCTCGCTGGAGCCCGTCGCGGAGGTGCGAGTCGAGCCGTCGTGGTGGCGGGCGCTGAGGATCGGCGCGCCGGGCCGGCATTACCGCTTCCGGCCGGGACGATGGTGTGCCGGACAGCTGAGACATGCCAGGGGCCGCGACTTCGTCGCGCTGATGGAGAACCATCCTGCCCTCGTCATCGACTTCGACCACTGGCAGAGCCCGTATGTCCGCCTCGCTCTGTCCGTAGGGAACCCGCACGGGCTCGCGGCCCTGCTGCGGGACCGCGCTGGCCGTCTCGGAGGTACACCCGCAGATGATGCTCCTTGTGATGCGAACTGATCCGTTCCAAAATCTCGGCCCGGCTCGCTGAGCGTTCGAGAACAGGGCCGCCTGCCCGATCGCGGTGCTGGTATCCGGTTCATCCTTTGCGCGTGCGGGCATCTCTAAAAGGTCGCGTCGCTCGGTGGCTCGATGGGGAGCTCGCTGACCGCTGACGCCTCCCGGTGAAGCAGTGATCACAGGACCGCGGCGGGCAGAACCTTCTCTGATGTACGGCCGATCGGGGGGATTTCGCACGCTCAGCGCGAAGTCGGTAAGCCGCTCGGGTGATATCGCGGCGGTGAAGTGCCTTGATCGTTCGTTGGGCCGTGCGTGGATGCTCGCGGTGGTGTCGCGAAGCCTGTGCCGAGCCGGCTGGAGGCTGAGTTCCGCCCTGGCCGCGTGATTCAGCTACGTCATCACCTGCGCGCGGGCAAGGAGGCGCCTGCATGGGCGGTTGGTGATGGTCGGCATCGCGGTGACCACCGTGATCTTCGCGGTGGTGTCCGTCGTGGTGCGTGACCTTCCCCAGCGAGCGTCTATGAGCTGTTCGGGGAACCGGTGATGCGGCCGCCGGGGGGTGCAGGATGCTCCCCTGGACGGGCGAGCCGGTGGGCCCGGCTCCCCGTCGGCGCCTGGATACCCGGAGAGTTCCGCGCAGTCCCCGCGGCGGCGCCAGGTCGGCTGCACCGTTCTTTCAAGCGGTGCAGCACCCGTGCCCTGCCCGTACGCCGCGGGCGCAGGGCCCATCGGCGCGGACCTCACAGCGTGTTCGGGCGCGCACACCGGCATAGGCGAAACGGAAAGCAACCCCGGATGCTGATGGCTCATCCAGCGGCACTACGCGGGACTCGCAGAACAGTGCAGTCCGTCGCAGCGCGTGTCAGCCGCCGCGGCCCACTGGGAGCGGGAGAGGCAGCCAGCGGGCGCGGAGGCGGTCGTACCAGTCGACGTCCGTCCAGATCTCGCTCGGCCGCGGGTGCCTGCTGGGTGCATACTGGCCGCTGCCGAGTACCAGGGGTGTAAGAAGCCACCTCGGTCGAGTCATGGGTCTGCCCTCCCTTCTGCGGCATAGGCGACCCCCAGGGCACCCTGGGGACCTGGTCGTGAACTGCCGGCGTGCCGGCCACGCACGCCGCTTGCCGGGGCCTCTGCCTGCTTTCCCCAGGCCCGGTGTGCTCCGCCTGTAGGGCCTTGGCGTTGGCGGAGCGCGTCAGTTGTGAGGTCTGTGGCGTGTGCTGCGGCGGGCGTGGCCCGGGCGAGACGGAGGTCGCCGCCGTTACGCCGGGTGTTCGGGGACGCGGGCGAGGCGGCCGGACGTGTAAAGCCGCTTCGTCCAGCGTTCGTGTTCCTGACGTGGAACTGTAGTGATCAGGGTCCAACCACCTCCCTCTCCTGCACGGTTCCCGACTGTCCCGACATTCCGGTTGTTTCCGGACCTTCGGATGTCTATGCATGCCAGGTCAAGATTTTTTAGGTTTTTGTCCTGCTTTGGTTGTTCACGCTGCTTCTGCTGGGGTGCCTGGTGTCTCGGGGGCCCAGGTGACGGTGAGGTGGTCGTCGGTGAGGTCGACGGTGATGGTGGCGCCGTCGGGGATGTCGCCGGTGAGCAGGGCGCGGCCGATGCGGGTTTCGAGTTCGCGTTGGATGAAGCGGCGCAGCGGGCGGGCGCCGTAGACGGGGTCGAAGCCTTCGGCGGCGATGTGCCGGCGGGCTGGCTCGGTCAGGTGCAGGGTCAGGCGGCGGTCGGCCAGGCGCCGGCGCAGGTCGTCGGTGAGCAGGTCGACGACGCGTTCGATCTCCGGCAGTGTCAGGGGCTTGAACAAGATGACGTCGTCGACGCGGTTGAGGAACTCGGGGCGGAAGTGGCGGCGCAGTTCGCCCATGACCGCGGCGCGTGCCTCGTCCTTGATCTCTCCGTTGGGGGTGACGCCTTCCAGCAGGTACTGGGAGCCGATGTTGCTGGTCATGATCACGACGGTGTTGCGGAAGTCGACGGTGTGCCCTTGGGCGTCTGTGAGGCGGCCGTCGTCGAGGAGCTGGAGCAGGGTGTTGAAGACGTCGTGGTGGGCCTTTTCCACCTCGTCCAGCAGGACGACGCTGTAGGGCTTGCGGCGGACGGCCTCGGTGAGCTGGCCGCCTTCTTCGTAGCCGACGTAGCCGGGCGGGGCGCCGACCAGGCGGGAGACGGTGTGCCGCTCCTGGTATTCGCTCATGTCGAGGCGGACCATGTTGTCCTCGGTGTCGAACAGGGCGGCGGCGAGGGTCTTGGCCAGTTCGGTCTTGCCGACGCCGGTGGGGCCGAGGAAGAGGAAGGAGCCGATGGGGCGGCGCGGGTCCTTCACACCCGAGCGGGCGCGGATGACGGCGTCGGCGACGAGCTGGACGGCCTCATCCTGACCGACGACGCGTTCGTGGAGGATCTCGTCGAGGCGCAGGAGTTTTTGCCGTTCGCCTTCCAGGAGGCGGCTGACGGGGATGGATGTCCAGCGGGCGACGATGTTCGCGATCTCCTCATCGGTGACGACCTCGCGCAGCAGGCGGCGTCCGCCCTGCTTGGCCGTGAGGCGTTCCTCCTCGTCCTGCAGGCGGCGGGTGAGGTCGGGCAGGCGGCCGTGGCGCAGTTCGGCGGCGCGGTTGAGGTCGTAGGCGCGTTCGGCTTCCTCGGCTTCGTGGCGGGTGTGTTCGATCTCCTCGCGCAGGGCCTGGACCTTGCGCAGGGCCTGGCGTTCGGACTCCCACTGGGCGCGCAGTGAGTCGGACTCGGCGCGCAGGTCGGCCAGTTCGCGGCGCAGTTCCTCCAGACGGGTCTTGCTGGCGGCGTCCTCTTCCTTGGCCAGGGCTGCTTCTTCGATCTCCAGGCGGCGCAGGCGGCGGGTGAGTTCGTCGAGTTCTGCGGGCATGGAGTCGATCTCGGTGCGCAGCATGGCGCAGGCTTCGTCGACGAGGTCGATGGCCTTGTCGGGCAGGAAGCGGTCGGAGATGTAGCGGTGGGAGAGGGTGACCGCGGCGACCAGCGCGCTGTCCTGGATCTTGACGCCGTGGAAGACCTCCAGACGCTCCCGCAGGCCGCGCAAGATGGAGATCGCGTCCTCCTCGGAAGGTTCGTCGATCATCACGGGCTGGAAGCGGCGCTCCAGGGCGGCGTCCTTCTCGACATGCTTGCGGTACTCGTCCATGGTCGTGGCGCCGATCATGTGCAGCTCGCCGCGCGCCAGCATGGGTTTGAGCATGTTCCCGGCGTCCATCGCACCCTCGGCGGCGCCCGCGCCGACGACGGTGTGGAGTTCGTCGACGAAGAGCAGGATGCGGCCCTGTGCGGCGGTGACCTCGTGCAGCACCGCCTTGAGACGTTCTTCGAACTCCCCGCGGTACTTGGCGCCGGCGACCAGGGAGCCCATGTCCAGGGCGAAGATCGTCTTGTTGCGCAGGCCCTCGGGGACGTCGCCGTGGGTGATGCGCTGGGCCAGGCCCTCGGCGATGGCGGTCTTGCCGACTCCGGGGTCGCCGATGAGGACGGGGTTGTTCTTGGATTTGCGGGACAGGATCTGCACGACCCGGCGGATCTCGGCGTCGCGTCCGATGACGGGGTCGAGTTTGCCGGCGCGGGCGTCGGCGACCAGGTCGCGGCCGTACTTGGTGAGCGCCT
Organism: Streptomyces mexicanus; assembly: GCF_902506575.1. Lineage (GTDB taxonomy): Bacteria > Actinomycetota > Actinomycetes > Streptomycetales > Streptomycetaceae > Streptomyces > Streptomyces mexicanus. Next base: position 706,696 of record NZ_LR732544.1, on the reverse strand, counting down.
CGTACGCCGATTCGGGGGTGGCTGAGGTGACGCGCTGGTTGCCGCGGATGCCGGTGAGGGCGGACAGGAAGCGTTCTCGGTTCAGGCCCTGTTCGCGAAGGGCTCGGCCGGCCGCGGTGTCGGTGCCTTCCTCGATGAAGGCGAGGACGAGGTGTTCGACGGAGACGTACTCGTCCTTGAGCCGCTTGGCCTCTTGGTCGGCGACGTCCAGCAGCTTTGAGAGGCGCTGGGTGAGGTAGACCTGCCCGGGGCTGGCGCCTGGACCGGAGACGCGCGGGCGGCGGCCGAGGGCGGCCTCGATGGTGGCGCGGGTCTGGTCGGGGTCGGCTCCGGCCGTGGTGAGCAGCCGGGGGACGAGTCCTTCGGGCTGGTCCAGCAGGGCCAGCAGCAGGTGTTCGCCGTCGACCTCGACATGGCCGTAGCGCACCGCTTTGGTCTGGGCGTCCTGCAGGGCTTCCTGTGATTTCTGGGTGAGGCGGTTGATGTCCACGACCGTGTTCACCTCCTGCCGACGCCGGGCCGATCAGCGAGTGCGGCTTCGAGTTCCTCGATCCGGTCCAGCAGGTCCAGCACGACTCCCAGGGCCGTGTAGTTCAGGCCCAGCCCGGCGCGCAGCCGGTGGATGCGTGCGATACGCAGCAGGTGGACCGAGTCGAAACGCATGGCTCCGGCCGGGTCGGTGCCCGGGGTGAGCAGTCCAAGAGCGACGTAGCGGCGGACCATGTCCGGGTGCATGCCGGCCGCGGCGGCGAACTCGTGCAGGGCCACGCCGGCGGTCCGGCGGGTGGGGAGCGGTACGAGCGGATGGTCGATGTCGGGGCGGTGCGCGGTCATGAGCGTGACCCTCCAGACCTGCTGGATGTGCTGTCGGTCGGGCCGGTTGATGTGCGCGGGTTGAAGCCGGATTCCCGGGCGAGCTGCTCCCACAGCTCGCGCTCGCCAGGGGACGGTGTTCGGGGCGGGACCATGACCTTGACCTCCGCGTACAGGTCTCCCGGTGTGCCGCGTGGGTTGGGCATGCCGCGGCCGCGCAGCCGGAGCCTGCGTCCGCTGGAGGAGCCGGGCGGCAGCTCGAGCCGGGCTGGCCCGCCGGGGGTGTCGACGGTGACGGTGGCGCCGAGGGCCGCCTCCCAGGGGGCGACGGGCAGGTCGACGGTGATGTCGCGGCCGTGGACGCGGTAGCGGGGGTGCGGTGCCAGGCGGAGGCGGAGATACAGGTCGCCGGGCGGGCCGCCGCCGCTGCCGGTCCCTCCCTGCCCGGCGAGGCGGATCCGCTGGCCCTCGGTGACGCCCGGCGGGATGTTCACCTCGTACTTTCGCTTGCCCGAGGCCGTGTCCAGGGAGATCCGGCGCTGACCGCCGGCGTAGGCGTCCTCCACGCTGAGAGTGATCTCCGCCTCGCTGTCGGCGCCCGGGGTACGCACCCGGCCGAAGCCTCCTCCTCCGCCGCCGCCGAAGAAGCCGCCGAGAAGGTCGTCGAGGTCCACACCGCCGATGCCACCTCCGAAGTCACCGCCGAGCCCGCCGCCGGGGAAGCCGCCGACGTCACCCGCGCCGAAGTCGACGCGGACCCTGCGCCCACCAGCGCCCGCACCCGTGCCGAAGGGGGCGCCGACCCGCTCGTCGTAGTCCTCAGGCACCTGGCGCCAGTCGGCCCCGAACCGGTCGTAGCGGGCCCGGCTCTTCGGGTCGGACAGTACGGCGTACGCCTCGTTGACCTGCTTGAAACGTTCCTCCGCGCCGGGGTCCTTGTTGATGTCGGGGTGAAAGCGGCGCGCCAGGGTGCGGTAGGCGCGCTGGATCTCCTCGCTGCTCGCGTCCCGCTTGACTCCGAGCACCTGGTAGTAGTCGGGAGTCTCGTTCGCCATCGGCCCCTCCCCGGCTCATTCCGGCCGTTTGGCCACTGCCACCACGGCGGGGCGCAGCAGCTGCCGGTCGCTGCGGTAGCCGGCCTTGAGTACCTCGACGATCGTGCCCGCTTCGGCGGAGGGAACGTCGCGGGCCTGGGCGGCCTCGTGCAGCGACGGGTCGAACTTCTCGCCGACCTCGGCGAACCGGTGGTAGCCCAGGCCCTCCATCGTGGCGAGCGCCTGGCGCTGCACGGCCTCGACTCCGGCGATGATGCTCTTCGGGTCCGCCTCGGCGTGCCGCAGCGCCAGCTCCAGGTGGTCGAGCACCGGAAGCCACAAGGACAGCACCCGCTCACGTTCGGCTGCCCTCACGTCGGCGACCGTGCGCTCGTACCGCTTGCGCTGGTTGTCGAGTTCGGCCATCGCGCGCAGCCATCGGTCCCGCAGTTCGGCAGCGCTCTCACCGCCCCCGGCCGGTTCACCGATCGGACGGGGGCCCTCCTCGGCCGCCGTCGCGGCCTGCGTCTGAGCGGTCGCGGCTTCCGCTTCCTCGTTCTCCACAGCCGCGCTCCTCGCCTTTTCTGCGGCGACAGCAGATTCCTGTTCGGCGGCCGAGCCCGTGGGACGGCCGCCCTCGTCGGGGGACAGGTTGCGCGCTTCCTTCATGATCACTTCCCCTAGGCTCGCTGCCGGTTCCCGGCCATTACCGGTCGGCGGTCATTCCGGCCGGAACTCGGCGTCGATCACGTCGTCGCCGCCCTCGCTGCCGGGCTGCTGCTCGGGCCCGCCGCCGCCCGGAGGAGCAGTGGCGGACAGGCCGTGGAAGACCTGCTGCAGGTCGGCGGTCAGCGACCGGATCCGCTCCAGCGGCGTCGCCTCGTCCTTCACCGCCTGGTGCGCGTCGGCGGTCAGGGTCTCCGCGCGGGCCTTCTCGTGCACCGGAACCGCGTCGCCGAGCTCGCGCAGCCGGCGCTCGACCTGGTAGGCGGCGCCGTCCAACTCGTTGCGGGCCTCGACCAGCTCCCGGTGGCGGGCGTCCTCGGCCCGGTGCCGCTCGGCGTCGGCGACCATCCGCTGCACCTCGGACTCCTCCAGGGTGCCGCTGCCGGAGACGGTGATGCTCTGCTGGGCGCCGCTGTCCTTGTCCTTGGCGGAGACGTTGAGGATGCCATTGGCGTCGATGTCGAACGTGACCTCGATCTGCGGCACGCCACGCGGCGCGGGCCGGATGTTCTCCAGCCGCACCCGACCCAGCACCCGGTTGTCGGCCGCCTTCTCCCGCTCGCCCTGCAGGACCACGACATCGACGGCGGGCTGGTTGTCCTCGGCGGTGGTGAAGACCTCGCTGCGCCGGGTGGGGATCGTGGTGTTCCGCTCGATCAGCTTCGTCATCAGCCCGCCCAGCGTCTCCACACCCAGCGACAGCGGGGTCACGTCCAGCAGCAGGACGTCCTTGACCTCGCCCTGGAGCACGGCCGCCTGCACCGCCGCGCCGCAGGCCACGACCTCGTCCGGGTTGACGGACATGTTCGGGTCCTTGCCGCCGGTCAGCCGCCGCACCAGCGCCTGCACCGCCGGCACCCGGGTGGAGCCGCCGACCAGGATCACCTCGTCCAGGTCGTCGGCGCTCACCTTGCCGTCCGCCATCGCCTGCTTGACCGGGCCCATGCACCGCTCGACCAGGTCACCGACCAGCCGCTCGAACGTGGCCCGGCTGACCGTGGTCGTCAGGTGCTTCGGACCGGAGGCGTCCGCGCTGATGAACGGCAGGTTGATCTGCGTCTGTGCCGCAGAGGACAGCTCCACCTTCGCCTTCTCCGCCGCCTCGTACAGACGCTGCAGCGCCTGCGGGTCGCGGCGCAGATCGATGCCGTTCGCCTGCCGGAACTCGTCCGCGAGGTGGTCCACCAGCCGCCGGTCGAAGTCGTCACCGCCCAGATGCGTATCGCCGGCGGTGGAGCGCACCTCCACCACGCCGTCCCCGACGTCGAGCAGGCTCACGTCGAAGGTGCCGCCGCCCAAGTCGAACACCATCACCGTCTCGTGCTGCTTCTTGTCCAGCCCGTACGCCAGGGCCGCCGCGGTCGGCTCGTTGATGATCCGCAGCACCTCCAGACCGGCGATGCGCCCGGCGTCCTTCGTCGCCTGCCGCTGGGCGTCGTTGAAGTACGCGGGCACGGTGATCACCGCCTGCGTGATCTTCTCGCCCAGCTGCTTGGAGGCGTCGTCCACCAGCTTGCGCAGCACGGCCGCCGAGATCTCCTCCGGCGCATACGTCTTCCCGCGCACGGTGAACCGTGCCGCGTCCTCCGGCCCGGCCACCACCTCGTACGACACCTGCTCGGCCTCGGTGCCCACCTCGCTGAAGCGGCGGCCGATGAACCGCTTGGCCGAGTACACCGTGCCCTTGGGGTTCAGCACCGCCTGCCGGCGCGCCATCTGCCCCACCAGCCGCTCGCCGGTGTCGGTGAACGCCACCACCGACGGCGTGGTCCGCGCGCCCTCCGCGTTCGGGATCACCCTGGGCTCATGGCCCTCGTACACGGCGATCACCGAGTTCGTCGTACCGAGATCGATGCCCACAGCCTTCGCCATGATCATCTCCTTGGTCGTCGGCGGATCCACTGCGGACGGTCGGCCGACCGCGAACCAGGGCTGCTGGCGTCGTCCGGGACGGCCGCACCGCGTTCCCTCCCGTAATGGTCGAAACCTCCAATTGTGTTCTGCCATGTCCGCTTTTCGATTTCAAGATGCTGCTTGGTCGGCGGGCTCGGCCCGCATGACCGGCGGCACGTAGTCCTGCACGAGGGTGCGCTGCCACCAGGTCCCGGTGGCGCGCAGTTCACGCCATGTGGTGAACCGGTGTACAGGCGGGCGCGCGCGAGGGGGGGCGGCGCGGCGGGGAAGGGATTGCGGCGCAGGAGCCGCAGGACGGCGCGGTCGTTCTCCAGCAGGCGCAGGAGAAGGACCATGAACCAGGGCGAGGCGTACACGGGGGAGATCGCGGCGAACCACATCAGCCAGTCCAGCCGGAGGTGGCCGTGGACGCCGTCGATCGCGGAGAGGGCGAGGAGGATGGTCAGCCAGTTCAGCCAGGCGAAGTTGCCGGAGGCGATCAGCCACAGCTGGGTGATGATGATGAAAGCCGCCGCCCCGTCGACGATCGGCCAGGGCGCGAACAGCAGGGGAGGGGCGATCAGCTGCGCGAGGTGGTTGCCCGCGGCTTCCGCCCTGTGCACGGGGCGGGGCAGGTGGTGGAAGAACCAGCTGAGCGGGCCGGGCATCGGCTGGGTCTCGTGGTGGTAGTACAGACAGGTCAGATCGCGCCAGCACCGATCGCCGCGCAGCTTGATCAGCCCCGCGCCGAACTCCAGCCGGAACAGCAGCCAGACCAGCAGCCACCGCACCAGCACCGGCGGCACGACCTCGTCGTTGCCGAGGAAGACCGCCAGGAAACCGGCCTCCAGCAGCAGCGACTCCCATATGAAGGCGTACCAGGTCTGCCCCACGTTGACGATGGACAGGTACAGCGCCCACAGCAGCGCCCACATGACCATGGCGGCCCACAGCGGAACCAGGTCGGCGGCGCCCGCGGCGACGGCGGCGGACAGCGCGCCGCCCGCCCAGGCCACGGCGGCGAAGAAGCGGTCCGAGTAGTTCCAGTGGAAGATGCTCGGCGCCCGCCGGAACGGCACTGCGGCCACGAAGCGCGGGACGGGCAGCAGGCCCCGCTCCCCGATGAGGGCCCAGAACTGCACGGCCGAGCCGACGAAGGCGATGCCGTAAAGGACGGCGAGGCCCCGTTGGAAGACCAGCCTGCTCAACCAGTAGTCGGCGCCTGTGAACCACACCATCGCAGTTCCTTGGGCACGTCACATCCGCCGTACCCACCACAGCAGTCGTGCGGGCAGCTCGGAGAGCTCCGCGGGACCGGGCCACGGCGTGCGGCGCGGGACCGGGCGGAGCAGTTCCTCCACTACGTCGAGCAGCCAGGCCGCCGAATCCGCCGGCAACCGGACGGCGGGCCCGGGGGCGGCGCACTTCTGGTGCGGGTCACGCGGACCGGGATGCGCCGGCCGGCAGCACTCGGCCGGGCGGTGACGTTGTCGCGTCCGGCGTCGTAGGCGGCGCGCCGCACGGGGTCGCGCAGGGTGTTGTAGGCGGCCAGGACGGCGGCGAAGTCGCGGCCCGCCGCCGGGTCACCGGGAGCGGTGTCCGGGTGAAGGGCACGGACCTGCCTGCGGTACGCGCTGGTGATCTCCTGGGCGGACGCGGACGAGGGGACGCCGAGCACCGCGTAGTGGTCGGCCTGTGGCCGCTTGGCGGGCATACCGCTCACCTCCGCCCTCCATGCGCCTCATCTGCAACTAAGTATATTTCCGCCGCACTTGCTGAGTGGCGTGCACCGGCCCGCTGCACCCTTTGATTCAGGCGGTGGGTATCGCGTTGATTCAGGCGGTGGGTATCGCGCCGGCGCTCGGCGGTGTCCACGGCGACGGTGTCGGTTGTTCTGCCCAGATCGTCTTGCCTGTGCCGTTGTGGCGGGTGCCCCACCGTTCGGCCAGGATGCCGATCAGGAGCAGTCCGCGTCCCCCCTCGTCCAGGACATGGGCGCGGCGGGAATGCGGGGAGGTGCTGCTGGCGTCGGAGACCTCACAGATCAGACTGCCGTCGTGGATCAGCCGTAGGACGATCGGGGGCTCGGCGTGCCGGATGGCGTTGGTCACGAGTTCGCTGACGATCAGCTCGGTGGTGGGGACGGCGTCGGCCAGGCCCCACTTTTTCAGCTGGGCTGCGGCCTCACGGCGGGCTTCGGCGACCGCGGCCGGATCGGCCGGCACGCGCCAGGAGGCCACATGGGCGGCGTCCAGGGCGTGTGTCCGGGCGACGAGCAGGGCGACGTCGTCGTGCGGCTGGCCGGGCAGCAGGGCCTTGATGGCCTTGTCGGCCACTTCCTTCAGCGACGCGCCCGCTCCGGACAGGGCGTGGCACAGGGCCTCACACCCGGCGTCGATGTCGCCGCCGGGTGTCTCGACGAGCCCGTCGGTGTAGAGCGCGAGCAGGCTGCCCTCGGGCAGGGCGAAGTCGGCGGCCTCGAAGGGGACGCCTCCCACCCCCAGCGGCGGGCCGGGGTCCAGCGGGAGCAGGTCTGCGTTGCCGTCCGGGGTGACCAGTACGGGGGCCGGGTGGCCGGCGGTCGCGACGGTGCACTGCCGGGAGACCGGGTCGTAGACCGCGTACAGGCAGGTCGCGCCAATCTCACCGTCCTCGTCGGCGCGCTCGCGGGCCTCTTCCAGGATCAGGTCGTCCAGCTCGGTCAGCAGCTCGTCCGGAGGCAGATCGACATCGGCCAGGGTACGTACCGCCGTGCGCAGCCGGCCCATCGCGGCCGAGGCGTGGATGCCGTGACCGACCACGTCGCCGACCACCAGCGCGACCCGCGCCCCGGACAGCGGGATCACATCGAACCAGTCCCCGCCGACCCCCGCGTGCGGTTCGGCCGGCAGATAGCGCGTCGCGGTCTCCACCGCCTGCAGAGCGGGCATGCGGTGCTGCAGCAGGCTGCGCTGCAGTGCCAGCGCGGCTCCGTCGCTCTCCTGCGGAACCGCCGCCTGCACGAACCACTGAACGTGCCCTGCACCATCCAGCACGGGGCAGGCCCGCACATCCGCCTCGATCCCGCGCCCACCATGGTCACGCAGCACGACGCGTCCCATCCACGCCTTGCGCTGGCCCAGATGCCGGCGCGCCGGGTCCGGCAACCGCTCGTCCGCCAGCAGCACCGACGCGGGACGCCCCGCGATCTCCCGCGGGGTGTAACCGAGCAGCATCTGAGCGCCGGGACTGAAGCCGACCACCGTGCCGTCGGCGTCGATGGCCGCCACCGCCATCTCAGTCGCCGGGAGAAACCCGTCACCGCCGGCAGGAGAGAGAGTGGCGTACCTGCTCATCACGCTCACCTCCGCATCCTGTCAATCAGTGCGGTCCCTCGTGCCGTCGCGGCCCGGCCGGTGGCGGCGCAGTCCCGGGGCCGGCCGCGACGGCATCGCTCACCGCCGGGTGGACCGGCAACGATCGGTACGTCCCGGTGACGGATAGCATGCGCAGCATGCGGCCCTCGGCGCAGACGAGCGGGAGCAGTCCTCCGCACTGCTGGGTGGCGCGGCCATGCGCCACGGACAGGGCACCCAAGTCCACGGCGTCAGGCGCGGTGACCCGGTCGAGGTACGCGTCCAGCCGCGCCCGTGTGGTCACGGGCACCTCTTCGGCGACATACACCACGCACCATCCGCTGGCCCGGCGCTGGGAGAGAGACAGCGGAACGCCGCGGAAGGTGCTGGGCTCTGGCCTTGCCATCATCGTGACCTCCACGGCAGGAGATCGACCGACCCTAAAGGGGTACATACGCCGCAAGCCGGGAATTGTCAATATGACGAAAAGAGGTTGTCCGTGCTGCGGCGTCGCGCTGCGAGCCCATCGGCTCGGTGGCGCCGCGCCTGCGGGCCGAAAGCCCACTCGTACACACGGGAATATGGGCGGAAATCTGTTGGATTGAGACGATTGGAGGTCCCGGTCAGGGGGACTTCCGGAACGCGAGCAGGCCGTGACCGGGCTGACTGTCATGGCCCGGAGCTTTTCGGAAGGAGATGATCGGACATGGCGCTTCCCGTGCGACGCGAACACAACCGACCGGTATGGGACCCGTTCAAGGAGTTCCAGGACCTGTACGACCGGATGGGACAGCTGTGGCAGTCCGCCGTTCCCGGAGGCGGTGGGCTGATCCCGGATGCGTGGACGCCGCTCGCAGATCTCGAGGAGACAGACGACGCCTACCTCGTCGAGGTCGACCTGCCCGGCGTGAAGAAGGACGACATCACCGTCGAGCTGAACGCCGGCGAGCTGTCGGTGCACGGCGAGATCAAGGAAAAGGAACGCACCGGCGTGCTCCGTCACCGCACCCGGCGCACCGGCCAGTTCGACTACCGGGTGACGCTGCCCCAGGACACCGACGAAGAGCAGGTCAGCGCCGAACTCGTCGACGGCGTCCTGACCGTCAAGGTCCCCAAGGCGCAGAAGGCCAAGCCCCGGCGGATCGAGATCACCAGCTGACGGCCGTTTGCGGTCCGCGCCGAGCCGAGCCACCCCCTGGCGCGCTCGGCTCGGCGCTGCCTGCGCTGCTGTCGCGGCGCCGCCGCATGAGAGCGCCCGCATGTGCCGGTGCCCGGCCTTTTACTGTCTCCCCACCAGGTTCGGGACGCGGGACGCGCTTCCTGCCTTCAGTGGGGGCCGTCCGTACCAGGCGACTGAAGCATGGACGTTGGCTGCTCGGAATCACCCGCATCGTCGGCAAGGCCCAGCCGCCCGATGAACGCCGGCTCGCTGCGCGCCAGGGCAAGCTGGAGCCGCTCTCGCCATTGAGCGTACTGCACCTCTGCGCCAGGTCGCTGTGCTGCCACGGCAATGACCAACAAGCTCTGCCCGGCGGACGTTTGCACCGGACGCAGGGCGGCGACGTCCTTGTGGACAGTGAACACGAGGCTGTGTTGTGCGACCTCGACGGCGCCCGGTCCACGGTCGCTTCTTGCCAAGAGCACTGAGGAGGGCGGGTGAGCAGGGCAGCGCCTCATGGCTGACAAGCCGCGCGGTCCAGACTCGTTGCCCGGCCTGCGTTCACGAGTGGCGAAGCCCGGCCGAGGGAACGCGGCGCTTTCGACGTCGGTCGGCGCCTTCGCCGAATGCTGTCCCGAAAGCTGAGCGTCACGTTGTCAACTTGCCTGCGCTGGAGCTACAAATGTTCCGGGTCATGCGGGTCGTGGGGCTTCCCCAAGTCGCGATGCGACGGCTGCGGGGGCACCCCCCTTTTCCGTCGAAAGGGGACAACGTCATGGATCAGCTGTCCTGGCTGCTCACTGCTGTGGTGTCCGGTGATGGTGCCGACATCTTCAGCGGCCTGACCGGTCGCCGACGAGGGTGGCCGGGTACGGCACCGGTCGAGCAGTACGCCCCCTGTCGGGCGGTACTCGGCCAGCGGCTTAAGGGAGTCGGCCGGTGACCGCCCCTGAGCCGGGTGACGCGGTCGGCCTGCACGCGGAAGCACTGCTGACCGATCGCTGCGCCGCCGTGTACGTCGCCGGCGAACTCGACCTGGGCACCGCCGAGCAGCTGGTCCAGATCGTCCGGATGTGCCTGGCACACCACCCGGATCTGCTGCGCGTGGACGTCTCCGAACTGTCCTTCTGTGACTGGTACGGCCTCAAAACCCTGCTGGCGCTGAACCTAGAGGCCCGGCGCTACGGGACCGTCCTGACGCTGTCCGGGGCCGTGCGCCCGCAGCTCGCCCGCCTTATCGCTGCCACCGGTGCCAGCGACGTCCTGCCAGTGTCCGGCGTCCGGGCGACTGGCGTCAGCGCCTGCGGCCCCGCCCTGCGCGGTCCCTGCCCGGCACCGGCCAGCCCGCCGACAGCGCCTAACTGTGCCTCGAACCCCCCGTCGGACCGGCGGCCTGCCGCCCTGCCGGCGCGGGCAGTGGCCTGACCATAAGGGCTGTCCCGCAACTCTGGAGACCGCTTGCTGGTGTCCGGTTCGACCTTCTTAGCTGGAATCCCGTTAAGGCCGTGACTCGGGGCGGAACCGGACAAGTCGGTCCGGCTGTGGTGTCCATCAGCCTCTGCCCCCGAGTTATGGGACAACCCTTAAAGAAGCTTGAGGGGGTCGGCGTCGCGCGATCCGCTTCTGGGGGATCCTGTGGCAGTCGGCCGGAACCCTGCTGGGTCTGATCCCTGGTGAGTACACTCTGTCGCCCGTACAGGACCGGGCGTGGTCTGGGCAGGGAGTGGGGCGGTGCGGGTGACACCGGAGGCCGGGTACAGGGTCGGGGGCCGGTATCGGCTGCAGGAGCCCATCGGTCAGGGTGGGATGGGCGTCGTCTGGCAGGCCCGGGACGAACTGCTGGACCGGCGCGTGGCGGTGAAGTGCGCCCGCCCGGACGACGCCAGGGCGGCCCAGCGGCTGAAGAAAGAAGCGCGCTATGCGGCGCGACTGCACCATACCAACATCGTGGCCGTATTCGATTACGTGGCCGAGGGCGATGCGTGCTGGATCGTCATGGAGTACGTGCCCGCGCGCAGCCTGGCTCAGCTCATGCAGGAGCGCGGACCGCTCTCGCCGCAGGAGGCGGGCTCGATCGGCTGCCAGATCGCGGCGGCCCTGGCCAGGTCCCACGGCGAGGGGGTGGTGCACGGTGATGTCACGCCGGAGAACATCCTGGTCACCGAGGACGGTGTGGCCCGGCTGACGGACTTCGGGATCGCCCGGGCCTTATGGAGTGAGGTCACGCAGACCGGCACCACGACGGCGACGGTGCGCGGCAAGCCCCGCTATCTGGCGCCCGAGGTCGCCAAGGGAAAGGCCCCGGATGAGAAGGCGGACGTGTTCTCCCTGGGCGCCACCTTGTTCGCGGCCATCGAGGGCCGGTCGCCCTACGGTGAGTTCGAGCATGTCATGGGCTACCTGTCCCAGGCCCTCATGGGACGCGTGGATGCCCCACGGCAGGCCGGCCCGCTGACCGAACCGCTCACCGCGCTCCTCGCCGTCGATCCCGGCAAGCGCCCGGACGCCGCGCAGGCGCACGCCCTGCTCTCGCGCGCCGCGCCACCGCCGGCGCACATCCAGAAGTACGCCCAGGAGCATAGGCAGGACCCGCAGCCGAGCGCCCAGAAGACGCTGCGGCTCGGCCGTACGCTCACCCTGCCATCCCCCACGCTCTGGCTGCCACGGAAGTTACATCGCCGCCACCGCCGTGCATTGTCGGCCGCTGCGGCGTTCGCCGTGGCGGGGCTGGCGGCCGGCCTCGCGCTCCTTAGCCCTTGGTCGTCGCAGCACAAGGACGACGGCAAGGCTCCCGCTCGCGCCACGCCCTCGGCCACAGCGCAGGCGCAGGCCGGTGCGATGGGGCAGGCCACAAGCGCGGACCCTTGCGAGGTGATGGACGCGGCGTCGCTGAGTCGCTTCGGACACACCGAACTCACCCCCTCATACGGGCAGTTGAGCAGGTGCGACGTCCTGGTGCAGAAACCTTCTGGGGACGAGGTCGCTGACGCCGAGGTCGACTTCAGCGACGATCCACAGCACTTCGACAGTGGCGTGCCCGTCAGAAGAGTCGGCAACGTCGTCGTCGCGTCCTTGCAGCGAGACGGTGACCAGTGCCTGCGGTTCATCACGACTACGGACCGCAAACAGATCGTGGTCAACGGCAAGCGGGAGCGCGCCGGCGCGCCCGACCCGTGTGCCCTGGCGGACGCCGCCGCCGACTATGCGGTCACGGTGCTCGACAAGGGCCCGGTTCCTCGGCGCTCGGTGGCGTGGCCTGCCGACTCCCTGGCGCGGCTGGACGCCTGCGCCTTGCTGGATCCGGCAGCCCTCAAGCAGGTACCCGGCCTTCAGCAACGGCCGGCAAAGCGGGGCTTCGCCGGCTGGACCTGCGACTGGGCGAGCCGCGACGGCCGCCGCGCCTACGTGCAACTGCAGTTCACACAGGACAACGACCTGTCGGACAACGGAAAACCCGCGAAGATCGCCGATGCGACCGACTACGTCTCCCCCAAGGAAGAAGGCGACGACAGCTGCGTCATCTACGCGCCGCACCGCACGTTCACGGACTCGGTCGGGGAGCGGACCATCGAACTGTTCCGGCTGACTCTGAGTGAACAGGGCCAGAAGAGCACCAAGGTGTGCGCCGGCGCCAAGGCGCTCGCGGCCACCGCCGCGCAGAAGATCGCCCACAGCCTGCCGGGAAAGTGAGCCTGTCCTGATCACGAAGGCGACACCGTCGGCCGGGGTTCATACCGCCGCTCCCGGCAGCCTCACGCGCGGCACGTCGGCATCCGTGCCAGGCACGGTCTTCGTGCGCGCGATCACCGGTGGCATCACGCTGCGGCCGGGTGAAGGACGACAGATTCTGTTCGGCCGTAACCGGCCCGAGGTCCACGTCTGCATCGGCGAGGACGACCCGCGCGTGAGCCGGCACCAGGGCACGCTCACGCATTGGGGCGGCCGATGGTGGCTGAGTACCAGCGGGCAGCTGCCGATCCGCTGTCCCGAGGGACGTCTGCTGTTCTGCGGCGAGGAGCCTCTCCCTCTGGCCGCTGGCTGCACGCCGCTGTTCGTCCAGGGCTCCCGGGGGCGCGAGCACCTACTGGAGGTCTTCGTCACCGCCGCTGACCGGCAACGTCCGCGCCCGCGGCACGCCGACGTCACCAGCCCGCCGCGCGTGTGGGTGCTGAGCGAGCAGGAGAAGCTGGCCCTCGTGGTGCTCGGTCGGCGCTACCTCCTGCACGAGCCCAAGCCGCAGCCGCTGACCTGGAAACAGACGGCTGCCCAGCTCGCCGAACTACAGCCCGGGGCAGGGTGGACGGACAAACGGGTCGAGCACCTCGTGAATGCCGTGCGCGCCCGTCTGGCCCGTGACGGAGTGCCCTATCTGACGCGTGAGGAGGTCGGCGAGCCGGTCGGCAACACCCTCAATGACCACCTCCTGCGTGTTCTGGTGGCCTCCACGACTATCGTCCCCATGGACCTGGCCTTGGTGGAGGCGATGTAACCGCCGGCGGGCCCGCCGCGAACCACCCGCCCCGGGACCCCTCCCGAGGTGTCCCGGCTACGCTCCCCGCCATGCTGAGCCCATCACACATTGCTGTCCGCACGCTTCGGACCGCCGCGCTGCTCGCCGCCGCGGCACTGGCCACGACCGCGTTCAACACCCCGCCTGCTCGGGACGCCGTCCACCCGCGGCTCGTCGTCACGCACGGCGGCACCGCCGCGCACCCGGCCGTGTACGACGGTCACGGCCGCCGAATCGACGGCATCACGGTGGAAGCCAGCCATGTTGTTGTGGAGAACTACCGCGTCACCCGGCCTGAGGCGCCGGGCATCGACATCACCGGTGACGACATCACCGTACGCAACAACACCGTCACCAGCCCGCACGGCCACGACGGCGACGGGATCCGCTTCTTCGGCAACCACCTGAAGATCCAGCACAACACCGTCCGCGGCGCCTCCAACCGCTACGGCCATGCCGACTGCATGCAGACCTTCGCCAGCGACACCCCGCCCAGCCATCACGTGCTGATCGAGCACAACCGCTGCGAGCACATCGACAACATGTGCCTGATGGCCGAGGGCCCCAATGACGGAGAAGGCGACGGCCGTGGCCACACCTTCGACTTCACCGTCCGCGACAACTACTGCGAGACACTGAAAGCGTCGCAGGCTCTGATGTTCGAGGACGTGCAGGGAGCCAGCATCACCGGCAACACCTTCGCCGCCGCCACCGACCACGCGATCGGCCTGGCCATCCATTCCACCGGCGCCCACGTCTGCGGCAACCGGATCAATCCTCATATCCGCTACGAAGTTGGCATAGACGCTTCCTCCCGGCCCGGCTACCGCGGCCCGATACCTGGCGGCGCCCCCTGAGATTCCTGATACGCCCATGACACGACGACGGGGCGTCGTCATACGCCTGAGGCGGCCGGCCGGCCTCAGCGTTCGGTCAGGAGTTCCAGCAGCTCCCGGACGGGCAGGTGAGCCTCTGCCGGAAGGCGGAAGTGTGCCGTCGAGGCGGAGGTTGTAACGGGTGCCTCGCCCGTCGTGTTCGCGGCTGAGCCAGCCGGCCTGGCGAGGCCGGTGATAACGCTCTGGCCAGTGCGCTCGGTGATGTGGCGGGCTGCAGCGATGTCGCCACGTCGGAGGTCAGGGTTCCGGGCGAATGGCCATCAGCACCCGCGCGCGGTTGGTGAGGAAGCACCATCCGCGGGCTTGCTGGTTCATGAAAGGGTCTTTCGTCTTCCTCGCCGCCTTTCTGGGATTATCGCAAAAAATACCGGAGAAACGAGGCTGCTCCGTGATTCGTTGTCTCGGGTGTGCGGGGAGCCGTTGGGCTCCTCGTCACAACCGGTTGCGTCTCCCGATTGAGACGGCGGGAAGAACATGATGACCATAGCGCCCTCAGTTCAGGCGACAACGTCGGGGCCGTGCCTGACCGTGCGGCTGATCGGGAGATGGACTATGAGACTGCCCCGTTCTTCCGTGAGCGTCTTGTGGAGGAGATCGCCCGAGGTCAGCGGTGTGTGGTGCTGGAGTTGTCCGCGGTGTCGTTCTGCGACTCGGCAGGGCTGAACGTGCTGCTGTGGGCCTGGCAACAGGCGAAGAAGGACGATGCCGTGCTTGGTGCTGGCGTGTGTTCCGGCGCGTATGGAGCGGATGCTGTCCATGACCGGGGTGGACACCCTCGTGCGGGTGTATGCCACCGTCACTGCGGCGGAGGACGAACAGATGGTCGGCGGCGGGGCCTGATCCTCGGTGCCAGGTCGCATGCGGGTTCAAGGACCCGGCCCAGGCTGGGCAGCTTCTCGGGGCCGCGGGTGACGGGTGGTCGCCGCCCAGGTGATCAGCATGATCAGCAGATCTCATCGCCACCTTCATCCCCGACCGCGTCGTCGTCCAGCACCACGGTCGCCGTGATCCGCTTGCCCACTGGCTCCCGCTGCCTCTCGAAACTCCGGCAGACCGCAACGACGATCTCCAGTCCGTGCTGGCCGACCCGCCCCGGGTCGGCCGCCTGGGCGACGGGCAAACACGGGTCGCTGTCCCACACCGTCACCTCCACCGCCCCGTCGCCAAGCTCCAGGGACAGCAGACACGGGCCCGGCGCGTATTTTCGGGCATTGGTCACCAGCTCGCTCACCACCAACTGGACCATGCCCTCCGCACGAGCGGACACCTCCAGCCCATGCACGGACCGCAGCTCGGCCAGGAACGATCTGGCCAGAGCGCGGGCCACGGCGATGTCTTCGCTGCCCTGGAACGCGACGGAAACCGAGACCGGGCGGTCTACGAACGGCTGGGAGCCCTCATCTTGCCCAGGCAAGTCCATACAGTCCGCCTCACGTCCGAAGCGCCGCCCTCGCCCCGCCCGCCTACCCCCCGACCACACCCTCAGTCCTCTGCTGAGGCGAAAATTCCCGGTGTTCGCTATCTGATGCCGACCCAGCCGAGGAGGGTCTGCACAAGAACGACGGCCGACAGCAGGGCGATGGCGGCCACGCACATGGTGGCCACGGTGCGGAAGACGAGGCCGTTGGCGGCTTCTCCCAGGACGCTTCGGCGGTTGGCCAGGATCAGAACGTAGGTGAGCAGGATCGGGGTGATCAAGCCGTTGAGGACCTGCGTGCGCACCAGGAGCTGGATCAGGTTGCCGGGGGTCACGGCGATAGCGGCCCCGATGAACACCTGGACCGTGAACAGCCCGAGGAACAGAGGTGCTTCGCGGAAGCGGCGGGAGACGGAGCTTTCCACGCCGACGGCTTCGGCGACGGCGTAGGACGTGGACAGGGGGACCACGGCGGCCGCCAGGGCTGAGGCGCCAAGGAGCCCGAGCCCGAAAAGCTGTTCGGCGAAGCGGCCCGCGACCGGTTTCAGTGCCGAGGCGGCCTGCGCGGCGGAGCCCAGTGGTACCCGGGCGGTGATTGCGGCTGCCGTGGCGGTGATGATGAACATGCTGATGAGGTTGGCGAAGAGGGACCCGGCGATGGTGTCGGCCTTCTCCCGGGGGTATTCGGCCGGACCGATGCCGCGGTCGGCGACGGCCGCGGCAACGTAGAACTGCATGTACGGGGTGATCGTGGTGCCGATCAGCGCCACGCCGAGCAGCAGGAAGTCCTTGCCGGCCAGGAAGTGCGGCCAAGCCAGCTGGGCCCCGGCCTGCCCCCAGTCGGGGTGGGCCAGGACGGCGGCGAGGGGGTAGGTGAAGAACGCCAGCGACAGCACCAGGAAGATCTTCTCCGCGTACCGGTAGGAGCCGAAGACCACCAACGCCCACACGCCCGCCGCAGCCAGCGGTACCGCGATGTACCGGGAGAGGCCGAGCAGTTCGAGGGCGGCGCCGAGTCCGGCGAACTCGGACACGACCAGGCCCAGGTTGGCGGTGATCAGGCACAGCAGGGCGAAGGCGGAGACTCGGACGGAGAACTGCTCGCGGATCAGTCCGCCGAGCCCGACACCGGTGTAGGCCCCGAGCCGGGCGCACATCTCCTGCACCACCACCAGCGCGACGGTGACCAGGAGCATGAAGAACAGGGTGCGGTAGCCGTACTGGGCTCCGGCAGAGGCGTAGGTGGCGATCCCGCCCGCGTCGTTGCCGGCGTTGGCGGCGATCAGGCCGGGGCCGGCGACGGCCAGGGCGGTGACCAGGCGTCGCCTGAAGCGCGGCGCAGCCGCGGCCGGTGCGTCGGGGGCGGTTGGCGCCGTGGTGGAGTTCCGCTCCATGTCCGTGGCCTTTCGTCTCGCACGCATGGGCAGCTAGGGGCCGTTCGGTCAGGGGAGGAGGCGGAACACGCGGAACCGGCCGCGTTCGGGTACCAGGGCGTCCACCAGGTCGTCGGCGAGGATCCGGCCGACGGGCCGGTGCTGGTCGTCCACGACGACCACGGAATGACGGCGGGTGTCGGTCAGCCGCTCGACCACCTCGCTCAGCGGCGCGTCCGGGGTGACGGTCACCGGGCCCGGTTCCTGAACGAGTTCACCCATCTGGGTCCCGGGTTCGGCCAGCAGCAGCTGCACCACCGGCACGTCGTCCACCAGTGCGCCCTCACCGTCGAGGACGCACACGGCGTCCAGGTCGGCGGCGTGCTCGGCCTGCCCGCGAAGCTCGAGCACCACATCCGCCACCGACCGGTCAGCGCTGGCGGTGACCAGCAGCGACGTCATCAGCGCACCAGCCGTGCCCTCGGCGTAGCCCAGCAGTGTGCGCAGCCGGCCGGCCTGTTCGGGACGCATCGCGCCCAGCAACCGCTCCCGCTCCGCATCCGGCACGTCGCGCAGCGCCTCACTGGCCTCGTCCGGCTCCATCTTCTCCAGCAGGCGGGCCGCCTGTGCGGTGGGGGCCTCGCGCAGCAGCGCCTCCAGCTCGGCGGCGTGCATCTCCTCCAGCGCGTCCGCCGCCTGCCCGGGTTCGACCATCTCCAGCAACTCGCTGGCCGCGCCGCGCCCCAGGTGCTCCAGCAGGTCGGCCAGCTCCGCCGGGCGCAGTGTCCTCAGCGCGCTGTTCGGGGCGCGCAACCGCACTTGCCGCGCTGCGGTGCCTTCGCGCTCCGGTCCGCCCAGGGCCTGGATGGCCGCCCAGTCCAGCACCTTCTCCGGTGCCGGGCGCCGGTGCAGGCGACGCGGGCCGATGCGCCGCAGCAGAACCTTCAGCCCGACCTCGGCGCCCACCAGACGCCAGGTCCCCTCCACGCGCGCCAGATAGAGGTCCGAGGCACGGATCACGCGGACCCCGTCGACGTCCACCAGTTGGTGGTCCAGCACATCATGGGCGAGGCGGACCTCGCCGTCGCGCACCTGAAAGTCCCGCAGGTCCACACGGGCCGAGTTCAGCCGCACGCCGTCCGGGGAAAGGTCGGCGACCGCCGCGACGGGCACGTAGGCGGTCCGGTGACCGACCTTGACCACGAGCCCGGCCACCGGTGGGTACCGCTCGCCGCGCCACCGGCAGATCACGTCCACCAGTCGGCCGATCTCCTGACCGGCAGGGTTGATCACCACCACCGTCAGCAAGCCCGCCAGGGAGACCAGGGCTTCCCGCACCGCCTTACGGGCGAGCGCCCCGTCTTTGCGGCGCATCCGCCCGTCTGCCTGCGTGTCCTTTCCCCACATGTCGCATACCCTCACGCACGGATGGTGCTTGCGCGGAGACCAACACGGCTGCGGCATCCGTCCTGTCGGCCCTGTCCGAACCCGCCGTGGTACCGGCATCGATGGAGAGCGGCTCGTGGGTGGGACGCCTCCCGGCCGGGCTCAGGGTGCAGTGGCCCGGCGGTGTGGCGTCAACCGGATCGCTCATCTCGTCTCCTGGCGCAGCTGGGCCCTAAACCAGTCGCCGGCGAGTGTGGAGACCTCTTGCATCGCGCCCGGTTCCGGGAAGAGGTGGGAGGCACCCGGCACCACGTGCACGCGGTGCGGGCCGGCGAGTTTCCGGGCGGCTTCCCGGTTGAGGTCGACGGCCGCCTCGTTGCTGCCGCCGACGATGAGCAGGACAGGAGCTTCGACTCGTTGCAGGGCATCGCCTGCCAGGTCAGGCCGCCCGCCTCGGGACACCACCGCGAACACCCGATCCGGCCGCTCGGCCGCGGCGATCAGCGCCGCAGCCGCCCCGGTACCGGCGCCCAGCAGGCCCACCGGCAGGTCCCTGGTTTCGGGATGGTTCGCCAGCCAGTCGATGGCGCCCACGAGACGCTGGGCCGGCACGTCGATGTCGGCAGTGTGGCGGCCGGTGCCGGTGCCACCGCGTTCCTCCCGTTCGGTGAGCAGGTCCAGCAGCAGGGTGCCCAGCCCTTCCTTGTGCAGGCCGGCGGCGAGGGCGCGGTTGCGGGGACTGTGCCGGGAGCTGCCGCTGCCGTGCGCGAAGAGCACCACCGCCTGTGCTCGGCTGGGCACCACCAGATCGCCTGTCAGCGTCGCATGGCCGGTGGGGACCATGACCAGGTCGGAGATCATCGACTTCACCTCCTGCGGAAATCTGCGGACTGGATGCAGGTGCTCAGAGGTACCCGCTGATCTGGCGTCCACGCGCTGGGCGTCGTGCGTTCGACCGGGCAGAGAGGGAAAACTCTGGAGTGGACAGGCTGGGTCTCGGTTCAGCTGACGTGGACGCGGGGCCGGTGTGCGGGGTTCGGTTCGGCGCGGCGCAGTACCTCCTGGGTGACCGGGGCGACTTCTCCGTGGCCGAAGACAAGGAAGCGGACGAGGTGGCTGATGGGGGCGCCCTCGGTCCATCTGAAGTACACGTGGGGCACCTCGCCCGTGCGGTTCCGCAGGGCCAGCAGGATCGCGGCGATGGTGTTGGGCACCGTCGGGCCCTGGGCTCGCAGCAGGCGGACCCCGTTCTCTTCGGCGCCGCGTACGGTGACGTCCGCGGTGAAGTCCGACGAGTCCCGCACGAGCACCTCCAGCAGGATCGGACGCTCCTGCTGCTGCGAGGGCAGTGCTCCAGGAACGTCCTCCGCTGAGGGGAACCGAACGCCGCGCTCCTGCGGGCTCGTGGGCGATGAGCCGCAGCTGGCCGTGCGCGGCGGCCTCGTCGACGATCCGTTGCGCCTTGTCGTCGAAGACGACCTCGCCGACGCGCAGTTCGAACGCCCGGTGGACGCGCGAGGCGAAGGAGGTGGCCAGGACCGCCACGATGAACGTCGACGCGATCTTGAGGCCGTCGGGACGCTCGATGACATTGGCGACCAGGGTGTAGGCGAAGACCGCGGTGATCAGGGCGAAGCCGGTCGTCGCCCTCAGGCGGCCCTGGCGGCGTACGGCGACCGTGGAGGCGAAGGACGCCGACAGCATCAGCACGAGCATGCCGGTCGCGTAGGCCCCGCTCTGCTTGTCCACGTCGGCGTGGAACCACACGGTGATCAGGACGGCCGCCGTCGTGAACACCAGCACCAGCGGGCGGACGGCACGTGTCCACTCGGGGGCCATGCCGTAGCGCGGCAGGTAGCGCGGGACCAGGTTCAGCAGGCCGGCCAGCGCGGAGGCGCCGGCGAACCACAGGATCGCGATGGTCGACACGTCGTACACCGTGCCGAACGTCTCGCCCAGGTCATGGTGGGCGAGGTAGGCGAGCGCGCGGCCGTTGGCCGGTCCGCCGCTCCGAAAGGCGCTCTGCGGGATGAGGATCGTCGTCGCCAGACTGGACAGCAGCAGCAGGCAGCTCATGATGACGGCGGCCGTGGACAGCAGTCGGCGCGCCCCGTGAACGCGGCCCCGCGGCTTCTGGTACGAGTCCGAGGGATCACCCTTGATCTGCGGCATCACCGCGACGCCGGTCTCGAAACCGGACATGCCCAGGGCCAGTTTCGGGAAGACCAGCAGGGCGACGCCCACCATCGCCAGGGGGGAGGAGTGCTGCGCGGTCATCGCGTGGGTCCAGTCGCGGATGCGCACTGGGTGGGCGAGGATCTGCCAGGCCGCTGCGGCGAGCACGGCGACGTTGAGGGCCAGGTACGTGCCCACCAGGGCCACCGCGATGCCGATGGCCTCGCGGAAGCCCTTGAGGAAGACGGCGCCGAGCACGCCGACGAGGACGAGCGCGATCCACAGGTGTGCGCTGTGCAGCCAGTGCGGGGCGAAGGGGTTCTCCGTCACGTGCGCGGCGGCGTCCGCGGACGACAGCGTGATGGTGATCATGAAGTCGGTGGCCGCGAAGCCGAGGAGCACCAGCACGAAGATCTTCCCCGGCCACCAGGGCAGCAGCCGCTCCAGCATGGCGATCGACCCCTCGCCGTGCGGGCTCTCCCGGGCCACCCGCCGGTAGACCGGCAGCGCGCCGCACAGGGTCAGCGCGATCAGCACCAGGGTGGCGAGCGGGGACAGCAGGCCGGCGGCGAGTGCGGCGATGCCCGGCTGGTAGCCGAGGGTGGAGAAGTAGTCGACGCCGGTCAGGCACATCACCCGCCACCACCGGTGTCCCTCCTGCTCGGGGTGCGGCGTGCGGTGCGGGCCCGGGTGCCGGGCCGTCTGCTCACTCAGCCCCTCCAGGAGCCAGGACCGCCACCACGGCGCCGCCGACAGGGAGGACGCCCGCGGATCATCAAGGGCGGGTGCGCGTGTGCGCTCCCCGCCGAGGGCGCGGGTACGCGTCCGCTCAGCGTCGATGTCCGTCATGCAATCCCCTTCCGCGGTCCGACGGAGCGCCGGGCGACCGTCGTGCCACCGCCGTCGCGGGAAGCAGTGGGTTCTTCGCACGGTTACCCGCACCCAGGCTGCAGCCGACGACTCAGAAAAGAATGATCTCCGCTGAGAGGTCCGTCCTCCTTTAAACGGCCTCACACTGCTCATCGCGGCTCAGCACGCTCCGCAGCCTCTGGTAGCGGTCGAGGTCTTCCCAGGTGTCGTGGTCGGGGCTCGGTTGGAGGCGGCCGATGCACCAGGCCCAGATGCTCGCGGCGAAACCAGTGATCAGCGGGATGAGCAGCCACAGCAGGGCGGCCACGGGACAACCTCCTTCGACGTCGCGGTTATGTGCAGATTTAAGCCGTGAGCTGCTTGGACATACCCCCGGAGATGGCGATCTTGCGGGGCTTGGCGTGTGCGGCCATCGGGATGCGCAAGGTTAGGACGCCGTTGTCGTACGCGGCCTCGGCGGCGTCAGCGTCCAGCGCATCGGACAGTGTCATGCGGCGCATAAACCGTCCGGTGGCCCGCTCGGTGAGGACAGGACGCGCGTCGGCCGGGATGGGGGAGCGGCGCTCGGCGGTCAGCACCAGCGTGTTTCGCTCCATGGTCAGTTCGACGCTGGAGCGGTCCATGCCGGGCAGGTCGAACTGCAGGTACAGCGCGTCCTCATCGCGCCAGGCATCCGCAGGGATGACGGTGCCCGCGGCGGCCTGTGAGAGCTGCTGCGTGAGCCGGTCGAGATCACCCAGGGCGCCGGTACGCGCAAGCATGGCCACTTCTCCCTTCACGTCAACGGGGTCGGCAGGCGGCCCGAGGAAACGAGACCGTTAACCCGTATAGCTCAACTGCAGGATCATTAACAAGTCCAGACTAGAGGAAGTTGACACCATCTGACTCAAGGGCTTATGACGCTCTGTGAGCGTTCGATTGCGCCGACGGCCTCGGCCGGCGGTGGTCGGCGCACACAAGGTCCGAAGGGAGGTGGCTGATGACGGAGAGAGTTAAGACTGTCTGCTTGCTGGGGGCCCGTGGTGGTGCGGCGGTCCTGTTCGGGGTGCTGACGCTGGCCTGGCCGCAGCTGACCGTGCTGGCTCTGGCCTGGGTATTCGGGGCGTACGCGCTGGTGGACGGCGCGGTCCTCATCGCAGCGGCGTGGCGGCATCGGCGTGAGCGACGTCCTGCTCTGGTGTGCGCGGGGGCTGGTGCGCTGGGCGTCGTGGCTGGTCTCCTGACCGCGGCGTGGCCGGGTCTGACGGCGCTGGCTCTGGTGGTCACGGCCGGTGCGTGGGCCGTTGCCACAGGCTTCCTGGAACTGTGGGCCGCTACGCGGATGCGGCATCAGCTGGGGCATTCCTGGCTGTGGCGGACCTCGGCCGTGGTGTCCGTGGTCGCGGGCGTGCTGCTGTGGCTGCGCCCGGACGTCGGTGCGGTGGCCATCGCGCTGGTTCTCGGCGTGTACGCGCTGATCGCCGGTGGTCTCTGGCTGGCCGCGGCCTGGCGTGAATACCGGGTTCGCAGCGAAGGCGGAGCCCGGTCGTGGCCGCGATCGGCGTCCGGTGCCCGCGTGGCCCACTGACCACGGTCCTCCGTTTCGTCCGGCGCACCGCGGGCGCGGCCGGCGGGCCCGCGGTGCGCCGGAGAGCGCTGGAAGGGGTGAGTGTCGTGACCCGACTGCAGTCGACGACGGCGACTTGGTGGTGCCTCTGCCCTGGCGGTGGGGGCCGGCGGCGCAGCGGCGGGACGTGTGGCTGCCTGTGACTGGAGCCGCACTGGTGGCACGCGGTGCGCCCGCAGCCCGGACGCCGATACCACAACCTGGCTGCGACAGTCATAGCCAAGCCAAAAAGTTGAGCCGATAGGTGTCAACTTTATCGAGGCGTGGTATAGCAGTAGTAGAGCGAAGGATGCAGAGATCACCTCATAAGGAGGGATGAAACATGCTGATGCGTACGGATCCCTTCCGTGAGCTTGACCGGCTCGTCGAGCGGGTCTGGGGCACGGCCGCGCACCCGGCCGGCATGCCGATGGACGCCTGGCGTGAGGGCGACACGTTCGTCGTGGAGCTGGACCTGCCGGGCGTGAACCCGGAGTCCATCGACCTCGATGTCGAGCGCAACGTCCTGACCGTCAAGGCTGAACGCAAGCCGGCGTACGGCGAGGGCACCGACACGGTGATCACCGAGCGGCCAGCGGGAACGTTCAGCCGCCAGCTGTTCCTCGGCGACACCCTCGACACCGAGCGCATCGAAGCCTCCTATGAGGCCGGCGTTCTCAAGCTGCAGATCCCGGTCGCCGAGCAGGCAAAGCCCCGCAAGATCGCGATCAGCGGCGGCAGCGACCGCAAGGAACTCGGCAGCTGAGCAAGCGACCAGCTTCTCCAGGCCCCGGCGCCCAAGCCCGGGGCCGAACTGTATCTCAGGCGCTGGCGCGCCATATCTACCGAAATGGAGGCGTCCGGGCACTGGCCCGATCAGTCAGATCCACCAATCTTGATTGCTGGATCTGCACTGGACTTGGCGGCTGCGCAGCTGTCGGTGGTCGGTGGTAATGCGGCAGTGACGTACTCGTGCCCTCGAATCGGGCCCCTTCGGCAGGGATAATCGAGCGAGGAACTCCCCGGTGCGGAGGCCGTTGTGAAACCCCATCCGGATCCCGACACCGGTTCGCGCGGCCCGGTGAGCGTCATGGACGCGGACGGCTGCGCCATCCTGCGCTTTGCAGGTGAGCTGGGTGCGGACCGCGTGCTGGACGTGGAGCAGCAGCTCCTCGACGTGCGTCTTTCTCAGGTCCGCGAGTGGGTGCTGGACATGAGCGACCTTGCCAGCATGGACTTGGCCTGCGCCTATGCTCTCCTGCGAGCGGCCACCCGCATTCCGGCGACCACCACGGTCCGGGTGCGCGGTGCACGGCGCACCATCCAGCGCACGCTGCAGCGTGCCAGCATCGATGCACTCGCCACCATCGAGTAGCCCCTGCTTTCTGCTAGGGCGTGTTTCGAAAGTCCCGCCTGGCCCGCGACGCCTGGCACGGCACCTCGCCGCGTTGTCGGGCTCGTCCGCGTACGCCCAGTACGCGGACGACCCTCCGCCTTGCGATGCACCGCGCCAGACGCCGCGGGCCCCGCCCTCCGGGCGGACGACGCTACTTTCGAAACACGCCCTAGCTGTGCTGTCCCGGGACGTTGGTGACACGCGTGCTGGGTGCTTGAACGGGTGAGGGCCTTCTGGTTTCGGTGTGGATTGCGAAGTCTGCACCGATGCCCAGGAGGCCCTCGTGTCCCACCGTAATGCCCCGCTGACGCCGACCGGCAGGCTGCGTTTCCCGACTGGCTGGACTGGTACAACTACCACCGACCCCACACCGGCATCGACGGCCAAACACCAGCCAGCCGCGTCACCAACCTGCCCGAACAGCACACCTAGCGCCGCGTCACGCACGTGCCGCAATGATCACCGAAGCGGCCGAGCCCGGTGCGTCGGCACCCCTGTGCTCATCCGCAGTGGCACCCGAGCGCCGATCCTCTCCCCAAGGCCGAGGATGGGCAATCGCAAGGGCGGTCGGCACCTTCGCCGCATCAGCCGACCGCCCTTTCACCTCGCGGTCCGCCACCGTGCCGGCCGGAAACTGCCCGGCGTGCATCTGGATGTCGGCGTCGCCCCGACTGCCTCGCGCGACCAGGTGAGTCAGCGTCACGCCTGCCGGGACGACGGCTGTGGCTGCCGGGCTGAGTGGCTTGGAGGATGGTGTGGGCGATCAGTTCGGGCGCGTCCAGCATGGGCACATGTCCGCAGCCGGGCAGCGGTACCAGCCGTGCCTGAGGGATCAAGGCGCGGGCCCGGGCCGCCTGCCGCGGTGGCAGGATGCGGTCGCGGGTGCCCCAGGCGATGGTGACCGGTACGTCGGGGATGCCGCCCGTGAACAGGCCGGGTGCGCGCCCGGCTCGCAGCGTGGCCTTGACGGCCGGTGTGTGCTGCAAGGTTCGCAGGGCCGCAGCCACAGCCTGCGGCGGACGTGCCTGCGAGCGGCCGTACAGGGTGCCGGTCAGCACGGCACGGGCAGGGGCGGTGCCCACCAGAGCCTCCAGTGCCGACCCGGGCAGCAGGCGCACACCGTAGTGGGTGGCGTGCAGCACGGCGTAGGTGTAGCGGCGCTCTGCAGGTGTCCAGAACCCGGCCGGGGCCAGCGCGGTCACGCTGTGGGCGAGATGGGCCTGCCCCAGACGCAGAGCGATCAGCCCACCCAGCGAGTGGCCCACCACGTGTGGCCGCTCGACGCCCAGGGCCGTGAAGATCGAGCCCAACCACAGCATGGCCGTCTCCAGGGCGCGGGGAACGCCGGGATCGAGGTCCGGGGACTGCCCGAAGCCCGGCAGATCCACCGCGATGATCTCCCTGCGCTCGGTCAGCAGCGGGATGACCGGGTCCCAGGTCTGCCGGTGGCATCTCAGACCGTGCAGCAGCACGACCGGTTCACCCGACCCCACCGTCACCGAACCGAGGTCGGCTGCCTCGCCCTGGATGTACCAAGCTGGCCGTGACTCCAGCAGGATGCGGCCCCGATCACCGTCGGCCCCATCCGTAGCGGGGACCTTCCAACGGCGCAGGCACGCGGCGATCTGCGCTGCCCGGTCACCGCCGTGGTCGGCAGCCGACAGGAGAGCAGACACCCAGGCCATCGTCCTGCACCTCGCATACCACTGACATTGACTGCCGTCACAAAGGCGACACCGCCCAGGCAGTGCCGCTGACACCGGTGTATTTCCATGCGGCCGCGGTGCACGCCGGTTCAGGTGCCGACCGGGCCCGCACCGCCGTTGGTGAAGTCGACCGCGTCCGTGGGTGACCCGGATGCCGCACAACGCGTTGAGCATGACGTGACCACGACCATGCGGCTCACGCCCGTCATCGGCGTCCGGCGCGGCGCAAGCGAAACGGTCTCCCGTCCCGAACTGGAACCGATCTTCACTGCTCTCGCCGCGCGCTGGCAGACCGCCGGACGAGGAGTGGGCGGTCCTCGCCCGCCGCTCTCCCCGGTCCGCCGGCTGACCGCGCGATGAGCACGCTCGCCCGTGCTTTCGCGCTGGGATTGGGACCCGGTCCGGCAGCCCCACGAGTCCATCAGCCGGCAGGGCAAGCGACGGCGCCCGGCAGCATCGAAGGCCCTGACCGCCCGGGCGTTATCAGGACCTCGTACGCCTGGGGAACCTGACGCGGCCCCGACGCCAGAGCGCGGGGGCCGCGGACTGCATCCGTCTACGCATGCGCGAGTCAGGACGACCAGCCCGGCTA
Organism: Streptomyces mexicanus; assembly: GCF_902506575.1. GTDB lineage: Bacteria > Actinomycetota > Actinomycetes > Streptomycetales > Streptomycetaceae > Streptomyces > Streptomyces mexicanus. Next base: position 679,830 of record NZ_LR732544.1, on the reverse strand, counting down.
CTCCGGCTCTCCACCGTCGGCCTCAAACACCTTGGTGAAGGTGGCACCGCACCGGCAGCGCGAGTACTCGATCAGTTCACCCTCTTCGGACACGCTCAGCCCCTGGCTGAGTCGCACATGCACATGATCACCCATGGGGAACTGCTTTCCTTGCCGCTTGTCGTCCGCCTCATCGTGAGCACTGGCCGCGCCCGCTGGCAATGCCGCAGCTCACATGCTTCACGACCGCGACCCCGCGCTTCTTCATGCGGTCGGGGCCGGCCATGCCGCGAAGCAACATCGGGAATAGCCTGAACGTGACGGAAGGTACCTGTGTGCGGAGATGGAACGATGACGCTGCCTGTGCGACGCGGAGGGCCCCTGGCTGAACGGCGGTTCCCGGGCTGGGACACGGAGCCTCTCGCCGAGTTCAGCGACCTCTTCGGCAGGATGGGGACTCTCCTGGAGTCCACCATCGGCGGTGCCATGGGCCCCATGGCGGAGGGCATGGCCTGGTCGCCGCTGGCGAGACCGATGACGCCTACCTTGTCGAAGTCGAGGTGCCCGGCGTCAAGCGCGAGGACCTCGACATCGAGATGACCGAGCGCGAACTGACCATCACCGGTGAGTTCAAGGAACGCGCATGCTGCGCCGCAGCACCCGCAGGACCGGCCGGTTTGAGTACCGCGCCGCGCTGCCCGGCGACATCAACCCCGAGAACGTCGAGGCCACCCTCGACAGCGGTGTGCTGACCGTCAAGGTGCCGAAGGCGGAAACCACCAAACCACACCGCATCGAGATCACCTCGGAACGCTGACCCCAGCCCAGGCAGTGAGCTCTGCCCCCGTCCGGGCGCGAGCCGTACGGGGGCAGAGCGAGATGTAGTGCGGAACCGACTGGCCGGTCAGGACGTTTCCGTGGACGGCTGCCCGGTGCGCGCGTGAGGTTGGGGGTGGCCGGCGGCGTGCAGCATAGGTGCGGTGTGCCGCTCGGGGCGGTGACCGCCTTCGGCCGGTACGCGACTGCGCGGCCCTTCGGCGTCGGGCAGGGGTACGGGGCGGCGGGCCACGAGGCGCCCGACCCAGCGCCGGCCGCAGTGTTCGCAGGGCGGCGCGCCCTGCGGGGTGTACGGGGAAGGGACCACCATGTTGTCGCGGTAGAACACCTCCCACTCGGCGTCGAGGGCGTCCTGGTAGCGCTGCACGTCGTAGTCGACGCTCCAGCGGTGCCAGCACGAGCCGCAGGTGAATTCGACACGTTCGACGGCAAGTTCGGTGATCACGGCACGGCACCACCCATCCGGTTGGCGACTGTGGTGCGGGGCGCTGTGAGGGCGGCCTCGAGGGAGGGGTAGACGGGCAGGGCTTGGGCGAGTCCGCTGTCGCGCAGGAGCCGCTCCACGCGCCCTTCGGGGCAGACCAGGCGCAGCTCCCCCTGGTCCTCTTCCAGCATGGCCCGGACGGACATCAGGGCAGCCAGGCCAGCTCTGTCGGCCCAGGTCAGCTCGGACAGGTCCACGATCAGGTTCAGCAAGTGCCGGTGCTTGGCGGTGACGGCGGCCACGTAGTCACACAGCTCGCGGGCCGTGGTGGTGTCCAGGGCCCCTTTGATCTCCGTCACGGCCCAGCCGTTCTCCCAGTGGGAGGCGAGGAACAGAGCCATGGTCCTCACTCCTGCCGCTCAGCGCACGCTGCGGGCCACCGCACGTGCAGCGCTCAAGCGTTGCGACGGCCCGCAGCCATGTCGTCGATGCTGCGGTCTGCTGTTGTCTACCTGTATTCCCTCCTGACGAGCCGCTTCTTCCGCTTGCTTTCGGTGTGGGGCGGGCCAGCTCTCGATCCGCTGTCACTGCGCGCCTTTTCGGTAGATCTCGATGCGGCGGGGCTTGGCCTCCTCCGCCACCGGGATATTCACGGTGAGCAGGCCCGCGTCGTAGTGGGCGGTGATCGTCTCCGGCCCGAGCGAGTCACCCAGCAGAGGCTGGCGGCTGAAGCGCCGTGGGGCCGCTCGGCGACGAGCAGATCGGCCCTCTGCCTCCAGACCCCGAGAGCCCGGAAATGCCTCCGACAACCCCTATACTGCCGCCAGCAAACCTTGACAAGACTAGACTCAAGTTTTATCTCATGAACTGAGGCAAGCTAAGGGTGAAGTCGCAGCTCGCAGCAGGCGAGGAGGTGAGGCAATGCGGGCGCTGAAACCGCTGAAACCAGGGCGCGGACCTGTATGCGGTGCTGGGACGGAGCCCTCAGCGACAGCCGAGTTGATCACCTCTGCTTTCCGCGCCCAGGTGCGGGAGCTGCGCCCCCACTCGGGTGGACGCGGCCACCGCAGAGCGGTTCGGCGAGGTGCGAGCGGCGTACACGAAACGCTCCGCGATCCGGCCCTGCGCCCGGCCTACGACCAGACCTACCGGAGGACGGCCGAGCGGGTATACGACCCCGGCCCTGTCGCCGCACGGACGACCCGGCCAGCGCCGCGTTACCTCGTGGTGCTGGGGTGGCCCGTCCCGAGCCTCCGCTGCGGGCCGCTCCCGTCCGGTGGGAGCGGACATTGCGATGACGCCCTGTCCGGAAACGTGAAGCAGAGCATGGGTGAGGAGGGAGAACCAGATGGCGCGCTCGGTCGGCATCGACCTGGGCACGACGAACTCGGTCGTCTCGGTCCTCGAGGGCGGTGAGCCCACGGTCATCACGAATACGGAAGGCGGGCGGACCACCCCGTCGGTGGTGGCGTTCGCCAAGAACGGCGAGGTGCTGGTCGGCGAGGTGGCCAAGCGGCAGGCCGTGACGAACGTGGAGCGCACCGCGCGCTCCGTGAAGCGGCACATGGGCGATCACAGCTGGCGGTTCCCGGAGCACGGCAGCATCGACGGCAAGCGGTACACGCCCCAGGAGATCTCCGCGCGCGTGCTGCAGAAGCTGAAGCGGGACGCGGAGGCGTACCTGGGCGAGGACGTCACCGACGCGGTGATCACCGTGCCCGCGTACTTCGACGACGCCCAGCGGCAGGCGACCAAGGAGGCGGGCGAGATCGCGGGCCTGAACGTGCTGCGGATCATCAACGAGCCGACGGCCGCGGCGCTGGCCTATGGGCTGGACAAGGAGAACGACCAGACGGTCCTCGTCTTCGACCTGGGCGGCGGCACCTTCGACGTGTCGCTGCTGGAGATGGGCGAGGGCGTCATCGAGGTCAAGGCCACCAACGGCGACACCCACCTCGGCGGTGACGACTGGGACCAGCGGATCGTTGACCACTTGGTCAAGCAGTTCAAGAACCACTACGGCGTCGACCTGTCCAAGGACAAGATGGCGCTCCAGCGGCTTCGCGAGGCGGCGGAGAAGGCGAAGATCGAGCTGTCCTCCTCGTCGGAGACCACGATTAACCTGCCCTACATCACCGCGTCCGCCGAGGGCCCCCTGCATCTGGACGATAAGCTCACGCGGGCCCAGTTCGAGCAGCTGACGTCCGATCTGCTGGAGCGGTGCAAGGCGCCGTTCCACAACGCGATCAAGGATGCCGGGATCAAGGTCTCGGACATCGACCACGTTGTGCTGGTCGGCGGTTCCACCCGGATGCCGGCCGTGACCGAGCTGGTGAAGGAGCTGACCGGCAAGGACCCGCACAAGGGCGTCAACCCCGACGAGGTCGTGGCCGTCGGCGCCTCGCTCCAGGCCGGCGTGCTCAAGGGCGAGGTCAAGGACGTCCTGCTCCTTGACGTCACCCCGCTGTCCCTGGGCATCGAGACCAAGGGCGGCATCATGACCAAGCTGATCGAGCGCAACACCACGATCCCGACCCGGCGTTCGGAGATCTTCACCACGGCCGAGGACAACCAGCCCTCGGTGACGATCCAGGTCTACCAGGGCGAGCGGGAGATCGCCGCGTACAACAAGAAGCTCGGCATGTTCGAGCTGACCGGCATCGCGCCCGCCCCGCGCGGAGTGCCGCAGATCGAGGTCGCCTTCGACATCGACGCCAACGGCATCATGCACGTCGCCGCCAAGGACCTCGGCACCGGCAAGGAGCAGAAGATGACTGTCACCGGCGGCTCGGCGCTGCCCCGGGACGACATCGACCGCATGGTCCGCGAGGCCGAGCAGCACGCCGAGGAGGACCGCAAACGGCGCGAGGCCGCCGAGACCCGCAACCAGGGCGAGCAGCTCGTCTACCAGACCGAGAAGCTGATCAAGGACAACGCGGACAAGATCCCGGCCGACGCGAAGAGCGAGACGGAGACGGCGCTGGCCGACCTGAAGGAGAAGCTGAAGGACGAGAGTGCGGACACGGCGGCGATCCGGCAGGCGATCGACCGTACCGCGCAGGCCGCGCAGAAGATCGGCACCGCCCTGTACGAGCAGTCGCGGGCCGAACAGCCTGCGGGCGCGGCCGGGGCGTCCGCGGGTGGGACGTCCGGCGGGGCCGAGGAGGAGGTGGTGGACGCCGAGATCGTCGACGACGACAAGCCGGAGGCCGGCTGACGATGACCGGGAGCGGGCCGCAGCTGCGGCACCTGATGGAGGCGCGGATCCCCGACCTGCAGCGAGTGAGCGCGAGGAACCCGCTCGGCGGTATTCGGACACTCCTGCGTGCCCCGGAACAGCGGCCGCTTGCCCAGGAGCATGCCAAAGTGCTACACGAGGAATTGGCACTCTCACATCTAGAGTGCTACCGGCTGGGTCGGGTGACGTGCTCGTGCGGCCGTGAGGGAAACCTCTGGTCGTGCGGGTGAACGTCGCGGGCGTCACCCCGTCCACCGTCATCGACTTCAAGGATTCGATGCGGAGGAGACCGTACCGATGACTGCGAAGATCATCGCCTACGAGGAGGAGGCGCGCCGTGCCCTGGAGCGCGGCATGAACCAGCTCGCGGACGCCGTGAAGGTGACGCTCGGCCCCAAGGGCCGCAACGTGGTCCTGGACAAGAAGTGGGGTGCCCCCACGATCACCAACGACGGCGTGTCGATCGCCAAGGAGATCGAGCTTCAGGACCCGTACGAGAAGATCGGCGCCGAGCTGGTCAAGGAAGTCGCCAAGAAGACGGACGACGTCGCCGGTGACGGTACGACCACCGCGACCGTTCTCGCCCAGGCCCTGGTCAAGGAGGGCCTGCGTAACGTGGCCGCCGGTGCCAACCCGATGGCTCTCAAGCGCGGTATCGAGAAGGCCGTCGAGGCCGTCTGCGCGGCCGTGCTGGAGCAGGCCAAGGAGCTGGAGACCAAGGAGGAGATCGCCAACACCGCCGCGGTGTCCGCGGGCGGCGACCGGATGATCGGTGAGCTGATCGCCGAGGCCATGGACAAGGTCGGCAAGGAAGGCGTCATCACCGTCGAGGAGTCCAACACCTTCGGTCTGGAGCTGGAGCTCACCGAGGGCATGCGCTTCGACAAGGGCTACATCTCCCCCTACTTCGTCACCGATACCGAACGCATGGAAGCGGTCCTGGAGGACCCGTACATCCTGCTGGTCGGCTCCAAGGTCACCGCAGTGAAGGATCTGCTGCCGCTGCTGGAGCAGGTGATGCGGGAGAGCCGGCCGCTGCTGGTGATCGCCGAGGACGTTGAGGGTGAAGCGCTGGCGACGCTGGTCGTCAACAAGATCCGCGGCACCTTCAGGTCGGTTGCCGTCAAGGCCCCGGGCTTCGGCGACCGCCGCAAGGCCATGCTCGGCGACATGGCGGTTCTCACCGGCGCCACGGTCGTCTCCAACGAGGTCGGACTGAAGCTGGAACACGCGACCCTGGACGTCCTGGGCCGGGCCCGCAAGGTGGTCGTCACCAAGGACGACACCACCATCGTGGAAGGCGCCGGTGACCCAGCGGCGATCGAGGGCCGGATCAAGCAGATACGCACCGAGATCGAACGCACCGACTCCGACTACGACCGCGAGAGGCTGCAGGAGCGGCTGGCGAAGCTCGCCGGTGGTGTGGCCGTGATCAAGGCCGGCGCCGCCACCGAGGTGGAGCTCAAGGAACGCAAGCACCGCATCGAGGACGCCGTCCGCAACGCGAAGGCCGCCGTCGAGGAGGGCATCGTTGCCGGTGGCGGCGTGGCCCTGCTCCAGGCGTCGGAGAAGGCGTTCGAGAAGCTGGAGGTAGACCACGAGGAACGCACCGGTGTGGAGATGGTCCGCCGCGCGCTGACCGCCCCCCTGCAGCAGATCGCCTGCAACGCCGGCCTGGAGGGCGGCGTCGTGGCGGAGAAGGTCCGCGCCCTGCCTGTCGGCCACGGCCTGAACGCCGCGACCGGCGAGTACGTCGACATGCTGGCCGCCGGCATCATCGACCCGGCCAAGGTGACCCGCTCGGCAGTGCAGAACGCCGCGTCCATCGCCGCGCTGTTCCTGACCACCGAGGCCGTCATCGCCGATAAGCCCGAGGAAAAGGAACCGGCTGCCGCCGGGGCCAGCGCAGAATTCTGAACGCCGCCGCGTTTCCGGAGACGGACCGAGGCGGGTGCCGGTGGCCGCAACAGCAGGCCGTCGGCGCCCGCCCACCGGCGCCCATCGCTACCCCGGGGGGAACTCGTGCGGCATCGGTCTGGCCAGGCAGCTGCCGTTTGGTGCCCGCACGATGCAGGCTGACGGATGCCCGACAGACTGGCGTCGTGACCGACCACCCCGCCCGCCTGGAACCTGGCACAACAACCCCGCGGCCCCTCTCGGGCCGCCCCACCCGAGAAGCAGGACGGCGCAACCTCGCCCCTCCTCCGTCAGCGAGAGCGAGCGGCGTCGCACCCACTCTCACCTGCGCGGTGCACAGCCAGGCGCACCCCGCCGGGTGCGCCTGGCTGTGCTGAACGCCTCCGTAGGCCAGGAGAAGAGTGCGGGGCATGGCCGAACTGACAGAACGCGAACACGCCTGCTGCTCCTGTCCGTGCGGCTGTGGGGCGACACCCATACTGGGAGACCGCACCTTTGGCGCCGACGACGCGCTCCGACCTCCGCAAGCTGGCCGGCACCCCAGAGCCGTCCGAGCCGCGTGACCGGACGCCTCGGTCGACCACGAACACGAGGTTCGACACTGCGCCTGCTGTTGCGCGGCCCGAAGGAGCATCCCTACGTCCGCGCAGATCACCACGCGGTTCCTCCGTGGTCGGCCCCGCTGACATCCCCGTTGCGGCCGCTTTTGTCCATGCCCCTTGGTCGCAGCGCATGCCACTGGCCGCTTGATCACAGCTCAGCGAGGCCCATTCCCCAGACGAAGACGGCGGTGCTCGATTGACGTTCGGAGAGCCGGCCCGACGGGGAGACCTCCCGCAGAAGCGATGCGGGACGTAAGCCCGTGTGGCACCGCCGCGCGACGTCGTCAGGGGAGCAAAGTGGCCGAGGGCACGGTTGTCTGGTTCAACTCCGAGAAGGGTTATGGCTTCATCAGACCAGATGGCGGCGGTCCGGATGTGTTCGTTCACTACTCGAGCATTCAAATGAGGGGCTACAAGACTCTGGATGACGGCGATCGGGCCTCCTTCGCTATCGAGCACGGCCCGAAGGGCCCCCAGGCGACTCACGTGACGCCCCTTGGCACGCGAGGGGCTGTCAGCTCTGGTTGGCAGCAAGGCACTACTCCCGTGCCGGCGCGGCTACCGTTGGCCGTCCGACTGTTGCCTGTACTGCTGCCTGTGCTCCTCGTCGGCTTTGTTGCACTGGTCACGCTGTTCGGGTAGCAATCGCCGCCGCAGCAGAAGCAGCCGGCCAAGAAGACCGCGAAGAAGAGCACGGGCCGCCGGCCGCGCAGCGCCTAACCGTCGAGGAACCCCAGCTCGCTGTCGGGCTGGCAGTGGCTGCACGGCTCGACACCCTCCGCGAGCGCCCGCAGCGCCACATCCCGCGGCACGCCCCGCCACCGCTTGCCCGCCATGTGGCAGCCGCCGACGTGGACCGCGACCGGGGGCGAGTCGCGGTTGAGACCGCGCTCGATGACCCACTCCGGCACCGGGGGCCGGGCCTGCTCGCCGCGCTGCCGCTCCTGCTCCCGCCGCTCGGCCGCGGCAATCTGCTGCCGGACCCGGTCCAGGGTGAGGGCGAGCCAGGTCTCCAGAGTGCGGAGGCGTGGCAGGTCAGGCGGCAGATCGGTCACGCGTTCGATTCTAAGGGTGAGGCGGGCCCCTGCCATCCTGAGGGCATGCCCATCGAGCGCTACCACCTCACCCTGACCGCCGACGGCCGTGCGGTGGTGCAGGGCCGGTGGGCCGCCGAGACGACCGCGCGGCGCAAGTTCTCCGGCTGGATCGGCGAGTACGGCAACCTCCCCGGGGCTCGCATCACCCTGGTCGACGAGGAGACCGGCGAGACGTTGACGACCTGGCCGGAGGAGTCCTAGCCGTCTGCCAAGATGCGGATCATGGCCTACCGCCCGTACCCGGTCCGCGGCCGCGCCCTGCGGCAGATCATGCGCCGGCACCGCAACGAGATCCCGGCCCGTCTGCTGCCCCCGGCGGCCCGCCCCTGGGATCCAGAGCACGCTCCCGTGTACCGGCTGTCCACGCGACGCCCTTCGGGTCACTCGTCCTGAGGCTCGGGCGGCTCGGGGTGCCGGGCGGCCTTCTTCACGCCGGCCTCCACCTCGGTGCGTGACTGTCCCTCCGCCTGGGCGTGCTCGGTGACGGCGGCCTGGACGTCGCGGGCGAGGTCACGCCAGGCACGCCAGGCGGTCTCGTAGGTTGCGGTCTGCTGCTCGCTCCACGCCACACGAGTGGGCGGCCCGTACTGGTCCCGAAGCTGCTGAACCTGCGCGTGCGCCTGGTCGGCTGCGCGCTGCATCTCCACGAGTTCTTCGAAGGTGTGTGCCACGCGCGGATCCTAAGCGGGCCTTGAGAGGGGCTGGTCATCCGGCGTGCCGCTCGATCGGGTAGAGCAGCCGCCGTTCCCGGGCGCGTCGGAGCCCGGGGCCGCTACGAAGATCCCGACCTGTCCGGGATCTTCGAAGGGACCCTCGTCCGATGCGTTTGGCCCGCACCGCGGCCGCGGCCGCCGCTCTCGCCGCCCTGCTCCTGCCCACCACCGCCCACACCGCCACCGCAACCCCCCGAACCGCCGGCGCGGCCACCGCACCGCTGCGCGCACCGGGCCAGACCATCACCCTGCCCGTACGCGACGCTCTCGCCCAGCTCCCGGTACGCGCCGAGGACCGCACCGGGTACGTGCGCAGCAAGTTCAAGCACTGGATCGACGCCGACCACGACGGCTGCAACACCCGCGCCGAGGTCCTCAAGGCCGAGGCGGTCGTCGCACCCGTGCAAGGCGCGAACTGCACGCTGACCGGAGGCCGCTGGTACTCGCCCTACGACGACCGCTACATCGACGGCGCCCGCGGCCTGGACATCGACCACCTGGTGCCGCTGGCGGAAGCCTGGGACTCCGGCGCCTACGAGTGGAGCGCGAAGGAGCGGGAGGCCTACGCCAACGACCTCGGAGACGACCGCGCCCTGATCGCGGTGTCCGCGGCGTCGAACCGGTCGAAGGCCGACCAGGACCCGACCACGTGGCTGCCGCCGGCGGCAGGCTACCGATGCCAGTACGTCACCGACTGGGTGGCCGACAAGACCCGCTGGGGCCTGAGCGTCGACGCCGACGAACAGGCCGCCCTGGCACAGACGCTGAGCAGTTGCACGGACGTGCCCGTCACCGTGACGCTGGCTCGGTAGCAGGGCAGCTGACAAGACAATGCTGGTCACGCCTCGATGGTGAGGGTGTAGGTGTCTTTGACTTTCACTTCGGCGACGGCGCGGCCTTCGGGGAAGACGGCGCGCCAGTCGCCGATGACGTGGAGTTCGTCGTCAGGCGCTGTCGTCTTCCCGGCTGGCTAGAAGGGGGACAACGTCAGCGTCTGCGTGAACACGTTGCGCGTATTCGATGCTGCGCGTCTGGTCGGACGCATAGTCCAGCCGTTCCCGCTGATTGCGCAGTCGTTCCTCACAGGCGTCGATGATCGCTCCCCAAGTGACGATGCGGATGGTCACCCGGGCATCGTTCTTGACATAACCGTCCGGGTACTGCCATTGCACAACATCGTCGATCGAGTTGCCGACGAGCCAGAATTCCCAACGGGTCTCGTCATCGTGACGGTAACGCTCGTCTGTGGTGACGGCATATGCGTAACTGTTGATCTGGGCGACCTCCTTTTCGGAGAGCACCGTGCGTGGCCGCTTGAGCTCAACGACTAGATGCTGCTTCGTGCGGCCAGCGCCTGAGACGCAGGAGAGCAGGAGATCCAGTCGGCCGCTCGTTCCGTTGTGCAACTGGACCTGCTGCTGGGGCACCGCCCTGCCTTCCAGGCGGGGGAGATGCCGGTTGAGTGCCTTCGTCAGCCCGATCTCGGACACGGCGTGGCTGTACTCGTCGCCGAAGATCCACAGCTCCTTCTCGAGCATGCGGTGCAGCTGGTCCTTCTCGCGCAGGGTGTACCGGGTGTCGAACTCGAACAGCAACTCGCGCAACGTGTTCAGGGCGTCAATGCGGTCGACGGTCTCCGCATTAGCGGCAATCAGGTTCGCCAGAGGGGTGCGGTCGACCAGATCCTCCAGCCGTTCTTTCTGAGGGCCCGAGAGTCCAAACAGCTCATCGAGGACCTTCGGCATCGCGGCGGGCTGGCGCCGCAATGCTTCGCGGAGCAGCACCATCTGGGTACGGCGTGCTGCCCTCGGCCCTTTGAGCTGGCGGCTGATGAGACTGGCTACCTCGTTGAATGTCTCCCGTTCAGCCTCTTCGACCGGACCGCTCGGCTTTCCGCTGTAGGGGTAGATGCCTTCCAAAATCCACTGCTGTACCAGCTTTCGCGTTCGCTCCCGCTCCTGTTCGCGGAAGTAGGCGCGAAGCCGGGCCCGCGCGGCCTTCACTGTGGCACCGAGCAGAGAATCCGAGTGTTCGAACTCTCCTTCCAGCAGGTCGTGGTCAGTCAAGTTCGCAAACTTGTCCCACAGCACGTAGGCAGTGAAGTAGAAGTCAGGGGCCTGAATCTGAGCCAGTAGCGTCACTCGGTGCACGCCGACGGCGTCGCAGATGAGCAGCTCTCGCCGCGGGGGCTTGTTCTTCCACTCCACGATACGCAGGAGAGGCCCTGGGCCACCAGTGTCGATGTCGATGTCCAGTTCTTCCTCGAACGGATCGCCCTGGATGGCCTCGCTCGGATCAAGAGCGGTTCCGCGCCACCACACGGTCGCAGTGGGGTACTTGCTCAGGTACATAGCCAGCCGACTGGTCAGCTCTTCCCGGGCCCTGTCCGCAGTGAGGCGCTGCTTACGCAGGGCTTCTCCGGTAACTCGCACGACGGTGCCAGGCTTCGATGATGAGGCTGGCACACGCTCATCGACGTCGAAGTCGCTGTCCCCGTCCTGGAAGCGAATGACGACCTCGCTCCTGCCACCGGGACCATCGGACACGGAAGTCCACATGGCGCTGGATCCCAGAGCGAGCACCCGGAAACGCCCGTAACCGTGGCGGCCATGCAGCTGACGGCCGCTCTCTGTGCCTGACGCCGTTCGCTTCCACGAGCCGCCCATCCCCTTGAAGGCGGACTCGACAGTCGCTGGCGGAATGCCGTGTCCGTTGTCACTCACGACGACTGCGTGCACGCCATTGAAATCATCGAGCTCCAACTCGATGTGCACCTCGGTCGCGTCAGCATCAAGGCTGTTCCAGACGAGCTCCTCCACAGCTCCCAGCGGATCCGTGCGGCGGGCAACCTTCTCGATGAAGTCAGGGCGCACTTCGACAGGAATCCGCATAGGCCAAGCATGTCACGCACTCTGGCTGGCCATCTACTGAGTGAGGATCACAGCCTGCCCTACCAGCGCATGCCGAGCGCGTCGAGGTCGTTGCGTCGTTCCACGGCGAGCCAGGCGACCGCTTCGATCGCTAGCTTCCGCACCCGCTGCTGCGCCTCCGTCTCCCACTTCTTCTTGAGCCGCGCCTGTTCGTCCTGGCGATCCCGTTCCTGTCTCGCCTTGTCGATCGCGTCGTCCAGCGCCATAGGACGACGGTAGCCACGGGCACCGACACCCAGACCCGCTTGACGGCAGACCAACCGGAAGGTGACCCAGCGCGTTTGGCGCGAAACCAGATCAACGGCACACTGCCACCCACTGCTCCATCCACAGAGAGGCAGGAACCAATGACCGACCTGCACGACCGCGCGGCCGCAGTCCTCGGCACTGAAGAAGGACGCGTCCGCTGGCCCTACGGAATGAGCCCGATCCACCCCAGCGAGAAACGCAAGGACCCCGAAAGGTACGAGCAGCGTCGCGCCCAGCGGCTGGCTGGTCAGGAAGCGATGGTGTCCTGGGCGGAGCACTACGGCCTGAAGTACAGCGAGGCCGGCTGCTGCCCGTTCTGGCTTCAGGGCAAGACCAGCCGCCGCTGCCGCCCCTACGGCCCCCACGCCAACCGTTGCACCCGATACGGCACCCACGTAGACCAAGACTGGCTGGACCACGCCGTCGGCTGGCTGAAGGGTGGCCGGCCAGCGGTCCTCACGTCCGCGCCGTACGGCTTGGAGTACATCACCGAGGCTCCGGAACGCCTGGCCTACTGGCAGCAGGAGGACCCGCGGCTGCAGGTGGTCCAAGGCACGGGCTGGTACGGGCATGGCACGACGCAGATCGTGATGTGGCGCACCGACATCCTCGATGAGGTAGCACCAGCCTGACGTCTTCCACGGGGGCCGCCCCCAGATGGTTGCTGTGGCCTGCTGTTCCCAGGAGCGTGTCCGCCGGGAAGATGACTCCATGCCCAACCCGAAGCGCACCCCGCGGCCACGGCCCGACCCCTTGGCCGCGCTCGTCGAGGCCGCAGTCCAACGACAGGCCGGCAAGGGCTCCTGCACGCCAGACAGCCTCGGCATCCGCGACCAGCGGTACGCCAGACGCCCGCTGGACGGCACAGACGGCTACCACCTGTGGAGCCCCATCCGTGGCCTCGACACCGCCTACTGTTCCCACTGGCGCAGCCACGGCCCCAATTCCTGGCGCGAGGAAGAATTGACCCCGCCCGTGCCCGCCACCCAGATTCCGCCCGACCAGCGGTGCGGCAACTGGAAATCACCCCGCTACATGCCCCGCCCCTGGATCGGCCCCCTCCCGGAACAGTGGCCCGGCCCGAAGATCCCCCGCTGGTATGCGTGGTGGCGGCTCCACGACCTCCAGGACGGCACCTGCGCCACCTGTGACGCCCCCGCGTACGCCATCGACCACGACCACAACACCGGCCTGGTCCGCGGACTGCTGTGCGTCTCCTGTAACCACCGGGAAGGGATGTGCAGCCACCGTGCCCAGTACGGAAAGCACCCGGGTGTGCCGTGCTTCCAGACGTACTGGGATCATCCGCCGGCTGGTCCGCTGCACTGGATGTACGGGAAGTCGTCTCTTTCGGCTGTCTGAGGCAGGTGGCGCAGGCCGGCCCTACGCGGCGCCGCGGTGTGCGGCCTCGTCCGGATCCCCCATCGGACGGGTCAGACCGTCATCGGTCACCAGCCGGCGCTCCGGCGCCGTCGCGTCCAGCTCCCAGTAGTACAGGCACTCCTCGCAGCGGACCCCGTCGACCAGGACCTCGTCCTCCGCGTTCGGGCAGTCCGTGCCGTCCCCGCGTCCCGCGCATGCTTCCCTGGTATCCCCCATGCGTTCGACCGTGCGCCGCACCGGACCGCCGACGGCAGGGAGCCTGCGGGGCGCACAGACGCTCAAGACCGGCACAACACCCGACCACCCCCAGCAGCCCCACATGAGCAGAGGAAGGATCACCGGAACGCACCCCGCGCCGACCGCTGCCTGTGCACACTGCTGCCATGCTTTCTACCAAGACCACCGTGCAGCCCTACCCGCCCGGCACCCAGTGGACCTTCACCACCCGCCGCGGCACCTACACCCAGGACGCGGAGCTGATCCTCTGCCCCGAACCCGACGGCAGCAGCATGTCCGACGACTACCTACCCGACGAGATCAGCGCGCATGAGCTGTGGCGGATGTGGGTCGACCGATACGCCGTCACCTACCACCAGCGCTACCCAGAGAAATACCGGGTCGGCGAAGTCCCGATCTTTTGGACTGTCACGTCTGGCAGCGGCGTTTTCGAACAAGCACCCCACAGCGCCCACGGCTTGTCCGAGGACTTCCTCACCCACTACACGCACCCGGTGCACGCGGAGACCGGGGAGCGGGTGAACTGGATGCGGCTGCCGGTGATGGACCGCGGTTGGAATGGGACGACCGCGGACAAGGGCGGCTTCATCCAGGAGGCAACCGGCTGGAAGCCGTCCCCGTTGCAGCCGACGATGGACTTCATCCAGATCGGTCGGGCAGCCGGCCTGTACGTGCCGGATCTCGGCTAAGAGCCGGGGGAACGTGCCCGCGGGGGCACTGTCGTGCCTATGGGCGTCTCGGCACGTTGCCCAGTGTGGGGAGCGGGCGCGGCCGGGGAAGCGGGTCGGCAGGGCGGTCCACGCAGCCGCCCTGCCGCCCGGAGCCTACCGCCTCACCCTCCGCGCCGTAGGATCTCCGCCCATGGCCGCTGCCCGTCGTGCGCTCCGCGCTGGCCCCCGCCCGCCCTGCACGCGCCGGCCGCCCCACCTGTCCGCTGAGGTGATCACGTGCCGGCCGTGAGGGTGTAGGTGTCTTTGACTTTCACTTCGGTGACGGCGCGGCCTTCGGGGAAGACGGCGCGCCAGTCGCCGATGACGTGGAGTTCGTCGGTGCCCATGGCGCGGACGACGGTGAGGCCTTCGTCGTAGGCCTTGAAGGCTTTCATCCAGAGGTTGGCGAATGCCTGGGAGCGGATGAGGTGCATCCAATCCTGGCGGTAGATCTCGCGGTTGTAGTTGGACTCGCCGAGGGTGGAGACGAACTTGGAGTACATCGCCTTGACGTACTCCAGCGTCACCTCGTCGCCCTGGCTGATGGCCTTGTCCCGGGCGTCCTTGAGCAGGATGCGGAACTTCTCCAGCAGGGTCTCGGTGGCGCCGGATGTCCATGATTCGTGGATGACGGGCGGGTCGCACAGACCGTATTTCGGGCCTGAGAGGCGCAGCAGCTGGCGCAGGGTCGGTTCACCGACCCAGACCGGGCCGGGCTCGTCGCGGGCCCCGATCGGGTTGGGCAGCACCGCCTGGTGCTCCCACGCGGGCGGGGTGATCAGGTGGAAGCCGGAGCGGCGCCGGTCGTGGGTGTTGCCGCTGGTGTGCTCCAGCTGCCCGAGCGGCAGCCACGTCTTGAGCGCGGACAGGTAGGCGCCGTTGATGTCCAGCGCGGTCACCTGATGCTCACCGGGCGGAAGCTCGGGACGGGTCCACTTGGGGCGGGCCTCCCAGATCTCGTCCGCGCCGCGCGCGGTCTTCTTGCGCAGGATGTCCGGCAGCCACGGGTGCGCGACGATGTCGTACCGGCCTCCTTTGCGGGTCGCGTCCAGCAGTGCCATGGCGTCCGGGATCGCCCGTTTGACCAGCGCGGCCGTGGCCGCTTCGACGTCGCCGGAGTGCTCGGCGAGCGCGGCGGCGACGGCCTGGCCGATCAGGTCGGGAGTGTCGGCGGCCTGTACCCGCCGCCCGACCGGAGCAAGACGCACCCCGCCACGGTCATCGGCGCCGGGCCGGGCGGGCCGCGGGCGCCGCGCCGGGGGTTCCTCACCCGCCGCGCCCGCGCCCGGGTCGGTGTCCGGGGCCAGGTCGGTGGTCGTGGGGGTGGGCACGGTGACGGTGGTGACGGTGGCGTTGCATTCGGTGGGGTCGAGGTGCTGCGGGTAGCCGGCCACCGCGTACCGGGCGGGCAGCCCGCACAGCACGCACGGCTGCGGCTCGGCAAGCTCCGCCTGGTCCTGTTCCTGGTCCAGGTCCTGGTCGCCGTCCGCTTCCTGTTCCTGCACGGGTGCGGAGGGTTCGGCCTGGGCTGCGTCGTCCTCGGCGACGGTCGCGCGGGCGCGGATCTTCTCCTCGGCCTGCCGCAGGAAGTAGGCGTACTTCTCGCGCGTCTGGCCGCTGGGGTCGCGGCCGGCCTCCCACCCGCCGAGCGTCGACGGGCTCACACCGAGGGCGCGGGCCACCTGGGCGCGTGACAGTCCCACGTCCTCCCGTAGCCGGCGCCGCTGGCCGGCCGGTGGCAGCGGGACCGGTTCGGGCGCGGACGCCAGCAGCGCGTCGATCGCCTCGAAACTGCTCATCGCGGAGCCTCCCCCTTCGCGCCCTTCGGCCGCTTGGGACGCACCGGCAGGCCGGCCTTGGCCAGCCAGTCGTACAACGTGCGCGGGCTCACCCCGGCTTCCTCACGGATCCGGTTGCGGGAGGCGCCCAGACGGGCGGCCTGAACGGCGGCGTGCTCCACCGCGGCCTGCGCGTCGGCAATGATCCGGTCGCGCTCGTCGGCCGCCGCTTTGACGGCCCGCAGGGCCTCGGCCTGACTGCGCAGTGCCGCCGCCCTCTCGTCCTCGGGGATCACGTTGGTCATGGCACACAGCATGCCAGAAAAAACCCTCCGGTGCGAATCATTGCACTCAAGGATGGTTACATTCGTTGCGTGGGGGGGCGGCGGCGCGGGAGCGGACCAGGCCGGAGCTTGCGCCCCTGTGCGCCGGGCGTGGCCCGCCGATGCGCGGGACGATGGAGCCGTGGGCGCGCAGCATGAGGACCAGGAGCACGGCATCGATCCGATGCGGTCGTCGCTCACCGCCGACCGCGCCCGTCAGATGACGGCCCACCTGCGCGAGGCGATGGACGACGTCGGCCGGTCCGTGGCAGTGCTCGCCGCCCGGGTCCGCCAGGCGCACGCGGCCCGCGTCTGGATCCCCCTCGGGCATCGCAGCTGGGCGTCGTACTGCACCGCGGAGTTCGGCATCAGCCGCGCCCAGGCGTACCGGCTCCTGGACGTCGCCCGCTCCCTCACCGCGATCCACGGCGCCGTCACCGCCCACGCCGAGGGGTCTCGCACGCGAGACACCGGCCCGGCCGCCGCGGCCGCGCTCGACTACGGCCTGTCCCAACGCGCCCTGATCGCCGTTGCCAGCCGCGCGGACGATGTCTCGGAGCTGATCACCCGCCGCCTCGCCACCCTCGCCCACAGCGGCCCGAAGGCGCTCGACGTGGCCACCGTGCGCGCCGTTGTCCGCCAGGCCGTCCGCGACGCCCGCACCGCACAGCCTCCACCACCCGCTGACCCGCCGACCACCCCCACCATGGCCGCGCTGCGCGCTGCCGCCGCCGACCTCTACGCCAGCGCCCACGCAATCGGTGAGCTGATGCTCGAAGTTGCCCCGGCCTACCTGTCCGACACCGAGGCCGCCGACGTCCTGGCGCTGCTGTGCGAACAGATCGGCGAGCCCCTTGAACACGGCCTCGCCGCCCGCCGCTACGCGATCTCCGGAGACCCCCGCGCCCTGCACGGAACCGTCCTGTGACCGCTGCTCGTCCGCGGACACGCAGCGGCCGGGCACCCCTTCCCCTGGATCCTGAGCCGAAGCGCTGTAGGTGTCACATCGAGGCCCCACTGACCTGTGGTTTCGATCAGGTGAGGCACGGTGGTTGTCACCAGCGGCGCACGAAGCACAGTGGGTGTCACTGACTCACAGCCGCTTGAGCTGCACGGTGACCACGATGTCAGCATGGCGCACTCCCTCCGGCAGTCCTGGTAACGACATATTCCGGCCACTTGGAGCGGCAATTGGGCCATGAGCGCCGACAGCTGTACCCCCGATCATCACAGCTGGAGGTACGGGCGTGTCCTTGGGGGGACAGGAAATCACCCCTGGTCAGCGTTCGTTCGCCCGGCCTCGGTGGTGCCTAGAAGGGCAGCAGTTGCCCCCTGACCTGGGCTTTTGTGGGCTTTTGCTCGCGCACGGCGCCAGAATGGACCCGGCTGAGGCGGCACTGAGTACGCCACAGCGCAACGCTGTGCCCACGTGCACGACAGAACCAGGTCGGCCGCAGAGATGGCCTGGTCAACGAAAGAAGAGTCGTTCGGCCGGATGCTTGCCTGCAGGGCCGAACGACTCCGCTTCGGAACCGTTTCCCTGCTCAAGAGGATGGAGGCTCCTATGCCGGAGTCTAGGAGCGAAGGCCCCGCATCTCGTCTCGAGTGCTCACGGCGGCTTCGCGTAGCACTGGCCCGTCGTGTCCGCGTCGTCTTTGACAGCGCACTCCGCGGCGTTGGATACGCCGCCGGCACAACGGGATTCGCCCTGCTGTGGGTGTGGTGGCAGAGCCATAACTGACCGGTACCGTCGATGCCGGGCTCTCGGTCACGACGGAGGCCGGGGCCGAGAGCCAACCCACGTCTCAATCTCAATGGGACTCGTTCGCAGCGGCCGCCGAGCTCGCTGTCACCTGCGGGCTGGCATTACGCGGTGGCCACCCCCCGCTGGCGCGAACACTGGCCGCGGAGGCGGCTGAGGCCGACGACGACACTGAGCGCTGGCACGCGAAGGTGGCGGAGCTCGCAGCCCTGGGCCCGCAGCCCTTCGGTGACAACGAGCCTGCCTATGGGACAACTACCGTGCTTCGGCTCAGCCGGGCATCCGGTCCCCCGGGTGCCCGGCTGTTGTGGTTCTCGGTGCTGTGCTCTACCAGCGCATGCCGAGGGCGTCGAGGTCAGCCCGCCGCTCGGGGGTCAGCTTGTCGGCGCGGCGGCGGGTGTTGTCCAGGAAGCCGCCCAGCTTGACCGGTGTCCCGTCGATGATTTCGACGTGCTTGCGGGCCGGTCGCAGATGGCCCTCACGGGCGTGGAACTGCCGGGCCGCCGCGATGTTCAGCCGCCACTTGTCGTCCCGGCTGGGCCGCGCCGGCACTTCTTCGGCGGGTGCCGGTTCCAGCCCGAGCGTGGTCTCCAGCAGCCACTGCTGGGCGGGCTTGAGCTTGTCCCACCCGTGCCGCTGCGCCGTCGCCCACGCCCCCAGGTCCTCGCCTTGGACGATCAGTTCACCGCCCGCCGTGGGCAGGGTGCCGCCGGCCTCGACGTGGGCACGGGCAAGCCGGAAGCACCGCTGCCAGGCCACGTCCCACCCCAGCGGGCACCATCCCGGGTCGATGGCTTCCAGGGCCTCCAGACGGCTCTCAGGCATCTCCCCAGCAGCCACCGGCACGTTCTCCCCGGCCGCGCGTCGTTCGGCGTTCAGCAGGGCTTTGCGGGCCGCTGCGCGCTGGTTCTTGGCCCATACCCCGATGGGGAACCCGCCCTCTCCCACGGCGGTGGCGGGCGGCAGGAAGTGCCCGTGCTCGGCCGCCCACGCCCGCGCCACGGTCAGCCCTTCCTCGAACGCCACATCGTGGTGGGACCAGACCATGCCCAGCGCCTCCAGCTCGGCCACCCGCTCCGCGTCGAGGGTCCCGGCGTTGTAGTAGCGCCGCTGGTCAGCCAGCCACACCCCCAGCGGAAACCCCGCGCCGGCCCCCTCGTCCGACGCCTCGCGCTGCACAACGCAGTCATACGGCACCCGCAGCTGGTCGGCGCCGGTCTCGCGCAGCCAGTGGGTGGCGGCCTCGATCCCGCGCCGCCAGTAGGCGTTCTCCGGGTCGACCACCCGCAACCTGACGAACTGCGCCAACACGGCCGGGTCGCGCGGTTCGCTGAAGCGCAGCAGCCCGGCTGCGCGCTCGCTCACCCACGCCTCGGCGTCCTCGTCCTCCTGGTCCTCGTCCCTGTCCTCGGGCTCACCCTCGCCGCCGTCCTCGTCCTCGGCGCCCTCGCGCCGGCCGCTGCGCCGCCGCGGGTCGGCCAGGGCCTCGATGGTGTCCGTGTCATGCGCCCGCAGCGCCCCGAGGACCTTCGCGAGGGTCCCGTAGGCCTCGGAGGTCAGCATTTCCTCGCCGTCCTCACCGGGGCCAAGGAATACCGGCACCACCAAAGACGCCAATTTTCCCTCCCCCGGCTTCATCCGCAGGGCACGCCCGACCATCTGCACGATATCGACCATGGAGCCGCGCGCATCACAGAAAGCGACCGCATCGCACTGTGCAGTGTCGACGCCTTCCCCGAGCACTTTGACGGAACTCAGGATCCGCACCGCGGCCGGGATATCAGAATTCCCGCCGATGAAATCGGACGCGAATTCATCCAAGACCTGCCGCCGGTATCCGGGGGCGTGTTCTCCGTACAGCCAGTCCGCCCATACCCGGTCGGCCGGCGGGTACTGGTCGGGGTCGTCGTCGGCCAGCCGCTTGGCGGTGGTGGCGATCCCGGCCGCCATGGCCTCCGCTTCGGCGACCCGGCTGTGGAAGGCCAGGATCCGCCGCAGCCGCTCCCGCACGGCCGCGGTGAGCAGTCCGGTCTGCAACGCGGCCAGGCGTGCCCCGCGCACCGCGTCCGACGCCGCGGATTCCGTCTCCAGGGCCGCGAACAGCTCCGGGTCGCGGATGTCCAGGCACACCACCTGATAGGGCGCTACCAGGCCCCGCCGGACCGCCTCACTGAGCTTGAGTTTGTACGCGATGGGGCCGAAGACGGGGGAGTCCTCGTCCATGCTTGCCACCAGCCGCGTCGTGTCGCCCTCGGCCTCCCAGACACGAGGCGTGGCGGTCATGTACAACCTGCGCTCCGCCGGCACCCGCGCCTGGTCGTGCACGGCCGCCCACGGCTTCCCAGCGTCCCCACTGGTCCGGTGGGCCTCGTCCACGACCATGAGCGACCACACCGGCAAACCCGCCGCGTGCGCGCGCTGGAGGATGCCCAGACCCACCGCGGCGTAGGTGGCGAACACCGTCACCGTCTCCAGGTCCCGCGTCCAGGCGATCAGCTCGTCCGGGTCGGTGGTGCAGGGCAGACCGTCGCTGTCCTCGGCACGCAGCGAGCACACGCCGACCATGGCGCCCCGCCGCCCGCCCTGACGCCATGCGCCGGCCATCTGCGTCAGCAGGTCCAGCGTGGGCACCAGGACCAGGACCCGGCGCGCGGAAAGCCGCCGCGCGGCTTCCACGGCGATCAGGGTTTTACCCGATCCGGTCGCGGCGATCACCTGCGTGCGCAGGCCCCCGGGAGGAATGCGTCCCCCGGGCGGAGTCTGGAGGTGACGCATAATGCCGTCGACCGCTTCAACCTGATGCGGAAACAAGTTCATCTGCGGCATGGCCACGCTTTCCGCCTCGTGTCCTGTCGAGGCTTTCTGTGGTGGTGATTCCCGGGCTTCTCGGTGGGGTGCTGTCCCGCCGCCTCGGCGGGTATGGAAGGCGGGCCGGGCGGGGGAGAGGTGGGGTGTGCTGAGCCCAGATTCTATCCGGCTACGGCAGATGACGCACACGAGTGGAGGATGTCCCGCATTGGTCGGCTGGATCGGGTCCGTGCCGGGTATCTGGTGTGCTAGTATTCCAACTGTTCGGCCCCATCAAGGGGACAGTTCCAAGGTTCCCTGCTACTCGGGTCACTGACCGCCTGTCACCCCAGGTCTGGGTCGGCTGGCCTGTCCCTCCCATGCGTCCACCACCTCCCAACTCCTCGCTGCTGCCGTGTCAGGTCCGCGCGGAGCGCGGGCCGTTGCCCGGAACGGGGCGCGGAGCGGCCCGAGCCGGGCCATGAATTCACGCGGAGCGGGAATTCCCATGCCGCGCGTGAGCGCGGCCCCGGAACGGAGTTCCGGGCTCATTCCGCGCTTGCGCGGAATCCGCCGCGTAGCGGCGGCGCGTCGTG
>NZ_LR732544.1:608985-658167 GCF_902506575.1 Streptomyces mexicanus | reverse complement strand
GAGCACGCCACCCCGCCCCGGGGTGGCGTGCTCCGGTCCGTCTCTCGATCCGTCCTTCCCGCGTGCCCGCACGCGGGCCTTTCAAGGAGCTGCACACCCATGGCAACCCGTCCCTCCCACACTCGTCCCTTCCCGCTCCGCCGTACCCTGCTCGGCCGGGCCACCGCCACGGCCGCGGCCGTGACCGCCGCCGTGGTGCTCACCGCCTGCGGCGGCGGGAGCGGGTCCTCCCCGGCCGGCCACTCCGGTCACGGCACCAGCGCCTCCGCGCAGCCGTCCGACTCCGGTCCGGCCACGCCCACCGGGCACAGCGGCCACAACGCCCAGGACGTCTCGTTCGCGCAGCAGATGATCCCGCACCACCGGCAGGCCGTCGCCATGGCGGACCTGGCCCCGACGCGGGCGAAGTCCCAGCAGGTCAAGGACCTCGCCGCGCGGATCAGGAAGGCCCAGGACCCGGAGATCACCACCATGACCGGCTGGCTGAGGGCCTGGGGCGCACCGGTCCCGGACGCCGACGCCACCGGCATGGCGGACATGCCCGGGATGCCCGGCATGGACCACTCGGGCGCGGGCCACTCCGCCTCGCCGATGCCCGGCATGATGTCCGACTCGGAGATGAGCGGGCTGGAGAAGCTGTCCGGTGACGCCTTCGACCGGGCGTTCCTGCGGATGATGGTCGGCCACCACGAGGGCGCGCTCACGATGGCGCGCACCGAGCAGGCCGACGGCGCCTACGGCCCGGCCCGGGCGATGGCGAAGTCGATCGTCGCCTCGCAGTCGGCGGAGATCACCGAGATGAAGAAGATGCTGGGCGACCAGTAGGTCACCGGTCCTCCGGGGCGGCCGCTCGCTCGGCCGCCCCGGAGGACGGCCGCATCCGGACCGCATGGGAATACCCCCAGGGGGTATATGGTTCTGGTCGGTGACGATCCGGTCATCGTCCTCAGGGACAGGGGGAGAGCCATGACGACCCACTCGGCACACCAGCACGACGAGCACCGGCACCACGAACACCAACACCAGGGCCACCAGCACGAGGGCCACGCTCACGAGGGTCACCATCGGGCGGGCCACGGCGCCGGCACCTCCTGGCGCATGGCCGCGCTGGCCACGCTGCACTGCCTCACCGGCTGCGCGATCGGCGAGGTGCTCGGCATGGTCGTCGGCACCGCGGCCGGTCTGCACAACGCGGCCACCGTCGTCGTCTCGGTCGCGCTCGCCTTCGTCTTCGGCTACGCGCTGACCATGCGCGGCGTGATCCGCGCCGGACTTCCGCTGCGGCAGGCGCTCAAGGTCGCCCTGGCCGCCGACACAGTGTCCATCGCGGTGATGGAACTGATCGACAACACGGTGATGGTGGGCGTGCCCGGCGCCATGGACGCCGGCCTCGCCGACGCCCTGTTCTGGGTCTCGCTCGTGGTGTCCCTCGCCCTTGCGTTCGTGGTGACCACGCCGGTCAACCGGTGGATGATCGGCCGGGGCAAGGGACACGCGGTGGTGCACGCCTACCACTGACGGCTGCGGCCCCGGGCGCTTTGGGCCGGGCGGCGCCGGTCAGCGGCGGCCGCGGCCGTCCCGGCCCGTCGTCTCGTCCATCGGCCCACCGCCCGTGCGGCCGTAGCGCCCGGCGACCCGGTGGTGCCGGCGGTGTGTCGCGGAGGCGGCCATCAGGGACAGGCCCAGGCAGAAGATGAGGGCGAGCGCGAGCCCGGACGCGAAGATGGCGAGGACGTTCAGCGTGACGATGTGATTGCCGAGTATCGACACCGTGTACTGGGGTCCGCCCGTCAGATTGCCGGCGATGGCCAGACCGGTGAACGCACCCGCGGCCGCGAGGAGGAGCAGGCCAAGAAGCAACATCGGAAGTCATCTCCTCAGGAAGTGCCGTCAGCGGGCCGGGTACCCCCATCACGCGCCGCCAACGAGTGGGCGTACCGGCCCGGCTCGGCAGGTGCGGCGGTGTCCCGGCCGGGTACCCGGCGAGGGCACGTGCGGTGGACCGCACCGCAGGACCGGACGAAGGGAGGCGTCATGGCTCAGCACGTCCGCGACATCATGACCAGCCAGTTGGTGACGGTGGAGCCGCAGACCTCGGTGACGGCGGTGGCCCAGAAGATGCGCGACGAGGACATCGGGGTCGTCCTGGTGACCGAGGGAGACGAGCTGCGCGGCCTGGTCAGCGACCGTGACCTGGTGGTGCGGGCGCTGGCGGAGGGCGGTGACCCCGACGAGCGCACCGTCGCCTCGGCGTGCAGCGGCGACCTGTTCACCGTGACCCCCGACGAGGAGGTCGACCAGGCGGTGCGGCTGATGCGGGAGCACGCCGTGCGCCGTGTGCCGGTCATCGACCACGGCCACCCCGTGGGGATCGTGTCCATCGG
Organism: Streptomyces mexicanus; assembly: GCF_902506575.1. GTDB lineage: Bacteria > Actinomycetota > Actinomycetes > Streptomycetales > Streptomycetaceae > Streptomyces > Streptomyces mexicanus. The sequence goes on along the minus strand of NZ_LR732544.1, from coordinate 655,783 downwards.
CGACATCGCCATCGAACGCGACCCCGAGTCGGCGCTCGGCGACATCAGCGCCGCGAAGCCCAACGAGTAACCCTGCTCGAACGGCCGGACGGCCGGGGAGCCGGTCCACGGCACCCCGGCCGTCCTCGTGCTGTCCGCCGGACCGCCCGGCAGGGCCCGGCGGCCGCCCTCAGGCGGCCAGCACCTTCGCCAACGACGCGAGCGCCGCGCGCAGTTCGGCCTCCGTCACGGTCAGCGGCGGAGCCAGCCGGATCGTGGACCCGTGGGTGTCCTTGACGAGGATGCCCTCCCGCATCAGCCGCTCGCTGATCTCCCGGCCGGTGCCGATGGCCGGATCCACGTCCACCCCCGCCCACAGCCCGCGCGCGCGGAAGGCGACCACGCCCCGGCCGAGCAGCGCGTCCAGCTCCTCGCGCAGCACCGCGCCCAGCTCGGCGGCCCGGAGCTGGAACTCACCGGTCTCCAGCAGCTCCACCACCGCCGTGCCGACCGCCGCGGCCAGCGGGTTGCCGCCGAACGTCGACCCGTGCTCGCCCGGCCGCAGCACCCCGAGCACCTCCCGGCGGCCCACCACCGCCGACACCGGCACGATGCCGCCGCCCAGCGCCTTGCCGAGCAGCACCACGTCCGGCACCACGTTCTCGTGCTCGACGGCGAGGGTGCGCCCGGTGCGGCCCAGGCCCGACTGGATCTCGTCGGCGACGAACAGGCACCCGGCCCGGCGGGTCAGCTCCCGGACCCCGGCGAGATAGCCGTCGTCGGGGACGATCACGCCCGCCTCGCCCTGGATCGGCTCGATCAGCACGGCCGCCGTCGTCTCGTCGATCGCGGCCTCGAGTGCGGCCAGGTCGTTGTAGGGGACGATCCGGAAGCCCGGTGTGAACGGCCCGAAGCCCGACCGTGCCGTCTCGTCCGTGGAGAAGCTGACGACGGTCGTGGTGCGGCCGTGGAAGTTGCCGTCGGCGACCACGATCGTCGCCCGGTCGGCGGGGACGCCCTTGACCTCGTACGCCCACTTGCGGGCGACCTTGATGCCGCTCTCCACCGCCTCGGCACCCGTGTTCATCGGGAGCACCATGTCCTGCCCCGTCAGCCGCGCCAGCCGCTCGGCGAACTCCGCGAGCCGGTCGTTGTGGAAGGCCCGGGAGGTCAGGGTGAGCCGGTCGAGCTGGGCGTGGGCGGCGTCGATCAGCGCCGGGTGGCGGTGCCCGAAGTTCAGCGCCGAGTAGCCGGCCAGCATGTCGAGGTAGCGGCGGCCCTCGACGTCCTCCACCCAGGCGCCCTCCGCGCGGGCGACGACGACGGGCAGCGGGTGGTAGTTGTGCGCGAGGACCGGCTCCTCGGCCCGGATCAGTTCCTCGGAGGTACGGGTGCGGACGGGTGCGGTCATGAGCGGATCTCCTGGGTGCAGCACTTGATGCCGCCGCCGGCCTTGTGGAACTCGGACAGGTCGACGGGGACGGGGACGTAACCGCGGTCGGCGAGCTGGTCGATCAGGGCGGTCGCGCCGGGCGAGACGAAGACGTGCCGTCCGTCGCTGACGGAGTTGAGCCCGAAGGCCATCGCGTCCTCGCGGGTGGCGATCACCGCGTCCGGGTAGAGCCGGGCCAGCACCTCGCGGCTGCCGGGCGAGAACGCCTCCGGGTAGTAGGCGATGTTCTGCGCACCGTCCTCGTCACCCAGGACGAACAGGGCCGTGTCCAGGTGATAGAAGTACGGGTCGACCAGGGTCAGGCCGATCACGGCCACGCCCAGGTACTCCTGCGCCTCCTGGTGGGCCGCACGGGTGGTGCGGAAGCCGGTGCCGGCCAGGATCCAGCGGCCGGCCGGCACGAAGTCGCCCTCGCCCTCGCACAGCGACTCCGGACGGTAGACGTCGAAGCCGGCCGACTTGAACCACGTGTCGTAGGGAAGGGACTCCCGGCGCCGCTCGGGCGCCTTGAACAGGGAGCCGAACACACGGCCGCCCACGCTCACCGCCGCGTTGGCGGCGAAGACCATGTCCGGCAGGCCGGGCACCGGCTCCACCGTCTCCACGGTGTGCCCGTGCGCACGGTAGGCGTCGACCAGCGCCTTCCACTGGGCCTGGGCGCGGCCGACGTCGACGGGACGGTCGGGATGCATCCACGGGTTGATCGCGTACTGCACGGCGAAGTGTCTGGGTTCGCAGACGAGAAAGCGCCGCCGGCGCGGCACACGGGACTCGGGCACGAAGGGGTTCCTCCGCTTCCTGGTGTCGTCTGAGGGTTGACACCACGGTAGGAAGCGACGGATACGCGCGACAAGGAACGAAAGCTGCGTGTCCGAGCAGCATTGCTGCGTCTTCGGACCGCTCAGCGCAGCTCTGCTGCGTCCTCCTCGGGGGCGGCGTGGCTGGCGCCCGCCTCCGGGCTCTCGGGCAGCAGATGGGACAGCACCATCACGCTGATCGTCTTGCGGATGAACGGCTCGGTGCGGATCCGCTCCAGCACCTCCTCGAAGTGCGCCACGTCCCGCGCCCGCACGTGCAGCAGCGCGTCCGCGCCGCCGGTCACGGTCATCGCCGCCGTGATCTCCGGATGGTTGCGCACCACCTCCGCCAGTCGCCGGGGCGGCGCCGCGCCCTCGCAGTACACCTCCACGTACGCCTCCGTGCGCCAGCCCAGCGCCGACGGCTTCACCGTGGCCGTGAACCCGGTGATCACCCCCGCCTCCCGCAGCCGGTCCACGCGGCGCTTGACCGCCGTCGCGGACAGGCCGATCTCCGCGCCGATCTCGGCGAAACTCCTGCGGGCGTTCGCCATCAGCGCGGTGAGGATCTTCCGGTCGAGGTCGTCGAACGGGGCCGGCCTGCTGTTCATGTGGGCACTGTATCCAGCGCCGTCGCGCGCGCGACCGTCCTCGCCCGGCCCGTGTGCACGCTCGCCGTTCACCCCTACACTCCACGTTCATGCTGCGCGCCCTCGCCGTCGACGACGAACGCCCCTCGCTGGAGGAACTGCTCTACCTGCTCGGCGCCGACCCACGGATCGCCTCGGTGGAGGGCGCCGGCGACGCCACCGAGGCGCTGCGCCGCATCAACCGGGCCCTGCAATCGGGGCCGGGCGGGCCCGACGCCCTCGACGTCGTCTTCCTCGACATCCAGATGCCCGGCCTGGACGGCCTGGACCTGGCCCGGCTGCTCACCGGGTTCGCCGCGCCGCCGCTGATCGTCTTCGTCACCGCACACGAGGACTTCGCCGTGCAGGCCTTCGACCTCAAGGCAGTCGACTACGTCCTCAAACCCGTGCGCACCGAACGGCTCGCGGAAGCCGTCCGCCGCGCCGACCGGCTGCGCGAGACGGCCCCGCGGATCCCCGTCAGCGAACCCGACCCCGACCAGCTGCCCGTCGAACTCGGCGGCGTCACCCGCTTCGTCGCCGTGGACGACATCACCCACGTCGAGGCGCAGGGCGACTACGCCCGCCTGCACACCGCCCACGGCTCCCACCTCGTGCGCATCCCGCTGTCCACGCTGGAGGAACGCTGGCGCGCCCGCGGCTTCGTCCGCATCCACCGCCGCCACCTCGTCGCCCTGCGCCACATCGCCGAACTCCGCCTCGACGCCGGCTCGGTCAGCGTGCTGGTCGGCAGCGAGGAACTGCAGGTCAGCCGCCGCCACGCGCGCGAGCTGAGGGAGCTGCTGATGCGCCGGCCCGCCCGCTGAAGGGACGTCACCCGATGCCGCAGGATCCCACCGAACGCCGGGTCGTCGTCACCGGCCCGCCGCGCCGCGCCCGCCGGGTCCCGGGCCAGGCCCGGCCGCGCACCGAGATAGCCGAGCAGACCACCCTCGGCCACACCTACGTCCGCTCCCTGATCCGCAGTCAGCTGCGCGCCGCCCTCACCGTGTTCGCGGTGCTGGTGCTGCTGGTCGGACCGTTGCCGCTGGTGTTCGCCGCCGCCCCTCAGGCCCGCCGCCTGACCTGGGTGGTCCTCGGCTTCTGCCTGTACGGTCCGCTGGTGCTGCTCGCCCGCTGGTACGTGCGCCGCGCCGAACGCAACGAACGCGACTTCGTCCGCCTCGTCGAGGACCGCTGAGACCCGCCGAGGACAGCCGGGGACCGCCCGAGAACAGCCGACCCGCCGAGGACCGCCGCCGTGAATTCCGCCTACACCGTCCCCGCCGTCGCCCTGGTCGCCGTGGCCACCGCCTTCGTCGGCGCCTTCGGCCTGCGCATCTCCCGCACCACCTCCGACTTCTACGTCGCCTCCCGCACCGTCGGCCCCCGCCTGAACGCCGCCGCCATCAGCGGCGAGTACCTCTCCGCCGCCTCCTTCCTCGGCATCGCCGGCCTGGTGCTGCTGCAAGGCCCCGACATGCTGTGGTACCCGGTCGGCTACACCGCCGGCTACCTGGTGCTGCTGCTGTTCGTCGCCGCCCCGCTGCGTCGCTCCGGCGCCTACACCCTGCCCGACTTCGCCGAGGCCCGGCTCGCCTCCCAGGGCGTCCGGCGGCTCGCCGGCGCCTTCGTCGTCGGCGTCGGCTGGCTGTACCTGCTGCCCCAGCTGCAGGGCGCCGGGCTGACCCTGGCGGTGCTCACCGGGGCACCCGACGCGCTCGGCGCGCTGATCGTCGCCGTCGTCGTGGTGGCCACCGTCGCCGCGGGCGGCATGCGCAGCATCACCTTCGTCCAGGCGTTCCAGTACTGGCTGAAACTGACCGCGCTGCTCGTGCCCGCCCTGTTCCTGGTCCTCGCCTGGCAGGGCGACGGGCAGCACCTCGGGAGCGATCTGCAGGGTGACGGCGAGACGGTCGCCGAAGCGGGCCCGGGCCAGGGAGAGGTACTGCTCGATGGCGTGCAGTTCGTCGGCCAGCGTGGTGAAGGCTCCTCGCTGCTGCACTGGACCCGCCGCATGATCGAGATCCGCAAGCAGAACCCCGCCTTCGGACTCGGCTCCTACACCGAACTGCAGTCCTCCAACCCGGCGGTGATCGCCTTCCTGCGCGAGTACAAGGACGACCTGGTGCTGTGCGTGAACAACTTCTCCCGGTTCGCCCAGCCCACCGAACTCGACCTGAGCGCCTTCGACGGACGGCACCCGGTCGAGCTGATCGGCGGGGTCCGCTTCCCCGCCATCGGTGAACTCCCCTATCTGCTGACCCTCGCGGGACACGGCTTCTACTGGTTCCGGCTCACCAAAGTCGCATCCCGGATCGGCCGACGAGTCTGACCACCCTGCGGCCGACGAAAGGAGGCGTGACCATGCCGAAGACCGCATCCCTCCAGCCGGGCACCACGCACCTGGCCGGGCCGATGGCCTCGCTCGGGTCGCTGTTGCGCGACTGGCTGCCGCGCCAACGGTGGTTCGCCGGCAAGGACCGGCCCGTCACCGATCTGCGGCTGCTGTCGATGACGGAGCTGTTCCCCGGCTGCCTGCATCTGCTGGTCCACGCCGAGCACGCGGGCGTCACCGGCGGCCACGGCGGCGTCCCCGCGCCGGCCGGCACCTCCGCGCCTCCGACCGCGGACTGCTACCAGCTGCTGCTGGGCGTGCGGCAGGAGCTGGCGCCGCGCCTGCACCGGGCGTTCATCGGCCGACCGGTGCAGGGGCCGCTGGCGGGCCTGGCGGTCTACGACGCGCTGTGCGACCCGCGGTCGGCGCAGTTGCTGCTGGAGCGGCTGCGCCACCCCGGGGTGGCCGGGCCGCTGCGCTTCGAGGCCGACCCGTCCGTGCTGATCCCGGGCGGTCTGGTGCCGCGGCTGCTGGACGCCGAGCAGTCCAACTCCTCGATCGTGTACGGCGACGAGTTCATCCTGAAGGTGTTCCGCCGGATCCAGCCGGGTGTCAACCCGGACCTGGAGGTGCCCTGGGCGCTGGCCCGGCAGGGCTGCAGCCGCGTGCCCGCCCCGGTGGCCTGGCTGCGCACCGCGCAGCCGGAGGCGGCCACGCTCGGGGTGCTGCAGCCGTTCCTGCCGGACGCGGCCGACGGCTGGACGCTGGCCCTGCGCGCGCTGGCCACCGGTGACGACTTCACCGCCCAGGCGCACCAGCTCGGGCAGGCCACCGCCGAGGTGCACCTGGCGCTGGCCGACGCCTTCCCGACCGGCGGGCACCGGCAGACCGCACGGACGGCGGCGGCGATGACCGAGCGGCTGGAGGCGGCCACCCAGAGCGTGGCCGCGCTGCGCCCGTACGCGGCCCGGCTGCGCACCGCGTTCGCCGCGCTCGTCAGCTGCGACGCCGGGCCGCCCGCCCAGCGCATCCACGGCGACCTGCACCTGGGCCAGGTGCTGCGGGCCGGACGCGAGTGGTTCGTGATCGACTTCGAGGGCGAGCCGTCCCGTCCGCTCGCCGAGCGGCGCCTGCCCGAGTCCCCGGTGCGGGACGTGGCGGGCATGCTGCGCTCCTTCGACTACGCCGCCCGGCAGCGCCGTCCCTGGCGCCCGGAGTGGGCGCGCCGCTGCCGGGAGGCGTACTGCGCCGGGTACGCCTCCCTGGCCGGCTGGGACCCCCGTAAGAAACACGCCCTGCTGCGGGCCTACGAGACGGACCGTGCCGTGTACGAAGTGCTGTACGAGGCCCGGCACCGCCCCGACTGGCTCGCGGTACCGATGGCGGCGATCGAACGTCTCGCCGTGAGAGGAGGCTGAACCGGTGGCACTGCGCGACACGTCACTTCCCGAGCCGTCCGGCCCCGTCCCGCCCGCAGCGGCAGGAACGCGGACGGCGCCGCCGAAGGCGGCCCCGCCCCTGGCCGACACCGACCGTGAGCGCCTGCTCGGCGGCGCCCACCACGACCCGCACGCGTTCCTCGGCGCCCATCCGGTGCCGGGCGGGATCGCGGTGCGGGCGCTGCGCCCGTTCGCCGACGCGGTGAGCGTGGTGGTCGGCGGCAAGCGGATCCCGCTCGTCTCCGAGGGCCAGGGCCTGTTCTCGGTCCTGCTGCCGCTGCCGGAGATCCCCCCGTACACGCTGGTCGTGGCGTACGGGCCGGACGAGTACGAGGTCCACGACCCCTACCGGTTCCTGCCGGCGCTCGGCGAGTTCGACCTGCACCTGATCCGGGAGGGCCGGCACGAGCAGCTGTGGAAGGCGCTGGGCGCGCACCCGATGACGCACCAGGGGGTGGAGGGCACCCGGTTCACGGTGTGGGCGCCCAACGCCCGCGGGGTGCGGGTGGCCGGGGACTTCTGCCACTGGGACGGCACCGCGTACCCGATGCGCTCGCTGGGCGCGGCGGGCGTGTGGGAGCTGTTCCTGCCGGGCATCGGCGAGGGCGCCCGGTACAAGTTCGAGATCACCTCGCAGTACGGCCACCGCTTCCTGAAGGCCGACCCGATGGCGCGGCGCACCGAGGTGCCGCCGGACACGGCGTCGATCGTGACGGCGTCGCACCACGAGTGGGGCGACGCCGAGTGGATGGCGCACCGCGGGGACACCCCGGTGCACGAGGCGCCGTTCTCGGTGTACGAGGTGCACCTGCCGTCCTGGCGGAAGGGGCTGACGTACCGGGAGCTGGCCGAGGAGCTGCCGGCGTACGTGAAGGACCTCGGCTTCACGCACGTGGAGCTGATGCCGGTCGCCGAGCATCCCTTCGGCGGCTCCTGGGGCTACCAGGTGACCTCCTACTACGCGCCGACGGCCCGGCTGGGCACCCCGGACGACTTCCGGTACTTCGTGGACGCCTGCCACCGTGCGGGCATCGGCGTGATCATGGACTGGGTGCCGGCGCACTTCCCGAAGGACGACTGGGCGCTGGCCCGCTTCGACGGCGACCCGCTGTACGAGCCCGGCAACGCCCAGCGGGCCGAGCATCCGGACTGGGGCACGTACGAGTTCGACTACGCCCGCACCGAGGTGCGCAACTTCCTGGTCGCCAACGCGGTGTACTGGTGCGAGGAGTTCCACATCGACGGGCTGCGCGTGGACGCGGTGGCCTCGATGCTCTACCTGGACTACTCGCGCGACTCCGGCCAGTGGACGCCGAACGCGTTCGGCGGCCGGGAGGACCTGGCCGCGATGGCGTTCCTGCAGGAGATGAACGCCACCGTCTACCGGCGGGCGCCGGGGGTGGTGACGATCGCCGAGGAGTCCACCGCCTGGGGCGGGGTGACCGCGCCGACCGACTGCGGCGGGCCCGGCTTCGGGCTGAAGTGGAACATGGGCTGGATGCACGACTCGCTGCAGTACATGAGCAAGGAGCCGGTGCACCGCAAGTACCACCACCACGAGATGACCTTCGCGATGGTGTACGCCTACAGCGAGAACTACGTGCTGCCGATCTCCCACGACGAGGTGGTGCACGGCAAGCAGGCGCTGGTGTCGAAGATGCCGGGCGACTGGTGGCAGCGGCGGGCCAACCACCGCGCCTACCTGGGGTTCATGTGGGCCCACCCCGGCAAGCAGCTGCTGTTCATGGGGCAGGAGTTCGCGCAGGGCGGGGAGTTCTCCGAGGAGCACGGGCCGGAGTGGTGGCTGCTGGACGAGGGCTGGTGCGCGGCCGGTGACCACCGGGGCGTGCAGAACCTGGTGCGCGACCTGAACCGGGTCTACCGGGCCACCCCGGCCCTGTGGCAGCGCGACACCCGGCCGGAGGGGTTCCGGTGGGTGGCCGTGGACGCCGCCGACGACAACGTCTTCGCGTTCCTGCGGCACGACGCCCAGGGCGGCCCGCTGCTGGCGGTGTCCAACTTCTCCCCCGTGGTGCGCCACGACTACCGGCTGCACGTGCCCGTCGACATCACCGCCTGGTACGAGGCCCTCAACACCGACGCCGCGGCGTACGGCGGCAGCGGCGTCACCCAGCCCGATCCGGTCAAGCCGGAGGACGGGCAGGTCCGCCTCACGCTGCCGCCGCTGGCCACCGTCTGGCTGACCCCGTACCCCGTCTGAGCACGCCGCCGCCCCGGGCCGGGCGGGAGACGAGCACCACGTCCAGGTGTCCGTCGGCCGTCCCGGGGCAGCCGGGTGCTACGACCCCGGCACACGGCCGGAGTCGCGGCTGAGAACCGGAAGGGCGGCGAAAGGTGCGGACCGTCGGAGTGGAGGAGGAACTCCTCCTGGTCGACCCGGACAGCGGTGAACCGAAGGCGATGTCGGCGGCGGTGCTGGCGCACGCCGAGGCGGACGCGGCGGACCAGGGCGTGTTCGAGAAAGAGCTCTACGGGCAGATGCTGGAGTTCGCCACGCATCCCCAGACGGACATGACCGAGCTGGGCGCGGAGATCGTCCGCTGCCGCAAGGAGGCGGCCCGGCTGGCCGGGGAGATCGGCTGCGCGGTGGCGGCGCTGGCCACCTCGCCGCCGCCGGTCAGTCCCACCATCAGCGTCAACCGCCGCTACCAGTGGCTGGCCGAGCAGTACGGCATCGCCACCCGGGAGCAGCTCGTGTGCGGCTGCCACGTCCACGTGTCCGTGGAGTCGGACGAGGAGGGCACCGCGGTCGTGGACCGCATCCGGCCCTGGCTGCCCGTACTGCTGGCGATCAGCGCCAACTCGCCGTTCTGGCAGGGCAAGGACACCGGTTACCACAGCTACCGCAGCCGGGTGTGGGACCGCTGGCCGTCGGCCGGGCCGACCGAGCTGTTCGGGTCGGCGGAGCGCTACCACCGGCGGGTGGCGGGCATGGTGGCCACCGGGGGGATCCTCGACGAGAAGATGGCGTACTTCGACGCGCGGCTGTCCGAGCGGTACCCGACCGTGGAGATCCGGGTCGCCGACGTGTGTCTGCACGCGGAGACCGCCCAGTTGCTGGCGACCCTCGTCCGGGGCCTGGTGGAGACCGCGGCGCGCGAGTGGCGGGCGGGCATAGAGCCCGCGGACCACAGCGTGAGCCTGCTGCGCCTGGCCGCGTGGCAGGCGGCGCGGACGGGGCCGGCCGCGAGGCTGCTCGACCCGTTGACCATGCGGCCCGAGCCCGCCGACGTCGTGGTGCGGGCGCTGCTCGACCACATCGCCGACGCGCTGGAGGACACCGGCGACCTGGAACGGACCCGGGAGGCCCTCGCGGACCTGCGGCGGCGCGGCGACGGCGCCCGGGTACAGCGCGAACTGCTGGAGCGGACCGGCAGCCTGCGGGACGTCGTCACCGCCTGTGTGCGGCACACGCAGGGGTGAGCCGGCACACCGGGTCAGAGGATCAGCGCCAGGGCATAGGTGAGGAAGCCGACGGCGACCACCAGGACCAGGACGAGGATGATGGTGAGGGGGGCCTTCGCCCAGCCCCTTGTCGTGGCCTCGGGCTCGCGGGGCCCGGCCTCGGGCATGCTGCTCTCCGCCGGCGGGGTCTCGCCGGGCGGTACACCGCCGCCGGGCTCCAGGCCGGGGGTCCGATCGGGTTCGGGGTCCGGATTGACGTAACTCATGGTTGCCGGGTTCCCCGAACGGCCCGGATCACAGAACAGGCACGTCCCCGTATCCCGCTGTCCGACCGGTCCCGCCTGGGCTAGATTCGACCCGCCGACTCCGGCACACATCGGCGGAGTCACTCTCGGTAGCACCGGCAGGAGCAGCGCATGACCGACGTCGCTCTCGCTCTCCCCACCGCGCCCCCGCTGACCGGGGGCCTGGCCGACAGCGTCTTCGCGACCGCCGAGGCCCGTCCGGACCTGCCGGTGCTGGCGCGCCGGACCGGGCCGGACGGCGGGTGGCAGCGGGTGAGCGCCGCAGCGCTGCGGGAGGAGGTCTCCGCCCTGGCGCGGGGACTGGTCGCCGCCGGGATCGCCCCCGGCCACCGGGTGGCGGTCATGGCCCGCACCCGGTACGAGTGGACGGTCCTGTCCTACGCGCTGTGGGCGGTCGGCGCCCAGGTCGTGCCGGTCTATCCGTCCTCCTCGCGCGGCCAGGTCGAGTGGATCCTGCGGGACGCCGGGTGTGTCGCCGTGGTCGTGGAGGACGAGCAGGGCGCGATGACGGTGGGCTCCGTGTGCGCGGCGCTGCCCCGGCTGCGGCACGTGTGGCAGCTGGACGCCGGAGCGCTGGAGCAGCTGGTGGCGGACGGCGCGGCGGTGCCGCCGACCACGGTGGAGTCGCTGCGCCGGATCGTCGCGCCGGAGGCGACCGCCGTGATCGCCTACACCTCCGGCACCGGCGGCCGCGCCCTGGGGTGCGCGCTGAGCCACCGGGCGCTGGCGAGCCCGTGCGACACGCTGCTGGCGGGCTGGGGGCACACGGCGGCGCCGCCCGGCGAACAGGCCTCGGTGCTCGCCTTCCTGCCGTTCTCCCACGTGTACGGGCTGATGATCCAGGGCATCTGCGTGCGCGGCGGCATCCTGATGGGGCACGAGCCGGACCTCGACGAGCGGGCGCTCGTCCCGGCACTGCGCTCCTTTCGTCCGACGTACCTGTACGCGGTGCCGTCCGTGTTCGAGAAGCTGTACAAGAATTTCCTGCGCACGGCCCAGCAGGCGGGCCGCGGCGCCCTGTTCGAGCGGGCGGCCGCCACCGCGCGGGCCTTCGCGGCGGCACGGGAGCGGCAGCGCACGGGCGGCGGCCGCGGACCGGGTCCGCGGCTGCGCCTGCGGCACGCCGTGTACGAGCGGACGGTCTACCGCGGGCTGCGGGCGGCGCTGGGCGGCCGGGTGGTACGGGCCACCTCCGGCGGCTCCACGCTCAGCCGCGAGCTGTCCCTGTTCTACGAGGGCATCGGCATCTACGTGCACGACGGATACGGGCTGACCGAGACCGCAGGCGGGATCACCATGCAGCCGCTGGGCCGGGAGAAGTCCGGCACCGTCGGCAAGGCCCTGCCCGGCACCGAGATCACGGTGGCCGACGACGGGGAGATCCTGGTGCGCGGGCCGTCGCTGTTCCAGGGGTACGTGGGCGACCCCGCGGCCACCCGGGCCGTGCTGCGCGACGGCCGGCTGGCCACCGGCGACCTCGGGCACCTGGACGCGCAGGGCTATCTGACGATCACGGGACGCAAGAAGGACGTCATCGTCACCAGCGGCGGCAAGAGCGGGGCCCCGGCGCTGCTGGAACAGCGCCTGCGGATGCACCCGCTGATCCACCAGGCGGTGGTCGTGGGCGACGACCGCCCGTGCGTGGGCGCGCTGATCACGCTGGACCCGGACTTCCTGGCGCACTGGCGGGCGCTGCTCGCGCTGCCCGGGGACGCGGCGAGCCGCGAGGGGCGGGAGGAGAACGCCCTGCGCGAGGAGATCGGCCGGGCGGTGGCGGCGGCCAACAGCGCCGTGTCCCGCTCGGAGTCCATCCGTGTCTTCCGGCTGCTGCCGGAACCCTTCGACGTGGCCGGCGGGCTGCTGACCCCGTCGATGAAGCTGCGCAGGGCCGCCATCGTGGAGCGCTACGCCGCCGAGATCGACGCCATGTACGACGCGCGCCGCGGCCGCGTCGCCCGCCGGCCGGCCGGAGAGGACCCGGCGGCGAGCCGGGAGGACTCCGACGACGTCTTCCGCTGACCCGGCGGTCCGCGCACCCCCGCGCGGCCCGCTCCCCGGGCCGGCCGACGGCCGGCTCCCGCGGCGCGGACACCGAAGCGTAGGCTGCCTGCCCACGGGAACTAGTCAGGGGTACGGAGGGGCGGACGAAAGGACGAGGACGCCCTGCTCACGCCGGGCCGGGAAGGCGAGATGGCAAGCGAGCCGCATAGGGACGACACACTGGCTACCGAGGGGATCCCCAGTCGCACCGAGCACTTCGCGGGCGAGTTGCATCATGTGACGGGTGCGCGTCTGGCCGCGGAGGAGTTCCTGGACGACCTCGCGCGGCACTGCCTGCCCGCGGCCCCCGAGCACTGGGACGACATCCTGCTCGTGGTCACCGAACTGGCCGCGAACGCCGTGCAGTACGCGCCGGGGCCGTTCGTGCTGCGGATGCGCCGCACGTTCGACGGGGTGCACGTGACCCTCAGCGACACCAGCAGGACGCCGCCGGAGCCGCGCCCGTTCCGTCCCAGCAGCGGTGGCGGCGGCATCGGCTGGCACCTGATCCACACCCTGTCCGACCAGGTCAGCGTCGTGGTCAACGAGCACGGCAAGGACGTCCACGTCTTCCTGCCCTGGTGAGGCGGCGCGGGTCCGGCGGGACCGTCCGGACCGGAGCCGGCGGGACCGTGCGCGCGGGGCCTGCGGAACCGGCCGAACCAGGCCCGCATGACGGCGCGGTCCACGGGGAGACGCGGGAACGCAGGGCAGCACTCGGTGGAGGGACCTGTGCCCCTTGCCCCAAATCCGCTGTCCGTCGAGGTGACCGTGCCGAGGGACGATGTCGCTCTGCTCACGGTGGAGGGCTATCTGGACGCCGACACCGCGACGGAGTTGCAGGCCCACCTGGCCAATCAGCTCCACCACGGCCGACGCCACTTCCTGCGCGACCTCACCGGCGTGCCCTTCATGGACTCCTCGGGCATGAACATCATCCTGCGGGTCTACCAGGAGGTCCGCGAGCGGCCCGGCAGCGTCCACATCATCGCGCCCACCCCACCCGTACGACGGATCCTCGACCTGACCGGCGTCAGCATCGCGGTGCCCGTCTCCGAGACCGCCGAAGAGGCCCTGGCCCTGGTCGACCGGCAGCCCGAGCAGGCCGCGGAGCCGGCCGCGCGGGACGGGGAGCGCTCCGCTGCGCCCGAGGGCTCCGCCGCGCCGCCGGCGCCCGCCGAAGGGCAGCTCTGACCCCGGTCGGCGGACGCCGGCGCCTGTCGTACGGTGTCGTTCGCGGGCGCGGCCCCGCGACCCGTGGGCGCCCGACGGGGGGTACGGGGACCTGGTCTTCACCGCGTGCGGGCGCGGCTAGAGTTGGGGCCCGGCAGGAGTGACATCGCCCGCTCGCCTGCACAGGCCGAAGCGGCGCGACGCGAACGAGGAGTGGAACAGCGTGCCGGAGCAGGAAGCGGCGGAACAGCACGGGGTGCCGGAGCGGGAGATCGGGGACTTCCTGCACCGCCGCCGGGAGCAGATCGCCCAGCGGTGGGCCGACGAGACCTTCTTCCGGAGCGTGTTCACCGTCTCCCGTGAGGAGGCCGTGGACGCCGGCCGTACCCTGGTGGACGCCCTGGCGCAGGTGGCCGCCTCGGGCCGGGTCACGGACCCGGAGGCGGCGGGGTTCTCGCAGGTGCGCGAACAGCTGGTCCGGATGTGCGCCGCGCGCAGCCGCGCCGGGCTGACGCCCTCGGAGGTGTCGCGGGACGTGGCGGCGCTGCGACCGCCCGTGGTGGACCTGCTGGTCGCCGAGTTGCGGGACGCCCCGGAGCAGAGGCTGCGGGAGCGCTCGAACCTCCTGACCGTCCTGATGGGCACCCTGCGGGTGGTCGTGATGGAGGCGGCGCTCAGCGAGAACCAGGCCCTCATAGACCGCCAGCGGATGCAGCTGATGGAGATGGCCACGCCGGTCATCAAGCTGTGGGACGGCATCGTGGCCGTGCCGCTGATCGGGACGCTGGACAGCGCCCGCAGCCAGGTCGTGATGGAGACCCTGCTGGAGTCGGTCGTCGAGCAGCAGGCGCACTTCGCGATCCTCGACATCACCGGTGTGCCCACGGTCGACTCGCTGGTGGCCCAGCACCTGATGAAGACGGTCGCCGCGGCCCGGCTGATGGGCGCGGAGTGCGTGGTCTCCGGCATCCGCCCCGCCATCGCGCAGACCATCGTCCACCTCGGTCTGGACCTGGGCTCGGTGGTCACCCGTGCGTCCCTGGCGGACGCGCTCGCGTACGCCCTGCGCAAGCTGGGCGCCGACATCGTCCCCCCGTCGTCCCACGGTGCGGGTGAGCGGTGACCGGCGGCTTCCCCCAGCACGCCGCGGGTCATGTACCGGTGCTCCGGCTCGGCGACGTCCTCCTGGTCACTCTTCAGGGAGATCTGCACGACAGCGCGGCGGAACAGCTCCAGCAGGACATCGGCGAGGCCATCGCGGCCCACCGGTCCCGCGGCGTGGTCATCGACGTCTCCGGGGTGGAGATCGTCGACTCCTTCCTCGGCCGTGTCCTCGCCGAGATCGCGGCGAAGGCGGAGCTGCTGGCCGCGCAGACCGTGGTCGCCGGGATGCGGCCCGCGGTCGCGATCACCATGGTGGAGCTGGGCCTGACCCTGCCGGGGCTGCGCACCGCGCTCACCGCGGAGGAGGCCGTACGCGGGTTCGGCGGTACGGACCCGGTGCTGCGCACCGCTCGCACGCGTCTGGGGAGTCCGTGATGGACACGGCGGCAGGCGTCGAGGCCTGCTTGCCGATCACCTCCGACATGGATCTCGTGTGGGTGCGCCAGCACGTGCGGCAGGCGGCCGCCCAGCTCGGTTTCGGCCTGGTGGACCAGACGAAGCTGGTCACCGCGGCCAGCGAGCTGGCCCGCAACACCCTGGTGCACGGCGGCGGCGGACGCATCGAGGTGACCGCGCTGACCGACGGGCCCGTCCCCGGGCTCCGGCTGACCTTCCGGGACGAGGGTCCGGGCATCGCGGACCTGGACCGTGCCCTGACCGACGGGTACACCTCCGGAGACGGCCTCGGCATGGGGCTGGGCGGCGCCCGGCGGCTGGTGCACGAGTTCGCCATCGACAGCGCTCCCGGAGCGGGCACGACGGTCACGGTGACGTCGTGGGTCGCCAGGCCGCCGCGACCGCGAGGGGAGGCCTGATGCCGCGGGTGTGGGACGTCGCGGTGAACGACTCCACGCAGGTGCACGACGCGCGGGTGGCGGCGCAGGCCGCCGCCTCGGCGGTCGGCCTCACCTCGTCGCGGACCGCCTCGGTCGCCCTGGTGGCGACCGAGCTGGCCACCAATCTGCTCAAGCACGGCCACGGCGGCCGGGTCCTCATCGACATGGTGCCCCCGCCCGTGCCGCGGCGGGACGGCCCGCAGCCGTCCGCGGTGCAGATCGCGGCCGTCGACCACGGCCCGGGCCTCGCCGATGTGACCGCCGCCCCGCGGGACGGCTTCTCCACCGCCGGTTCGCTCGGCGCCGGCCTGGGCACCTGCCGGCGGGGCGCCGGCGACTTCGAGCTGTACAGCGTGCCCGGCCGGGGCGCGGTGGCACTGGCCCGGATCGGCCCCGCCGCCGACCGCCGCAGACCGGTGGGGGGGGCCGCGGCCGCGCCCGCCGGGCGGGCCGGCGGGGTGGACGTCCCCCTGGCGAGGGCGGATCATTCCGGCGATGCCTGGGCCTGGGTGCGCTGCGGGGACCTGGTGACCCTGATGCTGGCGGACGGACTGGGCCACGGCCGGCCCGCCGCCGAGGCGTCGTCTGCGGCGGTGCGGGCCGTGTACGACAGCCCGCACCTCTCCCCCGCCGAACTGCTCGGCCGCCTCGACACGGTGCTGCGCGGCACCCGCGGCGCGGCCGTCGCCGTGGCCCAGTTGAAGCTGAGTGCCGGGCGGCTGCGGTTCTGCGGGATCGGCAACATCGGGGCGCGGCTGCGCGAGGGCGACACCTGGCGGCCGCTGCTGTCCCGTCCCGGGATCGTCGGGGCGCACCGGCCGGCGACGCTGCCCGCGGCCGAGTTCGCCTGGTCGGCCGACCGGCTGCTCGTGCTGCACTCCGACGGCCTGCCCAGCCGCTGGACGCCGCCCGCCGACCCGGCCGTGCTGTCGGCGGACCCGGCGGTGACGGCCGCGGTGATCGTCCGGGACGCCGGCAGCCCGCTGCGTCCGGAGCGGGACGACCCCGCCGTGGCCGTGCTCGCTCCGGTACGACCGGAGGAGAGATGACGCACAGCCTGCGGATCGGCACCGTCACCGACGCGGCGCGGGCCCGTATCGCCGCGGCGCGGCTGGCCGCCGCGTGCGGGGTGGCGACCCTGGAGCGCACCCGGCTGGTCACCGCGCTCAGTGCGCGGCTGCGGCAGTGCCTGACCAAGGGCGGCACCTGGCACCTGGGCCTGCGGGTCGTCCCCGGCGACGGTGCGCGGCTGCTGCGGGTCACGGTGGTCCCGGATCCGGAGACGAGCGCCGCCGGGGAGCCGCCCTGGCAGATCGAGGTGGCCTGCCCCGAGCCCGAGGGGGCCGCGGGTGGCGAGGTGCCGGCGGATCCGGCGGCCCTGGCGGAGGCGCTGCTGGGCGCCGACGAGGACACCGCCGTGGTGCTGCGCGAGCTGGCCGAGCAGGAGGAACTGGTCGCCTTCCACCGGGAGGAGCTGCACCAGACCAACCAGGGCGTGCTGGCGCTGCACGCCGAGCTGGACGCCGCCGGGCGGGCCCAGCGCGAGGCGTTCGCCGCCGAGCGCAAGGCGCGCACGGAAGCGGAGAACGCCCGGCGCCGGCTGACGTTCCTGGCCGACGCCAGCGCCGTGCTGACCGCCTCGCTCAACCACGAGGAGATCGTGCGGCGGCTGCCGGACCTGCTGGTGCCGCGCTACGCCGACAGCGTCGACGTCTGGCTGTTCGACCAGGAGGGCGGCCCGAGCGGGACGGCTCCGCATCCGGCGGCCGCCGTGCTCGCCGCGCGCACCGGGCGCCCGCAGTACGCCGCCGACCACCCCGGCCACCTGCCGGGAGTGGACGACCGGCCGCCGTCGGCGCTGATGCCGACGCGTCCGCTGCTGTGCATCCCGCTGCCCACCCGGCGGGCGCCGCTGGGCGTGCTGACGCTGTCGCCGCCCGGTGAGCGCTGGGACCCGGACGACGCCGTGATGCTGATCGAACTGGCCCGGCGGGCCAGCACCGCGATCGACAACGCGCGGCGTTTCGAGCACAACCGGGACATCGCCGAGACGCTGCAGCGCGCGCTGCTGGCCGACCTGCCCACCACCCCGGGGCTGGCGCTGGCCGCGCGCTATCTGCCGGCCACGCACGGGCTGAACATCGGCGGTGACTGGTACGACGCGTTCCGCCAGCCCGACGGCAGCCTGATCGCCGTCGTCGGCGACGTCACCGGCCACGGGCTGCACGCGGCGGTGATGATGAGCCAGCTGCGCACCGCGCTGCGGGCGTACGCCGTCGACGGCGGCAGCCCCGGACAGCTGCTGACCCGGCTGCACACGTTTCTGCACCATCTGCAGCCCGATCTGTACGCCACCGCGGTCATCGCCCGCTTCCGGCCCGACGACCCCACCGTCACCTGGGCCGCCGCGGGCCATCCGCCGCCCGTGCTGCGCCGGGCGGACGGAACGGTGGAGGTGCTCGACGCCAAGCCGGGCGCGATGCTCGGCATCCCGCTGCGGCAGGAGATCGGCGACCACACCGTGCGCCTGTCCGGCGGCTCCACGCTGGCGCTGTACACCGACGGCCTGGTGGAGCGGCGCGCGCTGGGCATAGACCCGGGCATCGAGCGTCTGGCGGCGGCGCTGGGCGCGTTCCGTCCGGAGGAGCTGGACGCCGACCTGGACGGCTCGGCGGACCGCATCCTGGAGCCGCTGCTCAGCGACTCCGCACGCGACGACGACGTGTGCCTGCTGCTGTGCCACCTCCGCGACGCAGGGCAGGCGGGCCTGCGCCGCGGCTGACCGGCGGCACCGGCCGCGCCCCGGGTGGGCCGCGCGGTGCCGCGGCCGGGTCCTTCGCCCGTGCAAGGGTGGCGCGAGAGGGGGAACCCACGTGTGCGCGGACCGTGGCGTCGGGTGACCCCCGCTGCCCCCTGCTCGGCCGTATGCGGTGCGCACCCGGCCGGACCCGGGCATGGTGGTCTTCGACGCGTGTGTGTCCGCGGCGGGATGGATGAGGTGCCAACGCGGCGATCCAGGGCAGGCGCATGACGTCGAGGCAGACCGCCGTCAGCCGCAGAAGGGAAGAAACACCGTGACACGACCCAGGATCCTGGTGGTGGGCGCAGGCTTCGCCGGCGTGGCGTGCGTGCGCCGCCTGGAACGCAGGCTCGCCCCCCACGAGGCCGACATCACCCTGGTGACGCCGTTCGCCTACCAGCTCTATCTGCCGCTGCTGCCCCAGGTCGCCTCCGGGGTGCTCACCCCGCAGTCGATCGCCGTCTCCCTGCGCCGCAGCAAGAAGTACCGCACCCGGATCATCCCCGGCGGCGCCGTCGGAGTGGACCTGAAGGCGAAGGTCTGCGTCATCCGCACGATCACCGACCGCATCGTCGACGAGCCGTACGACTACATCGTGCTGGCCCCCGGCAGCGTCACCCGCACGTTCGACATCCCCGGCCTGACGGACCACGCCTTCGGGATGAAGACGCTCGCGGAGGCCGCCTACATCCGCGACCACGTCATCACCCAACTGGACCTGGCCGACGCCAGCGAGGATCCGGCCGAGCGCGCCGCACGACTGCAGTTCGTGGTCGTCGGCGGCGGCTACGCCGGCACCGAGACGGCCGCCTGCCTGCAGCGTCTGACGCACGCCGCGGTCAAGCGCTACCCGCGGCTCGACCCGTCGCTGATCAAGTGGCACCTGATCGACATCGCGCCCCGGCTGATGCCGGAGCTGGGCGAGAAGCTCGGCCGCGCCGCCCAGGAGGACCTGCGCCGCCGCGGCATCGAGATCTCGCTGGGGGTGTCCATCGCCAAGGCCGGCCCGGAGGAGGTCACCTTCACCAACGGCCGGGTGGTGCCCACCCACACCCTGATCTGGACGGCGGGCGTGGTGGCGAGCCCGCTGATGCAGACCCTCGGCGCGGAGACCGTCAAGGGACGGCTCGCGGTGACCGCGGAGATGTGCCTGCCCGGTTACGACGGGGTGTTCGCCCTCGGCGACAGCGCGGCCGTGCCGGACCTGGCCAAGGGCGACGGCGCGGTGTGCCCGCCGACCGCGCAGCACGCCCACCGGCAGGGCAAGCGGGTCGCGGAGAACCTCATCGCCACCTTGCGCAACCAGCCGATGCGGCCCTATGAGCACAAGGACCTCGGCCTGGTCGTCGACCTGGGCGGCGCGGACGCCGTGGCCAAGCCGCTGGGGGTGGAGCTGCACGGGGTGCCCGCGCAGGCGGTGGCCCGGGGCTATCACCTGGCCGCGCTGCGCACCAACGTGGCCAAGACCCGGGTGGCGACGAACTGGATGCTCAACGCGATCGCCGGTGACGATTTCGTGCGCACCGGTTTCCAGGCCCGCAGGCCCGCCAAGCTGAAGGACTTCGAGTACACGGACGCGTACATGACGCAGGAGCAGGTGCGGCAGCGCGTCGAAGGGGCGGCCGCGGGCCCCGCGACGTGAGACGGGGCGGCGCGGGACGCCCGCCCGCGGCGAGCACGGCCGGGCCGCGGCGCGCGGTCCGGCCGTGACGTGCGATGCTGGACGAACGGATCATCACGGGGAACACCTCACGGGGAACAGGAGAGAGTGCGGCGGCGTGAGTGCGGCGGAGGGGTCGGTATGGGCACGGCTGCGGGATCGCGTCACGGCATCCGATCCCGGGCTGCTGCGGCTGGCGGCGGGCTCCCGGACGGCCGGTTCGATCGCGCTGACCCTGGTCGTCCTCACGGCGCTGCGCGCGCCCGTGGCGCATCTGGTGGCCGGGGCGATCGCGTCGATGGCCGCCACCTTCGCCATCCGGGAGAAGCTGCGTGCCCAGCAGGCCGTGACGCTGGCGCTGGGCCTGCCCGTGGCGCTTGCGTCGGTGTCGCTGGCCGCGCTGCTCAACACGCACGTGGTGGGCGGGGACCTCTTCTTCGTCGTCCTGATGTTCTGCGCCGTCTACAGCCGGCGGTTCGGTGACCGGGGCAACGCGCTGGGGCTGATCGGCTTCCAGATCTACTTCATGTCCCTGTTCGTCGGCGCGACGCTGTCGGTGCTGCCGCGGCTGTACCTGGTCATCGCGGTGGCGTTCGGCTGCAGCGCGCGCATGCGCTTCGTCATCGTCCACGAGACCCCGGCCGGCATCCTGGACCGGCTGCGCGAGGCGTTCCGGGTGCGGCTGGCCCAGCTGGTGTCCGCCCAGCTGGAGTTGCTGGACGCCGGGCCCGCCGACGTCGACAAGGCCCTGGAGGCGGTACGGGAGCGCACCGCCCGGCTGCACGAGACGGCGCTGATGATCCAGGGCCGGCTGGAGGAAGGCACCACGGACGCCTCCGTGGCCCGGCTGGTCCAGCGGCGCATCGCGGGCGCCGAGATCGCCGCCGAGCGGCTGGGGCTGCTGATCCTCGGTGCCCGCAGCAGCGAACGGGCCGACACGCTCACGCTGCACCTGCCCGGCGCGCCCGCTCCCGCGGGCGTGCAGCTGCCGGTGCGCGAGCAGAGCACCGACACGCTGCGCCGCGACCTTCAGGCGCTGCGGCTGCTGGTGCTGCGGCCCGTGGGGCTGCACACCGGGACCGCGATGGCGCACGTGCGCAACCGGCTCCTCGGCTATCGCGAGGAGGAGAACCTGCCGCCGGCCCCGGTCGCCGTGCAGGACGTCTTCCGCGGCCTCGGCGAGGCCGCGCGGGCGGTGCTCGGGCTCAGGGTCGCGCTGGGCGGCCCGCAGGACGAGTCCGACGACACCCCCGCCACCACCCGCTCGCGTGAGGAACTGGACGCCGAGGACGCCTCGATCGAGGGCTCGGAGGAGAGCGAGCGGGAGAAGGAGCAGCCGCCCACCGGGCTGCGCCGGCCCACCACGCGCGCCGCGGTGCAGGTGGCGCTCGGCTCGTCGCTGGCCATCGTCGGCGGCGAGTTCCTGTCCGCGCAGCGCTGGTACTGGGCGGTGCTGACCTGCTGGATCGTCTTCATCAACACCTCCTCCACGGGCGAGATCCTGGTCAAGGGCTATCGGCGGCTGCTGGGCACGGTGCTCGGGGTGGTGGCCGGTATCGTGCTGGCCGGGCTGGTCGGTCCGCACACCTGGCCGGCGCTGGCACTGGTACTGGTGTTCGTGTTCCTGATGTTCTACACGGCCCCGCTGTCGTACACCCTGATGTCGTTCTTCGTCACGGCGGCGCTCGGCCTGCTGTACACGCTGCTGCACACCTACAGCCTGTCGGTGCTGGTGCTGCGGATCGAGGAGACGGCGCTGGGTGCGGCCTGCGGGATCATCGCGGCGGCGGTGGTGCTGCCGGTGCACACCGACCGCCGTACGAACGAACTGCTCGGCACCGTGCTGCACCGTCTCTCCGACGTCACCGGCCGGGCGATCGAACAGCTCAGCGGCGGATCGCAGACGGACCTGCTCGACCTGGCGCGCGACCTGGACCAGGCGCTGGCCGACCTGCGCTCGGCCGTGCAGCCGCTGACCCACCCCATCACGCCGCTGCGCTCCCGGCGGAACACGGCCCAGTACCTGCTGGCGCTGCTGGAGACCTGCGCCTACCACGCCCGGTCGCTGGCCGCGACCGCCGAACTGCTGCCCACCCACCCCTCCATCGCCGCCGATCCGCGGCTGCGGCAGGCGTGCCGCCGCATCACGCACAACATCGCGGTGCTCGCCGCGCACATCGCGGACCGCGGCTCCACGGAGGAGATCGAGACCGGCCCGAGCATCGCCTCGCTGCTGGACTCCGGCAAAGTCCCGGGCGTCCCCCGCTACGGCCGGATCACCGACCGCGTGCTGCGCCACCTGCAGCGCCTGGACGAGGCCGTGGTCGGACTCGCCCGCCCGCTGCGGGTGCCGCGGGCGACCCCGAAACGGTGAGGGCGGGGCGCAGACGAGCCGGAGAGCGGGGCGCGGACACGGGTCGGTGGGTGCGGGCGGAGACGAGCCGGTGAGTGCGGGGAACGACGAGCGGGTGAGCGCGGTGCCGACGAGCCGGTGAGTGCGGTGGCGACGAGACGGTGAGCGCGGGCGGCGGGCGGTGAGAGGGTCCGCATCGCACCGGTGGTAGGCCGGGGCGGTGCGGTGCGCCCTGTGCCGACGGCCGAGGGTGCGCGGGCCTCAAGTACGACGTCAGAGGTCCGCGCGGAGCGTCAGGACTCCGCGCGGACCGTCCCTGTCGTGTCACCGCGCCGCCCGCCGCCCTGCCCTTCCCTCACCGCGGGCCGTGCCGGCCGTCAGAAGTCCGTGGGCAGGCCACTGGCCTCGGCGATGCCGCGCAGTTCCTCGGTCTCGCGGTGGCGCGCGCGGATGTAGTCGGCGATCTCGGTCAGCCGCGCCGGGTCGGAGGCGGTGGTGGCGTCGGTGACCACCCGGACCGGGCCGGTCTCCTCGATGTCGAGAACGACCACCTCGTTGTCCAGTCTGCCGGTGACCGCGGTGGCGATCACCAGGGCCGCTTCGTCGCGTATCTCCTGGGGCAGGCCCTGGGTCACGGGTCCGTCCAGGGGGAAGTCGGCCGTGGGCACTCCCTGCTCGCTCTGTTCGTGGATGGACCGCAGGACGGGGTCGACGACGGTGAGGAGGCGTTCGTAGTCCTCCTCCGGCATCCGGACCCGCAGGAGGTCGAGGTACATCTCCACGGCCCGGTCGCCTGGCGTACGCTCGTGTTCGTTCATCTGCTCCGTGTTCCCCGCCCGGCGCCGGTCAGACGCCCCGGGGGCGGGTTGCGGACCGGCGGGCGCGGACGGGTTCCGGACCGCGGCGGGCGCCGACGGGTTCCGGAGCGGCGGGCACGAGGGCGCGGGCCGGCTGCCCGCCGGGGCGCGGGAGCGTGCTCACGCGGCCGGAGGACGCGGCCCGCCGCCGGTGCCACCGGTGCCGCGCCGGGCGGCGCGCTCCGCCAGCACCTCGTCGCGCACCTTGGCGCAGCTGCGGCTGATCAGCCGGGAGACGTGCATCTGCGAGATGCCCAGCCGGTCCGCGATGCGGCTCTGTGTCATGTCCTCGAAGAAGCGCATGTAGAGGATGGCGCGTTCGCGTTCGGGAAGCCTGCGCAGCCCTTCCTTCGCGGACTCCCGGTCCACGACGACGTCGTAGGAGGAGTCCGCCGCGCCGAGGGTGTCGGCGAGGCTGTACCCGTCGGCGCCGGCCGACAGCTCGGCGTCCAAGGACAGGGTGCTGAAGCTGTCGAGCGCCTCCAGGCCCGTGGTGACCTCCTCCTCCGTCAGCCCGCAGTGGGCGGCGATGGCGGCGACCGACGGCTCGGGGCTGCCGGGGTTCTGGGTGAGTTCGCGGCGCGCCACGCGCACCTTGTTGCGCAGCTCCTGGACACGGCGGGGCACCCGCAGGGCCCACATGCGGTCGCGGAAGTGCCGCTTGACCTCGCCGGTGATGGTCGGCACCGCGTAGCTCTCGAAGGCTCCGCGGTCGGGGTCGAACCGGTCGATCGCCTTGACCAGCCCCAGCGCCGCGACCTGCCGCAGGTCCTCGATCGACTCGCCGCGGTCGCGGAAGCGGCCGGCGATACGGTGGGCCATGGGCAGCCAGGCGGTGACGAGTTCGTCGCGGACCGCGTCCCGCTCCGGGCCGTCCTCCAGGGCCGCCAGGCGCCGGAAGAGCGCCGCGGTGTCGGGTGCGTCGTCGTGCGACCGCCGGGCGGGAGCCTGGTCCACGGGGGCGGTCCGGTCGTCGGGGGCGGCCTGGTCGTCGGGGGCGCCGGAACGGCTTGTCGACATATCGATGAGCATGCGGAATCGCTCCTGAACGGTGGTCTCAGGGATGTACCGCGGGAGGGGCGGGGCGAGCGCCCGGGCGACCTGGAGGGCCTCCGAGCGGCCGTACCGCTCCCGCTGGCGCGCCTCCGGTCCGAAGCACGAAATTCCGTCTGCCCTGGTCCAAGAACGACAAACTCCGCTTCCTGGATTTCTTTGCAGCAGGCAATACTTTGCTGGTCGGAGGGCGTACTCCCGTCGGGAACCCGCACTCGTCGGTGGCCTGCGCTCGTCGGGGGCGGTCCAGGGCGCCGACTCGCACGCCGGGCTCACGCCGCCGGCCGGTACCGGTCAGGTCAGCGGCACCACGGCGCTGATGCACTTGCCTCCCGAGGGCAGGTCGGACACCTTCACGTCGCGCGCCAGCCGGCACACGATGGGCCAGCCGCGGCCGCCGACCCGGCGCCGGCCCTGCCGGTCAACGGGTGGCCGGGCCACCGGCAACCGGTCGCTGCGGTCGCTCACGCACACCCGCACGTCCTGCCCGACGACGTCGACGTGGAAATCGGTCACACCGCCGCCGTGCAGGATGGCATTGGTGGTCAGCTCCGAGGCGACCAGCTGGGCGTCCGAGACGGCGTGCTCGTCGCACGGACGATCCGGTCGGCAGCATGCGGCGATCGCGCGTTCCACGGCCCGGCGGGCATCGGCGGGCCTACAGGCGCCCGCGTGCCCCACCGGTCCGTCCGCGCAGGACGGCGGTTCGGCGGATGAGGTGCTCCTGTGCTGCTCGGTCATCTCCTCGCTCCCTGGACGACGAAGTAGGGAAGCCGGACCGGCCCGGGTCCCGCGCTGGTGGAAGCCGCCGAAAAGGCCCACCGCGCCGCGGGCTCCCCCACCGGCTAGCCTGTCCGCGCCCGGCCAAACATCCGGTACGCCCGGCGACGCGGCCGGAGTGCGGGGCCGGGCGGCGTCACGCTGGGCTCGACAGCCATCACAGGGCGCCGAGCGGGTATACGGGCCGTATGACCGATGTCGTGGACTCGGACGAACTGCTGCGGCGCATTCAGCGCGCCAGGGCGTGCGCGCAGGAGGAGGAACGCCGGTGGCGGGACCGCCGCGAGCGTCTCGGCCCGGCCGAGCCGGAGGCGGCCCGCGAGGCGGCCGGGCGGGTGCTGGCCTACGAGGTGGTGGGAAGGGTGCTGGACGAGATCCTCACCCCCGGCAGACACCCCCGGCCGAGCACCACCGCCACGGCCTCCGAGGCGGGTCACCGGGAGTGAAACCGATCACGTGAGCGGCCCCCGGCTGCGTGAAACGACGAGAGATGGTTTACGGTTCATCCATACGCGGCGACGGGGTCGACCACGGACGTCCCCCGTACGCCGCCGCATACGGCCCTGGCTGGCTTCCCCCGTCCAGCCAGGGCTCTTTCATGCCCGCACGCTCCCGCAGGCCACCGCCCCGCGCTCCGGTGCTGCGCTCCCCTGGACGGGCGTCGGGTCCGCCGAGGTGCCCGCCCGGCCCGCAGCCGCTGAAATGGGCGTAGGCACATGCGCGGAACCCATCGCCGGCGAGGAGCCCCAGGGTCATGACCAAAGCCATCAAACTGCTCACCGCCCTCCCCCACAAGCAACGCGAACGCCTGATGGAGCTGGCCAAGGAGGTGTCGTTCCCGGAGGACACGCGGATCTTCGAGGCGGGCGGCCCCGCCGCCCGCTTCTGGGTGATCCGCCCCGGCGCCGTGCACCTCGACCAGCAGGTCACGCCGCAGCGCCGGGTCACCGTGGCCAGCCTCGGAGCGGGCGACCTGCTCGGCTGGTCCTGGCTGTTCCCGCCGTACGAGTGGGGCTTCGGGGCCGAGGCGTTCAGTCCGGTGCGCGCCTACGAGTTCGACGGGGCGGCGGTGCTGGCGCTCAGCGTGGAGGATCCGCTGCTCGGACTGTCGCTGGTGCGGACGGTCGCCGAGATCCTCGCCCACCGGCTGGAGACCACCCGGGGCAGGCTGCTGGAGCAGTACACGATCCCCCGGCGCGGGATATAGCGACGCGGACCGGCCCAGGAAGTCCGTGCCCCGAACACGCGGCCCGGGACACGGACGCGGTCCGCTCGGCGCCCCGCCGACGCCGGGTCAGATGCGGTAGCGGCGCAGGGCCGGCACCGCCGCGGCCAGGCCGAGCATCAGGGCCATCACCAGCAGCCCGCCGCCGGCCACGGCGGCGCGGGGCCCGAAGGCCGAGCCGGCCGTGCCGTGCAGGACGTCGGCCAGGCGCGGACCACCCGCGACGACGACCGTGAAGACGCCCTGCATCCGGCCGCGCATCTCGTCGGTGGCGGCGGACAGCAGGATCGCGCCGCGGAAGACCATGGAGACCATGTCGGCGACGCCGGCGACGGCGAGGAACGCCGCGGCGATCCACAGGTTCCGGCTGGCGCCGAACCCGGCGACGGCCGCGCCCCACGCCGTCACGGCACCGATCACCATCCACCCGTGCCGGCGTGCCCGGGAGAAAGTGCCGGAGAACAGGCCGCCGAGCACCGCGCCGATGGGGATGGCCGCGAACAGCAGGCCGAGGGCGAGCCCCTCGCCGTAGGGGGCGTACGTCTGGGCCGCGAGCTGCGGGAACAGCGCCCGGGGCATGCCGAACACCATGGCGATGATGTCGGCGAGGAAGGACAGCAGCAGCACCTTGTGGCCGGAGATGTAGCGGAACCCGGCGACGATCTCGCGCACGCCCGCACGGCGGGTGACCGCCTCCGTCAGGGGCGGCAGCGGCGGCAGGCGCAGCACCGCCCAGAGCGTGACGCACAGCGCCACGGCGTCGATGAGGTACAGCTCGGGCAGCCCGATGACGGGGATGAGCGCGCCGGCCAGCAGCGGCCCGGCCACCAGGCCGGTCTGCATCACGGTGGAGCTGAGGGCGTTGGCCGCGGGCAGTTCCTCCTCGGGGACCAGTCGCGCGATGGAGGCGTTGCGGGCCGGTGAGTTCAGCCCGAAGAACGCCTGCTGCAGGGCGAGCAGCACCATCAGCACCGCGACCGACTCCAGCCGGGTCACCGCCTGCACCCAGAACAGCAGCGAGGTCACGGCGATGCCGCTGTTGGTGATCAGCAGCAGCTTGCGGCGGTCCACGGTGTCGGCGACCGCACCGCCCCACAACGCGAACACCACCATCGGCACCAGGCCGGCCAGGCTCGCGTAGCCGACCCACGCCGAGGAGCCGGTGATGTCGTAGATCTGCTTGGGCACGGCCACGGCGGTGAGCTGGCTGCCGACGGCGGTGACCACGGTGGAGGACCACAGCCGTCGGTAGGCGGGGATGCGCAGCGGGCGGGTGTCCATGGCCCAGCGGCGCCAGCCGCGCCGGGCGGCCGGCGCCGGGTCCGGGCCGCCCTCGCTGCGCGGAGGGATGCTGCTGTCGGTGGTCTCGCTGGTGTCCACGGGCTTCCTGTTGCTCGGTACATCTTTCTTTTCCGGTCAACTATCGCAGCAGCGACCGGGGTCACCGAACCGGTGTGCGGGTCCCGGTGCGGGGCTCTGGGGGTCGCCCCGGCTTGTGCCGGCCCCGTTGTGCGGATTCCGCGAAGATGCGGCGGGCGGGGAGCCGGGCTGTTTCACCGCTCCGGGGGCGGTGACCCGACGTCGAGCAGCAGTCACACAAAGACGACGATCGATGCAGCAGGTGACATTCCATGGAGAACTGGCGATACCGCGCCGCATGCCGCGAGGAGGACCCCGACCTCTTCTTCCCGATCGGCAGCACGGGTCCGGCCCTGCACCAGACCGAGCGGGCGAAGGCGGTGTGCCGGCGCTGCCCCGTGCAGGAGGAGTGCCTGCAGTGGGCGCTGGAGACGGACCAGACGAGCGGCGTGTGGGGCGGCACGAGCGAGACCGAACGGCGTGGGCTCAGGCGCCGCGCGCTGGCGGCCCGCCGCCGCTACGGCTGACCGCCGACGGGCCGCCGGGTCCCCCGGCCTGCCGCCGGAACCCGAGCGGCCGGCGCGGCGCGGGACCGTCGGCGGCCGACTGAAGCAGCGCCGGGGTCCTCAGCGCCGGGGACCCATGCGGGCGACGCGGTGCGAGGGCCTGAACGGCGGGCGGCCGACGCGGCGGGGCGCGGGGGGTCAGCCGCCGGAGCGGCGCAGCGTCCCCCACTGCGCTTCCTGCCGCATGACCGCGGCCCGCGCCTCCTCGATGACGCCGGCGTCGATCCAGCACATGGGCTCGACGTCGACCACCAGCGGCTCGTTGTCGGGCCCGCGGCCCCGCTCCCGGCCCCTGAGCACCCAGGGGCGCACGCCGGGGCCCTTGTCGTGCGGCAGGGGCGCGTAGTCGTACAGGCGGCGCGCCACCCCCAGCTCGACGGACCGGTCCTGCCACCACTCCTCCACGTCGAGCGGGTTGGCGGACAGGCCCGGCATGCGGACGCCGGTGAGTTCATCGGTGCTGGAAGTGGCGCCCAGATCGGTCTCCGGGCCGCGCGACCAGCGGACGTACAGCCCTTGGTGCCGCTCCACGAGTGCGGCGAGGTCGGCCAGCGAGTGCAGGACCCGCAGGTCGTCCGATGCGCTCATGTCATGATCTCCCTCTTGCCTCAGGCGCTCGGGGTACCCGCACGCAGCCGGTCGGAACCCGTCAGGCCGTCTGGCGTGCCGCCGCCCGGCCGGCCGCGCGGCCCGAGAAGAGGCAGCCGCCGAGGAAGGTGCCCTCCAGGGCGTTGTAGCCGTGGACGCCGCCGCCGCCGAACCCGGCGACCTCACCGGCCGCGTACAGGCCGTCGATGGGCTGCCCGTCGGTGCCCAGGGCGCGGGAGTCCAGGTCGGTCTGGATGCCGCCGAGGGTCTTGCGGGTCAGGATGTGCAGCTTGACGCCGATGAGGGGCCCGGCCGCGGGGTCGAGGAGGCGGTGCGGGGAGGCCACCCGGCCCAGGCGGTCGCCCAGGTAGCGGCGGGCGTTGTGGATGCCCTGGACCTGGGTGTCCTTGCTGTAGGGGTTGGCCATCTGCAGGTCGCGGGCCTCGATCTGGCGGCGCACCTCGGCGGCGTCCAGCAGGGGCTGCTCGGTCAGCTTGTTCATCTTCCCGACCAGCTGCTCCAGGGTGTCGGCGACCACGAAGTCCGCGCCGTGCCGCAGGAAGTCCCGTACCGGTCCGGGCGCGCCCTTGCCGAGCAGCCGGTCGCGCAGCACGGCCCGGCGGTCCCTGGCGGTGATGTCGGGGTTCTGCTCGGAGCCCGACAGGGCGAACTCCTTCTCCACGATCTTCCGGGTCAGCACGAACCAGGAGTGGTCGTGTCCGGCGATGTCCTCGGTGGTGCGCAGGTGCCTGAGGGTGCTCAGCGTGTCGTAGCCGGGCAGGCAGGGGTCGGGCAGCCGGCGGCCGAGGGCGTCGAGCCAGAGGGAGGACGGGCCGGGCAGGATGCGGATGCCGTGGCCGGGCCATATCGGGTTCCAGTTCCGCACGCCCTCGGTGTAGTGCCACATGCGGTCGCGGTTGACCAGGCGGACACCGGCGGACGCGCCGATGTCCAGCATCCGGCCGTCGACGTACGCCGGGACGCCGGTGACCATCCGGGCGGGCGGGGTGCCCAGGCGCTCGGGCCAGTAGCGGCGCACGATGTCGTGGTTGGCGCCGATGCCGCCGCTGGTGACGATCACGGCCTGCGCGGTCAGCTCGAAGGCGCCGGTCTCCTCCCGGTTGGAGGCGACGCCGCGGGGCGCGTCGTCCGGGGCGAGGACCGTGCCGCGCACGCCGCGTACCGCGCCGCCCTCGACGACGAGTTCGTCCACCCGGTGGCGGTGGTGGAAGGTGAGCAGCCCGTCGCGGGCGGCCTGCCGGGCGCGGTCGGCGAACGGCTCGACGACGCCCGTGCCGGTGCCCCAGGCGATGTGGAAGCGGGGCACGGAGTTGCCGTGGCCGTCCGCCCTGAGGTCGCCGCGCTCGGCCCAGCCGACCGTGGGCAGCAGGGTGATGCCGGGCCGGTGCAGCCAGGACCGCTTCTCCCCCGCCGCGAACTCGACGTAGGCGCGGGCCCAGCGCACCGCCCAGGAGTCCTCGTCCTCCAGCCGGTCGAACTGCGCGCTGCCCTGCCAGTCGCGCCACGCCAGCTCGAAGGAGTCCTTGACGCCCAGGCGCCGCTGCTCCGGGGAGTCGACGAGGAACAGGCCGCCGAACGACCAGTAGGCCTGGCCGCCGAGGTTGGCGGCGTTCTCCTGGTCGACGAGGGCGACCCTGCGGCCCCGGCTGGTCAGTTCGTGCGCCGCGACCAGGCCCGCGAGGCCGGCTCCGACGACGATGACGTCCGCGTCCATGGCGACCGTTCCCTTTCCTCAGTCCTCAGTGCGTGTCAGCTGTTCCGTGCGGGTCCGCGGTCCTGAGTGCGTGTCTGCGGTTCCCCGTGCGGGTGCGCATGCTCAGTGCGGGTCGGCGGTTCTCCCTGCGGGTGACTCCTCAGTGCGGGTGGGCACGGCGGGTGCCGCCGTCCGTGAGCAGCGCGGTGAGCAACTGGCCGAGCCAGGTGCGGGCGCCGTCGACGTCCTTGTCCAGCAGCAGCCGGGTGGTGACGCCGTCGTAGGCGGCGACGACCGCGTGGGCGGCGGCGTCGGCGTCGCCGAGGACGGCGGGCAGGGGGGTGTGCGCGTGGGCGCGGGCGAGCCGGTCCGCGATCGCCCGGCGCAGCCGCGCCCGGTGCTCCAGCAGGGTGCGGGCCACGTCGGGGCGGCGGGCCGCGTGCACGAGGAAGTCGGTCTTGACCAGGAGCCAGTCCACATCGAGCAGCAGCACCTCGGTGACCCGGTCGACGGCGGCCCGCACCTCGAGATCCGTGCCGTCGCCGTCCGGACCGCCGGCCGCGCGACCACTGTCCACGGCGTCCCCGTCGTCGGCGGCGTCCGCGGCGAGCGCTCCCGCCACCTGGTCCGCGATCAGTTCGGCGCGTTCCCGGTACAGGGCGAAGAAGAGCTCGTCCAGCGTGGCGAAGTTGGAGTAGAAGGCGCCCCTGCTGTATCCGGCGGCCTCGCAGACCTCCTCGATCGACACCCGGCCGAAGCCCTTGGCGGCGCACACCCGAAAGGCGGCCTCCAGCAGCCTGGCCCGCGTCCGCTCCCGCCGCCGGGTCGGGCGCTGCCCCGCGCCGGGCCCGTTCGCCCCCTCGACCGTCATCCGCGCCCTCCGATCGATACGGGAACGTATCCGATACAGCGATGTATCGGAAGAGGCCGGAGCCCCAGAGCCTCCGGAACCCTCACCGCCCCGACAGGCCCCGCCTCTGGCCGCCACCACCCAAGGGGAACGTATTTTCGATTACAGAGGTACGCTGGCCGTATGACCGCGCACCACCTGCAGGGCTCCCTGTTCGACCAGGCCGACGAGCTGCGGCTCGGCCCGCTGGACGGCCTGCACCGCACGGACCTCGGCCGGGGCGCCTGGATCGATCTGCTGCCGGGGTGGCTCACCGGCGCCGACGACCTGTTCGAGCAGCTGGCCGCGGAGGTGCCCTGGCACGCGGAGCGCCGGAAGATGTACGACAACGTCGTGACCGTCCCCCGGCTGCTCGCCTTCTACGGCGCGGGAGATCCGCTGCCGCACCCGGTGCTCACCGAGGCCCGCGACGCGCTGTCCGCGCACTACGCCGCCGAGCTGGGCGAGCCGTTCACGACGGCCGGGCTGTGCTACTACCGCGACGGCCGGGACAGCGTCGCCTGGCACGGCGACCGCATCGGCCGGGGCAGGCGCGAGGACACGATGGTCGCCATCCTCTCCGTGGGCGCGCCCCGCGACCTGCTGCTGCGTCCGGCGGGCGGGGGCGGCCCGACGCTGCGGCGCCCGCTGGGCCACGGCGACCTGATCGTCATGGGCGGCTCCTGCCAGCGCACCTGGGAGCACTGCGTGCCCAAGAGCACGCGGGCCACCGAACCGCGGATCAGCATCCAGTTCCGCCCGGCCGGCGTGCGCTGAACC
Source organism: Streptomyces mexicanus (assembly GCF_902506575.1). Classification (GTDB taxonomy): domain Bacteria; phylum Actinomycetota; class Actinomycetes; order Streptomycetales; family Streptomycetaceae; genus Streptomyces; species Streptomyces mexicanus. The sequence continues at coordinate 623,580 of NZ_LR732544.1, read as the reverse complement.
GCGAGGGCGCTCGCGCGCCGCTTCGCCCCGCCCCGTGTCCCCCTGTCGACGCGCGGATCAGGAGCGCCGCGGCCGCTCCCAGCGCACCGGGCCGGCGCGCAGGGGCGGTTCGGCGGGCGGGTCCCCCAGGACCACGCCCCGCCGCCCGGGTGCCGGTCGCGGCGGGAGCCGGTCAGCTCCGGCGGTCCCGCCGGGGGCCGGGGCGCGGGTCCGGTCGTAGGCCGAGCGCCGTACGGGGTCGCGCAGGGTCTCGTACGCCGCGCGCACCTGCCCGAACCGCCGCGCCGTGTCGGCGTCCACGCGGGTGTCCGGGCGCAGCTCCCGCACCCGGCGGCGGAAGGCGGAGGTGATCGCCTGCGCCGTGGCCGAGGGCTCCACCCCGAGCACCGCGTACAGGTCCGGCACCTCCATGCGAGCCACCTCCCCGACCGCCGCCCCCGCGACGCACGGCACCGTGCGAGGCACGGCGGCAGCCGTCGCCACCTGCGGCGTTCGACGACATTGCGCACATGCCCGGGATAAAACCTGAGCCCTCGCTTGTCAACAGTCGCGCTTGCGAGGTATACGAAAGACAGGAAAGAGGGACAGGCGCTCCGTGCCCGTGGCAGGACAGGAGGTGCTGGACAGTGATCACCGAACTGGCCGTCGAGCGTGTCGAATTCACCTGCGGCTCGTGCTGGCACCGCTGGAGCGTCGACTACGACGTCCAGCGCCGCGTGGACGACCACGGCGACGAGTGGGAGCACTTCTCCTACGACAACGAGCCGGTTCCCTCCCCCTACACCCCGCAAGGCGCGCCCGCCTGCGCGTACTGCGGCCGGCGCTGGGTCGGCCACCTCGTCGCCCGACGGCCCGTCCCGCTGCCCGACGAGGCCGACACCTACCGCAGCGCGGTCCCGTCCGAGGGAACCCACCGCCCCGAACGGCACACCGCGCCGATGCTGCACGCGGCCGACCACCCGCAGCCGCGAGCGGGCACACCGGCCGCCCCGTCGTCGGCGAACCACGGCTGACACGCCGTCGGGCACGCCGCCGGCGCCGCCGGCCGCCTGCGGAGAACGGGTGGCGCCGCGCGAGGCCCGGAAGTAGCGGGTGGGCCCCGGGGGCGGCAGGATCAGGGACGGAGGGCGTTCCTCCACGGACGGTGGCCGCGCGCACCGCCGGCCGCTCACGCCTTCGTCGCCCGATGAGGAGGGCAGCCCATGGCACGGGGCCACGCCACCCCCGCCCGACGACTCGGGCGCGTACACCGCGCCACCGGGCGCGGGGCGGGAGCCGGCCCCCGGGACGCTCAGCGACGTGCGGGGCGGCGGGAGAGCGGGAACGAGGCCGTCCGGCTGGGGGCCGGGGTGCGCACCGGCGGATGGCTGCGCGCGGGGTTCGGACTCGGTCTCGGGGCCACCCTGGCCTGGCTGCTGGTGCACACGGTCTGGCAGATCGGGGAGCTGCTGTCGCTCTTCCTGGCGTCCGTCTTCGTCGCCGTCGGCCTCGAACCGCTCGTCGGCCTGCTGACCCGGCACCGGGTACGGCGCGGCTGGGCGGTCGTCGTGGTGCTCCTGCTGTTCACCGCCTGCCTGGCGGGCTTCGCCGCGCTGGTCGCCCAGCCCGTCAGCGACGAGGTGAACGCGCTGGTCAAGGCCGTACCTCGCTGGCTGACCGAACTCCACAACCGCCATTCGTTCCTCGGTCACCTGGAGGACCGGTACCAGGTGATCTCCAAGCTCCGGCAGGCCCTGACCTCCGGCGGGGCCGGCGTCGTGGGCGGTGTGCTCGGCGCGGGGAAGATCGTGCTCAGCCTGGTGACGTCGGTGGTCATCGTCGTCGTCGTGACCATCTACATCATGGCCGGGCTGCCCGTGATCAAGGGGTTCTGCTTCCGCTTCGTCGCCGCCAGCCGGCGCCCGCGGGCCGAGGCCGTCACCGACGAGATCCTGGCCCGCACCGGTCGTTTCATGCTGGCCAACATCGCCACGTCCGGCATCGCCGGCCTCGCCACCTTCGCCTGGTGCGCGGCGGTCGGCGTGCCCTACCCCGCCGCCCTGGGCTTCTTCGTGGCCCTGATGGACCTCATCCCGGTGCTCGGCTCGACGATCGCCGGGGTGGCCGTCAGCCTGGTCGCCCTGTCGGTCTCCCTGCCGATCGCCGGCGCCACCGCCGGCTTCTACATCGCCTTCCGGCTCGCCGAGGACTACCTGATCACTCCCCGTGCCATGAAGTACGCCGTCGACGTGCACCCGGTGGTCACCGTCGTGGGCGTCCTCGTCGGCGGCGCCCTGCTCGGCATCATCGGCGCGCTCGTCGCGGTGCCGGCGGCCGTCGCCATCGGCATCCTGCTGGACGAGTACCTCTTCCCCCGCGTGGACGCCTCGTGACGTCGCGGCGCGGCGCACGGCGGCCGGCGCCACCCGCGCCCCGCAGCGGCGGGCGCCTTCCCGGGCCGGGACCTCGTCACCGTCCCGACCGCGCCCCCTCGCGGCCGGGACGAACGTATCGGCCCTCCCGGCGGACGTGGTTTGCTGTCGTGGTCGGGTTCGCTGTCCTGGTCGGGCAGTCGCGCGGGATGCGGGGAGATCGATGAAGGCGGGCGTGCAGCAGGTCGCCGACGGCACCTTGCTGGTGCACGGCAGTCACACCAACTGGGTGATCCTCACGGACGGGGAGGCGGCCACGCTGATCGACACCGGGTATCCGGCCGACCGGGAGCAGCTGCTGGCGTCGCTGGCCGCGGTGGGTGTCCCGCCGGGCGCGCTGGCGGCGGTGCTGATCACCCACGCGCACAACGACCATCTGGGCTCCGCCGAGTACCTGCGCGCCGCCCACGGCACCCCGGTGTACCTGCACGAGGCCGAGGTGCCGCACGCCCGGCGGGAGTTCCTGCACCAGGTGAGCGTGGGTCAGGTGCTGCGAAACGGCTGGCGGCCGGGGGTGCTGCCGTGGGCCGTGCACGCGCTGCGGGTCGGCGGCACCGCGCACATCCCGGTCGCCGAGCCCCGGCCGTTCCCGGTGCCGGGCCCGCTGGACGTGCCCGGGCGGCCGGTGCCGGTGCACACACCCGGGCACACCCGGGGCCATGTGGTCTTCCATCTGCCCGACAGGGGCGTGCTGGTCTCCGGTGACGCGCTGGTCAGCGGGCACGCCACCTCGCGGCTGCGCGGGCCGCAACTGCTGCCGGACATGTTCCACCACGAACGCGCCCGCGCCGTGGCCTCGTTGGACGTCCTCGAAGCCCTGGACGCGGAGGTGCTGCTGCCCGGCCACGGCCCCGTGCTCCACGGCCCGGTCGGGCAGGCCGCACGGCAGGCACGGGACCAGGCGCTGCAGGCGTACTGACCGGCGGCGCGCACACTCAGGGCCTGTCGTCCGGATCACGCCGGGCTCACGGGCCCTGGCCCCGTGCCTCGCCGCGTCGTCGTCGGTTGCCATGGCGCGCCCTCCTCCGCCTTGTGATGCACGGCACCCGGCCCCGCTCACCGATCCGGCCTGATCCGAACGGAAGGCCCTAGGCTTGCCGCCATGGCCTTGCAGATCAGCGCCACCAATCCGGAGCATCCCGCGCTCCTGCTCGAACTGCCCTGGGACACCCCGCTCGAGGAATGGCCCGAGGACCGTCTCGTACCGCTGCCGCGCGGCATCTCCCGGCACGTCGTGCGCTACGCCCGCGCGGGCGAGGAGGTGATCGCGGTCAAGGAGCTGGCCGAGCGGCCGGCGCTGCGCGAGTACGAGCTGCTGCGCGACCTGGACCGGCTGTCCATCCCCGCGGTGGACGCGCTGGCCGTGGTCACCGGCCGCACCGACCGGGCGGGCGCCCCGCTGGAGCCGGTGCTGGTCACCCGGCACCTGGGCGGTTCGATGCCGTACCGGTCGATGTTCGAGACGACGCTGCGTCCGGCCACCATGCACCGCCTGATGGACGCCCTCGCCGTGCTGCTGGTGCGGCTGCACCTGGCCGGGTTCGCCTGGGGCGACTGCTCGCTGTCCAACACGCTGTTCCGGCGGGACGCGGGCGCCTACGCCGCCTATCTGGTGGACGCCGAGACCGGCGAGCTGCACCCGCGGCTGAGTCCCGGGCAGCGGGAGTACGACCTGGACCTGGCCCGGGTGAACATCAGTGGCGAGCTGCTGGACCTGGAGGCGTCCGGGGCGCTGCACCCGTCGGTGGACCCGGTGGAGTTCGGCACGGAGATCTGCGCCCGCTACCGGAGCCTGTGGCAGGAGCTGACCCGCACCTCGGTCTACCCGGCGGGCAAGTACCACTACATCGAGCGCCGGATACGGCGGCTGAACGACCTGGGTTTCGACGTGGCGGAGATGCAGATAGAGCACTCGTCCAACGGCGACACCGTCACCTTCGTGCCCAAGGTCGTCGACGCCGGCCACCATCAGCGGCAGCTGTTGCGCCTGACGGGGCTGGACACCGAGGAGAACCAGGCCCGGCGGCTGCTGAACGACCTGGAGAGCTGGATGGCCACCCAGGAGGACTACACCCCGGGCGACCCCCTGTCGGCCCGCCCGGAGGTGCTGGCGCACCGCTGGGTGCGGGAGGTGTTCCGGCCCACCGTGCGGGCGGTGCCGGCCGAGCTGCGCGGCGGGATGGACCCGGCCGAGCTGTACCACCAGTTGCTGGAGCACCGCTGGTACCTGTCCGAGCGGGCGCAGCACGACATAGGCCTGGACACCGCCGTCGCGGACTACATCAAGAACGTCCTGCCCAAGGCGCGTACCGCCCTGGACGCGACGACGCCCTGAGCGGTTCAGGCGGGCGGGACCACGGCCACCGGGCAGCCGGCGTGGTGCAGCACACCGTGCGCCACGGAGCCGATGCGCGCGCCCACCGCGGTGCGGCGGGCCCGGCGTCCCACGACCACCAGTTGGGCGTGTTCCGCCGCCGCCAGCAGCACCTGGCCGGCGCTGCCCATCTCCACGTGCTCCACGACGGGCACGTCCGGGAAGCGCTCGCGCCACGGCCGCAGGGCCTCGGCGAGCGCCTTCGTCTCGTAGGGTTCCAGTCCCCCGGCGTCGTCGAGCAGTTGCATCGAGCCGGGGCTGTAGGCGAAGACCGGCGGCAGGGTCCAGGCGCGTACGGCGCGGACCTGGGCGCCGCGGGCGGCGGCGGTCTCGAAGGCGAACCGCAGGGCCTCGGCGCTGTCCTCGGCGCTGCCGTGCTGGCCGACGACGATCTCCCGCCCGGCCGCCTCGGCGGCGGGGTCGTCACCGGCGCGCACCAGGACGACGGGCCGGGCGGCCCGGGCGATCACCTGCTGCCCGACGGAGCCGACGAGGAAGCGGACGAGCGCGCCCTGTCCGCGCGAGCCGAGTGCCAGCAGGTGCGCGTCCGCCGCGGCGGCGGTCAGGGCGTCCGCGGCGTCGTCCTCCACGACGTCGGTGGTCACGGTCAGGTCCGGGTGGCGGTCGGTGACCTCGCGGAGGGCGCCGGTGATCATGTCCTGGAAGCTCTGCCGCTGGGCGTCGCGGTCGCCGAGGTCGACGGCGTCGTGGACCTCGAAGCGCCAGGCGTGCACCACGCGCAGCGGCAGACCGCGGCGTTCGGCCTCCCGGGCGGCCCAGGCCAGCGCTGCGCGGCTCTCCTCGGATCCGTCGACTCCTGCCGTGACCGGTCGTGCCATGCCGTCCGCCTCTTTCGTATCGGGCCGGTTGTCCGTCCGTGGCCCAGTGTTCCCCACCGGGCGCGCTCTACCGCAGCACCTCGCGGTGCCGTCCCGGCCGACGCGTATGAGGATGCCCCGCCGCTGGGGCGGGGCATCCGGGTATCACCGCGGGTGGCGACGCGTCAGGGGCGGGCCGCCGGGGTGTTGGCGGCGGTGACGTTGACCGCGGCCCAGGCCTGGTCCACCGTCCGGTACTCGGTGCTGTCCTGACCGTACAGGTCCCTGGCCGCCGCCAGCGTCGCGAGGCGCGCGTCGTGGAAGTCGGTGGTGGAGACCATGTAGCGGGTCAGCGCCCGGTAGAAGACGGCCGTGGCCTTGGTGCGGCCGATGCCCCGCACCGTCAGGTTCTGGTACGTCGGCGAGTCGTAGGTGACGCCGCCGATCGTCTTGCGGCCGCTGCCCTCGGCGAGCAGGTAGAACGCGTGCGAGGAGACCCCGGAGCCCGCGTGGACCTCGGTGTCGTACACCGCCGGCGACCAGTAGTCGATCGTGCCCTCCAGCTTGTCGAGGGAGGGGTGGTCCAGGCGGCGCAGGAACTTCTGGGACAGGCCCAGCTTCTCGCCGATGAGGTAGTTCGGCGGGTTCTTGGCGTTGTTGGCGAAGAACTCCACGTCGGAGCCGAAGATGTCGGCCAGCGACTCGTTGAGCGCCCCGGGCTCGCCGTACTGGTTGCCGCGGGCGTCCACGCGGGTGGGTTCCAGCTGCGCGGTGGCGTCCACGACGCCGTGGGTCAGCTCGTGGCCGGTGACGTCGAGCGCGACGAGCGGCTTGGGGAACATGCCGCCGTCGCCGTCACCGTAGAGCATGCAGCCGCAGGCCGGGTCCCAGAAGGCGTTCGCGATCCGGTTGCCGAAGTGGACCATGCCCTTGGCACCGCGGGAGTTGTTCTCGATGCCCTTGCGCCCGAAGGTCTTCTGATAGAAGTCCAGCGTCTTGGTGATGCCGTACTGGGCGTCCACGGCGGCGCTGACGCGGCTGGAGACGGCGCCGTTGCCCCACGTGTCGGTGGTGCTGGTGATCGGAGTGCCGCTGGAGAAGCTCTCCGTCAGCTGGTTCTTCGCGTCCCGCGTCTCGGTGCCGTAGCGGGTGGGGTCCTTCAGCAGGTAGCCGGTGCGGCCCGTCTGGGTGGTGATCAGCGGGACCGTGCCCACGAACAGGGACGAGCCGGTGCCCGTCGCGGTGCGCGGGTACTTCGCCACGGAGGACGAGTACGGGATCGCGCGGCGGGCGGTGCGCGGGGCGGTGGCGGTGACCGGGCGCAGCGTCTGTCCGCGCTCGCGCAGGGCGGCGAGCAGCTTCGGCGACAGGAACTCGTCGCTGTCGGGGGTGTTGCTGCGCACCTTTCCGGTCAGGGCGTCGACGACGACCGTGCGGGAGCCGGTGTCCTCGTCGGTGGCGCTGCCGGTGACGTGCACCTGGTAGGCGAGGGCCGAGGCGCCGCCGCGGGCGTCCACGACCAGCTGGGCGGTGCCCGCGCGGCCGCCGGCCGCCGAGGCCGCGGTGGCGGCCGCCTGAGCGGGCGTCAGCCGGGCGGTGGTGGTGGCGGGGACGACCTTGTGGTCGGCGGCCCGGGTGACACCGGTGTAGGCGAGCGTGCGGTCCAGGTGGACGACGAGGTCGCCGCCGAGGACGGGCATGCCCTGGTGGGTGCGTATGAACCGGACGTGCCGGGCCCCCTCGGGGTCCAGCATCACGTCCTCGGCCCGCAGCGCGTCGCCCTGTGTGACACCGGTCGCCGAGGGGTGCGCGAAGGCGGCGGCGCGGGCGGCGTTCACCACCGCGGCGGTGGAGGACACCGCGGACGACACGGTGCGGTGGCCCGCCCCCGTGGCGGGGGCGGCCAGGGCCGTGCCGGCCAGGCCCGTGGCGGCCGTCGTCACGACGACGGCGACCGCCACGTTGCGTATGTGGGGTCTGTGCACTCTTGAGGGTCCTTCTTTCCGTGCGGGCGCTCGGCACCGGCCGACCGCCCGGAGCGCATGGCGTCGTTGCGCCATGGGGGCTGATGCGGCCCCGAAGGAACCTACAGGGGCGAGTCATGCCCATGTAAAGCACGAAGGACCAATTCCGTGCAGCCCATGACAATCTTTTGCCGATCCACCCCACTCGGTGATCGGCGGGCGACCAACTGTGTGTCGTACCAGGAGATGTGACGCGGTGCGAGAAGGTTGCATGATCCGCATGTGACCGATCTCGCACGGATCCGGGCCACCGGATCCGGGAGGGAACCGTATGGCCTCACGAACCCTGCGCGGCAGCGCGCTCGCCGGATCGCTGGTGCTGGCCCTGCTGGCCGGACCGGCACACGCCGCGGGGCAGCGGCCGCACGCGACGGCACCCGATGCCCTGCCGGCCCCCGACACGGCGGCTCTGAGCCGCCTGCTGCGCACCGCGCTCACCCAGGGCGCGCCCGGTGCGATGGCGCGGATCGACGACCACCGCACGTCCTACGACGACCACGCCACCGTGCACCGGGCCACCGAGGGCGTCGCCGACCGCGGCACCGGCGAGCCGATGGACACCGCCGACCGGTTCCGCATCGGCAGCGTCACCAAGGTCTTCTCCGCGGTCGTCCTGCTGCAACTGGCCGCAGAGGGACGGCTGGACCTCGACGCGTCCGTCGACCACTACCTGCCGGGCCTGCTGCCCGACCGCCGGATCACGGTGCGCCACGTGCTCAGCCACCGCAGCGGTCTGTACGACTACACCTACGACATGTTCGCCCATACCGTGCCCGGCTTCGAGGCGGTGCGCACCAAGGTCTTCAGCTACCGCGACCTTCTCGCCCGGTCGCTGAAGCACCCGCTCACCCACACACCCGGCACCGTCTACTCCTACTCCAACACCAACTTCGTGGTCGCCGGGCTGCTCATCGAGAAGCTCACCGGACACCCGGTGCGCACCGCGTACGAGCGGCGCATCATCGAGCCGCTGAAGCTCACCGACACCTTCTACGTCCACCCGGACACGAAGATCCCCGGCCGCCACGCACACGGCTATCTCACCCCCGACGAGCCGAAGTCCGCCCTCGTGGACGCCACCGACCAGACCGCGTCCTGGGCGCAGAGCGCGGGCGCGCTCATCTCCTCCACCCGCGACCTGAACACCTTCCTCTCCGCCCTGCTCGGCGGACGACTGCTGCCCGCCGCCCAACTGGCCGAGATGCAGAGATGGTTGCCCGCTGGAACCGGCCAGGCCTACGGGCTCGGGCTGCGCCGCCGCGACCTGTCGTGCGGGGTGTCGGTGTACGGGCACACCGGTGTCGTGCAGGGCTACTACACCTACGCGTTCACCAGCAAGGACGGGCTGCGCAGCCTGACGGCACTGGCCACCACCTCCAACAACGACGCGGTGAACACCACGATGCTGGGCACGCTGGAGTCGGCGTTCTGCGGCAAGAAGGCCAAGGCGCGCGGCACGGCCCCGCCGCGTCGCGCCGCCGCGGGCGGCGACCTCGCCCGCTGACCCGGGTCACGCGTCCGCGGGCGATCTTGGCGGAACGAGTGGTTCCGGGCCAGGATGCCCACATGAAGGGTGATCTCTTTTCCAGTGAGCACGTGGTGCGGCCCGCGTCCGCGCCCGGCATGTCCGTCGAGAACGCCAAGTGCCTCCGGTACGTGGTGGACGGCGAGATGGTCGCCCGCCAGGGCTCGATGGTGGCCTTCCGCGGTGATCTGCGCTTCGAGCGCAAGGGCCAGGGCGTGGGCGGCATGCTCAAACGTGCGGTCACCGGGGAAGGGCTGCCGCTCATGGCGGTGCGCGGGCGGGGCGAGGCGTGGTTCGCGCACGAGGCGCAGAACTGCTTCGTCGTCGAGGTGGAGCCGGGCGAGGAGTTCACCGTCAACGGCCGCAACGTCCTGTGCTTCGACGCGTCGCTGACCTACCGGATCACCACGGTGAAGGGCTCCGGCATCGCGGGCGGCGGACTGTTCAACAGCGTGTTCACCGGGCAGGGGCGCCTCGGCCTGGTGTGCGACGGCACGCCCCTCGTCCTGCCGGTCACACCGGAGCAGCCGGTGTACGTCGACACCGACGCCGTCGTCGGCTGGACGGCCCGTCTGGAGACCTCGCTGCACCGCTCGCAGTCGCTCGGCTCGATGCTGCGCGGCGGCTCCGGCGAGGCCGTCCAGCTGATGCTGCGCGGCGAGGGCCACGTCGTGGTCCGGCCCAGCGAGGCCACGCCGGCGAAGCCGCAGCAGCACTGAGCACCCGGCCCGCCCGGCGCCCGATGCCGAAACGTGTTGACCCGCGGTGCCCGGCCGGGCGAGGGTCGAGGGTGGCGCGGACCGTCAGCCCCCGCGCCGGAAGGGTGAACAGCCTTGATCGGCATCTCGGAGATCGAAGCCGCCGCCGAGCGGATCACCGGCCACGTCGTACGGACCCCGACCGTGCCCAGCCCGGGTCTGTCCGCGCTGCTCGGCGTCCCCGTGACCGCGAAGCTGGAGCTGCTGCAGCGCACCGGCTCCTTCAAGGCGCGCGGCGCGACGGCGAAGCTGCTGTCGCTGGGCGAGGCGGAGCGGGCCGCGGGCGTGGTGGCGGTCAGCGGCGGCAACCACGGGATCGCGCTGGCGGTGATGGCGGCGGCCCTGGACGTGAAGGCGACCGTGGTCATGCCCCGCTCGGCGCCGGCCCGGTCCATCGAGCTGGCGGAGGCGACCGGGGCGACGGTGCGGCTGACGGACGGCATGGACGAGGCGTTCGCGACGGCGACCCGACTGCGGGACGAAGGCCTCACCCTGGTCCACCCCTTCGACGACCCGGTGGTGATCGCCGGGCAGGGCACCGTCGGCCTGGAACTGGCGCAGGACGCCGGTGACCTCACCGACGTGCTCGTCAGCATCGGCGGCGGCGGCCTGATCGCGGGCGTCGCCGCGGCGCTGCGCGCGCTGCGGCCCGGGGTGCGGGTCTGGGGCGTGGAGACGGAGGGCGCCCAGGCGATGTCCGAGGCGCTGGCCGCGGGCGGCCCGGTGCCGGTGGCCGTCTCCTCGATCATCACGACGCTGAGCGCCCCGACGGTCTCGCAGCTGACCTACGACCACGTCGCCGCGCTGGTCGAGGAGGTGCTGGTCGTGTCGGACCGGGACGCCGTGCAGGGGTGCCTGGACCTCGCCGAGCACGCCAAGCTGTGGGCCGAGCCCGCCGCGGGCTGCCTGCTGCCGGCGGCCCGGCTGGTGCGCGAACGGGTCGGGGACCGGGCCCGGCTGGGCCTCGTGGTGTGCGGGGGCAACGCCACGACCGCCGACGTCATGTCCTGGGCGGAGGGTTTCGGGCTGCGCTGAGAGCCGGGTCCGGACCGGGTACGGGCCTGGTCCGGGGCGCCGCCGCTTCGGGCCCGTCCCGGTCCGGATCCGTCCCGGTCCGTAGCCGTGCACGTGCGCCGTGCGCCGTGCGCCGTGCGCCGTGCGCCGTGCGCCGTGCGCCGGGAACGGTCTCCCGTTTTCGGTGCACCGGGTCCGGGGACTCGGCGGGCATGGTGCAAATCGGATACACGATGATGACCGAGCAGGCCGGTCCGCGCGAGCTGGTCCAGCACGTGGTGCGCGCCGAGGAGGTCGGCTTCGACTTCTCGGTGACCTCGGACCACTACTTCCCGTGGCTGCGTTCACAGGGTCACTCACCGTACGCCTGGAGCGTCCTCGGGGCGGCCGCGCAGGCGACCTCGCGCATCCCGCTGATGACGTACGTGACCTGCCCGACGTTCCGCTATCATCCGGCGGTCGTGGCGCAGAAGGCGGCGACGGTGCAGTTGCTGTCCGAGGGCCGGTTCCGGCTGGGCCTCGGCGCGGGCGAGAACCTCAACGAGCACGTCGTCGGCGAGGGCTGGCCCGCCGTCGACGTACGCCACGAGCGGCTCCAGGAGGCCGTGGAGATCATCCGCGCCCTGTTCCAGGGCGGCCACGTCACCCGGCACGGCGTGCACTTCGACGTGGAGTCGGCCAAGCTGTGGGACCTGCCCGACCAGCCGCCGCCCATCGGGATCGCGGTCTCCGGCGAGCAGTCCTGCACACTCGCCGGGCACCTGGCCGACCTGGTGATCGCCACCGAGCCCAAGGCCGACCTGCTGGAGGCCTTCGACCGGCACGGCGGTCAGGGCAAGCCGCGGGTGGGCCAGCTGCCGGTGTGCTACGACACCGACCGCGACGCGGCGATCGCCCGGGCGCACGAGCAGTTCCGCTGGTTCGGCTCCGGCTGGAAGGTGAACGCCGAGCTGCCGCACCCGGACTCGTTCGAGGCGGCCACGCAGTTCGTCACGCCCGAGGACGTGGCCGAGTCCATTCCCTGCGGCGACGATCCGGAGGCGTTCGTGGAGGCGGTGCGGCCGTACGCGGAGGCCGGGTTCACGGAGATCGCGCTGGTGCAGATCGGCGGCGAGACGCAGGAGGCGTTCCTGGACTGGTCGGCGAAGACGCTGCTGCCCGCACTGCACGACGCCCTCGGCTGACCGGGGGGCGGCCCCTGGGGCCCGCGGGCCGTCTCACCGGGCGGTGTAGCGGCGCCGGGTCCACAGGGGCAGCACGAACCAGCACAGCAGGTACCAGGCGACCACGAGGGCGACCAGCCACGGCACGAACCCGCCGTGCGTGGCCACCCTGAGGATCAGCAGCAGGGCACAGGTCGTGGTGGCGACCAGCAGGACCAGGCCGACGAAGGTCAGCCGGGACGCCAGGCGCACCGCCTGGGGTTTGACCCGGCGCCCGGAGACCAGGCGGTGCAGCGAGACCGGCCCGATGAGCGCGCCGGTCGTGGCCGCCCCGAGGAACACCGTGACGATGTAGAGGACCTGGTCGGCGTGGGCCAGGCTGTCGTACTTGGGCTGGAAGACGACGGTGAGCAGGAACCCGAAGAGGATCTGCACTCCGGTCTGCGCGACGCGGACCTCCTGGATCAACTCCCCCCACATGCGGTCGGCGCGTTCCTCCTCGGTCTCGTCACGCCCCCGGCGCCGGGGTGCCTGATCGCCGGTCATCGCCGTCACCTCGCCTCCTCAGCGGTGCCCGCGGGCCGTGGCCCCGTGCCGTTGCGGATGCCCCGGCTCGCGGATTTCGCTCACGCGGTGACGGCGAAGTGACCGACGTCCTACCAGCGGCTCTCGACCTGGTCCTTGATCCGGCGGTCGTACAGGTCGCGGATCGCGGCCAGGGTCTCCTCGGACAGCGGGGGCATCTTGCCGGCCTCCGCGTTGGCGCGGGCCTGCTCGGGCGAGCGGGCGCCGGGGATGACGGTGGTGACGCCGGGCTGCTGGATGATCCAGCGCAGGGCGAGCTGGGCCGGCGTGCAGCCCTCGGGGGCGAGCGCGGCGAACTCGGCCGCAGCCTCCACGCCGGTGGCGAAGTCCACGCCGGCGAAGGTCTCGCCCTGGTCGAAGGCCTCGCCGTGGCGGTTGAAGGTGCGGTGGTCGTTGGCGGGGAAGACCGTGTCCTTGGTGTACCTGCCCGACAGCAGGCCGGAGGCGAGGGGGACCCGGGCGATGATGCCGACGCCGGCCTCGCGGGCGGCGGGCAGCACCTCGCGCAGCGGCTTCATGCGGAACGGGTTGAGGATGATCTGCACGCTGGCCACGTTCGGGCGGGCGATCGCGGTGAGCGCCTCGGCGCAGGTCTCCACGCTGACGCCGTAGGCGGCGATGCGCTCCTCCTCGACGAGCGTGTCGAGGGCGTCGAACACCTCGTCGCGGGAGTACACGGGGGTCGGCGGGCAGTGCAGCTGCACCAGGTCGATCCGGTCGACGCCGAGGTTGCGCCGGGAGCGGTCGTTCCAGGCGCGGAAGTTGTCCAGGACGTAGTTCTCCGGGATCTGCTCGACGCGCCGGCCCATCTTGGTGGCGACCAGCACGTGCAGGTCCGGGCGGGAGCCGAGGAACGTGGCGATGGTCTGCTCGCTGCGCCCGTCGCCGTAGACGTCGGCGGTGTCGAAGAAGGTCACCCCCGACTCGGCGGCCGCCTCCAGCACGGCGAGGGCTTGCTTGTCTTCCACGTCGCCCCAGTCCGCGCCCAGTTGCCAGGTGCCGAGCCCGACGACCGACGCGTGCTGGTGTGACCTGCCGAATTCACGTTCGTCCATGGGGGCCAGTGTGTCATCCGCCACCGCCCGGCACGGAATCGGCGGCCCGGCCGGGGGCGGCGGACGAGGGCCGCGGAGGGTGCCGCCTGCTCAGCCGGCGACGGCCGTGCGGCATTCGGGGTGGCCCCACCCCTGGTCGTTCTTGGCGATGGGCTCGCCGGCCGCGTAGGAGCGGCCGCACACGCAGCGGCCGGGGAACTTGGCCTTGATCGTGCGCGCGGAGCCGCCGGAGCCGCGGCGTGCGGTCTTGGCGCCGTTCGCGCGGCGGCGCGGTGCGGCGGCCGCCGCCGCGGGGGCGGGCGGCGGCTCCGGGGAGCCCAGGGCGCTGCCCGCGGCCTGCTGGGCGCTCGCCGCCTGGCTGGCGGCGCGGTCGGCGAAGTCGTTGAGCTTGTCGCCGTCGACCTGGTGGGCGGGCACGTAGCGCAGGTCGACCGCGCGGCCCTCCAGCAGCGCGTCGATGCGGACGACCAGCTCCTGGTTGGCGACGGGCTTGCCGGCGGACGTCTTCCACCCGTTGCGCTTCCACCCGGGCAGCCAGGTGGTGACCGCCTTCATCGCGTACTGGGAGTCCATGCGGATCTCCAGCGGCACGTCCGGGTCTGTGGCCGCCAGCAGCCTTTCCAGGGCGGTGAGTTCGGCGACGTTGTTGGTGGCCGTGCCGAGCGGGCCCGCCTCCCAGCGGGACGGAATCCCGCTCTCGTCGGAGATCACCCACGCCCAGCCGGCCGGACCGGGATTTCCCTTCGACGCCCCGTCGCAGGCGGCCACCACTCGTTCACGCATGGCCCCGATCATCCCACGACCGGCCGGTCCCGCGGGACACGGCCCGAGGCGCCCCGGGAGGCGCCCCGCGCCCCCTCCTCCGGAG
>NZ_LR732544.1:598984-608884 GCF_902506575.1 Streptomyces mexicanus | reverse complement strand
GTTCGGAGACGGTCGTGGCGCTCATGCTCGTACGATGCCCGACCTGCACCTCGTAGCACAATCGAGAAAACACGCGCGGTATCTCGTAGCATCGCTTACATGTTGAACCTGGAGCGCCTGCGCACCCTCGACGCCCTCGCCCGGCACGGCTCGGTGAGCGCGGCCGCCGACGGCCTGCACGTGACCACGTCGGCCGTCTCCCAGCAGATGGCCAAGCTGGAACGCGAGGTGGGCCAGCAGCTCCTGGCCAGGAACGGCCGCGGGGTGCGGCTCACGGACGCCGGCCGGCTGCTCGCCGAGCACGCCGCCCGGATCCTGTCGCAGGTGGCACTCGCCCAGTCCGACCTGGAGGCCCAGCGCGGCAAGGTGGTCGGCGAGCTGCGGCTCGGCGCGTTCCCGACCGCCGCGCGCGGCCTCTTCCCGGCGGCGCTGGGCCATCTGCGCGACCGGCACCCGGACCTGCGGGTCACCTCCACCGAGGTCGAACCCGCGCCCGCCGTGCGCGCCGTGCTGCGCGGCGACGTCGACCTGGCCGTCGTCCTCGACTGGTACAACAAGCCGCTGCCCGTGCCCGAAGGGCTCAGCCGTGCCGCGATCCTCGACGACCCCGCCGACGTGGCCCTGCCCGCCACGCACCCGCTCGCGGACCGCGCCGAGGTCGAGCTGGAGGACTTCGCCGACGACGACTGGATCACCTGGGGCGACGCCGAGTTCTGCCACGAGTGGCTGCTGGACACCCTGCGCTCCCAGGGCGTCGAGCCGCGCATCGCCCACCGCGCCGAGGAACACGCCACCCAACTGGCTCTGGTCGGCGCGGGCCTCGGGGTGTGCGTCGCGCCCCGGCTCGGACGGGGGCCGCTGCCCGCCGGGGTGCGGACCGTTCCGGTGCGGGAGGCGGTACGGCGGCACATCTACGCGATCTGGCGTGCCGACGCCGATCGCCGGCCCTCGATCCGCGCCGCCGTCGAGGCGTTGCGGGTGGCGGGGGAGCGGATCGGCTGACGACGGCGGGAGGCCCGTGCGCGTGTCCCGCCGCGGCCTGGCTCGACGCCTCGGGCTCGACGCCTCAGGCGAGCTTGATCTCGTCCCCCGACACGGAGATGGTCCGGGCGGGCAGCGGCCGGGTCGCCGGGCCTTTGCGCACGCTGCCGTCGGCCGTGGAGAACGCGCTGTGGTGGCACGGGCAGGTGATCATGCCGCCGGTGATCCCGGTCACGGCGCAGCCCTGGTGGGTGCAGGTCGACGAGAACGCCTTGAACTGCCCCTTCGTGGGCTGGGTGACCACCACCCCGTGCTCGGCGAAGATCTTGCCGCCGCCCTCAGGGATGTCGGCGGTCCGCGCCAGCACGGCACCGGAGGAGCCGGCCGCGGCGCCGGCACCGCCCGATCCGGCCGCCGCGCCGGCTCCGTCGGAGCCGCCGCTCGTCCCGCTGCCGTTGCGGGTGGTGGCCGAACCGGACGAGGCCGTCTCGTCCGAGCCGCACGCGGCCAGTGCGGCGGCGAGGCCCACGGCACCCGCCGCCACGACGCTGCGGCGGGCCGGTGACCCCTGAGGCTGAGGTGATGCGCTCGATGCGCTGGTCGATCCGACGGACATCCCGACGTTCCCTTCGCAAGGCGTGTGCCGTATCCGGTGCGCCCAGGGGTACGGCCGCGGGCCGCCGAGCGTTCAGGCGAGCGCCCGGACCGCGCCGAGACCCCAGTAACCTGGGGCGATGCTGAAGGAAGTCAACGCGACCCGCTTCATCACGCCGTTGCGTGAGGGCGGCTCGCTGCCGGGGCTCGTCGAGGCGGACGACTTCGGGACGTACGTGCTGAAGTTCACCGGCGCCGGGCAGGGCCGCAAGACGCTGGTCGCCGAGGTGGTGTGCGGCGAACTGGCCCGCCGGCTGGGCCTGCGCGTGCCGCGCCTGGTGACGATCGGCCTCGACCCGGTGCTCGGGGTCGGCGAACCCGACGAGCAGGTACAGGAGTTGCTCAGGTCCAGCGGCGGAACCAACCTCGGGATGGACTTTCTCTCCGGCGCGCTCGGCTTCGACCCGCTCGCCTTCCCGGTGGAGGCGGAGGAGGCCGGGCGGATCCTCTGGTTCGACGCGCTGGTGAACAACGTGGACCGCTCCTGGCGCAACCCCAACCTGCTCAGGTGGCGCGGCGAGCTGTGGCTGATCGACCACGGCGCGACCATGATCTGGCACCACAACTGGCCGGGCGCCGAGGCGTCCGCCGCCCGCCCGTACGACGCCTCCGACCACGCCCTGGCGCCCTTCGCCCCGGACGTCGCGGCCGCCGCGGCCGAGCTCGCGCCGCAGGTCACCGAGGACCTGCTCGCGGAGGTGACGGCCGAGATCCCCGACGCCTGGCTGAGCGGCGAGCCCGGCTTCGACACACCGGACGACGTGCGGCGGGCCTACGCGCGCCCGCTGCTGGCGCGCGCCGCCGTCGTCCACGAGCGCATCACCGGCATCGAGGGGGCCAAGTGAGCGACCACCCGATTCTCGGCGGCCGCCAGGCGGGCGAACGCCACATCACCCGGGCCGGCCAGGGCGGCGGGCGGGACGTCTTCGAGTACGCCCTGCTGCGCGTCGTGCCCCGGGTGGAGCGCGGCGAGTGCATCAACGCGGGCGTGATCGTCTACTGCCGTGCCCGCTCCTACGTCGGCGCCCGCACCCACCTCGACGAGGCGCGGCTGCTCGCCCTCGATCCCGCGGCGGACGTCGCGGGGGTGCGGGCCGCGCTGCGTGCCGTGGAGGGGGTGTGCGCCGGCGGTGAGGCGGCCGGGCCGGCGGGCGGCGACGACGCCGGGCGGCGTTTCCGCTGGCTCGTCGCGCCCCGCTCGACGGTTCTGCAGCCCGGCCCGGTGCACACCGGTCTGACCGCCGACCCGGACGCCGAGACGGAGCGGTTGCTGCGGCTCCTGGTGAGGTAATGGATCACATCGTCCCGGTGTCCCGTTGACACCGGGTGCCGGGGCTTCTAGCGTCACGTCTGCTGAAGGTACTAAGCGGTCGCTCACCGCACATCAGACCGGGTTCTCTCACGGGACCGGACCGGGTTGTCTCTAGGGCGAGGAGAAACAGCAATGTCCACCACTGAGCAGCGGGTAGCCGTCGTCACCGGTGCCGCGCGCGGCATCGGCGCCGCCACCGCCGTACGACTGGCCGCCGAGGGGCGCGCGGTCGCCGTCGTCGACCTCGACGAGTCCGCCTGCAAGGACACCGTGGAGAAGATCACCGCGGCCGGGGGCCGGGCCGTCGCCGTCGGCGCCGACGTCTCCGACGAGGCACAGGTCGAGGCGGCCGTCGCGCGCGTCGTCGAGGAACTGGGCGCGCCCACGATCCTGGTCAACAACGCGGGCGTGCTCCGCGACAACCTGCTGTTCAAGATGAGCGTGTCCGACTGGGACACCGTCATGAACGTGCACCTGCGCGGCTCGTTCCTGATGACCCGTGCCTGCCAGAAGCACATGGTGGACGCGGGCTTCGGCCGGATCGTCAACCTCTCCTCGTCCTCGGCGCTCGGCAACCGCGGCCAGGTCAACTACTCGGCCGCCAAGGCCGGTCTGCAGGGCTTCACCAAGACCCTCGCCAAGGAACTGGGCAAGTTCGGCATCACCGCCAACGCCGTCGCCCCCGGCTTCATCGCCACCGAGATGACCAAGGCCACCGCCGAGCGGGTCGGCATGGGCTTCGAGGACTTCAAGGCGGCGGCCGCCACCCAGATCCCCGTGCAGCGCGTCGGCGAGCCGGAGGACATCGCCAACGCGATCGCCTTCTTCACGGGCGACGCGGCCGGCTTCGTCTCCGGCCAGGTGCTGTACGTCGCCGGCGGACCGCTCAACTGAGGAACTCGTACATGACTTCCGTGGAACTCCCCGAGCTCTCGGGCAAGGTCGCCCTCGTCACCGGCGCCAGCCGCGGCATCGGCTACGGCGTCGCCGAGGCGCTGGTGGCCCGCGGCGACCGGGTGTGCATCACCGGCCGCAACGAGGACTCCCTGAAGGAGGCCGTCGAACGGCTCGGCTCCGAGCGGGTGATCGCCGTCGCCGGCAAGGCGCACGACGAGGCCCACCAGGCCGAGGCCGTCGCACGCGTCATGGAGGCGTTCGGCCGCGTCGACTACCTGGTCAACAACGCCGGGACCAACCCGGTGTTCGGCCCGATCGCCGACCTCGACCTGAACGTGGCGCGCAAGGTCTTCGAGACCAACGTCATCTCCGCGCTCGGCTTCGCCCAGCGCACCTGGCACGCCTGGCAGAAGGACAACGGCGGCGCGATCGTCAACATCGCCTCCGTCGCGGGCCTGGCCCCCTCGCCCTTCATCGCGGCGTACGGCGTCAGCAAGGCGGCGCTGATCAACCTGACCCAGCAGCTGGCGCACGAGTTCGCGCCCAAGGTGCGGGTCAACGCGATCGCGCCGGCGGTGGTGAAGACCAAGTTCGCCGCGGCGCTGTACGAGGGCCGGGAGGAGGAGGCGGCCGCCTCCTACCCGCTGGGCCGGCTCGGGGTGCCCTCCGACATCGGCGGCGCGGCGGCGTTCCTCACCTCCGCGCAGTCCGACTGGATCACCGGGCAGACGCTCGTCGTGGACGGTGGCATCTTCCTCAACGCCGGGGTGGGCTGAGCACCCGGGCGCCGGGGCGGGCCGACGTCCCCGGCGTCCGTACCGGTTCGACGCGGATCCCCGCCGCCCTCTTGACGGCAACGGCCCCGCCCTCGTGGCGGGGCCGTTGCCGTCAGGCCGTGGCGGGGCATGACAACGTCGTCCATCACGCGCTGATCAAGACCTGTCCGGCACGGGATCGACGGGCGGAAAGCCGCGGTATGGTCTGCCGACCTTGGTGCTGGTACGGCGGATCGAGGAGCGTGCGCGTGTTCAACCGGAACCGATGCCTGCGGCCTGCGGCGGCGATCGCGTCCCTGTCCCTGCTGGCCGGATGCGGCGTCCTGTCCGACGACGCCTCCGACGGCGAGAGGCCCATCACGGTCGGGACGACCAGTGCGCCCAGCACCCTGGACCCGGCGGCCTCCTGGGACGGCTCGTGGGAGCTGTTCCGCAACATCTACCAGACGCTGCTGGCCTACCCGAACGGCGCGACCACGCCCCAGCCCGACGCCGCGCGCGCCTGTTCGTTCACCGACGCCTCCGACCGCGTCTACCGCTGCGAGCTGCGCGCCGGGACGACGTTCGCCGACGGCCACCCGCTGGACGCGCGCGCGGTGAAGTACTCCATCGACCGCATCCGCGCCATCGACGCGCCCGGTGGTCCCGCCGGGCTGCTGGGCAGCCTGGAGGAGGTGCGCACGTCCGGCGACCGGGAGGTCGTCTTCCGGCTCAACAGGCCCGACACCACCTTCCCGTTCGTCCTCGCCACCCCGGCCCTGTCGATCGTCGACCCGGCGGAGTACTCCACCCACACCGTCCGCAACGACGACAAGGCCTTCGGCTCCGGCCCGTACACGCTGAAGTCGTACCAGGAGGGCCGACGGGCCGAGCTGGTCAGGAACAGCCGGTACAAGGGGTACGCCGAACGCAGAAACGACGCGGTGACCATCCGCTACTTCCAGGACTCCGCGAGCATGGTCAAGGCGCTGCGGGACCGGCGGATCGACGTCACCTACCGCGGCCTGGCCGCCGACGACATCATCGCCCTGCAGGGCAGGGAGGCGAAGGACCTCCAGCTCGTCGAGGGCGCCGGGGCCGACATCGACTACCTGGTGTTCAACCCGAAGGACCCCTGGGCGGGCCGGCCCGCCGTGCGCCGGGCCGTCGCCCAGGTCGTCGACCGTCCGGCGCTCGCGCACACCGTCTACAAGGACACCGTCGACCCGCTGTACTCCATGGTCCCCAAGGGCCTGACCGGACACACCACGGCCTTCTTCGACCACTTCGGCGACCCCAGCGTGCCCAAGGCGCGCCGGATCCTCGCCGAGGCCGGCATCACCGGGAAGGTCCCGCTCACCCTCTGGTACACCACCGACCGCTACGGCTCGCAGACCGCGCTGGAGTTCCAGGAGCTCGAGCGGCAGCTGGAGGGCTCCGGCCTGTTCACGATCACGTTGCGGAGCCGGCCCTGGAAGTCGTACGTGGCGGGGTACCAGAAGGGGGAGTACCCGGTGTTCGGGCGGGGCTGGTCCCCGGACTTCCCCGACGCCGACAACTTCATCGCCCCGTTCGTCGGGCAGCACAACGCCCTCGGCACGCCCTACCCCTCGCCCGAGATCACCAAGGCGCTGCTGCCCGAGACGCGCCGCGTCAGCGACCGCGCGGCCGTGGTCGAGCAGTTCGAGCAGGCCCAGCGGATCATGATGGACGACGCGCGGCTGCTGCCGCTGTGGCAGGGCAAGCAGTACGTGGCGGCCGGCGACGACATCTCCGGCGGGGAGCGGGCGCTCGACCCGTCGTCGATCATGACGATGTGGGAACTGTCCCGCAAGACCAGCTGGTAGCGGGCGGACGAACCGGGGGCGCGGGGCCGTTGTCAGTGGTCGCCTGTAGGTTCAGTGGCCTGGAAGTGACCGCACACCGTCGAAGGATGTGGACGTGACCGACATCGCCATGCTGCCCGAGTCCTGGCGCGGGGTTCTGGGCGACGAACTGCAGCAGCCCTACTTCGAGGAGCTGACCGAGTTCGTCGAGAAGGAGCGGGCGAACGGTCCCGTGTACCCGCCCCGCGAGGAGGTCTTCGCCGCGCTGGAGGCCACGCCCTACGACAAGGTGAAGGTGCTCATCCTCGGGCAGGACCCGTACCACGGCGAGGGGCAGGGCCACGGCCTGTGCTTCTCGGTGCGTCCCGGGGTGCGGATCCCGCCGTCGCTGCGCAACATCTACAAGGAGATGCACGAGGAGCTGGGCACGCCGATCCCGGACAACGGCTACCTCATGCCGTGGGCCCGGCAGGGCGTGCTGCTGCTGAACGCGGTGCTCACCGTCCGTGCCGGCGAGGCGAACTCCCACAAGGGACGCGGCTGGGAGAAGTTCACCGACGCGGTGATCCGCGCGGTGGCCGACCGGCCCGACCCCGCGGTCTTCGTCCTGTGGGGCAACTACGCCCAGAAGAAGCTCCCGCTGATCGACCAGAGCCGGCACGCGGTCGTCAAGGGCGCCCACCCCTCCCCCCTGTCCGCCAAGAAGTTCTTCGGCTCCCGCCCCTTCACCCAGATCAACGAGGCGGTGGCCCGCCAGGGCCACGAGCCGATCGACTGGCGGATCCCGGACCTGGGCTGAGACACAGCCCGGCGCGCCCGGCCGGGGGCGGGCGCGCCGGGGCCGGCTGCCGGTGGTGCCGGCTGTCGTCGCCGGGCGTGCCCGGGGCGCCGGCCGCCGAGCCCGCGTGGGACGTGTCTGTCGTGTCCCGGGCCGCCTGACCTGGATCGCCCACGGCTGCGGATAGCGTCGTAGGCGTCGGTCGGGACAGGGCTGGAGGCCGGGTGACGGAACGACAGGAGCAGGCGGCGTCGGACGCCGTGCTGACGCGGATCGGTCAGAGCGTGCTGCTGCACCATGCCGGGGACCGCGAGGAGGCGCGGCTGCGGTTGCTCGATCTGTGGCACGAGATCGGTGAGGACGGCGATCCGCTGCACCGCTGCACGCTGGCCCACTACATGGCCGACACCCAGGACGACCCCGCGGACGAGCTGGCCTGGGACCTCAGGGCGCTGTCCGCCGCGGAGGAGCTGAGGGACGACCGGCTCGCCGGCCACGAGGGCGCGCCCGCCGCCCGCGCCCTCTACCCGTCCCTCCACCTGGACCTCGCCGCGGACTACGCGCGACTCGGCCGTGCGGAGGCCGCCCGCAGCCATCTGCGCCGCGCCCGGGCCGCGGCGGACACCCTTCCCGAGGACAGCTACGGCGACGGCGTCCGCGCGGCGATCCAGCGGCTGGAGGTGCGGCTGGGCGAGATGGGCGACCCCGGCGAGCCGGGCGGGCCGCCCCGGCAGCGCTCCTGAGGCCACGGCGCGGGGCGCGCCGTACCCGGCCGGGGCGTGCGGTACCCGGCTGGCGGGTCAGCGACCGAAGGTCTGCCCGCAGATCTTCGCCTCCGGACTGTCGGGCCGCCAGTGGCCGTACTGCCTGCCGAGGGAGCACAGGCCCGGATTCCTGGGCGCGGGAACCGGCCCGGGAGGGGCGGCCGCAGGCGCCCCGCTGTGAGGGGTTCGGTGCGGACGGTGCGGCCGGGGCACCGGGTGCGGCGGCCGGTGGTCGGGGGAGTGCGGGGCCGGTGCCGCGTGCCGGGGCGCCCGGTCGGGCGGGGCGGCGTCGGCCCCGGCAGCCGGCCGGTGGCCGGGACGGGCGGTCGGATCGGAGCCGGCGGAGGGGCCGGTCCGTTCCAGCGCCTGCCGGGGCGGTTCCTGCCGGGATGGTGCCTGCCGCACGGCCGGCGGAGCGGCGCCGCCGTCCGGGCGTGGGCCCGGCGGCCGGGCGGAAGCCGCCGCCGGCCCGGGCTCGGGCACCCGCGGAACCGTGACACAGCCGGTGAGGGCCGAGACGGCCACGGCCGCGGTGACCAGGAGGGTTGCGGTGGTCGTCGTTCGCTGCACCCGCGCCACTCTGCTGGCTCCGGCCGGGCGGCGACCGGCGGACGGGCCGAGGATGCCCCGCACGGGTGATCTCCGGCCCCGTGAGGAGGGGACGCGGCGCCCCCGGCTGACGCCGGGCCGCGCCCGGAAGGCCGGTCTCAGTCGCCCTTCGCACCGTCGATGCGCTCACGGAGCAGGTCGGCGTGCCCGTTGTGGCGGGCGTACTCCTCGATCATGTGGGTGTAGATCCACCGCAGAGTGAACGGCTCGTCGGTGAACCGGCTCTTGCCCTGGGACACGTCGTCCAGGCCGAAGCGGGCCGCGTTGCGGCGCGCGGCCTCGATCTCCGCCTGCCAGGCGGCGTGGGCCTCGGCGAAGGTGTCGGAGTCGGTGACGTGGAAGTCCCGGTCCTTGTCCTCCTCGGTGCAGTAGAGGTAGCCGACGTCCTCCCCGGCCAGGACCTTGCGGAACCAGCCGCGTTCCACCTCCGCCATGTGCCGCACCAGCCCCAGCAGGGTCAGGTCGGACGGCTGCGCGGAGGCGGTCCGCAGCTGTTCGTCGGTCAGGCCCTCGCACTTCCATGCCAGCGTCCGGCGGTGGTAGTCCAGCCAGCCCTCCAGCATGGTGCGTTCGTCGGCGTTCAGGGCGGGCTCACGGCGCTCGGTCGTCGTCATGTCCCGATCCTGTCCCGTCCGCGCCCGTCACACCACGGGTTTTCCCGCGCCGGTCATCCCCTCCAGCAGCTCGCGCAGTCCGGCGCGCACCTCTTCGAGACCCGGCACCCGCGTGTGGAAGGTCCCGGCGACGCACGAGAACATCAGCCCGTCCGCCCAGGCCACCAAGGACAGCACATGCCGCTCCGGCGTGGTCGAGCCCAGCGCCCCGACCAGCGCGCCGAGCTGCTCGCGGAAACGGGCGCCGGCCGCGTCGAAGTAGGTCCGCAACTCCGGGCGGCGCGTGGCCTCCAGGGCGAGTTCGTAGCGGGCGAGGGTCAGCTCGCGGTTGCGGGTCAGCGCGCGGTGCGTGGCCAGCGCCAGGGCGTCCACCACGGAGTCCAGCCCCCCGGTGCGCGGATCGGGCAGCTCGTGCAGGGCCAGGACCCGTGCCTCCCGCTCCGCCAGCCGTCGCACAGCGAGTTCCAGCAGGGCCTGGCGGGTCCGCGCGACGTTCGAGGTCGAGCCCTGCGGCAGCCCGGCGGCCTCGTCGACCGCCCGGTGCGTCAGGCCGCGCATGCCGCGCTCGGCGAGCAGGGCGAGCGCGGCGTCGGCGACGCGCTCGGCACGCGAGGACTCCGGCGTGGACGCCGAGGCGGTCGAAGGCGCGGATTCGACCGGGGGCGCGGTGTTCACCGGGTCGGCCGGGGGCTGGCCCTTTTACACATCTC
>NZ_LR732544.1:551633-598883 GCF_902506575.1 Streptomyces mexicanus | reverse complement strand
ACCGGGGTCGGTGAGGCGGGCGGGGGCGTCCGTGCGGACGGCCTCGGGCGGCAGGAGCGCGGCCAGGGTGTCGATGAGCGTGGCGCGGTGCAGCAGGACGAGGGGGCCGCCGACGGCATCCACTCCGCGACCCGTCGCACCCTCTTCCCCGGCCACCCCGGACCCGTCTACTCCGGGTTCACCACCTGGCGGCTGGTGATCTCCGTGCCCGGCGTCGCCTTCGCCTCCCACGAGACCTGGGGCGCGGGCCGGATCTGGGGCACGCATCCGCTCAAGGACGGCCGGGTGTACGCGTACGCCGCGGCCATGACCTCCCCCGGAGGGCACGCGGCCGACGAACGGGCCGAACTCCTGCGCCGCTTCGGCCACTGGCACGACCCGATCCCGGCCGTGCTCGCCGCCGCCCGGCCCGAGGACGTGCTGCGCCACGACGTCCACCACTTCGCCGAGCCCCTGCCGGCCTTCCACCGCGGCCGGGTCGCCCTCCTCGGCGACGCCGCGCACCCCATGCCGCCCACCCTCGGCCAGGGCGGCAACCAGGCCATCGAGGACGCCGTCGTCCTCGCCTTCCCCCACGCTCGCCTTCGCTCCAGCGGGAGGACCCCCATCGCCGACGACCTCGCCGCCTACACCGCCGCCCGGCTGCCGCGCGCCACCGCCGTCACGCGCCAGGCGGTCCGCGTGGCGCGCGTGAACATGATGGGCAACCGGGCCGGGGCCGCCGTGCGCAACGCGGTGATCGCCGCGGTGTCCCGGGCCCGGCCCGGGCTGTTGCTGCGCGGGTTCGACGGCATCGCCGACTGGCGGCCCGAGCAGCCGCCGTATGCTGCCGTGCGACAGCCGTGACCGCCGTGACCGGGTGACAGCCGTGACGCCGTGACGGCTGTGACGGACACGACCGGCATGACCGGCGCGATCGGCGTACCGGACGGCACAGGCGTGACGGGCGCGGGTGCGGGCGACATGGCAGGGGAGAACACGTGAAGGTCGGCTGCATCGGACTGGGCGACATCGCCACGAAGGCGTATCTGCCGGTGCTCGGCACGCGGCCCGGGGTGGAGCTGCATCTGCAGACCCGGACGCCCGCCACCCTGGAGCGGGTCGCGGACGGCCTGCACCTGCCCGCCGCGCAGCGCCACGCCGACCTGGACTCCCTGCTCGCCCAGGATCTCGACGCCGCCTTCGTGCACGCCCCGACCGCCGTCCACCCCGAGATCGTGACCCGGCTCCTCCAGGCGGGCGTGCCGACCTACGTCGACAAGCCGCTGGCCTACGAACTCGCCGACTCCCGGCGGCTGGTGGCGCTCGCCGAGGAACGGAACGTCTCCCTCATGGTGGGCTTCAACCGGCGCCACGCCCCCGGCTACGCGCAGTGCGCCGAGCATCCGCGCGAGCTGATCCTGATGCAGAAGAACCGCGTCGGGCTGCCCGAGGAGCCCCGCACGATGATCCTCGACGACTTCATCCACGTCGTGGACACGCTGCGGTTCCTGGTGCCGGGCCCGGTCGACGACGTCACCGTGCGCGGCCGGCTGCGGGACGGCCTGCTGCACCACGTCGTCCTCCAGCTCGCCGGGGACGGATTCACCGCGCTCGGCGTCATGAACCGCCTCAGCGGCTCCACCGAGGAGATCCTGGAGGTCTCCGGGCAGGACACCAAACGCCAGGTGGTCAACCTCGCGGAGACCATCGACCACAGGGGACAGCCGACCGTGCGGCGGCGCGGCGACTGGGTGCCGGTCGCCCGGCAGCGCGGCATCGAACAGGCCGCGCTGTCCTTCCTCGACGCGGTGCGCGCCGGGAAGGTGCTCAGTGCCCGGGACGCGCTGGAGACCCATGAACTGTGCGAGCGGGTGGTGCTGACGGTGCTGGAGCGCTCCGGCGCGGCCTGAGCGCCCGCGCCCCCTCCGTCGCGGCCAGCGCGGCGAGCACCAGCAGCGCCGCGTGCACCGGCCAGTCGCCGAGGCGGACGGACGGGGTGGTGCCGTGCGCGGTCGGCACGTCGTACACCCGGGCCGTGCTCGCGCCGGTGCCCAGCCAGGGGCCGACGCGCCGCCCGTCCGGCCCGTACACGGCCGAGACCCCGGTCAGCGTGGCGTGCACCATGGGCCGCCCGGTCTCCGCGGCCCGCAGCGCGGCCAGCGAGGCGTGCTGCTCGGGCGCCCAGCTGTGCTGGAACGTGGACGTCGACGACTGCGCCAGGAGCAGCCCGGCGCCGTCGTGCGCCAGGTGCCGGCTCATGTCCGGGAACGCGGTCTCGAAGCAGATCAGCGGCCCGACGCGCAGTCCGTGCCCGACGTCCATGACCACCTGCTCGCGGCCCCGGCCGCGGTCCTCGCCGGCGGCCTTGCCCACGGAGGTCGCCCAGCCGAGCACCGAACGCAGGGGTACGTACTCGCCGAAGGGGACCAGCCGCATCTTGTCGTAGCGGTCACCGGTCGGGCCGTCCGGACCGACGAGCACGGAACTCTTGTAGATCCCGGGCCGGTCCGAACGCCGCGCGTCGACGTTCACGAGCACGTCCGCACCCGTCGCCCGGGACAGCGCCGCCAGCCGCCGCGCCAGGTCCGGCCGCTCCCGCAGGTCGAATCCGACGCTGCTCTCGCCCCACACGACCAGGTCGGGACGCAGGCCCACCAGGCGGCGGGTCAGCTCCTCCTCGCGGTCGAAGCGCCGCTGTCCGCTGTCGGTGCCGCCGACCGTCCCCGGCTGTACGACGGCGACGCGGACGTGGCCGTCCACCTCCGGGCGCGGCGCCCACACCCAGGCCGCGGAGGCCGCCGCGGACGTGGCCAGCAGCCCGGCCACGGCGACGACCCGGGCCGCGCGGCCGACCACCAGCACGGCGACGGCCACGTCGACCGCCACCACCAGGAAGCTCAGCAGCCACACCCCGCCCACCGAGGCCAGCCGCAGCGCCGGCGCCACCTGCCACTGGCCGGCGCCGAGCATCCCCCACGGTCCGCCGAGCCCCTGCCAGGAGCGCATGAGTTCCACCGCCAGCCAGCCCGACGGCAGCACCACCAGGGCCGCCGCCGTCCGGCCCGGCGTCAGGGTCCCGCCCAGCAGCCGCCGCACCAGCCACCCCCACGGCGCCCACAGCAGGCCCAGCAGCGCCGCCAGCACCACCGTGAACACGTGCAGGCTGGGCAGCAGCCAGTGGTGCACCGCCAGCATGAAGCCCAGCCCGCCGCACCAGCCGTCCACGAGGGCCCGCCGGCCCGTCGGCGCGGCGCGGGCGAGCAGGATCCACGGCACCAGGGCGACGTAGGCGAACCACCACAGCGACGGCGCGGGAAAGGTGAACATCGGCAGTCCGCCCGCGAGCGCCGCGAGCAGGGCGCGACGCCACGGGGAGGTGAGCCACCGGCCGAACGTCTGCATAGAGCGCCCTCCTACCCCGGGGACCGCGGCGGCACTCCACGGACGGCTCCAGTGTGCGCACGCCGATGCCGGCGCGGCAGCCCGCCCGCGGGAACGGCGCCCGGTGACACGCCGGTTCACCGCGGCGCGTGCCGGGGTCCGTCCCGCCCCCGCGCACGGCGGACACGCGGATATTTCGGTGGCCGTCCGCGGCCGGCGCGGCCGATGCTGGGCGGGTGAACGATCAGTACGCCGCGGCGGAACCCCGGTTCCGCATCCGCGCCCGCCACACCGCCTCCACGGTCACCGTGTACCAGGCGTACCGCCCGGAGATCGGCCGGCCCGCGGCCCGCACCGGACGCTTCCCGGCTGCCTGGAAGCGCGACCGGATGACTTGGATCAAGCCGTCATTCCTGTGGATGATGTACCGCTGCGGCTGGGCCACCAAGGAGGGCCAGGAGACCGTCCTGGCCGTCGAGATCAGCCGGGACGGCTTCGAATGGGCGCTGCGCCACGCCTGCCTGTCGCACCACGTGCCGGCCCTGCACGGCGACCGCGCCGCCTGGCGGCGGCAGCTGCGGCAGGCTCCCGCGCGCGTGCAATGGGACCCCGAGCGCGACCTGCGCCTCGCCCCGCTGCCCCACCGCTCCCTGCAGCTCGGCCTGGCCGGGCAGGCCGCGGCACGCTACGCCGACGACTGGATCGTCGGCATCGAGGACGTCACCCCGCTGGCACGCCGGGTCCACGCACTGGTCCGCACGGGTGACCTGACCGGCGCGACCGCCCTGTTGCCCGACGAGCGCCCCTACCCCGTGCCCGACGAGCTGCTGACCCACCTCCGGCCCTAGGATGATCACGTACGGGCGCGGCACCGAAACAGCGGAGGTCCGCATGAAGCGTCTTGTCACCGTCGTCACCGGCGGCAGCCGGGGCATCGGCGCCGCCGTGTGCCGCAGGCTGGCGGCCGACGGGCACGACGTGGTGATCGGCTACGTCCATGACACCAAGGCCGCCGAGGCCGTGGCCGACAAGGTGCTGGACGCGGGCGCGCGCAGCGTCGTCGTACGGGTGGACACCTCCGTGGAGGCCGATGTCGACCGGCTCTTCGCCACGGCGGAGGAACGCCTCGGCCCGGTGACCGGGCTGGTGAACAACGCGGGGGTGACGAGCCCCCTGGGCCGCCTCGCCGACGCCGACACCGCCGACCTGCGCCGGGTCGTGGACGTCAACCTGCTCGGCACCCTGCTGTGCTGCCGCCGCGCCGCCCAGCTGATGGCACCGCGCCGCAGCGGCGTGATCGTGAACGTCTCCTCCGCCGCGGCCACGCTCGGCAGCCCCGGCGAGTACGTCCATTACGCGGCCACGAAGGCGGCCGTCGACGCGCTGACCGTGGGGCTGGCCAAGGAGCTGGGCCCGGACGGCGTCCGCGTCAACGCGGTCGCACCCGGCCTGATCGACACCGAGATCCACACCGCGTCGGGCGACCCGGACCGGGCCCGGCGCGGCGGTCCCGCGGTCCCGCTGGGCCGCGCGGGCCGGGCCGAGGAGATCGCCTCGGCCGTCGCCTGGCTCATGTCACCGGACGCCTCCTACACGTCGGGAGCGGTGCTGCGGGTGGCGGGCGGCCGCTGACGTTGCGGCCGGCCCGGGCCGTCGCGGGCACCGCCCGGCGCCCGGCCCCGGCGCGGTCACCGGTCCGGTACGGCCGAGAGGGCACCGGTCCCGGGGAGGGCCGGGTGTCTGATCGGGCGGCGCGTTCACGGGGCAGGCGGTGCACGCAGCGGGCGTGCGCCGCCGTCGGCCGGGGCGGGCGCCGGGCCCGCGGTGGCCCGTGGTCGGCGCCCGCGGGCGCGAGGGGGGTCCTAGGCCGCCTCGATCACCTCGCCGCGTACGGCGGCGGCCCACTCGACCACCAGCAGCTCGTACTCCGCGCGTTCCTGGGCGGTCAAGGACCCGCTCGAACGCAGCCAGAGCGCCCGGATCTGCTCGTTCAGCTCGGCAGCAGAGCGCACGGAACCAGGGACGATGGAATCGGGGGACATGCCCCAAGCCTAGGGGCAAGCACTGACGCTCCGCTACCGGACGGCTACGAAGCCGGCGGGAAGCCGCTCAGCGGCCGCGCAGACGGTGCCGTGCGCGCCAGGCCAGCGCCGTGCCCGCCAGGGCGGGCAGCGCGATGCAGGCCGCCGCGACGAGGAACGCCGGCGAGGTCGGCGCGGTGGCGCGGGCGCCGGCGACGACGTAGGCGGCGGTGTTCGGGATGGAGCCGAGCGCGGTCGCGCTCAGGAACGCGAGGCAGCTCATGCGGGAGACGGCGGCGCAGTAGTTCGCGGCCCAGAACGGCACCCCGGGGAACAGCCGGGCCGCGAGCATCGAACGGAAGCCGTGCCGGCTGAGCTGCCCGTCCGCCGCCTTCAGCAACCGTCCGCGCAGCAGCGGCCGCAGGGCGTCCTGCCCCAGCACCCGCCCCAGGCCGAAGGCGGCCCCCGCGCCCAGGACCGTGCCGGCCAGCGCCGCCGCGAGCCCGACCTGCGAGCCGAACAGGGCGCCCGCCGCCAGGTTCAGCAGCGGCCGCGGCACGAACGCCACCGTGCACACGCCGTACGCCACCGCGAACACCGCCGCCGCGGCGAGGCCGCCCAGCTGCGGCGGCCAGCCGTGCGCCAGCAGCCGCTGCGGCCGGAACAGCAGCACGCACGATCCGGCGCCCGCGAGCAGCACGAGCAGCAGCGACAGCCGGGACCAGGGCGACAGCAGGGCTCTGCCGCAGCGGGCGATGCGCCGCGCCCACAGTGCCGCCGGGGGCGGGGAGGCGGCGGTGAGCGGGACGGCGGGCTTCCCCCCACCCGCGGACGGTTGCGCCGCGCGTGGGTGGGGTACGCGAGCAGGGCTGTCCGGGCACACGCGCCCGGGCAGGCCGCACGACCGCCGCGACCAGGGAATCTGCCATGGAGACACCCGCCAACCACGAGAACGCCACGCCCGCCCAGCACGCGCTGGACGTGCTGGCCGAGAACGCCGAGGACTCGGAGGCGCTGGACACGCTCGCCGGCAGCGACGTGCTGGTCCCCGTGCCCGACGACGTCAGCGACGAGGACGCCACCAACCCGGCCGCCGTGGCGCTGCCGGTCCTGGAGCAACCGGGCGGCGTACCGGTGGTGCCCGTGTTCACCTCCGAACTGGAGATGTCCCAGCTGCTGCCCTTCATCTCCCGCTACCGGCTGGTGCCCCTCGGGGCCCTCGCCTCCCAGTGGCCGTCCGAGGACCTGTCGCTGACCATCGACGCCAGCTCCCCGCACGGCCTGACCCTCACCTCGGAGGGCGTCCGCACCCTGCTGGCCCGGCCCTGACCGGGGACATGGGGATATGGGCGCGGGGGGGCGCGGACCGCGACGGCTCCGGCGCCCCTGAGCCGCGCGGGCGCCTCGCCGCCCCGGTCGTCCGGGCGCCGCTAATCGGCCAGCATGCGGGCCAGCACGGCGCGCTGCAGGGGCAGCACCTCCGCGTGCAGGGCACGGCCCTTGCCGGTCAGCGCGACCCGGACCCCGCGCCGGTCGTCGGCGCACGTCGACCGCTCGACCAGTCCGTCGCGCTCCAGGCGGCCGATGAGCCGGGACAGCGCGCTCTGGCTCAGGTGCACCCGGGCGGCCAGGTCGTGCACCCGGCACCACCCGCCCGCGCCGTCGTTCCCGTCCCTGGCGTCCGCCCCGGGGGCGGCGGACGCCAGGACGTCCAGCACCTCGAAGTCGCTCGCGCCCAGGCCGAAGGGGTGCAGCACACGGTCGATCTCGCACAGCGTCCGCGCGTGCACCGCCAGGATGCCCCGCCACCTCTCCTGCAGATCGACGTCGGCCGCGTTCGCTCCCATAGGCGCATGCTAGTGCGCCGGCCGGTAGGTGACCCCGCCCGCGGTACCGGCCGCACCCGTCCCCTGCACCGGCCGCACCCGGCCTCCGGACCGGCCCCCGCCGTCCGGTACCGGACAACGGTCGGCGAGTACCGGACACGACGGGTCGGCCCGCGCCGGAGTGGGAAAACGCCCGTACGGGGACGGCCTCGACGACAGGAGGCGGCGATGCTGAGGACTCCCGCCGGCCGGACGCGCCTGGCCGTCCTGGAGTGGCTGAAGGACCCCGTCTCACCCGCGCCGAGGCGCCGGTACACCGACCCCGCCGGGAACGGCGTCACCGCGCGGGCGGTCGCCACCGCCCTGGGCCTGCCGCGCCGGGCCGCCCGGGCCCATCTCGCCCTGCTGGCCGACCTCGGCCTGGTCCGCGCTCACCGGATCCGGCGCCGCACGTACTACCGGCGGGAGGAGTTCCGCATCGCCGAGGTGGCGCGGCTGTGCGAGAAGGGCTGGTGACCGGGCGGGAGCCTCCCGCAGGCGCGGAAGGGGTCGTGCCCGGGCCCGGCCCGAGGCCCGGCGCTACCCTGGTGGCCGCGGCCGGGCCCGGCCCGGCGCGGGTCCGAGGAGGAGACGTACGACGATGACAGCCCCGCAGGCCGACGGCCTGCGCCTGCGCACGGCACCGCCGCGGCGGCGCGCCTGGCGCGCCCAGGCGCCGGTGGTCGCGGTGGTGGCCCTCGGCGGGGCGCTCGGCGCCCTCGCCCGGTACGCGCTCTCGCTGGCGTTGCCGACGCCGGCGGGCGGCTTCCCCTGGGCGACCTTCTGGACCAACGTCACCGGCTGCGCGGTCATCGGCGTCTTCATGGTGGTCGTCACCGACGTCTGGGCCGCCCACCGCCTGGTCCGCCCCTTCTTCGGCACCGGAGTCCTCGGCGGCTTCACCACCTTCTCCACCTACGCCGTCGACATCCAGAAACTGGTCTCCTCCGGGCACGCCCGCACCGGCCTGGCCTACCTCGCCCTGACCCTGTGCGCGGCGCTCGCGGCGGTCTCGCTGGCCGTGGCGGCCCCCCGCCCGGCCCTGCGGGGGGGAGCGGGGGCGACGGCGTGACGGTCTGAGGGGTCGAGGGGCCGACGGGTCGACGGGCCGACGAGCCGACGGGCCGACCGACTCGCGGGCTGAGGAGGTGACGGCCCGGCAGCCATTGGCCCGACGGCCCGAGGACCGTGTCACGAGTGTCGTGGCGGGGCTCGCGGCCGTCGGTGCGGGAGCCTCGATTTCAGCAGCCCGGCGGCCGCAGGTCACCGAGGCTTCACCTTGGCGTAGTAAGAGTGTCTGCGACGCAAGGCTGTCTACAACCCTGTCGACCAACTCTTCCCAAGAACTGGATCCCATGAGCGCCATCTCCGTCGGTCAGGCCGTCGTCCTCGGAGTCGTCGAGGGGGTGACCGAGTTCCTCCCCGTGTCCTCCACCGGCCACCTCAAGATCGCCGAGGGGCTCATGGACATCCCCGTGGACGACACGTCCGTGGTCGCCTTCTCCGCCGTCATCCAGGTCGGTGCGATCGCCGCCGTGTTCGTGTACTTCTTCAAGGACATCAAGCGCATCGTCTCCGCCTGGTTCCGCGGACTGACCCACCGCGAGGAGCGCTACCACCACGACTACAAGTTCGCCTGGTGGGTGATCGCCGCCACCGTTCCGATCGTCGTGGTGGGCCTGGCCGCCAAGCCCCTCATCGACGGCCCGCTCGCCTCGCTGTGGGTGGTCGCCGGCTCGCTGATCGTCGGCTCCGCGGTGATGTGGTGCGCGGACCAGATGGGCCGGCACAAGCGCGGCGAGGACGACACCTCGTTCAAGGACGCGATGCTGGTCGGCTGCTCCCAGATCCTCGCCCTGCTCTTCCCCGGCTTCTCGCGCTCCGGTGCCACCATGTCCACCGCGCTCGTCCTCGACCTGGACCGCGTCGCCGCGACCCGGCTGTCCTTCTTCCTCGGCATCCCGGCGCTGACCGGCGCCGGCCTGTACGAACTCAAGGACGCCCTGGGCGCGAGTGTGGGCGCCGTCCCGCTGGCCGTCGGCACGCTCGTCTCCTTCGTGGTCGCCTACGCCTCCATCGCCTGGCTGCTGAAGTTCGTCGCCAAGCACTCCTTCAACGCCTTCGTCCTGTACCGGATCGCCGTCGGCGTCCTGCTCTTCGGCCTGCTCGGCACGGGCGTGCTGAACGCCTGAGCGCCGCCGCGGCGGGGGCCGTACCCGCCGATGGCGGGGGCCGGACCGGCCGGGCGCGGAGTGCCTGACCGGCCAGGGCGCGCTGCCCGGACCGGACGGCTCCGGGCTCCCGCGGTCCGGCCCCCCGGCCCCCCGCTTGACAGGTGCGCCGCGTGCGCCGCACCATCGGCCCGTGAACCTGTCAGACAGCCAGACAGCAGTGCCGGTGCCGGTGCCGGTGCCGCGGCGCGTCAGCGCGATGGAAGCGGTGCTGGCCCACCTGCGCGGTGCGATCGAGCGCGGTGAGTACGCCGTGGGGGACAAGCTGCCCTCCGAGGCGGAACTGTGCCGCACCCTGGAGGTCTCCCGCCCGGTCCTGCGCGAGGCGCTGCGCGCCCTGCAGACCATGGGCCTGACCGTCTCCAGGACCGGCAAGGGCACCTTCGTGGTCGCCCGCGCCGTGCAGGACCCCACCTTCGGCGACTACGCCGCCCGGGACCTGATGGAGGTCCGCCGGCACATCGAGATCCCGGTCGCCGGGTACGCGGCACAGCGGCGCACCCTTGAGGACCTGGACCGTCTGACGCAGCTGCTGGAGCGGATGGAGCAGGAGACCGACACCACCGCGTGGGTCGCGCTGGACACCCTGTTCCACCTCTCCGTCGCCCAGGCCGCCCGCAACCCGGTGTTCCGCCGGGTCATCGAGGAGATCCGGGACGCGCTGGCCCGCCAGTCGGCGTTCCTGAACGAACTGGGCGGCCGGCGCGAGCAGTCCGACCGGGAGCACCGCGCCCTCGTGGAGGCCCTCGCGGCCGGCCGCGAGCAGGACGCGATCGCGGCGATGTCCCACCATCTGGACCGGGTCGAGAAGACCCTCACCGACATCGTGCGCGCGGCCCGCGCCCCCTCGGCAGCGGGGCCGTGAAGCCCGCGAGGGCCACGGCTCTCGCACACCCGCCCCACCCCCCACCCCGGGCGTGCCGCGCACGCCCACGACCCACGGCCCGGTGCGCAACCCGCACCGTCGAGCCACGGCCGGCGCGCCCACCCCGCGCGCCGGCGGATCCGTCCCTTCACGAGTGACCCAGGTAGTGATGCACAGCACTTCCCCCGCCGAGGCACCCCTCGTCCGCGAACCCCGCCACGTCCCCGTCGCCCACCTCGTCCGCGGCGGGGTGACCGAGGGCGTCCACTACGGCTCCGTCGTCGTCCTCGACGAGGACGGCCGGGCCGCCTTCCGGCTCGGCGACACCGAGGCCGCCTTCTACCCGCGTTCGGCGCTCAAGCCCCTCCAGGCCGTGGCCATGGTGCGCGCCGGGCTCCCGCTGGAGGGCGAGCTGCTGTCGCTGGCCGCCGCCAGCCACTCGGGCGAGGAGCGCCACCTCGACGGCACCCGGCGCATCCTCCGCCTGGCGGGCCTGGCCGAGGACCGGCTGCGCAACGTGCCCGACCTGCCCTTCGACCCGGCGGTGCGCGACGCCTGGGTGCGCGAGGGGCGCGGGCCCTCCCGGCTCGCGCAGAACTGCTCCGGCAAGCACGCGGCCATGCTGTACACCTGCACCATCAACGGCTGGTCCCTGGACGACTACCTCGACCCCGCCCACCCCCTGCAGCAGGCCGTCGCCGAGACCGTGGAGGACCTCACCGGGCAGCGCGTCGCCCGCGTCACCGTCGACGGCTGCGGCGCGCCCCTGTTCGCCGTCTCCCTGCACGGCCTGGCCCGCGCCGCCGCCCGGATCCCCGCCGCCGCGCCCGGCACACCCGAGGCCCGCGTCGCCGACGCGATGCGCGCGTACCCCGAGATGGCCTCCGGCGCCGGCCGGGACGTGGCCGCGCTGATGCGGGCCGTGCCCGGGCTGCTCGCCAAGGACGGCTTCGAGGGGGTGCAGGTCGCCGCGCTGCCGGACGGCCGCGCGGTCGCCGTCAAGATCGCCGACGGTGCGAACCGGGCCCGGATACCGGTCGCCGCGGCCGCCCTCGCCCGGGCCGGCGTCGCCCCCGCCCTGCTCGCCGATTTCGCGGGCGAGGTCGTCCTCGGGGGCGGCGAGCCGGTCGGCCGGGTCCGCCCGGTCCCGGCGCTGGAGGACACCTCGGTGCCGGCCTGCGCGTGAGCGGGCACCCGCGACCCCCGCGTCCCCCACGAGTGTCAGCCGCGGGTGATGCGGTGGCTGCGGCGTCGTAGGCGGGCCGGTACCGCGCCGAGGCCCAGGCCGGCCGCGCCGAGGCCGGCCGCGCCGGCGATCGCGCCCGTCTCCGGCCAGTTGGATTCCGGTTCGGTGTGCGGCTTGGCGGGCGCGACCAGCCGGGTGCCGTGGGCCACCGGGCGCAGCGCGTCGAGGGAGCCGACCGGGTCGACGCGGTCGGCGGCGTCGAACCCCCAGTCGAGCAGGGCCCGGGCCTCCTCGTAGACCTGCAGGCCGCCGCCCTGCTGCGGATGCATCACCGTGGCCACCAGGGTGCGGCCGTCGCGGCGGGCCGCGGCGATGAGCGTGTTGCCCGCGTTGGTGGTGTAGCCGTTCTTGACGCCGATCAGGCCGGGGTAGGGCGCCACGCCGTCGGCGCCGGTCAGCAGCCGGTTGGTGTTGGCGATCTCGAAGCTGGTGCCGTCGTTGCCGGGGAAGGTGGCGTGCGCCGTGGAGCAGTAGCGCGCGAAGTCCGGGTTGCGCAGCCCCATCCGCCCGAACACGGCCAGGTCGTACGCCGAGGACACCTGCCCGTCGGCGTCGTAGCCGTCGGGCGAGACGACGTGGGTGTCCAGTGCGCCCAGGGCGCGGGCCTTGGCCTGCATCTGCCGGGCGGTGTGCTCCCAGCCGCCGTTGAGCGCCGCGAGCACGTGCACGGCGTCGTTGCCCGAGTTGAGGAACCCCCCGCGCCACAGGTCCGACACCCGGTAGGTGTGGCCCGGGACGACGCCGACGAGGCTGCTGCCCTCGCCGATCCCGGCCAGCTCCCGCCCGCTGACGGTGTGTTGCGCGCCCCCGGGGGCGGAGGGGAGCACGGTGAGCGCGAACAGCGTCTTCAACGTGCTGGCGGGCGCCAGCCTCGTGTGCGCGTTGTGCGCGGCCAGCACCTCCCCGGTGTCGGCGTCGGCCACCAGCCAGCTCAGCGCCGACAGCTCGGGCGTCTGCGGCGCCCCGGCCCGGAGCCGGACCTGGGTGCCCTCGCGTTCCAGCAGGGCCGGCTGCGGCATCGGGGCCTCGGCGGGTCTCTCCCGCGCCCCGGGGTCCGTTCCGGCTCCGCCCGCCGCGGCCACGGGCGGGGCCGGCAGCAGGACGCTCGCCGCGCACAGGACGCAGGCCGACGCGGCAGCCCGAAAGGAATATCCGATCTTCATATCGAAAACGTAGGGAGGGATCGACGCAGGCGTGACCTTGCCGGAGGCCGAACGGGGGCCACGAGCACCCGGATGTCCCAGCGCGCACGGCCGTTCGGGTCGCCGCACCGCCTCGGCCGTGCCGCCCGGTGCCGGGTGCTCCCTCCCGCCGGGCCACCGCCGCACCGGCGGCACCCACAGGACGGGGACGCGGCACCCCGCAGGACGGCGACCCGGAGGGCTAAGCTGGCGCCGATGTTCAGCCCCGAAGGCCCCACGCTGCGCGAACTCGCCGTGCAGGCGCTGTCCTCCGTCGAGCGCGGCTACGACCTGCTCGCCCCGACGTTCGACCACACGCCGTTCCGGACCCCGGCACCGGTCCTGGCCGCCGTCGGCTCGGTGCTGGAGCGGATCGGTCCGTTCGACGACGGGCTCGACCTGTGCTGCGGCACGGGCGCCGGGCTCGACGTGCTCGCGCGGGTGTGCCGGCAGACGGCGACCGGCGTCGACTTCAGCGCCGGCATGCTCGACGTCGCCCGGCGGCAGCCGCCGGAGCCGACCGGCTGCCGGGTGTCCTGGGTGCGCGCCGACGCGCGGGCCCTGCCCTTCACCCCCGCTTTCGACCTCGTCGTCAGCTTCGGCGCGCTCGGCCACTTCCTGCCCGCCGAACTGCCCGCCCTGGCCGACGGGATCCACGCGGTCCTGCGGCCCGGCGGCGTGTTCGCCCTGCCGGTCCTCGCCCCGCCCGGCCCGGGCTCGGCGGCCTTCTGGACGCTGCTCGGCTTCGACGCGGCGATGCGGGTGCGCAACGCCGTGTGGCGGCCGCCGTTCGTCATGTACTACCGCGCGATCCGCTTCGGCGCACTGCTGCGGGAGCTGCGGCGCGCGGGGTTCCGGGTGGAGCTGTACGCGCTGCCCGAGTTCGGCCGCCGCGCCGACGGCAGCCCGCGGGCGCGCCTGATCGCGGCCCGCAGACTGCCCTGAGCCGAGACGGTGCCGTACCCGCGCGGGGACGGCCGGGACGGCCGCGACCCTGCGGCGCCGCCGCGGGGCTCAGGCGTACGAGCGCAGCCAGCGCATCCGGGCGGCGTCCTGGTACGGGCCGCCGCCCTCGTGGTCGTTGAACTCGTACACCTCGATCGACTTGTCGTCGTGCGCCCAGGCGTTGAACGCGGCGAACACGGTGGACGGCGGGCACGTCTCGTCCTCCAGCGCCGCCGAGAACAGCGCGGGAGCGCTGCCCCGGGCCGCGAAGTGGACCCCGTCGAAGTAGGACAGCGTGCGCAGCACGTCCTCGGTGCGCCCGCGGTGCGTCTTGAGGTACAGGCCGACCTCCCGGTACGGGTGACGGTCGGTCAGGGTCGTCGCCCGCGGGAAGTCGCACAGGAACGGCACGTCGGGGGCGACCGCCACGAGGTCCGGTACGAGGCCGCCCACCGCCAGGGCGATCCCGCCGCCCTGGCTCGCCCCGAGCGCCACGGTCCGCGACGCGTCGGTCAGCGGATGGGCGCGGGCCGCCTCCACGGCGCGCACCGCGTCGGTGAACACCCGGCGGTAGTAGTAGTTCTCCGGCGCGTCGATGCCGCGGGTCAGGAAGCCCGGGTAGGCCGGTGCGCCGCCCACCGGGTCGGCGGTGCCGCCCCCGCCGCCCCAGGCGCTGCCCTGCCCGCGGGTGTCCATCACGAAGTGCGCCCGGCCCGTCGACGCCCACAGCAGGTGCTCGTGCGGCAGGCCGCGCCCGCCGCCGTAGCCGACGAACTCCACGACCAGCGGCAGCGGCCCCTCGGCCCGGGCGGGCAGCGTCAGCCAGCCCTTGACGGGGTGGCCGCCGAACCCGGCGAACGTCACGTCGTACACCTCGACCGTGGTCAGGTCGGTGTCGACCGGTACGAAGCGCGCGTCCAGCTCGTGCTCGCGGGCCTCCTGGAGCGTCTTGGCCCAGAAGGCGTCGAAGTCCTCGGGTTCGGCGGACGCGCTGCGGTACTCACGGAGTTCGTCGAGAGGAAGGTCGAACAGGGCCATACGGGACCGCCTAGGGAAGCGACAGGGACACGGATGCGGTGATCACCGTACGGCGGCGCGCGCGGGACGCGCCAGACGGCCGACCGCGGGCCCGGCCCCGCCTCTACGGCCGCCTCGTTACGACCGTATGAAGCCTGCCGCGCCGCGGGAATAGCCCTTCGTCGAT
Organism: Streptomyces mexicanus; assembly: GCF_902506575.1. GTDB lineage: Bacteria > Actinomycetota > Actinomycetes > Streptomycetales > Streptomycetaceae > Streptomyces > Streptomyces mexicanus. The sequence goes on along the minus strand of NZ_LR732544.1, from coordinate 583,962 downwards.
CTTCCTTGCAGGTGTGCGTGCGCCCGGCACCGGTGGCCCCGGCGACCGACGACGGCGGTGCGGGTGCGGCGCGAAGCGGAAGGAGAGTGCGAGCCATGCCGAAGGCGTACGTCTTCACCCGGGACGGCGGCCCGGAGACCGAGGCGCTGGTGGAGGTGGAGCGGCCCCGGCCGGGCCCCGGGGAGATCCTGATCGCGGTGCGGGCGGCCGGGGTGAACCCGGTGGACTGGAAGCTGCGGGAGGGCCTGCGCCGGCCCGGCGACGCCGAGCGGGTGTACCCGGTGGTGTTCGGCAGCGAGGCGGCCGGCGTCGTCGAGGAGGTCGGCGAGGGGGTGAGCGGCTTCGCGGTGGGCGACGAGGTCTTCGGCAACACGGTCACGGGCGGCTACGCGCAGTACGCGCTGCTGCGGGCCGGCGTCACCGCGCACAAGCCCGCCGAGGTGTCCTTCGTCGCGGCCGCCACCCTGCCGGTCGCCGCGGCCACCGCCTACGACGGGCTGCGCCAGCTCGGCCTGCCCACGGGGGCGACCGTGCTGATCACCGGCGCGGGCGGCGGCGTCGGCGCGGCCGGCGTGCAGCTCGCCCGGGCCTTCGGGCTGCGGGTGGTGGGCGTGTCGAGCGAGGCCAAGAAGGACTTCGTGGAGTCGCTCGGCGCGGTGCACGTGCCCTCCGGTCCGGGGTGGACCGAGCGGGCCCGGGCCGCCGCCCCGGACGGCGTCGCCGGCGGCTACGACCTCGTCGGCGGCGACGTGCTCACCGAGGCGGCGGGCCTGCTGACCGACCGGTCGAAGCTGATCACGGCCGGCGCCGCGCCGCGGGACGTCGAGGAACTGGGCGGTCGGCGGGTGGCCCGCGCCCGCACCACCGCCGTCCTGGACGCGGTGGCCCGGCTCGTCGCGCAGGGCGACCTGGACCCGCACGTGACCCGGACCTTCCCGCTGGAGCGGGCCGGCGAGGCGCTGCGCACCGTCGAGGACGGCCACGCCCGCGGCAAGATCGTGATCGAGGTCGCCGGATGAGCGGCGCCCGACCCGCGACGGACCACGTCCTCGACCACCCCGCCCTGGCCTCCCTGACCGGACCGCACGCGCACTTCGCCGAACGGCACGGGCGCATCCTGCGCTACCCGGTCGACGTCTCGCCCTGGCTGGCGCTGCCCGAGGAGCCGGACGCCGGCGACTGGGCCGACCTCGCGGCCCTGGCCGGACCCGGCGGCGAGGTCCCGCTGCTCGGCTTCCGCGGGAGCGTCCCCGAGGACTGGGAGGTCACCTTCGCCGTCGACGGCGTGCAGTTCGTGGACGACGGCCTGGCCGCCGCCCCCGACCCCGAGGCGGTCCGCCTCGGCCCGGCCGACGTACCGGAGATGCTGGACCTGGTCGCCCGCACCCGGCCCGGTCCCTTCCGGCCGCGCACCATCGAGATGGGCACCTACCTCGGCATACGCCGGGACGGCGCCCTGGTCGCGATGGCGGGGGAGCGGCTGCACCCGCCGGGCTGGACCGAGATCAGCGCGGTCTGCACCGACCCCGCCTTCCGCGGCCAGGGCCTGGCCACCCGGCTGATCCTGGCCGTCGCCCACGGCATCCGGGAGCGCGGCGAGACCCCGTTCCTGCACACCGGCGCGCAGAACACGGGCGCCATCCGGCTGTACGAGTCGCTGGGTTTCCGGCTGCGGCGCCGCACCGCCTTCCTCACGGCCCGCGCCCCCGAGCACCTCACCGCCGGCACCGACGACCGGCCCGCCGTACCGGTGGCATAGCCCGGGCGCACCGGGCGGTGGTCCGCACCGGTGGCCCGGCCCCCGCGCACCGGTCGGTCGCCGTCCCGGGAGCCGGTCCCCGCGCACCGGCCGGCCGCATGGGGGCCGGCCCCGGTGGGGGCGGCCCCCAGGCGGGTGTCCGGGCGGGAGAAGTCGAACGCGGCGGTCAGGTCGCCGCAGACGGTGCGCCGCCAGGGCGAGATGTTGGGCTCGTGCACCCCGAAGCGCCGCTCCATGAAGCGGATGACCGAGGTGTGGTCGAACGTCTCGGAGCAGACGTACCCGCCCTTGCTCCACGGGGAGACCACCAGCATCGGCACCCGCTGTCCCAGGCCGTAGGGTCCGGCGACGTTCGCGCTGCTGCCCTCGAACACGTCCGGTGCCGCGTCGACCGTGGACCTGCCCTGCGCGGCGGAGGCCGGCGGGAACGGCGGGGCGACGTGGTCGAAGAAGCCGTCGTTCTCGTCGTAGGTGATGAACAGGGCGGTCTTCGCCCACACCTCCGGCACGCTCGTCAGCGCGTCGAGGACCTGGGCGACGTACCAGGCGCCGTAGTTGGCGGGCCAGTTGGGGTGCTCACTGAACGCCTCGGGGGCGACGATCCAGGAGATCTGCGGCAGCCTGCCGGCCTTGACGTCGGCCCTGAGCCGGTCGAAGTAGCCCTCTCCGGTGCGGGCGTCGGTGCCGGTACGGGCCTTGTCGTACAGCGGGTCGCCGGGCCGGGCGTCGCGGTACTGGTTGAAGTAGAGCAGGGAGTTGTCGCCGTAGTTGCCGCGGTAGGCGTCGGAGATCCAGCCCCAGCTGCCGTTCGCGTCGAGGCCGTCGCCGACGTCCTGGTAGATCTTCCAGGACACCCCGGCCCGCTCCAGCCGTTCGGGGTAGGTGGTCCAGCCGTAGCCCTTCTCGTCGTTGCCGAGGACCGGGCCGCCGCCGGTGCCGTCGTTGCCGACGTAACCGGACCACAGGTAGTAGCGGTTGGGGTCGGTGGAGCCGATGAAGGAGCAGTGGTAGGCGTCGCAGAGGGTGAAGGTGTCGGCGAGCGCGTAGTGGAACGGGATGTCCTCACGGGTCAGGTACGCCATCGTCGTGGAGCCCTTGGACGGCACCCACTTGTCGTAGCGGCCGCCGTCGAAGGCGGCGTGCCCGTCGTTCCAGCCGTGCGGGAGGTCCTGGATGAACGCCAGGCCCAGGTCGTCGGCGTCGGGGTGGAAGGGCAGGATCTCCTTGCCGGAACCGTCCTTCTGGTACCAGACCGGCTTGCCGCCGGGCTGGGCGACCGGGCGCGGGTCGCCGAAGCCGCGGACCCCTCTGAGCGTGCCGAAGTAGTGGTCGAAGGACCGGTTCTCCTGCATGAGGACGACGATGTGCTCGACGTCCTCGATGGACCCGGTGCGGTGGTTCGCGGGCAGCGCGGCGGCCCGCTGGATGCTGGCGGACAGCGCGGTGAACGCCGTGGTGGCGCCCGCGATCTGCAGGAATCGGCGCCGGTTGACGTCGGGCATGGGTGGCGGACCTCCCGTTCGGGCAGCGGCCGCCGGCCGCTGGACGACCTGAAGTGGGTGATGCGAGTGTGACAAGCGCAGCCAACGGCAGAGAAGGGGCTGATGGCACTCATGTGAACGCCTTGCCACGTGAGGTGTGCGCAACCGGCCGGCCGGGGAAGGTCGCGTTCATGGCAGAGACACGGACGACGAGGCCGCCCCGGACCAAGCGCCCCGTACGGCAGCTGATGGCGGCATCGGTGGGCAACGCCGTCGAATGGTACGACTGGTACGCCTACACGTTTCTGGCCGCCTACATCGCCGACGCGGTCTTCCCCAAGGGGACCGGTGACTCCCTGGTGCCGCTGCTGTCGACGTTCGCCGTGTTCGCCGTGGGCTTCTTCATGCGGCCCGTGGGCGGGCTGGTCATGGGCGCGGTCGCCGACCGGCGCGGCCGACGCGCCGCGCTGACGGTGACCATCCTGCTGATGAGCGGCTCCAGCCTGCTGGTCGGACTGACCCCGACCTACGCCTCGGCGGGGCCCGTCGCCCCCGTGGTGCTGGTGGCGGCGCGGCTGCTGCAAGGTCTGTCGGTGGGGGGCGAGTTCGCGGCCTCGACCACCTTCCTGGTGGAGTCGGCGGGGCCGGGCCGGCGCGGACTGTTCTCCAGTTTCCAGTACGTCTCCACGACCGCGGGCCAGCTGGTGGCGTCGGGGATGGCGACGCTGCTCGTCGACACCCTCGCCGAGCGGTCCATGGACGGCTGGGGCTGGCGCGTGCCGTTCTGGTTCGGCGGGCTGCTCAGCCTGGTCGGCTTCTGGATCCGGCGCGGCGCGCAGGAGACCCGCAGCGACGAGCAGCGGCGGGCCCCGCGCCCCGGCCTGTTCGAGGCACTGCGCCGGCACCCCCGCGCGTCCCTGCTGATCGCCGGCATCACCGCGGGCGGCACCCTCGCCTACTACACCTGGACGTCGTACCTGCCGACGTACGCGGAACTCAACGCGGGCGTCGCCAAGTCCGACGCGCTGCTCGCGGGCACGGTGTCGCTGGCGTTCTTCGGGCTGCTCCAGCCGCTCGGCGGGCTGCTCTCGGACCGCTTCGGCCGCCGCCCGCTGCTGCTCTTCTTCGGCCTGGGCTTCGCGCTGCTGTGCGTGCCGCTGCTGCACGCGCTGGACGGCTCCTTCGCGGTGCTGCTGGTGGTGCAGATGGCGGGCATGGTCCTGCTGACCGGTTTCACCTCCGTCAGCGCAGCCGTCAACGCCGAGGTGTTCCCGCCCCGGGTGCGCGCGGCCGGCATCGGCTTCCCCTACTCCCTGGCCGTCGCCCTCTTCGGCGGAACGGCGCCGTACGTGGGCACGCTGTTCAAGCAGTGGGGGCACGCCGGGCTCTTCCCGTGGTACGTGGCCGCCCTGTGCCTGCTGTCCTCGCTGGTGTACCTGCGGCTGCCGGAGACCGCCCACCGTCCGCTGCACCGCTGAGGCGCCGCGCACGGTGGAACCGCCTCCGGGGGCCGGTCAGGCCGTCTGGTACACCTCCACCTCACTGAACTGGCCCGCCGGCCAGCCGGTGTTGGCGGAGACCGTCAGCCGCAGGTAGCGCAGGCTGGTGCCGCTGGGCAGGGGCACGGTGACGGTGTTGCCGGTCGCCGGGTCGAAGCGGTAGCCCTGGGCGCCGACCACCGTGGAGTAGGTGGAGCCGTCGGTGCTGCCGAGGACCGTGACGGTCTGGGTGCGCGCGCCCCAGGCGGACGACGGCGGCAGCTTGAGCACCAGCCGGCGCACGGCCTGGGCCGAGCCCAGGTCGACCGTCCAGGACTGCGGGAAGGCGTTGTTGGCGGACTCCCAGTAGCTGTTGGCGTCGCCGTCCACGGCCTTGCCGGGTGTGTACACGTCCTGGGAGCCGGTGGCGGTGGCCGGGCGGCCCTTGGCGAGGTTGCGGTTCGGGTCGGGGTCGGGGTTGCCCTGGCCGGGCTGCGGCCAGGTGGAGCAGTCCGACCAGGTGGTGTTCCAGCCGGAGTTGCTGCCGCCGTCGGTGAGCGTGAAGCTGCCCGAGCCGGAGGGGAAGGGGCAGTTGTAGATCCCGGCCGCGCCCACGTTCGTGGCGGTGACGTCGCGGAAGGTGGCCGCGCCCGGCGTCTCGGACTGGACGACGACCGTGCCGGTGTTCTTGACGGTTGCGCCGCTGACGGTGACGTTCTTGACGGGGTAGCCGTGGCCGCCGCCGGAGACGAACTCGAAGGCGCTGTAGGGGCTGTCGGTGATGGTGGTGTCGGTGATGTTCACCGTGGCGTTGATCGCACTGTCGTAGGAGTCGACGCGCAGCGCACCCATCGGGTGGTTCCAGTTGGGGTTCATCGCGCCGGTGCGCACCAGGGTGTTGCCGGCGGCGGTGATCGTGCCGGCCAGCGGGTTGAAGGGGTCCATGAACTTCTGGTTGGAGATGGCGATGCCGCTGCCCAGGGCGTTGGTGTCGGAGATCAGGTTGCCCTTGACGGTGATGTTCGTGCCGCCGTAGATCGCGATGCCGTTGGCGAGGTTGGGCTGGGAGATCGTGTTGTTCTCGAAGCTGCTGTCGGTGTCGGGGGCGTACAGGGACCACATGGCGAGGGAGTCGTCGCCCTGGTTGCGCAGGAAGTTGTTGCGGACCGTGACGCCCTTGGCGGTGCCGTTGAGGTTGAGGCCGTCGGCGGTGGTGTCCAGGATGCGGTTGTTCTCGACGACCAGGTTGTCGTTGGTGCCGGTCAGCCACAGCCCGCACTTGAGGTGCTGGATCCACATGCCGGACACGGAGGAGTTCGGGCCGAGCGAGCCGTTGACGAAGTTGTCCGGATTGGAGTCGACGCGCTCGGTGACCTCGCCGATGACCGCGAAGTCCTTGATGTGGACGTTGCCGGCGGAGCTGGACTGGTCGATGAAGCGGGAGGTGTGCACGACCGAGTACCAGCTGCCCGCGCCCTGCAGGGTGACGTTCTGCACGCCGTTGAGGGAGGACGTCAGTTTGTAGTCGCCCGGCGGGATCCACACCACGCCGCCCTGGGCGGCGGCGATGGCGTCGCGGAAGGCCTGCGTGGAGTCGCCCTGGCCGGTGGGGTCGGCGCCCTTGGCGACGACGGAGACGGACCCGGCGGGCTGCGAGGCTGCCGCCGGGACCTGCTCGAAGTCGGCGACGTCCACGGTGACCTGCGTGTTCGCCGCCTCGAAGGCGATCTTGTCGCCGGCCTGGACGTCGCGGCCGAGCAGCAGCCGGGCGTTGTCGTAGAAGTGGTGGGTCTTGGAGCCGGTGATCCAGCCGGTGTCGACGTAGGAGTACTTGGCGGTGACGGGCAGCGACTTGGCGAGTCTGGTGCCGTTGACGTAGACGTTCAGGGTGCCGGACTGGCCGTCGGGGACGCTGTAGGCGACGTTCACCGCGTTGGCCGCGCGGGGCACGGTGAACTCCACCCGCTGCCCGGCCGCCAGCCGGACGGCCTGGCGTCCGGAGGCCTCGGAGGCGAGAGTGCCCTGGGTGTAGTCCGGGCCGATCTTCGTGCCGGTGGTGGTGGCGGACTCGGCCTCGACCGAGGTGAACGGCAGGGTGGCCCCCGCGGGCGCGGTGGCGGGCGCGGCCGCCGGTGCGGCGGGTGCGCCGAGGGTGACGAGCATGCCTGCCGCGAGGGCGACGGTCGCGCCGATGGCCGGCAGCCGCCGGGCGGTCCTGGAGGTGCTGGTGTTGCCGTGCATGTGCCGATCCCTTCGTGTGGGGGTGCGGGGACAGCGGTGCAGGGACGGGTGGTGCGGGCCGGGGCCCGGCTGCGCGGGCTCAGGCGCGCAGCCAGACCGCCGTGTCCTGCGGGAGGCGGCCGTCGTCGTCCAGGGGGCCGCTGGCCAGCAGGAGTTCACAGTGGGCGGGCAGGGCCGCCGGGGTGGCCGACAGGTTGACCACGCAGGTCACCGCGGTGCCGCGGGTGAAGGCGAGGACGCCCGCGGCGTCGGGCAGCCAGGTCAGCGGGGCGTCACCGAAGGCGCGGCGCAGCCGGATCGCCCGCCGGTACAGGCTGAGCATGGAGTCCGGGTCGTCCGCCTGCCGGTCGACGGCGTACTCCGCCCAGCCGGCCGGCTGCGGCAGCCACGGCTCCTCGCGCGAACCGAAGCCGGCGTGGGGCGCGCCGGCGGTCCACGGCAGCGGCACCCGGCAGCCGTCCCGCCCGGGGTCGGTGCCGCCGGAGCGGAAGTGCATCGGGTCCTGGATGCGGTCCACGGGGATGTCGGCCTCGGGCAGGCCCAGCTCCTCGCCCTGGTAGAGGTAGACCGCGCCGGGCAGGGCCAGGGACAGCAGGGCCGCCGCGCGGGCCCGGCGGGTGCCCAGGGCCAGGTCGGTGGGCGTGCCGAAGGCCTTGGTGGCGAAGTCGAAGCCGGTGTCGGCACGGCCGTAGCGGGTGACGGTGCGCGTGACGTCGTGGTTGCACAGCACCCAGGTGGCGGGCGCGCCGACGGGGGCGTGTTCGGCGAGGGTGTCGTCGATCGCGGCCCGCAGCCGTGCCGCGTCCCAGGGGCAGGTCATGAACGCGAAGTTGAAGGCGGTGTGCAGTTCGTCGGGGCGCAGGTAGCGGGCGAAGCGCTCGCTGTCGGGCAGCCACACCTCACCGACGAAGACACCGCCGTACTCGTCGGCGACGCGCCGCCAGGAGCGGTAGATGTCGTGGAGTTCGTCGCGGTCGAGGTACGGGTGCGGGTCGCGGCCCGCGGTGAGATCCGGCAGCCGGGGGTCCTTGGCCGGCAGGGCCGCCGAGTCGATGCGCACGCCGGCGACACCGCGCTCGAACCAGAACCGCAGGATGTCCTCGTGCTCCTGGCGGACGGCCGGGTGCGCCCAGTTCAGGTCGGGCTGCTCGGGCGCGAACAGGTGCAGGTACCAGGTGCCGTCCGGCAGCCGGGTCCACGCCGGGCCGCCGAACTCCGACGTCCAGTTGTTCGGCGGGAGTTCACCGTGCTCGCCGCGTCCGGGCCGGAAGTGGAACAGCTCCCGCTCGGGGCCGCCGGCGCGGGCGGCGCGGAACCAGGGGTGCTGGTCGGAGACGTGGTTGGGGACGATGTCGACGATGGTGCGGATGCCCAGCTCGCGGGCCTCGGCGATGAGTTTCTCCGCCTCGGCGAGGGTGCCGAAGGCCGGGTCGATGGCCCGGTAGTCGGCGACGTCGTAGCCGCCGTCCTTCATCGGGGAGAGGTACCAGGGGGTGAACCACAGGGCGTCCACGCCGAGTTCGGCGAGGTACGGCAGCCGGGAGCGGACGCCCGCCAGGTCGCCGGTGCCGTCCCCGTCGCCGTCGGCGAAGCTGCGGACGTACACCTGGTAGATGGCGGCGGAGCGCCACCAGGCGTCGTCCGTCCGGCCGTTTCGGGCATGGGTGGGCTGTCCCACGGTGCGGTGCCTTTCTGTCTGGGGTCCGAAAGTGCCTGCGGCTGCCGCGGGCCGACCGCGATGCGGGTCAGCCCTTGGTGCTGCCCGCGCTGATCCCGGCGATGATGTGCCGCTGGAAGACGAGGAACAGCGCGACCATCGGGATGCTGGCGATCACCATGGCGGCGATGAGCACGGTCAGCGGGATGTTCTGCGACAGCTGGACCAGGGCCACGCTGATGGGCTGCTTGGCCGTGTCGGAGAAGACCATCAGCGGCCACAGGAAGTCCTGCCAGACCGCGACCAGCGCGAAGATCGACACCACGCCGAGCACGGGCCGGGACATCGGCAGCACGATCGACCACAGGATGCGCAGCTTCCCGGCACCGTCGATCTCGGCGGCCTCCAGCACGTCCCGGGGGATCTGGTCGAAGAACCGCTTGAGCAGGTAGAGGTTGAAGGCGTTGGCGACGGCCGGCAGCCAGATCGCGAGCGGGTCGTTGAGCAGGCTGGTGTGGAGGAACGGCAGGTCGGCGACGGTCAGGTACTTCGGTACGACCAGGGCCTGCGCCGGGACCATCAAGGTGGCGAGGATGCCGCCGAGGATCACCTTGCCGAAGGCGGGCCGCAGATTGGACAGGGCGTACGCGGCGGCCGTGCAGAACACCAGCTGGCAGGCCCAGGCGCCGGCCGCCTGCACGACGGTGTTCCACAGGTGCTGCGGCAGCTGCATCAGGTCCCAGGCGTCGGTGTAGGCGCTCAGGTGCCAGTGGCGGGGCACCAGGGTCGGCGGGGTCTCGGCGACCTCGTCCGGTGACTTCATCGCGCCGGTGACCATCCAGTACACGGGGAAGAGGAAGGCGAGGGCGAAGAGCACCACCACGCCGGTGAAGACGCTCCAGTACGCCGCCTTGCCGCGCGGGCGGGCCAGGGCCGCCGGGGAGAGAAGGGTACGGGTGCTCATGCGTACTCCTCGGTGGAGCCCGAGCGGGTCAGCCGCAGGTAGAGGGCGGAGAACAGCCCGAGCAGGACGAGCAGCATGACGCTGAGCGCGCAGGCGCCGCCGAAGTCGTTGTAGAGGAAGGCGTACTTGTAGATGAGGTAGAGCACGGTGACGGTGGCGTTCTCCGGGCCGCCGCCGGTGATGACGAACGGCTCGGTGAACACCTGCATGGTGGCGATGATCTGCAGGAGCATCAGCATCAGGATCACGAACCGGGTCTGTGGGACGGTGACGTGCCGCACGCGCTGCAGCAGGTTCGCGCCGTCCAGTTCGGCGGCCTCGTACAGCTCGCCGGGGATGGACTGCAGGGCCGCGAGGTAGATCAGGACGGTGCCGCCCATGTTGGCCCAGGTGGCGACGAGGACCAGGGACACCAGGGCGGTGTCGGCGCCGTTGGTCCACTGGGAGGTGGGCAGGTGCACGGCGCGCAGCGCCTCGTTGGCGAGGCCGGCGCCGGGGTCGTAGAACCACTTCCACAGCAGGGCGCTGACCACGGGCGGGATCATGACGGGCAGGTAGACCACGACCCGGAAGAACGCCTTGGCGTGCCGCAGTTCGTTCAGGACCAGGGCCAGCAGGAACGGCACGGCGAAGCCGATGAGGAGCGCCAGCACCGTGAAGGTGAGGGTGTTGCGCCAGGCGGCGCCGAACTCGGGGTCGTGCAGGACGCGGGTGAAGTTGGCGGTGCCGACCCACTCGGGCGGGTTGCCGGGTGTGTACTTCTGGAAGGCGATCACGACGGCGCGGATCGCCGGGTACCAGGAGAACAGGGCGAAGCAGACCAGGCCGCCCAGGAGGAAGGCGTAGGCGCGGGCCTGCTCGGCGAGGCGGCGCCGCCGCACGGTGCCCGCCGGGGGCGGTGCCGGCCGCGGGTGGGCGGCCGTCGCCCGGGCGGGGCGCCGCTCGGCCGTCTTCGTCGTCATGGCGGGTCAGCTCCGGGCCAGGATGCCGTCGATCTTGCCGGACGCGTCCTTCAGGAGCCGGTCGATGTCCGCGTCCTTCTTGGTGAGGACGGCGGAGACCACGCCGTCGAGGACGGAGTAGATCTGCTGGGCGTTCGGCGGCTCGACCTTCAGCTGGAGCGTGCTGTTGCCGTCCAGGAAGGCCCGGTAGTTCTCCACGGGGACGTTGGCGTTGGCCTTTTTGACCTGCTGGTCCTTGGCGTCGGCGGCGCCGGTGAACAGCCGCGGCTCGGGCAGGCCCACGGGCGCGTTGTTCTTCTTGGCGCGCGCGTAGTCGCCGAGGAAGCCCTTGCCGGGGGTGAGGAACATGTGGTCGAGCCACTTCAGGCCGGCGCGGATCTGGGCGGGTGTGTCCTTCTTGCTGAACATGTAGCCGTCGCCGCCGACCAGGGTGCCCTTGCCGCCGGGCATCGGGGCGAGGGCGAGGTCCTTGTAGTTGCCGCCCTTCTCCTTGACCAGGATGGGAATGTTGTCGGGGGCGGCCAGGTACATGCCGAGCTTGCCCGAGCCCATCATCAGCTGCACGTCGTTGATGACGAGCAGCTGCTTGGTGCCCATCGAGTTGTCGGTCCAGCGCATGTCGTGCAGGTTCTGCAGGACGGCGTGGCCCTCGGGGGTGTCGATCGTGGCCTTCTTGCCGTCGGCGCTGACCACGTCACCGCCTTGGGAGTACAGCTCGGCGGTGAAGTGCCAGCCGCCCTGGTTCTGGGCGCTGTAGTCGGCGTAGCCGACGGTGCCGTTGCCCAGTGCGGCGATCCTCTTGGCGTCGGCGCGGACCTCCTCCCAGGTGGTGGGCGGCTTGTCCGGGTCGAGGCCGGCCTTCGCGAAGAGCTTCTTGTTGTAGATCAGGCCCATCGAGTAGCCGGTGCGGGGGATGCCGTAGATCTTGCCGTCGACGGTGTAGATGTCGCGCAGCTGCTTCTGCAGGGTGGCGTAGCTCTTCAGTTCCTTGACGTACGGGGTGAGGTCGGCGGCCTGGCCGGTGTCGACGACGTGCTGGACGTCGGTGAAGTACGTGTAGAAGACGTTCTCCATCTGGCCGCCGGCGAGTTTGGCGTCGAACGTCTTGGGGTCCTCGCACGGGAAGGCGTCGTGCGCGACCACGTCGACGTCCGGGTTCTGCCGGGCGAAGGAGGCCAGGTCCTCCTCGAAGAACTTCCGGTCGACCTTGGCGCTCTTGGGCGGCTCGCAGTTGACCGTGATGCGGGTCTTGCCGCTCGCGGAGTCGTCGTCGTCGTTCGACCCGCAGGACGTCAGGGCGAGGGCAAGGGAGCAGACGCCGATCGCGGCGACGGCATGGCGGAACCCGGTGCTTCTCATCGGTGGACCCCTCTGGACAACAGCGGTGGGCGCCGCACACTCAAGCACCGGGATCAACGCTGCGCAAGATGTCGCGCAGAAACTGAAATTATTTGACAGGCCAGTGGATCTCCGAGACGACGCACTGTCCGAGGTGGGGGCCTCTCATGCGCGCGGTGCCTGTGCGGTGGACCCGCGCACCACCAGCTCCGGTTCGAACAGCAGCTCGTCGGCCGGCACCAGGCTGCCGCCGATCTGCGCGTGGAGCAGCTCCACGGCCGCCTTGCCCATGGACTCGATCGGCTGGCGGACGGTGGTGAGCGGCGGTTCGGTGCAGTTCATCAGCGCCGAGTCGTCGTAGCCGACGACCGAGATCCGTGACGGCACGTCGAGGCCGCGGCGGCGGGCGGCCCGCACGACGCCGAGCGCGAGCGGGTCGCTGGCGCAGATGAACCCGGTGACCCCCCGGTCGATCAGCTTGGTGGCGGCCGCGTGGCCGCCCTCGATGGAGAAGATGGCCCGCGCGACGTGCTCGTCGGGCAGGTCGGGGGCGATGGTGCGGGCCGCGGCCAGTTTGCGCGCGGAGGGCACGTGGTCGCCGGGGCCGAGGACCAGGCCGATCCGCTCGTGGCCGAGGGAGGCCAGGTGGCGCCAGGCCTGCTCGACGGCCACCGTGTCGTCGCAGGAGACGCCGGGGAACCCCAGGTGGGCGATGCCCGCGTTGATCAGCACCACCGGGATGTTGCGGTCGGCGAGCAGCCGGTAGTGGTCGTGCGGCGCGTCCGCCTGCGCGTACAGCCCGCCGGCGAAGACGACTCCGGAGACCTGCTGCTGCAGCAGCAGCTCGACGTAGTCCGCCTCGGAGACGCCGCCCTTGGTCTGCGTGCACAGCACGGGGGTCAGCCCCAGTTGGGCCAGTGCGCCGCCGATGACCTCCGCGAAGGCCGGGAAGATCGGGTTCTGCAGTTCGGGCAGGACCAGGCCGACCAGCCGGGCGCGTTCGCCGCGCAGTTGCGTGGGCCGTTCGTAGCCGAGGACGTCCAGTGCGGAGAGCACCGCCTGCCGGGTGGCCTCGGAGACCCCCGGCTTGCCGTTGAGCACCCGGCTGACCGTGGCCTCGCTGACCCCGACCTTCTTCGCCACTTCCGCAAGTCGTCGCGTCATGCGCGCAAGAATAGCGCAAAATTACGTAAGTAGTTTGCGTAACGTCGTGCGGGATCGCGTCAGACGCGGCTGCCGGACGCCGTGTCCGCCGACAGCCGCTGGGCGAGGTAGATCGGCACCACGGACAGCAGCACCAACACGGCCGCGACGACGTTGACCACCGGAGCCTGCTGTGGCCGGGTCATGTTGTCGAAGATCCAGATCGGCAGGGTCTCGACACCGGGCCCGGCGGTGAAGGTGGTCACCACGATCTCGTCGAAGGACAGCGCGAACGCCAGCAGCCCGCCCGCGAACAGGGCCGAGCGCACCAGCGGGAAGGTGACGTCGGCGAAGGCGCGGAAGGTGTGCGCGCCCAGGTCCATCGCCGCCTCCTCGTACGAGCCGGAGGTGCGGCGCAACCGGGCGACGACGTTGTTGAACACCACCACGATGCAGAAGGTGGCGTGACCGACGACCACGGTGAACAGGCCGAGGCCGACCCCGAGCGGCTCCAGCACCGTGGAGAACGCGGAGTTCAGGGCGATGCCGGTGACGATGCCGGGCAGCGCGATGGGCAGGACGACCACGAAGGAGACGGTGCCGCGGCCGAAGAAGCGGTGACGGGCCACCGCGAAGGCGATGAGCGTGCCGAGGACCAGGGCGATCGCGGTCGCGCCGAGCCCCGCCCTCACCGACGTCCACAGCGCGCCGCGGGCGCCGGAGTTGTGCCAGGCCACCGCCCACCAGTGCCCGGTCAGGCCGGGCGGCGGCCAGCTCGCGCTGCGGTCGGGGTTGAGGGAGTTGACGAGGACCAGCAGCAGCGGGACGTAGATGACCGCGAAGCCGACGGCGGCGGCGAGGCGCAGGGCGATGCGCGCGCCGCGGGAGAGCTGCATGACGGGGGACACCCCCTGGGACGACGGACGGGTGAGGGCGGTCAGAGGCTGCTGAGCGCGCCGGTGCGGCGCATCGCCAGCAGGTAGAGCACGATGACGACGACCGGGACGAGGCCGAGGGCGGCCGCCATGGGCAGGTTCAGCTCGATGTTGGAGTACACGAGGTTGCCGATGAGCTGGGTCTTGCCACCGACGATCTGCACGGTGATGTAGTCACCGAGACTGAGCGAGAAGGTGAACACCGAGCCGGCCGCGACCGACGGCAGCACCAGGGGCAGCACCACCGACCGGAAGGTGCGCCCGGGCCGGGCGCCCAGGTCGGCGGAGGCGTCGAGCAGGCCCGCCGGCAGCTGCTCCAGCGCGGTGTGGACCGGCAGGATCATGTACGGCAGCCACAGGTACGTCAGCGTCAGCACGGCCGCCGGCAGCCCGAACCCGGGCCCGGAGAGCCCGAAGGGTCTGAGCATCCAGTCCGCGAGGCCGCCCTCGGACAGGATCAGCCGCCAGGCGTACACCTTGACCAGGTAACTCGCCCACAGCGGGGTGAGGATGGCCACCACCAGCAGCGGGCGCCACCTCGGCCGGGCCACCCGCGCGGTGAAGAACGCCAGCGGAAAGGCGATCACCGCGCACAGCACCGTGACGGCGAGCGCGACGGCGACGCTGCGCACGATCACCTCGCGGTAGACCGGGGTGGTGAACAGGGCGCGGACGTTGTCGGTGGACCAGACCTTGACGACCTGGGAGGTGAAGGAGTTCGTCGTCCAGAACGCGGAGACGAACAGCACGGCGAGCGAGCCGAGGTAGAGCACGGCCAGCCACAGCAGCGGGGCGGCCAGCAGCAGGGACAGGCGCAGCCGGGGGCGGCGGTGCAGGGCTCCGGCCAGCCGCCGGACGGCGCCTGGCGGGCGCGGTCCGGCGGCCGGGTCGGCCTGCGGTGCCGGGGCGGTGGCGGTCACGGCTCAGCCCTTGATCTCGGTCCAGGCCTGCACCCACTTCGCGTACGGGACGCACTTGACGTCGGTGCGGCCGTCCAGGCACTGCTCGATGGGCGTGTTCCAGAAGGCGATCCGCTTCCAGTAGGCGGTGTCGCCGGCGTGGTAGGTGGCGCAGAAGCTCTTGTCGCTGGTCTGCTCGCACGCCTTGGCGTTGGCCGGGGCCTCGCCGAAGTACTCGGCGACCTGGGCGTTGACCTTCGGGGAGACGATCCAGTCCAGCCACTTGTAGGCGCAGGTCGGGTGCTTGGCCTTGGCGGAGACCATCCAGGTGTCGGACCAGCCGGTGGATCCCTCCTTCGGCACGAACGCCTTGACCTTCGCGCCTTCGGAGGCGGCGAGGTTGGCGATCACCTGCCAAGTGGTGCCGATCACGGAGTCGCCGCTCTTGAACGCGGAGACCTCCTTCAAGTAGTCGCTCCAGTACTCGCCGACGTTCTTGTTCTGCTGCTTGAGCAGGTCCACGGCGGCGTCGAACTGCTTCTGGTCCAGCGCGTAGGGGTCCTTGATCTTCAGCTCGGGCTTGGTGGCCTTCAGGTACAGGGCGGCGTCGGCGATGTAGATGGGCGAGTCGTACGCCGTGACGTGGCCCTTGTACGCGGAGGCGCCGTCGAAGACGGCCGACCAGGAGGTGGGGGCCGGTTTCACCTTCGCGGTGTTGTACATCAGCAGGTTGGCGCCGCGCCCGTGCGGGATGCCGTAGGCCGTGCCCTTGACGGAGTTCCAGGGCTGCATCTTCAGGTCGGGGAAGACGTCCTTGTAGTTCGGCACGAGGTCGGTGTTGACCGGGGCGGCGTCGCCGGAGGCGATCAGGCGCAGGGAGGCGTCGCCGGAGGCGGAGACGGCGTCGTACTCGCCGGTCTTCATCAGCTTGACCATCTCGTCTGAGCTGGCCGCGACCTTGGAGCGGACCTGGCAGCCGGTCTGCTTCTCGAAGTCGCTGACCCAGTCGACCTTGGGGTCGTTGGAACCGTCCTCGACGTAGCCGGCCCAGGCGATCAGGTTGACCTGACCCTCGGGCTTGCCGAGCTTCGTCGGCGCCTTCAGGTCGGGCGGGTTCAGGCCGGTGGACGCGGAGCCGCCACCGCCGCCGGAGGATCCGCAGGCGGTGGCGGCGAGGAGCAGGGCGGCGGCGACGGCCGCCCGGATGCTTCGGGTGAGGCGCACGGCGTGACTCCCAGGGGGACGGGGGCGGTTCAGCGGGCGTCGGGGGTCCTGCCCCGGTCGTGCGCGGGCCGCCGGGTCCTGCTGCGGCCGTACGCGGGTCGGCTCCTGGTCCCGGGTTGCCGCTCAGGTGCGGCCTTCGCGCTCCTGCGCGTCCCGCAGCTCCGTGGACGCGGCGGCCCAGCGGGCGCGCAGCACGCGGAACCCCGCCCGCTCGGCGTCGTCGCACACCAGCTCGTCGTCGTCCACGAGGACGCGGATCTCCCGGTCGCGGCCGAGCCGGCGCAGGATCTCCAGTTTGGTGCGGCGGGCGGGCCTGCGGTCCTCGTCGCGCCGCATGTGGACGGGCCCCGGGGGCAGTCCGTGGGCGGCGAGCCAGTCGAGCGTGTCCCGGCGGCAGCGCTCGGGCCGCCCGGTGAGGTACACGACCTCGCACTCGCGCGCGCTGTCGCGGGCCAGCGTGACGCCCTCGGGGATCGGCGGGTCCGCGGGCGCGGCGGCGAAGAAGCCGTCCCAGTCCCGGGGCCGCCGCCGCAGGAACCGCTGCCGGTGCGCGGTGTCGGCGAGGGTGTTGTCCAGGTCGAACACGGCCAGGGGCCGTTCGCCGCGGTCCGTCGAACCGCCGCCCGGCGTGCTGCCGCCCGTGGTGCTGCTGCTGTCCGTCACGACGCCACCCTAGACGGCGCCGGGACACCCCCGGACGACGCCGGGACGATGTCCGGATGCGTGAGCGGCCCGGGCGCCCGATGCTGGGAACATGTCCGGAGCGCTGCCCGTGACCGTGCACCCGCCGTCCCCGACGGGCGGTCGGCGCGTGCGCGTGAACGGCGAGATCCTGGGGCTGGCCTACAACGTCGCGGACGTCGCCGAGTTCCTGCGCCGCGCCGGGCTGGAGGTGGACCCCGCGGACGTCGCGGTCTCCCCGCTGATCGACTGGCGCGGCGGCGGACCGGAGTACTGGGGCCCGGAACCGGACGGCACCGCGCCCTGACCGTCGCCTGGCTCCACGGGCCGCCGCCTCGCTCTCCCGGCCCGCCCTGTCGCGGCACGGCCCGGCCCGGCCCGGCCCGGCACGGCCCCGGGAATCATGGCCGCTCCCGGTCGTTGAAAGATGTGTGAGTTCCCTGATCGCGTCCGTGCGCTTCTCCGTCCTCGACCGCTCCCGCACCCGGGAGGGACGTCCGGCCGCCGAGGCTTTGCGGGACACGGTGGCGCTGGCCCGGCAGGCGGAGCGGCTCGGCTACCACCGTTTCTGGGTGTCGGAGCACCACGGGGTGCCCGGTGTCGCCGGTTCCGCGCCGACCGTGCTGGCCGCCGCCGTCGCCGCGGCCACCCGCACGATCCGGGTGGGCACGGGCGGGGTGATGCTGCCCAACCACCAGCCGCTGGTCGTCGCCGAGCAGTTCGGCGTGCTGGAGTCGCTGTACCCGGGGCGCATCGACATGGGGCTCGGCCGCTCGGTGGGCTTCACCGACGGCGTGCGCAAGGCGCTGGGCCGGGACAAGCACGCGGCCGAGGACTTCGCGGCCCAGCTGGCGGACCTGCCGGCCTGGTTCGCGGGCACCTCCCCCACCGGGGCGCACGCGCGGCCCAGCGAGGGACTGCGGGTGCCGCCGTTCGTATTGGCGATGGGTGAGGGCGCGGTGATCGCGGCCCGCGCGGGCCTGCCGATGGTCATCGGCGACCTGCGCGACCGGGAGCGGATGCTGCGCGGCATCGACCGCTACCGCGCGGCCTTCCGCCCCTCCGCCTGGGCGCCGGAGCCGTACGTCGTGATCTCCGGCACCGTCGCGGTGGCCGCCACCCCCGCCGAGGCACGCCGGATCCTCCTGCCGGAGGCCTGGTCCATGGCCCACGCCCGCACCCACGGCACGTTCCCGCCCCTGCCGCCCGCCGAGCGGGTCGAGTCGCTGGTGATGACCGCCAAGGAACGCGAGCTGTACGAGTCGGGTCTGACCGGCCACATCACCGGCACCGAGGAGCAGGTCGCCGACGCGCTGGAGGCGGCTTTGAAGGACACCGGCGCCCAGGAGGTCCTGGTCACCACGAGCACCTACGACCGGCAGGCCCTGCTGGACTCCTACCGGCGCCTGGCAGCGCTGTTCACCGCGTAGCCCGGCCGGGCGGGGCCGACACGACGGCCGGCCCCGCCCGGTGCGCGTCAGCGGGCGGCGCGGTAGTAGGTCACATCCCAGTGCGAGCCCTCACGGGCGTAGATGTTGCCCGCCGGGGACTTGTACTGCTTCGCGTGGTCACCCTTGCGCTCGCCCACGTACCGGAACTTGTGGGTGATGTACGCGTTCACACACGACGTCAGCTTGATGTCCACCTTGTAGCCGTTCCAGTGGCTGTACGTGCCCGACGCGTGCCCCTTCTCCGTGCCGGCGGTCAGCGTCACGGCGCACTTGCTGGCCTTCTTGAAGTCGATCACGCCGGCGACGGTGCTCTTGTTGATCTGGTCGAAGGACGTGCACCTCTTGTTGTACCGGTTGCTGCACCGGCCCGACGAGACCCAGGTGACGCCCGCCCGTTTCAGCTGCTTCTCGGCAGCCGCCTGCGAGTACTTGGCGGGGGCGGCGGTGGCGGCGGTCGCGCTCGCCGCCAGCAGGCCCGAGGGGAGCAGCACCGCTCCGGCGGCGAGGGCGGCGGGACGGGCCATGCGTCGGCTCATGAGCATGTGTTCCTCT
Source organism: Streptomyces mexicanus (assembly GCF_902506575.1). Lineage (GTDB taxonomy): Bacteria > Actinomycetota > Actinomycetes > Streptomycetales > Streptomycetaceae > Streptomyces > Streptomyces mexicanus. The sequence continues at coordinate 565,197 of NZ_LR732544.1, read as the reverse complement.
CGTGAGGGGTGGTCGTACGCCTCAGTCATTGCCCAAGGGCACTTTCCGGCATCCCTCGGCCCGGGGGGCGCGTGGTGGTGCTTCGGCGCAGCATGATCCTCGTCGCACGCCCTGCGGGGAGCGGCGACGTAGACTTGCGGGGTTTGTCCGCCCGGCCTGTTCCACCCGTGTCCGCCCCGTCCGGAGCCCCACCATGCACACCCCCCACGACCCTTTCGTCCGCGTCCGAGGTGCCCGGGAGCACAACCTCCAAGGGGTCGACGTCGACATTCCGCGGGACGCGCTGGTGGTGTTCACCGGGGTGTCGGGGTCGGGGAAGTCGTCGCTGGCGTTCGGGACCGTCTACGCGGAGGCGCAGCGGCGGTACTTCGAGTCGGTGGCGCCCTACGCGCGGCGGCTCATCCACCAGGTGGGGGCGCCGAAGGTCGCGGAGATCAGCGGGCTGCCGCCGGCGGTGTCGCTGGAGCAGCGGCGGGCGGCACCGACGTCGCGGTCGTCGGTGGGGACCGTGACGAACCTGTCCAACTCGCTGCGGATGCTGTTCTCCCGGGCGGGCACGTACCCGCCGGGCGCCGAGCGGCTGGAGTCGGACGCGTTCTCGCCGAACACGGCGGCCGGGGCGTGCCCGCGGTGCCACGGGATCGGGCGGGTGCACCGCACGACCGAGGAACTGCTCGTCCCCGATCCGTCGCTGTCGATCCGGGACGGCGCGATCGCCGCGTGGCCGGGTGCCTGGCAGGGCAAGAACCTGCGGGACATCCTCGACGCGCTCGGGTACGACGTCGACCGGCCCTGGCGCGAGCTGCCCGCCGAGCAGCGGCGGTGGATCCTGTTCACGGACGAGCAGCCGGTGGTCACCGTGCACCCGGTGCGGGACGCCGACCGGATCCAACGGCCCTACCAGGGCACGTACATGAGCGCCCGCCGGTATGTGCTGAAGACGTTCGCCGACTCCAAGAGCCCCGCGCTGCGGGCGAAGGCCGAGCGTTTCCTCGTCTTTGCACCGTGCCCGGACTGCGGTGGCAGCAGGCTGCGGCCCGAGGCGCTGGCGGTCACCTTCGCGGGGCGCACCATCGCCGAGCTGGCCGCGCTGCCGCTGACCGAGCTGGCTCGAACGTTGCAGGGCACGAGCGAGGTGGCCCGGGTCCTCACCGACGACCTGAAGTCCCGGATCGCCCCCGTGGTCGAGCTGGGCCTGGGCTATCTCAGCCTCGACCGGTCCGCGCCCACCCTGTCGGCGGGCGAGCTGCAGCGGTTGCGGCTGGCCACCCAGCTGCGTTCGGGGCTGTTCGGGGTGGTGTACGTGCTGGACGAGCCGTCGGCGGGGCTGCACCCGGCGGACACCGAGGCCCTGATCAGGGTGCTGGGCCGGCTCAAGGCCGCCGGGAACTCGGTGTTCGTGGTGGAGCACCACCTGGAGGTGGTGCGCGGCGCCGACTGGGTGGTGGACGTCGGTCCGCGCGCCGGGGAGCACGGGGGCCGGGTGCTGCACAGCGGGCCGGTGGCCGAGCTGGCGGAGGTGGAGGAGTCGGCGACGGCCCGGTACCTGTTCGGCCGCTCCCCCGCTCCGGCGCGCGCGGCCCGTGCCCCGCGCGGGCAGCTGACCGTCGGGCCGGTCACCCGGCACAACCTGCGCGGGGTGACGGCCGCGTTCCCGCTGGGCGCGCTCACCGCGGTCACCGGTGTGTCCGGGTCCGGGAAGTCGACGCTGATCGGGGCGATCACCGAGGACCTGCCCGGTGTCGGACGGCTGGTGTCCGTGGACCAGCGGCCGATCGGGCGGACCCCGCGGTCCAACCTGGCCACCTACACGGGGCTGTTCGACACCGTGCGGAAGGTGTTCGCGGGGACCGAGGAGGCGCGCCGGCGCGGGTACGGGGTCGGGCGTTTCTCGTTCAACGTGGTCGGTGGGCGGTGCGAGACGTGTCAGGGCGAGGGGTTCGTCAGCGTCGAGCTGCTGTCCCTGCCCAGCACGTACGCCCCCTGCCCGGACTGCGGCGGCGCCCGCTACAACCCGGAGACCCTGGAGGTGGCCCACCGCGGGCGGAACATCGCGCAGGTGCTGGACCTGACGGTGGAGGGCGCGGCCGAGTTCTTCGCGGACACCCCGGCCGTCGCCCGCAGCCTCGCCGCCCTCCTGGACGTCGGCCTCGGCTATCTGCGTCTGGGCCAGCCGGCGACGGAGCTGTCCGGTGGCGAGGCGCAGCGCATCAAGCTGGCGAACGAGCTGCAGCGCGGGCGCCGCGGACACACCCTGTACCTGCTGGACGAGCCGACGACCGGGCTGCACCCGGCCGACGTCGAGGTGCTGATGCGGCAGTTGCACGGGCTGGTCGACGCCGGGCACACCGTGGTCGTCGTCGAGCACGACATGTCCGTCGTGGCCGGTGCCGACTGGGTGATCGACCTCGGCCCGGGCGGCGGAGACGCGGGCGGCCGGATCGTGGCGTCCGGGCCGCCGGAGCAGGTGGCGCGGGCGCAGGAGAGCGCGACGGCGCCGTACCTGGCCCGTGCCCTGGGCTGAGGCGCGCCTCAGCCGGCGCGGGGCCGCGCGCGGGGCCGTGGTGGCAACGGTGCCGCACCGTTGCCACCGGCGGGCGGGCCGCCCGTGCCGGCGGCAGTCACCCGCCCGTGCCTGCCGCGGTCAGCCGGCCGTGGTGCGCGGCGGTCAGCCGGCCGTGCCTGCGGCGGTCAGCCGGCCGGGGTGCGCGGCGGTGCGCACCGGGCCGCCCACCGGGCGCTCTCCTCGGCGTCGAGGACGCGTTCGAGCACCAGGTCGCCCGTCATGCCGGGGAAGAACCGGCCCGCGGGCCAGCCGCGCTCGTACGGAGGCGGGTCCAAAACCAGCAGCCGGACGCCGTCGACGACGGGTATGTCGCTGGGCGTGCCCTCGTTCCAGATCCACTCGCCGTCGGGCGAGACGAGGTTGAACGAGCCGGTCGTGGGGACCTGGCCCGGTGCGTCGCGGCAGACCGCGGCCTCCTGGGCGGAGGGGGCCCGCCCCGGCAGGTGGCCGCCGCCCACGAGCACGTCGGCGAGCAGGGTGTGCAGCTGGAAGTTGTCGCCGATGCCGTGCATCCGCAGCGCGTAGCCGGTGCCGCTGCGGCGGTGGACGACGACGAGCGGCTCGTCGTCCAGCACCAGCAGGGCGTAGGCCAGGCATTTGAAGGGGCGCCCGGAGCACTCCTCCACGGCCGACAGCGCGCGCAGCAGCTCGGTGCGCCGGGCGGTGTCGAGCCCGGTGCGCACCGCGCGGTCCTGGAGCATCGCCACGCTCGCCATCTCCCACTGCGGCAGCGTCCACCAGGCCTGGGCGGCCTCCCAGCCGGTGCGCTCGACGACTCCGGGCTCGGGGTCGCCGGCGTCCGGGTCGGGCAGGTCGCCACCCCCGGTCGCCGCCCAGCGCTCGCAGAACGTCGCGGCGTCGGCGAGTGTCCCGGCAAGCCCGTCGAAGACGTGCGGTGCGCAGGGCACCGGGTCGGCGCCGCGCTCGACGCAGGCGCCGACCACCACGGCGAGCACGCCGCGGGGTCCGGGCGGCACAGCGGGCAGCAGCGCGGCGAGCCGGGGCGCGGCCTGCTCGATCTCGTGCTCGTCCGCTTCGCGGTAGCGGCGGTGCAGTTCCTGGAACGCCTGCGGGGACCGGTCGGCGTCCTGCTCACGGACAGCGGTCTCGAAGCCGCTGACGGCGTCGAGGAACCGCTCCCTCCCCTGGCTCGTGAAGATCATGCGGGAAGAGTACCGAGGGGGTACGACAACGGCCGTGCCCTGCGCGGGACGAGGCGAGGCGGGGCCGGAGACGAGCACCACGTCCGGCCCCGCCCGTCCGCCCCTCGGCGAACGTCTCGGCGGCTGCGGTCTACCGCTTGGCGACCTTCCGGGTCGCGCGCAGCCACTCCTTGTTCATGTGGGTGATGGAGGTGAGTGGGATGCCCTTGGGGCAGGCGGTGGCGCACTCACCGGTCAGGGTGCAGCCGCCGAAGCCTTCCGCGTCCATCTGGGCCACCATGTCCAGCACCCGGGTCTCGCGCTCGGGCGCGCCCTGCGGCAGGACGTTGAGGTGGTTGACCTTCGCGGAGGTGAACAGCATCGCCGCGCCGTTGGGGCAGGCGGCCACGCACGCCCCGCAGCCGATGCACTCGGCGTGCTCGAAGGCGTAGTCGGCGTCCGGCTTGGGCACGGGCGTGGCGTGGGCCTCGGGCGCGGAGCCGGTGGGCGCGGTGATGTAGCCGCCGGCCTGGATGATCCGGTCGAAGGCCGAGCGGTCCACCACCAGGTCCTTCACCACCGGGAACGCGGCCGCCCGCCACGGTTCGATGTCGATGGTGTCGCCGTCCTTGAAGGACCGCATGTGCAGCTGGCAGGTGGTGGTGCGCTCCGGTCCGTGCGCCTCGCCGTTGATGACCAGGCTGCACGCGCCGCAGATGCCCTCGCGGCAGTCGTGGTCGAAGGCGACGGGTTCCTCACCGGAGAGGATGAGCTGTTCGTTGAGGACGTCCAGCATCTCCAGGAAGGACATGTCGGGCGAGATGCCGTCCACCTCGTAGGTGGACATGGCGCCGTCGGCGTCGGCGTTCTTCTGCCGCCAGACGCGCAGGGTGAGCTTCATGCGTAGCTCCGCTGGGTGGGGTGGACGTACTCGAAGACCAGGTCTTCCTTGTGCAGGGTGGGGGCCTCGCCGGTGCCGGTGAACTCCCAGGCGGCCGCATAGGAGAACTCGTCGTCCTTGCGGGCCGCTTCGCCGTCGGGGGTCTGGGACTCCTCGCGGAAGTGGCCGCCGCAGGACTCGGTGCGGTGCAGGGCGTCCAGGCACATCAGCTCGGCCAGTTCCAGGTAGTCGACGATGCGGTTGGCCTTCTCCAGGGACTGGTTCAGCTCCTCGCCGCTGCCGGGGACCTTGATGCGCCGCCAGAACTCCTCGCGGATCTGCGGGATGCGCTCCAGCGCCTTGCGCAGACCGGACTCGTTGCGGGCCATGCCGCAGAACTCCCACATGAGTTCGCCGAGTTCGCGGTGGAAGGAGTCGGGGGTGCGGTCGCCGTCGACGGACAGCAGCAGGTTGAGCCGGTCCTCGGTCTCGGCGAGGACCTCCTGCACCACCGGGTGGTCGGCGCGCACCTCGTCCTTGTGCGGGTTGCGGGCCAGGTAGTCGTTGATGGTGGCCGGCAACACGAAGTAGCCGTCGGCCAGGCCCTGCATCAGCGCGGAGGCGCCGAGGCGGTTGGCGCCGTGGTCGGAGAAGTTGGCCTCGCCGATCGCGAACAGGCCGGGGATCGTGGTCTGCAGGTCGTAGTCGACCCACAGGCCGCCCATCGTGTAGTGCACGGCGGGGTAGATCCGCATCGGCACCTCGTAGGGGTTCTCCGCGGTGATCCGCTCGTACATGTCGAAGAGGTTGCCGTACTTCTCCTCGACCTTCTTGCGGCCCATGCGCCGGATGGCGTCCGCGAAGTCCAGGTAGACGCCCTGGCCGCCGGGGCCGACGCCGCGGCCCTCGTCGCACACGTTCTTCGCGGCGCGGGAGGCGATGTCGCGGGGCACCAGGTTGCCGAAGGACGGGTAGATGCGCTCCAGGTAGTAGTCGCGCTCGTCCTCGGGGATCTCGTTCGGCGGGCGGGTGTCGCCCTTGGCCTTGGGCACCCAGATCCGGCCGTCGTTGCGCAGCGACTCGCTCATCAGCGTCAGCTTCGACTGGTGGTCGCCGGTGCGCGGGATGCAGGTCGGGTGGATCTGCGTGAAGCAGGGGTTGGCGAAGTACGCGCCGCGCCGGTGCGCCCGCCAGATGGCGGTCGCGTTGGAGTTCATCGCGTTGGTCGACAGGTAGAAGACGTTGCCGTAGCCGCCGGAGGCGAGGACGACGGCGTCCGCGAAGTACGTGGAGATCTTCCCCGTGATCAGGTCACGGGCGACGATGCCGCGGGCCCGGCCGTCGATGACGATCAGGTCGAGCATCTCGGTGCGCGGGTGCATCTCGATGTTCCCGGCGGCGATCTGCCGGGACAGCGCCTGGTAGGCGCCGAGCAGCAGCTGCTGGCCCGTCTGGCCGCGGGCGTAGAAGGTGCGGGAGACCTGGACGCCGCCGAAGGAGCGGGTGTCGAGCAGGCCGCCGTACTCGCGGGCGAACGGCACACCCTGTGCCACGCACTGGTCGATGATCTCCACGGAGATCTGCGCGAGGCGGTGCACGTTGGACTCGCGGGAGCGGAAGTCGCCGCCCTTGACGGTGTCGTAGAACAGGCGGTGGATCGAGTCGCCGTCGTTGCGGTAGTTCTTCGCGGCGTTGATGCCGCCCTGCGCGGCGATGGAGTGGGCGCGGCGCGGGGAGTCCTGGTAGCAGAACTGGATGACGCGGTAGCCCTGTTCGGCCAGGGTGGCGCCCGCGGAGCCGCCGGCCAGACCGGTGCCGACGATGATCACCGTCTGCTTGCGCCGGTTGGCGGGGTTGACCAGCTTGGCCTCGAACCGGCGCTTGTCCCAGCGCTCGTGGATGGGCCCGGCGGGGGCCTTGGTGTCGGCGATCGGCTCGCCGGTCGTGTAGTCGGCGTAGGAGGTCATGTCAGCTCACCACTCCGGTCATCACGCCCACGGGGACGGCGATGAAGCCGGCCGTGAGCAGCAGTGCGAGGACGTTGGCGACGGTCTTCAGGGCGCGGTCGCGGGTGCGGCTGCCGACGCCGAGGGTCTGGGCGGCGCTCCAGAAGCCGTGCCGGATGTGCAGGCCGAGCGCCAGCATGGCGACGATGTAGATGACGTTGCCGTACCAGGTGGAGAAGGTGTCCACCACGTTCTGGTACGGGTGGCCGTCCTGGAACCCGCCGGAGTGCACGGTGCCCGTGGTCAGGTCGAGGATGTGCCAGACGATGAACAGCCCGAGGATGATCCCGCCCCAGCGCATGGTGCGGGTGGCGTAGCTCGCGCTCGGCCGGGAGTGCACGTACTTGCTCGGGCGCGCCTTGATGTCGCGGCGGCTGAGCTGGTAGGCGGAGACGGCGTGCGCGACGACGGCGACGATCAGCACCACGCGGATGATCCACAGCGTCCACTCGTAGTGCATGAACGGCTCGCCGATGGTGCGCAGCCAGTGGGCGTAGTGGTTGAACTCGCCGGCCCCGAAGTAGATCTTCAGGTTCCCGATCATGTGGACGATCAGGTACAGCAGCATGATCAGCCCGCTGACCGCCATCACGGTCTTCTTGCCGACGGTCGAGTCCCACACGGTGCGCGCCATGGACGGCCGTCGGTCCGTCCGCGTTGCCAGAGCCATGGCATGACGGTAGGACCGCGGCACCCCATCGGTCCAAGACATGGTGCAGCTGGTTTCGATAGGAGGCGACTATCAAGTGGGCTAGGCTGGTTTTTGTGCAGTTCCAACAGCTCCAGTACTTCGTGGCGGTCGCCGAGACCCGGCACTTCACCCGGGCCGCCGACCTGGTCCACGTCGCCCAGCCCTCGCTGTCCCAGCAGATCAAGGCGCTGGAGCGGGAGCTGGGCGCGGACCTGTTCCTGCGGGCCCGGGGCAACATCACGCTCACCGACGCCGGGGAGGCGCTGCTGCCGCTGGCCCGGCGGATCCTCGCCGACGCGGACACCGCCCGGCACGAGGTGCAGGAACTGGTGCAGCTGCGCCGGGGCCGGGTGCGCCTGGGCGCCACCCCGAGCCTGTGCACCGGCCTGCTGCCGGACGTGCTGCGCGCCTTCCACGACCGCTACCCCGGCATCCGGCTGCTGGTCGAGGAGGGCGGCTCGCACGACCTGGTGCGCGAGCTGGCCCGCGGTGCCCTGGACCTGGCCCTGGTGGTGCTGCCGCTGCCCAGCCCCTCCCCCGCGCTGACCACGGTGGAGCTGCTGCGCGAGGACCTGGTCGTGGTCTCCTCGCCGGAGGCGCCCGCGCCCGGCGGCCCGGGGCGGCGCACGGTGCGCATCGCGGACCTGGAGGGCGAGCGCCTGGTGATGTTCCGGCACGGCTACGACCTGAGGGAACTGACGGTGGCCGCGTGCCGCGCGGAGGGCTTCGAGCCGGAGTTCGCGGTGGAGGGCGGCGAGATGGACGCGGTGCTGGGTTTCGCCCGGGCCGGGCTCGGCGTCGCGGTCGTGCCGCGCATGGTGGCCACCCGCTCCGGGCGCGGCCTGCGCGTGACGCCGCTGGCCCGCCCGGGCCTGCACCGTACGATCGCGCTCGCCCACCGCAGCGACGTGGCCCCGCCGCGCGCGGCCCGGGAGCTGCAGCGGATGCTGCTGGAGCGGTGAGCCGGGCGGCGCACGGCAGCGGGCCGCGGGGCGCCGGTCCAGAGGGCGCCCGACTCAGGGGGCGCCCAGCTCAGGGGGCGCCCGGCTCAGGGGGCCGACCGGTTCAGCCGAGGACGGCCGGCCTCAGCACCTGCTCGCACCAGGTGCGGAAGCCGGTCGGCGCGTTCTCCGGCGTGCTCGGGACGACGGCGCCGTAGAAGCCCTGCTCGTCCAGGGCCCGCGCCATGTCGGCCAGCCCCTGCGCCGACGCCTCGCTCACCCCGTGGCCGAGCAGGCTCGCCCGGTAGTCGGCGAAGCCGACCAGCCGCGCCTGGACGGGACGGTTCAGCACCTCGCTCATCACCCGGGCCATGCCCTCGGGCGTCAGGTCGTCCGGCCCCACCAGCGGCACGTCCTCCTGCCCCGTCCACGTGCCGTCGCGCAGCAGCCGGGCCGCCGTGGCCGCGATGTCCTCGGTGGCGCAGGTCCGCAGGACGCGCTGCCCGGTCATCGCCAGGTAGAAGGCCCCCTGGTCGCGGATCGTCGCGGCCTGGCCCAGGAAGTTCTCCATCAGGAAGGGCGGGCACAGCGCCCGGTGGTGCACGCCCGTGGCCCGGATCCGCTCGTCCATGGCGAGGGAGGCGGAGATCTGCCCGGCGTTCTGCGCGATGCCGCGCCCCAGGGTGGAGACGGTGACCACCCGCTCCACCCCCTGCTCCTCGATCACCTGGCACAACGGCTCCGTGAAGGCCGCGAAGTGGCCCTCGACGCTCTCCGCGGTGGGTGTGGGCGGCACCAGCCAGAACACCTGGCCGGCGCCAGCACAGGCCCCCTTCAGCACGCCCGGGTCGGCGTGCGAGCCCTGGATCACCTCGACCCGCTCCCGGGCCTCGGGCGCCAGGCGCGCCGGGTCGCGCACGATCACCCGGACCGGCTCCGCGAGGTCCGGGGCGTGGAGGAGACGGGCGAGCAGCTGCCGGCCGATCTGGCCGGTGGGGGTGGTCACGACGATCACGCGATGCTCCAGAAGGCAGGAGGGAACAGGGAGCCGGCGGCGGACGGCGTGCGTCCGCTCGGGTTCCGGCCGGTATCGATCCTGTGCGCACCGCCCGCGGAACTGAAGGACCGATCCGCTCCCGGTCGTTACCCTGAAGGCAATACCGACCGGGGAGAGGGTGACGCCGTGGAGTCCCGCCCGCTGCGCTACTTCGTGACGGTGGCCGAGGAACTGAACTTCGCCCGGGCCGCCGAACGGCTCGGCATCTCCCCGCCGCCCCTGTCCCGGGCGATCCGCCGGCTGGAGGCGGACCTCGGGGTCACCCTGTTCGAGCGGACCACCCACAGCGTCGCCCTGACCCCGGCCGGCGAGGTGCTGCTCGGGGAGGCGCGGATCGCGCTGGACGCACTGGAGGCCGCCGGGCGCCGGGCCCGGCGCGCGGCCGCCGCGGACGCCGGGCTGGTCCTGGCGGTGAAGGCCGACGGTGACGCCGGCCTGCTGCAACCGGTCCTCGAACGGTACGCGGCCGACCCCGCCGCGGTGCCGGTCACGGTGCGCCTGTGCGCATGGCGGGAGTCGCACCGCCTGCTGCGCCGCGGGGAGGCCGACGTCGCCCTGGTCCACGACCCGTTCGACCGCACGGGCCTCGACAGCGAGACGCTGGTCGTCGAGGAGCGGGTGGCCGTCCTGGCCGCGCGGGACCCGCTCGCCGCCCGCGACCTGCTCTCCACAGCCGACCTCGGGCTGCGCCCCGGCGAGGTGCACCGCTTCCGGGACGGCGTACGCAGCGAGGGCCGCGACCTCGCCCAGATGCTGACGCTCGTCGCGCTGGGCGACATGGTCGGCCTGCTGCCCGCGTCCGTCGCCGACCGCTATCCGCGCCCGGACGTCGTCTACCGACGCGTCACCGACGCCCCGCCCGCGGTCCTGTCGATCGCCTGGCCGCAGCAGTCCCGCTCGACGGCCGTCGCGGCCCTGGTGCGGGCGGCGGTCGCCGTGGCCGAGGCCACGCGCACGCGGTCCGCCCTGACCGACTCAAAGGCGGCAGCGGCGGCCGCCGTCTGAGGCGGACGGGCACAGCCCTGCCCGGACCGGCGGGAGGCGCGTCGCATCGGCACGCACGCCGCGGCGTGCGTGCCGTGCCGGTCCGGGTGGTCAGCCCGTCGCGTCCGCCAGGGCCAGTTCGTGCAGGCGGTCCGGGGGGCCGGGGCGGGCGTAGTACCAGCCCTGGGCCGTGTCGCAGCCCAGGACGCGCAGCTGCTCGGCCTGGGCGCCGGTCTCCACGCCCTCCACGGTGACCGCGAGGTCCAGGCTGTGGGCGAGGGTGACGATCCCCTCGACGATCTTCAGGTCCACGGGGTCGGCGGGGAACTGCTGCATGCCCTGGGTGAAGGAGCGGTCCAGTTTGAGCACACGGACCGGCAGCCGGCGCAGGTTGGCCAGGTTGGAGTAGCCGGTGCCGAAGTCGTCCAGGGCGATGTCCACGCCCATCTCGGCCAGCCGGTGCAGCGGTTTGAGCAGGTCGTCGTCCGCGCCGATCAGCGCGGACTCGGTGACCTCCAGGCACAGCGCGTCCGGGGTCACGCCCGTGCGCTCCAGGATGTCGACGGTGTCCTGCACGAGGCCGGGGTGGCTGAGCTGGCACGGCGAGAGGTTGACGTTGATGCGCAGCGGCCCCGCCGCGCCGTCGCCGTGCCGCTCCCGCCACTCGCGGGCCTGCCGCACCGACTGCTCCATGACCCAGCGGCCCAGCGGCACGATCAGCCCGGTGTGCTCGGCGAGCGGGATGAACCGGTCGGGGCCGAGCACGCCGTGCTGCGGGTGCAGCCAGCGCACCAGCGCCTCGGCGCCGCGCACACTGCCGTCGCCGAGGTGCACCAGCGGCTGGTACTCGATGAAGAACTCGCCGCGCTCCAGGGCGGCCGGCAGGGCCGTGGTCAGGCCGTGCCGGGTGATGGCGCGGGCGTCGGCCTCCGGGTCGGCCAGTTCGAAGCGGTTGCCGCCGGCCGACTTGGCCCGGTACATGGTGATGTCGGCGCTGCGCAGCACCTCCGCGGCGGTGCGCTCGCCCACCGGGCCCTCGACCACGCCGATGCTGCCGCGCACGGTCAGCTCCCGGCCGTCGATGCGGACGGGCGCGACGAGCGCGTTCATGATGCGGGAGGCGAGGTCGTCGACCTCGCGCCGGCTGTCGACCGCGGTGGTCAGCGCCACGAACTCGTCGCCGCCGAGCCGGGCCACCATCTCGCGGGGCGCGCTCACGCACCCCTGCAGCCGGTCGGCGACCTCCACCAGCAGCCGGTCGCCGGCCGCGTGCCCGAGGCTGTCGTTGATGGTCTTGAAGCCGTCCAGGTCCAGGTAGCACAGGCCGAAGCGGCGGCCGTCGCCGGCGTTCAGCACCTTCTCCAGGCGTTCGAAGAACAGGGTGCGGTTGGGCAGGCCGGTCAGCGCGTCGTGGGTGGCCTCGTAGCGCAGCCGCAGGTTGAGCAGCCGGCGCTCGGTGGTGTCCTCCATCAGGGCCAGCTGGTACTGCGGGTTGCCGTCCGGGTCGCGCAGCAGGGAGACGGTGAGGTTGGTCCACAGCACCGTGCCGTCGGGCCGGGAGAAGGCCTTCTCCACGTGGTAGTGCTCGCGTTCGCCGCGCACCAGCTCCTCGTACAGCCGCCACACCTGCGGGGCGTCCTCCGGGTGCGTCCAGTCCCGCACGTTGCGGCCGCGCAGGATCTGCTCCGAGCCGCCGAACATGCGCAGCAGCGCGCCGTTGACCTGGAGGACATTGCCCTCCAGGTCGGCGATGCCGATGCCTATGGCCGCGCCTTCGAACACCGCCCGGAACCGGGCCTCGCTGGCGTGCAGGGCCTGCGCGACGACGCCCTGGGCGCGCAACGCGGCCTGCGCGATGGCCTCCTGCTCGGCGAGGGTGCGCCGGCGCAGCGCCCGCGCGAACCCGGCGGCCATGGCGTGCTGCAGCCGCGCGCAGCGGGCGCGCAGGTCCTCCTGGTCGCCGTCCTCGCCGCAGTAGAGCACCAGATAGGCGTCCACGCAGTCCAGGGAGCGGCTGAGCGCCTCGGGCGCGGTGCAGTGGGCGTCGCCCAGTGCCGCGCCGACCGCCTCGCCCGCCGCCGCGTCGAACGCCCTGGCCCGCAGGGCCTCGCTCAACCGACGCGCCAGCGGCAGGAGTCGCCGCTCGAACTCCGGACGGGTCAGCGACGTGGAGGTCACCGGGAAGACCGCCCGGCTCCAGATCGTCGTCAGCCGGCGCAGTCTGTCCTCCGGCCCGTCCGGCTGTGCCGTCACGCCCTGCGCCCGCTCTGCCGGGGGACGCGCCCCACGCCCGCGAAACCCGAGAAGGCGTAAGGGTCCTCGTCCTCCGGCGCCGTCTCCGGGCGCCAGAGCGGCATCGGCACCAGTCCGGGTTCCACCATGTCGTACCCCTCGAAGAACCGCGCGATCTCCTCGCGCGTGCGCATGATCAGCGGGTTGCGGATGTCTTTGTACACGTCGACCGCGCCCAGGCTCCGCTCCTGCGGCAACGGGATTCCCTCGTACGAGGCATGCGTGAGGATCAGCAGGCTGCCGGGCGCGAGGGCGTCGCGCAGCTCGGCGACCGCGCCGTGGGGGTCGTCCGTGTCGTCCACGAAGTGCAGTATGGCAACCAGAAGCAGCGCCACTGGCCGATTCAGGTCGATCAGCCGTTGCACCTGGGGGCTCGCGAGGATCTCATGGGGCTTGCGCAGATCGGCCGCGACGACGTCCGCGTCCTCGTTGTCGGCGAGGACCGCCTCGCTGTGGGTGACCGCCACCGGGTCGTGGTCCACGTACACCACGCGGCTGCCGGGGCGGGCGCTCTGGGCGACCTCGTGGACGTTGCCGAAGGTGGGGATGCCCGAGCCGATGTCCAGGAACTGGGTGACGCCCTCGTCCAGGGCGAAGCGCACGGCACGGCGCATGAACGCCCGGTTCGCCTGCATGATCTTCGGCAGGCCCGGCATGAACTCCATGGCCTTGCGGGCCGCTTCCCGGTCCACCTCGAAGTTGTGCGAACCGCCCAGGTAGTAGTCGTAGATCCGAGCGACGCTGGGCACCGAGATGTCGATGCTGCGCGGCGCCCAGGCGGGACGCTCCATCTTCTCTCCACAACGTAGGCGATCCGGTGTTCGAGCCGAGGCTACTGATCGCCCGCCCAACGGGCGAGCAGAAACGGAAATTGACCATCCGTTCCCGGTCACCACCTGCGGGCACGCGCCGTGGATGCCACCCGCCTCGCGGCGGATTGCACCGATGTGCGGACATGGTGAAGCGCCCCCTCCGGGCGGCGCGGAGGGGGCGCTTCACCATGTC
>NZ_LR732544.1:527961-551532 GCF_902506575.1 Streptomyces mexicanus | reverse complement strand
GGACTGCTGGTCATTGATGTGTCTTCGTGCGGTAGTCAGGGTGTGCAAGTTGTTTGGCATATCGTGGACGTGTGGGAGCGCGGGGTTATCGTTCCTTTGTTTTTTTTTACGTGAGTCCGCACACCCCTAAGTCTCACCGGTAGGGGGCCGCCGGCGGCGTCAGATGTGTATAAGGGCCAGCCCCCGACCGGCCCGCCCCCGCCCCCCGCGCCGTCCTCCTCTTCGGCGGCGTCTACGGCGCCGTCGTCGCCTGCGCGATGGTCGCCGCGCTCACCCAGTACGGGCACGACTCGCCGGCGAGCCGCCGCTACGACGCCGCCTGGCTGCTGGTGACCGCGTTCGCCTCCGCCCTGGCGCACGGCTACGCCCACTACATCGCCGAGCGCGGCCCGCACCGGCGCGGTCAGGCCCTGCGCGCCCTGGCCGCCGAGTGGCCGCTCGTCGCGGCCACGCTGCCCACCGTGGTGATCCTCGCGGGGGCGGGCTGGGGCTGGTGGTCGGCGGCCGGGGTGGAGTACCCGGCGTTCGCCTTCAACATCGCGCTGCTGTTCACGCTCGGGCTGCTCTCCGCCCGCTGGGCGCGGCGCCGCTGGCCGGTGGCGCTGGCCACCGGGGCGGTGGACGCGCTGTTCGGGCTGATCGTCGTCGTGGCCAACGCGTTCATCAAGTAGCCCCCGGGCCACCCTCGGGTCCTCCCGTGCTGCCCCTCCCACCGGCCCGAGACCTGCGGGCAATCCATCAAACAAAATTGTTGACAATCTTGTTTCGCTAGATTTACGTTCGACAGGCACTCATTCAGGGAGGGCACATGCCGAACGAAGCCCGTCCGAGCAGCGGAGAGCAGGCCAAGCAGCTGGCCCTCACGCGGCTGCGGCAGGCGATCCTGCACGGCGAGATGGCGCCGGCCCAGCGGCTGGTGGAGAACGAACTCGCCGAGCAGTTCGGCGTGACGCGGGCCAGCATCCGCGCGGCGCTGATCGATCTGGAGGCACAGGGCCTGGTCGAGCGGATCCGCAACCGCGGTTCGCGGGTCCGGGTGGTGTCCGTGGAGGAAGCGGTCGCCATCACCGAGTGCCGCATGGCCCTCGAAGGGCTGTGCGCGGCCAAGGCGGCCGTCGCGGTGAGCGACGAGCAGCTGGCCGAACTCACCGACCTGGGCGCGGCGATGCAGAAGGCCGTGGCCGACGGCGAGCCGGTCACCTACTCGGAGCTGAACCACGAACTGCACGCCCGGATCCGGGAGTTCTCCGGCCAGCGGACGGCCGTGGAGCTGCTGGAGCGGCTCAACGCCCAACTGGTGCGCCACCGCTTCCAGTTGGCGCTCAGGCCGGGACGCCCGCAGCAGTCCCTGAAGGAGCACCTGGCGATGATCGAGGCGATCAGGGCCAGGGACCCGCAGGCGGCCGAGGAGGCCGTCCGCGCCCACCTCACCAGCGTGATCGACGCGTTGCGCGACTGACGGCCGCCGGGCCGGGCCCTCGCCCGGCCGGCACGCCGTACGCCGGGGCGGTGGGCGGACACCTGTCCAACAAGGAGAGAGCAGCAATGACCCACGCCGGCACGCCCCCCACCCCACGATCGACACTCGTCGTCACCGCACACGCCGGGGACTTCGTGTGGCGCGCGGGCGGCGCGATCGCGCTGGCCGCCTCGCGCGGGGAGAAGGTGACCATCGCGTGCCTGACCTTCGGCGAGCGCGGCGAGTCCGCCAAGGCCTGGCGCGCGGGGAAGACGCTGGAGGAGATCAAGGCGATCCGCCGCGAGGAGGCGGAGCAGGCAGCCGCCACCCTCGGCGCGCAGGTCCGCTTCTTCGACGCCGGCGACTACCCCCTCGTCGCCACCGCCGAACTGACCGATCGGCTCGTGGCCGTCTACCGCGAGACCCAGCCCGACGTCGTCCTCACCCACCCCGTGGAGGACCCGTACAACGGCGACCACCCGGCCGCCCACCGCATGGCGCTCCAGGCACGTGTGCTCGCGCAGGCCATCGGATACCCGGGGCCGGGCGAGATCATAGGCGCCCCGCCGGTGTTCTACTTCGAGCCGCACCAGCCGGAGATGAGCGGCTTCAAGCCCGAGGTGCTGCTCGACATCACCGAGGTGTGGGAGACCAAGCGCAAGGCGATGGAATGCCTGGCCGCGCAGCAGCACCTGTGGGACTACTACACCGACCTGGCCGTGCGCCGAGGTGTGCAGCTCAAGCGGAACGCCGGCCCCAACCTCGGTCTGCCGCACAAGACCATGGCCGAGGCCTACATGCGTCCCTACCCGCAGGTCACCAAGGAGCTGGCATGAGCGGCGTGATCGTCACGGGCCCGCCGAAGGCCGACGCCGAGGACGTCGAGGCGCTCGCCGGATTCGGTGTCGCCACCGTGCACGAGGCCATGGGCCGCACCGGGCTGCTCCCGGCACACCTGCGCCCGATCCAGCAGGGCACCCGGGTCGCCGGCACCGCGGTCACCGTGCTGTCCTGGCCGGGCGACAACCTCATGATCCACGCGGCGGTCGAGCAGTGCGGCGAGGGCGACCTGCTGGTCGTCGCCACCACCTCGCCGTCCACGGACGGCATGTTCGGCGAGCTGTTCGCCACCGCGCTCCAGCAGCGGGGTGTGCGCGGCCTGGTCATCGACGCCGGCATCCGCGACACCCAGGAGCTGCGCGACCTCGGTTTCCCCGCCTGGTCGGCGGCGGTGTGCGCGCAGGGCACCGTGAAGGCGACCGGCGGCTCGGTCAACGTGCCGGTGGCCATCGGCGGGCAGGTGATCCGCCCCGGTGACGTCATCCTCGCCGACGACGACGGCGTGGTCGTGGTCCCCCGCCGCAAGGCGCGTCAGGCCGCCGAGGCCGCCCAGGCCCGCGAGGCCAAGGAGGCCGCCACCCGGGCCGCGTTCCTCCAGGGCCAGCTGGGCCTGGACCGCTACGGTCTGCGGGACAAGCTCGACCGGTTGGGCGTCACGTACACCTCCTACGAGGACTACGTCCGGGACTCCTGCGAGGACCACGCCCGGGACGGAGCCGGGTCATGACCGCAGCCGAGGAGGTCCGCTGCATGCTGATGCGCGGCGGCACCTCCAAGGGCGCCTACTTCCTGGCCGAGGACCTGCCCGCGGACCCGGCCGCGCGGGACGAGCTGCTGCTGCGCGTCATGGGCAGCCCCGACGCGCGCCAGATCGACGGGCTGGGCGGCGCACACCCGCTCACCAGCAAGGTCGCCGTGGTCTCCGCCTCCGCCGACCCCGAGGCGGACGTCGACTACCTGTTCCTCCAGGTGGCCGTGGACCGCGCCGAGGTGACGGACCGGCAGAACTGCGGCAACATCCTCGCCGGGGTCGGCCCGTTCGCCGTGGAGCGCGGGCTCGTGCCGCCCACCGGCGCGCGGACCTCCGTACGGATCCGCATGCGCAACACCGGGGAATACGCGATCGCCACCTTCCCCACCCCGCAGGGGCGCGTGGAGTACGCCGGCGACGCGGAGATCTCCGGGGTGCCGGGCACCGCCGCGCCCGTCCTGATCGAGTTCCCGGCGTCCGGCAGGCCGCTGCTGCCCACCGGGAACGTGCGCGACACCGTCACCGGGGTGGAGGTGACATGTGTGGACAACGGCATGCCGACCGTGCTGATCCCGGCGCAGTCCCTGAAGGTCACCGGCTACGAGAGTCCCCGGGACCTGGAGGAGGACCTGGCCCTCGCCGACCGGCTGCGCGAGATCCGGCTGGCCGCCGGGCCCCTGATGGGCCTCGGCGACGTCGAGTCCGCCACCGTCCCCAAACTCACCCTGCTCGCCCCGCCGACGGGCGGCGGCGCCGTGATGACCCGCACCTTCATCCCGGTGCGCTGCCACACGTCCATCGGCGTGCTCGGCGCGGCGAGCGTCGCCGCCGGCCCGCCGGCTGCCGCCCGCGTCCCCCGGGGCACCGCCCCCCCCCCCGCCCCCTTCCGCGCGCGCCTCCCACCCCCCCCCCGAGTCCCCGCCCTTGTAGCTGACCCGGGCGTGGGTGGCGCGCGAGGCGTCCTGCATGCCCTGCCAGACGTCGGCGGCCGGGGCGCCGATGATGCCGTCCTTGCCCGTGAGCAGGCAGGCGTCGGTCTCGGTGTAGTGGCGGGGGGGGGGGGGGGGGGGGGGGGGGCGCGGCGCCCGGGGGGGGGGGGGGGCGCGGGGGGGGGGGGGCCCGGGGGGGGGCGGCGGGGGGGGGGCGGGGGGGCCCCCCCCCCCCCCCCCCGGGGGGGGGGGGGGGGGGGGGGGGGGGGGGGGGGGGTGGCGCCCCGCCGGGGCCCCCCGCCACACCGTCCAGCTCTCCCTGAGCGGGCGCACGGCCAGGCCGTCGTAGCGCATGAGGAGCAGGGCGATGTCGTCGGCGCGGCGTACGTCGCTGAGCAGGGCGTCGGCGACCAGGCCCAGATGGCCGGGGTCGGTCGCGGCCAGGCCGCGGGCGAAACGGTCCAGGCCGGTGTCGAGGTCGGTGTCGGGCGACTCCACCAGGCCGTCGGTGGTCAGGGCGAGCACGGTGCCGGGCTGGAAACGCAGCGGGGTCATCGGGAAGTCGGCCTCGGCGAGGACACCGAGCGGCGGCCCGCCCTCGGCCTCGGCGATCTCCACCCGGCCGTCCGGATGGCGCAGCACCGGCGGCAGGTGCCCGGCGCGCACGCACCAGGCGGCGCCGGCCTCGATGTCGACGTCGACGTAGGCGCAGGTGGCGAACAGGTCGGTCTCCATCTCCAGCAGCAGCCGGTTGGCGTGCGAGACCACCACGTCCGGGGGGTGGCCCTCGGTGGCGTAGGCGCGCAGCGCGGTGCGCATCTGGCCCATCAGGGTGGCGGCCGCCGCGCTGTGGCCCTGGACGTCGCCGATGACGAGGGCGACGTGCTGGTCGGGCAGCGGGATGACGTCGTACCAGTCGCCGCCGACCTCCAGTCCGGCCGTGGCGGGCAGGTAGCGGGCGACGGCCTCGGCGCCGGGCAGCCGCGGCAGCCGGCCCGGCAGCAGGGTGCGCTGGAGCATGCCGACGAGTTCGTGCTCGGCGTCGAAGGCGTGGGCGCGCGCCAGGGCCTGCCCGGCCAGGCCGGCCGTCGCGGTCAGCAGGGCCCGCTCGTCGGGGGCGAACTCGTGCGGGCTGTCCCAGCCGATCAGGCAGGCCCCGGCCATGCGACCGCCGGCGGGCAGCGGCAGCACCGCGAGGCCGCCGGGGCCGACGTCGGCCAGGGCGGGTTCCAGGACGGTGCCGGCGGGCCAGATCTGGGGGCGGCCCTCCCGCAGCGCGGCGGCCAGCGTGGGCATGGTCCGCACGGGCGCATCCGGCCACTCGGTGCGCCACTGCAGGCGCCACAGGTCGGGCCAGGACTCCGGTTCGGGCGGGTCGAGGACGAGGACGACGAGCCGGTCGTTCTCCAGTTCCGCCAGGGCGATCCGGTCGGCCCGCAGCGGTTCGCGCAGCGCGGCGACCACCGCCTGGCTGACGTCGCGGACGGTGCCCGCGGTGGCCAGCGCGGCGGCCAGCCGCTGGACGCGGGCCACGTCGGTGACGCCGGGGCGCAGCGTGGAGGCGTCGGCGACGGTGCCGACCAGGCGGGCCGGGCCGCTCTCGCCGCCGGGCACCATCCGGCCGCGCAGCCGCAGCCACCGCGGCGGGCCGTCGGGCTGCAGGATGCGGAACTCCAGTTCCCGCTCGCCGATGGACATGTGATCGGCCTCGACCACGGACATCAGCGCCGGCAGGTCCTCCGGCACGGTCAGCGACAGCAGCGTCTCGACCTTGCCGTCGAAGTCGGCCCGGCCGATGCCGAACAGCTCCAGGATGGCGTCGCCGACCTCGATGCGGCCGGTGTCCATGGCGAGGCGGAACGCGTCCGGCGGCAGCTCCTCGCCGTGCGCGTCCGCGGCGGGCACGGGGCAGGTGACGGCCTCGGCGATCAGTTCCAGGCAGGCCCGGTCCTCGGAGCCGAAGCCGCCCGGGCTCTCGGTCACGGCGAGCAGGCAGCCGCTCTCCCCGCCGTCCAGCGGCAGCGCGGCCACCGAGAGGTCCGTGGCGGGCATCCGCCGGGCCTCGGCGCGGTCGGCGAGGTCCTCGGGTCCCAGCCACACCGAGCGCCGGCCGCGGCAGGCGTCGGCGAGCGGGGACCGGCCGGTCAGCGGGTAGCCGTCGCGCAGCCCGAGCAGGGTCCTCGGCACGCCCACGCACTCCGTCAGGCACAGTGTCCCGCCGCTGCGTTCGAGGGCGTACACGCCGACGAAGGCGGCGCCCGCGAAGACCAGGGCCTGCTCCAGCATCCGGCGCAGGCGCTCGGGCCCGGCCGGGGCGGCGGTGAGCGTGGCCAGGGCGAGTCCGGCACGCGAAGTCCGCGTTCTGCGTGCCGTAGCGCTCTCACCGACCACGTTGGCCATTACAGCGCCTATCGACCCCGTGCGCAGCCCCTGTGACGGTTCCGTGTGCATCCGGCGCACTCCCAAACGGTGCGCCCCCACGCGGCGCCCCCCTCGCCGTGCGCCTCCACGCGCCGCGCCACCCCTCACGGTGGGCCCCTTCACCGGGTGCGCCCCCTCACGGTGCGCCGCCCGCGCCTGCCGCCGCGCGCGCCGTGCTCGCCGTGCGCGGCGGACCGCCAGGAGGGAGCCTGGTCTCCCGGGGCCGTCGCACCGCGGTGCGGGTGGGAGGAGGTGACCGGTGTGTCCGAGGGACCCAGGTCCCGACCGTCACCGACGACCAGGAATCGGCCGGTCGTCCGCCCGCTGCTGTCCCTGGCGCTGGCCGCGATGCTCGACGAGGTCCACGCGCACTCGGGCGCGGTCTACCTGCTCGCGCCCGACCAGCCGGTGCTGGAGATGGCGGTCATGGCGGGCATGCCCCGGGCGTTCGCCGCGCCGTGGGAGCGGGTCGGGCTGAGCGCACCGGTCCCGGTGGCGCAGGCGGTGCGGGAGCGGCGACTGGTCTGGGTCGGCGGCGAGGAGGAGATGGCCCGCCGTTTCCCGCGGGTCGCCGTGGTCCTGCCGTATCCCTTCGCGCTGGCCGCGCTGCCGCTGGCGACGGCCTCGACCGCCTACGGCGCGGTGTTCGTGACCTGGCCCGACGCGCATCCGCCGGTGCTGTCGGACTGGGAGCGCGAGCAGCTGACCGCGGCCTGCGACCGGCTCTCCCGGCGCCTGGAGCGGGCCGCGGCCGAGCGCAGGCCGGTGCTGCCGGAGCCGGATCTGCTCGCCGCGCCGCCGGCCGGCGGTACGGCCGGCGTGCCCGGCTCCGTGGAGGCGGCCCGCATGGCGCAGCGCCTGCCCTACGGGCTGGCCTCGCTCGACCTGCACGGCCGGATCTCCTTCGCGAACACGGCCGCCGCCGACCTGCTCGGCCTGCCGGTCACCGAACTGCTCGGCGCCCGGCTGTGGGCGTCGGTGCCGTGGCTGAACGACCCGGTGTACGAGGACCGGTACCGGGCCGCGCTGCTCAGCCAGCAGGTGACGTCGTTCGTGGCGCTGCGCCCGCCCGGGGACTGGCTGTCGTTCCGGATGTACCCGGACACCACCGGGCTGAGTGTGCGGATCAGCCGGGCGCGGGCCGTCACGGAGCTGGGCCGCGCCGCGCCCGCCCCCGGCACCGGGCAGCGCACACCGAGCCTGGTGACCATCTCGCACGTGCTGAGCCTGGCCGGGGCGCTGACCGAGGCGGTGGGGGTGCGGGAGGTGGTGCAGCTGGTCACGGACGAGATCGTCCCGGCCGTCGGCAGCCAGGCCCTGATGATCCTCGGTTCGCACTCGGGGCGGCTGCACGTGCTCGGACATTCCGGCTACCGCGACGCCGCGGCCGTCGAGGACCTCCACGGCACGCCGCTGACCGCACCCATGCCCAGTGCGCGGGTGCTGTCCACCGGAGTGCCGGCCTTCTTCTCCTCCCGGCAGGAGCTGGAGCGGCTCTACCCGCACACGCATCCGGTCTGGGAGGACTTCCGGGCCTGGGCGTTCCTGCCGCTCATCGCGTCCGGGCGCCCGGTGGGCACCTGTGTGCTCGCCTACCGGCAGCCGCACCCCTTCGCCGCGGACGAGCGGGCCGTCCTGACGAGTCTGGGCGGGCTGATCGCGCAGGCGCTGGAGCGGCCCCGGCTCTACGACGCCAAGCACCGGCTGGCGCACGGACTGCAGCAGGCGCTGCTGCCCCGGTCGCTGCCGCGGCTGCCGGGCCTGGAGGCGGCGGCACGCTATCTGCCGGCCCCCCAGGGCATGGACACCGGCGGCGACTTCTACGACCTGGTGCCGCCCCGGCCCACGCCGACCGCCGTGATCGGCGACGTCCAGGGGCACAACGTCACCGCCGCCGGGCTGATGGGGCAGGTGCGCACGGCCATCCGCGCCTACACGGCGGTCGGCCAGGAGCCGCAGGAGGTCATGCGCAGCACCAACGGCCTGCTGCTGGACCTGGACGTCGAACTGTTCGCCAGCTGCCTGTACCTGCGGCTCGATGCGGCCGGCGGGTGTGCCGTGATGTCCCGGGCGGGGCATCCGCCGCCGCTGCTGCGCAGGCCGGACGGGCGGGTACGGGTGCTCGACCTGGCCGGGGGCCCGCTGCTGGGCATCGACCCGGCGGCCACGTATCCGACCGCCCACGTCGACCTGGCCCCCGGCTCGGTGCTGGTCCTGTACACCGACGGGCTCGTCGAGTCGCCCGGCGTGGACATCGAGAACGCGCTCGCCGAGCTGGGGCAGCAGCTCGGCCGCGCCCGTGACCTGCCGCTGCCCCGGCTGGCCGACCTGCTGGTGGGCAACAGCGTGGCCGCGCGGGAGCGGATCGACGACGTGGCGGTGCTGCTGCTGCGCGCGAGCGGCGACTGACGCGGCCGGCGTCCCCGCCCGGGAAAGCCGGAGCAAGCCGGGGGAAACGGACCGGTCCGGCCCTCCCGCAGGAGGGCCGGACCGCCCCACCGACCGGCGGGAACCGCGGGTGACGCCGGTCGGGGGCTGGAGGTGAGGGTGAGCGTGGCGCTGGGACCAGGGGCGTCCCCGCGCCGGCCGACAGCCGGTCAGGTCCTGCGCTGCGGACGCCCGGTGCGCCCGGCGCACGGAGCCGTACCGACGCGCGACGGACCGCCGGCCTGGGTCGCGGACCCGGCGCCGGTGGGTCTGGAGCACGCGCCCCGGCCGCCGGATCTGGGGTCACGGACCCGCGCCCCGGCCTGCGTCACGGCCCCTCGCCGCCGGCCCGGTCACCGCCCCTCGCTCGTCACCGCCCCTCGCTCGTCACCGCCCTCATTCGTCACCGCCACCAGCCCCGAGCGCCCTCCGCCCGGTCATCCCCGCTGCTCCACTCACCTGTACCGAGGGTCGCGCCCGTGGCCCGCAGGGCCGCCGGTACCGGCTGGAAGAAGGTCTCGCCGCCCTGGGCGCAGTCGCCGCTGCCGCCGGAGGTGAGGCCGACCGCGCCGCCGTCCGCGGTGAACAGGGGGCCGCCGCTGTCACCGGGCTCGGCGCAGACGTCCGTCCGGATCAGCCCGGTGACGGTGTCGACGCCGCCGGGGTCCGTCTCGCTCTGGAAGTTGACCGTGGCGTCCAGGCCGGTGACGGTGCCGTCGTGCAGCCCGGTGGTGCTGCCCATGCGGAAGACCCGCGCGCCGACGGTGGCGTCGGCGGCCCGCGTGATCGGTACCGTCCGTCCGCTCCCGACGGCGACCTCGCTGGGTGCCTGCGCGGCGGGGTCGTCGTACTTCACCAGGGAGAAGTCGTTGCCGGGGAAGGTGGCCCGGTCCACCGTGGCGACCGGCTGCCCGTTCGGCGCGTCGGACCACCGGCGGGCGGCGACACCGCAGTGCCCGGCGGTCAGGAAGGCGGGGCTGCCGTCGCTCGCGGTGACGTTGAAGCCGAGAGAGCAGCGCACGCCGCCGTCCCGGGCGCGCGCGAAGACGGCGTCGCCGCCCGCGGCGAAGACCCGGAAGGTGCCGGCGGACCGCTTCAGGGTGGCCGTGCCCGGGCCGAGGTGCCGCACGGTGGACGCCAGCCGGTCCCAGCGGGCGCCGGTGACGGTGCGGTCGGCGGTGACCACCACCTTGTTGCTGCGCGGGTCGACGGCCCAGGAGGTGCCGGGGACGCTCGCCTCGGCCCGCAGGGTGCGCGCGGCCGACCGCAGGTCGGCGGCGCTGTTGCCGACCTCGCGGACGGTCGCGCCCGCCTGTCGCACCCGGGCCGCGGTCCGGGCGTCGGCCCCGCGCACCACGTCGACGACCAGGCGCCGGGTGGCGGCGTCGTAGTAGGAGCCCGCGAAGTCCTCGCCCAGGGCGTCGGCGAGCCGCGCGGCGAGGCCGGGGGCGTCCGCCGCGCGCAGGGTCCTCGGGGTGGCGGTGTCCGCGGTGCCGCTCTGCGCGGCGTCGGCGTGCGGCAGCAGCAGCACCGCCGCGCCCAGTGCGACCACGCTGCCCGCCGCGATCGCGGCCTTGCGCTTCACCACGCGCTGGTGACTCAACCTTCTCGACCTCCCGGGTCCGGGGACGAAGACCTGTGCCGCCGTCAGGCGACCGATGACGACAACCTGTGCCGCCGTCAGGCGGCCGATGACGACAACCTGTGCCGCCGTCGGGCGGCGGATGACGTGGACCTGTGCCACCGTCAGGCGGCGTAGTGCGGGCGTCCGGACGGCCGTTGGTACGCACGGCGCGCCCGGTGTGTTCACCTCCGGGCGTCGCATCACCGCGTGGCCACAGGGACTCCATGGACACGCTCAGCGAGCACGCGGCGACGGTGCGTCGACGAACCGCCGCGGACACAGAGCGGAATCCCGGCTTCAGCGAATCTGCACAGCGACCACCCAACGGGCTCACCGCCCACCGCGGATCTGCACAACCGCGCGGTCACCAACGCGCCATTGGCGCTAAGTGCCCGGTTCGCCACCGCGTCGGCAAGGCAGTGGACGCGTACATGCCGTGCGGCATGTGAAGAAGTGACCGACAACTCGTGCCCAGGTGTGCACGGACGGAGCCCGTTCATGGACAAGTTGCCTGGTGAGGGGCCTGGTTGAGTGGAAGCCGCGGGCTGCGGCGTGCTTTCATCCATCGCACCGCGGGACCACAAACGCTCGGGCGACCGGCGTCAGGAACCCGCGGCCGCGGCTCTCCCGCCGGTTCGGCAAGGGCCGTACCCCCCCTTTTGAAATCCCCATAGGAAGGGAAGTTCCATCATGAACTCCACCCCCCAGGTTGAGACCGTCGAGATCTCCGACGCCGAGCTCGACAACGTCTCCGGCGGCCTGTCCGTGAACGCTCTGGGCACCGTCACCGGCCTGGTGGACGGCATCGCCCCGGTGACCGGCCTGGTCAACGGCGTCGTCAACACCGTCGAGGGTGTGACCGGCCTGAACACCGCCCCGGTCACCAACCTGGTCGCCGGTCTCTGAGCGCATCGCTCCCCGTGAGTCCCGGAGCCGTACGCCGGCTCCGGGACTTCCGGATGCCCTGAAGCGGATGCGACCCCGACGTGCCGGGGTCGGCTCCGCCGTCCTGAAACAGTTCTTTCGCAGGTGAGGGAAGTTCCGTTGCAGTTCCGCCAGCAGGCCCTCGCCAAGCTCAACTCCCCCGAGGAGCTGGACCTTCCGGTCCGGCTCGCCCGCCCGCAGGGCTGGCTGGTGCTGTGTGTCACCCTCGTCGCGGTGGCCGCCGCGTGCGTGTGGGCCGTGACCGGGTCGGTGGCCTCCACCGTCACCGCTCAGGCCGTCCTGACCCACGGGCAGGGCAGTTACGTCCTGCAGAGCCCGGTCGCCGGCCAGGTCACCGCGGTCCTCGCCGAGCAGGGTCAGCTGCTGCCCGCGAACGCGCCCGTCATCAAAGTGCGCACCGGCCAGGGCGATTCGGTCGTCCGGACCGTCGCCGCGGGCCGGATCACCGCGCTCGCCGCCACCATCGGGCAGATCATCTCCACCGGCGCGAACGTGGCCGCCGTGGAGAAGGTCGCCCACACCTCCGACCCGCTGTACGCGACCGTGTACGTCCCGGCCCAGAAGGCCGCCGGCATCCCGGCGGGCGCCGCCGTGGACCTGACCGTCTCCTCCGTGCCGGCGGAGCGCTACGGCGTGCTGCGCGGCCATGTGAAGTCGGTGGACCGGACCGCGCAGTCGGCCCAGCAGATCGCCGCCTACCTCGGGGACAGCCAGCTGGGCGAGCAGTTCACCAAGGACGGGCGCCCGGTCGCCGTCCTGGTGCGGCTGGACACCTCCCGGGCGACGAAGAGCGGCTACCACTGGTCGACGGCACACGGCCCGCCGTTCCGGCTGGACTCCATGACCCCGGCCACGGCCTCGATCCGCCTGGCCGACCAGCACCCCGTCGATTGGCTGCTGCCATGACCACCGCGCAGGAGCCGCGTATGACCACCGAGCAGGACACCCGCGCATGACCACCACCCAGGACACCCGCGGCCGCCGTCGCGCCGCCCCGCCCCGGCGCCCGGCACGTCCGGCACGGGCCCCCAAGGGGCGCCGGACCGTACGCACGCCCACGGTGCTGCAGATGGAGGCCGTGGAGTGCGGCGCCGCCTCGCTGGCCATGGTGCTCGGCCACTACGGCCGGCACGTTCCGCTGGAGGAGCTGCGCATCGCCTGCGGTGTCTCCCGGGACGGCTCACGGGCCAGCAACCTGCTGAAGGCGGCCCGCGGTTACGGGCTGACCGCCAAGGGCATGCAGATGGACACCGCCGCCCTCGCCGAGGTGCAGGCGCCGGCCATCCTGTTCTGGGAGTTCAACCACTACGTCGTCT
The DNA here is from genome assembly GCF_902506575.1 of Streptomyces mexicanus. Classification (GTDB taxonomy): domain Bacteria; phylum Actinomycetota; class Actinomycetes; order Streptomycetales; family Streptomycetaceae; genus Streptomyces; species Streptomyces mexicanus. The sequence goes on along the minus strand of NZ_LR732544.1, from coordinate 538,820 downwards.
ACGACGGGATGGGCCGGCGCCTGGGCCGGCGCGGGGTGTACGTCAACGACCCGGGCAAGGGCCGCCGTTTCGTGCCCATGGAGGAGTTCGACACCTCCTTCACCGGTGTGGTGCTGGTGCTGGAGCCGGGCGAGGACTTCATCCGGGGCGGGCGCCGGCCGGGCAGCCTGGGCGCGCTGCCGGCCCGGCTGCGCGGCACCGCGGGCGCGCTGCCCGCCGCGGTGCTGGCGAGCCTGCTGCTGGTGGCGGTCGGCGCGGCCGTACCGGCGCTGAGCCGCACCTACATCGACACGTATCTCATCGGCGGGCAGACCTCGCTGCTGGGTGTGCTGTTCGCGTCCATGGGCGCGTGTGTGCTGCTGACGATCGTGCTGACCTGGCTGCAGCAGGCCAACCTGCTGCACGGCCGCATCGTGTCCTCCACGCTGGGCGGCGCCCGCTTCCTGCGGCATCTGCTGCGGCTTCCGGTGACGTTCTTCGCCCAGCGCAGTCCGGCCGACCTGGTGCAGCGGCTGCAGTCCAACGACCAGGTGGCCGAGACGCTGGCCCGCGACGTGGCGGCGGCCGGCGTGGACGCGGTGGTCGTGGTGCTGTACGCGGTGCTGCTGTACACCTACGATCCGCAGCTCACGTTCGTCGGGATCGGCGTCGCGCTGCTCAACGTGGTGGCGATGCGGGTGGTGGTGCGGCTGCGGGCGACGCGGACGGCGAAGCTGCGCGCGGACACCGCGCGGCTGACCAACACCGCCTACACCGGGCTGCAGCTGATCGAGACGATGAAGGCGACCGGCGGCGAGGACGGCTACTTCCGCACCTGGGCCGGGCAGCACGCCACCACCCTGGAGGAGCAGCAGCGGCTCGGGGTGCCGGGCGCCTGGCTGGGGGTGGTGGCGCCGACGCTGGCCACGTTCAACAGCGCGCTGATCCTGTGGATCGGCGGGATGCGCGCGGTCGAGGGGCACATCTCGGTGGGTCTGCTGGTGGCCTTCCAGTCGCTGGTGGCCCGGTTCACCGCGCCGCTGACCCGGCTCAACGGCGTCGCGGGCCGTATCCAGGACTTCGCGGCGGACGTGGCCCGGCTCAAGGACGTGGAGAGCTTCCGCACCGACCCGCTCTACGCGCGGCCCGGCGCCGGCGACTCCACGCGGCGCCTGCGCGGTCACGTCGAGCTGGAGAACATCAGCTTCGGCTACAGCCCGCTGGACAAGCCGCTGCTGACCGGGTTCGACCTGACGGTGGGTCCGGGACAGCAGGTGGCGCTGGTGGGTGGCTCGGGCAGCGGCAAGTCGACGGTGTCGCGGCTCATCTCCGGGCTCTACACCCCCTGGGAGGGTGTGATCCGCATCGACGGGCAGCGGCTGGAGGACATCCCCCGGGGCGCGCTGGCCGCCTCCGTGTCGTTCGTCGACCAGGAGGTGTTCCTGTTCGAGGGCACGGTCCGCGACAACGTGGCGCTGTGGGATCCCTCGATCCCGGACGACGCGGTGGTGGAGGCGTTGCGCGATGCCGCCCTGTACGACGTGGTGATGCGCCGCCCCGGCGGCATCCACAGCCGGGTCGAGCAGGACGGCCGGAACTTCTCCGGCGGGCAGCGCCAGCGCCTGGAGATCGCCCGCGCCCTGGTGCGCCGGCCGAGCGTGCTCGTGCTGGACGAGGTGACCAGCGCCCTGGACGCCGAGACGGAGCAGGTCGTCATGGACAACCTGCGGCGGCGCGGCTGCGCGTGCGTGGTGATCGCGCACCGGCTGTCCACCGTGCGCGACAGCGACGAGATCGTGGTGCTGCAGCACGGCACGGTCGTCGAGCGCGGCCGGCACGAGGAGCTGCTCGCGCGCGGCGGTGCGTACGCGGCGCTGGTCAGGGAGCGGTGAGATGACGACCGTGGAAGACGGCGACCTGGTCCTGACCGCGCTGGCGTCGGTGGGCACCCCGGTGGACTGCGCGGGCCTGAACCGGCTCGACCTGGAGGGTCCGCAGGTGCTGTGGCTGGTCGCGGCGGGCGCGGTGGACCTGTTCGCGGTGGACGCGGCCGAGCAGGGCCACTGGCACCACCTGGGCCGGTTGCAGGCCGGCTCGCTGCTGCTCGGGCCGGTCGCCGGCCCCCGGCACACGCTGGTGGCGCGTCCGCTGCGCGACTGCGTGGTGCACCGCATCGGGCTGCGCGAGCTGTACCAGCCGGCGACCACCCAGACCTGGTCCTACGACGAGTTCGGCAACCCGCAGTACGTGCCGCCCGCGACGAGCCCGCTGGAGCACGCCCTGGCGCTCGGGGTGGGCCGCAGCATGTCCGTGCTCTTCCAGGCGCCCACGGCCGAGGACCGCAGCACCCCGCCCACCGACGACGACGTGTTCTGGATGCAGGTGCCCCCGGGCAGCGTGCAGTACGGGGCGCTGTACGGCGCCGAGGCGGCCGGTGACCTGCTGATGGACCCGGCGGTCTGGCAGGGCATGGTCGACCAGCAGTACCGGCTGCTGACCGCGCTGGACCGGTGGATCGAGGAGCTGGAGCGCACCCACGAGACCCGGGCGGCGGCCGGCATCAAGGCCGGCGAGGCGGTCCGCGCGCAGGCCGACCGGACCCTGCTGGCCTCCATCGGGCGTTCCTCGGCCCGGCGCGCCACGGCCGCCGACGCCGACGCCACGTACGCGGCCTGCGAGCTGGTCGCCCGCGCGGCCGGGATCACCCTGGCGGCGCCGCCGCAGACCGGCACCGAGAGCGACCGGCTCGACGCGGTGGAGCGGATCGCGCTGGCCTCCCGGGTGCGCACCCGGGCCGTACGCCTGCGGGGGCGCTGGTGGCGGGAGAACACGGGCCCGATGGTGGGCCGGCGGGCCCTGTCGGGGGCGCCGGTGGCCCTGCTGTGGCGGCGCGGCGGCTACGTCGCCGTGCACCCGGCCACCGGACGCGAGACACCGGTGGAGAAGGCGAACGCCGAGGAGTTCGAGGACCGGGCGGTGATGTTCTACCGTCCGCTGCCCGACCGCCCCCTCGGCCGGCTCGGCCTGCTCCGCTTCAGCCTGCGCGGCAGCACGAGGGACCTGGTGAACCTGCTGGTCGCGGGGCTGGTGACGGTGGCGATCGGGGCGCTGGTGCCGATCGCGACGGGCAAGGTGCTCGGCCAGTACGTGCCCAAGGCGCAGACGGGGCCGATCACGCAGGTGTGTCTGGCGGTGATGGTCAGCGGCGTGGTCGCGGCGGCCTTCATGCTGCTGGAGAACCTGACCGTGCTGCGCCTGGAGGGCCGGATCGAGGCGACGCTGCAACCGGCCGTGTGGGACCGGCTGCTGCGGCTGCCGACGACGTTCTTCACCCGGCGCTCCACCGGCGAGCTGGCCAGCGCCGCCATGGGCATCAGCGCGATCCGCAGGCTGCTGGCGGGGGTCGGCCCGGTCGTCGCCCAGTCGGTGACCGTGGGGACGATGAACCTGGTGCTGCTGTTCTGGTACAGCGCCTCGATGGCGCTGGCGGCGATCGGCATGCTGGTGGTGATCGCGACGGTGTTCCTGGGGCTCGGGCTGTGGCAGGTGCGGTGGCAGCGCCGTCTGGTGGTGCTCACCAACAAGCTGAACAACCAGGCCTTCCAGACCCTGCGCGGGCTGCCCAAACTGCGGGTGGCGGCCGCGGAGAACTACGCGTACGCGGCCTGGGCCGAGCAGTTCGCGCGCAGCCGCGAGCTGCAGCAGAAGGTGGGCCGGATCAAGAACCTCACCTCGGTGCTGGGCGCGGTGTACCTGCCGGTGTGCACGCTGGTGATGTTCATGCTGCTGGCCGGTCCGGCGCGCGGCTCGATGTCGGCGGCGGCCTTCCTGACGTTCAACACCTCGGTGACGATGCTGCTGACCTCGGTGACGCAGCTGACCGGCGCGTTCGTCTCGGCGGTGGCGGCGCTGCCGCTGTTCGAGGAGATCCGGCCGGTGCTGGACGCCGCGCCGGAGGTGCGCACGGGCAGCACCCGGCCCGGTCCGCTGTCGGGCGCGATCGAGGCGCGCCGGCTGTCGTTCCGGTACGCCGACGACGGGCCGCTGGTCCTGGACGACGTGTCGTTCCAGGTGCGCCCGGGCGAGTTCGTGGCGATCGTCGGCCCGAGCGGCTGCGGCAAGTCCACACTGCTGCGCCTGCTGATCGGCTTCGACCGGCCGCTGTCCGGGAGCGTGCTCTACGACGGCCAGGACCTGGCGGCCCTCGACCAGTCGGCGGGGCGCCGGCAGTGCGGGGTGGTGCTGCAGCACGCCCAGCCGTTCACCGGCTCCATCCTGGACGTCATCCGCGGCACTGAGCCGTGCTCCCCGGAGGAGGCCATGGCGGCGGCGGAGATGGCGGGGCTGGCGGAGGACATCAAGCGCATGCCGATGGGCCTGCACACCATCGTCTCCGGCGGCTCGGCGATCTCCGGCGGCCAGCGGCAGCGCCTGATGATCGCCCAAGCGCTGGTGCGGCGGCCGCGGATCCTGTTCTTCGACGAGGCGACCAGCGCCCTGGACAACGACACCCAGCGCACGGTCATCGACAGCACCCGCAAGCTCAACGCCACGCGGATCGTCATCGCGCACCGCCTGTCGACGGTGCTGGACGCCGACCGGGTGATCGTGATGGAGGAGGGGCGGATCACCCAGCAGGGCGCGCCCGCCGACCTCCTGGCGGACACCGGCGGCCGGCTGCACGAGCTGGTGCGGCGTCAGCTGACCTGAGCGCGGGCCACGGACCCGGCGGGAGGCGTGATCGGCGCGCCGCCGGGTACCCACGGGCCCGTGCGCGCCGGTCCGCGCCGGCCGGTGCGGACCGCTGGGACGAGACAGGCGCAGGAGAACGAGGTGAGGCACGTGACCGAGAACGACGGCAAGCGGAAGGGCCGCCCGGACACGGCGGCCGGCGAGGTGCTGCACGAGATCGAGAAGGCCGAGACCGACGTCGCCGACGCCCGGGAGCGGCGCCACCGCGGCGAGGCCGCCGAGGCGATCACGCCGAACCCCGGCGCCCAGCGGGACGCCGAGGAGGACGCCCGGGACGACTGAGCCCGCGGATCACCGAGGATGGCCGGCGGGCGTGCGGGTACCCGCACGCCATGACCGACGACGACCGCCGAGGACCCGCACTGCCGTCCGCCCGCGGGCCGCTGTCCGCCGCCGTCACGGCGTATCTGCGCGGCACCGGCCCGCTGCCCGCCGCCGAGGACGCCGCCGACGCCCCGCCGTACGGCGACGACCTGCAGCTCGCCCTGTACGTGTGCTACGAGCTGCACTACCGCGGCTTTTCCGGAGTGCCCGCCGCACGCGAGTGGGACCCGGACCTGCTGCGGGTCAGGGCCGCGCTGGAGCGGCGCTTCCTGGCCGCGCTGCGCGCCGACACACCCGTCCACGACAGTCTCGACGACGCGCTCGGCGCGCTGCTGGTGGAGCCGGTGCACGGCACGGGTGTGTCGCACTGGCTGCGGGACCAGGGCGAGCTGTGGCACCTGCGCGAGTACGCCGCCCAGCGCTCCCTGTACCACCTGAAGGAGGCCGACCCGCACGCCTGGGTGCTGCCCCGGCTGTGGGGCCGGGCCAAGGCGGCGATGGCGGCGGTGGAGTTCGACGAGTTCGGCGGCGGCCGGGGCGAGCGCGTCCACGCCCGGCTGTTCGCCGACCTGATGAACGACCTGGGCCTGGACACCTCCTACGGCCGCTACCTGGACGCTGCCTGCCCCGAGGCCCTGGCCGTGGTGAACATGATGTCGCTGTTCGGCCTGCACCGGGCGTTGCGCGGGGCGCTGGTGGGCCACTTCGCCGCCGTGGAGATCACCTCCTCGCCCGGGTCGCGGCGGCTGGCCGAGGCGATGCGGCGCACCGGGGCGGGTGCGGCCGCCGAGTTCTTCTACGACGAGCACGTCGAGGCCGACGCGGTGCACGAGCAGGTGGTGCGCCACGAGGTGATCGCCGGGCTGCTGGAGGAGGAGCCGGACCTGGCGGCGGACGTGGCCTTCGGCATCGACGCCACGGGGCACCTGGAGGACCGTCTCGGCGAGCGGCTGCTGGACGCCTGGCGCGCCGGCCGCTCCTCGCTGCGTGCCCCGCTCGCGGCGCGCGAGACCGCGCCGGCCCCGGTGCCCTGAGCACCGCGCCTCGCCCCACCCCATATCTCGCGGGATCGGGGGTACCTGCGGGATGTGAGTGAACTGCTGCTTCCGGGTGTGTACGCCCCGCAGGACGACACCGCACTGCTGGCCCAGGTGCTGGCGGGCGAGCCGGTCCGGGCGGGCGCGCAGGTGCTCGACGTGGGCACCGGCAGCGGCGCACTGGCACTGGCCGCCGCGCGGCGCGGTGCCGAGGTGACCGCCGTGGACGTGTCCTGGCGGGCGGTGTGGACCACCCGCCTCAACGCCTGGCGCAAGCGGGCCGCCGTGCGCGCCGTGCGGGGAAACCTCTTCGATCCGGTGCGCGGGCGGTCGTTCGACCTGATCCTGGCCAACCCGCCGTACGTTCCCGCGCCCGGCACCGGCTCCGCACACGGCAGGTCCCGCGCGTGGGACGCCGGATGCGACGGGCGCCACGTGCTGGACCGGATCTGCCTGCAGGCGCCCGCGCTGCTGCGCCCCGGCGGTGTGCTGCTCGTGGTGCATTCCGTGCTCAGCGGCCCCGACCGCACCCTGGACCTGCTGCGCGAGGCCGGCCTGAAGGCCGCCGTGGTGCGGCGCCGGTGGATCGGCTTCGGGCCCGTGCTGCGCGCCCGGCAGGAGTGGCTGCGCGAGCGGGGGCTGCTGGCCCCTACCGACGACAAGGAAGAGCTGGTGGTCATCCGTGCCGAACGCCCCCTGTGACCCGCCGGGCAGCGCCCGTCCCGACGCACCCCGCCGGGTGCGGGTGCAGCGCCTCGGCCCGATCCTCGTCGACGGGCCGGTCGAGGTGGAGCTCGAGGACGGCACCACGGTCCGCTCCGACCGGTTCCGCGTGGCGCTGTGCACCTGCCGTCGCAGCCGGCGCTACCCGTGGTGCGACACCAGCCACCGCCGACGGGTCCAGGACCCTCCGTCCTGAGCTGATGCAGGGGCCGGCGGGCGGCCCCACTCCGCCCGCCGGCCCCTGGTGCGGGATCGCCGCCGTTCCCGTGCCGGGCCCCGCACTCCCCAGCTGCGGGACCGGTGCCGTGGCGCGCGGGAACCGCGCGATCCCGGTCTGTCAGAACGCGAAGACGCTCGTCGCGGACGCGTTCTTCACGCACTCGTTGGCGAAGGTGCGCTCGTAGGAGACGCGCTTGCCCTGCCAGACGCCCTCGGCGGTCACCACCACGGGGCGGTACTCCTTGGTGCACAGCACGTCGTCCGGTGCCGACAGGGCCGCGAAGTCGCCGTCGGCGGCGCGCAGCCGCGCGCACGCCTCGGCCGCGGCCGGATGGGTGCCGGAGGCCGCCGGGGCGCAGGTCAGGGTGACGGCACGCTCCGGGGTGGTGGTGGCCGCCCGGTCGCCGTGGCCGACGGTGAGCACCAGGGCCGAGGGCGCGTACAGGGAGGCGGGTGCGACCGAGGGAGCGGCGAGGGCGGATCCGGTGAGGGGTCCGCAGACGGCGGTGGCCGTCAGGCCGAGGGTCGCTGTCCAGCGCGCGGTGGTCCGCATCGTGTGCTTCCTTCCGCAGGTTCGATGAGAGAGCGCCGGCCCCGGCACGGTCGGTGCCGGGCGGCGAGCGGGAGTCTGCCGACTCCGCCGCGGAAACTCACATCGGACCCACTGCTTTCAGTAACCTTGCGTATTGAATCAGTGGCGCGAAGTCACGGAATTCGAACGTTCCCGCCGCGCAACCACGGGCCCGCGGATCACCGGATCCGGCCGGATGGCTCGTTTTCCACCGCTCGGCAATCGGCCTGAAACATTCCGCGTCCCCGCGGGCCGAGGCGTCCGTACTCACCAGTATGGTCGGGGCAGCACACGACCGGTGAGCGGCGGGAGGGACCTGCATGGGACGGCACTGGGCGGACTTCCAGTACGAGATCTACCTGAACGGGACGACGGGTGCGGTGCCCCGGCTGCCCACGGACCTGTCCCGGCTGGAGGAGCTGACCGAGCAGCGGCTCGGCCCCGGTCCGGTGGGCTATGTGGCGGGCAGCGCGGGCAACGGCAGCACGGCGCGCGCCAACCGGGCGGCGCTGGAGCGCCGCAGGATCGTCCCGCGCATGTTGCGGGACGTGCACGAGCGCGACCTGTCCGTCGAGGTGCTGGGCCGCGCGCTGCCCGCGCCGCTGGCGCTGGCGCCGGTCGGCGTGCTGTCGATCCTGCATCCGGACGCGGAGTGTGCCGCCGCGCGGGCGGCGGCGGCGCAGGGGGTGCCGTACATCCTGTCGTCGGCCTCCAGCACGCCGATGGAGCAGGTCGCCGAGGCCATGGGTGAGGCCGAGCGCTGGTTCCAGCTGTACTGGGCCAAGGACCGGGAGGTGACCCGCAGTTTCCTGCGGCGGGCGAAGGCGGCGGGGTTCACCGTCCTCGTGGTCACCCTGGACACGCCGCTGCTGGCCTGGCGGCCCCGCGACCTGGACCAGGCGTATCTGCCGTTCCTGCACGGGGTGGGCACCGCCAACTACTTCACCGACCCGGCCTTCCGGGCCGGGCTGGCCAAGCCGGTGGACGAGGACCCGAACGCGGCGGTGCTGCACTTCGTCGGCATGTTCGCCGACCCCGGCAAGACCTGGCCGGACCTGGCGTTCCTGCGGGAGCACTGGGACGGCCCGATCGTCCTGAAGGGCGTGCTGCACCCGGACGACGCGCGTCTGGCCGCCGAGGCGGGGATGGACGGCGTGGTGGTCTCCAACCACGGTGGCCGGCAGGTGGCCGGGGCCGTCGCCGCCGCCGACGCGCTGCCGGGGGTCGTGGAGGCGGTCGGCGACCGGCTGACCGTCCTGTTCGACAGCGGGGTGCGCACCGGAGACGACGTGTTCAAGGCGCTCGCCCTGGGCGCGCGGGCGGTGCTGCTGGGCCGGCCGTACGCCTACGGTCTGGGCCTGGACGGCCAGGCGGGCGTCGAGCACGTGATCCGCTGCCTGCTCGCGGAGTTCGACCTGACCCTGGCGCTGGCGGGCCACGCCACCCCGGCCACGGTGGGCCCCGGCGATCTCGTGGCCGACCCGGCCTGACCGGTGCGGACGTGCCGTGGCCGACCCCCGTGCGCCCTCCCGCGCGGGAGCCGGCCCGGGCGGCTCAGGTGAGGGTCTCCGGCGGTCCGGACGGCCGGTGGGTCTCCGGCTGGGCGGGCGGCCGGCCCGGCCGCGTGCCGGCTCCGGCGATCGACAGCGGGGCCGGGGAGGCGGCGTCGGTCGCCCACTGCTGGGCGGTGGAGCGGTCGCGGACCTTGGTGACGACGGCGGCGTCCGGCGCGGCCGTGGTGAAGGTGAGGGCGAGGCGTTCGTCCCAGCGGGGCAGCAACTCGCCGCGCACGGTGAGGTCGTAGCGCACGTCCGGGCCGCGCCGGGTGCCCCCGCCCGCGCAGGTGCCCAGGACGACCACCCCGGCATCCGCGTGCGAGTCCAGGCAGAGCCCCGGGTCGGCGCTGCTGCGCAGCAGTCCGTCGGCCTCCAGCGTCCACTGCTGGGTCGGCGCCGCCGAGCAGGCCGCGAGCCGGGCGTCCGCGCCGGGCCCCGGCTCGCCCCGGATGTCCAGGCACAGGCCGGTGGCGACGTTGCGCAGCCGGGCCAGGCCGGGGCCGGGCGGCGGCGCCGGGGTGCCGGACCGCGCCGGGGCGGGCGTCGAGGGACGGCCGGCCCCGGGGACCGTGGCGGGCGTGCCCGAGGCGCCGGGGGAGGCGGCGGGGGCGGGGGCCCCGCCGCCGGACGGCCACAGGGCGACGCCGAGCAGGGTGGCCAGCAGCCCGGCAAGGACCAGCCCGGCGGCCGTGCGCGCGGCCTGCTCCGGACGGCCGGGCGGCGGGACACGGGAGAACGGGAAGCGGCAGAACAGGACGCGGGAGTACGGGATCCGGGACAGCGGCCCGAGTCCGGGGGCACTGCGCCGGCCGCCGTGCCGGGCGGCGCGGCGGCGCCGGAGGGCCGGGCCGGCCGTGCCCGTGGCCCGCCGCGCGCGGCCGGGGCGGGAGTCCAGGTAGCGGCGGGCGCCCCAGCCGAGCACCGCCTCGGCGAGAAGCGTGCCCACCTCCCGCTCGGCCGAGCGGAGTTGACCGGCGGCGTCCCGGCAGTAGCGGCACGCGGCGAGGTGCCGGCGTATGTCCGGCGGCAGGGGGCCGCCGCGCCGGGTGACGAGGTCGAGCAGGCGGTTGTGGAACCGGCAGTCGTCGCTGGGCGCGAGATCCCGGTGGGCGCGCACGCAGCCCTCGCGGAACCGCTCGCGGGCCTGCTCCAGGGCGAGCAGGGCGGTGTCCAGGTCCATGCCGAGCAGTCCGGCGGGAACGGCCGGCGGCTCGGCCTCGACCTCGGTGTGCCACAGCAGGCAGCGGGCCACGGGCGACAACTGGGCGAAGGCGCGCCGGGCGAGCCTGCGGTGGTCCGGGGCCGGAAGGGCCGCCGTCCGCAGGCCGCGGCCGCCGGCGGGTTTGCGCAGCTCGGGCAGGTCGGCCGCGATCTGCTCGTCGGACGCCCACTGCCGGACGGTGTCCCGCACGGCGACCAGCAGCCGGGGGCGCAGGGCCACGCCCGGCTCGCCGAGGGCGAGGCGGTCCAGGACCTGGTGGAAGGCGGCCGTGGTGACCAGGGAGGAGATCTCGGCCGTGGAGGCGAGACAGATCGTGGCGTAGGTGTGGACGGGGTGCCAGTGCCGGGTGATCAGCCGGGCGGCGCAGCGGGCGGCCTCGGCGTCCGTGGTGCCGCCGAGCCGTGCGGCCAGCGACTCGTCGGACTCCTCCGGTGCCGCGCCGGGCGGCGGGACGGAAGGTCGCGGGGGGTGGGGGG
>NZ_LR732544.1:492357-527860 GCF_902506575.1 Streptomyces mexicanus | reverse complement strand
ACCCGGGACGTCCTGGCAGTCCGGAGAGGGAGAAGGAGTCATGGCCCACAGGACGAGCGCGCAGGACGTGGTGAAGGCCGTCAAGGACGTCGACTTCCCGGCCGGCAAGGACGACCTGGTGCAGGCCGCGAGCCGGTCCGGAGCCCCGCAGGAGGTCGTCAAGGCGCTGCGCGGGATCCCGCCCGAGCAGTACGCCAACCGCGAGGAGGTGGCCCGGTCGGTGCGCACGGCCGCCGACTCCGACCTCGGCCTGAGCCCCGCGCAGCAGGCGGAGCAGGCCCGTGCGGGCGGCCGGCCGGGGCAGTCCCAGCATCTGCGCGAGGTACCGAAGCCGCCGGTGGAGGAGGAGCTGGACCGCTGAGGCGCGGCCGTGCCCGTGCCGGGGCCCGCCGCATGCGGCGGGCCCCCCGCGACCGTGGCGCGGAGAGCCCCCGGGGGGCACACTTCCGAACCCCTCGCGCTCTGAGTAACCACCGCTCCCCGAGCCGATGCGCCCGGACGGCACCTGTCCCCGGGCCGCTGGGCCGCCCGGAGGAGGTGGCGGGCCGCCCGGGGAGGCGGTCCCGCTCAGCCGGGCGGCTGGGGCGGACGGACCCAGCCCAGGGACCGTTCGACGGCCCGCTGCCAGCTCTCGTACTCCTCCTCGCGCCGCCGCGGGTCCATGGCGGGCAGCCACTGGGCGGCCCGGTGCCAGTTGCGGCGCAGCACCTCCAGGTCCGCCCAGTAGTCGACGGCGAGCCCGGCGGCGTAGGCCGCGCCCAGGGAGACCGTCTCGGCCACCAGGGGCCGTACGACGGGCACGTCGAGCACGTCGGCGAGCAGCTGCATCAGCAGGTTGTCCGAGGTCATGCCGCCGTCCACCTTCAGCTGGCGCAGGGCCAGCCCGCAGTCGGCGTTCATGGCGTCGACGACCTCCCGGGTCTGCCAGGCCGTCGCCTCCAGCACGGCCCGGGCCAGGTGGCCCTTGGTGATGTAGGAGGTCAGGCCGACGACGACACCGCGGGCGTCGCTGCGCCAGTGCGGGGCGAACAGGCCGGAGAAGGCGGGCACGATGTAGCAGCCGCCGTTGTCCTCCACGGTGCGCGCCAGGGTCTCGATCTCCGGCGCGGTGCTGATCAGGCCGAGCCGGTCGCGGAACCACTGCACCAGCGAGCCGGTGACGGCCATCGGCCCTTCCAGGGCGTACACCGTGGGCTCGCCCGCGATCTTGTAGGCGACGGTGGTGAGCAGGCCGTTGTGGGAGCGCACCAGGTCGGTGCCGGTGTTCATCAGCAGGAAGCTGCCGGTGCCGTAGGTGCACTTGGCCTCGCCGGGCGAGAAGCAGGTCTGGCCGAACAGCGCCGCCTGCTGGTCGCCGAGGGCGGCGGTGATGCGCACGCCCGGGAGCAGCGCACGGGCCTCGCCGTAGCTCTCGGCCGAGGAACGGATCTCGGGCAGCAGCGGGCGCGGCACGCCGAAGAAGGCCAGCAGCTCCGCGTCCCAGGTCAGGGTGCGGAGGTTGACGAGCATGGTGCGGCTGGCGTTGGTGGGGTCGGTGATGTGCAGGCCGCCGTCGGTGCCGCCGGTGAGGTTGTAGATCAGCCAGCTCTCCATCGTGCCGAAGAGCACCTCGCCGTCCCGGGCGCGCTCCTCCAGGCCCTCCACGTGGTCGAACAGCCAGCGGATGCGCAGGGCGGAGAAGTAGGTGGAGGGCGGCAGGCCGCAGCGGTCCAGGAAGAACTCGTCGCCGGGGCGGTCCCTGAGCGCGTCGACGAGAGGTGCGGTGCGGGTGTCCTGCCAGACGATCGCGCGGCCCAGCGGCAGGCCGGTCCGCCGGTCCCACAGCACGGTGGTCTCCCGCTGGTTGGCGATCCCGACGGCGGCGATGTCCCCGGCGTCCACGCCCGCGTGCGCCATCGCCTCGGGGACGATGCGCCGGACGTTGCGCCAGATCTCCACCGCGTCGTGCTCGACCCAGCCGGGGCGGGGGAAGTACTGCTGGTGCTCCCGCTGGGCGACCGCGCACAGCCGCCCACGCCGGTCGAACAGGATGCATCGGGTGGACGTGGTGCCCTGGTCGATGGACATCACATACCGCTCAGCCATTCTTCGGGCCCGCCTTCCGGTGCGTGACGCAGGGGGAGCAGGTGGACAGGTACCGGGGATCTACCAGCGGGCCGCCCCCAGGTCTCGGGAGATCGCCCGTGCGGCCTCCCGGAGCAGTCCGATCAGCGCCGGTTGCGGCCGTCCTTTCGGGTCGCAGATCCGCTCGGGCGGGCCGGACAGGGCGATCGCGCCCACCACGAGGCCCCCGTGCCCGCGGATCGGGGCGGCGATCCCGGCCTCCCCCAGGCTCATCTCCTGCACCTCCGCGCCCCAGCCCTGCTCGCGGATCTCCGCCAGCGCCCGGTCCAGGTCCTCCCGGGTGACCAGGGTGTGGCGGGTGTACGCCTCCAGCTCCCCGCCCGGCCCGGTCTCCGGGGCGGCGGTGCCGAAGGCGAGCAGGACCTTGCCCATGGAGGAGGCGTGCAGCGGCAGCAGCGCGCCGACGTCCAGGGTCTGCAGGGTGTCGTCGGGCCGGAAGACGTGGTGGACGACGAGAACCTTGCCTTCCAGGGGTGTGCCCAGGCGGACGGCCTCGCCGCTGCGGGCGGCCAGCGCGTCGGCCCAGTTCAGGGAGCGCGAGCGCAGTTCGTTGACGTCGAGGTAGCTGGTGCCCAGGTGCAGCAGGGCCGCCCCGAGCTGGTACTTCCCGGTGGTCTCGTCCTGCTCGACGAAGTCCACGTGCTGCAACGTGCGCAGGATGCCGTGGGCGGTGCCCTTGGCCAGGCCGAGGGACGAGGCGACCTCGCCGAGCCCCAGCCTGCGGGGACCGCCGGCGAGCAGGCGCAGGATCGCCGCCGCGCGCTCGATCGACTGGACGGGTCCGGCCATGCGCCGATATTAGCCCGGTTTGCCCCGATGGGGACTGCCGTTCGGCAATGCCGACCGCTGCGCGTTGACCGCACACGCCGTCGTTCTTTAGCGTGCTTTGTCTGCGCCCGGCTCCCGGTCGGCAGCGCCGCCCGGAGGAAGAGGGGACACCATGATGTCCGTCGCGCAGCTTCAAGCCGCGCCCCAGCGGGAGGTCCGCCATGCCTTCCCGCTGCCGCACACGCCGGGGACCGTCTCGGCCGTGCGCGGCCGGGTGAGGGCGGTCCTCAGTGGCTGGAACGTGCCCGCGGAGGCCGCCGACGACGTGCTGCTGGTGGTGTCGGAGCTGGTCACCAACGCGCTCGTGCACGCCCGGCCGCCGGCCACGCTGCGGCTGTGGCGGCTGTCGGTGGACGGCCGCCGAGCCGTCCATGTGGAGGTGACCGACGGCGGACCCACGGCGCCGCCCGGGCCGCAGTGCGCTCCCGACCCGGACGAGCACGGCCGCGGCCTGGGCATCGTCACGGTGCTGTCGGCCCGCTGCGGGCTGCGCGCGGACCGCGCCGGCACCAGTCGCTGGGCGCAGGTGCTCGCGGGCTGAGGCCGAGCCCGGCCCGCGCCCGCGCCGGCCGCGAGCGGCGCACGGCCGCCCGGCTTGACCGGCGGCGGTGGCGGCTCCACTGTGGCCACTGAGGCGCATCGGTCTTGCGGCCGCCCCCTTCGGGAGGCTGCGCGCCGGCCTCGGGAGGCACCCTGCGGGAGGCACCGTGAGCACATCGGCCGAGCCGCGCCGGCCGGGTCTGGAGATCCGGTCCATCGACTACGTGCCCCTGGACGAGCGGCACGGCAAGCTGTGGCACCTGGGCCCGCTGTGGTTCATGTCGAACGCGCAGATCGCCACCCTGGCCGTCGGCCTGATCAGCATCACCGAGGGCGGCAATCTTCTCTGGTCCCTGCTGGCCATCGTGGCGGGCACCGTCATCGGCACCTTCTTCATGGCCTTCCACTCGGCCCAGGGCCCCCAGCTCGGGCTGCCGCAGATGATCCAGTCCCGGCCGCAGTTCGGCTACCTCGGCGCCCTGCTGGTGTGGCTGTTCGCGTATGTGCAGTACGCGGGCTTCAACGTCTTCAACACCATCCTCGCCGGGCAGGCCCTGCACACCACGCTGCACGGCGGCGTCAAGCCGTGGGTCGTCGTGGTCACCGCCGTCGCACTGGTCGTGGCGCTCGTCGGGTACGACGTCATCCACCGGGCCGAGCGGATCCTGACGTACACCTTCCTGATCGTCTTCGGGATCTTCACCGTGGGTGTGCTGGTGAACCTGCACTACCCGGCGGGCTCCTTCGACCTGGGCGCGTTCCGGCTCACGCCGTTCCTGGCCCAGTTCGGCGTGGTGGCCGGCTACCAGATCAGCTGGGCCATCTACGTCTCGGACTACTCGCGCTACCTGCCCCCGGACGTCACCGTGCGCAAGACGTTCTACTGGACCTACTTCGGCTCGGCGCTCGGCGGCATCTGGCTGATGGTGCTCGGCACGCTGCTCGCCGCCTGGGCCGGCCAGGACTTCGACACGATCCGGTCGATCGACGCGGCCGGTGACACCGTGTTCACCGGGTTCGGCGCGGTCGTGCTGCTGTTCGCCGCGCTGGGCCTGGTGTCGGTCACGGCGCTCAACCTGTACGGCGGCTCGCTCACGCTGATCAGCGCCATCGACTCCTTCCGCAGGGTCCGCCCCACCCTCGCCGTCCGCCTGGTCACCCTCGGGCTGACGGCGGTGCTCTCCCTGCTCGGCGCACTGGCCGCGACCTCGGACTTCCTGCGGAACTTCAACGACTTCCTGCTGCTGGTGCTCTACCTGTTCATCCCGTGGACCGCGGTCAACCTGACCGACTACTACGTGGTGCGCCGCGGCCACTACGCCATCGCCGAGATCTTCGACCCGCACGGCGTCTACGGGCGCTGGGGATGGCAGGGCATCACCTCCTACCTGGCCGGGTTCGCGGCCATGGTGCCGTTCTTCTCCGTCGGCCGTCTCTTCGTCGGGCCCGCCGCGGGCGCTGGGCGGCGCCGACATCTCCCTGTTCGTCGGACTGCCCGTCTCGGCGCTGCTGTACTGGTGGCTGACCCGGTCCATCGACGTGGCGGCCGAGCAGCGGCTGGCCGAGGCGGAGGCGGCCGCACTGGAGCGGGCGGCGCACGAGCACCGGGAGCCGTGACGGCGGCGCGGACGGCCCGCCGCCTCCCACGGTTGACACCTGCGTCGGCGACCGCCCATGGTGAGGGCCGTTCCGGTGGTGGAGCGGCCCGAGGGAGCCGGGTGGGCCGAGGGAAGGGCGCCGGGAGAAGGGGCTGAGGGCTGTCATGGTGGATACGCTCGGCGTCGCCGTCGTGGGTTTCGGCTGGATGGGACGGGTGCACCCCCAGGCGTACGCCCGCCTGCCGCACCACTTCCCGCAGCCGCCGGTGCGACCGCGCCTGGTCGTGGTGGCCGACGAGGTGCCCGGCCGGGCGGCCGAGGCCGCCGAGCGGTACGGCTTCGAGCGCGCCACCGCCGACTGGCGGGAGATCGTCGCCGACCCCGAGGTGCAGGCGGTCAGCGTCACCGCGCCCAACTTCCTGCACCGCGAGATCGGCGTCGCGATGGCCGAGGCCGGCAAACACCTGTGGATCGAGAAGCCGGTGGGGCTCACCGCCGCCGACGCCCGGGCGGTCGCCCGGGCCGCCGCCGCGGCGGGTGTGCGGGGCACGGTCGGTTTCAACTACCGCAACGCGCCCGCCGTCGTCGCCGCCCGCGAGATGATCGCCGCCGGTGACATCGGCACCGTCACCCATGTGCGCATCCGGCTGTTCAGCGACTACGCCGCCCACCCCGAGTCCGCGCTGACCTGGCGCTACGAGCGGGCGCGGGGCGGCAGCGGGGTGCTCGGGGACCTGGCCTCGCACGGGGTGGACCTGGCCCGGTACCTGCTCGGCGACATCGAGTCGCTGGCCGCCGACACCGCCGTGTTCGTGCCCGAACGGGCCCGCCCCGCGGGCGCCACCGCCGGGCACGCCCGCGCCGCGGGCGGCACACCCGGACCGGTCGAGAACGACGACTACGTCGGCTGCCTGCTGCGCTTCACGTGCGGCGCCCGCGGTGTGCTGGAGGCGTGCCGGGTGTCGGTCGGCGAGCAGAACGCCTACGGCTTCGAGATCCACGGCACGCGCGGCGCGCTGTTCTGGGACTTCCGCCGCATGGGCGAGCTGGGCGTCAGCCGCGGCACCGCCTACCAGGACCAGCCGGTCAGCACCGTCCACGTCGGGCCGGGGCACGGCGCGTACGGCGCGTTCCAGCCGGGCGCGGCCAACGCGATGGGCTACGACGACCTGAAGGTCGTCGAGGCGCACCACTTCGTGCGCTCGATCGTGGAGGGCACACCCCACGGCGCGACGCTCGAGGACGCCGTGGCGGCCGCGACCGCGCTGGACGCGATGGCGCTGTCCGCCGAGCGACGCGCCTGGGTGAGCCCGGCCTGAACCTCCCGGCCCCCGGCCCGAGCCCGCCTTCGGCGCGCCCCCCCGCCCCTGCCTGACCCCGCTGGACCACCCGGCGCTGCAGTCCCTGGCCCGCTCCATGAGCGGGTCAGAGGTCGGTGGTCCGGTCGGCTTGCGCGTCCGGGCTGTCGTCGGCGGCGGGACGGGGGAAGAGGAACTCTTCCAGTGCGGTCGTGCCGAAAAGAAGCCCCATCGCCAGGGCCGGCACGAGCAGCGCGAGCAGGATCACAGCACCTCCCAAAGGTCGGTCTGTGGCACCTGTCTGGGCCGCATCCAGGATGCCGCCGAATGGCGTACCTCGCACGTCGGGCGAGCCGGGCACCGGCATGGGCCGGACACGATCCCGGTCAGGGCCGGACGCGACCCCAGTGAGGGCCTGACACACGATCCCGGTCGGGGCCGGACGCGATCCCGGTGAAGGGGCGGACGCGGCCCGTCCCGACCGGGCATGATGGCCGGCATGACCACGCTCGCCCGGACCCCCGTCACCGGCCTGGACCTCACCGGCTTCACCGAACAGGAACCCGGCGTGTGGGCCGACCCGGCGGGGCTCCTCCTGTCGGTGCACTTCTTCCCCCTCGTCCCGGACCTGCCGGCGCCGCTGCACGAGGTGGAGCGGCTGCGCCACGCGACGACACGGGGCGTCGCGGCGTCCGGGGGCGGCCTCGTCGAGGCGGCGGTGGAGAGCCTGGACGGGGTCCCGGCGCTGCGCCAGCTGATCAAGATGCCGCTGCGGAGCAGGCAGGGACAGGCCTTCCTCGGCAGCTGGACCCTGCCCAAGGACCGCTGCAGCACCGTCGTGAAGGTACAGGCCGCGGAGGGCGCGCCGACCGGGCTGCGGGAGGCCCTGGTCATGCAGGAGGTGGGCCCCGCCGCCTACTTCCGGCCCCGCCCCTACGCCGGTGGCGACCGGCTCGGCGGGCTGCCCTACCACGTGGCCGACCTGGAGCAGTGGGACCCGCGGTTCCCCGACCACCCGCTCACCCTGGTACGCGCGGCGCTGCACCGCCTCGGGCCGACCGTCACCCTGCACGAGCAGTTCAAGAGCCTGCCGCCCTTCGCCGGTCCCACTCCCCCGCCGCCGGGCCCGGCGACCGCTCCCCCGCCGCACCCGGGCCCGGCGGCGACGCCCCCGCGCCGTCGCGGCTGGTTCCGCCGTAAAGACGTCCCGTAGCAAAAGACGCCCGTAGCGGAAGACGTCCCGTTGCAGAAGCACGTGACGACGTCCTGGAGGAGGAGCACCGTGCACGAGCGGAACGAGCGGAACGAGCGGTCGCAGGCGGCGGCCGTCTTCGACGCCCTGGGCATGAAGTACGAGCAGGCCTTCGCCCATTCCGCGGCCCACCGGGCGTCGTTGGCCTGGCTGTCGGAGCAACTCGGGCCGCATAGCCGGGTGCTGGACGTGGGGTGCGGGACGGGGCGGCCCACCGCTGCCACTCTCGCCGCGGCGGGGCACGAGGTGCTGGGCGTCGACGTCTCACCGGTCATGGTCGAGCTGGCGACACGGCAGGTGCCCGAGGCCGTCTTCCGGTGCGCCGACATCCGCGACCTGCCGCTCGAGGACGGCTCCTTCGACGCGGTCTGCGTCTACTTCGCCCTGTTGCAGATGTCGCGCCGCGACCAGAAGGACGTCGTGCGGCGTCTGGCGCGGGCCGTGAAGCCGTCCGGCAGCGTGGTGCTGGCCACCGTACCGCTGGACGTGGAGGACGCCGCAGGGGTCTTTCTGGGCCGGCCGGTGCGGGTGACCAGCTTCGCCGCCGAGGACTTCGCCGACATGGTCGCCTCCGCGGGGCTCACGGTGGTCTCCCGGCAGACCCTGATGTTCACCCCCGCCGCCCCTGAGGCCGCACCTGAGCCGCACCTCTTCCTCCACTGCCGACGCAGCCCCGGGTGACCCGACGGTTCGGACCTCGTCGGCTGCCTGCCGCCGCCCGCAGCCGTGTCCTTCAGCGGACCCCGCGGCGGTGTCCTCAGCAGACGCTGTCCGTCGGCTTCGGGTTGCCCAGGCCGAACAGCGGGCGCAGCCGCAGCCCCGCCCACGTACCGAGCAGCGCGCACGCGCCCCAGATCCCCCCGTGCAGCGACCCGGAGGCGATGCCCGCCAGGTAGGCGCCGATGTTGCAGCCACCGGCCATCCGGGCGCCGACGCCCATCAGGATGCCGCCCGCCAC
This sequence comes from Streptomyces mexicanus, assembly GCF_902506575.1. Lineage (GTDB taxonomy): Bacteria > Actinomycetota > Actinomycetes > Streptomycetales > Streptomycetaceae > Streptomyces > Streptomyces mexicanus. The sequence continues at coordinate 519,262 of NZ_LR732544.1, read as the reverse complement.
GGAGGCGACGGCCGTGCGCCACGGGATCGACCGGTGCAGGGTCCACACCCCGCCCGCCGAGGCGGCGAGCGCGGCACCGACCATGACGCCGATGTCGGTGAGGCTGGTCTTGTCCGCGAGCACCGGCCCGGCCAGCTGCGCGGCACTGGCCGGCTGCTGCCAGAACTCCCACGTCTGCGGCGAAGCCCCCAGATGCCCGGCGATCTTCGCTCCCCACAGCGCGAAGGCACTGGTGACGCCCCACGCCCCGCCGGAGACGAGCAGCACCCCGGCGCCCAGCACCGACAAGGCCACGGCACCGACGGCCAGCGGCCAGGAGCCGCGGACGGTACGGGCCAGGGCGCCGCGTGCGGAGGGCGGGGTGGACACCGGCGGCGGGTTGCGCCGGGCCTGCACCCGGCGGGCCACCCACCAGATCACGGCCAGCGCGGCCATCGTGACCAGCCACGAGCCGAACCAGCCGATGTGGTCGGACAGCACGTACGGGTCGAGGGCGGGCAGGTCGCTCCACAGCCCGTACTGCCAGGCCGCCAGGGTGGAGCCGACGACGAACCCGATCAGGGTGAGCAGGACCGCGCCGTGCCCGGAGCCGACGGAATACAGGGTGCCGGAGGCGCAGGCGCCGCCGAGCTGCATGCCGACGGCGAAGACGAAGGAGCCGACGATCAGGCCGACGCCGAGGGGGCCGCCGCTGGGCGCGGGCACCGAGCCGAACAGACCGGTGCCGGTGCCGATGATCAGGGCGAAGAGCGTGGCGGTGGTGCCCAGCAGGAGGGCGTGGGCGCGCAGACCGGTGCCGTTGCCGACGGCGACGAGCTGCCGCCAGGCCGAGGTGAAGCCGAAGCGGGAGTGGAACAGGGCGAAGCCGAGCCCCAGCCCCAGCAGCAGGAGCACGCCGGGTCGGGCGCCGTGCGCGGCGAAGACGTACGCGGTCAGGACCGCGCCCACGAGGGCGGCGACGGCCAGCGGCAGGCGCCGGACGGCGGGCGCGGCGGGTGCCTCGGGTGCCGGGCGACTGGTGGGGGCAGGGGTGCGGAGGGCAGCGCGGAAGGGCGTGCCCGTGGGCGGGGCGGTGGTCACGGGATCTCCGGGGACGGACGACGGCGTCGGACGGTCGAGCGGTCGGACGGACGGACAGGCGGACGGGTGAACGCGAAGACCTCCGGAGCGGGGCGGTCCGGTGCCGGACGGTCCGGCCGCCGAACGGTCGGGTGCCGGAGGGTCGAGTGCCGGACGATCCGGTGCCCCTCGGACGGGGCTCGGACCTGGCTCGGAGGGCGGGGCACGGTGAGGCCCCGGCTCGCTTCAGCGACGACAGAGCGCGTCGTCGACGCTCCAGCACGTGGCGGCGAAGAGCACCAGGACGAGGCCGCGGGCAGGTCCGAACATGCCCGGAAGCCTACGACGAGATGAGGGTGCAGCGTACAGGCATCTCGCATGGCGAGAGGGTTGTCTCATCATTCGTCCGGGCACGGGCCGGCGGCCCGGACTCCGTTCGGCCGGGGGCGCGCCGTCCGGTACGTTGCCGTGGCGCTCGCACATTCCAAGGGGGAGGCCTCGATGTTCTCGCTGTCGCTGCACGACGGTGCCCGACTCGGTCCGCTGGAGGTCTGGCACGCCGAGGAGTTCGCCGCCCACCTCGACCGGGCTCGCGAGCACATCCGCCCCTGGGTGGGGCCCGCGTTCGTCACCGACGGTGCGGACGCGGCGCGGGCGACGCTCAGACGGTACGCCGAGCGCAGGGCCGACGACGCAGCCCACCTCTACGGCATCTGGCGGGACGACGCGCTGGTCGGCGGCGTGATGTTCACCGGTTTCGACGCCGCTGCCGGCTCGTGCGAGCTGGGCTGCTGGCTGGAGCCGGCCGCCGAGGGCCGCGGACTGGTCACGCAGGCGTGCGGCGCGTTGCTGGACTGGGCGTTCACCACCCGGCAACTGCACCGGGCCGAGTGGCGTTGCCGCGCCGACAACCGCCGCAGCGCGGCGGCCGCCCGGCGCCTCGGCATGACCCTGGAGGGCGTGCGCCGCCAGGCATGGCCGTACCAGGGGGTGCGCTACGACGAGCAGCTCTGGGCGGTGCTCGCCCCCGAATGGCACGCCCTGGAGCGGTGACCGCGCGCAGGGGCCACGCGCACCGCCCGGGTCACAGCGCGCACACGCGCACCGCCGCTCGGTCACGACGCGCGGCCGGCACCCGCGGGCGCATCGGGCACGGCCGTGGTGCCGAGCTGTCCGGGGTTCGGGACGGAGCCCCCGGCCCGGCGGGTTCCGGCGCTCGCTCGCCGGTTCCGGCGCGGCCCGCACCGGCGGCGGTCCCGTCCCGCCCCGCCGTCAGCGTCGCGCACGTCCCCGCAGGTCAGGCCCTGTGGGATCCCCGCTCGTCCCCACTTGTCCGGGAGTCTGCTCGGTCCGCTGCCCGCCGGGGGCAGGCTGATGCCGCAGGCAGTCGCCGACGACCCGTCAGGAACGACGCAGCCGTCGTCGGATGTGCCTGCCCTGCGCAGCAGACCAGCAGACCACCACAGGAGGAACCATGGGTATGCGTGCAACAGGTGTCGCAGTCGTCACCGCGGCGGTCCTCGGCGGTGCGCTCGCCGCCACCGCCCCGGCGGCGTCCGCCGCTCCCGCCGCGCCCGCGGCCGGCGGGACCGCCCCGGCCTGCATCAGCCGGTACGTGACCGGCACCGTCAACGGCTTCGACGTGCTGCTCACCAACAACTGCGGCAAGACCATGCGGGTGAAGGTCGTCGTCAAGTACGCCTCCGACAGCCCCTGCTACACGTTGCGGGCCGGGGCGGACAAGCTCTACACCTACGAGGGGATCACCGGCGAGTACGACCGGACCGCCGTCTGCTGAGGCCCCTTCGGTCGCGGGTACGCACGCGCGGCGGCCGGACGCACACCCGTCCGGCCGCCGCGCCGTCCGTCCGTCGGCCGTGCTCACGAGGTCGCTTTGTCCACCAGCGCGCCCAGCTCGGCGAGTTCGGCCTCGGTGAGGTCGGTCAGCGGCGGGCGCACCGGCCCGGCGGGCCGCCCGACGACGCGCATGCCGGCCTTGACGATGCTGACGGCGTAGCCGGCCGAGCGCCGCCGGATGGCGCAGTACGGCAGCACGAAGTCGGCCAGGCGGCGGGCGACGCCCTCCCGGTCGCGGGCGCGGACGGCGTCGTAGAAGTCGAGGGCGTACTCCGGCAGGAAGTTGAACAGCGCCGAGGAGTAGGTGGTGACGCCCATCTCCAGGTACGGCAGCGCGAAGGTCTCGGCGGTGGGCAGGCCGCCGATGTAGGTGAGGCGGTCGCCGAGCAGGGTGCGCACCTGGGTCATCAGTTCCAGGTCGCCCACGCCGTCCTTGTAGCCGACGAGGTTGGGGCAGGACTCGGCGAGGGCGGCGACGGTTCCGGGCTGATAGACGGCGTTGGCGCGGCTGTAGAGGATCACGCCGAGGCCCGTGGCGGCGCACACCGCGCGGACGTGGGCGGCCAGGCCCTCCTGGCCGGCCTCGGTGAGGTACGGCGGGAAGAGGAGCAGGCCGTCGGCGCCGGCGCGTTCGGCGCGCCGGGCCATCTCCACGGCGGTCGCGGTGCCGTATCCGGCGGGCGCGATGATCGGCGTGTCGTCGGGGGCCTCGGCTACGGCCGCGCGGACCACCGTGTCCACCTCGTCGGCGGTCAGGGAGAAGAACTCGCCGGTGCCGCCGGCCGCGAAGAGACCCGCGACGCGGTGGCGGGCGAGCCGGGCCAGGTTCTCGCGGTAGGCGGGCTCGTCGAAGGACAGATCGTCACGGAAGTGCGTGACGGGGAACGACAGCAACCCGGAACCGAGTTTCCGGGCGACGGATTCGGGCGCGTGCATGGCAGTGGGACTCCTCACGGGTGGGTGGTCAGAGGGTGTGCGAAAGGGTCTCGGGAAGTGCTCAACGGCGTTCGGGAGCGTGCGGGCAAGGACGTTCGGGAGCATCCGGGGACGGTCGGTGCTCAAGGGCATTCGGGTGTTCGGGGGGTGCTCCGACGCTAGGATCCTCCACCGATCCATGTCCAACACCAATACTGGATGCAGTGATACAGGAAAGGCATCGATGTTCACGCTCGCCCAGCTCACAGGCTTTGTCGCCGTCGCCGAGGAACTGCACTTCGGGCGGGCCGCGGAACGGCTGCGGATGACCCAGCCGCCGCTCAGCCGGCAGATCCAGCTTCTGGAGAACGACCTCCAGGTGCGCCTGTTCGACCGGACCAACCGGACGGTGCGCCTGACCCCGGCCGGCCGCGCCTTCCTGGTGGAGGCCAGGCGCCTGCTCAAGCAGGCGGAGACGGCGGCCCTGTCGGCCCGCCGGGTGGCGGCCGGCGGCGCGGGGAACCTCGCCGTGGGATTCACCGCGGCCGGGGCGTACGCCGTCCTGGGCGCGCTGCTGGAGCTGATCCGGGAGGCGCTGCCGGAGGTGGAGGTGACGCTGAAGGAGATGGTGACCCGCGACCAGGTGGAGCAGTTGCGCGAGGGCGGGCTCGATCTGGGCCTGGTCCGCCCGCCGGTCACCGCCGTCGACCTGGAGACGCGCTCTGCACTGCGCGAACCGCTGCTGGCCGCACTGCCCGTGGGCCATCCGCTGGCGGAGGGCGAGGGGGCGCTGGAGGTCACCGCGTTCGACGGCCAGCCGCTGATCATGTACTCGCCGGTGGAGGCCCGCTACTTCCACGACCTGGTGGTCAGCGTCTTCAGCGCCGCGCGGGTCGCGCCCGTCTACACCCAGTACCTCAGTCAGGTGCACAGCATCCTCGCCCTGGTCGGCGGCGGGTGGGGGGTGGCGCTGGTGCCGGCCGCGGCCGCCCAGCTGCGGTACGCCACCGTCGTCTTCCGTCCGGTTCGGCTGCCCGACCCGGAGCCGGTCGAACTGACCCTGGCCTGGCGGCGGGGCAACGACAACCCGGCCCTGCACACCCTCCTCGACCGCATCGCCGCCGACGGCGCCGCGCTGCGCCGACCGCACCCGGACCCTCGCTGACCTGCGCCGACCCGCACCCGGACTCGCTGACCCGCGCCGACCCGCACTGACGCGCCGATCCGAAGCCGACCCGGCCGACCCGCGCGGCTGTGCCGCGCCTCGCGCGCGGAGCCTTCAGCCTTCGGCCCGCCGCCGTCACCCGCCGGGCCGTCCCCGGGCGAACACCCCACGATGCACATCGGGTATCGGTCGATACAAATTTGGTTATGGACCGGCATCGTTGCCGGGTCTAACGTCTCTGCCCAGCCGTCGTGGCCCGGTCCTGCTCCCCCTCTTCCCCCCTGGTCATCACCCGGCGGCCCGTCAGATGTCCACCTCCTGTCCCGGTTCAACGGAGAAACGGACAGCGCATGCCCCTTGTTGTCGTCGGAATCAGTGTGCTGGTTCTGCTCCTCCTCATGACGAAGCTGAAGGTCAACGGCTTCGTCGCCCTGCTGTTCGTCTCCGTCGCGGTGGCGCTGGTGCAGGGCATACCCATGGCCGAGATACCCGATGTCCTCAGCAAGGGCATCGGCGGTCAGCTCGGCGACTCGGTGATCACCATCGGGCTCGGCGCCATGATCGGCCGGGTCATGGGTGACAGCGGTGCCGCGCAGCGCATCGCGGACAGCCTGGTCGACGCGTTCGGTGAACGCTGGGTGCAGCTCGCGATGGTCGTCACGTCCATGATCATCGGCGTGACCATGTTCTACGAGGTGGCCTTCGTCATCATCGTGCCGGTCGCCTTCACGCTGGTGCGGCGGACCGGCAGCCGCCTGCTGTGGATCGGCCTGCCGATGTCGATCGCCCTGTCGACGATGCACAGCTTCCTGCCGCCGCACCCCGGCCCGACCGCCGTGGTCGGCACCTTCCACGCGTCCGTCGGCAAGACCCTGGCGATCGGACTTCTGTTCACCATCCCGTTCGCGGCGCTGATCGCCCTCGTGTGGCCGCGCCTGCCGTTCGTGCGGCGCATGGACCCGCCGATCCCCCAGGGCCTGGTCTCCGACCGGCGGTTCACCGAGGAGGAGATGCCGGGCCTGGGCTGGGCGCTGTCCGTGGCGCTGGTGCCGGTGGTGCTGATCGCCGGCGGCGCCGTCTACGAGATGTGCGTCCCCGACGACGACCCCGCGCTGCCGTTCGTGACGTTCATCGGCTCCGCCCCCATCGCGCTTCTGCTCACGCTGTTCCTCGCCGGCTGGGCCTTCGGCCCGCGCCTCGGACGCACCCTGCAGGAGGTGGCCTCCTCCTGCGTCGCCGCCGCCCAGGCCATGTCGATGATCCTGCTGGTGATCGGCGCCGGCGGCGCCTTCAAGCAGGTCCTCACCGACGGCGGCGTCTCGGACTACATCAAGGACACCACGTCCTCCTGGGACATCTCCCCGCTGATCCTCGCCTGGCTGATCGCGGTGATCCTGCGGGTGGCGCTCGGCTCCGCGACGGTCGCCGCCGTCACCGCCGCCGGTGTGGCCCACCCGCTGGCCGCCGGCAGCGGGGTCTCGCCCGAGCTGATGGTCCTTGCCGTCTCGTGCGGGTCGATCGCCTTCTCGCACGTCAACGACCCCGGTTTCTGGATGTTCAAGGAGTACTTCACCCTGTCGGTGCTGGACGCCATCAAGGCCCGCACCCCCTACACCCCCGCCCTGGCCGTCCTCGGCCTCGGCGGCGTCCTCGCCCTCAACGCCGCCGGCCTGTGAACCCGCGCCCGCGCCGCCGCGGCCGTACGTCGGCCGTCGGCGGCGCGGGCGTGTGTCCCCCGGCACCGCACCACCCAAGGAGCACCCCTATGAGCCGCCCCACCGTCACCGACTTCGCCGTCTACCCGGTCGCCGGCCGGGACAGCATGGAGCTGAACCTTTCCGGCGCCCACGCCCCCTACTTCACCCGCAACATCGTCGTCCTCACCGACTCCGAGGGGCGCACCGGCCTGGGCGAGGTCCCCGGCGGCGAGGCCATCACCCGGACGCTGCAGGACGCCGCGCCCCTCGTCCTCGGCGCCGCGGTCGCCGACTACAAGCGGGTGCTGCGCGAGATCGGTGCCCGCTTCGGCGACCGGGACGCGGGCGGCCGCGGCGCCCAGACCTTCGACCTGCGCACCACCGTGCACGCCGTCACCGCCGTGGAGTCCGCCCTCCTGGACCTGCTCGGCCAGCACCTGGACGTGCCGGTCGCCGCCCTGCTCGGCGACGGCAAGCAGCGCGACTCTGTCCGCGTCCTCGGCTACCTGTTCTACGTCGGCGACCCCGACCGCACCGGCCGCGACTACGTCCGCGAGCCGGACGCCGAAGACGACTGGCACCGGCTGCGCCACGAGGAGGCGCTCACCCCGGAGGCGATCGTGCGCCTGGCCGAGGCCGCCGAACGGCGCTACGGCTTCAAGGACTTCAAGCTCAAGGGCGGGGTGCTGCCCGGCCGGGAGGAGGTCGCCGCGGTCCGCGCCCTCAAGGAGCGCTTCCCCGACGCCCGTATCCCCCTCGACCCCAACGGCGCCTGGTCGCTGCGCGAGGCCGTCGAGCTGTGCACGCCGCTGGTGGGCACCCTCGCCTACGCCGAGGACCCCTGCGGCGCCGAGGGCGGCTACTCGGGGCGGGAGATACTCGCCGAGTTCCGCCGCGCCACCGGACTGCCCACCGCCACCAACATGATCGCCACCGACTGGCGGCAGCTCACCCACGCGCTCGCCCTGCAGTCGGTGTCCATCCCGCTCGCCGACCCGCACTTCTGGACCATGCAGGGCTCGGTGCGCGTCGCCCAGCTGTGCAACGCGATGGGCCTGACGTGGGGATGCCACTCCAACAACCACTTCGACATCTCCCTGGCCATGGTCGCCCACTGCGGCGCGGCGGCGCCCGGACCGTACAACGCCCTGGACACGCACTGGATCTGGCAGGAGGGCCTGGAGCGGCTCACGAAGGATCCGCTGTGCATCGTCGGTGGCGAGGTCGCCCTGCCGGACGCGCCGGGCCTGGGCGTCACCCTCGACGAGGAGCGGCTGCTCGCCGCCCACGAGCTGTACCTGAGCCGGGCCCTCGGCGCCCGTGACGACGCGCTGACGATGCAGGACCTGATCCCGGGCTGGACGTTCGACCCCAAGCGGCCCTGCCTGGTGCGCTGAGCGGCTGGCCGCACACGGCGCCGGCCCGCCCCGAGGGGGGCGGGCCGGCGCAACGGTGTGCGGAAGAGGAGACGTCAGGGGCGGGCGCCCACCTCGTGCTCGGCGACCGTCCAGGCGCGGGCCTGGTCGCTGAGGGTGAAGCCGAGGCCGGGCCGGGAGGAGAGGTGCATCCGGCCGTCGCGGATCTCCAGCCGCTCGTTGAACAGCGGTTCCAGCCAGTCGAAGTGCTCCACCCAGGGTTCGATCGGGTAGGCGGCGGCCAGGTGGAGGTGGATCTCCATGGCGAAGTGCGGCGCCAGCTGCAACTGATGGTGCTCGGCGAGGGCGGCGAGCTTCAGGAACTGGGTGATGCCGCCGATGCGGGGCGCGTCGGGCTGGATGACGTCGGCGGCGTCGTGCCGGATCAGCTCCATGTGCTCGGCGACGCTGGCCAGCATCTCGCCGGTGGCGACGGGGGTGTCCAGGGACGCGGCGAGCGCGGCGTGCCCCTTGGCGTCGTAGGCGTCCAGGGGCTCCTCGATCCACACCAGGCCGAACTCCTCCATGGCCCGGCCCATGCGCTGGGCGGTGGGGCGGTCCCACTGCTGGTTGGCGTCGACCATGAGCGGTACGTCGTCGCCGATGTGCTCGCGCACGGCGGTGAGACGGGCCAGGTCGTACCTGCCGTCGGGGTGCCCGACCTTGAGCTTGATGCCGCCGATGCCGCTGCTGAGCGAGGCGGTGGCGTTGTCGAGGACCTGCTCGGTGGGAGTGTGCAGGAAACCGCCGGAGGTGTTGTAGCAGCGCACCGAGTCCCGGTGCGCGCCGAGCAGTTTGGCCAGCGGCAGGCCGGCCCGCTTGGCCTTGAGGTCCCACAGCGCGACGTCGAAGGCGGCGATCGCCTGGGTGGCCAGGCCGCTGCGGCCCACCGAGGCGCCGGCCCACACCAGCTTGGTCCAGAGCCTGCCGATGTCGCTGGGGTCCTCACCGATGAGCTCGTCCGCGATCTCCTTGGCGTGGGCGAACTGCCCGGGGCCCCCCGCGCGCTTGGAGTAGCTGAAGCCGATGCCCTCCAGGCCCTGCTCGGTGACGATCTCCACGAAGAGGAAGGCCACCTCGGTCATCGGCTTCTGACGGCCGGTGAAGACCTTGGCGTCACTGATGGGCGTGGCCAGCGGCAGCGTGACCGAGGACAGGCGCAGCCAGGCGATCCGGTCCAGGACGGCTTCGCCCGCCGGCTGCGCGGCGTGAGGTGTCGTGTTCGTCGTGGTCACCACCATGGTGCGTCTCTCCTGTGGCGCTCCCCTGCCACCGAGGGGCGGCTGACGACGAGGGACCGCCCTGTCGAATGATTTCGACGCTACGCGCGCCAAATGATCTCCGTCCAACACAACTTTTGGATGTCCCCATACAACATGGGCATCGGTCGCCGCCACGGAGGCGACGGTTCCGGCCACCCGGACCTCGGCGATGGGGGCCAGCAGCCGGGCCAGGCGGGCCTGGAGGAGCGCGATGCGCCGGGTGCCGGCGACCAGCAGGGGCAGCAGCTGGAAGCTGTCGACGGAGACCTCGACGCGGGGCTCGATGCCGAGCATGCCGAGCTGGCGCACCGCCGGGGCGTCGTAGGTGCGCTGGTAGGTCACCCAGGGCAGCCGGGCCAGGTCGCGCCGGGTGAGGCGGTCGCCGACGCCGGGGTGGTCGCGGGCGACGAGGAACACCCAGCGGTCGTCGTAGAGGTCGGTGGCGGGGAAGTCGCTGATGACGCCGTGCGGCATGAACAGGCCGTCGCTGGCGCTGAGCAGGGTGGCGGTGTCGTCGACCACGGTCGGCGGGGTCTGGGTGAAGCGCAGCCGGATGCCGGGGGCCTCCTCGTGCACGACGCGGGCGAGTTCGGTGCCGAAGACGGCGACGGCGTAGTCGGACGCCAGGAGTGTGAACTCGCGGCTCTCCTTGGCGGGATCGAAGTCCGCCTGGCTGGCGAAGAGGCGCTCCAGCACGTCATAGGCGGTCGCGGTGCGGTCCAGGAGGACCTGGCCGAGCGCGGTCAGCTCGTAGTGGCCGCCGACGCGGGCGAGCAGGTCGTCGTCGAAGTGGCGGCGCAGCCGGGCCAGGGCGGCGCTCATCGCGGGCTGGCTGAGGCCGACGCGCTCTCCCGCGCGGGTGACGTTGCGCTCCTCCAGCAAGGCACGCAGCGCGACGACGAGATTGAGGTCGAGGCGGGCCAGGTTCACGAAACTCCCCTTGCGGTACGGCGCCGACCAGGGAGGAATCCACGCGGTGGATGCCGCTCATCCACGGAATCTATTTCCCTGATCGCGAATGCGAGGTCCAGAGTAGTCACACCGCAATCCGGAGGACACGCCCGTGATACCTGAACCCGCGTCCGCGCTCTTCGCCGGACCCTTCGCCCTCGCCACCCTCTCGGCCCCCGACGGGCCCGCCTTTCCCGCCCTCGTCACCGCCGACGGCCGGGCCGTCGACCTGCGTGCCGCCCTCGGCGACGAGCAGTTGACCGTGCTGAGCCTGCTGGAGCGCTGGGAGACGGTGAGGCCGCGGCTGCACGAGCTGGCGACCGCCACCGGCACCGACCGCACACCGCTGGCGGACCTGCGGGTGCACGCACCCCTCACGCCCCGTCAGGTGTTCCAGTCCGGCGCCAACTACCGCCGGCACGTCATCGACCTGCACGTGGCCCACCGCGCCCCCGGCGACGAGCGGCCCGAGAGCGAACGGCGCGCCGAGGCCGCGGCGATCATGGACCGGCGGGCGGCGGAGGACCTGCCGTACATGTTCATCGGCCTGCCGAGCGCCCTGACGGGACCGTACGACGACGTCGTGCTGCCCGCCTGGGCGAAGAAGCCGGACTGGGAGCTGGAGTTGGCGGTCGTGATCGGCCGGCCCGCCCACCGGGTGCCGGTCGAGGAGGCTTTGGAGTACGTCGCCGGATACACCATCGCCAACGACCTGACCGACCGGGCCACCGTCTTCCGCCGCGACATGCCGCAGATCGGCACGGACTGGCTGCGCAGCAAGAACGCCCCCGGTTTCACGCCGCTCGGCCCGTGGATCGTGCCCGCCGAGTCGATCGCGAACCCGGACGACCTGCGGGTCACCCTCAAGCTCAACGGCGAGACCATGCAGGACGAGTCCACCAAGGACATGATCTTCGACGTGGCCCGCATGGTGTCCTACGCCTCCGCCACCGCGCGGCTGCTGCCCGGTGACCTCGTGCTCACCGGCAGCCCCGCCGGCAACGGCATGCACTGGGGCCGGCTGCTGCGCGACGGCGACGTGATGGAGGGCTCGATCACGGGGCTGGGCACGCAGCGCACCCGGTGCGTGGCGGAGGTGACGGCGTGACCCTGGACCGCCACGACCCGGAGGGCTCCATCGCGCGCGCCGCGAAGGCGTACTCCAACTGGGGCCGGTGGGGCGAGGACGACGTGCTCGGCACCCTCAACTTCCTCGACGAGGCCAAGCGCCGCCAGGGCGCGGCCCTGATCCGGCGGGGCGTCAGCTTCTCGCTGTCGCAGCGGTTCGACATGGACGGACCGCCGAAGGGCTGGCGGCGGCGCACCCACCCCGTGCCCACCATGCTGGACACCGGCACCGACGCCGCGCTCGGCAACCAGGGTTTCCCGCACGGCATCGGCGGCGCCGACGACGTGATCGCCATGCCGTTGCAGTGCTCCACCCAGTGGGACGGGCTCGGGCACATCTTCGACCACGGCAGGGCCTGGAACGGGCGGCCCGCGCAGGAGGTCGTCACCTCCGACGGCGACCTGGTCACCGGTATCGAGCACATGGCCCCGCACGTCGCCGGGCGTGGGGTGCTGCTGGACGTGGGCCGGGTGATCGGCGACGGCGGGGAGCTGCCGGACGCGTTCGCGATCACCGAGGAGCACCTGAGCGCGACCGCCGAGGCGCACGGGGTGTGCGTCGAGCGCGGGGACATCGTGCTGGTGCGCACCGGGCAGCTCGCCCGGGCCCGCCGCGAGGGCTGGGGCGACTACGCCGGCGGCCCGGCCCCCGGCCTGTCCTTCACCACCGCCGGCTGGCTGCACCGCACCGAGATCGCCGCGATCGCCACCGACACCTGGGGCTTCGAGGTGCGGCCCAACGAGTTCGAGCACGCGTTCCAGCCGCTGCACCAGGTCGCCATCCCCAACACGGGCCTGCTGATCGGTGAGATGTGGGACCTGGAGGCGCTGGCGGGGGACTGCGCGGACGACGGCCGCTACGCGTTCTGGCTGACCGCCGCGCCCCTGCCGATCACCGGCGCGGTCGGCTCGCCCGTCAACCCGATCGCCGTCAAGTGACCGGCGTCGGACAACCAAGCGGAACAAGGGAGTTCCCCATGAGCACAGCCCGCACGGTCCTGGTGGTCGGCGGCGGCGCAGCGGGCACCGCCGGGACGGTCCTGCTGCGCCGGGCCGGGATGAGCGTGGACCTGATCGAGGCCAAGGACGACTGGAACGCCACCGCCGGCTCCGGCATCACCCTCCAGGGCAACGCCCTGCGGGTGCTGCGCGAACTGGGCGTGTGGGAGCAGGTGGAGGCGTCCGGGTTCGCCTTCGACACGGTCGGCATCACCGCCCCGGACGGCACCGTCCTGCACGTCCAGGACGATCTGCGCACCGGCGGTGACGACCTGCCGGCCACGGTCGGCATGCAGCGCCCGCAGCTGCAGCGCATCCTCAGCGACGCGGTGCGCGCGAGCGGCGCCCGCGTCCGTCTGGGCACCCGGGCCACGTCCCTGGACCAGGACGGCGACGGTGTCACCGTCCGCTTCACCGACGGCACCGAGCGCCGCTACGACCTGGTCATAGCCGCCGACGGCCTCAACTCGGCGACCCGCGCGGCCATCGGCATCACCGCCGAGCCGGAGCCGACCGGCATGGCCATCTGGCGCGTGGCCGCCCCGCGCCCGGCCGGCCTGACCCGCACCGACCTCGCCTACGGCGGCCCCGCCCACATCGCCGGGTACTGCCCCACCGGCGACACGACGATCTACGCGTACGTCGTGGAGGCCAACCGCGACCGCGCGTCCGTCCCGGCCGACACCTACGCCGAGGAGATGCGCCGTCTGGCCTCCGCCTACGGCGGCCACTGGCCGGAGATCACCCGGCACATCACCGACCCGGCCGAGGTCAACTACACCTGGTTCGACCGGCTGCTGGTGGAAGGCTCCTGGCATCGCGGCCGGGTCGTCCTCGTCGGTGACGCCGCGCACTGCTGCCCGCCCACCCTCGCCCAGGGCGCCGCCCTGTCCCTGGAGGACGCACTCGTGCTCGCCCGGCTCCTGACCGAGGCGGACACCTGGGACGACGCGCTGTTCCAGGCGTACCACGACCGCCGGATCAGGCGGGTGCGCCCCGTCGTGGAGGCGTCCGTCCAGATCGGCCGATGGCAGCTCGACGGGGTGCGCGACGCCGACGTCCCCGGCCTGATGGCCCGCACGGTGACGATGCTCAGGGAGCTGCCGTGACCACCTCCGCCTCGCCCGTCCCGCACACCGGTGCCGGGGCACGTCCCGGTCCCACCGTCGACGTGCACGCCCACGTGCTGCTGCCCGAGGTCGACGCCCTGGTGACCGGCCTGCCCGGCCACACCGAGGCCCGGGAACTCGACGCCCGGCGCAACGGGCCCGCGGCGCTCGCCGTCAGCGGCCCCATGGTGCGTCAGCGCATCCCCCGCCTGACCGACGTCGCCGTGCGGCTGGCCGCGATGGACGCGCAGGGCGTGGACGTGCAGTTGGTCAGCCCGTCCCCGTCGCACTACCACTACTGGACGGACGAGGAGACGGCCGAGAAGGTGTACCGGCTGGCCAACGAGGCCACCGCCGCGCACTGTTCGGCCGCCCCGGAGCGCCTGCGCGGCCTCGGTCTCGTACCGCTGCAGCACCCGCGGCTCACCGCGGCCGCCCTGGACCACGCGCTGGAGCAGGGGCTGGCGGGGGTGGAGATCTCCAGTCACGCCCCGGGCCGCGAGCTGTCCGACCCGGCGTACGAGCCCTTGTGGGCGCGGGCCGAGGAGACGGGCGCGCTGATCTTCCTGCATCCCTTCGGATGCACCCTGGACGAGCGGCTGGACCGGTGGTACCTGTCCAACACGGTGGGCCAGCCCACCGAGAACGCCGTCGCCCTGTCCCATCTGATCTTCTCCGGTGTCCTCGACCGGCACCCGGGCCTGAAGGTGATCGCCGCGCACGGCGGCGGCTATTTGCCCACCCACATCGGCCGCTCCGACCACGCCTGGAGCACCCGCTCCGACGCGGGCGCCGGCTGCGCGCACCCGCCCAGCAGCTATCTCAAGCGGCTGTACTTCGACTCCCTCGTCCACGACCCGCACGTGCTGCGGGAACTGGTCCGGGTGGCCGGTGCCGACCGGGTGCTGCTCGGCTCCGACTTCCCCTTCGACATGGGCACCGAGGACCCGCTCGGCGCGCTGCGCGCCGCGCGGCTGCCCGAGGCCGACGTCGAGGCCGTCCGCGGCGGCACCGCCGCCGCCCTGCTCCACCTCACCCCCGCCTGAGGAGGCACCCACCATGAGCGCACGCCTGCTCACCCACCTGAGGCACGTCGACCTGGCCGTGCCCGACTACGACAAGCAGCTCGACTTCTACGCCGGCGTCTGGGGCCTGACCAAGGTCGCCGAGGACTCCGGGATCTCCTTCCTGGCCGCCGAGGGCAGCCCCGAACAGTACGTCGTGCGGCTGCGCAAGGCCGAGGAGAAGCGCCTGGACCTCGTCTCCTACGGCGCCGCGAGCCCGGCCGACGTCGACACGCTCGCCGAACGGCTGCTGGCCGGCGGCGTCCAGCTGATCTCGCGGCCGGGGAACGTCGACACACCCGGCGGCGGCTACGGCTTCCGCTTCTTCGACGTCGATGGCCGCACCATCGAGGTGTCCGCCGACGTCCGGGTGCGGCAACACCGCAAGATCGAGGAGCGGGAGTCGATCCCGGTCAAGCTGAGCCACGTCGTGCTCAACTCCCCCGCCCTGAACCGGCCCCGCCAGTGGTACGAGCGGCACCTCGGCTTCCGGCTGTCCGACACACTCAGCTCGCCGCACATGGGCGAGGTCATGCACTTCATGCGGATCTCCGACCAGCACCACTCGATGGCGATCGCGCAGGGCCCGCACACCTCCTTGCACCACGTCTCCTTCGAGATGCGCGGCCTGGACGAGTACATGCGCGGCTCCGGCCGGGTGATGCGCGCCGGCTACCGGAAGATCTGGGGCCCGGGCCGGCACATGGCCGGTGACAACACCTTCACCTACTTCCTCGACCCGCACGGCAACACCGTCGAGTACACCACCGAGCTGGAGTGCCTGGACGAGGACACCTGGCACCCGCACGTGTACGACTTCTCCCAGCCCGAGGTCACCGACCAGTGGGGCACCGCCAACCCGATGAACGAACTCGTCGCCAAGGAGTCCTTCAACGACCCCGACCGCGGCTGCTTCGTCGCCCCGCCGGTCTGATCCTCCCTTCTCCCCCTCGCTCCGGGGCGCGGCCGGCCTGTCACCTGCCCTGACACAGTGCCGCCGCGCCCTGGCGCCCGCTTCGCCAGGAGCCGCCCATGCGCTTCGCCGCCTACGCACACCAGCACCGCACCCGCCTCGCCGTCGTCGGCGACGACGACGTGCTCCACCCGCTGCCCGGCGTCCGCTCCCTCACCGAGGTGCTCGCCTCCGGGCAGGGACTGCGGGCGCTGCTCGACGCCGGTGCCGTCGCCCTGGACGCGCCGCCCGGTCCGCACGTCCGCGAAGTCCGGCTGCTGCCCCCGCTCGCCCCCGCCTCGATACGGGACTTCGTCACCTTCGAGGAACACGTCGAGGGCGTACGGCGCTCCGTCGACGGGGCCGCCGGAGTGCCCGAGCAGTGGTACGCCGCGCCGACGTTCTACTTCACCAACCCGCACGCCGTGTACGGCCCGCACGACGACATCCCCGTCCCACCCGGCTCGAAGGTGCTGGACTTCGAGCTGGAGGTCGGCGCAGTCATCGGCCGCGAGGGGCGCGACCTCACCCCCGACCAGGCCCGCGACCACATCGTCGGCTACACCGTCTTCAACGACTGGTCCGCCCGCGACCTGCAGTCCGCCGAGATGAAGGTGGGTCTCGGCCCGTGCAAGGGCAAGGACACCGCCACCACGCTCGGCCCGTACCTGGTCACCGCCGACGAGCTGGAGCCCTACCGCGACGACGAGGGCTTCCTGCGGCTGGCACTGACCGCCGAGGTCAACGGCGAGGTCGTCGGCAGGGACCTGCTGTCCAACATGAGCTGGACGTTCGAGGAGATGGTCGCCTACGCCTCGCGCGGCACCCGGGTCGCGCCCGGGGACGTGCTCGGCTCGGGCACCTGCGGCAACGGCGGCTGCCTGGCCGAGCTGTGGGGCCTGCGCGGCGAGCGGACACCGCCGCCGCTGAAGCCCGGCGACACCGTCACGCTCACCGTGGAGGGCATCGGCACCGTGTCCAACACCGTGGTGCCGGGCGCCGATCCCGTCCCCCTCCCCGCGGGCCGGCGCCGGTCGCGGGAGCGGCCGTGAGCGAACTGCGCCCCCAGCGGCTGCTGGGCAAGGTGGTCGTCGTCACCGGGGCCGCCCGCGGCCAGGGCGCGGCGGAGGTGGAGGCCCTGACCCGGCAGGGCGCCCGTGTCGTCGCCACCGACGTCCGGCCCGAGGGGAACTGCCGCCGCCTCGACGTCACCAGCGCACAGGACTGGGCGGCGCTCACCGCCGAGGTGAAGGAGGCGTACGGTCGGGTGCACGGCCTGGTCAACAACGCCGGCGTCACCTGGCGCGCGCGCCTCGGCGAGGTCCGCGCCGCGGACTTCGACCGGGTGCACGCGGTCAACGTCACCGGCGCCCTGCTCGGCATCCAGCACCTCGCCCCGCTGATGCCTCCGGGCTCCTCCATCGTCAACGTCGGCTCCTCCGCCGCGCTCACCGCGCACTACCCGGTCGCCTACACCGCCAGCAAGTGGGGCCTGCGGGGCCTGTCACGGACGGCGGCGCTGGAACTGGGGCCGCGCGGCATCCGCGTGAACACCATCCACCCCGGCTACATCGAGACCGAGATGACCGCCTGTGCCGCACCGGCCTTCCGCGAGGCCAACGTCCGGGAGACACCGCTCGGCCGCACCGGCACCGTCGACGAGGTCGCCCCGCTCGTGGTGTTCCTGCTGTCCGAGGAGGCGTCGTTCATCACCGGCGCCGACATCCCCGTCGACGGCGGGCTCACCGCGCACGGCGGTGTGAAGTCCGTGTCCGACGCCCTGCGCGAGGCGGCGACGTGACAGGGCGCGCAGGCCGGTGCGCGCCGGCACCCCGGCCGGCGTCGGCACCCAGGTGGCCCGGGGCGGCCTGCCCCGGCGCTACGCCCCCGACGGCACGGTCGCCGTCGCGTCCCCGCCCGAAGGAGACCCGGGACTTCGGCGGCCGCCCCTACGTCCAGGACGGCAGCGCGAAGATCCGCACGGAGTGCACGCTGCCGCTGCCCGGCGAGCGGTGCGTGAACCGGATCAGCCCCGACCTCGCCGCCTGGACGCCACCGAGGACGGCCTCGCCCTGGTGGAGACCGCCCCCGGTGTCACCGTGGAGGACGTCGCGGCCCGCACCGGCGCACCGGTCCGCGTGGGCCGCGACGCCACGCCGCCCGGCCGGGAGCGGGCAGGCCGTCGGCCCGGTCAGCGGGTGTGCGACGCGAGGAGTTCGAGGGTGTCGATCACCCGGTGGGAGAAGCCCCACTCGTTGTCGTACCAGGCGACCACCTTCACGTGGCGTCCGTCGACGCGGGTGAGGGCCGAGTCGAAGATCGACGAGGCCGGGTTGCCCACGATGTCGGAGGAGACCAGCGGGTCCTCGGAGTACTCGAGGATGCCGGCGAGCGGCCCGTCCGCCGCGGCGCGGTAGGCCCGCAGCACCTCCTCGCGGGTCACGTCGCGGGCGACGGTGGTGTTGAGTTCGACGAGGGAGCCGACCGGGACCGGCACCCGGATCGAGTCGCCCGACAGCTTGCCGTCCAGGTTCGGCAGGACCAGTCCGATCGCCTTGGCCGCGCCCGTCGTGGTCGGCACGATGTTGACGGCGGCGGCGCGGGCGCGGCGGGCGTCGCGGTGCGGGCCGTCCTGCAGGTTCTGCTCCTGGGTGTAGGCGTGCACCGTCGTCATGAAGCCGTGCTCGATAACGGCGAGTTCGTCGAGGACGGCGGCCAGCGGCGCGAGCGCGTTGGTCGTGCAGGAGGCGTTGGAGACGACGGTGTGCAGCTGGGGGTCGTAGGCGCCGGTGTTGACGCCGTAGGCGAGCGTGACGTCGGCGCCGTCCGACGGCGCGCCGACGAGGACCTTCTTCGCGCCCGCGTCCAGGTGGGCGCGGGCGGCCTTGGCGGCGGTGAAGCGGCCGGTGGCCTCCAGCACGATGTCCACGCCGAGTTCCGCCCACGGCAGGCGCGCGGGTTCGCGTTCGGCGAGCACCCGGATGCGGCGGCCGTCGACGACGAGCGTGTCCCCGTCGACGATCACCGGGCGGCCGAGCCGGCCGGCGGTGGTGTCGAAGGAGAGCAGCCGCGCCAGCGTGGCCGGGTCGGCGAGGTCGTTGACGGCGGCGATCTCCAGTGTGCTGTTCCGCTCCAGCAGTGCGCGCAGCACGTTGCGGCCGATGCGGCCGAAGCCGTTGATGGCGATGCGGGTCATGTGTGTCCCTCCTGTTCGCCACCAGGGTGGCGTGCGGTGCGGCGGCGGGACAGCGGCGTCATCGCCACGGTTCGCAAGGATCCCGCCAGGCTCGGGCGCACGGCGCTCCCCCCTCCCGGGAAGGCGTGGGGCGATCGCCCGGCGGCCGGGGACCGCGTGGCCTATCGGCCGCGGGTGAAGGTGCGGCGGTACTCGCCCGGGGGGGCGCCGAGGACGCGCTGGAAGTGCAGCCGGGGGGTCGCGCCGGTGCCCAGGCCCACGTCGGCGGCGATCTGCTCGACGCTGCGCTGGGAGCGCTCCAGCAGCTCGCGGGCCAGGTCGATACGGGCGCGCATCACCCACTGCAGGGGCGTGTACCCGGTGTCCTCGACGAAGCGCCGGGACAGGGTGCGCTCCGACACCCCCGCGTGGCGGGCGAGTTCCTCCAGGGTGAGGCGTTCGTGCAGCCGGTGCAGCGCCCACTCGCGGGTGGCGGCGAACCGCTCCCCCAGCGGCTCGGGCACGCTGCGCGGCACGTACTGCGCCTGACCGCCGCTGCGGTAGGGGGCCGCGACCAGGCGCCGGGCGGCGTGGTGGGAGGCGGCCACCCCGAGGTCCGCGCGCAGGATGTGCAGGCACAGGTCGATGCCGGAGGCGGCACCGGCCGAGGTGAGCACGCTGCCCTCGTCGACGAACAGGACGTTCTCGTCGACCCGGACCAGTGGATGCTTCGCCGCCAGCGCGCGCGTGTAGTGCCAGTGGGTCGTGGCGCGTCTGCCGTCGAGCAGGCCGGTGGCGGCCAGCGCGAAGGCGCCCGTGGAGATGGCCGCGAGCCGGGCGCCGCGGTCGTGGGCGGCGAGCAGCGCGTCCACGACGGCCGGCGGCGGCGCCTCGCGGTCGGGGAAGCGGTAGCCGGGCACGAAGACGATGTCGGCCCACCGCAGCGCCTCCAGGCCGTGCGCGACGGCGTACGACAGCCCGTCGCCGCCGGTGACGAGGCCGGGCGCGGCACCGCACACCCGTACCTCGTACGGCATGCTGGCGCGGGTCGTGAACACCTGCGCGGGGATGCCGACGTCGAGCGGCTTGGCGCCTTCGAGCACGAGGACGGCGACACGCGACAGACGGGAGGACGGCACGGGCACCAGGGTACGAGGCGGGGATGCCGGCCGCGCCGAACGGGCGGCATCCCCGCCTCGTACCCTGGTGGCGCTGTCCCGGGAACGTCACTTCGCGCGTGCCGCGCAGGCCTGTTACGTCTCCCAGCCGGCGCTGTCGGAGGCGATCCGCAAGCTGGAGGAGGAACTGGACGTACCGCTGGTCCGGCGCGGCCGGAAGTACGAGGGCCTGACCCCCGAGGGCGAGCGCATCGTGGTGTGGGCCCAGCGGATCCTGGCCGACCGCGACGCCCTCAAGGACGAGGTGAGCGCCCTGCGCACCGGGCTGAGCGGCACCCTGCGCGTGGGGGTGATCCCCACCGCGACCGGTGCGGTGTCGCTGCTGACCAGCCCGTTCTGCACGGCGCACCCGCTGGTCGGGGTGGAGGTCCGGGCGGACCTCCAGCACGAGGACATCCTCCGGCAGGTGCAGAACTTCGAGTTCGACGCCGGCATCACGTATCTGCACAAGGATCTGCCGGAGGGGTTCCGGACGGTGCCGCTGTACCAGGAGCGGTACGTGCTGCTGACCGGTGCCGCCGACAACGTGGGGCACCGGGCGACGGCGACGTGGTCGCAGGCGTCGCGGCTGCCGCTGTGCCTGCTCACCGGGAACATGCAGGGCCGCAGGGTGCTGGACGAGCTGTTCGCCGAGGCCGGGGTGCGGCCGTCGCCCCGGGTCGAGACCGACTCGGTGGCCACGCTGTTCGCTCATGTCAGGACCGGTCAGTGGGCGACGGTCGTGCCGCAGGCCTGGCTGCACGTCTTCGGCATACCGCACGGCATGCGGGCGGTGCCGCTGGTCGAGCCCGCCCGGGCGGTGCGCGTCGGGCTGGTGACCGCCGCGCGGGAGCCGGGTTCGGTCATGGCCCGGGCCCTGACGGACATCGCCCGCCGCACCGACCTCACCGCCGGCCTGGAGCGCCTGTCGGGCACGTGGGCTTCGCAGGGGTAGCCCGCGTCTCCCTCCGCACGGCCGTGTTTCCCTTCCCCTTCGGGCGGTCAGTCGGCGAGCCCGTGTTCCAGGCGCTCGGCGCCGGTGTAGACGTTCATCGAGGTCCCCCGCAGGAACCCGACCAGGGTCAGCCCACTGTCCTCGGCCAGGTCCACGGCCAGCGAGGACGGGGCGGAGACGGCGGCGAGCACGGGGATGCCCGCCATGACGGCCTTCTGCACCAGTTCGAACGAGGCCCGGCCGCTCACCATCAGCACGGTCGCGCGCAACGGCAGCAGCCCGGTCCGCAGGGCGTGTCCCACCACCTTGTCCACCGCGTTGTGCCGGCCCACGTCCTCGCGCAGGCACAGGAGTTCACCGTGCGCGGTGAACAGTCCCGCGGCGTGCAGTCCGCCGGTGCGGTCGAACACCCGCTGCGCGGCCCGCAGCCGGTCGGGCAGGAGCGACAGCACCTTTGGCGCAACGCGCAGCGGGTCCTCGGCCACCGACCACGGCGCCGAGGTGCGGACCGCGTCCAGACTGGCCTTCCCGCACAGCCCGCACGAGGAGGTGGTGTAGAAGTTGCGTTCCAGCGACGCGTCGGGGGCCGGCACGCCGGGGGCCAGGGCGACGTCGACCACGTTGTACGTGTTGTGGCCGTCCGCGGTGGCGCCGGCGCAGTAGCGGATCGCGGTGACATCGGCGGCGGCGTGCACCACGCCCTCGCTCACCAGGAATCCGGCGGCCAGGTCGAAGTCGTCGCCCGGGGTGCGCATCGTCACGGTCAGCGGCCGCCCGCCGACCCGGATCTCCAGGGGTTCCTCGGCGGCCAGGGCATCGGGCCGGTACGAAAAGACGCCGTCCCGGACGCGCAGCACCTTGCGGCGCGCGGTCACGCGCCCCATGATTCCCGCCCGCTCCCGGCGGTCACCTCCTGCCGCTCCTGCTCCCGCTCGCCCGTAGCGCCCGCGGTGGTGCGTTCCAGCCGTACCACGACGGCCTTGGAGGTGGGTGTGTTGCTGATGTCGGCGACGCTGTCCAACGGGACGAGGACGTTGGTCTCCGGGTAGTAGGAGGCGGCGGAGCCGCGGGAGGCCGGGTAGGCGACGACGGTGAAGTCCCGCGCGCGACGCTCGGTGCCGTCCTGCCACACGCTCACCAGGTCCACCCGGTCGCGGTCGGCGAGTCCGAGGGCGCTGAGGTCGTCCGGGTTGACGAGGACGACACGGCGGGCGTTGTGGATGCCCCGGTAGCGGTCGTTCATCGAGTACGGGACGGTGTTCCACTGGTCGTGCGAGCGCAGCGTCTGCAGCAGCAGATGCCCCGCGGGCACGTGCGGCATGGTGAACTCGTTGCAGGTGAAGACCGCCTTGCCGCTCGGGGTGGGGAACACCCTGCGGTTGACGGGGTTGGGCAGCCGGAAGCCGCCGGGCTCGGCGACGCGGGCGTTGAAGTCCTCGAAGCCGGGCACGACACGGGCGATCCGGTCCCGGATGCTGCCGTAGTCGGCCTCGAACTCCTCCCAGGGGACGGCCGGCCGGTCCCCGAGCGTGCGGCGGGCCAGCCGGCTGATGATGGCGACCTCGCTGAGCAGGTGCGGGGAGGCGGGAGCCAGCCGTCCGCGGGAGGCGTGCACCTGGCTCATGGAGTCCTCGACGGTGACGAACTGCTCCCCGCCGGCCTGGATGTCCCGGTCGCTGCGGCCCAGCGTGGGAAGGATGAGGGCGATCTCGCCGCAGACCGTGTGGGAGCGGTTGAGCTTGGTGGAGATGTGGGCGGTGAGCCGGCACCGCCGCATCGCCGCCTCGGTGACGAGGCTGTCGGGTGTGGCGCGCACGAAGTTGCCGGCCACGCCGAGGAAGACGCGGGCGCGGCCGTCGCGCATGGCCCGGATGGCGTCGACGGAGTCCAGGCCGTGCCGGGTGGGCGGGGCGAACCCGAACTCGCGGCCGAGCGCGTCCAGGAACGACCGGGGCATCCGCTCCCAGATCCCCATGGTCCGGTCGCCCTGGACGTTGCTGTGGCCGCGTACCGGGCACACCCCGGCGCCGGGCCGGCCGATGTTGCCGCGCAGCAGCAGGAAGTCGACGATCTCCCGGATGGTGGGCACGCCGTGCTTGTGCTGGGTCAGTCCCATCGCCCAGCACACGATGATCTTCTCGCTCCGCAGCACCCGGTGGTGCACCTGCTCGATCTCCTCGCGGGTCAGCCCCGTCGCCGTGAGGACGTCGTCCCAGGAGACCTTCCGGGCGTGCTCGGCGAAGTCGGCGAACCCGGTGGTGCAGGTGTCGATGAAGTCGTGGTCGAGCACGGTGCCGGGCGCCGCGTCCTCGGCTTCGAGCAGCAGCCGGTTGAGCGCCTGGAACAGGGCGAGGTCGCCGCCGGCCCGGATGTGCAGGAACTGGTCGGCGATCTGCGTGCCGCGGCCGACGACCCCGCGGGGCTTCTGCGGGTTCCTGAAGCGGATCAGGCCGGCTTCGGGCAGGGTGTTGACCGCCACCACCTGCCCGCCGTTGCGCTTGGTCTCCTCCAGCGCGGAGAGCATGCGCGGATGATTGGTGCCCGGGTTCTGCCCCACGACGAACACCAGGTCCGCGTGGTGGATGTCGTCCAGGGAGACGCTGCCCTTGCCGATGCCCAGCGTCTCCTGCAGTGCCGACCCGCTGGACTCGTGGCACATGTTGGAGCAGTCGGGCAGGTTGTTGGTGCCGAAGGCGCGGGCGAACAGCTGCAGCAGGAAGGCGGCCTCGTTGTTCAGCCGGCCGGAGGTGTAGAAGAGGGCCTCGTCGGGTGAGTCGAGGGCGCGCAGTTCCCGGGCCAGCAGGTCCAGCGCCTCGTCCCAGCCGATCGGTTCGTAGTGGGTGGCGCCCGGCCGCTTGACCATGGGTTCGGTCAGGCGGCCCTGCTGGTTGAGCCAGTAGTCGGACTTGCCGGCCAGCTCGGCGACGGAGTGCTCGCGGAAGAAGTCGGCGGTGACCCGGCGGGTGGTGGCCTCGTCGTTGATGTGCTTGGCGCCGTTCTCGCAGTACTCGTTGCGGTGCCGCTGCCCGGGCGCCGGCTCCGGCCAGGCGCAGCCGGGGCAGTCGATGCCCTTGGCCTGGTTGATGTTCAGCAGCGTCAGGGCGGTGCGCCGGGCCGAGGTCTGGTGCAGGGAGTACTCCAGCGCGTGGGCGACCGCGGGAACGCCCGCGGCCCAGCGCTTGGGCGGGGTGACCGACAGGTCGTCGACGGGGTCCTCGTTGCCGCTCATCGTCCGGTGTGCCTCTTCCTCGCGTCGACCGCGGACTCTTACTCGGGCTGCTGCGGGG
Organism: Streptomyces mexicanus; assembly: GCF_902506575.1. Lineage (GTDB taxonomy): Bacteria > Actinomycetota > Actinomycetes > Streptomycetales > Streptomycetaceae > Streptomyces > Streptomyces mexicanus. Next base: position 495,115 of record NZ_LR732544.1, on the reverse strand, counting down.
CAAGCCTCCGCCCCGTCACGGAGGGAAGTCAAAGAGGGGTTGTCGATCAGTTGATCGGCGCCGCTTATCACCGGGGTGACCGGTGGGACCTGTCCCACCCGCCGTGCTCCCGTGCGCGCGGCGCGGACGCCGCCGGAGATAGACGCTGTTTATCACATCATCCGCGCCCCCTCTTTGACCGGTGTTCCGGACCGCGCCATGCTGGTGCTCGGCCCGTGAGGAGGGCGTCCCGGTCCATGGCGACGTCGCACGGGGCCGCCCTGGCATGCCCGGGGTGCGAGCGGCCCGGCAGCACCACGACGCCGAGCGGCGGGCAGCAGGTGCCCGTGCGCGGCACGGCGGTGGCACGGCCACTCCCGGCGCGGGCCTCCGCCCCGTACGTGCCACGCCCGTACGTCACTCCCGCTTGCGCACCCGCCCCGTCGATCCGCACCAGCAGCACAGAGGACCTCCACCGACCATGCCGTTGTCGCACAGCCGCTCTCTCGCCCCGGTCAGGGGCGACCGGCGGCGCCCGCTCGCCCGGGTGACGCGGGTGCTCGACCCGCGCGGCGCACTGGCCGTGCACCAGGCGGACGGAGCGTTCCTCTTCGCCCTGCGAGCGGCCCTGGCCATGGCGCTGGTGGCGCTGCCGGTCGTGCTGCTGGGCCGGCCGGACCTGGCGGTGTACGCCATGCTGGGCTCCTTCACCACCACGTTCGCGCGCAACCTGCCCTACCGGCGCCGTGCCCGGGTGCTCGCGCTGGTCGGGGCGGCCATGACGGCGTGCGTGTGCTGTGGTGCGGTCCTGGCCGCGGCGGCGCATCCCCGGGCGGGCGGGGCCGGTGCCGTGGCGGTGGTGGCGGCGACGGCCGTGGTCGCCGGGACGGCCAAGTTCGCCTGCGACACCGCCCGGCTGGGCGGACTGGGCGCGGTGCTGCTGCTGTTCTCCTTCGCGGTGGCCGCCAACACCGCCACCGCGTACGCCGAGGTCCTGCCGCGGACCGGGCTGGCCGCAGCGGCGTCTGCGGTGGCCTGGGGGCTGGCCGTGGTGGGCCGCCTCGTCCACCCCGACCGGCCCCAGCGCCTCGCCGTCGCCGCGGCGCTGCGCGCCCTCGCGGACCTGCTGCAGGCAGACGCCGCCGGGAAGGCGGCGGCCCCGAAGCGGCACCGGGCGACGGTGGCCGTCCTGCACGCGTACCACTGCCTGGGCCGCACACCGCCCGCGGACGTGCGGCCCGGCGGCCGCGAGGACACCTGCGCGCGGCTGGCGGACCTGTCGTGGTCCCTGCTGATCGGGTCCGTCCGGCGACCGCCCGACCGACTCGCCGCGACGCCGGACCTGCTGCGGCGCCAGGCCGCGCTGCTCACCGACCGTCGCCGCCGGCTCGCTCCGCTGCTGCCCGGCCTGGAGTCCCCCTGGGCGACCGTGCCCGGCGGCCGGGCCGCCGATGCCGCCGAAGGGGAGGCGGTGCGGGCGGAGTCCACCGCCTCCCGCGCCTCGGAGCTGCTGCTGGGGCGGCGCCCGGGCGGCCCCGGTCACCTGTCGGTCCGGGTCGTTCCGGCGCTGCGGATGACCCTCGGTACCGGGGTGGCCGGCGCGCTGGCCCTGCTGCTGGGGCTCGGGCACGGCTACTGGGCGGCGATCTCGGCGGCCGCCGTGCTGCACTCGGTCACCATCCGTACGACGGCGCAGCGTGCCGCGCAGCGCACCCTGGGCACCGTCGTCGGGCTGCTGATCGCGCTCGGTGTGCTGGCCGCGCACCCGGGTCCCCCGGCTCTCGCGCTGGTGGTCGTGCTCCTGGAGTTCCTGCTGGAGTACGCCGTGGTCCGCAACTACGGCTTGGGCGTCGTCTTCGTGACGCCGCTGGCCCTGCTGCTGAGCGACATGGTCGCCCCTGTGTCCGCCGGGGAACTCGCGTACGACCGCGGGCTCGCCAGCTTCCTGGGGATCGCGGTGGGGCTGGTGTGCGCGGTGCTGGTGGTCGACGACCACGCGGCGGTGCGGGTGGAGCGTGCGCTCGCCGCGTGCACGCGGGCGGCGGACCGGGCGGATCGGGCCCTTGCCTCGTCCTGCGGACCGCCGTCCCCGGACGTCCAGGGGCGTCTGGTCGCGGCCGTGGTGGAGCTGCGCGAGGCCGACGACGCCGCCGCGGGAGAGCTGTGGCCGGCGGGCATCGACCCCGCCGAACTGGCCGCGGCCGAGCACCGCGGTTACATGCTGCTGGCGCGGCTGCACCACCGGTGGCGGTGACGGGTCCGCTCGCCGGTGGTCCGGCCGCGTGGGACCATGGGCGGATCGACAGCCGACGCGCCGGCCCGGTCGGTGCCGCCACCGACGGGCGGGAGCGCGGTCGGCGCGCCGACGAAGGGGCTGCCATGGCAGGACGGATCGCCTACCGCAGGATCTACGAGGACGCCTCGCCCCAGGACGGCAAGCGTGTGCTCGTCGACCGGTTGTGGCCGCGAGGTGTGAGCAAGGAGGAGGCACACCTGGACGAGTGGCTGCGGGACGTCGCGCCGTCGACCGACCTGCGGCGCTGGTACCACCACGACCCCGAACTCTTCGACGAGTTCCGCCGTCGTTACCTGGCCGAGCTCGACGATCCCGAGCACCGGCCGGCCGTCGAGCGGCTGCACGACCTGGCGGCCCACGGCAAGGTCACACTCCTGACGGCGACCAAGGACGTCGACCACAGCGAGGCCGCCGTCCTCGCCGACTGGCTGAACCACAGCGAACACCAGCACGCGTGAGACCTGACCGGGCCGGCCCCTCGCC
>NZ_LR732544.1:464727-492256 GCF_902506575.1 Streptomyces mexicanus | reverse complement strand
CCCGGAACCGTCCCCCCGTCGGCTCCGGCCCCGCAGGAGAATTCCGCGGCCTGCTCCCCCGCCGAGACCCCCGGCCACGCCGCCCCGACCGGCCCCGACAGCGGCCGGCACGCCCGCCGCTTCGGGCTGCCCGTGGCGACCGCGCTGGTCATGGGCAACATCATCGGTGGCGGCATCTTCCTGCTCCCGGCCTCCGTCGCCCCCTACGGCACCGTCAGCCTGCTCGCCTTCGGCGTGCTGACCGTCGGCGCCATCGCCCTTGCCCTGGTGTTCGGCCGGCTCGCCGAGCGCGACCCGCGCACCGGCGGCCCCTACGTGTACGCCCGTGAGGCCTTCGGCGACTTCGCCGGCTTCCTCGCCGCCTGGGCGTACTGGATCACCACCTGGGTGTCCAACGCCGCGCTCGCCGTCGCCGCCGTCGGCTACCTGGACGTCCTGGTCCCGGTGAACCATCACCGGTGGACGGCGTGCCTGGCCGCGCTCGTCCTGCAATGGCTGCCCGCCCTCGCCAACTTCGCCGGCACCCGGTACGTGGGCGCCGTGCAGGTGGTCTCCACGGTGCTGAAGTTCGTGCCGCTGCTGCTGGTCGCGGTCGGCGGGCTGTTCTTCTTCGACCCGCACAACCTGGGCCCGTTCCACCCCGGCGGCGGCAGCGCGGTCGGCGCGGTGTCCGCCTCCGCCGCCATCCTGCTCTTCTCCTACCTGGGGGTGGAGTCCGCCGCGGTCAGCGCCGGCGAGGTGAAGAACCCGCGCCGCAACGTCGGCCGCGCCACCGTGATCGGTGCCGCCGGCGCGGCCCTGGTCTACCTGCTGGGCACCCTGTCGGTGTTCGGCACGGTCGCCCACGACCGGCTGGTGAAGTCGGCCGCGCCCTTCTCCGACGCCGTGAACGCCATGTTCGGCGGCAGCTGGGGCGGCTGGGCCGTCGCGCTGGCCGCGCTGGTGTCCATGACCGGCTGCCTCAACGGCTGGACACTGCTCAGCGCCCAGACCCCCTACGCCGCGGCCCAGGACGGCCTGTTCCCGGCGGCCTTCGCCCGCCGCCGGCGCGGCGTTCCCACCGTGGGCGTCGCCGTCACCGTCGTCCTGGCCTCGCTGCTGACCGTCTACAACTACGCCTCCGGCTCGGGCAAGGTCTTCCAGGTGCTGGTGCTGGTCACCACCTTCACCGCGACCGTGCCGTATCTGCTGGCCACCGCCGCGCAGATCTTCCACCTGGTCGCCGGGCGCCGTGAGCGCGTGGACCGGCGACGGCTGGCCCGCGACGCCGTCGTCGCGGCGATCGCCGCCGGGTTCTCCCTGTGGCTGGTCGCGGGCGCCGGCTACGCGGCGGTGTACCAGGGTGTGCTGTTCCTGTTCGCGGGTGTCCTCGTGTACGCCGTGATGGCGGCCCGGCAGCGGAGCGCGGCTGGGACGAGCGGGTGAAGCCCGGGGCGTCACCGGCGGCGACGCCCCCCGAGGCGGAATGATGCGGCGGGGCGGCACGTACGTCGCGGCGGACCCGGAGCGGCCGTGGCCCCGCTTCACCGCCCTGCGGATCCTGCCCTGAGTGCGGGCGGCCGCCGTCCCGTGCGGCCGCCCGCACCGCCGCCCGGCCCGGGGTCCGGCGGCTCCTCAGCGGCCGAGGAACTCCAGCAGGTCCCGGTCGAACCGCTGCTTGTCGCCGTCGACCATGGCGATGCCGTGGCTGCCGCCCTCGTACACCTTCAGCTCGGCACCGGAGATCAGCTGCGCGGCCTTGCGGGCCGTGGCGTCGACGGGCACGACCCGGTCGTCGTCGCCGTGCACGATCAGCGTGGGCACGTCGAACTTCTTCAGGTCCTCGTGGAAGGGCGTGGCGGCGAAGGCGTCCACGCAGGCGACACCGCCCTGGATGGTCTCCTGCATCGCCATGTACCAGAAGGCGTCCTTGTTGCCCTGGGTGACCTTGCTGCCGGGGCGGTCGGCGGAGAAGAAGCCCTCGGCGGTGTCCTTCCAGAACTGCGAGCGCTCCTTCAGGATGCCCGCCTTGATGTCGTCGAAGACGCTCTGCGGCACTCCCTCGGGGTTGTCCGGGCCCTGCAGCATCACCGGGGTGATGGCGGAGAGGAGCACGGCCGAGCGGACGCGTCCGGTGCCGTGGCGGCCGATGTACCGGGCGAGTTCGCCGCCGCCCATGGAGTGCGCCACCAGGGTGACGTCCCGCAGGTCGAGGTGGTCGAGCAGGTCGGCGAGATCGTCGGCAAAGGTGTCGAAGTCGTAGCCGTCCCAGACGGGCGTGGAGCGGCCGTGCCCGCGCCGGTCGTGGGCGATGGCCCGGTAACCGGCGTCCGCCACGGCCTTGAGCTGGTCCTGCCAGGCGTCGCCGTTGAGGGGCCAGCCGTGGATGAACACGACCGGCCGTCCGCGGCCCCAGTCCTTGTAGAAGATCTCCACACCGTCACGGGTGGTGCACACAGGCATGCTCGTCACCTTTCGTCGAGCCGGGGAGGGCGCCCGTCCGGCGCGGCAGTGCGGCAGCGGGCGGGGAAGGGAACGGGGAACGAGGGGACGGAAAGACGACGGGGAACGAGCACGTCGCTCCACGGCCGTGCCCCTCGTCCATCCTCTCCGCCCCGCCGCTTCCCGCAATCCGGGCACCGCCCCGCGCGGTCGGACACTCGTGTGGACGGCGCCGGGCCCCGCGCGCCCGCAAGATCACCGGCTGGCTATGTTTGAGCCCGGGTGGCACGCCCCCGGCGGCACCGCCGGATCCCCGTACCGGAAGGTGGCACGATGCCCAGCAGCCCGTCCCCGCACGCCGACCTCGCCGGCCTGGCGGAGGTGTACCGCGATCTGCACGCCCACCCCGAACTCGGCTTCGCCGAACACCGCACCGCCGGCATCGTCGCCGAGCGGCTGCGCGCGGCGGGATACGAGACCGCCACCGGCGTCGGCCGCACAGGCGTCGTCGGCGTGCTGCGCAACGGCGAGGGGCCCACGGTGGCGGTGCGCGCCGACATGGACGCCCTGCCGGTGCGGGAGCAGACCGGCCTGCCGTACGCCAGCACGGCGCGGGCGAGCGACGGCGAGGGCCGCGAGGTACCGGTGATGCACGCCTGCGGCCACGACATGCACGTCACCTGCCTGCTGGGCGCGGCGGCCGAACTGGCCGCCCACCGCACCGCGTGGCGAGGCACCCTGCTGGTGATCTTCCAGCCCGCGGAGGAACTGGGCGGAGGCGCCCGGGCCATGATCGACGACGGGCTGTACGAGCGGTTCGGCCGGCCGGAGGTGGTGCTCGGGCAGCACGTGGCGCCGCTGCCGGCCGGATTCGTGGGGCTGCACGCAGGGCCGGCGTTCGCCGCGTCCGCCTCGCTGCGCGTCGTCCTGCACGGCCGCGGCGGCCACGGGTCCCGCCCGGAGACCTGCGTGGATCCGGTCCTCATGGCCGCCGCGACGGTGCAGCGCCTGCAGGGGGTCGTCGCCCGGGAGGTGGCCGGCACCTCCACCGCCGTGCTGACCGTGGGCGCGCTGCACGCCGGGACCAAGCCCAACGTCATCCCCGACCGGGCCGAGATGCTGCTGAGCGTGCGGACCTTCGAGCCGGCGGTGCGCGAGGCGGTGCTGCGGGCCGTGGAGCGGATCGTCCGCGGCGAGGCGGCCGCCTCCGGCGCACCCCGGGAGCCGGAGATCACCCGCACCGAGTCGTTCCCCGCGGTGGTCAACGACCCCGCGGCCTGCGAGCGGACACAGCGGGCCCTCACCGACGCGCTGGGCGCCGCGCACCTGGTCGATCCCGGTCCGGCCACCGGCAGCGAGGACGTCGGCGTGCTGGCGGACGCCGCCGGCGCGCCCTGTGTCTACTGGCTGCTGGGCGGCGCCGACCCGACGGCCTTCGCCTCGGCCCGTACGTTCGAGGACCTGGAGAAGGCGGTGCGCAGCCAACCCTCCAACCACTCCCCGCACTTCGCCCCCGTGGTCGAGCCGACCCTCCGCACGGGCGTCACCGCCCTGACGAGCGCGGCCCGCGCCTGGCTGGCCCCGGCGGAGGGCACCGACCGCTGAGGGAAGGGCGGGGGCCGCGCCGACCTGCCGTGCGGCTCCCCGACCCTGCCGGGCCTCGGCCCCGCCCGGCGACCCGTGTCCCGGCGACCCCGCGCCGATTCAGGACGCCTCGACGAGCAGGGCCCCGCCCTCCACCTGCTGGATGCGGTTGATGGCGAGGCGGGTCACGCGGCCGGCCCTGGGGGCGGTGCTGGCGGCCTCCCTCTTCATCGCCTCGATGGTGGCCACGGTCGCCCCGGCCGCCACCTCGTCGCCCTCGGCGACGGCGAGCGTCACCACGCCCGCGAAGGGCGCCGCCACGTGCCCGGGGTCGGTGCGATCCGCCTTCTCCGTCACGGGGACGTCGCTCGCGGCGGCCCGGTCGCGCACCTGGATCGGGCGGAGTTGGCCGTTCAGGGTGGCCATCACGGTGCGCATGCCGCGCTCGTCGGCCTCGCCGACGGCCTGCAGCTCGATCAGCAGCCGTACGCCCGGCTCCAGGTCGACGGCGTACTCCTTGGCGGGGCGCAGCCCGTAGAAGAACGACTTGCTGTCCAGCACGCCGGTGTCGCCGAAGGTCTGCCGGTGGTTCTCGAACTCCCGCGTGGGGCCGGGGAAGAGCAGCCGGTTCAAGGTGGCGCGGCGGGACTTCTCCAGTCCCCGGCGGTCCTCGTCGCTCAGCTCCCGCACCGGCTTGGCTGCGGCGCGGCCCTTCAGCGCCCTGGTGCGGAACGGCTCGGGCCAGCCACCGGGCGGGGTGCCCAGTTCGCCGCGCAGGAAGCCGATGACGGAGTCGGGGATGTCGAACCGGTCGGGGTTCTCCTCGAACTCCGCGGGGTCCACCCCGGCGCCCACCAGGTGCAGCGCGAGGTCGCCGACGACCTTGGACGAGGGGGTCACCTTGACCAGGCGGCCCAGGATGCGGTCGGCGGCGGCGTACATCGCCTCGATGTCCTCGAACCGGTCGCCGAGGCCGAGGGCGACGGCCTGGGTGCGCAGGTTGGACAGCTGGCCGCCGGGAATCTCGTGGTGGTAGACGCGGCCGGTGGGCGAGGCCAGGCCCGCCTCGAAGGGGGCGTAGATGCGGCGCACGCTCTCCCAGTACGGTTCCAGGTCCCCGACCGCCTTCAGGTCCAGGCCGGTGGGCCGCTCGGAGTGGTCGGTGGCGGCGACGAGCGCCGACAGCGACGGCTGCGAGGTCGTCCCCGCCATGGAGGCGACCGCGCCGTCCACCGCGTCCACACCGGCCTGGATCGCGGCCAGGTAGGTGGCGAGCTGGCCGCCCGCGGTGTCGTGGGTGTGCAGGTGGACGGGGAGGTCGAACTCGCGGCGCAGCGCGGAGACCAGGGTGGCCGCGGCGGGCGCGCGCAGCAGGCCCGCCATGTCCTTGACGGCCAGGACGTGAGCGCCGGCGGCGACGATCCGCTCGGCCAGGCGCAGGTAGTAGTCCAGGGTGTAGAGGCGTTCGGCGGGGTCGGACAGGTCGCCGGTGTAGCACAGGGCGACCTCGGCGATCGCGGTTCCGGTGGCGCGGACGGCGTCGATGGCCGGACGCATCTGGTCGACGTCGTTGAGCGCATCGAAGATGCGGAAGATGTCGATGCCGGTGGCCGCGGCCTCCTGCACGAAGGCGTCGGTGACCTCGGTCGGGTAGGGCGTGTAGCCGACGGTGTTGCGGCCGCGCAGCAGCATCTGCAGGCAGATGTTGGGCACCGCCTCGCGCAGCGCGGCCAGCCGCTCCCAGGGATCCTCGGCCAGGAAGCGCAGGGCGACGTCGTAGGTCGCGCCGCCCCAGCACTCCAGGGACAGCAGCCCCGGCAGGGTGCGGGCCACGACCGGGGCCACGGCCAGCAGGTCCTTGGTGCGCACCCGGGTGGCCAGCAGCGACTGGTGGGCGTCGCGGAAGGTCGTGTCGGTGACCGCCAGGGCGGACGCGGCGCGCAGGTCGCGGGCGAATCCCTCGGGGCCCAGCTCGACCAGGCGCTGGCGGGAGCCGGCGGGGGTCTCGCCGGCGGGCAGCGGGGGCAGCTTGGTGACCGGGTCGGCGGCCTCGGGGCGCTCGCCGTGCGGCTTGTTCACCGTGACGTCGGCGAGATAGGTGAGCAGCTTGGTGCCGCGGTCGGCGGAGGAGCGGGCGGTCAGCAGGTGCGGGCGCTGCTCGATGAACGACGTCGTCACCCGTCCGGCCTGGAAGTCCGGGTCGTCGAGGACGGCCTGGAGGAACGGGATGTTGGTGGCGACCCCGCGGATGCGGAACTCGGCGACGGCCCGCCGGGCCCGGCCGATCGCGGTCTTGAAGTCCCGTCCGCGGCAGGTGAGTTTGACCAGCATGGAGTCGAAATGGGCGCTGATCTCCGTGCCCGCGTGGGTGGTTCCGCCGTCCAGGCGGATGCCGGAGCCGCCCGGGGAGCGGTAGGCGCTGATCCGGCCGGTGTCCGGGCGGAAGCCGTTGGCCGGGTCCTCGGTGGTGATACGGCACTGCAGGGCGGCGCCGCGCAGCCGCACCGTGTCCTGGGACAGCCCGAGGTCGGCCAGGGACTCCCCGGCGGCGATGCGCAGCTGGGCCTGCACCAGGTCGACGTCGGTGACCTCCTCGGTCACCGTGTGCTCGACCTGGATGCGCGGGTTCATCTCGATGAAGACGTGGTTGCCGTCCCGGTCGAGCAGGAACTCCACGGTGCCGGCGTTGCGGTAGCCGATCTCGCGGGCGAAACGGACCGCGTCCGCGCAGATCCGCTCCCGCAGCGCCGGGTCGAGGTTCGGCGCGGGCGCCATCTCGATGACCTTCTGGTGGCGGCGCTGGAGCGAACAGTCGCGTTCGAACAGGTGGATGACCTCACCGTGCCCGTCGGCGAGGATCTGCACCTCGATGTGGCGCGGCTCGACCACGGCCTTCTCCAGGAAGACGGTGGGATCCCCGAACGCGGAGGCCGCCTCCCGCGAGGCCGCCTCGATCGACTCGCGCAGCTGGGCGGGGTCCTCCACCCGCCGCATGCCGCGGCCGCCGCCCCCGGCCACCGCCTTGACGAACACCGGGAAGCCGATGTCCTCGGCGGCCCGCACCAGTTCGTCGACGTCCGTGGACGGCGCCGAGGAGCCCAGCACCGGCACGCCGGCCGCCCGGGCGGCCGCCACCGCGCGGGCCTTGTTGCCCGTCAGCTCCAGGATGGCGGCGTCCGGGCCGACGAACGTGATGCCGGCCCGGGCGCAGGCACGCGCCAGCTCCGGGTTCTCCGACAGGAAGCCGTAGCCGGGGTAGACGGCGTCCGCGCCGGCCCGCCGCGCGGCCCGGACGATCTCGTCCACACAGAGGTAGGCCCGCACCGGATGTCCCGGCTCGCCGATCTCGTAGGCCTCGTCGGCCTTGAGCCGGTGCAGCGAGTTGCGGTCCTCGTAGGGGAAGACGGCGACGGTGCGCGCGCCCAGTTCATAGCCGGCGCGGAACGCGCGAATCGCGATCTCGCCGCGGTTGGCGACCAGTACCTTGCGGAACATCCTGGATCCCTTCGGCCTGCCGGTGACGCAGACCATGGTGTCGGCGTCACCCCCGCGACGCCATGTGAACCGGGCCACTCGTCCCGCCGCGTCCGGCCCGCTCGCCCCGCCGCACCCGGGCCGCCACGCCTTTGCGTCGGACCGTCCGCCCCCTCTCACCCTGGCCGCTCACCCGGTGCGTCGGGGCCACTCGCCCGATTGCGTCCGGGCCACTCGCCCGGCTGCGTCCGGACCGCTCGTGGCCAGGTGAACCGGCCACTCGTCCCGGTGACGCCCCGGCGAGCCGTGCCGCCGTGTCCCGGATCGCCTCCTGGAATGTCCGTGATCTGTAACAGGCGGATCCCCGGCGGCTGTTCTGCCGTCCTGATCAGTGCACAGGATCCACACACACGGCGAGGAGCGGGGCGGACATGGTGCGGCATGGGGGCGGACGGGGTTGGCACGGCCGGGTGCTCGCGGCGGCGCTCGGGGTGACGGCGGTGGCCGCCGCGACCTCGGTGTGGACGGCGCAGGCGGATCCGGCCGGCGAGCGGCACGCGCGGCCGGGGGTGACCGCGCGCCCCGCCACGCCGGCCGCCGGCGCGCAGGGCTCGGCGCGCGCCGGGGTGCCGCAGAGCATCGTGCACGCTTCGGACCGCGGCCCCCGGGGCGTCAACATCACCATCGACGACGGACCGGACCCGGTCTGGACCCCGCAGGTGCTGCAGGTGCTGCGGGACAACGGCGTCAAGGCCACCTTCTGCATGGTGGGCCCCCAGGCGCAGGCGCACCCGGACCTGGTCAAGGCGGTCGTCGCGGCCGGACACCGGCTGTGCGACCACAGCGTGTCGCACGACACGGGCATGGACCACAAGGCGCAGTCGTACCAGTCGCAGCAGATCACCGACGCCGAACGGATGATCACCGAGGCGTCCGGCGGCGTGCGGCCGGTCTACTACCGGGCGCCGGGCGGCGCCTTCACCCCCTACAGCCGCGCGCTGGCCGCGTCCCACGGCATGCGGCCGCTGGGCTGGAACGTCGACTCCAAGGACTTCGAGCGCCCCGGCACGGCGGCCATCGTCGCCACCGTGCAGCAGGAGATCTCCAACGGTCCGACGATCCTCTTCCACGACGCGGGCGGTGACCGCTCCCAGACCGTCGCCGCACTGCGCCAGGTGCTGCCCTGGCTGAAGCAGCAGGGGTACTCGTTCGGATTCCCGGCGGTGCGCTGACGGTTCCCCGAGGGCGCGCTGACGGTTCCCCGGGGGGCGCGCCGCCCTCTCTGCTTGCCCGTAAGCGATAGCTTTTCGTTTCCTTGTAACCGATATGGGTCAATATCGCCCGATGTGATGCACAGTGGAGGGAGCACTACCCCCAATCGGAGGCGGTCATGATCCTCCTCGGTGTCATCCTTCTCGTCGTCGGTTTCGTCACCGGCATCTCCATCCTCTGGACCATCGGCATCATCCTCGCGGTGATCGGCGCCGTCCTGTGGCTGCTGGGTGCCATGGGACACGCGGTGGCCGGCCATCGCCACTACTGGTGACCGGCCCCAGCGCCGGCCGGCGCCCCTGAGGCGGCACCGGAACGACCGACGGCGACGGGCCCCCGCACACCTGACGGCGTGGGGGCCCGTCGCCTTGTGGTACACGTGGTCCCCAGGGCACCACGGCGGACCGGCGTGTCTACTCCGCGCCGGGCTGGGTAACCGCAGAAACAGAAGAGAAGTAACGCACTGTGACACATTGAGGCAACCACATGGCCGTCCCGCTTAGGCAGAAGGCGTCGGATGGGCCGGACCGGAACGGAGACACGCGAGCCGCGCTGCGCTGGGACACCCGTTGGCACAGTGGCGCGATCAGCGCCGCCGATGCCCGTGCAGCCGTGGGCCGTTTTCTGGACCGGGTCCGGGCCACCGGTCGCGTCCGCGTACCCGACCGCCTGGCGCAGGACGCGCAGCTGGTCGTCAGCGAGTTGATCACGAACGTCGTGCGGCACGCCCCGGGCGTGTGCGGGCTGGACCTGGAGGTCCAGCCGGACAACGGGCAGGTGCTGATCAGCGTGTGGGACACCTCCCCCGTGCCGCCGACGCGCCGCCCGCCGGACGGCCGGCGGGTCGGCGGCCACGGACTGGAGATCGTCGGGGCCCTCAGCCAGGCCGTGACGGTGACAGAGCGCGACCAGGGCAAGCAGGTCACGGCACGCCTGCTGCTGCCGACCGCATCCGGGGAGCGCTGACCCGCCGGCCGCGCCCGCCGCCGGCCGCGCCTGGTGGCGGGCCGCTCGCCCGCCCGGTCGCCCGGCCACTCGCCGCGGAACCGACCCCGGTCACGGATCCCGCGACCCTTCCTCCACCGGATCCCCCGCCGGCCTCGCGGCACCTCCGCCCACCGGATCCCCTGCTGGCTTCGCGGTACTCCGTCCACCGGCTCCCCGGCCGGCCTTCTTCACGGTCCCCCGGCAGCTTCGCGCACCGGATCCCGTGCCCCCGGCTCACTTGGACTCCCGGCGGTTTCGCCCGCGCTATCCCGCGACAGCTTCCTTCCTGGATCTTGACGGCGGTGTCACCGCCGCCATAACGTTCCCGCGTTCACCGTCATTGAAACGTTTCATTGACTCATCGACTCATTCCTCTAGGGCACAGCTGCACGGCTGGGGCGGAGAAGTCATGCACGAATCCCCTGCGCGAGGCCGCGGGACGACACGTCGTACGGTGCTCGCGGCCGGGCTGGGGGCCGGCGCCCTGGCCGCGCTCGGGCACGACCCGGCGGCCGCGGCGCCCGGGACGCCGGGTGCCCGGGCCGGTGCCGCCGCGCGGTCGCGGCTGGACGCCGACTGGTTCGCCCGGCCCGCCCGGGCCGTGCGGCCCAAGTTCCGGTGGTGGTGGCCGGACGGGCTGGTCGACGCCGACGAGATCGCCCGGGAGATCGACCAGATGGCCGACGCGGGATTCGGCGGGGCCGAGATCGCGGCCGTCCACCACAGCATCCGCGACACCTCGGTGCTGGACACCGCCCGGCACGGCTGGGGCAGCGCCCCCTGGCGCGCGGGCGTCGAGGCGGCCCTGCGACGGGCCGCACGCCGCGGCATGACCATCGACATCACGCTCGGCCCGAGCTGGCCCACCGCCGTGCCGGGTCTCGACCCGGACGACGAGGCCGCCGCCGAAGAACTCGCCCACGGCACCGCACGCCTGGCCGGGGGCGCCGCCTACGACGGCCCGGTCCCCGCCCCGGTGCACGCGCCGGACCCCGCGGTGACCGGGCAGCGGCTGCTCGCCGTGCAGGCGGCGGGGGTGGCGCCGGCGAACCCCCCCCGCAAGGAGACCGGGCTGGACGCCGGCTCCGTCCCCGACCTGACCGGCCGCGTCAGCGACGGCCGGCTGACCTGGACGGCGCCCGCCGACGGCGACTGGGTGCTGATCTCCTACTGGCAGCGCGGCTCCGGACAGCAGCCCGAGGCCGGCCCGCACTCCTCCCCCGCCGCGTACGTGGTGGACCACTTCAGCGCGGCCGGCACCGCCGCGATCACCGGCTACTGGGAGCGGAACCTGCTCACCCCGGCCCTCAGGCAGCTGCTCACGGCCGCCGGCGGGGCCTTCTTCGAGGACTCCGTGGAGCTGGAGACCGACGGCCTGCAGTGGACGCCCGGGCTGCCCGCGGCGTTCGAGGAGCACACCGGCCGGCCGCTGCTGCCGTACCTGCCGGCGATCGTGCTGGACAAGGGCAACCAGGTCTTCGCGTTCGAGGCGGAGCTGACCCGGCAGATCCGGCACGACTTCTGGGAGACCGTCTCGATCCTGTTCAACCGCCACCACGTGGGCGCGCTGCGCGACTGGGCGCACGGCCTGGGCATGTCGCTGCGCGCCCAGCCGTACGGCCTGCAGACCGACTCCATCGCCTCAGCGGCGCTGCTGGACGTCCCCGAGGGCGAGTCGCTGGGCTTCAAGAACCTGGACGACTACCGCTGCCTGGCCGGTGGCCGCGACATGGCGGGCCACACCGTGCTGTCCTGCGAGGCGGGCGCGTACGCGGGGTCGGCGTACGCCACGACCTGGGACCGGATCCTGCGCACCATGGGCGGCGCGTACGCCGCGGGCGTCAACCAGACCGTGCTGCACGGTTTCTCCTACGCCACCGCGCCCGGCGTGAGCTGGCCCGGGTTCGCCGCGTTCAGCCCGTACAACGGCACCCCCGGCTACGGCGAGTCGTGGGGCCCGCGGCAGCCCACCTGGACGCACGTCGCGGACGTCGCCGACTACCTCGGCCGGGTCCATCAGGTGCTGCAGGCGGGCACGGCGCGGGCGGACGTGGCCGTGTTCCGGCAGACCGGGTACACCGCCACCGGCATCGGCGCGTCCTGGTTCACCGCGACCGGGGTGCCGCTGGGCTGGACCCACCAGTTCCTGAGCGGGCCGCTGCTGGACCTGCCCGCGGCCGAGGTCCGCGGCGGCCGGCTCGCCCCGGACGGCCCCGCCTACAAGGCGCTGTTCCTGGAGGGCGACTTCTTCTACGGCTCCTCCCCCACCCTGGCCCTCGACGACGCCCGCAGGCTGCTCGCGCTCGCGCGGGCCGGGCTTCCCGTCGTGCTGCTCGGCGCGTTCGACCAGGCGCTGACGCCCGGGGTGCCCGCGGACGGCGAGACGGCCGCACTGCGGGACGTGCTCGCCCGGCTGACGGCGCTGCCCACGGTGCGGCAGGTGGCGGACAAGACCCTCGTCGGGGACGCCCTCGCCGCGCTGGGGGTGACCCCCGACGTCCGCTACGCCGCCTCCTCCACGCTGCTCAACGCCCACCGTGTCCCCGACGACGCGGACTTCTACTACCTGTGCAACGGCAAGCACGCCGAGACCGTCAAACCGCCGGTCGCCCGCATCGACCACGAGGTGACGCTGCGCCGTACCCGGGGCCGTGCCACCGTGCCGTACGTGCTGGACGCCTGGAGCGGGCGGGCGGTGCGGCCGGCGCAGTACACCGAGGACGGCGACGAGGTCACCCTGCGGGTGACGCTGGAGCCCGGGCAGACGCTCATCGTCGCGCTGGCCGCACCGGGGGCGTTCGGCGACCGGCACGGCAACCGGCCGCACGTGGTGGCCACCGACGCCGACGAGGCCCGCTTCACCGAGGACGGCCTGGTCGTCCGCTCGGCCACGGCGGGCACCCGCACCACCCGGCTCTCCCGGGGCCGGACCGTCCGCACGCGCTTCGCGGACGTACCCGAACCGCTCGAGCCGCAGCGGTGGAGCCTGGAGGTGTCCGACCTGCGGCCCGGCGACCAGCCCACGACCACCACCGTCGTCACCCACCGGCTCGCCCTGGACACGTTGCTGCCCTGGTCGCAGATCCCGGAACTGGCCGACGCGGCGGGCATCGGCCGCTACCGGACCACGGTCGAGCTGCCCGACGCCTGGAGCGGGGACCTGGGGGCGCTGCTGGACCTCGGGCAGGTGAGCGACACCTGCCGGGTCACCGTCAACGGCACGCGGCCGGCCCCGGTGGACCGCCTGCGCCCGGTGCTCGACGTGGGCCCCTGGCTGCGTCCCGGTGCCAACACCCTGGAGGTCGAGGTGGCCACGCCGCTGATCAACCGGCTCCGGGTCACCGAGCCGGCGGTGTTCGGCACGGCCACGCGCCAGGCGTACGGGCTCCAGGGCCCGGTCCGGCTGCTGCCCTACCGGCAGGCCCGGGTCGGCTGAGCGCCCGCCGGATCCCGCCGTCCGCGCCCTGGTGGGTGCCGCCCGCGCTGCGGATGCGGCACCCGCGGGGGTCGGGGATGCTGGGAGGGAACCACGCCGCGAAGGAGTCCGCGATGAGCATGATGGACAAGCTCAAGAGCATGCTGAAGGGGCACGAGCAGCAGGCCGACAAGGGTGTCGACAAGGGCGGTGACTACATCGACGAACGCACCCAGGGCAAGTACCGCGGTCAGGTCGACACCGCGCAGGAGCGGATGCGGCAGGAGCTGCGCGACCAGGACCGCGGCCCCGACCAGCCGCCGCGGTGAGGGCGGCGGCCCGCGGCGCCGACCGCGGGCCGTGCCCGGTTTCCGCGCCCGGTCCGGGGCGCGGACGCCGACGCGGGTCGCAGCCGGGCGGGCGCCCGGTCGCGGCCCGCGCCCGCAGGTGTCGAGGCTCTGGCGTGCGCGCGGGTGCCGCGGCTACGGGACGCGGGCGACGCCGGCGTAGATGCCGCAGTCCTCGCGCTGCGGCGCGGGAGCGGACCGGAACCACTCCACGGCCGTGACCAGGCCGGGCTCGACCAGGTCCAGCCCGTCGAAGAACCGGGCGACCTCCGCGCGGGTGCGGAAGGCCAGCCGGATGCCGCCCTTGGCGTACTCGTCGGTGACCCGGTCGGACAGCTCCGGGTACAGGTCCGAGGAGGCGTGCGAGAGGACGAGGTGGCTGCCGGAGGGGAGGGCGGAGACCAGGTCGCGCACGATCTCGTAGGCGCCCTGCTCGTCGGTGATGAAGTGCATCAGGGCGATCAGGGACAGCGCGACGGGGCGGGAGAAGTCCAGCACCTTCCGGGCGTGTTCGACGATCTCCTCGGGCCGGCGCACATCGGCCTGGATGTAATCGGTGGCGCCCTCGGGGTGGCTGACCAGCAGCGCCTCGGCGTGCCGCAGGACGATCGGATCGTTGTCCGTGTAGACGACCCGGGCCGCGGGCAGGACGCGCTGGACGACCTGGTGCAGGTTGGGCTCGGTGGGGATGCCGGTGCCGATGTCGAGGAACTGGTCCATGCCCTGCGCCGCGAGCCAGGCCACCGCGCGGTGCATGAACGCGCGGTTCTGCCGCGCCCCGTCGTGCGCCTCGGGCGGCAGATTGCGGCCGACGGCCTCGTCCACGGGGTAGTTGTCCTTGCCGCCGAGCAGCCAGTCGTAGACCCGTGCCGGGTGGGCCTGGCTGGTGTCTATGGGTGCGGACGGGAGGTCGGGGGTGCCGGTCGCCATGGCGGACTCCGTCGTACGAGTGGATCAAGCCGGTAGTCGATCACCGCAGTCTCGCACATCATCTGCCGTGCGGGTAAGCGCAGTTGGGCAGCGGCCGGGGCGGTCGTGAGCGCAGACGGCAACCGGCCCGGGCCGTCGTGAGCGCAGTCGGCCACCGCTCGGCTCGCCGTCGACTCGGTCGGCCACCGAGCGGGCCCACCGTGAGCACGGTCGGCCACCGAGCGGGGCGTCGTGCGCCGGTCGGCCACCGCCCGGGGTGCCCGAGGGCCGGGTCAGTCCGCCGTGGCCGTCCGAGAGCCGGGGCGGTCCGGCCGCCGCCCGTACACGCGGTGCGGTTCGGCGTCGGCCCACTTCACCTCCAGGCCCAGTCCCGGCCGCCCGGTGTCGGGCCTGAGGGCGCCGCCGTCGGGGGACGGCGTGCCCTCGAACACCAGGTGCTCGAAGCGGACGTGGTCGTGGAAGTACTCCAGGTGCCGCAGCCGGCGCACGGCGCAGAAGGCGTGGGCGGAGACCGCGGGGGCGCAGTGCGCGGACAGGTCCAGGTGCCGGGCCGCGGCCAGGCCCGCGACCTCCAGCAGGCCGGTGATGCCGCCGCAGCGGGTGACGTCCGCCTGGAGGCAGTCCACGGCGCAGCCGTCCACGAGGTTGACGAAGTCGCGGGTGGTGTAGGCGTATTCGCCCGCCGCGATCTCCAGCCGCGCCGGGCCGTTCGCCCGCAGCATCCGCAGGCCCTCCAGGTCGGCGGAACTCACCGGTTCCTCGAACCAGCGCACGTCCCACTCGTCGTGGAACCGGTGCGCCCAGTACAACGCCTCCTTGCGACCCAGCGCCCCGTTGGCGTCGGTGAAGATCTCGGTGTCCGCCCCGACCGCCTCGCGGACCGCGGTCAGCCGCCGCGGGTCGCTCTCCGGGTCCCGCGAGGTCTTCAGCTTGACCCGGCCGATGCCCTGCTCGACCCAGCCGGAGAGCTGGTCGGCGAGGCGGTCCAGGGGGTAGTTGGTGAAACCGCCGCTGCCGTAGACGGGGACCCGGTCGTGGTACGCGGGCAGGACGTGGACCAGCGGCAGGTCCAGCAGCCTGGCCTTGAGGTCCCACAGCGCGATGTCGGCGGCGGAGACGGCCATGGCGCCCACGCCGGGCCGGCCGGCGTTGCGGATCTGCCGGCCCATCAGCTCCCACAGCGCGGGGGGCGAGAAGGCGTCCCGGCCCGTGAGCAACGGGGCGAGCTTCCCGGAGAGAAACGTGGCGGCCGAGACGTCCCCGTAGGTGTAGCCGATGCCGGTGCGCCCACCGGCGTGCACGCGGATGAGCACCATGGTGGTGGAGTCCCACTCCAGGGTGCCGTCCTGTTCCGTGCCGCCGGGTCCGTCGGTGGGCAGTTCGAAGGCGTGGACGTCGACGGCGTCGATCCGGCACTCCCCCGGTGCGCCGCCGTCCGCGGCGGCACCCGCGGCGGCGCCCATCAGCGGACCGCTCCGCGCGGACCGTGGCTGCCCTCGCCCGGACCTGTCTCGACGCGGTCCGCGCCCCGCTCGTGCGGGCGTCGCCGTACGGAACCGGCCACCAGCGCCATCACGCACTCCTTCGAGAACACCTCTGCCGTCACCTGTGGGTGACCCGCGAGGCCCGCCCGTAAACGACGTGGAGGGCCGCGCCACCCTCCCGGGGGCGGCCGTGCCCGCCCGGCGACGACATGCGGGCGGGGTCACCCGCGAGACGGAACGTGCGCGGCAGCCGGGCGAAGGGCTGCATGAGGCGGGGCCCGAGCGGGTCGAATGACAGCGCTCCGTGCGACTGTCACGACCCGTCATGGACGCCGGGCACAGTCGTCCACCGATGGGAAACCCGCACGCGCTCGTGCCCGCCGCGTGGCCACTGGCCCGCATCCCGCCGCGGAACCAGAGGTGATCCATGCGTGTCCTGCTCGTCCATCCCAGCGCCCTGATGTACTCGGAGATCTTCCTCCGGCTGGAGCCGCTCGGCCTGGAGCGGGTGGCCGCCGCGGCCCGTGACGCCGGGCACCAGGTGCAGGTGGTCGACCTGCAGGTCCTGCGCCACCGCGACCTGCGCCGCGTGGTCCGCTCGTGGCGGCCCGAGGTGGTCGGTTTCTCCCTGAACTACCTGGCGAACATCCCCGAGGCCATCGACCTGTCCCGGGCGATCAAGCGGGAGCTGCCGGGCTGCTTCGTCTTCTTCGGCGGGCACAGCGTCTCCTTCGTCGCCGGCGACGTGCTGCGTCAGGCCGAGGGCGCGGTCGACGCGGTCGTGCGCGGCGAGGGCGAGCCCGCGATGGAGCCGTTGCTGCAGGCGGTGCGGGACGGGGGCCTGCAGGAGGTGCCCGGGATCGTCACCGCCGCCGGGTACGGGCCGGCCCCGCGCATGCTGCACGGCATCGACTCCCCGCGCCCGGCCCGGGACCTGATGCGCCACCGCCGCCGCTACTTCATCGGCGAGCTGGACCCGTGCGCCTCCATGGAGTTCACCCGCGGCTGCCCGTGGGACTGCTCGTTCTGCTCCGCGTGGACGTTCTACGGGCGCAGCTACCGCAAGGCGAGCCCGGAGGCCGCCGCCGAGGAGCTGGCGTCGATCGCCGAGCCCAACGTGTTCATCGTGGACGACGTCGCGTTCATCCGCCCGGAGCACGGGGACGCGATCGCCGCCGAGCTGGAGCGCCGCCGGGTGCGCAAGCAGTACTACCTGGAGACCCGCGCGGACGTGCTGCTGCGCCACACCGAGGTGTTCGAGCGCTGGACGCGGCTGGGGCTGCGCTACATGTTCCTGGGCATGGAGGCCCTGGACGCCGAGGGCCTGGACCTGTTCCGCAAGCGCGTCAATCCCGACGACAACTTCCGCGCCTTGGAGACCGCGCGCAAGCTGGGCATCAACGTCGCCATCAACCTCATCGTGGACCCGGCGTGGGACGCCGAACGCTTCAAGCTGGTGCGCGAGTTCGCGCTGTCCGTGCCGGAGATCGTGCACCTGACGGTGATGACGCCGTATCCCGGCACCGAGATCTGGCACACGGAGTCCCGCCGGCTGACCACCCGCGACTACCGGCTGTTCGACATCCAGCACGCCGTCGTCCCCACCACCTTGCCGCTGGAGCGCTTCTACGAGGAGCTGGTGCGCACCCAGTCGGTGATCAACCGCAAGCACCTCGGTCTGCGCACCGCCTTCGGCGCGGCCCGTATCCTCACCGACCGGCTCGCGCACGGGCAGACGAACTTCGCGCGGATGCTGTGGAAGTTCAACCGGGTGTACAACCCCGGCCGGCAGCTCGCCGACCACCGCAGGCCGGTCCGCTACGAGCTGCCGCTGCCCCCCGGGGTGCCGGTCGGCGACCGCCGGGAGCTGTACATCCACACCAGGCAGGCTCCCCGGTCCTCCGGCCCGTCCGCCCGCCCGTCGGGCGGCCCGGCCGGGCTGCCGGAGTGAGACGGACGGCGGGACGCTGATGGCAGGCACGCACGCCGGCGTGGAGGAGCCGCGGCACAGCACCCGTCCGCCCCGGGGCCGTACGGGCGAGACGATCCGCGACTACCTGACCACCACCGACCACAAGAAGATCGGCCACCTGTACTTCGTCACCTCCTTCGGCTTCTTCCTGGCCGCCGGGATCATGGCGATGCTGATGCGCGCCGAGCTGGCCGTTCCCGGGTTGCAGGTCATGAACCGCGACCAGTACGACCAGCTGGTCACCATGCACGGCACGATCATGATGCTGCTGTTCGCGACGCCGACGTTCGCCGGGTTCTCCAACGCCATCATGCCGCTGCAGATCGGTGCGCCCGACGTCGCCTTCCCGCGGCTGAACGCGCTGACGTACTGGCTGTTCCTGTTCGGCGGGCTGACCGTGCTGTCGGGGTTCGCGGTCGACAACGGTGCGGCGCCCTTCGGCTGGTTCGCCTACGCGCCGCTGAACGACGCGGCCCACTCCCCGGGCCACGGCGGCGACCTGTGGGCGATGGGGCTGGTCGTCGCGGGTCTGAGCACCACGCTGGGCGCGGTCAACTTCATCGCCACGATCCTGTGCCTGCGCGCGCCGGGCATGACGATGTTCCGCATGCCGATCTTCACCTGGAACGTGCTGTTCACCTCGATCCTGGTGCTGCTGGCGTTCCCGGTGCTCACCGCCGCCCTGCTGGCCCTGGAGGCCGACCGCAAATTCGGCGCGCACGTCTACGACCCGGCGAACGGGGGCCCGCTGCTGTGGCAGCACCTGTTCTGGTTCTTCGGCCATCCGGAGGTGTACATCGTGGCGCTGCCGTTCTTCGGCGTGGTCACGGAGATCATCCCGGTCTTCAGCCGCAAACCGGTCTTCGGGTACGTCGGCATGGTCGGCGCGACGATCTCGATCACCATGCTGTCGGCCACCGTCTGGGCGCACCACATGTTCGCCACGGGCGGGGTACTGCTGCCGTTCTTCTCGATCCTGTCGTTCCTGATCGCCGTGCCCACCGGGGTGAAGTTTTTCAACTGGATCGGCACGATGTGGCACGGCAGCCTCTCCTTCGAGACGCCGATGCTGTGGGCGACCGGCTTCATGGCGACGTTCCTGCTGGGCGGCATGAGCGGCGTGATCATCGCCTCGCCGCCGCTGGACTTCCACCTGACCGACAGCTACTTCATCGTGGCCCATCTGCACTACGTGCTGTTCGGGACGATCGTCTTCGCGATGTTCGGCGGCTTCTACTTCTGGTGGCCGAAGATGACGGGCAAACTGCTCGACGAACGCCTCGGGAAGATCCACTTCTGGACGCTCTTCGTCGGCTTCCATGTCACGTTCCTCGTCCAGCACTGGCTCGGCGAGATGGGCATGCCCCGCCGCTACGCCGACTACCTGCCCGCCGACGGGTTCACCACGCTCAACACCATCTCCTCGGCCGGCGCGTTCCTGATCGGGGCGTCCACCCTGCCGTTCCTGTACAACGTGTGGCGCACCGCCCACTACGGGACGAAGGTCGAGGTGGACGACCCCTGGGGGTACGGGCGTTCCCTGGAGTGGGCGACCTCGTGTCCCCCGCCCCGGCACAACTTCACCGCGCTGCCCCGCGTGCGCTCGGACTCCCCGGCCTTCGACCTGCACCATCCCCAGCTGCTGGAGAAGCTGCCGACGCCGGAGCACGGGGCCGCGGAGGCCACGCCCGACCCGCTGGGGAGGCAGAGCGAATGAAGGCCGAGGCGCAGCTGTTCGCCGGGGTGGCGCTGTTCTTCCTGCTGACCGACGTGTCCTACATCTGGTTCGCGCGGGAGCCGGCCGGCATCGCCGCGCTGACGGTGTCCTTCTTCATGTCGTCGGTGATCGCCTTCTTCTGCCTGATCAACCACCGCCGCAAGGGCACGCGCCCGGAGGACCGGCACAGCGGGGAGATCCGGGAGCGCAGCGGTCACGTCGCCTTCTTCCCGCCGCACAGCGGGCACCCCGTCATCACGGCCGCCGGCGTCACCCTCTGCGCGGTCGGGGTCATCTACGGCTTCTGGCTGTTCCTGATCGGCCTCGGCGTGTTCGCCGTCGGACTGATCGGCATGGTGCTCGCCCACGTGGGACGTGAGAGCGGCTGAGGTACAGGGGCGCCGGAGGTGGTACACGGAGGCGGGGACGCCGGGCAGGGGAGAATCAGAAGAACCGACATAAAAGGCGCATAAGTCACTCGAACAGGGGAACTCTTGCATAAGGCAAAAGAACCCCTTTTGGAGAGGAGACGACAGCAATGTCGTATCCACATCGCTCCAGTGACGTGGGCGCTCATCCGGAAATGGGATCGCATCCCGAGATGGCGGAGATGCGCGAACGCCTCGAGCGGACCGCTTCCAGCGGACCGGCGATCGCCGTGGAGGGACTGATCCTCCTGACCGGCCTCTACGCCGCGATCTCCCCCTGGGTCGTGCACTTCTCGATCCAGCCCGCCATCACCGTCAACAACCTGATCGTCGGCATCACCGTCGGCCTGATCGGGCTCGGTCTCGCCCTGGCTCCGGAGCGCATGTTCCGGCTGGCGTGGGCGCTCGTTCCACTCGGCATCTGGCTGTTCATCTCGCCGTGGGTGGTCACCCTCACGCACGGCGCGCGGGCAGGCATCGTCTGGAACAACTGCTGGGTCGGTGCGGTGACCGCTCTGCTGGGCCTGGCCGCCATGGGCCTGACCATCGGCATGGCGCGCCGGGGCCGCCGGTGACCTGTCGCGGTGTGCCGCTCCCCCGCGCGGGGACGGCACACCGCGCGGCACACGGAGGGCGGGCCCGCCCGGCCTCCACGGCGGACCGCCGGCGTCTCACTCCTGTGCGGGCCCGGCTCCGCCCGCCACCGGGTCGGCGGTACGGCCGGTGATCTGCAGACGCTCCTCCGCCGTCGTGGGCGCCTCGACCCGCTCGCCGTAGTACCAGCCGCTCAGCGCGGCCTGCACACGCCGGTGCAGCGGGGCCTGGCGCCCCGGGTGTTCCAGAGGCAGCGGGAGCTCCCTGACCAGCAGCTTGTAGCGGCGCTGCCGGTCCATCGGCCGATGGCTCTCCGCCATCCCGCCGGGGAGGTCCTGGTAGACCTCACCGGTCTCCTCCCCCTCCTCCAGCAGCTGCCGTTCGTGCTGCTGCAGCGCCAG
Source organism: Streptomyces mexicanus (assembly GCF_902506575.1). Taxonomy (GTDB): domain Bacteria; phylum Actinomycetota; class Actinomycetes; order Streptomycetales; family Streptomycetaceae; genus Streptomyces; species Streptomyces mexicanus. The sequence goes on along the minus strand of NZ_LR732544.1, from coordinate 471,230 downwards.
GCACACCCGCCGGGTGACCAGGTAGGCGGCCACCGGGGCGAGGAAGAACGCGGCGCGGAAGATCCAGGTCAGGCCGTTGACGGAGGTGTGGAACGTGCTCGCGATCACGTCGTTGCCGCCCGCCGCCAGCAGCACGGCGTACCAGACGACGGCCGCCACCCCCAGCCCGGTGCGCACGGGCCGGTCGCGCGGCCGGTCGCACAGGTGGTGCTCCACCAGGTCCCCGGTGACCCACCGCTCGAAGGCGGGATAGGCGTACAGGGCGAGGAACAGCAGCGCCGGCAGCACCACCGCGGGCAGCAGCACGTTCCACATGAAGGTGTGGCCCGCGACGTTCCACTCCACGCCGGGCATCAGCCGCAGCGCCCCCTCCAGGAACCCCACGTACCAGTCCGGCTGGGCGTCGGTGGACACCTGGTCGGCGCGGAACGGCCCGTAGGACCAGATCGGGTTGATCTGGGCGATGGCCGCGATGACGGCGAGCACCCCGAACACGATCAGGGACAGCCCGGCGGACCGCCCGGCGAACTGGGGGAACATCGGCTGGCCCACCACGTTGCGGTTGGTGCGGCCCGGCTCGGCCCACTGGGTGTGCTTCAGGTAGACGACCATGACCAGGTGCACCGTGATCAGCGCGATCAGCAGGCCGGGGACGAACAGCACGTGCACGATGTACAGCCGCGGGACGAGCACGTGCCCCGGATAGGGGCCGCCCCAGGCGAAGAAGGCGAGATACGTGCCGACCACCGGGATCGACTGCACGATGGTGTTCGCCGTGCGCAGGCCGGTGCCGGAGAGCAGGTCGTCGGGTAGCGAGTAGCCGCAGAAGCCCTCCAGCAGCGCCAGCAGGAACAGCGTCACCCCCACGAACCAGTTCAGCTCCCGCGGCCGGCGGAACGCGCCGGTGAAGAACACCCGCAGCATGTGCACCCCGATGGCCGCCACGAACACCAGCGCGGCCCAGTGGTGCATCTGGCGCATCAGCAGACCGCCGCGCACGTCGAAACTGAGGTGGAGCGTCGACTCGTACGCCTTGGACACCAGCAGGCCCCGCAGCGGGCCGTAGGAGCCGTCGTAGCGCACGTGCGCCAGGCTCGGGTCGAAGAAGAGCGTCAGGAAACTGCCGGTGAGCACCAGTACCGCGAAGCTGTACAGGGCGATCTCGCCGAGCAGGAACGACCAGTGGTCGGGGAAGGCCTTGCGCAGCAGTTGCCCGGCCAGCTCCGAGACGGGCGCGCGCCGGTCGGCGACGACGTACGCCTGGAACGCGGCCTGTCTGACCTTCGCCTCGACTCTCGCCCTGCGCCGCCGCATCAGCATGTTTCAATCTTGGGTATGCGGCCCGGGCACACCGCGCAGGCATGCCGGGAGCACCCCCATTTCCACGGATTTCCACGGTCATTTCCACGGTGAAGAGGTCCCAAAGGCACCGATGCGGCGGCCGACGGGCGTACCCAGGTGTGCCGCGCGGTCGCCGGCACACCGGCGAGGAGCAGCAGTGGACACACGACGCGGCATCGTCGAGGAGCTGACGGACGACCACCGGCGCATCCAGTCCCTCTTCGACCGGATCCGCTCCGCGCCCGCCGGCAGCGCCGAGCGGTCGGCGCTGGTCGAGGAGGCGAGCAGGAAGCTGGTCCGCCATGCCACGGCAGAGCGCTCGCACCTGTACCCGGCCGTGCGCCGCCACCTGCCGGACGGCGCGGCGCGGGCGGAGCACGCCCTGCGGGGCCACCAGGAGATCGAGGAGCTGCTGCGGTCGCTGCGGGAGGCGGACACCGGCGGCGAGGACTTCGGGCGGCTGCTGCTGGCGGTGGTCACCCGGGTGACGCGGCACGTGGTGGAGGAGGAGCAGCTGCTGTTTCCACGGCTGCAGGCCCTGTGCCCCGCCGAGGTGCTGTGCGACCTGGGGGCGAAGGTCCGCGGCGCGGAGGCGTCCGCCCCGACCCGGCCGCGGCCCGCGGCGTCGGACGCGGCCCCGCTGGTGAGGATCCCCTCGCAGGTGTGGGGGCCCTGGGACCGCCTCAGGGACCTGGCCGCCCGCCGCGGCCGCCGCTGAGCCGCGGCGGGCGGCTCGTCGAGGCTGCTGACGCCGGACGGGTGGTTTCGCCGCGGGACCGGTGCGGATTCGTTCGCGTCGGCGGACCGTCGACGGGGTACTGCGGAGATACGGACCGCAGGGGCGCAGCCCGGGCGGGGTCCGCCCCACCACGGGCGCACCCGCCGTGCCGGCCGTGCGCGCGGCGCCGGGAGCCACCGCCGTTTCCGCCGCCCGCCGGATCCGAAGGAGTCCGCCGTGAACTTCGAGCGCGAACTCGCGCAGATCGAGAAACAGTTGGTGACCGAGGACCCCGTCCTGGCGCAGCAGCTGGCGACCTTCGAACGGCTCACCGCCCCGCCGCGGCCGCGCTCCGGGCAGCGGCGCCGCGTGATCCTGCTCGCCGCCATCGTCTTCGTGCTGCTCGTCCTGGCCTCCGCGCTCGGTGCCGGCACCGCGACGGAGCATCCCCGGCCGCCCCAGGTGGTACCGGAGCGCCCGGCCGGTCAGGGGTGAGGGCACCGGACGAGGCGGCGGCGCCGGGCGTGGCGGCGGCGCGGGGCTCGGCGCAAGCTGGACCTCAGGAGCGACCGGCCGGCCCGGGGTCTGTTCGGCGGATCACGTCGCAGGGGACTCACGGCGACTTGTCTGCCCAGGTGAGCGGGCATGGTGCGCCGGACAGGCCCTGGCCGCCGAGCGGCCAGGATCCGAGGAGCGGCGGGATGACCACCGGTGAGAGCACAGGGACCCGGCCCCCGAGCGGCGGCCCGTGGCCGCGCGCGGGACGGCGGACGTGAAGCGGCACCTGCCGCGGATCCGGCGGACGGCGCTCGCCCTGGAGCGCCGGTTCGGCGCCTACGCCCTCGTCCGCCGCGGCCGCGATCTGGAGCTGATGCACCGCTCCATGGGGTTCGCCACCCTGTCCCTGGTCACCCTCGCGCCGCTGCTGATCGTCGTGGCCGCCGTCGACCCGCTCCGCGAGGGCGGCTTCGCCTCCTGGCTGGTCGACGGCATGGGGCTGTCGGGCCGGTCCGCTCGCGCGCTCACCGACATCATCAGTCCCCCGGTGCGGGTCATCAGCACCACGAGCGTGTGGGGCGGTGTGCTCGTCGCCGTGTTCGGGGTGTCGTTCGCGGGCAGCGTCCAGAACGGCTACGAGCGGGTCTGGGGCCTGCCGCCCGGACCGTGGCACCGGGTGTGGCGGCAGGCGACGTGGCTGGCCGGGCTGACCGCGTACCTCTACCAGGAGGTGCTCAACCGGCAGGAGTTCCAGGGCTGGGAACGGGTCCTGGTGTCCGCGAGCACGGGCGCGCTGTTCTTCTGGTGGGGTCAGCACTTCCTGCTGGGCGGCCAGATCCGCTGGCGCAGCCTGCTGCCGGGCGCACTGGCGACCATGGTGGGCCTGGGCGGCCTGCGGGTCTTCTCCTACCTGGTGTTCACCCCGCTGATCGTCGACAACGCCCTCAGCTACGGCACGGTCGGGATCGTGCTCGTCGTGGAGTCCTGGCTCACCGGCGTCGGCTTCGTCGTCTACGGGGGCGCGATGTTCGGCCGCTGGTTCTGCGAGCACCACTGGATGCCCCATGGCCCCCATCGGCGCTGACGTCCGCGGGCGTGCCGGTGCGGCGCGAGCGTTTGGCGGCGCGGCAGCGGGGATACTCCGAGAGGTCCAGCCCGTCCGAACCCGGGGTGCCGGCCGCGCCGGCCGCCTCCCCCGCGTTCACCGTCGCCGCCGAGGTCACCGACCGTGCCATCTGTCCGCTTTGGCCCCCGCTCCCCCGACGCGGCACGCCCGGCCGCGCCGCCGCCCGGCCGCGGGGCGTTGTGCCCGGGCGGGCGCCGGTGAACGCCCTGACCGTCGTCCTCGCCCTGCTCGCGGCGCTGTGCAACGCCTCGGCGTCCGTGCTGCAGCGGCGGGCCGCCACCGACGAGACCGAGAGCGGCTCCGGGGCCCGGCAGGCGCTGCGCTGGCTGGGCCGGGTGCTGCGGCGGCCGTACTGGCTGGCCGGTGCCGGGCTGCTGGGGCTGTCCACCGTGCTGCAGGCGGCGGCGCTGGCGGTGGGCAGCCTGTCCCTGGTCCAGCCACTGCTGGCCACCGAGCTGCTGTTCACCCTGGCGGTCGGCAGCGTGGTCTTCCGCCGCCGCCCGGACGGCCGGACCTGGGCTGCCTTCGTCGCCCTCGCCGTCGGCCTGGCGCTGTTCCTCGGCGCGGCCTCGCCCTCCGAAGGCCGTTCCACCGCCGATCCGGCGGCGTGGCTCGCGGTGGGCGCCGCCCTGGTGGGTCTTCTGGCCGTGGCGCTGGGGGCGTCCCGGCTGGTGCACGGCACGGCGCGGGCGGCGCTGCTCGGGTTGGCGTCCGCGGTGTCGTTCGCCGCGACGGCCGCGCTGATGAAGGAGAGCATGGGGCGGCTGCAGCAGGGCATCACGGTGCTGCTGTCCGACTGGCCCGTGTACGCGACCCTCGTCGTCGGCGCGCTGAGCTTCCTGCTGCTGCAGAGCGCGTTCCGCGCCGGCAGCCTGACCGCCTCGCAGCCGGCCCTGACCCTGGGTGACGCCCTGACCAGCGTGGCGCTGGGCTGGGTGCTGTTCGAGGAGTACATCGGGCTGGGTGTGCGGGTGCTGCCCGAGGTGATCGGCGCGGTCCTCATCGGCGCGGGCAGCATCGGGCTGGCCCGTGCCACGGCCACCGACGGCGGCTGGGACACCTCGCCGGACCGGCGCGGCGGCCCCGGGCCCGGCACCGAGCGCTCCGCCTCACAGCGGTCCTGACCCCGGCTCGGCGCCGAGTCCACGGGAGTCTGAAGGGTCGGAGGCGGACGGCTCAGTCGTCCGCCAGCAGCTCCCGCACCGCCGCGTGGAGTTCGTCCGGGGTGGTGCCGCCGACCGCGCGCACGATGCCGCGCCCGTCGACCAGCACGTTGGTGGGCACGCCGCGGATGCCGAGCCGGGCGGCGTACTCCCCCGTGCGGTCGAGCAGCACGGTCCCGCCGAGGCCCCAGACGGCGGCGAAGTTCTCCGCCTCCTGCCGGGGATCGGTGTTCTCCCACACGTTGATCATGATCACGTCCAGCCCGGACCGGGCCGTACGGCGGCGCAGTTCCTCCAGGACCGGCGCCTCCGCGTTGCAGGGGCCTCACCAGCTGGCGAAGAAGTTGATCACGTATTTCTTCTCGGCCCACTCCCGTGACGTACGGATCCGGCCGCCGCGCAGGTCCGGCAGGGCGAAGCCGGGCAGCGACCGGCCCACCAGGGGGTGCACCGCGGGCTGCGCGGGGCCGGGCAGCCAGGGCCGGTCCACGAAGGACACGGTGCCGCTGCCCGCGTTCGACACCAGCAGCGTGCCGGTCGCGGGGTCCAGGGCGCAGTCGCCGGGGGCGTTGCCCACCGTGATGCGGTGGGTCTCCCGGCCGGCCCGGGTGTCGAGGACGCTGACCGTGCCGGCGCCCCGGTTGCACACATAGAGCCGGCCGCCGGAGGGGTCCACGCACATGCCGACCGGGGCGCGCTCCACCGGCAGTTCGTCGAGCACGGTGCCGTCCTCCAGCGACACCCGGCCGATGGTGCCGTGCAGCGAACTGGCCCCGTACAGCAGCCCGGCGGCCGGGTCGGGCACCACCTTGCACGGCCCCTCGCGCACCGCGACGGTCCCCAGGGGCGTCAGGGCGTCCGCGTCGAAGACGGTCCCCGAGCCCGCCATGAAGTTCGCGCTGTACCCGCGGTCGCGCCGGGTGTCGACGGCGATGCTGCCCGCGCCGAGTTCGGCGGGCACGGTGCCGACGACGACGAGGCGGTCGGCGGCGATCGCGGGGACCGTGCCGTCCGCGGGGTTGCCCGCGTACACCCGGCGCAGCCCCGGATGGTGGCCGAGTCCGGCGGGATAGGCGCCGACCGGGATCTGGGTCAGACGGCTGCCGGTGTCGGCGTCGAGCACCGTCACCGTGTCCGAGCGGGCGTCCGCGGTGAACAGCCGCCGGGTCGGCAGGTCCAGGATCACCGGGATCGGCTCGCGGCCCACCGGGGCCGTCCACACCGCCACGCCCCGGTCCAGGTCCAGCGCCACGACCGCGTCGCTGCGGGAGCAGGCCACGTAGGCGCGCCGCCGTCCGGGATCGACGACGACCGCCTCGGGTCCCCGGCCCACGGGGCAGTGCCGCCGGACCCGGTGGGAGAGGTCGACCGAGCAGGCAGGTCCCTGCTCCGGCCTGTCGTGGTGGTCCATGTTCTCAGGGGTATGCAGGCCGCCGTGCGTTTAAACAGGCGTACCGGCGGACAGCGGCTCCGGCGGGCGCGGTGCTCGCCGCCGCACACGCGGCCTGTGTGCGCCGCGCTGGCCCTTTGCCCTCCTCCCCGCAGACCGTCAGGGACCGGGCCGCGCCCCTGCCGCCCCCCGGCCCGGGGCCCCGCGGCGGCCCGCCCCTTCTACCACCCTGACGCTGGCGGCCAGCCCGCCCCCCGGGGTGGCCGT
>NZ_LR732544.1:453618-464626 GCF_902506575.1 Streptomyces mexicanus | reverse complement strand
GGGTGTGACGGCTCTCGCCTGACGCGCCCGGGCAGTGTAGACATGGCTCATGGTCCGACTCCCGGGTCGAACCGGCCCCCGGCCGGCCCGCCGCCCCAGCGGCCGACGCCTGCGGCAGGCGCCCGGCCCCGCTTCGCGAGCCCGCGAGCGGGCCGAACGGAGCCGGACCGCCGACCGCCGGGTCGCCGACCGCCGGGCCGGGTGGCTGCGCTCGGCCCTGCGCCGGCGCACCGTGGCCGGCCAGGTCTTCCTCCTGCAGGTCGTCGTCGTGCTGCTGCTCGTCCTGGCGGCGGTGGTGGCCCTGGTGCTCCAGGTGCGGCACGACAGCACCCAGGAGGCCCGCACCCGCTCGCTCGCCGTCGCCGCCACGTTCGCCCACGCACCCGGCACCGCCGCGGCGCTGACCGGACCGGACCCGACGGCCGTGCTCCAGCCGCAGGCGGAGGCCATCCGCAAGACGGCACGCGTCGACTTCGTCGTGGCGATGAACACCCATGGGATCCGCTACACCCATCCGGTACCGGACCGCATCGGCAAGAAGTTCGTCGGCACCATCGAGCCGGCCGTGCACGGCCGCACCGTCGTCGAGGAGATCAAGGGGACCATCGGGCCCCTGGTGCAGGCGGTGGTGCCGGTCAGGGCTCCGGACGGCACGGTGGTGGGGCTGGTGGCGGCGGGCATCACCACGGAGCGGGTGGGTGGCCTCGCCGAGCGGCAGCTGCCCGTCGTCCTGGCGGCGGCCGGCGCCGGGCTGGCCCTGGCCACGGCGGGTACCGCGCTGGTCAGCAGGCGGCTGATGCGCCAGACCCACGGGCTGGGCCCGGGCGAGATGGCCCGCATGTACGAGCACCACGACGCGGTGCTGCACTCCGTGCGGGAAGGCGTGATCATCATCGGTGACGACGGGGAACTGCTGCTCGCCAACGACGAGGCGCACCGCCTGCTCGGCCTGCCCGAGGACGCCGAGCGGCGTCCGGTGACCGAACTCGGCCTGGATCCGGGGGTCGCGGGTCTGCTGGCCTCGGGGCGGGTCGCGACGGACGAGGTGCATCTGGTCGGCGACCGGCTGCTGGCGATCAACCAGCGGCCCACCGACGTGGACGGCGGCCCGTCGGGCAGCGTGGCCACCCTGCGCGACTCCACGGAGCTGCGCGCCCTGTCCGGCCGCGCGGAACTGGCCCGTGAGCGGCTGAGCCTGCTCTACGACGCCGGGGTCGGGGTGGGCACCAGCCTGGACGTGCGGCGGACCGCCCAGGAGCTGGTCGAGGTGGCCGTTCCGCGGTTCGCGGACTTCGTCACGGTGGATCTGTACGACGCGGTGCTGCGCGGCGAGGACCCGGAACCGGGGGCGACGCTGCGCCGTGCGGCGGCCGGCGGCATCCGCGACGACGCCCCTCTGTACCAGGTGGGCAGGCAGATCCGTTTCATCCCCTCCTCGCCGCAGGCGGACAGCCTGCGGACCTGCCGGCCGGTCCTCGAACCGCGCCTGGAGGCCGCCCCGGGCTGGCTGGCGCAGGACCCCGAACGCACCGAGCGGATCGTGGAGTACGGCATCCATTCGCTGATCACGGCGCCGGTGCGGGCGGGGTCGACGGTGCTGGGCCTGGTGAACTTCTGGCGGTCGCAGAAGCCCGAGCCGTTCGACGTCGAGGAACTGGCGCTCGCCGAGGAACTGGTCGCGCGGGCCGCCGTGTCCATCGACAACGCCCGCCGCTACACCCGCGAGCACGGCATGGCCGTGACCCTGCAGCGCAGTCTGCTGCCGCGCACCCTGCCCGAGCAGAACGCCCTGGAGATCGCCTACCGCTATCTGCCCGCGCAGGCGGGGGTCGGCGGTGACTGGTTCGACGTGCTGCCGCTGTCGGGGGCGCGGGTGGCGCTGGTCGTCGGGGACGTCGTGGGGCACGGCCTGCACGCGGCGGCCACCATGGGCCGGCTGCGGACCGCGGGGCACACCTTCTCCGCCCTGGACCTGCCGGCCAACGAGTTGCTGGGGCTGCTGGACGAACTGGTCGCGCGCATCGACCAGGACGAGCCGGCCGACGGGGCGGGGGCGCCCGTCATCGGCGCCACCTGCCTGTACGCCGTCTACGACCCGGTCACCCGGCGCTGTGCGCTGGCCCGCGCCGGCCATCCGCCGCCCGCGGTGATCTCTCCCTCCGGTGAGGTCGCGTTCGCCGACGTGCCCGCCGGTCCGCCGCTGGGGCTGGGCGGGCTGCCGTTCGAGACGACCGAGCTGGAGCTGCCGGAGGGCAGCCGCCTGGTGCTGTACACCGACGGCCTGGTGGAGGACCGGCGGCAGGACATCGACACCGGCCTGGAGGACCTGCGGACCCGGCTGGCCGAGGCGGGCCCCTCGCCGGAGGAGACGTGCCGCGCGGTGGTGGACGCCCGGCAGCCGTTCCGGGCGCCCGACGACATCGCCCTGCTGGTGGCCCGGACCCGGGCGCTGGGACCCGACCGGGTCGCCGAGTGGGACGTCCCTGCGGAGCCGGCGGCGGTCGGGGAGGTACGGGCCTCGGTGAGCCGGCGCCTGGCCGCGTGGGGGCTGGAGGAACTGACGTTCACCACGGAGCTGATCCTGAGCGAGCTGGTCACCAACGCGATCCGGTACGGCAGCGCGCCGATCCGGGTCCGGGTGCTGCGGGACCGCTCGCTGATCTGCGAGGTGTCCGACAGCAGCGACACCTCGCCCCATCTGCGCTACGCCAACACCACCGACGAGGGCGGCCGGGGTCTGTTCCTGGTGGCGCAGGTGGCCGAGCGCTGGGGCACCCGCTACACGGCCGTCGGCAAGGTCATCTGGGCGGAGCAGCCACTGCCCTGACCCCGAGCGACACCGGGCGCGCGCCCCTGCCCCGGGGGACGATCGGGCATGGTCGGGCCCGGGACCTGTCGCGGTCGTTCGCGGGTCCCGGGCCGTCCCTGGGTGCGCGTGCGGTCAGCCGCCGCCCAGCCGGGAGCGCAGCAGGTCCTTGCCGAGTTCGGCGCCCTTGCGGCTGTCGGCCTGGGCCTTGCGGAACAGTTCCACGACCTCGTTGTCGCCGTCCCGTTCGGCGTCCTGGATGTACTGCTCCAGCCGCAGCGCGTTGCTCAGGCAGGACTCGACGTACCAGATGAGGTTGTAGTCCTTGTCCCGGGTGCCGGTGACGTCACCGGTCTCGGTGCTGCTCGTCATGCGGCTCTCCTCCTCGCGGAGTGTTCTCGATCGGTCCTGCGGTGGGGTCTTCCGCCCACGTCGTCGGTGCCACGCCGGGTACCCTCGCGCCCGGCGGGCACACCCCGCCTCAGCCCAGGGCGCGGTCGAGGTTGTAGGCGGCGCTGATCAGGGACAGGTGGGTGAAGGCCTGCGGGAAGTTGCCCTGCTGCCGGCCGGTGCGGCCGATCTCCTCGGCGTACAGGCCGAGGTGGTTGGCGTAGGTGAGCATCTTCTCGAAGGCCAGGCGGGCGTCGTCGAGGCGGCCGGCCCGGGTGAGGGCCTCGACGTACCAGAACGAGCAGATGGAGAACGTGCCCTCGTCGCCGTCGAGCCCGTCGGGGCTGGTCCGCGGGTCGTAGCGGTAGACGAGGGAGTCGGAGACCAGGTCCTCGGTCAGCGCGTCGAGGGTGGACAGCCACTTGGGGTCGGTGGGGGCGATGAACTTCGCCAGCGGCATCATCAGCACGGCGGCGTCCAGCACGTCGCCGCCCTCGTACTGGACGAAGGCCTGCCGCGTGTGCGACCAGCCGCGGTCCATGATGCGGCGGTAGATGGTGTCCCGGGTCTGCCGCCAGCGGAGCAGGTCGGCGGGCAGCCCGCGGTGGTTGGCCAGCCGGATGGCGCGTTCGACGGCGACCCAGCACATGAGCCGGGAGTACAGGAAGTTCTTCCGGCCGCCGCGGGTCTCCCACACGCCCTCGTCGGGCTGGTCCCAGTTCTCGCACACCCAGTCGACCAGCGCGCACACGTCGTCCCACTGGCCGCTGGAGATCGGCTGCGCCCACTTGTCGTAGAGGTAGATCGAGTCGATGAGCGCACCGTAGATGTCGAGCTGGAGCTGGGTGGCGGCGGCGTTGCCGACCCGGACCGGGGCCGAGCCGTGGTGGCCGCTCAGGTGGGTCAGTTTCCGTTCGGGCAGTTCGGTGCGGCCGTCGATGCCGTACATGACCTGCAGCGGGCCGGTGGCCTTGCCGTCGCCCGGGCTGATGTGCCGGGTCACGAAGCGCATGAACGCCTCGGCCTCGCCGCTGAAGCCGAGCCGCAGCAGCGCGTACACGGCGAACGCGGCGTCGCGCACCCACACGTAGCGGTAGTCCCAGTTGCGCTCGCCGCCGATGCGTTCGGGCAGGCTGGTGGTGGGCGCGGCGACGATGGCGCCGGTCGGGGCGTAGGTGAGCAGTTTCAGGGTCAGCGCGGAGCGGTGCACCATCTCGCGCCAGCGGCCGCGGTAGCGGGACTGCGCCAGCCAGCGGCGCCAGTACGTCACCGTGGCGTTGAACTGGTCCTCGGCCTCCAGGTGGGGGCACCTGCGCGGGGCCACGTCGCCGCCCACCTGGTCCAGGGCGAAGACGGCCGACTCGCCCTCGGACAGTTTGAAGTCCGCCCGGACGTCCGGTCCTTCGGTCTCCAGGGGGACGGTGGCCGTGAGGGCGAGGGACAGGGACGCCGACTCGAACAGCACCACGCAGCCCTCGGTGCGGACGGTGTGCGGGTGGGCGCCGTAGTGGAACCGTGGCGCGATCCGCGCCCGGAAGGGCAGGGTGCCGCGCACGCACAGCACGCGGCGGATGAGCCGGTGCCGGTCGGCCTCCCCCAGGGCGCCCGTGGCACCGGCCACCGGCATGAAGTCCTGCACCTCCCCGACGCCGTCCTCGGTGAAGAACCGGGTGATCAGGACGTTGGTGTCGGGGAAGTAGAACTGCTTGGTGCGGGCCGCCTCGGCCGCGGCGAGTTCGAAGCAGCCTCCGCGTTCGGCGTCCAGGATGCCGGCGAAGACGCTCGGGGAGTCGAAGGCCGGGGGGCAGTACCAGTCGATCGTGCCGTCGCTGCCGACCAGGGCGACGGTGCGCAGGTCGCCGATGAGGCCGTGCTCGGCGATCGGCACGTGCCGGCCGCCGTGGAAGGGCGGCCGGCTGGGGGGTTCGGCCATCGTGGCCTCCCTGGGTGAGACGGGCGGCGTCCGGATCGCGGCGCCGTGCCGGTTCCCCGCCGGTCCGGGCCGGTGAGGGTGTCCTGTCGGTTCCGGGTGCTTCCGGCCGGTGGCCTGTGGCCGCTTCCGGCGCGTCGTTCCGGGCGTCTCCCGCTGGGGCTTCGTGTCCAGCTCGGCTCTTTGGGTGTGTCCGGCTCGGGTTTCGGGTGTTTCCAGCTTAGGGAGTCGCGGCCGGCGGCGGGGCGCCGTGGTGGCCGGGCGGGTGCGGGGCGGCTCGTGCGGGCTGCCAGCAGGCCGTTCCGGATGCAAGCTGCGGCGCGGCGGGCAATGGTGGGAGAAGGTCCCGGTCCCGCAGCACGGGCGGTGCAGTCCGGACCCGGGCGGGGACCCGGCCGGAGCGAGGAGGACACATGTCGACATCACAACCCGACGCATCCCGTTGGTCCGGGGGGTGCACCCCGGACGACGTGCTCCACGCCCGTACCGGCAGCGACGTCTCGCCCGAGGACGTCGTGCTGGCCGCGGGCCGGGACATCACCCCACGGAATCTCGAGTGGGCCAAGCACAAGATCGAGAGGGAGGGCTCGGCCGCCCTGGACAAGCTGCTGCCTTAGCCCTGTGCGGCGGCGGCCCGGGCACGCACCGGCCGGGTCCGCCGCCGCGGGAACGGGAGGGGGACGATGCCCCAGCCCGGCCCCGTCCCCGTCCCGTGGGCGGCTCCGTGCGCGGCGTCGTCCTCGCGGTCGTGCGATCAGGGCTGCGGCTCGTCGGGCAGTGCTCGGTCAGGGCTGCGGCTCGTCGGGCAGTGTGCTGTCGTCCTCCACGACGTGGACGGCGGCCTCCTCGGCGCCGGCCGCTCCGGCGTCGATGCCCTTGTCGGCGGCCACCTCCTCCTTGGTGGTGTCGGTGTGCGCGCCCTCGTCCGGGGCGACCAGGCGGCCGGCGCGCGGTCCACCGGCCTCCGGATCGACCGGCTCGCCCTCCCCGCCGGGCAGGTCGCCGACGGCGTCGCCCTCGGGCTCCGTCACGTCGGGTCGCTCCTGGGCCAGGCGCTGGTCCAGGGTCTCGCCGGCGTGCTGTTCGGCGGCGGTGGTGCCGTACTTGTCGACGCCGAGCGGCTTCTCGGGCGGGGAGTACCCCTCGTCGAGGGTGTCGTCGTAGGTCCGCTCGTCCACCGCGTCCTGCATGTCCAGCGGCGCGGCGTCCTCCTGCTCCTCGTTGTCCCCGGTGGGCTGGTAGGCGTCGTCGGCCATCGGATCGGTGCTCACAGGGGCCACCGAGCGGGCGGGCGTGGTGCGCACGGTCACTGTGCCGGTGCGCAGTCCGTCCGCCCGTGCCGTCACCTTCAGGGTGCCCGCCCCGGTGCCGGAGCGGACGATGGCGAGCGCCTTGCCGTGGAAGGCGGTGCGGGTGCTCGCCTGGTAGCGCTCGGCGCTCTCCTGGCGGCCGTTGTCCACGCCGGCGAGCGAGCCGCCGGCGACGTCGAAGGTGAGCAGGTGCTCGGCGTCCGGGACGACCGTGCCGCGGGCGTCGACGACCTCGGCGGTGACGAACACCAGCGAGCGGCCGTCGGCGGCGAGCGAGGCGCGGTCGGCGGTCAGCCGCACGGCGTGCGCCGGCCCGGCCGTGCGCAGCACATCGGTGGCCACGACCTTGCCGCCCTGCCGCGCGACCGCCTTCAGCTCGCCCGGCCGGAACGGCACCTTCCAGGTGAGGTGGAGTTTTCCGGCGCTGCCGTTGGGGCTGGTGTAACTGCCCGGGTAGGGGCCGTCGGTGAAGGTCTTGTCGTCTCCGGTGGCCTCGGTGGTCTCCAGGTAGGTGCGCCCGTCGGTGGTCCGCTTCACGTCGAACGTCCTGACCCCCAGGGAGCGGCCGTTGAGGAACAGCTCCACCGACTCGACGTTGGCGTACGCCCACACCTCGACGACGTCGCCCTCGGCGTGGTTCCAGGTCATGGGCACCAGGTGGACCATCGGCTCGGTCGTCCACTGGCTCTTGAACAGGTGGTAGGCGTCCTTGGGGAAGCCGGCCGTGTCGACGGCGCCGAAGAAGGACGCCTTGACCGGGAACACGTCGTAGGGGGTGGGCTCGCCGATGTAGTCGATGCCCGACCACAGGAACTGCCCGGCGAACCACGGGCGGTCGCGGTCCTTCTTCAGGCCGTACTCGCCGCTCATCGTCCAGGAGGCGAGGTTGTTGTCGTAGGAGGAGGTGGCCCGCCGGCCGGGGGTGTGGTTCTCGCCGGTGTTCAGGTGCTCCGGTTCCTGGTAGGTGCCGCGGGTGGAGGTCGCCGAGGACGACTCGGACTCGAAGAGGAACAGGTGCGGGTAGGCGGCGTGCAGGGCGTCGACCGACTTGGCGGTGTTGTAGTTCAGGCCGAGTCCGTCGAGTTTGGCGAGCATCAGGTCGGCGGCGGAGCCCTTCTTGGGCAGACTGCGGTACTTGTCCGAGCCGATGACCACCGGGCGGGTGTCGTCCGCCGCCTTGACGGCGGCGATGATGCGGTCGGCCATGGCGAGGCCGGCGGTGCTGGTGGAGTCGGGGATCTCGTTGCCGATGGACCACAGCACGACGGCGGGCGAGTTCCGGGCGGCGCGCACCATCTCGGTGGCGTCCTTCTCGCACCACTCGTCGAAGAACCGGCCGTAGTCGTAGCGGTTCTTGCCGGTGCGCCAGCAGTCGAAGGCCTCCACCATCATCACGATGCCGAGTTCCTCGCAGACCTGGATCAGCTGCGGGGCGGGCGGGTTGTGCGAGGTGCGCAGGGCGTTGACGCCCATGGACTTCATCAGGGTCATCTGCCGGCGCACGGCGTCGATGCCGACGGCGGCGCCGAGCGCGCCCTGGTCGTGGTGCAGGTCGACGCCCTTGATCTTGGTGGGGGTGCCGTTGAGCGAGAAGCCCTTGTCCGGGTCGAAGCGGTAGGTGCGGATGCCGAAGACGGTGTCGTAGGTGTCGGCGGTGCGGCCGCCGAGGCGCACTTCGGTGCGGAGCGTGTAGCGGTGCGGGGTGTCGAAGTTCCACAACCGCGGATGGGTGACGGTCAGTTCGTGGGTCGGGGAGCCGGTGCCGTGCGCGTCGACCGTGACGGTGGAGGCGGCCTCGGCGACCGTACGGCCGTCGGGGTCGAGCACGGTCGAGGCGATCTCGACGCGGGCCGCCGCGCCGGAGTCGTTGGCCACCTCGGTGCGCACCCGGACCACGGCCCGGTCGGCACTGACCTGCGGGGTGGTGACGTAGGTGCCCCAGCGGGCCACGTGCACCGGGTCGGTGACGACCAGGCGGGCCTCGCGGTGGATGCCGCTGCCGGAGTACCAGCGGCTGCTGGGCAGTTGGTTCTGCACCTTGACCGCGAGCACGTTCTCGGTCGTGCCGTCGGTGTGCACCAGGTCGGTGAGGTCGAGGGCGAAGCCGGTGTACCCGTAGGGGTGCCGGCCCACCTCGGTGCCGTTGCAGTAGACGTGGGAGTCCATGTAGACGCCGTCGAACTCCACCGAGATCCGCTTGCCGGCGCAGGAGCGCGGCAGGGTGAAGGAGAGCCGGTACCAGCCCAGGCCGCCGGGCAGGAAGCCGGTGCCGCTGCTGGTGCCGTGCTCGGTGGTGGGGGTCTGCTCGATGCTCCAGTCGTGCGGGACGGCCACCTGCCGCCAGCCGGAGTCGTCGTGCGCGGGGTCGGCGGCGTCGGCGAACGCGCCGGTGGGGTCGGTGATGCCGCCCGGG
Source organism: Streptomyces mexicanus (assembly GCF_902506575.1). Classification (GTDB taxonomy): domain Bacteria; phylum Actinomycetota; class Actinomycetes; order Streptomycetales; family Streptomycetaceae; genus Streptomyces; species Streptomyces mexicanus. The sequence continues at coordinate 455,777 of NZ_LR732544.1, read as the reverse complement.
TTCACCAGCGCGAAGCGCCAGCCGTCGCGCAGGGGGACCGTGCGGCGGCCGGGGACGCGGCCCGTCGCGTCCCCGGCCTCGGCGGCCAGGGCCGCGGGGCCGCCCAGGAGGACTCCTGCGGCCGGTGCCGCCGTGCCCGCGATGAGGACCGATCTGCGCGTGACCGTCATGGCGGCTCTCCTTCGTTCCCCCACCGGGGATCAGAATTCATCACAAGTCATCGAGACCGAACAGATTCTGACGCGTTCACGCAGGCGATCGTCAAGGGTGCGGCGCGTGCCTTCTGCGCCGCACCGCGCATCGGCGGACCGGGGCGTCCGCGGGCGGCGCGAACGGATCGCGTCCGCCGGTCGTGCGCCGGATCGCGCCCGCCGGCCGTGCGCCGGATCCGGTCCGCGAGCCGTGCGCAGGATCGCCGTCCTCCCGGCGGGGGCCACCGGCCGCGCGGCGTCGCCACCCACTAGGCTGGAACGCAAGTGACACACCTGATCACCGTGATCACTGTGAGTGTGCGCGATGGAGTGGCCACGATGAGACCGGCGTATCCGTTCGACGAGGCGGCCACGGCACGGGCGGTCGTCGACGAGCACGGAGTCCTCGTCGAGTGGAGCGAGGGCGCCCGCCGCCTGCTCGGCTGGGCGCCGGAGGAGGTCCTCGCCCGGCCCGCCGCCGCCCTGCTGGCGGACGGCGCCCGGGTGGGCCCGCCCGAGGAGCACCGCTGGAGCGGCACACTCCCCCTGCGCCACCGCGACGGGCACGCCGTGTCGGTGTGGGTGCTGGCCCATCGGCAGCCCGCCGAGGGCGGCAGCGGCGACTGGCTCGTCGTCTGCCCGCTGCGCGGCGACGACGTGCAGGACCCCGACGATCCGCCCGCGCAGGCCCGGCTGGTGCAGTCGCCGTGCGCCGTGGCGATCTACGACGACCGGTTGCGTCTGCACGCGGTCAACGACGCCATGGCCCAGCTGCTCGGCGCCCCCGGCGAGCGGCTGCGCGGCCTGCGCCTGCCCGAGATCGGCGGCCGGCCGGAGAGCGACGACATCGAGGAGCACATGCTCCAGGTGCTCGGCACCGGCCGCGGCCAGGACGTGCGCACCTACGCCCGCGGCGGCGACGGGGGCACGAGCGCCTGGCTCGCCCGCCTGTCCCCGATCACCGACGCCGCCGGCCGGGTGCACGGGGTGTGCGTCGCCGTGCACGACTTCACCGACCAGTACCGGGCACGGCAGCGGCTCCAGCTGGTCAACGAGGCCGGCGCCCGCATCGGCACCACGCTCGACGTCACCCGGACGGCGCAGGAACTCGCCGACGTCTGCGTGCCCGTCCTCGCCGACTTCGTCAGCGTGCAGCTGGTGGACCCGCCGGAGCCCGACGCGGAGCTGCCCATCGGGCCGCCGCAGGTGCCCGTCGCGCTGCGCCGGGTCGCCCACCGTTCGCTCACCCCGTCCGAACCCGAGGCGCTGTCCGCCGTCGGCGACAGCGAGGTCTACCCGGCCGCCTCCCCGCAGGCGGTGGCCCTGCTGACGGGGCAGGCGATCGTGGTGGCCAAGGCGTCCGGCGACATGGAGAAGTGGTTCGCCTGGGACCCCGGGCGGGTCCGGCTCATCGAGCGGCTGGGCATCCACTCCACGATGTCGGTGCCGATCCGGGCCCGCGGCATCGCGCTCGGGGTGGCCGTCTTCACCCGCTTCGCGCAGCCCGCCGGCTTCACGGCCGACGACGTGCTGCTGGCCGAGGACGTCACCGCCCGGGCCGCCGTCTGCATCGACAACGCCCGCCGCTACTCCCGCGAGCGGGAGACCGCCCTCGCCCTGCAGCGCAGCCTGCTGCCGCGCACCCTGCCGCGCACGGCCGCCGTGGAGGCGGCCTCCCGGTACCTGCCGGCCGCCCGGTCCCGGATGGGCGGCGACTGGTTCGACGTGATCCCGCTGTCCGGGATGCGGGTCGCCCTGGTCGTCGGGGACGTCCTCGGGCACGGCGTGCAGGCGTCGGCCACCATGGGCCGGCTGCGCACGGCCGTGCGCACCCTCGCCGACATCGACCTCGCCCCGGAGGAGCTGCTCACCCACCTGGACGACGTGGTGGTGCGGATGTCGGAGGAGGCGGGCAGCGAGGGCCGCCCCGGCGAGGTCGGCGCGACCTGCCTGTACGCGGTCTACGAC
>NZ_LR732544.1:448926-453517 GCF_902506575.1 Streptomyces mexicanus | reverse complement strand
TAAGCAGGACATAAAAAGGGAGGATCTATAAAGTAATTGGCAATAGCAGAATGAATAAAAACAAAACAGATAAAGACAACTTTGCAGAGTGTTAGGAAAATGACAGAGGAAAGATGGAACAAGCCCCAGAAGACAAAGGGCTACAGAGGGAGTAATAAATTGTTTTTTTTTTTTCAAGCAGAAGACGGCATACGAGATTTCTGCCTGTCTCGTGGGCTCGGTGGAGGTCATGAACCACGGCACTGCGCCCCTGCACGGCTGGACGGTGACGTGGCGGCCGGGCACCGGGACCAAGATCAGCAGTGCCTGGAACGGATCGCTGTCCACGGCGTCCGACGGCACGGTCACGGTGCGCAACGCCGACTACAACGGTGCGGTACCGGCCGACGGCAGTGTCACGTTCGGGTTCACCGCCACGTCCTCGGGCAACGACTATCCGGTCGGTTCGGTCGGCTGCGCCGCGGCGTGACGCTCACCGGCCGCCGGGTGTGATGCGCCGTCCCGTCAGCCGGGCGGGACGGACGCGCACCCACAGCGCGCGCGTGCCGCCCGCCCAGGGCGCGGAGTGGGCCCGCCGTTCGAGCCGTTCGACCGCCTCCGGATCGGTGACGGCCTCGGCGGTGCCCACGGCGAGCACGCTCCAGCCCTGGCTCATCGCGTCGTCGATGTGATCGACCTCGAAGGCCACCTCGGTGCCGACGGCCGCCGCCGGGGTGGCGTCGGCCGCGGTGCGGAAGACGACGGCGTCGTCCACCACGTCGTAGTTGACCGGCAGGACGGCCGGGCCCTGCCCGGTGCGCAGGGCGATGCGTCCCACGCCGTGCGTGGACAGCAGCGACCGGCACTCCTCGGGGCTCAGGTCCGTCAGGCGGGGGTGGGCCAACGCCTGCCCCCGCCCCGGCGGCAGGTCCTGGTCGCCGCCGCGCAGCGCCTCCAGGGTGGTGCCCAGGACGTCGGCCAGCCGCAGCAGCGTGGCCGGGGTGGGGTCCGAGGGCCGCTGCTCCAGGTAGGCCAGGTACTGCGGCGACATCCGGGCGCGCTCGGCCGCCTCCTCCAGGCTGAGCCCACTGCGCACGCGGGCGTCCGCCAGGCGCCGCCCGATGTCTCCCGGGTGGGTCGCGCGGGCCGCGGGGCGCGCCGTGACGGCCTCATTCGCCGCCGGGCGGGCCGCCTGCCCGTCATCCGGAGGTGCCGCCCCGTGGCCGGTGTGCGCCTCCGGCCGATCGCCTGGCTGAGCGTGCATGGGCATGCCCTCCCTGGTCCGGGGTCCGCCCCTCCAGGATCTCCCGCGGCCCCCTGCCGCGCCAACGGGCCCGGCGGCGGGCACCCCGGCCCGGTCCACGCCGCCGCGTGAATCCTCCCGGCACGAAGCCGCGCCGCCGCACGTCGCGCAGCCCGAGCGCGTAGCCCTCCGCGGCCACGCCGCCGGCGGCCGGCGAGCCGGCCGGGCACAGGTCGGCGTAGGAGACAGGACCGCGTCCCGGCACTCGGCCAGGAGCGCGGCCTCGGCGGCGTCCTTGGGGCTCGGCGGGTCGGGCATGGGTGTCCTGCGTCCCGGACGAAGGTCAACCGACGCGGGTCATCACGGAGTTGAGCCGATGCTCACGGCGGACGCGGAGCTCTTCACAACACGGACAAGGCGCGCCCCACGGCATGCGCAAGGCGCGGCCGCGGCTCTGACCGGCTCAGTTCCCGCCGCTCACGGTCGGCTGCGCGTCCTCCTGTGCCGGAAGGCTGTCCATGAAGGAGCTGACCGAGAAGACGGCGCGGCCGGGGCCGGGCGGGCCGTAGCCGGGGGGCGAGGAGAGCCCGAAGTCCTCCATGGTCTGCCGGTAGGCCTGGAGCAGCCGGATGTGGTACTCCAGCGGCGCGCCCTGCGGGTTGGCCTTGCCGAGCGGCGTGGTGGGCTCGGGGCACCAGGTGGTGAAGCGCGGCGTGATGCCGTGCGACATGAAGAAGCGCAGGCCCTCGGTGGTGGAGGCGATGGCCTCGTCGACCGTCTTGAAGCCGAAGGGCTCGGCCATCTCGACACCCGCGACGAAGTTCGGGATCACGTTGCGCGCGCCGAAGACGTCGGCGGAGTCCAGGATGCGCCGGTGCCATTCGTCACGGCCGACGTACCGCTCCTTGCCGGGGCAGAACAGCTTGAACAGGTACTCGTCCCACACCTCGAAGTTGGGGTGGTAGATCTGCACGCCGTAGTCCTTGAACCGCTGCACGTCCGCCTTCGGCAGCGCCTGCGCGACGACCTTGCCGATCCAGCGGCCCGGGAAGCGCTCCTCGATGGCCTTGGCGTAGTGGCCGTAGAAGTCGGCCTCGTCGCGGCCCGCGACCTTCGAGGTGATCGCGCCGCCGGTCAGCGTGTACGCGGTGGACGCCTTCTGGGTGTCGTACCGGTCGATGATCTCCAGGGCCTCGAGGACCTCCGCGACGTCCTTCACCCCCGTGTACGGGCGTCCGGCGGCCTTGTGCTGGCGCCAGTTGTGATTGATGTCGCAGTACTGGCACTCCTCCTTGGCGCCGAAGTACTGGCACACCCGGAAGACGGTGAGGTAGATCAGGTAGCCCCACTGGATGGTGGGGGCGACCTCCATCACGGACTTCCCGTTGGCGAGGGTGTGCCGGTAGTACTCGGGCATCGGCGGCACGCCCACGTCCGCGATCCGCCTGCCGTCCAGGTAGAGGCCCAGCATTCCCTCGTCGTCCGCGGCCACCCGGTAGGGCGAGGCGGGGTTCACCCGGACGGAGACGACGGTGCGCCGCAGGTCGTACGGCCCGCCGGTGAGGATGATCTCCTCCGGCGGGCGGCGCAGCGCGGCCTCGCCCAGCTCGGGCAGGGTGCCGTGGTCGAAGGAGAAGATGAAGTACGACTTCGGCTTGACCTCGCCGTCCTCGTTGTCGCTGAGCGCGGAGGGGTCGAAGGCCACACCGCCGCGCAGCAGGTCCTCCTTGAAGACGGCTTCCCGTGGTACGTGCGGGAAGCGCTCCATCAGATCCTCGACCAGCGCGGTACGGCTGCCCATCGACCTCTCTCCTCCCGGCCTTGACGTTCGCTCCCACCGTATGCCCCCGTCCGCCGGCCGGCCGTGCCGGGTCCCCGCTCGGCACGCGACACCGCCCCCCGCCGGGCGGGCGGCGCGGGCCGGGACGGGTGCGCCCGGGGGGCTGTCGGTGGCGTCGGGTAGGTTCGGCGCCAAAAGAGTGGCCCGAGGCCACGGAGCAGGAGGGACGACCGCATGAGCGCAGCCGTGACCAACTGGGCGGGCAACATCACGTACACCGCCAAGGAGGTGCACCGGCCGGCCACCGTCGGGGCGCTGGCGGAGCTGGTCGCCCGCAGTGCCAAGGTGCGCGTCCTGGGCAGCGGCCACTCCTTCAACGAGATCGCCGACCCGGGTCCCGACGGCGTCCTGCTCCGCCTGGACGCGCTGCCCGCCGAGGTGGACGTGGACACGGCCGCCCGCACCGTCCGGGTCGGCGGCGGCGTGCGGTACGCCGAACTGGCCCGCCGGGTCCACGCGCACGGCCTGGCCCTGCCCAACATGGCCTCCCTGCCGCACATCTCGGTGGCCGGCTCGGTGGCGACCGGCACCCACGGCTCGGGCGTGGCCAACGGCCCGCTCGCGGCCCCCGTCCGCGAGGTCGAGCTGGTCACGGCGGACGGCTCGACGGTGCGGATAGCGCGCGGCGACGCCCGGTTCGACGGCGCGGTCACCTCCCTCGGCGCGCTCGGTGTCGTCACCGCGCTCACCCTCGACCTGGAGCCGACGTTCGAGGTGGAGCAGCACCTGTTCACGGAGCTGCCGCTGGCCGGCCTCGACTTCGAGACGGTCGCCGCCGCCGCGTACAGCGTCAGCCTGTTCACCGACTGGCGGGACCCGGGGTTCCGGCAGGTGTGGCTCAAGCGGCGCACCGACCAGCCGCTGCCCGAGTTCCCGTGGGCGGTGCCCGCGAAGGTGGCGCTGCACCCGGTGCCCGGGATGCCGGCGGAGAACTGCACGCAGCAGTTCGGCGTGCCCGGCCCCTGGCACGAGCGGCTGCCGCACTTCCGGGCGGAGTTCACCCCGAGCAGCGGCGCCGAACTGCAGTCGGAGTACCTGCTGCCGCGCGGCCACGCCCTGGACGCACTGCACGCGGTCGAGCGGATCCGGGAGACCGTCGCGCCCGTGCTGCAGACCTGCGAGGTGCGCACCGTCGCCCCCGACGCGCAGTGGCTCGGCCCGAGCCACGGCCGGGACACCGTGGCGCTGCACTTCACCTGGGTGGAGGACACCCGGGCGGTGCTGCCGGTGGTGCGCCGCCTGGAGGAGGCGCTGGACGCCTTCGACCCGCGCCCGCACTGGGGCAAGGTGTTCACGACGCCCGCCGCCGTCCTGCGCGCACGGTACCCGCGCCTGGACGACTTCCGGGCCCTGGCACGGGAGCTGGACCCGTCCGGGAAGTTCACCAACGCCTTCCTGCGGGACCTGCTCGACGGCTGACCCGACCGGGAGCGGGCGGTCCGCCGAACGGCACGGCGGCAGCACGGCGGCGGCCCACCGGCCGGGACGGGCGGTGGGCCACCGACAGGGGCGGGCGGTGGGCCACCGAC
>NZ_LR732544.1:412639-448825 GCF_902506575.1 Streptomyces mexicanus | reverse complement strand
CCCCCCCCCCCGCCCCCGGCCCCGCCCCCCCCCCCGCCTAGCCGAACGGCCCCGCCGCCTCCCCCGGCTACCGGGAAGGGGGCCGCGCCGGCGCGGGTGCGCGGCCCGCAGCAGCCCGCGCAGCACGGCCGCGCACGCCGGTCGGCGTACGGCACCGGTGGCCGGGGCGCGGCGCGGGAGTGCCGAGTGCGCTCCGCCCGCCCCGGCGCGGGCGGAGAAGCTCCAGGTCAGCCGGGAGCTGACCTGGAACCGGGCGGCCTTCCTCCCTACTCGTCCCATGCCTGGATCATGATCTGGTCGGCGATCCTGCCGTCGCGCAGCGAGATCATGGACTCCGCCAGCACCCGCACGCCGTCCGGGTACGCGCAGGACTCCACGTAGGCGGCGTGGTCGCCCTGGACGACGCACTGCTCCAGCCGGTGCGTCATGTCGCGGGCGTAGACGTCCTCCAGCATCGCGCGGATCTCCTCGCGGCCCTTGAGGACCTTGGGGTGACTGGGCTGGGCGGTGCGGTCCACGATGCGCACCTCGGCGTCGTCCGCGTACAGCGACAGCAGGGTGGACGCCGTGTGGTCCTCGATGCCCCGGCGCAGCGTGTCGAGGTCGAAGACGGGGCTCGGGCTGGTCCCCATGGTGCCTCCTCACCGGCCCGCGGCCCGGGGGAAGCGGGCCACCGGCGGGCCTCACCTACGAGCGTCCTCCGGCCCGGCGGCCCCGGCAAACGCGGCGACGCGGCCGAACGCGGCACCGCGGAAAGGCGGCAACGCGGTGACGCAGCGGCGCCCCGCGGCGGTCGTCGCCGCGGGGCGCCGGACCTCGGGACGCCGGACACCTGTGCCCGGCGTCCTTCAGGCCCCGGGTCAGGAAGCGGGCCGCAGCGGGGGAACGGTGGGCACCTCGGTGGCCGCGGCGATGTCCTCCGGAGTCATCCGGAAGCTCTCGGGGTAGGCGTCGCGCTCGGTGCGCCGGGCGGGCTCGCTGGTGCGCCACATGTACAGGCAGCGCGCGCACTGCAGCACGTCCCAGACACCGGGCACCGGCGAGGCGTGGACGTGCTCGACCTCCTCGTGCGCACAGCGCGGGCAGAGAGTCGTGGGGGCGGACATCTGTCGTCTCCTTCGATCGCGGATCGTCGGTGTCGTCGGGGCGTCGGGGTGGTCAGCGGCGGGCGGCCCGGGCCTGCAGCCGGGTCAGCCACTCGGCCGCCTCGGGCAGGTCGCGCACCTGGTTGCCGTAGTTGCCGCGCCGGTCGGCTCCGACGGGCGTGGTCGCGTCGATGACGAGCTTGTCGACGACGCCGGGGGTGTTGGCCTGCGGGGCCAGTTCGACCACGGGCAGGTTCGGGATCCTGATCAGGTCGCCGGAGGGGTTCATCTTGGTCGACAGCGCCCACATCACCTGCGGCAGGTTGAACGGGTCGACGTCCTCGTCCACCACGATCACCGTGGTCGCGTAGCCGAGCCCGTGCGGCGTGGTCAGCACCCGCAGCCCGACCGCCTTGGCGAAACCGCCGTAGCGCTTCTTCGTGGAGACGATGACGACCAGGCCGTGCGTGTAGGAGGCGTTGACCGCCTGCACCTCGGGGAAATCGGCCTTGAGCTGCTTGTACAGCGGCACGGCGGTGTTCGCGGCGATCAGGTAGTCGCACTCGGTCCACGGCATGCCCAGGTACAGGTGCTCGAAGACGGGGTCGGTGCGGTAGGAGATCCTGTCGATGCGGATGACCGGCATGCTGCGGCCGCCGGAGTAGTGGCCGGTGAACTCGCCGAACGGCCCCTCGATCTCGCGCTTGCGCCCCTCGATGACCCCCTCGATCACCACCTCCGAACCCCACGGCACCGGCAGCCCGGTCAGCGGGGCCTTCGCGATCGGGGCGGGCGCGCCGCGCAGGGCGCCGGCCAGCTCGTACTCGTTCTCCTCGTACTTCATCGGCGTGGACGCGGCGATGGTGACCACCGGGTCGTTGCCCAGCGTGATCGCCACCGGCAGGTCCTCGCCGCGCTCCTCGGCGGTGCGCAGGTGCAGGGCGATGTCGTGCATGGGCACCGGCTGCAGGGCGAGCTTGCGCTTGCCCTTGACCTCGATGCGGTAGACGCCGACGTTCTGCTTGCCGGAGTTCTCCGGATCGTCGGGGTCCTTGGAGACGACCGCGGCCTTGTCGATGTAGAAGCCGCCGTCGCCGTCGTTGAGCCGGATCAGCGGCAGCACCCGGAAGATGTCGACGTCGTCGCCCTCCAGGGTGTTCTGTGCCCACGGCGGGTCCTCGCGCCACTCGGGGGCGAGGGGGAAGCGGTCCCAGCGGCGGATGAACTCGGCGACCTGCTCCTTGGCGGGCGTCTCCTTCGGCAGGCCGAGCGCGAGCGCGTGGTTGGCCCAGGAGCCGTGCACGTTCATCGCGATGCGGGCGTCGGTGAAGCCGCGCACGTTGTCGAAGTACAGCGCGGGGGCGGCGTCACCGAGGCGCGGCGCGGCGTTCGCTGCGGCCGCGATGTCCGGCTCGGGCCGCACCTCCTCGGTGACGCGCAGGAGCTGGCCCGCCTCGTCGAGCGCGTCGAGGAAACCGCGCAGATCGTCGTAGGCCATGGAGGAGTCCTGCCTTTCGGTGATGATGGTGCTTTACGGACCTTATGTACATATGTCCGCTTATGGTGCCGGTGGTGGGGGTCAGCCCGTGGGGCGCAGCGCGCGGGCGGCCCGCATGCCCTCCCAGCGGCGGGCGGCCGGGGCCGGCAGATCGAACTGGTCCAGGACCCGGGTCACGACGTGGTCGACGATGTCGTCCACCGACCGCGGGTGGTTGTAGAAGGCGGGCATGGGCGGCACCAGCTGCACGCCCTTGCGGGCCAGCTCCAGCATGTTCTCCAGGTGGATCTCGCTCAGCGGCGTCTCGCGCGGCACCAGCACCAGCCGGCGCCGCTCCTTGAGCACCACGTCCGCGGCCCGCCCCACCAGCCCGTCGGCGTACCCGGCGCGGATCCCGGCGAGGGTCTTCATCGAGCAGGGCACGACGACCATGCCGTCCGTGCGGAACGAGCCCGACGAGATGGCCGCACCCTGGTCCTCCGGCGCGTAGGAGACGTCGGCGAGCGCGGTGACGTCGGCGACCGACAGCCCCGTCTCCAGCTCGATCGTGGTGCGCGCCCAGCGGCTGAGCACCAGATGGGTCTCCACCTCCGGCAGCTCGGCCAGGAACTGCAGCAGCCGGACGCCGAACACGGCACCCGTCGCTCCGGTCATGCCCACGATGAGTCGCACGGTCTGGAGGTCCCTTCCGCCGGGGAGACGGCACGTGCCGACCGTTTCGGTCATCCGTGCCCTGGCCCTTTCGACGTTAGAAGCGATCCGTCAGCCCAGCGGCGTATCGTGGAGACACGCCATGGACAGAAACGGACACCCGGGCCGCGCCGAACGGGCCGACGTCACCCGGGTCCCCTACCGCGCCGCCGCCGGCGCCCCGCCCGGGGCCGAGGTGCTCGACCTGCCCGGGCTGCTGGCCCGCGCCCGCAGCCACGGGCTGGACGTGCACGCGGCCAAGCGGCCCGCCTTCCACGAGCTGATCGCTGTGCGCCGCGGCACCCTGCGCTGCTCGCTCGACTTCAGCGCCCACGAACTGGGCCCGGGCGACTGGCTGTGGGTGCGCCCCGGACAGGTCCACCAGTACGACTCGGACCTGACCGCCGCCGAGGGCACCGTCGTGCTGTTCACGCCCGGCTTCCTCACCCCCGCCACCGTGGAGGCCGCGCGGGTCGACCAGCCGGTGTGGCGGGCCCCGCTGACCCCCGCCGCGGCGGGCGCGGCGGCCCCGCGCGGCGTCCTGGACCCGCTTCAGGCCGAGTACCGGCGGCTGACGGGCCTGCCGCTCGAGGTCCACATCGACGTCGTACGGCACCTGCTGTCGGTCCTGGTGCTGCGGCTGACCCACGCGCAGGGGGCGGAGCAGGCCGCGGGCAGCGGCAGCGAGGCGTTCCGCCGCTTCCAGCGGGCCGTCGAACGCGACTTCGCGCGCACCCACCGGGTGGAGGACTACGCGCAGGCCCTCGGCTACAGCGTGCGCACCCTCACCCGGGCCACCCGCGCGGCCGTGGGCACCGGCGCCAAGAGCTTCATCGACGACCGGGTCCTGCTGGAGGCCCGGCGGCTGCTGTGGCACACCGACCTGCCGGCCGCGGCCGTCGGCGACCGCCTGGGCTTCCCCGACGCCACCGTGTTCACCCGCTTCTTCCGGCGCCGCACGGGCGAGACCCCGGCGGCGTTCCGGGCGCGGGCGCGCGGCGCCGGCCGGTGAGCCGGTCCGCCGCCCCCCGACCTGTGGTTTTCTCCGCGCGGATCCGTCCCTTACCGCTCCGTCACGGCGTAGTGTCAGGGCAACGGACAACGGCCGAGGGAAAGGACCTCCACCATGGCGCAGGAAGTGCGCGGCGTGATCGCACCCGGGAAGAACGAACCCGTACGGGTCGAGACGATCGTCGTGCCCGATCCCGGACCGGGGGAGGCCGTGGTCCGCGTCCAGGCCTGCGGGGTGTGCCACACCGACCTGCACTACAAGCAGGGCGGCATCACCGACGAGTTCCCCTTCCTGCTCGGCCACGAGGCCGCCGGCGTGGTGGAGTCGGTCGGTGAGGGGGTCACCGACGTGGCGCCCGGGGACTTCGTGATCCTCAACTGGCGTGCGGTGTGCGGCCAGTGCCGGGCGTGCCTGCGGGGCCGGCCCTGGTACTGCTTCGACACCCACAACGCGCGGCAGAAGATGACCCTCACCGACGGCACCGAGCTGTCCCCGGCCCTCGGGATCGGCGCGTTCGCGGAGAAGACGCTGGTCGCCGCCGGGCAGTGCACCAAGGTCGACCCGGACGTCTCCCCGGCCGTGGCCGGCCTGCTGGGCTGCGGTGTGATGGCCGGCATCGGCGCGGCCATCAACACCGGCAACGTCTCGCGCGGCGACTCGGTCGCCGTGATCGGCTGCGGCGGCGTCGGCGACGCGGCGATCGCCGGCGCGTACCTGGCCGGAGCCGGCAAGATCATCGCCGTCGACATCGACGACCGCAAGCTGGAGACCGCCCGCACCATGGGCGCCACCCACACCGTCAACTCCAAGGACACCGACCCCGTCGAGGCCGTCCGCGAACTGACCGGCGGCTTCGGCGCCGACGTCGTCATCGAGGCCGTGGGCCGCCCGGAGACCTACCGGCAGGCCTTCTACGCCCGCGACCTGGCCGGCACGGTCGTCCTGGTGGGCGTGCCGACCCCGGAGATGAAGCTGGAACTGCCGCTGCTGGACGTCTTCGGGCGCGGTGGCGCGCTGAAGTCCTCCTGGTACGGCGACTGCCTGCCCTCCCGTGACTTCCCGATGCTCATCGACCTGCACCGGCAGGGACGGCTGCCGCTGGAGAAGTTCGTCACCGAGACCATCCAACTGGACGAGGTGGAGAAGGCGTTCGAGCGGATGCACCACGGCGACGTGCTGCGCTCGGTGGTGGTGCTGTGATGGCCGCCCGCATCGAACGCCTCGTCACCTCCGGGCAGTTCACGCTCGATGGCGGCACCTGGGACGTGGACAACAACGTGTGGATCGTCGGCGACGACCACGAGGCGGTCGTCATCGACGCCGCGCACGACGCCGAGGCGATCGCCGCCGCGGTCGGCGGGCGCCGCCTGACCGCGATCGTGTGCACCCACGCCCACAACGACCACATCGATGCCGCCCCCGCTCTCGCGGACCTGACCGGCGCGCGGATCTGGCTGCACCCCGACGACCTGCCGCTGTGGAAGATGACCCACCCCCACCGCGACCCGGACGAGCACCTGAGCGACGGTCAGGTCATCGAGGCGGCCGGCGCCGACCTGCGGGTCGTCCACACCCCCGGCCACGCCCCGGGCGCGGTCTGCCTGTACGACCCCGGGCTCGGCGTCGTCTTCACCGGCGACACCCTCTTCCAGGGCGGACCCGGCGCCACCGGCCGTTCCTACTCCCACTTCCCGACGATCATCGAGTCCGTCCGCGACCGCCTGCTGACGCTGCCGCCCGGGACCAAGGTCCTCACCGGCCACGGCGACTCCACCACCATCGGCGCCGAGGCGCCGCACCTCGAGGAGTGGATCGCCCGCGGGCACTGAGCGCGACGACAGGGAGAACGCTCCCTGAAAGACGACAGAAGATGTCCGGCTTCCACGCCATCCTCGGAACGACACCCAGGAACGCGTACACCGCGTGCACCACCGCACCGGGTGCACCCCGTACCGCAGGCACAGGAGGCCGGACATGGCACGCCCACTGAAGGACAGGATCGCCCTCGTGGCGGGCGCGACCCGCGGCGCGGGCCGGGGCATCGCGGTCGAACTCGGCGCCGCCGGGGCGACCGTGTACGTCACCGGACGCAGCACCCGCGCCCGCCGCTCGGAGTACGACCGTCCCGAGACCATCGAGGACACCGCCGACCTGGTGACCGAGGCCGGCGGCCGGGGCATCGCCGTCCCCACCGACCACCTGCGCCCCGAGCAGGTCCGCGCGCTGGTGGACCGCATCGCCCACGAACAGGGCCGCCTCGACGTCCTCGTCAACGACATCTGGGGCGGCGAGAAACTCTTCCAGTGGGACACCCCGGTGTGGGAGCACGACCTCGACAACGGCCTGAAGCTGCTCCGCCTGGCCGTCGAGACGCACGCCGTCACCTGTCACCACGCCCTCCCGCTGCTGCTGCGCCACCCGGGCGGGCTGGTGGTCGAGATGACCGACGGCACCGCCGAGTACAACCGGGACACCTACCGGGTCAACCTCTTCTACGACCTCGCCAAGGCGTCCGTGCTGCGCATGGCCTTCGCCCTCGGCCATGAACTCGGGCCGCGCGGGGCGACCGCCGTCGCCCTCACCCCCGGCTGGCTGCGCTCGGAGATCATGCTCGACCTCTTCGGCGTGCGGGAGGAGAACTGGCGCGACGCCCTGCGCCGCGAGCCGCACTTCGCGATCTCCGAGACGCCCCGCTACGTGGGCCGCGCGGTCGCCGCCCTCGCCGCCGACCCGGACGTGGCCCGCTGGAACGGGCAGTCCCTCTCCAGCGGCGGGCTCGCCCGGGAGTACGGCTTCACCGACCTGGACGGCAGCCGCCCCGACGCCTGGCGCTACCTCGTCGAGGTACAGGACGCGGGCCGGCCGGCCGACCCGACCGGCTACCGCTGACCGCCGGCCGGCTGCGGCACGCCGGGCAGCGGCCGGCGGGCCGGATGGCCCGGGGGCAGCTCCAGGTCCGCGCGCACGGCGGCGTAATAGCCCTCGCGCGCGGTGCGCTGCCGCTCCAGCAGCCGCTGCCAGGCCTCGGGCTCGCGCCGTCCCGCGCGCAGGAACCGTTCCATCTCCATCACCACCACGACCCACGCCCGGGCCTTGTCCACCACCTGCGGGCTGCCCAGCATCAACAGCGCCTCACCGGAGGGATCGCGGGCCAGGGCGGCCTCCGTCAGCAGCGGTTCGGCCTCGGCGAGGGACAGTGGATGCGGATGCGGATCGTTGCCGAGGTGGGAGGCGACCCGGTAGGCCAGCGTGACCGACTTCTTCACCGCGCGGGCGTAGTCGGAGTACATGGCCAGCCGGCGCTCCTCCCACCTTGCCGCCCATTCGGTGCGGGCCCGGGCCCGGTCACTGCGCACGACCGCCAGATACGAACCGAGCGCACCGATCACCACGCCGATCAGTGCGGGGAGTTGCTGTATGAACGCCGACATGCAGCGCACGTTATCTGTTCGGACGGCGCCCGCTGTCTGTTCGGGCGGTGCCCGCTGTCTGTTCGTGGTGCCCGCTGTCTGTTCGGGCCGCCCGTGCGGCACGTAGCGTCGGCGTATGACGGACACCAGGCGTTTCGAGGGACACAGGGTCGTGGTCACCGGCGCGGCCCGGGGCATCGGCGCGGCGAGCGCCCGGCGGCTGGCCGAGGAAGGGGCGCGGGTCCTGCTCACCGACGTCGACGGCGACGCGGCGGCCGGGACCGCGGCGGCGCTGCGCGACAACGGGCTCACCGCGTGGGCCCACCCGTGCGACGTGGCCGACCGGGCGTCGGTGGAGGCGGCCGTCGCGCACGCGGTGGAGACCTTCGGCGGGCTCGACGCCCTGGTCACCTGCGCCGCCCACTGCACGCCCGACACGCCGCTGTTCGAGGACGGCACGGACGAGACGTGGGCCCGTGACCTCGACATCACCCTGACCGGCACCCAGCGCTGCTGGCGGGCCGCGCTGCCCCACCTCGCGGCGTCCGGCCGCGGGGCGATCGTCGGCATCGGCTCGGTCAACGGGCTGCAGGACTTCGGCAACCACGCCTACAGCGCGGCCAAGGCCGGCCTGATCTCCCTCACCCGCACCCTCGCGGGGCACGCCGCCGCCCGGGGCGTGCGCGTCAATCTGGTGGTCCCGGGCACGGTCCGCACCTCGGCGTGGGAGGGGCGCGAGGCCGACCTCGAGCGCGTGCGCGGTCTGTATCCGCTGGGCCGGGTCGGCCGGCCCGAGGACATCGCCGCCGCCGTCGCCTTCCTCGCCTCCACGGACGCGGCCTGGATCACCGGCACCGCGCTGACCGTGGACGGCGGCCTGACCGCGGTCCACACGGGCTTCCACGCGGCCCTGCGCACCCCCTGACCGGCTCCCGGAACACCACCACGATGTCACCCACCGCACGCCCTCCGCCCGCGCCGTGGCGTATGTCACCGTTTCGTCTCGCCCTGAGAGGCTTTGCAACCCTCGTGCCCCGCAAGTGGTCTAGCAGGACGAGACGGTGGATCCGCGCAGGGCGGGTCCCAGGGGGAGGGAAGAGCCGGGGTGAGGCACATAGCCCGACGGGGAGTCGTCGTGTGCGGTGTCGCGGGGCTGCTCGCGCCGGTCACGCTCGCGCTGGGCGCGGCGCCCGCGCAGGCCGCGAGCTGCACGACGCGGACGGGGCCGTACCAGAAGCAGGTGGAGAAGTTCCTCGGACGCCCGGTCGACGGACGGCAGTCGGCCGCCGACTGCTCGGCCATCCGGGCGTTCCAGAGCAAACACGGCATCACGCCCACGATCGGCTACGCCGGCCCCGTCACCTGGGGCGTGATGGACCTCATGAACAAGCAGAAGGCCGTCGGGAAGAAGCCGAACAGGAGCGGCAAGTGCCCGACGAACAAGGGCCGCATCGCCTGCGTCGACCTCACGCTCCAGCTCAGCTGGATCCAGGACGGCAGCCGGCTGGTGTACGGCCCGGTCCCGGTGCGCACCGGCCGGGACGGCTACGAGACCCGGACCGGCCTGAAGAAGGTCTACTGGCGTGACCTCCACCACGTCTCCAGCCTCTACAACGTGCCGATGCCCTACAGCCAGTTCTTCGACGGCGGGCAGGCCTTCCACTCGGTGGGGCTGAGCATGTGGAACCCGCCGGGCTCCCACGGCTGCGTCAACATGACGACGAAGGACGCCAAGAAGTACTGGTCGTTGCTGAGGAAGGGCGACGACGTGTACGTCTACGGCCGCAAGCCGGGCACCTGAGCGCCGCCCCGCCCGGGCGTCCGCCCGGGCCCCGGTCGAGGACGAACTCCCTGTTCGGACCGGCTGATTGACGTGATGAGCAACACGGTCCGATATGTCCGTATCGCTCACACTTACTCACACCGTCTTCACTTCGATCGGCATATGCTTCACACCATGTCCACCACTGTTGAACCCGCCTCCGAGCGATCGGCCGCGGAGGTCAACGAGGAGATCCGGGCCCTGTGGCTCCGGTCGGGCGGGACACTCACCACCGAGCAGCGCGAGGAGTACCAGCGCCTGGTCATGGAGTGGGCCGCGGCCGCTCCGCACTCGGACCGGGCCGCCTAGGCTCCGGCGCCGGGGTCCCCGCTCCGTCTCCTCCTTCGTCCGTCCGGTCGGCCACTGCCGCCCCGTCATCCACGGTCAGTTCCACGGCTCCGGGTCATCCACGGTCGGTCCCGCGTCTGCGGGGCGGGCCGGCCACCCGCGCCGCCGTCCGCCGCGCCGCCGAGGTGAGCAGCCTCACACCGGCACGTCCAGCACATCCGGCACATCCAGCGCCTCCGGCACGTCCGGCGTCCCGGCGGTCGGCTGGACGAGCGTCGTAGCGCCGGGTGTGCGGTCTTCCGCTGCCGCCCGAGGTCACCTCCAGCGCGAGCCCTCCCGCAACAGCGGGCCACCGCTGTGACCCGAGGTGGAGCGGCGGCCGCGCCGGGTGGTCCGGCCGGTGAAGCCGGGATGACGATACGGTCCGCCCCGCCCGTTCGCCCGCGTGGCGGCCCCCGGGGCCGTGCGCGGCGGGCTAGGCTGCGGGCGCTGTGGAGGGCGCGGGCGCGCCCCGGACGGGGGCCGACGAGGTGAGGGGCGGACCGGTGCCGCGGGCGGGACGATCAGGTGAGGTGAAGGCTGTCTCGGCCCGGAGCCGGGCGATCGGCGCATGGCTCACCGACCGGGCCGGCCGGTGCCTGGCCTTCTCCCTGGCGCTGTACGCCCTCGTCCTCGCCGTCCATCCGCCCGCACCGCTGGACCTGCGGGTCTACCGCGAGGCCGCACCGCACGTGCTCACCGGCGGCCTGTACGACTACGCCCTGCACACCGGCCCGCCGATCCCCGTCCTGCCCTTCACCTACCCGCCGTTCGCGGCCCTGCTGTTCCTGCCGCTGTCCCCGCTGCCCTGGACGGTGCTGCTCGCGCTGTGGCAGGCGATCTCCGTGGCCGCCCTGGTCGTCGTCACGGCGTGCGCGCTGCGGCTGCTCACCCCGCGCCCCGGCCGCCGCACCAGGGACCTGGCCCTGCTGTGGGCCGCCGTCGGACTGTGGCTGGAACCGGTGCGCCACACCCTCGACCAGGGACAGATCAACCTGCTGCTGGGCGCCCTCGTCCTCGGCGGCCTCGCCCTGTGCCGCACCGCGGCGGGCCGGGGCGCGGCGGTGGGACTGGCGGCCGCGGTGAAACTGACCCCGGCGGTCGCCGGGCTGTACCTGCTGGCCACCCGGCAGTGGCGGGCCGCGGCGTGGGCCGTGGCCACCGGTGCCGCGACCGTGGTCCTGGCCTGGTGCGTCGCCCCGCAGCAGTCGGCGCGCTACTGGTCGGGGCTGGTCACCGACACGCGGCGGGTGGGGCCGGTGTGGACGGTGCGCAACCAGTCCCTGCGCGGCGCCCTCACCCGGCTGCTCGGCCCGGACGCGACCGCCTCCCCGCTGTGGTGGGCGGCGCTCGCCGGTGTGACCCTGGCGGCGGCCTGGGCGCTGCGCTCCTGCCTGCGCCGAGGTGACCTGCTCGGTGCCCTGATCGCGGTGGAGCTGTACGGGCTGCTGGTGTGCCCCATCTCCTGGAGCCACCACTGGATCTGGTGCGTGCCCGCCATGATCTGGCTGGCCCACGGGCCCTGCCGGGCACGGACGCTCAGCCGCGTCACCCTCGCCGTGTGGGCGCTGGTCACCGTGGGCCGTGCGGTGCCGCGGCTGACCGGCGTGGAGGACCACCTGGCGCGGCACGATCCGTATCCGGCGCTGCTCGCCTGGCCCGGCTGCGTCTACGCCGTCTGCGCGGTGCTGACCTTCCTCGCGCTCGCCCGTACGGAAACCGGCCCACGGCACCTCACCCTCCCCGCGGCGTCCCGTACGCACGACCGACCCGACTCCGACCGGTCGCTGCTGCCCTGACGCCCCGCCGGCCGGGCGGACGGAAGGAGGACCCGGGGTCAGCTCCAGGCCCGGTACGGCTCGTCGACGAGCTGGAAGACCGGCTCGCCCCGCACCGGGTCCTGCGCCGTGGCCAGCCGCACCCGGTCGCCGCCATGGATGCCGATGGGCGGGCCCATGACCCGGCCGCGCACGACGAAGCCCTCGTTCATCTCTATCAGGGACACGTTGCGCGCGGCCGGGGTGTTGCGGTGCACCACGGTGGAGTGCCGGACCGTGCCGACGCCCTCACTGCGCTCGGTGCGCAGCTCGCTGCCCCGGCACACCGGACACAGCAGACGGTGGTAGGTGGCCGTGCCGCACCAGGTGCAGCGCTGGAAGTACAGGGCCTCCGGATCGCGGGCCTCGGGCTCCAGAAGACCGGTCGCGGAGCCGGCTGCCGGATGAGCGATGTTCCCTGAGTGGTGGTACACGCTGGTCAACTCCCTGCGCTGAGCCGGAAATCCCGCGTGCGCGGGCACCCGCGCACGGGTGTGCGCGGTACGCGGCGCCACCGTGCACGCCCCCAGATTATGGCACTGAGTGCCGTCGGTAAAGGCACTGCGTACCCTCTAGGGGTGCCCCGCGGCCGGAACCACCCGTTCCGGCCGCCCGACATCCCCAGGGAGCCCCCGCATGCCGCCGACCGCCCGCACCCGTTTGCGCCCCCGTCTGCTCTACGTCACCGACCTGGCGTACCCGGCGCGCGGACGCCGCTACGGCGACGAGGACGTCCACCTGACCGCCCGGCTGCGCGAGGAGTTCGACCTGGCCCTGTGCCACCCGCGGGACGCGGCCGCCCTGATGGACGCCTTCGATGCCGTCGTCGTCCGCAACAGCGGCCCCGTGCTGGCCTACCAGGAGGCCTACGACGACTTCCGCACCCAGGCACTGTCCCGTGGCATCCCGGTCTACAACCCGCTCGACGGTCGGGCCGACATGGCCGGCAAGCAGTACCTGCTGGACCTGACCGCCGCCGGACATCCGGTCATCCCCACCGTCGACCGCCCCGAGGACCTGCACCGCCTGCCGGCCGCCGACCGGTACGTGGTCAAGCCCAAGCGCGGCGCCGACTCCCTGGGGCTGCGCGTGGTGTCCGCCGCGGACCTGCCCGGCCTGCTGGACGGCACGGTCCTCGCCCAGCCGCACATCGACTTCGTCCACGAGATCTCGTTCTGCTTCGTCGACTCCGGCTTCCAGTACGCCCTGTACGCCCCGGACCCCGAGCGGCGCTGGGAGCTGCGGCCGTACGAACCCAGCCGCGAGGACCTGCGGTTCGCGCGGCGCTTCATCGAGTGGAACACCCTCGCCCACGGCATCCAGCGCGTCGACGCCTGCCGCACCGCCGACGGTGATCTGCTGCTGGTCGAGCTGGAGGACCTCAACCCCTACCTCTCCCTGGACGCCCTCGACACGGCGGGCCGGGAGGCGTTCGTCGCCGCGCTGGCGGCGTCCCTGCGCGGTTTCCTCGCCGCGCACTGAGCGGGAGGCGGCCCGGGTCCTTCAGTTCGGTACACCTGGCGACAGCGCTACACCGGTGACCTCTGGCGTGCCTGTCGGCGCGCGGGCGGGGAAACCGGCAGGGGGACGGCACGGTGTGCCGAGCCGGCGTCGGCACCCGCACGGCGGGCGCGGACGGCGGCGTGGCCAGGGCGTGCGGCGAGCGGACGCGGCGGAAGGAGCGGTGGACATGACGGGGCGCAGGGGCATGGACGGGTTCGTGGGCCGGCTGAACCCGGACATGTGCGTGGTGACCGCCGTGGCGGACGGCCGGCGGGCGGGCTGCCTGGTCGGGTTCGCCTCGCAGTGCTCCATCAGCCCCTTGCGCTTCGTGGTGTGGCTGTCCAAGGCGAACCGGACGTTCCACGTGGCCGAGCGCGCCGACCGGCTCGCCGTGCACCTGCTGGACCGGGACCAGCACGCCCTGGCCGAACTGTTCGGTGGCCGCACCGGGGACGACGGCGTGGACAAGTTCGCGCACGTCGCCTGCACGGCCGTGCAGGACGGGGCGGCCGTGGTCCTGGACGACGCCCCGGCGTGGTTCGTCGGCCGCGTCGTCGCGCGCACCGACGGCGGCGACCACGTGGGCTTCGTGCTCGACCCGGTGGCGACGGGCGGGCGCGGTGGCGCGGACGGGCCGCTGCTGCGGCTGGCCGACGCGGTCGACATCGAGCCGGGGCACCCGGCGGACTGAGACGGCGCACGCGGGCGGCGGACCGGGCGCGTGCAGGTGAGGGGCCGTACCTGGCACGCCCCGCGCGGCATGGGCGCCTCACAGCGCGCGGCAGCCCTGCTGATCGGCAGCATTCTGGTGCTGCTGCCCACCAGCTCGGCCCTGGCCTCCACCGCCCAGGCCTCCCCAGCCGCCAGCACCGCCACCCACTTCCCCGGGCAAACTCAGAGCTCCCAGGCCACCGACACGAGGCAGGCTCCGACGCCTGCGGCCAGCGCCCCGGCGTCCCGCGCGATGTACACGGTGCGCGAGACGCGGCCCGCGGAGAGCTTGTGGGGCATCGCGGAGAAGGAGTTGGGGGACGGCGAGCGGTGGCGGGAGATCGCTGACCTGAACGAGGGCCGGACCATGGTCGACGGCACGGTTTTCCGAGCGAACAGTTTTCTGCAGCCCGGCTGGCAGCTGCAGATGCCCGAGACCTCCGTGGCCGTCGGAGGCGTCCGTACGCAGCTGGGTGACAGCGCTCCAACTGCCGACGAAAAGGCCGGCCACGTCGTCACGGTCCACCCGGGCGACTACCTGTCGAAGATCGCCGAGAAGGAGCTCGGCGACGGCGACGACTGGCCAGCGTTGTTCGAGGCCAGCAAGGGCAAGCCGCAGCCCCACGGCCTGCCCGAGATCACCGACCCCAACGTCATCTACGCGGGACAGCAGATCACGGTGCCCGAGGCCCGGCCCCACCAACCGGACCAAGACCCTGGGCAGGGTGCGGAGTCGGGTGGTCACGAGGCCACTCCCCCGGCCCCGGCCACCCAGACTCCCGACAGCACGCAGAAGCCGGGCGACGACGCGCCAGCACCCGCGCCCAGCCAGACCACAGCTCCGGCACCCGAGTCGTCGGTACCCAGCGCACCGGCCAGTCACCCTGCCGAGCAGCCGGGGCAGGAGCAGTCGTCTCCGCCCGCCTCAGCGTCCACGGCGCCCCAGCCCAGCACTAGCGCGTCGCCTCCTGCCGCCTCTTCGTCAGGGTCAGTGCCGTCATCGGAAGCATCCGGCTCCACTGCTGCCCCCGCGACGGCTCCGGTCAGCAGCAGTCCGCTGAACCTGCGCATCGTGCTCGGCGCAGGCGCACTGCTGGCCGCCGCCATCACTGGCGCCCTCGCCCTGCGCAGGACGCTGCAGCGCCGCCGCCGCAAGCCTGGCGAGAAGATCGCCATCGCGTCGGAAACCTCCGCAGCAGAGGCCCAGCTGGCGGCGGCCGCCGAACCGGCAGGTGCTGTCCGCCTGGACGTGGCCCTGCGGACGCTGGCCTACCACGCGGTCCAGCAGCAGGAGGGACCGGTTCTTCCGCCCCTGCGGGCCGCCCGGATCGGGACCCGAGCGGTTGAGGTGCTGCCCGAGGACCTCGCCCAAGAACCGGTGGCACCCTTCACTGCCGGACAGGGCGGCTGGTGGGTCCTTCCCGCCGATGCCGCCCTCCTGGACGCCGAGGCCGCCCGCGAGGTGCCGGCACCGTATCCGGGGCTGGTCACGATCGGCAGCACCAAAGCCGGCGATCTGCTGCTGGTCAACCTTGCCGCTCTCCCCGCCCTGCTGCTGGACGGCAACCCGGTCCACATCACCGAGGTGTGCACCTCGCTGGCGCTGGAACTCGGAATGAGTCCGTGGGCGGCCGATGTCGAGGTCGTCACCGTGGGGTTCGGCGAGGACCTGCCCCAGCTGCTGCCCACCGCGCGGATCGCCCACATGCGGCAGGCCACGCATGCGCTGCGTGATCTGAGCGAACGCTTGCTGGAAGCTCACCAGATGCCTGAGACCCAGCACCAGCCGTACGTGCTGCTGTGCGCGTCCTCGCTGGACGAGGACACGGCCTGGCAGTTCGCCGACGTCATTGACCGCGCGGGAGCGGTGCCCGTCACGCTGATCGCCCCGGCCAGTACGGCGGCCGCTCGGTTCCCCGAGGCGGAGATCCTCAACGCCTCTCTCAGCGATCCGCAGACCCTCGACTACGTGGGCACCGACATCTCGGTGCAGCGTCTGGAGCACGCCGCCTACCTGCAGATCACCACCGCGTTGAAGGTGTCCGGGCAGCCGCCCCACCCGGCGGAGGGGCCCTGGCAGGACGTTCCGGAGGAACTTGAGGACGTGCAGCAGCCAGAGCAGGCGTCGCCTGAGCAGTCCGTCGCCCCCGACCACGCGATGCCGGCGCCGGCTGCGGCAGCGGATGTGAGCGGCGAGGTCTTCCCAGCCCTGCTCGCCGCCAGCACCGATCCGTCAGGACTCCGTCTCCTCTCCCCCGCCACATCGTCGGTGGAGGCCGACGACGAAGCCGACCCGGACACCAAGCCAGCGGTGGCTTCCACCCCAGGATCCCGGGCTAGCGCGGAGTCCGCCGCCACGGCACACGCGGAGACCGACGTCCCGGCGACCGCGGTCGAGGAACCGACGGCGCCAGCGACGGAAGGATGCGAGGCGCACGACCTGCACGCTCCGGAGATCCGGGTCCTGGGGCCGGTCGAGGTGACGGGCGTGGACAGCAGCGGGCACGGCCCACGGATGGCGCAGCTGGCCGCCTTGCTCTATTTCCGTCCTGGGCGGAGCGCGGATGTTCTGTGTGCCGACATGGACCCCGTCAGCCCGTGGTCGACGAGCACCCTCAACGCACGGATGCAGGGCCTGCGCAGCTCCCTGGGCAGCGACTCATCCGGCAAGCTCTACGTGCCTCGCCGCAAGTCAGGTGATGATCCGTACCGGCTCGGTGCTGGCGTGCGGTGTGACTGGGCGCGTTTCCTGCAGCTCGTTGAACGCGCGCTGCCGCTTGGCCCGTCCGGCCTGCCCGACCTGGAGAAGGCGCTGAGTCTGGTGCGGGGCAAGCCGTTCGGCGGCCGGCCTCTGCCGTGGGCCGAGCCCCACGCACAAGAGATGATCACGCGGATTGTCGACGTCGCGCACACGGTGGCCACGTACCGTATCCCTCCCGGTCCCCACCATGACCTGAGCGCCGCGCGGCAGGCCGTCTCGACCGGTCTTGATGTAGATGAGACGGCAGAGCTCTTGTATCGGGACTGGATGCGTCTTGAGGCTGCGCGCGGGAACCGCTCGGGCCTGCACACCGCGATCGCCCTCGTGCAACAGGTCAACCGGTCGCTGGACTGCTCGCTGGAGACGGAGACCACTCAGCTCATCAACGAGCTCCTGGACGGCTCGGGCACGGCGGTGCGCAAAGCCCTGTAGGCGTGGATGTCCGGGACGAACGGGGTGCGCACTACTGGCTCGGGACGACATCCCGCACCGCGTAGGCGAGCAGTTCGCTCAGGGCTGCCTCGTTGGAGGCGGGGGGCCGGCTGCGCCACTCGGCCAGTGTTTCCCGAACGGTCTGCGCAACCGCTTGCACCTGCTGGGCCAGGTCGTCGTCCAGGGCAGCTACTGCCCCGTCTTCGGCGCGGCCGGTGACGACGACCGGCCCGTGGATCGGGTAAAGGGCGATGCCTCGCCAGGCGCTCGCCAGGGCCCATGCGGTGATGTTCTGCGCGAGTCCGAGCACGCGTCCGTCGCCGGGGATATGTAGCAGGGTCTGCCGGTGGTACACGCCTTGATCGACTGCGCCGCTCGTTCCGATGTGCTCCCTGATCGCGGATTGCGCACCAGGTTCGGGCAAGTCGAGTTCCCTGACGGCCGTGTCCGGGGCGATACGTAGGGCGCGCATGAAACCTCCTGTCTCGGCGTCCGGATGCGCAGTGCGCGCAGCGCGGTGCGCACCAGCTGCGCAATGGGCATCCCGCCTGCGCAATGCTGCGATGACCTGCGGTTTCTCGCGATTGCGCAGATGCTGGTACTGCCTGGATCACTGGTGCCCAGCGTCGAGCCGGGCGCAGCTTCTCACTGCTGTGGCTGGGCGTGGTGGCGGGTCAGTGCCTGCCAGCGCCGCTCAAAGTCGACGGCTTGCTCGGCAACGTAGTCGGTGGTG
Source organism: Streptomyces mexicanus (assembly GCF_902506575.1). Lineage (GTDB taxonomy): Bacteria > Actinomycetota > Actinomycetes > Streptomycetales > Streptomycetaceae > Streptomyces > Streptomyces mexicanus. The sequence goes on along the minus strand of NZ_LR732544.1, from coordinate 431,024 downwards.
AGGGGCTTGTTGTGTTGCGCAGTGATGCCGTGAGCTGCGCACTGCTGCGCAATGGCATCGAGCGACGGGGATTCGTTGCGCACCCGCTGTTCCGCCCACAGGTTGTAGACCCTGAACGGCAGGAGGTAGCGGCGCAGGGTGGACGGGCTGACCGGCTTTCCACCGCGGCCAGTCATACCCTTCCTCTCGGCAAGATAGGCGGACAGCTGCTCAGCCTTGGGCTCTTGGCCGTGCTCGGTCTGGTACTCCATCCAAGCGAGGTAGTAGCGGTCGACGGTGGTGAGCGCGGCGGGCTCCGCGGTCGTATCGTCCTCGCCCGGCGGGTCATCGATAGCTGCGCTCACCCGGGGACTGCGCTGCTCCTTGGCGGCGTGCGCGCCCCCGCCGACCGGCGCCTCTGCAGACTCCTCATTCGTGAGCGGATCGACAGAAGGCACCCGTGCGGCGGGCACTGCGGCTTCGTCGCCGGGGTGCGGCTCCGTCTCGTCGAACTCGTGCTGTCTGAAGGTCGCGACGAAACCCTCCAGGTCTGCGCCCGTGATGGGCTGGCCGTCGCCGCCGGTGATCTGGTCCCGCTCGTAGAGGTACGTGGCGAGGGCGGCGGCATCAGGGTGGGCGCCGTGTTCCTGCGCGTACGTCAGCCAGGCGTTGTAAAAGTAGTCAGCCCATCCGTCATCGGTGTCGTGCGGGGCTTGGGGTTCGGTGCCGTCATCGGCTGAGGGCGTGTGGCGCTGCTTGAGGATCCGCAGCAGGGGTTCGAGTTGCTCGTTGGGCAGTGGTCCACCGGCCGTGGTGGCGATGCCGTACTGGTCTCGGAGCCACAGAGCGAATTGCGTGGTCGTGGGTTCGAAGCCGAAGGCGGTCATCCAGTCGTGATAGGCGTCGGCGAGTTGGGCGTTCCTGTCGTCCTCGAGGACATCTGCCCCTTGGGGGTGCGGGGCTGGCTCCTGTGCGTCCGGCTGGGGATCTGCACTGTCCACCGGCGCAGGTGCCTTCTCCTCGTCGACGGCGGCCTCGAGTTCGGGGCTCTGTCGCTGGGTGGGGACCGGGGTCCGCTCGATGGTGAACTGAATCGGCGGCTCGTCGATGCCTGCGGCGGCCAGCCCGGCCGGTGCTGTCTTGGCCAAGGGGACGCCATAGCGGGCCAGACGGAGCGGCATCAGCGACTCCACGGGAGCCTTGCGGCGCCAGGCGCGGCCGAATCGTGAGCGGAGGCTGGCCTGGTAGACGAGGCGTTCCTGCTCCAGCTTGATGACCTGGTCGTAGGAGCGCAGCTCCCACAGCTTCATGCGGCGCCAGAGCAAGAACGTGGGGATCGGCGAGAGGAGCCAGCGGGTGAGGCGGACTCCTTCCATGTGCTTGTCCGCGGTGATGTCGGCGATCCGACCGATCGCGTGCCGGGCGGCCTCGACCGCGACGACGAACAAGACCGGGATCACTGCGTGCATGCCCACGCCCAGTGGGTCGGGCCAGGCGGCCGCCCCGTTGAAGGCGATGGTGGCGGCCGTCAGGAGCCACGCCGTCTGCCGCAGCAGGGGGAACGGGATGCGGATCCAGGTCAGCAGCAGGTCCAGGGCCAGGAGGACACAGATGCCGGCATCGATGCCGATCGGGAAGACATAGGCGAAGGTGCCGAAGCCCTTCTTGACCGCCAGTTCACGGACCGCCGAGTACGAGCCGGCGAAGCCGATACCGGCGATGATCACCGCACCGGCCACGACCACGCCTATGAGGACCCGATGCGCTCGGGTCAGCTGGGGCATCACACCGTTCCCCGCAGCCACGTCCCACTCCCCTATCCAAGCCTCACTACTGAGCTGTTCTCACACTCCCACGCGGCGCGGCAGGTTGCGGCCATTCGGAAGCGGCTCGCGGCGGATCGTCTACGAAAAGTGATCATTGGGGAGTGTCTGCGGCGGTGCGCAGCAGATGTTCCCCGGGGGCCTGGTCCGCTTGCAGGCAACGGAACGGCGCCTGTCTCCCGGAAGAGTCAGGCGCCGCGTGCGATATTCCGTCGGAATACGCTTCATCGCTTCCGCGTGGAGTTGAGCCGTTGGATGCCGAGGGCGTCGGCAACGGCGGCAATGTCCTCCAGAGCCTCGTTGCGTGGATCAAGGAAGCGCAGCGGGCGCTGGGTGACGATGGTGTCCTTGAAGCGCTGCTTGCGTCGGATGATCGGCAACAACTTGGGTTCCCAGTCTGGGTTGCTGCGGATGGCCTTGATGGCGTCGTCTGCGACCGCTCCGCCGCTGCGCCGGATACCGCCGTCTTCCTTCAGGGGGATGTTGGTGGCGAGGATGTGCTGCACTTCGGTCTTGAAGCCGAAGCGGCGGAACTTGCGTGTGCCCTTGTCCAGTGTGGCTTCGAGGTCTTCCAAGCCGATGATGTACTTGAACTCGTCCGCCACGCAGGCGATGACTTCCGGGCCGACCATGGCGATCGACAGCAGCAGAATGCCGAGGGTCGGGCCGCAGTCGAAGAACATCAGGTCCCAGCGGCCCTGGGGCATCTGTTCGTCCAGGACGTTTTGCAGCCAGAGAACGCCGGCAGGGTCGAGCCCGAGGTTGACTTCGGCATCCGCCATCTCTGGCGTGCCGAGGATGAGGTCGAGGTTGGGGATGTGGCGGAACGCTGTGTCCTCTTCGCCTTCAGCGATGCGGTAGCGAGCCGGTACGACAGCCTCTTCGAGGCGGTGCTTTCCCTGCAGAACGTCGAAGATGGTCGGCTGCCCGTCGGGGGGATCTTGGTAGCCGAGGATGTGTGACGCGGAGCGCTGGGGGTCGAAGTCGGCGACTGCTACGCGGTGTCCGCGTCCGGCAGCTTCGATGGCGAGGTTGACGGTGGCTTGTGTCTTGCCAGCGCCGCCGGCGATGACGGAGCAGGCGAAGATGCGCGGCTCGTCGGGCGCGGTCGTGGTCGCGGAGGTTGGCAATGGTTCTCCTGAAGGGTCGTGCTGGGGCGCCCTCGTATTCCGTCGGAATACGGCTGGCTCAGAGTTCGCCGTATTCCGACGGAATACGATCCTGCCTCACTTGCCGCCGAGGCGGTCCAGCTCCCAGTCGGTGGGCTGATAGTTGACGGCGGCCTTGAGGTGGGCGAGGTAGTCGCGGTCCTGGGCGTCCCAGGGTCGGCTGTCGTCGGCAGCGCGCTGTTCGGCGACGGCCAGAGCGACGGCCAGGGCGACGTGAGCGGTCAGCTTGGTGTCGCCGGATGCGGAGACCTCTGCGAAGTAGCTCTCCGGGTTCGCTGTCTCAGGCCCGATGGGCTTGGCTGCTGACCGAAGCCACTCGTGGGCCGTCTCGCGTGCTGTCTTGTTCGGTGCAGCGAGGAGCGCGGGGGCAAGGAGGCGAAGGGTCTCCCTGGGGTTCGAGGGCACCCCGAGCTCCAGGATGGTGCGGCAGGCTTGCGCCCGCAGTTCGGCCGCTTCCGCGCTTGGGCTCGGCTTCGTCCCGTCGCTTGCCTGTTCGATCTGCTTGTCGGAGGCTTCGCCTCCGCTGTTGCTCGTCTTGCTCTCAGCATCGGCGCCCGCTGCCGGGGACTCCTCGGGTGGTTCTTGGGGAGAGCGCTTCTGCTGCTGCGGGACCGGGGAAGCCGGCGTCAGCTTGGGCTTTGCCTTGGGCTTGGCCGTGGGCGTTGCGGGGGCTGGCGGTGCGAGAACCTTGGCCGCGGCGAAGGCAGCCTTGATGCCCTCCTCCTTCATGACCCGCCAGGCCTGCAGTTGCTGCTCGGGGGTGGGGAGCCTGTCGAGCAGCGTCTCTGCCTCGCTGACAGCGAGCCCGTCCATGACGGCCTCCTGGACTTCGGCGGGCAGTTTCAGGAGCTTGACCCGTCGCGAGATGTGAGGCTGCTTGCATCCAGTCTGAGCGGCGACCTCTGCCTGCAACATCCCGTCGTCGAGCGCGCCCTGGAAGCCCAACGCTTCTTCGATCGGGTTCAGCGGGATCCGCCGCATGTTCTCAGGCAGGCCAAGGAGCCGGGCCCTGGGGATCTTGGAGTTGGTGACCTTACAGGGCGCGGTTTCTGCGCCGGCCCGCTCGAGGGCGAGTTTCCTGTTGTGTCCGATCAGGGTGACGTAGTCACCGGCCGGGACTGATCCGAGCCTTTCCTCCAGCTCCTCGAGCTTCTCCGGTTGGGTCTCGGCGAGGCGGCCACGCCAGTACTCGAGGAACAGCTCGACCTCGGCGACGGACAGGTCCTGCAGGACTCCGCCTTCGGCCTTGATCGACTCGGTGAGTTCGTCGATGTCCTCGTCCCGGTAGACGAGGCGAGGGTTGAAGGGGTTGGGGTGGAGTTGCTCAAGCGGGATGTCGATGACCTCAGTGGCATCAGGGTCGTCCCAGATGCTTCGGGTCTTCTTCTTCCTGCCGAAGGTCATCGTGGGCCCGGAGGCTCCAGCGGCCATGAGGGGTACTCCTGAGATGAAAGGGTGCTAGCTGCAGGTGACCCTAGCGGGCGCAGAGCTAGGCGCTCGTCAACGGGGCGGTATTCCGTCGGAATATCCGAGGGCTCCGGTGGGGGTGTTCGTCCGCATTTGGTAGCTATAACGACGTGTGTCCTGGGTGCCTGAAGCCGATGGTCGGCCGCCTCGGGGGCGCCTGATATTCCGTCGGAATACGCGATGGGGTGTGATCGCTGAGTCGCCCTGGTTCGGCTGGTGACGGGCACCTCGCCGGCTGCAGGAGGAAGCAGATGTGTTCGTGCACCGCGCGCCGTGTGGCTGAGGATCCGCGAATAGCGCCCCACCCGTGCGGTGTGCCGCTGGAGGAGCAGCCGCCAGCCTGAGCCGCCGGCCGAAAACACAAAAAGGCCTGTACGCCCGCGACGTTCGCGGGCGTACAGGCCTTTGTCAGCTCAGGGTTCGGAGCGCTGGTCGCGGCCGGCAGCGTGGGTGGGGCGGCTCTCGATCTCATGCAGCGACGTGCTGCTCGTGCGCTTCTCTTCGATGGCGGCGTCCAGGACCGTGAGGACATCGGCCTCGTAGGGGTCGGTGAACAGCTGGTGGTCGCTGACGTCGAACACCGCGGGCCTCGCGGAGACTCTGAACCCGGGAACGACGGTGGTCTCCCGCCCGTCCAGCGAAGCGGTGAGCCGGTCGGCGTCCTGGGAGGCGTGCCGGGCCTGGATGTACGGGCCGAGGCGCAGCAGGGTGTAGCCCATGCCGTTGGGCTTACGGGCCTCCACGTAGATGGCGTAGTGCGCGGGCTCCATGCCGACGTCGTCGGGGAGGTCCAAGCCCGCTGCGGCGTGAGTGAGCGGCGCGTAGGCCGGCTTCCACACACCGAGGATCTTGTCCGTCTCGCAGCGCAGCCAGCCCAGCTTCCGGTAGCGCTCGCCGTAGGGCATGTACTGGCCGTCCGGGTGTTGCAGGGCCACAGCGATGACATCGGGCCCGTGGTCGTCGCCGGGACGGGTGTGGGCGCGCTCGATGAACGGTCCGACCCTCACGGCGACGTCCTGGCAGCGGCCGGGCACCCAGGGTTCCGGGGAGCGCAGAGCGGTGATGGCGGCAAGGTGCGCGCGGAAGGCGCCGACGGCGGCCTGGTCCTCGGAGGAGAGGGCGCCATTGCCACAACGACGGAACACGCGGCGGATCATCGTGGGGACTCCTGATCGGGGCTGGCGGTGCGGGTACTGCCGGACGTCTCGAGGACGCGCGGCAGGTGGACGTGCAGATGCTCGACTTCGACTTCGCGGCCGCGCTGGCGCAGTTCCCGGGCCAGAAGTTCCGTGAGTCCGCTCGCGCGGTGCCGGCCTCGTGCACACCCGATGGCGATGCGACGGGGGTCGGCGGGGAGGCCGGCGTAATCCGCGAGGTTGGCGATCAACCCGCGGGCGCCCGGGGTGTTAAGGACGACGTCCTGAACCCGGGGGTGAAGGCCATCGAGGTCGAGGATGTCGCGGGCCGCAGCCGGGTCACGGAGCCGGTCGCGGACGTCCTCGATCCGGTCGGCGGAGGGCGGGACGGGGGAGCCGTCCGGGCCTGCGGGCAGATGCAGGTACCCGAACGAGATCAGACAAATGGGATGCAAGGAGGCGCCTCCTGCTTGGTGTTGAAGGGACGGGCCCTCGCGGAGCGCCGTGCCGGCCGGAGGAAGGCGGGGCACGGCGCTCCAGGCGGCTACAGAGGGGCGGTACCGGCGGACGCTCGGTTGGGCGGATGCCTTCTGACGAGGCCGCGGAAGGGCCGGACGACGATAGAGCCGTCGGCGCGCAGGACCGCGACGTTGCGTGGCCCTGCTGCGGGTCGCCGGCCGGGCCACTGGAAGTGCAGCCAGCCGCCGGTGATGTCGGGGGCGCGGCGGGCGCAGTAGGGGATGATCACGGTGACGGGGCTGCGACGTTCGAGGTACACGCGGCCGGTCACGCTGCTCACCGGGCGGCAGCTGGGGCGGCGTCGTGGGGCTGGCCGTCCAGGAGCCTGCCGGCGGCCTTCTTGCCGACACGGCGCATGTGGACCGCGTCCGGCGGGGCGTCGCCTTCCCTTCCGCTCCAGTTGCGGCCCTGGGCGTCGATGAGAACGACGCTGCCGCGGTCGTGTCCATGGTCTTCAGGTGCGTACGCCCCCCATTGCTTGAGGAAGAACGGCACGCCCGCCCACTCGCATTGATCGCGTAAGACTCGCGCCCACTGTGGGTGCATAGGGCGGGCGCGCGGGCCGGATTCGCCGCCGGCGATGACCCAGTCGATGCCGTGGAGTCGACGCTGGCAGCAGCCTGCGACGTGGACGTAGGAGGCGGTCAGACCATGGCCGCGTTCGCTGCCCATGGGGATGACTGCCCGTTTGAGGTCGACGGGCCCCAGCAGCGGTTCGCAGGAGAGGAAACGCACGGCGGCCGGGGTCTCCAGCAGGGCGGGGATGCGCAGGTCCGCCCTTTTCTGGTCTTCAACCGAGACGCCCAGCCACACGTTAGGCAGCGGCTTCCCGTCCAGCATCGCGCCGACGGCGAGCCAGTCCTGCTGGCAGCCGGTGAAGTGCTTGCGGCCCTGGTCGGCGACCAGGTGCCAGAACGCGGGGCGGGACAGCAGCGCCTTCATGCGTCCGTGCCGCTTGGTGAGGATTTGGAAGGTGTGCTGCCGGGCGAGCGCCATGACCGCGAACACCTGGGCGATGTAAGCGTCGGGGATGTCGGTGTGGAACAGATCCGACATGCTGTCGAGGAAGACGCGTCGCGGTGTGCGCCAGGTCAGCGGCAGCGTCAGGCGGTCGGGCCTGAGGGTGATGTCGAAGCCGTTCTCGAAGTGGTGGCCGTCCGTGCCGCGCCACCGCTCCGCGAAGGTGGCCGCGTAGCAGTTGTCGCAGCCGGGGCTGATCTGGGTGCAGCCGGTGACGGGGTTCCAGGTGCTGTCGGTCCACTCGATGGTGGTGTTGTCAGCCACGGCCGTCCTCTCCTGCGGTGGGTGCGCTCAGCGCCTGGGCCTGGGCTTCGCTGGCGGCGCCTTCGTATTCGGCGACCTGGTGGGCGACTGTGAGGGCTTCGGCCAGGGTGTAGCGGAAGGCGCCGGTGAAGCCGAGGTCGTGGAGCGGGCGCCAGTCGTCGTCGACCCACACCCGGGGCTTGGTGTTCGCTCCGTCCGTCACCGCCCACAGGTCGGCGGCGAGGCTCAGGCGCTGGACGACGATCTCGCCGTAGCCGCCCGCAGCGTTCGGCAGGGGCACGCGGAGCTCCGTGGCGAGGCTGTGCAGCTGTGCGATCTCCTGCTGCAGCCGTGCAGTCTCCTTGTCGCGGAGGTATCCGTCGATGCCGCCGGCGGTGAGACGGCGGACGTTCTTCCAGAATTCGCGGGCACTCATTCGGGTCCTCGTTTTTCGGGGTGCTGCGAGTGGTGGTCAGGCCGTGACCGGCTGCGGGCGCGGGGCGGCGCGCAGGGCGGTGAGGGTGAGACGGTGCTGCCAGGTTTGGGCGGCCTGGGCGGGTGGGATGCCGCGCAGGGCCTCGCTGTAGAGCCACCGGTCGCGCTGGTCGTCCAGGTCCTCGAAGGTGGTGGCGGTGCCGTAGGCGACGGCGACCAGTTGCTTCCACACGTCGTCGGTGTGCTGGTTGCGGCAGGTGGCGCACAGCCGCTGGCCGATCAGCGGGTTATGCCAGATCGCGCAGCCGGCCGTGCAGGGGTAGTCCGGCTGGCAGGCGCAGGCGAAGCAGCCGTCGGGCCTGGTCGGGTTCCAGCAGCGGCGCTTGGCGAGGTCGGGGCGGCGTACGGGGGCGGCCGGCCACTTGTGGTCGCAGTAGCGGCAGCGGTGGTAACGGCCCCATCCGGCGCGGCCGGGGCCGGTGGTGAGGCTGGTGGACCGGCTGGCCCGGTTGCAGGCCGGGCACTCGGACTGGATGGCGACGTCCTCGTGGTCGAGCCATTCGACGTCGATGACCGTGGCGGTCTGGCTGGTGGGGTCGTCGGTGTCGGCATCTTCGAAGTGCCAGGCGTATTCGTCGTCCTCGCCGCCCTTGGTCACCTTGATTCGGATGCGCTTGGTGCCGAAGCGGGTGAGGTCGGCGAGTTCGCTGCTGGGCAGGATGCGGTGCCCCCACACGCGCCGGTGGTAGGCGTTGGTAACGGCGAGGACGGCGCGGTCGGGGATGTGCCCTAACGCCATCAGGCGGTCGCACTCTTCGCCCAGCGCGATGGCGGGGATGCCGTACAGCGTGTCGAAGCCCTCTTCCTCGGTGCCGGCCAGGGTGAAGGGCTGGCCGGGGAGGGCGTCGGTGAATGCGGTCATGGGTGGTCGGGTCTCCTTGGAGAGAGGGGCGACGGGCGGGCAGCCCTGGTGTGCCGTCCGCTGCCGGTACGCGCACCGGGCCCGGGCAGTGACGCCCGGACCTGGCAGAAGTTGGGCTCAGTCCTTGTTCTTCGAGCTGCCCGGGGTGAGGCGGATGGGCATGATGAGGCCGCGGAAGACGTCGGCCTGGTCGGGGGCGTGCAGGAGGGCCGGTTTGGTGGGGGTGGTGAAGCGCATCTGAACGACCGGCCCGTCGACCTGCTGGAGGGTCTTCAGCAGCAGATGAGGGTTGAAGGCGATGGTCAGCGGCTCGCCCTCGAGGAGGGTGGCGTCGACCTGGTCGCGGCCGCGGCCCTTGTCGTCGGTGCCGGCGCGGACGGTGATCTGGCCGTCGGCGATGTCGAGGAGGAGCGGGTCGGCCTTGCCCAGCAGCGGCGTGATGTGCTTGATCGCGGTGGCCAGGTCCTCGGTGCCGGTGGTAGCGACGGCTTCGAACTCGGTGGGGAACAGGGCGGCGTAGTCGGGCAGGTTGCCCTCGATGATGCGGCCGGTGGCCACCCGTCCGGGGGCGGTGACGGCGAACTGGTGGCTGGTGAAGGTGAGATCGGCCTGCCCGGTGTCGGCGAGAATGCGGGCGGCGTCGCGGACGACGTCGGCCGGGACGACCACCTTGCCCTTGTTGAGGGGCTTGCCTTTGCCGTTGCTGTTGGCGGCCTTCGGGTTCGGCTGCCAGGGCACGTGCGCGAGATGGAAGTGGTAGCGGTCGGTGGCGGAGAGCACCAGCTGGTCGTCGGTGAGGGTGAACTCGATTCCGGTGAGGACCATGACGGTCTCATCCGTGCTGGCGGCCGCGGCGACCCGGGCACCGGCCTCGGCGAGGGCCGTGCTGTCGACGGTGCCGCTCGGGGCGGGGACCTCCGGCAGGGACGGGTAGTCCTCCAGCGGCAGGGTCGGCAGCGTGATGTGCGTGGCACCGCAGGACAGCGTCAGGTCGGTGCCCTCCAGGGCCAGGGTGGTATGCCTGGTCTTGGGGAAGGTGCGCACCAGGTCAGTCAGGACCCGGCCGGGCACCAGCGCCTTGCCCGGCTCGGCGACTTCGCAGTCTTCGGTGGCGCGGGCGGAGCGGTAGTAGTCGAAGCCGGACAGGGTCAGCGCCCTGTCCCCTGCTTCGATCAGCATCCCGGCCAGCACCGGGGCCGGCGGGTTGCCGGGGATGGCGCGCAGCGCCCACTGCGCGGCTTCGGCCAGTTGCTCGTTGTCGATCGTGGCTTTCATCAGGAGTTTCGCCTCCGCTGAAGACACCCCTGGCCTGGGCCGCCGCGCGTGGGGCGGCAGCCCAGGCCAGGGGTGTGGTGCCGGGGGGTAGGGGGGTCAGGGCCGGGCGGTGGCCGTCACCGGTCGGTGTCCTCCGTGCCTGGGATGGGGATGTCGCCGAACATGTCGTCCAGCGCCTGCGTGACCGCGCGCCGCTGGTCGGGGCGGGTGGCGTTGAGGACCGTGTTGGTGAGGTCGATCAGGTCGATGTCCTCGAACAGCTCGGTCAGGTCCGCGATGGTCTGCGGGTCCAGGGCGGTGCCGTCGGGGCGTTCGCTGTCCAGGTAGCAGCTCATGGCGTCGACGTAGTCGGCTAGTCGGCGGGCCATGTCGGGTGTGATGTCGAAGCTGTGGCAGTGCTCCATGCCTGAGCCGAGTGTCCCGGTCGGGCTGAGGTGGAGGCGGATGGTCTGCCCGGGGCCGGGGGCGGCCTGTCCGAAGCCGGTGAGGGCTTCGGCGAGAGCCGCGATGGCATCGTCGCGGTCCCGCGGGCCGTCCGTGTCTGCAGCGGTCACGGTGGCGGTGTCCGCGTCATCCGGGGCCGCCTCCAGCAGCGGTGCTTCCCACAGCACCTCGAGCGCGTCGGCGTGCAGCCGGATGGACGCGTCGGCGGTGTCCGGGAGCGTGAGGTGGCCGATGACGCGGAGCAGGTCGCCGGGCTGCCGTTCGGCGAGCAGGGCGTGTGCGATCTCCGGCTCCGTGGTGGTGCAGGGGATCACGGCTTCTTCCACCAGGTGGTCGGTGCCGGCGGAGCAGACAAGGCGCCAGGAGGCGGTGCCGTCATGGTCGCCGGGCTCAGGGTCGGCGGCCAGGTAGCCGTCCAGCACGAGCGGTATGGCGTTCATCAGCTCGCCTCCGCCAGGCTGGTGGCGGAGTGGGCGGCGTCGTAGGCGTCAAGGACGGTCTTGGCCGGTGTGCCCCGGTCGGCGACCCGGTAGCCGTTGGCGCGCGCCCACGTGCGGATCGCGGCCAGCTCATCCTTGCTGCGCTTGCCGGCCGCGGCCGGGGCGGAAGGCAGAGACGCGGCGCCCTGGACCTCGATGGTGGGGCGGCCGCCGGCCTTCAGCTGGCGCAGCTGCGCCTGCGCGGCCTCGAGTTCGGCCCTGGCCCTGGCCACGCGCTCCTCCGCCTGGCGTTGGGCGGCGTCGGTGGCGCGGCGCTCGGTCAGCTCGGTGAGGTCGGTGCGGACGCGGGCGGCCCGGTTGCGGATGCTGGCGGCGGGGTGGTTCTCCGCCCAGGACAGCAGGGCCTCGATTCCGTCGGCGTCCTCCGCCGTGCTGTCGGACGCGGTGACCGCCGCCTGCGGGGCGTTGGTGCCGTGCGTGTCCGGGGCGGAGACGGCGGTGGCGGGCAGGGCGGCGTGTTTGACGGCTTCGGCGAGTTCGCTATTGGACAGTCCAAGCGTGTTGCGGACGTGCTCGGGGCTGTCGCCGTTTTTGAGCATGGAGGCGGCCGTGGCGGTGAAGGCGTTGACGGTCATGGAATCTCCGGCGGGGGTGTCAGGGCTGGGCAGGTGCGGGAGCAGCCGCACCAGGTCGTCTTCGGTGCAGGGCAGTCCGAGGGCGTCCAGCAGGCCGGCAAGGTCGTCCTTGTCGCGGGCGTGGCGGGCGACCGCCACGGAGGCGGCGCGGTGCTGGCCGGCGCCGAGGGGGGTGAGGTTGAGGAACGAGCTCCTACGCGGCGGTGGTGCGGGGCTTGCGCTGGGCGAGCTCCAGCAACTCGCGGTTGCGCCGCTTCTGGGCGTCGGTGAGCGGGCGGGCCTTTGCGCCGTGGCGGTGCCACAGCGGATGGGCGGGCGGTTCGGGGTAGGCGAGGGCGTGGTCGACGTCGCGATTGGTGCTGCCCACAGGGGTCTCCGGGTGGAGGGGTCAGGCGTGGTCGTCGTGCCGGTGTTTGGGCTGGACGTCGGAGGCGAACCGGCCGAGGCGGGCCTCGGTGGGGTTCGCGGCGATCCAGTCCTCAGCGCACGCCTTGTGCACGGGCCCCCCGTAGCTGGCGGGGCACGGTCGGAAGTCGGGCAGCTGCTGGAACACGCAGCCCAGCAGGTCCTCGGTCGGCTTCCAGGGCCCGAGCTGCCCGGCGGCGGGGACCGGCAGCGGCAGCTCCTGGACGTCCTCGAGGACCAGGTGCCAGGCGCCTGGGTGTGCCCACTCGCTGCAGGGCGGGGAACCGTCGGGGTCCTGGTGGCAGTCGACCAGGCGTGCCATGCCGATCACGGCTCCGGTGGTCAGCTCCCGGCCGCGGATCGTGCGGGCGACCAGCGGAAGGCGCAGGGCTGGCCGGTCGATGCTCTTGCCCGCGTGCAGCAGCACCCATCCGCGCCAGGGCCACAGGCGGGGCCGGTTCTCGATCGTCTTCGCGCCGGCGAGGATGCACGCCGTCCAGGGCTGCTTGATCGTGATGCCTCGGATCATGTCCGGTGCGGACAGCGGGGAAGTCATACGGCCGTCTCCAGGTCCTGGCTTTGGGTGCCGGTGAGGCGATACCGGCGGTCGTCCGCCGCCCGGGCGTCCCGGCAGGACTGGCACGTGGGTTCCTTGCGGCGGAGATGAGCGCGATAGCCGCGGCTGGTGCCGCACGGCGCCGGCTTGGCCGGCCGGGGCCGGGCCATGCTCGGCTTCGCCGGGCCGATACCGGGCAGGAGCGTCTTCAGCCGGGCTGCGGAAATCCCGAGCCGGGAGCAGATGACCGAGTACGGCACGACGCCGGCCATGAACGGGGCCGCGTACCGGATCTCGCTGTCGGTCAGCGTCCAGCCCGAGCGCTCGCCGTGGACGGCGCGTTCTACCGCCACGGTGTCGATCACGTCGATCGATCCGTCGGGATGGGCCAGGAAGATGGTCGGGGCGACTGCCTTCGGCAGCCGGATACGCGCGGCCGGGGCCGCCACGGTGCCGTAGATGGTCATGCTGCGGCCCTCCGGATCGTCGTGCCCGGCCGTCCGGCACGGCGGCCATTGACGGACGGCACCATCGCGTCCTGCACGGTGGCGAGGCGCGCGCGGCCGGAGTGCTTGCCGGCGTACAGGGCGCCATCGGCGGCCCGTTGCAGCACGGACAGGTCGCGGGAGCCGACAGCGTCCGGGGCCGCGGCGCCGACCGAGGCCGCGACATCGACCGCCTGGCCGTCGTCGAGGACGACCGGGGTGTGCAGCATCCGCACCAGCTGGGCGAGGCGCTGCTCGCGGCGCCCGGCGGGCAGCTCCAGGACGACGGCGAACTCGTCGCCGCCGAGGCGGCCGACGGCGGCGCCGGGTCCCGCCCAGGCGGTGAGCCGGGCGCCGATCGCGACGAGGACGGTGTCGCCGGCCGCGTGCCCGAGCGTGTCGTTGATCCGCTTGAAGTGGTCGGCGTCGACCAGGAGCACGGCCGTGTCGTCGCGGTGGCGGGCCAGGATGCGCCGGGCCCTGGCGGTGTAGGCGTCGCGGCGCAGCAGCCCGGTCAGCGGGTCCTTGCGGGTGGTGGCGAGCCGCTTGTGCAGCGCGATGGCGTGCACGGTCCAGCCGGTCAACGGCACGGCGGCGGTTGTCACAAGGAGGGCGCGCGGGCCGATCCGGCCCTGCACGCGCAGGACGGAGTCCATACTGGGGGTCTCCCTCTCGTCTCGTACGGGTTGGGTGGGCCCGGGACAGGCGGTCGGTTTCCACGCCTGGACGCCTGTCCCGGGGCGGAGCTACATCTCGAAGGGCTTGGAGTTGAGCCAGCTGTACGGGCTCCTCCAGGGGCCGGCCTTCGCGGCGGACCAGTCGAGCTCCCAGCCGGGCCGGTATCCGCAGGCCGACCAGCCGTCCGGGCGCCCGTGGGCGATCTCGCGTCCGGCCTCCGCCGCGGCGCGGGCCGCGTCGTAGACCTCGTGGGCGGCCTTCACGGCGGCGTCGCGGTTGTCGGCCCAGCCGGTGAAGACGTGCACCCCGCGCAGGGTGGGCGTCTCGGTGCTCCGTATGGGGACGTCGACCTCGTAGTACGGGGGCTGGGTCATGACGTCCGTCTCCTCTCGTGATCGCAGTGGTGAGGGACCACCGCGACCGCCCCGCCCCGGCGCAGTGGCGGGGCCGGGGCGGCACGGAGGTCCGTCAGCTGTGGATCACTTCCAGGTCCTGCGCCTCGAGGTCGTCGGCCTCCTGGTCGACGTCGTCGAAGCCGCCGTGGACGGCGCAGACGGTGTCCTCGTCGTCCAGGTCGCCGTTGAGCGCGCGGAACAGGCAGCTGACGCTGAAGGCGGGCACCCAGGCGTAGCCGGTGCATTCGTCGTGCGGGCACGGCACCATCACGTCGAACCCGATGTCGCCCTCGCCGTCGATGTTGGTGCGTAGGGCGAGGGTGAGGTGCTGCTGACCGAGGCGGATCTCCGCCACACGGTCACCGTCGGCCACGCTCGAGCCGGGCTTCCACTGCCACAGCGGCAGGATCTCCTTGCCGAACACCCGGGCCACGAGGTTCAGGTCACCGAGGCCGGCGCTGCCGTCCAGTCCGAGGTCGGCCTGCCGTGTCTTGCTCAGGCGTTCCAGGAACGGCAGCAGCCGGCAAAGGCTGTCGGAGAAGACGATCTCGGAGAACCCTTCGGCCTTGAGGGTCCGGTGCGAGGCGACCATGGCCTGGTGCTGCTTGACGACCACGTCCTTGGGCACCGTGCGGTTGGCCGGCCGCGGGCCCTGCCGCTCGATGCAGACGCTGCCGGGCGTGGTGACCATGACCGCGATGGGCAGCATGTCGTGCCGTTTGGCGGCGGCGACCAAGGGCTGCCTGGCGGCCGGGGTGACGTTGGTGGCGTCGACGACCGTGAACAGCCGGCGGCGCATCCTCGCCTCCAGGAGCAGGTGCAGGGCGGCGACGGCGTCGCCGGTCGCGTCCTGGTCGCCCGCGTCGTCGCTGACCGTCTCGCGCAGCGCGTCCAGGGACAGAACCTGAGAGGCGGGCCAGGTGCGCGCGATCGTGGACTTCCCAGCGCCAGACGGGCCGATCAGGACCACCAGACTGTGCTCAGGCATCTGCGGGTGGGTCAGCTCGGTCATGCGAGATCTCCTTGCGGATGAAGGGCGCCGGGCAGCACGGATGGGGCGCTGCCCGGCGTGGGCGGTGAGCAGAGCGGGGGCTTCGCGCAGCGGCGTCAGCGGACGATCATGTGGGCGGGGTGGCCGTTCTTCATGTGGTCCACGCACTGCGGGCAGTCCTCACGCGGACCGAGCCCGGCGTGGGCCTCGCGGCTGGCGTACGCGTGGAACCAGCACTGCCTGCACTGCCCTCGGGGCGGGTTCGTCGCCTTCGCGCTCGCCATCAGACTCCTCCCTGCTGCGGGTGAAGGGCGCGGGCAGCCCAGACGAGGCGCTGCCCGGCGTCATCGGTGATCAGGGCGGCGGCCTCGTGCAGGGGACACGACGCGTCGCCGTCGCGGTCCGCCTCGACCTGCTCGGCACGACGCGCGGCAGCGGTGAGCAGCTGCGCGACGGCCGCCATGAACCCGCCGGGCGGGTCGGTGTCCTCGATGAGCTCGCGCAGGATCGCGGCGAGCTCCTCCTGGTCGACGTCGTCGGCGCGAAGGTCGTCCTCGATCTGCTGGAGGGCCAGCGAAGCGATCCCGACCGAGGCGCGTACGCGTTCCAGTCGCGTCCGGGACTGGTCGGTCACCGGGTGGTCGCCTTGGCCGTGGCGATGAGCGCGGCGACGGTCTCCCAGCCGTGGTGCCAGGAGTTGTCGAGGTGGAAGGCGCCGTTCATGCCGAAGTCGGCCAGCTTGTAGAAGTTGGTCTTGCCGGTCTTGCCGGCGAGCTTCTCCAGAACCCCATGGTCCGGCACGCGGCGGTCCGCGATGTAGTGAGTGCCGAAGGACAGGGCGAGCGCGGCCGCGGCCGCGCCGGGGTGGACCCGGATGCCCAGCGTGCGGGCGCCGAGTCCGGCGACGACCGCCTGCGTGGCCGTGTAGGTGAGGCAGTGGTGCAGGCACGCCTTGCGGCCGTCGGCGGTGCCGTGGAGGGTCTTCTCCTTGGTGGCCGGGTCCTCGTACGTGACCGGGTGGTCGTCGGAGGCGCCCTTCACTCGGGCGCAGAAGTCGTTCTGGACCCAGAAGTCGCCGATCGCGCTGGCGGCGCGGGTCAGTCCGAGCAGGGCGGCGAAGGCGGCGGGACGATGCATGCTGGAGGTCTCCTGATCTCGAAGAGGGTGAGGGAGCGGGGTGGCCGGCCCTTTGCCGATGCACGGCCCACCCGGCGGTCCCGGCCCCGGCCGGTGTGGCCGGGGCCGGGTCGTTCAGAACGGGGGCTCGTTGTCCGGCCAGGCCGGGACGGGCCAGAGACGGACGCGCAGCTCGCGCCGGTCCGACCAGCAGCCGCACGCCTCCATCTCTGGGTTCGCGCCGCCGACCCACCAGCCGCCCGCGCCCCGGCAGTCGGGGCAGGAGCGGCGGGGCCGGGGCGTCAGCTCGAGGCGGTGCCGGTCGGCGTACAGCCGCCAGTGGCCGGCCTTGAGCACGGCGGCGGCCGTCGCAGCGGCGAGCGGGACGGCGGCGAGCAGCAGAGCGGCGCGCAGACGGAAGCCGGTCACCGCAGCGGGATGGCGTGGCAGTTGGCTATTGATCGGGGTGCGCGCGTCGGCGGTCAGGCGCGGTAGACGGGCGGGCGGACTCCGGCCCGGAGTTCGCGGATGATCGAGCAGGGGCCCTTGGTGGCGCAGTACGCGTCGTCGGTGTCCGGAAGGGCGTTGCCCGTGGTGTTCCACATGTCGCGGGCGACCGCGTTCACGACGCGCAGCATCTCGCCGTTGTCGGGGCGGCAGGCGCTGTTCTTGTCGCCGATACCGTGCCGGGCGGCGCTGATGAGGTGCTGGCGGGCCTGGCGGGCGGCCCACCGACGGCTGTCGGGCCCGGTGTTCTCCTGCACGTGCCCGCAGTCGTGGAACGTGTCCATGTGGCAGGCGGTGCAGTGGTAGGTCACCAGCTTGTGGGTCTCGCCGCCGGCGGTCCACGCGCCCTCGAACTCGAAGACGATGATCTCGGCGCCCGGGACCTCGGTGTGCGCGAAAGCGGTGACCAGGCCGGCGCCGTCCGCGACCGCGCCAAGCTGTGCCTGGTTCCAGAAGACGCGGGGGAGGTAGTCATCCCAGCCCTTGCCGTGGGGCCAGCGCGCGTACATGACGCCCCGCGAGGCGTCGAACGTCGCCTTGCCGCCGGTCGCCTGATTCTCCTGCTGGTACTGCTGCACCTGCTCGATCGACCCGAAGTAGGTCGCTGAGAACTCCTCGGACTCCAGGAAGATCAGCCCGTACCCCTCGGGGCGGGTGTCGTGGCCGTTGCCCTTCAGGATCTCGACCATGTCCTCGTAGCCGGGGTTTTCGGGGGTGATGAAGCCGACGAGAGGGAGGCGGTAGCGGTCACAGCTCGTGACGTGGGCCGGGTTCGTCTGGCTGACGTTGTGCGGCGTGCCGTAGGTGTTCCGGATCGTGATACCCATGCGGGCGTGTCCTTCCCGAGTAGCGGGCGCCCGGCGCTGCCGGGTCGCGGCGGGTTCTGGTTGTTCGGCGAGGCGCCGGCGGCACAACTCACGCGCGGACGGTGCCCGCGTACTGCGCTTCCAGGTCCGCGCGGCCCTCGGGGGCGTCGTCCTGGTCGTGGTCGCCGGCTTCCTGGTGGACGTCGTCCAAGCCGCCTGGACGGTGCAGACGATGTCCGGGTCGTTGTCCATGGCGCCGGTCAGCGCCTTGTGCAGGTCGGTGGGGTGCTCCAAGGCAACGCTGGGGATCAAGCGGCCAGCCGGTGCGTGACCAGGGCAGCGATGTAGCTGTTCGGGTCTGCCGGTGTTCCGTCGTGGCATTCGAGGCAGGAGCCCAGGGTCTTCAGCGGCAGACACACGAGGTACCGGCGCTTGCAGAGCGGACACGTCTGCCGGGCAGCCAGAGCCCTGTCGAGCGCGACTTGCTGCGCCGGCGTCGCTTGCCGTTTCGGCTTGGCCAGGTCGACGCGGTACAGCCACGCCCACCGTTTGCCCCGGCTCCAGACGAGCCGGGCAACGGGCTCGTGGCCGCCGGGGCTCAGCCCCATGGCGCGTAACTGGCGGCGGGTGGCCAGTCCGGTTGTCGGCACCGGGCCGTTGCCGCGAACCGCCGCGAGCACCGCCGTGGCACCGGGGGCCTGGTTGAAGCCGAAGTCCGCGAAGCTGCCGTCGTCGTACAGGTCGACGTCGACCACGTCGTTGTCGGCGGGCCGGTTCATCACCTGTACCTTATACACATCTGAAGCTGCCCAAGGACCCGTACGTATAGAAATCAGTAGGAGGCGACTAATCAAAAAAAAAAATAAGAAGTAACAATCCCACTAGCGGATGCTAAATTCATAAAAACAACAGTTGAAGTACTGCATACAGCAGAAAGAA
>NZ_LR732544.1:391006-412538 GCF_902506575.1 Streptomyces mexicanus | reverse complement strand
GGGGTAGCGACCGGTCGGGGGGCGGGGGCGGCGTCGACGCGGATCGGAAGCATCTGTGCGGACCTGCCGGGCGACCGCGCCGCGCCTCTCGCGCCCTGACACCAAATCACCGGCCTGTCCGATCGCGGCCGTCCGGGCCGGCGTCAGCTTCTAGGATCCCGGCATGACGACACGACTCGTGCAGATCAACATGAAGGCCCGGGACGACTCCGCGCTCGGCCGGTTCTGGGCGGAGGCACTCGGCTGGGGTGTCGACAGCGAAGGACCCGGCGTGACCAACCTCGAGCCCGTGGATCTGGCCTACCCCGACCCCAGGGCCGTCTGCATCGACATCGTCGCCCGCCCGGAACCCAAGACGGTGAAGAACCGGGTGCACGTCGATCTGGCCACCACCTCGCCCGCCCATCAGGCGGAGCTGGTCGCGCGCTTGCGGGATCTCGGCGCGACGCTGGCCGACGTGGGCCAGGGTGACGTTCCCTGGACGGTCATGGCGGACCCGGAGGGCAACGAGTTCTGCGTCCTGGAGCCCCGCCCGATCCACCAGGACACCGGGCCGATCGCCGCGGTCGTGGTCGACTGCGCCGACCCACGAGCGATGGCCCGGTTCTGGGACCAGGCGATGGACTGGACGGTGCACGAGGTCACCGACAACCACGCGACCATGCGCTCCGCCAAGGGCGTCGGCCCCTACCTGATGTTCGTGCGCACCCCCGACACCAAGCACGTGTGGAACCGCGTCCACCTCGACGTCAGCCCCTATCCCGGTGACGACATGGTGGCGGAAGAAGCCCGACTGCGCGCCCTGGGCGCCACCGACCCCGGCATCGACCAGTCCGCGCTCCACTGGAGGGTTCTGGTCGACCCGGAAGGCAACGAGTTCTGCCTCCTCACCCCTCGCTGACCGTGGGCAGCGGCTCCGTCCGGTTCACCACATCTCGGCCGATGCCCTCCGCCTCGGCTCCAGCCTGCCCTTGAGGAAGGTCAGGAGCACAACGCGGTGGTCACCGCGGCCCGCACATCGGCGTCCTGGGCGTCGGAGCCGCCCGGGTCGAGGGTGACCACGACCGTGGCCTGCCGGCCGTCCGTCGTGGCGCCGCCCATCGTCTGGAAGCCCAGCATGTCGCCCTGGTGGCCCCAGAACACGCCGCCGCACGGCAGCGGCCAGCGCTCCAGGCCCAGGCCATAGGCGCGCCTGCCGGCATGTCCGGTCGGCTCCACGTCCGTCATCTCGGCGAGCTGGGCCGGGCGCAGGAGCCGGCCGCCCAGGAGGGCGGCGAGGAACCGTGACATGTCGGAGGCGCTGGAGATCATGTCGCCGGACCCGGCGGCGACCGTCGGGTTGAGTTCCGTCACGTCGACCGGGTCCGCGTCGGCGGTCGGCCGGACGTAGCCGCGCGGGTGCGGTCCGGGGATCGTGGTCGCGTCACCGGGCACCGACGTGGCGCGCAGCTGCAGCCGGTTCACGATGCGCTGCTTCACCTCCGTGCCGTACGGGCGGCCGGTCACCTTCTCGATCAGCATCGCCAGCAGCACGTAGTCGGTGTTGGAGTAGTGGAACCCGTCGGGCGCGTCCACCTCCACCGGGGGGTGTGCCAGCGCGATCGAGAGCAGTTCGGTGAGGTCGTGGTGCGCGTACCGGTCGGCCAGGATGTCCCCCGGGGTGTAGTACGTCAGGTAGTCGGGCAGCCGGCTGGTGTGCTGGAGCAGGTCCCGCACGCGGATCCGCCGGCCGTCGTTGCCGTGGCCGCGCACCACGCCGGGCAGGTAGCGCTCCACCGGGGCGTCGAGCGCGAGGTGTCCCTCGCCCACGAGTTGCAGTACGACCGTCGCGACGTACGTCTTGGTCATGCTGCCGATGCGGAACCTGCTGTCCGCCGGCATCGGCGCGCCCGTGGCGAGGTCCGCGACGCCGCTGGTCAGCACGGTGGTCCCGTGCTGGGTGCGCACGTTCACGAGCGCGCCGGGTGCCCCGTCCTCACCGGTCAGCCGGTCCAGCACCCGCTGCACCGAGGTGTGTGCGGAGGACGCGGCGACAGGGCTTGGCGCCGCCAGTGCGGACGATGTGCCACCGAGAGCAAAAACCAGTGCGGCACCCAGTACCCGCACGGACGTGTTCATGCGATTCCCCCCAGAGAACGTTCCCGTCAAGGCCCCGGTGGCCCCGCGGTGTGGTCCGTAAGCTACGTGCGAGGGGCGCGACGCGACCATGGGGACAACCCCCGACCCGGGCTGAGGCCAACCGGCGAAGGCGGCACCGTGGAGGCCGCTTCACGGGGCGGGGGCTGCGCGACAACGGCGGGGAGAGCGCCGTGACTTCGGGTGCATGCGTCAGCCGGGCGTCTCACCGCTCCGGCCGGCCGTGAGCACCGTGCGGAGGGGCACACCGCCTGCTGGAAGCGCGGTCGAACCTCGGCCGGCGTCCTGCCGCTGCCCTGACGCTTGCGAACGGTTCGCGGCGGGGTGCGCGCGCAGATTGAGCAGGGTCCCGGCGGTCGGCACCCTGGACGGCGGGGACGAGCACCGCCGGGCCCGCGGGCCGTGCGCCCGCGTGCTCGACCCGCAGGAAGAGCGCCGCGGGGCGCGTCGCCTGGCCGGGCCCCGGTGACCGTGCGCCGACCGGCGGCCGTGAGGGTGTCAGGAGGCCGGTGCGGTCAGGTAGTCGCCGCTCTCCAGGTCTTCGAGCAGCGTCGGGTGGGTGGGCGACCAGCCGAGCGACTCCTGGGTGTACGCACTCGAAGCGGGCCCGTCGAAACCGTAGACGGTGGCCATGAACGGGCTGACGAAGTGCGTGGCGGCCTCCTTCGGCGTCAGTGCGGCCGTGGGCAGGTCCAGGCCCCGGGCGATCGTCTCCGCGATGCTCCTCATGGTGACACCGCTCTCGGCCACTCCGTGCAGCACGCTGCCTGCCGGGGCTTTCTCCAGGGCCAGGCGGAACAGGACCGCCGCGTCCTCGCGGTGCACCGCGGGCCACCGGTTGGCGCCGTCGCCGACGTAGGCCGACACGCCGGTCTTGCGCGCGGTGGCGACGAGCATGGGGATGAACCCGCGGTCCGCGGGCCCGTGGACGGTGGGGGCGAGACGGACCACGCTCGCGCGGACTCCCCGGGCGGCGAAGCCCAGCCCGGCCCGCTCACCGGCGATGCGGAAGGCGGCGATCCCCGCGGTGTCGGGTTCGTCCCGCTCGGTGGCTTCCCGGCCGGCGGGCATGACCAGCGTGCCCGAGGTCACGACGAGAGCCTTGCCCGAGTGCGTCAACGGCTCGCCGAGCGCCTCGATCGCGGCCACATCGCGCCTCTTCATGTCGTCGGGGTCGGAGAAGTCACCGCCGAAGGCCATGTGCAGGACCCCGTCGGCGGCCTCGGCGCCGCTGCGCAGCCGGTCGAGGTCGTCCAGGGACCCGCGGTGGGGTGTGGCCCCCAGTGACTCCAGTCGGGCGGCAGCGGCGTCCGAGCGGGCCAGGCCCGTGACGGTGTGGCCGGCCCGGATGAGTTCGGCGACGACTGCCGGGCCGGTCTGGCCGGATCCGCCCGTGACGAAGACATGCATGAAGGACTCCTGCGGTGTCAGTGACTGGCACTAAGTAGCGCCAGTGACTGACATTAAGTAGCGCCAGTGTCTGGCGTCAAGAAGTGTCAGTCACTGGCGTGAAGAAGTGCCGGTCACTGACGCGTGCGCTATCCTCGACGGGTGCCACGGAGCGGAGCAGAAGCGCGCCGCCGCCTTCAGCAGGCGGCGTTGGAGCTGTACCGGGAACATGGGTTCGATCAGACCACCACGGCCGAGATCGCCGCCCGGGCCGGTGTCAACGAGCGCACGTTCTTCCGGCACTTCCCGGACAAGCGCGAGGTGCTCTTCGACGGGGAAGCCGACCTGCGCGCCGCGCTGATGGAGGCCGTCGCCGAAGCGCCGGACGGTCTGCAGCCGCTGGACGTACTGCTCTGCGCCTTCCGGCGGGCCGGGCGGATCCTGGAGGACAACCGCCCGTTCTCCGAACCGCGCCTCCAGGTCATCGCCAAGACCCCGGCGTTGCGCGAACGCGAGTTGGCCAAGGCCGCATCGCTCACCGAAGCCGTAGCGGACGCGCTGCGCGCGCGCGGTGTCCCCGAGCGGCTGGCCGGCCTGGCGGCCCAGACCGGCTGGGCCGCCTTCCATCACGCGGCCCAGGCCTGGATCGACGACCCCTCCCGGAGCCTGGAGGCGCATCTCTCCCGAGCCTTCGACGACCTGCGCACCCTCTCTGCGACCATGTCGCCCGCGCAGGCCGCGGGCGAGAGCGGCGGCGGCGGGGCGTGGGGGCGGCGTAGGTCGAGTCCGAGGCCAACGCGGGCCCGGACTTCAGGGGCGACGTGTGTCCGGCCTGAGGGCAACGCGGGCCCGCGCTGAGGGGTGACATGCCCCCCGCCTGCGATCAGCGGCGAGGCGGCGACGGGCCGGACGCGACGTCGGCTGTCCACCTCGGATGTGACGCCTCTTGGGCGGTGAGGCCCTTTTGGGCGGTGGCGCGCTTTTGGGCGTGACGCCCTTTTGCGGGGTGCGCTCGCACGACGTTGGCCCACCGGCCTGAAAAACGACGGCACGCTCGCGCGCTGATCGAGCCCTTCCCTGCCGCCCCGGTCCCCCCTCCCAGTCTGGTGTGAGGTGGAGCACCCTTGACAGGCGCCGCGATCGTAGATCCTATAGGAAATAGAGAAAGGGAGCCGATCTTGACTCACACCGCAGAAACCTGGCCGATCGCCGCCGCCCTCCTGCAGTTCCCGAACACCGGGCCCGACGGGACCTCCACCCAGGACCAGTCCGCGCAGCAGTGGGCGGAGACCTTGCAGGAGGTGGTGGACGCCGGGTTCACCGAAGTCGACCTGACCGACGCCTGGCTGCGCCCGGGAGACCTCACCCCGGCCCGTCTCGACGAGCTGCGCGCCACCCTCGCCCAGGTCGGGCTGACCGCCCCCGCCATCTCCGCGATCCGCCGCAGTGTGATCGATCCCGTGGACGGCGACGACAACCTCGCCTACTCGCACCGCACCATCGACGCGGCCGCCGCGCTGGGCGTCCCGCTGGTCTCCGTCGGCCTGCACCGGCCCCTCACACCCGAGCAGCAGGCCGTCCTCTGGTTCTGGACGGTGCCCGGCCCGAAGGACCCGATCGGCGACAAGGAGACCTGGCGCAAGGCCGTGACCCGGCTGCGTGAACTCGCCGACCACGCCGCCTCGGTGGGGGTCGAGCTGTCCCTGGAGATGTACGAGGACACCTACCTCGGCACCGCGGACATGGCCGTGGCGCTGCTCACCGACATCGAGCGTGACAACGTCGGCCTCAACCCGGACCTCGGCAACCTCATCCGGATGCAACGTCCCATCGAGGCATGGGAGTCGATGGTCACCAAGACGCTGCCGCACGCCAATTACTGGCACGTGAAGAACTACTACCGCCTGGAGGACCCCGCCACCGGCACGGTCCTGACCTCGCCCGCCCCGATGGAGTCCGGGTTCGTCAGCTACCGGCAGGCCGTGAAGATCGCGCTCGCCCACGGCTTCGACGGCGCCTTCTGCGTGGAGCACTACGGCGGTGACGGGCTCAGCGTCTCCGCCGCGAACCGCGACTACCTGCGGCGCATCCTGCCTAGGCGTCCCTCGGCCTGACCGGCCTCGTTCCGACCGCCGTACGTCCCCGTTGAGCGACTCGCCCTGAACCCGGCCGGGCGCGGCCCCCGAGGTCCCCTGGTGCGCCCTCTCGGGGAGCCGCGTGCCGCACGCACGGCGCCGCCCTGATGGGGTGCCCCTATCGCCGCCACCGGCGGCCGGCGCCGCGCAGCCTTCGCGCAGCCATCGCACGGCCCTCGTACGGCCTTCGAGCCCGACCACCCGTGCCGGGCAGCCCCGTGCCAGGCCGCCCCGGGTCCGCACCCGCCCCGGTCCGCACCCACCTTGGGCGTCCACGCCACCCCTCGCCGACCGGCGCGTGCGGCCCCCGCGCCACCCCGGCCGGTGGATCGCCACCGCCGTGGTGCTGGTGCTGCTCGCCCAGTTCGTCCACGGGCTGGCCACCAACCCCTTCTACCAGTGGGACCGGTTCGCCTACTGGTTCCTGCGGCCCACCATCCTCGACGGTCTCCTGATCACCCTGGAGGTCACCGCGCTCAGCGCCGTGCTGGGCCTGCTCGGCGGCATCGTCGTCGCCCTGGCCCGCCTGTCCGCGAGCCCCGTGCTGCGGGCGGTCGGCTGGACCTACGTGTGGGCGCTGCGGTCCATCCCGCTGATCGTCGTGCTGATCTTCCTGTACAACTTCTCCGCGCTGTACCGGACGCTCAGCATCGGCGTCCCCTTCGGGCCGGCGTTCTTCCGCTTCGACGAGTCCCGGCTGGCCACCGACATGGTCGTCGCCGTCGTCGGCCTCAGCCTCAACGAGGCGGCCTACGCCGCCGAGGTCGTGCGCGGCGGCATCCTCTCCGTCGACCAGGGCCAGCACGAGGCGGCCGCCGCCCTCGGCCTGTCCCGGCGCCGCCAGTTCACCCGGATCGTCTTCCCGCAGGCCCTGCGCGCCATCGTCCCCGCCTACGTCAACCAGCTCATCGGCCTGGTCAAGAGCACCTCCCTGGTCTTCTACGTCTCGCTGCTCGACCTGTTCGGCGCGGCGCAGACCATGGGTTCGACCTACCCCGGGGACATCGTGCCGCTGCTGCTGGTGGTCACCGTCTGGTACCTGATCCTGACCAGCCTCGTCTCCGTCGTCCAGTCCTACGTCGAACGGCACCACGCCCGCGGCGCGTCGCGCGCCCTGTCGCCGACGCCGCTGCGGACACTGCGCACCGCCTGCACCGAACTGCGCGCCCGCATCCGCCGCGAGGCCGCCGTATGACCGGCCGCCCCACCTGCCGCAGGACGCCCGGGACCTGCTGAGCCGCGCGCTCGCACCGCAGAGCCGTCCCCCATACCCACCCATCGTCTCCGACACCAAGGACCAGCCATGCCCACCCGCAGCCCTCACCGCCGGCTTCTGCGCACCCTGACCGCGGGCACCGCCGCCGCCTGCCTCGCCGCGCTGCTCACCGCGTGCGGGGGCGACAGCGACGCCGCCACCACCGCCGGCGCCGCGGCACCCGGCACGGTCACCGTGGGACGGCTGTCCAACGGGGCAGCCCGGCAGACCACGCTCACCGTGCCCGAGGTGGCGTCCCTCCACGCCCGGCTGCCCGCCACCGTCCGCAAGAAGGGCACGCTCGTCATCGCCGTCGGCGCGCTGCCCTCCGGCTTCCCGCCGCTGGCCTACGTCGGCGCCGACCAGAAGACCCTCACCGGCGCCGAGCCCGACCTGGGCCGCCTGGTGGCCGCGGTGCTCGGCCTCAAGCCCGAACTGCGCAACTCCACCTGGGAGAACATGTTCGTCGGACTCGACAGCGGCAAGGCCGACGTGGCCTTCTCCAACGTCACCGACACCGAGGAACGCAAGAAGAAGTACGAGTTCGCCTCCTACCGACAGGACAACCTCGCCTTCGAGGTGCCGAAGAAGAGCACCTGGAACTTCGGCGGCGACTACCGCAACCTGGCCGGCAAGACCGTCGCCGTGGGCTCCGGCACCAACCAGGAGAAGATCCTCCTGGAGTGGAAGGCCAAGCTGGCCAAGGAGGGCAAGCAGCTCACGGTCAAGTACTACCAGGACTCCAACAGCACGTATCTCGCCCTGGCCGGCGGGAAGATCGACGCCTACCTCGGCCCCAACCCCGGCATCGCCTACCACACCCGCCAGGTCGCCGGCACGCCCCGCGCGACCCGCAACGCCGGGACGTTCTCCGGTGCCGGACAGACCCTGCAGGGGCTGATCGCGGCCACCGCCAAGAAGGGCAGCGGCCTGGCCGAGCCGATCGCCGCCGCCATCGACCACCTCATCGACACCGGGCAGTACGCCAAGTGGCTCGCCGCCTGGAACCTCTCCAACGAGGCCGTCACCAAGGCCCGGGTGAACCCCCCGGGACTGCCCCTGGACAACTCCTGACCCACGGAGCCCTGTCCCTGTCCCGATTCGACGCCCCCTCACGGAAGGCACCCTCGTGTCATCGACCTCCGCACCCCTGCACCTCGCCGTGGCCCTGGACGGCACCGGCTGGCACCCGGCCTCCTGGCGTGAACCGGTGGCCCGGCCACGGGAGTTGTTCACCGCCGGATACTGGGCCGATCTCATCGCCGAGGCCGAGCGCGGCCTGCTCGACTTCGTGACCATCGAGGACGGCCTGGGCCCCCAGTCCTCCCACTTCCTCGACCCCGACGACCGCACCGACCAGGTCCGCGGCCGGCTCGACGCCGTCCTGATCGCCTCCCGCGTCGCCCCGCTGACCCGGCACATCGGCCTGGTGCCGACCGTGGTGGCCACCCACACCGAGCCGTTCCACATCTCCAAGGCGATCGCCACCCTCGACTACGTCAGCACCGGCCGGGCCGGCCTGCGGGTGCAGATCACCGCACGCCCGCACGAGGCCGCCCACTTCGGCCGCCGCACCATCGCCCGGATCGACGCCTACGACAGCCCCGCCGCGCGGGAGGTCGTCACCGACCTGTTCGACGAGGCCGCCGACTACGTGGAGGTCGTGCGCCGGCTCTGGGACAGCTGGGAGGACGACGCCGAGATCCGCGACGCGGCCACCGGCCGGTTCATCGACCGCGACAAACTGCACTACATCGACTTCGAGGGCCGCTTCTTCAGCGTCAGGGGCCCCTCGATCACGCCCCGCCCGCCCCAGGGCCAGCCGCTGGTCACCGCCCTGGCCCACCAGACGATCCCGTTCCGGCTCGTGGCCCGCCAGGCCGACGTCGGCTACGTCACCCCGCACGACGCCGGACAGGCCCGCGCGATCGTCGCCGAGATCCGCGCCGAACAGCGGGCGGCGGGCCGTGCGAAGGAGCCCCTGCACGTCTTCGCCGACCTCGTCGTCCTGCTCGACGACAGCCGGGCCGAGGCCGAGGCCCGGCTCGACCGGCTCGACACGCTCGCCGGACAGCCGTACACCAGCGACGCCCGGATCGTCGCCGGGACCGCCGCGCACCTGGCGGACGTCATCGAGGAACTGGCGGCCGAGGGCCTCAGCGGCTTCCGGCTGCGCCCCGCCGTCGCCGGTCACGACCTGCCCCGCATCAGCCGCGAGCTGGTGCCCGAGCTGCAGCGCCGGGGCCGCTTCCGCGACGCCTACGAAGCCTCCACCCTGCGCGGCCTGCTCGGCCTGGCCCGCCCCGCCAACCGCTACGCGGCAGCCGTCGCCTGACCCGACCAGGACGTGAGGACCACACCCATGACCAAGCCGCTGAAGCAGATCCACCTCGCCGCCCACTTCCCCGGCGTGAACAACACCACCGTCTGGAGCGACCCCGCCGCCGGCAGCCACATCGAGTTCTCGTCCTTCGCGCACTTCGCGCGCACCGCCGAACGCGCCAAGTTCGACTTCCTGTTCCTCGCCGAGGGGCTGCGCCTGCGCGAACAGGGCGGGAGGATCTACGACCTGGACGTGGTGGGCCGCCCCGACACCTTCACGGTCCTGGCCGCGCTCGCCGCCGTCACCGACCGGCTCGGCCTGACCGGCACCATCAACTCCACCTTCAACGAGCCCTACGAGGTGGCCCGCCAGTTCGCCAGCCTCGACCACCTCTCCGGCGGCCGCTCCGCGTGGAACGTCGTCACCTCCTGGGACGCCTTCACCGGCGAGAACTTCCGCCGGGGCGGCTTCCTGCCGCAGGAGGAGCGCTACTCGCGCGCCAAGGAGTTCCTGGCCACGGCGAACGAGCTGTTCGACTCCTGGCGCGGGGACGAGATCGTCGCCGACCAGGCCACCGGCACCTTCCTGCGGGACGCCCGGGCCGGCGCGTTCGTGCACCGGGGCAAGCACTTCGACATCCACGGCCGGTTCAACGTCCCGCGCTCCCCGCAGGGCCGCCCGGTGATCTTCCAGGCCGGCGACTCCGACGAGGGCCGGGAGTTCGCCGCCTCCGGCGCCGACGCGATCTTCAGCCGGTACGCCACCTTGAACGACGGGCAGGCCTTCTACAAGGACGTCAAGTCCCGCCTGGCCAAGTACGGCCGCCGGCCCGACCAGCTGCTCATCCTGCCCGCCGCGACGTTCGTGCTCGGCGACACCGACGCCGAGGCCGAGGAGATCGCCCGCGAGGTGCGCCGGCAGCAGGTCAGCGGCGCCACCGCGATCAAGCACCTGGAGTTCGTCTGGAACCGGGACCTGTCGGCGTACGACCCGGACGGGCCGCTGCCCGACGTCGACCCGGTGGTGAGCGAGGAGCACATCGCCCGGGGCCGCGCCCAGGTGCGGATGTACCGGGACCCGATCGCCGTCGCCCGCGAGTGGCGGCAGCTGGCCGAGGCCCACCGGTGGTCCATCCGCGACCTGGTGATCCACACCGGCAACCGCCAGACCTTCGTCGGCTCCCCGGCCACCGTCGCGCGGACCATCAACGACTTCGTGCAGGCGGACGCCTCCGACGGCTTCATCCTCGTCCCGCACATCACCCCCGGCGGACTGGACCCCTTCGCCGACAAGGTCGTGCCGCTGCTGCAGGAACAGGGCGTCTTCCGCGCCGACTACGAGGGCACCACCCTGCGCGACCACCTCGGCCTCGCCCACCCGGACCAGGCGCGCACCGAGCGGGTGGCGTCGTGAAGTTCCTCGCCATCACCCTGATCGTGCACCGGCCCGACCCGGTCACCGGCGTACGGAAGTCCACGCAGGAGCGCTTCCGCGAAGTGGTGGACAACGCCCTGCTCGCGGAGGAACTCGGCTTCGACGGCTTCGGCGTGGGGGAGCGGCACGAGCGGCCGTTCCTGTCCTCCGCGCCGACGGTGGTGCTCGGCCACCTCGCCGCCCTGACCCGGCAGATCCGGCTGTTCACCGCCGTCACCACGCTGAGCCTGCTCGACCCGGTGCGCGCCTACGAGGACTACGCCACCCTCGACCACCTCTCGGGCGGGCGCCTGGAGCTGATCATCGGCAAGGGCAACGGATCGGCCCAGCGCGATCTGTTCCACGTCACCCCCGAGGACCAGTGGGAACGCAACGCCGAGAGCTACGAGGTGTTCCGGTGGCTGTGGCGGGAGCCGAAGGTGACCGCCGACACCCGCTTCCGGCCCCCGCTGAAGGACGCCGAGGTGTGGCCGCGGCCCTACCAGCGGCCCGTACGGGTCTGGCACGGCAGCGCCACCAGCAAGGAGAGCGTGGACCTCGCCGCCCGCTACGGCGACCCGCTGTTCTCCGCGAACGTCACCCACCCCGTCGAGCCGTACGCCGAGCTGATCCGGTACTACCGCGAACGCTGGGAGCACTACGGCCACGACCCGGCGGACATCGCCGTGGGAGCCGGTTCGGCGGGCGTGTGCGTGGCGCCCACCTCACAGCAGGCGCTGGCCGCCTACCGGCCCGTCTTCGAGAGCAACCTGGCGTTCCAGCGGCAGGCGGGCCTGCCCGTCGTCTTCGAGACGCTGGAGGACTTCGCCGAGCGCAGCTCGGCCCTGATCGGCAGCCCGCAGCAGGTCGTCGACAAGGTGCACCGCGCTGTCCACGGTCGAGGAGTTCGGCCTGATCGACGCCCTGCACCCCGGCCGCCTGGACCTCGGCCTCGGCCGCTCCGGCGGCCGTCCGCCGGGCGGGGCCGCGTCCGAACCGGCCGGGCCGTCCGAACCGGCCGGGCCGTCCGCCGGATCTGCCGGGCCGTCCCCCGGACCCGCTGGGCCGCACCACGTGCCGGAGGTCGTCGACGGCCGGGCCCCGAACGGCCTGCTCATCCCGCCGCGGTTCTCCTTCGAGCACCTGCTCGCCTCGCCCCGCATCGCCCTGCAGCGCCGGCTGCTGACGCTGCCGGGCGCCGAGCCCCAGGAGTACGGCGAGCAGATCGACGACATCCTGGCACTGCTGGCCGGCACCTACCGCTCCCCGGACGGACAGCAGGCGCACGCCGTGCCCGGTGAGGGCGCCGACGTACAGGTGTGGATCCTGGGCAGCAGCGCCGGGCCGAGCGCCGCCGCCGCGGGCGCCCGGGGCCTGCGGTTCGCGGCGAACTACCACGTCAGCCCGGCCACCGTGCTGGAGGCGGTGGCCGCCTACCGCTCCTGCTTCACACCCTCCGCGGACCTCGGCGCACCCCACGTCAGCGTCTCCGCCGACGTGGTCGTCGCCGAGGACGACGAGACGGCACGCGAACTCGCCACCGGCTACGGCCTGTGGGTGCGCAGCATCCGCACCGCCGAGGGCGCGATCCCCTTCCCGGCACCGGACGAGGCACGCCGTCACGTCTGGAGCGAGGAGGACCGGGCGCTGGTACGGGATCGCGTCGACACGCAGTTCGTCGGCTCGCCCGGTCGCGTCGCGGACCGGCTGGAGCAGTTGCGGGAGGCCACGGACGCCGACGAGCTGCTGATCACCACGATCACCCACGACCACGCCGACCGGGTGCGCTCCTACCGGCTGCTGGCCGAGGAATGGCAGCGCCGCCACTGAGCGCCGTACGGCCGCGGCGGGCCGGCCCGGCACCCGGCCGGGGCCGTCACCCTCCCCCGAGAGGTGACGGCCCCGCCAGGTTCCCCCGGCGCCGGACTGCGACCGACTGCGCGCCACGGGCGGCAGCGGCGGGCCGTGCGACCAGACTGCCGCCCGCCCGGCCCCGGCGCCTGAGTCGAGGGCTGCTCAAGTCGCCCTGTATCAGAACTGAGTATCCGGGGTCCTGATGCCGTGACGACTTACGACCACCGTGACACCCAGCCCCTCGGCGACCCCTGGCCCTTCACCGGACGCGCGGACGAACTCGACCTCATCGCACGATCGGTGGCCGCCGGCCGGCCCGGTCTGGTGGTGACCGGACCGGCCGGCCGCGGCAAGACCAGGCTCGTGCTGGAGGCCGTCCGCGGCACCGACTGGGCCCGGGTCACCGGGACACCCGCGGCCCGCCGGATCCCCTTCGCGGCGTTCGCGCACCTGCTGCCCGGGACGCCCACCCTGCCCCGCGCGCTGCGGCTGCTGTCGGGGACACGGCTGCTGCTGGTCGACGACGCCCACCTGCTCGACGACGCCTCGGCCGCGCTCGTCCACCAGCTCGCCGTGCACGCCCGCACCCGGCTGCTGGTCGTCGCGGCCGACCACACCGACGTGCCCGAGGCGATCTCCCGGCTGTGGACGGGCGAGTTGCTGCCCCGCCTGGCCCTGGAACCACTGCCCCCGGAGGACACCGCCCACCTGGTGGCGGCCGGGGCCGGCGGCGCCGTGGAGCCGTTCACCGCGCACCGGCTGCACCGGCTGTGCCAGGGCGACCTGCGGCTGCTGCGCGACCTGCTCGGCGCGCTGCGCGAGCGCGGACTGCTCACCCGCGACCGGGACACCGGCGAGCGGACCTGGCGGGGCCCGCTGCCGCTCACCGACGCCGTACGGGACCGGGCCGCGCCGGTTTGGGAACGGGAGCGCGCCGAGGAGCGGGAGGCGCTCGAACGCCTCGCCTTCGCCGAGCCGCTGCCGCTCGACGCCGACGCCCTCGACCTGCGGACGCTGGAGGACCTCGAAGCCGACGGACTGGTGCGCGCCGACGAGCGGGGCGCGGTCCGGCTCGCCCACCCGCTGCACGGCCCGGCGCTGCGAGCCGCCACCGGAGTGCTGCGGGCCCGCCGGCTCGCGCCCGCCCCGCGGCGGCACGAGCCCGCCCTGCACGCCGAACAGGCCGCGCTGGCGCGGGGGATCGACCGGGCGGACGTGCGTGACCTGCCCGCGCCGGTGGGGGAGTGGCTGGTGGAGCACGGCATCTGCGTCCCCGCCGGGTACGCGGCCGCGCGGGCGCGGCTGTGCCGGCTGCGGGGCGAGATGCGGGGGGCCCTGGCCTGGGCGCGGCAAGGGCTGCGTACGGCACCGCGGGAGACCGCGTGCCGTACGGAACTGCTGCTGGCGGCGGCCCAGTGCGGCGAGACGGTGCCTGCGGACGGCACGGCGGCGCCCGGCGCGCGGGCCGCGACCTGGCGCGCGGCCGCGTCCGGGGACCTGGCCGGTGCCCTGCGGTGCGTCGACCCCTGCGACCCGGCCTCCCTCTACGACGCCGTCCGCCTCGGCGCCCCCGAGCGAGCCGTCGAACGGCTGGGCGGCAGCGGGCCGTTCGCCCGCCATGCCGACGCCCTGGCCCGCCGCGACGGGGCCGCCCTGGACCGGGTGGCCGAGGAGCTGGAGCAGCGCGGGTTCCTGCTGTTCGCGGCCGAGGCGCACGCCCAGGCCGTCCGCCTCCACCGGGATCCGGGCGCGGCCCGCTCCTCCCGGATGCGCGCCCTCGCCCTGGCCCGCCGCTGCCCGGGCGCCCGCACCCCGGCGCTCGGCGGGCTGGTGCTCGGCGAACTCACCGCCCGGCAGCGGCAGATCGTCGCCCTCGCCGCCGCCGGACTGAGCAACCGGCAGATCGCCGAACGCCTCACCCTGTCCGTGCGCACCGTCGGCAACCACCTGCACAGCGCCTACACCCGGCTCGGCGCCGGCGACCGGACGGCGCTTCCCGCGCTGGTGGCGCAGCCGGCCTGAGCGGCGGGTGTCCGGGTGCGGCGGGGGCGTCGGCTCCGCAGTGGGTGCCCGGGGTGCGGCCCGGCGTCGGGTCCGGGGCGCGCCGTTCGCGTCGGTCGCGGAGCCGGTCCGGGCGGCAGATGTCCGGTCAAGGCTCGGTGCCGTGTCCGGGGCCGGGCTGCTCGGGCCGCTCGCCCGGCCGGTCGGAGCGGCACCCCGCGCCGGTGTGCTCAGGCCGCGCCGAACGCCGAGAACGCCCAGCCCGTGGCCTGGTGGGTGGCGTCGCCCGGCAGCGCGGCCCGCGCGTCCCGCAGCGCCTCGGCCAGCGACAGGCCCGCGCCCAGCCCCTTGTGCAGCGCGAGCATCAGCGGCACCACCGCCTCGTCGTTGACGGGCGCGCTGCACGCCACCACCCCGGCGGTGCCCAGCGGCAGCAGCGCGGTGACCAGACCGAGCAGCTCGTCGGCGCCTACGGAGGCGAACCGGGCGGTGTCGCAGCAGGACAGGATGATCCGGTACGGGCTGCGGGCCAGGCGTTCGAAGTCGTGCACGATCAGCGGCCCGTCGGCCATCGTCAGCGACGAGAACAACGGGCTGTCGGCACGGAAGGC
Source organism: Streptomyces mexicanus (assembly GCF_902506575.1). Classification (GTDB taxonomy): domain Bacteria; phylum Actinomycetota; class Actinomycetes; order Streptomycetales; family Streptomycetaceae; genus Streptomyces; species Streptomyces mexicanus. Next base: position 397,421 of record NZ_LR732544.1, on the reverse strand, counting down.
GCCGTGCGCGGCGAGGTGCGCGAGCCCCGCCCCGTCCAGCTCCCGCAGCACGGCCGACACATGGGCGGCGTCCCCCTCCAGCACGGTCGGCGCGCCGTACCGGCCGGCCAGCTCCGGCACCTCCGCGCCGCCGGTCGCCAGGCCGGGCCCGCGCACCAGCACCTGGCGGCCGCCCCGCGGCGGCCGGGTCTCCCGGGCGCGCAGCCAGCTGCTCGCCGACGGCGACACGCTGACCACCCGCTCGCGCAGCGACGGCAGCAGCGCCCAGGGCACCCGGTGCAGCGAGCCCGGCGGCACCACCACGAGCGGACCCGCGCCCAGGTGCCGGGCCGCCGGCCCCAGCAGCAGCTCCTCCAGGCGGCGTCCGGCCGCCTCCACCAGCGGCAGCCGGGCCGCCGCGCCCGGATGCGCCAGCCGCCGCAGCCCGGCCTGCACGTGCTCGGCCTCGATCACCGCCCCCGCCAGCCGGCCGGCCGCGAAGCGCCGTACCCGGCCCTGCCCGCACAGCAGCACGTGCCCCCGCCCGTCCACGACGGCCAGTTCGACCAGGCGCGTATCCCCGAGCCGGCGCAGCAGCCGGCCGGCGTCGAAGCGGACGCCGCCGCCGGGCGCGTCCCCGCGCAGGTGCAGGGTGCGGGAGCGGATCTCCCGCTCCAGGCGCCGCTGCTCCCGCTCCAGCGCCGGGACGGGATGCCCGTCCTGGCGGGCCTGCTCGGCGCGCGCGGCGATCTCCCGGAACGCGGTCAGGCCGCTCAGCAGCGCCGGGTCGGCCGGCGGCCGGGTGGGCGGCGCCGACAGCACGGTGGCCCGCCAGCGCTCGCTCCAGGCCAGCAGCCGCCGCGGCTCACCGGAGGCGAGGGCGGCCTGCTGGGCGAGCGCGGCCAGTTCGGCGCCCTGCGCGGTGGCCCGGGCCCGCAGCTCCGAGGCGCCCAGGGTCATCCGGTGGTCGTCGAGCACGTCCAGGCCGCGTCGGCACGCCTCCAGCACCCCCCGGTCCGAACCGGCCGCCCGGGCCCGCAGCGCCTGCGCCGCCCAGCCGGTCACGCGGGCCAGTGGCGGCCCGCCGGCGCGGCTGCGCGAGGCCACGGCCAGATGCCGCTCGGCCTCCTCCGGCCGCCCCAGGGCCAGCGCGATCCGGCCCGCCAGCAGCGACGCCTCCGGCGCGGCCGGCGAGCCGAACGCGGCCAGGCGCCGCGCCACCTCGGCGGCGTCCGCGACCAGCCGCCCCGAGCGGCGCCCGGTCGCGGCCCGCGCCTCGATCAGCACCAGCCGGGCGTGCGTCTCCCACCAGGCGCGCCGCTGCCCGGCGAACAGCCGCACCGCCTGCGCCGCGCGGGCGATCGCGGTGCGCGGGTCCTCCGCGAGGCGCGCGGCCCGCGCCGCCACCAGCAGCAGTTCGGCCTTGCGGGTGGACTGGCCGCCCAGCCGGTCCAGTTCGGCGATCGCCCCGTCCGCCTCGGCCAGCGCCTCCGGAGCCAGCCCGGCCGCCATCAGCACCTCGCAGCGCCGGATGTTCAGCATGAACGTCGGCGTGCCCAGCTTGGCGTAGCGCTCCTCGGCCTCGTCCAGCAGCCGCAGCGCCGCCGGGATGTCGCCTTGCCGGAACGCGGCCAGGCCCCGGCTCTCGACCGCGTCCGCCTTGTCGTGCTCCTGACCGGTGGTGTCCCACAGGGCCTGTGCCGCGGTGAAGTCGGCGTCCGCCCGCAGGCCCGCGCCCAGCGCCAGGTGCACCGTGGCGCGCAGCGTCAGGGCGCGCGCCGTCCAGATCACGTCGTCGGCCTGGCGCAGCACGGGCACGGCCCGCCGCACGTCCTCCAGCGCCTCGCGGTGCCGTCCCAGCACCCACCACACGTACGCCCGCCGGTACAGCACCCGGGCCCGGGTGTGCCCGGTGCCGCGCGCCACCCCCTGGTCGAACGCGGCCAGGCCCTGCCGGGTGCGGCCCGCGTGCACCAGCGCCACCCCGAGCGTGGCCAGCACGTCGGCCTCCCGCTCGGCCGAGCCGGCGCGCGCGGCCAGGTCACGGGCGCGCCGCAGGTGCCGCAGGGCCAGGCGCAGATCACCGAAGTCCCGCTGCCAGATGCCGATCACCTGGTGCGCCACCGAGGCGTGCAGCGGCGGCGGTGCGGCCCGCAGCAGCTCCCGCGCCCGCGCCAGCGCCTCGCCCGGGTCAGCGAACACCATCGGCAGCAGTTCGAGCACCGATTCGCTTCCCGCTGTCACCCACCGGATGGTAGTGGCAGCGCAGGTGCCCCGGAACCAGGCCCTCCCCCGGTGGCCGCCGGATCGGGCGCCGTACCAGGGCCAGCCGGACGCCGCACCCGGGCCCGGCCGGACGCGCGTGCCGGATCCCGTCCGAGGCGCTGCACCGCACGCCGTGCCGACTGTATCAACGAGGGGTCCCGCGGCTCTGACTGACGACCCACCGCACCAACGGGAGGACACCGGCATGGCGCCTGAGCGATTCCATGAGCAGTTCGACCACATCCAGCGGTCGATGCCCGACGTCCCCCGGGCGATGGGCCCGGACGACACGGCCGAGTTCCTCTACGAGAAAGGGGTCGTGCTCGCCCGCGACGGCGAGGAGGCCCGGCTGGTGGAGGACACCGTCCGCACCCACTTCACCGCCGCGCCCGACCTGACCCCCGACCATGTGCGCCGAGCGAGCCCGGAGACCAACCGCACCGGCGTCACCCGCATCCAGGTCGGCGACCCCGGGCACGGCGACCGCAGCGGCGACCGGGCGGTCGCGCACGCGCTGCGCGCCCTGCGCGCGCACGAGAGGCGGGCCGGGCGCCGGCTGGTCAGCCGCAACCACGTGGTGCACATAGCGGGCAACGCCTGCCCCGGTGACGAGCCCGTGCCCGCGCCCCTGGCCGCGGGCCCCAACCCGGCCCCGGACACGAGCCCTTACGACCCGGACACCGCCGTCGACGTCCTCGTCGTCGACAACGGCCTCACCCACGACCACCGCGCCGCCCCGCTGCTCGCCCGCGTCCGGGGCGACACCCAACTCGGGGAGAGGGACGAGGAAGGGGTGCTGCGGCCGTACGCCGGTCACGGCACGTTCATCGCCGGGCTCGTCGCCGCCGTCGCCCCCAACACCGACATCATTGTGCGCAACACCCTCGACGACGCCGGCGCCGTCCTGGAGTCCGAGTTCGGGCACAGACTCTTCGAAGCCGTCGACCGGCACGGGTGGCCGGACATCATCAGCCTGTCGGCGGGCACTTCGAACGGCCGCACCGACGGACTGCTCGGCGTCGACGCCTTCATGCGGGAACTGCGCGACCGCGGCACGCTGCTCGTCGCCGCCGCCGGCAACAACGCCAGCGCCACCCCGTTCTGGCCCGCCGCCTACGCCGACCTGCCCGACCACGCCGACGCGGTCCTGTCCGTCGGCGCGCTGCGCAGCGACGGCGAGTACGGCGCCTGCTTCTCCAACCACGGCCCCTGGGTGAAGGCCTACGCCCCCGGCGAACGCCTCGTCGGCGTCCTCACCGGCTTCGAGCAGCCCGTGCCGTACGTCTACCAGCACTCCACCTACGACGCCTGCCGGTTCGGCTTCCGCTACGCCTGCACCTGCCGGCACCCTCGCCACACCGGCCTGCTCAGCGAGCGGCAGGAGAGCACCGGTGGCACGGCGGAGAAGGTGATGTTCGAGGGATACGCGCAGTGGAGCGGAACGTCGTTCGCCACCCCCGTCGCCGCCGGCATGGTCGCCGCCCACATGACGGCCCACAAGGAACGCGACCCGCGTGCGGCCCGCCGCCAACTCCTGGCCGCCACCGCCGACTACGCGGAGGTGCGCGGGGCCCACGTACCGGCGCTGCTCCCACCGACCTGGCGACCGGTGCCCGTCACCCGGCTCGCTCCGCCCGCATGAGCAGCCGGACCGCCCTGCGCACCGCGTACGATGACAGGTCGTACACGAGGGGTGAGTCGGTGGAACGTGCAGAGGTCGGCGCGCTCGTCCGGTCCGCCGTCGACGGCGACGCGGCGGCCTGGAAAGCGCTGGTGGAGGGGCTCGGCCCGCTGGTGTGGTCGGTGGTGCGCGCCCACCGGCTCTCCGACGCCGACGGCCACGAGGTCTACCAGACGGTCTGGTTCCGCTTCGCCCAGCACCTCGGGCGGATCAGGGAGCCCGACAAGGCGGGCTCGTGGCTGGCGAGCACCGCGCGCAACGAATGCCTGAAGACACTGCGGAGCCTGAGCCGGCTGACGGTCACGGACGACCCGCAGCTGCTGGACCGGGTCAGTGAGGACGGCACGCCGGAGCAGTCGCTGCTGGACTCCGAGGAGGCCGCCGCGCACAGCGAACGGGTCCGCCGGCTGTGGCAGGAGTTCGACCAGCTCGGTGACCGCTGCCGCCGGCTGCTGCGGGTGCTCATGGCCTCGCCGCCGCCCAGCTACCAGGAGGTGTCCGCCGCGCTGGGCGTCGCCGTGGGCAGTATCGGACCTCTGCGCCAGCGCTGTCTGCGGCGCCTGCGCGCACGACTCGACGCACGGGGGACATCATGACCGACGACGACCGCGGCGACCGGGACGGCAGCGGCGCCGGTGGGTTCGAGGACGTCGAGGACTCCTCGGACTTCGGGGACGTCGAGGACGGGCTGCTGGAGGAGGAACTGCGGCAGGCCGCCGCGGCCTTGGACCCGGTGCCCCAGGCGCTGCGCCAACTGGCCCTCGACGCCTACGCGTTGTACGACCTCGACGCCCGCGTCGCCGAGCTGACCTTCGACTCGCTGCTGGACTCCCTGCCGGTCAGGGGAGCCGGGGACGTGCCGCGGATGCTGACCTTCCAGGTGGGTGAGCTGAGCGTGGACGTGGAGGTCGGCGGCGACGGGCTGATGGGGCAGGTGCTGCCGCCGCAGCCGGCCCGTATCGAGGTGCTGAGCGGCCCCGGGCCCGGGGCCTCGCTCACCGCCGACGAGCTGGGCCGCTTCACCGGCGCGCCGCCGCCCGTCGGCCCGTTCGCGCTGCGCCTGCACACGGGCGGGGACGTGGTGGTCACGGAGTGGCTGCGGGCCTGCCCCTCCGGGGCCGCTTTCGGAACCCGGCCCCGGTCGGCTCAGTCCCGCCTGCTCCTCACCAGGTCACCGGCAGGCTCTGCGGGCCCCGGATCATCGTCCTGCGCCGCCAGCGGACCCGGTCGGCCGGCACCGCGAGCGCGAGGTGCGGCATCCGGGCCAGGAGGGTGTCGATCAGCAGCTCGGTCTGCAGCCGGGCGAGCACCGCGCCGGTGCAGTAGTGCGGGCCGTTGCCGAAGGCCAGGTGCGGGTTCGGGTCGCGGTCGGGATCGATCGCGTCCGGGTCCGGGAAGAGGTCCGCGTCGCGGTTGGCGGCCAGGTAGGAGACGTAGACGGCCTCGCCCGCGGCGATCCGCACCCCGTGCAGGTCCACGTCCTCCAAGGCGATGCGGGCCAGGCCCACGCTGCTGCGGTGCGGGATCCAGCGCAGCAGCTCCTCCAGCACCGGGCCGCGCGCCTCGGGCCGCCGGCGCACCCGCGCCATCAGCTGGGGCGGGGTCAGCAGCAGGTACAGCATCTGCCCGCGGTTGTGGGTCACGCCCCCCCCGCCGATCTGCAGCGGCCCGGCCAGCCCGACGGCCTCCTCCTCGGCGATCTCCCCGCGCGCCACGGCCCTGCCCAGCAGGGTGTAGACGTCCTCGCCCGCCCGGTCCGCGCGGGCCCTGACCGTCGCGGTGATCCACCCGTACAGGCCCTCCTTGGCCCGGCCGGCCGCCTCCGCCCCGTTGGTGGAGATGATCTCCCGGGTCCAGGCCCGCACCCGCGCGCGGTCGGCGGCGGGCACGCCCATCACCTCGCAGACGACACCGATCGGGAACGGCTCCAGCACCCGCTCGACCAGATCGGCCGGCGGCCCGTCCCGCAGGACGCCGTCCACCAGCTCGTCCAGGATCTCCTGCGCCCGGGGCCGCAGCCGCTTCATCGCGCTCACCGTGAACGCCCCGGCGATCGGCTTGCGCAGCCGGTTGTGGTCGGGCTGGTCGGCCCAGGCGAGCGAGCCGGGCCGGGGCGCGAAGTTCGGCGCCATCCGGGTCACCTGGCGGCGGGTCACCTCCGCGCGGCTGAAGCGCGGATCGTTCGTGATCAGTTTCACGTCGTCGTAGCGGGTGGCCAGCCAGGCCCAGCCCTCGCCGTGGGGCAGGCGGACGCGGGTCAGCGGGCCCTCGCGCATCAGCTCGGCGAGCACCGGGTCGAAGGCGGTGCCCTCCAGGTCGAGCGCGGGCCAGTCACGCACCGGGGGCGGCGCCGGCGGCCCGGCGGGGGACGGCGCCATCGGGTCCGTACCGTGCGGCGTCGCCCGGGCGGGCGTGGGCGTGGTGATCTCCTGCGTCATACACCCACCCTCACCGCGCCCCGGCCGCTTGTCGCGCCGGAGTGCTCCAGCC
>NZ_LR732544.1:381179-390905 GCF_902506575.1 Streptomyces mexicanus | reverse complement strand
CGCGGGGGCGCGCGGCGGGGGCGCGGGCCGCCGCGGCGCGCGGGGGCCGCGCGGGCCCCCCCCCGCGCCCGCCTCCCGGGCCGGCGCGCCGGCCGCCGCGGCGGGGCCCGGGGACACCCCCGCGACCGCCCCCGGCGCATCGGCCGCCCACAGCGCGTCGACTGGCCCCAGCGCGCCGAACGCCCGCGGCACATCGGCTGCCCGTGGCACGTCGCCGGCCCCCGGCACCTCGGCCACACGCGGCCCATCGCCGGACCCCGCCACCTCGACGGACTTCAACGCCTCGGCCGCCCGCGGCACTTCGGCTTCCCGCGGCACGTCGGCTGCCCGCGGCACGCCGCCGGACCCCGCCACCTCGGCCACACGTGGCACGGCTCCGGACCCCGGCATCTCGACGGACTTCAACGCCTCGGCCGCCCACCACGCTTCAGCCGCCCCCCGCGCTTCGGCCGCCCGCGGCGTGGGTCGGCCCGCCGCCTCCCCGGATGCCGGTGGGGCCGCGCCGACCGGCGTGGCCGCCGTACCCGCCGGCCGGGCCGCCCCGGCGGACCGGTCCCCGGCCGGGGCCGCCGTACGCCCCGTCGTGCTGCCCATGGGCACCCGCGGCCTGCTGGTCGAGCTCGCCGACTCGGGCCGGGCGGAGGCCCTGCACGCCGAGCTGCTGCGCCGCCGCGCCGCGGGCACGCTGCCGCCCGTGCGGGAGATCGTGCCCGGCGCCCGCACGATCCTGCTCGACGGGTTCGCCGACCCCGACACCGCCCGCCGGCTCGCCGCCGAACTGCCCACCTGGCGGGTGCCGCCGCTGACCGGGGGCGACGGGCGCGTGGTGGAGATCCCGGTCCGCTACGACGGCCCCGACCTGGCCGAGGTCGCCGCGCTGTGGGGGGTGTCCGAGGACGAGGTGGCCCGTATCCACGCGGCCACCGACTTCCGCGTCGCCTTCTGCGGGTTCGCCCCCGGTTTCGGCTATCTGACGGGCCTGGACGAGCGGTACCACGTGCCGCGCCGCGCCACGCCCCGCACCCGGGTCCCGGCCGGCGCGGTGGGCCTCGCCGGCGGCTACACCGGCGTCTACCCGCGCTCCTCCCCGGGCGGCTGGCAGCTGATCGGCACGGCGCCGGACACGGTGCTGTGGGACGCCCGCCGCTCCCCCGCCGCCCTGCTGTCGCCGGGCACCCGGGTCCGGTTCGTCCCGCTCGACCACGCCGCCCGCCGGCCGTCCGGAAGGAGGGGTCGTGAGGACTGAGGCACTGCGCGTCGTGCGGGCCGGCGCGCTGACCCCCGTGCAGGCCCTCGGCCGCGCCGGGCACGCCCACCTCGGCGTGCCGCGCTCCGGCGCGCTCGACGAGGCCGCGCACCGCCTCGCCAACCGCCTGCTCGGCAACCCGGAGACGGCCGCCACGCTGGAGACCACCCTCACGGGGTGCGCGGTCCGCGCGCTGCGCCCCGTCCTCGCCGTCGTCACCGGCGCACCCTGCCGGGTCACGGTCGACGGCCGCCCGGCCGCCTGGGGCCAGCCGGTGCGGGTGCCGGCCGGCGCCGTGCTCGACGTGGGCGCGGCCACCCACGGCGTCCGCTCCTACCTGGGCTTCGCGGGCGGGGTGGACGCGGAGGAGGGGCTCGGCAGCCGCGCCACCGATCTGCTGTCCGGGCTGGGTCCGGACCCGCTGCGCGACGGCGACACGCTGGCCCTCGGTGCCGTGCCCGCGGCGGGGTCTCCCGCCGCCCCGGACGCGGCACCGTGGGTGGCGCCGCCGCGCGAGCTGGTCCTGCCGGTGACGTTCGGCCCGCGGGACGACTGGTTCACGCCCGAGGGGCTGCGCACGCTGCTCACCGGCACCTACCGGGTGTCCGCCGCCAGCAACCGCATCGGGCTGCGGCTGGAGGGTCCGGCGCCGGCCCGCGCCCGGGAAGGGGAGCTGGCCAGCGAGGGCATGGTGCTGGGGGCGGTCCAGGTACCGCCCGAGGGGCGGCCCGTCGTCTTCCTGTCGGACCACCCGACGACCGGTGGCTATCCCGTCATCGGCGTCGTCCATCCGGCCGCGCTCGGCGCGATGGCCCAGGCCCGCCCGGGCACACCGGTCCGCTTCACCCCGGCCGGCGCCGTCCCCGCCGGGCGGTGAGGCGCGGGGCGGCGGGGCGGCCTACGACCGCCCCGGCGCCCTCGGCCCGCTCCGCCCCACTCTCCCTCCGCTCCACCGCCACCGCGGCCATCGTCAGCAGGCCCGGCAGGACCACCGTGAACGCCGGCACCTGCACGGCGACCACGGCGATCACCACCAGGGCGCCGGTGAGCAGCAGGCTGCCCCGCCAGTCGCGGGGCAGCGCCCCGGCCGCCTCGGTCAGTACCCGCCGCCAGGCCAGGCCCGGCCGCCAGCGGGCCGCGCCGCGCACGGCGACCAGCACCACCAGCGCCAGCGCCGCCGCCACCAGCGGACCCATCGCCCCGGCCCCGGGCAGCCCGCCGGCCAGGGCCAGCGCGTCCAGCCCCGCCACCGCGAGCACCGCGACGGGCGCCAGCGGCACGAGCGGCTGCCGCAGCGCGGACGCCACCAGCGCCAGGAAGCGCCGCACGGTGGGCGTGCGCTCGTCCTCGACCAGTTCGCGCAGCAGTACCGAGCCGGCCCCGGCCGCGGCCAGCGCGGTGACCACCGGCAGGGACGCCACGCAGACGAGGACGCCGATCAGCAGGACCTCGGCGGGCAGGGCCAGGTGGCGCAGCGCGCCCGCCCCGGGCAGCCGGGTGTCGTCGTGTGCGGTCATGACCCCTGCCCCCTAGCCCTTGAGCCCCGAGGTGGACACGCCCTCCACCAGGAAGCCCTGGAAGGCGAGGAAGAACAGCCCGATCGGCACGAGTGCCAGGACCGACATGGTGAACATGGGACCGAAGGCGGACTTGCTGGTCTGGTCCACGAAGATCTGCAGGGCCAGCGGCAGGGTGAACTTCGCGGGGTCGTTCAGGTAGATCAGCTGGGTGAAGAAGTCGTTCCAGGTCCAGATGAAGGTGAAGATGGAGGTGGTGATGATCGCCGGCCGCAGCAGCGGCAGGATCACGTACCAGAAGGTGCGGAACGGCCCGCAGCCGTCGACGGTGGCGGTCTCGTCCAGCTCGCGGGGCAGCCCGCGGACGAACTGGACCATCAGGAACACGAAGAACGCGTCGGTGGCCAGGAACTTCGGCAGGATCAGCGGCCAGAAGGAGTTCACCAGGCCGAGCTTCTGGAAGATGATGTACTGCGGGATCAGGACCACGTGCTGCGGCAGCATGATCGTGGAGATCATGAAGCCGAACAGCGGGCCGCGGCCGCGGAAGTGCAGCCGGCCGAAGGCGTAGGCGGCCAGCGAGCAGGACAGCACGTTGCCGATCACCGCGCCGATCGAGACGGTCAGCGAGTTGCCGAGGTACTGCCAGATGCTGTAGCCGGCCACCCCGCCGAACACCTGGCCGTAGTTGCCGGTCGTGGCGTGCCGCGGCAGCAGCGCCAGGTTGGACAGCACCTCGTCGGCGGGTTTGAAGGAAGTGCTGACCAGCCAGATCACCGGGTACAGCAGCACCAGCACCACGACCGCCACGCCCACGTGCCACAGCACGGTGCGCACCCTGCGTCCGCCGGCGCGGCCCCCGGCCACCGGCCGGGTCATCGCCTGGGCACTCATCGCTTGCCCTCCCCCATGTAGAACACCCACCGGTTGGCGCCGCGGAACAGCAGGACGGTGATCAGGCCCACCACCACGAGCAGCACCCAGGCCATCGCCGAGGCGTAGCCCATCCGGAAGTCGTTGAAGCCGCGCTGGTACAGGTACAGCGTGTACAGCAGCGTCGAGTCGCTCGGGCCGCCCCGGCCGCTGCTGATGATGAAGGCGCTGGTGAACGACTGGAACGCGTGGATGGTCTCCAGCACCAGGTTGAACAGCAGCACCGGCGACAGCATCGGCAGGGTCACCGCGAGGAAGCGGCGCACCGGGCCGGCGCCGTCGAGTGCCGCCGCCTCGTACAGCTCCTTCGGCACCTGCTTCAGACCGGCCAGGAAGATCACCATGGGGGCGCCGAACTGCCACACGGCGAGCGCGATCACGGTCAGCAGCGCGTAGCGCGGCTGGTCCACCATGCTGCCGACGTCGATGCCGAAGACGCCGAGCACCCGCCCTGCCACCCCGCCGTCGCCGTACATCGCCCGCCACACCAGCGCCACGCTGACGCTCGCGCCCAGCAGGGAGGGCGCGTAGAAGGCGGAGCGGTAGAAACCCGTGCCGCGCCGGTCCTTGTTCAGCAGCATCGCCACCGCGAGCGCCAGGGCGAGCTTCAGCGGCACCGAGACCACCACGTACTCCAGCGTGGCGGTGACCGCGTGCCAGTAGCGGTCGTCCTCGGTGAACATGCGGACGTAGTTGTCCAGGCCGACCCACTTCGGTGAGTCGAACAGGTCGTAGTCGGTGAACGACAGGTACAGCGAGGCCAGCATGGGGCCGACCGTCAGCACCGTGGCCCCGATGATCCACGGCGACAGGAACACGTACGCCGCGCGCTGCCCGCGGCGCCGTGGCCGGGACCGCTGCGCCGGGCGTGCGGTGACCTGCCGCGCGGGGCGGGTCAGTGCGGTGTTGGCCATCGGCTCATCCTTCCTTCGCCGGGTGGTGCGCGGCCCGGCCGGCCGGGTGGGCGCGCCCGGCCGGCGTCTGCGTCGTCGTCCTCACTGCTCGAGGGACTGCTGGGCGTTCTTGACGACGCGTTCTGCTCCGGCGGACACGCTGGTGCGGCCGAAGATGACGTCGTCGTAGACCTGCTGGAAGTCCGTCTTGATCGCGGAGGAGCCGCTGGGCCACTGCCAGGTGTCGGAGGGGCCCATCCGCTGCTGCACGCGCTGCTCGTAGTCGCACACCGCCTTGCCGTCGCCGGTGGCGGCACCGCAGACCGCGGCGCGGACCTCGGAGTTGGCCGGCACGCCGCGGGTGGCGCCGAGTGCGGCGCCCGCCTCGGGGTCGTTGACGAGGAAGTCCAGCAGCTTCGCCGCCGCGTCCTTGTGGGAGGAGTGCTGGGCGATGCCGAAGTAGACGGGCGGCAGGGCGGCCATGCCCGAGTGCGCCGGGTCGTCGCTGGGCAGCGGGGCGGCCTTCAGGGTGCCCTGGTAGGAGGACAGGTAGGAGGTGAGGTTGGAGTCGTAGTTCATCTCGGAGGCGGCCTGCTTGAGCACCAGAGCCGAGTTCTGGGTGGAGCCGTCCATCTTGGTGGTGGCCTCGGGGGCGCTCACGCCCTTGGTCTTGCGCAGGGCGGCGGTGGCGTTCCAGAACTGTTCGAGGTCGCCCGCGGTGAAGCCGAGCTTGCCGTCGGCGGTGTAGAGCTGCTTGCCGTGCTCGTGCAGCCAGGAGTCGAACCAGTCGACGGCCCAGCCGAAGTCGGTGGTGCCGGCCACCCCGGTCCTGGCACCGACCTTCCGCATGTCCTCGGTGAACTGCTTCCAGGTCCAGCCGTCCTCGGGCACGGTGACGCCGGCCTTGGCGAACAGCTTCTGGTCGTAGACCAGCATCTGCGTGGTCTGTCCCGCGGGGACGGCGTACTGCTTGCCGTCGGCCTTGCCGCCGGAGAGCAGGTTGGCGGGGATCTTGTCCAGGTGGAGGGTGCTGCCGGTGTACCGGCCGAGGTCGGCCAGGACGTGCTTGTGCTGGTACTCGCCGAAGGTGGGGCGGTCGAGCTGGATCAGGTCCGGGGCGGCGCCGCCGGCGACCTGGGTGGTCAGCTTCTGCACATAGGCCGCGTAGCCGCTGAACTCGGTCTGCACGCGGATGTCGGGGTGCTTCTTCTCGAACAGGGCGACGGCCTTCTTGGTGGCGTCCGCCCGGTCCTGGTTGCCCCACCACACGAACCGGACGGTCTGGGCTCCGCCGCCGCTGCCGGAGGACGATCCGCAGCCGCTCAGCACCCCCGCGAGGGCGACAGACACCACGCCCGCCAGGATGCGGGCGCCATGGCGGGGCGTTCTGCTTCTCATGTCGAGTCTCCTTGTGCCGAACGGGCGGTGAGCGAGTGGGTGATCGGGGGCGCGGCGATCGGACGCCGCATCAGGCTCTGAATCGATTCACGGCACCGTAAGTGGCACACCCACGCCCGTCAAGGGGTTGTGAAAGCGCTGTCTGCAAAGCTTTCGGAGAGGTATCGCTTCGCCCGAACCCCTTGCGTTCCGCGCCGTCTTCGCTGTTGCCCCGGCGAGAACCGTCGATGTCACCTGCGCGCTGCGGCCCGGCACCGAGCGCCGACGGAGACAGCGCTTTCTGAACCGGGCCGCACCTCCTTGACAAGCATTCGGGCGAGCCCTTAGATCGATTCAGCCGTGGCGGGCGGCGTGTGCACCCTGACCGCGGACGCCCGGTCCGCGGCCCGCTCCGTCCCTCGGCTGCCGGGGCGGCCGAGGGCGTCGACCTGCACTGGCTGGACGGAGCACCCGCGGCCACCACCGGCGCCGCCTGGGGCGTGCCGTGGCCGCGCGGCAAGGTCGCGAAGGACACCGCCTTCGCGCTGCGTTCCGGCGACGGCGAGGCCCTGCCGGTGCAGTCGTGGCCGCTGGCGTACTGGCCGGACGGCCCGCTCAAGTGGACCGGGCACGCGGTGGGTTCGGCCGTGCGCGCCGAGACGCTCCACCTCGCCCCCGGCACCCCGGCCGCGCCGGAGCAGCCGGTGAGCGTCACCCGGTCCGGCGGCGAACTGCGGCTGGCCAACGGCGTGGTGGACGTCCGGATCGCCCGCGGCGGCCCGGTGGCCGTCCGCTCGATCAGCCGGGGGGGCCGCGTCACGGCGCACGACGGCCGCCTGGTGCTCCTCCTGCAGGACGCTCCGGAGGACGCCGACGCTCCGCGGCGCACCTCCTGGACCGGCGTGGTGGAGTCGGCGAAGGTCACGCAGTCCGGGCCGGTGCGCGCGGTGGTGGAGCTGTCCGGCCACTACCGGCGCGACGACGGCGGCCGGCTCGGCCACGGCGGCCGTGCCCTGCTGCCCTGGACCCTGCGGGTGTACCTCGGCGCGGGCGACGCCTCGATCCGCCTGGTCCACCACTTCACCTGGGACGCCGATCCGCACCGCGACTTCGTCCGCGGGCTGGGCATGGAGTTCCGCGTCCCGATGTCCGACGAGGCGCACGACCGGCACATCCGTTTCGGCACCGCCTCCGGCGGGGTGTGGGGCGAGCCGGTGCGGGTGCTGACCGGTCTGCGCCGCGACCCGGGCGAAGCGGTGCGCACCGCGCAGGTCGAGGGCACCGCCACCCCGCCCGTCTCCACCTGGGCGCAGCAAGTGCGGGACGGCTACCGGCAGTTGGCCGTGTGGAACGACTTCACCCTCTTCCAGGGCTCCCCGGACCACTTCTCGGTGTGGAAGCGCACCTCCGCGTCCGGCAGCTGGCTCAAGCACGCCGGGCACGGCGACCGCGCCTCCGGCTTCGCCTATTGCGGCGGCGCCGGCGGCGGACTCGGCTTCGGCCTGCGGGACTTCTGGCAGCGCTTCCCCCGGGCGCTGGACATCCGCGACGCCGGCGGCGAGACCGCCACCGTCACCCTGTGGTCGTGGTCACCGCTGGGCGGCGCCATGGACCTGCGCCCCTACGACACCGAGGCCCACGGCCTGGACCTGGCCTACGAGGACGTGCAGGAGGGCTTCGGCGTGCCCGAGGGCATGGTCCGCTCCACGGAGATGGTGCTGTGGGCCTTCGCCGCCACCCCCTCCCGCGACACCGTCACCGCCCTGTCCACCACGCTGACCGCGCCACCGCAGATCGTCGCCGCGCCCGCCCACTACCACGGCGCGGGCGTCTTCGGCCGCTGGAGCCTGCCCGACCGCAGCACCAAGGCCCGCGCCGCGCTGGAGGACTCCCTCGCCGCCGACGTCGCCTTCTACCGCGAGCAGGTCGACCAGCGGCAGTGGTACGGGTTCTGGCACTACGGCGACGTCATGCACACCTACGACGCCGACCGCCACACCTGGCGCTACGACGTCGGCGGATACGCCTGGGACAACGCCGAACTCGGCACGGACGCCTTCCTGTGGTACGCCTTCCTGCGCTCCGGCGACCCCGGCGCCTTCCGTCTGGCCCGGGCCATGACCCAGCACGTGGCCGAGGCCGACACGCACCACACCGGCCGCTTCGCCGGCCTCGGCTCCCGCCACAACGTCGTGCACTGGGGCGACGGCGCCAAGGAGGCCCGCGTCGGCGAGTCCTTCACCAAGCGCTTCTCCTACTCCCTCACCGCCGACGACCTCCTCGGCGACCTGATCCGCACCTCCCTGCGGGCCGACCGGACCCTGCTCGACGTCGACCCCCTGCGCGAGGTGCTGCCCCCGCAGACCGCCGCGCCCGCCCGCATCCGGATCGGACCGGACTGGTACGCGCTGGTCGGCAACTGGCTCACGGAGTGGGAGCGCACCGGCGACACGGTGTGGCGGGACCGCATCGTCACCGGCATGAAGGACATCGCCGGCTTCCCGGCGGGCCTGTACACCGGCGAGGCGGGCGGCGCGGTCGGCTTCGACCCGAAGACCGGGCACCTGACGAACTTCGGCAAGGGCGATTTCGAGGGCGGTTACAACCTCGCGATGGCGTTCCTCGGCGAGCAGATCCTGTGGGAGGTGCTGGACCTGGTGGACGTGCCGGAGTTCCGCAGGACCTACCTGGACTTCGCCCGCACCGTCCAGGCCCCGGCGGCGGAGAAGACCGCCGTCTACGGCCGCGACTTCAACCCGCAGGTGTTCAAGACGATCTACTCGCGGGTGACCGCGTGGGCGGGCGAGCAACTCGACGAGCCGGCCCTGCGGCAGCGCGGCTGGCAGCAGTTCCTGTCCGACCCGGCCGGCAAGCCGTGGCCGGCGGCCGTGAAGGTCTCGGGCAGCGCGGTGCCCGAGCCCGTGACGGAGATCCCGGGCGGCTTCGCCACCAACGACGCGGCACAGCGCAACCTCGCCATCATCGCGCTGCTGGCCGTCGCCCCCGACGAGGCGCCGTGACCGGGGCCGGCCCGCGCCCGTGGCCTCCGGTGTCACCGGCAACGCATGTTTCCGTGCGACACATCGTGTGACAAGATTTTTGTCACACGGTGAGAGCGCGGCCGGCCGGAGCGGTCGCGCTCGACCACCCGCGCGGCGGGACGTCGCACACGGGCGCCCGGCCGGAGTGGAGCGGCACGCACCGCCTGCGGCCTCCCGGCCGGCCCGCACCGCCGCGGCGGGCGAGACGAGGGGGCGGATCGTGCCTTGGTGGCGGAGACGGAGACGGTCGGCGCCCGCACCGCGCGGACAGCACGATATGGCGTTCGCCCTCACTCCAGCCGAGTTCCGGACCCTGATCCGGGTGATCCGGCACGCCAGGGAACGCCTGGAGGCGCAAGCGGACACCGACCCGGAAACGGTCCGCAACGCCAGCGGCGCGGAACTGCTGCCGCTGCTGCGCGCCCGCGCCCGCGCCGCGCTCGCCTCCGGCGCCGACGGGGTGCCGATGCTCGTCTCCGAGATCCGGCACGTGGAGGCCGCGGTGGTCAACCTCGCGTCCTACGGCGGGCACGAGACCGTGCTGTGCGAGGGCCACGCCCTGCTGGATCGGCTCGCGGCACGCGCGCGAAACGCACGCCGGGGACGGTCGGTGGACGGCGTGCTCACTCTCCCCCCGTCGTCGCCGCAGACACCGTGCGGCTGACGGGGCGCGCCCGGCGGCCGGCGGACCCGCCGAACCGGGGCCGCCCCCACTGAAC
>NZ_LR732544.1:337217-381078 GCF_902506575.1 Streptomyces mexicanus | reverse complement strand
GGTAACCACCCCCGACCCACCCGCTGACGTACGACCTACGGAGCACCCCGCATGCATGACGACCGCAGCCTGGTCGAAGCCCGCCTCAAGCGCGTCCTCGACGAGCGCATCCGCCCCGCCGTGTACCCCGAGTCCGTCCCCCTCCAGGTGGCGGTGTGGCACGCGCCCGGCGAGCCCGTGCCGGTGGCCGAGGGACTGGCCGCCGCGCCGCAGCCGATCGAGGTGGGCGCCCGTTGGGGTGTTCCGTGGGGCACCAGCTGGTTCCGGGTGACCGGGACCGTGCCCGAGGAGTGGGCCGGGAAGACCGTGGAGGCGCTGCTCGACCTCGGCTTCGACGAGAACATGCCCGGCTTCCAGTGCGAGGGCCTGGTCTACCGGCCCGACGGCACCCCCGTGAAGGGCCTCAACCCGCGCAACCAGTGGGTCAGGATCGGCGCGCCCGTCACGGGCGGCGAGGAGGTGTGCCTGCACATCGAGGCCGCCTCCAACCCGGTCATCCTCGACTACCACCCCTTCCTGCCCACGCAGCTCGGCGACAAGGAGACCGCGGGCAGCGAGCCGCAGTACACCCTCGCCCGCATGGACCTCGCCGTGTTCGACGAGACCGTGTGGCAGCTGGTGATGGACCTGGAGGTGCTCGGCGAGCTGATGGCCGAGCTGCCGGTGGACTCCCAGCGTCGCCACGAGATCCTGCGCGCGATCGACCGGGCCCTGGACGCGGTCGACCTGCAGGACGTCAACGGCACGGCCGCGCGGGCGCGTTCGTGCCTGACCGACGTGCTGGCCGCGCCCGCCGTGCCCTCCGCGCACCGCATCAGCGCCGTCGGCCACGCCCACATCGACTCCGCCTGGCTGTGGCCGCTGCGCGAGACCGTGCGCAAGGTGGCCCGGACCACGTCCAACATGACCGCCCTGCTGGAGGACGAGCCGGACTTCGTCTTCGCCATGTCCCAGGCCCAGCAGTGGGCCTGGATCAAGGAGCACCGGCCCGAGGTGTGGGCGCGGGTGAAGAAGGCCGTCGCCGACGGGCGGTTCGTGCCGGCCGGTGGCATGTGGGTGGAGTCCGACACCAACATGCCCGGCTCGGAGGCGATGGCCCGGCAGTTCGTGCACGGCAAGCGGTTCTTCCTCGACGAGTTCGGCATCGAGAACGACGAGGCGTGGCTGCCCGACACCTTCGGATTCGCCGCCGGCCTGCCGCAGATCATCAAGGCCGCCGGTTCCAAGCGGCTGCTGACGCAGAAGATCTCCTGGTCGCAGACCAACAAGTTCCCGCACCACACCTTCCAGTGGGAGGGCATCGACGGCACCCGGATCTTCACGCACTTCCCGCCCGTCGACACCTACAACTGCTCCATGAAGGGCAGCGAGATCGCGCACGCCGCGCGCAACTTCAAGGACAAGGGTGTCGCCCGGCACTCCCTCGCGCCCACCGGCTGGGGCGACGGTGGCGGCGGCACCACCCGCGAGATGGTCGCCAAGGCGGCGCGGATGCGCGACCTGGAGGGCTCGGCCCGGGTGACGTGGGAGACCCCGTCCGCCTTCTTCGACAAGGCCGAGGCCGAATACCCCGAGCCCCCGGTCTGGGTCGGCGAGCTGTACCTGGAGCTGCACCGCGCCACCCTCACCAGCCAGGCGCAGACCAAGCAGGGCAACCGGCGCAGCGAGCACCTGCTGCGCGAGGCCGAGCTGTGGGCGGCCACGGCCGCCGTGCGCACCGGGTTCCCCTACCCGTACGAGGAGCTGGACCGGATCTGGAAGACGGTGCTGCTGCACCAGTTCCACGACATCCTGCCCGGCTCGTCCATCGCCTGGGTGCACCGCGAGGCCCGGGAGACCTACCGGCGCATCGCCCGCGAACTGAACGGCATCATCGAGGCGGCCCAGCGGGCGCTGGCGGGCGAGGGCGCCACACCGCTGGTGTTCAACGCGGCCCCGCACCCGCGCTCGGGTGTCCCCGCCGGCGGCGCGGCCACCGCCCGCACCGAGGGCCGTACGATGCTGACCGCCCGCGAGGGCGGCGGGCACGTGCTGGACAACGGGCTGCTGCGCGTCGAGATCGACGCCCGCGGCCTGGTGGTCTCCGCCTACGACATCGAGGCCGACCGCGAGACGATCGCACCCGGCCGGGCCGCCAACCTCCTCCAGCTGCACCCCGACTTCCCGAACATGTGGGACGCCTGGGACGTCGACGAGTTCTACCGCCACACCGTCACCGACCTCACCGACGCCGAGTCGGTCACGCCCGGCGAGGACGGCGCGTCGGTGCGCGTCGTACGGGCCTTCGGCTCCTCCCGCGTCACCCAGGTGCTGTCCCTGGCGGCGGGGGAGCGGCGGCTGGTGCTGGACACGGAGGTGGACTGGCACGAGACGGAGAAGTTCCTCAAGCTCGCCTTCCCGCTGGACGTGCACGCCGAACGGTACGCGTCGGAGACCCAGTTCGGGCACGTGCACCGGCCCACCCACACCAACACCTCGTGGGAGGCGGCCAAGTTCGAGGCGTGCAACCACCGCTTCGTGCACCTGGAGGAGCCCGGCTGGGGCGTTGCGGTCGTCAACGACTCGACGTACGGCCACGACGTGACCCGCACCGTGCGCACCGACGGCGACCAGGGCACCACCACGACCGTCCGGGTGTCGCTGCTGCGCGCTCCCCGCTTCCCCGACCCCGAGACCGACCAGGGCGTCCACCGCTTCCGGCACGCCCTGGTGCCCGGCGCGGGCATCGCCGACGCGGTCCGCGAGGGCTGGCGGATCAACGTGCCCGAGCGGCAGGTGACCGGCGCCGGAGAGGTGGCCCCGCTCGTCACCGTCGACCACGACGCCGTCGTCGTCACGGCCGTCAAACTCGCCGACGACGGCAGCGGCGACGTGGTGGTCCGCTTCCACGAGGCCCACGGCGGGCGGGCCCGGGCGACGCTGACGGCCGGCTTCGACGTCGCGGACGCCACGGTGACCGACCTGCTGGAGCGGCCGCTCGCCGACGCGGGCGCGCCGGAGCGGGACGGCGACCGGATCGCGCTCAGGCTGCGGCCGTTCGAGCTGGTGACGCTGCGGCTGCGGCGAGCCTGACCCGACCCACGGCCGCCCCCTGGAACGGGGGGCGGCCGAGCCGTGCGAGGCGCCGCGCGGAGGACGAGGTGGCACGGCGAGCTACCGCGGTGAGACGGGATCCGTCCGACCACGACCGTCCAGACCGTCGTGGTCCCGAAGGGCGAGGGAGGGGTGCGTCCGGCGCAGGGGCACAGGCTGCTGTGGTGGAAACACCTGTCTGCGTCGGCAACGATCCGGCTGTGCACCAGCAGCAGGTGTCAACGATCGTTGTGGGTCGGTCAAGGATCGTTGAGCGGTCCGGGGCCGGCGCGTAGGCTGCCATGTACAGGTCATGCATCCGGTAAGCGGTCCCCTTCCTGCGGGAGAGTGCATCAGTGCAGTCGACCCCTCCTTTGACGGAGACGCTCGAGCGCCTGGAGACGGTCATCGCCCAGCAGGGCCTGGACCGGGCCGAGCTGCTGGATCCAGCGGTTCTGGCCACCCGGGCGGCGCTGCCGGAGGCGACCGTGCGGACGCTGCTCGACGGCGGTCCTCCTCCGGCCGAGGAGGTGAACGACCGTGTGCGACACCGCATCCACACGCTCGTCCGGGCGCGCTTGGCGGCGACGGGCCGACGCATGTCGGACCTCGCGGCGGAGATCCACCGCCTGACGGGTGTGTCCGAGATGTGGGCACGGCAGGTGTGCGACGGCAAGAAGGTGCCCAATGTGGAGCTCTTGCACCACCTGGTCAAGTTCTTCCGGGTCGACGGCGCGGAGTCCTTCTTCACCGCTCCCGCCGACGAGGCGCTCAACCGGGCCCTCTTGCCGACCTTGCGGAGGCTGGAGACCGACCCTCTGCAGCCCTTGATGGACAAGTACGGAGTGAAGGGGAGCGACCTGCGGATGCACGGGTCCATGTCCCGGGCACAGCTGGAGCGCCTTCTCGAGGGAGTCCTCCGGTCCGTGCTGCCCGAGGACGCAGGCGGGGCGCGATGAGCCTTTCCCGGGCACGAGTTGTGGCATGAGGAGCAGGAGGGCCGCGAGCAGCAGGATCGCGGCCGAGTACGGCGTCCCCGTCTGCCCGCACGCCGGCGGGGCCGGCCTGTGCGAACCGGTGCGGCACCTGGCGACGTTCGACTGCGTCGCCGTCTCCGGCACCGTCGAGTACCGCGTCATCGAGTACGTCGACCACCTCCACGAGCACTTCCTGGACCCGGTGGTGATCCGCGACGGTCACTGCACGGCGCCCACCGCCCCGGGGTTCTCGGCCGCCGTGCGGCCCGAGTCCCTCGCGCGCTACTGCTTCCCCGGCGGCGCCTTCTGGGCCGCCGACACCGACCGACAGAAGGGACACGCGGCATGAACGACTTCGCAGGCATCCGGGCGCTGGTGACCGGCGGCGCCTCCGGCATCGGCCGGGCCACCGCCGACCTCCTCGCCGACCGAGGCGCCCAGGTGGCCGTCCTGGACCTGGACCCCTCGGGTGTGGACAAGCCGCTGCTCGCCTTCCGCGCCGACGTCACCGACGACGCCTCCGTACGTGCGGCCGTCACGGACGCCGCCGACGCCCTCGGCGGCCTCGACGTCCTGGTCAACAACGCGGGCATCGGCGCCCAGGGCACCGTCGAGGACAACGACGACGAGGAATGGCGGCGCGTCTTCGACGTCAACGTCCTCGGCCTGGTCCGCACCGCCCGCGCCGCCCTGCCCCACCTGCGGTCCTCCTCGCACGCCGCGATCGTCAACACCTGCTCCGTCGCGGCCACCGCCGGGCTGCCGCAGCGCGCCCTGTACAGCGCGTCCAAGGGCGCCGTGTACTCCCTGACCCTGGCCATGGCCGCCGACCACGTCCGCGAGGGCATCCGCGTCACCTGCGTCAACCCCGGCACGGTGGACACCCCGTGGGTCGGCCGCCTGCTGGACGCCGCGCCCGACCCGGCCGCCGAGCGCGCCGCCCTCCAGGCACGCCAGCCCACCGGCCGGCTCGTCACCGCCGCCGAGGTCGCCGGCGCCATCGCCTACCTGGCCAGTCCCCTCTCCGGTGCCACCACCGGCACCGCGCTCGCCGTGGACGGCGGCATGCAGGGCCTGCGGCTGCGCCCGGCAAACCGGTGAGGCGCCTGGGCCGCAGCGGCGTCCGGGTCAGCCCGCTGGGCTTCGGCGGTGCCGCGATCGGCAACCTGTACCGGGCCGTCTCCGACGAGCAGGCGCACGCGGCGGTGACGGCCGCCTGGGAGCAGGGCATCCGCTACTTCGACACCGCCCCGCACTACGGGCTCGGCCTGTCCGAACGCCGCCTCGGTGCGGCCCTGCGCGCCCACGACCGCTCGGCGTACACCGTCTCCACCAAGGTCGGCCGCCGCCTGGAGCCCTTCGATGGCGCCGGTGACGACCTGGCCCACGGCTTCGCCGTGCCCGCCACGCACCGCCGCGTGTGGGACTTCAGCGCCGACGGCGTCCGCCGCAGCCTGGAGGCGAGCCTCGCCCGCCTCGGCCTGGACCGCGTCGACGTGGTCTACCTGCACGACCCCGACGACCACCTCGACCAGGCCCTGCGCGAGGGCTACCCGGCCCTGGAGAAACTCCGCTCCGAAGGTGTGGTCGGCGCGATCGGCGCGGGCATGAACCGGTCCGCGCCGCTCACCCGGTTCGTCCGCGACACCGACGTCGACGTGGTGCTGTGCGCGGGCCGCTACACCCTCCTCGACACCAGCGCCCTGGCCGACCTGCTCCCGGCCGCCGCCGCACGCGGCACCTCCGTCGTCATCGGCGGCGCGTTCAACTCCGGTCTGCTGGCCGACCCGGGGCCGACGGCGACGTACGACTACGCGCGGGCACCTGCCCGGCTGCTCGACCGCGCCCTGCGCATGCGGGCGATCGCCCACGCCCACGGCATCACCCTGCGCGCCGCCGCCCTCGCCTTCTGCGCCGCCCACCCCGCCGTCGCGAGCGTCCTGGTGGGCACCCGCTCGGCCGCCGAAGTCCGCGACTGCGCCCGGCAGTTCGCCACACCCGTGCCTGCCGCGTTCTGGGCGGAGCTGCGCGCGTCGGGCCTGCTGCCCGAGAAGGCGCCGTAGACGACGCCGCGCAGCTCGGTCGGGACCTTCCGGTGCGCCGCCGCGTAGGCGGCGATCCGGTCGGCGCGGACCTTGGTGTGCAGGGCGGCTCTCATGATGTCGGCGCCACGGCCCTCGTCCAGACGGTCACCGTCGCCGAGGAGACCCCGGAGTTCCTGGTGCCGGCCGAGAGCCACGACCTGATCGCCGGGGTCGTCGGCTGGGGTGGACCACACCGGCCCGACATGGCCGACGACCTGGCCCGCCTGCGCGCCCTGCCTGGCGGCAGGCACCTGAAGGGCATCCGCCACCCGGCCGGCGCCGGCTGCTGCGGCCGGAGCGGCGGGGGCCGGCGGCCGGGGCCGACGCGGGCCCCGTCGGCGGCCCGGTCGGCCCGCCCCCCCAGCCCCCGGCCCGCGCCGAGGCGGCAGCGGCCCTGCCCGGCATCATGGTGAGACCGGAGCGGGCCTCTGTTCAACGGGTCCGTGCCGGCTCCTCCAGCCGGGTCGGTGGCAGGAAGTCCCGCACGTAGGTGCGCTCCCAGCAGGCGCCGGTGGCGCGCAGCTCCCGCCAGGTGGTGTAGCGGTAGCGGAAGAGGCGGGCGCGGATGTAGCGCGGTGGCCGGCCGGGCGGGAAGGGGGAGCGGCGCAGCAGCTTCAGCGTGGCGCGGTCGCCCTCCAGGAGCCGTTCCACCAGGGCGCCGAACCAGGCGCCCGCGTACGCCGGGGACAGCGCGACGAACCACATCAGCCAGTCCAGGCGCAGATGGTAGGGCGCGAACTGGCGCGGCCAGCGCCGTGGATCCCCGGGCTTGCCGCGGAACTCGTACTCCCGCCAGTCGGCGTCTTCGCGCGGCCGGTCGTCCAGGGTGCCCTCGACGACCACCTCGTAGCGGATCCGGCTGATGCTGCCGAACGCGCCGTAGGTGTTCACCAGGTGCAAGGGATCGAAGGAGCGGTTCATCACCTGGCGGCGGGAGACCATGTTCAGCACCGGGTGGTAGCTGAGGACCACCACGAGCGCGGTGACGGCCGACACCACCACCTCGTACCACAGCGGCGCGGGTGCCACCGACGGCGGATGCGCCGGGAAGCGCACGGCGGACAGCGCGAGCACGATCGTGATCCAGTTCAGCCAGGCGAAGTTGCCCGACAGCACCAGCCACAGCTGGGTGAGGATCATCACCGCCGCCCCGGCCGTGGCCACCGGCTGCGGGGTGAAGAGCAGGAACGGCACGAGCAGTTGCGTGACGTGGTTGGCGGCCACCTCCACCTTGTGCAGCGGGCCGGGCAGACGGTGGAAGAACCAGCTCAGCGGCCCCGGCATCGGCTGCGTCTCGTGGTGGTAGTGCAGACAGGTCAGCTTCCGCCAGCACGCGTCGCCCCGGATCTTGATCAGCCCCGCGCCGAACTCCACCCGGAACAGGATCCAGCGCAGCAGGAACAGCACCAGCACCGGCGGGGCGACCTCGTCGTTGCCGAGGAAGACGGCGAGGAACCCGGTCTCCAGCAGCAGCGACTCCCACCCGAAGCCGTACCAGGTCTGCCCGACGTTCACGATCGACAGATACAGCGCCCAGGGCACCAGCCACAGCAGCATCCCGCCCCACAGCGGCAGCCACGAGTCCAGCCCCGCCAGCAGCGCCGCCGACACCGCGCACCCGCCCCAGGCGACCCCCGCGAACAGAGGGTCGGAGTAGCGCAGGTGGAACAGGCTCGGCGCCCGCCGAAACGGCACCCGGGCCACGAAGCGGGGGATCGGCAGCATGCCCCGCTCGCCGAGCAGCGCCCGGAACTGCAGGGCCGCCGTCAGGAACGCCACCAGGTACACCGCGGCCAGGGCCCGCTGGAAGACCAGCCGGCTCATCCAGTAGTCGGGCACGGTGAACCAGTCCACGGCCCTTCTGCTACCCCGCTCCCGGCTCGAAGAATCAGACAAACCCTGGCAAGGTGGCCCCATGGCTGAACAGGGAGCGCGCGCCCTGGCACTCCCGGAGGGCTGGCCCGCCCACCCCGATCCGATCCTCGCGCTCAACCGCATGGGCAGCTTCGACTGGGACCTGGACACCGGTCTGTTCAGCATGGACGCCCAGGCCCACCGGATCTTCGACATCACCCCGCAGGAGTACGACGGCCGCCCCGAGAGCCTGGCCGCCCGGGTCCCCGGCGGCGAGGGCACCCGCCTGGACGCCCTGGTGGCCCAGGCCATGAAGGACGGCAGCGAGAACTACGGCACCTACCTGCGGGTGCGGCGCCGCGACGGCTCCCTGACCTGGATCCACACCCAGGGACACATACGCCGCGACACCACCGGCCGCCCGCGCCGGATCATCGGCATCGTCCGCGACGCCACCGAGGAACTGAACGACAGCGCCGGCCTGCAGGAGCGGGCCGCCCGGGACGCGGCCCGCCGGCAGCAGACCAACGTCGTCCAGGCCACCACCGCCGCCCTCGCCCACGCGCGCACCGTCCAGGACGTCATCGACGTCGTCAAGGACACCCACGGCCTGGCCCGCCTGGGCTCCACCAGCCTGGTCCTCGGGCTGGTGGAGGCCGGCCGCATCCGGCTGGTCGCCGGGGGCCCCTCGGCCGCGTCGGTGCCCGGCCCCCGCGTCCCCCGCATCGACGAGCCGTATCCGATGAGCGAGGCCGTGCGCACCCTCAGTCCGCGGTTCATCGAGTCCCCGGAGGAGTTCGCCGAGCGCTACCCGATCCTGTGGCCGCACATCACCGACCTGAACATCACCTCCGCCGCCTACCTGCCGCTGATCGCGCAGGCCCGCCCGATCGGCGGCATGGGCCTGCTCTACAGCGACCGGCGCGGCTTCACCCCCGAGGAACGCGACGTCCTGGTCGCCCTCGGCAGCAGCATCGCGCAGAGCCTGCAGCGGGCCATGCTCTACGAGCAGGAGAAGGACCTCGCGCAGAGCCTGCAGCAGGCCATGCTGCCGCGCACCATCCCCAGCGTGCCCGGCGCGGACATCGCCGTGCGCTACCGCTCCGGGTACGCCGGCGGCTCCCTGGGCCGCGACATCGGCGGCGACTGGTACGACCTGATCCCGCTGCCCGGGGCCTGCCCCGGTGGCGCGGGCCGGGTCGGCGCCGTCATCGGCGACGTCCAGGGCCACGACACGCACGCCGCCGCCGTCATGGGCCAGCTGCGCATCGTGCTGCGCGCCTACGCCGCCGAGGGCCACACCCCGGCCACCGTCATGGCCCGCGCCTCCGTCTTCCTGCACGAGCTCGACACCGACCGCTTCGCGACCTGCCTGTACGCCGAGGCCGACCTGTCCACCGGCGTCCTGCAGGTCGTCCGCGCCGGGCACATCGACCCGCTGGTGCGCGGCACCGACGGCAGCTGCCGCCGGGTCGAGATCGACGGCGGCCTGCCGCTCGGGCTGTCCGCGGAGTTCGGCAGCCTGGAGTACCCGGTGTGCAGCATGGAACTGGACCCCGGCGAGGCACTGATCCTGTGCACCGACGGCCTGGTCGAGCAGCCCGGCGCCGACCTCGACGACGGCATACGGTCCGTGTGCGCGTCCGCCACCGCCGGTCCCGACGACGTCCGGGAGCTGGCCGACGAGCTGATCGGGACGGCCGAGCTGCGCGGCGGCGACGACGACGTGGCCCTGCTGATCCTGCGCCGCCGTGCCCTGGCCGAGCGGCAGGCCGTGGAACGGATCCGGCAGCACGTGGCCCCCGGCGACCCGGAGGCACTCACCCGGGCCCGGCACACGATCGGCGCCGCGGTGCGCTCCCTGGGCGCCGGGGAACGCTCCGACGAGATCGAACTCGTCGCCGACGAGCTGATCACCAACGCGCTGATGCACACCGAGGGCCCCGCCGTCGTCACCCTGCGGGTGCTCAGCGGCCCCGGGCGGCGGCTGCGCGTGGAGGTCGAGGACCCCTCCAGCGCCCTGCCGCGCCGCCGGGAAGCGGGGGCGCAGGGCGTCTCCGGGCGCGGCCTGCTGCTCGTGGACCGGCTCACCGACGGCTGGGGCGTGGAGGCGCGGGGCAGCGGCAAGTGCCTGTGGGGCGAGTTCGAGGTGCCCGAGCCCGACTGAGCCGCTCGCGCGCCCGCCCGGCGCTGTCGGTGCCGGGTGGCACCCTGGAACCATGCCGGAGTTGCCCGAGGTGGAAGCGCTCAAGGACTTCCTGACCGAGAACCTGACCGGACACGAGATCGTCCGCGTGCTGCCCGTCGCGGTCAGCGTCCTGAAGACGTACGACCCGCCCGTCACCGCCCTTCAGGGCCGCGAGGTGAGCGCGGTGCGCCGGTACGGCAAGTTCCTGGACCTGGCCACCGACGGCGGCCTCCACCTGGTCGCCCACCTCGCCCGCGCGGGCTGGCTGCAGTGGCGCGACCGGCTGCCCGACGGCGTGCCCCGCCCCGGCAAGGGCCCGCTCGCCCTGCGCGTCGCCCTGGAGACCGGCGCGGGCTTCGACCTCACCGAGGCCGGCACCCAAAAGCGCCTGGCGGTGTATGTCGTGGCGGACCCGCGGCAGGTGCCGGGCGTGGCCCGCCTCGGCCCCGACCCGCTGGCCGCCGACTTCGACGCGGAGCGCCTGGCCGGGCTGCTGTCCGGGCAGCGGCGGCAGCTCAAGGGCGCGCTGCGCGACCAAAGCCTGATCGCCGGCGTGGGCAACGCCTACAGCGACGAGATCCTGCACGCGGCCCGCATGTCCCCGTTCAAGCCGGCCGCCTCCCTGACCCCGGAGGAGATCGAACGGCTGTACGAGGCGCTGCGTACCACGCTGACCGAGGCGGTCGAGCGGTCCCGGGGCGTGGCGGCCGGCCGGCTGAAGGCGGAGAAGAAGAGCGGCCTGAGGGTGCACGGCCGCACCGGCGAGCCCTGTCCGGTGTGCGGCGACACCATCCGCGAGGTGTCCTTCAGCGACTCCTCGCTGCAGTACTGCCCGACCTGCCAGACGGGAGGCAAGCCGCTCGCGGACCGCAGACTGTCCCGACTGCTGAAGTAGCCCGCGCCGCGCGCCGTCGTTCAGGGCGGATCGAGCGTCACCAGGCGCTGTCCGCCCGCCGTCCGCACCTCGAAGCGGGCGATCTGGCCGGGACGCAGCGCCGTGCCGCCCGTGACGTCGGCGGGCCGGGTGCCGTGCGCGGGCACGGCCCAGGTGGCCACCGTCTGCTCCGACCCGTCGCGGCCCACCGCGACCAGCCGACGAAGGACTGGCACTTCATCGGGATGGCCGTGGTCTCCGTGCTGGCGCTGGTCCAGCTGGTGATCGGGATCGTGGCGCTGGCCCGGGGCGACAAGCCGGACCAGGGGACGACGATCTTCGTGGCGTATCTGCTGGGCGCCTTCGCCTGCGTCCCGGCGGCCGGGTTCATGTCGCTGGCCGAGCGGACACGCTGGGGTTCGGTGACCGTCGCGGCGGGCGGGATCGTCCTGGCGGGACTGGAAGGACGGCTCTACGACATCTGGGGCGGTTGAGATGGCCTCCGTGCAGGAGAACTCCGCGCAGCACTCCACCGAGGACGACACGGCGCAGGGCCGGCCCGGACGGGACGGCGGGCCGGCGCGGCGCCGGCTCATCAGCGGGCCCGGCATGCTGCTGGTCTGGCTGTACGGCGCGATGGTCGTCGGCGCGGTGTCCCGCTCGGTGTACCAGATCGCCACCGACTTCGGGCGCGCGCCGCTCGCCTACTCGCTGTCGGCGGTGGCGGGCGTGGTCTACGGCTTCATCACGTACTCGCTGGTGCGCGGCGGGGAGCGGGCCCGCAGGGCGGCGCTGGTGTGCTGCGCCGCCGAGCTGGTGGGCGTGCTCACGGTCGGGACCTGGACGCTCGTGGAACCCTCGGCGTTTCCGGACGCGACCGTGTGGTCGGACTACGGCATGGGCTACATCTTCATCCCGGTGCTGCTGCCGCTGTCGGCGCTGTACTGGCTGCGCGCCGCCGCCAAGCGGCAGCCGGAAGCCGCCTGAGCCGCCGCCCCGGCGCGCTACGCGGTCTGCGCGTAGGTGCCGGCCGGCTTCTCCAGGACGATCATCGGTACGCCGTCACTGCCCTGGTCGGTGCCCACCGTCTCGTAGCCCACGCGCCGGTACAGGCGCAGGTTGCCTTCGCTGCGGTGGCCCGTGTGCAGCCGAAAGCGGGTGGCGCCGTGCTGCTCGGTCAGCGCCGCCTCGACCGCGCGCAGCAGCCGGGCGCCGATGCCGTGCCCCTGCAGGCGCGGGTGGACGCACAGCTTGCCGATGAAGGCGGTGCCGTCCTCGCCGAGGCGGCCGCGCACCGAGCCGACCACCTCCTCGCCGAGCCGGGCCACGACCACGCAGTCCCGGGCGACCTCCTCGCGGACGGAGTCCAGGCTCTGGACGAGCGGGTCGATACGGTAGTTGCCGTACAGCGCGGCCTCGCTCTGGAAGCTGAGGTACTGCAGCTTCAGGATCTGCTCCGCGTCCTGTTCGGTCGCCGCAGAGATGGTCACGCTCATGCCCATGTGCGCACGCCTCCCGCTCACCTGATCACCTGTCGTCCTCACTCCTATCCCCGCACTTCGCGGGCCGCAACCTCCGGTGCGAGCAAACGTCGCAGACATCCCAGACATCGGGAACGTTCCGGCCCAAGACTGCCCTGTGAGATACCCAACTCCCCCGCGATCTCCCGGTATGTGAGGTCTCTGGGCGACAGCAGCGCCTCCAGCAGGCGGGGGCAGCGGCCGGGCAGCCGGCGCACCGCCTCGCGCAGGGCCCGCCGGCGGGCGGCGGCCAGCACGATCTGCTCGGGACCGCGTTCGCTGTCGTCGGCGGGCTCCAGCCCGTAGGGACGTTCGATGCTGATGGTGCGTCGGGTGCGGCGGGCCTCGGAGCGGACGGCCTTGCGCACCCAGCCGTGCGGATCGTGCGGCGGACCGTCGGCCTCCAGGCGCTCCAGCAGCCGCAGCCAGACCGCCTGCTCCAGGTCGCCCGGCTCCGTTCCGGCGGCATGTGCCTCGGCGGAGGCCTCGGCGAGGAGCAGGGGGCGCAGCGCGGTGAGCATGTCGTGCGTCATATGCGGCACGACGCGGCCGCCTCGGCCCGGGTTGCCGGGACGGCCGCGGGTTCACCCCGACGAGGGCGTGGCGCGCCGGAGGTTGACGCCCTCAGTGACGGAGGAAGTCCGCCCGGGCCAGCAGGCCCGTGTCGGCGTTGTCGGTGAAGATGCCGTCGATGCCGGTGGCGAAGTACGCCTGGAACAGTGCGAAGACGTCGCCGTAGGCGTCCGGGGCGGTGCCCTTGCGGAACGTCGGCGGCAGGAACGGGTTCTCGTTGCGGACCGTGTACGGGTGCAGGATCAGGCCCGCGGCGTGCGCGTCGCGGACCAGGGTGCTGGGCCTGCCGAGGTTGCCGTCGGCGTCCTTGGGGATGACCAGGTCGAGGGTCGGGCCGATGCCCTGGGCGTAGGAGGCGATCTCCTTCAGTCCTGCGGGGGGGACGAGGTCCGCGACCGTGCGCGGGTCACCGGTGGCGACGAAGTCGTAGGGGCGGGTGTCGGCGCCGGACAGCAGCACGACGAGGGGGTTGCCGACGAGCCGGCGCATCCGCCGGACGCTGGTGGGTTCGAAGGACTGCAGGATCACCGGGGAGTTCTTCTTGTCCTTGCCGTGCCGGCGCAGCAGCGCGGCGACCCGCTCCTCCAGGCCGAGGCCGAGGGCGCGGAAGTACGTCGGGTGCTTGAGTTCGGGGTAGATCCACACCTGCCGGCCCCGCTTGCGGGTCTGCTCGTCCTGCCACGCCAGGACCTCTTCGAAGGTGGGGATCTCCCAGCGGCCGTTGTAGAGGGTGTTGTGCGGCCGGTTGGCCGGGATGCGTTCGGTGGCGCGCAGGGTCTTCAGTTCGGCGAGGGTGAAGTCCTCGGTGAACCAGCCGGTGGTGGGCACCCCGTCCAGGGTCTTGGTGGTCTTGCGGCCGGCGAACTCGGGGTGGTCGGCGACGTCGGTGGTGCCGCCGATCTCCGGCTCGTGCCGGCACACGAGGTGGCCGTCCTTGGTGGGGACGAGGTCGCCGGCCTCGACGATGTCGGCGCCCAGGTCCAGGGCGAGCTCGTAGGAGCCGAAGGTGTGCTCGGGCCGGTAGCCGCTGGCGCCGCGGTGGCCGATGATCGTGGGCACCGGCAGGCTCTTCAGTCCGCCGCCCTGCCCTGCGACCGCCGTCCGGTCGGCGGCCCCGGCCGCGCCGGGCAGCCCGAGGACCGTCGCGGAGGCTCCGAGCACCGCGGCGCCGAGCAGCGCCCGGCGGGAGGGGGGGGGGGGGCCGCGGCGCGGGGGCGGCGGCCCCGCCACAAAGCCCCGGGGGGCCTCCGCCCCGGGTGGGCGGGGGGTCCGCCCCCCGAGGGGCGCCGGGGGACTCGACGCCGCCGCGGGCGACCCCCGGCCGCCCGCCGCCCCGGCGGGGGCCCGGGCGCGCGCCGGCCCCGCCCTGCCCCCCGCCCCGCCCCGCAGACCCGCCAGGGTCGCCGCCGCGGCCCGCCTGCACCGCGCCCGCCACCTGCCCGAACACGCGGCGGCGACCATGGCGGTTCTGCGGGTCGGGTCGGTGAGCAGGTCGGCGCAGTCGCGCGCCAGGTCCTCGGCCGTGTCGGCGAGCGCCAGGTGCTCGCCGGCGACGACGTCGAGTCCCTCGGCGCCGATCGTGGTGCTGACCACCGGCACACCGTGGGCGAAGGCCTCCAGGATCTTGATGCGGGTGCCGCTGCCCACGCGCAGCGGCACCACCACCACGTCGGCGGCCCTCAGGTGGGGCGTCATGTCCGGCACGGCGCCGGTGACCTCGACGTGCGGGCCGGCCAGCGCGGCGGTCTCCGGGGTGGACGCGCCCGCCAGCACGACCCTCGCGTGCGGTACGCGCCGGCGGACCAGCGGGAGGATGTCGGCGGTCAGCCAACGGGCGGCGTCCGCGTTGGGCGCCCAGTCGAACGAGCCCTGGAACAGGAGGGTCGCGCCGCCCCCGGGGTGCGGCGGTGCCGGCGGATGAGCGGGCGCGGGGTAGGTGTTGGGGACCACGGCCGTCCGCTCCCCGCCGCCGAGCCGGGCGGCGTCGTCGGCGCAGGCCGTCACGGCCACGTCGGCCTCCCGTGCCACCCGCCGGTGGACGCGGCGCCACCAGGCGAGGGAACGGCGCGCCTGCACCCGCTGCCACGGGGTCAGCGGCACGCCCCACACGCCCTGCCCGAGCCGCGCCCAGCGGCGGATCAGCACGTCCTCGAAGTCGTCCACGTCGACGACGGTCCGGCCGGTGAACCGGCCGCGCAGCGGCAGCCAGGTGCGTTCCCGGTTGAACCAGACCAGGTCGTAGCGGGTGCCGGTCGACCAGTCGGGCAGGGCGGGGGCGAGTGCGCGCCGCTGGTGGGCGGCGTAGGCGGCGGACGGCCCGCGTGCGGTGATCTCCAGCAGGGCGCGGGCGCCGGTGTACGGCGGGAGGCCGGCCACGCCGGTGCGCGCGAAGCGGGTGCTCTCCCGGGCCGGTGGGGCGGTGCCGGGCGGTGCGAGGAACAGCGCGTCGACGGGGCCGAGTTCGGCGAGGGCGGCGGTGACCACGTCCATCCGCCGCACCGCGCCGCCGGCGGGACGGCGGGGCAGGATGTCGCTGACGAAGAGGGAGCGGATCACCGGTCTCCCCCGCTGTCCGACGTGGCCATCGGGCCGGCCTCCGGGTCGTGGTCAAGGTGGTGGTCGGGACCGGCTCCGGGTGGGCTGCCCGAGTGCCGGGCGGCGGCCAGGAGGGTGTACGCCAGTCCCGCGGCCCAGCCGATGACCGTCGCCCACATGACGCCGTCGACGCCCTGGGCGTGGCCCAGCGCATACGACAGCGGCAGCCGGACCACCCCCAGTGACAGCACCGTGCAGACCAGCGGCACCACGGTGCGGGCGATGCCGTTGAACCAGCCGTGCAGCACGACCGTCAGCGTGTAGCACAGGAAGAACGGCGCCGTGACGATGCTGTACCGTTCGGTGATCAGCCGGGTCTCGGCGCTGCTCGAGAACAGCGCGGCGATCGGCCCGCGCGCGGTGAGCAGCAGCAGGGACACCAGCGCGGTGAGCGCGACGCCCAGCCACACGCCGTGGCGGACGCCGTCGCGCACGCGCGCGGCCTGCCCGGCGCCGGTGTTCTGCGCGGTGAACACCATCAGCGCGCCGGACAGGTTGAGGAACAGCGCGCTGGTCAGCAGCTCCAGCCGGGAGACGACGGTCAGCGCGGCGAGGGCCTCGTCCCCGAACGGTGCGATGATCCACACCAGGCCCAGGACGCCGACGCCGATCAGCAGGTACTGCACGGCCATCGGGGCGCCGATCCGCAGGCCGCGCCGTACCTCGGCGCGGACCGTGGCGGCCGTGACCGCCGGCGCCCCGGAAGGACGCCGGCGCTGCTCACGCACCAGACGGGTCAGGCCGGCCGCCGCGGCCAGCGCGTTGGCGGCCGGTACGGCCAGGGCGGCGCCCGCGATGCCGAGCCGGCACGGGCCGACGAAGAGCCCGGCGAACACCGCGTTCAGCACGCTGGCGGCGATCATCAGCGCGGTGGCCCGGCGGGCGTCGCCGCGGCCGGTGAGGACCGCGCACACCGCGCCGAGCGCGTACACGGCGACCATGCCCGAGCACAGCGTCACCAGGAAGGTGCGGGCCTGAGCGGCGACTTCGCCGGTCACGCCCGTCAGCGCCAGCAGCGGCGCCGTGACCAGGACCGCGGCCGCGGCGCACACCACCGCCCAGGCGACGGTGCACACCGCGAGGGCCCGCAGCGCGCTGGGATCGTCGCGCCGGCCGGCCCCGGCCAGGTGCCCGAGCCGTACCGAGAAGGCGTTGGAGACGCCGGTGAACAGTGAGGTCAGGATCGTGTAGAGCGGTTGTGCCGCGCCCATCGCGGCCAGCCCGGTGACGCCCACGTAGCGGCCGACGACCGCGCTGTCGACCAGCAGGTAGCCCTGCTGGAGCAGGTTGGCCAGGGCCAGCGGGGCCGCGATGCCGACGACCTGGGTCAGGACCGGGCCCCGCGTCAGGTCCGGCACGTCACTCACCGGGCATGGTCAGCAGCTCGTCGAGCCACGCGTCGTCGTCCCCGTCGTCGTCGCCG
The DNA here is from genome assembly GCF_902506575.1 of Streptomyces mexicanus. Lineage (GTDB taxonomy): Bacteria > Actinomycetota > Actinomycetes > Streptomycetales > Streptomycetaceae > Streptomyces > Streptomyces mexicanus. The sequence goes on along the minus strand of NZ_LR732544.1, from coordinate 363,918 downwards.
AGGGCGTCCACGTCGTACTTGGTCTCGATGAGCCGGGCGACGGCGACCACGGTGCGCTCGCTCATCAGGTCGATGGCGTCGAACTGGCGGCCGATGCAGGCGGAGATGCTGTTGCCGATGGTCAGCGCCATGATCGAGTCGGCGCCCAGGTCCCGGAAGTCGGCGTGCACGTCGATCTCCGGATGGCCGAGGACGTGCGCCAGGCAGCGGCCCACCATGCGTTCGGTGTCGGTGTATGCGCCGTCCGGCTGCCCGGTGAGCCGTACGTCGGTGGACTCCACGGCCTCACGCACGCGGGCCAGGTTCTGCTTGGTCCGCTCGGCGAGCGCCGCCAGCGCCGTCGCGATCTTGTCCTCGATGTCCGCGGACAGGGCCACGTCGTAGGTCGGCAGGACGCTCATCAGGTCGCTGTCGTAGTTGACCTCGCCGGCGAAGAGGACCGGCCGGTCGCCGCGCAGCGCCGCGTCGATCAGGGCGAGGCCGTCGCGGGTGCGCAGCGAGCGGAACGCCAGGTCCTCGTTGACGCCGGTGGCGACCGCCATGCCGACCTCCCGCCAGGCCACCCACTCGACGCTGACCACGCGGTGCTCGGGCGTGTCCAGGGTGCGGGCCAGGTGGTCCAGGTAGTAGTTCGCGGCCGCGTAGTCGGCCTGCCCGAGGGCCGGGAACACCGCGGCCACCGAGGACATGTGCAGGATGAAGTCGGGACGGTCGTCGCGGGTCAGGTGGTGCAGCAGGAACGCGCCGCGCAGCTTGGGCCGCAGGACGGCCGCGAACCCGGGGACCTCCCGGTAGGCGATGAGGCTGTCGCCGGGCACACCGGCGGCGTGCACGATGCCGTCGATACGGCCGTGCGCGGCGCGGACGGTGTCCAGCACGGCCGCCAGCGCGCTTTCGTCGGCGACGTCGGCGGCCACCGGGTGCACGGTCGCGCCGAGCGCGGCGATCTCGCGGACCGCGGTGACCCGCGCCGCGGCGGGATGCTGCGGGTCGGCGGCGACCGCGTCCCACTCGGTCTCGGGCGGCAGCGCGGTGCGTCCGAGCAGGTACAGGTGGACGCCGGGAGCGCCGGCCGCGAAGTGCCGGGCCGTCTCCAGGCCGATGCCGCCGAGTCCGCCGGTGATCAGGTAGGCGCCGCCGGGCCGCAGGTAGGTGTCGCGGACCGCGTCGACCTCGGGCAGTTCCGCGAACGACTCGCGGTACTTGTCCGCGCCGCGCAGCGCGTACACCCCGGCCTGCCCGGCGAGGACCTCCTCGCGCAGCACCGCGGCCGGCACCGTGTCGTCGGCGTCGACCAGCCGGACGGTCACGTACGGGTACTCGCGGGCGATGGCCTTGACCAGCCCGGCCAGTGCCGCGTGTTCCGTGGCGACGCCCGCCTCGCCCGGTACGACCGCCAACGCCCGGCGGGTCAGCACCACCAGGTCGACCGTCGCGCCGACGTGCATGAGCGCCTTCGCCAGCCGGAACAGGCCGGTCAGGTGCTCCTCGACGCGGCGGTCCAGCTCGGCCGGAGTGGCGGCCGGTCCGCCGCCGGGGGCCGGTGCGTACACCAGGGGGGGGTAGCCCTCGTCGACGAGGTCCTCGGCGAGTTCGTCCGGTTCGGTGCCCGGGGTGCCCGGCGTGCGCAGCACCGTGTCCGGCGGCAGGGCGGCGGCCACGGCGCCGGCCGCCTCCGGGTCCGCCAGCGCCAGCACGCGGGGCGACGTACCCGCGTACCGCGCGGGCGGCGCGGGCGTGAACTCCACCGCGTGGGTGAGCGGGTGTGCCACGCGCGGCGCGGCCAGGGCGAACCGGTCGCGCCAGTCGTCGGGGAAGTCGACCCAGGCGCGAGTCTCGTCGAACTCGTACGGCGGCAGGTGCACGATCCGCGGCCCGGCTCCCCGGTACTGCGCACGCAGGCCCGCTTCCCCGCCGCCCACCCAGTGCCGGGCGGCGTCGGTGCGGGCGGCGTCCGGCACGTCGCCGGCCTCGGTGGCCGCCAGCGCCGCCCGCAGGGCGGGCAGGTCGGCGACCGTGTAGGCGAGCCGGTGGCGGTGGTGGGCGCGGGAGACGTTCGAGGTCCAGCACACGTCCCGGACGGTGCCCTCGATCCGGCCCGCGTCGATCGCCTCGCGGTAGCGGGTGACCAGCCGGCCGAGGGACGCCGGGCTCTGCGCGCTGAGCGTGAAGAGGTAGGGCGGCCGGTCCTCGCCCGCTTCCGGCGGCGCGGCGGTGAACTCCTCCAGTACCCCGTGCGCGTTGGTCCCGCCGAGGCCGAAGGCGCTGACTCCGGCACGGCGCGGGGTGTCCCCGTCGGGCCACGCGCGGGCCTCCAGCGGCACGTACACGGGGCCGTTGTCGAGGTCGATGGCCTCGTTGGGCCGCACGTAGTTGGCCAGTGGCGGGATCGTGCGGTGCCGCAGCGCGAGCGCGGCCTTGATCACGCCCCTGACGCCCCAGCCCTCGAAGAGGGGCCCGATGTTCGCCTTCACGGTGCCCCCCGCGCAGAACCGCCGGGCGTCGGTCCGGGCGGCGAACGCCCGCCGCAGTCCCTCGAACTCGATCGGGTCGCCGACCTTGGTGGCGGTGCCGTGCACCTCCAGGTAGCCGATCGTGCGGGGGTCCACGCCCGCGCTGCGCCACGCGGCGTCCAGCAGGTCGGCCTGGGCCCTGGCGTCCGGCGCGGTCATCATCTCCGAGTGCCCGTCGTGGTTGACCGCGCTGCCCTTGACGACCGCGTACACCTGGTCGCCGTCGGCCAGCGCCCGGTCCAGCCGCTTGAGCACGACCGCCCCGGAGCCCTCGCCGAACCCGGTGCCGTCGGCGCTCTCGTCGAAGGTGCGGGTCACGCCGTCGGAGGACTCGATGCCGATCCGGGTGTGCGGGTGCTGCACGGGCGCCATCACCACGCGGGTGCCGGCCACCACGGCCATCTCGCAGTCGCCGAGCAGCAGCGCGGCCCTGGCCTGATGCAGCGCCACAAGCGACGCCGAGCAGGCGCTGTCGACCACCATGCTGGGTCCACGCAAATCCAGCAGGTAGGACAGCCGGTTGGCCAGCATGGTGACGATGTTGCCGGTGATGCCGAGCTGGCCCAGCGCGGGGTCGATGCGGCAGAAGTAGTCCAGGTAGGACCCACCGGGGTTGCCGGCGTAGCCGATGTACACGCCGGTGCGGCTGCCGGCCAGCCGCTCGCCGGTGTATCCGGCGTCCTCCAGCGCGCGGTACATGGTGCGCAGGACCAGCCGCTGGTGCGGGTCGGTGACCGCGGCCTGTTTCGGGGTCATGCCGAAGAAGGCGTGGTCGAACAGGTCGATCCGGTCCAGGAAGCTGCCGTCGTGGAACGCGACGCGTTCCTCGGCGTCCGGCACCAGGGCGGAGGCGCGGTGGTAGCGCAGGAACTCCTCGACGTCCCGGCGACGCCGCGCCGGGAAGGGCCGGGTGAGGCTGCGGCCGGTGCGGACGACGTCCCAGAAGGCGTGCTGGTCCGGCGCGTCCGGTACGTCGACGGACAGTCCGACGACGGCGATGTCCGTGGTCATACGTGTTCCTCCGTGGGCTGGGCCGCGATCCGTGCGATGAAGGCGGTGAGAGTGGTGCCGTCGGCCTCGTCGAAGTGGTCCACGCCGGCGGCGCGCAGGGCGCGGACGGTGCGCACCCACTCCACCGGGCGGGAGATCTGCCTGCTCAGCAGTTGGACGGCCTGGCCGGGGTCGAACTCGGCGGCGGTGACGCTGGACATCACCGGGGTGTGCCCGGCGCGGAACTCGTAGCCGCGCAGGACGTCGGCGAACGCCCGTCCGGCCGGGGCCATCGCCGGTGTGTGGAACGGGCCGCTGACGTGCACCGGCAGCACCCGCACACCCGGGCCGCGCAGGGCCTTGGCGGCGAGCGCCAGTTGCCGTCGGTCACCGGCCACGGTGACTTGCCGGTCGCTGTTGCGGTTGGCGACGTGCACGAGGTTGAACCCGGCGGTGCGCAGTGTCGTCTCGACCCGTGCCGAGTCCATGCCGACCACCGCGACCATGGCGCCGCCGGTGACGCCGGCCATCAGCTCCGCGCGGCGCCGGACCAGGGCGAGGCCGTCCATGAGGTCGATGACTCCGGCGGCCACCAGCGCGTTGAACTCGCCCAGGCTGTGCCCGGCGAAGTAGTCGTAGCGCCGGCCGGACCGTTCCAGGTCCAGCCAGGACAGCGCGTTGACGAGGAAGACGGCCGGCTGGACGTAGCGGGTGTCGGCGAGCCGGTCCCCGGGGTTGTCGCGGCACAGCTCCGCGACGGAGTAACCGAGCAGTTCGGAGGCGGCCGCGGTCTGTCGCGGGTACCGCTCGAACAGTGCTTCTCCCATGCCTGGGCGCTGTGCGCCTTGGCCGGGGAAGACCAGACAGTGCATCGGTGGAACGCTCCTCACTCAGGCTGCTGGTGCGGGGATGCTGCGGTAGCGCAGCCCGTGGTGGCTGCCGCGCAGGCTCTCCCGGGTGAACACCCGGGCCGAGGGGCCGGGGCCGAAGTCGACGATCCGGTCGGGCCGGCAGCCGTCGATCGCCGCGCGGACCGTGCCGGGCCAGTCCAGTGGCCGGCACACCGCGTGGGCGAGGACGTCCGGCAGCAGGTCGCCGCGGTCCTGGAGGTTGACCGGGGCGTCGGCGACGTACACCGGCAGGGCCAGCCGGTCGCCGGTCAGCGTGGACGTCATCAGGTGCCGGTCCTCGAGCGCCGCTCGCACCGCCGCGTGCAGCAGCGGGGTGTGGAACGGTGCGGTGCTGCGCAGATAGGCCCAGCGCACCCCGGTGTCGGCGAACCGCCGCGCGTGCCGTGCCCGGAAGCCGGCGAGGCCGGCCGGGTCTCCGGCGAGCACGTGCGAGCGGCCGGAGTTGGCGAGGGCGACGTGCACCGGGGAGTCCTCCGCGAGGGCGCGCAGTTCCTCGGCCGGCAGGCCCGTCACGGCCGCCATGGGGGTGGCCTCGCCGGTCCGCGGCGGTGCCGCCTGGTGGCAGCGGATCAGGGTCAGCGTGGTCATGGTGATCATGTCGTGGCAGAGCGCCGTGTACTGCCGGCGGCTGGTGATCCGCAGCCCGGCGACCACGGCGCCGATCAGGCCCAGGCTGTGGCCGATGGCGGCCACCGGCGTCGGCCGGTCGCCGTCACCGATCGCCGGTTGCAGCAGGCAGAGTTGGTAGAGGTGGGCGCACAGCCCGTCGACGATGGAGTGGTCCAGGGCGGCGGCGTCGGGTGACGCGCCGCGGAGCCAGTCGGTCAGCGGGATCCCGCCGGGCAGTTCCCGGCGGTAGGCGTCCGCGCCGACGTGGTCGAGGACGCCGGCCACCGCCTCGGCGGCGGTGGTGAAGTAGCGGGCGTTCTCCGGGCGCGCGTACAGCGCCCGCAGGGCGGCGAGCGGCGGTCCTTGTATCCCCGCCATGCCGCTGAACAGGTAGAGGTCTCGCACGTGTCTTCCCCGTGAGGTGGTGCTACCGGCCGCGGGCAGGGGCCGGCAGGAGCTGCGGAAGGCCGTCCGCTTCGGCGATCAGATGCCGGGCCGCCTGCTGTTCGAGCTGCCGCAGGCGTGCGAGTCCGCGCCGGATCCGGTCCGCCGGCAGCGCGGGCAGCCCGGACTGGAAGGCGGTGACCCGGTCCGACAGCACGGTGGCCAGCTGCGCGATGCGCGCGTAGGCGGACCGCACCTGTTCTCCGTGCGCGGTGTGGGCGAGGAACCGGTGGAACAGGGTGCGTGAACCGGCCAGCAGGGCCATGCTGTTGACGCCGGGCGCGCGGTAGGCGGTGGTCACCGAGGCGCGTTCCACGACGAGGTTGTCGCCGACGACGTCGTAGAGTTCGAAGCCGTCGCGGAACCGGCCGAGGAAGGCGCGGTAGGCGGCCTCGAACCCGTCGCGGTCCGGTTCGGAGGTCTGCCGGACGGTGGCGCAGCCGGTGAACCAGCGTGCGGGTTCCCGGGCGCAGCCCTCGCGCAGGACGTCCCAGCTCACGGCCAGCGGGGCGTACTCGTGGTCGTCGCCGACGTTGTCGACCAGGAGGACATGGGTGTCGCTCGCTCCGCACAGCAGGAACGAGTGCAGCAGGTGGTACTCCTCGGGGAGGGTACCGACCCGGCGCATGAACTCCACCCAGTACGGGAAGTGGTGCCGGGGCGCGTAGAAGAGGACCGGCTGATCGGCGGCGAGGAACGCGCTGACGCCGGACTCGAAGCGGGCCAGGTCCACGGTGCCGGCCGAGAGCACCTCGAAGCCGAGCAGCCGCAGGTCGTCGTCGTTCACGTACGGGGTGTCGAAGGCCCAGCGGTCCTCGCCGCGCAGGTAGCAGTGGCGGTGGACGGCGGAGGTGGATCCCAGCGCCGCGTACATCAGCAGGTCGGACCAGCGGGTGCGGCCGCCGACGTAGGCCAGGAGCTGGGTCTTGCGGCAGTGCAGGTGGTTGTTCGGATCCCGGGTGCGGATCAGGTCCAGGCCCGATAACTTGATCATCTGATCGACGGACAACAGCGTGAACCTCCGTTCGGCGGAACCTCCGTCGCGGAAGCCGGACCGGGGAGTACCGCAGACCTCTGGAGGCGTGCCGCGTTCCGACGGGTGCGGGCCGTCCGCGCCGGGGCAGCGGCGCCGGGGCGGGGTGGGTGTCAAGGGATCAAGGGGATCACCGAGGTCTCGCACATCGATGTGCGGACTCTTTGCGCAGCACACGCCGTGGATTTCCCGCCATTGGGCGATCGGGCGAGGCGCGCGGCAGAGAGGGAACGGGTCGCGTGGGACCCGTCTTCGTCGATGGCTTCTTCGGCAGCGACACAGGCAACCGACAACCGCTCAGGTGTTCGCCTGGTGCAGTCCATGATGTCAGCGCCGCGGGCGCCGGTCAATAAAAGTCATACGATTCGCCGCTTTCTGAGATCCGCTCCATCAACTTATTGACGGAACGTCAACTTCCATGGAGCGCGCCCAGGTTGGCAGACGCGCCGCGGCTCTGCCGACGAACACCGGGTACACATGACCGACAAGAAGCCGTCACACACGGACCGGAATCAGGGGCGGCCGCCGGCCGTTCTGACGGGCATGACTGTAGGAGTAGCGCTCAACGCGTCCGACGCACCCAATCAGGTCGACGCCACCGTCGAGCTGGCCCGCGAGGCCGCGGCGGCCGGGCTTCGCTCGGCGTGGTTCGGCCAGACCTTCGGCGCCGACTCACCCCAGCTCGCCGCGATCGTCGGGCGCGAGGTGCCCGGACTGCACGTGGGCACCTCGGCGATCCCCGTCTTCGGCCGGCACCCGCTGATCGTCTCCAGCCAGGCCCAGACCGCCCAGGCCGCGACCCACGGTCGCTACCACCTCGGGCTGGCCCTGGGCACCAAGCTGCTGACGGAGACCGGCTTCGGTCTGCCCTTCGAACGGCCCATCGCCCGCCTGCGTGAATTCCTCACCGCACTGAGGCAGTTGACGCAAACCGGCACGGCCGACTTCCACGGCGAGCTGCTCACCGCGACCACGCCGGTCTCCGCCCGCGTACCCGGCGCCGAGCACGGCGTCCCCCTGCTGGTGGCCGCGATGGGGCCGCAGGCGCTGCGTGTCAGCGGTGAACTGGCCGACGGCATCCTCCCGTATCTGGCCGGGCCGCGCGCCCTGGCCGAGCACATCGTTCCGGCCGTGACCGCCGCGGCCGAGGCCGCCGGGCGTCCCGCGCCCCGGATCGTGGCTCTGGTGCACGGCGTCGTCACGGACGACGTGGAGTCGGTGCGGGCGAAGGCCACCGAACAGCTCGCGTTCTACGAACAGATCCCGTCCTACGCACGCGTCATCGAACTCTCCGGTGGCCGACGGGCCGCCGACGTGGCCGTGATCGGCGACGAGAAGACGGTCGCCGACGAGGTACGGCGCTACCGGGACGCCGGGGCCACCGAAGTCGTCTTCTCGGGCACCGAGATCGCCGGAGCGGCGGACCGGCGGCGCACCTGGGCGCTCCTGGGCGAGCTGGCCGGCTGACGGCTCCCGGGGCCGGCGGGGGACGCCGCCGGCCCCGGGAGCGGTGAACGCTGCCGTCCGAGCCCCCCCGGGCGACGGCGCCGTGGGCCGCCGCCGGATCTCACCCGCGGCCCGCGGCGGCCGTCGGTCCGCGGGAGGCGACAGGCACCTGTCCGGTGGCCACGTGCAGGTCCTCCTCCCGCAGCCGGCCGGTCGCCCACACGCTCGCCAGGCCCGTCAGCGCCAGATAGCCGCAGGCCCACCAGGGGCTCCCCGAGCCGAAGGCCAGCAGCGCGGTCATGATCAGCGGAGTGATCCCGGACGCGAAGATGCCGGACACCTGGTAGACGAAGGACATGCCCGTGTACCGGACGGGTGTGGCGAACAGAGCGGCGAACAGGGTGCCTTGAGCACCGTAGAACCAGGCGTGCACGATGCCCAGGGTCACGAGGAGCGTCACGGCGAACGCCGCGGTCCCTCCGCTGCCGAACAGCCAGAACGCCGGGAAGACCGAGAGGGCGAAGGCGGCCATGCCCGTGCGGTACACCCGGCGGGCTCCGCGGCGGTCGACCGCGGTCCCGCACACCGGTATCAGGGCGGCCATCACGAGCGCCGCGGCCGTGACCGCGAGCAGCACCGGCGTGCGGTCCAGGTCCAGCGTCCCGGTCGCGTACGTGAGGGCGAAGACGCCCCAGGTGTTGAAGGCGGCTCCCTCTCCCCACCGCGCCAGCATCCCGAGCAGGAGGTGCCGGCGCGCTGCGGGCTCACGCAGCAGTTCCACCAGCGGGGCCGGGCGGGGCTCTTCCCGCAGACGGCGTACGGCACGGAAGGCAGGTGTCTCCTCGATCCTGAGCCGTACGGTCAGCCCGACGGCGACGAGCACGAGGCTGGCGAGGAAGGCGATCCGCCATCCGTGGTCGACGAACGCGGCGTCGCCGAGGAGATCGCTGAGCAGCGCGAACACGCCGGTCCCCAGGGCCAGCCCGAGCGCCAGCCCGATCTGCGGAAAGCTGCCGAACCGGCCCTTGCGGCCGGTGGGCCCGTGCTCCACGGCCAGCAGGACCGCCCCGGCCCACTCCCCGCCCAGCGCCACACCCTGCGCGACCCGCAGGAACAGGAGCAACGCGGGAGCGAGGACGCCTACCTGCTCATAGGTGGGCAGCAGGCCGATGAGGGCGGTGGAGAGCCCCATCAGGCCCATGGTGAAGGCCAGCGTGCGGGTGCGGCCGATCCGGTCGCCGATGTGGCCGAAGAGCAGGCCGCCCACGGGCCGGGCGACGAAGCCCACGGCGAACGTCGCGAACGACAGCAACGTGCCCACGGTGCCGTCGGCCGTGGGGAAGAACAGTTTGTCGAAGACCAGCCCGGCGGCGGTGCTGTAGAGGAAGAAGTCGTACCACTCCACGGTGGTGCCCAGCAGGCTGGCGAGCACGACCGTCCTCAGCGCGCCCGGGTCAGTGGGTTCCGGCTCGCGCGCACGGGCCGGGGCCTGCGAGGACGCGGACGCCGCGCTCATCGGGCGGCGAAGGGGACGGTGCCCGCCTCGGCGGGGCGCGGACCTGCCGGGTACTGCCACAGACCGCGCTTCTCCAGCACCGGCAGGACGCCCTCGCCGAACCAGTACGCCTCCTCCAGGTGCGGCACCCCGGACAGCACGAACTCCTCGATGCCGAGGCGGTGGTAATCCTCGATCAGGTCGGCGACCTCCGTGTGGCTGCCGACCAGTGCCGTGCCCGCGCCGCCGCGGACGAGACCGATGCCGGCCCACAGGTTCGGGTAGATCTCCAGATTGCTGGTGTCGCCGCTGTTGTGCAGCTCGCGCATCCGCCGCTGCCCCTCGGACTCGCTGGTCGCCAGGCCCTGCTGCACCGCCTTGATCCGAGCCGGGTCCATCGCCTTGAGCAGCCGCTCCGCCTCGGCCCACGCCTGCGCGGAGGTGTCCCGGCTGATGGTGTGCAGGCGAATGCCGAAGCGCACCTGCCGGCCTTGCGCGGCGGCCAGCGAACGTATCCAGTCGATCTTCTGCTTCACCTGCTGCGGCGGCTCGCCCCAGGTCAGGTACACATCCGTGTACCGCGCCGCCACCTCGCCGGCCGCGGGCGAGGAGCCGCCGAAGTAGATCCGCGGTGCGGGCTCGGGCAGTCGGCTCAACCGGGCTCCCTCGACCCGCAGGTGCTCGCCGTGGTGGTCGACCGACTCGCCCGCCCACAGCCGCCGCACGATGTCGAGGAACTCCCCCGTCCGGGCGTACCGCTGGTCCTTGTCGAGGAAGTCGCCGTACGCCCGCTGTTCGGCGGACTCGCCACCCGTGACCACGTTCAGCAGCAGCCGCCCTTTCGACTGCCGCTGGAAGGTCGCGGCCATCTGCGCCGACAGCGTCGGGCCGATCTGCCCGGGGCGGAAGGCGACCAGGAACTTCAACCGTTCGGTGACCTGAGTGAGCATGGCCGTGGTCACCCACGCGTCCTCGCACCACGCGCCCGTCGGGGTGAGTGCTCCGACGAAGCCGAGCTGCTCGGCGGTACGGGCGATCTGGCCGAGGTAAGCGATGGAGGCCGGGCGGTCCCCGGCGGCGGTGCCGGGCGTGGATCCGTGACCGCCGCCGACGACGTGCCGGCTGTCACCGGTCGTGGGCAGGAACCAGTGGAAGGTGAGGGCAGACATGCGTGCTCCGGGAGGGGTGGGGAGAACGGCCGCCGGGCAGGGACGGCCCGTGCCGTGCGGAGGGACAGGCGAGGTGCGAGGGTCCGGTGGGTTGCCCTGCGCTCCAGGGAGTGTCAGGGACTTCGAAGGGGCCGCCGGGGCTGTACGGGCATACGGAACTCCTGTTGCGGAACGCACGTGTTACGGAAAGCACGTGTTACCTAACGCACGTGCTATGGAACGCGAATGCGCGGTGTTTCCCTGACGCCGTATGCACCGAACGTGCCGACGTACCGTGTGCGTGCGGGCAGTGCAGTGCATACGCGGCACGCGACCGTGCGTCGACAGGTGTGGCGTGGGAGGAAAAGCGGCGGATCCTGGAATCAGGCCGCGGTGCAACAGGAGGCGCTGGAGACGCGGACGAGGTCGACATGGCGTCGCCGCGTGAGGTCCAGTCGCGTGTTCATGCCGACGATGCTGGCAGCAGCCGGGCTCAGCCGTCAAGGCACACCCGACGGGTCTCGCATCGCGGACCACCGAAGGTCACGAACGTGTGAGAGGGGAACCCTCGAACGAGCCCCGGAAAACGCCGCACGTCGCGAGCGTGGGACACGGCCGGGGGCGGTGGACTCGCGCACCGCGCCGGCCCACCGCCCCCGTCCGCCTGCCTCAGGAGGTGCGCCCCCTCTCACAGGCGTGTCGGCTCCGCTCTTACGCACACGTCAGCGTCGGCGTCCCCCAGTCGCCGTGGTCGTTGCCGTTGCCGTCACCGGCGTCCCCGACCCTGAGGTCGACCACCTGGGCGCCGCTGACGTCGACGTCGATCGGCACGGCGGACTGCCTGCCCCGGATCGTCGGGGTGGTGACCAGGGTCTTACCGTCGGCGATGACGGAGAACGTCACCGTTCCCGCACCGCCGGTCTCGTCGTCGACGCCCACCTCGGCCGTCAGGCGGGAGCACTGCCCGGCGAGGTAGAGCGGCACGTCGCTGACCGCGTTGGTGCCCAGGCCCTTCGGGTAGCCGACGCCCGCGATGCGGAGGGGACGGCCGTCCCCGGCCGCCTGCTCGCCGACGCTGCTGTCCCGCTCCACCGGGCCCCAGCCGTTGGTGGACGACAGGAAGGGCAGGTCGCTCACGGCGCTCTTCCCGGCCGGCGGCGCGGGCGGGATCCCGCCGACGATGCGCTCGTCATAGCCGGTAGCCGGCCGTCCGTTCTGCTGGTAGTGCACGGTGGCGGTGAGTGCCGAGGCCGATGGCAGCTCCCCGGCCGGCGGCTGGACCTTCCAGGTGAAGGTGGCCGATTCGCCGGGGTGCAGGCGCTCGACCGACAGGGGACCTGCTGCGCTCACGCTCCAGCCATCGGGCGCGGAGAGCGAGGCCGTCAGCCGGGAGGCGGACGGCCCGTCCTTCGGCAACCGCACCGTCGCCTCGGCCGTGAAGGCCTGTCCCGGCTGGGCGGTGCCCGGAACGTCGAGGGTGACATCCGCTCCCGGACGCTTCGGCATCGCGTACTTCTTGCGGTCGTAGCGGGGGCTCTCGTTCTGTGCGACGCGCAGGGACGAGGCGTAGCTGCCGTAGTCGGTGAGAGAGACCTTGCCCAGCCCGCCGGTGGTGCCGTCCAGGTTCCACACGGCGAGGGCGATGCTGTTGTGGCCGTTCGGATTCAGGATGCCGTTGGGCACCGGGAAGGTGTGCTGCGGGCCCAGGTAGTTGACGTAGTTGCCGACCTGCCAGCCGTTCACGAAGATCGTGGCTCGGTACTTGCGCGACGGGTCGTCGGTGAACGTCAGCCCGAGCGACGTGTCCTGGCCGCGCGGCAGGTCCAGGTCGACGTCGGTGCGGTACCAGGAGACCCCGGGGCGCGTGTCGGTCGTCGGCAGGGACACCCCCTTCCAGGTGCCGTCCGGATAGCCCGGCAGGGACCAGCCGGCCCGCTCGCCGTACAGGCCGCCCGTCGACAGCGGGCCGCGCACGGTGTCCTGCGGGTCCTCGCCGCCCCGTACGCCCTGCAGCCGCCAGGTGAGCGGGGTCAGCGGCGCCCCGGTGAGGGAGGCGCTGGTCAGACCGCGCGCGGTCTTGTTGCCGTTGGTCGAGTTGTAGTCCTCCTCGTGCCCCATGTTCACGGTGAGCACGGAGACGACGTTGTCTCCCTCGGACTTCACCGCGCCGGCCGGGAAGGCGAAGTCGGCGCTGCCGGTGGTGGAGCTGCCCAGGAAGGTGCCGTTGAGCCAGGCGGAGAACGCCTGCGCCTTGCCTCCCGAGTCCGAGACCAGGTGGATGCCGGTCTCCTTGCCGGTGGCGCGGAAGCGGCCGCGGTACCAGGTGTTGCCGGTGTGGAACCCGTAGTCGTCCGCGTAGAGCACCGGAAGCGAGTTGATGCCGGAGACGCTGTTCGTGGTCGTCCTGTCGGCCACCTGCCAGGAGCTGTCGTCGAAGCCGGGGGCCGCTTCCGGGGATTCCTCGGCGTGCTTCCAGTCGGTCAGCGCCGGCAGGTGGACCGGGGCCGCGACGGGGATGGTGCCGGTGAGGCTGCCCGTGCCGGTGGCGTGGGTGTCCAGGGCCTTGCCGTTCCAGGTGACGCGGTCCGCGGAGGTGAACACCTCGATGTTCTTGTCGTCGGCGTTGTCGCCGGTGAGCGCCACGGTGCGGCCGTCGTCCAGGCTGGTCGCCGTGCGCAGCAGGTGGGTGCCGCGCACGAGCACCGGACCGGCTGCCGTGTCCTGGCGCCAGAACGTCTCGGCCGTGGCCTTGTCGCCGACGAGCAGCAGCATCGGGCGCTTTCCGCCGCCACTGACGCCGATGCGGATCAGGCCCTGGTGCGTGTAGTTCAGCCGCAGGTCACCGGTGGTCTCGTCCCAGGTGGTCGTGACCGTGCCGCCGCTGCTGGTCACGGTGGGCCTGGAGGGATAGCGCAGGACGGTCTCGCCGTCGCTGCCCGGGTCGCCGTAGAGCACGGCGACGTCCCGGTCGCCGATGGTCGCATCGGTCATGATCTCCGATGTCGAGTACTGCAGCTGCGCGTCCCCGAGCCGGTAGTTCGCCACGATCACGTGCGAGTCGCGGCCGTCGAGCGTGATCGCGGTGCCCGGCTGCTGCGGCACGACCGGGTAGGTCGGCTCCGCGGCCGCGGCCGTGGGCACGTCGATGGCGTCGATGGACACGTAGTCGTCCGTCGAGCCCGCCGCGTGGTTCCCGGCGACGACGATCTTCAGCGTGTGCGCCCCGGGCGCCAGGCCGGTCTTCTGGAAGATCACCGCCTGGTTCTCGCCGCCGGAGTCGTCGACCGTCGCCACCTTGCTGCCGTCGAGGTAGACGTCGGCGTAGCCGTGGTTGTTCGTCTTCGGGCCGATCCAGCGGATCGCGGTGCCGTCGAAGGGGACGGTGACCGAGTCACCGGCCTTGTTCGAGAACGACTCGGTGTGCTTGTAGTCGCCGCCGGTGTAGCTCTGGTCGGCCACGTGCGACCACGAACCGGTGTACTGCAACGCGGAGTCGGGGTCGTCCCACGTGTAGGTGGTGTCCGAGGACGGCCGGGCGTTGAAGTCCAGCGAGATGTGGGTCCTGTCGACCGCCGTGGACGTGGAGTTCCCGTGCCGCAGGACATGGAACTGCGTCTTGGTGTCGGGGTTCATCCGGGCGGTGTCGACGACCGCGGAGTCGTCCGGCGGCGTGGCCTTGATCGCGTCGGTCTTGGTCAGCGGGGCGACCGACTGCGTGAAGTACCCGATCAGCTTGTCCTCGTAGTACTTCGGGTCCAGTTGGCGGTTCTCGCGGATCGCGGCGCCGTAGTCGTAGGAGGTGTAGTTCTCCGGCATGCCCAGCCAGCCCCAGTTGGTGCCGCCGTAGGTCATGTAGAAGTTCTGCGCGGTGGCGCCGACGGCTATGTTCTGCTTGTAGAACACGTTGGCGAACCGGTCGTTGATCAGCTGGGCGCACTTGTCGTAGCCGGGTCCGCCCCAGGGGTCGAAGGCGCCGCCCTGGAACTCCGGCGTGTACAGCGGCTTGCCGGCCGGGTGGTCGTAGCTGATGTCAGGGACGCCGTTCCACTGCGAGGGGTTCGAGCAGTTGAAGCCCTGCGGGTAGGAGTCCGGTCCGTCGACGTCCAGGGCGCCGGTACCGGAGTTGAAGGTGCCGTTGTTGTTGCCGGTCAGCGGGACCGTGATGCCGTCGGCGCGGGCCTTGTCCTCCAAGTGCTTCATGTAGGAGCGGCCGGCGGCCGAGCCGTTGTAGTACTCGTTCTCGACCTGGTAGGCGATGACCGACCCGGTGCCGTCGGTCAGCTGATGGCGGGCGATGATCCGGTCGATCTGCGTCAGCCACTCGTCCGCGTACTTCAGGAACTGCGGGTCGTCACTGCGGTTGCGTCCGGCCTTGGTGGTCATCCAGCCGGGCAGACCTCCGCTGTCGACCTCCGCGTTGATGTACGGCGCCGGGCGCGCGATCACATAGAGCCCGGCTTCCTCGGCCATGTCGAGCAGCCTGTCGACGTCGCGCACCCCGCTGAAGTCGTACACCCCCGGCTTCGGCGAGTGGTATCCCCAGTCGAAGTACAGCGAGGTGCTGTTGAACCCGGCGGCCTTCATCTTCTGGAAGATGTCGCGCCACAGATCCGGGCTGGGGAGCCGGAAGTAGTGGAACTCCCCGGACCAGAGGTAGGTGCGCCGGCCGTCGACGAGGAACGAGTAGCCGTCGAAACTCACCGTGTGCGCCCGGGAGGAGGCGGCGGACGCGGCGACGGGTGCCTGCCGGCCGGTCTCCCCCGCCACGGCCGGCGCGGTCACGCCCGCGGACAGGGCGAGGGTCGCGGCCGCCGCCAGGAGCCCCCTCCATCGTGAACGGTGGCCGGATCTCGCGCGCCCTGGGCCGACCCGATCTCTGTCCACTGCTGCCTCCCTGCCGTCCGACCACTCAACTTCCAACAGAGTCATGCAAAGTCGAACAGTAAGGCTCGACACCGCACGGCACAATGGGCGTGACGGAACACGGCCGGACCCTTTGCAGGTGCTGCCGTCGGGATGGTGAGGTGGCACGGTGACCGACCGTCATGAGGCAGCGACGATCAGCCCGTCGACACTGGCCTGGGTGAACCGGCATCTCGAGCCCGGCGAACGGATCGTCGCAGCCGAGGCACTGCGCGGCGGCATCACCGCCGACATGTGGAGGCTGACCGTGGGCACGCGGGACGGAGCCACCCGTGACCTGGTGCTGCGCACCTTCGTCGACCCGTACTACGTGGCACGCGCTGAGGACTCGCTGAGCAGGGAGGCCGATGCCCTGACCCTGCTGGCGGCAACCGGCGTGCAGGCCCCCCAACTGGTCGCGGTCGATCCGACCGCCGCGCAGTGCGCGTACCCGTCGCTGCTGATGACGCATCTGGCGGGCCGGACCGTCCTCGACGACGAGGCGGTGGAGACGCGCGTTCTGCTGCTGGCCCGCCAGCTCGTGGCGATCCACGCCTTGCGCCCCGCCGACCGGCCCCGGACGTACGTGGCGTTGACGACCGCTGACACCGTCGTGGTTCCGCGGGGCGCCGACGCGACGGCGTGGGCCGCGGCGATCGACGTGATCCGCAATCCCGCACCGCCCTGGGAAGGGTGCTTCCTGCACCGGGACTTCCAGCCCGGCAACGTGCTGTTCGACGTGCCGCCCTCAAGGCCGGCAGATGCC
Organism: Streptomyces mexicanus; assembly: GCF_902506575.1. Lineage (GTDB taxonomy): Bacteria > Actinomycetota > Actinomycetes > Streptomycetales > Streptomycetaceae > Streptomyces > Streptomyces mexicanus. Next base: position 347,661 of record NZ_LR732544.1, on the reverse strand, counting down.
CGGATCACCGGCGTAGTCGACTGGGCGGCCGCGTCCTGGGGCCCGGCGGATCTCGACGTCGCGCACTGCGCCGTCACCCTGGCGCTGCTGCACGGCCCCGCGTGGGGTCAGCGGTTCGCGGAGGCCTACGAGGAGGCCGACGGGGTGCTGGCTGCGACCGCGAGCGAGCGGCTGTACTGGCGGGTGCGGGACGCACTGGCGTCCTCGGAGGAGGTGCGGCAGGTGGCGCGGGCATGGCGGGAGGCAGGAAGGACGGACCTGACGACGCGAGCCGTGGAGGAGCGGCTGGACGCCTACGTCACCGGCCTGATGGAGGCGCAGGGCTGAGCGGCGGAGGGCCGGAGCACGGGTGCGACGGGCCCGCCACACACACTCCGGCCCCTGCCGTCCCGGGACGTCGGTGATCTACGAGCGGACGCGGCAGCCCGGTGCGAGCCGGTGAGGTCACCGCCGGTGTCCCTCCTGTGGGATCCGGAACGCCCGCCGGTAGGCGCCGGGCGTGGTGCCCACCTGGTCGCGGAAGCGACGGCGCAGGTTGACCGCCGAGGTCAGGCCGACCCGGACCGCGATCGCCTCGACCGGCAGGTCCGTCTCCTCCAGCAGGGTGCGTGCTGCGGCCACCCGGCGCGCGAGCAGCCACGCGCCCGGACTCGTACCGAGCCGGTCGGCGAAGCGCCGGGCCAGCGTCCGGGGCGAAACGCCGAGACGGGCGGCCATGTCGTTCACCGACAACGGCGTCCCCAGACGCTCGCCGACCCACTCCAGCAGGCCGTCGAGCGCGTCCGTGGGCGGTGAGGGCGGCGCGTACTGCACCTGTCCGCCCTCACGGTGCGGGGGCAGCACCATGTGACGCGCGAGCAGAGCGGCGTGCGCCGCCCCGTGGTCCTCCCGGACCAGGTGCAGGCACAGGTCGATGCCCGCCCCCGCGCCCGCGCTGGTGGCGACGTCGCCGTGATCCACATAGAGCAGGTCCGGCTCGACCCGCACCCGAGGAAACTCCCGCCGCAACTGTTCGGCACGCGCCCAGTGCGTGGTGGCCGAGCGGCCGTCCAACAACCCCGTCTGCGCCAGCGCGAACACCCCGGAACAGATCGTGACCAGTCGCGCCCCCCGCGCGTGTGCTCGCAGCAACGCGCGGCGCACGCGATCGGTCAGCGGTGTCTCCACCGGCAGCCAGCCCGGGATGATCACCGTGTCCGCCGATTCCAGCGACTCCAGACCGCGCGGCACGTCCATCGCGTACCCGGCCGTGGTCCGCACCGGCCCGGGTGTCTCCGTACAGGTCTCGAACTCGTAGTACTGCGGCACGCCCGCCCGCTCCGTGCCGAAGACCTCGGCGGCGCAGCCGAGTTCGAACGTCGACTGCACCGGCCGTACCAGGGCCACCACACGATGCATGGCAGAAAAATACCCCAGGGTGTCATCACGGACTCTCTCCCGCCGCACCCGGGCCGCGGCACTGTGACAGGCATGCACTCTGAGATCCCCGCCCAGGAGGGCTACACCTCCGTCTTCGTCGACGACTCCCCCGTCCGCGAACTCTTCCCCGGCATCCGGCTGCGCCCGCTGTGGAAGGGACCCGGCGGCGCGCACGCCCACGTACTCGAAATGGACCCTGGAACCTCCTGGCCCCACCGCGATGTCCACGAGCCCGGCCCGGAAGAGGTCTACGTGGTCTCGGGCACCTTCAACGACGGAGCGCGCGACTACCCGGCCGGGACGTTCCTCCACGCCCCTGCGGGGTCGTGGCACGTACCCACGACCACCACGGGCTGCACCCTGTTCGTCTTCTACCCGGCCGGCTGAGCAACCCCCTGCGGATCGCGGGACCCGCTAGGGGGATCCGACCACGGCCGTAGAGCCGGCCGCCCCCCCTGAGACGCGACCCGACGGCCCACCTCGGGGCGGCCGGCCCCGGGGGGCGAAACGCCGCCCGGGGCCGGCCCTGAGGTTCGGTCACTTTCGCCACAAACACGCGGTGCGTCACGCCACTCGGGCTGGGCACGGCATCCGGGCGGAGATCAGGCACGTCCACGGTGCTCGGCTCGGCGACGGGTCACCACGGACACAACCGGGTCGACCGGCGGTACCAGCCCCTGTGGAGACGGCCTGTACCAGGTGCGCCGGAGCATCGCCGTGCCGCAAGGCCGTCATGTACTCGATGATCTGGGCGTGCGACAGCGCCGGCACTCTTCGACGCAGAGTGTCCATGGCACGCACCCTCCCGCGCGCGTCCGCCACCACCCGGAACCCTGGTCGGTCGATGGCCGACGCCGCGACCGCAGACCTACGCCGAACCCTCACCACCGGCGCCCCGCTCGTCCGCGCCGTCCCTCTGCCCGCCGTGCGCGCCCTGCTTCACCCCACAGCCCGATGCGCGAGACCTTCGGCGACAGGTGGAAAAGAGTCGCGAGTGCACTGAAGGAGCGAGTAGGAAGGGGAGATGACTACTCGCGAACTCGATCCCTTGGAGCGTCTCCTGGCGGAGCGCGCCTGCGAGCGCCTGGTCCTGGAACTTGTGCACCGGCTCGACCTGGGCGATCCGAGTACGGTCTGCGAGCTGTTCACTCCGGACGGCGTCTGGGAGTGGCCGTACGACGGGCGGCGGATCGAGGGCAGGGAAGCGCTGCGCGCCTATTTCGGCTCTCGGCCGGTGGACCGCCTGTCCCGACGGATGTGTACGAACATCCTGGTCACTGTCGACTCGCCGAACACCGCCTCCGCGACCACCTACTTCGCCACCTACCGGGTCGATGGCTATACCGAAGGTGCGCTGATTCCTCCCCGACTGCCGGCGAACATCGGCCACTACGTGGACACGTTCCGCAAGATGCAGGGCACGTGGCTGATGGCGACCCGCACCCTCGTCCTGCCCTTCGGCGGGCCGACCGAACGTCTGGGCACTCCGAGTCCGTCCTGACCAGGGGCAGCCTCGACACCTAAGTGCTCCGAAATGCTGGTAGGGCGGGAGACAGACGATCGCTTTCTCTTTCGTGCCGCACGCGGACGACGTCTCCTGGTCCCCCGGACTGGCGACCGGGAGAACGGGACCGCATCCGGAACTCCGTCACGACACCTGATGGAGCCGGGCTCACCCGGCCACCGGAGTGACGGACGCCGGCCGTGACGGCCGCGGCGCTGCGGGGCCGCCTGATGCGGGTGGCCGCGGTGCTGCTCGCTGAGCAGTCGACTCCCCGCGTCCGGACCTCCGCGGCGTCAGATCTCCACGGCCGCGTGCCGCGACCCACCGCAGGGCCGCACCGCTGCGCTGCTGGGCGGGCGCGGCCAGGGGCCGCCCGTGGGCCCTCACCCCCGCAGCGGCGCCGTCTCCAGCAGTTCCTCCGCCAACGCTCGGGACGCCGCGTCGACGCGGGCGTCGGCGCGGCGGAAGACGTCCTCGGCCGCGGCGGCGGGCCAGTCGGCCGGGAGATGCTGGATCGGGAGGTGGGGGTCGGCGCGGACGATCTGGAGCCACTCCGTCAGCAGGCGCAGTTTGACGGCGAGTTCGTCGACGCCGGTCGCGTCGCGGCCGTCCGCGAACGCGGACCAGCGGTCGAGGAAGGCGGCGTAGCCGGCGGCCGGGGTCGCGAGGTCCCAGGTCTCGTGCACCATGCGGGGGATGTCGGTGGCCGGGTCCGCGGTGGAGCGGAACACCCTGACGTGGGAGCCGAGTTCGCGGTCGGCGGTGATCGCGGTGACGTCCGCGTGGCCCGGGGCGATCCACAGGCCGCCGATGAGCGGGCCGAAGCCCGCCCAGGTCAGCTGGGAGCGCAGGTCGTGGCGCTGCCGCTGGCTGGACTCGGGCAGGGAGAAGGCGAGCAGCGTCCACGTGCCGTCCCAGTCGTCGTTGACGGCGCCCTGTTTCCAGATGCGGTGCTCGCCGTCGCGGAGGATGGCCGCCGCCCGGTCGGTGAGGCCGAAGTACATGCGGCGGCCCTCGCGGCGGCGCTGCAGCAGGCCGCGGCCGACCATGCGGGTCAGGGTGGAACGGGTGGCGTGCTCGCCCACGCCCGTACGGCCGAACACCTCGATGATGCTGCCGGAGTAGACGCACACGTCGCCGCCCAGCACGAAGTTGCCGAGGAACGTGAGCATGAGGGACTGGGGGCGCAGGGTCACCTCGGATCCCGGGTCCGTCCGCGGTCCGCCCCCTGCGACCTCTCCCACCGCGCCTTCGTCCCGCTCCGCCACGCTCGCCTCCCGCGCGGTGTCCTGTCCCGCCGCGCGGCTTCTGCCGCCTGCCATGTCGTCCTCCTGTGTCGCACCGCCGCCGTACGGCGGCAATGTTACGCACTGTCTTGACCGCCGCAAGGAGAATGCCTAGCGTTGCGGGCAGTTCGAAAGCGACGGGCAGAACCGCCGGGCAGCCCCGTGCGGGGCGCTGCCCCTTCTTCCTCCTGCCCTCCCGCTCCCTCTCCGCCTCTCGAGGAGACCCATCCATGGACCTTTCCGGCAAGGTTGCCGTCGTCACCGGCAGCGGACGCGGCCTCGGCCTCGCCTATGCCCGCGCCCTCGCCGCCGCCGGCGCCTCGGTCGTCGTCAACGACGTGGACGCCCAGGCGGCCGAGGCGGCCGTCAAGCAGATCACCGAGGACGGAGGGCGGGCGGTCGCCGAGGTCGTCGCCGTCGGCACCGGCGAGGCCGCCGACGCCCTGGTGAACCGGGCCGTGAACGAGTTCGGGCGGCTCGACGTCATGGTCACCAACGCGGGCGTCCTGCGCGACCGCGTCCTGTGGAAGATGTCCGACGACGACTTCGACACCGTCCAGCACGTGCACCTGCGCGGCACCTTCACCTGCGCCCGCGCCGCGGCGATCAGGATGCGCGAGCAGGGCGAGGGCGGCCGCATCATCGTCGCCGGCTCCCCCGCGGGCCAGCGCGGCAACTTCGGCCAGACCAACTACGCGGCCGCCAAGGCGGGCATCGCCGCGATGGTGCGCACCTGGGCCATGGAGCTGGCGAAGGCCGGCATCACCGCCAACACCGTCGTCCCCAACGCGGCCACCGAGATGACGAAGACCATGCCGCTGTTCGCCCCGTACATCGAACGTTACGAGAAGGACGGCACGCCGTTCCCGGACTCCCTGCGCAAGGGCGTCGCCTTCGGTACCGCCGAGGACTGCGCGGGCCTGGTCGTCTTCCTCGCCTCCGACGCGGCGAAGGACGTCACCGGCCAGTGCGTCGGCATCGGCGGCGACAAGCTGTCGCTGTGGTCGCACCCGCAGGAGATCTCGGCCGCGTACACCGACGGCGGCTGGTCGGCGGACGCGATCGCGGCCGTCTGGCCGACCTCGGTGGGCCGGCTCCCCGAGACGTACGGCATCCCCGCCCCGCAGCTGTAAGGAGACGACCGCCCAGATGACCGGCATCGACATCGACGCGATCACCGCGATCGACGTGCACACCCACGCCGAGGTCTCCTCGCGCGGCCACGGCTCACTGTCCTCCGAGCTGGAGGCGGCCTCCAGCACGTACTTCAAGGTGGAGGAGGGCCACCGCAAGCCGACGTTGGCCGAGATCGCCGCCTACTACCGCGAGCGGAGGATGGCGTGTGTCGTCTTCACGGTCGACGCGGAGGCCGCGACCGGCGTCCCGGCCGTCCCCAACGAGGAGATCGCCGAGGCCGCCGCCGAGAACCCGGACGTGATCATCCCGTTCGCCTCGATCGACCCCGCCAAGGGCAGGGCGGGCGCACGCGAAGTCGGCCGCCTGGTCAGGGACTTCGGGGTGCGGGGCTTCAAGTTCCACCCCAGTGTCCAGGCCTTCTACCCCAACGACCGCTCCGCGTACGTCCTGTACGAGGCGATCGAGGAGGCCGGCGCCGTCGCCGTCTTCCACACCGGCCAGACCGGCATCGGCGCGGGCGCACCGGGCGGCGGCGGCATCCGCCTGAAGTACTCCAACCCGCTGTACATCGACGACGTGGCCGCCGACTTCCCCGGCATGCCGATCATCATGGCCCACCCGTCCTTCCCCTGGCAGGACGAGGCGCTGTCGGTGGCCACGCACAAACCGCAGGTCCACATCGACCTGTCGGGCTGGTCGCCGAAGTACTTCCCGCCGCAGCTCGTCCAGTACGCCAACAGCCTGCTCAAGGACAAGGTGCTGTTCGGGACCGACTACCCCCTCCTCACCCCCGACCGCTGGCTGAAGGACTTCGCCGCACTGCCGATCAAGGACGAGGTCCGGCCGAAGATCCTCAAGGAGAACGCGGCCCGGCTGTTCGGCTTCCTCAAGGACTGATCCCCTTCGCCAAGGATGTCCCCTGCTTGTCCCGCCCGTCCCCCCGACCCTCGGAGCCGCGCTCACAGCTCTCCGGGACGCACCCGCAGCTCTCAGGGACGCAAAGGAGCTCCCGCATGCGCAACCACGGCATCGGCTCCTGGACCGCACGACGCGCCCGCAAGAACCCCCACCGCCTCGCCGTCGTCCACCAGGGGTCCCGGTACACCTACGCCCAGCTGCACGACCGCACCACCCGCCTCGCCCACCACCTGCGCTCGCTCGGCGTCCGCCGCGGCGACCGCGTCGCCTTCCTCGGCCCGAACCATCCCGCGTTCCTGGAGACCATGTTCGCGGCGGGCCGGCTGGGCGCCGTCTTCGTCCCGCTCAACATCCGCCTCGCGGACGGCGAACTGAGGCACTGCCTCACCGACTCCGGTACGTCCGTCCTCGTCCACTCGCCGCCGTTCGGCGCGTTCGCGGCCGGCTCGGGAATCGGCCGGCTCGTCGCCGTCGACGACACGTACGAGCGGGCGCTGGCCCAGGCAGACGCCTCCCCCGTCGACGAGAGCGTCTCCCTCGACGACCTCGCGATGATCATGTACACCTCGGGAACCACGGGCCGCGCGAAGGGAGCCGCGCTCAGCCATGGCAACCTCACCTGGAACAGCATCAACACACTCGTCGACGCCGACTTCGCCTCCGACGAGGTGACCCTGCTGTCCGCCCCCATGTTCCACACGGCGGCCCTCAACATGACGTGCCTGCCGACGTTCCTCAAGGGCGGCACCCTGGTCCTGGAGGAGTCCTTCTCGCCCTCGCGCACCCTCGACCTGGTCGAGGAGCACGGCGTGACGGTGATGTTCGGCGTGCCGACCATGTTCCAGCGGATCGCCGCGGAGGAGCGGTTCGCGAAGGCCGACCTGTCGTCCGTGCGCATGATGATGTGCGGCGGCGCACCGGTCCCGCGGGCGCTGATCCGTACGTACGAGCAGCGCGGCCTGCGCTTCCTCCAGGGCTACGGCATGACCGAGGCATCGCCCGGCGTGTGCCTGCTTGACGCGGACAACGCCCTGGCCAAGGCGGGCAGCGCCGGTGTGCCGCACTTCTTCAACGACGTGCGGATCACCGACCCCGCCGGACACGACGCCGAACGCGGCCGGCGCGGCGAACTCCTCGTCGAGGGCCCCTCCGTCATGTCCGGCTACTGGGGCCTGCCGGACGCGACCGCCGCCGCCTTCACGGACGGCTGGTTGCGCACGGGCGATGTGGCCGTCGCGGACGAGGACGGGTACGTCACCATCGTCGACCGCGTCAAGGACATGATCATCTCGGGTGGGGAGAACATCTACCCGGCCGAGGTGGAAAAGGCCCTGCACGAGCATCCGGCCGTCACCGACTGCGCCGTGATCGGCGTACCCGACGAACAGTGGGGCGAGGTGGGCCGCGCGGTCGTCGTCCTCGCGCCGCAGGCGCGGGCCACCACCGCCGAGGAGATCCTCGCCTTCCTCGGCGGGCGGCTCGCCCGGTACAAGATCCCCAAGTCCGTCGTCTTCGCCGACGCGCTGCCCCGCAGCGGCGCCGGCAAGCTGCTCAAGCCCCGCATCCGGGCAACCTACGGAACACCCGCCGACCTTCCTTCCGGAGCCGCATCATGACCACCTCCTCGCCCTCTTCCGCCCTGCGCACCGCCACCGGCCTCGACGAGATCAAGGCCCTCGCCGGCGCCGACCTCGGCCGCACCGACTGGCTGGAGATCACCCAGGAGCGGGTGAACACCTTCGCCGACGCCACCGGCGACCACCAGTGGATCCACGTCGACCCCGAGCGCGCGGCGACCGGCCCCTTCGGCGCCCCGATCGCCCACGGCTACCTCACCCTCTCCCTCGTCATCCCGCTCTTCAACGACCTGCTGGCCATCGAGGGCGTCTCGATGAGCATCAACTACGGCCTGGACAAGGTGCGCTTCCCCAGTCCGGTGAAGGTCGGCGCGAAGATCCGCCTGCACGGTGTCGTGGACTCCGTGGCGGACGTCAAGGGCAACGGCGTAGAGATGCGCCTGACCTTCACCGTCGAGGTGGAGGGCGCGGAGAAGCCGGCGTGCGTGGCGTCGGCGATCTACCGGCACTACGCGTAGAACCCGCGCGCAGGGGAGGACTCCCGCGCAGACTTCGACGTGTGTCTATCTTGACGTTCTTCGATTCAAGACGCAAGGTGGCATCAACGAACGTCAATACAATCCGTTCTCGGGCATCCCCATGCCCGTCACCCGGGAGTCGAGTCATGCGCGAGCAGTCCACCGACCTGCGTGAAACCGTCCGCCGACGCTACGCCGCAGCCGCTGTGAAGGTCACCGAGGGCGGCGCCGCCTGTTGCGGGCCGCAGCCGGTCGAGATCGACGACACCTTCGGCTCCGCCCTCTACGCCGCCGGCGAGCGCGACGCGCTCCCCGCCGAAGCGGTGGCCGCCTCCCTCGGCTGCGGCAACCCCACCGCCGTGGCCGAACTGCGCGAAGGCGAGCGCGTCCTGGACCTGGGCTCCGGCGGCGGCATCGACGTCCTGCTCTCCGCCCGTCGCGTCGGGCCGACGGGGAAGGCGTACGGGCTGGACATGACCGAGGAGATGCTCGCCCTGGCACTCGCCAACGCGGCCAAGGCCGGCGTCACCAACGTGGAGTTCCTCAAGGGCACCATCGAGGCCGTCCCGCTGCCCGCGCACACCGTCGACGTCGTGATCTCCAACTGTGTGATCAACCTGTCCACCGACAAGCCCGCCGTGTTCGCCGAGGCGTTCCGCGTCCTCAAGCCCGGTGGCCGCCTCGGCGTCTGCGACGTCGTCGCCGACGACACCCTCACCCCCGCCCAGCGCGCCGAGCGCGGCGACCACGTCGGCTGCATCGCCGGCGCGCTGTCCTTCACCGAGTACCGCACCGGCCTGGAGGCCGCCGGGTTCACCGGCATCGAGATCACCCCGACCCACCAGGTCGCCGACGGCATGCACTCCGCCGTCGTCCGCGCCACCAAGCCGGTGGCCGCCGCCACCTCCGCCGCCGGCTCGGACCGGACGGACGACACCTGTCAGGAAGTCAGCGCCTGCTGCACCCCGACCGGAACCGTGACCGGCCCGGCGGCCGAGGACCGGCAGCCGTAGCTCCCAGCGGACCACCCGGCGCCGAAGGGCGGCCGCCCGTCACCGAGAGGCGGTCTCCCCGTGGGGTTGCCACCGCTCCCCCGAAGCAGAACAGGAGGGACGGCCAACAGGCGTTCCGGATAGGATCTTCCGCAGGTGGGATCCCGTGCTTACGGCCCTGCACCCGCGAGTGGACACGTCTGGACGGTCATGCTGGAGACTCCCCGTTTGATCCTGCGTCGCTGGCGCGAGGAGGACGTCGCGCCCATGGCCGCCGTCCATGCCGATCCCGAGGTCATGCGGTGGATCCGTGACGGCGGCGTTCTCGACGAACAGCAGACGCGCGGCCGGATCCAGGCGTGGGAGAGCGAGTGGGAGTCACGGGGCTTCGGCCTGTTCGCCGTGGAGATCCGGTCCACCGGCGAGCTGGCCGGGTTCACCGGCCTGTCGGTGCCCGAGTACCTGCCGGAGGTACTGCCGGCGGTCGAGGTCGGCTGGCGGCTGGGACGTGCGCACTGGGGGCAGGGCCTGGCCACCGAGGCCGCCGTGGCCGCCGTACGGTTCGGGTTCGAAGAGCGAGGGCTCAAGCGGATCGTCAGCATCACGCAAGTCGGCAACGACGCCTCCGAACGGATCATGGTCAAGCTGGGCATGCGTCCGGTCCAGGAGACCTTCGATCCCACCGTCGGTCGGCGCCTACGGGTGTACGCGTTGTCGTCGGACCGGTACCACCTCGGCCGAGGGTGACAGGAGGCCGGGGCAGGCGAGTGACGCACGAGGCCGAGGGGCACGCCGTGCCCGGGCCGGTGCCAAGGCACCGGCCGAGCGCAGCGCATGCCCGAGGTCTTTGGTGAGGACGCGGGGCGTCGCCGCCACCACCACAGGTCGGGGCCGGGCAGCCGGTGGAACCCGCCCGGTGCGTGGCCGTCCTCGTCGACGGTCGCCGCTTTGTACCGGTCGTCCAGCGCTCTGATCCGCGGGGTCCAGAGCCGGACGATGTGTTCGTCCAGCGGGAGCCACACCTCGTGCAGCAGGTTGCGCCGGCCCTCCCGCCCCCCTTCCCCGGCCGCCCATGGGACGCGCTGCGTCCCGG
>NZ_LR732544.1:298151-337116 GCF_902506575.1 Streptomyces mexicanus | reverse complement strand
GGGGGGGGGGGGGCGGGCGGGGGGGCGGGGGGGGGGGGGCGGGGGGGGGGGCGGGGGGGGGGGGCGGCGGGCGGGGCGGGGGCGTGGGGGGGGGGGGGGGGCCCCCCCCCCCGCGGTGCGCGCCGCCGGCGCGGGCCGGCGCCTCGGTCGCGCCGGCGGGCAGGGGCGCGCGGGGCCTCCGGCGGGGCGGGCAGATTCCACAGGGCGTGACCGAGCCGGTTGCCGCCCAGGAGGTCGGCCCGCCGGCCCACGACGATCGCCGCCTGGCCGGCCGCGGCCTCGACGAGGGCCTGGACCGCGGGACGCAGGCGTTCGGGCTCGCCCACGCGGTCGCCGACGGTGCCGGGCCGGGCCAGCTTGACCAGATAGGCGCGCTCGTCGGGGGTCAGCTTCAGGACACCGGCGAGGGAGTCCAGGACCGAGTCCGAGACCTGGTGGCTCTCGCCGCGCTCCAGGCGCGTGTAGTACGTCACGCTGATGCCGGCGAGGTGGGCGAGTTCCTCGCGTCGCAGTCCGGGTACGCGGCGCGGCCCGCACGACGGCACACCCGCCTCCTCGGGGGTGAGAGCCGCCCTCCGGCTGCGCAGGAACGCCCCGAGCTCCATGGACGATGACCAGGTGCTGCTCATGCCTCGAGTGTCGCAAACCCACCCGCTGCTGCGCCTGTCCCTGCCATGGTCACCCACGCCCGGCCCACGCGACCGCTCCAGCGCGCCCATGCGCAGGCGGCTGCTCCTGGGTGTCCATGGCATGGACTGGCTGACCGCCCGGCTCTGTCGGACGGTGGAGGGCATGAACGACACGCATTCCTCCGCAGACACCTCTGCGCAGAACGCCGAGAAGGATCTGTTCGTCGTCACCGCGGCCACCAGCGACACCGGGTCCGCCGTCGTCCGGGCTCTTCTGGAGAGCGGGTCGGCGGTCGTGGCCGTGGGCCGCGACGCCGAGCGGCTGCGGCCCCACGCCGAGCGCGGCGCCCGGACGCACGTCAGCCGGCTCGACGACGCCGACGGGCTGTCCGCGGCCCTGGACGGCGCTACCGGCGCGTTCGTCATGCTGGCGCCGGGCATCCTGCCGGCCAGCACCGACTTCCGGGCCTACCAGCAGGCTCTGATCACGGCGCAGGCGCGGGCCGTGCAGGACGCCTACCGGCACGGCCGCCTGCGGCGCGTGGTGACCCTGAGCGGCTGGGCGGCGAACCATCCGGGAGCGTGTGGGCCGGTGTGGGGGCTGAAGCGGCTGGAGGAGGCGATCGACGCCACCGGCGTACCGGCGGTCCACCCGCGCGCGGGGTCTTTCATGGAGAACCTGCGGGCCGACATCGCCTCCATCAAGGCCACCGGCACCACGGGGGGTCTCGTTCCTCCCGACCTTCCCCTGCCGATGATCACCACCGGGGACATCGGGCAGGTCGCGGCGGAGTTCCTGCAGGGAGACCGCGACTTCACCCCCGGCCCGGTCGAAGTGGCAGGCCCGGCCTACCGGACCCTTGCCGAGGCCACCCGGCTGATCGGGGCCGCGGTCGGAGTCGACGACGCGCGCTACGTTCTCCGGTCCCGCGGCGCCGTGCGCGCCGCGTTGATCGAGGCGGGGTTCAGCGAGCACATGGCCGACGGCACCGTGGACATGACCCTCGATGTGGCGGAGGGACGCATCCGGCTGCTGGGGACCGGCCGGACGATCACCACCGGAACGACCCTCGAAGAGTTCCTCGCCGCCGCGACCGCCTGACCGTCCGCCCCGGGCGGATCGCGCTCGGCGGCTCCGGTCCGCGGCCTCGGCGCTGCTCAACAACCGTTGCTCTTCCCTGGAGAAAGCACCCCATGTCCCTCACGTCACGACGTCAGGCGCCCGGCTTCCAGAGCTACCGCCTCGGGAGCCTGTCGGTCACGGCCCTGTACGACGGCTTCGTGCCGATTCTCGCCGAAGACCTGCACGGCGAGCCCCGGAGCGAAATCCGCCGACGCCTGGTCGACGCCCACCTGCCCGAGGAGGGCGATCCGCACACAGCGGTCATCGGCTTCCTGGTGGAGCACGACGGCAGGCGGGTCCTCGTGGACGCCGGCAGCGGCACGACGCCCGGCCCCCACACCGGGCACCTCCTTGCGGGGCTGTCCGCCGCGGGGGTCGCGGCGGACAGCATCGACGACGTCCTCGTCACCCATCTGCACCCCGACCACTGCGGCGGTCTTGTCACCGGCGACGGTGAGCCGGTCTACCACCGGGCCGTCGTTCACGTCGCACGCACCGAGGTCGACCACTGGCTCGACGAGGAACGGACGGCCCGGGCCGAGGGCGTCCAGAAGCAGATCCACGAGGCCGCAGCCTTCGCTCTCGAGCCCTACCGCAGGACCGGCCGGCTCGACGCGTTCGACACCCTCGACGCGCTGCCCGGCGTGCGCGTCCTGGACCAGCACGGGCACACCGCCGGTCACAGCGGATATCTCTTCGGGGAGGACGACCAGCCGGTGCTCTTCTGGGGCGATACCGTCCACAGCCACGCCGTCCAGTTGCCGTGCCCTCACGTCTCGATCGCCATCGACAGCGCCGAGGCACGCGCTGTCGAGGCACGGCAGAAGATCTTCGACCGTGTCGCCACCCAGGGATGGTGGGTGGCCGCGGCGCACCTTCCCTTCCCCGGCCTGGGTCACCTGCAACGCCTCGGCGACGGGTACTCGTGGGCGCCTGTCCACTTCAAGCCTCTGCCCCTCCCCGAGTGACGAACGCCGGGCCCTTCGCCGAGTGAAGACTGCGGGCCGGCAGAGATCCGGTGGCGGCGGACCTTCCGGCCCCACCGGTGACGGCCCTGTGCCAGAACGGGTCCTCGGCGGCCGCACGCGCCGCCGCGGGGGGGATCAGGCCGGTACGGGGATCCTGGATCTTGGTGCCGGCGTCGCGCGGCGGCTCGATGGACAGGGTGCCGTCGAGGCGGACCCACGGTCCGCCGGTCCGGTCGGACCGCTGCCGGCGGGGGCCTCGGTCACGCCGCCGGCCCGTCACCGGTGACCGGCAGGCGCAGGACGTCGTCGGTGAGTTCCAGCAAGATGTCGACCCGGGAGGCCCGGGCGTGCTTGACCGCGTTCGTCACGGCTTCAGCGCAGCAACCAGCCCCCGTCGACGGCGAGGTCGATACCGTTGACGGAGCGGTTGCGCAGGAGGAAGTCGACCGCGTCGACGACGTCGGCCATGGTGGCCGTCCGGCCGGTCGGCGTCCTTTCCACCACCGCGTCGAGGGACTTGTCCTTCCACTGGGGGCTGTCGCCGACGATGCCGGGGTGCAGGCCGTTGACCCGGATCGGCGCCAGTTCGGTGGCCAGTGCCCGCACCAGTCCGGTGACGCCGGCGTTCATGGTCGCCACGGTCAGGGCACCGGGGTAGGGCCGCTCCTTGGCCTGACCGCCGAAGACGACCAAGGCGCTGTCGTCGTGCAGCCGGTCGCGCAGGGCGTGCACCGTCTCCGTGTAGCCCACGAATTTCATGGTGAGCAGGTGTTGGGCGGCCTCCATGTCGTAGGTGTCGATGCTGTTGTGGTCACGCGCGACGGCGGCCAGGACCAGCGAGTCGACGCGGCCCACCTCCGCCAGCGCGTCCTTGATCCCCTGGGGCCGCGACAGGTCCAGGGCCAGCCCCCGGGCCGCGCCGGTTTCCTTCGCGACCGCGGCGGCCCGGCCCGCGTCGCGCCCGGTCAGCACGACCTCGTCCCCACGCCCGGCGTAGAACCGGGCGACCTCCTTGCCCAGTCCGGACGTTCCACCGACTACGACGACGCTGCTCACCAATTCCTCCTCAAGGGGGTGCCCGGCGATCTCGTGGGAGCCCCACTGTAGAAGCCGGATGGGCCGCACGGTCGGCTTCATCCCACACGGACGCGACCATCTGGAGCATGTGCCCGAGACGTCCCGCTCGCAGCGCGCCTCCTGTGAACCCGGTGGTCGGTCTCACCGTGCTCCGCCACGCTGATGCGGTTGCCGTCGGTCTCCTCGGTGGCGGGGAGGACCGCCGGTCCGGTCACGGCACCGGCTCCCCCATCGCCTCCCGCCTCCCGGCGACGATACGACCGCCGCCGACGGGCGGGATCCCGGGCGGACGACCGCGCCCGCCCCCGGGGCGGCAGGGGCGGACGTGGCGCGGCGGGCGCTGCGTGCGCTGCGGTCGGTCAGCGCTCGCTGTCCAGCGTGGCCAGCGAGGGGCGGCATAGCGCTCCGTCAGCGGTCGCACCGGCGGGGAGCGCCTCCTCGATCTCCTGCAGCGCCTCCGCGTCGAGCGTCAGCGTGGCGCCGCCCAGCGACTCCGTCAGCCGCTCCCGCCGACGGGCCCAGACGAGCGGCGCCATGTCGTCGCCCTGGGCGGCGACCCGGGCGATGGCCACCTGGCTGGTGGTGGCGCCGAGACGCTCGGCGACCCGGCCGAGGGCGTCGACCAGTCGCAGGTTGGCCTCCAGGTTCTCGCCCTGCAAGCGCGGTGAGTGGGCGCGGAAGTCGTTGTCGCTCAGCTCCCGCTAGGGCGACCGTATGGCGTCCCACTCGTCGCCGGTGACCGTGCCGACGTGCCTGAGCTCCAGGTCGTGGCAGAGCTCGACGGCAGGGGTATGTGCGGCAATGTCCGCCTCAGGAGTCCCAGACCGCCTCCCGTAGCGAGGCCGGGGCGGCCGCTTCCTCTGCCGCCGTCCGGGAACGCTCGGCCCCAGGGATCAGGCCGGTCGCCGTGAGGGGCCGCGACGGGTCGGTGGCGGTGGCTGTAGCCGTGAGTCGAACTGCGGGCGCCGGTCCTGTCTCCGGTGGGACGACCAGCAGGTCCCAGCGGCCGGGATGCAGGACAGCAGCGGTGGCTTGTGCGGGTCTCGCTCGGCGTCGAACCGGCCCGCGCGCGTCACGTGCCGGTGCCGACGGACCGTTGCGGCTACGGGCCCAACCGAGCACGAGGCGCTGGCCGCCCGCCCCCGCAGTCAGAGGAGGCGAAGGACCGACGACTCGCGGGGCGGGTGCCGATTGCTCATGCCGCGTCGCGCCTGGCGGCGATACCGGTCACCGTGACCGCGACGGTGACCGGCTCCGCGGCACCGTGGGCGGCGAGGTGGGCCATGACGGTGGCAGCCACCCGGTCGTGGACGTTGCGGGCGATGTCCAGCGCCCGCCGCCCCTCGGTCATGACGCAGCGCACCTCGATGTGCCATCCCGAACCGTCCGGCGCCCGGTCGGCGCGAACGCCGGCCTCGGGCGGCGTGCGGTGGGGCGTGGCGTTCGCCCGAGTGGGCGCGGCGGCTGCCGCGAGGCGGTGGCCGAGGCGGGGTTGCAGGCCGGCCACACCGGGGACCGCGAGGGCCGCCTCGGCCGCGGCGCCGAGGAGCGCAGGGGTGCCGGTGACAGTCATCACGTACCACCGCCGGTCGCGGGGGCGTGGCCGAGGGGCGGCCACGGCTCCAGTACGTCGACCACGGTGATGTCGACGGCCGTCACCGCGAGCCCCAGGTCCTGCCCGGCCGAGTGGAGGACCGATCGGCGTACCTGGTGGACCCGGTCGGGCAGCGGGCGGTCGAGGGCGGCGTCCAGGGTCATGGTCACCCGCACGTCGGTGCCGTTGCCCTCGGGCGCCAGCCGGCAGGTCGCGGCCCTCGCACCGGGGACCGTGTCCGCAGCCTGCCGCAGTACCTTCGCCGCGGCGCTCTCGGCGATCCGCAGGTCCAGGTCCGGGTCGGCCAGGGGCAGCAGCCGCCCCAGCCGTACCTCTGCCCTGACGATGTCCATGACGCGGTCGGCGAGTGCGTAAAGGCCGGGCGGGTCCTCGGCCCGCAGGGCCCGGGTGGCCGCGTTCACCGTGGCCAGTCCCTCGACGGCCTCGCGGCAGTGAGCACAGGACACCGTGTGCGGGTCCGGGGGCGGTGCCGCGTCGTGCGCCTCTTCCCAGACGCTGCTGAGCAGGCGGCCGCAGGGCAGGACCTCATCGTCTGCGAACGGCGGCTCGTCGGCGGCGGAGCCGGGGCGGGGCCGGTCGGCTCCGGGTGGTTCGGAAGGCCGCTTGTGCGGGTCGTCTAGCGCCATGGGCCCATCGCCTCCTGCAGGGACCGGCGTGCCCTGAACAGTCTGCCGCGTACCGTCTGCTCGTTGGTGTGCGTCACCTGGGCGATCTCCTTGTAGGGCAGGCCGTGCAGTTCCCGCAGGACCCAGCAGACCCGCTGTCCGGCGTCCAGTTCGGCGAGCGCGCGGGACAGGGCGGCCGTGGCCGCGTCCTGCTCGGCGGTCCGGGCGGGCTGGCTCCACGCGTCGCCCGTCGCGGGTTCGGCGACGATGTCCAGGGGGAGGGGCGGCGGTCGGCGGCGGCGGCGCATGGTCAGGCAGCGGTTGACGGTGATCCGGTACATCCAGGTGCGGAACTCCGCGCCGTGACGGTATTCCGGCAGTCGCCGCCAGGCGCTGACGAAGGCGTCCTGCACAGCCTCCTCGGCGTCCTGGGGGTTGCCCATGATGCACCAGGCCAGGGCCAGGAGGGGGCGGCTGTGCCGCTGGACGAGAAGGGCGAAGGAGTCGTCGTCTCCCTCGGCCGCCCGTACGGCCAACAGTCGGTCGGGCAGGTCGGCTCGCAGTCGTGGGGAAGCAGTGTGTTCGATCATGACGCTCCCACGCAGGCTCTGAACGAGCGTGTACCCCCACCCAGATGTGTGATGCACGTCACACGGAATGCCCGTGAGGGGTACGCCGCACCACGTGTCCAACACTGTGACGGGCGCCACTCCGGTGTCCGGCCGACGGATCGAGGCGACCGCCATGACGGACAACATCACCAGCGTCGGCGGGGGCAGCCGGCCCGACACAGGCGTGAGCGCGCTGAAGGGCCGCACCGGGGCCGGAGCTCCGGCCGAGACCCGGGGGAGGACCATCATCGCCGACGGCGTCGTAGCCAAGATCGCGGGCATGGCCGCCCGCGAGGTACCAGGCATCTACAGCCTGGGGGCGGGGATCGCCCGCGCCTTCGGCGCCATGCGCGAGCGCGTCCCCGGAGGCGGAGGCGGTGCCGTCACGCGAGGAGTGAAGGTCGAGGTCGGCGAGCGTCAGGCCGCCGTGGACCTGGACGTCGTCGTCGAGTACGGCGTCCCCATCGTCGACGTCGCCGGCGGTGTCCGCACCAATGTCATCAGCGCCGTGGAGCGGATGACGGGCCTGGAGGTCGTCGAGGTGAACATCGCCGTCGACGACGTCCACCTGCCCGACGAGGAGGAAGAAGCCGAACCGGACGAGGGCCGCGTGAGGTGATCCACCGCTGCGCCCGAGTGGGCGCGGACGATCACGCGCGCAGCGACGCTCCTGCGCGAGACGGGTGAGTGCATGATGAACGCAGCAACGACGGGCCTCGTGGCGGGCATGGCTCTGGGCTTCGCAGGTTACTTCGGCGGCTTCTGGGCCTTTCTGCTGGTGCTGGTCCTGGGCGCGGCGGGACTGATCGTCGGCCTCTTCATGCAGGGCGACCTCGATGTCCGGGCACGGAGGCGGCGGTGAAGACCCGGCCTGGTTCTCCCGGCGAGGCGTCGACACCGGCCGCCGACCTGCCGCCCCCGGCCGAGCGGGGCGCCACCGTCATCCCGGACAGGGTGGTCGCCCGTATCGCCACGCAGGCCGCGCGCACGGCCCAGTCCCGGCGTGCCGCCGTACCGCCGGACCGGGGCGGGCCGACGGTACCCAGCGCCTCCGCCGCCGTCCGTACCGGATCGGTGCGCCTGCATCTGACCATGGACCTGCCCTACCCCACCGACATCCCCCGTGTCTGCGAGCGGATCCAGCAGGACGTCGCCGAACGGGTCGCCCAGCTGACCGGGCTGCGGGTGCGCGAGGTCCTCCTCACCGTACGGCGCCTGGTGACCGCCGCCGGGGCGAGCCGGGGGCGGGTCCGGTGAACGGCCGCACGGCCCGGGGCACCGGGCAGCCAGTGGAGGAGGGACGATCGCGATGACACCCGATCCCGGCCTTCCTGGCCGCGGCTCCGCGTCGCCCGCGCGTCGTGACGCCATGCCGCCGACGAACGGGCCCGACCCGCCCGAGCGCGACGTGTTCACCACGGATCTCCCACCCGGTGAACCCGGCAGAGGGCACCGGACCCACCGCAAGTGGTCGGCGCGTCGCATCACGGCGTCCCTGGTAGCGACGGTGATCCTCGTGGCCGCGGTCGCGACGCTGGTCGACGTCGTCGCCGTACGGGCGGGACGTCCGGCAGCGGCCTGGCGACGGCTTCTGACGGACGAACTGGCCACCCGCCCCGTGGACAACGTGTGGATGCTGACGGGAGGCGCCGTGGCCGCCGCCCTCGGCGTCTGGCTGATCGTCCTGGCCCTGACCCCCGGTCAACGCCGCTGGCTCCCTCTGCGCCTGCCCCCCGGCTGCCCCCGAGTGCGGGCCTTCCTGCACCGCCACGGCGCCGCCGACGTGCTGCGTGACGCCGCGATGCGGGTCCCCGGAGTCGGTGCGGCGCACGTCCTGGTAGGCCGCCATCGCATCAAAGCCCGCGCGGTCGTCCGCTTCCGCGACCCTCAGCGGGTGAAGGACGACCTCACCGCCGTCCTCGACGAGGAACGCGACCGGCTGGCCCTCGCCCATCCTCCCCGTATCGTCGTACGGGTGCGGCAACGCACCGACTGACTGAGCACCGGAGCCCGCACCATGACGCCGCGATCCGCACTCAACCGCAGTCTGCTGGCCCTCGCCGGCCTGGTCCTGCTCGGTGGCGGACTGCTGATCCTTTTCGCCGGGTTCGACCTCTACCGGCGACATGCTCTGCTCCCGCCCGCCGGCTGGCCTCTGACCACCCCGGGCGACGTCCTGCTCGGCTCCGCCGACCGGGCCCGTTGGAGCAGCCAGGGCTGGTGGTGGTGGCCCGCGGTCATCGCCGCCCTCGTCCTCACCGCCGCGCTCGCCCTGTGGTGGCTGCTCACCCAGCTGAGCCGGCGCCGCCCCGGCTCCCTGTCCGTCGGCGGCACACCACCGCAGGAGGGCGTCGAACTGCGCGACAGCGCGCTCAGCGACGCGATCGCGGCCGAGGCCGGTGCCCTGCCAGGTGTCGACGATGCGGCAGTACGCATCACCGGCCGACCAGGCCACCATCGCACCCGTATCAGGCTCACCCTCACCCCTGAGGGCAGTCCCGGCGCCACTCTCGCCACTCTCTGCGACGGCCCGCTCCGCACCGCCCGCCGATCCACCGGCCTCCCTGACCCGCCCACCGAGGTCCACCTACGGGTCACCCGCCACGGGTCACACCGCGTGGAGTGAGGAGGAAACCGGCCTTTCCGCCCCGACGCCCCTGCCGATCGCAGTCGCAGGGAAACCCGCGCCGTTTCCCCAAGGGCAAGAGAAGATCGTCACCCGCTCGTACCGCCGGTTCACCGACATCGTCGCGGGTGCGCTCCGCCGCGCACAGGCCGTCGGCGAGGTCACGGACACCTGCTCCCCCGAGGCCCAGGCGCAGCTCCTGCTCTACATCGTCCAGGGCCTCTCGCTCGTGTCGAGGGCGGAGCTCGACCGCACGGCGGCCATGGCGGCGATCGACACGGTGGTGGACGAATTGCGGGCGCGACCGACTCTCCGTGAGCGACCGGAACCCTCCTGGCACGCGCGTCGCCCTGTCCCCGTCCGCGGCGCCGGATCCGGTGTGGGGGCGGCCGACGAGCCCACGGAGCCGGATCTTCTTCAGTACCGGGACAGGCCGTGGGCTGTCGGCCGCCTGTCCGGCGGTCAGCCCGCATGCCGGCGGCCGGCACGCGCGGTCAGCGGCCGGTGGTCTCGATCAAGGCCGCCCTTGCTCGTCCGCCCGCCGCCGCGAGCCTCCCAGGAGGGCAGCCGTCAGGCTGACCTTTCGGCGAGACCGGACGCGTCGTCGTTCCTCTCTGACGGACCAGAATCGGCATCCTGCCGGCCATGTTCTTGATCCTGCCGGTCATGTGCTTCCGCGCCGTTCGCAAGCGCCGCTCATACCAGCGCCTCGTGGTTCGCCCAGGCGACCTTGTACGGGTACCGGGACTGCCAGTGAGCGATGACCTCGTGCAAGCCCGGCGCGGTGAACGCCTTCGCGAGCGCGTCCATGTCGGCGACGGCCACTTGCACGATCGCGGTCGCGATCAGGGCCGGAATGGCCTCCTCGCCAGGGACGGGAAGGTGACGCCCGGTGGCGACCGACTGCACGAAACCGGAGTCGAGCATGACCTGTTCGATATCCGCGAGGTACTGATCCAGCTCGCTGTCGGGCAGCGGCTGGTCGAACGAGACAATCATCGTGTGGTTGATCATGCAGCAATTTTCGGCTCCGCACGGCGCCCGCGTCCAAGACCGGTTCGCCATTCGGCGATAACCTGGAGGCATGGCTCAACTGGAGACGCGCGAACTCGAGTACTTCATCGCACTCGCCGACGAGCTGCACTTCGGCCGGGCCGCCGTCCGGCTCTCGATCGCCCAGCCGGCTCTGTCGAAGGCCATCCGACGGCTCGAGACCCGGCTCGGTGTCCCGCTCTTCGACCGCTCCAGTCGGCACGTCGAACTCACCCCGGCCGGAAAGGCGTTGCAGGAACACGGCCGCCACGCGCTCAACGCGGTCAGTGCCGCGATCCGATACGCCCAGCGCGCCGGCGACACCCAGGCCCGGCTCCGGCTCGTCCTCAAACCCGGTGGTGACGCCGGACTGCTCTCCGGGCTCCTGGCTGCTTACGCCGAGCAGCCCGACGCCCGTCAGGTGGACATCCTGTTCAGCGGCCCGTCGGACCGCGTCGACTTCCTGCGCGACGGCCGGGCCGACATCGGCCTGCTCTACGCGCCGTTCGACGACCTCGACGGCCTGGCCCACGAGACGCTGCTCACCGAGGACCGCATGGTCGTCGTCCCGGCCGGACACCGGCTGGCCGGGCGCACTTCGGTGCGGATGTCCGACCTGGAGGGCGAGGCCCTGCCCCGCTGGAAGGGCGTACCCGGGGGCGACGGCACCGGGCCCGAGGTCGCCGACGTGGTCCAGATGCTCCAGATGATCAGGGTGGGCCGGATGCTCGGCGTACTCCCCCGATCACTGGTCGAACCGCTCGCGGCCGGCCTCGTGTGCCTGCCGGTGACCGACGCGCCGCCCAGCCGCCTGGTGCTCGCCTGGGTCGAGCAGGACCGCCGGCCACTGGTCGCCTCGTTCGTGACCGCCGCACGCACGCTGTGCCAAGACACGAAGCGTTCCAGCCTGGACGGACCTCCGCCTCGATCGCTTCCCGGCTGATCAATCAGGCGCGTTGATCCGAGTCCGGGCGAGGCGCTACGGCTGCCTCTGCGCCTTCGGCCTGTCCGGCAGGGCGGTCGGGATCGCCTGGTCGCCCCCGAGGGGACGGCTGGCTGGGTCACAACTGGTCCAGCAGTGCTGCCGCCATGGCGCGGGCGTGCCGCAGACGGCTGGTGTCGCCTTCCAGGCCGGCGCGTGTCATGGCGCCCTCCAGAAGGAAGGACAGGTGTTCCGCCGTGGTGCGAGCGATGTCGGGACGCTCGGGCACCAGGGCCGCGATGTGCTCGGCCATCAGGCGTTCGACCTCCTCTTTGTGCCGGCGCACCCGAGCGCGCCCCTCGTCCCCGGCAGGCATTTCCGCGGCGGCGTTGAGCAGTCCGCAGCCACGGAATCCGTCCCCGGTGGCGCTGTCGATGTAGGCGTCGAAGACGGCCAGCACGCCGTCGCGGGGGCCTTCGGCCTGTTGCAGGCGTGAGCGGTACTGCGCCATCCATTGCTCGTGCCGGGCGTCCAGGTAGGCGTGGACGAGTTCGGCCTTGGAGGAGAAATTGTTGTACAGGCTCATCTTCGCCACGCCGGCCTCGGCGGTGATCGTATCGATGCCGGTCGCCGTGATCCCGTCGCTGTAGAAACGCTGCGCCGCAGCGGCGAGAACACGCTCACGGGCCGGCCGCCGCCTCCCGGTGCCCGGTGTCCGCTTCGTCTCACTCATCGGAACCTCGCTCGACTAGGTAGACAGGTCTACCTAGTGTAGGCGTGGCGGCGGCTCGGTCAGCACCTACCGAGTCGCGCTTCCTCCAGCGTCGGCAGCCCAAGGAAGGCACCATGACCCTCGCGACCGACAGCCTCATCGTCGACGGAGTGCGCCTGGCGTACCGGGATCGCGGCCGGGGCGAACCCGTGATCTTCATCCACGGCACACCGTCGCACTCCTATGAGTGGCGCGATGTCGTACCGCACGTCGAAGCGGCCGGCTTTCGGACCGTCACCTACGATCTCCTGGGATACGGCCGCTCCGAGCGGCCGGTGGACCGCGACACGTCCGTCGCCGGGCAGACGGACCTCCTGGAACACTTCCTCGACGCGCTGGGCATCGAGCAGGTCACCATCATCGCTCACGACATCGGCGGCGCCATCGGCCTGCGGTTCTCCCTGTCCCGTCCCGACCGAGTGCGGCGGCTGATGCTGATCGACACGGTCAGCTACGACTCGTGGCCCTCTTCGAGCTGGCAGAAGATCATCGACGAGAACCTGGACGACTGCACGAGCATGCCGCAGGACGCGTTCAACGCCTTGCTGACCCGGCAACTCAAGATGACCGTCACCGACCACACGCTCATGGACGGAGACGTCCTCCAGGCCTACCTGGCACCCCATCAATCCACGCTGGGCCGCGTCTCGTTCTTCGAACACCAAGTACGGCACTACGACTCGAAGTTCACCCGCGAGATCAGCGACGAACTCACCCGACTGACCATGCCCGTCCGCATCCTGTGGGGCGAGGAAGACCAATGGCAGCCCGTCCGCTACGCGAAGCGGCTCAGCGACGCCATCCCGAACGCCCGCCTCGCCGTCGTCCCCGAGGCCGGCCACTTCCTCATGGAGGACGCCCCCGAACGTGTCGTCCACGAGGTCCTCGACTTGCTCCGCACCCCGCCCCGGTAATCCCTCGTGGGTGGTTCCCGGCGCGCGCCCATGGGCCCCTCGGCGGGCTCTGCTCAGGCAGACGAGGGTGTCCGCTCTGCCGGACACCTCTCAGTCGCTCGCGTCGAAAGCCCGCGCCAGTGCGTCGAGGGTGACGTCGACGACAGCGCGCAGTTCCTCGGCGCTCGTTCCGGCTCTGCTCATGACGGCGAGGGACTGGTTCACGGCCGCGAGGTGTGACGCGAAGGACGCGGCCGCCTCGTCGTGCAGTCCGCCGGCCTTCAACGCGGCGCGCAGCCGTGTGTGCTGAAAGCCGATCGCCTCCCGTGCACGCGCCGCGACGCTCGCGCTCAGCACCGGGGTCGCCATGACGGTCTGGGCCACCAGGCATCCGTCGGGCAGACCGGGGTCCGCGATGCGATCCAGGGTGACGCCGAAGAACGCCCGCACGGCCGCCAAGGGCCGGTCGGCGGCGCAGGACAACGCGGCGTCGTACTTGTCTCCGTAACGCGTGGCGTAGCGCTCCAGGCAGCGGATGAAAAGCGCGTCCTTGTCGCCGAGGGAGGAGTAGATGGAGCTGCGGTTGAGTCCGGTCGCCCGGGACAGGTCCTCCACCGACGTCTCCGCGTAGCCGGCCCGCCAGAACTGGATCATCGCGGCATCGAGCGCCGTGGCGACATCGAACTGCTTCTTGCCCGCCATGCCGGCATCTCCCTCTTGCTCTGCCCTCTTGGTGGAGACCATCATCCATCTTGAACCAATCAGTTCAAGATGGGTTAGGGTGGAAGCGTGAGCGCGGCCGGACACCCCGCAGACCTCACAGCGCAGCGACATGCGCACCTCGTGCCCGTGGTCGACGCCATCCCGTTCGTCTGCATCGTCGTCACGGCGGGCGGAACACCGACGCTCCCGCCGTACGAAGTGTGGCTCGCGTAGTTCCGCTTCGGACCGCTCACCACCGCTGTCGTGTCATCGCCTGCGTCGCCGGAGTCGTCGGCAACCCTGCTCATGCCCGGTTCCCCGTCCGGCACGCTTGGCCGCCGTCCACACCTCACCTCAGTGGAGGAGATTCATGAATGACCCCGCACGCGCTCCCCGACCCTCCGGCAACCCGGTCGGCGACCTGCCGCTGCCCAACCTGGCCGGTTTCACCCACCGTTGGGTCGACGCGGACGGCGTCCGGCTCCACGCGGTCGAGGGCGGTCAGCCGGAGGGCCCGGCCGTCGTGCTGCTCGCGGGGTTCCCGCAGACCTGGTGGGCATGGCGCAAGGTGATGCCGAACCTGGCCGACCGATTCCACGTCATCGCGATCGACCTGCCGGGCCAGGGCCACTCCGAACGCCCGGACATCAGCTACGACACACACACCGTCGCCGCGCACGTCCAGGCCGCGGTCGAGGCGCTCGGCGTCTCGACATACTGGCTGGCCGCCCACGACATCGGCGCGTGGGTCGCCTTTTCCCTCGCCCTGAAGCACCAGAGCCGACTGCGCGGCCTGGCACTGCTCGACGCCGGCATCCCGGGCATCACACTCCCCGACGCCATCCCGACCGACCCCGAGCGGGCATGGAAGACCTGGCACTTCGCCTTCCACCTCGTGCCCGACCTGCCCGAGACACTGCTCACCGGCCGCGAACGCGAGTACGTCGGCTGGTTCCTGAAGGTCAAGACCCTCTCCTCCGACACGTTCGACGACGCCGAAATCGAGCACTACGCCGCGTCCGTGGCCGCCGAGGGCGGCCTGCGCGCATCCCTGGCCTACTACCGGGACGCCGCCGAGTCGGCGCAGAAGAACCACGAAGCGCTGCGACGGCAGCGCCTGAACCTCCCGGTTCTCGGGATCTCCAGCAGCCACGGCTCCATCCCCGACATGGCGGCTTCCGTCAGGCCGTGGGCCGACCACACCACCGGGATCGTCGTGCCGAACGCGGGACACTTCACCCCCGAGGAACAGCCCGATGCCGTCGCTGCCGCGCTGACCGACTTCATCACCGAAGAGGACTGAGACGGGCCGCAAGCACAGGTGAGACCGAGTTGCAGCGCCGGACGGAAACCGGTCCTCACCGAACCTTCGGCACGGGGTTGCAGCCACCGCCAGTGCCGTTCCACTACTCGGTGATACCGTGGAGCGGTACTCGGTATCACATAGTACCGTTCCGGCTGAAGGGCACCCGCAGTGGACGACCTGACGGAGATGCTGAAGGGCACGCTCGAAGGGTGCGTGCTCGAAATCATCGGCAGCGAGGAAACCTACGGGTACGCCATCACGCGCCGGCTGAACGAACTCGGCTTCACCGACGTCATCGAGGGCACGGTGTACACCATCTTGCTGCGACTGGAGAGGAACGGGCTCGTCCAGGTGACGAAGCGACCGTCCGGGGTCGGTCCGCCGCGCAAGTTCTACGCGCTCAACGACGCCGGACGCACAGAACTCGCGAAGTTCTGGGAAAAGTGGGAGTACCTCTCGTCACGCATCGACAAGCTCAGGGAGGCGGGCGATGAACTTCTGGGAGAAGATCACCGGCAGCGATCTCACCAGGCAATGGAAGGCGTTCGAGGCTCGGGCCGCGGTCCTGCCGGACGACCACCGGGCGGCGTGGGGGCAGATCATCGCCCACCTCTTCCCCTACGGGGACTTCACCGGCCGCAACCTGATCCCAATCCTCGACGCCGCCCTGGGGCTGCTCGAAGTGGCCGCGGCGGACGGGCAGAGCGTCCACGAGGTGCTCGGTGACGACGTCGGGGGCTTCTGCACGGCGCTGGCGGGCGGAGCAGGGGCCCGGACCTATCGCGACCGGTGGCGCGAGCAGTTGAACAGGAACGTCGCAAGGAAACTGAGCCGCCTGGGAGGCTGACGTGAGCATCCAAGACATCATCGAAGGCAAGAAACAGTGGCGGGCGCACCAGGCCCGCGTCAAGGCACTCCCGCCCGACTACCGGATCGTCTACAAAGGAGATGCAGAAGTACCTCTTCAAGGTCGGACCGGTCGGCCTGTCCGATGGCCCCCTCCTTCCTGGAATCGTCGACTTCTTCGAGGAGGGCGTCGCCGCGGGCAAGGGAGTGGTGGAACTCATCGGCACGGACGTCGCCGCGTTCTGCGACGATTTGATCAAAGACTCTCCCACCTACGCGGATGCCTACCAGGAATCCATCCGCAGGGAGTCCGGCGCGGCGGGGAAGTGACAGCCAGGACCGCCGGGTTCGCAGCCTTTAGCTTCGGGATGCAAGGTCCCTGGTGCGCGTCCTCGGGTGCGGGACGGATGCCGACAGGAAGGAATGCCACCAGTGATCCTCCCGGAGGTCAGGGATCCTCGCTTCGTGACGATCCGCCGCGGTGGGACCCTCACTGATGTGGATCACCGTCTCCTGGCCCTTTGGGCGGCAGCTTGCGCTGAGCACGTCCTTCACCTCTTCGAGTCGGCACGGCCTGAGGATCCACGGCCGCGCCAAGCCATTGAGCATGCCCGCGCCTGGGCGCGTGGTGAGGTGAAGATGATGCAGGCCCGCGCGGCAGGCGGCCATGCCATGGGCGCGGCACGAGATCTGCGCGGCGCGGCATGACATGCCGCTTACGCCGCCGGCCAGGCCGCAGTCGTCGCGCATGTCGCCGCACACGAGCTCGGTGCGGCGGCCTATGCGATCAAGGCCGCACGGGCTGCCGCACCGAAAGGCGAGAGTGAGGCGGCAGGGCGACTCGAGTGCCAATGGCAGCGCGACCGGCTTCCGGAGGCGATTCGCGAGCTCGTAGTTGACGATCAGCGACTGCGCAACGACATCTGCTGGTCGGTGTTCGACTGCTGAGCGTGCGTCGGGCGCCGGCGGCTGCGGACGCCTCTCCGATGATCTCGGACCACTGACCCTGGGCCCGGGGAGCGCGCAGGCCCGCCAGTGCGGTTTCGGAGAGAGGCTGCAGGTACTCGGGAGATTCACTGATCTTGGCCATGGCGACGATCAGGTCGACCCTCTGCTCCATTGTGAGGTCGCTGCAGATCTAGAGGTCGATCACGACCTTGCCGTGTACGTGCCGCCCGGCCTGGAGCTCGACCGCGCGGCGGATCTGCTCGACCGGGAAGCTCGCCGCGACAGGCACCCGGAGTCGGCCCTCCGCGACCAGGCGGGCGATCTCTTCCAGGGCCCCCAGAGCCGCGTTCGCACCGTTGGCCGTCGGTACGCCGTCGACCTGGGCGGCGATGGTGCAGATGCGGCCGTCCGGGACACCGAGCTCCCTTGCGGCGTGCACGGTCTCCGTCCCGTGCAGGTCCACGGCGGCGGTGACACCGCCCGGAGCCAGGGCTCGGACCCGGTCGGCCAGCCCGTCGCCGTAGACGACCGGCTCAGCCCCGAGATCGCGCAGGTAGTCGGACGATGCCGCCGACCCTGTCCCGATCACCCGCGCTCCGGCGATCCGGGCCAGCTGGACGGCGAAGACCCCGACCCCGCCCGCCGCGCCGCCGATCAGCACGGTGTCGTCCGGGCCGGGATCGACCACGGCGAGTGCGGCGGATGCCGTGCGGCCGGCGATCGCGAGGGTGGCGGCGGTGCGGTCGTCGACGCCGTCGGGGGTGTGATAGGCCTCGTTCGCCGCGATCGACCCGGCCGGGTCGATCACCACGAAGTCGGCGACCGCCCGGGACAGGGCGCTCCCGAACACCCGGTCACCCGGCGCGAAACCGGACACCCCGTCACCCACCTGGTCGACCACGCCCGCGTAGTCGGTCCCGAACCCGGCCGGGAGGCTCAAGCCGAACCGGGCGGCGGTGTCCGCGTCGGCGGTCATGATCCAGTCCATGGGGTTGAGGCCGGCGGCGGTGACCCGCACACGGATCTGTCCCGAGCCGGCCTGCGGAGCGGGAACCTCACGGAGGTCCAGGACTTCCGGGCCGCCGAACGCATCCAGACGGACCGCCCTGCTCCCGCCCACCGGCGGTCGATCACTCTGTTCCTGCATGTACGCCTGTCTCCTTGGGGACCGAGGGAACACACGAAACGGACTATGCTCCGTTTGCATGGAGGACCGTAACACAACCGGAGCGCGCTCCGTTTCTGCTGCGGAGACGCGCACGCCGTCACGGGCGGACGCAACCCGCAACCGCGACCAGTTGCTCGCGGTGGCGACCCGTGTCTTCGGGTCGGCTGACGCCGAGCCGTCGATGCGTGCCATCGCCCGCGAGGCCGGAGTCGGCATCGCCACGCTCTACCGCCACTTCCCCACCCGCGAGTCGCTGGTCGACGCCGTCTACCGGGACCAGGTCGCACGACTGACGACCGGCGCCCGCGAACTGCTCAGCCAGATGCCCCCCGCTGCGGCGATGCGGCACTGGATGGACCTGTTCGGCGAGTGGATCGCCACCAAGAACGGCATGCTCGACACGCTGCTCGTCATGATCGAGTCGGGCGAGATCGCCCACGCCCAGACCCGCAGCGAGCTACTGGCCGCCATCACCACGATCCTCGACGCCGGCCGCACGGCGGGTGACCTCCGCCCCGACGTCACCGCCGACGACATCGCCGCCTCCCTCATCGGCATCTTCACCGTGGCCCCCCAGCCCAAGCATCGAGCCAAGGCCGACCGCCTGCTGACCCTCCTCATGGACGGCCTCCGGCCCACCGCCCGGCCGGCCTGAGCCCGGGTCGAGGCGACTGGGCTCTGGCCCCCTGCCCCCGCGCAGCCGGGCCGCGGGCACGTCGGTGGCCCGCCTCACCCGGGCCGCAGGGATCAGTGAACGCCTGGTGAGTCTCATGGCTGCGCCTGCTGGTGCGGGCTCTGGTCCACTTCCTGTGGTGTGCGCATGCCGGGTGACAGTGCTGCGGCCATCTGTTTCCGGCTCACCCCTTGTGGCGGTGCTCCGTGCGCGGCCGCCGTTCGAGGTGTGGGCCTGGTTCAAGGAAGTCAGTAAGTGCAGCAGCCAGTGCTTCGGGCGCCTGTTCGGCGACATGATGCCCGGAGTCGATGCCGTGGCCGCGGACATCGTGGGCCCACCGGCGCCAGATGACGCGGGGATCTCCGTACAGGTCCTCCAGGTCGTCCTGGAGCGACCAGAGGACCAGCGTCGGGCAGGCGATGCGCGTACCGGCGGCGCGGTCGGCTTCCTCGTGCTGCCGGTCGACGGTGAGGCCGGCGCGATAGTCCTCGAGCATCGCCCGTACCACGTCGGGATTGCGTGTGGCCTGCCGCCACTCGTCATAGTTCTCCGGTCCCATCGCCTCGCGGTCGCCGCGGTACCAACTGTCCGGATCGGCGGTGATGACCCGCTCGGGGATGCCCGGCTGCGCGAAGAAGAACCAGTGCCACCACCGAGTGGCGAACTCGACGGTGAGCCGCGACAGATGCTCCGTCAGCGGCAGGCAGTCCGCGAAGACCACCTGGGAGACGGTGTCGGGGTGGTCGAGCGTGAGACGCAGCGCCACGCTCCCTCCGCGGTCATGCCCGACAAGCGCGAACCGGCGGTGTCCGAGGTGGCGCATCACGGTCACCACGTCCCCGGCAACCGCGCGCTTGGAATAGCCCGCGTGATCCGCCGTGAAGCGCGGTCCCCTGGAACGCCCGTACCCCCGGAGGTCAGGACAGACCACCGTATGGCCGGCTCGCACGAGCAGCGGAGCGACCCGGTGCCACGTCGCCGAGGTGCGGGGATGGCCGTGCAGCAACACCACCGGCGGACCCTCCCCACCGAAGCGGACGTAGAGGCAAGCCTCACCGACGTCGATCTGCGCGGTCTCGAACCCCTCGAACACCCCGGCCTCCCTGGGCTCGGCTCACGTATCGCGTCCTACCGTCGGCGCGGTACCGGCATTTCCTCCTGCCCCCGCCGGCAGCGGCCATGTCCGATTCCACGATCCGACACGCCAAAAGGACTCGTTTGCGCAGGAGTTACCCTTCGCGGCCGAACATCTGGCACATGAGCATCTTGAATTCGGCTGACGTAGCCCTCGACGGCACCGGAGCTCCAGGGCTGTGAGAAGCCGACGGCGACATGGTCGAGGTCGGCTTCGAGATGCTGGGTGATCCGCCCGCTCACACCTTTGGTCCGGGCTGTCCGACTGCCGCAAGAGAGTGATACGCACAGGAAGTGGCGCAATCCGGTGTTGCGGCCGTGGCCCCGTCGCGCCACCCTGACCGATGGGAGCGCTCCCAGGCGTCCAGGAAGGCGCCACACACGAAGCCCCCCCCGAAGCTCCCCGTCCACATCCCCCACAGTGGAAAGAGAGAGACCGTGTCACACGAAAGATGTCATGGATATGCCTTAATGCGCGCGCGGTTCGGTGTCCGTCCGGCACTCCTGCTGAGCGTTCTCGCCGCCCTGCTGATCGCCCTGGTCCCCGGGAGCGGGACCGCCTCGGCCCACGGTTCGGTCGTGGATCCGGCGTCCCGCAACTACGGCTGCTGGCAGCGCTGGGGCAGCGACTTCCAGAACCCCGCCATGGCGCAGCAGGACCCCATGTGCTGGCAGGCATGGCAGGACAACCCCAACGCCATGTGGAACTGGAACGGCCTGTACCGCAACGGCTCCGCCGGAAACTTCCAGGCCGTCGTCCCCGACGGCCAGCTCTGCAGCGGCGGCCACACCGAGAGCGGGCGCTACAACTCCCTCGACGCGGTCGGTCCCTGGAAGACCACGAACGTCGCGCCGAACTTCACCGTGCACCTGTACGACCAGGCCAGCCACGGCGCCGACTACTTCCTGGTGTACGTCACCCGCCAGGGCTTCGACCCCACGACCCAGCCCCTGCGGTGGAGCGACCTGCAACTGCTGACCCGGACCGGTAAGTACGCGCCGAGCAACAACTACGACATCGACGTGCACACCTCTGGCCTGACCGGCCGGCACGTCGTCTACACGATCTGGCAGGCGTCGCACATGGACCAGACGTATTTCCTGTGCAGTGACGTGAACTTCTCCTGAGCCGTCAGGCCCGGAGAACGGCGCCGGTCCACGGGCCGGCGCCGTCGGCGCGCGAACCTGACGGCCTCGACGGGAGCGCTCTTGGTGTTCAGGCACGTTCAGGCCGAGGACGGCGTCACCGACCATGCCGCTGTGGTGCACCACACTGCCAGAGGTCAGGGGCTGGACAAGGGTGCCGCGGCTCATGCGCCGCCACTGACCCGGTCCGCCTACGCCGGGCGCAGGCGGACCGGGCGGGGCGGGACGGCGGCGAAGCGCCCGGCGGGCGGGGAGCACGGCCCCTTCCCGCCGGGCGGCATCGCGGCAGACCAGCGGCCCGTCTCAGCCGAGGACCTCCTGGGTGACGACGATGTGTCCCTGGTCCGGGTTGAGCACACCGCCGAGCCGGCTGAACGCACCGTCGGTCAGGTCCAGGCACTTCGGCTCCGCGGGCGTCTGCTGGAAGGTCCCGCGGTCGTTGATGCGCACGACCAGCGAGGCGCCGTTCGCGACGTTGGTGACCCGTACCAGCGTGCCGAACGGCAGCTGGGGCGACCGGGTCAGGGAAGTGGCCGCGGTGTCGGCGTTGTTGTCGAACACCTCACCGCTCGCGGTCAGAGCGCCGGGCGGCTGGGGACCGTAGTGAGTGGCCCAGCAGGTGTCGGCGGCCCCGCTCGCGGCTCCGCTCTCGGCGGCCCCGGCCGGGCCCGCGGCCACCACGAGCGCGCACACGGCGGCAGCCGCGGCACCGAAGCGAACGGTCGGACGTATACGGCGCATGAGTCTCTTCGTCTCCCTTGCTGTGTGCTGTGTGCTGTCGGGTCGTCTGCGGCCGGCATCGGGCGTGACCGGCACGGTCGTGTTCACCCCGCGGAGCGGTAGGCCGCGCCCACCGTGTTCGCCGTCGCACCGTCGTACAGGCCCGTGCCGTCGCCGCGGCTGGTGGACAGCGTGAACCAGGCGTAGCGCTCCACGTACGACTGCTGCTGGAGCATCGTGGTGGACTGCCGGACGAACTCCGCCTGCTGGGCCTGGGTGGGGTAGCGCGGGGTTCCGGAGGAGAAGTCGATCAGGGCGTACTCGGTCAGCCAGACCGGCTTGTGGTACCGGTCGTAGACGGCCTGGAGGTACGACCGCAGCTGCTCGGTGGCGCGGGCCGGGTCGAAGTCGGCGCCGTACCAGTGCACGGGGATGAAGTCGACGCGGTAGCCGCGGGACTGGGCGCCCTGCATGAACTGGTCGAGCCAGCCGCCGGGAGTGTCGCCGCCGTAGGCGACGGCCGGCGCGCCGAGCCGCATCCCCGTGGCCTGCAGCCGGGGCCACAGGTCGAGGGCCTGCTGGACGGACATGTCGGCCTGCCCGGCCATGTCGGGCTCATTGAAGCCGAGCAGGGTGGTGCCGCTCTGCCGGGCACGGGCGAGATCGGCGTCGGTCACGGCGCCGGCACCCCAGATCATGGGCACGAACTCCACGCCGGACGGGGCGGAGATGCCCTGCGGATCGGTGGCCCAGTCGTAGTACCAGCCGACCTGAGAGTCCCGCAGTGCGTCGGTGACGCCGGTGAAGTTCCAGGCGCTGACGCCTTTCTTCTTCACCGCGTCGGCCGTGAAGCCCCCCGAAGCCGCCTGCTGCGCAGGGAGGTTGGAGGTGGCACTGGCGGAGGCACCCGCGGTGAACAGGGCCAGCACCGCCAGCAGGACGGTCAGCAGACGTGTGCGTCGCATCGCCTTCCTCCCGCCTCACGCGCCGGCGTGGAACTCGACGGTGAAGCCGGAGCAGGAGCTGCACTGCTGCATCACCTGGTTGCCGGGCTCCTGGTCCGCGCGCGACCAGCCGTACGCCTTCGGGCAGTGCGTGGCGATCATGTCGCTGTACGAGGTCTTGGCGTCCCGGTTGGGGTTCGTGCAGAGCATCGGCGTGCCGTCGGACCACCGGCTCAGGTCCTCGGCAGGGCAGTACGGCAGCAGGTTGTCCGCGCACCCCATGGTGGCGCAACCACCGCCGCCGGGGCGGGCGTCGACCGGCGTGATCGTGATGGGCACCGAGAAGGCGTTGACGTAGCTCACGTCGTACCAGGGGGCCAGGCTGTCGACGCTGTCGAAGTTGAACTCCGCGAGGCTGACGGGCTGTTCACTGGTCTCGCAGTGATCGGCGTACTTCCCGCAGTCACCCAGAGCGCAGTGGAAGGTGCTGCCGGATGTGCCGGAACAGCCCATGCGGGCGAAGAACTTGCCGCGCCAGTGGCCGGGCGCGGCCGTCTCCGGGATCGTGAGGGTGGCGGACTGCCCCGGCTGCAGCACCGGCAGCCCGGTCAGGGGCTTGGAGCCGTCATTGTTGACGGTACTGCCCACCCACACCGTCCGGCCGGTGTGGTTGACGAACGTGACCGTGTGGTCGATTGCCACGGCCGCGGCCGGTACGACACGTTCGGGTGCCCGGGCCGTGTCCTCGTCGGCGTGGGCCGGCGCGCCCGTGTGGGCTGCCGCCGCGACCAGAACTGCGGCGGCAGCCGTCGCGAGAGTGGTCAGGAATCTGCGCACGACTCCTCCGTGGAAGGCGTGTGAACGTGGGGGGTTGGCCGGCGGGCGGTCACGGCACCAGAGGCTGCGGACATCGTTGTCGAACGCCGCGTTTCCGGCCGCCCGAAATCCGACGAGCACATGACAGCGAGAGCGCTCTCGGATGTCAATGGACCGCCCCACGCCTCAGGGGAAATCCGGTCATCGCCCGGCAAGCGGGCGGCGGACGCGCGACGCCCGCCCGGGACGGCGGCCGGACGCCCGGGGTGCCCATGTGCCACACGCGCGAGAAACCCGGGCAGTCCCATGTCACTGCCCCTGCGGGGTGCCCCAGAGATGCCTGGAAGTGCTGTGCCGTCAGCCCGATCGCCGGTCCAGAGAGGCCCGTGTCGTGCCCGGTTGCGATGTCGCAATCGGACGCAGGACAGCTCACCGTGCGTCCGGACTTTGTCCTGGGTGGCCGCGGCCGCCCGATCCTTCGGGGAAGACAAGCGCGGCAACACCCGCATATCCGCGCAAGCTGCCACGCACGAAGGACACCCCGTGGATTCCAGTCGCCGCGCGGCCCTCTCGGCACTGCAAGCGGGAAGCGGCGTTGGGCCCCGGCTCGACACAAGGGCCCGGCAGCCGGCGGTTCATCAGTGGGTGTGGACCCACCAGTTGAGCAGAGCAAGGAGGGCAGGCCCGGTAGCGCCGGCCAGGCTCAGGGCCGCGCGGCGCAGGAGCAGACGCGGCACGGTGCGGGAGTGGGGCTTGCGGTCACTGCTCTTGTGAGTTTGGAGGGTCATGGCGTGGTCTGCCCGACGGTGTGGGCGGCGTGTGCAGGCAGCCGGACCCCGGTCTCGGGCTCCCGCTCGGGTGTCAGAGAGCCTGAGCACCCGTACACGGCGGCTCCGGCGTTTCGAGGCGTCGGCGCAGGGTGGCGGCGAAGTCCTCGGCGCGGGAGAGCTGAACGCGCAGCTTCTCCACCTGTTCGACGGCGGCGCGCTCGTAGCCGCGGACGCGTTCCAGCAGGGCTTCGCGCTCGTCGGCGCCGAGGTCGTCATCGGCGTCGAGGCGGTCGGTGGCGTCGAGCAGGTCGCGCATCTGCTCCAAGGTGAAGCCCAGCGGCTTCATACGGCGGATCACCATGAGGCGGGCGACGTCGCTCTCGGTGTAGAGGCGGAAGCCGCCTTGGGTGCGGGCGGAGGGGATGACCAGGCCGGTCTCCTCGTAGTGCCGGATCGTGCGCAGGGACAGCTCTGTTCGCACGGCGACCTCGCCGATCTGCATGTGCTTGCCGTCCAAGTCCGTTTTCCTGCCCTTCCCGCCGTGGCGGGCCCGGTCCGGACGCCCGCCGATCCCTAC
Organism: Streptomyces mexicanus; assembly: GCF_902506575.1. Classification (GTDB taxonomy): domain Bacteria; phylum Actinomycetota; class Actinomycetes; order Streptomycetales; family Streptomycetaceae; genus Streptomyces; species Streptomyces mexicanus. The sequence continues at coordinate 312,493 of NZ_LR732544.1, read as the reverse complement.
TCTAACGTTAGGGTAGAGTTGCTGGCGGTGAAGGCGGCCTGCCGCTGCCTCGCCGTTGCCGTGTCGGAGCCGACGGCGCCTCCGGCGAAGATCCGATGGTGGCAGGGAGACCCGTGCGCGAGCTGATGACGCCCGTCGCCGCCGTCTTCCCGCCGTGATCTGCCGCGCCTGACACCGGTCGGCCGCGCGAGGGCGCCCGCCCCGTCGGCCGCCGGTTCCCGAAGACCTCCGGCTCGCCTCCGGCCGGCCGATCGGCGGCCCGGCATCCGCCCGCCGCCTCCCGATCCGCGCCCCTGCGGCCGTACCCGGGGTGCGCTCGAATACGACAGGCACTGCATCCTTGCGTTCTTCTGCGTCCTCTTCCCGTTTCTCGCCCTCCGGGCTGCTGTACGGGCCCGGCCGGCCCACGTGGCTGTCCCCGGCCGTGTTCCGTACCGAGTCCCTGGCGGGCCTGGTGGTCGGTCTCGCCCTGATTCCGGAGGCCATCTCCTTCTCGGTCATCGCCGGCGTCGACCCGAAGGTGGGGCTGTTCGCCGCCTGCACCATGGCCATGGTGATCGCGTTCGTCGGCGGCCGGCCCGCGATGATCTCCGCCGCGACCGGCGCCGTAGCGCTGGTCGTCGCGCCCGTCGTCCGTCAGCACGGGCTGGGTTACCTGATCGCCACCGTCATCCTCGCCGGCGTCTTCCAGATCGTTCTCGGTGCGCTGGGCGTGGCCAAGCTGATGCGGTTCGTTCCGCGCAGCGTGATGGTCGGCTTCGTCAACGCACTGGGCATCCTGCTGTTCACCGCCCAGATCCCCAACCTGCGCGACGTGCCCTGGCCGGTCTACCCGCTCGTCGTGGGCGGACTGGTGCTGATGCTGCTGTTCCCGAAGCTGACCAAGGCAGTGCCCGCGCCGCTCGTGGCCATCGTGATCCTCACCGTGATCCCCGTCGCCGCCGGGATCGCCGTGCCGACCGTCGGCGACAAGGGCACGCTGCCGTCCTCCCTGCCGGTGCCCGGCATCCCGGACGTACCGTTCACCGTCCACACCCTCACCGTCATCACGCCCTATGCCTTCGCGATGGCCCTCGTGGGGATCATGGAGTCGATGATGACCGCGAAACTGGTCGACGACCTCACCGACACCGATTCCGACAAGACCCGGGAGGCGGTCGGTCAGGGCATCGCCAACATCGTCACCGGCATCTTCGGCGGCATGGGCGGCTGCGGCATGATCGGCCAGACCATGATCAACGTCAAGAGCGGGGCGCGCACGCGCCTGTCGACCTTCCTCGCCGGGTTCTTCCTGCTCATCCTGTGCATCGTCCTCGGCCCCGTCGTCTCCCGGATTCCCATGGCCGCACTGGTCGCGGTGATGATCATGGTGTCCGTCGGCACCTTCGACTGGCACTCGGTCCAACCCGCCACGCTCAAGCGGATGCCGGTCGGCGAGACCACCATCATGGTCGTCACCGTCATCGTCGTCGTCGCCACCGGAAACCTGTCCATCGGCGTCGTCGTCGGCTCCCTGGGCGCCATGGTGGTCTTCGCCCGCCGCGTCGCCCACCTCACCGATGTCACCTCGGTGACCGACCCCGACGGCACCCAGGTCGTCTACACCGTCACCGGTCAGCTCTTCTTCGCTTCCTCCAACGACCTCGTCACCCAGTTCGACTACGCCGACGACCCCGACAGGGTCGTCATCGACCTCGCCGGAACCCACGTCTGGGACGCCTCCGCCGTCGCCGCCCTGGACGCCATCGAGACGAAATACGCCCAGCGCGGCAAGACCGTCGAGATCATCGGACTGAACGGTTCAAGCGCCCACCTCCACGGCAAGCTCACCGGCGAACTCGCCGGCAGCCACTGACCCCAGCGCCCCCACACCACAGGGCCCCGGCCCGACCAGCTGGGGCCCGTACTGCGGTCGTCACCGCCACCTGGGCCCCGGCAGCCCCTGCGCCCCCGACCTGGCCGTGAGGTATCGACGCAGTCCTCGGCGAGGAGAACGAGGATGTTCCGGTCGGCGGTTCAGCTGAACGTGCGCCGGTAGGTCTGCGGACTGACGCCGGTGGTGCGCTTGAACCGGTCACGGAAGGTGGTCGGTGAGCCGAAACCGACCTGGCTGCCGATGCGTTCGACGGAGTGCTCCGTGGTTTCGAGGAGGTGCTGCGCCTGGCGGATGCGGGCCCGGTGGAGCCATTGGAGCGGGGTGGTGCCGGTCTGGTCACGGAAGCGCCGGATCAGCGTACGGGTGCTGGTCCCGGCCCGCTCGGCGATGTCGGCCAGAGTGAGGTCCCGGGCGAGGTTCTCCCGCAGCCAGGTGAGCAGTGCCTCCAGCTCGGAGCCCTGCGGTGTGGGGGCATGGTCGTGGACGATGAACTGCGCCTGGCCGCCCTCCCGTTCCAGAGGCATCACCGACAGGCGGGCGGCGTCGGCGGCTACGGCCGAGCCGTAGTCACGGCGGATCATGTGCAGGCACAGATCCATACCCGCGGCGGCGCCGGCCGAGGTGAGGAACTGGCCGTTGTCGACGTAGAGGACGTCCGGGTCGACGTGGAGGGCCGGATGGGCGGCGGCCAGAAGCCCGGCCGCACGCCAGTGGGTCGTGACACGCTGCCCGTCGAGGAGCCCGGTGGCGGCCAAGGGGAAGGTGCCGACGCAGATGGAGGCGATCCGCGTGCCGTCCCCAGCTGCCGATCGCAGCGCGTCACGCACGGCGGGAGGGAGGGGGGCGGTGGGGTCGGCGACGCCCGGCACGATGATCGTGTCCGCGTCCTGGAGGCCCTCCAGTCCCCAGGGGCCGCGCAGGGTGAAGACTCCGGCGTCGATCTCGTCGCGCTCGGCGCACACCCGGACCTGGTAGCCGGGCCGCCCGTCGGGCAGGCGGGTCCGGGAGAAGACCTCGATCGGGGTGGACAGGTCGAACGGGATCACCTGGTCCAGTGCGAGAACCGCAACGGTGTGCATGGCAAGAACCTACCCTCTCACGGCACGACGTGTCCGGGCCGGTGTCCCGGTGAGCGCAGGTCACCACCCTTTTCGGCCCCGCAGAAGCGTGTGGCGGTTTCCCGTTGAAGGCTGTCACTTTTGCCACTGGGCGATCAGTTCGGCAGACGATTGACTTCAGGGCGTCAGAGAGAGATCACCTCCGAAGGGAAGCCCCATGCACATCCAGGTCGTCCTGTTCGACGGCTTCGACGCGCTCGATGTCGTCGCCCCCTACGAGGTGCTGTACGCCGGTGGCATGGCATCGGACGGCGCGGTCACCGTCGAGCTGGTGTCCGCGGAGGGGCCCCGCGAGGTGGTCAGCGGCACCGGGGGGCTGGTCCTGCACGCCGTCGGCTCCCTCGACCCTGAGCGGGCGGACATGGTCCTGGTGCCCGGTGCCTCCGGCCGCGTGGACGAACCCGGCGAGGTCGCGGAGGAAGAGGCGGACGGCGGCGAACGGAAGCAGGACGAGTCGATCCCGGTGCTGCTGGAGCGCACGCTGACCACCGAACTGCCCGCACTGCTCCGGCAGGCGATGGACGCCCCGGACGTCACCGTCGCCACCGTATGCGGCGGCTCGCTCGTCCTGGCCATGGCGGGTCTGCTGGAGGGACGTCATGCCACGACGCATCACCTGGGCCTGGACATGCTGGACGCCACCGGTGCCCATGCGGTCCGTGCCCGGGTCGTGGACGACGGCGACCTGATCACCGGCGCGGGCGTCACCTCGGGGCTCGACCTGGCGCTCCATGTGCTGGAGCGCGAGCTGGGCCCGCACATCGCCCACTCCGTGGAGGAGCTGTTCGCCCACGAGCGGCGCGGCACCGTCTGGCGCGCCCGACGCACCCGGGCAACGGCTCCAACGGCTCCCGTCGCTCTCTGAACACCCGGCCGCGCTCTTCGTCGCCGGTCTTCCCCTTCAGGTAACGCGCAGTCAGGAAGAAGAACCTCATGCCTGTCGAAGGCACCCGCAACCTGTCCACCTGCACCCCCGTCCACCGGCTGAGGGCCGGGGCCGAAGTCCGTCGGTACGACGGAGCCCAGGCCGGCCGCCCATCGGCCTCGAAGGTCACCGGCGAGCGCCGGCCCACCCTGGAGCACCAGGCGTGAACAAGCTTCTGCTGTCCTTGCACGTGCTGGCCGCCGTCATCGCCGTCGGCCCGGTCACCGTCGCCGCGAGCATGTTTCCCGCGACGCTGCGCCGCGCCCTCGACGACTCCCACGACGGCGATGCCCGCACCACCCTGCGGACGCTGCACCGCATCTGCAGGGTCTACGCAGGTGTCGGCGTCGCGGTCCCCGTCTTCGGCTTCGCCACGGCCAGCAGTCTCGGTGTACTCGGCGACGCCTGGCTGATCACCTCGATCCTGTTGACCGCGGCGGCCGCCGGCGTCCTGGCACTGGTGATCCTGCCGGCCCAGGACCGGGCCCTGACCGAGAGGACGGGCGGCGTCCCCGCGTCGCCGGGGCCGACCCCGACCGCCCTGACGCCGGGCCGTCTCGCCATGGTCACCGGCATCTTCAACCTGCTCTGGGCCACGGTCACCGTACTGATGATCATCCGCCCCGGCTCCACCACGGGAGTGTGACCATGCATCCGCGGTCTCCGCGCCATCTGCGCGTCGCGGCTCACGCCGAACTGATCTCGCTGATCGTGCTGCTGGCCAACCTGTTCACCGTTCACCTCAAGCCGGTCTCGTCCTTGACGGGCCCCACGCACGGCTGTGCCTACCTGTTCGTCGTGATCGCGAGCTGGCGCCTCCGGCAGGCGCCGACCGCCGCCAAGATCCTGGCCCTCGTTCCCGGCGCCGGCGGGTTCCTGGCGCTGCGAAGGCTCGACCGCGGCGATGCGGCCGGCGCCCAGGCCGAAGGAGTCGTTCCCTCATGAACCTCGTGTCCCCGGTGATCGTCGGCATCATCTACTGCCTGCTGATGTCCCTGCTCAAAGAACCGCACCGCCGCCGCCTCAACGCGCTCATGGTGGGCGGCGCCGGCGCCGCCTATCTGAGCGGGGGCGTATTCGGCCCGTGGGAGATCCTGTTCACGGCGCTCATGACCTACATCGCCTACCGCGCCCTGGATTCCTGGGCCTTCGTCGGCATCGGCTGGCTGCTCCACACCGCATGGGACGTCGCTCACCACCTCAAGGGCCATCCGATCCTGCCGTTCTTCCACGACTCGTCCCTGGGATGCGCCATCTGCGATCCGGTCATCGCCCTGTGGTGCTTTCTCGGTGGAGCTTCCCCGAATGCCCTCGTCCGCCGCAGGTTCAGGCGCGGCCGGGCCCAGCCGACGACGCCCGAACGCACGCCCGCCGTCGCGTCCGAACGCCGGACCACCGGGGCGGACGTCTCGGACCGCACGCCGAACGGCGTGATACCTGCAGCAGGCGACTGACGGATCATCAACAGCTGCCATGCGCGGGTCCCCCGGTGGCGCGGACGACCTGAAACCTCGCCGCGTACCGGGGCCGGTCCGGTGCCGGCGAAGGCGATCCGGCCGGTCCGCCCTCGCTCCCCCGCCCGGACCGGCGCGGCCCATGGAAGGGCCAAGCGGCGCCGGCGAAGCCCTGAGGCCCACCGGCAGGTGGCCCAGGGCTTCGCCGGCATCTTCGCCACGCGCGTTCTCCCTCCAGCGCGACCCGGCGGGGCGCCGGATCCTCCGGCCACGCGGGGCGGGGATGCGCAAGCGGCTCCGGAGGAAGGCGTCCGCCCCGCGGAGGGCCGCGCCGTCGTCGATCCTTCCGGACGCAGACGAGCGCGGGTCAGACGAAGAAGGCGTTCATGCCGGGAACGTCGGACAGATAGGTCTCGATGCTCGCGATCCTGCCGTCCCGCAGGCGGCAGACGGTGGACAGGTACTCGTCCAGCCGGACGTCGCCCCGGCGGGCGGTGTTGTGCAGCGACAGGGCCATGTTCTCGCGGCTGACGAGGATGTGCAGCAGCTCGAAGTGGAGACCGTAGGAAGCGATCTTCTTGGCCCGCTCCACGACCGCGTCGGCACCCTCGGCCGTCCCGGAGATGGTGTTGTCGCCGGGCAGCGTCCAGGTGGCGTCGTCGGTGAGCAGTGACCGGATGCCGTCCCAGTCACCGGCGGCGAGGCAGGCGTGGAACGTCTTGCCGAGCTGGTGGGCGGCCTCGTACTGAGGCATGGTTCCTCCACGAAGAGTTAAAGCGGAGATGTTTGCGTTAAGCAGCCTAGGCACGCCGACTACTAAAGCGCAACTCTTTGCTTTAAGGTGGTGGTATGCCCACCAAAAGCAAAGTCAGCCGCCCGGGTGGCCGGAGCGCCCGCGTCCGCGCCGCCGTCCACCGTGCGGTCGTGGACCTCGTGCAGGAGGTCGGCGCGGACAAGGTGACCATCCCCGCGGTGGCGCGTCGCGCGGGTGTGAACGCCAGTTCCGTGTACCGCCGGTGGGGGACGACCTCCGCCCTCCTGGCGGACGTGGCCGCACACCGTCAGGACGAGGAGACCCCCGAGCTGCTCGGTGACCTGCGCCGGGACCTGGAGCGGGTGGCTGTGTGGACGCTCACGGACCTGTCCCGACCGGGCGGGGTGGCGTTCTTCCGTGCCGAGGTGGCACCGGACGTGGACGAGCGCAGGGCCGGCCTGCGGGCCTGCCTGGAGCGGGTCAGCGCCCGGTTCCTGGCCCCCTTGGAAGCCGCTGCCCGGAGGGGCGAGACGACGCCCTCGCTGGAGCGCGTCCTCGACCGCGTGGTCGCGCCCCTCTATTTTCGGGTGGTGTTCTCGATCCCGGGAACCGACGAGGACTTCGCCCGGGGCCTCGTCGCCGAGCTCTGCGAGTGGGACGGTGCCGTTTCCGCCGCTCACGACGAGGGGCCGACCGCCTCGGCTTGAGCGGCGTCACCGGCAGTGGCACGACTAGGGCGTGTTTCGAAAGCAGCGTCGTCCGCCCGGAGGGCGGGGCCCGCGGCGTCTGGCGCGGTGCATCGCAAGGCGGAGGGTCGTCCGCGTACTGGGCGTACGCGGACGATCCCGACAACGCGGCGAGGTGCCGTGCCAGGCGTCGCGGGCCAGACGGGACTTTCGAAACACGCCCTAGGACGTCACCGTACGCAGCGGGGGCCCGGCGGCCCGCCCGGCTGCTCGACTGCCCTCGCAGGGGGCGGCCCCGTTTCACATCGGACGGCCGCTCAGCCGGGCACCGAGCCCCCGACACCAGCCTGCCTGGTCTCGGTGCGGCGGAAGTTACGGTTTGTGGGTCACCCAGAGCAGTTCCGCCGGCCAGCGGTGTGCCCAGTCCGGCGGGTCGGTCCGGTTGTAGCCGTTGGCTGTTGCGGGTTCGGGGCGCGGCTCGATGAGGTCGTCGATGACGAGGCCCGCGCCGCGCAGGATCCTGACCCACTCGCCGTAGGTGAGCTGGTAACTGACCGCGCCCTGGTCCTCGTCGACGGTGTCCAGCCCGAAGTAGTCCTGCTGCAGCGTCGTGGTCACGCGGCCGGCGGCTTCGTCGTAGCAGGCTTCGAACCATGGGCTGGCGACGTTGAACACCAGGCGGCCACCGCGCCGCAGGACGCGTGCGGCCTGCGGGACGGCCAGGTGCGGGGGCGCCCAGCTGAGCCCGCCGTAGTCACAGAACACCAGGTCGAAGCTGTCGGCGGCGAACGGGAGGTGCTCGGCGGCGCCTTGCACCAGCGGGTAGCGGGCCGTTCCCATGGCGCGAGCCGCCGCGGCGAGTTGCGCTTCGGACAGGTCGAGCCCGACCACGGTGGCGCCCTCCGCGGCGAGCGCCCTGGACCACTGGCCGGCGCCGCAGCCGAGTTCGAGGACGCGCTTGCCGGTGACGTCACCCAGGGCGTGCAGGTGCTCGTCGGGGATGGCGTAGGTGCCCCACAGCCGGGGCGCTGCGCCGATCTGCGGGTCGTGCGCGTGCTGGTAGGCGCTGCTGATCTGGTTCCAGAACCGCCGGTTGGCAGGGATGCTGTCCACGCGCCGACTCAAGCACTGCTGCCGGGGGCGGTCAACACGATTGTGCTGCGACCGGGAAGCTTCATCAGGTTCACGGGTGTGCTGTCCGGATGCCGACGCGATCGGGGGGCGATCGATCAACCGGATCCGGCGTCAGCGGTCGTGGGGAACACCACGGGTTCAGACCGTTCGGCGCCCTGCGCCCAGCCTTGAAGAAACCCCCCCTCCGATACGCCACGGGACGGGTTCCTCGCGAGCGCCGGGCAGGCCATCCACTCCGGTGACCGTGGTCGGCTGCGGCGGTCGTTGGCGGGTGGGCGACCAGGTCCGGCGGAAATCAGGTGCGGGCGAGTCGCCGGGCGTGTCAGGCTCCGCCGATGGACCGTGAACAGATCTCCAGGCACGCTCACGCAGATCATCCGATCGCGGCACCGCTCGACGACGACTCGGTGCGCCACCTGCTGGAACGTGGCCTCTCACGCGGTGCCGAGCGCGTACTCGACCTCGGCTGCGGGGGCGGAGAGTGGCTCCTGCGGGCGCTGACCACGCATCCGCGGGTGCGGGCCGAGGGCGTCGACATCTCCGCGAGCTCGCTGGCACATGCGCGCGAGACCGCGCGGCGGCTCGGCGTGGAGGACCGCCTGGCCCTCCACCATCAGGACGCCGCGCATTTCGCCTCCTCCCACACCTTCGACCTGGTGCTCTGTGTGGGAGCCACGCACGCTTTCGGCGGCCTGCCCCCCACGCTCGCGGCCGCGCGCAAACACCTGGCGCCCGGCGGGCTCGTTCTGGTCGGTGACGGGTTCTGGGAGCGCGCCCCCTCTCCCGAGGCTGTCGAGCTGCTCGGGGAGCTCGCCGACCTGCCGACCACGCTCGAACGGGTCGTCGCGGACGGGTGGACGCCCGTCCATGGGCATATCAGCACCCGCCGGGAGCTCGACGACTACGAATGGGCCTGGACAGGGTCGCTGGCCTCATGGGCCCTGGACCATCCCACCGATCCGGACAGCGCCCAAGCGCTCGAGACAGCCACCGTCCACCGCGCCCAATGGCTGCGCGACTACCGGGACACGCTGGGTTTCGTCTGCCTCGTCCTGCGTCCGACGGGGGACTGATCACGACGCCCGCCTCCCGGAGCAGGCGGCCGCCGTGATCACTGCGGCACCGGTGCGGGCCGGGCGGCCAGGTCGTCACGCCTGCCGGCAGTCAGGAGGCGCACCGCCTGTCGCCACGTCTTCTGGCTGCCGCGTTCGGTCTCGTGGCCTGATACCACTGCACGGCCGGGCCGATGCGGACGACGGTCCTGCTCCTGCGCCGCGGAATCGCGCCGATGAGTTTCCGACGGGTGTGCGGTCTACCCGTCGACGAAGGGAGCGCACCGTGCGCAAGATCATCGTTTGCACGTTTCTGACGCTGGACGGCGTCATGCAGGCACCGGGCGGTCCGGACGAGGACGCTCAGAGCGGCTTCGAGCACGGCGGCTGGCAGAAGCCGGTGTCCGACGACGAGGTCGGCGCGATCATCGCCGGTTGGTACGAGGTCTCCGACGCCCTGCTGCTCGGCCGCAAGACGTACGAGATCTTCGCGTCGTACTGGCCGACCGCCGACCCCGGCAACCCGTTCACCCATCGGATGAACGGCATGCACAAGTACGTGGCGTCCCGGACCCTGACATCCGTCGAGTGGCAGAACTCCACGCTGCTCGAGGGCGACATCGTCGATGCCGTACGCAAGCTGAAAACATCCGACGGCGGCAACATCAACGTCGTGGGCAGTGGCGACCTCGCCCAGACCCTCATGCGGCACGACCTCGTCGACGAGTACCGGCTGACCATCCACCCGGTGATCATCGGTACCGGCAAGCGGCTGTTCGCGGACGGAGCGATCCCCACGGCGCTGGAACCGGTCAGCGTCTCGACGACGAAGGGCGGCACCGTCGTCGGCGTCTACCGGCCGAACGGCAGGCCCGGCTACGGCAGCTATTAGGCGGTCGCCTGTCGGGCGCCTGGCGACGGCTTCGTTCAGGGCTGTCCCCCTGGGGTGCGTGCGCCGGGTTCCTCGTCGGTTCGTCATGGGTGGCGCAGGGTCAGCCGGTCGGGCCGGGTGATGTCCACGGTGGTCATGTACCGGATCACCCGAGGCCGTTCCAGAATGCGCAGTGGTGGCGCCTCGCCACGGTTCGCGTGGGGACGGTGTGGTCCGGCGCCAGGGACAGCACGGTCTGCCGGGGCCAGTGCGGCGACGACGGCCCGTTCGGGTCGGCGGTGCCGGCGAAGCGGGTCCAGTAGTCGATCAGGGTGTCGGCGAGCCGGTGTTGTGCCGCGGTCAGGCGGCGGGGCCGGCCGCCGAGGTCGAAGAGGTACGGCAGTTCGCTCGCGTGCGGTGCGCCGAGCGGGAACGGCGGGGGGCCGGGGGTGAGCGGCGGGGCGTGCTCGTCGGCGAACTCGTAGCGCCATACAGGGGCATGAGCGGAAAGCAGGCCGCCGGTGCGTGCTGTCGGGCAGGCGAAGTTCGCGTCCCCGATGACTGCACCGAACACCGGGCCGCCGTCGCTGCCGTGCACCGGGTACGCGCGCACGATGGCCTGCGCTTGTCGCCGTGAGGGGAAGAAGGCGGCCACGACGTCGGGCCAGGTGTGCGCGGTGACGGGTGTGCCGGCCTGGATGATCCCGGCGGCCCAGCCGTTGCCCTCGTCGTGGTTGTGGCCGAGCAGCACGGGGACGCGGTGGAAGTGGCCTGCGGCGATGGCCGCGGCGGGGTCGCTCGGCAGCAACGGGGTGGCGTACGCGGGGTGCTGATCCACGTCCTGGGCCGCGAGCAGCCGGGAGACGTCCACGCGCCGCAGGCAGGCCAGGACGTCACGGGCGGAACCGCAGCCCACCGTCGCCGCGAGGTCCGCGCCCGTCGCGCGCGCCGTGGACAGGGGAACGGACGACGGGGCGAAGGGCCGGTCCGGGCGGCCTGTGCACGGGCCGCTCTGGATGACCGCCTTGTCGAAGAGTCCCGCGGCGGTGGGTGAGGCAAGCTGGGCGCAGACGCTGTAGCCGCCCGCCGACTCCCCGGCCAGGGTCACGTTGCGCCTGTCGCCGCCGAAGGCACCGATCTCGGCGCGCACCCAGCGCAGTGCCGCCTGCTGGTCGGCCAGGCCGAAGGTGCCGGAGCCGGGCAGCTCGCGGTGCGCGAGGAATCCGAGGGCTCCGAGGCGGTAGTTCACGGTGACGACCACGACGTTGCCGCGGGTCGCCATGCGATGGGCGTCGTACGAGCTGCCCGCTCCGGTGGTGAAGCCTCCGCCGTGCAGCCACACGACGACCGGCCGCGGGTGTGCCGGTGTGGCGCCGTCGGGTGTCGTGACGTTCAGGTGGAGACAGTCCTCGTCGGTGCTGCCGCCGGGCACCTCGCCGGGCGGCTGCGGGCAGGCGCTCGCGGGCCGGGTCGCGTCCCGTACGCCGGACCAGCCGGCCGCCGGGTGGGGCGGCGCCCAGCGCAGCCTGCCGACCGGTGCGGCCGCGTAGGGGATGCCCTGGAAGGTGCGGTAGCCGTCGTGGTCGGCGCCCCGCAGCAGGCCGCCGTGGGTGCGGACCGTCGTGGGCAGGGCGGGCCGGTTCGGTGGTGCTGTGGACCACGCCGTCGCGAGTACGGCGGCCAGGGCGCAGCCCAGGGTGGTCAGGACGCGGTGCGTGGTCATCGTCTCCCCGTTCGGTCAGTTGCCGCCCATGCCGCCCTGCGCGGCGATCATGGTCGTCGGCAGGGCGCGTACTGCCTGCTCCAGGCCGGGCGCGAGGCCCGCGAGAGAGCCCGTGCAGGTGTCGATGCGGCTCCGGAAGGCCTTCCGGTCGCGGCGGGAGACGACCGTGCGGACGCCGCCCGCCGCGGCCAGCGCCAGCAGCGCGGCGTCGGCGGCGGGCAGGTCACGCACGGGGCCGTCCCCGTGCAGCGCCGCGGACACGCGTGCACGGACTGCGGCGGTCACCGCCGGGTCCGTCACGCTCAGCCGGCGTGCGCCGAAGCGGGTGCGGGGTTCCCTCACGGTGAGCAGTCCGGTCGCGGCCAGCCGGTCCTCCACGTCCGTCAGGGTCCGCTTGCGGTGGCGGCGCAGAAGGTGCTTCCAGCTGTGCCCGTCGGCGGCATCGCGCAGAACGCGGTCCAGGACGGGGTTGCCGGTCGGTGCCGTGCCGGACACGGTGACCGTGCCGCGGTCCTCCCCGAGCCGGCCGCGCACCGCGAGGTCGATCAGGGCGGCGGCACGGACCAGCAGAGCCGTCCGGGAACGGTCGTACGGGCCCCCGGCCGCCTCGTCGTGGGCGAGCAGGTACATGGTGCAGGCCAGGTCGTCGGTCACGTCTCGACGCTAGGGCCGGGCACCCGGGCCGGGCATCGGCCTCAGGAGGGGACCGGCACTGGGAACGCAGGAGGAGCGCGGCCCGGCCTCCTCCTTGAGGAGGAGGCGGCGGTCAGGGGCGGCGTGGCCGCACGAGGCCGTGGTCGTAGGCGGCGACGACGGCCTGCACGCGGTCGCGCAGGTTCAGTTTGCGCAGGACCGCGGTGACGTGGTTCTTGACGGTGGCCTCCGACAGGCGCAACCGCTCGGCGATCTCCGCGTTCGACAGCGCCTGCCCGATCAGGGTGAGCACCTCCCGCTCCCGGGCGGAGAGGTTCCCCAGGGAAGGCGGCGGTGCCGGGTCGGAGGTGGTGCGCAGGTATCTCTCGAGGACGCGGCTGAGGACGGACGGCGCCAGCAGCGCGTCGCCGCGGGCGGTGAGGCGGATCGCGTCGACGAGTTCACCGGGCCGGATGTCCTTCAGCAGGAAGCCGCTCGCCCCGGCCCGCAGGGCGGCGACCACATGCGCGTCGACGTCCCACGTCGTCAACACCATAACCCGGGCATGCGGACGTCCATGAGCACCACGTCGGGGGCCAGGTCCCGCGTCAGCCGCACCGCCTGCTGTCCGTCGGACGCCTCACCGACCACCTCCAGGTCGTCACGAGCGTCGATGATCATGCGGAATCCGGTACGGACCAGGGCCTGGTCGTCGGCCACCACCACGCGCAGGGTCATGGCGCGCCCCCCACCGGCAGCCGCGCCGTCACCTCGAACCCGCCTGCGGGCAGCGGACCGGCGTGCACGCTGCCGCCGACGAGCCGTGCGCGCTCCCTCATCCCGACCAGGCCGCGTCCCACTCCCGTCGCGGGCTCAAGGGTGCTCGCCGTACGCCCGTTGTCGACCACGCTGATCCTCACCCACTCGCTTTCGACCGTCACCCGCACGCTCACCTCGTCGGCGCCGACCGCATGGCGCAGCGCGTTGGTCAAGGCCTCCTGGACGATCCGGTACGCCGCCAGGTCCACCACCGTCGGCAGCCCGTCCGTGGCGCCCTCCCTGTGCACGTGGACGGTCGTCCCGGTCGCACGCACGGTGTCGGCCAGGTCGTCCAGGCGCGCCAGCGAGGGCCCCGGCGCCCGCTGCTCCGCCACGACGTCCTCCCCGGTGTCGGGCCGGAACGCCCGGAGCATCAGGCGCAGTTCGCCCAGCGCGGACCGGGCGCCCGTCTCGATGGCCCGCAGCGCCTGGCGGGCCTGATCGGGCCGTTCGGTGAACACGTCGTCCGCGGCGCCCGCCTGGACGATCATGACCGACAGCGTGTGCGCCACCACGTCGTGCACCTCGCGTGCGATCCGCGCACGCTCCTCCACCACGGCGCGTCGCATCTCCGCCCTCGTCCGTTCCTGCTGCGCCCTGCGCCACTGCCCCGCGGTCCATGCCAGGACCACCGTCAGCAGATAGACCGCCAGACCCGCGGGGCCGCCCGCTGCCGACGCCGCCGCTGCCGGCAGGCACATCGCAGCGAGCGCGAGCACCGACACCCGCCGCGGCCTGGTGGCCGACAGTACGCACAACGTGACCTGCGCCGCGAGCAGCGCCCCGGTCAAGGTCACCGCGGGCAGCAGGGCCCATGCCGCGATCCCCGTCACGGTGTTCGCGGCCAGTACGGTGAGCGGGGCCCGCGCCTGCCACCTCAGGGCGCAGACCTGTGCGAGGACCAGGGCCACGGCCACGGCCACGAGCAGTCTGCGCCCGTGCTCCGCGCCGGCGACGAGCACCGACGTGCCGAGGACCGCGAGCACCAGGCCGGCCGATCCCGCCCACAGCGCCCGGGCCGTCCGGGGCGACAGCTCACCCCGCGCTTCCGCGGCGAACGCGTCGTCCTGCTGTCCCCTGCTGCCCTCCACATCACGACCCTATCCAGCGGCGTGAGAGGGCGAGGCGAAAGCCGGGCTGCTGGTGTCGGGCGGGGACGGTGCGGGAGTCGCCCGCCGCGCGATCACCGACCGCGGCACCGGCGTCGGCCCGTTCAGCCGTCTCCCAGGGGCCTCCGCCGACCGCCACCGATCACCGCGCCCGCCGGCCGACGTTCGGCGGGCGCGGTGATCGGTGG
>NZ_LR732544.1:246144-298050 GCF_902506575.1 Streptomyces mexicanus | reverse complement strand
GCGCGCGCGGCGGGCGCCGGCGGGCGCCCCGGGGGGGGGGCCGGCGGGGGGGTGGGGCGGGGGGGGGAAGGGCGGGCGCCGGCCGGGGCGCACGGGGGCAGGCGGGCGCGGCGGGGGGAGGCCGTCGGGGGGGGGGGGCGTCGCGGCCGGCCCGACGGCGTGGGGCCGGCGCTCGCCGCCGCCCGCGAGCTGCTGCCCGACGCGGTCGTGCTGGACGTGATGCTCCCCGACACCGACGGCTTCGCCGTGCTGCGCTCGCTGCACACCGTGCGGCCCGACGTGTGCGTGCTCTTCCTCACCGCGCGCGACGCCGTGGAGGACCGCATCGCCGGGATCACGGCGGGCGGCGACGACTACGTGACCAAGCCGTTCAGCCTGGAGGAGGTCGTCGCCCGGCTGCGCGGCCTGCTGCGGCGCGCCGGGATGGCCCGGCAGTCGGCGGACGGCCCGCGGCTGATGGTGGGCGACCTGGTCATGGACGAGGACGCCCGCGAGGTCACCCGGGCCGGCGAGCTGATCGAGCTGTCGCCGACCGAGTACGAGCTGCTGCGCTTCCTGATGCGCAACCCGCGCCGGGTGCTCAGCAAGACCCAGATCCTGGACCGGGTGTGGTCCTACGACTTCGGCGGCCGGGCCCACGTGGTCGAGCTGTACATCTCCTACCTGCGCAAGAAGGTCGACGCGGGCCGCGAACCCATGATCCACACGGTGCGCGGCGCGGGATACGTGCTCAAGCCGGCGGTCCGGTGACCGGGGCGGCGCGGGCCGCGGCCCGGTGGACACGGCGGCTGCCGCGGCCGCGCACGCTGCGGGCCCGGCTCACCGCCGGACTGGTGGTGCTGCTGGCCGTCAGCTGCGCCGCCGTGGGCGTGGCCGCGGTGGTCGGGCTGAACGGCTTCCTCACCGGCCGGCTGGACGAGCAGCTGGCGCAGACGGGGCCGAGCTTCGCGCAGAGCCTGGAGCACGGCACCGCCCGCGGCCCGGCAGAGGGCACCGGCGCGGCCAAGCCCTCCGACCACGACGGCGACGAGCACGGCGACACCCGCCGCCAGGCCGCCGAGACCTTCGGCGCCCGCCTGGTGGACGGCACGGTGACCAACGCCGCGGTCGTCCCCTCCCGCGCCCACCCGGACTTCGCCGTCGCCCTCACCGCCGCCGACCGCAGGGCGCTGGCCGCCCTCCCGGCGAACCGCACCGGCCACACGGTGTCCGTCTCCGCCCTGGGCGACTACCGGCTGATGGCCTGGCCGGGCCGGGACGGCGACGTCCTGATCACCGGGCAGCCGATGGAACCCGTCCGGGCCACCGTCCACCGGCTCGAACGGGTCGCCGGGGTCGTCTTCGGCGCGGCCCTGGCGCTGGCCGGCGTCGCCGGAGCGGTGTGGGTGCGCTGGTCGCTGCGGCCGCTGAGCCGGGTCGCGGCCACCGCCACCCGGGTCAGCGAGCTGCCGCTGGCCAGCGGCGAGGTGGCGCTGCCGGCGCCGCGGACCCCGCCGGCCGACCCGCGCAGCGAGGTGGGCCGGGTCTCCACCGCCTTCGACCGCATGCTCCACCACGTGCAGGACGCGCTGACCAAACGGCACGCCAGCGAGAAGCGGCTGCGCAGCTTCGCCGCCGACGCCAGCCACGAGCTGCGCACCCCGGTCGCCTCGGTGCGCGGCCACGCGGAGCTGGCGCTGCTGCACCCGGGCCCGGTGCCCCCTGAGGTCACCCGCGCCCTGGAACGCATCGCCGCCGAGTCCGCCCGCATGGGCGAGCTGGTCGACGAGATGCTGCTGCTGGCCCGGCTGGACGCGGGCCGCCCCTTGGAGCGCCGCCCGGTGGACCTGACCCGGCTGGTGCTGGACGCGGTCACGGATGCGCGGGCCGTGGGCCCCGGGCACCGCTGGACGCTCGACCTGCCCGAGGATCCGGTGACGGTGCCCGGCGACGCCCACCGCCTCCAGCAGGTGGTGTCCAACCTGCTGGCCAACGCGCGGCTGCACACCCCCGAGGGCACCGAGGTCACCGTCACCCTGGAGACCGGCGCGGACACCGCGTCCCTGTGCGTCCACGACGACGGGCCCGGGGTCCCGGCGGAGGTCCGGCCGGGCGTCTTCGAACGCTTCACCCGCGCCGACCGCCGCCGCACCGACCTCTCCGGCGGTGCCGGGGCGGGCCTGGGCCTGTCCATCGTGGCGGCGGGGACGGAGGCGCACGGCGGAAGCGTGGCCCTGGACAGCCGCCCGGGCGCGACGGCGGTCACGGTCCGGCTGCCCCTGCACCCCCCGGGCACGGGCACCCCGGACCGCGAGCGGCCGGTGTCAGACCGGGGACGGCGGTAGCGGCAGGGGCAGCCCGGGCAGCCCGTCCAGGCTGGTCGCCACGTGCTCCTTCTTGGCGAAGTAGCCGCTGAGCGAGGCGTCGTCCTCGCGGGCGAACCGCTTGCCGTGCAGGTCGCGGTCCTGCTCGTACGCCATGAAGGGCACCGCGTAGCCGCAGGTGTCCCGGATCAGCTCGGCGTGGACGACGATGACGGCGCGCAGCCCGTGCACGCTCCAGTCGATGCCGGGGAAGTGCCCGAGGAGCTGGGCGAAACGCGGGTCGTCGCGGAAGACGGGCTCGCCGCGCCCGTGCACGCGCACGATGTTCGGCGGGCCCTGGAACGCGCACCACATGAGGGTGATCCGGCCGTTCTCCCGCAGGTGCGCGATGGTCTCGGCGTTGGACCCGGCGAAGTCGAGATAGGCCACGGTGTGCTCGTCGAGCACGGCGAAGGAGCCCTTGAGGCCCTTGGGGGAGAGGTTGACCGTGCCGTCGCCGGAGAGCGGGGCGGTCGCGGTGAAGAAGAGGGGCTGTTCCTCGATGAAGGTGCGGAGCCTGCCGTCTATGCGGTCGTAGGTCTTTCCCATACCCGGCGATTGTCCGGGCTTTTCTTTCGCCTGTCTAAGGGATTCCAGGGTCCGGACAGCCGCCCCGCGCATCCTCCGGTACGCCCGCAGGCGCCCGTGCGCACGCCCACGGACCGCCCGCGCCCGCAGACCTCGCCGGGTACGCCCGCAGGCCCCGCGCGGCGACCCGCCGCCCGCCCGGATTGACGAACCATGCAGAGTTCTGCATACTCATGCATGTCAGCGAATGCACTGTGAGGAGAAACCCGTGACCGAGCGCGTCGTACTCGCCTACTCAGGCGGTCTGGACACCTCCGTCGCCATCGGCTGGATCGCCGAGGAGACGGGCGCCGAGGTCATCGCCGTTGCGGTCGACGTCGGCCAGGGCGGCGAGGACCTGGACGTCATCCGCAAGCGCGCGCTCGCCTGCGGTGCCGTCGAGGCCGAGGTCGCCGACGCCAAGGACGAGTTCGCCGACGAGTACTGCCTCCCGGCGATCAAGGCCAACGCCCTCTACATGGACCGCTACCCGCTGGTCTCCGCCCTGTCCCGGCCGACCATCGTCAAGCACCTGGTCGCCGCCGCCAAGAAGCACGGCGCCACCACCGTCGCCCACGGCTGCACCGGCAAGGGCAACGACCAGGTCCGCTTCGAGGCCGGCATCGTCGCCCTCGCCCCCGACCTGAAGTGCATCGCCCCGGTCCGCGACTACGCGATGACCCGTGACAAGGCGATCGCCTTCTGCGAGGCCAAGGGCCTGCCCATCGCGACCACCAAGAAGTCCCCGTACTCCATCGACCAGAACGTCTTCGGCCGCGCCATCGAGACCGGCTTCCTCGAGGACATCTGGAACGCCCCGATCGAGGACATCTACGAGTACACCTCCAACCCGGCCACCCCGCGCGAGGCCGACGAGGTGATCATCACCTTCAAGCAGGG
The DNA here is from genome assembly GCF_902506575.1 of Streptomyces mexicanus. Taxonomy (GTDB): domain Bacteria; phylum Actinomycetota; class Actinomycetes; order Streptomycetales; family Streptomycetaceae; genus Streptomyces; species Streptomyces mexicanus. The sequence continues at coordinate 294,241 of NZ_LR732544.1, read as the reverse complement.
CGTCCCGGTCGCCATCGACGGCAAGCCCGTCTCCGTCCTGCAGGCCGTCCAGCAGCTCAACGAGCGCGCCGGCGCCCAGGGCATCGGCCGGATCGACATGGTCGAGGACCGCCTCGTCGGCATCAAGTCCCGCGAGGTCTACGAGGCCCCCGGCGCCATCGCCCTGATCACCGCCCACCAGGAGCTGGAGAACGTCACCGTCGAGCGCGAGCTGGCCCGCTACAAGCGGCAGGTCGAGCAGCGCTGGGGCGAGCTGGTCTACGACGGCCAGTGGTTCTCCCCGCTCAAGCGCGCCCTGGACGGCTTCATCGACGAGGCCAACCAGCACGTCTCCGGCGACATCCGGATGACCCTGCACGGCGGCCGCGCGGTCGTCACCGGCCGGCGCTCCGAGCAGTCGCTGTACGACTTCAACCTGGCCACCTACGACACGGGCGACAGCTTCGACCAGTCCGCGGCCAAGGGCTTCATCGACATCTACAGCCTGTCGTCGAAGATCGCGGCCAAGCGCGACCTCGCCTAGGGCGCGAGCGGACCTCCGCCGCGACGCGCGGGTCCCCCTCACGGCATCAGCCTGACAGCCGCCTCCCCGCCTGGAAAGGTGGGGAGGCGGTGGCACCTCCGTACCTTCTCTCGGAGCAACGCAGTGAGCAGCAACAGCGGTGACGTACGGCTCTGGGGCGGCCGTTTCGCCGACGGTCCCGCCGAGGCCCTGGCGAAACTGTCCGCGTCCGTCCACTTCGACTGGCGGCTCGCCCCCTACGACATCGCCGGCTCGCGCGCGCACGCCCGCGTGCTGCACACGGCGGGACTCCTCACCGAGGACGAACTGACCCGGATGCTCGCCGGGCTCGACCGGCTGGAGGCGGACGTGGCCTCCGGCGAGTTCACCGGCACCATCGCCGACGAGGACGTCCACACGGCCCTGGAGCGCGGCCTGCTGGAGCGGCTCGGCCCCGACCTCGGCGGCAAGCTGCGCGCGGGCCGCTCCCGCAACGACCAGATCGCGACCCTGTTCCGCATGTACCTGCGCGACCACGCCCGGATCATCGGCGGCCTGATCGCGGACCTGCAGGACGCGCTGATCGGCCTGGCCGAGGCCCACCCGGACGTGGCGATGCCCGGCCGCACCCACCTCCAGCACGCCCAGCCGGTGCTCTTCGCCCACCACGTCCTCGCCCATGTGCAGGCCCTGTCCCGGGACGCCGAGCGGCTGCGCCAGTGGGACGAGCGCACCGCCGTGTCGCCGTACGGCTCCGGCGCCCTGGCCGGCTCCTCCCTCGGCCTGGACCCCCAGGCGGTGGCGCGCGACCTCGGCTTCGAGCACGGCAGCGTCGGCAACTCCATCGACGGCACCGCCTCGCGCGACTTCGTCGCCGAGTTCGCCTTCGTCACCGCGATGATCGGCGTGAACGTCTCCCGGATCGCCGAGGAGATCATCATCTGGAACACGAAGGAGTTCTCCTTCGTGACCCTCCACGACGCCTTCTCCACCGGCTCGTCGATCATGCCGCAGAAGAAGAACCCGGACATCGCCGAGCTGGCGCGCGGCAAGTCCGGCCGGCTGATCGGCAACCTGACCGGTCTGATGGCCACGCTCAAGGCGCTGCCGCTGGCGTACAACCGTGACCTTCAGGAGGACAAGGAGCCGGTCTTCGACTCCTGCGACCAGCTGGAGGTGCTGCTGCCCGCCTTCACCGGCATGATCGCCACCCTCACCGTGCACCGCGAGCGCATGGAGGAACTGGCCCCGGCCGGCTTCTCCCTCGCCACCGACATCGCCGAGTGGCTGGTCAAGCAGGGCGTGCCGTTCCGCGTCGCGCACGAGGTGGCCGGCGAGTGCGTCAAGGTCGCCGAGTCCGAGGGCAAGGAGCTGGACGAGCTGACCGACGAGCAGTTCGCGAAGATCTCCGCCCACCTGACGCCCGAGGTCCGCACGGTCCTCAACGTTCCCGGCGCCCTCGCCTCCCGTAACGGCCGCGGCGGTACGGCGCCCGACGCGGTCGCCGCGCAGCTGGCGGAGCTGAAGGCGGACGTGGCCGCTCAGCACGCCTGGGCCGACGCCAAGAAGTGACGTCGCGGCGTCGCGGGTTACGTTGGTCGGCGACCGCAGGGAGTTGCCGACCGAACGGAGCCCGCGATGCCCTTCGCCCGACTGGCCGCCGCCACCACGCCCACCTGCCGCATCGGCCTCGGCCTGGCCGCCGTCGGGCGCCCCGGATACATCACCCTCGGCCGGGAACGCGACCTGCCCGCCGACCGCACCGTGGACGCCCTGCGCGCGCGCACCCACGACCTGCTGGACGCCGCCTACGCGCAGGGCGTCCGCTATCTCGACGCCGCCCGCTCCTACGGCCGCTCCGAGGAGTTCCTCGCCGACTGGCTGCGCGCCCACCCCGAGATCGACGACGTGGTGATCGGCAGCAAGTGGGGCTACACCTACACCGCGAACTGGACCACCGACGCCGAACGGCACGAGGTCAAGGACCACGGCCCGGCCACCTACGAGCGCCAGCGCGCCGAGACCGCCGCCCTGCTCGGCGACCGGCTCGACCTCTACCAGATCCACTCGGTGACCCCCGACAGCCCGGCCCTGACCGACAAGGACCTGCACGCCCGGCTCGCCGAGGCCGCCGCCCAGGGCCTGACCATCGGGTTCTCCACCAGCGGCCCCGCCCAGGCCGACGCGATCCGCGCCGCGCTGGAGGTGAGCGTCGGCGGTGAGCCGCTGTTCCGGACCGTGCAGTCCACGTACAACGCCCTGGAGACCTCCGCCGGCCCCGCGCTCCAGGAGGCGCACGACGCCGGGCTCACGGTGATCGTCAAGGAGGGCATGGCCAACGGGCGGCTGGCCGAGCCGCACGCCCCCGAGGCGTTGCGGGCCGTCGCCCGGGAGACGGGCCAGGGCTGCGACGCGGTCGCCCTCGCCCTGATCCTGCGCCGCCCGTGGGCCGGCGTCGTCCTCTCCGGCGCCGCGACCGTCCCCCAGCTGATGTCCAACCTGCACGCCGCGGCCGTCGACCTGGACGACGAGCAGCTCGCCCGCCTGGCCACCCTCGCCGAGGACCCGCGCGCCTACTGGGAGCGGCGCGCACAGCTGCCCTGGCACTGACGCACGCCGCAGCCGGATCCGCCTCCCCCGGTGATGCACACATGCCCAGAATGAGACAAGAATGTCTCACCTGGGCTACGCTTGTCTCATGGCCCTCGATCGTGACCACGTACTGCGCAGCGCAGCCGCCCTGCTGACCCGGAGATCCACCGCGACCATGGACGAGGTCGCCAAGGCCGCCGGGATCAGCCGGGCCACCCTGCACCGCCACTTCGCCGGGCGCGACGCGCTCGTGCGCGCCCTGGAGGACCTGGGCATCGCGGAGTGTGAGCGGGCGCTGGAGGCCGCCCGCCTGGACGAGGGTCCGGCCGCGCAGGCCGTGCACCGTCTGATCCGCGCGATCGAGCCCGCGGCCGGTCTGCTGGCCTTCCTCTACACCGAGAACCAGCTGTTCGAGGGCGAGGAGCAGAACGCGGGCTGGGCCAGGATCGACGAGCGCCTGACGGCCCTGTTCCGGCGCGGCCAGGCGAGCGGCGAGTTCCGCATCGACCTCACCCCGGCCTGGCTCACCGAGGCGCTGTACGGCCTGCTGGCCTCCGGCGCCTGGGCCGTGACCGAGGGCCGGGTCGCCCGCAAGGACTTCACCTACATGATCGCCGAGCTGCTGCTCGGCGGCGTACGGCGTACGAACGCCTGAGAAGAAACGCCTGAGAAGAGAGGAACCATGACCAGCACCCTGCAGCCGGCCCCGGTGACGGAGGCGGACCGGCGCCCGGGCCGGTGGCTCGCGCTGGGCGTCCTCGTCCTGGCCGTGCTGCTGGTGGCCGTCGACGCGACCGTCCTCGGTCTCGCGACCCCCTACATCAGCGACGACCTGGAGCCGTCCGGCACCCAGTTGCTGTGGATCGGCGACGTCTACTCCTTCGTCATCGCCGGCCTGCTCGTCTCCATGGGCAGCCTCGGCGACCGCATCGGCCGCAAGCGGATCCTGCTCGGCGGCGCCACGGCGTTCGGCGCGATATCCGTGCTCAACGCCTACGCGAGCAGCCCCGAGCTGATGATCCTGGCGCGGGCCCTGCTCGGTGTCGCGGGCGCGACCCTGATGCCGGCCACCCTCGCCCTGATCCGCAACATCTTCCACGACCCGCGCGAACGCAGCCTCGCCGTCGGCATCTGGGGCGCCACCGCCTCCGCCGGCACGGCCGTCGGCCCCATCGCCGGCGGATTCCTGCTGGAGCACTTCTGGTGGGGCTCGGTCTTCCTGATCAACCTGCCCGTGATGGCCGTCCTGGTCCTGGTCGGGATCAAGCTGCTGCCCGAGTCCCGCAACCCCGACCCGGGCCCGTGGGACCTGCCCAGCGTCCTGCTGTCCCTGGTCGGCATGATCGCCGCCGTGTACGCGGTCAAGGAGGCCGCCGCGCACGGCATCGCCTGGCCGGTCGTGGTCACCGCGCTGGTGGGCGTCGGTGCCCTGTCCTGGTTCGTCCACCGCCAGCTGACCCTGCCCACGCCGCTGCTGGACGTCCGCCTCTTCGCCAACCGCGGCTTCAGCGGCGCGGTGGTGGCCGACCTGTTCACCGTGCTCGGCATGTCCGGCCTGGTGTTCTTCCTGTCCCAGTACCTGCAACTGGTGCAGGGCAGGCGACCCTTCGAGGCCGGGCTGGCCGAACTGCCCGCCGCCGTGGGCGCGGTCGCGGCCGGCCTGGTGGCCGGACGGGTCGCCCGGCGCTTCTCGGTGCGGGCGGTGGTCTCCGGCGGGCTGGCCGCCGTCGGCCTGGCACTCGCCGCGCTGACCCTGCTCGACGCCTCCACCGGCTACCCGCTGCTGGGCACGGCCCTGCTGGTGGTCGGCGTGGGCGCCGGCTTCTCCTTCACGGTCACCGCCGACGTCATCCTCGCCGGCGTGCCCCGGCAGCAGGCGGGCGCCGCCTCCGCGGTCTCCGAGACGGCGTACGAACTCGGTGCCGCGCTCGGCATCGCGCTGCTCGGCTCGATCGTGACCGCCGCCTACCGCGGCTTCACCGGCCCGCGGGGCACCCCGCCGCAGGCCCACGAGTCACTGGGCGGCGCGGTGGAGGCGGCCGCGGACCTGCCCGCCCACACCGCCGGGGAACTGCTGTCCGCCGCCCGTGACTCCTTCGTCCACGGCCTGCACCTGGCCTCCGGCGCGGGCGCGGCGGTCCTGCTGGCGACGGCGGCCGCGGCCTGGTTCCTGCTGAAGGGCCACAAGCTCTGAGGCCGGTCCCCGCGGACGCGGGGCGACGGCCCCGCGCGGCCGGGGCTACGCGGCCTTCGCCTTGGTGGCGTACATGTCCACGTACTCCTGCCCGGACAGCCGCATGACCTCGGCCATCACCGAGTCGGTCACCGCCCGCAGCACATAGCGGTCGCGGTCCATGCCCTCGTAGCGCGAGAACTCCATGGGCTCGCCGAAGCGGACGGTGACCTGGCCGGTCCGGGGCATGCCCGTGCCGCCCGGCTGGATCTTGTCGGTGCCGATCATGGCGAACGGCACCACCGGGGCGCCGGTCATCAGCGTCAGCCGCGCGATGCCGGTGCGGCCCCGGTACAGGCGCCCGTCGGGGGAGCGGGTGCCCTCGGGGTAGATCCCGAAGACCTTGCCCTCCTCCAGGATCCGGCGGCCCGTCATCAGCGCGGCGACCCCGCCCTTGCCGCCGTCGCGGTCGACCGGGATCATGCCGACGCCGGTGAAGAACCAGGCCATCAGCCGGCCCTTGAACCCCTTGCCGGTGACGTACTCGTCCTTGCCGATGAAGAAGACCTGACGGTCGCAGACCAGCGGCAGGATCATCGAGTCGATGAACGTCAGATGGTTGCCGGCCAGGATGACCGGACCGTCACCGGGGATGTGCTCCGCGCCCTCCACCCGTGGCCGGAACATCAGGCGCATGACCGGGCCGAGCACTGCCTTGATGAGCGCGAAGCGGGACAACTGGCCCTCCGGTGTCCAGGGATTCCTTATGAGTCTGTGCAGGTGAGGACGATACTCGCGGCGCGGGTGCGCGCGCACATCGGGCTCACCACCTCTTACACACTGTTGACGTACGTTTACCTGCACGTCCCTGCCGTCGCCCGACGGCGACACGGCCGGAGGGCTGTGACGGAGATTACGGATCGTCACCCGTCCCGCTCGCGCCCGTCCGTGTCCGGCACCCGCGCCCGCCCCTCTGCCCCGCGGCGGCGCGCACCCCGCGTGCGCGTCCCGGGCGGCCGGCCTCGGGGTCGTCATCCGCGCGACACCGGGCGGCGGCGCCGTGTTCGGCGCGAGGTCTCCCGGATGTCATGCCCACGCACCTACGATCGGCGCGCACGGACGACACGAGCGCAGGAGGCGGTCATGGGGACGCAGCAGCCGCGGGAGCGGGCCGGGGCGGGGGAGAGCGGCGAGAGCACCGGGAGAACGGGGACGGGGGAGACCGGCGGGACGGGCCGCCGGGCGCCGCCCCGCGCCGCGGGGGCCGGGGGCCCCCCGCCCGGCCCCCGGCCGCCCCCCCCGGCCCGGGGCCCCGCCCGGCCCGCCGCCCCCCGGGGGCCGCGGCCGCGGGCGCCCCCCCCCCCGCCCCCCCCCCCCCCCCCCCCGGCGGGGCCGGCCCCCCCCCCCCCCCGCGCCGCCCCCCCCCCCGCCGCCCCCGCCCCCCCCGCCCCGCGCGCCGCGGGGCCGCCCCGCGCCGGCGCGGGGCGGCGCCGCCGAGGCGCCCGCAGATAGGGCAGTGCCCCTGGACCGATCGGGGGTATCGGTCCAGGGGCACCGGGTGAGGGACTGCCAGCCGGCGACAGGGGGGCGCGGGCCGACGGTCCGGCCGGCTGGGCCAGGGGATGTGACGTCCCGTTCCGGTCCAGCCGGGGTCTTCTACAAGGGGCGGCGCAGCACGAGCGCCAGGGCGGCAAGCGCAGTACCGAGGATCCAAGTCTGCCGCCAGGTCCACCATGGCAGTGCGCGACGCGGGCGCCGGCGGTGCCGGTTCACCCGTTCTCCCAGGTGCCGCGGCGGGCAAACAGTTCGATGGCCGCCCATGTCGTCGGCCAGGAGTCGGCGAATCCTCCGCCGTACAGGGGCCGCAGGTAGGAAACGCTGGCCCGGACATGAGCCCGTCGCCGAGGAAAGCGGGCGTGGACGGTTTTGGCCCGGCTGGAGCGTGGGTGATGGTCACCGCGCTGGTCAGAAGGCGCCAGCCTCATTCCCCCGCCCCCGCCCCGCCGGTGCGGGGGCGGGAGGTCCTCCGGCGGTCGGCGCAGCCTGACCACAGAGAGCGGCAAGACACCCTCCGGCGGGAGGGCCAGGAGTTCCCGGACGGGCAGGTGGGATTCTGCTGGGTGGGGCAGGGGACGGTCCAGGTGGAGGGTGTAGTGCTGGCGGCGGCCGTGCGGTGATGCAGGGCTGGTGGGCCGGCGAGGCGACGGCGCGGCGGAAGTTCTCCGGCTGGATCGGCGAGTACGGCAACCTCCACGGCGTCCGGATCACCCTCGTTGACGAGGACACCGAAGCCACCTTGTTGCGCGAGGCCCGACGCGCCACCGTCGTCGTCACAGGCTGCCGGGGAAGAGGACCCATCACAGGTACGCTGCTGGGCTCGGTCAGCCGCTCCTCGGCGACGCGCGCCCCCTGCACCGTCGTCGTCGTACGCTGCCCCCGAAAGAACCGGCAACCAGCCAATGGTCCGATCGTGGTCGGCGTGGACGACCCCGCAAGCGGCGCTGCGGCGATCCGCTTCGCCTCCACGAGGCCCAGGCGCGACACTCCGTCCTGGAAGCCATACACACCTGGCGTCGCCCCGGCCACAGGGCCCAGGCGCATCCCCTATTCGTCGGGAACCCCGCGCACGAACACGAGGATCAGGCAGCGGCCATGCTCGACCGTGCTCTGTGCGATGCAGAACGTGATCATCCCGACATGCCGGTGCGCCGTGTCATCACGGAGGGCTCCGCCCGCCACGTGTTGCTCGCCCACTCGGCCACGGCCGACCTCCTCGCCCTTGGCGCTCCACGACGGCGCGGCCCCCTCGGGCTGCCCTCGGGAGCATGGCACATGCAGTGCTCCGTCACGCCGTCTGCCCGGTCGCAGTGGTACCTCAGCACTGAGGTGTGTCCCTGCCGCCGGAGGACTTGCATGCCCTCCTGGCCCCGGTCGGCCTGGTGCGGGCGCGCCGCCTGGACCGCCCTGCTGCCCGGAAGCTGGTGGTGGCTGCCGTCCGCAGCGAGCTCAAGGCCGTCCAGGGGTCACGGGCCGCGCGGATGCGCTCAAGGTCCTCGCCGACCGGCTAATCGTCAACCGCAGCGGCTTGCCCCGTAAGCGGCATGTCCCGTAAACCGACAGCCGCCGTTGCGTTCGGCGTCGTGGTATGGGGCGCTGAAGAGGGCTCGATGGGCTTCGGCAAGATCGCATTTCGACAGCTGCCAGCTCATTAGAGATCGAGGACGACCTCGGTGGTCGGTGCACTGCAGCAGACGAGGATGGTCCCGGCCTCGGGCAGTTCGAGGGGCGGGGTGGTGTAGGTGATGTCACCTGCCACGAGCTGAGTGATGCAGGTGTGACAAACGCCAGTGCGGCAGGACCAGCGTGTGGGGATGTCGCAGGCTTCGGCGAGATCGAGGAGGGAAGCATGTGCGGGTGACCATGGGGTGGTGACGCCGCTGCGAGCGAAGGTGATGAGGGGGCCGGTGCCCCTGGGACCGGCTGGTTGGTGCGGCCGGACGGCGCCAGTGGGCGCGATGCCAGGGTTGATGGCTGGGAGGGCGCTGAATTGTTCCGTGTGGATCCTCTCGGGGCTCAGGCCGCGATCGCGCAAGAAGCCGGCAATGTCGTCCATGAAGGCAGGCGGTCCGCAAAGGTAGGCGTCGGCGTCGGCGGGGATGCCCAGGACCGCGAGGGATGAGGCAGTAGGGCGGCCCTGGGTGATGTAGGACCTTTCGGGGCCTGCGGTTTCGCAGGTGTAATAGATGTGCTCGTGGGCGTTGGGGAGTCGCCCGAGAAGCGTGTGCGTCTCGTCCGCGAAGGCGTGGTGGGCGCGGTCGTGTGCGGTGTGGATCCACCAGACAGGCCGTGGATCTCTTTTGGCGGCTAGGTGGTGAAGCATGGCGAGCACCGGAGTAGCACCGATCCCCGCGGAGATGAGAGCGATCGGGCGGGTGCCTTCTTGGAGTACGAACGTTCCGCGAGGGCTGGCGACGCCCAATAGGTCCCCTGGGAGAAGCCTGGTATGGATGTAGCTGCTGACTTTCCCGTGGGGTTCGTGCTTGACGCTGATGCGGTAGGTGCCTTCTTCGGAAGTGGACGAGAGTGAGTAGGTGCGCACGGCGGGGGCGGCGTCGGCGACGGGTAGGCGGAGGGAGAGGTACTGGCCTGGGCGGGCCTCGGGTAGGGGTGTGCCGTCAGTGGTCTTGAGGTAGATCGACGAGACGGTGGGGGTCTCGGGGACGATGCGTGCGACGCGCATCGTTTTGAACCCAGGCCATCTTGGCGCCTCTCTGGGTTGTTGGGCGGTGGCGCGTTCGCCGGGCCATCCCGGCTCCTGTGTGGGTTGTTGGGCGGCGGCGAGCTCGCGGAAGGACTGCTGCCATCCGGGGCTGAGCGCGGGGATGTCCAGGGCTTTGCGTAGCTTCGCGGGGTCACGGCCGGGGAGGTAGAGCAGTGCGTCGGTGTCGGCGACGCTGAGTTCTTCCGGGCCCTTGCGGGTAAGGGTGATCTCGTCGCCGGCCTGGACGTGTCCCTCGCTGATGACGCGCAGGTAGAAGCCGGGGCGGTGGTGGGCGACCAGCAGGGAGGCCATGGCGGGTTCGCCCAGGCGCATGCCGACGCGATAGCAGGTGACGCGTGGCTGGGTGACTTCGAATTCGGCTTGGCCGATGCGGTACCGGTCGCCGATGCACACGTCGTCGTCGGGCAGTCCGTCGACGGTGAAGTTCTCCCCGAACATCCCGAAGGTCAGGTCGTCACGACCGAGTTGCTTCTGCCAGTACTGGTAGGACTGCAGCTGGTAGACGAGGACGGCGCGGATTTCGCCACCGTGTCCGGCGAGGTCTCCTTGGCCGTCTCCTTCGACGTTCAGCCGCCGGACCATGCGTGAGCCTTGGACGGGGACCTTCCAGGCTCCGGTGCGGACGGTCCTTCCCTGCCAGGAGACATCCTTGGGCATGCCTACGTTGACGGACAGCAGCGTGGCCATTGCGGACCTCCTGCGGGGTGGCCGGCCGGGTAGCTTTTCTGGCTCTGTGATCTGTTCCTTGGGGCCGATCCTAGTTCCGGGCCGGTGCCGCCGCGATTTCGTGATCATGGATCTGGTGGTGCATTCACTGAGACTCTTCGAAATCGTGGAACCGGCGCGGAAGGACTGTGTCCATTCGTTTTCCCTGGGCAAATCATTCGTATCGTGCATGCTCGCAAGGTGGCGGGGTCGCGCGGTACTGACCAGAATGATCAGATGGACTACACGCTCGAAGTCGTCATCCTCCCTGTGACCGATGTCGACCGCCCTTTGGCCTTCTACACCGAGCGTCTGGGTTTCCACCTGGACGTGGATTACGGGTCCAGTCCCGATTTCCGTGTCGTACAGCTGACGCCTCCTGGCTCCGCGTGCTCGGTGCAGATCGGAGTGGGTCTCACCGACGCCGAGCCTGGCTCCGTGCGGGGCCTGTAGTCGAGGATTTCGTCGGCGGTCTTCGTCCAGACGAAGGGTCTGGGGTGTTCGTTCCAGTCCGCGAGCCAGGTTCGGATGTCGCGCTCGATGTCGGCGCCGGACGTCGGTGCGCTTGGGGGGCGCCTCGCCTGAAGAGAGCCTTGACGGTCCTGCCGGGATGGGCGTCGAAGACCGACGTCCTACGTAGGCCGGGGCGGACAGCGCGGCCGGCCCACACTGGTCTCCCGCAGCGCCACCGCCCAGGACGCCGCCCTTGCCGCCGAGCTCTGGGACCTCTCGCACGGCTCACGGCCACGTCCTTCCCCCTCGGCTGACAGCTGGGAGGCGCACCCCGCCACCTGCCCCCGGTGTGCGCGGCGCCGCCTCAAGAGACGGACGCGCTGTTCGTGGGGCCGGGACACCGGTCAGGCCGTCAGCGCATCGAGGTCGTAGGCCGCCGCGCTGTTCAGGGCCGGGCCAAGCGGACTGGGGAGGCTGTTCCGCTGACTGGCACAGGCTTGGGGAGGAACGGGCCTGCGGGGTTGTATCGAGAGGACCGTATCAGAAAGGTCCTTTCATCATGGCTTGTGTCATTGGTTACGACTATGTGGTGGTCGGTGCGGGGACGGCCGGGAGTGTGCTCGCGGCTCGGTTGTCGCAAGACGCGGCAGTGCGAGTGCTGCTGATCGAGGCAGGGAGCGCGGAGATCGAGGCACCGGTGCGGACGCCGCGGGCGTGGGTGTCGTTGATGGGGTCTTCCGCGGATTGGAACGATGTGTCTGTGACGCAGGCGGCCACGGGTGTGTCGTATCCGCTGCCGCGGGGGCGGGGGATCGGCGGTTCGAGCAGCATCAATGGAATGGTCTTCCTGCGTGGGCACCATTCCTCCTATGACGCCTGGGGCCAGGCCGGCGCCCGGGGATGGGGGTTCGCGGACTTGCTGCCCTTCTTCCGGCGCAGCGAAAGTACTCAGGGGCGCGATCCGTCTGTGCGAGGTGTGCACGGGCCGATGCGGGTGGCGCCGGCGTCCCGGCCCCATCCGGTATCAGTGGCAGGCGTGGAAGCGGCCGTCGAGGCCGGACATGCGCGTGCCGCCGATCCTGCCGGCGGTCTGCAGGAGGGGGCGGGCCTTCACGATCTCACCATCGTCGCAGGACGTCGGCAGAGCGCGGCGGATGCCTACCTGCGGCCCGTGCTGTGTCGATCGAACCTGGACGTCGTCACCGATGCCTTTGTCCATCGTCTCCGGATGGTGGGTGACCGTTGCGTCGGGGTGTGCTATTCCCTGGGCGGGGAAGAGGTGACGGTCGACTGCTCGGGCGAAGTGGTTCTGGCGGCGGGGGCGATTGGCTCACCACACCTGTTGATGCTGTCGGGCATCGGGCCCTCGGAGCATCTGCGGGATGTAGGGGTCGACGTGGTAGTGGACCTTCCCGGAGTAGGAGCCAACTTCCAGGATCACCCGCAAACCAGCATCGTCTACAGCGCCGCGGCACCGATCCCGGTGAGCCGCAACAATCATGGCGAGGCCAGTGTCCTGTGGCGCAGCGAACTGACCGGGTGGCCTGATCTGCAGGCTTTGTTCGTAACGCTCCCCTATCACAGTCCCGCCTTGCACGGGCCTGCGGAGGGTTACTCGATCGCTGTGAGTCTCATGACGCCGCGGAGTCGAGGGTGGGTGCGCCTCGCTAGTCGTGAGCCGGATGTGGCGCCGCTGGTGAACCCGAACTACCTGAGAGACAGTCGCGACGTCGAGGCCCTGGTACTGGGTCTGCAACGTGCCCGCGAGATCGGTGAGGCACGTGCTCTTTCCGCGTGGCGGGGATCCGAAGTGCTTCCCGGCCCCGGCCTGCGTGATGCATCAGCCCTGCGAAAGCATGTACATGAAAGTCTCACCACCTACTTTCACTACGCCGGTACCTGTCGGATCGGAAGCGATGAAGAGGCCGTCGTAGACGATCACCTGCGAGTTCACGCTGTCCACGGTCTGCGTGTAGCAGATGCTTCCGTCATGCCGTCCATCGTTTCAGCCAACACGAACGCCGCGGTACTCGCCATTGCCGAACGGGCCGCTGACCTCATGTCTCAGAACCCCCCATATGGCAGTCAGCGTCGACTCCCTCACCCACAGCGACCGCCGTTTCGGGTCATTCGATAGTGATCCCGCATTGATTCGACATTGTCTAAACAATGCAAAGATCCTCCCCTCGCCCGCCGGGGCACCTTCCACTAACCTCTCACGTGTATCAAGTTTTCGGCGTCGGCGCCGAGGATAACTGTGGTGGTGTGCTTTTGCCGCACCCGCCTCCTGTGACAGGCCGACGTCGGAAGAGTCAAGAACCGTCGGAAGAGCGAATAAATGACCGACGACTCCACCGCTGCCCCCGCGGTGACAAGCGAGGAAGCAACCCCCGCTGGAGTGGTGCACAACACGTTCGCGCTCGTACGTGTCCTGAGCCAGGTGCATCGGCCGGTCGGCGTGACGGATCTGGCGTCGGTGGTGGGTATACCGAAGACCACCGCGCACAGGCTTCTGGAGCAGATGGCCCGGGAAGGTATCGTGACGCGCCGTGATCACAAGTGGGCACTTGCGCCGGGCTTCGGTGATCTGGCACGGCCGGCGCACCAGCCCTCGCCTGTGGCGCTGGTTGCGCGTCCGCGGCTGCAAGCTCTGTCACAGGCCACCGGCGCGACCCTGTTCCTGCACCGGCAGTCCGGGGACACCTTGGAGACCTTGTGGTGCTGGTTTGGACCGCACTTCCGCCGTGTGATGCCCCCGGCGGAACAACGGCTGGCCGCCGTCCACCCGGCCTCGGCAATCTGGCGCGCACTCCGCTTCGGACAACTGGCCGCCGAATATCAGGAGGTGCACCCGGGGTGCAACTGCATCGCTGCGCCCGTCTGCCTCCCGTCCGGTGGCACCGGCGTCGTCACATTGGTTCGGCCGGACAACCTGGAGGTCGAGTCCCTCAAGCGTCCTCTGGAGAGGGTCGCGTCCAGGATCCTCTCCGACATGCGTCGCCTCGGGTGTTGACGGCAGACGACGTTCGCGCGCACGGCGCTGGACGGATACAGCCCATCGGCCGGTGCCTGGTGCCATACCCCTCCCATTGTTTCGTTCGCCGTCGGCGCTACCGGGACACGCCACGAGGCTCGGCCAGAACCGAGCGATACGACTTCTCGAACAGGTCCGCCATCACCGTGATCTCCTCGGCGGTGGTGACCAGCGGCGGTGCGAAGGCGACGGTGTCGCCGATGGCCCGGAGCAGGAGACCGTTGTCGACCGCCTTGGCCATGACGGCCGCACTCATATCGCCTTCCTTCCTGCCTCCGACGCCCGCAGTGAAAGTAACCGCAGCGAATCCGTAGCCCCTGACGTCACGGACGGCCTCCGCACCGCGAAAGACGTCGAGACATTCCATGAGCCGGGGTGCTGTGTCCCGTACGTGACGGGGAATGTCTTCGTCGACGAGGACGGCGAGGGCCTCGCGCGCGACGGCCGCGGCCACCGGATGCCCGGAGTAGGTGAAGCCGTGACCGAAGGCGCCGATGCTCTTGGAGCCCTCGGCGATGGTGTCCATGACCCGCTGCCCCACCATGACTGCGGAGATCGGTGCATAAGCGGAAGAGAGCCCCTTCGCCAGAGTGACCAGGTCAGGGGCTGAGCCCGAATTCGGCGGTGGCGAACATGGACCCTGTGTGGCCGAAGGCGGTCACGACCTCGTCGGCGATGAAGAGAATGTCATACCGGGCGAGAACCTCCTGTACACGGGCGTAGTAACCGGGCGGGGGGATGATAATTCCGCCCGCGCCGAGGATCGGTTCCGCGATGAACGCGGCGATCGTGTCGGCGCCCTCGGCTGCGACGAGCTGTTCCAGACGGGCGATGAGATGGCCCACGTACTGTTCTTGTGTCATGCCACGCCTGCGCCGCTCGGATCGCCCCGGCACCGAGCCGGGCAAGCCGGTTCTGCAATCGCTCGAACACGAGGCGGCCTGCGGCGTCCCATACGACCAGCCCGCTTTTCCATCGCGGCCGCATCCGGCAGCTGCACGGCCCCTGCTATGACCCCGGAAACGCTGGCCCCATGCGGTCACCTCGACCGGCTGCACCGGGAGCACCGCCTTGTCGTCCTGCGGGGGCAGATTGGGATGATCGACAGTCGCCTGGCCAGGGCCCGCGCCAGTGGGGCTGGGCCACCCTCCACCAGGACGCCGGTGGTGTTGGTACATGCCGTCCCACCTGGTCGACCACCCCGGTTGCTGCGCCGCTTCGTGGATGTGACAGGTCCCATGGACGCAAGCTCAGGGAGTGCCGGCGATCGCGCAGGCGCGGCACGGGGGACGGCCGCAGGTGCACTGCAGGATTCCGTCCAGCACCTCGTGGTCGTGGTAGAGGCACTCGTCGCGGCAGGTATGGCGGGGGACGAAACCCGCCTGGAGCTCGTCCGGCCACGGCTCCTCGCCCTCCCGGCAGCGCGTGAAGCGCTCGGGGTCCATAGCGTGCAGCTGCTGCATGCCTGCCCGGGCCTCGCCTTCCAGGGTGCCCGCCTGGGCGAGCATGCCCTTGAGCTGCTCGGCGAAGCCGGAGAACCTGGCGTCGCCGGTTCTCACATGCGCCGCGTTCAGCGCCATGATGGCATTGCCCAGGAATCGCCGCGCATCTTGAAGATTGGTGACGTGGTGCAGCTGAATGCCCGTCACGCCCCTGACCCACACAGCCTCGTTGCTCACTTGCCCACCTTCCGGACGAGAGTCATCCTCTGGTTAACCGGCGAGCTGACGACCGTGTCCGGATAGGCGTGCCAGCCCACGCTGACGGTGATCAGGATCTTGGAGTGGCCGGGGCCCTGGGGCAGCACTCTTGAGTCGATGTGGTACTGGTCGATCACCTGGCGCAGTTCGTCGACGCGGTCCGGGAACAGCCTGAGATCCTCGACCTCCTTCACGTCGGTCAGCGGGTCAAAGGGATGGTCGGCGGCTCGCTTCAGCCAGTACGCCGACCCGGTGTCCGAGCCGAAGTGCCAGCGCATGGCCGTGCGGATGAACCTTTCGGAGTCGGGGCGCACCGTCGGCCACAGGTCGAGCACGAAGAGGTATGACATGGGGTGCCTCCAGTAACTGCAGTCGCCCCTTCGTCGGTGGAGCTCGCGACCGCGCTGGTGACGAGCCCGCGAAGAGCGACCTTCTCCAGACAAACCCGTACCGCCGAACGGCTCAACGGGTGTTCCAGCCAGTGGAACGCTCCTCCGGTCGGAAAAGGGAAGGGCCCTGAGCTGGGCGCGCGTCGCCGGCACAGCCTTCTACAGCGACATCGGCTTCGGCGTGCTCACACCTCGCCGGCTTCACGTACGCGACGCAGCAGGCGAAGCTGCCAGACCACTAGATGTGGCGGTGCAATTACGCTGAAGACCACGGCCTCACACGTCCCGCAGGCAGAGCAACCTCGCACGCATCGAGGCGACAGCAGGAGGACATCCCGGATCAGCGGCTCTATCCATACCGGAGCCGTCCGCGCCTGCAACCTGAGGCGGATACTTCCGCGCCACGGTCACCCGACCTCGGTGGGTGACGCGATCCTCCACCATGGCTCAGCGAGATCTTCAAGATCCTGAGACTGGCTGACGGGCCCGGCTACCGGCGGCGATCAAGGTGCACAGGCTAGCCCCAGGGCTGGTACGCGCTCACCCGAATGATCTTCCACGGCCATGTCGGATAGCGTCACCAGCGCTACCAGGACGGCGTGGAAGACCAGATCGGCGCCCTCGGACTCGTCGTTGTCCGGCACGCGCGACACGCGGGTCCGCCACCCCTTCAGCTCCCCGTCAGTCCGGCGGAGAGCTCCTCTGCGCGATCCGGACACCGCCATGGGCTGAGCCCCGCGCATGTCTCGCCGGGCACTCGGCCAACGTAAGCGCGTCGGACCGCGTTGGGCGCCGGGTGGAGCGTTCGGTTCGAGGACGTGCCGCCGGTACGCGGGTTCGGCTGGAGCAAGGGGGACCGCAGTTTCCCCGGCTGGTACTACGCGGTGACGACCAGCCACCATGTGGTTACGAGTCGTGGCTGGAGCGCGACCGGCTAATGCTGCTGGACTTCGCCCCGGACGTGGTGGGGATCGCCTCTACGCATGGAGAGATCGTCATGACCCACGGCATCACCCGTGCCTACCGCCTCGTCGCCGGCTCAACCCCTGAAGAAACTCTGGAAGCGTTCTTGACCCAGGCGCGCGTCGATCCCCGGGTGGTCGGGCTCATTCTCAGCGGCTCCCAGGTCCACGAAGGCATGCCCACGATTCACTCCGACTACGACGTCCATGTCATCGTCGGAGACGACGGCACGGACCTGCTGAAGGAGCTGGAAGGCTTCCGATCTTCACACCTGGACCTGGCTGTCATGCCGCTTGCGGACTTCCGCTTCTGCGGGTTGCCGGGCCATCCACTCAGCTGGATGCGATACGCCTACGTTCACGCTCGCGTGGTCCTGGACCGCCTCGACGGCAAGATCGCCGACATCCTCGACAGCAAGCGAACCCTCGCCCCTGAAGAGGCCCACAGCCACGTCGACACCTTCCTGGACGCCTACATCAACTCCGTCTATCGCTCGTTGAAGAGCAGCCGGGACGGAAGAGACGCCGAGGCCCATCTGGATGCCGCTGAGAGCATCCCCTACGTTCTTGAGGTGCTGTTCGCTCTGCACCAGCAACAAGTACCTTCGGTGGGAACTTGAGCAGCACCCGCTGAGCCAGCCTGGATGGGGCGTCGACCAGCTCCTCCCTGAGCTCCACCGCATTCTTGCTACAGGCAGTCCCGCCTCACAGCGAAGCCTGTTCGCGCGGATCGATCAGGCAGCCCGCGCTGCTGGGCACGGTGACGTTCTTGACGGCTGGGGCACTGATTTGACCTTGATGCACGGTCAGGACCAGGGCAGCCTCCCGCCTCCTGCGAGACCCATTCATCCACTCGCCGACAAACGTCGATTGGGTGAGACACACGAACGTGAGCGGCTTCAGCTGGACAGCTGACCCAAACGCGCTTCAGACGGACCCGGAGTGCAGGGCCGTCACATCGACCGTTCAAACTTCGGTGAGAATGCTCAACCTTCGCCGCGACAGGTCACATGCCCGTCGAGCGCTACCACCTCACCCTGACCGCCGGCGGCCGTGCGGTGATGCAGGGCTGGTGGGCCAGCGAGGCGACCGCACGGCGGAAGTTCTCCGGCTGGATCGGCGAGTACGGCAACCTCCCCGCGTCCGGCCAGTCCAGCGGCTCCTCCAGGGTCGTCGACACCACTGTGGCGGGCAGGCTCCGCGTCCGTGTGACCCACGGGTCGCGCACCTCGGACTCCTCGGTGCTCGACGCCGGTATCTGCGCGAACGCCCGGTACGTGGTGGCCCCGAATATCATCCGCTGCTTCTCGCCGTAGTGGGCGAGGCGGTGTTCGAGCAGCTCGGGGCCCTGCTTGCCCCCGGTAGCCGGTCCAGTCGCCGCCGGCCGCGCCGAAGCCGTCGAGGCTGGAGAAGACGTCGAACGTGTAGGCGGTGGTCATGACGCTCTCCTCAGATGCGGGCGTTCGGGGATCGCTGGTGGTCGTGTCTCCGTTACAGACCGGCCCGTGGGGCGAACCTCGTCGAGCGGCGCGGCCCTGGCGTCCGGGACGCGGTGGTTGGCTGGTACAACGGTGTTTGCACGCGCACACTGCAGGTCAGACGGGCTGAAAGGCGGCACACAGGTGAGCACACGACGCGGTACGGCCCTGGTGACGGGCGCATCCTCCGGCATCGGCGCGGCCTACGCGGAGCGCCTCGCCGCCCAGGGATGGGACACGGTCCTCGTGGCCCGCAGGGCCCAGCGGCTGGACGACCTCGCCCGGCGGTTGCGCGAGGAGACGGGCACCACGGCGGAGACCCTGGTGGCCGACCTGTCGGTGCCCGACGACCTGGCCCGGGTGATGAGCCGGGCGGCGGGCGACGACATCGGGTTCCTCCTCAACAACGCCGGTATCAACGGGTACGGCCCGTTCGCCGAGCTCGAACCGGACTTGCTGGCGAAGGTCCTGCACATCAACGTCCTGGCCGTCACCGCTCTCACCCGGGCCGCGGTCCCGGGCATGCTGGCGCGCGGTGACGGCACCGTGGTCAACGTCGCCTCGCAGCTGGCCTTCGCGGGCTCGCTGCCGCCGCACCCGCTGCCCGAGCGCGCGGTGTACGGCGGAACCAAGGGCTACGTCGTCACTTTCACCCGCACTCTCGCGGCCGAGCTGGCCGCCACACCGCTGAGGATCCAGGTGCTGTGCCCGGGGCTGACCGCCACCGAGTTCCATCGTTCCCGCGGGCAGGAGCCGGTGCCGGCAGGTGACCAGGCCGTGCACGCCGAAGGCGGCATGCCGGTGGGCCAAGTCGTGGACGCCTCACTCGAGGCGCTGGACGGCGACCGGGTGGTGTGCGTACCGGGACTCGACGAACCGTCCCTGATCGACGGTCTGGCGGAGGCCGAGGCGGCGATCCGCGCGGCGGCCCGACGCGGCGCGAGCTGACCGGGAACTCCATCCGCAGGGCCCTGCCGTGCCCGACACGGCCGCGCGGCAGCTCTCAAACGGACAGGCCGTGCGAACCCTGACCAGGAAACGCTCCGCCGGCCACCGAGCAAGCGCCGTCTGAAGAGGCGAGAGAGGCGCCTGCCATCCTGAGGGCATGCCCGTCGAGCGCTACCACCTCACCCTGACCACAGGCGGCCGTGCGGTGATGCAGGGCCGGTGGGCCGGCGAGACAATCGCGTGGCGGAGTTCTCCGGCTGGATCGGCGAGTACGGCAACCTCCACGGCGTCTGCATCACCCTGGTCGACGAGGACACCGGCGAGACGTTGACGACCTGGCCCAAGGAGTCGTAGCCGTCTGCCGAGCTGGGGATCATGGCCCATCGCCCGTACCCGGTCCGCGGCCGCGCGCTGCGGCAGATCATGCACCGGCACCGCAACGAGATCCCGGCCCATCTGCTGCCGCCGTCGGCCCGCGCGTGGGATCCAGGGCACGTTCCCGTGTACCGGCTGTCAACGCGGCGCGGCTTTGATCACCCGTCCTGAGGCTCGGGCTGCTCGGGGTGCCGGGCCGTCTTCTGCACGTCAGCCTCTGCCTCGGTCCGCGACTGTCCTTCCGCTTGGGCGTGTTCGGTGATGGCGGCCTGGACGTCGCGGGCGAGGTCGCGCCAGGCACGCCAGGCCGTCTCGTAGGTTGCGGTCTGCTGCTCGCTCCACGCCTTACGGGTGGGCGGCCCGTACTGGTCCCGGAGCCGTTCGACCTGTGCCTGCGCCGCGTCCGAGGCCCGCTGCATCTCCACGAGTTCTTCGAAGGTGTGTGCCACGCGCGGATCCTAAGCGAGCCTCGAGAGGGCCTGATCGTCCGGCGTGCCGCCCGATCGGGTAGAGCCGTCGCTGTTCCCGGGCGTGCCGCCGGCACGCGCGGGTCCCACAGAACCGACCGCGCACCGGGCGTGATCCCCCGACCTTCTAGAGTGATCAACATGCGATTGAAGCTTGTTATCACCCTGGCTGCGGCCGGTCTTCTCGCGACGGGATGCGGGGGCGGGAAGTCTGATTCGAGTGATGCTGACGCCAAGGCATCGGCGCCGGCAAAGGTGACGATGACGCAGAGACTCACCGACCCGGGCAGCAGCCCCGATCTGGAGCCTTCGCCTTCGCCCGCCGACTCGGCGCCGTTCAATGAGCAGGTTGCCTACGAGTTGCAGAAGCGGACCTTGAAGATGGCTCACGCCCCGGGCAAGACGACGGGAGAGTGCCCCAAGGGTCTGTCGTCGAAGGAGGGCACGAAGGCCACCTGCACGACCACGTACGAGGGCCTGAAGGTCCAGTGGAAAGTCACCGTCGGCGACAAGGCTGCCTGGTCATTCTCCGGCGATTACGTCACCTTCGACGCGACACCGAGCACGGGGATCATCACTCGTGACGGCGTGGCACGCGTGCTGTTCGGCAACTTCAGCCCCGAGTACGTGCTGTGCAACAACATTCCCAAGGCCATCCTTGCGCCGCTGAACGTCGCCTCCAAGTACAGCTGTGAGCCGGTTTACAAGGGCGACAAGCCGCACGGCTACGGGACTCCTGTTCGGGCTACCGAGGACGGCCCCCGCTCCTACTGACCGTCGCCCTTGCTCGCGTCCGGCGTGCGCGGTTGTGTAGGTTCCGGTTTGATCTGTCGTCCGGCGTTGGACTGACCTGCGGCTTCGTGCCGCGTCTGGACGGTGCGTCAGCGGATTCGTCCAGTCGATCTGTCGAATTGCTCAGCCGACACAGTTTGGATGAGGTCTGGGACTGCGGGGGAAGAATGCAGTCACCTGTCGTGGGGGGAGTGATCCGTGTTTCGTTGGGCTCGTCGCCGGATGGCGGCTGCAGATCATGAGGCCATGCTGCGGCAGAGAGTCGATCCGGAGTTGCTGAACAGGATCGTCAAGCGTCGCGTAGCCGAGGTGTGGGGTGAGGCGCGTCGGTTGACCGATCCGATACTCGCGGACGCTGCCCAAGCTGTGGCGGAAGAGGCCGAGAGGCGCAGTAAGCAGTTCATGACCGATGCGCTGGTCATGTGGCATCTACGTGCCAGGGACGCTCAAGAGGCCGAGGAGCGCCGGTACGAGGTGGTGCAGAAGTACCTGCGCTGGCGGGACTACATGGACGGGAGCGTGGAGGGCATCCGTCGTTACGCAAGCCGGGATAAATAGGCGCATAGCGCTCCTGTCGTCCGTGGTCGGCGGGTTGGCCGTTCCGCGGACGGCCCGCCTCGGATCGACGCGACTAGGACGACAAGTTGATGACGAATCACATGGACAACGACATCTCCAATCGGAATCTACAGGTTGTTCACGGACGGGTGGCGGCGCAGCCGCTCGGCCGTGAGGTCGAGGGCTTCCACGTCGGTGCGGTACTCCCGCAGGGCCCGCAGCGCCGTCACGCCCCGCCGACTACGAGCAGATCGCCTTCCAACTGACCGGGCACGCCCGCGCCGTCGTCGCCGAAGCCACGCCGCCGCCCTGCCGAAGAACGACGGCCGCGGCGCCCTCGCCGAAGTCATCCTCCGCGAAGCCACTGGCCGCCTCTCCCAACCGATCCAGGGCACGCACACTGCGCCCAGACCCGAGCCCGGCTCGTGCGGGCTCTCTACGAGTGCCTGGGCCGCCTGGAGGCCGCGCCCGCCAACCGGTCCGTCTGAGTACTATCGGTCATCTTGTAGTGACGGCACGGGCCACCACGGTGGCCAGGGCTGGGTGCGGGTGGTCTTGCTTGGCTGTGCGCGGCCCTCGTGTAAGCCGCGCGCTTGACGCCCCCGCGCAGGGGTGTGATGGGCTCGACCCCCCTGATAGGAGGGGCGAACCGTGAACGACCTCACCCTTTCCACGCAGCAGTACACCGACCGCACTGTGATCACCGTTGCTGCTGAGATAGGCCTCCACAGATGCTCGGCCCTGGCGGAGCCCCTCGTCCAACTTGCTAGGCGTGTGGGTAAGTGAACAACTGCTGGTGGTGGCCTCGTGGTGGAGTGTGGCTGTCGGGGCGCTGCTGTTGAAAAGGCGTGGCTGCCCGTCCGTCGTGGTGCGACGATCAGTTCCGCATCGTGACCCACGTCCGCATCCCGGAGGTCCGTATGGACGTCACCTCGCTGTTGCCGTTGACCACGCCGCGTTTGTCGCTGCGTCTGTTCACTCCCGGCGACGCCGACGATCTGTACGCCTACCAGAGCCTGCCGAGCGTGGCGCGTTACTTGTACCGGCCGCCGCACACGCGGGAGCGCAGCGAGCAGGTCGCGGCCGAACGCGCGGCGCACTCGGTGTGGTGCGCCGACGGGGACAAGCTGGCGCTTGCTGTGTGCCGGCGTGATGAGCCCGGCCTCCTTGGTGAGGTGACGCTCACCCTGGCCAGTGCACGCGCCGCCCAGGCCGAGATCGGCTGGACTGTTGACCCACGCCATCAGGGGCACGGCTATGCGACGGAGGCGGCCAGGGCGCTGGCCGGGTTTGCCTTCGACAGACTGGGCGTGCATCGGCTCTACGCACGGCTGGATGTGGAGAACACCGGGTCCGTGCGGGTCTGTGAGCGCCTCGGGATGCGTCGGGAGGCGCACCTGGTGGAGAACGACCTCGACGGGGATCGCTGGGGCAGCGAGTACATCTATGCGGCGCTGGCCGCGGACATCGGCGGTCGAGCAGGTAGTTGAGCCCGACGCCGCCTCCTTTGCGCGATCTTCCACATGGAAGAATCCTGGCATATCCGTAATGAGGTCTTGTCTCTTCGGCCTGACGGAGGAGTGGCCTACGGAGTCAGATGCAGGGTGTGCAGCGGGTAGGTGGTGCCGTCATCGACGCGCCCTCGCGATGAGGTCCTCGACGACCTGGATCACCGCGTCCGCCCGCTCCTCGTGCAGCCACCCGTGCCCCGCGTCGTCGAGGACTCTCTGCTCGCCGCGCGAGGACTCGGCGGCCAGCTCGGCATGCAGGGCGCGCTTGCCCTCGTGATCTCACGCAGCAGTTCCGCGGGCCACAGATGGGCTTGGGTGGCGTCGTGCCCCATGGCCGTGAGCACGATCAGCGGCACGTCGGGGGTGGTCGGGGCCTGCCGGAACTCGCTGGCGACCTCGTCGTAGAGGTTTCGGTTCTCGCGCGAGGCCACCCGCCAGGTGGCGAGGTGACGTGTGACCAAGGGCTCGCGCACCGGCTCCGGCCAGGCGGCGAAATGCCGGAGCATCTGGGCTCGGGACTGTTCCAGCTGTTCCGGCGTGGGCTCGGCCGGCTCTTGGGTCTCCATCTGCTCCAGCATCTCGTCGAGCTTTTCCCGTACCTGCTGGGGAACCAGGGTCGCCATGTCCTCATGGAAGGGGTCGAGCAGGAGCAGGCCGGCCACCTCACCGGGAAAACGCCTGGCCTAGTGGCGCGCGTAGGCCCCGCCCAGAGAGTGGCCTATCAGCAGGTGGGGGCCGGGAACGCCGGCGGTGTGGAGCAGTTCGCGAGTTCGTCGGTGACTTCGGCGGCGGTGCGGGGCAGCTCGGCGGGGTAGCTCCAGCCGGTGCCTGCGCGGTCGTAGAGGACGCTTGTGGTCAGCTCGGCGACGCGGTTGTGGATGTTCAGGTAGTCCACGCTCACCTGCGGCTTCGGGATCTTCAGCGGGAGATCGAGGAGGGCTTGAACGTCATGGAGTCCTCCAACGGCGCCAACTCCGTGATCGCCTACGGCAAGGGCGGAGAGATCGCCTCGAACCGGCGCGACGAGTAGGAGATGTTCGTCCTGTGCCTGCGCATCCTGCAATCGGCCCTGGTCTACGTGAACACGCTGATGCTCCAGGACATCCTCGGCGAAGAGGAGTGGGCGGACCTTCTCACACCCGCCGACCGTCGCGGCCTGACCCCGCTTTTTCTGGTCCCACGTCCGCCCCTACGGGGAGGTCAACCTCGACATGGGCGCCCGCCTCAACCTCGCAGAGGCCTCCGTTCCGGTCCCCCGGGCCCCGGCCGAACGGGCGGCACCACCGTAGAAAACGAGTGAACCTGCGCCTGTGCAGCACCGAGAGAGGGCCGCACCGGCGTCTCTCATGACGGGCGGCCCGTGGATGCCCCAGGCGCCCCCGGAGGAGAGAGCGCGGGGGCTATGGTGTCAGCACGATCCTGCCGAAGACTTCACCCGCGTCCATCTTCTGGTGCGCCAGCACAGCTTCATCCAGTGGCAGCACTTCGTGCACCACCGCTTCGATCTCGCCACGGCTGGCAGCGGCGAACTGCTTGCCGCGTACGGCACTCAGGTCGGCTGGGGTGACGGTAGCTGCGCTGAAAGCGGCGAAGGACATCGACTTCTGGAACGCCGCCATGATCCTCATGCCGAAGTCCGCGGGCGGCTGACCTGCGACAGCGCCCACGGCCACCATGCGGCCGTTCGGGTTGAGCCTGTCGAAGAACGACGGCATGTCCTCACCGGCCACAACATCGATGATGACGTCATAGCCCGCGGGAGCCTCTTCCCCTCCGTCGCCGGAGCGGTCCAGCACATTGGTCGCGCCGAGGCGGCGCAGCCGCTCGCCGCGCTCGGATGACGATGTCGTGACCGCCACCGCGGCGGCACCACCGCGAGCCGCGAGCTGCACTGTCATGATCCCGATACTGCCGGCCGCGCCACGCACCAAGACCGTCTCCCCGGGAGTGAAACGGGCGTGGCGAAGCCCGAAGTGGGCCACCGCACCGGAACTGCCGAGCGTCACCGCGTCGACGGCGGACAGGCTCTCGGGCAGGGGAAGAATCTGCTCGACCGGCGCGACGGCCTGTTCGACGTAGCCTCCGCCGGTGCCGGTGAAGCCCCACACCCGCTGGCCGATCCACGACGCGTCGACGTCCTCACCGACCGCGGTCACGGTGCCCGCCACTTCGCCACCCGGGATGTGGCCCTCCTTGAAGCCGTAGGCGGCCAGAGCCCCGCTTCGGATCACGGCGTCGACACCACCGACGCCCACCGCCTCGGTGGCTATCAGTACCTGTCTGGCAGCAGGTGCGGGTACCGGCAGGTCGACAACAGCCAGACCGTCAGGACTTCCGAACGTCTGGATCGAGATTGCCTTCAATGTGGTCTCCAGGTTCTCGGACCGCTCAAGCACGAGAGCTTCTACGTCTCGGACGGTAGCGGACGCCCCCGTCCAATTAGATAAGGTGAGAGTGGTGACCGACCGTTTGCCTCATACGTTGCGCTCCGACGCGCTGGACAACCGCGAACGCATCCTCGACGCGGCCCGAGCGCTGTTCTCCGCCGACGGCCTGGACGTGCCGATGCGGGAGGTCGCGCGGCGCGCCGGGGTGGGACCTGCCACCTTGTACCGTCGCTTCCCGACCAAGCAGATACTGATCGCCGAGGCCTTCGCGGACCAGCTCGATGAATGTCGCGCCATTGTCAACGAGGGGTGCGCCGATCCTGATCCGTGGCGTGGCCTGTGCCTGGTGATCGAGAAGATCTGTGAGCTGCACGCACGTGATCGGGGCTTCACCGAAGCCTTCCTGTCCACCTACCCGGAGGTGAAAGGATGTCGCCGCAGGCCGTGAGTACACGGTGAAAGCAGTCGCTGAACTGGCTCAGCGAGCCAAGGAAGCGGGGCACCTGCGGTCCGACTTCGTCCTGGACGACCTGATTCTCGTACTCATGGCCAACAAAGGGATCCACGCCACATCGACCGCCACCCAGGTCAAGGCATCCCGACGCTTCGCAGGGCTGGTGATCCAGGCGTTCGAAGCCTGCCCTCAGCGCCCACCACTACCACCAGCGGCACGACTGACACCCACACCATCCCACGATCTGTCGCGGTAAATGCCGGATTGACTGCGGCGGAGCCCCTACGGTGATCATCGCGACCTGCGGCGGGCTGTCCGGCCACCTCAGGCGAGGTGTACGCATTTACTGCGGCAGGATCGGAAGGGCGGGGCGGGCATGGCGATCGAACCAGTGACCGAAGTCGGGGGCCGCGGCGCGCTCCGGCTGCCGCGCGCCCGGGTCGTACCCCTGTCCGCCCCGCCCGCGTCGTACATCGCGGCGGTCGAGCGGTACCTCACCAGCGCGGGCATCGCGAAGTCCTCCGCCTGGATCTACCGGATCTCACTCACGACGTGGGGGTGGATGTTCGCCGGCGAACCCGCGCCGACCGGTCCCGCCCGCCGGGGCGCGAAGCCGCCCGTCTTCCCCGTCGCCGCGATCGACGATCCGGCGCTACCGGAGGCGCTGGCCGAGCTGGCGGCGGCGCGGGCGGACGAGATGGACGCCGACACCGTCAACCGGGAGCTGTCCATCGCGCGCAAGGCGATCGGCTGGTGGCAGCGCCAGGGCTGGATCGAAGGCGACCCGACGATCGGCATCGAGCGGCGCCCGGCGCCGCCGGACCGCACCAAGGCCCTGGCCGAGAACCAGATCGCAGCCCTGTGGCGCCTGGACGTCTTGCTGCGGGAGAAGACGTTCTGGAAGATGCTCTACGAGTCCGCCGCGAGGGCGGACGAGGTGCTGTGCCTGAACGTGGAAGACCTGTACCCGCAGGACAAGCGCGGGAAGATCACAGCCAAGGGCGGGGCGACGGCTTGGATTCACTGGCAGTCCGGCACCGCCCAGCTGCTGCCCAGGCTGATCGCCCGCCGTACCCGCGGCCCGCTGTTCCTCACCGACCGCAGGGCCCCGGCCGGGACGCCGACGCTCGACGTGTGCCCCGAGACCGGCCGGGCCCGGCTCTCCTACCGCCGGGCTGAGGAGATCTTCGAGGAGAACACCCGACTGCTGGCCAACCCCCTCGCTTCACCCGAGGACACCGAGAACTTGGACGGCTTCACGCTGCACCGGCTACGCCACAGCGCCCTCACCCACGACGCGGAGGGCGGCACATCGACCCCCATGCTGCTGGCCCGGTCCAGGCACGCTTCCGTCCGTTCCCTGGAGCGGTACGCCCGTCCAGGTGTCGACGCAGTCGCTCGACACGTCGCCGAACGCGACCCCGCCGCACGTCGCCGGACGTGACGCCCCTCGTTTGCGGCTGGTGACAGCATTCTTACCGTCACCCCATGTCCCTCGGCTGCGTGAAGGAGGAAGGGGCGGGCGGGATGGATGGCGCGGCCGCGGCCGGGGATCGGGGCGCGCTCAGCCGGTTGCGCGTCGGCCGGGGCCGCCGCGTCTCGCCGCCGTCAGCCCGGCGGCGGGAGCCGGGACAGACATCGCCGGCGTCTCGGGGCTGTCCGGCGAGCTCGGTCATCGCCAAGGCCCTGCGCATCAACGTCCGCTCGGTACAACGGTGGCGGCAGAAGTGGAAGGAGGGCGGTCCGCGGGCCCTGCGGTCCGCAGGGGCCGGCATCGTCTGCCGAGGCTGAGCCTGGAGCAGTTCGCGCAGCTGGACGCGGAACTGGTCAAGGGGCCGGCAGTGCACGGCTGGGAGGACCAGCGCTGGACACTGGAGCGGATCAAGACAGTGATGCGCGGTCAGCTCATACCCCCCGTGCGGCGGCACCTCTGGGTAGACGGTCCGGCTGACCAGCCCGTCGCGTTTAGGTGCGCAGCGTCTGAGTGAGCATCTTCGCGCTCACGCCTGCCAGCGCCTGCCGGAGCTGGCCGAACCGGGAGGACCCGTTCCGGACGAGTTCACCCAGCTCGGCCAGACGCTGCGGGAACCGCTGAAGGCGCTCACGGAGTGGTCCTTGCTGCACATCCGAAGAAGTCATCACCGCCCGCGAAGAGTACGACGACCGCACCAGGTAATCGGCGGCGGTCGGCGGTCTGGTCGTAGACGGCTGCCTCGTCGAGAACTGGCCCGACAATCAGACTCACCTGAGCAACCCGGCGACATCACGAGTTCAACCGCAGTACCTGCGCAGACGCGGGATTGGGCACACGGTCCCGGAAACGACGGGCAGTCGGGCCGGCCGCCTGCGCAAGGGTTCACGCGGCGGGCAGCCGCCAGGTTTCGACGAGGAGCGGTACAGGAAACGCCCCCGCCGCCACCTCGCCGCCCCGCCAGCGGCGCCATGACGGCCGCAGCCCTGTACCCGCCCGGTCCTGCCCGCCGCCGCCCCGCACGTGGGAGCCGGGGCACGTTCCCGAGTACCAGCTGTCAACGCGGCGCCGCTTTGATCACCCGTCCTGAGGCTCCTGTGCTGGGCCGCCTTCTTCAGATGGCGGTCTGGACGTCGCGGGCGAGGTCGCGCCAGCCGCGCAAGAGCGCCATGCGGTCGGGGAGGTTGCGGTCTGCTGTTCGCTCCACGCCCTCAAGAGCAGTGCAGGCAACGAGGGGGGGGTGCTTACCGCGCGGTAACCGTGACCGTTTTCCACTGTCCACAACTGCGCCAATCTCACGCGGACATTCGTCGACCACGACGGCTGCCCGGAACCCGTCCCACTTGGGTTCTCCCGTCCAGCCCGGCCGTAGCTCCGGCGCGGGTACGGGAGTGCTCAGCATCGGCTCCGGCAGCATCCACTTGACTCAGCCCTGCCATTCGCAGCCGCGCTGCAGAGTACCGGCCGCCTTCCGCGTCGACCCAGCTCGCCGCGAGAGGTGCGGGAAGCGGTCACGGCGAAGCTCTGGTCAGCCGTTCAGCGCCTGTGGCTTTCCAGGCGAGGGGAGCATGCCCGATGGAAGGCTTCGCAAAGACGGAAGGCGAGTTGTGCCTGGACTGCAAGGTGGGCCCGAGCCCGGAGAACGCCTGCGTCGAGAGGGGGCTGCCCATCCAGATGTGGCACACACCGGACTGCCCGCAGTGGACCATCATGCAGATCGACTGGGAGGCGAGCTCCAGGCGCGTCAAGGAACAGGACGAGTGGGCCAAAGGCGTCTTCCCTGCCGCGGCAGAGCGCCTGGAGCAGGCTGCCGCCGCGATCGAGCCGGGCACGGCCGCTCAGCCGTTCATCGACGCGCTGACCGAGCTGGTCCAGGCGCAAGCGAGCACCAGCGGTTTCGTCGTTCTGCACCGATGGGCGGAGATCTTCTGCGTCGCGAAGGTCGATCTGCAAGCTTCCCTTGGGGGCGGCGTGTGCCCAGCCCTCGATGGGCTGCACCCTTCGCACACTGTCAGCGAGTCGCCGCAGGTGACGGGCTCGTTCACGGGCAGGTTGAAGCGTTTTCGACTGCCTTCTCTGCGTAGAGGTCAACCACCCCGAAGCCCCGCCGCACAGGTCAAGGATGAAGCTAGCCGGTGTGCCCGACGGACGTCGCCTCCCTGGAGCGTCGACGCGGTCGTGAACTGAGGATGCTGAGTGAAGGTCGCGGGTGACCGTTTCCGCCTTGGAGGAATGGCGCCCCGTCAATACCAGCTCCAGGCCGGCGGCCCGGTGCCACCTCCCCCGCCCGGGAAGACCCCTGCCGGGTGAGGGGCCACACGTCACTACGATGGTGGGCGATCTGAGGCCTGGCCGCACGCTGTCGCGAGTCGCGAGAGCGATGCATGTGCGGGCCGGGCAGCGATGTGGCAAGGGTTGATGGGTGATGGCCGAGGCACAGTCGGGGCCGGGGCGCGTCCGTAACCGGTGGGGCCAGGGTGAACGGCTGCGCGGCGACATCCTGGACGCTGCCAGCCGCCTGCTGTCCGAGATCGGCGGCGAGGACGCGCTGACCATCCGCGGTGTCGCCAGGGCCGCCGGGATCGCCCCGGCCAGCATCTACCAGCACTTCACCGACCGTGCGGCGCTCGTGCGCGGACTGCTGGAGCACGAGTTCGGCCGGCTGCGGGAGGCCATGCGGGAGGCGGACCGAGCCGCGCCGGACGACGACCCGGTGGCCCGGGTACGTGCCCAACTGCGCGGCTACTACACCTTCGCTGTGGAGAACCCCGGACATTACCGCCTGATGATCAACAGCGGCGCGCTGCGCGTCGAGCCTCTGGTCGAGGTCATCACCATGGTGTGCACGGCACTTGAGCGCTGCGAGCAGTCCGGGCTCACGCTGCGGCTGCCCGCCCGTCAGTCGGCCGTGACGCTGGTGGTGGCCGTGCACGGGCGCGTCGCGCTGCAGCACAGCAGCGCCCGGCGTCAGGGGACGCAAGCACTCCGGACCTTCGTCGACGATCTTCTCTCGCTCGTCATCGAGTAACCCCGCGCCTGGGCACCCTATGCTGCGCGGCCCGTCACAAGTACTGACGAACCGTCATTGCCCTTGCTGCCAGGCCATTTACACGTCGCGCACACCCATTTTGCTGGGTGTTGACCTGCCCCGCTGGACGTGTGTGTATATGCCATCTACTCTCTGTTCGGCACCTTCCCAAACAGTCGTTCAGTAACCCTGCGAAGGGAACGGCATGACGGAGACCCCCACTTATCCGATGCCTCGCGGTCGCTGCCCGTTCGACCCGCCGCCCGCTCTGGCCCGCATCCAGGAGAACCAGGCCGTCACCCGGGTCCGCATCTGGGACGGCAGCACCCCCTGGGTCGTCTCGGGCTACGACAACGCCCGTGCCGTGCTCGCCGACCCGCGTGTCAGCGCGGACAGTCTCCTGCCCGGTTATCCCTCGCCCAGCGCCGGCGTGGCTGCCGGCAGGCAGAAGTCCCGCTCGTTCATCAACATGGACGACCCCGAGCACGCCGCGCAGCGACGCATGCTCACCCCGAGCTTCATGGTCAAGAAGATGGAGGCGCTGCGGCCGCGCATCCAGGAGATCGTCGACGGACTGATCGACGACATGCTCGCCGGGCCCAAGCCCGCGGACCTCGTGCAGGCCTTCGCGCTGCCGGTACCGTCCCTGGTCATCTGCGAACTCCTCGGTGTCTCCTACGAGGACCACGACTACTTCCAGGACGTGTCGCGCAAGCTGATCTCCCGTGACACCACCGCCGAGGAACTCGCCCCGCTCATGGACGACTTCCTCGCCTTCCTCGGCAAGCACGTCGACAGCAAGGCCGACAACCCCGGAGATGACCTCATCAGCAGCCTCGTCGTCGACCAGATGTCCTCGGGCGCCCTCACCCGCGACGAGATCGTCCACATGGCCCGCCTGCTGCTGGTCGCCGGGCACGAGACGACCGCCAACATGATCGCCCTGGGAACCCTCGCACTTCTCGAGCACCCCGACCAGCTCGCCGCGCTCCGCGACACCGACGACCCGAAGCTGGTCGCGGGCGCCGTCGAGGAACTGCTGCGCTACCTCACCATCACCCACTCCGGCCGACGCCGCGTCGCTCTCGAGGACATCGAGGTCGGCGGCCGTACCATCCGGGCCGGTGAAGGCATCATCGTCGCTTCCGACATCGCCAACCGCGACGCCACCGCCTCCCCCGAACCCGACTCTCTCGACATCACCCGCAAGGCCCGCCACCACCTCGCCTTCGGCTACGGCGTACACCAGTGCCTCGGCCAGCCCCTGGCCCGCGTCGAACTGCAGGTCGTCTACAGCACCCTGTACCGGCGGATCCCCACCCTCGCCCTCGCCGAGCCCCTCGACCAGGTCAAGTTCAAGCACGACATGCTGGTCTACGGCGTCCACGAGCTGGCCGTCACCTGGTAGTCCCTTCACCGGCAGTCCCGAAAGGCCCCCCACATGAAGATCGAAATCGATCAGGACAAGTGCGTCGGCGCCGGCCAGTGCGTCTTCGCCGCCATGGACGTCTTCGACCAGCGTGACTCCGACGGCATCGCCGTGCTCCTCACCGACGAACCCACCGAGGAGCACTGGGAGGGCGTCCGCGAGGCCGCCGCCGTCTGCCCCGCCGCCGCGATCACCCTCCACGAGAACTGACAGGCAACGGGAGCATCACCCATGGCAACTCCCGGACGGATCACGGTCGTCGGCGCCTGCGCCGTCGACCTGACCGTCGTCGAGACCCTGCGGCGCTCCGGCTTCGACGGGCACCTCACCGTGATCGGTGAAGAGCCCCACCTGCCCTACGACCGGCCTCCCCTGTCCAAGGAGGTCCTCTCCGGAGCCTGGCCGGAGGAGCGGGTACAACTACGGCCGGCCGCCGCCGTCGAGGCCCTCGGTCTGGATCTGCGGCTCGGTGTCCGGGCCACCGGCCTCGACCGCACCCACAGGCGCGTCCTGCTGTCCGACGGCAGCAGGGCCGGGTACGACGAACTCGTCATCGCCACCGGCACGCGCCCGCGCCGGCTGCCCGGACCGAGGGCATCACCGGCGTGCACGTGCTGAGTACTCTCGAGGACTCCGTGGCACTCCGCGGCGACCTGCTCCCCGGGCGCCACCTGGTCGTCGTCGGCGCGGGCTACCTGGGTGCCGAGGCCGCCGCCGTCGCCCGTGGCCTCGGCTGCGAGGTCACCCTCGTCTGCGACAAGGAGGCCCCGCTCGCCGACGTCCTCGGCCCCGATGTCTCCCGGATGCTCGCGGAGGTGCATACGGCCCATGGCGTGCGCCTGGTCACCTCCTCCCGCGTCCGTGGCGTCCCCGTCCACCAGGGGCGTGCCACCGGCGTCCTTCTCGAGGACGGCACCCGCATCGACCTGACACCGTGCTCGTCGCCATCGGCTCGTCCCCGCCGTCGACGGGCTCGCCGGCACCGGCCTCGATCTCGCCGACGGCGTCCGCTGCGACCCCTGCTGCCAGGCCGCACCCCACATCTGTGCCGCCGGTGACGTCGCCTCCTGGGAACACACCGGCTTCGGTGAACGGCTGCGTGCCGAGCACCGCACCAACGCCGCCGAACAGGCTATGGCAGTCGCACGCAACATCCTCGCCGCGGAAGAGGACCGCAAACCGTACACACCCATCCCCTACGTCTGGTCCGATCAGTACGACCTCACGATCCAGATCTACGGATTGCCGCGCGGGGCTGAGCGATCCATGATCACCGAAGGCAGCGCCGGAGAACGCTCCCTGCTCGCGCTGTACGGCGCGCAAGGCCGTGTCCGTGCCGCGGTCGGCATCAACCGCATCCGCCCCGCACGCCAGGCCCGCGCCTTGATCTCCGCTGCCAGTCCGTGGAACGAGGTGACCGCCGCGGCGCCCACCGCCGCCGCCTGACCCACTCTGGTGGGCCCGGCGTCCGTCCTTCACAGGTACAGGACGCTGGCGACGATGGACTGCAGCTCGGCGGGTCGAGGGCGAGCTCCTCACCCGTTGAAGTGTCGGCCGAGCGCCCCGATGGAGTCGCGGAAGTGGGCCTGTGTCACGTGGGCGTCGGGGACCATGTCGTATGCGTGGTAGGCACCGGGATAGACGTGCAGCTCGGTGGGGATGCCGGCACGTATCAGTCTGGTGGCGTAGGCGATGTCCTCCTCGACGAAGAGGTCGAGCGCGCCGACGCTGATGAAGGCCGGGGGCAGACCCGCCACCGACTCCACCCGGGCCGCGGCCGTGTACGGGGAGACGTCGTCCCCGCCGGGCTCGCGGCCCAGAATCGAGGTCCAGCCGAACCGGTTGTCGGCCGGGGTCCAGATGAACTCGCCGGCGTAGGGGTGGGCGTGGACGGTGCTGCCGGTGCGGTCGTCCAGCATGGGGTAGATCAGCAGCTGGAAGGAGACGGGCACCTCGCCGCGGTCGCGTGCGAGGATCGCCAGGGTGGCGGCAAGGCCGCCGCCCGCACTTGCGCCGCCGACGGCGATGCGGTCCCGGTCCACCCCGAGGTTCCCGGCGTTCTCGTGCACCCACCGCAGGGCGGCATAGCAATCGTGGACCAGGCCCGGCTCCTTGGTCTCCGGAGCCAGCCGGTAGTCGACCGAGACGACCGACGCCCCTGTCTCGGTGACGATCCGACGGCAGAGGATCTCGTCGATGTCGGCCCTGCCGAGGACATAGCCGCCGCCGTGCATCCACACCAGGGCGGCGGCCGGTGTGGTGCGGGCCTTGGACTCGTAGTGGAGGATGCGGACGTCGGGATCGCCTTCGAACCCGGGTATCCACTTCTCGGTGGTGGTGACATCGGGGTAGAGCGCCTGCGGGTCGGGGGCGTCGGGAACCGGGGCCGACTGGGCCTCGCGGACCTGCGACAGGCTTTCGGCGCTGAGGCCGAGCGGCGGGAAGACGTCCAGGACCGGTGCGATTTCGGGGTCGACCAGGTGCCGGCTGCTGACCGGGCCGTCGATGGTGGTCATGGGGGTTTTTCTCCTTCTCTTGCGGACGAGGACACGCCTCTCCTCACGGGTCAGGCGGGCTGAGCCGTGGCGGCGGCCGGGGTAAGCGTGAAGCCGCGGTAGCCGGCGCGGGCGACTTCGTCGCAGATCTTGCGGTAGGCGCCGACACCTCCGAGGTAGGGCATGAAGACCCGGGGTTTGCCGGGGATGTTGGCCCCCATGTACCAGGAGGCGGCGCGCGGGTACAGGGTGTGCGACGCCGCCTCGTTGACGTGCTCGACCCAGTCGTCCTGGGCCTGGCGCTCCGCCTCGATCCGGACGATGCCGGCCCGGAGCGCGTGGGCGATCGCGTCGGTGATCCAGTCCACGTGCTGCTCGATCGAGACGATCATGTTGCTCAGGACGGAGGGGCTGCCCGGTGCCGTGACCATGAACAGGTTCGGGAATCCGGCCGCCGCGACCCCGAGGTAGGTCCGCGGGCCGTCCGCCCATTCGTCACGGAGTGCGATGCCGTCGAGGCCGCGGATGTCGATGGCGTTCAGCGGGCCGGTCATCGCGTCGTAGCCGGTGGCGAAGACGATGGCGTCCGCCTCGTGGTCGATACCGCCGACCCGCAGCCCCGTCGACGTGATGCGCTCGATCGGGTTGTCGCGCAGGCTGACCAGCGTCACGTTGTCGCGGTTGTACGTCGCGTAGTAGTCGGTGTCGACGCAGATGCGCTTCGTGCCGATCGGGTGGTCCTTCGGGCACAGCAACTCGGCGACCTCGGGGTCCTTCACGATCTCGCGGATGCGCTCGTGCACGTACTCCGCCGACACCCGGTTGGCCGCCTCGTCGAGGACGGTGTCGTCGAAGGCGCTGACGAAGGCCGCCCCGCCCGCGGCCCACCGCCGGTCGAGCTCCGAGGTGCGCAGCTCCTCGTCCACCTCCAGGGCCTTGCCCAGCGCCGGCGGCGTGCCCCCTCCGGAGGCCGAGGCGCGGGCGTCGGCACGCAACTGCCGGTAGGCGGCCTTGATCCGCCGCTGCTCGTCCTCGGACAGGGGGGCGTTGCGGGCGGGGACGGAGAAGTTGGGTGTGCGCTGGAAGACGGTGACATGGGCCGCCTGTTCGGCGATCACCGGAATCGCCTGGATTCCGGAGGATCCGGTGCCGATCACGGCGACCCGCTTGCCGCTGAAGTCGACTCCCTCGTGCGGCCAGCGGCCGGTGTGGTACGTCGGGCCGGTGAAGGAGTCGATCCCCTCGAAGTCCGGAACCCGCGAGGCGGACAGGCAGCCGACGGCCGTGACGAGATACCGGGCGGTCGCCTGGCTTCCGTCGTCCAGGGTGACGGTCCAGGTGTCGGTCGCGTCGTCGTAACGGGCGCCGTCCACCGAGGTGTTGAACTCGATGTCCTCGCGCAGGCGGAAGCGGTCGGCCACATGGTTGGCGTAGCTCAGGATCTCGGGCTGGCTGGGGTAGCGCTCCGTCCACTCCCACTCCTGCTCGAGCTCCTCCGAGAAGGAGTAGGAGTAGAACATCGACTCGACGTCGCACCGGGCCCCCGGGTACCGGTTCCAGTACCAGGTGCCGCCGACGCCGTCGCCCCGCTCGTAGACCCGCACGCTGAGCCCCAGGTCGTCGCGCAGGCGATGCAGGAGGTACATGCCGGCGAATCCGGCACCGATCACGATGGCGTCGTACTTCCGAGTGGTCCGCATGGTGCCCCACACCCCTTCTCCCGGCGGCGTTGCCGGGAACAGGCCAGGTCGATCACCAGCAGCATCGCCGAGCACGTGACGTACGTCATGGGACAGGTGGCGCAGGTGGAGCGCCATCTGTCCCGTCCACGGGGAAGAGGTGCCCGGAGTCCTGCAGCCGCCGCAGGACGAGGGTGAGGAAGAGGCGGGGACGGCCGTACGGCTCGGTGAAGCTGAAGCCCATGTGGCGCTCGGCGCGCTCGGCCCGGTGGGTGACCGAGTTGTGGTGCCGGTGCAGCAGGCGTGCCGCCTTGCGCACGGACTCGGTGGCGGCCACCGCCTCCAGACACACCAGCATGTCCTCGCCGTACTCGTCGACCAGGCGGTTGAGCCGGCGCACGTCGGGGACCAGCGCGATCCGCTCGGCGCTCAGGGTCTCGGCGAGCACGGCGTGCGCGCCGAGACGGGTCGCGTCGACCAGGGTCGCCTCCTCCACGGAGTACGGTCCGTGCGCGCGGGGACTCGGGCGGGTGAAACGGAGCGCGATCCGGGCCAGCCTCCATGCCTCGGGTGCCTGCGAGGCGGGGCACGGTCCGGCGAAGGCCGCGCGGGCCCCGACGGGCACTCCCAGCGCCGCGGTGGGGTCCAGGTCGGCCGCCATGACCAGGTGAACGTTGTCCATGGGCGCGTCGAGCACGACGCGCGCGTGCGGCCGGAGCCCTTGGACGAACATCCACGTCGATTCGGCGGATGCGTGGAGAGCGAACGCCGTCACCGCGGAGGTCTCCTTGAGCCCCAGGCGCAGCAACATGCGGGCCCGTGTCGTCACTTCGAGGCCGCCGTCGACCACCGACCTGAGCGCCAGGCTGTCGGTGGCGGGTGGAGCATGGCTCAGGAGGGCCACCTTCACCGCGATCCCCAGGCGGCGCAGCAGCAGTGCCGCCTGCGCGTCCACCCGCGGCAGGTTTTGGGCATCGATCCAGACCCGGCCCGTCCCGGGGACGTCGTGCGTCCGTGCATGCGGCGGTTGCTGCCCCGCGTGGTCGACGCCACGAGGGGTCGCCACGCAGACGTCGCCGCGCACCGTCCGGACACCGACGGCGCATCCCAGCGCTGCCGCGGTCCGGGTCAGAAGCGACTCCAAGTCGGCGTCCTGCTCGGTCAGTTCGTCGATGACATCGAGGACCGCGTCGACCTCTGCCGTGCCCTGCGGCGGCGGCCCGGCCTGCTGTGCGCGACCTTCGGCACCGGACGTCTGCGAAGCCTCCGTGGCGAAGCCTCC
The DNA here is from genome assembly GCF_902506575.1 of Streptomyces mexicanus. GTDB lineage: Bacteria > Actinomycetota > Actinomycetes > Streptomycetales > Streptomycetaceae > Streptomyces > Streptomyces mexicanus. Next base: position 257,095 of record NZ_LR732544.1, on the reverse strand, counting down.
CTCCTGATGGCGGCGTCGGAACTCCGCGGTCCACCCGCCCCGCCCCGCCGGACGCGGCGGCCGTGCGGGTGGGTGGGCTCGCGACTCAGAAGCCCAGGCGCTCCGCCACCTGAGCCCGGTGGTACTCCGGCTCCCCGAGCAGCAGCTGGCTGGAGCGGGCACGCTTGAAGTACAGGTGCGCCGGGATCTCCCAGGTGAAGCCCATGCCGCCGTGGAACTGGATGTTCTGGTGAGCCGTGCTGACGAACGCGTCCGTGCAGTACGCGGCGGCGAGCGACGCCGCGACCGGCAGCTCGTCGCTGTCGTCCTCGGCGGCGAACAGGGCGTAGTAGGCGGCCGAACGCGCGGTCTCGACCTCCACCAGAGCATCCGCCGCCATGTGCTTGAGGGCCTGGAAGGCGCCGATCGGCTGGCCGAACTGCACCCGTACCTTCATGTACTCCACGCCCATGTCGAGCGCGGCCTGCGCGCCACCGACCTGCTCCGCGGCCAGGCCCACGGCGGCCAGGTCGAGGGCGCGGGCGAGGGTCTTTGCGCCGTTGCCCGGCTCCCCGAGGGGGGTGGCCGCGGCGCCGGTGAGTTCGACGTCGGCGAGCTTGCGGGTCTGGTCGAGGGTGGGCCGCAGGGTGGTCCGCAGACCGTCCGTGCCCGCCTCGACGGCGAACAGGCCGAGACCGTCACCGGTGTCGGCCGCCACCAGCAGGAGCTGCGCCACGTGCGCGTCGGTCACCAGCGGCGCGGTGCCCGTCAGGCGCCAGCCGCCGTCCGCCTGCTCGGCCTTCACCCGCAGGGGCGTGCCCGGCCGGGGGAAGGCCAGCGTCGCGATGACCGAGCCGTCGGCGATGCCGGGCAGGAAACGCTGTTTGGCGTCGGTGTCCTCGGACGCGAGCAGTGTGTTGGCGGCGAGCACGACACTGGAGAAGAACGGGGCGCACAGCAGGGCGCGGCCCATCTCCTCCAGGACGATGCCCAGTTCGGGCCAGCCGAAGCCCTGGCCGCCGTACTCCTCGGGGATGGCGATGCCCTGCAGCCCGAGCTGGGCGGCCATCGTCTGCCAGACCTCGGGGTCGTAACCCTGCTCGGTGTCCATCAGGCGGCGGACCTCGGTCTCGTCCGAGTGGTCGGACAGGAACTTGCGCACCGTCGTGCGCAGTTCGTCCTGCTCCTCGGTGAACTCCCTGATCATCGGTGTGTCTCTCTCGTTCTCGGAGTGTCGTGGTGAAAGCCGACGCTCAGGCCTGGCTGACGGAACGGGTGGCGGCGCCCTTGCGGACGTCGCGGAAGGGGACGCCCTTGTCGGGCTCGTAGCCCTTCGGCAGGCCCAGGACGCGCTCGCTGATGATGTTGCGCTGGATCTGGTCGGAGCCGCCGCCGATGGAGTTGATGAAGGCGAACATCAGGTCGCGGTCGACCGGGCAGGCCAGCGGATTGTCGTAGTCGTAGACGAGGGATTCCTCGCCCTGCATCCGGTAGGTGAAGTCGGCGCCGGCGTGCAGGATCCGGGACATCGCCAGCTTGCCGAGCGAGGCCAGGGACGAGGGGCCGCGCTTGATCTCGGCCGCCGCGCGCCGGCCGGTCCAGGCGTTGGTGAGGCGCCACGACATGATCCGCACGATCTCCTGACGGGTCTGCGGGTCGTCGAGCCGGCCGGCGCGCCGGGCGGCCTCGACCAGGTCGTCGGCCGCGTCGCGCAGGCCGGTCTTGATCGCCGTGCCCGACATGGACGAGGACATCGAGCCCATGCCGGTGCGCTCGGCGGCGAGGGCGATCTGGAGGGCCTTCCAGCCCTGCCCGGGGGCGCCGATCATCCAGGCCGCCGGCACGCGCGCGTCGGTCAGGAAGACCTCGTTGAACTCCGTGTCACCGGTGATCTGCCGGATGGGTCGGACCTCGATGCCGGGCTGCTGCATGTCGATGACGAAGAAGCTGAGGCCGGCGTGCTTGGGCACGTCCCAGTCGGTGCGGGCCAGGAGCAGGCCGTACTTCGCCTGGTGACCGCCGGTGGTCCAGATCTTCTGGCCATTGACGACGTAGGTGTCACCGTCCAGCTCCGCCCTGGTCTGGACGCCTGCCAGGTCGGAGCCGGCACCCGGCTCGCTGTAGAGCAGGCAGCCGACGCTGACCTCGCCGTTGAGCAGCCGGGGGAGGAAGTACTCCTTGATCTCCGCGCTGCCGAAGGCCAGCAGAGGGTTGCCGAGCAGGTGCAGCCACGGGTGCTCGTGGAAGGAGGCCAGGTCGAGGAAGCCGCCCGGGGCGCCCGCGGCCCGGAACTCGTCGGCCGCCGCCCTGGCGGCCTCCCGGCTCAGACCGCGCCCGTAGGTGTCCGCGGGCCAGGTCGGCGCCGCCCAGCCGGCGCTCAGCAGGGCATCGTGCCACGCGGCGTCGTCGGTGCCGTGCCAGTGATCGGACAGCCACGACCGCGCGGCCTCCGCCGCCTCGTCGGGTGACATCGTGCTCTTGCCCATCGTCGGCCTTTCTCCGTGCAACACAGGGGGTGGTATGCGGCGACGGTAATACGGACGGGCACCGTTCACAATATTCTGGGCGGATTTTCTGTCGGAGTCCGTCCGTAATGGAGTTCGCGCGGTGGTGAGGCAGAGTGGAAGCGGGCGGTGTGCCCGATGCCCCTGAGGGTTTGCCTGTAGTCGGCTCTTGTTTAGAGTTCTTGCCTGCAGGCCGGTGCGACCGGAGAGCCGCGGAGATGTCCGGCCCGGCGCAACGTAGTGACAAGGAGGTCGCGGTCGTATGGACCTCGCGAAGCTCACAGCCTTCCTCGCTGTCGCGGACGAGCGGAACTTCGGGCGGGCGGCGCAGCGGCTGCACATGACCCCCTCGCCTCTGAGTCGGCAGGTCGCCCAGCTCGAGCGCGAGCTGGGAGGAGCGCTCTTCGTCCGCGAGTACCACCGTGTGGCTCTCACACCGATGGGAGAGGCGCTGGTGGGCCCGGTCCGGAGAATCCTGGAGCAGGCCGGCGAACTTCCCGCGATCGCGGCACAGGCCAGGGGAGAGGTGCGTCCGCTGCGGGTCGCGGCCACCGCCTGGGCGCCGACGGCACGCGTCACGCGCTTCGCGGAGGCCGTCGGCAGAACCGGAGGGGAGAGTGCTTCCGGGCTGGAGCTCGTCGAGGACTCCGACGACGTGGTCCCCGGCCTGCTGGACGGGCGCCTCGATCTGGCGCTGCTGCATCTGCCGGCGCCGGACAGCGACGGTGGGCTGTCGGCGGTGCCCTGGCTTCGCTATCCGCTCGCCGTCGCCGTGCGGGCCGACGACCCTCTCGCCGGGAGGGAAAGCGTCTCTCTCGCCGAGCTGAGCGGCCGCACATTCGTCGAGTCGGTCATTCCGCCGAGGGTCACCAACGCCATGCGGAGAGTCTCGACCATGCTGAAGAACGCGCGTGTCACGCGTACCGAGCAGGTGCAGGGAGCTCCTGGTGGGGTCGAGATCTCCCGCGAGGTGCTGCTTCGCGGCCTGGCGACCTTCGTCCCCCATCTGCCCGGGTCGCCGCTGCCGTCCTTGATGTCGCCGCCGGCCTTCGCCACCATTCCGGTCGAGGACGAGGGTTTCGGTATGGATGTGGGCCTTGTGTGGTGCGCGGAGCAGGTCGGCCGCCGCCCCGACACGGCACGCCGTGTCGAGGAGGCGGTGGAGGCGCTCACCGGGGCACCGCTTCCAGCCGGTGCCCCGGTGACATGAGGTTCTACTCGCCGCCCACGTCAAGGAGTTGCGGGATTCGCGGGTCCTCCTGGAGAACCCCGGCCGCGAACAGTTCGGCGACGGCCCCCTCGTCAAGCCCGAGGAGACGGGTCGCGATCTCCCGGGTGTGTTGTCCGATGAGCGGGGCCGGCTTCAACTCGGGGTCCGGAACGTTGGTGAAGAGGCCACCGGGCAGGTTCTCACTGGGCATGACGCGGTCGATCAGCGGGTGAGTGGCCATCCGGAACGTACGCCGGGCGACGAGATGCGGGTTGTCCGGGAACTCGGTGATCCGCATCATCTTGGCGGCGGGAACACCGGCCTCCTGCAACAGGACCATGGCCTTCTCCGGGGTGCGCCCGCTCGTCCAGGCACCCACCTCCTTGTCGATCTCCTTGCGGTGCGACACCCGTGAGGCGGCGTCCGGGAAGCGCGCGGCGTCGATGCCGCAGACCGCCGCGAGACGCTGCCACTGCTCGTCCCCCTGGACGTCGACGACCAGCCACTCGTCGTCACCCGCCGCCGGGTAGACGCCACGCGGGGCATCACCCGGGCCGGCGTTGCCGACGGGGACCGTGGTGCCCGGCGCCAGCGACTCGGCGGCGAAGACATGCGCGTGCTGGGCGAGCACGACGTCCGTCTGGGCCAGACGCACGGTGCCGCCGACCCCGGTCCTCCGGAGCTCGACGAGCTTGGCCAGGATGGCGAACACCCCGGCGCGTGCCGCCACATGGTCCGGGAAGATGGTGGTGTCGTCCTGGAAGCGGTGCTCGTCCTCCGGGTAGCGCCACAGCCCGCTCACCCCGACCGCGCAGCGCACCAGCGGGCCGTATCCCGGGTTGCCGGCCCAGGGGCCGGTGTGGCCGTAGGCGGACGACTCCAGGACCACGATCCGCGGATTGACCTCCTTCAGGTGCTCGTAGGAGATGCCGAGTTTGTCGAGGGTGCCCGGCTTGAAGTTGCTGAGGACGATGTCGGCCTGCTCGGCGAGCTTCAGGAAGAGGTCACGTCCGCCGGGGTTCCTGAGGTCGAGGCCGAGTCCGAGCTTGTTGCGGTTGCCCCAGGCGAACACCGGGCTCACCACATGACCCAGGATGGACTGACGGGAGCCGTCGGGGGCCTGGAGATTCTCCACCTTCAGCACCTCGGCGCCGAGGTCCGCGAAGAGGCGGCCCGCCTCGGCCCCCGCCACGATGATCCCCAGGTCGAGTACGCGCAGCCCTTCGAAGGGCCGGCGCCCGACGGCGGACGACGGCTCCGGGGCGGGCCGCCGCTGCTCGGTTCCGGCGAGGACCTCGGCCGTGTCCCGGCCGATCGCCGGGGCCGGCACGCGGTGGCCCAGCCGCACCCCGTCCACCTCCACGAAGCCGTCCACCACGTCGACCTCGCGACCGGAGGCGACAGCGGTACGGGTGAAGACCCGCCGGGCGGCGAAGTGCTCGTTGTCCGCGACCTCTTGAGGCGACAGCACAGCCAGGGCGGCGACACCGTACTGCCGTGCCTCCCGCACGACCTGGTCGCGGGTCTTCGTTCGCAGCAGTTCGCCGATGGCCGGATAAAGGACGTGAGCCTCCTGGAACCGCACGGCCAGGCTGTTGAAGCGCTCGTCGGCGAACTGCTCCGGGCTGCCCATCCAGGCGAACATCCCCTGCCACTGCCGTGGGCTGAGGATGGTCAGCCGCACCGCGCCGTCGGCGCAGGCGAAGAAGGGATACTTGTGACCGTCGTCGATCCTTCCGCGCGGACCGTCGGCCGCCGGGACCCCGCCGGTGGCCGAACCGCCCATGCCCCAGCCCGGGTCGAAGCCCTGGACCACGCACTCGAAGACGGAGATGTCCACCGCGTCACCGACGCCGGTCTCCAGCCGGTTCCAGTAGGCCAGCAGGGCCGCCCATGCGGCCGAGAAGCTCGCGGTCTGCAGTGCCATGTCCAGCGGCGGAAGCAGCGGCTCACGGCCCGGGTCGCCGGAGCGGGAGAGGATGCCGCCCATCGCCAGGTGCGTCCACTCGGTTCCCGTCCAGTCGCGGTACGGGCCGGTGAGGCCGAAGTCGGTCAGGGAGAGGGCGACCAGCGCGGGGTTGTGTCCGAGGAGTGTCGCCGGCTCGATGCCGAGGGCGGCCTGCTCGGCCGGGGAGAGGCTGGTGAAGCAGATGTCGGCGTTCGGCAGGAGGCGGTCGAAGAACACGGCACGGTCCTCGGGCGCGGCCAGGTCGAGTGCCACGGACCGCTTGTTGGCGTTGAAGACCTCGTGATAGAGGCTGACCCCGTCGACGAGGGGGCCCTGGGCCCGGCTCCTGTCGGTGGCGGCGGACTCGACGCGTATGACGTCGGCGCCGAGGTCGGCGAACAGGCGGCTGCCCAGTTCACCCTTTCCGTTCGTGAGGTCGAGGACCCTTACCCCGGTCAGGGGGAGTGCGTTGTCGGCCACGTTGCCTTCTCCACAGCATTGTGCCGGGGCGGATGCAGGCGCCCGGCTGCCCTGTTACGGGCCCACCGTGGCACCGGGCTCCTGACCTCGTACATCGCTGAATTCGCGCCGTACCCATGTCGCGAAAGGACATGTGCACGGCGCGCGCTCCACTTGCGGGGCAGGGGGTGGATGTGATGCGGCCGACACGACCTCAGGCGGCCGGCGTGCCGACCAGCACCGAGGCGAGGACGAAGTCGACGAATCGCTCGGCGTACTCGCCGGCGGCCTCGGCGAGGCCCGCGCGGAGCTCGGGCGGCGTGGTGAGTGCGTGGTTCATGGCACCGCCGCACAACGCGTCGAGCAGGAAGGTCACCGAGGTGCCCGCGGGCAGCTCGCCCCGGCAAATGCCGCGCCGGACGATGGCGCGCGCCGCGAGGATCTGGCGAGCTCCTCGTACCGCTCGGCCAGTCTGGGAATCGTGCGGGCCTCCATGGCCAGGCGCAGCACGGCCCCGCCGTGTTCGCCCGCGTACTGCTGCAGCAGCTGCCGCACCAGGGCGACGAGGTCCCCGCGGACGGTGCCGGTGTCGACGTCGGTGACGCCGGCGAGACGCATGGTCAGGGCCTGCGCCAAGAGTTCTTCCTTGCTGTCCCAGCGCAGGTAGACGGAGGCCTTGCCGACGCCGGCGCGGCGTGCCACCGCCTCGATGCTGAAGGACTTCCAGCCGTGCTCGCCGAACAGCTCGACGGCGGCGTCCGCGACGCGCCGGTCCACGTCGTTGTCGCGTGGGCGGCCGGCGGAGGGTCTCGCGTGCTGCGTCATGCACACATGATTCTCCACCGGCCCACGGAAATCTATTACTGAACGCTATCGGTCCGATTCCGGTCGGCGGCCGTGGGTCGTCGCCGGGTCAGCGGTTCTTCCACTGCGGGCGGCGCTTTTGGGCGAAGGCCGTCATGCCCTCGATCGCGTCCTGGCTGACCATCAGGTTGTCCAGCGCGGATGAGGGATGGTCCACGGCGTCCACCGTGTCGGCGATGCCCTCGGTCTCCGCCATCACCTGCAGGGAGGCGCGGACGGAGGTGGGGGAGCCCTCGAGGATCTCGGCGGCGAGCGCGCGGGCCCCTTCCAGGGCGGTGCCGGCCGGGACGACCCGGTTGACCAGGCCCAGGCCGAGGGCCTCGTCGGCGGTGACCTGGCGGCCGGTGAGGATCATCTCGGTGGCGATCTTCCGGGGGATGGCGCGCGGGAGCCGGACCAGGCCGCCGGCGCCGGCGGCGAGCCCCACCTTGACCTCGCTGAGCGCGAACTTCGCGGTCTCGTCGGCGACGGTGAGGTGGCAGGCGAGGGCGATCTCGCAGCCGCCGCCCATGGCGTAGCCGTTGACCGCGGCGATGACCGGCTTGGTCATGTTCCGGCGAGAGGTGAGGCCGGCGAAGCCGTTCTTGGGCACCCACATCGGCTTGCCGGAGGCGGAGTACTTCAGGTCGTTGCCCGCGCTGAAGGACTTGTCGCCGGCGCCGGTGAGGATGGCCACCCACAGGTCCGGGTCGGCGAAGTAGGCGTCGAAGACCTCGTCGAGTTCGTCGTTGGCCTGCGGGGTGAGGCTGTTGCGTGCCTCGGGCCGGTTGATGGTGACCTCGAGCAGGTGACCGTCGCGACGGACGGTGACGAACTCGTAGTCGTCCCGCAACACCGGCTCGCGACGAGGCAAGAGGGCGTCCATGCGCTGCTCGTCCGTGGTGACGCGGTTGCCGAAGCCGAAGGACCGGACGTACACCCGCCGGCCGATGGGCTCGCCGGCCGAGAGCAGGTCCAGCATGTCCTCGTCGCCCTGGTGGGTGAGGGCGATGAACCGGCGGTCGTCGGCCTCCAGCCGGCCGATGACCACTCCGGTGCGGGACCCGTCGCGGCCGTACTTGATCGTGTAGGTCTCGATGGTGGCCCAGCCGTCGGCCCGGCGGGCCTCCTCGGGGGCATCCCAGGAGTCGATCTCGGCCTGGAGGGCGGCGGAGCGATCGGGACGCCAGGCGGTGGGGGTGGTGGAGTAGACGCCGACCGAGTACTTGCTCAGCGAGCCGCCGTTGGCACCGACCAAGCCGAAGGTGCCGGGGGCGGTGCGGGCGCGCTGCACCGTCTCGGCGATGGCGTGCATGGAGTAGTTGTTGCCTGCCCCGCCGAAGAAGGGCAGGCCCCCGGTGAGGGTCAGGCCACGCGGGTCGTCCGCCTTGAGCCCGAGTCCGTCGGCGACGTTGGAGACCGCGATCGGGAAACAGCTGTACAGATCGATGGTCGCCAGCTCGCCGACGCCGATTCCGGCGACCTCCAGGGCGTGCTCGGCGGCCATCACCGCGGCCGGGCTGCGGCTGAGGTCGGCGCGCTCCATCAGATCGCGCTCGCGCAGGTCGGCATGGCCGTGCAGGAACACCCACCGCTCCTCGGGCACACCCAGCCGGCGCGCGGTGCTCACCGACATGACCAGCACGGCCGCCCCCTGGTTCACCTTGTCCCGGGCGACGACGTACCGGGGGTAGGGGTCGGCGATCATCCGGTTCTTCTCGGTCACGGTGACCAGCTCCTCCGCGGAGCGGCGCACCGGGGCCGACGCGTGCGGGTTCTTCGCCGCCACCTCCGTGAACGGCGCGAACAGCGCGCCCATACCGGCCGCGTACTCCTCCCGCGACTGCCCGAGCCGCGCCCGGCGGGCGTTCTCGAACAGCGCGTACTGACTGGGTGCGTCCGTCAGCCCGTGCGACGCCTGGTGCAGCGACATCAGACCCTCGAGCCCCCAGCCCCGGTCCTCGAGCTGCCCGCCCACGTGCTCGGTGAAGTCGGGACGGTCCTCCGCCTTGGCCAGCGCCTGGGTGGTGGAGATCGCCTCGGAACCGAAGATGAGGGCCGCCTGAGCCTCGCCGCGCGCGATCGTCGCGGCCATCTCGTTGAGCAGGTGCTGCGGTGACTGGCCGCCGACGACCTCCAGGATCGCACGGGCGGGATCGGCGCCGATCCGCCGGGCGACCGATCGGGGGTAGTTGTCGGACTTGCCCAGGGGGGCGGGCGCCCCTGGAGTGGAGATCTCGAACTGCCGGACGCCGGCGACCATGTCGATCGCGGAGGCCACGGTCGCGGTGTCGGCGCCGGTGTCGGCCAGCGCCTCGCGTGCCGCGGCGGCAGCCAACTCCACGGCGGACATCCGCCGGTAGCCGGGGTCGTCCAACCGCTCGGAGGACTGACCGACACCGACCACCACGGGCGTGTTCGGGTCCTGGCCGGAGAGGTCGGGGGTCTCGGAGGTCATGATGGTGCCTTTCGATACCGGCGGGAAAAAGAGGAGGAGGGGGGAGGAAGTTGCCTGTTCCGGAGCCGTGGTCGTCGTACGGGGGAGCCGTCGTCGCTGTACGTCAGGCCCCGGGCGCACGGCTGAGGCGTACCGGGCGCTCACGCTCGCCGGACCGGACGACAAGTCCCAGGTCGACGAGGTGCTCCGCATGGGCCTCGGTCTCGGCCAGGGCGGCGACACGCATCGCTCCGACCTGGTCCCAGGGGCGGGACCAGGACAGGTGGGCGGTCACCTCCCAGATGGTCGGGCGGCCGAGCGCGTCCACGACCGCCAGGAGCTCGTCCAGCCGTTTCGCGTGGTGCTCGCGCAACTGCCCGGTGCGGGCCGCTAGACCCCGGAACCGGTATTCGTGCGCGGGCAGCGCCTCGTGGTCGTCCCAGCCCGCGAGACGTTCCAGGGAGGAGAGGAAGTCGGCGAGCGGCGCCCGCCCTGGTTGGCGGCCGTGCAGGCCGATGTTGGGAGTGATACGGGGCAGAACGTGGTCGCCGGTGAGGACGACCCGGGCGGCGGGCTCGGCCAGGCAGAGGTGACCAGGGGTATGACCGGGCGTCCACAGGGCGACGAGCTTCCGCCCGTCGAGCGGTACCCGGTCCTTGTCGTCGAGCAGCAGGTCGGGTTCCGCCATGTGGAAGGCGTCTGCCGGCTTCTCCTCGTCCGGAGGACCGAACAGTTCCCGTACCTCGCTTTCGGAGGCTCCGGCCTCCAGCAGCCAGGTGCGACCCGAGGCCCGAGACGGCTGTCCCTGCCCGGGCTGCCGCTCGGTCTGCCGGTGCGGGAGGCTGTCGCGTTCCGCGGGATGCATGGCCACCCAGGCGTCGCTCGCCGCCTTGAGCCGGGCCGTCATGCCGTGGTGGTCGAAGTGGACGTGGGTCGCGACGATGCCGGTGACATCGGCGGGCGTGGCTCCGGCCTCGGCCAGGCCCCGGCACAGGGCGTCCCAGCCTTCCGCGCTGTCCCAGCCAGGATCGACGACGACCAGCTCCGAGTCCCCGGGGACGAGATAACTGAGCGTGTAGCGCAGTGGGTTGGCCGGTATCGGGACCGGCACCGACCAGATGTCGCCGGCCAGATGCTCGACCGGCGGCAGGACGCGTGCCGCCCAGGCCGCCTTCTGCCGATCGCCCGTCACGACGACGGGCGAAGCGGCGTCGAGCGTGGCGGGGTCACCGGGTGCGTGCAATGTTCGTGCCTCTCGCTTGGTGCGGCCGGGGACGCTGTCGTCCCGGGGCGGGTCGGTTCCTCGGGGGGACGTCAGCCCTTGCGGGTCTTGATCTCCTCGGTCAGCTGCGGGACGACCTCGAAGAGGTCGCCGACGACGCCGTAGTCGACCAGGTCGAAGATCGGGGCCTCGGGGTCCTTGTTGACCGCGACGATCGTCTTGGAGGTCTGCATGCCGGCGCGGTGCTGGATGGCGCCGGAGATGCCGTTGGCGATGTACAGCTGCGGCGAGACGGACTTGCCGGTCTGGCCGACCTGGTTGGTGTGCGGGTACCAGCCGGCGTCCACCG
>NZ_LR732544.1:241708-246043 GCF_902506575.1 Streptomyces mexicanus | reverse complement strand
GCGCCCCACCCCGCAACAGCTCCCGCTTGTCCGTCCGAGCCGGCCGACCGTACCGTCTAAACGGCCCCGAGAGGCGCCCGACCACCCCCCTGACCGGCGAGGATTTCGCATGCGCACCGCCCTGCTCCAAAGCTCCGGCCGTCCCGGCTCCGTCGCTCAGAACCTGAAGGTTCTCGACGCGGCCGCCGGTCGTGCCGCCGCCGCGGGCGCCGCGCTGCTCGTCGCGCCGGAGATGTTCCTGACCGGATACGCCATCGGCGACGACATCGCCCGCCTGGCCGAGCCCGCGCACGGCGAGGCCGCGGACGCGATCGCGGAGCTGGCCGCCCGGCACGGCCTCGCCGTGGCCTACGGCTACCCGGAGCGCGACGGCGGGGCCGTCTTCAACTCCGCCCAGCTGATCTCCGCCGACGGCACCCGCCTGGCGAACTACCGCAAGACCCACCTCTTCGGCTGCTTCGAGCGCGACCACTTCACCCCGGGCGAGCAGCCGGTCGTCCAGGCGGAGCTGAACGGCCTGACCGTCGGCGTCATCATCTGCTACGACGTGGAGTTCCCGGAGAACGTGCGCGCCCACGCGCTGGCCGGCACCGACCTCCTCCTCGTCCCGACGGCCCAGATGCACCCGTTCCAGTTCGTCGCCGAGTCCCTCGTCCCGGTCCGCGCCTTCGAGAACCAGATGTACGTCGCGTACGTCAACCGGGTCGGCCGGGAGGGCGAGTTCGAGTTCGTCGGACTCTCCACGCTCGCCGGTCCCGACGGGATCGCCCGCGCCCGGGCGGGCCGCGGCGAGCAGTTGCTGATCGCCGACGCCGACCCCCACTTCCTCGCCGCCTCCCGCGCGGCCAACCCGTACCTCGAGGACCGCCGCCCCGGCCTGTACGGGTCCCTGACCGGTTCCTGAACCGGGACCGGCCCCACCCCGAGCTTCCCCGAACGGCCGCGGCGGGGGGGGGGCACGCGGTGCCCGACCGGCGCCACGCCCCCCCCGCCGCGCCGGGCTCGGGCGCCCGGACCCGGCGGCCGGGGGCGCGCGGGTAGGCGCCGGGCTGCTGGTTCGGGTAGCCGTATCCGGGCGCGGAAGAGGGCTGTTGGGGCTGCTCGGACACGGTGTCTCCACTCCTGGACGCTGACAGACCGACCGTCATATTGCAGGACCGGCAGCGGGAGTGGAAATCGGGGCAACCGGGTCCGGCGTTCTCCTGCCGGGGCGGCCGTGTCCGGCGGTGGCCCGCCCCGAACGAGTGACCCCGCCCTCGCCGTCGCGCCGGGCGTCCCCGGCCGCGCGCACCCGCCACCTAATCTGACCGCATGTCAGATGACGAGTCGTACGAACTGCTCGGGTTCGACAACGTGCTGCTGCCCGTGGGCGATCTCGGCGAGGCCGTGGAGTTCTACGAGCGCGCCGGGTTCACCGTGCTGAACCGCCTGGACGAGGCGGGGATCGCGGTGCTGAGGGTCGGCGCCGAGGCCCCGGGGATCCTGCTGCGGCACGAGGAGACGCTCGGGCACCGCACCCCGCCGTGGCCCTCGCCGCGCGTCTGGCTGGAGGTCCCCGACGCGCGGGCCGCCGCCCGGGAGCTGACCGCGGCCGGGATCCGGCTGCTGGACGAGCCGTCCGCCGTGGTGACCGGCTGGGTGGTCGAGATCGCCGACCCGTGGGGGAACGTCCTCGGCTTCACGGACTACACCAAGCGCCGGGAGCTGGGCCGCCGCCCCTGACCCACCGTCCGGCCGGCCTGCACGGCGCACTGACTAGGCTCGTGCCGTGCCCGCCAAGAACACGAGCAAGTCCGAGCAGACCCGCGCCCTGATCCTGCGGACGGCCATGCGGCTGTTCCAGGAGCGCGGCTACGACAGGACGACCATGCGGGCCATCGCCACGGAGGCCGGGGTCTCCGTCGGCAACGCCTACTACTACTTCGCGGGCAAGGAGCACCTGATCCAGGGCTTCTACGACCTGATCGCCGCCGAGCACCAGCAGGCGGTCAGGGACGTCCTGGACCGGGAGAGCGACCTGGAGGCGCGGCTGGCCGGGGTGCTCACGGCGTGGCTGGACGTGGCCGCGCCCTACCACGAGTTCGCGGTGCAGTTCTTCAAGAACGCCGCCGACCCCGACAGCCCGCTCAGCCCCTTCTCCCCCGAGTCCGAGCACGCGCGCGCCGAGGCCATCAGCGTCCACAAGGAGGTGCTGCACGGGGCGCGCACGAAGGTGCCCGAGGAGCTGCGCGAGGTGCTGCCCGAGCTGATGTGGCTGGCCCAGATGGGGCTCGTCCTGTACTGGGTGTTCGACCGCACCGAGGGACGCCGGCGCAGCTACCGGCTGGCCGAGCGCGGGGCGCGGCTGACCGCGCGGGGCGTGACGCTGGCCCGCTTCCGGGTGCTGCGGCCGCTCGTGCGGGAGGTGCACGAGCTGTTCACGGACTTCCTGCCGGGCATGACGAAGGCGCTGCCGGACCCGGCGGTCAAGGGCCGCCAGGGTGCTTGACCGCTTTCGGGTGACGCGAGGCGAAGGGGACACCGGCGGGCCCGGCTGCCCGCGCCGGCTGATCAGATCCAGCCCAGCTTCCACAGGCGGAACACGCCCGTGCCGTCGTTGACGTACTGGCCGCCGCCGACGTCCTCGGTGGTGACGACGTACTCCTTCTGCTGCCACAGCGGGATCAGCGGGACGTCCGCGGCGACCTGCTGCTGCAGGGAGCGGAAGTCCCCGGTCGCCCGGCTGCGGTCGGCGTAGCGCTGGCTGTCCGTGACGAGGGCGTCGACGGCCTTGCTGCTGTAGCCGGTGTTCATGCTGCTGCCGGTGCCGACGAGCGGGCCGCCGAAGGTGTCCGGGTCCGGGTAGTCGGCGACCCAGCCGACCGCGTAGGCGTCGAGCTTGCCGGCCGCGTACCGCTTCTGGAAGTCGGTCCACTCGTAGCCCTTGACGTCGACCTTGAACAGGCCGCTCGCCTCCAGTTGCCGCTTGATCTCGGCGGCTTCCTCGGCGCCCGACCCGCGGCCCTCGCCGTAGCCGTAGGTGAAGCGCACCGGGATCGACACCCCGGCCTCGGTCAGCAGCTTGCGCGCCTTGGCCGCGCTCTGCTCCGGATAGGCGTCGAAGAACGCGGTGGTGTGCCCGGTGATCCCGGCCGGGACCAGGGAGTACAGCGTGTCCACGGTGCCGGCGTAGACGTCGGTGGCCAGCTTCTCGCGGTTGATCAGCCAGGCCATGGCGCGGCGGACGCGGACGTCGTGCAGGGGGGAGGGGGCGCGGGTGTTGAGGTAGAGGTTGCGGATCTCGGCACTGTCGGACTCCGACACGCGCTGGTCGGGGTCGCTGGGGTTGAGCCCGGAGAGCACCTTCGGGGTGAGGGTGCGGGTGGCGACGTCGATCTGCTTGTTCTTCCAGGCCGCGTCGAGCGCGTTGCCGTCGGCGTAGTAGCGCAGCTCGACGGGGCTTCCGGTGTGGCCGACCGCCCCGTGGTAGGAGTGGTTGGGCGCCAGCTCGGCGCTCTTGTCCTTGGTGTATCCGGTCAGGTGGTACGGGCCGGTGCCGTCGACCTTGGTGCCGCTGCGCAGGGTGTCGAGCGGGTAGCGGGTGTGGTCGACGATGGAGCCGGCGCCGGTGGCGACCTTGAAGGGGAAGGTGGCGTCCGGTGTGGACAGGTGGAACGTGACGGTCATGCCGTCGGCGTCCACCGACCCCAGGGTGGAGAACAGCGAGGCCGGGCCGACGTCCGACTTGATCTTCTTGACCCGGTCGAAGGAGTACTTCACGTCCTCGGCGGTCATCGCGCGACCGCTCGGGAACTTCAGTCCGGTGCGCAGCTCGCAGCGGTAGGTGCTCAGGCCGCTGCCGACGAAGGAGCAGTTCCTGGCCGCGTCCGGCACCGGCGTGGCGCCGTCCGGCTCGAAGGTCAGCAGGGACTGGAACACGTTGCTGTACAGGGCCCAGGAGCCGGCGTCGTAGGCGCCGGCCGGGTCGAGCGAGGTGACGGCGTCCGTCGTCCCGACGGTGATCGTCTTGCTCTCGCCGTCCTGTGACGGCAGCAGTTTCCAGCCGCCCACGCCCACGATGGCCAGGACCAGCAGCGCCAGCAGAATCCGCATGCGAACCGATCGCATCGGTGATGCCCTCCCCAGGTCCCGTCGCGGGGACCGCCGTGCATGTGCCGCGCCCCTCGGGCGCGCCGACACCTAACCACAGCTCGTCACGTGGGGGAAGGGTGTTCTGGACGAGACGAAAAGACGTTATGAAGAAGTGTTGTCGCTTTGTTTCACAAGATCCCCTCAGGTGACCGGAGAAATGTCCGGCGCCGGGGGATTCTTCCGATTTCGGGGGGCGGTGGGGAG
>NZ_LR732544.1:221766-241607 GCF_902506575.1 Streptomyces mexicanus | reverse complement strand
CGCCCACCCGGCCCCCCGCGATCCCTCACTCGACCTCGGCGGCCGCACCGCGCTCGTCACCGGCGCCGCCGGCGGCATCGGCCGCGCCTGCGCGCTCCGGCTGGCCGCCGCGGGGGCGAAGGTCAGAGCGGTCGACCGGGACGCGGCGGGCCTGGCCGCGCTCGCGGAGCAGTCGGCGACGCTCGCCGGCTCCCTGGAACCGCACGTGCTCGACCTCACCGACCTGGACGCCGCCGAGCAGGCGGCCGCCGGCACCGACGTGCTCGTCAACAACGCCGGGATCCAGCTGGTGCGGCCCATCGAGGACTTCCCGCCCGACGTCTTCCACACGGTGCTGACCGTGATGCTGGAAGCGCCCTTCCGGCTCATCCGCGGCGCCCTGCCGCACATGTACGGGCAGCGGTGGGGCCGGATCGTCAACATCTCCTCGGTGCACGGGCTGCGCGCCTCCGCCTACAAGTCGGCGTACGTGGCGGCCAAGCACGGCCTGGAGGGACTGTCCAAGACGGCCGCGCTCGAAGGCGCACCGCACGGCGTCACCTCCAACTGCGTCAACCCCGCCTACGTCCGCACCCCGCTGGTCGAGAAGCAGCTCGCCGACCAGGCACGGACCCACGACATCCCGGAGGACCGCGTGCTGAGCGAGGTCCTGCTGCAGGACACCGCGGTCAAACGGCTGATCGAACCGGAGGAGGTCGCGGAGGCCGTGGCCTATCTGTGCAGCCCGCAGGCGTCCTTCGTCACCGGCACCTCGCTGGTGCTCGACGGCGGCTGGACCGCCCACTGACCTGCCCGGCCGGTGCCCGCCGCGGAGTTTTCCACAGGCCCCGGCGGGTGACGGACGGATGCGCGATCCTGTGAGCATGTCCAGCGATCACCCGAACTCCGCCGGCCGCCCCGCGGCCCAGGCGCCACCGTCCACCGCCCAGGCGCCGCCCGCGGCTGTCGACGCGGTGTCCGCGGCCGGTGATGCGGCGCCCGTGGCCGTCGACGCGGTGCCGCCCGCCGACGGCGCGCCGCAGACCGGCGGCAGTGCCCAGCCGGAGGGCAGCGCCGGGGCGCCCTTCCTCGAGCTGCTGGCCCAGGGCGCGCCCGCCGCGGCGTACGAGCAGCCGGTGCTGCTCGCCCGGGCCGAGGGCCGGCCGGCCGCGTGGATCGCCGCGCTGGAGCACGCCAAGCTGCTCGCGCTACGCGTGCGCGCCGAGCTGGAGGGCCGCCGGCGCCGCGAGGCCGAGCTGTCCGCCCTGTTCGAGACCGCCCACGACCTGGCGGGACTGAGAGACCTGGACTCCGTGCTGTCGGCCATCGTCCAGCGCGCCCGTTCCCTGCTCGGCACCGACGTCGCCTACCTCACCCTCAACGACCCCGCCCGCGGCGACACCTACATGCGCGTCACCGAAGGCTCGGTCGCCGCCCGGTTCCAGCAGCTGCGCCTGGGCATGGGGGAGGGCCTGGGCGGTCTCGTCGCCCAGACGGCCCGTCCGTACGTCACCGAGGACTACTTCAAGGACGCCCGCTTCCAGCACACCGGCACCATCGACGCCGGCGTCCAGGACGAGGGCCTCGTCGCCATCCTCGGTGTCCCCCTCATGCTGGGCCCGCACGTCATCGGTGTGCTGTTCGCCGCCGACCGGCGGGCACGGGTCTTCGAACGGGAGCAGATCGCCCTGCTCGGCTCCTTCGCCGCCCTGGCCGCCGCCGCCATCGACAGTGCCAACCTGCTCACCGAGACCCGTGCGGCCCTCGCCGACCTGGAGCGCGCCAACGAGATCATCCGCGACCGCAGCGCGGTCATCGAACGCGCCTCGGACGTCCACGACCGGCTCGCCGAACTCGTGCTGCGCGGCGGCGGTGTCCACGACGTGGCCGCCGCGGTCTCCCAGGTCCTCGCCGGCACCGTGGAGTTCACCGAGACCGGCGACGCACCGGCCGGCCCCCTGGAGGCGTCCCGGGTCGAGGGCCACGCCGTGCGGCACGGCGACGACTGGATCGCCGCCGTCGCCGCCGGCGGCGAACTGCGGGGCGCGCTCGTGCTGCGCGGCCACCGCGACCTCGACCCCGTCGACCAGCGCACCCTGGAGCGCGCCGCGATGGTCACCTCCCTGCTGCTGCTCGCCCGCCGTTCGGCCGCCGAGGCCGAACAGCGCGTGCGCGGGGAACTGCTGGACGACCTGCTCGGCGCCCGCGCCCGCGATCCGCGCCTGCTGCGCGAGCGCGCCGCCCGGCGGCGCGCCGCCCTCGCCGCCCCCCACGTCCTGCTCGCCGCCCGCCTCGACATCCCCGCCGCCGACGCCGAGCAGGAGGCCGCCGCCCGCCGCCGCCTGTGGTCCGCGGCCTCCCACCTGGCCGCCACCCGGCACGGCCTGGCCGCCGCCCGCGACGGCGGCACCGTCCTGCTGCTGCCCCTGCCGCGCGGCGCCGGCGCGACGGAGCTGGCCCGCCGCACCGCCCACCACCTCGGCACGGCCGTGCACGAGGCGGTCACCGTCGGGGCCTCCGCCCCCGTGGCCGACCTGGCCGCACGTCCCGAGGCCGCCACGGCCGCCTACGCGGAGGCCCGGCGCTGCCTGGAGGCGCTGCTGCTGCTGGGCCGCACCGGCGACGGGGCCGCCGCCGAGGACTTCGGCTTCCTCGGCCTGCTCCTCGCCGGGGACCGGGACGTCGCCGGCTTCGTCGAGCGCACCATCGGCCAGGTCGTCGCCTACGACCGGCGCCGCGGCACGGACCTCATACGCACCCTGGAGGCGTACTTCGCCAGCGGCGCCAGCCCCGCCCGGACCAAGGACGCGCTGCACGTCCACGTCAACACCGTCGCCCAGCGCCTGGAACGGGTCGGCCGCCTCCTCGGAGAGGACTGGCAGAGCCCGGCGCGCGCCCTGGAGATCCAGCTCGCGCTGCGCCTGCACCGGCTGTCCGCCCCTGCACGGAGCTGACCCCCGTACACGCGAGCGCGCGTACGGGGGTCGGGACCCACCGGGCGGGGCGAGGCGCCGGGCCCCGGGTCCGGGCCCCGGACCGGGGCGGGCTCAGGCGGGACGCGCGTCGGCGGTGGGCGCGGGCGCGTCCGCGGTGCCGTCCTCGGGCTCGACGGCGGCCAGGTCCCGGTGCCGGGTCTCCTGCGCCACGCCCACGGCGATCAGGGTCAGGACCGCCGCGGCGATCACGTACAGGGCGACCGGCGTGCCGGAGTCGTAGTCGGACAGCAGGGCCGTCGCGATCAGCGGGGCGGGCGCGCCCGCGGCGACCGAGGCGAACTGCGCGCCGATGGACGCCCCGGAGTAGCGCATCCGGGTCGCGAACATCTCGGAGAAGAACGCCGCCTGGGGGGCGTACATGGCGCCGTGCAGCACCAGACCCACGGTCACCGCGATCACGAGGCTGCCGAAGCCGCCGGTGTCGATGAGCCGGAAGAACGGGAACATCCACAGCCCGACCCCGGCGGCGCCCAGCAGGTACACCGGCCGGCGTCCGATCCGGTCCGAGAGGGCACCCCAGGCCGGGATGACCGCGAAGTGCACGGCGGAGGCGATCAGCACCGCGTTCAGCGCGGTCTGCTTGGAGACACCGGCGGAGGTGGTGGCGTAGACGAGGATGAAGGCGGTGATCACGTAGTAGCTGATGTTCTCGGCCATGCGGGCGCCCATGGCGACCAGCACGTCGCGCCAGTGGTGCCGCAGGACCGACACCAGCGGCAGCTTCTCGGCGCCCTCTGCGGCACCGGCGGCCCGCACCGCCGCCTTGCGTGCCTCGGCCTGCGCCAACGCCTGCTGGAAGACGGGCGATTCGTCCACGGACAGCCGGATCCACAGGCCGACCAGGACCAGCACTCCGGACAGCAGGAACGGGATCCGCCAGCCCCAGTCGCCGAAGGCGCCGTCGGACAGCACGGCCGTCAGCAGCGAGAGCACCCCGGTGGCCAGCAACTGCCCGGCCGGCGCGCCCGTCTGCGGCCACGAGGCCCAAAAGCCGCGCCGCCGCGCGTCCCCGTGCTCGGACACCAGCAGCACGGCCCCGCCCCACTCACCGCCGAGCGCGAAGCCCTGGATCAGCCGCAGCGTGGTGAGCAGCACCGGAGCCGCGGTGCCCACGGTGGCGTGGGTGGGCAGCAGCCCGATCGCGAAGGTCGCCCCGCCCATCATGAGCAGGCTGAGCACCAGCAGCTTCTTGCGCCCCAGCCGGTCGCCGTAGTGCCCGAACACCAGCGCGCCCAAGGGTCGTGCCGCGAACCCGACCGCGTACGTCAGGAACGACAGCAGCGTTCCCACCAGCGGGTCGGAGTCCGGGAAGAACAGCTTGTTGAACACGAGCGCGGCGGCGGAGCCGTACAGGAAGAAGTCGTACCACTCGATGGTGGTGCCGATGAGGCTGGCGGCGACGATGCGGGGCAGGTGGGACGGGGCTGGTGGAGCGGGCGCTGGGGAGGACATCGGCACCACTTCCTGGCGTGGGACGGGGACGTTTGCGTGTCGCCACACCGTAGGAACGCGCAGGTCAGCGGCGTATGTGGCGGGACACCATAGTTCGGGGCGTGGGAGTGCGTGCGCCCACCATGAAGGCGCTGCCGGGACGGCCGTGGTCAGGGGCTCCGGGACGACCGCGGCCGGCGCCGCGCCGAGCCTGCGCTGTCCGGCGGAGGGGGACGGACCGAGTAAGAGTGAGTAAATCGGACATAAATGTCTATCCCTTGATATAAAGATCACTTGACGGCGTGTCCAGCCCTTGAGCGGATGGTGTTGCCGCGCCGGTCGTCTGAGATTGGAGCTTCTAAGGAGAAGCATGCGGCCCTTCAGAATCGCGGCATCGCGGCAGGCACCGGTTTCCGCGTCGCACCGGTCGGCCCATCCGGAAGGCACCCAGGCACGCTGGTACGGGCCCCTGTCCATCGCCGTGGATCTGACCGGCGCGGCCCTTCCGGTCGCCGCGGCGATCGTGGAGGTCCGCGAACCCCACCCGCTGCGCCTGGCGGCCGTCGCCGCCCTGGCGTGGCCGCTGATCCGCGTCGCCGGCAAGCGGTACACCTCCGCGGCCTGGGGTGACGGCGGTGGCCTGGCGGCCGTCCTGAGGGACTGGCTGCTGCTGGTCGGCGCGCTGGCGACGGTGCGGGTGCTGTGCGGACTGGGGAGCGTGCCGGCCGAGGCCTTCACGGCGCTGATCCCCGCGCTCGTCCTCACCGCGGCCTGCCACCACCTGATCCACCGTCATCTGCGGGCCTCCCGCCGCAAGGGCCGCGCCCTGCGCCACGTCGTCGTGGTCGGGGAGAGCACGACCATCGACGCCGTCGTCGGCCAGCTGGCCCAGCGCACCGACCACGAATACGTGATCGTGGGGTGCTGCCCGGTGGGGGAGGGCGACGTACTCTGCGGGGTCCCCGTGTACGTGCGGCTGCCCCGCGCGGAGCCGGAGGACGCCGAACAGGACGCCGCGACGGTGCTCGAAGCGGCGGACGCGCTCGGCGCCGACCTCGTCTTCGTGGCGCCGGGCCCGCACCTGTCCGGCCAGCGGCTGCGCCGACTGTCCTGGGTGGTGCACGACCGGGGGTGCCCGATCGTCGTGCTGCCCGGCATCGTCGAAGTCGCACGCCGGCGGGTGAGACTGACCTCGGCGTCGGGCCTGACCCTGCTGCACATCGCCCCGCCGCTGCGCCGTGGCATGCCGAGCGTGCTCAAGGAGGCCGTGGACCGGGTGGGTGCGCTGCTGTTGCTCGTGCTGCTCTCGCCGGTGCTGCTCCTGCTGGCGCTGGCCGTGCGGCTCGACTCACCCGGTCCGGCCTTCTACCGGCAGATCCGGGTCGGCCAGAACAACACGCCCTTCGCGATGTGGAAGTTCCGCACCATGGTCGTCGACGCCGAT
Organism: Streptomyces mexicanus; assembly: GCF_902506575.1. Classification (GTDB taxonomy): domain Bacteria; phylum Actinomycetota; class Actinomycetes; order Streptomycetales; family Streptomycetaceae; genus Streptomyces; species Streptomyces mexicanus. Next base: position 235,757 of record NZ_LR732544.1, on the reverse strand, counting down.
CGCCTGAAGGACGCGCTGGAGGCGGCGAACGAGAACGACGGCCACATGTTCAAGATGCGCCGCGACCCCCGGGTCACGCCCCTGGGACGCATCCTGCGCCGCTACTCGCTCGACGAGCTGCCCCAGCTGTTCAACGTCCTCCTCGGCCACATGTCCCTGGTGGGCCCGCGCCCCCCGGTGCCGGAGGAGGTCGTCAAGTACAACCCGGTGGAGATGCGCCGACTGCGCGTCAAGCCGGGCCTGACCGGGCTGTGGCAGGTCAGCGGTCGGTCGGACCTGTCCTGGCACGAGACCGTCTCGCTCGACCTGCGCTACGTCGACAACTGGTCCCCGGCCATGGACATCAGCGTCATGGCCCGCACCGTGCGCGCGGTGCTGAACGGCCAGGGCGCCTACTGAGCGTCCGCCATCCGGGCAAGCCTGCCGCCAACACGCCTGGACCGACCGCGGATCCGGCACCCGGGGCATGAAGGATCACGCATGCGCACGCCTCGGCCCTCGGGAAGGGACACTGTCATGGCGCCGACCGCAGCCACCCCACAACCCGGTGACGTCGCACCGGACATGACCCACCGGCCCGACACGGCCCACCGGCCCGACACGGCCCACCGGCCCGTCGTGGAACGCTCCCTGCGCGGCTTCACCGGCGCCGGCTACGACAAGGGGCGCCCCCTTGTCGTGCAGGCCGCCTGGTTCGCCGTCCTCCACCTGGTCTTCGTCAAGTGGTGGTGCCCGGCCCGCTGGCGCCCGGTGCTGCTGCGCGCCTTCGGCGCCCGCGTCGGGCAGCGCGTGCTGATCCGGCACGGAGTACGGGTGCACTGGCCGTGGAAGCTGGAGATCGGCGACGACGTGTGGATCGGTGAGGGCGCCTGGATCCTCAACCTCGAACCCGTCACGATCGGCAGCGACAGCTGTGTCTCCCAGGGCGCGCTGCTGTGCACGGGCAGCCACCGCCGCCGCAGCGCCACCTTCGAGTTCGACAACGGCCCCGTCCGGCTGGAGCCGGGCAGCTGGGTGGCGGCCCGGGCCGTCGTCCTGCGCGGCGTCACCGTCGGCCGGGGCGGCGTGGTGGGCGCCGGCGCCGTCGCCCACCGGGACCTCGCACCCGGCGCGGTCCTGACGGCGAAGGGACGCACGGCATGAGACTGCTCCACGTGGTCACGCTCCTCAGTGACGACGGTATCTTCGGCGGTCCGCCGAGCGTCGCGCTCGCCCAGTCCCAGGAGCTGGCCACCCGCGGCCACGACGTCACGCTGATGGCGCTGTGGCGGGGCAGGGGCCGGGGGCCGGACCGCATCGGCGCCGTCCGGCTGCGCACCCGCCCGTCCCGTACGCTGCTGCCGGCGCCGGGCTGCATCGGCCTGCTGCATCCCCTCCTCGTACGCGACCTGTGGCGGGCCATGGGCGACGCCGACGTCGTGCACGTCCACGCGGGCCGCGACCTGGTCTCCCTGGCCGCCCTCGCCGTCGCCGCCCTGCGCCGCGTGCCGTGTGTGGCCCAGACCCACGGCATGGTCGAGCCGCGTTCCGCGCTCCCCGTCCGGCTGTTCGACCTGCTGTACCTGCCGCTGCTGCGCCGGGCGCGCGTCTGCTGCGCCCTCACCGCACAGGAACGCGAGCGGGTGGCGCGGGTGCTGGGTCCGGACGGGCCGCCGCTGCGGATCCTGCCCAACGGCATCCGGCCGGACCCGCCCGAACCGGAGCCGCGGCAGCCGCGCGCGCCCCATGTGCTGTTCCTGGCCCGGCTGCATCCCCGCAAGCGCCCCGAGGCCTTCGTGGAGATGGCCGCGCTGGTCCACAAGGAGATGCCCGAGGCCCGCTTCACCCTGTACGGTCCGGACGACGGATCGCTGCCCGCCGTGCGCCGGCTCATCGACGAGGGCCCCGCGGGGGTGGTCCGCTACGGCGGGGCACTCCATCCGGCCAAGGCGCACGAGGCCTACCGGACGGCGGCCGTCCATGTGCTGGCGAGTGTGAACGAGCCGTTCGGCATGACCCTCATCGAGGCGCTGGCGGCCGGCACACCCGTGGTGTGCACCGACACCTGCGGCATCGCCGAGGAACTGGCACGCCAGGGCGCCGCCCTCGTCACCGACGGCAGCCCCGAGGCCATGGCGGCGGCGGTGTGCCGGCTGCTCGGCGACCCGGAGCTGTGGACGCGGATGGCGCGGGCCGGCCGCCGCGTGGTCGAGGAGGTCTACTCCATCGCTGCCGTGGCGGACCGGCTGGAGGAGATGTACCGGGGCGGCGGCCGGGAGGAGCCGGCCGGCCCGGGCGGCACGGCGCGCGGGTACGACCGGCCGACGGCCGCACCCCGGCGGGAGCAGGCCACGCCGGACCCGGCCATGTGACGCTCGGGCGCGGAGGCGACCCGCGACGGTGATCCGACGTTCCGACACGCCGGTGGTCCGATCGCCGCCCCGAACAGCGCCGCGGCATGCGCGCGGCGTGAGGCGGGGCGGCGATCGGGCCACCTGAGGGGCGCCGGCCACGAGGGAGGGGATACCGGATGCGGTCGGCCTGCCGCACCCGGCACCCGGTCAGGGATGGCGACGCCGTCCGCCCGCGCGGCGCACGCCGCGCAGGATCTCCTCGAAGCGGGTGGCGCAGCCCTCCAGGGCGAACTCCCGCTCGGCCAGCGCGCGGCTCTCCTTGCCCAGCCGCTCGGCCCGGGCCGGGTCGGACAGCACCTCGCGGACCCAGGCGGACGCATCCCCCAGCGCCGACTCCTCCGGCGGGAAGACCGCCGACCCCGCCTGCCGCAGCAGCCGCGCGGCCAGGTTGTCGGCGGGCATCAGGCCGAGCACCGGCCGCCCGGCGCACAGATACGACAGCGTCTTGGACGGGACCGAGAACTGCCCGGCGTCCGGATCCAGCAGGACGACGAGGACGTCGCCCGTGCCCAGCACCTCGGGCAGGCGCTCATAGGGCTGGAAGGGGAGCAGGGTCAGCTCGACGCCCCGTGCCGCGGCGGCGTCCCGCAGGACGGGTACGGCCGGGCCGTCGTTGACGACCACGAGCCGTACCGGACTGCCCTGCTCGCGCAGCCGCTCGGCCAGCCGCACCAGCAGCACCGGGTTGTGCTTCAGCCCGAGCGTGCCCGAGTACAGCACCGTCCGCACGCCGTTCAGACCGTGCTCCGCCGACCAGGCGTTGGCCCGTGCCACCGGGACGATCTCGTCCAGCGGGGCCCAGTTGGGAATGACGGTGACCTTGTCGGCGGTGCCCCACTGCTCGTGGACCCGCACGAACGAGTCGGCGATCACCACGATCGCCGCGGCCTGCCGCGCCGCCCACTTCTCGCCCGCCCCGAACACCGTGGCGGCCACGCCCATCGACCGGGCGACGTCGGCGGCGGCGAAACTCTTCAGCGCCACCGCGGTCACGTCCTGGTGCCACAGCACCCAGGGGATGCGCAGCCTGCGCAGTACGGCCGCGGTGACGACCAGGACCGGGACCGGCAGGTTGGACAGCAGCGCCACGTCGGGCTTCTCCCGGCGGACCTGCCGCGCCAGCTCCAGACCGAGCCGGGTCTCCTGGCCGAGCCGGCGGATGTAGGCGTCCTTGCGCAGCCTGAGACCGTCCCCGATGGTGGCGAAGCGCAGGCCGGCGACGTCCGCGGCGAGGTTGCCCTTGCCGGAGACGTAGGCCGTGCACGTGGAGTGGACGACCTCGTGACCGCGGCGCGCCAGCTCCCGGCTCAGCTGGGCCTGGAAGGGGTGGCCGCTGTAGTCGTGGACGAGGATCCTCATCGTCTCTTCCGTCCTCGCAACGGGCCGGGGGTCACTGGTGGGCGCGCTTGACCTGGTCGTAGACCCACGCGTAGGTCCGCTCCAGGCCGTCCACCAGGGAGATCGACGGCTCCCAGCCGTAGATCTCGCGGATGAGGGTGTTGTCGGAGTTGCGCCCGCGCACGCCCTGGGGGGCGTCCAGCCGGTAGCTGCGCTCGCAGCGGATGCCCGCGATGTGCTCGACGATGTCGACGAGCTGGTTGATGGTCACCAGCTCCGAGGAGCCGAGGTTGACCGGTACGCCGCTGTCCCCGTTCATGATCATCTGGGTGCCGTGCAGGCAGTCGTCGATGTACATGAAGGAACGCGTCTGCAGGCCGTCGCCCCAGATCTCGATCCGGTGGTCACCGGAGAGCACCGCCTCGGCCACCTTCCGGCACACCGCGGCGGGGGCCTTCTCCCGGCCGCCGGCCCAGGTGCCGTGCGGGCCGTAGACGTTGTGGTAGCGGGCGACGCGGGTGGTGAACCCGTAGTCCTCCGTGTAGTGGCGGCACATGCGCTCGGAGAACAGCTTCTCCCAGCCGTAGCCGTCCTCGGGCTGCGCCGGGTAGGCGTCCTCCTCGCGCAGCGCGGTGACGTCCGGGTCGGTCTGCTTGCCGGCGGCGTAGACGCAGGCGGAGGAGGAGTAGAAGTAGCGCTCCACCCCGGCCTCGTGCGCGGCCTGCAGCATGTGCGTGCTGGTCAGGACCGACATCATGCAGGCGGCCTTGTTGTTCTCGATGAAGCCCATGCCGCCCATGTCCGCGGCCAGCATGTACACCTGCCGCGCGCCCTCGACGCCCGCCCGCGCGTTCTCCAGGAGCGACAGGTCGGCGATCACGTTGTCCGCCGCGTCGTGGAGCTGGTACCACTCGTCGCGGGGCTTGATGTCGATGGAGCGCACGCTCAGCCCCTGCGCCAGCAGGGCGCCCACGAGGTGCCCCCCGATGAATCCCCCGCCACCGGCGACGACGACGTCGACCTGCTTGCCCATGGGCCACTCCTCTGCTCGGAGATCGGATGATCTGATGCGCATCATCAATGCATATATGTCGTGATTTGCGGCAAATGGCGCGCCGCCCGATCTCCTGAGTCACCCGATGACGGTGCGGTGCGAACGGCCGCGCACGGCCCGAGGATTCGCGCGCGCCTGTACGGCTCGTCGAGGCGGAGGCGTTATAACCCTGCTGATGAGCTTTCAGGCGAAAAATCCGGTTTGCGCCCTGCCTTCGCGGCGGGAGACCCTCGTCCGCGCGGCGCGGCGGGAGACTCGCGTCCGCAGCGTGGCCGCGGTCTCCCTGTGGTCCGTGGCGCTGCTGCTCGTGCTGCCGGTGCTGGTCCTGCGGTCGGCCGGCGGCCACATGTCGCCGGCGCTCGCCGTGCAGGGCGTGGTGGTGGCGCACACCGGTGTGGCCCTCGTCCGCGTGCTCACCGCGACGACGGTGCGGCTGGTCGCCCTCGGGTTCTGGGTCTTCGCCTACATCTGGCTCGGCCTCGCACCGCTGGCGCAGCTCGCCACCGACACCTACCCGTGGGACTACCGGACCGGCCAGGGGACCGCGCTCGCGGCCGTCGCCGTCGTCGAACTCGGGCTCCTCGCCCACAGCGCGGGCGCCCTCGTCGCCGCCCGCCGGGAGTGCGCCCGCACGGCCGGGCCGTTCGTCCCCGCGCCGGGACCGGTGGAACGGCTGCTGTCCCGCCGTCTCGCGCCGTGGCGCGTGCTGGCGCTGTGCGGGCTCGCCCTCACCCTGGCCGTGTTGCTCGTCCCCGGCCAAGCGGGCGGTGTCACCGCCTACTTCACGAGCCGTCAGGCCCTGCGCGAGGCGGGCCTCGAGGACGGCTCGGACGGCGCCTTCCTGGCGGTCCTGCGCAGCTGGTCCCTGTCCGTGCCCGCGTTCTGGGCGCTGCTCGGCCTGCTGCGGGTACCGCGCACGCCCGGCGGCGACCGCCTGCTGCGCGGCATCCGCCGGCTGCTGCTGCCGCTGCTCCTCGCGCTGAACGTCGTCGTCAACAACCCGATCAGCAAACCGCGGTTCTGGGTCGGCACGGTCCTGCTGACCCTGCTGTTCACCGTGGACCGGCTGGGCCGGCCGCGCGCGTTCCGCGTCATCGCGGCCACCCTCATGGCGACCGTGCTGCTGGCCTTCCCCTACAGCGACTACTTCCGCTACAGCGACCGCGAGCAGTTCACCGTCGTCTCCCTGTCCGCCCAGTTCACCGCCAACGGCGACTACGACGCCTTCCAGCAGGTGCAGACCGGCATCGACTACGCGCGGGAGCAGGGCTTCTCACCGCAGAACGCATTGGGCCCCGCGCTGTTCCCCGTCCCGCGCTCGATCTGGCCGGACAAACCGGAGGACACCGGCATCGCCCTGGCGCGCTACGCGGGCTACGACTTCCTCAACCTCTCCGCGCCCCTGTGGATCGAGAGCTACCTGTGGGCCGGCCCGCCCGCGGTGGCCGCCGTGTTCTTCCTGCTCGGCGCGGTGGGCCGCCGCATGGACGACGTACGCCACCGGCTCTGCGACCGGGCGGGCACCCTCGCGACCCTCCTGGTCCCTGCCTTCGCCTTCTACCAGATGGTCTTCCTGCGCGGCAGCCTGCTCGGGATCATCGGCCCCCTGACCCTGCTGGTGGCCGTTCCGCTGCTCATCACAGCCCCCGCCGCCCGCGCGTCCCGATCCGCCCCGGCGGCGCTGCCGAGCTCGCCCCGCTTCTGTGCTTCCCCACCCTTGAGAGCCTCGGGACCGGTGCCTGATACACCCCGGGAGGGAAAAAGATTCCGCCATGTGCCGCAGCGGACCCGCGGCCCCGGCCCTCGGCCGCCCAGGTGCGGTTGCCTCGCGCCGCCCGGTGTGGTCTCGTGGGCGCGAGTGTGCGAACGGCGGCGTGAGCGGCAGAGCGACCAGAGGCGGACAGGGGGGCGAGCGGTGACGGGACGGGCCGGCGGGAGCGGGCGGTTGCTGGCCATCAGCGATCTGCACATCGGCTACGCCGAGAACCGGGCGCTGGTCGAGAAGATGGCGCCCGGGACGGACGACGACTGGCTGATCGTGGCCGGGGACGTCGCGGAGACCGTCAGCGACATCCGCTGGGCGCTGAAGACACTGGCGGGCCGCTTCCGCAAGGTGCTGTGGGTGCCCGGCAACCACGAGCTGTGGACCCATCCGCGGGATGCCGTCACGCTGCGGGGCGTCGCCCGCTACGAGTATCTGGTCGAGCTGTGCCGGGACCTGGGCGTGACCACCCCCGAGGACGAGTACCCGGTATGGGACGGCCCCGGCGGGCCGGTGGCCGTGGCGCCGCTGTTCCTGCTGTACGACTACTCCTTCTTGCCCAAGGGCTGCACCACCAAGGAGGAGGGCCTGGCCTACGCGCACCGCACCGGTGTCGTCTGCACCGACGAGCACCTGCTGCACCCCGACCCGTACCCGAGCCGTGAGGCGTGGTGCCGGGCCCGCGTCGCCGCGACCGAGCGCCGGCTCGTCGCCCTGCCCGCCGACCTGCCCACCGTGCTCGTCAACCACTACCCGCTGCACCGGCACCCCACGGACGTCCTGTGGTACCCGGAGTTCGCCCAGTGGTGCGGCACCCGGCTGACCGACGACTGGCACCGCAGGTTCCGGGTGGCGGCGATGGTCTACGGTCACCTGCACATCCCGCGGAGCACACGCCACGAAGGCGTCCGCTTCGAGGAGGTCTCGCTGGGATACCCCCGCGAGTGGCGCAAGCGGCCGCAGCCGCCGGGCGGGCCGCGCACCATCCTGCCGATCGAGGACGGTACCGGTGATCGATGAGCTGCTCCCGGAGCCGGTGGTGGCCGTGGAGACGTACGGGAACGACGGGGCCGCCGAGGCGGCGCTGTACCCGCAGGAGCGGGCGGTCGTGGCGCGGGCCGTCCCCAAGCGGCGGCGGGAGTTCGCCGTGGTGCGGGCCTGCGCCCGCCGCGCCATGGAGAAGCTCGGCGTGCCTGCCCGGCCGGTGCTGCCGGGGGAGCGGGGCGCCCCGCGCTGGCCCGAGGGCCTGACCGGCAGCATGACCCACTGCGACGGCTACGGCGCCGCGGCCCTGGTCCGCACCGCGGACCTGGCCTCCCTCGGTATCGACGCCGAGCCCCACGCCCCGCTGCCGGACGGGCTCCTCGAGGCGATCGCCCTGCCCGAGGAGGCCCGCCGGGTGGCGCGGCTGGCGGAGCGGCATCCCACCGTCCACTGGGACCGGCTGCTGTTCAGCGCGAAGGAGTCCGTCTACAAGGCGTGGTTCCCGCTGACCGGCGTATGGCTGGACTTCGCCGAGGCGGACATCGACCTCCGCCCGGCCCCCGGCACCCCGCACACCGGCACGCTGCGGGCCCGGCTGCTGGTGGCGGGACCGGTCCTCGGCGGCCACAGGCTCGACTGCTTCGAGGGCCGCTGGACCGTCGGCGGGCGTCATGTGGCCACCGCCGGGACCGTGCCGCACCCCTGACCCGCCGGCAGACCGAACCCGTCACCCACGTCCCCCGGTTCTCCGTCACGGCTGGGCGCACCAGTCGCGGACGAGCCGGAACAACCCCTCCTCGTTGCCCGCCAGACCGGCACGGTCCAGGGCCCGCTCGGCCTCCGCCAGGACCGAGGGCGGGACCAGGGGCGGCCGGCCGCCGGCGGCCGGAGGGCCGGCGAAGCAGGCCCGTACGGTCTGCAACAGGCGGACGTAGGCCCGGACGGCGGCGCGCTCGTGATCGGGCAGGACGGCGGGCGGCATGGGTCGCTCTCCCCGGTTTCGGCTCACACGGTCACACGCCCGGCCCCGGGCACCCGGACCGCGCGATGCCTCCAGCTTGCCGTCCACCACTGACAATCCCCCCGCCCCTGGCCGGGGTTCGCCCGCTCAGCGCAGCGGCGGGCCCTCGCCGTCCCCCCCCAGGCGCCGGCCCAGATAGCCCAGCGCCGTCTCGATGCGCCCCGCCAGCCGGTCCCGCTGCACCGGCCGCCGCAGCGACGAACCCGCCAGCCAGGCACGGCACTTGCTGGCCAGCAGCACACCGAAGCTCTCGGCTTCCTCCTCCTCCGTGCGCTCGAACCCGCTGCGCGCGGCCACCTTCTGCACGGTGGCCGGCAGGTCGGCGTCCTCGTCCAGCAGGCGGGCGGCCACGGCCGCGCCCTCGACGTGGTGACCGCCGTGACCGGCCTGCATGTGCCACAGTTCGTGCCCGAGGATCACCAACTGGTGGTCCGGCGCGGTGCGTTGCTCGACGAGGACGAGGTCCTGGTCGGCCATGTCGAGCCACAGCCCGCTGGCGGTGCCGGGCGGGAAGGCGGCCGTACGGAACACCACCGGCCGCCCGCGGCGTCTGCTCATCGCCGTGCACAGCGCGGTGTACAGGTCCTCCGGCGGGGCCGGCTTCGGCAGCGTCAGCTCGGCGACCAGTTCGCCGCACAGCCGCCGCATGTCCCTGTCGATGCCCACGGTCCTCCCCAGCTTCACGGCATCACGACTCGGGTCGCTTCACGCTCTCCAGAAGCATGTCCAGCCATTCGGCGACCTTGTCCCGGTGCCGGTCGGTGGGCAGCTGCGCGGCGCGCCGGGCGATCCCGCGGACCCCGTGGTTCTGCAGCAGCCGCTCCAGCGGGTCGTCGGCGGCCGCGGCCGCCTCGCGCTCGCGGTCGGCCAGCCGTTGCAGCAGCTCCTGCTCGGTGCGTTGCAGCGCGCCCGCCAGCGCCTCGGGGTCCTCGGCGGTGAGGAAGCCGGCGTGCACGCGGAAGAAGCGCTGGATGGCGTCGCAGTGCTCCATGGTGGGGCGCCGGTCGCCGTTGATGAGAGCACCGGCCTGCTGCCGTGACATGCCGGCGCCGTCGGCGATCTCCTGCTGGGTGTAGCGGCGCCCGTTGGGCTTGAGCCGGGTGCGGCGCAGCAGGTCGAGGCGTTGCAGGAAGCGGGCCTGCACGTCCGGCTCGCCCGCGGGCCGCCCGCTCAGCAGAGCCCGTACCACGGGCTCGGGCACGCCGCGGGCCACGGACAGCCGGCCGATGTCGAAGACCTCCGCGTGGGGCACGCCGAGCCGGGCGGCGAGCGCGGTGACGCGTGCGACGACCGCCGGCAGCACAGCCGACACCGTGGTGCCCGGATCCTCGATGCCATCGGTCACCGACAGATCTCCTACGTCTCTCACAGGCTTCTCACTGGGCGGGGCGCCGTGAACTTCCCGGAGAGTAGCCCGTCGCTCGAACTCACATCCAGGTCTCGCCACAACTGTGGCCAATTTCAGCCGTCAACCGTCCGTGAATGCCACGATAGTTGACACGACTCGCGTCCGACCAGCAGGATCAAGGCGCCGCGTGAAGGCCGCAGAGGCAAGAGGGGTGACCTCCCGATGGCATTTCAGGCAGGAGGGAAGCGGCCGGCGCCGCGGCCCGTTCCCGTCCGTTCCCAGGCGCAGGACTACCTGCAGGACTACGCCGCGTTGCTGGAGGCCGTCTCCTTTCCCTCGTTCGTCGTCGACCACCGCTGGGACGTGGTGCTGAGCAACAGCGCCTTCACCGCGCTCTTCCGGGGCGTCGGCCCGCACCCGACGGCCATGCCGGGCGACAACTTCCTGCGCTTCGTCCTCTTCCACCCGGAGGCGGGCACCGTCCTCGGCCCCGACCACGAGGCGCGCTGGTGCCTGCCGATGCTCGCCCGGTTCGCGGCCGCCCTGGACCGCTGCGGCCCCGACCCGGGGCTGCAGGCCCTGCGCCGGGACATCGCCCAGGACCCGATCATGGAGGCCGCCTATCGGCAGGGCGTGCCGCACTGGCTGCGGGTGGCCGGCGAGGAGGCCGCCGCGTCCGACGGCGCCGTCCGCCCGCTGCGCCACCCCGACCCGCGCCGGGACGTCACCGACTGCCGGATCGTCGAGGAGACCCCGGCGACGCTGCGGGACCTCGGATACACCCGGCTCACCCTGGTCCTGCGCGAGCCGCGCCGCGCGGAGGCCGCCCCGCGCAGGCCGCGGCGCGCCCGCCGGCCGGCGGGGCACCTGAGCGTGGTGCCCGCGCCCGAGGTCTGAGCCGGCACCGTCGGCGTTCAGGTCGCCGACGGCGCCGGGCTCATCCCGGCTCACCCGCCGCCGCGCCGACAGCGGCTCGCCCGCTGCCGCGCTCATCCGGTTCACCCGCTACCGGGTTGATCACGGCCCGTCCGCTGCTTGACTCCTGCCGGCTGTCCCACTGCCGGGTTCTTCTCGGCTCGCCTGCCGCCGGACTGATCCCAGCTCGCCTGCTGCCGGGCTTGTCCCGATCGCCTGCCGCCGGGTTCACGCCGGTTCACCCGCCGCCCGGTTCATCGCGGTCCGCCCGTCGCCGGGCGTGCGCCGGCTGACCCGCCCTCACCGGCCGCCGGCTGCCGCTCGTCCAGCACGAGGACCAGCGGCACGCCCGCGCACGGCACCAGGGTCCGGCCGTCCCGGGCGGTGGCCCGCGCCCCGGCCAGCACCGTCGCGAAGTCGGTGCCCCGGGCGAGGGAGCCGGTCAGATGTGCCGGATCGGCGGCGGCGGCCACCCGCCCCCGGGCGCTGACCAGGTACGCGGGCCCGGGCAGCGCCCGCAGCAGCGGCAGCGCCACCGCCTCGAAGTGGCGCAGGTACACGTCGGCCGCGGCCACCCCCGCGAACCGGCCCGCCACCACCACCGGTTCCGACAGCGTCAGGCTGTACTCGTCGGAGCACAGGTAGTCGACGTACGGTCCCGCCACGGCCCGCCGCCCGGTGTCGCGGGGCAGCGCGAACCAGTCCCAGTGCGTGTAGTCCGCGTACGCCGACCGCCCCGGATCGAGGTCGGGCAGCAACGGCCGCACCTCGCCCTCGCCCGCGCTCTGCCACCACTCCAGCCAGGCCCGGACGTCGCCCAGCAGCCCCGGGGCGGCCACGAAGCCGATCCCGGACACCAACTCCCGCCGCGCCAGCCGCCGATGCAGCCCGGGCCGCAGCGCGGCGAGGTCCGCGGTCACCGGCCGCCGGCCGTCCGCGACCACCCGGGCCAGCAGCGCGGCCGTCTCGGCACGGGTCTCGGCGACCGCCTCGAACACCGCCTCCAGCGCCCGGCCCACCCGCGCCGCGGCGCGCGTCGCCGCCCGCGCGCCGCGCGTCGCCGCGGGCGCCGGTGTGCGGGCCGGTGGCCCGGCCGGTGTTCCCGCCAGTGCGGGGCTCGTGCCCATGACGCCCTCCAGCGGACGGGGACGGATCCGGTGCGGCTCGGTCCCCGGGACCGGCTCCCGGTCGCCGCGTGCCGGGGCCGGCGGCCCCTACAGCGTCAGCCGCAGGGCGCCCAGGCGCGCCGCCGACTCCTCGACGCACCGCTCGGCCCGCGAGCGGGCCGCATCCGGTGCCCCATCCTGCACGGCGTCCACCAAGGCCCGCTGCCGGTCCGCGACTTCTTCACGATATGCGTCGTCGTCCAGCACGAGGCACAGCAGTGCGCCCAGCTCCGTCTGGAGCGCGACCTGCGCCCGGGTGAGCCGGGCGGACTGCGCCGCGGCGGCCAGCTCGACCTGGAACCGGCCGTAGAGCCGGCTGCGCGGCGCCGGCCGCGCGGCGCCCGCGAACGCGTCCACGGTGCGCAGCAGGTGCTTGAGATCGTCCGGCTCGGTGCGCGCCGCCGCCAGCCGGGCCGCCGCGCCCGACAGCGCCGCCCAGTGGTCACCGAGGTCGCGCAGCTCCTCGCTGCTCCAGCCGCGCAGCCGCGCCCTGAGCCGCTGCGGACCGGGCCGTTCGGGCAGGGAGACGAAGCTGCCGCCGCCCCGGCCGCGGCGGGTGGTGACCAGTCCCTGTTGCCGCAGCGCCATCAGCGCCTCCCGCAGCGTCACCGTGGACACGCCGAGCCGGCCGGCCAGTTCGCTCTCGCCGGGCAGCTGCTCCCCGTCGGCGAGCAGGCCCAGTTCTATGGCGTCGCCGATCCTGCGGACCACCGCGTCCACCCGGGCCCGGGTCTCCACCGGCGCGAAGACCATCGCGCGCGCCCGGTCCGCGCTGCGACCGCCCCCGGCCGCGCCGGCGCGTATCCCGGCCGTGTCGCCGCCGTCCTCCGCGCCCGCGGCGCCCGACGCCCCGCCCTCGACGTGTCGTTGCCTCACGGCCACCACCTCGCTCATTGACCCAAGCTTTGCCCGGAGGCGGTCTTGAGCTTTGAACTATGACTTCATATGTTTCCGTCCAACGTTCATGAGCGCCAGAAGGGTTCCCGCATGGAGGGAAGGGCGGTCCGACTGCAGGGCCTGCGCAAGACGTTCGGGGAGACGGTCGCCGTGGACGGCGTCGACCTGGAGATACGCGACGGGGAGTTCTTCTCCATGCTCGGCCCGTCCGGCTCCGGCAAGACCACGGTGCTGCGTCTGATCGCCGGGTTCGAGACGCCCACCGAGGGCCGGATCGAACTGGCCGGGCAGGAGGTCACCGGCCTCGCGCCCTTCGAACGCGACGTCCACACCGTCTTCCAGGACTACGCGCTCTTCCCGCACATGACGGTGGAGCAGAACGTCGCCTACGCCCTGAAGATCCGCAAGGTGCCCAAGGCCGAGCGGCTGCGGCAGGCCCGTGAGGCGCTCGCCCAGGTCCGCCTGGAGGGCTACGGCTCCCGGCGGCCCGCCCAGCTCTCGGGCGGCCAGCGCCAGCGGGTCGCGCTCGCCCGCGCCCTGGTCGGCCGCCCCCGCGTCCTGCTGCTCGACGAACCCCTCGGCGCCCTGGACCTGAAACTGCGCGAGCAGATGCAGCTGGAACTCAAGGCGCTGCAGCGCGAGGTCGGCATCACGTTCGTCTTCGTCACCCACGACCAGGAGGAGGCCCTGACGATGAGCGACCGCATCGCCGTCTTCCGCCAGGGCCGCCTCGAACAGGTCGGCACACCCGCCGAGATCTACGAACGTCCCGCGACGTCCTTCGTCGCCTCTTTCGTCGGCACCTCCAACCTGCTCGGCGGCGAGGCCGCCCGGCGCGTCCTGGGCACCGACGGCACCCACAGCATCCGCCCGGAGAAGATCCGCGTGCTGAAGGAGTCCGCCATCGCCGACGAGCCCGGGCACGCCACCGCCACCGGCACCGTCGCCGAGGTGGTCTACCTCGGCGACAGCACCCGCTTCCTGGTCGATCTCGACGCCGGCGGCCGCCTCACCGCGCTCCAGCAGAATCTGGAGACCTCCGCCGAGGACGTCGCCGCCTTCCGCGGTGCCCGGGTCCGCCTGGCCTGGCACCGCCGTCACACCGTCCCCGTC
>NZ_LR732544.1:209331-221665 GCF_902506575.1 Streptomyces mexicanus | reverse complement strand
GCGCTGTCAGCTCTCGGGGCAGGAGGCGGCGGCGCGAGGTCCGGGCTTCCTCGGATCCTCGGGTCCGTGGACGATCAAGGGGGTGCGGACGTGGGGCATGCCCGAGGTACCCCCGACCGCGGTCCGGGGCGCCACGGGTGCCGACCTTCTGCCGTGGTGCAGAGTTTATACGACAAATGTTCAGGCGATGTTTCGCCTAGCTGTTTCGGGCGTGAACAACAAGTCTCTATTCGGTCGGAGATTCCTGTCAATCGTCGTGTTCCACGGCGGGTGCAGGGCGTTGACCTCGGCTCCTGCCGACGCGGCGGGACGGCTCGTTGTCGTCGGAGTTTTTCACGAGTCGTCCGGGGTACGAGAAAGTGCTGGCCGCCCCATGCCTGCTGAATGTGCCTCCGGCCTTCCGGGCGCAGCGTAGTCGGTGTGTGGTGCCGCCGGGACGTTATCGATCGCGTACGCGGGGCATCATCCCACCTGACTTTGATCCCGGCGGCCGGATCCACGGCCGGCCCGAGCGAGGAGGGACGCTGCGATGGGCGAGAAGGTCGTCGCGGGCGAGTTCGACCTGTCCGATCGCAACCGTTACCGCGACAAGCTCAGGCGATGCCTGGAGGGACTGGCGCGGCTGCTGGCGCAGAAGCGGTTCGATCGGCCGAAGAACCTCATGGGGCTGGAGATCGAATTGAATCTCGTCGGCCCCGACGGAATGCCGAAAATGCTGAATGGGCAAGTACTGGAGCGCATCGCCAGCCGTGACTTCCAAACAGAACTTGCCATGTTCAACCTGGAGGTGAACATAGCCCCACACCGGCTGGGCGGCCGGGTATTCGACCGGCTCGCCGAGGAGTTGCGCACGTCGCTGGCATATGCCGACCGAAAAGCCGCCGAGGTCGACGCCGGAATAGCGATGATCGGCATTCTGCCCACCCTCGACCGGGACGACCTCGTCTCCTCGAACCTGTCCGACGTCGACCGCTACACCCTGCTCAACGACCAGATCGTCGCGGCCCGCGGCGAGGAGTTCACCCTCGACATCGACGGGGTGGAGCACCTGACCTGCACCTCGAAGTCGATCGTGCCCGAGGCGGCCTGTACCTCCGTGCAACTGCACCTGCAGGTCACGCCCGGCCGTTTCGCGGACGTGTGGAACGCGGCGCAGGCGGCGAGCGCGGCACAGATCGCCGTCGGCGCGAACTCCCCGTTCCTCTTCGGCCGCGAGCTGTGGCGGGAGTCCCGGCCCCCGCTGTTCCAGCAGGCCACCGACACCCGGCCGCCGGAGCTGCAGGCCCAGGGCGTGCGGCCGCGCACCTGGTTCGGCGAGCGGTGGGTGACCTCGGCGTACGACCTGTTCGAGGAGAACGTGCGCTATTTCCCGGCGCTGCTGCCGATCTGCGACGAGGAGGACCCGCTGGACGTGCTGGACGCGGGCGGCGTGCCGAAGCTGGCCGAGCTGGTCCTGCACAACGGCACGGTCTACCGCTGGAACCGGCCGGTCTACGACATCGCCGACGGCGTCCCGCACCTGCGCGTGGAGAACCGGGTGCTGCCCGCCGGGCCGACCGTCACCGACGTGGTCGCCAACGCCGTCTTCTACTACGGCCTCGTCCGCGCCCTCGCCGAGGAGCCGCGCCCGGTGTGGACCCGGCTGCCGTTCCAGGCCGCGGCCGCCAACTTCGAGGCGGCGTGCCGGTACGGGATCGACGCCCGGTTCACCTGGCCCCGCCGCGGCCGGCTGTCCGGCACCGCCGAGGTCGACGCGGTCACCCTGGTCCGGGACGAGCTGCTGCCGCTGGCCGAGGCCGGGCTGAACGCGTGGGGCGTGGAGCCGGCGGACCGGGACCGGTATCTCGGCGTGATCGAGGAGCGGTGCCGGCTGCGGACCAACGGCGCCCGGTGGCAGGCGGCCACCTTCCACCGGGCGCTGGAGCGCGGCCTGGGCAGGGAGGAGGCACTGGCCGCCACGACCCGCCGCTACCGAGAGCTGATGTGGCTCGATGAACCGGTCCACACCTGGCCGGTCGGCCTGCCGGAGCCGGAACCGGTGCCGTTGAGGTGAACCGGGCCTTGAGAGGTGAATCGGCCCCTGAGCTGGTCGGTGCCTCTGGGCTGACCCGTGGCTCTGCGGTCAATCGGGCCTTGAGCCGAGCCGTGTCGCTGAGCTGAATCGGTCGCTGAGCTGCCCCGTGCCTCTGAATTGGGTCGGTCGCTGAGCCGACCCGTGCCTCTCGACTGGATCGGGCCTTGAGCCGACGCGTGTCCCCGAGCCGGTCGGGTGCCTCTGAGCCGGTCGGGTGCCTCTGAGCCGGCCTGTGGTCCCTGAGGGGAGCGGCGTCCGCGCCGCCGTCGCCCCCGGCGCGCCGCCGGCGCCGGGGGCGGTCGCCTCCGCCCGGCGCGGATCGGGCAAGCTGAGACGTCCCGAGACGGTGTACTGGAGGCGCGTGTGCAGTCGGAGACCGGGCCGCTGGCCGATTCTTTCCCCCAGGAGCGGCCGTCGCGCCGGATCTTCCGTGACGAGACGCTGCTCGTCCTGGCGCTCTCGCTCGGCGCGAGCGCCGTGTCCGCCCTGATCAGCTTTGTCGGATCGGTGACGAAGCCGGGCGGTCTGAAGGACCAGGCGGCCACGCTCAACGCCTCCGCCGCGCCGGGCCGGCCCTGGCTCGATCTGGCCTGGCAGCTGTTCGGGATCGTCACCGCGCTCGTGCCCGTCGCCCTGGTCGCGCACCTGCTGCTGCGCGAGGGGAGGAGCCTGCGCACGCTCGGCTTCGACCGCACCCGTCCCGGGCCGGACCTCGGCCGCGGGGCGGTGATCGCGGCGGTGATCGGCAGCGCCGGCATCGCCTTCTACCTGGCCGCCCGTGGCCTGGGCTTCAACCTCACGGTGGTGCCCGAGGCGCTGCCCGCGGTGTGGTGGAAGTACCCGGTGCTGGTCCTGTCAGCGGTGCAGAACGCGGTGCTGGAGGAGGTCGTGGTCGTCGGGTATCTGCTGCGCCGGCTCGGCCAGTTGGGCTGGACCCCGGGGCGGGCGCTGGCGGCCAGTTCCGTCCTGCGCGGCTCCTACCACCTCTACCAGGGCGTCGGCGGCTTCCTCGGCAACGTGGTGATGGGCGTGGTGTTCGCGCTGCTGTACCGGCGGTGGGGACGGGTCGGTCCGCTGGTCGTGGCGCACTCCCTGCTCGACATCGGCGCGTTCGTGGGCTACGCCCTGCTCGCCGGGAAGGTCGGCTGGCTGCCGACGGCGTAGCGGGGGACGTGCTCGGGGCCGAGTGCGGGGGCCTGCGCACGGCGCAGTGCGGTGGCCTGTCCGCGGCGCGGTGCGGGGGACCGCCCACGGCGCGGCGCGGGGCCCGCCACGGACACGCATGGGGACGTGCGCCCCCGCGCGTGGCCGGTGCCGTGGAACAGGCCGCGAGAGTGAAGGGAGCCCGCGCTACGCCAGCAGGTCGCCCTCGATGACGGTGACCGCGTGCCCGGTCAGCAGGGTGCGGTCGCCGCGCACGCCGGTGCGCACCAGGCCGGAGCGGGCGGAGGCCTGCAGTCCGGTCAGGTCGGCGCGGCCCAGGCGCTCGGCCCAGTAGGGGGCCAGGGCGGTGTGGGCACTGCCGGTGACGGGGTCCTCGTCGATGCCCACGTTCGGGAAGAAGCAGCGCGAGACGAAGTCGTAGCCGCGTGCGGGGTCCTCGGCGGGGGCGGTGGCGATGATGCCGTACGACGAGCAGGAGGCCAGGGCCTTGTGGTCGGGGTCCAGGCCGCGGACGGTCTCCTCGTCGGCGAGCTGTACCAGCAGGTCACCGATGTTCGGCCCGGTGTCCATGGCCGTGCTCGGCGCGGCCCCCAGCGCTTCGGCGACCCCTTCGGGCACCTCCACCGGCGTCAGCGGCGCGGTGGGGAAGTCCAGCGTGATCGCGCCGTCGTCCGCCGGCGTCGCGATGAGCACGCCGCTGCGGGTGGCGAAGCGCACCGGCCCGGTGTGGGTGCCGGTGGTGTGCAGGACATGGGCGGTGGCGAGGGTGGCGTGCCCGCACATCGCGACCTCGGTGGCGGGTGTGAACCAGCGCAGCGCCCAGTCGGCCTCCCCGCCCTCGGGCAGCGGGTGCGCGAACGCCGTCTCGGCGTGGTTGACCTCCAGTGCCACGTGCTGGAGCCAGTCGTCCTCGGGGAAGTCGTCGAGGAGGAGAACCCCGGCGGGGTTGCCGGCGAAGGGTCGGTCGGTGAAGGCGTCCACGATTCGCATGCGCATGCCCCGACGGTAGGGGGCCGGTGGAGTCGGCGGCCAAGGCCAATGCGTGATCACTGGCATCGAGCGGGGCAGGTCGGAAGGGGGGTGTCGTAAGAGAGTTTCCGATATATCGTCGAAGCATCACGACGGATCGATGATCGCTACGGATCGATGACGGATGGAGTGGTGGCGATGCACCCCCACGGTTTTGACCACGGACACCGGCACGGCGGCCCCCGGCGCGGCCCGGGCGGCTTCGAGGGGCGGGCCGCTTTCGGTCCCTTCGGACCGGGCGGCCCCGGGTTCGGACCGGGTGGTCCGGGATTCGGTCCCGGCCCCTGGGGCGGGCGGGGGCGCGGCGGGCCGCGCGGCCGGGCGCGGCGCGGCGACGTACGGGCCTCGATCCTGGCTCTGCTCAAGGAGCGGCCCATGCACGGCTACGAGATGATCCAGGAGATCGCCGAGCGCAGCGGCGGGGCGTGGAAGCCCAGCCCCGGCTCGGTCTACCCGACCCTCCAGCTGCTGGAGGACGAGGGCCTGATCGCCAGCGCGTCCGAGGGCGGCAAGAAGCTGTTCTCGCTCACCGAAGCGGGGCGCGCAGCGGCCGACGAGGGCCCTCAGGCGCCCTGGGAGGAGGCCTCCCGCGGGATCGACTGGGAGGCGCTCGGCGAGGTCCGCCAGGCCGGCTTCGGCCTGATGGAGGCCTTCGGGCAGGTCTGGAAGACGGGAAGCAAGGAGCAGCGCGAGAAGGCGCTCACCGTCCTCAACGACGCCCGCAAGAAGCTGTACCTGATCCTCGCCGACGAGGACTGACCTCGGCCGCCCGGCAGACGGGCAGGCATCCGGCGCCCCGTGGACCGCTCCGCGGGGCGCCGTCGCGTGGAGCGGTCCACGGGACGCCGTCGCGAGGACGGCCCGACCTGCGTGGCCCCCTCTGCGGCCCATGTGAGGATTGGCCTGATCTCGACCGTAAGCCTGATCTCCTCCGTAAGGAGGAGATTCCGGCCGGTCGGATCCACTCTGCGTGGGACGCGGAAATGCTTCCCGCCGGGGATGTCCCGTGCCCGGGAGGCTGATGGGCTGGGAGGTGTGCGATCCCGTATCCCCAGGCAGTCGGACCCAACGGCCCACCAGCAGGACGGCCCCGGTCCCGACGACGGCCCCGGTCCCGACGGCGACGCCGGGCTCAGCGCCGAGCTGGCGGCGGTGGTCGCCGCCGCCCGCAGGAGGGCGGTCCGCGACGGCGACCGGCACATCGACACCGCGCACCTCCTGCACACCCTGCTGGAGTCCGACCCGCAGGTGCGCGCCGCCCTGGGCGGCGGCCCGCTGATCGCCCGACTGCTCGGTTACCTCGTGCAGCGCAGCATCGGCTACGGCCTGCGCTGGCAGAGCAGCATCGAGGACTCCGGGGCCCTGCCCGTGCTCACCGAGGCCGCGCGGACCGGGGCGGACGCCCACGGCTGCTCGCCGGCGGCGTCCGCCGCCCTGGCGCACGCCTGTGCGCGCGCCGCCCGCCGCGGCGAGGACCTGGCGTGCGGTCTCGACCTGCTCGCCGGGATCGTCGCCGACCCCGGATCGCGCGCCGTCGAGGTGCTCGCCCGTGCCGGGATCGACGCGGGGGAGCTGGCCGCGCGGCTCGCCGGGGAGCCGGCCGCGCGGCTCGACAACGATGCCGAGGCGTGCGCGCGAGGGGCGGGCGGGACGGACCGCGACGAGACGCCGGAGCCGCCCGCCGCCGTCGCCCGGCCGGCCTCCGGCCGGTGAGCCGAGGGGCGGCGTTGTCCGGCCGGTGAGCCGAGACGCGTCGTTGTCCGGCCGGTGAGCCGAGACGCGTCGTTGTCCGGTCGGTGAGACAGGTGCCATTGGGGGTGACGCTCATGTCGTCGCCTGTCATCATGTGCCGGTGGTGACGTCTTCGATCAGTCAGAGCCCGTCCGGCAAGGGCGTCGGGCTCGGTCTCGCGCTGGTGTCGGCCCTCGCCTTCGGCGGTTCCGGAGTGGCGGCCAAGCCGCTGATCGAGGCGGGCCTCGACCCGCTGCACGTGGTCTGGCTGCGGGTCACCGGCGCGGCCCTGGTCATGCTGCCGCTCGCGGTGCGGCACCGGGCACTGCTGCGGCGCCGCCCCGCGCTGCTCGCCGGATTCGGGCTGCTCGCCGTGGCCGGCGTGCAGGCGTGCTACTTCGCCGCGCTGTCCCGGATCCCCGTCGGTGTGGCGCTGCTCATCGAGTATCTGGCTCCGGCGCTGGTGCTGGGCTGGGTGCGGTTCGTGCAGCGGCGGCCGGTCACCCGGGCCGCGGCGCTCGGCGTGGTCCTCGCCGCCGGCGGGCTCGCGTGCGTCG
This sequence comes from Streptomyces mexicanus, assembly GCF_902506575.1. Lineage (GTDB taxonomy): Bacteria > Actinomycetota > Actinomycetes > Streptomycetales > Streptomycetaceae > Streptomyces > Streptomyces mexicanus. The sequence goes on along the minus strand of NZ_LR732544.1, from coordinate 215,110 downwards.
TGGAGGTCTGGACGGGCCTGAGCTTCGATCCGCTCGGGCTGCTGCTCGCCCTGGGCGCGGCCTGCTGCCAAGTCGGTTACTTCGTGCTGTCCGACCAGGGCGGCGACGCCGGTGACCACGCCCCGGACCCGCTCGGGGTCATCGCCTACGGGCTGCTGGTCGGCGCCGCCGTGCTGACCGCCGTGGCCCGGCCGTGGAGCATGCACTGGGCGGTGCTCGCGCACACCGCGGACATGAACGGCACCCCGGTCCCGGCCGTCCTCCTGCTGTGCTGGATCGTGCTGGTCGCGACCGTCCTGGCGTACGTCACCGGGGTCGTCTCGGTGCGCCGGCTCTCCCCGCAGGTCGCGGGTGTCGTGGCGTGCCTGGAGGCGGTGATCGCGACCGTGCTGGCCTGGGTGCTGCTGGGCGAACACCTCTCCGGGCCGCAGGTCGCCGGCGGCGCGGTCGTGCTGCTGGGGGCGTTCATCGCCCAGTCCTCGACGCCCGCCCAGGGCGCTGCGGAGCCGGTGACCGAGGGTGGCGCGGAAAGGGAGTTGTCGGCGCGGGGAACCGCGGCCTAGGCTGCTGATCATGCACACGAACGCACTCGTTCTTCCGCCCCCGGCCGCCTGAGGCGGGCCCTCCGGTGACCGCCCGGCGCACTGCCGGGCCGGGGCCTGTCGCGCACACGGTGTCTGCCGGGTGACGTGACAGGCCGGAACGGTGCTGCCCGCAGAAGAAGTCCGACGACCCCGCCGCACCGGGGTCCTCCCCGGTGACCTTCTGCTCTGCGGAGACAACTCGTGTCGCATGCTTCCTCAGGCCTGCCCGTCGGGCGCGGCCTGCTGTATCTGATCGTCGCCGGTGCCGCCTGGGGCACCGCCGGCGCGGCCGGCTCCCTGGTCTACCGGGCCAGTGACATGGGGCCTGTCGCCCTGTCCTTCTGGCGCTGCGCGGTCGGCGCCGCCCTGCTGTCCGCCGTCCGCCTGCTGCGTCCGCGCACCCGGGCGGCGGCTCCCGTGCCGCGCGCCCGCCGGCTGCTGCGGGCCGGTGCCACCGGTGCCGGGCTGGCGGTGTTCCAGACGGCGTACTTCGCCGCCGTCGAGGCCACCGGGCTCGCCGTGGCGACCGTCGTCACCCTCGGCGCCGGCCCCGTCCTCATCGCCCTCGGCGCCCGCCTCACCCTGGGGGAACGGCTCGGCCGGGCCGGAGGGGCCGCGGTGGCCGGAGCGCTGGCCGGGCTGGGGGTGCTGGTGCTCGGCAACGGCGGTGGCGCCGTGCACCCGCGCGGTGTGCTGCTCGCCCTGGCCTCGGCGGCGGGCTACAGCGCCATGACGCTGCTCACCCGGCGCTGGGGCCGCGCGGGCGGGGCCGACCACTCGGCCACCACCGTCGGGGCGTTCGTGGTGTGCTGCCTGTGCCTGCTGCCGTTCGCGCTGGTCGAGGGGCTGACCCCGCACAGCGGGGAACCCGTCCGGCTGCTGTGGCTGCTGGCCTACATCGGGTCGGTGCCGACAGCGCTGGCCTACGCCCTGTACTTCGCGGGCGCGGCCGTCGTCCGCTCGGCCACCGTCTCCGTGATCATGCTGCTGGAGCCGGTCAGCGCGGCCGTGCTGGCGGTCGTCCTGCTCGGCGAGCGGCTGACGGCGGCGACCTGCCTGGGCACCGTGCTGATGCTCGGGTCGGTCGGCGGCCCGCCGTCGCCGAGGCGCGCTTGGCCCGCGGCGCCCGTGGAGCCCGGGACGAGGCCGAGCGGGCCGGGGAACCGGCCCTGACCTGACCGGAGTCGGACCGCCCGACTCGCTCGCGGGGCGGCCGGAGCAGCGCACCGGCCGCCCCGGACGACCCGGGAACGCATCCCGGTGCGGACGCCGGCGTGCCCGGGCCGCCGATGCCCCGTCGCGGGTGCGCACCCGGTCGGATCAGGCCCCGCTCCTGCGCAGCAGGTGTTCCCGGGCGGCCGCGTCGCGCGGACCGTCCCGCTCCGACAGGCGTACGGCGATGCGTTCCTGGACCCGGCCGGACCGCTTGCCCGCGTACTTGAACTTGGCCCGCACGCCGGTCACTTCCAGCCTGAGCCCGCGGATCCCGGACAGCAGCCGCCCGTACGGTGCCTCGCCGGCCGCCGCCCGGGCCGAGCCGCCCTCCGGCTGGAAGTGCCCCACCTGCCGGTTCAGCAGCTCGGCCTTTTGCGCCGGGTCGTCCACGACGTGGGCGGTGCAGCGCAGTTGGACGGTGGCGTAGAAACTGGTCGGCACGCCGTGCTCGGGCGGGACGTCCGGCTCCGCCTGCCAGGGGCCGGGGACGTACACGTAGTCGTCGACCACGCTCAGCAGGACCGGCGGGTTGGCCTCCAGCGCGGGCCACAGCGGGTTCGGGCGGGCCAGGTGGGTGACGGCCTCGCCGCGTGCGGCGTCGTAGGCGAAGTGCAGGGGCTGGACGAACGGCGGCTCGCCGGGCGGGCCGGTCACGGCGAGCTGGCCGAAGTCGTGCCCGGCCAGCCAGTCCTGCCACTCGGTGTCGTCGTGGGGCGCGTCCCAGGGATGGACCAGCATCACAGGGCCGCCAGGTAGTCGGGGAGGGCGATGCCGGGGGCCAGGTCCTCCGCGGCGACCGGGGTGCCGTACTGCCGGCGCACCGGGACCACGCCCGCCCAGTGGGGCAGGGAGAGGTCCTCCGGCTCGTCGTTGACGCCGCCGGTGCGCAGCTTGGCCGAGACCTCCTCCAGGTCCAGGCGGAGCACGGCGGTGGCGGCGAACTCCTTGGCGTCGGCGGGCCGGGAGTCGGCCGACCGGCCCGGTATCACGTGGGCGACCAGCGCGTCCAGCGCCGCCCGCTTCTCCTGCGGGGCTGTGACCTGGTGGGCCGTGCCGTGGACCACCACCGAGCGGGAGTTGATCGAGTGGTGGAAGGCGGAGCGGGCCAGGACCAGGCCGTCGACATGGGTGACCGTCACGCACACCGGCAGCCCGGGGTCGGCCTGGCCGGCCATGCGCAGCGGGCGCGAGCCCGTCGAACCGTGCACGTAGAGACGCTCGCCGACCCGGCCGTACAGCGTCGGCAGCACCACCGGCGCGCCGTCGCGGACGAAGCCGAGGTGGCAGACGTAGCCCTCGTCCAGGATCGCGTGCACCAGCTCCCGGTCGTACGACGCCCGCTTCGCGCTGCGGGTGGGCACGGTGCGGTCGGTGGGGGCGTAGGCGCCGGAGGGCGGCGCGGTCGGCTTCGGGGTCCCCTGCATTGCGGTCTCCATTGCACTAGTGCATAATTGGATTTGTGCTAGGAGAATATCCGATCGAGGGGCGCCGTGCAGCCGATATCGCGGCGAGCGTCGAGCGCGCGGTGGGTTCGGGGAAGCTGGAACCGGGCCAACCGCTGCCCCCCATGCGCGAGTTGGCGGCCCGGCTCGGGGTGAATCCCAACACCGTGGCGGCCGCGTACCGCATGCTGCGCGAGCGCGGGGTCATCGAGACCGCCGGGCGCCGGGGCAGCCGGGTGCGCCCCGCACCCGCGACCACCGGACGCGACCACATCCACGTGGACGTGCCCGAGGGGGTACGGGACGTCTCCAGCGGCAACCCCGACCCCGCGCTGCTGCCGCCGCTGGCCCCGGCGTTCGCGGCGGCCGCCGCCCGGCAGGACCGCGACCCGGTGCTCTACGGCGACGTGGCGGTGGACCCGGACCTGGCGCGCAGCGCGCGGGCCCGGCTGGACGCCGACGCGGTGCCCGACGGACCGCTCGCGGTGCTGTCCGGCTCGCTGGACGGCGTCGAACGCGTCCTCGCCGCCCACCTCAAGCCCGGCGACACGGTCGCCGTGGAGGACCCCGGCTGGGGCCGCACCCTCGACCTGGTGCCCGCGCTCGGACTGCGCACGGCGGCCGTCGGCGTCGACGACGAGGGACCGCTGCCGCAGGAGGTGGCGCGCGCCCTGGAGGGCGGCGCACGCGCCCTGATCGTCACCGACCGCGCGCAGAACCCCACCGGCGCCGCGCTGAGCGCCCCCCGCGCGCGAGCCCTGCGCGCCGTGCTGCGCGACCACCCGGAGACCCTGCTGATCGAGGACGACCACGGCCACGGCATCGTCGACCTCCCCCTCCACCCGCTCGCCGGGACCACCCGGCACTGGGCCTTCGTCCGCTCGGTCGCCAAGGCCTACGGCCCCGACCTGCGGCTCGCCGTCCTGACCGGCGACGAGGTCACCGTGGACCGGGTGCACGGACGGCAGCGGCTCGGCCCCGGCTGGGTGAGTCTGCTGCTGCAGCGGGCCGTCGCGGAGCTGTGGGCGGACGCCGCCTTCGACACGCGCGCGGTGGCGGCCGAGTACGGCAGGCGGCGCCAGGCGCTGATCGGCGCGCTGGCCGAGCGCGGCGTCACCGCCCACGGCCGCAGCGGCCTGAACGTGTGGGTGCCGGTCCCGGACGAGACGGGGGCCGTCGCGCGGCTGCTGCACGCCGGCTGGGCGGTCGCCCCCGGCGCGCGCTACCGGCTGAGCGCGCCCCCGGGCATCAGGATCACCGTCTCCACGCTCCGGGAGGAGGAGACGGAGCCGCTGGCGGACGCGGTGGCGACGGCGCTGTCCCCGGCACCGGCGCGGAGCTACGTCTAGCCTCCCGGGCGGCTGAGGTTCCTCCGAGCCGCTCAACGGGGGCGGCGCCGACCGGGGTTGTCCCCGTGATGCGGGAGAGCCCCGGACCGGTGAGGAAGGGAAGGTTCGGGGCTGCGTGCCGCCGCGTCAGACGCGGCCCGCGGGCTCGGGGCGCGCCACCTCCTGCGGCTGCCCGTCCTGGGCCGTCTCCCCGTCCCGCGTCGGCTGCCCAGCCTGCGCCGTCTCCCCGTCCCGCGTCGGCTGCCCGGACGGTGCGGGACGTTCGCCGGCGGTCCCGGCGACCCGGCCCCGTGCCGCGAGGCGGGTGCCGCCCCTGGGGCGGACCTGCGTCAGGGCCGCGCCCGCCAGGACGACCACCGCGCCCACCGGGGTCGACCAGGACAGCTGCTCGCCGAGCACGGCGACGCCCGCGGCGGCGGCGATGATCGGGACGAAGTAGGTGACCATCTGGGCCGTCGTCGGGCCGACCTCGGCGACCAGCCCGTACTGCACCAGCATCGCCAGGCCGGTGCCGAGCGCGCCCAGCGCGGCGATCGCGAGCAGCGGCAGCACGGACCAGTGGCGCGGCAGCTCCGTGAACATCGGGGTGACGACGGCCAGTTGCACCGTCGCCAGCAACAACTGGCCGCCGGTCAGCGACAGATGGGACGCGCCGGAGCCCGCCAGGGTGCGGCGGACGTAGATCCAGCCGACCGGGTAGCTCAGCGAGGCCAGCAGCGCCATGGACGTACCGCGGGCGTCCAGGCCGTGGAAGCCCTGCCAGGCACCCAGCACGGTGAGCACCCCGAGGAAGCCCAGCCCGAGCCCCGCCACCCGCACCCGGGTCGGCCGGTCCTCGGAGAGCGCGACGAGGGACAGCGCCATGCCCCACAGCGGCGAGGTGGCGTTGCAGATGCCCGCCAGCGTGGACGGGATCGTCAGCTCCGAGTAGGCGAACAGCGAGAACGGCAGGGCGTTGAGGAAGAAGCCCGCCACCGCCAGGTGGGCCCAGGTGCGCATGCCGCGCGGCAGCCGCTCCCGCTTCACCGCCATCGCCACCGCGAGCACCGCCGTGCCGAACACCAGCCGCCCGAGGGTCACCTGGAACGGGGCGAAGCCCTCCGTGCCGACCTTCATGAACAGGAAGCTGAAGCCCCAGACCAGGGAGAGGAACGCGAAACGCACGCGCCACGACAAGGGCGGGCGGGTG
>NZ_LR732544.1:190137-209230 GCF_902506575.1 Streptomyces mexicanus | reverse complement strand
ACCTGGAGGAAGACTCGAATCGGCCATGTGCGCGCACCCCCCGCCCCCGGCGGGCGAGGCGTGCGCGCACATGGCCGATTCGAGTCTTCCTCCAGGTACGTCGGCGAGGCTCGGACCAGTCGACGCGCTGCACCACGGCGGCCGAGGAGGTGCGGTACATCATGCGGGACAGCTCGCCGGTCACGCTCTACTGCTTCGCGCACGCCGGCGCGGGTGTGTCCGGGTTCGCGCACTGGCGCACCGGCACCGGTCCTGGCGTGCGGACCGTGCCCGTGCTGCTGCCGGGGCGGGGCGCCCGGCGCCGGGAGGCGCGGATCACCTCGCGCGAGGGCCTGCTGGACACCCTCCTGGAACCGCTGGCCGAGCAGGTCGCCGACGGCCGCCCGTACGTGCTGTACGGGCACAGCCTGGGCGGCTTGGTCGCCTACACCCTGGCCCGCGCCCTGAGGGAGCGTGGGCTGCCCGCGCCCGCCTGCCTCGCCGTCGGGGCGAGCCCCCCGCCGCAGTTCTCGCCGCCCTGCGACGACGACCTGAGCGACGGACTGCTGCTGCGGTTCGCCGCCGGCCTCGGCGCGGCGCCCGGCGGCGCGCTCGCCGCTCCCGGCAGCCTCTGGTACCGCCGCGTGCTGCCCCTGCTGCGCGACGACCTCAAGCTCGCCGCCGCGCTGCGCGCCGGCGCGCTCGCCGACCCCGGCGGCCCGCTCCCGGTGCCGGTCCTGGCCGTCGGCGGCCAGGCCGACCCCGTCGTCGGCCCGGCGGTGCTGGAGGGCTGGGCCCGCTGGACCACCGGCCGCTTCGTGCGGCGCACCGTCCCCGGTGACCACTTCTTCGTCCGCGGCCCGCACGCCCCCCGACTGCTCGGGCGCGCCTGCCGCGTGGTGCGGCGCACCCGGCTCGTACCTGGGCTCATATCTGGAGGACAACTGTGAGGGACAACCGATGAGGCGGGTCGTCATCACCGGCATCGGGGTCGTGGCCCCGGGCGGCGTGGGGACCCGCGCGTTCTGGGACACGCTGACCGCGGGCCGTACCGCCACGCGGGGCATCACCCTGTTCGACGCGAGCTCGTTCCGCTCGCGCATCGCCGCCGAGGCGGACTTCGACCCGGCCGCGCACGGGATCGGCGCGGCCGACGCCGCCCGCCTCGACCGTGCCGCCCAGTTCGCCCTGGTCAGCACCCGGGAGGCCCTCGAGGACAGCGGACTGGCGGGCGCGCTGGATCCGGTGCGCACCGGTGTCACCCTGGGCAGCGCCGTCGGCTGCACCACCGGCCTGGACAACGAGTACGGCGTGGTCAGCGAGAACGGCAGCACCTGGGAGGTGGACCACACGCGGGCGGTCGCCCACCTCTTCGACTACTTCGTGCCGAGCTCCATGGCCGCCGAGGTGGCCGTGGCGGCGGGCGCGCAGGGCCCGGTGTCGCTGGTGTCGACCGGCTGCGCCTCCGGCATCGACTCCGTCTGCCACGCCGCCGACCTGATCCGCGAGGGCAGCGCCGACGTGATGGTGGCGGGTGCGACCGAGGCGCCGATCTCCCCGATCACCGTGGCCTGCTTCGACGCCATCAAGGCGACCAGCCCGCGCAACGACGAGCCGGAGACCGCCTCGCGCCCCTTCGACCGCTCCCGCAACGGCTTCGTCCTCGGGGAAGGGTCGGCGGTGCTGATCTTGGAGGAGTTCGAGCACGCGCGGCGGCGCGGCGCCCACATCTACGCGGAGATCGCCGGGTTCGCCGGGCGCAGCAACGCCTACCACATGACCGGGCTGAAGACGGACGGCGTGGAGATGGCCGAGGCGATCCGCGCGGCGCTCGACGAGGCCCACCTGGACCCGAGGGCCGTCGACTACGTCAACGCCCACGGCTCGGGCACCAAGCAGAACGACCGGCACGAGACGGCCGCGTTCAAGCGCAGCCTCGGGGAGCACGCCTACCGGGTGCCGGTCAGCTCCATCAAGTCGATGATCGGTCACTCGCTGGGGGCGATCGGTTCGCTGGAGGTCGCCGCGAGCGCCCTGGCGATCGAGCACAACACGGTGCCGCCGACGGCCAACCTGCACGAGGCCGACCCGGCCTGCGACCTCGACTACACCCCGCTCACCGCGCGCGAGCAGCGCACCGACACCGTACTCAGCGTCGGCAGCGGCTTCGGCGGCTTCCAGAGCGCCATCGTCCTGACCCGGCCGCGACTTCAGGAGGCGGCATGACCACAGCCACACTGGGCCGTCCCGCGCACCGGGCGGACGCCCGCGCCACCGTCGGCTCCGTCGTCACCGGCATCGGCGTCGCCGCGCCCAACGGGCTCGGCACCCAGGCGTGGTGGGCGGCGACCCTGCGCGGCGAGAGCGGCATCCGCGCCCTGACCCGCTTCGACGCCTCCCGCTACCCGGTGCGCATCGCCGGAGAGGTCCCCGGCTTCGTCGACGACGAGCACCTGCCCAGCCGGCTGCTGCCGCAGACCGACCGGGTCACCCGGCTGTCGCTGGCCGCCGCGAAGGAGGCCCTCGACGACTGCGGCACCGACCCGGAGGCGCTGCCCGAGTACGGGGCCGGGGTGGTCACCGCCTCCTCCGCGGGCGGGTTCGAGTTCGGCCAGCGCGAGCTGCAGGCCCTGTGGTCCAAGGGCGGCCAGCACGTCAGCGCCTACCAGTCCTTCGCCTGGTTCTACGCCGTGAACACCGGCCAGATCTCCATCCGGCACGGGCTGCGCGGACCGAGCGGGGTCGTCGTCTCCGAGCAGGCCGGCGGCCTGGACGCCACCGCCCACGCCCGCCGGCAGATCCGCAAGGGAGCCCGGCTGGTGGTCACCGGCGGCGTCGACTCGGCGCTGTGTCCGTGGGGCTGGGCCGCGCACCTCGCCGCCGGCGAGCTGAGCCAGGTCGCCGACCCGGCCCGCGCCTACCTGCCGTTCGCCGAAGAAGCCCGCGGGCACGTCGTCGGCGAGGGCGGCGCCCTGTTCGTGCTGGAGAACGCCACCGCCGCCCGCGAACGCGACGCCCACGTGTACGGGGCGTTCACCGGGTACGCGGCCACCTTCGACGCCGGCGGGGCCCCGCGCCTCCGCGACGCCGCGCGGCTGGCCATGGACGACGCCGGGGTGCTGCCCGAGGACATCGACGTGGTGTTCGCCGACGCGGCCGGCGCGCGCGCCGCGGACCGCGCCGAGGCGGAGGCGCTGGCCGACCTGTTCGGCCCGCGGGGAGTGCCGGTGACCGCGCCGAAGTCGATGACGGGGCGGCTGCTGGCGGGCGGCGCGTCCCTCGACGTCGCCGCGGCTCTGCTGTCGCTGCGCGACCAGGTGATCCCGCCGACCGTCGGCACCACCGAACCCGCCGCGGACTGCCCGGTCGACCTCGTCACCACGCCCCGCGAGACGCCCGTCCGCCACGCCTTGGTCCTGGCCCGCGGCCGGGGCGGCTTCAACTCGGCGGCCGTCCTCAGCGCCGTCTGACCGCCGGCCACCCCCTCGGCGGACGGCCCCGCGCACCGGGGCCGCCGGACGACATCCCCCGCGTCCGGCGGCCCCGGCCCCCTGTCCTCCCGCACGTCATGACGCATCCTCAGGAAGGCACCGGATGAACGCCGCGACCACCCCCACCGCCCGCATGAAGAACCCCGCCATGGTCCTGCCGGACGCCATGAAGGGCATCCAGACCCTCTACCAGGCCATGTACCAGGGCGGCGTCGCCCCGCAGATCCTCGAACTGGTCCACCTGCGGGCCAGCCAGATCAACGGCTGCAGCGCCTGTGTGTTCGCCGGCGTGACAGGCGCGAAGAAGCACGGCGAGAGCGACGAACGCCTCCACTCCGTGGCCGCCTGGCGCGAGGCCCCCTTCTTCACCGAGGAGGAACGCGCGGCCCTGGCCCTGACCGAGGCCGCCACCCGCATCGCCGACCGCTCCGGCAAGGCCGTCCCCGACGAGATCTGGAACGAGGCCGCGGACCACTTCACCGAGGAACAGCTCTCCGCGATCATCCTGATGATCGCCCTCACCAACTTCTTCAACCGCATCAACACGACCATCGAGGCGCCGGCCGGCACCACGTGGTGACCGAGCCGCCGACCTGGCGGCGAGGCGAGGGCGCCGACGGCGGGGTTCCGCCGTCGGCGCCCTCGCGTGCTTGAGGTGTACGACAGACCACCGGTCGCCGTGGTCAGGCGGACCGGGTGTACTGCGTGGCCCCGCTGACGACCGCGGGGCCACGCCACCGGGCACGCCGTTCGCGTACGGAGTCCAGCCGCCGCCGGTCGAGCGGCGACGGGCGGCGGTCCAGCCGGGCCGCGAGCAGGTGCGCGGCCCGGTCGTACGCACCCGACGCGATCAGGGCGTGCAGCAGGGTCTCCTCGACCACCTCCTGCTGGGCCTTGCTGGCACCGGTGCGCGCCACCAGGGGCAGCAGCGGCCGCAGCAGCCGTACGGCCTCCTGCCAGTCCTCGCGGACGACGGCCGACAGCGCGCCGCACAGCGGAGCGATCACCAGGGCGAACACCGGCTGCTGGTGGGCCAGCGCGTGGGCCCGCAGCCGTGCGAGGGCGTCGAGGTCCCCCGCGGCGGCGAGGGCGAGCGCGCCGTGCAGGGCGGCGAAACCCGTAGCGGGTGCGGCCAGCCAGTGCTGTGGCGCGGCGTGCAGGAGTTCGGCGACGGGCAGGTCGCCGCTCCAGCTGCCGGTCATGCGGGCCCGCCACAGCAGGGCGGCGGAGTCGGCCAGCAGCCGTCCCCCGCTGACCTGGCAGGCGGCGAGTTCCCGGTGGTAGCGGCGCAGCAGCGCGGGCCGGTCGTCCAGGGACAGCTCGTGCAGGGCGGCGTGCCAGGAGACGTGGGACCGGTGGCCGGCCCCGGCCCCGTGCCGGCGCAGCCACTCGTCCAGCCAGGCCAGGCCGGCACGGTGCTCGCCGGTCTCGTAGTACACGTGGGCCCGGGCGTGCACGGCGTGCCCGGCACTCGGCTGCGCGGCCAGCGCCCGGCAGGACAGGGCCTCGGCCTCCTCCCAACGCTGCTGTTCCTGCCGTACGAAGGCCAGCTGCCCGAGGTACCACCAGTCGTCCCCATAGGCCGCCGACAGCCCCTCCACCAGTGCCCAGGCCTCTTCCGCGCCGGTCACACCGTTGAAGGAGACGGTCGGTACGGCCGCGCTCACCGCCAGCGCGTCCCGGGGGTGGGCGGCGATGTGGCCCAGCAGGGCCGCCTTGCCGCGCTCCTCGGTACCGGTCAGGCAGGCGTCCACCGCGGCGACGAAGCCGCGTTCGCGGTCGTCGGCCCGCACGGCCGCGGCCCGGCGGGCGCGGGTGAGCGCCCCGGGCGCAGGCCCGGCACCCCCGCGCTCGTGACCGAGCAGCGCCAGCGCCGCGTGACCGACGGCGAAGCCCGGGTCGACGGCGACGGCCTGGCCCAGCAGTTCCTCGGCGCCGAGGCGGCCGGCCAGGATGCGCTCCAGCGCCCGGTCGTACAGCTCGGCCGCCTCGGGCGAGGTGCTCAGGCGCTGCCCGTAGCGGTCGGCCGGTGCGGGGGGACGGCGGTCGGTGAGCGTCTCCAGCACGTTCCCGGCGACCTCGGCGGCCTGAGCGCGGATCTCCGGAACGGCGGTGGTCTCCAGCAGGTTCCCGCGCCGCGCGGCCCCGACCGCCCACAGCCGCAAGGCGGGGGCGCCGGCCGCGGGCAGTAGCCGCCCGTCGCCGGCGGTGTCCAGCCCGAGCCCGGCGGGTCCGGTGCGGCCGTACCCGCGTTCCAGCAGGCAGCGCACCAGGGGATTCACCGTGCCGGGCGGACCCGCCGGCGCCCCGGTGCAGTTCACCACCGCACTCACCCGCAGCCGGGTGCCGTCGCTGAGGGCGACCTCCACCGCGTCGCCGACCGGCACGGCACCGACCAGCTGCCCGGCGCCGGTACGCAACCGCCCCGACGCCAGCAGCCCGCGGAGCATGGCCGCGGTGGCGGGCGCCATGCGATGGCGATGCACCTCCCAGACCCGCAGGTCCTCCTGGAGGAAACGGACCCGGTCGGCCACGGGCAACTGCTGCCACAACGCCGCCGTCACCGGACGCAGCCCGTCCAGGGCGGGCCGCCAGTCCCCGCAGGCGCGCCGGGTCGCGGACAGGTGCCGCCGCACGTTCCGCCGCAGCACGTCGAGACCGAGTGAACCGTCCAGCCCCGGCGGCGCCTCGGCCGGCGGAGCCGCGACGGGCAGGTGTTCCTGCGGGAGCAGCCCGTGCCGGGACACCGCGTACACCACCCGGTCCGCACGGGCCAGCGTGCCGGCCACGTCCACCATGGTCAGCCCGGTACCGACCAGCAGGACGTCCCCTTCCCCGGCGGGACCGCCGAGAGCACCCGGGGCCCAGGGATCGGCGACGAAACGCCCGGACTCCCGAAGCGCGGCGCCGGCCCAGTCCTGCGCCGGAGCGAGACTGCCCAGCGCCAGCACGGCAGCATCCACCCGTATCTCACCACGACCGGCGAGCCGCAGAACCGCTTTGGCCCCCTGCCCGCGGACGGCGACGACTTCGTCCCGCACCCGGTGCAGACGGGCGTGCGTGCAGGCATCGGCGGTGCGCTCGACGAGGTCGGTCAGGTACTCCCCGTACACCTGGCGGGGAACGAAGTCACCGGCAGCGGCGTCCGGATCCCGCTCCGCCAGCCAGCGCAGGAAGTGCCCGGGGTCATCAGGAGAGGCACTCATGCGGCCGGCGGGCACGTTGAGGAGATGGCGCGGGTCGGACGTGCCGTAGGCGACCCCCGGCCCGGTCCGTCCGCCCGGATCGATGAGCCACACCCCGACCGCCCGCCCGAGCCGGTCGGCCTGCCGCATCAACTGCACCGCCGTCAGTGCCCCGGCAGCCCCGGCCCCCACGACCGCGACCCGGCGCATCAGAGCCGACTTCCCGCAGGTCCGGTCGCGGTGCCGTCAAGGAATCCGACCTTGCGCATACGCACTCCTCACACCGAACGGAGGTCTCCTCCACCGGATGGCATCGTCGAATCCCTCGCTCAACCGCGGCTCGAGAAACGGTCGCAGGGCAGGTGAAGCCCCCAGCTGCATCCCGTAGGCATGAGTCATCGAAGGACCGCAGCCGCACCGACCGGCTCAGCATGTGTCCAAAGTGCTCCGGTGCCACCCCGCGGCCAGGAGAGCGACCCGCCCTTGAGCGGCCCGTGAAGGTCATCCTCGCACTGGCCGCCGAATTCCACCCCGACTCCAGTGCGCCAGAGGAGATCAGTTACGGCAGCAAGTCGGTCGAGGAAGGAGACATGGACCGCTACGTCATCCGCGAGGTGCGCCCGGTACCCGGCGCCAGGGTCGAAGCAGGCATGATCGGGCCGATCCGCCTGGTGATCGGCCCCGACGGCCCGCCCAGCGGGCCGGCGCCGCCTTCGGTGCCCTGATGCGGCTGACTGCCGCCGTCGCCCAGCCGCAGGCGCAGCCCCCCATGCGGGCGTTGATCACTCTGCAACGCCACCTGCAGCAATGAGGAGCCCACACGTCGGGGAGAGGCTTCATCGCCCGCTCGGGCTGCACCGCCGCCGTGATGGCCTCCAAGGTTCGGCGGTGATCGGCCCACCGCCGACCGGATCGGCCGGCAGCAGCGGCTCGATCCGATCCCACATCGCATCAGTGATCACTAATCGGACGGACATATAGATCAGCTGATGACCTATCAAAGAGACACGCCCTAAGAGCTCCTAACGGAATGCGGTTTGCAGGCGGCGCCAGCAGATCAGCGAGCAGGCGAGTTTGAGGAACGCCTCGTGGATGTCGTCGCGGATCTCCCAGCGGATGCGCAGGCGGCCGAACCAGTGCAGCAGGGCGATCGTCTGCTCGACCACCTACCGCATACCCAAGCAACCGAGCCACCCGGCCGGAGGTCACGGCCCAACCGCATTCCGTCAGGAGCTCTCAAAGCCAGGCACCAGGAGTCCATCGGTCTCGCCCAGGCGTGGGGCGGCGGGCTCGTGGCCTCGGTGGACGGGATGCGGTTCGTCGTCCCGGTGCCGAGCGTGTACGCGCGGCATGCGGGGCTGCTCGATCAGTCCGTGATGATGACGTCGCGATGGATCCACTGCGTGCTGTGTGCAGACTGATGCAGGAATTCGGCGACGTCTGCGCGGCTGATCCTCGCCGTGAGCTTCATCTTCACGCGGACGTCCACGCGGTAGGTGCCGCGTGCCGGTCCGTTGGTCAGCGTCGTCGGGTAAACCAGGGTCCACGCCAGGCCGCTGGAACGGATTGCCTCCTCCGACTTCTTCTTGTCGGCGTAGATGTCACGCAAGAGCGTGCTGTACGCCACCTTCTGCCCCGGATGCGCAGATGCATAGGTGTCGCCTACGCCGAAGGAAGACATCCACACGAGACGTGAGACGTTCGTGCGCCGGGCAGCGTCGAGCACCGCATCCGCGGCTTGCGTGAACAGCCTGTGGGCACGCACAGAACGGCCACGGCCAAGGGCAGAGACCACGGCGTTCTGTCCGGACATGGCCCTCGCGACGTCATTCGACGACGTGGCGTCACCCTTGATCACCGTCACCCGGTCGGCCACCGGCCCGAGCGCCTCAGGTCGCCGGGCCAGCACCGCGACCGTGTCGCCGCACCGGAGGGCACGGTCGACAACGTGGCGGCCGGTAGGCCCGGTCGCGCCGAGAACGAGCAGTTTCATACCGAGAACTCTTTTCGTGAAGTGCGGAAGACTGGCACGAGACACCGGCAGCAGTGAGAGGGCCGACAGCGCGCGAGGCCGATTCCTTGACGGGTTGCGTGCAGTCGGCGGCGATCGCCGGCATCATCATCGAACCTCCAACCGGGCTCGTGGCGCTTCGGCCCGGGTACGCAGCCGACCGGACGTCGGTCCGGCGGCAACCCTGCTCTCGCCTGCCCGGCCCGCGCTGGTCTTCAGCGCGACGACGCAGAAACCGTGCCGGTAGGGCCGACACGTTGCGCGCCGCCGTGGGCGATGCCGACTGGGACGCTCTTACTGAACCCGAGGTCCAGGCGATGCCGGTGGGTCTCGTGGTCACGGCGATCAGCAGGAGAGAAAGGCTCAAGAAAGCTGCTGCTCCGGCTACCGCGGATGGCGCACCCCGGTGGACTGATCTCGTGGCTTTTATGGAACCTCATCAGAGAACTCCCGGATGTCTGAAAAAACTATTGCTCAACCTAAATCTGTACATAGAAGTTTTGTCGCAGGAGCGCTGGCCGCGCTGCCGGGTTGCCTCGGAGGGATGAGTCCGCTGCCCTGCGGCCGGTGGACTCCGCGATGTAGGTGGCCAGCCGGGCGCTCGTGGTTTCGCTTCAGAGCAAGTGATGCGGTCCTTGAGGCGGTAGCTGCGGCCGTTCAGGGCAGGCCGATGGCCTCGCCCGGGCGCGGTAGGAAAGCGTTCAGCGCTGGGGTCATCCCTGGCCGTCAGCGTCTGCGGCGGCACGGTAGCCCAGCCCGGCTGTGCCCTATGGGGTCCCTCCGCGGGCGGTGAGCTCGCTGATACGCGCTCTGCCCGGTCCAGGCAAAGCAGAACGCTGCCGATGGCGTTGAACGATCATTGGGACGACTCCAGAGGAATGTCTGTGCGTTGATCTCCGGTTATGGGATGTCATGATCAGTGCATGCCGGCCGGAGTCCGACGGGAGCACACAATGACGAACGCCCGACTTGTAAAGATCACGCGATATGTGAGCCTTCTGGGCGGCGGGGTGATCACCGGTGGCGCCCTTGCCGTGCTTGTTCTCGAACTGGCCCTACGTCGGCTGGGAGGGCCGGCTTACACCCAGGTCCGGCAGGCGGAGCACGATTACTTTCCCTGGTACCTCGGCATCACTCTCGGACCCACGTTCATCGCCGTGGTGATGCTCGTCATCCTTGCGCGAAAGGCCGACAGTCCCGCGCGGCGGTACGCGGTCGCAGCGCTCGTACTGCTGGTGCTGGCGCTGATGGTCTCGTTCGTGGTCAACGCCCCCATCAACATCGATCAGATCGACTGGAACGCGCAGGCGCCCCCAGCGGACTGGGAAACTGTCCGCGACCGCTGGCAAGTCGCTCATGCCGTACGGACCTTCTTCTGTGTGATCGCTTTCGGTTGCCTCGCTGCCGCGGTTATCGACCGGCCGTTCGAACGCTCCGCAGTTCCCCTGAAACCTGCGGGAGTCTCTGGAGATCACGACTGAGCCCGGGCGATGAACAGATATCTACTGACGCCTTGTGACCTGCTGTGGACGGGCGACTTTCGAGACTTGCGGCTGTTCGTGTCGTACCAATGGGGCGACCACGGACGGAGGAAATCATGGCGGTGGGTTCCGGCACATGCATCCACCTCCAGGGCATCAGACATGCAATCGCAGCCGGCGACTGGTCACTCCGAGGCGTATTGCTCCTGGCTTCACTCGTCCCAGCCTTGGTCGAGGTGGCCCGGAGGCTTCGGCCAAGGCGTACATCCTGCTCGACGGGACCCTGCTGCGATCGACCGGATCGCCGCCGACCAGCCTTCTGTCCCCGCAAGCACAAGAAGCACGGGATGAACGTGCAAATCAGCGCCGATCCTTCCGGCCGTCTGCTGCGGGGCCTCATTGGACCTGTCCGGAGCCGTCCACGACATCCTGGCGGCCCGACGCGAACGGCATTCGACGCACTTTCCGAGGCCGGCGTCCCGCGCAGGCCGACAAGGAGCCTCTTCCAACCCGACGTCTGCGCTGCTCAGAGCCTTCGTACCTGAGACTCCACAGTGGTCACCTGGGCTGAGCTGCGCATCTGGTACTCGCCCGGCTGTAGCTAGGAACTTGTTTGTCGAGCGGATGATCAATGCCCTCAGACGTCCTTCTTGGTGTAATGCTGCTCGAGGAAGTCGGCCAGGAAGCCGATCGCCCCGGTCGACATAAGGGCGATTTGCATGATCTGCTTGTCGGTTTCTTCCGTGTCGCCGTCGCTGTCGAACGAACTCAGGCTGAAGTGATTGCGCAGGGCCAGCTGCCCGTCGACGATGACGGCGCCTGGCTTCGTCCAGTCCTTTCCGAGGTACTCGAGGAATGATGAGATATCTGTCGGCGCCGGAACGGGGGAGACGAAGGACGTAGCGGAGATCCAGGTCGTGTCCTGGCCGTCGTACTCGAAGTGCACTTTCTGGCGGCGCGTGTTCGTACTGCCCTCCTTGAGAAGGAGGGGCAGGAGATCCATGGTGACCACCGCCTTCTTGTCGTCTGCCCCTCCTTCTACGTTCTCGGCGCCAAGCTCCTCGGTGAGGAGTTCGATGAAGGCTTGCCACGTCGCCATGCTTGCCTGCTCTCTGAGTTGTCCGGGCGTGCCGTGAACTCAACAGGCATGTCCGACTGCAAGTCACGGCCATGCGGCACGAGGTGATCCGATGCAGCCGGGCCTGTCTGATATTGTGATCTCTCTACCGAGGATTCCGGGACCTCCCCCCGAGTGGTGGGGGTACACGGAGGCAGGATCTGTTTGATCCGGAGAAAGCGAGAACACCGTCGTGATGTGGGCTGTCCGGTGACTGATCAAGTAAGCGAGAAAGCCCTCTGACCTGGGACGGTGGAACTTGTCTCAGGTTTATTCGTCGTCATTGCTGATCACCGCCGCACGCCACGCACAATGTCAACGCCTACAACTCCGACCCGGTCGGCACAGCCCGGGCAATGTCAGGCGTCACCCATCTGGAGCGTGCGCCCGAAGGCTTTGCTCACCGGAGACGGTCGGCCGACTCGGTGCTCCAGCAGGCCCTGTGGAGCAATGCTCATGACTTGTGGATCGGTCTTCGGGACGGCACGCGAAGGGCGTACCTTCCCGAATGATCCTGTATCGGTCACCAAGTCAGGCCCGCGTTCGCAGCGCGGGTCGGGAAGGCACGCCCGGGGGAGGACGGCCGTGGGGGAGGGACCCGCGGTCAGCCGCCGGGCGGCGACGGCGGCGTCGACGGCGTCCTCGGCCATCCGCCGGTAGGTGGTGAGCTTGCCGCCGACGACCGTGACCACGCCGTCCGGTGAGGTGAGCACCGCGTGCCGGCGCGAGATGTCGGCGGTCCGGGGCGCCGCGCCGGGGCCGCCGCCCGCGTCCGTGTCCAGCAGCGGACGCAGCCCGGCGAAGGCCCCCACCACGTCGTCGCGGCCGACCGGGACGTCCAGCGCGGATCCCAGCACGTCGAGCAGGAAGCCGATGTCGGTCTCGGGGACCTCGGGGACGTCGGGGACGGGGCCGTCGACGGGTTCGTCGGTGAGCCCGACGTAGACCCGGCCGTCGCCCTGCGGCAGCACCAGCACGAACCGGTTGGTCTCCCCGGGCACGGGGATGTGCAGGCCGGCGGGCAGCGGGCCGAGGCGGTCGGCGCGCAGCACCAGGTGCGTGCCCCGGGAGGGGCGGATCCGGATGCCGTCGACCAGGCCGCCCGCCCACACGCCGCAGGCGTTGATCACGGCGCGGGCCCGGATCTCGCCCTCCTCCCCGGTGCGTTCGTCGCGGACCCGGGCGCCGTGCCCGCTCACCTCCAGGGCGCGCACCCGGGTGAGGATCCGCGCGCCGTACGCCGCCGCCGTCCGGGCCACGGCGGTGACCAGGCGGGCGTCGTCGGCGAGCCGGCCGTCCCAGGAGAGCAGTCCGCCGCGCAGCCCGCTGCCGCGCAGGGCCGGCGCCAGGTGCCGGGTCTCCACCGCCGACAGCCTGCGCGGCGCCGGGAGGGTGGCGCGTGCGGTGCGTGCGGCCAGGCGCAGGCCGTCGCCCGCGCGCAGGCCCGCCCAGGCCAGGGCGGCCTGGCCCCGCGAGACCAGCGGGGTCAGGGGCAGCACGAACGGCTGGGCGCCGACCAGGTGGGGCGCGGTGCGTTCCATCAGCACCCCCCGTTCGACGGCGCTCTCGTGGGCGACGTCGAACTGCGCGGAGGCGAGATAGCGCAGCCCGCCGTGGACGAGCTTGGAACTCCAGCGGGAGGTGCCGAAGGCCAGGTCGTGGGCGTCGATCGCGGCGACCGACAGCCCGCGGGCCGCCGTGTCCAGCGCGGCCCCCGCGCCGGTCGCGCCCAGCCCCACGACGAGCACGTCCACGGCGGGCCCGCCGACGGTGCGGGCCAGGTCGCGGGCGCGGCGGGCGGCGTTCAGCGAGGACCCGCCGGGGGCGGCGGGCCGGGGGGCGCGGCTCATGGCGACAGGGTCCTCTCCAGGATGCTCCGCAGCTCGGCGAGGAACGCCTCGGCGGACAGTTCGGGGTCGTCCTCGTCGGTCATCGTGCGCAGCGACAAGGTGAAGGACTGCACCACCAGCAGCAAGGAGCGGGCCTGCCGCGCGGGGTGGCCGGGACGTACGGAGCCGTCGGCGTGGCCCTCGCGCAGCGCGTCCGTGAGCAGCGCCAGCAGCGCCTCCTGACTGGCGCCCCGCCGGTCCAGCACATAGGGGAGCAGCAGCTCGGGATCCACGTCGACGATCTTGCGGAACAGCGGGTGCGCGCGGAACGCCGCGACCCCGGCCACGAGTCCCTCGACGATCCGCGCGCGGGTGGGCGTCCCGGGCCGCCGCTCGGGGATCGCGCGGGTGGCCACGTCGATCCACTCCCGGGTCATCAGGTCGCCGACCAGGGACCGGACGTCCGGCCAGCGCCGGTAGAGGGTCATCCGGGACACGCCCGCGCGCCGGGCCACGTCCGTCAGCGTCGTCCGGCGCACGCCGACGGCGAGGACGCAGTCGCGCGCGGCGTCGAGCACGGCGTCCCCGCCCGCGCCGCCGGTGCCGCCCGGGCCGTCCGCTGCGGCCGTGCTCCCCGGGTGGTCCGGGCCTTCCGAACCCTTGTGACGAATAGGCGTCATGTGTCACAGTGTAACGCCCGTACGGCCGGACCGCGCGGCCCGCGCACGACACGGCACACGGCACCCTTCGCTCCGACCGGTGAGGAACCCCATGGACATGCTGTGGAGCGGCTGGGGCGACCCGGCCAAGGCCACACCGCTGCCCGAGACGGTGATCGGGCTGCTGCGCGATCTGCTCGGCGTCACGCCGCGCGCCACCGCACCGGTCGAGCTCACGGACCTCCGCGTGCCCGAGACACCGCTGACCGCCGCCGCGCGGCAGGCCCTGCACGAGGCCGTCGGCGGCGCGGAGCACGTGCGCACCGACGCCGAGTCCCGCATCCGCCGCACCCGTGGCAAGTCCACCCCCGACCTGCTGCGGATCCGGGCCGGCGACGTCGGCGACGTACCGGCCGCGGTGGTCCTCCCGGCGAGCCACGAGGAGGTCCTCGCGGTCCTGCACGCCTGCTCCGCCCACGACCTCGCGCTCGTCCCCTTCGGCGGCGGCACCTCCGTCGCCGGCGGCCTCGCCCCCGCCCAGCCCGCCTTCCGTCGGCGCCCCGTCGTCGCCCTGGACCTGCGCCGCATGAACGGCCTGCTCGCCCTGGACCCCGTCTCCCGCACCGCGACCCTGCAGCCCGGACTGCGGGCCCCGGACGCCGAGGCGCTGCTCGCCGCGCACGGCTTCACCCTCGGCCACTTCCCGCAGTCCTACGAGTGGGCCACCCTCGGCGGGTTCGCCGCCGCCCGTTCCAGCGGACAGGCCTCCGCCGGCTACGGCCGCTTCGACGACATGGTCCTCGGCCTGACCCTCGCCACCCCCGAGGGCACCCTGGAGGCCGGCCGCGCCCCGCGCTCGGCGGCCGGCCCCGACCTGCGCCAGCTGGTCCTCGGCTCCGAGGGCGTCTTCGGTGTCATCACCTCGGTGACGGTGCGCCTGCGCCCGCTGCCCGCCGTCCGCGTCTACGAGGGCTGGCGCTTCACCTCCTTCGAGGAGGGCGCCACCGCGCTGCGCCGGCTCGCCCAGGACGGGCCGCGGCCGACCGTGCTGCGCCTGTCCGACGAGACCGAGACGCTGATCGGCCTCGCCCAGCCCGACGCCATCGGCGCCTCGGGCACCCTCGAGTCGGCCGGCTGCCAGGCGATCACCGGCTACGAGGGCACCGCCGAGGACGTCGCCCACCGCAGACAGCGGGCCGCGGCCGTGCTGCGCGCGTGCGGCGGCACGTATCTCGGCGAGGAGCCCGGCGAGCGCTGGGCCCACGGCCGCTACGCGGCGCCGTATCTGCGCGATGCGCTCCTGGACGCGGGCGCGTTCGCGGAGACACTGGAGCCGGCCGCCTTCTGGTCCCGGGTGCCGGAGCTGTACGCCGCCGTCCGCCGGGCGCTGCCCCCCCCGCTCCCCGAGGCCGGCCCCCCGCCGCTGGTGATGTGCCACATCTCGCACGTCTACGAGAACGGCGCCTCGCTGTACTTCACCGTCGTCTCCGCGCAGGGCGAGGACCCGGTGGCGCACTGGGCGCCCGCCAAACGCGCCGCGAGCGAGGCGATCCTCGGCGCGGGCGGCACCATCAGCCACCACCACGGCGTGGGCACCGACCACCGCGACGGGTACGTCCGCGAGGCCGGGCCGCTCGGCGTCGAGGCCCTGCGGGCCGTCAAACGCCGGCTCGACCCCGCGGGTGTGCTCAACCCCGGCGTCCTGCTGCCCCTGGACTGAGCTGCCCCTGGACCGACCCGGGGTCCCACCCGTAGGGTCGCCGCCCCGGCCCGCGGCGACGTCGCCCGCTCCGCCGCCACCGCCGCGGCCCTCACCCCGGTGAGCCGGCCACCGGCACCCCGCCACCGTCCCTCGCCGCCCCGGAGGCCCACCGATGCGACAGTTCACCGCGATCGTCAACCCCACGGCGGGCGCGGCCACGGGAGCCGCCGCCCTGCTGCGGGTGGGCAAGCTGCTCCGGGAGGCCGGCGCCGAGCTGGAGACCGTCTACAGCCGCAGCCTCGCCCACGCCCAGGACCTGGCCCGGCAGGCCGGGCAGCGCGGCCGGGTGGTCCTGGCCGTGGGCGGCGACGGTATCGCCGGCGGCATCGGCGGTGCGCTCAGCGGCAGCGGCACTGTCTTCGGGCTCGTCCCCGCCGGGCGCGGCAACGACTTCGCCCGCGCCCTGGAACTCCCGGGCGAGCCGGCCGCCCTGGCCCGGGTGCTGCTCCGGCACGAGCCGCGCCCGGTGGACACCATAGAAGTGCACTCCCCCGGGCGGCCCCGGACCGTGGTCCTCGGCAGCGTCTACGCGGGCGTGGACGCGCTCGCCAACCGGCACGCCAACCGCGCCAGGCTGCTGCGCGGCGCCGCCTCCTACTACGCGGGAGGGCTGCGGGCCGTCGCCACCTGGCGGCCCGCCGGCTACCGGATCACCGTCGACGGCGCGGAGCACCGCCACCGCGGCTACACCGTGGTGGCCGCCAACTCCCCTTACTACGGTTCAGGCCGGATGATCGCCCCCGGCGCCCGGGTGGACGACGGGGTGCTCGACGTGGTGCTGATCGCGGCCGCGCCGCGCCGGCTGTTCTTCGCGCTGATGAACGAGCTGAAGTCGGGCGGGCACCTGGCGCGGCCCCAGGTGCGCGTGCTGCGCGGCCGGGAGATCCGGATCGAGGCCGACCGCCCGGTGCCCTACGGCGCCGACGGCGAGGTCGACGCCGTGCTGCCGGTCACGGCCCGGGTGCTGCCGGGCGCCCTGCGGATGCTGTACTGACGCGACCCGGCAGGGGCGCTGACGCCCCCTCAGGCGCAGCCCCAGGCCGACATCCCCTGCAGCCGCGCCAGCTTCCGGGCGACCGCGATCTGTTCGTGGCGGGTGGCCAGGTCCGCGCGCGCGGCGTATTTCAGACCGCCGGCCGCGATCCAGCTGGACTGGCGGAACTGCAGCCCGCCGTAGTACCCGTTGCCGGTGTTCGCGTGCCAGTTGCCGCTGGACTCGCAGGCGGCGATGGCGTCCCAGTCGGGACCGTGCAGGGAGGACGGCAGCGCGGTCGCCGCGGGGCCGCCGGCCAGCGCGGCGGTGGTCGCCGCGGCCAGCAGGGCGCCCCGCAGGCCGCGCCGGTGGAGGTGATGGTCCGATGCCCCGTCACGACCGACGGAGACGCTGTCGATGCTCTGCTGATGAATCATGAGCAGACTGTTACATCATATGAACAGAAAGTGGCGAAGTGACGCGCCGGGCGCCACGAGCCGGGTAAGGCTCGCTCATGACGTTCAAGAGTCCCGCGCACCGCGGGGGCCCGCGCCGCGGCCGCTTCGAGCAACTCGCCGAGTACGCCTCGACTTCACCAGCTCCCCGGTCTTCTTCCTGCTCTGCCTGCTGCTCGTCGGCTTCTTCGTCGCCGCCCACGTGGCGCACCTGGACCTGGAGCTGCTGCTGGCCGCGGGGGAGTCCATGACGGCCGTGACGCTGCTGCTGCTCGCGCTGCTGAAGAACTCCGAGATGCGCGCCGAGCACGCCATTCAGCGCAAGCTCGACGCGATCGCCCGGGCACTGGTGGAGGTGCACAAGGACGACCGCAGCTCCGCGTTCGAGGACCTGCGCCGGTCGATCCGGATGGAGGAAGAGACCTGACCCCGGCGGGCGACACCCCGCCGGGCGTCCTTCCAGGGTGCCCGCGAAGGGGACAGCATGCCGCGTCATGGACATCCTGCTCGTCGCGAGCGCCTTCAACAGCCTGTCCCAGCGCGTGTACGCCGAACTGTCGGACCACGGACACCGGGTGGACGTCGTCCTCGCCTCGCACGGCACCGACGCCGTCCGCGCCGCCGTCACCGAGCTGCGCCCGGAGCTGATCGTCGCGCCCATGCTGAAGACGGCGCTGCCCGAGGACCTGTGGCGCGAGCACACCTGCCTGATCGTGCACCCGGGGCCGGCCGGAGACCGCGGCCCGTCCTCCCTCGACTGGGCGATCGCCGAGGGGGAACCCCACTGGGGTGTGACCGTCCTGCAGGCCGAGGAGGCCATGGACGCCGGCGACGTCTGGGCGACGCTGCCCTTCGAGACGGCCGAGAGCGGCAAGAGCGACCTGTACCGCAACGAGGCCTCCGACGCCGCGGTGGCCGCCGTCCTGCTGGCCGTACGACGCTACGCGGCGGGCGACTTCAAACCGCGACCGCAGAGCGACCCGTCCGTCCGCGTGGTCTGGCGCGACGCGATGCGGCAGGCGGACCGCCGCATCGACTGGGAGCACGACGACACCGCCACCGTGCTGCGCACGTTGCGCGCCGCCGACTCCCAGCCCGGTGTGCTCGACCGCCTGCTCGGCCGGGAGGTGTTCCTGCACGGCGGCCACGAGGAGGACAGGCTGCGGGGACGCCCCGGCGACCTGCTCGCCACCCGGGCGGGGGCGGTGTGCCGGGCCACCCGGGACGGCGCCGTGTGGATCCCGGAGCTGCGGCCCCGCAAGAACTCCGGCGACCCCGCCCCGTTCAAACGCCCTGCCGCGGACGTCCTCGGCCCCTGCGGTCTGCCGGAGGACCCCGCCCCGCTGGACCTTCCCCCCGAACGGCGCACCTGGACCGACATCCGCTACCGGGAGCACGGCGACGTCGGCTTCGTGTCGTTCTCCTTCCCCGGCGGGGCGATGAGCACCGCCCACTGCCGCCGGCTGCTCGCCGCCTACCGGCACGCCCTGACCCGCCCCACCCGCGTGCTGGTCCTGGGCGGCGCCCGGGACTTCTTCTCCAACGGCATCCACCTGAACGTCATCGAGGCGTCCGCCGACCCGGCCGCCGCGTCGTGGGCGAACCTCAACGCCATGAACGACCTCGTCGAGGCCGTGCTGCGCACCACGGACCGGCTGGTGGTGGCCGCCCTCGGCGGCAACGCGGCCGCCGGCGGGGTGATGCTCGCGCTCGCCGCGGACGAGGTGTGGTGCCGCACCGGCGCCGTGCTCAACCCGCACTACCGCCGCATGGGCCTGTACGGCTCGGAGCTGTGGACCTACAGCCTGCCGCGCCGGGTGGGCGCGGCCACCGCCGAACGGCTCACCACCGAGGCCCTGCCGGTCAGCGCCGCCACCGCCCACACACTCGGCCTGGTGGACCGCCTCGTCCCGGTCCCGGCCGCGCGGTTCGCCGCCGAGACCGCGCGCATGGCCGCCGAACTGGCCGGCACATCCGGCCTCGGCCGGCGCATCGCCGACAAGGCCGCCGCCCGCGCACGCGACGAGGCGGTACGGCCCCTCGCCGACCACCGCCGCGCCGAACTGGCCCGCATGCACGCCATCTTCTTCGACCCCACCGCCCCCTACCACGCGCTGCGCTCCGCCTTCGTCCGCAAGGTGCCCGCAGGAC
>NZ_LR732544.1:154457-190036 GCF_902506575.1 Streptomyces mexicanus | reverse complement strand
GTGCGGGTCACCGGCGACGACACCGCGGCCGTCTACCGCCGGGCCCCCGGCCCGGCCCTCCCGGCGCGCCCCCGCGGGCACCCCATCCCCCCCCCGCCCGCGGCCTACCCCCGGGGCCACCCCCCCTCTGCCCACCCCCGCCGCGCCCTCCGGCCACGACGGGAGCGCGCCGACCGGATGACCACTGACCCTCGTATCCCAAGGAGTCGATCCACCATGGCGAGCGATGCGCCGACCAGCCGCGTTTCCGACCTCGACTGGCTGATGAGCGGCCTCGTGCAGCGCGTGCCGCACACCACCAGCGCGGTCCTGCTGTCCTGCGACGGGCTGGTGAAGTCCGTCCACGGCCTCGACCCCGACAGCGCCGACCACATGGCCGCCCTCGCCTCCGGCCTGTACTCCCTCGGCCGCAGCGCCGGCGTCCGCTTCGGGGACGGCGGCGACGTACGGCAGGTCGTCGTCGAACTCGACTCGACCCTGCTGTTCGTCACCACCGCCGGCTCCGGCACCTGCCTCGCCGTGCTCGCCGGACGTGAGGCCGACGCGGCCGTGCTGGGCTACGAGATGGCGATGCTCGTCAAGAGCGTGCGCCCCTATCTCGTGACCGCACCCCGCCAGCACACCGTCGAACCCCCGGCGCTGCGGCCTTGAGCGCGGCCGTGGCCGGCGACGGGCCCTGGCTCGACGACGCGGCCGGACGGCTGGTGCGCCCCTTCACGGTCAGCGACGGCCGCACCCGGCCGAGCATCGCGCTCGACCTCATGTCACTGGTGAGGGCGACCGGCGTGACCCCCCTGGGCTACCTCGGCCCCGAGCACGGCCAGGCACTCGACCTGTGCCGCGCCCCCGTCTCGGTGGCCGAGGTCGCCGCCCACCTGAGGCTGCCGGCGGTGGTGGCCAAGGTGCTGCTGGCCGACCTCGTCGACTGCGGGGCGCTGACCACCAAACCTCCCGCGTACCACCACCCCACCGACCGGGCTCTTCTGGAGGCAGTGCTCGATGGACTACGACGACAGCTCTGACTACGGCAGCGGCCCCGACGGCCCCTCCGATCCCTTCCCGACCGCCCTGAAGATCCTGATCGCGGGCGGGTTCGGCGTGGGCAAGACGACCTTCGTCGGCGCCGTCAGCGAGATCGCGCCGCTCAGCACCGAGGAGCTGCTGACCACCGTCAGCGAGGGCACGGACCACCTCGACGGCGTCGAGAACAAGGTCGAGACGACGGTCGCCATGGACTTCGGCCGCATCACCCTCGACGCGCAGCACGTGCTCTACCTGTTCGGCACGCCCGGGCAGGAGCGGTTCTGGTTCATGTGGGACGAGCTGTCCGAGGGGGCGCTCGGCGCGGTGATCCTCGCCGACACCCGCCGTCTGCAGGAGTGCTTCGCCGCCGTCGACTTCTTCGAACAGCGCGGCCTGGCCTTCATCGTCGCCCTCAACGAGTTCGACGGCGCCTACCGCTACGACCCCGAGGAGGTCCGCGTCGCCCTCGACCTCGACCCCCGGATCCCCGTGGTCCGCTGCGACGCCCGCATCTCCAGCTCCGGCGTCCAGACCCTGCTGACCCTCGTGAGGCACCTCATCGCCCACGCGCCCGCGCCCGCCCGGCACGGCGCCGGAGCCCGGCCATGAGCTACGACCCGCCGCGCCCGGCCGGTCGCCTGCTGCTCACCCCAGAGGACCGGGAGGCCCCCGCCCGCGCCCTGCGGCTGCGCGGGCTCGGCCTGGGCGAGCGCGCCGAGCCCGCCCTCGACGCGTTCGCCGACCACCTCGCCGCGCGCACGCGGGCCCCGTACGCGATGGTCAACTTCCCCGGCGAGCGGGGACAGTTCTTCGCCGGACTGCACCGGCCGGAACGGGACGTGCTGAACGTCGACACACCCGGCCCCGGCACGCCCGCAGGTGGCGACGGCCGCCCGGGGACCCGGCGCGAACTGGGCCGCCACCTCGCCCGCGACCACGGCTTCTGCCCCCATGTGGTGGCCCGGCGCAAGGCGCTGGTGCTGGAGGACGTCCGCGACTACCCGAGGTTCGCGGGCAACGCGGTGGTCGACGAGTTCGGCATCCGCTCCTACCTCGGCGCGCCGCTCATCGACACCACCGGGATGGTGCTGGGCACGGTGTCCGTCGTCGACGTCGCGCCGCGGCCCTGGGGCCGGGACGGGCTGGACACCATCAAGGCGGCCGCCGCCGACCTGACCCGGCGACTCGAACGCTGGCCGGGCACGTGAAAGGCGACGGCACGGGAAAGCCGCGGCACGAGAAAGACGCGGCACGCCACGTGAAGCAAAGCTGTGCCCGCGCTTAAGAAAACCTCGATGGACCTGGGCGGCCGCCGTAGGGCAGATTGCTGTGCGATTCCACTCCTCTCCCCGGACACGGGTCCTTTTCGGCGTGCCCGAAAACCCGCCGGGGCCGAAAGCACAGGAGCCGTAGCGTTGAAGGCGCTGGTCAAGGAGAAGGCGGAGCCCGGGCTGTGGCTGGCCGACGTGCCCGAGCCGACCGTCGGACCCGGTGACGTACTGATCAAGGTGGCACGGACCGGTATCTGCGGCACCGACCTGCACATCCGGGCCTGGGACGGCTGGGCCCGGCAGACGATCCGCACCCCGCTCGTGGTCGGCCACGAGTTCGTCGGCGAGGTCGTCGAGGTCGGCCGCGACGTCACCGACGTCACCTGCGGCGACCTGGTCAGCGGCGAGGGCCACCTGGTGTGCGGCAAGTGCCGCAACTGCCTGGCCGGCCGCCGCCACCTGTGCCGGGCCACCGTCGGCCTGGGCGTCGGCCGCGACGGCGCGTTCGCCGAGTACGTCGCCCTGCCCGCCACCAACGTGTGGGTGCACCGCGTCCCCGTCGACCTCGACGTCGCCGCGATCTTCGACCCGTTCGGCAACGCCGTGCACACCGCGCTGTCCTTCCCGCTGGTCGGCGAGGACGTCCTGATCACCGGCGCGGGCCCGATCGGCCTGATGGCGGCGGCCGTCGCCCGGCACGCCGGCGCGCGCAACGTCGTCATCACCGACGTCAGCGAGGAACGCCTCGAACTGGCCCGCAAGATCGGCGTGAGCCTCGCCCTGAACGTCGCCGAGTCCACCATCGCCGAGGGCCAGCGCGCACTCGGCCTGCGCGAGGGCTTCGACATCGGCCTGGAGATGTCCGGCCGGCCCGAGGCCATGCGCGACATGATCGCCAACATGACGCACGGCGGCCGGATCGCCATGCTGGGCCTGCCCGCCGAGGAGTTCCCGGTCGACTGGGCCCGCATCGTCACCTCGATGCTCACCGTCAAGGGCATCTACGGCCGCGAGATGTTCGAGACCTGGTACGCGATGTCGGTGCTCCTGGAGGGCGGCCTGGACCTCGCCCCGGTGATCACCGGCCGGTACGGCTACCGCGACTTCGAGGCGGCGTTCGCGGACGCCGCCAGTGGCAAGGGCGGCAAGGTCATCCTCGACTGGACCGCCTGACCGCGCTCTCCTCTCCCGAGCCTCCTCCCCGTCTCCTCGGAGTCTCCTCCCCGCCTCCTCCAGCACCCTCAAGGAGCCCTCTGATGTTCACCTCCGTGCGCGACGACCTGCGCGCCACCCTCGACGAGATCCGCGCCGCCGGGCTGCACAAGCCCGAGCGGGTCATCGGCACCCCGCAGTCCGCGACCGTCCAGGTCACCGCCGGCGGCCGCCCCGGCGAGGTGCTCAACTTCTGCGCCAACAACTACCTGGGCCTGGCCGACCACCCCGAGGTGATCGCCGCCGCCCACGAGGCCCTGGACCGCTGGGGCTACGGCATGGCCTCCGTGCGGTTCATCTGCGGCACGCAGGAGGTGCACAAGGAGCTGGAGGCCCGGCTGTCGGCGTTCCTCGGCCAGGAGGACACCATCCTGTACTCCTCCTGCTTCGACGCCAACGGCGGCGTGTTCGAGACCCTGCTCGACGCCGAGGACGCCGTCATCTCCGACGCCCTCAACCACGCCTCCATCATCGACGGCATCCGCCTGTCCAAGGCCCGCCGCTACCGCTACGCCAACCGTGACCTGGCGGACCTGGAGGCCAAGCTGAAGGAGGCCTCCGACGCCCGGCGCCGGCTGATCGTCACCGACGGCGTGTTCTCCATGGACGGCTACGTCGCCCCGCTGCGCGAGATCTGCGACCTGGCCGACCGCTACGACGCGATGGTCATGGTCGACGACTCCCACGCCGTCGGCTTCGTCGGCCCCGGCGGGCGCGGCACCCCCGAGCTGCACGGCGTCATGGACCGCGTGGACATCGTCACGGGCACCCTCGGCAAGGCCCTCGGCGGCGCTTCCGGCGGCTACGTCGCCGCCCGCGCCGAGATCGTCGCCCTGCTGCGCCAGCGCTCCCGGCCGTACCTGTTCTCCAACACCCTCGCCCCGGTGATCGCCGCCGCCTCCCTGAAGGTGCTGGACCTGCTGGAGTCGGCGGGCGACCTGCGGGAGAAGCTCGCCGCGAACACCGCCCTGTTCCGCCGCCGCATGACCGAGGAGGGCTTCGACATCCTCCCCGGCGACCACCCGATCGCGCCGGTGATGATCGGCGACGCGGCGCGGGCGGGCCGCATGGCCGAGCTGCTGCTGGAGCGCGGCGTGTACGTGATCGGCTTCTCCTACCCGGTGGTGCCGCAGGGCCAGGCCCGCATCCGCGTGCAGCTGTCGGCCGCGCACTCCACCGACGACGTGCACCGCGCGGTGGACGCCTTCGTCGCCGCCCGCGCGGAACTGGCGGCCTGACCGGCGCGAACCCTCCGGGAAAGGCCCCGGGGCACGCCCTGGGATAATGACGCAATGATCGAAGCGCGGCGGCTCCACATCCTCCGTGCGGTGGCCGACCACCGCACGGTCACCGCGGCGGCCGCCGCGCTCTACCTCACCCCCTCCGCCGTCTCCCAGCAGCTGACCGCGCTGGAGCAGGAGACCGGCCACCGCCTGGTCGAGCGCGGCGCCAAGGGCGTACGGCTGACCCCGGCCGGGGAGATCCTGCTCAACCACACCAACGCGGTCCTGGCCCAGTTGGAGCGGGCCGAGGCCGAGCTGGCGGCGTACGGTTCGGGACAGGCCGGCACGGTGACGGTCGCCGCGTTCGCCACCGGCATCGCCGAGGTGGTCGCGCCCGCCGTGGCCCGCCTGTCCCGAACGGCACCGGGCATCCGCATCCGCGTCCAGGACGCCGAGGGCGACGCCAGCCTGCCGATGGTGCTCGACCGGCAGGTCGATGTGGCGGTGGCCGTGGAGTACCGGGGCGCGCCGCCGGCCGACGATCCGCGCCTGACCCACGTCCCGCTGTACGCCGAGCCCTTCGACGCGGTGGTCCCCGTCACCCACCGCATGGCGGACGCCGCCGAGGTCCCGCTCGCCGAACTGGCCAAGGACCCCTGGATCGGCCCCTACCCCGGCAATCCGTGCCACGACGTGGTCGTCCTGGCCTGCGAGAGCGCCGGGTTCCAGCCCCGTCTGGAACACTCCTCGGACGACTTCCGCGCGGTGGTCGCCCTCGCCTCGGCCGACGCGGGCGTGGCGCTGGTGCCGCGCTCGGCGCTGCGCGGCATGGACCTCACGGGCGTGGTCGTGCGCCCCGTCGACGGTGTCGCGCCCACGCGCCGGGTCTTCGCCGCGGTGCGCCGGGGCGCCGAGGAACATCCGCTGATCCGCCCGGTGCTGGAGGCGCTGGGGGAGGCGGCGCGGGGGTAGTCCGCGCCCACGAACGTGTGTGCGGGCGGAGCCGTCCGTGCCGGGCGGATCGTGCGCGTGAGCCGGTTGCCCCCACGGGGCGGATCGTCGGCGTCGTCCGGTCGTCCTTCGCCCGGCCGTCCGGTCGTCCGGTCCGTCCATGCCAGGCGGTCGATCGCAGGCCCGGTTGTCAGTGGGAGCGGCTAGCGTGCGATGCATGCCGGACGCCGAAGACGTACGCCGTGTCGCGCTGTCCCTGCCGGACACCGCGGAGAAGATCGCCTGGAGCATGCCCACCTTCCGGGTGGCGGGGAAGATGTTCGCCACCCTGCCGGAGGACGAGTCCTCCATGGCCGTGCGCTGCCCGAAGGAAGAGCGCGACGAACTGGTGCTCGCGGAGCCGGAGAAGTTCTGGATCGCCGCTCACGAGGCACAGTTCGCCTGGATCCGGGTCCGGCTGGCCGCGCTGGAGGACGAGCAGGAACTGCGTGACGTCCTCGCCGACTCCTGGCGCCAGGCCGCCCCGTCCCGGCTGCTGGAGGCCCACCCGGAGCTGGGACTGCCCACCGCCCGCTGAACCACCCCCTGCCGGCTGCCCGGGGAAATCCCTCGGGCGTTGTCAGTGGGCCGTGGCATGATCCGGGGGCGTGGGAGCGGCCGGAGCGGAGGGGATTCCGGCCGCCGCGCGGTCGGGCACGGTGGGGACCGGTCCGGGAGGGGAGCGTCGAGCAGATGGCCGGGACGTCGTCGCAGCCGTCGCCGGGGGAGGCGGCGCCGGAACCGCAGGGCGGCGCGCCCGCACACGGGCTCACCCCGCGCGAAGGACCCGCCGCCGGGGCCGGGACGCGGGCGCGAGCCGCCGAGCGGTCCGGGAGCCGCGGCCGGGGCGCGAGCCTCGGCCGGGCACCCGCCGACCTGTCCGGGGCGGCGGCCGGGATGCGGCCGCCGTCCGTCTGGTCGCGCGACTTCGCCCTGTTCTTCGTGGCCCGGGCCGTCGCCCGGCTCGGTGACACGATGCTGCCCGTGGCGCTCGCCGCGGGCCTGCTGCAGCACGGCTACGGCGCGGGCGCGGTCGGTCTGGCCATGGCGTCCACGGCCGCCGCCTTCGCCGGACTCGTGGTCTTCGGCGGGGTCATCGCCGACCGCTTCTCCCCCCGCAAGCTGATGATCGGCGCCGACCTGGTGCGGCTCGGCACCCCGGCCCTGGCCGCGGTGCTGTTCTACTCCGGGCACGTGGTGCTGTGGCAGATCTGCGCGATCGGCTTCGCCAACGGCGTGGCGGGCGCGGTGTTCCAGCCCGGCGTCGCCAGCACGGTGCCCCGGCTCGCCGCCGCCGTCCAGGCGGCCAACGGCGCGATACGGATCGCGGAGTCCTCGGCCCAGCTCGCGGGCCCCGCCGTCGCCGGCCTGCTCGTCGGCTTCGCCCCGCCCGGCGGAGTCTTCGCGGCGCACGCCGCCACCTACGCCCTCAGCGCCCTGTGCCTGCTGCTGCCCCGCCTGCCGCCGCTGTCGCCGGGCGGCTCGCCGGCCGCTCACGCCGCGGGCCACGCCCCGGGCACCTTCAAGGCCGATCTGGTCGAAGGATGGTGGGAGTTCCGGTCACGGACCTGGCTGTGGGGCGTCATCGCCGTGTGGTGCCTGTACATGATCGCGGTGTGGGGGCCCACCGTCCCGCTGGTGGCCACGGAAGTGGTCCAGCAGCACGGCCCGCGCGCCTACGGCCTGGTCAACTCCGCGCTCGGCGCGGGCACCGTCGTCGGCGGCTTCCTCGCCCTGCGGCTGCGACCCCGGCGGATGCTGCGCGCCGGCGCGCTCGCCCTGTTCGCCTTCGTCTCGTTCCCGGCCACCGTCGGGGCCGGCCTCGGCGTGTGGGCCATGGCCGCGGGCGCCGTCGTCGCCGGCGCGGGGCAGGCCTTCTGGGGCGTGATGTGGGCGACCACCGTCCAGACCCAGGTCCCGCCGGACGTCCTCAACCGCATCCACGCCTACGACGTGGCGGGCTCCCTCGCCATGATGCCCGTCGGCCAGGCCCTCGCCGGGCCCTCGGCCGCGCTGCTCGGCGCGGGCCACGTGCTGCTGGTGTCCGCGGCGATCAGCCTGGTGGTGCCGGCCGCGCTGCTCGCCGTCCCCGCGATACGCGGTCTGGTGCGGGCCGATGCGACGAGCACCTTGCGCTCAGGACCCCGCGGCGGCCTGCCCGAAGAAGCCTGAGATCCGCTCCCGCAGCGACCGGGCGTCCAGTCCGTGGGCGGCGGTGTGCTGCTCCACGCGCCCGTAGCGCCGCAGCTCCGCACGGCCCACGCCGAGGCCGAGCACACGGTACGGGACGTCCACGAGCGCCTCGCCTGCCGCCGCCGTCGACGTGCCCGCCAGATACGGCTCGACCAGGACGACGTCGGTCCCGGCCGCCCGGGTGGCCCGGCGCAGCGCGTCCGCGTCGAAGGGCCGTACGGTCGTCGCGTACAGCACGGTGGCGTCCAGGCCCTCGGTGGCCTCCAGCACCGCGTCGAGCACGGGGCCGACGGCGACCACGACGCCCGAGCGGCCCTCGCGCACCGTCACGAACCGCTCGCCGTCGACCGGACGCGCCTGCGCGTTGGACTGCACGGACAGCCGCACGTACACCTTGTCGTCGCCCGCGGCGACGGCGTGCCGCAGCAGCGTCTCGGCCTCGTCCGGATGCCCGGGCACGTGCACGGTCCAGCCGTCCAGGGTGTCGAGCAGCGCCACGTCGCCGGGCGCCATGTGGGTGTAGCCGCCGGCCGGCCAGTCGTAGGAGGCGGCGGCGCTCACCAGCACCGCGCCCACGTCCTGGTGCCCGAGGTCGAGTTTGACCTGCTCGAAGGGGCGCTCGACGAGGAAGCTGGCGAAGGTGTGCACCACGGGCCGCAGCCCGGTCAGCGCCAGCCCCGCGGCGGCGCCGACCAGGAGCTGTTCACGGATGCCGACGTTGATCACCCGGTCGGGATGCCGGCGCCGGGCCTCGGCGAAGCCGTCCTTGCCGATCTCGGCGAGGACGACCGCGACCCGCGGGTCCTCGTCGAGCAACCGGGAGACGACGGGAGCGAAACGGTCACGCATGGTGTCCATCGAAGGACCTTTCCTCTCGGGGGAGACCCCTCGCGCGGAGACAGCGGGGATCTCGGGCAGACAGCGGGGACTCAGGCGTTCTTCGGCTCGACCCGGGCCACGACCACGTGCGGGCGGCCCGGGTGCGGGGCGGTGAACGCGGCGTACAGCGCCTCGTGGTCGCGGCCGTCCACGGTCACCGCCGACCAGCCGGCGGCCTCGAAGCGGGCCGCGATCCCGCCGGGGCGGGCGTGGCTGGCGGAGGCGTTGTCGATGACGACGGTGTGCAGTCGCTCCAGCCCGGCGGGCCCGGCGAACGCGATCGCCTCGTGGTTGCTGCCCTCGTCCAGCTCGGCGTCGCCGATCAGCACCCACACCCGGGGGCGGTCCAGGCCCTGGGCGCGCAGCCCGAGGGCCGTGCCCACCGCGATGGGCAGCCCGTGGCCCAGGGAGCCGCTGCCGATCTCGGCACCCGGGACCAGCGTGCGGTCGGGGTGGTGGCCGAGCGGGGAGTCGTAGGCGCCGAAGTCCGGCAGCCAGTCCACCGGTACGAAGCCCTTCGCGGCGAGCACCGCGTAATAGGCCATCGGCCCGTGCCCCTTGGACAGCAGGAACCGGTCCCGCTGCGGATCGTCCCGCCGCTCGGGATCGACGCGCAGCACCCGGTCGTAGAGCACCCAGAGCACGTCCAGCGTGGACGTGGCGGCCGGGCCGTGCTTCTCGTCGCCGGTCATGAGCCCCATCAGCCGGGGCAGGTCGGCGTACCCGTGCGTACGCCTCGGTTCGTCGGTGATCGTCATGCCGACGATCGTGCGACCTCAAGCGAACTTGAGGTCAAGTGCGTTCCTCCGGCGCGGCCTCCGACGGACCCGGCGCGGCCCCGGACGGAAAGGGGTGCGCGACCACCGAGCCGAGTGCGGTATGGTTTTCCTGCACGTCGGCCCGGGGGAAACCCCAGGTCACACGGGCAACGGGACGTGGCGCAGCTTGGTAGCGCACTTGACTGGGGGTCAAGGGGTCGCAGGTTCAAATCCTGTCGTCCCGACTCGTGAGAGTCGTCGGGCCGTGGGGCCGTTTCGGAGCAGTCCGGAACGGCCCCACGGTCATGTGCGGGATCATGGACCCGAGCCGTGGCCCCGCCCACGCGGCCACGGCCGTGATCGCACCGCGGACGGTCCGCGCACCGGCGACCGCCCGCTCCAGCCGGCGTCCCGCCCTCCTCCCGGGCCGCCCCGGATACGCACGGAGCACCCATGACCCCCACCGAAGCGAGCGACGCCGGCCTGCGGCACCTGGAGCGCGCCGTGGAGTTGGCCGCCGAGGCGCTGCGGGCCGGGGACGAGCCCTTCGGCTCGGTCCTGGTCGGCGCCGACGGACAGGTCCTGGCGGAGGACCGCAACCGCGTGCGCAGCCTCGCCGACCGCACCCGGCACCCGGAGTTCGCGCTGGTCCGCTGGGCCCTGGACCATCTCACCGAGCCCGAGCGCGCGGCGACCACCGTCTACACCTCCGGGGAGCACTGCCCCATGTGCGCCGCCGCCCACGGCTGGGCCGGGCTCGGCCGTGTCGTCTACGCGCACTCCGCGGCCCAGCTGACCACCTGGCTGACCGAGCTGGGCGTGCCGCCGTCCCCGGTGCGCTGCCTGCCGATCCAGGAGGTGGTGCCCGGGCTGGAGGTGTACGGCCCCGTCCCGGCCCTGGCCGAGCGGATGCGCGAGATGCACCGCCGTTTCCACCGCCCCGCGGACACCGGCACGGACACCGGTACGGGAACGGACACCGGTACGGGCGCGGGCATGGGAACGGGCGCGGGAGCATAACCGGCGCCGGGCGGAGCCGGGTCAGCCGATCGGATGACCCGGGCCGGTCCCACCCGGGCGAGAATGAGCGGTGCCCCCTCCCGTTCGGCACCTCGGCCCGGCCCACCGGCCCGCTCGGCCCCCGGCTATCGGGCCGCTCGGCACCCACGGCCACCGGCCCGTCCCGCCACCGGCCACCGGCCCGGGACGGCGGGCCCGCCCGTGACGACCCAGACAGGAGCACGCCATGCCGTCCAGGAGCCGGCTCTCGCCCGGCGGCACCCCGACGCCCGGCCGCGAGGCCTCGGCGGGCATGCCGGTGCGCGTCGCCCACCTGGCGTTCTTCCTGCTGCTGGGTTCCGCTCTCGCCCGCTACGCGCAGCGGCACGGGCACCAGCCCGCGGCGCCCGCCGTCCTCGCCCCGGCCGGGGCGCTGGCCGTGGCGTACGTCTGCGCGTACGTCCTCGGGCCGCGTCCGGCGGCCGCCGACACCGAACCGCCCTCACGGGCCGAACCGCTCGCACAGGCCGAACGGCCCCCACCCGCCCCCACAGGTCGAACGGCCCTCACGAGACGGGCAGCCCCCACGGGCCGAACAGCCCGTACGAGTCGAGCCCGTACGAGTCGAACAGCCCCCACACGCCGAACAGCCCCCACACGCCGAACAGCGCCCACGGATCGAACGGCCCCCACGGGCCGGCCGGCTCCGGCTCGCCGTCCTCGTCGCGCTCTGGGCCGTGCTGGTCGCCCTCGCGCCCAGCTTCGCGTGGTGCGCGGTGCCGTTGTTCTACACCGCGCTGCGCACCCTGCCGGTGCGGGCCGCCTGCGTCCTGGTGGCGTTCCTGACCGTCTTCGTGGTCTGCGCGCAACTGCGGCTGGACCACCGTGTCGACGTCGACGTCGTGGTCGGCCCGCCGGCTGTCGCCCTCCTGGCGACCGCGGTCTTCACCCACATGGACCGGCAGGCGGCCCGGCAGGCCGCCCTGATCGACGACCTGGTGCGCACCCGCCGTGAACTGGCCGCCACCGAACGCCGCGAGGGCACCCTCGCCGAACGCCAGCGGCTGGCCATGGAGATCCACGACACCCTCGCCCAGGGTCTGTCCAGCCAGCAGATGCTGCTCCAGGCCGCCGACCGGCTGTGGGACGGCGACCCCGCGCTCGCCCGGGAGCACGTCCGCACCGCCGCGTCGGTCGCCGGGCACAGCCTCGCCGAGGCCCGCCGCTTCGTCCACGACCTCGCGCCCGCCGACCTCGCCGCGGGCGGGGGCCTGGAGGCGGCCCTGCACGCCCTGGCCGACCGCGAGACGACGGCCGAACGCAGCGTCACCTGCGTCGTCGACGGCACCCCCGGACCGCACCCGCTGCCCGAGCGGGTGCAGTCCGAACTGCTGCGCATCGCCCAGGGCGCCCTCGCCAACGTCCGCGAGCACTCCGGCGCCACCCGCGCCGCCCTCACCCTGACCTGCCTCGACGACCAGGTGCGCCTGGACATCGCCGACAACGGCCGCGGCCTCGATCCGGCCGCGCTGCCGGCACGGGCCGACGGCGTGCGCGGACACGGGCTGCCCGCGATCCGCGCCCGCGCCGCCCGGCTGGGCGGCACCCTCACCGTCGAGTCCGCGCCCGGCGACGGCACCGTGGTGTCCGCCGCCGTCCCGCTCCCGCCGATCCCCGCGGAGGTCCCGGCACCATGACCCACTCCGCACCCGCCCCCGACGCGGCGCCCGGCCCGGTCCGGCTGGTGCTGTGCGACGACCATGCCGTGGTCCGCGCCGGGCTGCGCGCCCTGCTGGGCAGCGCCGAGGGCATCGAGGTGGTCGGCGAGGCCGCCGGCGGTGAGGAGGTTGTCGCGCTCGCCGCCCGCCTGCGGCCCGACGTCGTCCTCATGGACCTCCAGCTCGGCACCGGCATGGACGGGGTGGAGGCCACCCGCCGGATCACCGCCGACTCCGGCGGCTCGGTCCACGTGCTGGTCCTGACCACCTACGACACCGATGCGGACATCACCCGTGCCGTCGAGGCGGGCGCCACCGGCTACCTGCTCAAGGCCGAACGCCCCGACGAGCTGTTCACGGCCGTGCACAGCGCCGCCGCCGGCCGCACCACCCTGTCCGAGCCCGTCGCCCACCGCGTCATGGCCCGCATGCGCAGCCCGCGCCCCGGCCTGACCGCCCGCGAGCGCGACATCCTCGGCCAGCTGGCCCGCGGCCTGACCAACCGGGACATCGCCAAGGCCCTCTTCCTCAGCGAGGCCACCGTCAAGACCCACCTGGGCCGCATCTACGACAAGCTGGGGGTCGACACGCGCGCGGGCGCCGTGGCCGTCGCCAAGGAGCAGCGGCTGCTGCCCTGACCGGCCCCCTTGGCGGTGGGGGAGGAGCGCACCGCCGCCCCGCCCGCCCGTGAGACGGCCGGGCAGCGGGGCGGGCCGTCAAGCGCCTTCAGTACACGTGACCCACGTGCGCGAGCGCCTGCTTGAGCAGGACGCCGTGGCCGCCCGGCATCTCGCTCTGCACCGCGGGGGACAGCGCCTCCTGCGGGCTGAACCAGACCAGGTCCAGGGCGTCCTGCCGGGGCCGGCAGTCACCGGCGACCGGGACGATGTAAGCCAGCGACACCGCGTGCTGGCGCGGGTCGTGGAACGGGGTGACGCCGGCCGTCGGGAAGTACTCGGCGACGGTGAAGGGCTGCAGGGAGGCGGGCACGCGGGGCAGCGCGACCGGCCCGAGGTCCTTCTCCAGGTGGCGCAGCAGGGCGTCCCGGACCCGCTCGTGGTGCAGCACCCGGCCGGAGACCAGGGTGCGGCTGACCGTACCGTCCGGGCCCATGCGCAGCAGCAGACCGACGCTGGTGACTTCGCCGCTGTCGTCGACGCGCACGGGCACGGCCTCGACGTAGAGGATCGGCATGCGGGCGCGCGCCGACTCCAGTTCGTCCGTGGTCAGCCAACCGGGCGTGGTCTCGGTCATGTCAGACATCGCTTGATCATACTTTCAGGGTCGTTCGTCGGGGAGGTCTGCCGTCGGGGTCGTCCCTCGGGCGTCGAGGCCTTCGGC
This sequence comes from Streptomyces mexicanus, assembly GCF_902506575.1. Classification (GTDB taxonomy): domain Bacteria; phylum Actinomycetota; class Actinomycetes; order Streptomycetales; family Streptomycetaceae; genus Streptomyces; species Streptomyces mexicanus. Next base: position 176,429 of record NZ_LR732544.1, on the reverse strand, counting down.
GTGGCCGGCCGGGTCGGGCAGGTGGTAGACCCGCAGGGCGTTGTCCCGGCCCGTCCAGCGGGCGATCCGCAGTGCGTCCGCGAGGCTCAGCTCGTCGATGTCCAGCAGCCGCCGCAGCACCTCGGCCAGGCCCTGCCGGAAGGCGACCGCGCCCAGGTGGTGGAACTCGGCGAGCCCGTAGGCGTCGGAGCTGTACAGCAGCTTGCGGAACGGGGTGATCTCCAGGGCCTCCGCCAGCACCGCGCCGGCGCGGTACGGACCGACGTGGTGCAGGGCCAGGCCGACGTCGAGGTACACGTGCTCGAAGACGGCCGCGAGGTACGCGGCCTGCCGCTGGTAGGGCCAGCAGTGCAGCAGCATGACCGGGATCGTGCCCGCCGTCAGGTGCAGCCAGTCGGTCAGCAGGGCCGGGTCCGCGCGGTGCAGCCGCAGGTCGCCGTCCCCGAACCCGGTGTGCAGCTGCAGCGGCAGGCCGAGGTCCACGGCCGTCCACAGCAGGTGCCGTACGAGCACCGGGTCGGCCAGGCGGAGGGCGCCCCCGCCGCTGCCGCGGGCGAGCCAGGCGGCCGCCGCCCGCGTCACCTCCGCGTCCGAGGGACGGGCCGGGTCCAGGGCGAAACCGGTGCGGTAGGCGGCCACGGACTTCACGGCCACCACGCCGGGCCGCGCCACGGCCTGCCGTACGGCGGTGTCCACCGCGGCGGCGTACGCGCCGGCCGCCACGCCCCGCGCCGCCACCCCCTCCGCGACGCTCTCCAGCCGTACCACCTCGTACGCCGCCGTCCCCCGGCCCGCTGCGCCGGCCAGCTCGGCCGGGGTGGTCAGCCGCTCGGGTGCGTAGCCGGTGTCGACGCACAGGGCGGCCGTGCCGGCGGCGGCCAGGAAGCGCCGGTTGACCTCCCGCGCGCCCAGCTCGGCGCGGCGGGCCAGGTAGTCCTCGGGCGGGGCGTGGCGGGGCAGGTCCAGCACCGGCGCGCAGTGGCGGCGCACCGCCAGGCCGACCGGGCTGTCGAACGGCGAGATCCCGCTGCCGGGCCACGCCTCGCCCTCCGTGAGCAGCGACTCGAAACCGGCGCGGTCCAGGGCGGTGGTGACGACCCCGTGGCAGTGGTGGTCCACCAGCCCCAGCGCGGCGAGCGCTTCGTGGACCGGCCCGGCAGCGGTGGCGGCCATCAGTACCTCCAGCGGTAGGCGGCGGCCACCTGGGCGTCGTCCCGCCCCTCGACGGCCGCGATCTCCCCTTCGCGTACCGCGATCCCCGCGTCGGCCAGCACCGGTCCGAGGGCGTCGCGCAGCACGCCGTCCGCGCGGAACGCGGCCACGGCCTCGGCCAGGCCGGCCGGCAGGCGCCGCACCCCCCGGGACGCGGCCTCAGCCGGATCCAGGCGCGCCGGGTCGCCGGTGATCTCCTCGGGCAGGGGGGCCGCCGCCGTGATGCCGTCCAGGCCGGCGGCGATGACACAGCCCAGCGCCAGGTACGGGTTGGCCGCGAGGTCGACGGGCTTGACCTCCAGGTTGGCGGCCCGGTCGCGCACGCCCCGGGTGCCGGTGACCACCCGCAGCGCCGCCTCGCGGGTCTCCAGGCCCCAGGCGGTGAACACGCCCGCCCACCGGGACGGCCGCAGGCGCAGACAGCTGGCCGGGCTCGGCGCGGTCACCGCCGTCAGGGCGGGCAGGTGGGCCAGCACCCCGGCGGTGAAGGACTCGGCCTCGGCGGTCATGCCGTGCCGGCCGGTGCCGCCGCAGTGCAGGTTGGCGCCGTCGCGCCAGGCCGACAGGTGCAGGTGACCGCCGTTGCCGACGCCGTCGGCGACGACGGCCGGGGAGAAGGAAACCCGCAGGCCGTGCCGCTGGGCCACGGCCCGGACGGTCTGGCGCACCAGGACGCTCCGGTCGGCCGCCGCCACCGGGTCGAGGGCACCGACGGAGATCTCGAACTGCCCGGCCGCGTACTCGGGATGGACCTGGTCGACGTCCACGCCCTGCGCGGCACAGGCCGCCAGCAGGTCGGCGGTGCACTCGCTCAGCTCTACCTGCCGCATCGCACCGTAGGCCGGTCCCGTCACCGCGGGCTCGAACGCGCCGGCCGGGGTGTCGCGGCCGACCACCCACTCGATCTCGATCGCGGCCTTGAACGTGATGCCGTGGCGCCGCGCGGCGTCGGTGACGACGCGGCGCAGGAACGTGCGGGCGCATCCGGGGTGCCCCTCGCCATCCTGGGTGATCCGGTCCACCGGCGCCCAGGCCCAGCCGGGCTGCCCGGCCAGCACGGTCAGCTCGTCGAGGTCCGGATAGAGCCTGAGGTCGCCGTCGGGGGAGCCGAGCACGTCGGTGGTGACGACGGAGTCGTCGGCGAGGAAGGTGTCGAACACGGGCGACATGCCCACGCCCCAGGCCGCCGCCGAGGGGAGCTTCGCCACCGGGATCGTCTTGACCCGGCCGATCCCCGCGGTGTCCACATACGCCAGCACGACACCGTGCACGCCCCGCCCGGCCAGCTCGGCGGCGAGCGCGCCGGCCCGTTCGACGTCACCGGGACGGCCACCGGGCACGGGATCGGCGAGGGTCGCCATACGTCCTTCTCCTCGGCAGTCGGAGGGCTCGGGCGGGTGCGGGCGGGCGGCGCGGACGGGCTCCGACCGGGGCGGGCGCGGCGCGGTACGGCGCCACGGCCGCGCGGCCCGGTCCGGGTACGTCGCCCGGTTCGGGTGCCCCACCCGGTCCGGGCGTGTCGCCCTGCTCGGGTACGCCCCCGGTTCGGATGGGCGCACCCGCCGGGTCGCGTCGCCCGGGTCAGGGTTTCACGGCCACCGCGCCGAACTGCGGCACCACGGCGGGCGTGCCCCCGTCGGGGCGCCACTGGGAACAGGGCACCAGCCCCGGCTCGACCAGCTCCAGACCCGCGAAGAACGACGCGATCTCCTCGCGCGGGCGGGCGGTGATCGGGGGGACGGCGTTCTCGTTCCAGAACGCCATCGCCGCGACGTTGCCCTCGCCGCCCAGGTCGGCGTCGAGCGTCGGGTGCGTCAGCGCCAGGAAGCTGCCCGAGGGGACCGCGGCCATGATCCGGCGCACGATGTCCCGTGCCGTCCCGGTGTCCAGAACGAAGTTCAGGATGCCGAGCATCATCACCGCGACCGGACGGTCGAAGTCCAGCGTGGCGGCGGCCCGCTCGACGATGCGCTCCGGGTCGTGCACGTCGGCGTCGATGTAGGCCGTGGCGCCCTGCGGTGTGCTGGTCAGCAGGGTGCGGGCGTGGGCGAGGACGATCGGATCGTTGTCGACGTACACGATCCGCGCCTCGGGCGCGATGCGCTGGGCCGTCTCGTGGGTGTTGTCGACCGTCGGCAGCCCGGTGCCGATGTCGAGGAACTGGCGCACCCCGCGCTCGGCGGCCAGGAAGCGCACCGCGCGCCCGAGGAACTCGCGGTCGGCCAGGGCCACCTCGCGGATCACCGGGAACATCCCGGCGACGTGCTCGCCGACCTCCTGGTCGACCTCGTAGTTGTCCTTGCCGCCCACCCAGTAGTTCCACACGCGCGCGTTGTGCGCCACACCGGTGTTCAGTCTCGGCGACGCGTCCGACGGGGCGTGGCTCTCGCTCACGGCTGCACTCCTGGTCTGTCTCGGTCTCGCGGGCGCCTGCCCGGCGCTGGTGCCGCCATTGTGCCGCGCGGTGATCACCGTGTCCGGGGAATCGGCCGATCCGGTGGCCGCCGTCCGCGGGACCGCGGGGCGAGGGGCTCGTTTGCCCGGGGCCGGTGCGACGTGTTTGGCTCGAATGCCGGCGCGCCGCCGTCACCGCGGTGCCGACGCCACCCCCCGCCCACCGGGCGCGCCCGCCGCGCCCCGCACCGAGAGCCGTACAGAGAACCGCGTATGCCCAGCACCTGCACGCCCCCGCTCACCACCGAGGAAACCCGTCCGGAACCGCCCGCCGGGCCCGTCGACATACGCCTGATCGTCACCGACATGGACGGCACGCTGCTCGACGACGCCCAGCGGATCCCCGAGGGGCTGTGGCCGGTCCTCGCGCACCTGCGCGAGCGCGGGGTGCTGTTCAGCCCGGCGAGCGGCCGGCAGTACGCCACGCTGGCCGAGCAGTTCGCCGGCGCGGAGCAGGGCATGGTGTTCATCGCCGAGAACGGCACGTACGTCGTCCGTGACGGCGAGGAGCTGAGTTCGGACCCGCTGGAACGGGCCGACGTGGTCCGGCTCGTGACGGCCGTGCGGGAGCTGGCCGGGCGCGGCGTGGATGTGGGCGTCGTCGTCTGCGGCAAGCGGTCCGCCTACGTCGAGCGGACCGACGAGCCCTTCCTGGCCGAGGTCCGCAAGTACTACGTGCGCCACCGGGTGGTGGCGGACGTCGCGGCCGTCGACGACGACGTCATCAAGGTCGCCCTGTTCGACTTCGGCTCGGCCGAGGCGACCACGGCCCCGGCGCTCGCGCCGTTCACCGCCACCCATCAGGTCGTCGTCTCCGGCGAGCACTGGGTGGACGTGATGAACCCCACGGCCAACAAGGGCGCCGCCGTGCGCCGGCTCCAGCGCGCGCTGGGCATCACCCCCGCCCAGACGCTCGTCTTCGGCGACTACCTCAACGACCTGGAGATGCTCGACGCCGCCGAGTGGTCGTTCGCCATGGCCAACGCCCACCCGGAGGTCGTCCGCCGGGCCCGCCACCTGGCCCCGTCCAACAACGACAACGGCGTCCTGCGGCCCACCGCCCGCCTGCTGCCCCTGCCGCTGCCGCAGGACTGACGGCGGGGGAGAACCACGGCGGCCGGGCGTCACGCCACCGCGTCGGCCACCTTCTTGTCCAGCGCGGCCCGCACCAGGGCCGCCGCCAGCGCGGCGGGGTCGGTGTCGCCGGCCAGGCCGCCCAGCCGGTCGGGGTCCTTCGGTAGGCCGAGGCGTTCCGCACCGGACAGCGCCTTGGCGTCCAGGTACGGGGCGACCTCCGGCCACACCCGCTGCACCTCGCGCAGGAAGATGTCCGCGCCGGCCGGGCCGAGACCGGGCACCTCCTGCAGCAGGGCGCGCAGTGCCGCGCGGTCGCCGTCGGCCTCGCGGCGCAGGCGCCGCAGGTCGCCGCCCCAGCGTTCGTTCACCAGGGCGGCGCCGTCGCCGAGCTGGGTGGCGGTGCGCTCGTCGTAGCGCCGGTAGCCGCCGCGGCCGAGCGCGTCCACCCGCTGCTGCCAGTCGGAGCGTGCCATGCGGCCCGCGTCGCGCAGTCCGGCCTCGGACAGCTCCCGGGCCGCGGCGACGGCGACCGAGCCGCGGATGCGGGCACTGAGCAGGACCGACAGCACCAGCAACCGGTACAGCGGCTGCGGGGTGTCCTTCAGGGCGATCCCGGCCTCCTCGGCGAACGTCTCGCCGTGCGCCTCGACCAGCTCGCGCAGCACCCGGGCGTCCCGGGCGTTCGCGCCCTCGCTCACCGGTCGGCCTCCTCACTCACCGGTCGGCCGGCGCGGCCGGCCTCCGCGTTCACCGGTCCGCGTTCTCGTCCACCTTCACCGGGCGGCCTTGAGCGGATCGTGGCCGAGGCTCATCAGCCGGTGCCGGCGGTCGGTGTCCGCGGCGCGCTCCGGCTCGGGCTCGTTCTCCACGTCCGCCTCGCGGGTGACCAGGTCCACGACCTTGCGCATCACCCGCAGGTCGTCCTCGGTCAGGTCCATTCGCCGCTTCTGCAGGATGGCGAGGACGTGCTGCCCGATGGGGGCGCCGGCCTCGTCCGGCAGCGGCTCGGTGAGTTCGCCGGAGTCCCGGACGCGCAGCCAGTCCCCCAGCTCCTGGGAGGTCATGTTGACCACGCGGTGGAAGTCCTCCCACAGCGCGTCGACATCGAGGGCGTCCGTCATCGACGGTCCCCTTTCGTTCCTCGTACCGACAGCCGTTCGTCGCACGGAACAGCGCGCCGGTCAGTCCTCGCGGGAGACGTTCTCGGCGGCGAACATCCAGCGCTGCTTCTCCAGCTCGGCGGTGATCGCGATCAGCAGGTCCTGGGTGACCGGGTCGGGCTTCTCCGTCGCCTCGATGCGCTCGCGCAGGCGCGCGATGGCGGCCTCCAGGGCGTCGACCATGACCTGGACGACGTCGACGTCACGCACCCAGCCGTCCTTGGGGCCGGGCAGGGTGAACGCCGAGGCGATCGTCTCCGGGCGGCCGTCCGGGGGCAGGCCGAGCGCGGAGGAGCGTTCGGCGACCGTGTCGGCGAAGGAACGGGCCGCCGACACCACCTCGTCGAGCTGCAGGTGGATCGAGCGGAACCGCGGTCCCACGATGTTCCAGTGCGCCTGCTTCCCGATCAGCGACAGTCCGAGCAGGTCCACCAAGGTGCTCTGCAGCGCCTCCCCGGTGACCTGGCGCGCCGACTCGGGGATCGTGCTCTTCACGACAGTCATACGGTGGTTCTCCTTCCGCGGTCCTCCGGGCCGGTGCGGGTCCCGGCTCGCGTCTCGCGTCGTCGGGCCGCCGCGAGCCCCGGCTCACATCCCGTCCACCGGGCGCCCCCGCGCACCGGCCCCGTGCAGGCGCGGGTGCCCCGGGCACACCACTGCAAACAACGGCCGCCGCGCGCCCCGGCCCCATGAACGGGCGGGCGGTCGCAGACGAACCGGCGGGCGAATGCGGACAGACGGAGAGGAAGCGGGCGGGCGGCCGGAGAGGAGCCGTGCACCCCGCCCGGGCGGCGCCTCAGCGCGGCAGGACCCGGTCCAGGACCGCCGTCACGTCAGCGAACACCGGGGCGCGGTTGGTCTCCAGGAACACCTCGTGCCGGGCACCCGGGTAGATCCGCTCGGTCAGGTCGCCGCCGGCACCGCCGGTGAGGCGTTCGACGCCGACCCGGCTGCCGGGCAGCGGCACCAGCCGGTCGTCGTCGCCGTGCAGCCACAGCACCGGCAGCCCTCCCACGTCCCCGCCCTCGGCGACGGTCCGCAGGGTCCGTGCGAACGCCTCCAGCGTCGGCCGCTTCATCGGCCCGTGCCACACCAGCGGGTCCGCCGCGTACGCCGCGCCGACCGCCGGGTCACGGGACAGCGCCGCCGGGCTGATCGGCGTGTCGGGGATCTCCTCCAGGGCGAGCAGCCGGCCGGGCAGCTCCCAGGCGCCGATGACCGGGCCGGACAGCACCAGTGCGGTCAGCTCGGCGCCGTGGCGCTGGGCGTAGCGGGCGGAGATCAGCCCGCCCATGGAGTGCCCGACCAGCACCAGCGGCAGCCCGGGGTGCGCGGCGCGGGCGAGGTCCGCGACCGCGTGCACGTCGCTCACCACGTCCTCGAAGTCCTCGACGACCACGCGCTCGCCCGCCGACCCGCCGTGGCCGACGTGGTCGGGCGCGTACACGGCCGCGCCGTGCGCCCCGAGCACGCCGGCGACCTCCTGGTACCGCCCGGCGTGCTCCCCGTAGCCGTGCACCAGCAGGGCGAGGTACCGGGGCCGGGTGTGCGGCCACTCGTGGACGAGGAGGGCGCCCTTGGTGCCGGGCAGGGTGTGTTCGCGGGTGTCGGCCATCTCTCCTCCGGCATCTGGGGGTGCTTCGCGGAGGGATCTTCCCAGGGGACCGGTCCGAGGTCTATAGTCCAAAACTAGCAGTGCTAATTAATGATCCGTGGCTGATTCCCGGTCCGTGCCAGGCCCGCGCGGGCCTGTGAGGAGTCCTGTCGTGCGCCCCGTCCACTTCGCGGCCGCCCGCCGCACCCCGATCGGCAAGCTGCGCGGAGCCCTGTCCACCGTGCGCCCCGACGACCTGGCCGCCGCCGTGATCCGCGCCCTCGTCGCCGACGTGCCCGCGCTCGACCCCGCGCGCATCGACGACGTCTACTGGGGCGCCGCCAACCAGGCCGGTGAGGACAACCGCAACGTCGCCCGGATGGCCGCGCTGCTCGCGGGCCTGCCCGAGACCGTGCCCGGCGCCACGGTGAACCGGCTGTGCGCCTCCGGCCTGGAGGCGGTCACCACCGCCGCCCGCACCGTCGCCGCCGGTGAGGCCGACATCGTGCTCGCGGGCGGTTCGGAGTCGATGAGCCGCGCCCCGTTCGTGCTGCCCCGGCCCGACGAGGCCCTGCCGCACCGCATCGAGATGTACGACACCCGGCTCGGCTGGCGCCTGGTCAACCCGGCCATGAAGGAGCTGCACGGCCTGCTGTCCATGGGCGAGACCGCCGAGGAGGTCGCCGCCCGGTACGGCATCACGCGCGAACGCCAGGACGCGTTCGCGCTGCGCAGCCACCGCCTGGCCGCCCAGGCCCGCAAGGACGGCCTCTTCGACGCCGAACTCCTGCCCGTCGAGCGCCCCGACGGCGTCGTCGTCGACCGCGACGAGAGCATCCGCGAGGACACCTCCCACGACAAGCTCGCCCGCCTGAAGCCCGTCTTCCGAACCGGCGGCACGGTCACCGCGGGCAACGCCTCCCCGATGAACGACGGCGCCGCCGGCCTCCTGCTGGTCAGCGAGGACGCCCTGCACGAGCTGGGCCTTCGGTCCCTGGGCCGCTACGTCGCCGGCGCCTCCGCGGGCGTCCACCCCGATGTGATGGGCATCGGACCGGTCCCCGCCACCCGCAAGGCCCTCACCCGCGCCGGCTGGAGCATCGGCGACATCGAGGAGGCCGAGTTCAACGAGGCGTTCGCCGCCCAGGCGCTGGCCTGCGTCGACCAGCTGGGCATCGACGAGGACCTGGTCAACCCCACCGGCGGCGCCATCGCCCTCGGCCATCCGCTCGGCTGCTCCGGCGCCCGCATCCTGACCACGCTGCTGCACCGCATGCGCCGCACCGGCGCGGTCCGCGGCCTGGCCACGATGTGCGTGGGCGTCGGACAGGGCAGCGCCGTCCTGGTCGAGCGGGCCTGAGTGAACGGCGCACGCCGAGCGGGCCCGAACGGCCCCGGCGCACGCCGAGCGGACCCGAACGCCCCGGCACACGCCGAACCGACCTGAACGACCCCGGCGCACGCCGAACACGCCGAACGGGGCCGTCCCCCAAGGACATCCACCGCCACAGCAGCAACGAAGCCGCACCCGAAGGAAGTACCCCTCCATGGCAACCCTCTCCGTCGCCGCGATCCTCGCCGAGAACGCCCGGCGCCGCCCGGACAAGACCGCCCTCGTGGAGGGCGACCTGCGGCTCGGCTTCGCCGAGGTCTGGCAGCGGGCCCGCGCCCAGGCCGCCGCGCTCGTCGGGCTCGGCGTGCGGCCGGGGGACCGGGTCGCGCTGATGGCGCCGAACACCGCGGAGTTCCCGGTGGCCTACTACGCCATCGCCGCCGCCGGCGCGGTCGTCGTCCCGGTCCACCTGCTGCTGTCGGCGGCGGAGGCGGAGCACGTCCTGAGGGACAGCGGCGCCGGTCTGCTGCTGTGCCACCCGGCGCAGGCCGAGACGGGCACGGCCGCGGCCCGGGCGGCGGGCGTCGACGTCGTCACCTTGGGCGCGCACTTCGAGAAACTCGCCGCCGAGGCCGGCCCGCTGCCGTCCTACGTCACCCGTGACGCCGACGACCCGGCCGTCGTCTTCTACACCAGCGGCACCACCGGCGTCCCCAAGGGGGCCGTGCTCAGCCACTTCAACCTGGTGATGAACGCGACCGTCAACGCCTTCGACGCCAACGACATCCGCCCCGACGACATCGCGCTCGGCGCGCTGCCGCTGTTCCACGCCTTCGGGCAGACGGTGTCGCTGAACTCCACCTGGCGGGCGGGGGCGACGCTCGTGCTGCTGCCGCGCTTCGACGCGGCCCGCGCGATCGAGCTGATGGTGAAGGAGGGCGTGAACACCTTCCACGGCGTGCCGACGATGTTCGTCTCGCTGGCCGCCGCGGCGGCCGACGCCGACGTGCTGCCCGACCTGCGCGTGTGCATCTCCGGCGGCGCCTCGCTGCCGGTCGCGGTGCTGGAGCGGTTCGAGGCGGCGTTCGGCGCGAAGATCTACGAGGGCTACGGGCTGTCGGAGACCTCGCCTGCGGCGGCCGTCAACCAGCCCGTCTTCGGCGCGAAGCCCGGCACCATCGGCCACCCGCTGTGGGGCGTGGACGTGGAGATCGCCCGCGCCGAGGTGGAGGACCGCGTCGAACTGCTGCCGCCGGGCGAACTCGGCGAGGTCGTGGTGCGCGGCCACAACGTCTTCTCCGGCTACCTCGGCCGCCCCGAGGCCACCGCCGAGGCACTGGTCGACGGCTGGTTCCGCACCGGCGACCTGGGCACCAAGGACGACGAGGGCTTCCTCAGGATCGTCGACCGCAAGAAGGACGTCGTCATCCGCGGCGGCTACAACGTCTACCCCCGCGAGGTCGAGGAGGTGCTGCTGCGCCACCCCGGCATCGCCCAGGTCGCCGTCATCGGCCTGCCCGACGAGCTGCACGGCGAGGAGGTGTGCGCGGTGGTCGTCCCCGCGCCCGGCACCCAGCCGGACGCGGCCGAGGTCGTCGCCTGGGCCAAGGAGCGGCTGGGCCGGCACAAGTACCCGCGGCGCGTGGAGTTCACCGACGCGCTGCCGCTCGGGCCGAGCATGAAGGTCCTCAAGCGGGAGCTGCGGGCGCGGTACGGGCGGGGCTGACGCGTCGACCGATAGCGCCCGGCGGGGCGGCGGCCGTCCGTCGCGCCGACCGCCCGGTCCCGCGGCCGGCCACCTGGTGAGACGGCCCTGACTCCTTGTCTTGTCCGGACATAGCATCAGTGTCCGCATGGACACGATCATCAATGAGTGGCACCTGTCGGCAGCGGGTTTCGCGGCGCTCGCCTGCGCGGCCCTGCTCGTAGGCTTCTCCAAGACCGCCGTCAGCGGGGCCAACACGGTCAGCCTCGCGATCTTCGCGGCCGTCCTGCCCGCCCGGGCCTCCACCGGCGTCCTGCTGCCGGTGCTGATCGCGGGCGACGTCCTGGCCGTCCTCACCTACCGGCGGCACGCCCACTGGCCCACGCTGTGGCGGCTGTTCCCGGCCGTCGCGGCCGGCGTGGTGGCCGGCACGCTGTTCCTGCTGTGGGCCGACGACGCCGTGATGCGGACCTCCATCGGCGTGATCCTGCTGGTGATGGCGGCCGTCACGGTGTGGCGGCGGCGGGCGGCCGGACGGGAGGATGAACCGGACACGGTCACCACCCGCTCCGGCCGCCTCAAGGCCCGCTCCTACGGCGTCCTCGGCGGCTTCACCACCATGGTCGCCAACGCGGGCGGCCCGGTGATGTCGATGTACCTGCTGTCGGCCGGCTTCCGCAAGCTCGGCTTCCTCGGCACATCGGCCTTCTTCTTCCTCGTGGTCAACGTCTCCAAGGTGCCGTTCAGCGCGGGACTGGGCTTGATCGACGGCCGCTCGCTCGTCCTGGACGCGGTGCTGGCGGTGTTCGTCGTGCCCGGCGCGCTGCTCGGCAAGTGGGCCGTGCACCACATCGACCAGCGGCTGTTCGAGCGGCTGGTGATCGCGGCGACGGTCGTGGGCGGCCTGCAGCTGCTGCTGGCCTAGGGGCTGTCTACGCCGACGGCGCCGTGACCGAGGAGACCGCGCGGCCCAGGGCCTCGCGGACGCGGTCGTAGCGCTGCACGTCCGACCAGACGTCGGCGCGCCGCGTCCGCCCGGAACAGCAGTTCCACAGGCTCGCCATGAGTCCGGTCAGCAACGGGATGAACAGCCAGCTCAGTGGGTCCAAGATCGTCCTCCCTCTCCCGCGTGGATCAGTGGGTAGGGCGACCATGGCATACATGATCAGTTCTACATATTGGTACGAAGAGCGACCTTCTGCTTTTCACTCGTAAGGATTCCATGGGGCCGCCGGGCGCGGTCCGCGTGCCGCGCCGTCGGGACGGCCTGAAGCGCACGACGTTGGTCAGTGACACGCCAAGTGATCGTTAAGATGGGCGCGCTGTGAGGGTGGGACTCTTCGGGGATTGAGGGCGGTCTACGGGTGCTGGTGGCGGATCGGTACCGGCTGCACACGGTCATCGGGCGGGGCGGGATGGGCGAGGTCTGGCGGGCCCAGGACGAGGTCCTCGGCCGGCCGGTCGCGGTCAAGCTGTTGTTGAGCGACGTGGCCGACGCCTCGGCCGAGGCGCGGTTCCGGCTGGAGGCGCAGACCTCCGCACGCCTGAACCACCCGCACGTGGTGGGCACGCTGGACTTCGGCACCTGGCAGGGCCGCTGCTTCCTCGTCATGGAACTGGTCGACGGCGACAGCCTCGCCGGTGAACTGGCCACCGGCGGACCGCTCGCACCGCCGCGGCTGGCCCAGGTCGCCCAGCAGGCCGCCGAGGGCCTGGCCGCGGCGCACGCGCAGGGCATCGTGCACCGGGACATCAAGCCCGGGAACCTGCTCAGCGACCACGACGGCACCGTGCGCATCGGCGACTTCGGCATCGCGCGCTTCGTCGACGACCCCTCCGCCGGGCTCACCACCACCGGGCAGATCGTCGGCACCGGCCTGTACCTCGCGCCCGAACGCGCCATCGGCACGCCCGCGAGTCCCGCCTCCGACATCTACTCGCTGGGCTGCGTGCTCTACCAACTGGCCGTCGGCCGGCCGCCGTTCGAGTCGGAGACGGCCACGGCCCTGCTGTACCAGCACGTCGACGCCCCGCCCGTGCCGCCGCGCCAGCGCGGCGCCGCGCTGCCGCCGGCCTTCGAGGCGTACCTGCTGAGCATGCTCGCCAAGCGGCCCGAGGAGCGGCCCACGGCCCGTGAGGTCGCCGACTGGTTCCGCGGCGGCGCCTGGCGCGGCGCCCCGGAACCTCTGCCCCCGGAGCAGCCGGGCCACGTCCCCGGGCCCCACGCGGCCCCCCGTCCCGCGCTCCAGCCGACCGCCGGGGCCGCGCTGATCGCTCCCGCCCCCGCCGGGGTGGTGGACCCGCCTCTCCCACCGGTCCAGGCCGTCCTGGACACCGGCTGGAACACCACCGTGCACCGCGTACCGGCGCGCCGCCCCGCCCTGGCCGGCCCGCTGCGCCGCCACCGCCGCGCCGCCGCCGTCGTGGGCGGCGCACTGCTGTTCGTCTGCGCGCTGCTGCTCGGGATGAGCCTGTTCTGAGACCTGTTCTCGGGTCCGTTCCAGGACTTGCCACGGCGCGCTCCGGTCTGTTCCAGGGTCTGTTTCCGGCCGGGCTCCGGGAGGCCGGGCCCGCTGTCGTACGCTGCGGGCATGCGGATCTCCGTCTCCTCCGACATGGACGAACCCGTGGCGCGCGCCCTGGTCGACCGGCTGCGCGAACGCGGGCACGAGGTGATCACCCACGGCGCGCTGCGCCCCGGGGACGACCCGCAGTGGGCGGCGTGCTCCGAGGCCGCGGCCCGCGACGTCGCCGAGGGCCGGTCCGACCAGGCGGTGGTGTGCTGCTGGACCGGTACGGGCGCCTCCATCGCCGCGAACAAGGTGCCCGGGGTGCGGGCGGCCCTGTGCACCGACGCCTACACCGCGGACGGCGCGCGCCGCTGGAACGACGCCAACGCCCTCGCCCTCGGCCTGCGCCTGACCTCCGAGCCGCTGCTCGGCGAGATCCTCGACGCCTGGTTCGCGGCGAGCCCCAGCGAGGACGCCGAGGACCGGCGGAACGTCGCCCGCGTCGGACGGCTCGACTCCGCCCGGCCGACGGCGTAGTCCGAGCCGCACAGTCCCCGGCCACCGGCTGCCGGCCTGAACCGCCGGCGCCGGCTCAGGACCGCGGGACCGCCCGGGCCCGTACGGCCGCTGCCAGCGCGTCCCCCCGGAACAGCGCGCGCCCCGCCGCGATCCGGCGCTCCCGCTCCGGGCCCGGCCGCGTCACCCGCTCCAGCGCTGGCACGAGCGCGGACTCGTCCGCCGCCCGCTCGGACACCCCTAGGGCCGCCATACGGCGGACGCCCTCCGCGCCGTGCCCGGGCAGCGGCCGGTGGCCGACGACCGGCAGCCCGGCGGCCAGGGCCTGAACGGCGGTCTGGCCGGCCGCGTTGTCCACCAGCGCGGCGCACGCGTGCAGCAGGCCGGGCATGTCCGTCACCCAGCCGGGGGTCAGGACGCCCGGCACGTCGGACAGCGCCCGCCGCAGCCGCTCGTTGCGCCCGCACAGCACCACCGGCAGGAAGCCGTGCGCGGCCAGCAGCCGCGCGGTGCCCGGCAGCCGGTCCCCGGCGCCCCAGGCGCCCGCCGAGACCAGTACCGCCGGCCGCCCCGGCGCGAACCGCTCGAACCTGCGCCGCCAGTCGGCCGTGCCCGGCCCCTCGGTGAAGAACTGCGGGGCGACCACCGGGCCGGTAGTCTTTGCCGGCCGACCCAGGCCCTCCCTGACCTGACGGGCCGACTCCTGCGTGAGACACAGGTGCAGGTCGTTGCCCGGATGCAGCCACTGGCGGTGGACGGCGAAGTCCACGACCACCACGGCGCTGGGCACCTGAAGCACCCCGCGCGAGCGCAGATGCCCGGTGAGCTGGGCGGCCAGGTGGAAGACCGGCACCACCACATCGGCCGCGGTCCGGCGCACCAGCTCCATCAGGGGCCCGGCGGCCAGCCGCGCCAGCGGGGTGCCGCTCGGGCGGGGCGACGGACCGGGCCGGAGGAAGAAGTCGTAGATTCCGGCGTAGACCCAGGGGGCGTGGCGGACGGTGCCCTGGTAGAAGCCACGCAGCCCGCTGCCCAGGCCGTACGGCAGCAGCGCCAGCACATCGACGACGTGCGCCTCCTTCCCGGCGGCGCGCGCCCGGCGCGCCAGCTCGGCCGCCACGGTGTCGTGACCCGCGCCCATGCTCGCGCTGAGGACGAGGAGCCGCTCGGCCTCGGGAGCACGACGTACGGCCCCGGGAGGGCGAGCCCCGGTCTCGGGCGCGTCACCGCGTGTCTCGGAGGCGGGGGCGTGCGCCCGCGGGGACGGATCGGGCACAGGAGGGTTCACGCCGTCACGGGCGGCGGGCAGGGGTGGCGGCGAAGGCGATTCGGACGACACTGGAAGTGAGTAACCCTCACCCACCGCAGTCAAACGGAAGGGCACGCCCCGGTCCCTCCCACGTTTCGGGCCGGGCCCCCGGGATACTTCACCTCCCGGCACGGCCTTTCCGGACCGCCGGGGCCGCAGCGGCGGCCCCCCGTACCCGTCGACCCAGAGGTGCGTCCCGATGACCCAAGCCCCCTCCAGCGTCCGGTCCCGCCCCGGGATGCCGCCCGAGGCACCCGCGACGCTGAGCGCGGTGCGCCACCGCGCGGCCGACGGCGCGGTGACGGGCGGGTGCGCGCTGGTGACCGGCGCCTCCTCCGGGATCGGCGCCGCCGTGGCCCGGCGGCTCGCCGCCCAGGGCGGCTGGCGGCTCGTCCTCAACGGGCGCGACCGCGCCCGGCGGGAGGAGGTCGCGCACGGCACCTCGGCCGTCGTCTACCCGGCGGATCTGTCCGGGCCGGGCGCCGAGCGGCGCCTGGCCGAGTTCGCCCTGGACAGCGTCGGACGCGTGGACCTGCTGGTGGCCGGCGCGGGCATCGGCTGGGCCGGGCCGTTCAGCACGATGCCGCAGCCCGCGATCGACGAGGTGTTCGACGTCAACGTGCTCGCCACCGTCCACCTGGTCCGGCTGCTGCTGCCCCACATGGTCCGGCAGGGCTCGGGCCGCATCGTCATCATCGGCTCGCTGGCCGGCACGGTCGGCGTGCGGGACGAGGCGGTCTATTCCGCCGC
This sequence comes from Streptomyces mexicanus, assembly GCF_902506575.1. Classification (GTDB taxonomy): domain Bacteria; phylum Actinomycetota; class Actinomycetes; order Streptomycetales; family Streptomycetaceae; genus Streptomyces; species Streptomyces mexicanus. The sequence continues at coordinate 160,809 of NZ_LR732544.1, read as the reverse complement.
CAAGGCCGCCCTGGCCACCTTCGCCGACGCCGTGCGCTACGAGCTGCGCGGCACCGGCGTCGGCATCAGCCACGTGGTGCCGGGCGTGGTGGACACGCCGTTCTTCGACCGCCGCGGCGTGCCCTACCGGCGCTCGCGGCCGAAGCCCGTGCCGGCGAGCCGGGTCGCGGACGCCGTGTGGGAGGCCGTCGCACGCGGCCGCGACGAGGTGTACGTCCCCGGCTGGACCCGGGTGCCCGGGCGGGTCCGGGGCGTCGCTCCCGCGCTGTACCGGCGCCTGGCCGCACGCTTCGGGTGACAGCGCGCGCCGCGCCGCCCGGCGGTGTCTGGGCCGGGAAGGCCGGGCGTGAGCCCGCGAGGGGCACCCCGACCGCCGACGCCCGCCAGGTCCACCGTCACATCGGCGACCCCGGTCCTGCACGGTCCGCGTGCACGGCTGTGCGGCGGACGGTGCCGTCCCCCGGACGGCGGACGGCCGGACGGCGGGAACGCCGCCCACCCGGCGCGCGGATCCGGACGGACGACGGCGGACGGCGCGCGCAGGCGCTGACGGATCGGTCGTGAGTCGAGGAGGAGAGACCCAGTGGGAGAACAGGGCAGGGGCGTGCTGCGCCCCGCGGCGGCGGCGCTCGCGCCGGTCGCCGCCGTCGCGGCGGCGCACATCGTGCCGGCCGCCACCTGGCTGCCGCGGTTGCGCGCGGTGTGCTTCCCGCGCCTGGCCGGGCTGGGCCGCCCCGACCATGTGGCGCTCACCTTCGACGACGGCCCCGACCCGCGGTCCACGCCGCACTTCCTGGACGCGCTCGACCGCCTGGGCGTACGCGCCACGTTCTTCGTGCTGGGCGCAAGCGCCGTCCGGTTCCCGGAGCTGACCCGGGACATCGCCCGGCGGGGACACGAGCTGGCCGTGCACGGCTGGACCCACAGCCGCCCCTGGCTCCCGGCCCCCGCCCGCGACCTGGCGGAGATCGCGCGCGCCGCGCGGGTCGTACGGGACATCACGGGCCGTCAGCCGCTGTGGTACCGCCCTCCCTACGGGATCCTGACCGGCGGCCGCTGGGCGGCGGGCCGGCGCCTGGGCCTGCGGCCCGTGCTGTGGACGGCCTGGGGCCGGGACTGGACGGCGGACGCCACACCGGCCACCGTGCGGGCCACCGTCAGCGTGGACCTCAGGGGCGGCGGCACGATCCTGCTGCACGACTCGGACCGCGCGTCCGCCCCCGGCTGCTGGCGCGCCGCGCTGGGCGCCCTGCCCGCCCTGGTCGTCGGCTGCCGGGACGTGGGATGGGAGGTCGGCACGCTGGCGGAGCACGCGGTGGACCACCGCGGCGCGGACCGGCGCGGGGACGCGCGCGCGGAGGTCGCGCCGTGGTCCGGGCAGGACGCGTGGCAGCATGAACGGCACGTCGTCGAGCCGATGTGACCGGGCTCGGCGCCTGTGCTGCTCGGGCCCGCCGTGCCGGGTGGGTGGGCAGCGCCTCGTAAGGCGCTGTGTACGGCGAGTTTCGCGGCATCCGGTGCGTCCGCCCGGTGAATCCGCAGCGGTGCGCCGGGCCGCTGCGGCAGGACGGCATCCGGCCGGACCGCCACCCGGCCAGGCCGCATCCGGCGGGGTCGGCCCCGCCCCGTAGGCTCGGCGTCATGGCTGCGCACGTCCTGATCCTCGGCGGTACGACCGAGGCCCGCGAACTGGCCGCGGCGCTCGCGGCGCACCCCGGCGTACGGGTGACCAGCTCGCTGGCGGGGCGCGTGGCGCGGCCGGGCACGCCGGCGGGTCAGGTGCGCGTCGGTGGTTTCGGCGGAGCGGAGGGGCTGGCAGCCTGGCTGCGCGAGCACGGCGTGACCGCCCTCGTGGACGCCACGCACCCCTTCGCCCTGGCCATCACCCGCAACGCGGCGGCGGCCTCGGCCGCCGCCGGCGTGCCCCTGGTGGTACTGCGCCGCCCCGGCTGGCGGCCGGGCCCCGACGACAGGTGGCATTCCGTCGCCTCACAGGCCGCCGCGGCGGAGCTGCTGCCCCGGCTCGGCCGCCGGGTCTTCCTCACCACAGGGCGGCTGGGGCTGGCCGCGTTCGCCCATCTGAGCGACCTGCACTTCGTCGTGCGGTCGGTGGAGCCGCCCGAGCCGCCGATGCCGCCCGATGTGCGGGTCGTGCTGGCCCGGGGGCCGTTCACCGTGCCGGACGAGACGGCCCTGCTGCGGGCCCACCGCATCGACGTGTTGGTGACCAAGGACAGCGGGGGGACGGCCACGGCCGCCAAGCTCACCGCCGCACGGCAGCTGGGGCTGCCGGTCGTCGTCGTCCGGCGGCCACCGCTGCCGGACGGCGTGCCGGCGGTCCCGGACGTGCCGGCGGTCCTGGAGCTGCTGGACCTGCCGGCACGGTGAGGCCGCCCCCTCCGACCCGGGATGCTCAGATCCAGTCGTCTCCGTCCACGATCTTGAAGTACGTCCCGGTGTTCTCCCGCGTGGCGATACGACCGTCGGTGCTCTGCACCCACAGGTCGGCGCGCCCGTCCCCGGTGACGTCCGCGAAGTAGAGGCTGCCCTTCGGGTGGCCGAGGAAGTTGGCCCAGCCGGCGCTCCAGTGGGTGCCGCCGTCGAAGTAGGTGCCCTTGTTGAGGCGGACGGAGATGTCGCCGTCGGTGCCGTGGACGATCATGTCGGCCTTGGCGTCGCCGTTGATGTCGGCGAAGTACAGGCGGCCCTTGCCTTCCTGGCCGAGGAAGTTGGCCCAGCCGGCGCTCCAGTGGGTGCCGCCGTCGAAGTAGGTGCCCTTGTTGAGGCGGACGGAGATGTCGCCGTCGGTGCCGTGGACGATCATGTCTGCCTTGCCGTCGCCGTTGATGTCGGCGAAGTACAGCCGGCCCTTGCCGGGCTGACCGGTGAAGTTCGACCAGCCCGCACTCCAGTGGACTCCGTCGTTGAAGCGGAAGGTGGGCCGGCCGGGCTCCACGGTGACCTTCGCCTTTGCGGTCCGGACCGTGATGTTCCCGTCGTCCACCCCCTGGATCACCAGGTCACTCAGGCCGTCTCCGTTGACGTCCGCCGTGTGCACGACCTGGCGCAGACGCTCCCGGGTCTCCTTCATCCACTGCTGCGCCGCGCTGTCGTCGACTCGGGTGGACACCGCCCCGGTCCGCGTCTCGGACGGGTCGGTGCCCCAGCAGCCCCCTTGCCAGGAACGGCTGTTGACGGCGACGAGTTCCAGCTTCCCGTCCTTCTCCCGCACCAGCGGACCACCGGCGTCACCCGCGCACACCGCCGCCCCGTTCTGACCGGTGACGGCCATCTGCCCGTCCTCGGCGGAGTCCACCTTGAACGTGCCGGTGTGCAGAGCCAGCGGGGACCACTCGCTCCCCGTACGGCCGAAGCCGGCGGCGGTGAGGGTTTCACCGGCGGCCGGGGCGGTGGTGGCGAGCGGAACGGTGGCGATCCCCGTGGCCGGCTGGGCGAGGCGGGCCATGACCAGGTCGCGTCCCTGGTAAGGAACCACTTCGGTGACCTCGGTGACCAGCCCGCCGGTGTCGGCCAGAGCGGTGCGGCCCACGGTGACCGTCGTCTTCTGGGCGGGCTTGCCCGGCGCCGGGGTGGTGCCGGCGGCCGGGTCGTCGACGAAGCAGGAAGCGGCGGTGACGACCCAGCGCGGGTCCACCAAAGCACCGGAGCAGGCACGGACGTGGTCGCCGATGTCGATGCGGGCGGTGAAGGCGTAACCGGCGTCGGACGCGGCGGGGCCGACGATCGCGTCGGCCGGCGTGGCGGTCATCAGCAGCGGCGCGGCGAGAAGGAGCGCCGCGGCCGCGGCCCGGGCGGGCAGGGTACGGGTGGTGCGAGAACGATCCATGAGTGGTCCTTGGCTGCCGAAGCGCAGGTGCCGGCGGCCCGGGTCGGTCATGTCAAGGACTCCGACCGGGCTCCGACCGGCTTCTGCGGAAGAGTCGGAAGAGAACGAGCGGGAGGGCCGGGCGGCCCCAGGGGCGCGGAAGGGCGTGCGCGCCCAGGGCTACTTGGTGGTTCGGATCTCCACGAGCATGAATTCGCGGCCCTGTTCGTCGGCGCTCTCGCCGACCGCGGTCCAGGTGTTCTTGTCGATGTCGAAGGACTTTTCCTCGGTGCCGGTGGTCATGTCCACCTGGGTGGCGTAGTCGTTGCCCTTGATGCCGTAGACGGAGGGGATCTCCAGGGTCAGCCAGCCGGAGTTGCCGGTGACCTGGAAGCAGATCTTGTCCTTGCTGCGGGCCCAGACCTCGAGCTGTCCGGTGCCGCTGACGCAGTCGGCGAGGGTGATGTGGCCGTCGCCGCGCTTGAGGACGATGTTCTTCTCCGCGAGGATCTTGTCGGCCTGCGGGTAGTCGAAGTCCTCCACGGCGTAGCCGGGAGCCTCGCCCGCGACGGGTGCCGTCGCCCGGCTGTCGGTGGTCGGGGCGGGGGAGGAGCCGGCCGGGACGGCGAGCCAGGTCAGGGCGCCGGCCGTGGCCGCGGCCAGCAGCGTGCCGACGAATCTCTTGCCTTTCGGCGTTGCGGATATCGCGCTGAGCGCCTTCATCGAAGTCCTCGGGGTCGAAACAGGACAGGTCGGTTTCGGTGAAACGTTCAGAACTCGTTCACCACGGGCCTGGAAGTGTGACGGACTCGGGTGACGGAAAAAGGCGCGGAACAAGCGCTCGCAGAACCCTCGGACATGCGCATGGCCATGAAAACCGCCCCCCGGAAAATCAGTCGTCGACGGGCGAGAATCCCGTGAGGGAATGTGCGGCTCGCCCGCGGCCGCCTTTATCAAAGCTTGGGCTGTTGATCTCTGTCCACTGGATGAAGGGTGGTAAATCGGGTAGCTCGCACGACACTCTGTGTGGTCTGCGTCACGCGCAGGAAGGGCAACCGTCGCACAACAGGCATCGAGGACCGCGCCCACCGACGAGGCCGGCGGGCGCGCAGAGCCCGTTCAGGCCTGACTTTTCGGCCTGCGGCGCAGCAGGTACGTGTCCATGATCCAGCCCTTGCGCTCGCGGGCCTCCGCGCGCAGCCGCTCGATGCGCGGCGCGGCCTCGGCGATGGGGCCGGAGACGAGGATCTCGTCGGGCGTGCCGATGTAGGCGCCCCAGTAGATGTCGATGTCCTGGTCGGCGTACTGCCGGAAGGCCTGGTGGGCGTCCAGCATCACCACCACGTCGTCCACGCCGTCCGGGAATCCCTCCGCGAGCCGGCGGCCGGTGGTGATCTGCACCGGGCGGGCGACCCGGTTCAGTCCCGTACGGTGCCGGGCGACCAGGGCCGAGACGCTGCTGATGCCCGGTATGACGTCATAGGCGAACTCGACCGCGCCCCGCGCACGCACCTCTTCCAGGATCCCCAGCGTGCTGTCGTACAGCGCCGGGTCGCCCCAGACCAGGAACGCGCCGCGCTGGTCCGCGCCCAGCTCGTCGGCGATGAGCCGCTCGTAGATGTCGGCGCGGGCGCTGCGCCAGTCACCGACGGCGGGGGAGTAGGCGGCGCCGCCCGCCGACCGGTCCCGCTCCGGGTCCCGCGCCTCCACCACGCGGTAGGTGCCCTCCGGCACGTGCGTGCGCAGGATGTCCCGGCGCAGCCGCACGAGGTCCGCCTTCGCCTCGCCCTTGTCCAGGACGAAGAACACGTCCGTCTCGCGCAGCGCCCTGACCGCCTGCAGGGTGAGCTGGTCGGGGTCGCCCGCGCCGATACCGATGACATGAATCTCTCGCACGCCCCGAGTCTGCCGTACGCCACTGACAGCGCGTCCACGGGTGCCGCACCGAGCGCGACGGCTACCTGGAGGCCCGCCCCGTTCCGGCACCGCCCCGCAGCCGGGGCGCGTGCGTCGCCGCGTCCACCGGATGCGCCGCGCCGCGCCGCTCCACCAGCTCCGCAAGTTCCCGTGCCCAGGTGACGAGGCCCGCCGGGTCCATGCCGTGCGGGTGCTGCGTCCCGGTGTCCGCCACCCACTCCCGCCCCGCGCCCGCCCCGCGTCGCAGCAGCCGGGCGCCGCCGGTGGCGTTGCCCCGGGCCGCGTGCGTCAGCCCGACCGCGAGCTGGGCCAGCCCGCGCCACAGGGCCCGTTCCGTGCGCGGCCCCGACTTCCAGGCGTCCTCGAAGACCTCGTGCGCGTGGAACGGCTTGCCGGCGTCCAGCAGTGCCTGCGCCTCGGCGACGGTCTCGGCCGGAGTGCGCACGACGCCCTCGGGCTGCCGGGGCACGCCGTCCGCGCCGTAGGGCAGCGGACGCCCCAGTCCGTCGCGCGGTCGGGCGTTGCGTGCCCGTCCCTGACCGTCCCGGTCCCGTGCGCTGGCCGGCCGGCCGGAGGATGTGCTGCTCATACGCCGATTGTCCCCCGCAC
>NZ_LR732544.1:134644-154356 GCF_902506575.1 Streptomyces mexicanus | reverse complement strand
CCCCCTGTCCGCGCCGGAAGCACCGGCGCTCCCGCCCCCGCCCGGACCGCCGCGCCGCCTGCGGACACCGAACGTGACGGCCGCACGGCCGGCGCGGCGCGGAGAGAAACTGTTCCCGCGGCCCACTCGGCCGCAAGCCCGCACGAAGGAAGTCCTCATGTCCACCGACACCACCACCTCCTCCTCGTCCGCCACCCCCGGCTCGGTCACCGCGGTCCTCGGCCTGGGCGCCATGGGCCTGCCGATGGCCACCCGGCTGGCCGGGGCCTTCCCGGTCCGCGCCTTCGACGTCTTCGCCGAACGCCGGGACCTGGCCGCCGAGGCCGGGGCCGCACCCGCCGCGACGCCCGCCGAGGCCGCGCAGGACGCGGAAGTCGTCGTCATCGCCGTACGCGACCAGGAGCAGCTGGAGTCGTGTCTGTTCGGCGGCGGCCCCGTGCGCCGGGGGGCCGCCGAGACGCTGCGCGAGGGCGCGGTCGTCGTGGTCACCTCCACCGTGGGCGTCGACGCCGTCCAAGGCGTGGCCGCGCGCCTGGCCGAGCAGGGCGTGCGCCTGGTCGACGCGCCGGTCAGCGGCGGCGCGGTGCGGGCCGGCACCGGCGACCTGCTGATCATGGTCGGTGCCGACGACACCGCGCTGGACGCCGCCCGGCCCGTCCTGGACCGGCTCTCCTCCACCCTGCACGTCGTCGGCCCGCGCATCGGTGACGGACAGATCATGAAGACCGTCAACCAGTTGCTGTGCGGCATCCACACCGCGGCCGCCGCGGAGTCGCTCGCGCTGGCCCGCGCGCTCGGCATCGACCTGGAGCGTGCCGTGGACGTCCTCGGGCAGGGTGCCGCCGCCTCGTTCATGCTCGCCGACCGCGGGCCGCGCATGGTGCAGCAGTACCAGGTCGCCGAGGACGGCACCGGCGGTCCCGAGCTGCGCTCCCGGCTGGACATCATCCGCAAGGACATGAACCTGGTGGTGTCCCTCGCCAAGAAGGCGGGCGTGGCGACGTCGGTCGCCGCCGCCGCGGACCAGCTGTACCAGCTCGCCGTGAGCCACGGTCTGGGAGCGGAGGACGACTCGTCGCTGGTGACGCTGCTGTCCCCGCGCACCGCGCACTGACCCGGCGTCGGGAGCGCCGTCCGCCGGGCGGGCCACCCCCGCCGGGCACCGCCCGATAAGCTGACGGCCGGCGCACGGGTGCGTTCAGCTGGGACGAAACAAGGCCCCCACCGCGGGGGTCGCATCGGAAAGAGGCGACGATGGGAGCAGTCGGCAGGCAGGTACGGCCGACCGGGCTCGGCAGGACCGTCCTGATGGACGAGGCGTACGAGGCCCTGCTGGCCCTCATCCTCGACGAGGGCCTGGACCCCGGCACACCCTTGCGCATCGACACCATCGCCAAGGACTGGGGTGTCTCGCCGACACCGCTGCGCGAGGCGCTGGCCAAGCTGGAGAACACGGGTCTGGTGCAGCGGGTGCCGCACCGCGGCTACACGGTGGCACCGCTGCTGGACGACAGCGGGTTCCGTGAACTCATGGCGGCGCGGCTGCTCATCGAGCCCTACAGCGCACGCCAGGCGTGCGAGCGGGACGCGGCCGGCACGGCTCGGGTCCTCGCGGAGCACCACCGGGAGATGACGGAGGCCGCCGAGCAGCGCGAGACGGACGACTTCCGCGCCTACATGAAGGCGGACTCCGCCTTCCACGCCGCCATCGCCGAGGCCGCGGGCAACCGTTTCCTGTCCGCGGCCATCGACCCGCTGGGCGCTCACATCCAGCGCTTCCGCCGCTTCACCGGTGGACGCATCAACGACACCGAGGAGGCCCTGGCCGAGCACGCGGCGATCCTGCGGGCCTTCGAGGCGCGCGACGCGCAGGCGTGCGAGGCCGCGATGCGCGCACACCTGGACGGCGTGGCCCACCGGTCCTTCGGACCGGCGGGCACGGATCCCGCCTGATCGACTGACGGCGGGCCGGGCCGAGCCGCCCGGTCAGGACACGGGGACGGGCGGCGGACCGTCCTGGAAGGTCGCTCCGTAACGGCCCGGCAGGTCCTCGCGGTCGATGCCGTGGCGTGTGTCGGCGGCGCCGGTCGAGCGGAGCAAGGACCGCATCGAAGGCCGTGTTCCGACCGGCTGGTCCTCCGCGCCCGGGCCGGATGTCCCCGGGGCCGGGCCACGGCCACGACGCCGAAAAGGTGTGGCCCGACCGCGTGTTGCTCGCTACGGTCGCGGCCATGGTGGTCGCAGGGGACGCAGGAGCAGCGGTCCGGATCGCGGGCGGGGGACGGAAGGGCCGGGCGGGCGGCGCCTGCCCGGCGGACGGCGTCCGGCGGGTGGAACCGGGCACGACCGGGCGAGTCGACGGATGAGCAACGCGTCCGTGCCCACCGTCCCCTCGACTGGCACCGGCGGACAGGGCTGGGCCCTGCTGCTCGTGCTGTGCGGGACGATCTTCCTCGAGGGCAGCGACGTCGCCATGCTGGCCGTCGCCGTCCCCGCCATCCGGGCCGACCTCTCCCTGACCACCGGCGCCACGGCGTGGGTGATGAGCGGTTACGTGCTCGGCTACGCCGGTTTCACCCTGCTCGGCGGTCGGGCCGCCGATCTGCTGGGCAGGCGGCGCATGTTCCTCACCTGGCTGGCCGTCTTCCTGGTCTTCTCCCTGCTGGGCGGCTTCGCGATCGACGGCTGGACGCTGGTCGTGGCCCGGTTCGTCACCGGTGTGGCGGCGGCTTTCATGACCCCCGCCGCCATGTCGATCATCACGACCTCGTATCCGGAGGGACCGCGGCGCGACAAGGCGTTGCTGGTCTTCGCCGGGGTCGGTGCCGGCGGCTTCTCGCTGGGCCTGGTCATCGGCGGGCTGCTGACCGAACTGGGCTGGCGCTGGGTGTTCTTCGCCCCGGTGGTCCTGGCCGGAGCCATCCTGCTCGCGGCGCTGCGGGTGCTGCCGGCCGAGGCCCGGCCCGAGCCGGCGCGGCGCGGCTACGACCTGGCCGGCGCCGCCTGCGCCGCCGCGGCGATGCTGCTGTTCGCCTACGGCATCATCCGCCTGGAGCACCGCGACGAAGGACTCCGGCCGACCCTCGGCGCGTTCGCCGCCGGGTCGGCCCTGGTGGCGGCGTTCGTCGTGATCGAACGGCGCGCCGCGGCGCCGCTCGTCCGGCTGGGGATCTTCCGCAGGGCCGCGATGGTGCGGGCCGACCTTTCCGCGCTGCTCTTTCTGGGCGCGTTCTACGGCTTCCAGTTCGTCGTCACCCTCTACCTGCAGGAGCTGCGCGACTGGTCCCCCCTGCGGACCGCCCTCGCGCTGATCGCCATGGGCTGCGACGCCGTGCTGGCGCCCACGCTCACTCCGTGCCTGGTGCGCCGCTACGGCACCGGCCGGGTCATTCTCGGCGGCTTCCTGCTGGCGGTCGTTGGCTACGGGCTCTTCCTGCCGGTCGGGATCGACGGGTCCTACGGGGCGATGTTCCCGAGCCTGATCACCGCGGGCCTCGCCTTCGCCCTCGCCTACGGTCCGCTCACCATCGCGGCCACCGACAGCGTGGCCGCGCAGGAGCAGGGCCTGGCCGGCGGGCTGCTGTACACATTCACCCAGTTCGGCTCCGCGGTCGGGATCTCCGCGGTGACCGTGGTGTACGGCATCGCCGCGGACGGCGCCGACGGCGCCGCGGGCGCGGCGCCGGCCGCCTACCGCACCGCGCTCGTCGTCCCGGTCGTCATGGTGCTGCTGGGTGCGGTGCTCTCCGCCTTCGGCCTGCGCGGTGCCGGACCCGCCGACGGCCCGCGCGAGGGTGCCGCACCCGCGGCCCGCGACGGCGTACCGGGATGATCCGGGAGCGGGGCAGGCAGGGCGGGGCGCGCAGACGGCTTTCCACGTCGGCGAGGCGGCTGGACGGCTTCCCGCGTCGGCGAGGCGGCGAGAACGAACGCCTCGTCACCGCCGGGAGGCCCCACCGACCGGACGGTCGTCCTCACCGCAGCGACCGCGCCGGCGGGCGCTCGCGCAGGGCGCCGTAGCCGATGAAGTACGCCGGCACGCGCTTGAGCCAGGGCACGGTGGCGAGCAGTTCGCCCATCCGCCGCGCCCGGGGGCGGCCGAGAGGCGGGCGGCCGGCGAGCACGGGTCCGATGACCCGCGCGTGGGCGATCCGCTGCAGAGCCTGCGTCGCCACCGTCGTCGGCCGGCGGCGCCGCTCGACGCGGCGGACGTCCCGCAGGCCGACGGTGCCGCCGCGCAGCGGCCCGGCCAGATGCCGCGCGGCGGCCACGGCGTCCTGGACGGCGAGGTTGATGCCGATGCCGAACACCGGTGACATCGCGTGCGCCGCGTCGCCGATGCACAGCAGTCCCGGGCGGTGCCAGCGCCGGAGGCGGTCGAGCCGTACGTCGAGCATCTTCACCTCCTCCCAGGACTCCAGCGCGTGCATCCGGTCCGCCAGCCAGGGGACGGCGGCCGCGAACTGGTCCCGGAACCGGTCGAGGCCGGCGGCGCGGCGCTCGGCGTCCGTGCCCTTGGGGATCAGCGCGGCGCACTGCCAGTACTCCCCGCGGTCGATCAGGGCCGCGAGGAACCGGTCGCCGACACCCCCCACCAGCCCGTGCGGGTCGCTCTCCCGCCGCGGCAGCCGGAACCACCAGGCGTCCATGGGACACGCGAACCGCCGCGGCCGCAGTTCGGGCCGCGACCGGGCCAGGGAACCCCGGCCGTCGCAGGCCACCGTGAGCACGGCCCGCAGCTCTCCGGTGCGCCCGTCCGACGTGCGGTAGCGCACCCCCGTGACCCTTCCGCGCTCCACCACGAACGACGTCGCCTCGGTGTTCATCCGCAGGGAGAAGGACGGCTCCTTGCGGGCCTCCTCCGCGAGCAGGTCCAGCAGGTCCCACTGCGGCACCATCGCCACGTATGTGTACGGGCCGGGCAGGGCGCTGAGGTCGGAGACGGTGACCAGCGCACCGTCCGGACCGAGCGGCAGCTGCACCGAGGTGACCCGGCGCTGCGGCAGACGCGCGAAACGCTCGGCCAGACCGAGGTCGTCCAGCAACGCCAGCGTGGAGGGGTGCACGGTGTCACCGCGGAAGTCCCGCAGGAAGTCACCGTGCTTCTCCAGGACCGTCACCTCGACGCCGGCCCGGGCGAGCAACAGGGCGAGCACCATCCCGGCCGGTCCGCCGCCCACCACGCAGCACGTCGTCCGCTCCATCGCCGCCCTCCTCCGCCGGCCACCCGTCGCCTGCCCTCTGCGCTCCATACCACCACAGGTGTCCGCAACGGGCAGTCTGCGACCGGTGCGGCCCTGGGCGGGTGACCCCGCCGGGTGGAGTCCGGCGCCGTGATGCCCGCTCCGGCGCAGGAGCACCCGGTCCCGCGCAGGAGAGCCCCCGTCTCGGCGCAGAAGGCGCCCCGCCCCGGCCGGGGCGGGCAGACCGGAGAAGCCAATGGCGTGCGAACCGATGCCGATCGGCGGCCAGTGGCCTCACCCCGCCCGCCCTTTTCGGGCGGGTGGCTCCCCGTATGGCATCCTGGCCCGGAGCGTCGCGGTCGGGACAGAGGACTCAGTACCGACGCCGGGAAAAAGGGGAAAAAGGGACCCATGTCCGACGAGATTTTCGATGAGACCGCGACCGGTCGGCTCCGGCGGGCGTTCTCGCTGCTCGGGGTCGATCTGACCAGGTTCGACGGGACCATCGCGCACGCCGCCGACGGCACGGTCCACGACCTGACGGAACTCATCGCCGACCTGGAGCGGCTGCGCCCCGAACCCGAGGAACTGCCGACCCTGGTCCGGATGCATCTGCGGCGGCACGGCGGCGCCCGGCGCGAACAAGCGGAAGAACCGGGCAAGGGCCAGGAGGAAGCGCCGGCGGACGGACGAGCGGAAGGGCCTGGCGACGGGCAGGAGGAAGGCCCGGGGAACGGGCAGGAGGAAGGCCCGGGGAACGGGCAGGAGGAAGGCCCGGGGAACGGGCAGGAGGAAGGCCCGGCGAACGGGCAGGAGGAAGGCCCGGGGAACGGGCAGGCGGAAGGACCGCGGCAGGAGACCGGGGACACGCGGACCGGCGGGAGCACCGCCCTGTTCGAGGACGCCCGGGACCGGCTGTTCCCCTTCCTGACCGAGCCGGAGAACCTGGCGCAGTGGAACCCGCAGGAGTTCCAGCTGACGGCGGAGATCGCCCCGGGGCTGCGGCAGTTCGTCGCCCTGCGCAGGCCGGACGGGTTCGCTCTCGTCGGTGACAAGGTGCTGCGCGACATGGGCCCCGCCGAGGCGGTGCGCGAGCAGGCGCTGGCGAACCTGCGCGGCCTGCCCGTGGAGGAGCACGTCACACACGAGGTCGAGGGCGGCCGGTGCCACGTGGTGGCCGGCACCTCGCCGTTCAACGCCGCGCGTCTCGCCGTCCTCGACCGGCTGATACCGGAACTGACCGGGGCGCCGATACCGAAGGACGGCGTGCTCGTCGCGGTCCCGCACGCCTACAGCCTGCTCTTCCACCCGATCACCGACCCCGCTGTCCTGACGGGCGTGCTGTCCTTTCTGATGGCCCTGGCCCCGAAGGAGTACCGGAACGCGCGTCTGCGGGTGTCGCCGCACGTGTACTGGTGGCACGACGGCCTGCTGCGGCCCCTCGCCCGGCTGCACGACGGCGACATCGTCCTCGACGGGGACGAGGACCTGCGGGCCCTGATCCGGCGATCGCGCGGCGCGGCCCCCGCGACGGACGCCGCGCCCGCGCACGGGACGAAGGGCGACCCGCGCGCGCACCACTACCGGTTCGCGCACGACGTACTCAAGCATGCGGCCCTGACGAACGGCTCCTTCCTGCTCGACATGCCGAAGGACGAGGTCGATGTGCTGCTCGGCGCGTTCTGGGACGAGGCGGCTCAGGCGCTCGCGCCCGAGGAGCGGCTGACCGGCGCCCTGCCGCGCGGCACCCTGATGGAACAGGGCAGGCACGACGTGCTGGTGGTCGTCCTGCCGCCGGCCGTCCGCGCGGGGGAGGCGCACTTCGCGGCGGTCGTCCGGCACGGGGGGCGGGACACCTGCCGTTACCTGACCCTGGAGCGGTCGGTCGATCCGCTCACCGGTGAGGAAGGCGCCGTGCTGTGCGAGTGGGCCGATGAGACGGAGCACGCCGTGGTGCGCACCGGCATGGCACGCGACCCCATGGCGTTCGTGAACGCCGTGGTCGAACACACCCGCCACACCCCCGGGACACACGGCCCCGGCACGGGCGAGCGGCGCGGGCTGCGCCGGCTCTTCAAGAGCCGGTAGACGGCGGGCGGGCCGGTGCCGCGGGCGGGACGGCCGGTCGCGACCGCCGACCGGCCCGCACCTGGACGCGGCCGGCCCGCGGTTGCACGGGACCGGTCCGCTGCCGCGCGCGGCCGGTTCGGCGCGTCCGGGACGAGGACCGGCTCCTGGGATCACTGAGACTCCATCCGCGGTTCAGACATGCGCAGCCGCGAAGTCTTCTGGGCGCGGACGACCTCTCGTAGTGTCACGGCGGAGATCCCTTCATACGGAGGTCAACTTGCCGGAGACGACCGACAATCCGCCGTCCTCCCCCCGCAGCGGTCTGCCGTCGCGACGCCTGCTGATCGGCGGTGCCGTGGCCGCCGCCGGGGTGCTCGCCTTCCCCGGCGCGGCTAGTGCCCGCTCCGCCACGACCGCGCTGCGGGCCGATCCCTTCACCCTGGGCGTCGCCTCCGGCGATCCGCTGCCCGACAGCGTCGTGCTGTGGACGCGACTGGCCCCCGATCCGCTCGACACCTCCTCGATGCTGGAGGGAGAGAGGAGAATGGGTGCGGGGAGGGTGATTCTTTTTTTTTTTTTTTTCAAAGCAGAAGCCGGCATACGATTTTTCTGCCTGTCTCGTGGGCTCGGAAATGTGAATAAGGCACACCTTCAGCCTCCGGCCGCCCGCCACTCGGCGACGTGGCCGTCGAGGATGCGCCGCAGGGTGATGCCATCCGCAGGTGGTCGAGGTGGTCTAGGTTTCGTCGAGGTCGGCCGGGCAGCCCCGCTCCGACCACGGCGCGCGACGGGACCCGTGCTACGGCACGCGCGCCGTCCACTCCTCGCTGCCGTACTTGGTGACGGCCAGTTCCTGGGCGCGGGCCATCTCCTCGGGGGTGACGTGCCCGGAGGTGAGGCCGTAGCGGGTCCGGAAGGAGTCGATCATGCGCTCGATGACGGTCTCGCGGGGCAGGCCGGTCTGGCGCCGCAGGGGGTCGACGCGCTTCTTGGCGGACCGGGTGCCCTTGTCGGACATCTTCTCCTTGCCGATGCGCAGCACGTCGAGCATCTTGTCGGCGTCGATGTCGTAGGACATGGTCACGTGGTGCAGAACCGCGCCGGGGCCGCCGTCGGTGGCGACCATGCGCTTCTGGGCGGCGCCGGCGATCTTGCCGGCCTCGGTGGCGATGTCGTTCAGGGGCTGGTACCACGCCTTGATGCCCATGTCGCCCAGGGCCGCCAGCACCCAGTCGTCGAGGTAGCGGTAGGAGTCGGCGAAAGACAGACCGGACACCAGCGGCGCGGGCACGGACAGGGAGTAGGTGATGGTGTTCCCGGCCTCGACGAACATGGCGCCGCCGCCGGAGATGCGGCGGACGACGGTGACGCCGTGCCGGGCGGCGCCCTCGGGGTCCACCTCGTTGCGCAGCGACTGGAAGCTGCCGATGATCACGGCGGGGGCTCCCCACTCCCAGACCCGCAGCGTCGGGGGCCGCCGGCCGGCCGCCACCTCGGCGGTCAGCACCTCGTCCAGCGCCATGTGCAGCGCGGGCGACTGCGGGCCCTCGTGGATCAGCTGCCAGTCGTAGTCCGTCCAGTCGGTGGCCTCGGCCAGCGCGCGGCGCACCGCGGTGCCCACGCCCTGGGACGTCAGCCCGTACATCACCGTGCCCTGCGGGAGCGCGGCGTCGATCCGGGCCGCCAACCCTGCGGCGTCGGTGTCCGCGGGGGCGCCCTCCAGCGCGCCGTTCACGGCGTCCAGCGCCTCGTCCGGCTCCAGGAAGAAGTCCCCGGCCACCTGCACGTGCCGCAGCACGCCGTCCTCGACCTCCAGGTCCACGACGACGAGCTTGCCGTCGGGCACCTTGTATTCACCGTGCACTTCTCCGGGCCTCCGTTCCTGCCGCAGTGGATCAACGTGCGACAGGCCCGCGGTGTTCCCGGCCCGGCGCCGGCGAGGCCGGCCGGCCGGCGAAAGTCCTGGTCGTCGGGCGCCGGGCCGGCGGGCTCAGGCCCGGTGCACGATCGTCCCGCCGGTCATGGTCAGGGTGACGGGCGCCGTGCCGACCTCGTCGGCGGGCGCGGTGACCGGGTCCACGGCGAACGCCGTCAGGTCGGCCCTGCACCCCGGCGCGACGCGCCCGGCCACCCCCTGCTCGCCGACCGCGAGGGCGGCGTGCGAGGTGAGGCCCTCCAGCGCCATCAGGCCCGTGAGCGCCTGCTCGGCGGTGACCGGGGCGACCTCCGGTCGCCCGGGCAGCCGGCGCAGCCGGGCGGTGGCGAGCACCTGGCGCGGGTCGTAGTGCGCGATGGGCCAGTCCGAGCCCAGCACGAGGATCGCGCCCGCCTCCCGCAGGTCACGGCAGCGCCAGGCGCGACCGGCGCGCTCCTCGCCGACCCGCTGCGACCACTGGTCGGTGTGGTCGGCGCGGGTGTACGCCAGGTGCGTGGGCTGCATGGACGCGGCCACGCCGAGCCGGGCGAAACGGGGCAGCTGGCTGCCGGGCACCGTCTCGATGTGCTCGATCCGGTGCAGGGCGCGCTGCGCGGGGTCCGTCAGGAGTTCCACGGTGTCCAGCACGTGCCGTACGGCCGCGTCCCCGATGGCGTGGGTCGCGGTGCGCACGCCGGCGCGCGCGAAGTGGTGCACGGCGCGGGTGTAGTCGGCGGGGTCGGGCCAGAACGGCTCGGTTCCCTGACCGTGGCAGTCGGCGTGCTCCAGCCAGGCGGTGCCGCCCTCGACGGTGCCGTCCATGAAGAACTTCACGCCGCCGACGAGCCAGCGCCGCCCGTGGGAGCGCTGGAGCGCGACCAGGTGGTCCAGGCCCTCCGCGTCGGTGCCGGGCATGCACCAGGGGAAGATCCGCAGCCGCAGCGGCAGTTCGCCGTCGTCCTCGACAGCGGCCAGCAGTTCCAGGGTGTCCGGCTCCTGCAGGTCCATGACGTGGGCGCCCGTCAACCCGGTGGCGGCCATGTCCCGCAGCAGGGCGAGGAGCCGTTCCCGGCGCACGGCCGCGCTCTGCGCGGGCAGCACCGGGTCCATCAGGCTCATGGCGTCGAACTCGATGAGATGCCCGGTGGGCCGCCCCTCCTCGTCGCAGACGACCTGGGCGCCCTGCTGGAAGCGGCGCGGGCCGTCGATGCCGGCGGCGGCCAGGGCCGGGCCGCTGGCCAGGGCCGAATGGCCGTCGTAGAGCCGGATGAAGGCGGGCACGCCCGCGAGGGCGGCGTCGATCAGGTCGTGGTGGACGGGCCGGCCGCCGAAGACGTTGTGGTCCAGGTTGTGCCCGAGGACCCAGTCGCCGGGCTTCGCCGCGCGGGCCGCGGCGGACAGCTCGGCGCGCAGCGCGTCCAGGTCCCGGCAGTCGGAGAGGTCGAGGCCCGTGGCCATCCTGAGCCCGAAGCTCGGGTGGCTGTGGCCGTCCACCAGCCCGGGTGTGAGGGTGGCCCCGGCCAGGTCGACGATCTCGGTGTGCGGCCCCCGCCAGTCCCGTACGTCGCTGTCGTCACCGACGGCGACGATGCGGCCGTCGGCGACCGCGACGGCGCTCGCCGAGGGCCGGCCGGGGTCGAGGGTGCGGACCCGGGCACCGGTCAGGACGGTGTCGGCGGTGGAGCGGGGGGCGGCGAGGTGTGACACAGGTGTTTCCTTGCTTCGTGCGGGGGTTGCGGGTGTGCCGCGCTTGGTGCGGAGGTACGGGGCCACGGGTGTGCCGTGCTCCGGTACGGGGCGCGGGTGTGCCGTGCTCCGGTACGGGGCGCGGGTGTGCCCTGCTGCGTGCGGCGGGGCACGTGTGTGCGCCGGCGCGGTGCGGCGGCTGGGGCGGGCGACGGCCCGGTCAGGCCGGGGCCTGGCCGGCGGCCGGTTCGCCGGTCGGTTCCTCGGCCGGTTCGTCGGCGAAGTGCGCGTAGACCTCGGGCCGGGTGCGGCGGATGCGCAGGGAGATCAGGACCCCGAGGACGAAGGCGGCCGGGACGAGCAGCACCAGGACGGTATCGGTGGTGGCCGACGCCCCGGTCATCAGGCCGATCTTGCTGACGACCAGCCACATCGCACCGGCCATCAGCACGGCGGCGGCCAGCGGCGCGATCAGGCTCCGCCAGCGGCCCTCCTCGTGCCGTGTGCGCCGGAAGTAGCGGACCACGGCGACGGCGGTGAGCGCCTGCAGGCCCATCAGGCCCAGGCTGCCGGGGGTGTTCAGCCACAGCAGCAGCTGCCGGTAGGGGTCGGCGCCGGCCACGGCGAAGCCCGTGACGAGCAGCAGGGCGAGGACGCTCTGCGCGATGCCGGCCACGTACGGCGAGCGGTGCTTGGCGTGCACCCGGCCGAGCACCTGGGGCAGCACGCCCTCCTGGGCGAGCGAGAGGCCGTAGCGGTTGATGGCGTTGTGGAAGGCCAGTTGCGAGGCGAGGATGCTGGTGATGATGAACAGGTGCATCAGGTCGGCGGCCCAGCCGCCCACGTAATGGGTGGTCGCGGTGAAGAACAGGCCCATGGGGTCGGCGGCGACGGCCTTCATGATCCGCGAGCCGCCGTAGGCCTGGATGACGATCCACACGCTGAAGGCGTAGAACAGGCCGAGGAAACCGACGGCGATGTAGGTGGCCCGCGGAATGGTGCGGCCCGGGTCGCGCGCCTCGCGGCGGTAGATCGCGGTGGACTCGAAACCCGTGAACGCGGCGAACGCGAAGGACAGCACCGCCCCGGTGCCGGGCACCAGGACGTTGCCGGGGGTGAAGGAGTCCCAGGCGATGCCCTCGGCGCCGCCGTCGAGGAGCACGCCGCCGGCCAGCAGCACCAGGATGCCGGTCTCCGCGAGCAGCAGCACGGCGAGCACCTTCGCGCCGAACTCGATACTGCGGTAGCCGAGGTACCAGATCACGAACACACCGGCGATCGCGATCGCCGGCCAGGGCACCTGGATGCCCCACAGGGCGTCGAGGGTGTCGCGGGTGCCGGTGGCGAGCAGCCCGTACACGCCGATCTGCATGCCGTTGTACGCCAGCAGGGCGACCGTGGCGGCCCCGAAGCCGGCCGGGCGGCCGAGCCCGCGCGTGATGAAGGCGTAGAAGCCGCCGCTGCTGCGCACGTGCCGGGTCATCGCCGTGAAGCCGGCCGCGAAGACCGCGAGCACGGCACCGGCGATCAGGTAACCGACGGGTGCGCCGACGCCGCCCACCCCGATGGCCAGGGGTGCCACGCCGGCCATCACCGTCAGCGGCGCCGCGGCCGAGACGACGAAGAAGGCGATGTCGGCGACGCCCAGACTGGCCCGGCGCAGACCGGGGGAGCCGTCCGTCTCGGCGTCGCCCTCGCACCGCGGTGCGGCGCTGTCGGCTGCTCCCTGACGGGAGGTGGACTCAACGGCCATACGTTCGGCCCTTCTTCGACGGGGGAGAGGGCGGGGCGGCGGCCCCGGCGACCGGCCGCGTCCCCCGGGGGACCCCGGGGGACGGGGACAGTGGCGCCGCCGCGAAACCTAAACCGTTTCGATTTAGGTAATCTAGCGACCGACGTAGGATTCGGGAAGACCTCACGTCAGGAGATCCATCCATGGGGCGGCCGCGAAAGGCTCTGCTCGACCGACGGCGCATCGGCCGTACGGCGCTCGAACTCGTCGATGAGACGGGCGACTTCACCGTCCCCGAGATCGCGCGCCGGCTCGGTGTGCAGACCGCCTCGGTGTATCACCATGTGGACGGCCGGGCCGGGGTGATCGAGCTGCTGCGCGACCAGGTGGTCGACGACCTCGACCCCGCTGCCCTCGACGAGGGTCCCTGGGACGTGGCCCTGCAGGCGTGGGCGCGCTCCTACCGGGCCGCCTTCGCGGCCCACCCCAGGGCGGTCTCCATGCTGATGACCACCCCGGTGCGGGCACCCCGGGTGATCCGGCAGTACGACCGGGTGGCCGCCCTGCTGCTGGCCGCCGGGTTCGCGCCGGAGCTGGTCATGCCGGTCGTCACCGGCCTGGACAACATCGTCCTCGGCTCGGCCCTGGACATGTCGGCCCCCGAGGTGATGTGGGTGGTCGGGGCCGACGTGGAGGCGCCCCACCTGGCCGCGGCCCTGGTGGCCACGGGAGCGGACCGCGCCGACCGGGCCTTCGAGCTGACCCTCGCCGGTTTCCTGGCCCACTGCCGCGCCCTGCTCGCCTCAGGCGGGAGCGCCGCCGGCGGCGGAGAGGGTGCTGCCCGGGAAGGCTAGCCTTCCCGGGCGCCGACCGCCCGTCGCAGCAGGCCGAGCAGCTGGTCCCGCTCCTCGGGGGTGAACGGCGCGAGCATCTGCTCGCTCACCGCCACGACCGCGGGGGCCAGGCGGACGGCCAGCCGCCGGCCCTCCTCGGTCAGGCGCACCCGTTTGCGCCGGCGGTCGCTGTCGTCGCGGGCGATGTCCACCAGGCCGCGGCGGCGCAGCCGTTCGAGCAGGGGCGCTGCGGTCGACTTGTCGAGATGTGCCAGGGCGCCGAGCGTGCTCTGGTCCATGTCGCCGTGGGCGTCCAGCAGGCTCAGCACCGTGAACTGCGGCCCGGTGAGGTCCTGGTGCACCTGCTCGTACCACAGCCGGGTGTGCAGCTGGTTCAACTGGCGGGCCAGCGGCCCGAGTCCGCCGAGCGCGTCCAGCGGAGTGGGTGTCGGCGCCGCCTGCTGCCTCATCACTCCGCCTCCAGCCCGGTTGTTCAGGACGTACACGTACTATACGGTGCGAGAAAGAAGGACGTGTACGTCATAACTGTGTGTGACGAGGGGTGGTGCTCCGCCCCCCGCGCACGGGAAAGGTCCTGTCATGGCACGACGCGGCAGCGCACTCGACTTCCGCGACTTCGTCACGGAGTTGCTCGCCACCGGTGACGCGGTGGACATCCGGGAACCGGTCAGCCCCACCCTGGAGGTCGGCGCGGTCACCCGTCGCGTCTACGACACCCGCAGCCCCGCCCCGCTCTTCGGCAACCTCACCGAAGGCGCCCCCGGTTTCCGGATCCTGGGCGCCCCGGCGGGACTGAGCGGACGCCCGGGGCAGACGTACGGACGGCTGGCCGCCCACCTGGGGCTGCCGCGCACCACCGGACCGCGCGACCTGCTCGAGAAGCTGATCTCCGCCATGCACACCGACCCCGTCCCCCCGCGCGTGGTGGCGACCGGACCCTGCAAGGAGAACATCGTCACCGGTGACGACGTGGACCTGGAGCGTTTCCCGGTGCCGCTGCTGCACGCGCAGGACGGCGGCCGGTACTTCGGCACCTACGGCTTCCACGTGGTGCGCACCCCGGACGGACGCTGGACGAGCTGGTCGGTCAGCCGCACCATGCTGCACGGGCGCACCACCCTGGTGGGCCCCGCCATGCCGCAGCAGCACCTCGGCATGATCCACGGGATGTGGCGCGAGCGGGGCGAGCGCACCCCGTGGGCCATGGTGCTCGGCGCCCCGCCGGCGGCCCTGGCCGCGGCCGGCATGCCGCTTCCCGCCCATGTGAACGAGGACGGCTATGTCGGCGCCCTGGCCGGCGGCCCCGTCGAGGTGGTCCGCGCCGAGACCAACGACCTGTACGTCCCGGCCCGCTCCGAGATCGTGCTGGAGGGGTACATCAGCCCCGACGAGACGGCCCCCGAGGGACCGATGGGGGAGTACCACGGGTACGCCTTCGCCGAGAGCAAGCGGCAACCGGTCTTCCAAGTCGAGGCGGTGACACACCGTCAGGATCCGATCCTGCCCGTCTGCGTGGCGGGCCTGCCGCCGGAGGAGAACCACACCATCTGGGGCACCATGATCTCGGCCGTCAGCCTGGACCTGCTGCGCTCCAGCGGGCTGCCCGTCTCCCTGGCCTGGTGCTCCTACGAGGCCGCCACCTGCTGGATCGTCGTGGCCGTCGACATCCGGCGGCTGGCCCGCACGCGCATGACCGAGCGGGAGCTGGCCGACGCCGTGGCCGAGGTGCTCTTCGGGTCGCACACCGGGTGGCTGGTCCCGAAGGTCCTCCTGGTGGCCGACGACATCGACATCACCGACATCGACCAGGTCGTGTGGGCCCTGGCCACCCGCAACCACCCCGCCACCGGCCACTACGTCTACCCCGAGGCGCCCGGCATCCCCATGGTCCCCTACCTCACCACGGAAGAGGCGCGCACCGGCCGGGGCGGGAAGGCCGTCGTCAGCTGCCTGCTGCCCGAGCAGTTCGAGGGCGTCACGCGGGGGGTCACCGCCTCGTTCGCCAACTCCTTTCCGAAGGACGTGCGCCGGCGCGTCCTGGAGAAGTGGACCGACTACGGGTTCGCGGCGACCGGGCACGGCCCGGCAGGGGCCGAGGGTCATCCGATCGGCTGACCCCGGGGTCGTCCGTCCCGCTGCGCAGGACCAGCCGGAGAGCCGAGGGGGGTGTGGGGTCCCGGCCGGGAGGCTGGAGGCACGGCGCGTCAAGCGCCCCTCGATGGGACACGACAGGGAGTTGCCCGCCATGCAGCAGCACAAGGCCAGGATGTTCTCCACCCGTGCCAGGGTCGTCGCCTCCGCGGCGGCCGTGGCGGCGGTCGGGGCCGGGGTGGTCGGAGCGGTGTCCGCCGCCGCGGACACCCCGGCCGCCCCGCCGGCCGCCCCCGTGGCCGCGGTGAAGACGAAGGCCACGACCACCAGCGACCACCTCACGGTCGAGGCCGCCGCCCGGGCCGCGCAGGCGGCGCTGCAGGCGGCCGGGAAGGAGGGGCAGCGGGTGAGCGTCGCGGTGGTGGACCGCGACGGCAACACCCTCGTCACGCTGCGCGGGGACGGTGCCGGTCCGCAGTCCTACGAGTCGGCGATCAAGAAGGCGTACACCGCCGTCTCCTGGAACGCGCCCACCTCCCAGCTGGTCGAACGCCTGAAGGCGGCCCCCACGCTGAAGGACATCCCGGGCACTTTGTTCCTGGCGGGCGGCGCTCCGGTGGCCTACGGCAACGCGCCGATCGCGGGTGTCGGTGTCGCGGGCGCCCCGTCCGGCGACCTGGACGAGAAGTTCGCCCGGGCGGGGATCGCGGCTCTCGCCGACGGCCGCTAGAAGGGGCCTTTCCGGGCGACGGCTGCCGGCCGCGGGGCTTCGGCGGCGAGGGCCGCTCGCGCGGGACCTGCGCGGCGTCGGCCGCCCGCGCAGTCGTGCTCCGGTGAGGAGTGACGGCCGCCTTCGCGTCTTCGGGCGCCGGGGCGGCCGGTGTCGTCCTGGGGCGCAGGCCCGGCCGGAGCCGGTCAGGGCTGGTCGTGACCTCGGTGGCCGATGACGGCGTTGCGGCTGGTGGCGAGGTGGTCGCGGACGAGGGTCTCGATGTGGTCGACGTCGCGGGCGGCGATGGCGTCGTACAGGGTCTGGTGTTCGCGTGCGATGCCGAGCAGGTCGTCGTGCTGGCTGAGGAGCCAGCGCAGCCGGCTGCGCAGGACGCGTTCGAGTTCGGTGAGCAGCTCGTTGGCGGCCAGGGCGGTGACCGTCTGGTGGAAGTCGGCTGCGGCGCGGCGGGCGCGTACGGCGTCGCCGGCGCGGGCGGCGGCCAGTTCGGTGTCCAGGGCCGCGCGGAGTTGCTCCAGGCCGGCGCGGGTGTGCCGCTGGGCGGCCAGCCGGAAGGCCAGGGGTTCCAGGGCCGCGCGGACCTCGTCGAGGTCGGCGACGTCGCTGGCGGTGAACTCGCGGACCACGGCCCAGGTGCGGGGCCTGGGGGTGACCAGCCCTTCGGAGACCAGGGTTTTGAGGGCTTCGCGGACGGGGAGGCGGCTGACGCCCAGGGATTCGGCCAGCTCGCGTTCCACGAGCCGGCTGCCGGGGCGTCGGACTCCGTCGAGGATCTCGTCGCGCAGCTGCCGCGTCACCCGCTCGGACTCGGGCATGAAGTCCCCTGACGCAGTCATCGCCGTCCTTCTCGTCTCGCCGTGTCCCCCGGGCGCGTCCCGCCGTGTCCCTCGGGCGCACCGCCCGCGTTCCCGCTGGGCGGGCGGGACGGCCCGTCAGGATACCCCGCACCCCCAGGTCAGCGGACGCGCGGTGGCCAGTTGGCGATCTGCTTGGGCCGCGGCGGCGCATACGTGCGCACCTTGGACGTGGACAGGCCGAGGCGGACGAGGGACTCGGCGATCGTCACGGCGGCGCTCACCCCGTCCACCACCGGCACCCCGGTCCGCTTCACCACGCGCTCGGCGAGACCGGCCATGCCCCCGCAGCCCAGGCAGATCACCTCGGCGCGGTCCTCGGTCACCGCCAAGGCGGCCTGCTCCGCGATGGCGTCCACGGCCGCCGCCTCGTCCTGTTCCAGGTCGAGCACGGCGAGCCCGCTGGCGCGCACGGAGGCGCACCGGGCGCGCAGACCGGCCACCTCCAGGCGCTCCTCGATCAAGCGGACCGTACGGTCCAGGGTGGTCACCACGGAGTAGCGCCGGCCGAGGAACTGAGCGGTGCTCGCGGCCGCCTCGGTGATGTCCACCACGGGGACGTCGAGCAGTTCCTGCAGCCCCTCGCGGCCGTGTTCGCCGTAACCGGCCTGGATCACCGCGTCGAACGGCTCCGGGTGGGCGAGCACGGTCTCCATGACGGCCACGGCGGCGAGGTAGCTCTCGTAGTTGCCCTCGACGGACTCCGCGCCGAAGGCGGGGGTCAGCGGCACGATCTCGGTGCCCGGCAGGGCCGCGGCGGCCGCCTGCTCGCCGATGGCGTCGGTGATGGACTGCGTGGTGTTGACGTTGACCACGAGGATGCGCATGGGTGGGTGGGCCTTCTGCTCGGTGGGGTGGTGCGTGTCTCTCCTCGGCGTACGTGCCCGGCCGGGGTCATTCCGCGGTGACGGCGATGGCTTCGCCGTCCACGTCGCGCAGGGGCGTGGCACGGTCGGCGACGAGGGTGTAGAGCCCGGCGGCGAGCACCGCGCCGACGAACCACGAGAAGCCGGCCGCGGCGTGGAAGAACGGCACCAGGGCGACGACCACGGCGATCGCGGCGCTGGGCACGAACGCGGCGACGGCACGCGGGTTGTAGCCGCGGCGGTAGTGGTATTCGGCGTCGGCGTCCTCGGTGTAGAGGTGGGGGACGTTCACACGTGCCCGGCGCAGCAGCCAGTAGTCGGCCATGATGACACCGAACAGGGGGCCGAGGAGGGCGCCGAGTCCGCCGAGGAAGTAGTTCACGACGAGCGGGCTGTTGTAGAGGTTCCAGGGCGTGATGATCAGCCCGAGGACCGCGCTGACCAGGCCGGCCTTGCGGAAGTCCAGGCGGCGGGGGAAGAGGTCGACCAGTGTGTAGATCGGGGCGACGAAGTTGGCCAGCAGGTTCACCGCCACGGTCAGGGCGATGAGCGCGAGCGAGGCGATGGCCAGCAGCGCCATGTTCGGGACGCTCCGCACGATGTCCGTCGGGCTGGTGATGACCCGGCCGTCGAGCTTGAACTGGGCGCCGCTGAGGACCGCCACGATGCAGGCGAAGAACAGCATGTTGACCGGGATGCCGATGACGTTGCCGCGGACGATGGAGCCGCGGCTGCGCGCGGAGCGGGTGAAGTCGCAGAAGTTCAGCACGAACGTCCCGTAGATGACCACCCACAGCGCGGCGGCCTGCAGCACTTGCAGCCACATCGCGCCGCCGGTGAGGGGGTCGCCGGCGGACAGGGAGATCGAGCCGCCGGCGCGGACGAACATCCACACCGCGAGCGCACACATGGTGATCAGGGTGGTGGGCGCGGCGAAGGCCATGTACCGGCGGATCATCTGCATGCCGTAGCTGACGATGAGCACCTGCAGCGCCCACAGTGCCAGGAAGGTGATCCAGCCGAGCGTCGACTGCCCCAGCAGGGAGTTGGTGTCCAGGCGGGCCAGCGCCGGGAACATGGCCACCAGCAGGGTGCTCAGGACGGTGGAGGCCAGATACGTCTGGATGCCGAACCAGGTGACGGCGACGGCGCCGCGGACGGCGGCCGGAATCCTCGCCCCCTTGATGCCGAAGGCGATCCGGCTCATGACGGGGAAGGGGACACCCGTCTTGTGTCCCATGAACCCGGACAGGGTCAGCAGGAGGAACAGCAGGACGGAGGCGAGCGCGAAGGCGGCCAGGATGCCCCACACGTTCAGCCCGAGGGCGAACAGGCCGATGGCGAAGGCGTAGTTGCCGAGGCTGTGGACGTCGTTGGCCCAGAGGGTGAAGACGTTGTAGGCGCCCCAGCGGCGGCCCTCCCGTTTGATCGGGGCGAGGTCGTAGGTGTAGAGGCCGGGACTCGTGGCGGCGCCGGTGGTCTCCACGGGCGAGCGGCGGTCTTCCAGGGCAGTCATGCGGGACTCCTGGGATGGGATACAGGATGGGGGTTTCCGCGAATCGGAAGGCGGTTTCCGTGGCTGAGAACCTAGATTTAGCCGATCAGCGGCGTCAAGAGGTGCGCGCGTAAATGGAATCCCATTTTGGTGAGCGTGAGGGGCCCGGCGGCACGGACAGAAGAAACCCACCGGCCCGGCGGGGGGGTGCGGGCTCCTATAAACACCGGGCGCCG
>NZ_LR732544.1:103954-134543 GCF_902506575.1 Streptomyces mexicanus | reverse complement strand
GGAGGGGGGTTGTGTGCAGTTGCGGCCGGTGGGCGGCGGCCGGGAGTGGGACTGCCCGCCCGAGCGGCTGGAGGAGGCGGCGCCGGGCGATGTCCTGCGGGAGCGGGTGCGCCGGCTGAACCGGGAGGCCCGCATGCCGTGAGGCGGGGGCGTGTTCCGGGTCACAGGTGGGTGCTGCGGGAAATGTCCCGGCGGGGTCCGCCGTTGACGTCGGTGCGCAGTTGATGCGCGTGCACATACCCAACGGTATCCGTCCGTTCCCTGTCCCAGGAGCCCCCCATGAGCGACACCGCGTCCGAGCCCGCCGCCGCGTCCGAGGCCGCCTCCCGTGCGGCCCGCCTGCTGTCCCGCCCGGTCACGCTGAACGGCCTGACGGTCCCCAACCGGATCGCGATGGCGCCGATGACCCGGATGTTCTCCCCGGGCGGCGTCCCGGGCGAGGACGTGCTGTCGTACTACGCCCGCCGGGCCGCCGCCGGTGTCGGCCTGATCGTGACCGAGGGCACGTACGTGGGGCACCCCTCGGCCGGTGAGAGCGACCGGGTGCCGCGGTTCCACGGCGAGGAGCAGCTCGCGGGCTGGGCGAAGGTGGCCGCGGCCGTGCACGAGGCGGGCGGCACGATCGTGCCGCAGCTGTGGCACATCGGCATGGTCCGCAAGGACGGCCAGCCGCCGTTCCCCGAGGCGCCCGCGATGGGCCCGTCCGGTCTCGTCACCGCGGGCGCCGAGCCCACCGGCAAGGCCATGACGCAGAAGGACATCGACGACGTCGTCGCCGCGTTCGCCCAGGCGGCGGCCGACGCCGAGCGCATCGGCTTTGACGGCGTGGAGATCCACGGCGCCCACGGCTACCTGGTCGACCAGTTCCTGTGGGAGGGCACCAACCGCCGCACCGACGCCTACGGCGGGGACCCGGTGGCCAGGACGAAGTTCGCCGCGGAGATCGTCGCGGCGGTCCGCGAGAAGGTCTCGCCCCAGTTCCCGGTCATCTTCCGCTACTCGCAGTGGAAGCAGCAGGACTACACCGCCCGCCTGGCCGAGACGCCCCAGGAGCTGGAGGCCATCCTCACCCCGCTGGCCGCCGCCGGTGTGGACGTCTTCCACGCCTCCACCCGCCGCTACTGGCTGCCGGAGTTCGACGGCTCGGACCTGAACCTGGCCGGCTGGACGAAGAAGCTGACCGGCAAGCAGACCATCACCGTCGGCTCGGTCGGCCTCGACGGCGACTTCATCAACGCCTTCCAGGGCGAGGGGTCCCCGGTCAAGGGCATCGACAACCTCCTGGACCGCCTGGAGGCCGACGAGTTCGACCTGGTCGCCGTGGGCCGCGCGGTGCTGCAGGACCCCGAGTGGGCGGCGAAGGTGCTGTCCGGCCGCTTCGACGAGCTGAAGCCGTACGACGCGGCGGCGGTGAACACGCTGAGCTGAGCCGAACCGGGCCGGGCTGAGCTGAGCTGGGCCGGGCTGTGGCCGGAACGTCACAGGGCCGGTGTCCCCGAGCGGGGCGCCGGCCCTTCGCGTGCCCGCCGGGCGCGGGCCGACGCTCGGAATTAGCTTGCTTAAGTCAATCAATCTCGATTAAAGTTGCGTGAGTCAAGTAGATCCGCGTGCGACGGAGACCCCTTCCATGACCGACGCATCCGCCCGGCCGGCCGAGGCCACAGCACCGCTCAGTCCGAACGCCGTGGTGGCCGTCCTGGCCTTCGGCGGCATCGTGGTCTCGCTGATGCAGACCCTGGTGATCCCGATCGTCCCGGAGCTGCCCGAGCTGCTGCACGCCTCGGCGTCGGACGCCGCCTGGGCCGTGACCGCGACCCTGCTCGCCGCGGCCGTCGCCACCCCGGTGATGGGCCGCCTCGGCGACATGTACGGCAAGCGCCGCATGCTGCTGCTGAGCCTGGCCATGCTGGTGATCGGCTCGGCCACCGCCGGGCTGAGCGACTCCCTCGTCCCGATGATCGTCGGGCGGGCCCTGCAGGGCCTGGCCTCCGGGGTGATCCCGCTCGGCATCAGCATCATGCGCGACGAGCTGCCCGCCGAGCGGCTCGGGTCGGCCACCGCGATGATGAGCGCCTCCCTCGGCGTCGGCGGCGCCCTCGGCCTGCCCGCCGCCGCGGTCATCGCCGAGAACTTCGACTGGCACGTGCTGTTCTGGACGTCCGCGGCCCTCGGCGTGGTGGCCGCCGCCCTCGTCCTGCTGCTCGTGCCCGAGTCCAAGGTGCGCTCGGGCGGCCGGTTCGACGCCGTGGGCGCGCTCGGCATGGCGGCCGGCCTGGTCTGCCTGCTGCTGGCGGTCTCCAAGGGCGCCGACTGGGGCTGGGGCAGCGGCACGACGCTCGGCCTGTTCGCCGCGGCGGTGGTGATCCTGCTCGCCTGGGGCGCCTTCGAGCTGCGGGTGGCGGCCCCGCTGGTGGACCTGCGCACCACGGCACGCCGCCAGGTGCTGGTGACCAACCTCGCCTCCATCGCGATCGGCTTCGCGATGTTCTCCATGTCCCTGGTCATCCCGCAGCTGCTCCAGCTGCCGAAGCAGACCGGGTACGGCCTCGGGCAGTCGCTGCTGGCCTCCGGCCTGGTGATGGCGCCCTCCGGCCTGGTGATGATGGCCGTGGCCCCGGTCTCGGCGGCCGTGTCCCGGGCCAAGGGCCCCAAGGCGACACTGATGATCGGCGCCCTGATCGTGGCCGCCGGATACGGCCTGAACATCGTGCTGATGGACCAGGTCTGGCACTTCGTCCTGGCGTCCTGCGTCATCGGCGCCGGCATCGGCTTCACCTACGGCTCGATGCCCGCGCTGATCATGAGCGCCGTCCCCGCCTCCGAGACGGGCGCGGCCAACAGCCTCAACACCCTGATGCGCTCCATCGGCACCTCCACCGCCAGCGCGGTGGCCGGTGTGGTGCTCGCCCACATGACCACGCGGTTCGGCCCCTACGCGCTGCCCTCGGAGAACGGCTTCCGCACGGTCCTGGCCGTGGGCGCGGGCGCGGCCCTGCTGGGCTTCGCCGTCGCCGCCTTCATCCCCCGGCGGCGTGCCGAGGCGGTCGGCTCACCGGTGGCGGCCGCCGGCAAGACGGGCGAGGCGGGGCAGTCGGGGCAGCCCGGGGAGCCCGGGGAGTCGGCGGTGTCCGAGGCGAAGGCGTAGCACGCCGCCGGGGCGCGGGGCGCGGGCTCAGGGCGCTAGATGTTGCCCAGCGGCTCGATGTCCACCCGTACGGGCGTGCCCCAGACGCGGACCACCTCGTAGTCGGTGAACTCGTGCACCAGCCGGTGGGCCATCGCCGCGCGGGGCGCCCGCCGCTGGGCGGCGATGAACAGCTCCGCCTCGCGGCGGTCGCGGCGCGGGGTGCCGCACAGCTGCCACTCCCGGCCGTTCCACAGCTCCGGCAGCCACCGCTGCTGGGGCTGCGGCCGGTCCTCGCGCACGCCATAGCGGGAGGGCGCGGTGGCGGGCGCGGCGGGCGGCCGCGGGCGGGCGTAGGCGCCGTCCAGCTCGGAGCGGCGGGCGGCGCGCCGCCGGGTCTCGCACAACAGGCACAGATCGGGCGCGCTCTCGTCGACGGGCCCCTGCGGGTGCTCCGGGCACCGGGTGGCCGGGGCCGCCGTGGTGACGCTCTCCTCCAGCAGGTCCAGGGCACGCCTCAGGTCGGCCTTGATCTCGTGCAGCCGGGCGTCGGAGGTCTCGGCGTTCAGCTCCTCGCCGTGCTCCCCGACCACCCGCAGGGCCCGCCCGAGCGCGGTCAACTGTGCGTGGTTCATACCGGCCAGCGTCGCACATCCCACCCGCCCGGGCGGCGGCCCCCCAGGGCGTCAGCCCATGCTCTTCGCGCCGTCCAGGGCCTCGCGGATGATGTCGGCGTGACCGGCGTGCTGGGCGGTCTCGGCGATGACGTGCAGCAGCACCCTGCGGATCGACCAGCGCGCCCCCGGCTCGTTCCACGGGGCCTTGGGCAGCGGGTGGTCGGCGTCCAGGTCGGGCACGGACGCGACCAGGTCGTCGGTCCGGCGGGCCGCCTTCGCGTACGCGGCCAGCACCCCTTCCAGAGTGTCGCCGGGCAGCATGCGGAACTCGTCGGCCCGCCGGGCGTAGTCCGCCTCGGTCATGGCGGAGAAGTCGGGCATCGCGGAGGGGCCCTTCACGATGAACTCCGCCCAAGCCGCTTCCACCGACGTGACGTGCTTGATCAGACCTCCCAGGCACAGCTCGCTCACGGTGGTGCGCCGTCCGGCCTGCTCGTCGGTGAGGCCGCGGGTGGTGAAGATCAGGAAGTGACGCTGCTTGGCCAGCGCCTGGAGCAGGTCCGCGCGCTCACCCGTGACGGCCGGGGCCCCGGTGCTCACCGTGTCGCTTCCGTCGTTTCGCCCGCTCCGGTCGTTCCGGTGGCTGCGGTCGTTCCGGTCGTTCCTCGGGGTCTCGTTCATGGTCTCGGCCCTCCGCCGGTCGTTCTGTCCGCTCGGTCGGGGACCACGCTAGAGACCGTACAGGTCAGATCCTGACCTATACGGCACCGGTTCTCCAGGGTGTTTGCGGGCCGCTCGGCAATCGGCTCACCGGTCGTTCCGCGGTCCGCTCACCGGTCGTTCCGTAGTCGGCTCACCGGCCGGTCTGCGACCGGGGTGCCCCGCTCGCCGTCAGCGCGGCGCGCAGGTGGCCGTCCGACTCCCCGAGCAGGCGGGCCGCCTCCGGGCCGTCGACCCCGGCGAGGATCACCAGGATGGCGTTCTTCACCTCGCCGTCCGTGGCCGCCAGCGCCCGCTCGATCTCCTCGTCCGCCGCGCCCGTGGCGAGAGCGACGATCCGGCGGGAGCGGGCGCGCAGCTTGTCGTTCGAGGCGCGCACGTCGACCATCAGGTTCCCGTAGGTCTTGCCCAGGCGGATCATCGTGATCGTCGAGAGCATGTTCAGGACCAGCTTCTGCGCGGTGCCGGCCTTCAGGCGGGTGGAGCCCGTCAGCAGCTCCGGGCCGACGACGACCTCGATGCCGTGCTCGGCGGCGGCGGCCAGCGCGCTGCCCGCGTTGCAGGACAAGCCGACGGTGAGGGCGCCCCGCGCGCGGGCGTGCCGCACCGCCCCGATGGCGTAGGGGGTGCGGCCGGAGGCGGAGATGCCGACCACCGTGTCGTCCGGGGTGAGACCGAGCGCGTCCAGCGCCTGGACGGCCAGCTCGGGCGAGTCCTCCGCGCCCTCCACCGACGTCACCATCGCCTCGGGGCCACCCGCGATCAGGCCCACCACCTGCGAGGGGGCGGTGTTGAAGGTGGGCGGGCACTCGGAGGCGTCCAGCACGCCGAGCCGTCCCGCGGTGCCCGCGCCCGCGTAGATCAGCCGGCCGCCGCGCGCCATCCGCGCGGCCACCGCGTCGATCGCGGCGGCGATCTCGGGCAGCCGCTCGGCCACGGCGGCGGGCACGGTGGCGTCCTCGGTGTTCATCAGCCGTGCGATCTCCAGCGTGGACAGCCGGTCGATCTCGGACAGCTCGGGGCGGAACGCCTCGGTGGTCAGCGACTCCAACTCGGCGCGCAGCTCACGGTAGTGGGGCGTGGAGGTCATCAGGGTCGGCTCTCTTCGGGCTTCGGGCTTCGGGCTTCAGGCGGGTGCGGGCTTCGGGGTGTCTTCGCGTTTCGGCGGGTGCGGGCTTCCGCGGGCTTCTCGGGTTCCTCGCGTTTCTCGCGCTTCTTCGGGTGGTGCGCGGACGCCGGCGCGGTGCGGTCAGGACCGCGCGGCGGGGCCGCCGCGGGGGCTGTGGCGGTGGGCCAGGGCCTCGTACGACGCCGCCAGCGCGGGCGCCGCCGTCTCGTAAGTGCGCTGGGCCACCCCGACGAACAGGCAGTCCACCACCAGCAGTTGGCTGGTCCGCGACGACATCGCCGCCGGGCGCAGCTCGCTCTCGCGGGAGGTGGAGGTGGTCAGCACGTGGTCGGCGTACTGGGTGACGGGCGCGTCGGGGCGGCCGGTGATGGCGACGGTGGTGGCGCCGCGCTCGAAGGCGACGCGCAGCGGCTCGATCACGTCGCCGGTGGAACCCGAGTGGGTGATGGCGATCGCCACGTCGCCGGCGCGCAGCTGCACGGCGTTGGTGACGGCCAGGTGCGGGTCGCTGGGCGCGTGCGCGATCAGCCCTATGCGCAGCAGCTTCTGGGTGAGGTCCTGCGCGACCAGGCCGGAGGCCCCTATGCCGTACACGTCGGTGCGGCGGGCGGCGGCCAGGGCGGCGACGGCCGCGCCGAGCTGGGCGGTGTCCAGTCCGGCGGCGGTGTCGGCGAGGGTCTGCTGCTCCTCGTAGGCGAGTTTGGCGACGACGTCGGCGATGGGGTCGTCCACCGCGATGTCGGTGGTGATGGCGGGCGCACGGCCGGACTGCTGCTGGGCGGCCAGGCCCGCGAGCGCCAGGCGCAGGTCGCGGTAGCCGGGGTAGCCGAGCAGGCGGGCGGTGCGCACGACGGTCGCCTCGCTGGTGCCGGTGAGTTCGGCCAGGCCGGTGACCGTGAGGGCCGCGCAGCCGGCCGGGTCGCTCGCGACGGCCTCCGCGACGCGCTGCATCGAGCGGGTCATGGACGGCGCGAGGGTGCGCACCTTGGCCGCCAGGGCGGCGGGGGCCGGGGGCGCCGCGGCCGGGGAGCCCGAGCCTGCGAAAATTTCCTTCACGTCCTGGGTCACATGGTGAAAGATATTTTCCGTTCGGACGAATGGTCAAGAGTGCGCACAATGGAGGCATGGACCCCATCAGCCCCCTGGAGCAGGCCCTGCACGCCGCCCGCGCCCTCGTCCTCGCCGACCTGGTCGCGGGCGAGGTCGCCGAGGCCGATGTGGTGTCGCTCGTCGAGGACTCCGTCGCCCAGCGCCGCTGGTGGGTGGAGCAGTGGCCGGACGGCGCCCTGTACGTCGCCGGACTGGTCGCGCAGGACGTCCAGGACGCGCTGCTGGAGCGCTACGGCCGCTGGCCGCTGTGCCCGGTGTGCGGGTACGGCGACCCGCACGCCCTGGACGTCGAACCCGAACTCGGCCCCGACCCGCACTGGGTGTGCTCCAAGGCGGGCGTGAAGGTCGCCGCGGTGGGGTCGCTGGCGGAGGCGACGGGCGGAAAGCCGTCCTCGTGAGCGCCGTCCGGGGGAGGACCGGGCGAGTGGCGGTGGCGTGACCGTCTACATCGACCCGCCCACCTGGCCGGGCCACGGCCGCCTGTGGTCCCATCTGATCAGCGACGTCTCCTACGCCGAACTGCACGCGTTCGCCGAGCGGTTGGGTGTGCCGCGCCGGGCCTTCGAACGCGACCACTACGACCTGCCCGCCCAGCGCTACGAAGACGCGGTCGCGGCCGGGGCCGTCCAGGTCCCCAGCCGCGAGGTGGTGCGCCTGCTGCACGCCTCCGGACTGCGCCGGCGCAAGTACCGCGCTCAGCGCGGCAGTTCGTAGACGAGCAGGTCGCCCTCGTCGGCCACCCGGGTGAAACCGGCCCGGTCGGCCACCCGCTGCGACGGGCCGTTGTCCCGGTCGATCCGCGCCACCAGCCGCCGCACGCCCTCCCGGTCCAGCGCCCACGCCGACAGTGCGCGCAGCGCCTCGGTGGCGTAGCCGTGGCCGCGGGCGGCCTCGGCCAGGTCGTAGCCGATCTCCGCGCGGCCGTCCTCGTCGGGCGGGCCGTGGAAGCCCATGGCGCCGACCGCGCGCCCGTCCTCGTCGCGCACCAGCGCGAACATCCCCCACTCGGGCCGGTGCACCCCGTCCTCGTACGCCTTCACGATCATCCCGGCGGCCTCCCGCGTGCCCGGGTACGGGCCGCCCTCGACCCACCGGAAACCGCCGTCCCCGCCACCGGCCAGGTCCCGGGCGGCCGCCGGGGTGACGCCCTGGAGAGTGAGGCGTCCGGCGGGGACCGCGAGCGCGTTGTACCAGCGCCACTCGGTGACCGGCGCCCGTCCGGGCAGCTCGCCGCGGCCGGTCGCCCACAGCAGGGTCGGCCAGGGCGCGGCGCCCGGACGGACGTGCGGGAACAGCCGGGTCAGCACGCCCTCGCACAGCTCCGCCGCGGGCTCGTAGCGCAGGCCGAGCCCCTCGGCGATGTCATGGGTGTGCAGCAGCACCTCCACGACGCCCATCGCGGCGAAACCCTCGCGGTCCGCGTTGCCGTACGGGTGGTACGCCCGGACCTGCGGCGGCGTGGTGCGCACGGCCGCGGCGAGCAGCGTGCCGACCGCCTCGACCACGTCCAGGAGGCCGGCGGTGTCGGCGTCGTCCTCCAGGCGGATCTCGTAGGGGACGTGGCGTTCTTGCGCCCGGGCCGCCAACCGCCAGGTGTAGGCGGTGAGAGCGGTCGCGATGTGCCGGGCGGTGTCCCGGCAGCTCCACTCCAGCCGCCCGGCCCGCACCTCGTCCCAGTCCCGGTCGCGGTCCGCCGCCGTCCGCAGCACCGCCATGGCCCCCGCGACGGCCTGCTCGACCTGTTCCCCGCCCCATGCGCTCATGCCGGGGAGCCTAGGGCCTGTCCAGCGGATCATGCCGCAGACGCGGGGCCTGGCACTCCCCTCTGCGGCGTTGTCGTCGGTCCCCGACGCTCCGCGTCGACTCCCTCCTCCGCCTTGCACAGGGACGCACCATGCCCCGCTCACCTGGGTCGATCAGTCGCCGTGAGTTCCCTGCGACGTGATCCGCCGGACAGCCCCTGGGCGCCACGGCGGCCTCACGGCGACAGCATTTCCAGCTCGGAGGTGATGTTGTAGCGGGCCGTCGCCTCCCAGTGGCGCTGGCCGTAGGGGGTGCGGAACAGGTGGGGACGGGCGAGCAGTTGGCGCAGGATCGCGGCGCGGCCCTCGCGGAAGGCGTCGTTGGGGACGAAGTGGTACTCCTCGCGCACGCCCGCCGCGTAGGCGGCGTACGCCGACGGGGCCGCGGCCAGGACCGCCAGGTCGGCGTCGCACAGCACCTGGCCGTTCAGGTCGTCGTCCGCCGGATCGTGGGCGACGGTGAGCCGGACCAGCCGGGCCACCTCGGCGGTCGTGTCCGCGGGCACCCCGGCCTCGGGCAGCGCGCGTTCGGCCAGGCGGGCGGAGCGCTCCTCGTTCTCGGACCGCTCCGGCAGGTACACCGCGTCGTGGAACCAGCCCGCCAGGCGCACGACATCGGCCTCGGCGGCGTACTCCTGAAGGGCGTCGATGTGGTCCAGGACCGCCGTCAGATGGGTGAGCGTGTGGTAGTGCCGCTGCGGCTGCGACCAGCGGCGCAGCAGATCGTCGGCGTACGGCGCGGGGTCGGGGCCGCCGGCGGGTCCGCGGGCGCCGTCGAGGGCGCGCGCGAAGCGGTCCCGCAGGACATCGAGGTCGGCGTGTTCGGCCATGTGCCCATTGTTCCGCCCCTGGGCGGGCACACGCCCTAGCGTGACTCACATGACTTCTGCTGATCTGCACCAGGTGCGGGATCCCGAGCTGCCCGGGCAGTTGCTCGCGCGGGAGCGGGACGCGCTGATCCCGTTGCTCAGGTCGCGGCCGGAGGCGGACTTCGCGCTGCCGACCGCCGCGTGCCCGGGGTGGACGGTGCGGGACGTGCTCGCGCACTGTTCCGCCGCGCTGCTCAGGGTCGTGGAGAACCGGTTCGAGGAGGGCGTGTTCTCGCCCGAGTCCAACGCGCGCGACATCGCCGAGCGGGCCGCGTGGTCCCACGTCCGGGTGGTGGACGAGCTGGAACGCGGGATGACCGAGGCCGGGCCGGTGATCGCCGAGGCCGGCGGGGCGCTGGACGAGATCGCACTCGGGGAGTGGGTGCACGCCGGTGACGTGCGCGAGGCCCTCGGCGCGCCCGGCGCGTACGCCGGCGCGGGGCTGGAGTACGCGCTGCCCCTGCTCGCCCACGTCACCCGCGAGCAGGGCCGGCTGCCCCTCCACGCCGACCTGGACGACATGGACGAACCCCTGCGGCTGGGCGACTCCGGCGGGGAGCGGCCCCCGGCCCGGTACATCGGCGACGCCGCCACGCTCGTCCGGCTCTACGCCGGACGCCCGCTGCGGGCGGACGGAAACGGGTACGAGCTGGCGGGCGCGCGGGAGGACGAGCTGAACATCTTCGGGTGAGGCGCAAGCCCGCGCGTGAGCGGGATGGACGTCTGTGCACGAGCCGGGCGCACAGGCAGCTTCGCGTGGGTCGGGCGGACGTCTTCGCCTGACCGGTCGCCCTGGGCGGCCCTCCTCGGCGTACCCTGAGATTGGACTAGACCTGTTGAGCCCCCAGGGGAATCCGAGGAAAGGGGTCCCATGAGCATGCGTGCAGTCCTGGAGGTGATCGCCCTCGACGTCGAGGACGCGGTCGCCGCCCGGGCGGGGGGCGCGGCCCGCCTCGAACTGGTCACCGATATGGCGGCCGCCGGCCTCCCCCCGCCGGTCGCCACCGTCGCCGCGATCCGCGCCGCCGTCGACATCGACCTGCGCGTGATGCTCCGCCTCACGGACGGGTTCGCGGCCGGTGACGTCTCCCGACTGGTGGGCGTGGCCGAGGAGCTGCGGGAGGCCGGCGCGGACCAGTTCGTGCTCGGCTTCCTCGACGCGGACGGCGGGGTGGACCTCGCCGCGGTGGAACGGCTGGCCGACGTGCTGGACGGCTGCGCGTGGACGTTCCACCGGGCGATCGACCGCGCCGCCGACCGTGCCGCCCTGCGCAAGCAGCTCGCCGGCTGCCCCGGCCTGGACACCTACCTCACCGCCGGGTCCCCCGCCGGGGCGGACGAGGGCCTGCCGACGCCGATCGCGGAGGCGGGGCGGCGCGGCGAGCCGGGGTACGGCCAGGAACTCCTCGTCGGCGGCGGCCTGCGCCTGGAGCACGTGCCGCGGCTGCGGGCCGCCGGGATCGACGCCTTCCACATCGGCGGCGCGGCGCGCCCCGCGGGGTGGGGCGGGGCGGTCTCCGAGACGGCTGTGCGGGAGTGGCGCCGGGTGCTGGACGGGGCAGCCGCCCGGCAGGTGGTTCCCTAGCGGCTGATGCCGCTGATGCCGCAGTTGCCGCTTGGGGCCTCGGGCCTCGGGTGGTGCCTCGGTGCCTGATGCCGGTGCCCCGGTGCCCCGGTGGGTGTCCCGCTAGCCGTTCAGCGGTCGCAGGCACAGCGGCAGGTCGCCGTCCTCGCTGTATTCCGGATCGGCGATGTAGTCCCCGGCCTGACAGGAGCCGCTGTCCGGAGCGAGGACCCGGAACTCGGCCTCGGCGGAGCCGCAGTCGACGGGCCGTAGATCCTCA
This sequence comes from Streptomyces mexicanus, assembly GCF_902506575.1. Taxonomy (GTDB): domain Bacteria; phylum Actinomycetota; class Actinomycetes; order Streptomycetales; family Streptomycetaceae; genus Streptomyces; species Streptomyces mexicanus. The sequence continues at coordinate 123,328 of NZ_LR732544.1, read as the reverse complement.
TGGGACCAGTCGCCGTCGTTCCGGGCACAGGAGCCGACCGTCAGAGTCGGGTGCTCACCGCCGCCGGGGCCGACCAGCAGGCCGACGACCATGAGCACCGGAACGGCCAGCACCGCCAGGCCCAGCAGGCTCAGCGGGATCAGCGCCAGCACCCCGGCCGGCCGCTTGAACACCGGCTTGCCCGGGTCCAGCGGCGGCCGCGGGCCGGCCGCGACCGGGGCGGGGATACGTCGTATCGCGGACCGGGCGCCGAGATTGACCAGCAGGGTGACGGGCGTGATGACCACCGACAACGGACCCCACCAGCCCTGCAGCAGGGTGTCGGCCTGCATCTGCCGGAAGACGGCCAGCGCGCAGGTGCGGCACAGGACGCCCCGCCGCCGCAGGAACCGCATGACCACCAGCATGCCCTGGTGGCCACGGACCGTCACCGGCGCGGCGGGCGCCGCCCCGCAGACCTCGCACACGGTGGCCGGTCCGCCCGGCGGCAGCGGCGCGCCACCGTACTGCGGCACCGCGGCGGGGGCGGGCGGACCGGCCACCGTGTGCGGCGCGGCCTACCTGCGGTTCTGGATCGTCAAGTCGCTGCTGCACGCCAACCCCATGGTGCTGTTCGTCGGCAATCCGCTGTATGTGATGTACCTGCGGGCGCTGGGCGCGCGGATCGGCCGGGACGTGACGATCCTCTCCCGCTCCGTGCCGGTCTGCACCGACCTGCTGACCATCGGCGCCGGCACGGTCATCCGCAAGGACGCGTTCTTCCTGGGCTACCGGGCCTGCGCCGGACGGATCCAGACCGGCCGGATCACGCTGGGCCGGGAGGTGTTCGTCGGCGAGAAGACGGTCCTCGACATCGACACCGCCCTGGGCGACGGGGCGCAGCTCGGCCACGCCTCCGCCCTGTACCGGGGCCAGGAGGTCCCGGCCGGTGAACGCCGGCACGGCTCGCCCGCCCAGCCCACCGAGGTCGACCACGTACGGGTCCCGCCGGCCCGCTGCGGCAGACTGCGCCGGACCACCTTCGCGCTGACCAGCCTGGTGCAGCTGTACCTGGTGTACCTGCCGCTGGCCGTGGGCGGGCTGTACATGGTGTGCGCCGAGGTCCCCGCGCTGCACCGGCGGCTGGAGGCCGGGACCCAGGGCGCCTCGATCGCCACCCTCGTCCTCGACGCGCTGCTGGTGGCCACGGTGGTGTTCTTCGGCGCCGTGCTGCTCGGCCTGGTCGCCCTGTTCGCCGCCTCGCGTCTGCTGCGCCTGGCCGTGCGGCCCGAGCGGGTCTACCCGCTGTACGGCTTCCCGTACGCGCTGCACCGGGCGGTGTCGGCCCTGACGAACATCCGCTTCTTCACCTGGCTCTTCGGAGACAGCTCCTACATCGTCCCCTACCTGCGCGGCCTCGGCTACGACCTGTCCACGGTCGAGCAGACCGGCTCCAACTTCGGCACCGAGGTGGCGCACGAGACGCCGTTCCTGGTGAAGGTCGGCAGCGGCACCATGGTGGCCGACGGGTTGTCCGTCCTCAACGCGGAGTTCTCCAGCACCTCCTTCAGGGTGACGCCGGTCTCCATCGGGGCGCGCAACTTCCTCGGCAACAACATCGCCTTTCCCGCGGGCGCGCGCACCGGCGACAACTGCCTGCTGGCGACGAAGGTGATGGTCCCCCTCGACGGCGAGATGCGGCAGGGTGTGGGGCTGCTCGGCTCCCCCTGCTTCGAGATCCCCCGGACGGTGGAGCGCGACGCGCGCTTCGACCACCTGCGCACCGGCGAGGCGCTGCGCCGCAACCTGGCCGCGAAGAACCGCTACAACCTGCGCTCCATGGCGCTGCACCTGCTGCTGCGCTGGCTGCACACGGTGCTGCTGACGGCGTTCGCCCTGCTCACCGCGGGTCTGTACGGCACCCTGGGGCACGTCGTGGTCGGCGGCTACCTGGCGTTCAGCCTCCTGGTCACCACCGGCTACTACGTCCTGGTGGAGCGGTGCATCGCCTCCTTCCGCCCGCTGCGGCCGCGGCTGTGCTCCATCTACGACCCGTACTTCTGGTGGCACGAGCGGCTGTGGAAGGTGCCCGAGCACTATCTGAACCTGTTCAACGGCACGCCGTTCAAGGCGCTGCTGTGGCGGCTGATGGGCGTGCGCATCGGCCGCAGGGTCTTCGACGACGGCTGTTTCATCACGGAGCGGACGCTGACCGCCATCGGGGACGACTGCACGCTGAACGCCGGCAGCAAGATCCAGTGCCACTCGCAGGAGGACGGCACCTTCAAGTCCGACCACACCACGCTGGGCGCCGGCGTCACCCTCGGGGTCGGCGCACATGTGCACTACGGCGTGACGGTGGGCGACGGCGCGGTGCTGGCGCCGGACTCCTTCCTGATGAAGGGCGAGGAAGTCCCACCGAACGCGCGATGGGCAGGAAACCCCGCCGCCCCGACGGCGAAGTGAGGAAGGTCATCCATGGGAACGCTCGTGGCAGCGGAGAGGGACTTCTGGGCCGAGGTGCTGACCGCCGGCGGCTTCAGTGCCGTTCCGCGGTGGGCACGCGATCCGGTGCCGGGGGTCGCCGAACACGAGGAGCCGGTGCCCGCCGAGGTGGCGGAGGCGGTGGCTGCCCTGGCGGCGCGGCTGGGGGTGCCGGCCGGCGCGGTGCTGCTGGCCGCGCACGCCAAGGTGCTGGCGGCGCTCAGCGGTGAAGGGGACGTGGTGACCGGCCACGTCACCGACGCGGTCGGCGGCCCGCTGCCCTGCCGGCTCTCGCTCGCCCCGCGCACCTGGCGCGAGCTGGTGCTCGCCGTCCGGCGCGCCGAGGCGGACCTGCTGACGCACCGGGACTTCCCCGTCGCGGACCTGCGCCGGGAGCTGGGCCTGAGCGGGCCCGCGTTCGAGGTGGTCTTCGACCCGGTCGGCACCGCGCCCGCCCTGCCCGAGGACGTGGTGCTCGCGGTGGGCCGCGGCGAGCGGGACGGCCGGACCGTGCTGCGGGTGCGGCACCGCACCGATGTGCTGGACGCCGCCGCGGCGGCCCGGATCGCCGGGTACCACGTGACCGCGCTGCGCCTGATGACCGCCGATGTGGACGCCGACCACGCCGGGCAGAGCCTGCTGTCGGCGGCGGAGGTGCGCGAGCAGCTCGACGCTCTGGCCGGGCCGCACCGCGAGCTGCCGGACGCCCGCGCGCACGAGCTGTTCGAGCAGCGGGTACGGGAGCACCCCGAGGCGGTGGCGGCGGTGCTCGGCGAGCGCTGCTGGACGTACGCGGAGCTGAACGCGCGCGCCAACCGGCTGGCGCGGGCGCTGCTGGCGCGCGGGCTGGGCCGGGAGGACGTGGTGGCGGGCGTCACCGAGCGGAACCTCGACTGGCTGGCGGCGGGGCTGGCGGTGTTCAAGGCGGGAGGCGTCTACCTGCCCGTCGAGCCGCACTTCCCCGCCGGCAGGATCGCGGCGACGCTGTCGCGGGCCGGGTGCCGGCTGGTGCTGACCGAGCCCGGCAGCACCGCGTCCCTGGACGAGGCGCTGGCCACCCTCCCGGGGGACGTCGAGAAGCTGCTGATCGAGGCCGCGTACGCCGAGGACCACGCCGAGGACGACCTCGGGGTGGAGGTGGCCCCCGGGCAGCTGGCGTACATCTACTTCACCTCCGGCTCCACGGGCGAGCCGAAGGGCGCGATGTGCGAGCACGCGGGCATGCTCAACCACCTGTTCGCCAAGATCGACGACCTGGGCATCGGGCCGGGGACGGTGGTGGCGCAGACGGCCCCGCAGTGCTTCGACATCTCCCTGTGGCAGCTGCTGGCGGCGCTGCTGGTGGGCGGGCGGACCCTGCTGGTGGAGCAGGACGCGGTCGTGGACGTGGAACGCTTCGTGGACACCCTGGCCCGCGGCCGGGTGGGGGTGGCCCAGGTCGTGCCCTCCTACCTGGAGGTGATGGTGGCGTACCTGGAGCGGCACCCGCGCGACCTGCCCGACCTGACGTGTGTGTCGGTGACCGGGGAGGCGCTCAAACGGGAGCTGGTCCAGCGCTGGTTCGCGCTCCGGCCGGGCATCCGCCTGGTCAACGCCTACGGCCTGACCGAGACCTCCGACGACACCAACCACGAGGTCATGGAGGCGGTGCCGGACCGGGTGCTGCTGGGCCGCCCCGTGCACAACGTGCGGGTCCTCGTCGTCGACGCCCACCTGAACCTGGTGCCGCTGGGCGCCCCCGGGCTGATCGCGTTCTCCGGGGTGTGCGTGGGGCGCGGCTACGTCAACGACCTCGAGCGCACCCGCGAGGCCTACCGGGAGGACCCCTACCGGCCCGGCGAGCGGCTGTACCTGGGCGGCGACTGGGGGCGCTGGCATCCGGACGGCAAGCTGGAGTTCCTCGGCCGCCGCGACAGCCAGGTCAAGATCCGCGGCTTTCGCATCGAGATCGGCGAGATCGAGAACACGCTGCTGCGGGTGCCGGGGGTGCGGGACGGCGCGGTGGTCGTCGCCGAACCGGCCGGCGGCAGCGCCCGCCTGGTCGCCTTCTACACAGGGCGGCGGCTGGAGACCGGGGAGCTGCAGCAGGTGCTCGGGGCGGCGCTGCCCGCGTACATGGTGCCGTCGGCGTTCCACTGGCAGGACGCGCTGCCGCTGACCGCCAACGGCAAGATCGACCGCAAGGCCCTGACCGCGCTGGCCGCACGCACGGACCGGACGGACCCCGAGGCGCCGGGGGACGGCGGGGACCATGCGCAGGCCCCGCGCACCGCGAACGAGCGCAGGCTCGCCGACGCCTGGGCCCAGGTGCTGGGTGTGCCCCGGCACCGGATCGGCCGGCACGACCACTTCTTCGACGCCGGCGGCACCTCCCTGTCGGCGGTGAAGCTCACCATCGCCCTGGACCGCGCGGTGTCGTTGAAGGACATCACCCGCCATCCGGTGCTCGCCGACCTGGCGGCGCTGCTGGACGGCCCGGCCGGGCGGCGCCCGGACCTGCTGCAGCCGCTGGCCCGGCCGCGGGGCACGGCGCAGTGCACCCTGGTGTGCTTCCCGCACGCGGGCGGCACCGCGGTGAACTTCCAGCCGATGGCGAGCGCGCTGGCCGACAGCGGCCTGGCGGTGTACGCCGTCGATCTGCCCGGCCACGACCTGGCCGCCCCCGACGAGCCGTTCGCACCGCTGGAGCAGGTGGCCGAGCAGGCCGTCGAGGAGATCGCCGGGCGCGGGCTGCGGCGGGTGATGCTGTGGGGCCGCTCCTCGGGCGCCGCCCTGGCCGTGGCGGCGGCCCGGCTGCTGCCCGCGCGCGGGGTGGAGGTGGTGCGGGTGTTCCTCGGCGCGCAGCTGCTCGGCACGGCCGCTGAACGACGGGAGCGGGCGGTCGAGTTGAAGCGGATGAGCAACGCGGAGATCGCCGCGCGGCTGGCCGCGGACGGCGGCCACCGGGAGCTGGGCGAGCTGAACGCGGAGCACGCCGAGCGCGTCGCCGCCGCCTACCGCCACGACTGCGTGGTGGCCCACCGCTACTTCGCCGCCCTGCTGGACGATCCACCCGCCGTCAAACCGGCCGCGGCGCTCACCGTGGTCGTCGCCGCCGACGACCCGCACACCGCCGGCTTCCGCGACCGCCATCAGGACTGGCGGGTGCTGGCCGACCGCGTGGACCTGCACGAACTGCCGGCCGGCGGCCACTACTTCCCCCGCACCCGGCCGGCCGAGGCGGCGCAGGCCGTGCTGGGCGCCGCCGAACCGGCGGCCTCCTGAAGAAGACCACCGCGCCGAACGAAAGGAAACCGCGATGTCGTATCCGTCCCCGGCCTCCCTGCTGGAGGTGGACCTGCGACCGGACAGGCCACCGGTCCTGCGGGTGGAGCCCCCGGCCGACGCGGCCGGCTGGGCCGCCGAACACCGCCAGGCGCTGCGCGCGCAGGTCACCGAGCACGGTGCGGTCCTGGTGCGCGGCCTGGGGCTGCGCGACAAGGAGCAGGTCCGCGCGGTGTTCACCGCGCTGGCCGGTGACCTCATGGCCGAGCGGGAGGCGTTCGCACCCCGGACGCCGTACGGCGGCGGGCTGTACTCCTCCACCAGCTGGCCGGACAACCAGCCGATGTGCATGCACCACGAGCTGAGCTACGCGCAGCGGGTGCCGGGCCTGATGCTGTTCGCGTGTCTGACCGCCCCCGCCGAGGGCGGCGCGACCGCGGTGGCCGACGCCGAGCAGGTGCTGCGGGCGCTGCCCGCCGAGGTCAGCGAGCGGTTCGAGCGGGAGGGCTGGCTGCTCACCCGCAGCTACAACGACGAGATCGGCGCCTCGCTGGCGGAGTCGTTCGGCACCGACGACCGCGAGACGGTGGAGAACTACTGCCGCGCCCACGCCATCGACTTCGCCTGGCGGCCCGACGGGACGCTGCGCACCCGGCAGCGCCGCGCCGCCGTCGTCCGGCACCCGGTCACCGGCCGCCCCTGCTGGTTCAACCAGATCGCCTTCCTCAACCAGTGGACGCTGGCGCCGGAGGTGCGCGAGTACCTGGTGGACGAGTACGGCGAGGACGGGCTGCCGTTCAACACCCGGTACGGCGACGGCGGCGAGATCGGCGAGGACGTCGTGCAGCTGCTCAACACCACCTACGAACAGCACACCCGGCGCGAGCCGTGGCAGGCCGGCGACGTGCTGCTGGTCGACAACATCCGCACCGCGCACAGCCGGGAGCCGTTCACCGGTGAGCGCGAGGTACTGGTGGCCATGGCCGAGCCGCGGGTGCCGGCCGACGGCCGCACGCGGGAGGGGAAGCGGCGATGACTCCTGTGACCTCCCCCGCCACCGGCCCCACCGCCTCGGGACCGTCCGCCGTCCCGGCGTTCGCGGTGATCTCCGGCGCGCAGGTGCGGCAGGCGCTGCACGGCCGCGAGAAGGAGATCGTGGAGCTGGTCGAGGCCGCCTACCGGCTGCACGGTGAGGGCCGGACGGTGACCCCGCCGTCGTACTTCCTGCGCTTCCCCGACCGGCCCACCTCGCGGATCATCGCACTGCCCGCGTCCGTGGGCGGTGAGGTGGGCGTGGACGGCATCAAGTGGATCTCCAGTTTCCCCGACAACGTGGCCTCCGGGCTCCCCCGGGCGTCGGCGGTGCTGATCCTCAACGACCACGCCACCGGCTACCCGTTCGCCTGCCTGGAGAGTTCCATCATCAGCGCCACCCGGACCGCGGCGTCCGCGGCGCTGGCCGCCGACCGGCTCACCCGCACCCGGGAGCGGCCCCGGCGGGTCGGGTTCTTCGGCACCGGCCTGATCGCCCGCTACATCCACACCTTCCTCGCGGGCACCGGCTGGAGCTTCGACTCCGTCGGGGTGTACGACGTCTCCGCCGACAGCGCCGCCGGGTTCTGCGGATATCTGCGGCAGGCCGGTGCCGGCTCGCCGGGCGGGACGGCGGCCGAGGTCACCGTGCACGACAGCCCCGAGGACCTCATCCGCTCCAGCGACCTGGTCGTCTTCGCCACGATCGCGGGGACCCCGCACGTCACCGAGACGTCCTGGTTCGATCACCGTCCCGTCGTGCTGCACGTGTCGCTGCGCGACCTGGATCCGCGGATCCTGCTGGAGTCGGCCAACTTCGTCGACGACGTCGAGCACTGCCTGAAGGCGGACACCTCCCCGCACCTGGCCGAACAGCTCACCGGCGGCCGGGACTTCCTGGACGGCACCCTCGACGACGTCCTCACCGGCCGCGTCCGGCCGCCCGCCGACCGGACCGTCATCTTCTCCCCGTTCGGCCTCGGGGTCCTCGACCTCGCCGTGGGCAAGTACGTCCACGACGAGATCGCCCGAGCCGGAGAGCTCCATGTCATCGACGACTTCTTCCACGAGCTGCGCCGGTACGGCTGATCACCGCGCCCTCGGCTGATCGCCCCTGTACCCGGCCCACGCATCAGGAGGCCCTCGTGCCCGTCATCTCCGCACCCCACTCCTTCAACGAAGGCCAGCTCTACGTCGATCTCCAGCCGATCCTCGGGCGCTCGCTCTACCTGAAGTGCGAGGGCTTCAACTTCGCCGGTTCGATCAAGCTGAAGGCCGCGATCGAGATGGTGGAGAGCGCGGAGCGGGACGGGTTGCTGACCAAGGACTCGGTACTGATCGAGTCCTCGTCCGGCAACCTCGGGGTGGCCCTCAGCGTGATCGCGGCCAGCAAGGGCTACCGGTTCCTGTGTGTCACGGACTCCCGCTGCAACCTGTCGACCCGGCTGCTGATGGAGGCGCTGGGCAGCGAGGTGCACGTCATCGCCGACCTGGACGCCAACGGCGGGTTCCTCGGCGCCCGGATCGACTACGTCCGGGCGCTGTGCGCCTCCGACGAGCGGTACGTGTGGCTGAGCCAGTACACCAACCCGGGCAACTGGCAGGCGCACTACCGCAAGACCGCACCCGAGATCGCCGAGCAGGTCCCGCAGCTGGACGTGTTGTTCGTGGGCGCGGGCACCACGGGGACGCTCATGGGGTGCGCGCGGTACTTCCGCGAGTGGCACCGGCCGGTGCGGATCGTCGCGGTGGACACCGTCGGCTCGGTGGCCTTCGGCGGCACACCGGGCCGCCGGATGATCCCCGGGCTGGGCATGAGCATGCGCCCGCCGCTGCTGGACGAGTCCTACGTCGACGAGGTGATCCAGGTGGAGGAGGCGGACACCATCCGCGCCTGCCACCGGCTCGCCCGGCGCGGGGTCCTGTTCGGCGGCTCCACCGGGACGGGCGTCAGCGGTGCGTCGGGCTGGCTGGACCGCCACGGCTCCCCCGACCTGACGGCGGTGGCCATCGCCCCCGACCTCGGCGAACGCTACCTCGACACCATCTACCAGCAGACCTGGCTGGAGGACCTGTACGGCGACCGGGTGCTGCACGGCGACGACGACGAGCGCGAGGAGGCGGACGACGGCGCCCGCGACTCGGAGGAGGTCACGGCCGGCTCCGCGGGCGCCGAGCGCGCCTCGCACAGCGGGGAGCACCGGCACCGCCGCGGCTCACGGTCGTAGGCACACGTGGGCGCACCACGCCGCGGCCGGTCGGCGCACGGCGCCTCCTCCCCGCCGTCCGTCCCGGGCCGCGGGGAGGCGCCGCGCGCCCTCCTGACCGCTCCCACCGTCAGGTCGTCTGCACGGGGACGACCTCACGGTGCGGTCCGCCGAGCACGACCTTGATCGCCCCGGTCTCGGCGGGGTGGGCGAAGACCTCGTAGGCCTCCTCCATGCGCTCCAGCGGGAACAGGTGCGTGATCAGCTGCGAGGTGGGCAGCCGGCCGGTGGCGGCCATCTTCAGCAGCGTCGGAGTGCAACGGGTGTCGACCAGGCCCGTGGTGACGGTGACGTTCCTGTCCCACAGCTCCTCCAGGTGCAGGGTCGCCGGCCGGCCGTGCACACCGACGACCGCGATCCGGCCGCCGGGGCGCGCCATGCGCGCGCCCCCCCCGAAGGTCTCCGGCAGGCCCACCGCCTCGACCGCCACATCCACGCCCAGCTCGCCGGTGAGGTCGGCGACCAGCTGCTCGGGGGCCTCCCGGGCGTCGCAGACCACGTCGGCGCCCAGTTTGCGGGCGATCTCCAGGCGGGCGGGGGCGACGTCCACCGCGCCGACCCGCTCGGGCGCGAACAGCCGGGCGGTGGCGATCACCGCGAGGCCGACCGGGCCGGCGCCGACCACGGCCACGGTGTCGCCGGGCGCGACCTGTCCGTTGAGCACGCCGACCTCGTATCCGGTGGGGAAGATGTCGGCCAGCAGCACGGCCTCCTCATTGGTCACCGAGGCGGGCAGCGGGTGCAGCGACAGGTCGGCGAAGGGCACCCGCACGTACTCGGCCTGCGTGCCGTCGATGTGCCGGCCGAGGACCCAGCCCCCGCCGCCCAGGCACTGGCCGTACATGCCCTCGCGGCAGAAACGGCAGCGTCCGCAGGCGCTGACGCAGGAGACCAGCACCCGCTCCCCCGGCTGCAGGCCGCGCACGTCGGGGCCGATCTCGACGACCTCGCCGACCGCCTCGTGCCCGAGCACGGTGCCGGGGCGCACCTCGGGCACGTCGCCCTTGAGGATGTGCAGGTCGGTTCCGCAGATGGTGACGGTGTCGACCCGCACGACGGCGTCGGTCGGGTCCTGGACGTCCGGGTCAGGGACGTCCTGCCAGGCGGACCGGCCGGGACCGTGGAAGACGTAACCTTTCATGCCGATCTTCACCCTTCTGTCCTGTCTTTTCCGGTACCTCCAGTCTGTGCGCCGGAGCCCGGCCGCGCTCGGGCGCGCCGGGGCGGGCCGTTCGCCCGGGCCGGGCCCGGGCGGGCACCCGTGGCCCTCGCTCGGCTTCACAGGAGACGCTCGAGGCCGCACACGCCGCCGCCGACAGCGCCCCCGCCGGTCGGGTAGGACCGGCGGGGGCGCGACGTGAGCTGGGGGGTGTTCCGGTGGGGGGTGGTGCCTCAGGCCCCCGGCAGGATCACCGCGCGGCCGTTGATCGTGCCCGCGTGGAGGCGCTCGTAGGCGAGCGGTGCCTCGTCCAGGGTGAACGTCTCGGTGTGGACCGACAGGGCACCGGAGCGGGCCAGCGCCAGCACCTCGACCAGTTCGCCGCGGCTGCCCCAGTACGGGGAGCTGACCGACACCTCGAAGGGCAGCCGGCCGAAGCCGACGGGCAGCGCGGCGCCGCCGATGCCGACGAGGGAGATCTCCCCCTCCACGGCGGCCACCGCGGCGGCGACGGCCACGGTGGGCTCCACGCCGACGAAGTCGAACACGGCCTCGGCGCCCAGACCTCCGGTGAGGTCGCGCACCGCGGCGGCGGCCCCGGCGTCCGACAGCACCGTCTCGTGCGCCCCCACCTCGCGGGCCAGGCGCAGCTTGTCCTCGCTGACGTCGAGCGCCACCACGCGGGCCGGCGTCAGGGCGCGCAGCAACTGGATGGCGACGTGCCCGAGGCCGCCGGCGCCGATCACCACGGCGGTCGAGCCGGGCACCAGCCGGGGCAGCGCCCGCTTGATGGCGTGGTACGGCGTCAGGCCCGCGTCGGTCAGCGGCACGGCGGCCACCGGGTCGAGCCCGTCGAGCGGGACCAGGTGCCGCGGGTCGTCGACCAGCAGGTACTCGGCCATCGAGCCCGGCGCGCCGAGCCCGGGCGGCCGGATGCCGAGCGCGTCGGCGCGCAGGCAGTAGTTCTCCTTGCCCTCGGCGCACTTGGCGCAGGTGCCGCAGCCCCAGGGCCCGTACACGGCGACCGCCTCGCCCTCGGCGAGACCGCTCACCCCGGCGCCCAGCGCGGCGACGGTGCCCACGCCCTCGTGGCCGAGGGTGAGCGGCAGCTCGTAGGGGAAGCCCTCGGCGGGCCAGCTCATCACCGCGATGTCGGAGTGGCACACCCCGGCCGCGGTGACCTTCAACAGGACCTGCCCGGGCCCGGGTTCGGGGTCGGGGACGGTCACCACCTCGGGGGCGGCGCCGATGGTGCGGTACTGCAGTGCCTTCATGACGAAAAACTCCCTCGTTCGCCTCGGCCGTGACTCGGTTCGTCCCGTCGGTGCGGGTCAGACCGCGGTATAGGCGCCGTCGACCAGGTGGTAGCTGCCGTGGACGAACGAGGCGCGGTCGGACAGCAGGAAGGCGACGAGTTCGGCGACCTCCTCCGGGCGGCCGAGCCGGCCGGCCGGGTGCAGGCCGACCAGGGCCCGGTGGGCGGACTCGTCCATGTTCTGCAGCAGCGGCGTCTCGATGAAGCCCGGGCCGACCGCGTTGACGCGGATGCCCTGGGCGGCGTACTCGGCGGCGGCGGTCTTGGTCAGCCCGACCACGCCGTGCTTGGCGGCCACGTAGGCGGCGGAGCCGGCGAAGCCGGCCGAGCCGAGGATGGAGGCCACGTTGACGATCGCACCGCCCTGGCCGGTGTCCTGCAGGGCGGGCAGTTCGTAGCGCATCGAGTAGAAGACGCCGTCGAGGTTGGTGCGCACGACCCGCTGGTAGGCCTCGATGTCGTAGGCGCCGGTGAGCGCGCTCGGGCCGCCGATGCCGGCGTTGTTCACGGCCAGCCGCAGGGAGCCGAACGTGTCCACGGCGAAGGCGACGGCCGCCTCGACGGACTCCGGTCGGGTCACGTCCAGGTGGACGGCGGCGGCGGGTATGCCCTCGGCGGTCAGCTCGGCGGCGGCCTTCTCGGCGCCCTCGGTGCGGAAGTCGGCGATGACGACGTTGGCGCCGCCGGCGCCCAGGCGGCGGGCGGTGGCCAGGCCGATGCCGGAGGCGGCGCCGGTGACCAGGGCGGTCCGGCCGGCGAACTCGGTGGCGTAGTCGGTGACGGGACCGGCGGCGGGGGCGGCCGCGGGGGTGGTGGTGCTCATGTGCGCTCGCTTCTCGGAGTTGCGTGCGGGGCCGCGGACGCGGCCTCCGCGGTCAGGGCGTCGTAGGCCCGCTCGACCAGAGCGGCGAGGTCTGCGGCTCCCGGGTCGTCGTCCTTCCCCGCGCGCGCCCACTGGCGCAGGGCGGCGGTGAGGACGCCGGCGGCGGCGCCGACGACGACGGCGGGGCGGATGTCCCGGGCCTCGTCGGTGCCGAGCCGGTCGGCGATGATCCGGATCGACTCCTCCTGGGCGTCGACGCGGATGCGTTCGTAGGCGGCGAACAGGGTCGGTTCGCGGTCCAGCAGGGCGAGCAGCCGCCGCATGTCCGGACGCACGTGCCAGGCCGGGTTCTCCCGGTCGGCGAGCCAGGCCCGCACGGCCCGGCGGTAGGCCAGCAGCGGCGGTTCGGCCGCCGGGCGGGCGCGCAGCAGGGCGTTGATGCGGGCGCCGTCACCGCGCACGAAGTCCAGGGCGGCGTCCTCCTTGCCGGTGAAGTTCCGGCTGAAGGTGCGGCGGGTGACGTCGGCGCGGTCGGCGATGGCCGCCACGGTCGTGTCGGCCAGGCCGCGTTCCAGGATCAGCTCCAGGGCGGCGGCGGCCAGCGCGTTGCGGGTCTGCCTGGCCTTGCGCTGCCGCCGGTCCTCGGGAGCGGGGGCCGTGCCGCCGGAGGGCTCCGTTGCCGTCATGGTCACACCGTACACCGTCGTGTCTCACTGGGACATGAGTCCCCTTGGGACATGAGTTCTCTCGGGACACCCATCCCGTGGGGTGCCGGTCCCGTGGGGCGCCGGGAGCGCGGGAGGGAGACGCGAAGGAGAGCCCCACGATCCCCCGAGGCAGGTGACATACAGCTAAAACCGGGGCGAACGGGTACTCAGTGGCTGGCCGTGATGGCCTCAGGTCGAAGGGATTCCGGTCATGGCCGACGACACGCACGACTCCGTCCGCGACCAGGCGCGCCCGGCGGACCCGCAGGCGCGGGCGCACGCGGACCCGGCACCGGTGGGCCTGGCGGGCTTCGCGCTCACCACCCTGCTGCTGTCCATCGTCAACACCGGCCTCCTGACGGAGACCGGCGCCCTCATCCCCGTGCTGGGCCTGGCGGCGTTCTACGGCGGCCTGGCCGAGTTCGTCGCCGGGCTGTTCGAGTTCCGCCGGGGCAACACCTTCGGCGCCACGGTGTTCATGTCCTACGGCGCCTTCTGGCTGTCGTACTGGTGGATCGTGCCGCACCTGCTCGGCACCGGCGCCGACGCGCACAACGCCCTCGGGCTGTATCTGCTCGGCTGGGCGGTGTTCACCGCGTACCTGGCGGTGGCCGCGCTGCGCACCAGCATCGCCGTGCTGGGCGTGCTCGTGCTGCTGACGCCCACGTTCGTGCTGCTGGCCGTCGGGGAGTTCCAGGGCGGGGCCCCGCCGCCCCCCGCCGCCCCGCCGGCCCCGGGGGGCGGCCGCCGCGTCCCCGCGCGGCCTCGCTCGCCCCGTCCGCGTGCCTCCAGGGGCGTGCCTCACCCTGTCGTGTCCTCCGGCAGATCGGCGGCGGACTCCTCCGGGCTCAGGTCCGGGCGCAGCCGCAGCCAGGAGGGCTGGCGCAGCCGGCCCGCCCGGGTACGGACGCTGTAGCGCACCTCGCCGACCAGCCGGGGCAGCACCCAGTGGGCCCCGGGCGCCGCCGGGACCGGGTCGAAGGGGCACGCCTTCGTCGCCAGGTCCGCGGGCAGCGCGGCCAGCTGCGTGCGTTCGGCCTCGCTCCAGCCGGTGCCCACGCTGCCGACGTAGCGCAGTCTGCCGCCGCCGCGCTGCCCCACCAGCACCGCGCCCGGCAGCCCCGTCAGCCGCCCCTTGCCCGGCAGCCAGCCGCCCACGATCACGTCCTCGCTGCGCATGTTGCGGATCTTGATCCAGGCCCGTGAGCGCACCCCCGGCTCGTACACCGAGTCCAGCCGCTTGCACACCAGGCCCTCCAGGCCGTGCTCGCGCGTGGCGGCCAGGGCACGCTCGCCGTGGCCGACGAGGGCGCGTGGCGTGGACCAGTACGGCCCCTGCAGGCCGAGCGCCTCCAGACGCTCGCGGCGCCGGAGGTAGGGCAGCGCCAGCAGGGACTGCCCGCCCAGGTGCATCACGTCGAACAGGATCAGGTGCACGGGGATCTGCGCCGCCCGGCGTGCCGCGCGGCCGGGGGCGTGGGCCAGGCCCATACGGCCCTGCAGCAGCTGGAAGCTGGCCCGGCCGGTCTCGTCCAGCGCCAGGATCTCGCCGTCGAGCACGGCGGGCGTGGCGCCCAGGGCCGCGCCGAGCGGCCGCAGCTCGGGATAGGCGCCCGTGATGTCCTCCCCGGAGCGGGCCCGCAGCACCAGGGTGCCGTCCCCGGCCAGATAGGCCACCGCGCGCTGCCCGTCCTGCTTGGTCTCGTACGCCCAGCGCGCGTCCTGCGCGGGCGGTGGAAGGGAGCCGGGCGTGGCGAGCATGGGCGGGATCAGCGGGAGGGTCACGGCTGAGATGTGAACGTCCGGCCCCGCCCGCACGCCGCACCCGCGCCACTTTCCCCCGCAAGGCCCGCCACCGGCCCGCCCGGCGGCGGCCCGGCGGCGGGCCTCCCGGCCTCCCGGCCGGCCCGCCGTCCAGCCTTCCTGTCTCCCCGTCGGCGTCGGCCCGCCGACCACGGGCACCGGCATACCTACCGGCCAGTAGGATCGCGCGGCGGATCCGCGGGGGAGGAACCGTGTCCGGGTCCGTACGCTCACCGCTCCTGCTCGCCGGCCTGCCGGCCATGGCGGGGGGTCGCCCGCTTCGCCGTTCCCCGGCCGTTCGACGCCGTCGTCCCGCGCGCCCTGCCGGGCGGCTCGCGCGCCTGGACCTACACCGGCGGCGCCGTCGAGCCGGCCCTGGCCGCCGGTCTCGCGGCGGCCCGGACCCGCAAGGCCGCCGCGCCGGCCGCGCCGGCCTTCTTCGTGGGCGTCTTCCCGGCCAACGTGAAGAAGAGGGCCGTGGACCGGCGCCGCCGTCCCGCCGCCCAGCGGGCCGTCGCCCACGGCCGGCTGCCCCTGCACGTGCCCCTGGCGCTGGGGGCCCGCGGCGTCGCCGCCGGCGTGGCGGAGGACGGCTGACGCCCCACGGGCCCCGGCTCAGTCCTCGCCGTCCTGCGCCGCGACCTGCGCCAGGGTGCGGC
The DNA here is from genome assembly GCF_902506575.1 of Streptomyces mexicanus. Taxonomy (GTDB): domain Bacteria; phylum Actinomycetota; class Actinomycetes; order Streptomycetales; family Streptomycetaceae; genus Streptomyces; species Streptomyces mexicanus. The sequence continues at coordinate 107,836 of NZ_LR732544.1, read as the reverse complement.
CGGTGCGGACCGAGCGGGCCCGGCGCGGGTCGGGGGTGCCGTGGCCGCCGGAGCGCGCGGCGCCCTTCTTCACCAGCAGCCAGGCGTTGTCGTCACCGCCGTCCTGCCCGCCCCGGAACCGGGTGAGCGCGTACTCGCCGTGCAGCTTCGCGCCGTGCAGCCGGAAGGTGGCGTGCCCGCGCTCCAGCGACTCGGCGAAGTCCACGGGCCGCCCCCTGCGGTCGTGGCTGAGCGGTTCGTACGTGCCCCGGTCCCAGACGATGACCGTGCCGCCGCCGTACTCGCCCTTCGGGATCACGCCCTCGAAGTCCTCGTACTCCAGCGGATGGTCCTCCGTGGGCACGGCGAGGCGCTTGTCGTGCGGGTCGTCGGAGGGACCCTTGGGGACCGACCAGGACTTCAGCACGTCGCCGACCTGCAGCCGGAAGTCGAAGTGCATCCGGCGCGCGTCGTGGATCTGCACCACGAACCGCGGCCGGGGCCCCGCCGTGCCCGCCCGGCCCGACGGTTCGCGGGTGCGTGCGAAGTCGCGCTTGCCGCGGTACTCCCGCAGCCGTTCGTCCGTCCCCACGGGCACTCCCTCCGTTCGCCGGTGTGCCCGCCGGGTACCCCGCGGGCGCGGCCCGACGCGGGGCGGCGGCCGGCGGAACAGATACCCGGATCAGCCACCGGGACCAGGGACCAGGACCAGGTACGGATCAGCCGCAGGCGCACCGGCCGGCGCGGCGACGCCCTGTCGCCCTGCGCGCGGATCGCTGCCACGATCTGTCCTGAGCGTCACCGACGAGCAGCCGGCGGACGAGCGGACGAGCGGACGAGCAGCGGAGCGCAGATGACGACGAGCACGGGCACAGCGGGCGGGCGGCGGACCGGCGGGATCGAGGTGCGGCCGGTCGCCGGGCACATCGGGGCCGAGATCAGCGGGGTGGACCTGGCGGCCGACCTCGACGACGCGGTCGTCGGGGAGATCCGGGAGGCGGTGCTGCGCTGGAAGGTGGTGTTCTTCCGCGGGCAGCGGCTGGACCACGCCGCGCACGTGGCGTTCGCCCGCCGCTTCGGCGAACCCGTGGTGCTGCGGCGGCGCGGCCGCGCGCCGCCGCCCGACGTCCCCGAGGTGGAGACCACCGCCGACCGGCTGGAGCTGGGCGGCCGGTTCGGCATGGACCACGACGAGTGGCCGCGGCGCCGCCGGCACACCCTGCTGCGCGGCTGGCACTGCGACCACGGCGCCCGCGTCGACCCGCCCGCCGCGACGATCCTGCGGGCCGAGACCGTCCCGCCCTACGGCGGCGACACCACCTGGTCCAACCTGGCCGCCGCCTACGCCGGCCTGTCGGCGCCGGTGCGCGCCTTCGTCGACGGGCTGCGCGCCGAACACCGGCTCGGCGTCGGCTACCAGCCCCGGCCCGGCGACGACGCCTACGTCCGCCACCTGCTGGGCCATCAGATCGCCACCGTGCACCCGCTGGTGCGCCTCCACCCCGAGACGGGGGAGCGGGTGCTGTTCGTCAACGGCTACTACGTCGAGCAGATCGAAGGGCTCTCCCGGGCGGAGAGCGCCGCGATCCTGCAGATGCTGCTGGAGCAGGCGGTGCGGCCCGAGTACACGGTCCGGTTCCGCTGGGAGCCGGGCAGCGTCGCCTTCTGGGACAACCGCGCCACCATCCACCTCGCACCCGCCGACACCGCGCACCTCGCCTTCCCGCGCATCATGCACCGCGTGATGCTGCACGGGGAGGTCCCGGTGGGGGTGGACGGCACGCCGTCCGAGCCGATCCCCGGCAGCCGCCCCGGCCACTGGTGACGCACCGCAGGCTCCGCCGGCACCGCGGACACCCCCGCCCGCGCCGCCCGCACACAGGCGCGGCCGGCGCCCGCCGCGCCTGTGTGGGTGGGGGATCGGAAGCGGCCGCGTGTCAGGCCGAGGCTGCGAACGTGCGCTGCAGCAGGTCGAGCAGGGCCGCCCAGTGCCGCTCGGCGGCCTTCTGGTCGTAGGCGTCCGTGTCGGCCTGCGTGTAGCCGTGCGAGGCTCCCTCGTACACCTCGCTGCGATAGCGCACGCCCGCCGCGGTCAGAGCGTCCTCTAGGCGCTTGATCTGCTCCGGCGGCATCGAATGGTCGTTGTCGGCGTGCCCGAAGTACAGCTCGGCGGTGACGTGTTCGGCGACCCGGTGGGGGCTGTCCGGGTCGTCGGTGGCCAGCCCGCCGCCGTGGAACCCGGCCGCGGCGGCGACCCGGTCGGGGTGGGCGCCGGCGGTCAGCAGGGACAGCCTGGCGCCCATGCAGTACCCGGTCACCGCCACCGGCCCGTCGGCGACCACCGGGCTGTCGGCCAGCCAGCGCAGGTAGGCACCGGAGTCCCGGCGCACCAGATCGGGCGTGAGCGACCGCAGGAGCGGGGCGACCTTCGAGAACAGCTCCGGGCGCTCGGACAGGTCGATGAACTCCGGCAGCTCCACCACGGGGGCGCGGCCGTGGCGGTAGAACACGTTGGGCACCAGCACCGTGTAGCCGGCTTCCGCGAGCCGGTCGGCCATGCCCTTCAGATGCGGACGCAGACCGAAGGCGTCCTGGTAGAGCAGGACGGCCGGATGGGGACGGCCGTCCGCGGGGTGGGCGAGGTAGGCGTCGGCGGTGCCGTCCTCCGTCGGGATGTCGACGTCCTGTCCCTGTACGGCGGTCATGGGCGTGCTGCCTCTCTGCGCGGCCGCCGGCGAGGACCCCTCGCCGGCGGGAGGGGGGATGTCCCCGGCTCGGGGCGGAGCCGAGAGCCCGGGGGAGGGGATCACGGCCATGGTCGCACGCGCCGCCCGCGCCCTCGCACCGGCCCCGCCGGTCGCGGTGGCCGCGAGCGGCGGGGCGGCCGTCTCACTCGAAGCGGGAGGTGTCGCCCGCGCCCCGCCGCACGATCTCGGGCCGGCCGCCGGAGAAGTCGACGACGGTGGTCGGCTCGGTGCCGCAGTCGCCGGAGTCGACCACCGCGTCCAGCACATGGTCGAGCCGGTCCTTGATCTCCCAGCCCTGCGTCATCGGCTCCTCCTCGCCGGGCAGCAGCAGGGTGCTCGACACCAGCGGCTCACCCAGCTCCGCGAGCAGCGCCTGGGCGACGACATGGTCGGGGATGCGCACCCCGACCGTCTTCTTCTTCGGGTGCTGCAGCATGCGCGGCACCTCCCGGGTGGCCGGGAGGATGAAGGTGTAGCTGCCGGGCGTGGACGCCTTCAGCGCCCGGAACACGTCGTTGTCGAGCCGCACGAACTGGCCGAGCTGGGCGAAGTCCTGACACACCAGCGTGAAGTGGTGCCGGTCGTCCAGATGACGGATCGTACGGATCCGGTCCATGCCCTCGCGGCTGCCCAGCCGGCAGCCGAGGGCGTAGCAGGAGTCGGTCGGATACGCGATCAGCGCACCCTCGCGCACGCCGTCGGCGACCTGGCGGACGGCCCGCGGCTGGGGGTTGTCCGGATGCACGTCGAAGTACTTCGCCATCCGTCGAGCTTATGCCGTACGGGCGCCGCCCGCCGCAGTCGCCGCCCCTCCGGCGCCCGCGCGTCGGGCGGACCGGTCGCCGGGCGCGGAACCTCCGGTGTCCGTACGGGTGGTGTCCGTACACGTGGTGCTCGTAGGCGTGGTGTTCGCGCAACCGGTTTCGTGCACCCGGGTTCGCGCGGGCGGTGCCCGCGGCGCGCCGGGCCTGCGCGCGCCCGGCGTCCCGTCGCCGCGCCCGGCAACCGGTCCGCATCCGGTGGGCGTACGCACCGCGTTCACGGGGAACCAGATCCGTGTACCGCTCGGGGCTGTCCCCCCGGCCCCGGGCGCGCGGCTTCGCCAGCCGGTTCACCTCCCCCCTGTGATCCCGGCGGCGAAGCCGCCTTCCCCGTC
>NZ_LR732544.1:102020-103853 GCF_902506575.1 Streptomyces mexicanus | reverse complement strand
GAGCGCGCGGGCGGCGGGCGCCCGTCCGGGGGGGCGGGCGGGCCGGCGCGGGAGGCGGGCCGGACCGCCGCCTCGGCCGGGGCGGCCCCGCGCCCCGCCCGCGGCGCGGGCCCGGGGCCCGCCCCCCGGAGGGGGAGGGGGCCCCGCCCGCGGGGGCCGGGCTCCCGGGCCTGGGGGGCGGAGGGCTGGGGGGGCGGGAGGTGCACCGTCATGATCAGGTGGCAGGTCTCCGTGCCCGCGCCGCGGTAGGTGTGCGGGGCGTCGCCGTCGAAGGTGGCGGTCTGGCCGGCTTCCACCGCGTGCTCGACGCCGTCCACGATCAGGGTCATGCGGCCGGCGGTGACGCTGAGGGTCTCCACGACGCCGGCCTGGTGCGGGTGGCTGGGGTACTCCTCCCCCGGCTCCAGCTTCCAGCGCCAGACCTCGACCGGCGCCGGACCCGAGGTGGTCAGCATGAGCCGGGCCTCACCGCCCTGCGGGCCGGTCCACAGCGGGGTGAGGGAATCGGTGTCAACCACGCGTACGCGTCCTTCGGTCCGGCCCTCCAACAGGGCGGAGACGGAGACACCGAGGGTGTCGGCCAGCCGCACCAGGGTGGCGAAGTTGGGGTTTCCCTGGGCCTTCTCCAGCGCCACCAGCGCGCCCTTGCTCACCTGGGCACGCCGGCCGAGTTCGTCCAGGGACAGGCCCGCGCGGGTGCGGGCCGCCCGGACGTTGCGCGCGAGCGTCCGCAGGGCCGCCTCGGTCTGTGCCATCCGATCACCATCCTCGCCGGTGGACCACTGCACTGCTCCGTTCGGTCGTTTGGTTGACACGAGCCGGTCGGTCCGTTGTACGGTTCAGTCGTTCCACTGATAGTAAGGGATCGACTCGTGATCGCTCTGCTGCTGGCCCTGGGCAGCTCCCTCGCCTACGGCTGCGCCGACTTCCTCGGCGGTCTCGGTGCCCGCAAAGCCCATGTCCTGCGCACCGTCATGGTCGCCGCGCCGTCCTCGCTCGCCGTCGAACTGCTGCTGTGGCCCGTGCTGGGCGCCTCCTTCGACCCGGCCGCCCTGGGCTGGGGAGCCGCCTCCGGCGTCGCTTCGGCCGCGGCGTTCGCGCTGCTGTACAGGACCCTGGCCATCGGCCCGATGAACGTGCTGTCGCCCGTGACCGCGCTGGTCTCCGCCGCGCTGCCGGTCGCGGTGGGCCTGCTGCAGGGCGAGCACCTGGGCGTGGCCGGACTGCTGGGGCTGCCGCTCGCCCTGGTCGCGGTGGTCCTGGTCAGCGCCGGGCACGGCGCCGGCTCCGCGCGGCCCTCCCGGACGGCGCTGCTGCTGGCCTTCGGCGCGGGTGCCGCCATCGCCCTCCAGCTGATCTTCCTGCACCAGACGCCGTCCGGCACCGGAGTGGCGCCGCTGATCATCGGCAGGGCGGTGTCCTCGGCGGTCACCCTGGCCGCCGCCGGAGCCCTGTACCGCCGGCTGGGACCGGAGAAGCCGGCCTACGCGATCTCGGCGGCCGCGGGCGTCCTGGACTCCGTGGCCAACCTGCTGTTCCTGCTCGCCGCCCGCAGCGGTGACCTCACGGTCGTGGCCGTGGTCACCGCGCTGTATCCGGCCGGCACGGTCCTGCTCGCCCGCGGTGTGCTCGCCGAACCCGTCCACCGCAGCCAGCTCGTCGGCCTGGGCACCGCCGCCGTCGCCGTCAGCCTGCTCGCGCTGTCCTGACCGCCGCCGGCCCCGCGACGAGCACCGCAGGCACACCGCGGCCCACCGCCCCACGCACCGCGCCCGTCCACCGCCCCACGCACCGCGCCCGTCCACCGGCACACGCACCGCGCCCATCCACCAC
>NZ_LR732544.1:72277-101919 GCF_902506575.1 Streptomyces mexicanus | reverse complement strand
GCGGCGGCCGGGTACCGCGCGGTCGCCGTCGACGTGCGGGGCTACGGCCGCTCGTCCAAGCCCGCGGCGACGCAGGCGTACCGGATGCTCGACCTGGTCGAGGACAACGTCTGCGTGGTGCACGCCCCCGGGGAGGAGGCGGCCGTGGTGATCGGCCACGACTGGGGCGCGACCATCGCCGCGACGTCCGCGCTGACCGAGCCGGAGGTCTTCCGCGCGGTGGGACTGCTCAGCGTCCCCTACACCCCGCCCGGCGGGCCGCGCCCCAGCGACGTCTTCGCCGGGATGGGCGGGGACGAGGAGTTCTACGTCGCGTACTTCCAGGAGCCCGGTCGTGCCGAGGCCGAGATCGAACCCGATGTGCGCGGCTGGCTCGCGGGCTTCTACGCGGCCCTGTCCGCCGACACCATGCCCGCGCCCGGCGCGCCGGACCCGCACTTCGTGAGCAAGGGAGGGACGCTGCGGGACCGCTTCCCCGCCGGCAGGCTCCCCGCCTGGCTCGGTGAGAGCGAACTCGACGTCTACGCCGCAGAGTTCGAGCGCACCGGCCTGACCGGGGCGCTCAACCGCTACCGGAACATGGACCGCGACTGGGAGGACCTCGCCGCCTTCGCCGGCGCGCCGCTGACCCAGCCCTCCCTCTTCATCGGCGGCAGCCTGGACGCCTCCACGACCTGGCTGGCCGACGCGATCGAGGCGTACCCGGTCACGCTGCCCGGCCTGGTCTCCTCCCATCTCCTCGACGGCTGCGGCCACTTCGTCCAGCAGGAACGCCCCGCCGACGTCAACCGCATCCTGACCGACTGGCTCGCCGCCCTGCCGGCCTGAGGAACGTCTCGCGGCGACCGGCCGCAGCCGCTGTCAGATCCGGCCGGTACGCTGCGAGCCGTCCACCACCAGTCGGCCGGAAGGCGCGATGACCCACACTCCCAGGCCGAGCACCGAGGCGATCCTCGCGGCGCTTCCGGACCTCGCTCCCTACGCGCGTGACGCGGTCCTGCTCCACCCGCGGCGGGCGGAACCGGACCGCCGGCACAGTTCGATCGGCGGCCCCCTGCTGTGGCCGAGCGACGAACCGTGGCCGCAGTGCTCCCTGCCCGACGTGGACAGCGCCGACGGCACGCCCGCCACGGCCATGGTGCCGGTCGCGCAGATCTTCCGGCGGGACGCGCCGGGACCCTGGTGGCCCGCCGGTATCGACCTGTTGCAGATTCTCTGGTGCCCCAACGAGCACTGGGATCCCCCGGCCCAGCAGGCCGACGTCAGCCCCGTGCTCGACGTGCGCTGGCGCCGGGCCGCCGACGTGACCGACCCCCTGACGCCTCCGCCGGCACCCTCGCGGTACGGCGAGGACGGCTCCCCCCCGCGGGCGTGGGCCGCCACCCCCGAGCACGTCACCGCCTTCCCCTTCCGCGAGGAGCTGCCCGCCGAACTGCGTCCGCGGCTGGCGGAACTGGTCCGTGCGACCGGCGACGGCGGGGACGTCATCACCCGCCTCGCCGGCTGGAAACTCGGGGGCTGGCCGACCTGGCACCTGACGCACCCCGCGGTCGTCACCTGCGGGGAGTGCGGCACGGCCATGACGCTGCTGTTCACCGTGGCCAGCGACGACGAGACCGGGGTCGTCGTCGGCCGGTGGGGCGACCTGCGGGTCTTCGCGTGCCCCGCCGACCACCGGCACCCCTTCCAGGCAGACCTGCACTGACCCGCCCCGCTCAGCTGCCGGCCCCTACCCGCTTCAGGGCCAGGACCGCCATGCCGTCCTGATCGCGCCCGCCCGTCCAGCAGGACACGTCGCACAGCAGGGCGGCCACGAGGCGCCGCGGATGCGCGTACGCACCCGGCGGCAGGCGCCGACACGGGTCGCAGAACACCCGCGCGCGTCGCGGGCCTCGGTCACTCCGTCGATGATCGGTCACTCCGTCGGTGACCAGCAGCGACGAAGCCCCCTCGGGCAGCGGGAGACGTCCGTGGGTGCCGCGCCGTCGTTCGCGGTCCCCGCCGGACCGGGTGCCTCCGCGCCGGACCGGGTCCCTCCGCGCCGCACCGGGTGTCCGGGCGCCGTACCGGGGAGGACGCGCGCGGGCGCGCCGGGCACGGGACAGGGCCGCACCCGCCTCACCGGGGGTGCCCCGCGCCGGTTTGGTCCAGTGGATCTCGCTCGCTTTGGCCCTGTCGGCCGAACCATGACCCCGGCAGGGTGGGACCACCTCGAATCCCGCGGAGGATCCCTTGAGCGTCGCGTTCCTGCTGACCACCCTCGTCGTGGTGGTCACTCCCGGCACCGGAGTGCTCTACACCGTCACCGCCGGCCTGTCCCACGGCCACCGGGCGGGCACGGTCGCCGCGCTCGGCTGCACCCTCGGCATCGTGCCGCATCTGGTGGCGACCATCAGCGGCCTCGCCACCCTCCTGCACACGGGCGCCGTCGCGTACACGGTGGTCAAGTACCTGGGCGTCGGCTACCTGCTCCACCTCGCCTGGGCGACCCTGCGCGACAAGGAGGCGCTGGTGGTGAAGGGCGACACCGAGCCGCGGCCCCCGGCGCGCGTGATCGCCTCCGGGGTACTGGTCAACCTGCTCAATCCGAAGCTCACCCTGTTCTTCGTCGCCTTCCTCCCGCAGTTCGTCCCGGCGGGGGAGTCCGGCTCGGTCGTGGCGATGCTCCGGCTCGGCGGCGTGTTCATGGCCCTGACCTTCGTGGTGTTCGCCGGGTACGGGGCCTGCGCCGCCGCCGTGCGGGACCGCGTGCTGGCCCGGCCCGGGGTGACCACCGGGATCCGCCGGGTCTTCGCCGTCTGCCTCCTGGGTCTGAGCGCCCGGCTGGCGCTGGCGTGACCGTGCGGGCGGCGTCCCCGAACTACGGCCGCGACGCGGGGCGTTCGCCCGAACCGGCCGGGCGGGGACCGCAGAGGCGTGGGCCGGGCATGGCAGCATGAGCACGGTGGACACGGGGGCAGCGCAGGGAGAGCACGGCGACCCGGCGAGCACACCGGCGGCGCGGAGGGAGGACGCGGAAGCGGCGAGCACGTCGACGGCGCGGAGAGGGAACGCCGAAGCGGCGAGTACGTCGGCGCCCAGCGCGAACGCCGAAGCGGCGAGCACCCCGGCGGCAGGGCAATCCCTGTTCCCCGGCTCGGACTTCCTGCAACTCGACGTCGGCGAGGCGCCCGCCGGCGGCAAGGCGGACTGGCTCGCCCGGCGGCTGCGGCAGGCGATGGCCGACGGCCGGCTGACCGTCGGCAGCAGACTGCCGCCCACCCGCGTGCTCGCCGCCGAACTGCGGTTGTCCCGAGGAGTGGTGACGGAGGCCTATCGCAGGCTCGCCGAGGAGGGCCACGTCGAGGGGCGCCGACGCGGCGGCACGGTGGTCGTGGCGGCACCTTGCGCGCCCAGGGCCGCCGCCCGTCGTGCCCCGGCACCGGACGCCGCCGACCGCACCGGGTACGCGGCGCTGTTCGCGGACCCACCCGGGGCCGCCGTGTTCGACGCGCTGCGGGCCGCCCCGGCCCGTATCGACTTCACCCCCGGCCGGCCCGACCTCACCGCGTTCCCCCGCGCCGCCTGGCTGCGCGCCGAACGGGCCGTCCTCGCCGACCTGTCCGCCGACCACCTGGGCTACGGCGACCCCCGCGGCGCCCCGCGGCTGCGCCGGGCCGTCACCGGCTGGCTGGCCCGCAGCCGGGGCATCCGCGTCCACCACGACGACGTGCTGATCGTCGCCGGCACCGCGCAGGCGCTCACTTTGCTGCACTCCGTCCTGCGCGCCGACGGCATCGACCGGGTGGCGGTGGAGGACCCCGGCTCGCTGGGCACCCGCCAGCACCTGCGCCACGGCGGCCTGGACACTCCGCCGGTCCCGGTCGACGACCGGGGCGTGCGCATCGACGCGCTGCGGGACACCCACGCCCGCGCGGTCCTGCTCACACCCGCCCACCAGTTCCCCACCGGAGTGGTCACCAGCGGCGAGCGCCGCCGGGAACTGCTGCGCTGGGCCGAGGAGGGCGGGCTGATCGTGGAGGACGACTACGACGCCGAGCACCGCTACGACCGCCCTCCGGTGCCCGCCCTGCGCGCGCTGCTGGCCGACCGGGTCTGCTACACGGGCAGCATCTCCAAGCTGCTCGCGCCCGCGCTGCGGATCGGCTGGATGGTGCCGCCGCCCCGCCACCGCGAGGCGCTGGTCGACGCCAAACGGTTCACGGACCTGGGCAACGCCGTGCTGCCCCAACTGGTGCTCGCCCACCTGATGGAGACGGGCGGCCTGGAACGGCACCTGCGGATGCTGCGCGGCCGTCACCGCCACCGCCGGGACGCGATGATCGGTGCCGTCACCGCGCACCTGCCGGGCGCGGTCGTGCACGGCGCCGCGGCGGGACTGCACCTGACCGTCACGTACGGGCCCGAGGTACCCGACACCGCCCTCGCCGCCGCCGCGCTCGCCCGGGGAGTGAAGTGCCAGCCCCTGTCCTGGCACCGCCAACTGCCCGGCCCCGCGGGTCTCGTCCTCGGCTACGCGGCCACCCCGCCCGGTGTCATCGCCGAGGGCGTGGCCGCGATCGGCGGGGCACTGCGCCGGCTGGCGTGACCCGGCCGACGTCATCACCGGAGCCGGCCGCGGGGCGTTTGGCGTGACGTGGGGAGTGTGCCGCGGGGCGCGAGGGGTGGAGCGTGGAGGCGGGCGCGGCGTACGGAGGTCAGTCGGACGGGCAGAGGGAATCCGCCCGGACGGTGTCCCACGCGGCGCCCACCACACGCACGCTGATCTGCGCTGCGCCCCGCACGGGACGCGGCGCCCCGTCGGCCGCGAACGCGTCGGGCGTCCCGGTCGGTGACGCGGCGGGCCGGACCGGACCGCGAGACGCTGTCGAACGGCGGGCGTGCGCCGCGGTGCAGGTGAGCTGTTCCACGCCGCGGTCGGTCAGGCGGCCGACCCCGGGCGGAAGGCGCACGGTCACCGTGTCCCCGTCCGAGGTGACCCGCACCCCGGCCGGCACCTCGGGCAGGTCCGTGGTCAGGTGCTGCCGGGCCTCCGCCCGGGTCGGCCCGGCCAGCAGCAGGGCCACGGCTCCCGCCACCGGATCGGTGCCGTCGGCGGTGGGGCGGGGCACACCGCGCAGTGCGGTGCCGGCCAGGAAGTAGACCGTGGTGCGCGCCGGGATCCCGGACGCGGGGGCCCCCGCGTCGATGACACCGGTCGGCGGCACCCCGCAGCCCGCCAGCGCGAGCAGGCCGGCGGCGAGCCCGGTCAGGGCGGTGGCGCGCACGACTTCTCTCACCGGCCGTCCCCCCGCTCCTTCGCGTCGTCGGTGTCCTCCGTGCCGCGCACACCCTGCGTGCCGCGCACATCCTCCATGCCGTGCACACCTTTCGTGCCGTGCCCATGCTTCCTACCGTGCACCCCTTTTGTGCCCTGCACGTGCTTCATGCCGGGCACCCCCTTCCTCCCGCCCCCATCGATCGTGCCGGCCGTCTCCTGCCCGCCGTTGGCATCCGTCGCGCCGTCCGTGTTCCGCGGCATGGTCGCGCTCTTGGTGTCGCTCCCAGGCACGGTCTTGTCGCGCAGGGGCAGTTCGACCGTGAACACGGCTCCGCCGCCGGGGCGGTTGTCCGCTCGGACGTGTCCGCCGTGCAGGCGTACGTTCTCGGCGGTGATGGCGAGCCCCAGGCCACTGCTCTCGCTGCGGGTGCGGGCCGCGCTCGCCTTGTAGAACCGCTCGAACAGGTGCGGCAGCGCCGCATGGGGTATGCCGGGGCCCCGGTCCGCCACCGTGATCACGATCAGGTCCTCGTCCGGCCGCCCGTCCCGCCCCCGCTCTCCCCGCGCGGTCGTCAGCCGCAGCGTGACCGGCGGTGCGCCGTGCCGCAGCGCGTTGCCGACCAGGTTGGCCACCACCACGTCCAGCCGCCGCGGGTCCACCCGCGCCCGCACCGCTCCGGCCGCCGGCAGGTCCGCCGTCACCCGGTGCAGCCAGCCACGGGCGGCGAGGGTGTGGCGGATCGACTCGGCCAGATCGATGTCGTCCAGGGCGAGTTCCGCGGCCCCGGCGTCGAACCGGGAGATCTCCATCAGGTCCTCGACCAGCCGGGCCAGCCGTGCCGTCTCCTCGCTGACGAGCCGCACCGCCTCGCCGGTGGTCTCGTCCAGGCGCGCGGCCCGCTCGTCCAGGACCTCGGTGACCGCGGTCATCGCGGCCAGCGGTGTGCGCAGTTCGTGGGAGACGTCCGCGGCGAAGCGGCGTGCCTGCGCCTCCATGCGGCGCAGCTCCGCCACCGAGCGCTCCAGGGCGGCGGCGGTGTCGTTGAACGTCCGGGACAGATCGGCCAGTTCGTCGGAGCCGTGGACGGTCAGCCGGGTGTCGAGACGGCCCGCGGCCATCCGGCGGGTGGCCCGCCCCAGCGCCCGTACGGGCCGCAGGACCCCGCGCGCGACCAGGAGCGCGAGGACGACGGCGAGGCCGAGGGCGGGCACGGTGGCCCGCTCGATCGCGGTGACCAGGGCGGTGACGTAGACCTGTTCGCTCTCCTGCGGGGCCACCAGGTAGAGCACCAGCCCGGACGGTGTGGGGGCCATGCCGGCCGGGGCGGCGTAGGTGACGGGCAGCCCGACGACGAGGTACGCGCGCCCGTCGCGGCGCACGCGCTGGAAGACGGCGGCGGAGCGGGTCCGTACGGACCTGAGCAGTTCGGGTGTGAGGGCGTCGAAGGCGTCCTGCGGCCCGTAGGCGGCGCGCAGGGCGCCGTAGGTGGCGAGGTAACGCCAGCGTTGCGAGCGGTTGGCCCAGGCCAGGTCGGCGACCAGGTGGTTCAGGTCCGCCTGGTCGGGCGCGTCCGGTATCCCCGGCGCGCGGGCGTCGACACTGTCGCGGAACTGCTTGACCACCGCGTCCTGGCTCTGCTGGAGCACCCCGGTGCGCGCCTCGCGGAAGGTCAGCACGCCCGTGCTCAGCGCGCTGACCACGGCGACCAGGCCGAAGCCCGCCACGAGGCGCAGTCGGAGCCCGCCGCGGAACGCGGGACGGGTGCCCTGCTCGCGGCGCGCTGCCCGGCGGGGCCCGCTCACGACGACCGGAAGCAGTAGCCGAAGCCGCGCACGGTGTGGATGTACCGGGGCGCGCCGCCCAACTCGCCGAGCTTTCCGCGCAGCCGTTTGACGCAGGCGTCCACCAGGCGTATGTCGCCGTGGTAACTGTGCTCCCACACCGTCTCGAGCAACTGCTGACGGCTGAGGACCTGTCCCGGACAGGCGGACAGGGCGAGCAGCAGCCGCAGTTCGGAGGGCGCCAGGTGGACCGGCTGACCCTGTCTGCGCACCAGCAGCCCGGCCCGGTCGATCTCCAGTTCGCCGTGCGTCTCGACCCGGGGCCGGACGGTGCCGGGGCCCGGGGCGTCCAGGCGGCGCAGGACCGCGCGGATCCGGGCGTCCAGCCCCCGGGCCTGGACCGGTTTGACCACGTAGTCGTCGGCGCCCGCCTCCAGCCCGACGATCACGTCGATGCTGTCGCCCTTGGCGGTCATCATGACGATGCCGACCTGCTCGCGTTCCCGGATCCGCCGGCACACGTCGAGACCGGACAGGCCGGGCAGCATCAGGTCCAGGACCACCACGTCCGGACGGAAGGAGCGCACCTGCTCCAGGCCCTCCTCGCCACAGACGGCGGCCCGGACGTCGTGCCCCTGGTGGCGCAGGGCGAGCTGGACACCCCGCCGGACGGCGGCGTCGTCTTCGATGAGCAGGATGCGGGGCATGCCGATCAGTATCAGCCAGGCGCGGGCGGCGACGGCCGCCGGAGGCCACCACCAGGGAGGACTGTTACGAAAGGATCATATGAGCGGCCGTGTGGGGCCGGTGTCCACGAAGAGGAGCGGGGGCGCGGACGCCCGTGCCGCGGTCGCCGAGATCGCCGTTATGTTTCCGTGATCATCCGGTCCAGGGGGCATCACACGAAGTCCCCAGCCTGGGGCCATGCCAGGAACCACACTGCCCTCGTCCACCGGGCCGGGCCCGGCCCGCACTCCAGGACACCGCAGCTCCCGCCGCCGGGCCCGCCGCCGTCGCCGGATGTATGTGCTGTGCACGGTGACGGCGGGCGGACTGTGTGCGGCGGCGCTGCTCGGGGCGGCGGGGGAGTGGTCGGACCGGGACGGTGTGCAGGCCTCGGCCTCGCGGAAACCCTCCCCGACCGCGAACGGGCCGTCACCGACCCGCGCGGCGGACGCCACCGGGAGGGCCGGCGACCGTTCCGGACCCTCGGCGAGGACGTCCGCGAAGGACACCAAGGACGGCAAAGGCACCGAGGGCTCGGCGGACGACACCTCGCCGGGGGCCGGACCGTCCGCCGGGAACGGCATCTTCCACACCGCGCGGGCCTCCGGGCGCGTGGCGGGCACCGGAACGATCCGGCGCTACGAGGTCCAGGTCGAGGAGGGCGCGGGCATCGCGCCCGACGAGGCGGCGCAGGAGATCGCCGGGATCCTCGCCGACCGGCGGGGATGGACCGCCGACGGCCACGACGCGTTCCAGCTGGTCTCGCAGGGACCCGTCGACTTCGTGGTGAAGATCGCAACCCCCGGGACCGTGGACCGGATCTGCGGCGCCGCCGGCCTGCACACCCGCGGCGAGGTCAACTGCGACGTCGGCAGCCAGGTGGTGGTCAACCTCAAGCGCTGGAACCTGGGCTCCCCCCAGTTCGACGGACCGCTGCACGAATACCGCGCGCTCATCGTCAACCACGAGGTCGGTCACCGGATCGGACACGGCCACGAAGGCTGCCCCGGACCCGGGCGCCCCGCACCGGCCATGATGCAGCAGATCGACGGACTCCACGGATGCGTGGCCAACGCCTGGCCCTACGACTCCCAGGGGCACTACCTCGGCGGCCCCGCCGTGCCGTGAGTCCGGGACGGATCGGGCTGCACCGGTCCGGAGCGGGCCGGCCCGGTCCGCAGGCGCGCACAGGGGCCCGGGAAACGGGAGCGCGTGAGACGGAGGCGGACGGGAACCTTCCGGCGGCCCGCGGGCGTTGGCCCCAGGCCCGTTCACCCGCGACCCCTGGAGCATCGTGCCCGAGACCTCGCACACCACCACCCGTCCTCCCGTCCTCCCGACCCTCCCGGCGCTCCCGCCCCTGAGCGCACAGGCCGAGCGGCTGATCGAGGCCGGGGTGCACGGACCGGCGGGACTGTCTGCCGCCGAGGTGCGCGCCTTCGCCTCGGCCGCCGAGGGCGATGAGGGCGGCGACGGGGCGCTGCTCGCCGTTCACCCCGACCGCGCCCCCGCCTCCGCACTGGCACCGCTGTTGCGCCGCGACGGCAGGCCGGGCTTCGTCGTCACCGACATGCAGGACGTCGACCTCTTCGCCCCGCTCGACACCATCGCGCTGCCCGACGCTCCGCTGTATCTGCTCACCGGCCTCGACCGGGGCGACCGGATGGCCGACTGGAGCCCGAACGAGGCGCTGCCCGCGCTGACGGCCGAGAACCGTACCCCGTTGCTGCTCACCGAGGGAATCCACTGGGTGCTGCAGCAGCCGGCCGTCCTGGAGCGCAACCACTGCTTCATGACCATCGGCTCCCGGCTGCGCACGGCACGGGGCACCCTGGACTCCCGTACGCCGGCGATCTGGATCAGCAACGGCACCGGGCGGGACGGACGCGAGCGCCGCAACGCCCCGAAGGTGGGCTGGTGCTGGGCGGGCAACCGGCACACCTGGCTGGGCTTCGCCTCCGCGACGGCCCGCCGGGTCCCTGAACCCCGGGCCACGGCTTCGTAGCAGCCGCAGGACCCGCTGGCCGGTCCGGGGCGCAGGCGGGGCGGGAAGTGTCCGGCGCACGGCTCGCGGACAGTCTTTCCGGGTGCCGCGGGCCGAGTGTCGCGGGCCTGTCGGCGGTCGCGAGCCAGGGAGCGGGGCTACGGTGTCACCACGATGAGGACGGACGAGCGCAGGGCGCGGATCAGCGAGGTGCGCCGTCGGCTCGCGCAGGAGGGGCCGGCGTGGACGCGGGACCGCGAGGCGGACTTCGAGACGGTCGCGGTCCCCGCGCGCCGCTGCGACCAGCTGCGTGACCTCCTGGTCTTCGAGGCCGCGCAGACCGTGGTCGAGGTCGGCCTCGCCTACGCCGGTTCCGCGCTCGCCATCGGCGAGGCGCTGGTCGTCGTCGACGCGCCCTGTCCTCGCCACTTCGTCATCGATCCGCTGCAGGAAAGCGTCTGGTCGAACGTCGGGTGGGACCTGCTGTGCGCGGCGGGACTGGACTCGATCGCCTCGCTGCTGCTCGCCCCGTCCTCGCTCGCGCTCCCGCAGCTGCTCACCGAGGGGGTCGTCGCCGACGCGGCGTTCGTGGACGGCAGTCACCGGTTCCACGAGGTCTTCGTCGACCTGTACTTCCTGCGGAAGATCGTCCGGCCGGGCGGGTTGATCGTCGTCGACGACTACGACGCGCCGTCGGTGCGCACCGCCGTGCACTACTACGAGCGGAACCTGGGGTGGACGGCGATCCCGGACGCCTTCCCCGGTGACGCCGCGGCGGCGGTCGCCGCCGGACCCAGCGCCGCGGAGCCGAGCGCCGCGCAGGCGAGCGGCACCGGTCCCGGGGACGCGCCTGCCGCGCGCTGCCGGGCCTTCCGCCTGCCCGACCTCTCGTTCGAACCTTCGTTCGAAAACTTCCATCCGTTCTGGGACTCCGGCGGTTGAGACTCCGGCCGCCCGCGAGGAGCCCTGAGGGGTGTACCGGCAGTACGCCTCCCGCCGGCGACTCGCTGCCCGTGCGGAAAACCGGTTACCTGGATGAGGTGGCACACCCGCCCCGCCGCGACCGTGGCGGGCAGGGGTGCCGCGGTCCCGGCCGGACAGGCCATGGCCGATCCCGGTCCCGGGGCCTGACACCGCACTCGGCGCCTGCCGGTACCGCCCCGTACCGCACGCCACGGCACATAAGGAATCCCATGCGCGGAGCAGTCATCTACGCACCCCGCGATGTGCGCTTCGAGAACCTCGACGACCCGAAGATCCTCCAGCCCACCGACGCGGTCATCCGGACGGCCGCGACCTGTGTCTGCGGCTCGGACCTGTGGCCGTACCGGGGGCTGGAGCCGATCGACGAGGCACACCCGATGGGCCACGAGTACGTCGGATTCGTGGAGGAGGTCGGCAGCGAGGTCACCTCGGTCGAGCCCGGCCAGTTCGTCGTCGGGTCCTTCGCGACCTCCGACAACACCTGCGCCAACTGCCGCAACGGCTGGCAGTCCAACTGCCTCAACCGCGAGTTCATGAGCACCTGCCAGGCCGACTACGTGCGCATCCCCCAAGCACAGGGCACTCTCGTGGCCACCGACGAGGTGCCCGACGAGGAGTTCTGGCCGAGCCTGCTCGCCGTCTCCGACGTGATGGGCACCGGCTGGTACGCGGCCCTGGCGGCCGAGGTCAAGCCGGGTTCCACCGCGGTGGTGGTCGGCGACGGGGCGGTGGGCCTGTGCGGCGTGATCGCCGCGAAGGAACTCGGCGCGGAGCGGATCATCGTGATGAGCCGCCACGAGCCCCGGCAGAGGCTCGCCCGGGAGTTCGGTGCCACCGACATCATCACCGAGCGCGGCGAGGAGGGCGTCGCCCGGGTGAAGGACCTGACGGACGGCATCGGCGCCGACGCGGTGCTCGAGTGCGTGGGGACCGCCCAGGCGATGCAGCAGGCCCTGCACGCGGCGCGGCCCGGCGGCAACGTCGGCTTCGTCGGCGTGCCCCACGAGGTGGCCATCGACGGGCAGGAGCTGTTCTTCTCCCACGTCGGGCTGCGCGGCGGTCCCGCCCCGGTGCGCCGTTACCTGCCCGACCTGATCGAGCGGGTCATGACGGGCCGGATCGACCCGGGCAAGGTCTTCGATCTCGTCCTGCCGCTGGAGCAGGTCGCCGAGGGCTACCGCGCCATGGACGAGCGCCGCGCCATCAAGACGCTCCTCAAGCCCTGACCGTCACAAACCCTGACGGTCCCACCCCGGGGGCGCGGCCGCCCGCGCCGGGCAGGCGGGGGCGCGCCCTCGATCCCGTCTCACGCCTGGACGGTCCTGCCCTCGGCGTCGTTCACCGGAGCGGGGCGCCCGCACCCGAAGGCGGCCTCGACGAAGCACTGCCGGTACGCCGCCTCCGCCCCCTGCTCCAGCGCACCCCGCAGCGCGTCGCGCGACGGCGGCGTCCCGCGCGACCAGCCGGCGCGCAGCAGCGACACGGCGAACCCGGTGAGGAAGGCGTCCCCGCACCCCATGGTGTCGCGCAGGGCCCGGGGGTCGGCGACCCGGGCCGCCACCGTGAGCGTGGCCCGGCCGTCGTGGACCATCGCCCCGCGCAGACCCCGGGTGGCCAGGGCCATGCCCGCCCCGCGCGCCACGGCCTGTGCGAGCACCGCGCGGGTGCCGGCCTCGTCCAGGTGGGCGCACGACAGCAGCGCCAGGTCCACATGGGGACAGACGCGGTCGAGGTAGGCGGGCGAGCGGAACTCCTCCTCGTCGGACAGGTCGAAGCTGACCAGCGGTCCGGCCGCGGCGAGCTTGGGCAGTTCCCCCTCGGTGCCGGAGTACACGCTGGAGTGCACCAGGGAGAACGACGCGGCGTACGCCGTCAGCGAGGCGTCCAGCACCAGCGGTTCCCGCACGGTGACACCTCCGCCGTTGTAGTCCACGAACACCCGCCCGCCGCCCGGCACCCGCAGGGTGGACACGCCGGTCTCGCCGTGGCGGACCACGCTGCGCCCCACGGCGACACCCTGCGCCGCCACGCAGTCGCGGACGAAGGCGCCGAGGTCGTCGTCGCCGAAGACCCCGAGGTAGGCGGCGTCCAGGCCGAGACGACGGGCGAACACGGCGACGTTGACGCAGTTGCCGCCGGGGTAGTCGGTGCCGCGGTCCACGAACCGGTCGATGGTGTTGTCGCCGAAACCGAGGATGTTCATCAGGGCTCCCGGGAGGCGGGCACGGGCGGCGGGGCCGCGGGTGTCCGTGAAGGGGCGCGCCGGTGCGGGGGACCGGCGCCGGCGCGCCCGTGCGGATGGACGGTGGGGGAGGTCGGGCCGGCGGGTCAGTAGTCCATGACGCGGTAGTAGCGGCGCAGGTCCAGGGAGTGGTCGCGCACCCGCTCCAGGTGCTTGCTGACCCGGTCCATCACGGTGTCCAGCACCAGCGGCGCGAGCAGGCCGCGGAACTCGGGGCTGATGCCTTCGAGGGCGTAGTCGCGGGTGTCGAAGACGGTGACGTCCTTCGCCACCCGCCGGGCGAAGGCCTCCGCGCGGTCGGTCAGCGCACGTGTCTCGTCCTCGCCCTGGAAGACGACGACACTGGTGTCCTCCTCCAGCAGCTCCAGGGAGCCGTGGAAGAACTCCGCGCTGTGCACCCGGGTGGTGCGCAGCCACTGCATCTCCTCCAGGATGCACATGGAGTACAGGTAGGTGAATCCCCACAGGTTCCCGCCGCCGATGAGGAAGTGGTAGTCGGTGTCCTTGTGGGCCTCGGCGAAGGCGGACGCCGCCGGTTCGGCCTGCCGCGCCACGTCCACGAGGACGCGGGGCAGCACGGCGATCTCGTCGGCGAGCCGGTGGTAGCCCTCGAACTCGCCCCGGCGGGAGAGCAGCCGGCCCATGAACAGCAGCAGCTGGATGTCGAACGGCCAGGCCTTGGGCGCCGAGACCAGTGCGGTGTCGACCTGCTGGGCGACGGGGGAGTCGGCGTGGCCGGTGAAGCCGACGGTGTGCGCGCCGCGTTCCTTGCAGTAGGCGATGGCGCGCAGGCTGTCGTCGGTGGTGCCGGAGACGGAGGTGAAGACGGCGGCGGTGCGCTCGCCCAGGCGGGCGTCGCCGGAGACGACCAGTTCGGCCGCGATGGCCGCCCGCACGGGCAGCGTGGAGCTGCGGCGGGCGAGGTGTTCGTAGGGCCACATCTGGGCGTAGGTGCCGCCCGCGCCGACGAGCAGGACGTTGTCGTATCCCTCGTCGACCAGGCGGTCGACCAGTGTCTCGATCGCCGGACGCAGGGCCACCAGGCTCTCGGTCTGGGCGACGAACTCGGCTTCGTTGAAGGACAGCAGAGACTGCACGGTGAAGGTTCCTTAAGGGTGGTGGAGCGGTGGGAAGGGGGGACGGGGGATCAGGAGGCGCGGCGCCGGGAGAACAGCACGTTCGCCGCGGCGACGACCAGACCGCCGAGGAAGATCAGCGTTCCCATGACGTTGACCTGCGGCGGCACGCCGGTGCGGCTGGCGCTGTAGACCCACAGCGGGAAGGTGACCGTCCGGCCGGCGTTGAAGCTCGTGACCACGTAGTCGTCGATCGACAGCGCGAAGCACAGCAGGGCCCCGGAGACCACTCCGGGCAGCAGCATCGGCAGGGTGACCAGCCGGAACGCCGTCCACGGCCCGGCTCCCAGGTCGCGGGCGGCCTCTTCCAGCGTCGGGTCGTGTCCCGCCATGCGCGCCCGGACGGTGATGGCCACGTACGGGACGCAGAACGCCACATGCGCGATCACGACGGTGCCGTAGCCGCGGGGCACGCCCAGGACGATGAACAGCGACAACAGGGCGGCCCCCAGGGCGATCTCGGGAGCGGCGATGGCGGCGAACAGCAGCAGGTCCACCGAGCCGCGGCCGCGGAAGCGGTAGCGACCCAGCGCCAGCCCGATCGGGGTGCCCAGGAGCGTGGCGGCCACGGCGACGACCAGGGCGATGGTGAGGCTGTTGACCAGGGCGGCGGTCAGGTTGGGGATGGCGAACAGATGCCGGTACCAGGTGAGGGTGAAACCCTGCCAGGTGAAGTTCACCTTGCTGTGGGTGTCGTTGAAGCCGAACAGGACCATGACGGCGATGGGCAGCAGCAGCCAGGCCAGCACCAGCCAGGTGTAGAGGGGCAGGGCGGGACGGCGGCGGGGCCGACGGCGGACGGTGTCCGGCCGGGGCGTGGCGAGCGCGTCCTCGCCGAGGGTGACGGTCTGCGTGGTCATCGCGCGGCGGCCTCCAGGACGTCGTCGGTGCCCAGGGCCCGGGCGTAGGTGAACACCGCCAGCAGCAGGGCACCCATGAGCACGAAGGACAGGGCGGCGGCCGCCGGATAGTCGAGGTTGGTGAAGTACTCGGTCTGGATGATGTTGCCGATCATGGTGGTGGACGGCCCGCCCAGAATGCCGGCGTTGACGTAGTCGGCGGAGGCGGGCACGAAGGTCAGCAGCACGCCGGCGAAGAGCCCGGGCAGCGACAGCGGCAGGACGACCCGCCAGAAGGTGGCAGCCCGGGAGGCGTACAGATCGGTGGAGGCCTCGATCACCTTGGGGTCCACCCGTTCCAGGGCGACGTAGACGGGCAGCACCATGAACGGCAGGAAGTTGTAGGTGAGTCCGCCGATCACCGCGTACGGCGTGGCCAGCAGGTGGAAGCCCTCGGGCAGCAGGCCCAGGTGCTTCAGCGGCCCGAGCACCACGCCGTTGTCGGCGAGCACCACGTTCCAGGACTGGGTGCGGATGACGAACGAGACGAAGAACGGCAGCAGGAGCAGGAAGAGGAACACCGACTTGTGCCGGCCCGCCCGGAAGGCGATCCAGTACGCCACGGGGTAGCCGACGAGTGCGCAGGCGACGGTGGCCGCGGCACCGTAGAGCAGGGACCGGACCAGCTGCACGTGGTAGGTGCGCACCACGTCGGCGTAGGTGGAGAAGTGGAAGGTCTGGCGGAAGCCGTCGATGAAGTCGCCGGTCTGCAGGGACAGCGACACCATGACGAGCACGGGGGCGACGAAGAACGCGGCCAGCCACAGCCAGCCCGGCAGGACCATCAGATACGGGGCGAGGGCCGCGCCGGGGCGCCGCCGGCGGCGGCTCACGACTGGTAGATCGGTTCGAACAGCGCGTTCCACTGCTTCTCCTCCGCTTCGTCGAGCACCCGCAGGTGGCGCAGCTTGGATTCGTCGGCCTTGCTCGGGAAGACCAGGGGACTGGTGCTCAGGGAGTCGAGCAGGGCGCGCCGCTTGCCGTCGGCGGCGGCCGCGTCCCGGGCGATGACCTGTTGCGCGGCCGGGACGGGACACACGAACTGCACGGTCTCGCTGATCCTCGCCGCGACCTCGGGCCGGTAGACGTAGTCCATGTAGGTCAGCGCGTCGACGGGGTGGGCGGCCGTGGCCGGGATGCACAGGTTGTCGGTCCACAGCAGGCCGCCCTCGTCGGGGATGACGAACTCCAGGCGCGATCCGCTCTGGTTGGCCTGGAAGACGTCCCCCGAGTACACCAGCGAGGCCCACAGGTCGCCGCGCTGCAGCGACGACTGGTAGGTGGCGGTGCTGTAGGAGCGGACCATGCCGGCGTCGCGCTGCCGGCGCAGCCAGGCCGCCGCCTTGCGCCAGTCGGCGTGGGTGGAGGTCTCCGGGTCGACGCCGACGGCGAGCAGGGCGACGTTGCCCATCTGCACCGCGTCGTTCCACATGCCGACCTTGCCGCGCAGCTTCGGGTCGAGCAGGTCCTGCCAACTGGTGATCCTGCGGCCCACCTTGGCCGGGTCGTAGCCGATGCCGGTCATGCCGGACTGCCAGGGCACGGTGTAGACGTTGCCGCGGTCGAAGGAGGAGTTCTTGAACGCGGCGCCGCCGTGGGCGGCGAAGTGCGGCAGCCGGGTGTGGTCCAGGGGCGCGAGGTAGCCCAGTTCGATGTACTTGGTCAGGTAGCTGTCGCCGCCGACGACCATCAGGTCGTAGCCGATGCCCTGGCCGGAGGCGAACTCGGGCTGGGTCTTGCCGAACCAGGAGGCGTCGTCGTCGATCAGCTCGCTGTAGGCGACCTCGATCCCGGTCTCTCGGGTGAACGCCTCCAGGGTGGGGTGCCTGCTCTGGTCGGCGGGATCGGCGTCGATGTACTGGGTGTAGTTGGCGAAGCTCAGCCGTCCCTTCCTCGCCTTGCCGGTCCAGAAGTCCCGCACAGCGGCGGCGATCTCGGCGGAACCGGTGGGGACGTGCCGGCGCGCGCCGGGGACGCTGCACGCGGCGAGCGGGGCCAGGGCTGCGGCGCCGAGCGCGCCGCGCAGCAGGTGGCGCCGGGACAGGCGGCGCTCGGTCAGTCCGCGCAGCAGGGGCGCGGCCGGTGCGGGCGCCGCGGAGGCGGTCAGCAGGTAGGAGTGGGCGGCGGACCAGGACAGCCAGACCGTCTCCCCGCGGGCCGGGGTCGCGGTGGCGGTGCCGTCGTTGGGCTGGAAGACGGTCATCTCCGTGCCCGTCGCCATACGCACCGTGTAGCTGGTGGAGGTGCCCAGGTAGACCACCTCCCGCACGGTGCCGCGCACGCGGCAGGCGGCGTCGGTGGGGCCGGTGGTCAGCGTGATCTTCTCCGGCCGCACGGTCAGTTCGACCGTCGCGCCGGGCTGCCGGGCGCCGCGCAGGGGAACGGTGATGCGCTGGCCGTCGCCCAGGTCGAGCGTCCCGGTGTCCTGTGCGACCGAGGCCAGGCGCCCGCCGATCAGGTTGGAGGTGCCGATGAAGCCGGCCACGAACGCCGTGGCGGGCCGCTCGTACACCTCCTGGGGCGGGCCGACCTGCTCGACCAGGCCGCGGTTCATCACGGCGATCCGGTCGGACATGGTCAGGGCCTCGGCCTGGTCGTGGGTGACGTAGATGAACGTGATGCCGACCTCGCGCTGGATACGTTTGAGCTCCAGTTGCATGGACTGGCGCAGCTTCAGGTCCAGGGCGCCCAGCGGCTCGTCCAGGAGGAGCGCGCGGGGGCGGTTCACCAGGGCACGGGCCAGGGCCACGCGCTGCTGCTGCCCGCCGGAGAGCCGGCGGGGGCGGCGGGCGGCCTTGTCGGCCAGCTCGACGGTGTGCAGGATCTCCTCGACCCGCTCGCGGATCTCCGCCTTGGGCACCCGCTTGCGACGCAGCCCGAACGCCACGTTGTCGGCGACGCTCAGGTGCGGGAACAGGGCGTAGGACTGGAACACCATGTTGATGTCCCGCTTGTCGGCCGGGACGCCGACCATGTCCCGGTCGTGCAGCAGGATCTGTCCGCTGGTGGGTTCCTCGAACCCGGCGATCATGCGCAGCGTGGTCGTCTTCCCGCAGCCGGAGGGGCCCAGCAGCGAGAAGAACTCGCCCTCGGCGATGGAGAGGCTGACCCCGCGCACGGCGGCCCCGTCCCGGGCGCCGCCGAATTCCTTGACCACGTCGACGAGGGTGATGGCCGGACCTGCGGCCGGTGGCGGGGAGGGGGTGTCGGTTGCCATCGGGTGGACCTCCGGGGCACCCGGCCCGGCCCGGTGACCGACGACCCACAGAAGCGTCGGCCGCCCTCCGGCCCGCGACCACGAACCGACCCGCCCGGCAGGTCGACAGACAGACAGGCAGGCAGGCAGGCAGGCAGGCAGGCAGGCAGGCAGGGTGCGACTCCCCCGGATGCCCGCCCCCACCCCGCTCTCCGGTCCAGACCACAGAGCGCGCCGACCGGCAGGGGGACCTATGAGGCGCCGGTCCCCCGCGCCCGGCTCCGCGGCGACCCGCACCGCGGGCTCGCCGCCGACCGTCGCCGCCTCTGCCTCCGGCCCGGCGTACGCGGTGGGTCGGCCTTCGGAGACCGGGCGGTGGCGGTTCTCGCCCGGCCCACGTCCGGGCGGAACCCGAACTCCCGCCGGCGGCAGTGCGGTCGAGGAGAAGCTCGGGGGCCGGGGCAGCCGGTGCCCGCCGGAGCAGGTCGGCCGCCACCCCCTTGGCGGGTTGCCGCGGCCTCCCGCTCAGGCGGCACCCTCAGCCGTGCCGGACGCCTCCGACCGGCCCGGCTTCTCATCCGCCCGGCGGGACCGCCCAGGCGTCGAAGATCGCCGGCCCTTACCGTCGGACCTTCTGCCCTGACAGGACGTCAGAGTTCGGGCAGCCCCTGCCGCGCGCCCAAGTCAAGGCCGCCCGTGCGCAGCCGCGAACGTCCCGCATCGGCCTTGATCCGCACGCTGATCGGATGCAGACCGGTCGTCCGGTTGTGGTTCAGTTCCGCCGACAGGACAAGGGGCAGGACAGCGGCGCCGTCCGTAGGCAGACGCCTACCGCACGGCGCGCGTCCAGGCCTCGGCCGAGCAGGCCGCCGCCGACGAAGGCACGGAAGCCGGCCACTCGCGCGACCCTTCGATCCGCGCACGCACGTCTCATGCGCCGGTAACTCCGTCGATCTGCTCGCGGATGAGGTCGGCATGACCGTTGTGACGTGCGTATTCCTCGATCATGCGCACCATGATCCAGCGCAGGGAGACTCCCTGATCGCCGACGTGACCCGCTTCCTGCTCGGACAGGCGGCCCGAGTCGTCCCATGACGCTCCGGCGGTCAGCTCACGGCCCCGAGCGATCTCCGCCTGCCACACGGTCATCGCCTCATCGAGCCCGCGTACCGGCTGGAGGGCAAAGCCGTCCGCGTTGCCCTCTCCGAAGACCGGCGGCACGTCCTGGCCGGCGAACACGCGCTGGAACCAGTTGCGCTCCACCTCAGCCATGTGCTGGACGAGACCGAGGAGCGTCATCGACGAGGGGGCCGGGTGGCCGCCGCCGGACCACCGCCAGGCACGGGTGGCCGGCAGCGGCGCGAGTCGCGGAGCACCTGGTGCTCCGCCGAACCGCCGGCCGACGCGATCAGTCGGTGACGGTGAGGACGAGCTTGCCGCGGGTGCGGCCGGCTTCGCCGCGGGTGTGGGCCGCGGCGACCTGATCGAGCGGGAAGGTCTCTTCCACTTCGACGGTGACATGGCCGGCGTCGATCAGGTCGCTGATCGCCGTCAGCGCGGCACCGTCCGGCTCGACCAGGAAGGGGGTGGTCCGGACGCCGGCCGCCTCGGCGGCCTGAGCCAGTTCCGGGGAGACCCCGTCCGGGACGGCGACCAGCAGGCCGCCCGGGCGCAGGACCTTCAGCGCACGGGTGCTGGTCCGGTCATGGGCATCGCCCACCAGGTCGATGACGACGTCGACGGCGTCGGCGGCGTCCTCGAAGCGGGTGGTGGTGTAGTCGATGGTCTCGTCGGCCCCGAGCCCCTTCAGCCAGGTGTGCCGTGCGGCACTGGCGGTGGCGATCACGTGGGCGCCCAGGTGCCGGGCGAACTGGACCGCGAAGTGGCCGACCCCGCCCGCGGCGGCGGTGATCAGGACCCGCTGGCCGGCCTGCACCTGGGCGGTGTCGACCAGGGCCTGCCAGGCGGTCAGTGCCGCCAGCGGCACCGCGGCGGCGTGCACGTGGTCGAGGGTGGCGGGCTTGCGGGCGAACTGTCGGGCCGGGGCGGTCACGTACTCGGCGTAGGCGTTCGCGGCGCGCGGGAACCACGGCATGCCGTACACCTCGTCGCCGGGCTTCAGGGTGGTGACGCCGAAGCCCACTTCCTCCACCACGCCCGACACGTCCCAGCCGAGGGTGAACGGCGGCTCGCCCAGCACGCCGGCCATGCCGCCGCCGGCGCGGCTCTTCCAGTCCACCGGGTTGATCCCGGCCGCGTGCACCCGTACCAGCACTTCGGTGGGCAGCGGCGCCGGGCGCGGCACCTGCTGGATCCGCAACACCTCAGGGCCGCCGAAACCGTCCTGGACCACCGCGCGCATCGTGTCTGCGGACATGCGTCATCTCCTGAGAAGCATCCTGTGGAACGGCCTGAGCAGCCGTCCCGCTGACATCGACGACGCTATCGACAGGCATATACTTACCTTCAAGGTCTTCTACTTCCCATCGGGAAGTGTCCTGGTGAGAGAGGGAGCATGACGACAACCTGCCCCAGCGGCCAGCACGCGGACCACGACGTCTACGCCGCTCAGTGCCCTTGCCGCGCCCTGCTCGACCTGCTCGCCAACAAGTGGTCCGCTCTGGTCATCGGTGCCCTCGAGGACGGGCCCCAGCGCTTCGGCGAACTCCAGCGCAGGCTCCAGGGCGTCAGCCCGAAGGTGCTGACCCAGACACTCCGCCGCCTCGAGGACTTCGGCATCCTCGACCGCACCGTCTATCCCGCCGTCCCCCTGCACGTCGAGTACGCCCTCACCCCCCTCGGCCACAGCGCGGCGGTCCCGCTCAACGCGCTCCGCTCGTGGGTCGAGGACAACATCGACCAGGCCCTCCGCCCGGAGCCGGCCGCGCCCTGACAGGGCGGCCGGGATCCGGCCGAGCGGGTGCCGGGCCGCGAGCGCCGACCGACCGTGGACGTCCTCGGCCCGGTCGTCGCGGTCGTCGCCCTCGTGGCGAACACGTACGAGAAACACCGCGGGCATCACCCCGCTCGACCAGGCCGCCCCGTACACGCCGGCGGCGCCATCCGCAAGGTCGGTCCTACCGGCGGGGGGGGGCCGCGGCAGAGGGGCGCGGGACTCGATGACCACGGAGCTGTGACGGATCGCCCTCAGTTCCCGGCGGGTTCGGCGCGCTGCTCGTGGGCCCACACCGCCAGCTGCGTGCGCGAGGTGAACCCCAGCTTGGCCAGGATGCGCTCGACGTGGTTCTCGGCGGTGCGCTGGGCGATCGTCAGGCGCGCCGCGATGTCCTTGTTGGTCAGGCCCTCGGCGACCAGCTCCGCGACCTGGCTCTCGCGTCGCGTCAGCCCCGGCACCTCGGCCGCGTCGTCCAGCACCCAGGCCATCGCCTCGTCCACGCCGGCGCGCGCGCCGCGGCCGAACTCCCGCTCGAACGCGGCGGCGGGCAGCGCCTGCCGTACCGCGGCCTCGAAGCGCAGATGCTGTGCGCTCATGAACGGCGCCGAGCCGAGCCGCCCTCCCACCGACTCCCACATCATGTGCAGCACGCCCAGGAGGCGGGCCGCCCGCCGCGGGGCGTCCTGGGTGCTCCACGCGATGACCTCCACGCACATGGCCACGTCCCACCAGTCCTGGAACGGGCGCAGCCGGGCGATGGCGGCTCTGGCGTGGGTGATGGCGTCGGCGGGAGCGTGTGCCCGCCAGGCCAGCAGGGCACGGGCGAGCAGGGCCATGCCGCGCAGCCATGACTCGTCGTGCGCGCGGGCGGCCGCCTCGACCTCGCCGCACGCCTCCTCGGCCGCGGCGACGTCGCCTCCGTAAGCATGGGCGATGGCGAACTTCACCCGGCATTCGAGGGCAGCGTCGAGGCAGCCCTGCGCGCGGAACTCGGTGCGTGCCCGGGTGAACAGCTCGGCGGCGCCGACGAAGTCCTCCCGCCACACGGCGAGGATCCCGTGGTGGTGCCACACCCACGCCGACTGGCGCCGGTGGCCGCCTCGCCGGGCCGCCGCCTCGCACGCGGCCAGCGCTTGCCGCACCTCGGGCTCCGAATCGCCCTGCAGGATGCCCAGATAGGTGTCGGTGACCTGGGCCTCGAGGCGGACGGCGGCGTCCGGGCCGGCCGCGTCGCCGGCGTCGTGCTGCGCGCGGTCGGCGGCGAGCAGTCGCGACAGCCAGCGGCGGCCTTCGGACAGCAGGCCCGCGGTGATCCAGTAGTGCCGGGGCGACACGGCCAGGCCCAGACCGGCCCGTGCCTGTCCGGGCTGCTCCAGGCAGAACTCAAGGGCGGCGCGCAGGTTCGGGTGGTCCAGGCGCAGCCGCGTGAACCAGTCGACCTGCCGGGGCCCGAACCATTCCCGCTGGGCTCGTGCGGTCAGTTCGGCGTACCGGTCGCGGTGGCGGGCGCGGATCGCGTCGAGCGAGCCGGACGCGGCGAGCCTCTCGTGCCCGTACTCCCGTACCGTCTCCAGCATGTGGTAGCGGGAACGCCCGTGCTCCTGACGGCAGGTGACGATCGATCTGGCCACGAGCGCGTCGAGCGTGTCCAGCAGGGCGGCGGCCGGCAGTTCGGCGTCGGTGCAGACCTGTTCGAGGCTCTCCAGGTCGAAACCGCCGCGGAACACCGAGGCACGCGCCCACAGCAGCCGCTCGCGGTGCGTGCACAGTTCGTGGCTCCAGTCGATCAGCGCACGCAGGGTGCGTTGCCGGCCGGTGGCGACGCGGCTGCCTCCGGTCAGCAGCGTGAACCGGTCGGTGAGCCGCTCCAGGATCTCTCGCGGGGCCAGGCTCCGGATCCGGGCCGCGGCCAGCTCGATCGCGAAGGGCAGCCCGTCCAGCCGGCGTACGAGCTCGGCGACGGCGGCGGCGTCCGACGCGGTCACGGCGAAGCCGGGCAGCACGGCGGCGGCCCGGTCGGCGAACAGCGCGACGGCCGGATTGCGGTTCAGGGCGCGCAGGTTGCGGGCCGTGTCCGCGTCGGGTACGGGCAACGGCTCCACGGGGAAGACACGTTCGCCCGCGATACCGAGCGGCTGCCGGCTGGTCGCCAGGACGCGCAGCCCGGGCGCGGCCCGCAGCAGCGCATCGGTGAGGCGGGCGCACGCGTCGATCAGGTGCTCGCAGTTGTCCAGGACCAACAAGGCGCGGCGCTCGCCGAGCCGGGCGGCCAGGGCGGCCACCGCGTCGGCGCCGGGCCGCCCCGGGTTCGCCACGTCGAGGATGCCGAGCACGCTCGGGGCGAGCAGCTGGGGGTCCCGCAGGTCGGCGAGTTCGGCGACGTACACCCCGTCGGGGAAGGCGGAACGCGGCGCGTCGGCCGCCACGCGCAGCGCCAGCCGGGTCTTGCCGACGCCGCCGACCCCGCTGAGCGTGACCAGACGCGCGCCGGAGAGCAGCCGGGCGATCCGGGCCGTCTCCGCGCGCCGCCCGATCAGCGGCGTCAGTTCACTGCCGGGGCCGGTGAACGCCCCCTCGACTGCCCCCGTTTCCATGGGCGGTCATTTTACGGGCGCGCGGGGATTGAGTAGTTCTCCCGTTGTCCGGCGCGCACGCCCGCCCGAGACTCGACGGCGCGGTATCGGACGATCTTGTGAGGTGTGTGTGGTGTCAGCAGATGCGGCGGCGGGGCGGGAGCGGGCCGGGCAGCTGGGGAAGCGGGTGTGGAGCTATCAGGGAACCTTCTCGCGCCGGCTGCTGACCCTTCTGGTCCCGCTCGTCATCGTCTTCATCGTGCTGTGCACCCAGGCAGGTGACACCTACGGCGAGGAGTCCTCCTTCCGTATCACGTTCTGGGCGGTGCTCGGGGCGGCCGTGGTGTGTCTCGCCCTGTGCGTGCGGCACTCCCGGATCCGGATCCGGGAGTACGAGCACGGTTTCGAGCTGTGCCGGCCCGGTCGCCGCACGCTGCGGTACACGTGGCAGGAGATCGCTTCCGTGGAGTCGACCCGCGTGTCCGTCCACATCAACCTGTGGCACTCCCACGACGTGCTCAAGACAGTGATCCGACCCTACGCGGGCGGCCGGATCCGCCTCAGGGGCCTGGACTATGTCAAGGTCCGCGAGGAGACGGGCTTGGGGAAGAGGTTTTCCGGGGCGACCCCCGACACCGGTGAACACTTCGTCGCGACCGCGACGCAGGCCGTTGCCGAGGCCCTTGCGCAACGCCATCTGGACGAGGTCCGCGCGGGCGGCGAACTGCGCTGGGGCGCCCTGACGTTCACGCGCGAAGGGCTCACCCTCGATCCCTTCCCCGGCATCGTGCCCTGGTCCCGGATCACCCTGGTCAGCGCCGGCCCGGACGAGGGCTTGAAGCTCGACGTACGGGGACTGGCCGCGCACGTCGGCAGTCCGGCCCTTCCGGCACGCGCGACGAAGGCGGGCTACCGCACCGAAGGGGACCGTCTGAAGGTCTTCATCCCCACCCGCCGCCCCGGAACGGACTACGCGGCGCTGAGCATACTGCTCGCACACGGCCCCTCGCTGCACCGCGAGGAACACGAGGACCGCGAACGATGACGCGACGCGGTACACCGACGACGAGGAAGGCTCGGCGACGGTCCCTGGGCGTGCCGAGAACCGCCGGCGCACCGGGTGGGCCCTGAGGCGGGCGGGGTGGAACGGGTACCCCGCCTTCCTCAGCCGAGGGAGGCGAGCAGGCGCAGCCGTTCGGCGGACGGCGTGCCCTCCCGTGCGCCGCTGAAGATGATGCGCACCCCTGGGTCGTCGGTCAGCCGGACCACTTCCTCATGGAGCGTCATGCTGCCGACCTGAGGGTGGCGGTACGCGCGTACCGAGGGCAGGCAGTCACTGACCGGGTGTGCGGACCAGATCCGCACGAAATCCCGGCTGTGGACGCTCAACTCGCCGATGAGGGCATGCAGTTCCTGGTCATCGGGGTAATGGGCCGCCGCATGGCGCAGGTAAGCGGTGAGGTCCCTGGCCTGCGCCTCCCAGTCCGGGAAGAGATCCCGGGCCGATGGGTCGAGGAACGTCATGCGGGCGATGTTGGGCCGGGGCCGCCCGGGGGCCCGCGGCGGGCACACCCGGGCCGCCAAGCCGGCGGACAGGGCCGGGGGACGGGGCCCAGGGCGGGTCGCGCAACGTACCGGGGGCTGCCGCGTTAGTCCGGGCATGGTGCAGCTCAGTTCTTCTCCCGCTTCCTCCTCCTCTTCGTCCGCAGGGTGCTCTTCCCCCTCGGAGTGCTCTCCCCCCTCAGGGCGCCCCGGCTCCCCCCAGCGCTCGGGTGCCGGCCCGCGTCGCGTCCTGCGGCGCGTCCTCCTCGGTGCCTCCGCCTGCGTCGCCGCGCTCACCGCGGCGGCGGCCCTGCCCGCCGCCGCGGCCACCGGCGCGCCGCCGCCCGTCCGGGACGAGGACCGGGTCGGCGACCACCTCACCGTCACGGATCACCTCACCGTCACGGTGCGGCACGCGGGCGCGGCGCACGACGGGACCTACGAGCTGTACTGCCATCCCGAGGGCGGCACGCACCCGGACGCGCGGGGCGCGTGCGCGGTGCTCGCCCGGAGCACGCGCTGGGGGCACGACACCTTCGCGCCCGTGCCGCAGGGCAGCGCCTGCACCATGCAGTACGGCGGGCCGGCCACCGCGCACGTCACCGGCACCTGGGCCGGACGCCCGGTGGACGCGACGTACGACCGCCGCAACGGCTGCGAGATCGGCCGCTGGAACGCGCTGGTGCCCCTGCTGCCCGACCTCCGTTCCTGACGACGAGCGAGCCGGGGCCGGGACCGAGGCCGGGCCGGAACAACCGGAACAACCGGACCCGGGACCGCGGCCGGGACCGAGGGCGAAGCCGGGACCGAGAGCAAGGCCG
Organism: Streptomyces mexicanus; assembly: GCF_902506575.1. Lineage (GTDB taxonomy): Bacteria > Actinomycetota > Actinomycetes > Streptomycetales > Streptomycetaceae > Streptomyces > Streptomyces mexicanus. The sequence continues at coordinate 75,878 of NZ_LR732544.1, read as the reverse complement.
GGACCGGAGCCCGGACCGGGACCAAAGGTCGGTAAAGGTCCTGCGGAGGTCGTGCGAAGCGGAATCGTACGGTCACAGGTTCGACCTCGTATCGTCGTGCGACCTCCCTCTCATCCGGCGCCGCGCGCGCAACCTCAGCGCATAGACTCGCTCGCGTGACACGCTGCGGGCCGGTTGGCAAGATGACCCCCGCGGTCGGCAAGGTGCGGTGACAGGGAGGAAGCGTCTCGTGAGCAGCAGGCCATCCCGAGGCGCTGCTCGCCTCGCTGCCATACTCGACGCGCTGCCGGACGCGCTGCTGCTGGTCAACGCCAACGGCACCGTCGTCAACGCCAACACCATCGCCCTGGAGGCGTTCGAGACCCCGGGCACGGCCCTGGTGGGGCGCGGGCTGCTCGATCTGCTGCCGCAGTTCGACTCCAAGCTGATCCCCGGGTCCATGCGCCGCCCCGACCACATCGACCCGCGCGGCCGGACCAAGCCGACCCGGATGGTGGCGCGGCGCACCGACGGCACCGAGTTCCCGGTCGAGGTCACGAGCGCGAACCTGCAGAACGGCCAGCAGGCCTACGACAGCTCCGGATACACCGGCGACGAACTGCTGATGCTGGTGGTGCGCGACCTGTCCGGCACCGTGGACACCGAAGCGGAGCTGGCCCGTTCGCAACGGCAGACCGAGATGATCCTGCGGGCCGCCGCCGAGGGCGTCGTGGGCACCGACACCGACGGGCGGATCGTCCTCGTCAACCCGGCCGCCGCGCAGATCCTCGGCTACCGCGCCGGTGAACTGGGCGGCCGCGAACTGCACACGCTCGTCCTGCACTCCCGCGCCGACGGCTCCCCGTTCCCGTACGACGAGTCGCCGCTCGCCGACACCCTGCGCTCGGGCCGCAAGCACCGGGTGCGCGGGCAGGTGCTGTGGTCCAAGGCCGGGGAGAAGGTGCCCGTCGACCTGACCACCGCGCCCGTGCGCGACGGCGACCAGCTCGTCGGCGCCGTGATGACCTTCACCGACCGGCGGCCCTACGACGCCCTCGTCGAGGAGAAGGCCGCCGCCGAGAAGCGGCACGCCGAGGAATGCGAACGCCTTGCCGAGGAGCACGCTTCCGAACTCACCGCCCTGCGCCAGCAGCACGTCACCGAGATCGAGGAGCTGACCGAGCGGCACGCGGAGGAACTCGCCGCGAACGAGGAGCGGTACGCCGCCCTCGGGGAGCGCGAGAAGGACCGTTACGAGGCACTCGCCGCCCGGCACGAGCAGCTGCTGACCCTGCTCGGCGGCTCCCTGCGCGGCCCCCTGGACGAGCTGCGCCGCGAGCTGTCCGCCCTCGCCGCCGACGACGCCGGGCAGCTGTGGCCGGAGGCCAACCAGGTCCTGCACCACCTCTCCGCCGGCTACTCCCGCATCACCACCCTCATCGACAACGTCCTGTCCTACCAGCGCCTCGACGTCGGCAGCGAGGAGATCACCCGGACCAAGGTGATGCTCGACGCCGTCGTGGCCGCCGGCATCGACGGCGCCGTGGAACTCGTCGGGCCCGGCCGGGTGCAGTTCGCCGTGCACGCGCCGCCCATCGAGGCCGAGGTCGATCCGCGGCGCCTGGCCACCGCGCTCGCCCACCTCGTCGCGGACGTCGCGGGCGTCGACGCGACCGGCAACGCCCCGGTGTCGGCGAGCGGTTACATGGACAACACCGTCGTCGTGGCGGCCGCCCAGCGCGGCGAGGTCGCGCGCATCGAGGTGCGCGGCCCGTACTCCGGCGGCGACCCCGTGCACGAGCCGATCGTGCGCGGGATCGTGCGCGCGCACGGCGGCGTGCTGCAGACGCACCAGGTACCGGGGACGAGCGGCAGCGCGTACGTCCTCGAAGTGCCGCTCGGCGGCGGCGCGGGGGCCGTTCCGGCCGACCACGCCGGCCGGACCGACCAGGCCGACCAGGGCCGGGCCCCGGCCGGTCACGGTCTGGCCGCCCTGGGGCCGGCCGCCGACGCCCACCCGGGTCCGGACGCGGGAGCCGCGGAGGCCGGCGCCGCGCCGGTCGCCCTGCCCGCGCAGGCCCCGGCCGGCGGCCGGCGGCGCGCGCGCCGGGCGTCCACGGACGCGTTCCTGGAGGCCGAGGGCGACGCCTCCGCCGTGCCGTCCACTCCGACCGGGCGGCGCAGGCGGCGGGCGGCCGAGGAGGCCCCGCAGATCCCGGCCCAGGCCGGCGGTGAGGCGTCCGGCGGCACCGGCCGGCGCCGCGGGCGGCCCGCCGAGGACGCGGCCGCCGCCCAGGGTTCCGTGGTCACGGCGGCGGAGCATGCCGCGGGAGCGGCGGCCCCCGGCGCCGGCCGGGGCGGCACGGTGCCGCCGCGGGGCGTGCCCGCGCCCACCGGCCGCCGTGCCCGGCACGGGGGCGGCGAGCCCCACGCGCTGCCGTCCGGTCCGAGCGCCCTGCCCGCGCCGACGCACGCCCAGCCCGCCGCGCCGAACACACCGGACGCGTCGAACACGCCGATCGGGCCGAACGCTCCCGGTGGGTCGCAGGGACAGGCCGCGCCGGCCGGCGCCCCCGGCCCGGACTCCGCCGCTGCCGCCGCGCCCGCGGCGCAGCCGACCGGGCGCCGTCGGCGGGCCCTGGCCGCGGCCGCCGAGCGGGCCGCCGCGCAGGAGTCCGCTCCCCGTACGGTGTTCGCCCTGCCGCCCGCCGAGGCCGACCGGCCGTCGCCCGGGCCGGAGGCTCCGGCCGCGCCCGGCCAAGCCGAGGCCGCGGGCCATCTCCCGGGCCAGAACCCGGCGCAGGCCGTGCCCGGGGCCGCCGGTACCGAGGGTGCGCCGCTCGACGCCGGGCAGCTCGACACCGGCCACCTCGATGCCGGACCGCACGGCACCGGGCACCATGACGCCGTACCCCACGACCACGCGGACGGCCGCACCCCGCCGCAGCCGCACCCCGCGGGCGCGCCGACAGGACGTCGGCGGCGGGCGGTGGCCCAGCCGCCGGAGCCGGGGGCGCCGGGTGCACGGCCCGTGGCGCCCGGGCGACAGGAAGTGCCGGGAGCACCCGCACTTTCCCCGGCTGTTCCGCAGACGGGTTCGCAGGGCGCTCCGCAGGCGGCTGCCGGTCAGCCGGCCGGGGCCGCGCACACCCCTGGGCAGCCGGTGCCGCCCGCGCAGCCGGCGCCCGGACCGGCCGTGCCCGGGCAGAACCCCCAGCACCCGGCCGGGCAGCACCAGCCGTCCGGGCAAGATGCCCTGCCTGCTCCCGCGCAGGCTCCCGGCCCCGGGACCGCAGCGGGCATGCCACTCCCCGCCGAGGCCACGCCCGCGCAGGGCGTTCCGGCCTCCGCAGTGCCCACGCCCGGAGCCCCGGCACCGGGACATCAAGCACCCGGACATCAGGCACCCGGCAGCCGGCCGCCTGCCGGCCCTGCGGGAACCGGCCCCGCGCGGACCGCGGGGCGGGCCCGCGGCCCGCCGCGGCCGCGCCGCGGGCGGGCCGGCGTGCGCCGCGGCCGGCGCCGGCCGCCCCCCGCGCGGAGGGGGCGGGGGCGCCCCGCGCCGCGGCGCCCCCTGCGACGCGCCCGCCGCGGCGCCCGCGCCGCCGCGCCGGGGCGCCGG
>NZ_LR732544.1:60512-72176 GCF_902506575.1 Streptomyces mexicanus | reverse complement strand
GGGGGGGGGGGGCCCCGCCGGGCCCCGGCTCCCCTGCCGGAGTGCCCGGTGACCGCGAGGTCACGGACCGGCCAGCGCCTCGGTCGGTGCCAGGCGGCCCGCCCGGATCGCCGGATACAGGCCCGCCAGCGCGCCGATGAGGAGGGTGACGGCGACACCCGCCGCCGTGGCCCAGACCGGAACGTGCGTCGGCCAGCCCCGCAGGGAGGCGAACACCGCGGTGATCGCGGTGCCGAGCACCGTGCCGCCCAGCCCGCCCAGCGCCGACAGCAGCAGCGACTCCGAGACGAACTGACCGCGGATCTGCCCGCTGGTGGCGCCCAGCGCACGGCGCAGGCCGATCTCCGGGCGGCGTTCGAGCACCGAGATCACCATGGTGTTGCCCACCCCGACCCCGCCCACCAGCAGCGCGACCGAGCCCAGTCCGAGCAGCAGCCCGGTCAGCGTCGACTCCGTCGCCTCCCGGGCCGCCAGCGCGTCGGACGGCCGGGACACGAGCACGCCGCTCGGCTTCTCGGGGTTCGCGGTCGCCGCCAGCACCGACCGGACCTGGTTGACCCGGTCGTCGCGGGCCCGCACGTACACCGTCGTGGGGTGGCCGTCGAAGCCGAGATACGTCCGCGCGGACTGCCGGCCCACCAGCGCCGAGCCGTCGATCTCCGGGGCGAGCGGCACCGGCTGGAGCACACCGACCAGGGAGAACCATGTGCCGCCCAGCCACAGCCGGGTCCCCGGTGTGTACACGTCGAGCCGGCGGGCGGCCTGCGCGCCCAGCACCACCGCCGGGTACTCCTCGGTCGCCTCCGTCAGCCACCGGCCGATCCGCACCCGGCCGCCGACCGCGGGCAGCAGACCGGGGTCGGCCGCGGCCACCTGCACGCTGCTGGTGTGCCCGACGGGGATGTGCTGGTTGCGGTAGACCGCCGCGCCCTTGACCACACCGGTCGCGGCCACCTGCTGCACCGGCCCGATCCGCCGGATCATCGGCACGGCCTCGGCGGGCAGCCGGGTGGTGGTGCCGTCGGGCGCCTGCCCCGGCGCGACCCGCAGCATGTTGGTGCCCAGCGCGTCCAGCCGGCGGTCCACCTCCGCGCGGCTGGACGAGGAGATGCCGACCACGGCGACCATCGCCGCCACCCCGATCGCGATCCCCAGCGCGGAGAGGAAGACGCGCAGCGGCCGGGTGCGCAGCCCGGTCCCGCCCAGCCGCACGAAGTCGGCGGGCCGCAGCCGGGCCGGCCGCAGCGCCGCCCTCGCGGGGCCCGCGCCGGGCCGTGTCGCCGCCCTCGCGGGTCCGGTGCCGGGCCGTGGCGCCGTCCTTGCGCGCTCGGTGCCGGGTCTTCTCATCGCCGGCCTCCCGCGCCCGAGGCGATCGTCCGCGGACGGCTGCCGCTGTCGGCGACGATCCGCCCGTCGCGCATCTCCACCCGGCGGTCGAACACCTTCGCCATCTCCCGGTCGTGAGTGATCACCACGACGGTGGTGCCGGTCGTGTGCAGCTCCCGCAGCAGGGCGAGCACCGCGGCGCCGGACGCCGTATCGAGGTTCCCGGTCGGTTCGTCGGCGAGCAGCAGGGCGGGCTCGCCGATCACCGCGCGGGCGACCGCCGCGCGCTGCCGCTCGCCGCCGGACAGCTGGTGCGGGAGGTGGTCGAGGCGGTGGTCGAGGCCGACCCGGGCCAGTGCGCGCGTGGCCCGCCGCCGCCGTTCCCGCAGCGGCACCCCGGTGTACAGCAGTCCGTCGGCGACCGTGTCGAGCACCGGCACCCCGACGGCGAGGTGGAACTGCTGGAACACGAACCCGATGCGCTGCGCGCGCAGCGCGGACAGTTCGCGGTCGGTGAGCGAGGCCACGTCGTACCCGTCGATCGCGATGCGTCCGGCCGACGGCCGGTCCAGGGTGCCCATCAGGTGCAGCATGGTCGACTTGCCCGAGCCGGACGGGCCGACGATGCACACGAGTTCACCGTGGCGGATGGCCAGGTCGGCGCCGTCGACGGCGGTGACCCGTCCCGGGTACGTCTTGGACACGCCCGCGAACTCGACCACCGGGACGTCGGCGTCGGCCACCGGGGCGCCGGCGCGAGCGGTGACGTCCTCGTCCTCGGTCACTTGGGGATCCTCACCTTCATGCCCTCGTGCACACCGGGGCCGCTGACCTCGACCATGCCTTGGGCGAACAGCCCCGTCCTGACGGCCACGAAACGCCCCGGAGCGGCGTCCTCGCCGTTGCCCGCCGGGGTCGCGCCGTCTACGAGTTCGAGCCCGTAGCCGCCCTCGGCGAGTGCCGTCAGCGCCGCGACGGGTACGGCCAGGACGTCCTTGCGCTGCTTGTTCGTGTAGCGGACGGTGACCGGACCGCTCTGCAGCCGCCCCAGGGAATCCGGGTCGTCGAAGGTGATCACGACGGACACGGTGGCGGCCCGGCCGCCGGAGGCGCCCGCGTCCGAGCCGCCGCCGTCACCGCCGTCGCCGCCGTCCGAGGCGCCGTCGCTGCCGCCCGTGACCGCTGTCGCGTCCGCGCCGAGGCTGGCCACGGTGCCCTTGACCGACCGCCCGTCGGGCAGGTCCACGGTGACCCGGCTGCCGCGCTGTGCCCAGTCGGTGTCGGCGGCCGGGGCGTTGACGGTCACCATGCGCGAGGTGCTGGTGTAGCTGACCGGGTCGCCGGACGCCTCGTCCCCGACGCGGGCACTGGTCCCGGCGATCCGGACCGGCCCGGGCGCGTACACGACGTCCCCGGCGCCGACCGCGCCGGTCTGGGGCAGGCCGAGGTCCTTCTGCCAGCGCTTGACCGCGTTCGCGGTCAGGTCGGTGTACGACTCGTCGACGGTGAACCCCGAGTAGCCGAGCGCGCTGAGGTTGCTCTCGAACTGCTTGACGTCCAGGCCGTGCAGGGGAACACCCGCAGTGCGGTTCGAGCCGGTTGCCGCGGTGGGGGCGGAGCCGGAGACGGCCGGGGCGGTCCCGGCGGAGGAGCCGGTGGGGGACTTGGCGGAGGAACCGGTAGAGGACGTGGCGGAGGACCGGTCACCCGCGGAGCCACCGTCACCGGCCGTGCCCCCGGCCGTGCCCCCGTCCGTGCCCGTCCCCCCGTCCGTGCCGCCGTCGTCCGCACGGTCCGGCTGCTGCCCGACCGCCAGGTCCCGGTACATCGGCAGGCTGCCGTACAGCAGCACCACCGGACGGTCGTCCACCCGCAGCACCGCCTGCCCGCGTCGCACGGTCGTGCCGGTGGCCGGCAGCCAGGTCACCGTTCCCTTCGCCTTGACCGGGAACGGGACCTGCGGGCCGTGGCCGAGCTGCCCGTCGACCTCGGTCTGGTCCGTGAGGGTGGTACGGGTGACGCGTACGACCTGGCTGCTGCGGCCCGGCGCCGCGTCGTCGCGGCCCGAGCCGCCGCCTCCACCGAGCCCGAGGGCGCCGACGGTGCAGGCGAGGGCGACGACGACGATCCCGGCCACGACCAGAACCGTCCTGCGTCGCCGGCGCCCCGGGGCGTGCCCCCGGGAGGACGCCCGGTCCGTCTGCCCCGGGCCGCCCTCGCCGCCGGCCGGCACGGGTTCGCGCTCTTCGTCCTTCATGACGTCCACGGCCGGTGCTCCCGTCAGCCCTTGGCGGGGGGCGCGTCGGCGGGGACGCCGATGACGGAGGCGCACGCACGCGCCGCCCGCTTGGCACCGGCCGACGTCGAGTCCCAGGTGACGTCACGGAAGTGGCCGTCGGCGTCGGTGTCGGGGAAGTCGGGCGCGCCGTGCTGCTGCATGCACGCGGCGTACTTCCGGTTCTTCTCGATCTCCTCCTTGGACAGCTCGGGCCGCTGGGCCTTCTCCAGGCTGTCCGGGACCGGGACGCTGAGGCCGGCGCATTTCTCCTGTGCCTTGAGCGCCTTCGGGTCGCGCTTCCACTTGGACTGGTCGCCGAGGTCCACCTTGCCCTGGGCGTCGGGGTCGGGCGCGTCGAGCCCGGCCTCGCGCAGGCAGGCGACCCACTTGCGCTGTGCCTCGACGTACTCGGTCAGCTCGCTCGACGCGTTCTTGGACGCACCGGCGGACGCCCTGCCGCCACCGGCCGAGGCGACCTCGTCGCCGCCCCCGCCCCCGCCGCAACCGGTCACGGCCACCGCCGTCGCCACGGCCAGCCCGGCCAGCCAGGCCCGCGCCCCGAACCGTCGTCGCCCCGTCCCCGTCATCCCCATGGCTCCCTCGCACCGTCGCCGCCCGGCGTGGTCCGGCCGGGCGGCGACGAATGTAGGGCGCGGACCATGAAGGACCTATGAAGAAGCCATCAAGAACTTTTCCGGCTTGCTGGGGCGGCCGCCTGCGGAGATCGACCGGATCGGCGGTCGCGGCAGCGGTCGGGGCGGTCAACGGCCGTCCCGTCACTGACCTGAGGCAGCTGCGCATCCTTGACCTGCGGTACGGCACCATCCGGGCGCAGGCTGTCCCGCCAAGGAGTCGCCGGCCGTCACCGAGCAACTGCTGGGACAAACGTGATCCGCAAGGTCTCCGCCGGTGATGCTTCCGAACTGGCGTGGTACCGCCAATGCCCCGCGCCCGGCGAGAGCCAGGCCCGGGGCACGTCGGTCGAGGGCTCAGCTCCCGGCCGCGTACGTCGGCTCAGAAACAAGGGCATCGGGCTGGGGGCTGGTCAGGCTCGCTCACCGGTGGCCTCCGGCGTGTCCGCATCCTCGTCGAACAGGTCTTCCGCACGGGTGACCGTGCGGGCGCGCTCCAGCCAGGCATCGAGACGGTCCAGGTCGGTGCAGGTGGTGATGCGCTCACGCACGGCCTCCGGTACGGGGATACCGCGCACCTCCAGTACGAGCAGGATCCCCTTCGCCTCTCCCTCGGCCTTGCCTTCGAGGTACGCCGTCTCACGGACAGTGCCCCGGCCGGGGAAGTAAGTGACGAAAGACATGATTTCCCTCCATTTTTCTCCGGCTGGCCCGTCTGCGGAAACGGAACGAGGCCCGGAACCCGACCCCCAGGGTCGGGTTCCGGGCCTCGTGCGCACGGGGCGGAGGCATTACGCCGTCGGCTTCTCCTCCAGGCGGGGGAAGAGCACCGCGCCCTTGGTGACGGTCGCGCCCGCGGGGAGTTTGCCCCAGTCGCCGGCCTCCTGGACCCGCTGGTCGGCCAGGGCGCCCAGGGACGCCTCGGCGCCCAGGGAGTCCCACAGCTTGCGGGAGGTCTCCGGCATCACCGGGTGGAGCAGGACGGCGACCGCGCGCAGGGACTCCGCGGCGGTGTAGAGGATCGTCGCCAGGCGGGCGCGGCCCTCCTCGGAGTCGTCCTTGGCCACCTTCCACGGCTCCTGCTCCGTGATGTAGCCGTTGACCTGCTTGACGAAGTCGAAGACGGCCAGGATGCCGCCCTGGAAGTCCAGCTCGTCGCCGATCTTCCGGTCCGCCTCGGCGGCCGCCTTGGCCAGGCCGGCGTGGATCGCCTTCTCGGCCTCGCTGTCGGCGCTCGCCTCGGGCAGCGTGCCGCCGAAGTACTTGCCGACCATGGCGGCCACGCGGGAGGCGAGGTTGCCGTAGTCGTTGGCCAGCTCGGAGGTGTACCGGGCGGAGAAGTCCTCCCAGGAGAACGAGCCGTCCTGGCCGAAGGCGATCGCCCGCAGGAAGTACCAGCGGTAGGCGTCCACGCCGAAGTGCGAGGTGAGGTCCTGCGGCTTGATGCCGGTCAGGTTCGACTTCGACATCTTCTCGCCGCCGACCATCAGCCAGCCGTTCGCGGCGACCTTCTTCGGCAGCGGCAGGCCCTGCGCCATCAGCATCGCGGGCCAGATGACCGCGTGGAAGCGGAGGATGTCCTTGCCGACCAGGTGCACGTCGGCCGGGAACGTCGACTCGAACTTCTCCGGGTTCTCGTTGTAGCCGACCGCCGTGGCGTAGTTCAGCAGCGCGTCGACCCAGACATAGATCACGTGCTTGGCGTCCCACGGGATCGGGATGCCCCAGTCGAAGGTCGAGCGGGAGATCGACAGGTCCTGCAGGCCCTGGCGGACGAAGTTCAGCACCTCGTTGCGCGCGGACTCCGGCTGGATGAAGTCGGGGTTCGCCTCGTAGTGGGCGAGGAGCTTGTCGGTGTACGCGCTCAGCTTGAAGAAGTAGTTCTCCTCGCTGAGGATCTCCACCGGCTTCTTGTGGACCGGGCACAGCTTCTGACCGGCGTACTCGCCCTCGCCGTCGAGCAGCTCACCGGGGAGCTTGTACTCCTCGCATCCCACGCAGTAGGGGCCCTCGTAGCCGCCCTTGTAGATCTCGCCCTTGTCGTACAGGTCCTGCACGAACTCCTGGACGCGGTCGGTGTGCCGCTTCTGCGTGGTGCGGATGAAGTCGTCGTTCGCGATCTCCAGGTGCTCCCAGAGAGGCTTCCAGGCCTCCGTGACGAGCTTGTCCGCCCACTCCTGGGGCGTCACCCCGTTCGCGTCGGCCGTGCGCATGATCTTCTGACCGTGCTCGTCCGTGCCGGTGAGGTACCACACCTTCTCGCCGCGCTGACGGTGCCAGCGCGTGAGCACGTCGCCTGCGACGGTCGTGTAGGCGTGGCCCAGGTGAGGAGCGTCGTTGACGTAGTAGATGGGCGTGGAGACGTAGAACGCCTTCCCCGCCTGCTTCTCGGATCCAGTGGCCGCCATGGTCGAAATCCTACTGGGCCGGTGAAGATCGACTCACACGCGTTTCGGGGGGTGGACGGGGTGACGCCCCAGGAGTGGGCGGACAAGCTCGTCACGGAGGCCTGGAAGCCTTCGATCAGGGCGCGGTTGTGTTTTTTTTCCAGGAGGAGGCCGCCATGGTTGTTCCTGCTTTTCTCGTGGGCTGGGAGATGTGTAAAAAAGCCGGCCTCGCCCCCGGCGGCCCTTTCGCCACCGCCGCCACCCCCTGCCCGGCCAGCCCGACCGTGATCAGCAGGGCCACCACCGCGTCCGCGACGACCGCCGCGAGCAGCGCCGCCGTCAACGGCGCCCGGCGGCCCACCATCGCGGACGACACCAGCTCCTGCCGCCCGCTCTCCTCCTCGTCCCGGGTGTGCCGCAGGACGACCAGCAGGCTCGTCACGGCGGCCAGCGCACCGGCGTACACCCCCACGCGCCAGGCCGTCAGCGCGCCCGGCGAGTCGCCGAAGACCGGGCCGACCATGGCGCGCAGCGAGGTGTTGGTGGCCATCTGGCGCATCAGGTCCGCGCGTTCGGCGGCGGTGCCGTACAGGGCCTTCAGCGTGTTCGGCATGGACAGGACCATCAGTGCGTTCACCGCGACCCAGACCGGGATCAGGACCCGGTCGCGGCGCAGGGCGAACCGCAGCAGGGTCCCGGTGCCGGCCAGCGGCCGCGCGCCACGCGTCGGGGCCGTGGCGGGGGCGGGGGCCGTGGCGGTCATCGCTCAACCTCCGTCGACGACTCCGCTGCCGCTGCCGCTGCCGACGTCGATGCCGTCGCCGCCTCGCCGTAGTGCCGCAGGAACAGCTCCTCCAGCGTCGGCGGGGTCGAGGTCAGGGAACGCACGCCCGACTCGGTCAGCGCGCGCAGCACCGCGTCCAGCCGCGCGGTGTCCACCTGGAGGCGGACCCGGTGGCCCTGGATGTCGAGGCCGTGCACGCCGGGCAGGCGGGCGAGCCCGTCGGGCGGGCCGGCGAGTTCGGCGGTGACGCTGGTGCGGGTGAGGTGGCGCAGGTCGGCGAGTGAGCCGCTCTCGACGGTGCGGCCCTTGCGGACGATGCTCACCCGGTCGCACAGCTGCTCGACCTCGCCGAGGAGGTGGGAGGAGAGCAGCACCGTGCGCCCCCGGTCCCGTTCCTCGGCCACGCAGCGCTGGAAGACCTCCTCCATCAGCGGGTCCAGGCCCGAGGTCGGCTCGTCCAGGATCAGCAGATCCACGTCCGCGGCGAAGGCGGCGACCAGGGCGACCTTCTGCCGGTTGCCCTTGGAGTACGTCCGGCCCTTCTTGGTGGGGTCCAGCTCGAACCGTTCGACCAGTTCGTCGCGGCGCCGCCGGTCCAGTCCGCCGCGCAGCCGGCCGAACAGGTCGATGACCTCGCCGCCGGAGAGGTTGCGCCACAGGGTGACGTCACCGGGGACGTACGCGATCCGGCGGTGCACCTCCACCGCGTCGGACCACGGGTCGCGGCCCAGCACCTGGGCGGCGCCCGAGTCGGCGCGCAGCAGGCCCAGCAGGATCCGGATGGTGGTGGACTTCCCGGCGCCGTTGGGGCCGAGGAAGCCGTGGACCTCGCCCCGCTCCACGTCCAGGTCGAGTCCGTCCAGCGCGTGCGTGGCGCCGAAGGACTTGTGGAGGCCGGAGACGGTGATTGCCTTCGTCATGCTTCGGAACGTACGCTTCTTTCAGAAATTTGTGAAGTTAAGGAAGCGTATAAACTCGGGAGGGCGTCGGGACAGGGGACCGGAGGGGAAGAGGATGCAGGGCATGACGGACGACAAGGCGCCGGACCGCGACCCCGAGGCCGTGTCGAAGTTCGTGGAGAGCTTCGCGGCCCAGCTGGTCGAGGCGGGCCTGGCCCGGATGCCCGCCCGCGTCTTCGCCGCGCTGCTCTCCTCCGACAGCGGCTCGCTCACCTCCGCCGAGCTGAGCGAGCAGCTGCGGATCAGCCCGGCCGCGGTCTCCGGCGCGGTGCGCTACCTGGCGCAGGTGCACATGCTCTCCCGGGAGCGCGAGCCCGGTTCCCGCCGCGAGCGCTACCGGGTGCACGCCGACCAGTGGTACGAGGCGCTGACCAACCGCGAAGCGGTGATCAAACGCTGGGAGCACGCCCTGCGCGAGGGCGTCCAGAGCCTGGGCCCGGCCTCACCCGCGGGCCGGCGTCTGACGGAGACCCTGGCGTTCTTCGAGTTCGTCGACGGCGAGTTCGCGGCGATGATGGAGCGCTGGCGGGTACGCCGGGAGGAGCTGTTCGGCGCCCCGGGCTCCTGGTAGGAACCCGCAGCCGCGCGGCAGCCCCGAGGGACGACTCGTTCGGCCGCGTGACGGACGATTCGGTCCACCGCGTGCGGAATGAGCTCGTCCGCCCCGGCCACCGGGGGTGCGGGCGGCCTCCGCCCGCGCAGGACCCCGGCGCACGGGATGACTCATTCCGCCGCGTCCCCCGGCACCACCAGCCCCCAGGCCCGGCCGGGACTCCTCGAAGGCCGTGAGGACCGTCAGGCCGCGGGCCAGGGACTCGACGAAGTCCCTGCCCAGTTCCTGTTTCGACGCCGCCGTCCACGTCGCCAGGTCGGCGGGCGGCGGTCCCTGGGGCGGGGGCGGGGCCGGGGCCAGGTCCCGTTCCATCGCCGTGACCGTCTCGCGCAGGCGCGGCAGCAGCGTGGCGCGCAGGTCCTCGGCGGTGTGCCGGCTGGTGTGGCTCACCACGTTCGCCACGCAGGCGATCCGGCCCGTCGCCGGGTCCCGTACCGGCACCGACACCGCCACCAGTCCCGGCTCGATCAGCTGGTCGTCCAGCGCCCAGCCCTCCCGGGCTGCGTCGGCGGTGCGCCGCTCGAAGTCGTCGGTCGTGTGCGGACGCGGCGGTACCGCCGGAAAGCCCCGGTCCTCCGGGTCGGCCGCCCGGCGCTCGCGCCAGCGCCGCCAGTCCTCGTCCGTCCACTCGGTCGCGAACAGCGGGCCCGGCGCGGTGCGTTCGGCGGGCAGCCGGTCGCCGATGCGGAAGCTCAGCGACATCGCGCGGCGCCGGGTCGCCTGGTGGATGAAGCGGATGCCGTCCCGGTCGCCGGCCGCCAGCGACACCGACTCGTCCAGCTCGTCGGCGAGGGCGTCCGCGCGCGCGTCGAGCAGTGCGGGCAGGCGCAGGGCGGCCGGGTGGGCGTTGCCCAGTTCCATCAGGCGCGGGGTGAGGACGACGTCCCGGCCGTCGAGGCGGACGTATCCCATGCGTGCCAGGGTCGCCGTGATGCGGTCCACCGTGGAACGGGCCAGGCCGGTGGCCCGCTCCAGCGCGCTCGGGCTCAGGGTTCCGCCCGCCTCCGTCAGGCGCCGCAGGACCGCGATGCCCCGGATGAGGGGGGTGACCGCCTCCGCCGGAGGCACGGGGGCGGGGCTGGAGGCGGAGGTGGAGGTGGCGGAGGGTGCGGCGCCGGCGGCCTCGGTGGGCTTCGTCGTCGTGTGCGCGGGCGTCGCGGGCATCGGTCGGTTCTCCCGTACGGGACGGTGGGTGGGCGGGACAGCACGCCTACGGTAGTCCGGTCCGGGCTCGGTCCACCGCGCCCGCCGTCACTGCCGGGTGACCCGCACCCGGTAGTTTCCCTCCAGGTCCGCCGCGGCCACGTCGATGCGGATGCCGGCCCCCGGGTCCTTGAAGGTCTCGCCGGGGGCGAAGGGGGCGTCGGAGAGTTCCGCTTGGACGTTGGGGCTGCGGGTGCAGCCGCCGGAGTCGCGGTGGGCGTCGTAGACCGTGATGGGGCCCTGGCCGGTCTCCACCCCCGCGTCGACCTTGTAGATGAGGACGCCGGGGCAGCACACCTCCTCGTCGTTGCCTTCGCGGGTGCGCAGTTCCAAGGCGTATCCGGCACGGCCGTCGAGCGGGACGAACACCAGCTTGGGGCCGCCCGGGCGCCCCAGCGGGGTCAGCGTGTACTCGGTCGAGCCCTGCCTGCTCGCGCAGCCGACCTGGTGGGCGTCCAGCCAGCCCAGCTTCCACTTGTGCCAGCCGAGCAGGTCGTTGTTGGCCCCCCAGTCCTCGCTCATGATGTCCCAGTGGCCGACCGCGCTCCCGCCCTCCTGCGTGTAGAGGTCGGGCAGGCCGAAGACGTGGCCGTTCTCGTGGGGCAGCACCCGGTAGCCGGTGTGGCCGTAGGAGCCGGAGCCGTCGTCCTGGCGGGAGTAGACGAACGAGGCGTTGGCGACCGGGACGCCGTCGGCGACCGGGGCGTCGGTGTTGCCCGCGAAGGTCACCGACAGGACCGTGTCCAGGGCGGAGGGGCCGGCGTTGGGCGTCATCAGCACGTTCAGCAGGTCGTAGTCCTTGAAGTCGACCGTCGGGTCGGCGGCCGCCACGATGTCCTGGACCAGCCGGCGGTAGCCCGGGTCGAAGGGGGCGCCGCGTTCTATGCCGTAGGCCTTGAACGGCTTCGGCATCCGCAGCCAGCCGGGTATCGGGGTCTCGGAGCGGTAGTCCAGGCGGCCGTAGGAGGCGGTGCGGAACCACTGCTGGGTCTGCGGGAAGAACTCGTGGAAGCGGTCCATGGCCTTGCCCTCGCCGGGCGCGTCCGAGAAGTCGATCATCAGGGTGAGGGCGTGCACGGTGCCGGTGGAGCGGGCGTAGCTGCCGCGGGTGGGTATGCCCTCCGCCATCTGTACCGCCGAGCTGCCGCTGATCAGACAGGGGACCAGTGCGGGGGAGAGGGCGACGGCCCCCGCTCCGGTCGCCGTGCTGCCCGCCGTGAAGTGCGCCGTCCCCGCCGAACTGACCGCGAGGGTCAGCAGGGTGACGGCCGCGAGGGCGGCCGCTCGGCGGTTGGGTATCCGGCGGCGGGGCGGCTGCGGCTGCATGCGTGGACCTTTCGCTCCAGGCAGCCACCGGTCGCTCCGAGCAGCCACCGGTCTCCGGCTGCACCCTTTCGCTCACCCTGTGTCGCGGGGGCCAAGAGCGCGCGCTGGGGCGGTCCGGTCGTGGGAAACGGCGGATCCAGGCGGGGGATGGTGGAT
>NZ_LR732544.1:43928-60411 GCF_902506575.1 Streptomyces mexicanus | reverse complement strand
GGCGGAGGAGCGCGGAGCGGGGGCGAGCGGGGCGCGTGCGGCGCCGCGGCCGGGGCCGGCGGGGGGGGGGGGGGCCGGCCCCGGGGGGGGGGGCGCGGCGACCGGGGGGGGGCGGGGGCGGGCAGGGGCGGGGGGGGCGGGGGCGGGGAGGGCGAGGGAGGGGTCCAGACGGGCCGCGTTGCAGTAGATGTCGTCGTGGCGCAGCAGACCGGAGTCGACGACCAGGTCGAGGTCGGGGTGGAACGTGAACGGCACGACGCAGCCGCTCACACAGCCCGACAGCCGTTCGGCGACCTCGCGCGCGGCGAACGCGGCGTCGGTGCCGCCGTACAGCTCGCGCACGCGGCGCATGTCCACCCGGCGGTCGCCCGGGACGACCGCGAGGACGTAGCGACGGCTGCGGCGCCCGGTGCCCACCCGGACCACCAGGCACTTGGCCGCCTGGCGCAGCAGGTGGCCGCGCAGCTCCCCCGGCGGCTCGACCGTGCCGGACCGGCCTATATTTCTCCGCTTTCACGCCATCAGCGCGCCCGTCTCGCGTCCGCCGAGCCCGTCTCGCGCCCGCCCCGCGCGGCGGCGTGCCCGTCTCGCGTCCGTCGTGCCCACCCCGCGCCCGCCGGGTCGGCGTCCCGAGGCGCCGAACCGGCCCCGTCACCTGGCGATAACCCATGAATAACGGCCCTCTCTAGCGTCGTGGACCGTAGAGATGGCTGGCCGCACCAAGAAGGGGGTGTCCCATGGAGTTCCGGGTCCTTGGGCCAGTGGAGGCGTGGCGGGGAGGCGAGCGGATCGCCCCCTCCGGGTCGAAGATGCACACGGTGCTGGCGGCCATGCTGCTCGCGGGGGAGCGCGTGGTGTCGGACAGCCGGCTGAGCGCGCTGCTGTGGGGCTGGGGGCCGCCGGCGACGGCGAGCGCGCAGATTTACACGTACATGTCCCGGCTGCGCAAGCAGCTCGGCGAGGAGGTCGAGATCGTCCGCCGGCCGCCCGGCTACGTGCTGCGCGCACCGGGTGCCGTCGTCGACCTCGTGGAGTTCCGCAGGCGGGAGCGGGACGGGCGGCGGGCGCGGGCGGGGCGGCGGTTCGAGGAGGCCGCCGACCTGCTGCGCGAGGCGCTCGGCCAGTGGCGGGGGACCGCGCTCGCGAACGTCACCGAGCACATGCTGGACGCCGAGCCGGCACCGCTGGAGGAGGAGCGGATGCTGGCGCTGGAGTCGCGGATCGAGGCGGACCTGGAGCTGGGGCGGCACGAGTACGTGATGGTCGAACTGACCGCCCTCGTCGCCGAGTACCCGGTCCGCGAGCGGCTGCGGGCCCAGCTGATGACCTCGCTGTACCGCTGCGGGCGCCAGGCCGACGCGCTGCACACCTACTACGAGGGCCGCAGGGTGCTGTCCGAACAGCTGGGCATCGACCCCGGGGAGGCCCTGGGCTCGACCTACCAGGCCGTGCTGGAGGGCGGGCTCGGGCTCGGCCCGCGGCGCGGCGGACGGTCCGGCGCTGCCCGGCCGGTACCCTCGATGCTGCCGGCCCCGGACGGCGAACTCGTCGGCCGCGACGACCAGTTGGAACTGCTGCGACAGCGGCTCGGCCGGGGCGGTGACAGGCCGCGGCGGATCCTGGTGACCGGCATGGCCGGCCTGGGCAAGACGGCGCTTGCAGTGCGGGCCGCGGCCGAGAACAGCGAACTGTTCCCCGACGGGCTGCTCTTCGCCGAGCTGTGCGGGCTGGACGGCGCCCCGCGGGCCCCCCGCGCGGTCCTCGCCCAGCTGCTGCGGGCGCTCGGCGAGAGCGACCGTGCCCTGCCGGCCGGTGACCTGGAGGAGCTGGTGCGCCTGTACCGGGCGCGGACGGCCGAGCGGCGGCTGCTGGTGGGGCTCGACAACGCCAGCGGCGACCGGCAGCTCGCCCCGCTGCTGCCGGCCGGGACGTCCGCGGTGCTGGTCACCAGCCGCAGCCGGCTCGCGCGGATCACCGAGGAGGACACGCTGGCGCTGCCGCTGCTGGACGACGACGCGTCGCTGGAACTGCTCGCCGCACGGGTGGGCCGGCGGCGGCTGGCGGACGACCCGGACGCGGCCGACGACCTGGTGGCGTACTGCGGCGGGCTGCCGCTCGCCCTGGCGGTCGCCGGCGCCCGGCTGGCCGCCCGCCCGCACTGGACGGTCGCGCGGCTGGCGGCCCGGCTCGCCGACCCGGCGACCCGGCTGGCCGAACTGTCCTTCGGGGACTGGGACGTCAGCCGCGTGCTGCGGTCCTCGGTGAAGCACCTGCCAGCCGCGGTGCACGAGGTGCTGGCGGGACTGGCCGACCCCGGGCTGAGCGAGGAGCCGTTCTGTGCCGAGCGGGCCGGGCAGTGGCTGGCGTTGGGCGAGGACGCGGCGGAGGCCGCGCTGGAGGCCCTGCTGGATGCCGCGCTGCTGGAGCTTGCCGGCCTGGACGACCAGGGCCGGCCGCTGTACCGGTGCCACGAGCTGGTACGGCTGCTCGCCGCCGCTCTCGACGGCCCGGTCCGGCCGGCCCTCCGCGCGAGCCGGTGAGGGCGGCCGTGCCGGTGTCGTCACCACGAGCGACGGGCCCGGGCGTAGTCGTGGGGGACCGGCGCGAGGATCTCCTTGGCGACCGACCAGGCGTCGGACACGACGCGTTCGCGCGGGCACGGCAATTGGGCGACGGCCTGCGCCGTGACCGCCCACACCGCGCCGACGGCGGCCACCGCCCGGACCCGGGCGGTGGGCCGGGCGGGACGCAAGCCGGTACCGCTGACCTCCAGGCGCAGGCCGAGCGCGGTGGCCATGGCGTCGCGGACCGAGCGGGCGACGCGGGCGTCGGGGTGGGCGAACACCGCGGGGGCCGGGCGGCGGAGCCGTCCTGAACTGAACCCGAACGCGCACCGGTTGAAGGGCCGGCCCCCACGAGGGGTCGGCCCTTCAGGCGTGGACGCCGGTCACTGCCGGGCGCCGATGACGTCCGCCGGCCGTCCGGTCAGGCACACCCGGCCCGGCACCACGGTGGCCGGCAGCGTCAGCAGCGCGCCGAAGCCGGCTACGGCGAGGTAGGTCAGCGGGGCCACGGACGGCGCCGCCGAGCCGGTCATGCCGATGCTGAACGCGGTGAGCACGGCGTAGGCGATGCCGGTGCCGAGCACCAGCGCGACCAGGACGACGATGCCGGCCTCGATGCGCAGCATGCCCATCACCTGCCGCCGGGTGGTGCCGACCAGGCGCAGCAGCGCGAACTCGCGGAGCCGGTCGGAGACCGACATGGCCATCGTGTTGACCACGGCGATCGCGGTGAAGGCGATGATCAGGCCCATGGCGACATAGGTGACCTCGGCGTTGTTCTGCTGCACCTCGGCCTGCAGGTCCTCGACCTGGTCGCGGTCGAGCACCCCGACGCCGGGGAAGGCGCCGACGGCCTTCTGCAGCTGCTCCCGGCCCGCGCTGCCGTCGTCTGCGGTGCGCACCAGGACGGAGGGGGCCAGCGGGTTGTCGACGTGGCGGGCGACCAGGGCGTGGCTCATGGTCAGGTCGCCGAAGCCGAGGCCGCGGGCGTAGACGGCGGGGACCTTCAGCTCGACGACGGTCCCGTCGCCGAGGGTCGTCTTCAGCGTGTCGCCGGGCTTCTTGCCCAGGTGGTCGGCGGAGACCTCGCTCATCGCGACGTCGCCGTCGCCGAAACCGTCCAGCGTGCCCTTGGTGACGTCCGGGTCCCAGGTCTCCCGCAGCCCCTCGGTGGACAGGCCCTGCGCCGGGTACTTGTCCAGACCCACGCGCACCGAAGTGCGGACGACCTCGGTGACCGCCCGCACGCCCGGGGTCTGCCGCAGTGCCTGGGCCGCCTGCTCCGGCACGCCCGGCCCGGAGGAGGCCACCACCCAGTTGGCCTTGTTGCCGTCCCGGGCCTGCGCGGTGGCGGCGTCGCCCATCGTGGTCTGCACGAAGAACACCGTGCAGGCCATGCCGATCAGCAGCGCCAGCGGGGTGATCGCGGAGGCCATCCGCTGGGTGTTGGCGCGGACGTTGGCCGTGGCGAGGTGGCCGGCGACGCGCGAGGCCCGCAGCGGCACCTCGAGCAGCGCGACGGCGCCCCGGGCGATGAGGGGGCCCAGCAGGGACACCGCGACCGCGAGCACCACGACCGTCAGGAACGTCACCGGCGTGGAGGCGGGCTCGGTGTCCAGGACGCTGAGCACCACGAGCAGCACGATTCCGCCGGCCAGGGTGAGAATGCCCGCCAGCAGCCGCCCCCAGGCGAACCCGGGCCGCTCCACCGCGGACTCGGCCAGTGCCTCGGCCGGGTGGATGCGGGTGGTGCGGCGGGCGGAGATGCGCGCCGCGGCCCACGCTCCCAGCAGGGCGGCGCCGAGCGCGGCGAAGAACGGGAACACACCGAAGGTCATCTCCAGGGTGTCCGGGATCGCCTTGAAGTCGACGAACTTCCGGTGCAGCCAGTAGGCGACGGGCAGGCCCAGCAGGCAGCCGGTGACACCGGCGAGCAGCCCGACGATCAGCGCCTCCCGGCCGATCAGCTGGCGCACCTGCTTCGGCGTCGCGGCGATCGCGCGCAGCAGCGCCAACTCGCGGTGCCGCTGCTGGATGGACAGGGCGAAGGTGCCGACGACGACGAGGATCGCGACGAGCAGCGAGGTACCGCCGATGGCACCGCCCATGGACACCAGCTTCACCCGGGCCTTGGCCGCGTCGAGGAACTCCACGGGGCCGCGGTCGCCGCCGGTGGCCACCTGGGCGGTGGTGCCGCTGAGCGCCTTGCGGACCTGGTCGGCGAGTTCGCCGGTGGACACACCCGGTTCGGGCAGCACGCCGATCGCGGCGACCGCGCCGGCCCGGCCGGACAGCCGCTGCGCCTCGTCGGCGGAGAAGAACAGCGAGGACTGCTGCTGCAGGTCGCCGCCCTGCGCGGCCGCGATGCCGGACACGGTGTAGCCGTGGGGGGCGTCGGTGGCCTGCACGGTCACCTTGTCGCCGGGCCTCAGACCGGCCCGGGCGGCCAGTTCGCGGTCGACGACGACGTCACCGGCGGCCTCGGGGGCGTGTCCGGCGACGAGCTCGAACGGCGTCAGCGCGGCCGAGGTCCAGGCGTGCCCGTACGACGGCTTGCCGTGCACGCCGGGCACGATCCGGCCGCGCGCGTCCACCGGGTAGGCGGGGAAGGTGACTTCGGGTACGACGGCACGGGCGCCGGGCACGGAGCGCAGCCGGCCGACCGTGCTCGCCGGCAGCCACACGCGCTCGGCGAGCGGCTTGGCCTTGTGCTTGACCTTGGTCTTGCCCTTCTTGTGCTTGACGGTGGTCTGGTGCACGTTCTGGTCGCCGCCGACGACGACCGGCGCGGCGGCGTACCGTTCGGTGCCGATGGTGCCGCGCAGCCCGGTCTCCAGGAGGATGCCGCACGCGGTGACGAGGGCGGCGGCGCACGTCAGGGCGACGAACGCGCCGATGAAGCCGCCCTTGCGGGCCCTGAGCGTCCGGAAGGCGTAGCGCAGCATCAGGCCCACGCTCCCAGGTGGGTCATGCGGTCGGCGACGCGGTCGGCGGTCGGGGCGTGCATGCGGTCGACGATGCGGCCGTCGGCCAGGAACAGCACGGTGTCGGCGTAGGAGGCGGCGACCGGGTCGTGGGTGACCATGACGACGGTCTGGCCGGTGTCGTCCACGCAGGCGCGCAGCAGGGACAGGATCTCCTTGGCGGTGACGGTGTCCAGCGCGCCGGTGGGCTCGTCGCCGAAGATGACGTCGGGCCGGGTGATCAGCGCGCGGGCGATCGCCACGCGCTGCTGCTGGCCGCCGGACAGCTCGGAGGGACGGTGCCCGGCCCGGCCGCCGAGCCCGACCCGCAGCAGGATGTCCTCCAGCCACCGCTTGTCCAGGCGCTGTCCGGCCAGGCGCAGCGGGAGTTCCACGTTCTGCCGCACCGACAGGGCCGGCACCAGGTTGAACGCCTGGAAGACGAAGCCGATGCGTTCCCGGCGCAGCCGCGTCAGCTGCGTCTCGTTCATCCCGCTCAGATCCGTGTCGCCGATGAAGGCCCGCCCGGAGGTCGGCTTGTCCAGTCCCGCGGCGCAGTGCAGGAAGGTCGACTTGCCCGAGCCGGAAGGGCCCATGACGGCGGTGAACGAGCCGCGGGCGATGTCCACCGACACGCCGTCGAGGGCCCGCACGCCCCGGCCGCCGCGGCCGTAGACCTTGGTGACCTCCTCCAGCCGCAGGGCATGGCTGCGCGTTCCCGTGCCGCTGCGCGGCGGTGTGTCGGTCCCTTCGGTCCTCATGCGTGGCCAGTCCTCTCCATCCGTCCTCATGGGGGGCAGCGAGCCTCCGCCGGCTGCGAAGGGGCATCGGGACGAACCTGGCCGGGTGATCTATACCGAGGCTATCGTCGGGGGGAGGACGGCGGAGCCGACAGTTGCTTTTCGGCCGCGGATCACCCGTGCGCGGGAGCAGACACACGGATGCCCGTGCGACCGTGGAGCGCCTGGACGAAGGGGTGGGGGGGCGGAGGGCCGTGCGCCGCGCCGCCGCGGTGCGTTCGCGGCAGGACGGGGCGGAACGGAACGAGGTCGGCCGAAACCTCCCTGGTCAGGACCGGCCGCGCAGGTGGCGGTGGGCGAGGGCCGCCGCCGTCGCGGTGAGACACACGGCGTACGCGAGCACCACCCACGCGGCGGGCGCGCGGCCGGCGGTGAGGCCGTGCACGACGGCGGCCGCCCGGCCCGCGTACGAGGCGCCGTGCAGAAGACGGAACGGCCGGATCCAGCGGCGCGAGGCGAAGCTGCCGCGCCACACACCGGTGACCACGGCGAGCAGGACACACGGCCCACCCGCGAGGCAGTACGGACGAACGGCCGCGGGTCAGCCCGACGCGCTCCGCTCCGGCCGCACCGGCCGTTCCGCCGTTCGCTCCGCGGGTCGGCCCACCGGCCGTTCCGTCAGTTGTCCCTCCATTCGTTCCGTCAGCCGCTCCGCAGGCCGCTCCTCCAGTCGGGACAGCAGTTGCTCGGCCCGCGCCCGCCAGTGCGGCGAGCCCGCGCGCGGGAAGACGGCGTGGGCCGCGTGCGCCTGTTCCACGGCCGATTCCGGCCGGCCCTGACGCCGGTGCACCTCGCCGAGGACGAGATGGATCTGGCCGTCGACGAGCGGACTGTCGATGCGCTCGGCGACCTCCAGCGCCCGGGCCAGCGTCGCCTCGGCGCCGTCGACGTCACCCGCGCCCAGCCGTGCCTCGCCCAGACCGAGCAGCGCGTGCGCCAGACCCACCAGGTCCGACTTGGCCTCGACGAGGGCCCGCACCTGCTCGAAGGCCGCCTGCGCCGATCCGAACTCCGCGCGTGCCAGGTGGACCCGGCCGAGCCGGTGGATGGTCTGCGCCACGCCGCGCTTGCTGCCCCGGTCGATGGTCTCCATGATCCGCACGGCCTCCACCCCGAACTTCATCGCCAGCTCGGTGTTGCCCCGCTCCAGCTCGATCTGCGCCATGTTGTCCAGGGCGTGCGCCTCCGAGGAGACGTCCCCGACAGCCCGGAAGACCTCCCCGGCACGCTCCAGCCGGGTCATGGCGAGGTCCAGCTCGCCGCTGTAGAGCCCGAGAATGGCGAGGTTGCGCAGGGTCAGGGCCAGCCCGTGCGGTTCCCCGGCCCGGTCGAACAGCTCCATCGCCTCGCTGTACCGGGCGTGCGCCTCGGCCAGCTGCCGGTAGGACTGGGCGACGCCGCCGAGCTGGTGCAGCATCGCCGCCTGCCCGCGCAGGTCGCCGCCGCGCCGGGCCGCCGCGAGCGCGGCCTCGGCGCACTGCTGCCAGTCGTCCAGATAGTGCCGGGTCTCGAAGAGCACCGCGGCGGACACCGTCAGGCCCCACGCCAGCTCGCCCATCTCCAGCTCCGCCGACTGCGTCACCGCGGCCACCAGCGAGAGCCGTTCGGCCTCCAGCCACTCCAGCGGCGAGGACAGCAGCTCGTCGGTGTGGATCGGATCGAGGTGACGGCGCGGCGCCCGACCGTGCACGATGCTGAAGTGGCCGCCGTACTCCCGCCGGTGCGCCTCCTCCGCCAGGGCCAGCCAGGTCCTGAAGGCCCGCTCCCGCGCGGCCCGCCGCTCCGGTTCGGGCTCCTCCTGCTGTGCCCGCTCGCGCGCGTAGAGCCGCATCAGGTTCTGCAGCCGGTAGCGCAGCCGGCCCGTCGCGTCCACCCCGACGACCTCCAGGAACTGCGCGTCGACCAGATCCTCCATGATCCGCTCGGCGTCCAGCACGTCGAGGTCGAGCAGCGCACCCCCCACCCAGGCCGCGAAGTCCGGGACGTCCAGCAGCCCCAGACGCCGGTACAGCCGGGCCGCCTCCTCGGACAGATAGCGGTACGACAGTTCGAAGCTGGCCCGCACCTGTGCCGCGCCCTGACTCAGCTCGTCCAGCCGGCGCCGCTCGTCCCCCAGCCGCGTCACCAGGTGCCGTACGGTCCAGTGCGGCTTGGAGGCCAGCCGCGCGGCGGCGATGCGCAGCGCCAGCGGCAGCCGGTCGCACAGCTCGGCCAGGTGCCGGGTGTCGGCGCGGGCGGAGGCGATGCGCTCGTCGCCGACGATCCGCCCGAACAGCTCGACGGCGTCGGTGCTCGGCAGCACCCCCAGGTGCACGCGGGCGTCCTGCGGCCAGGTGACCAGCTCCTCCAACTGCTCCCTGCTGGTCACCAGCACGGCGCAGCCGCCGCTGCCCGGCAGCAGGGGCTGGATCTGCGCGAAGGAGCGGACGTTGTCCAGCACCAGCAGCACCTGCCGCTCGGCGAGCACACTGCGGTACAGCGCGACGAGGTCCTCGGCGTGCGTGGGGATCTGGTCGCTGGGCACCCCCAGCGACCGCAGGAACCGGCTCATCGCGTCCCGGGCCGGCGTCGGTTGGTGGTGCTCGTCGTATCCGCGCAGGTCGGCGAAGAGCCGCCCGTCGGGGAAGTGCGCGGCCGCCCGGTGCGACCAGCGCACCGCGAGCCCGGTCTTGCCGACCCCCGCGATCCCGGTGATCAGCCCGATCGCGGGCCCGTGCTGCCGGTCCCGGTCGGACACCAGGGTGTCCAGCAGGGCCAGTTCCCGCTCCCGGCCGGTGAACCCGGCGACGTCCGGGGGGAGTTCGGAGGGCACGACGACGGTGTCGGCGCGCTGCTGCTCGGTGGCGGGCACCGCCGGGGCGGGGGCCAGCGACGGGTCGTCACGCAGGATCGCGTCGTGCAGTTCCTGTAGGTCCGGGCCCGGTTCCAGCCCCAGTTCCTCGATGAACTGCTTGCGCGCCTGCCGGAAGGTGGCCATCGCCTCCGCCCGCCGGCCGGAGCGGTGCTGCGCGAGCATGAGGTGGTGCCGTGTCCGCTCCCGCAGCGGGTGCTCCCGCACCACGGCGGTGAGTTCGGGCACCAGGTCGTGGTGGTTGCCCAACTCCAGCTGCACGGCGGTGGCGTCGTCGTAGGCGTTGAGCCGGTGCCCCTCCAGACGGGCCGCCTCGTCCTCGACCACGGGGCTGGAGATCCCCGCGAAGGCGGGCCCCCGCCACAGCGCCAGCGCCTGCGCGTACGCTTCGGCGGCCTCCGCCCGCCGCCCTTGCTGCACCGCCGTCTCGGCGGTCTTGACCAGCCGGGTGAAGTCCAGCAGGTCCACACTGTGGCCGTCGGGTCTGAGCAGGTATCCGGGATGGGCGGTGACGATGATGTCCTCGGCCGCGCCCCGGCTCTTGAACGTCTTGCGCAGCGCGGCGATCACGATCGCGATCTGGGTCCGGGCGGTGGCCGGGGGCCGGTCGTTCCAGACGGCGTCCACCAGGGTGTCGACCGGCACGATCCGGCCCAAGTTGAGCAGCAGCAGGGCCAGCACCGTTCGCTGACGTGCTCCGCCGATCGGAAGGCCGACCCCTTGAGCCGTCACCGTGACAGGACCGAGTACCTCGAATCTGAGCCCCTCGCCCACGCATGCTCCCCCTGAGCCCACCCTCCAGGCCCTGGCCACGCCCTCCCGGCTGCTCATCCTCGCCCGCCTGCGCGAAGGGCCGCTGCCGGCCACCGAGCTGGCCGCCGAGGTGGGCATGGAGCAGTCCGCCTGCTCCCACCAGCTGCGCCTGCTGCGCAACCTCGGCCTGGTCACCGGCACCCGCAAGGGCCGCTCGGTCGTCTACGCCCTCTACGACAACCACGTCGCCGAACTCCTCGACCAGGCCCTCTACCACGTCGAGCACCTCCGCCTCGGCCTGAGCGACACGGCCGCCGAGGCGGCGCCGGAGGCAGCCGCGCTCCCGAGCGCGTGACGTCGAGCGCGTGACCCCACGGGGCGCCGGTCAGGCGGAGGTGCCTCGGCAGCACACCGCACCGGTTCCCGGCGACTCGGCGTCGGCGGACTCCGGCTCCGGGCGGCAGGGCGGATTCCTGCTCCGGGCGGCAGGGGCGGGCTCCTGCTCCCGCGGCAGCAGCGGGCTCCTGCGCCGAGGCGACAGCGGCGGCGACGGGCGGCGCGCACGCCCCCTCGGCACGGCCCATCCGCTGAGCGGCTCCTGGAGCGGCGTCCGACACCGCCGCGACCCCTTGACCCTCCAGCGGAATAAGACCAACAATCGTTGGTGAAACCGTTGGTGAAATCCACCGCGAGCAGCTTCCGGGCGAGGTGCCTCATGACGGCACAGGCGACCGCGATCGCCCGGCCGACGGGCGCGAGGAAGGTCCTGTCCTCGGCCACGGCCGGGGCCCACGTCCCGGATGCGCGCTCACCGCCGCTGCGGAAGCGTGGCAGGGGGCGGCCGGTCGTTCCGTGACGGCCGTCGCCGTCCGGTGACTCGGTGTTCCACCGAGCTGGGGGTCGTACTCGTTCCGGCTTGCCTCCGGAGCATCCCATGGTTGTCAAGCACATCCTGTACCGGCCACCGGTGTCCGCGGAACCGGTGGCGCATCCCGCCGCCCTGGCCATGTCCTCGGCCGCCACCTGGGGGCTTCTGCTCATCAGGCTGACGTTCGGACTGCTGATGGCCGGGCACGGCGCACAGAAGTTGTTCGGCCTCTTCGGAGGCGGCGGCCTGGCGGCGACCGGCAAGGGGTTCGCGGCGCTGGGCTACCGCCCGGGAGAAGTCTTCGCCGCCATCGGCGGCCTGTCCGAAACCCTCGGCGGTCTGGGTCTGGCTCTGGGATTCCTCACCCCACTGGCGGCCGCCGCGCTGATCGGCGTCATGATCAACGCCATGGCGACGGTCACCGGGGCGCACGGTCTGTGGGAGACGGACGGCGGCGTGGAGTACAGCGTCTGCATCGCCGTCGTCGCCCTGGCGATCGCCGCCATCGGTCCCGGCAGGCTCGCCGTCGACCGGTTCTTCCGGTGGGGCGCGGGCGGCTGGGCACCGGCCGCTTTCGCCCTGGGCCTGGCCGGTGTCGGTTCCGCCATCACCCTGAATCTGTGACATCGGTGACCGGCACCGCGCCCGCCCCCTTTCCTGGAGACCTGCGGATGAACCGACCAACAGACCGGCACACCTGCTGACCAACCGACCAGCAGACCATCAGACCTGCTGACCAACCGACCAGCAGACGAGCAGACCAGCAGAGGGAGAAGAACCTACGAACGGTGGACGCGGCCCGGGATGTCGATGCCGTAGCGGGCCGTCCTGCGGTAGAGCGTGGCGCGGCTCATGCCCAGGTGCGCCGCCGCCCGCGCCATCGTCATGCCGGGCTCGGTCAAGCAGCGCACGATCTCGTCGCGCTCCAGTTCCTGCAGGCGGCTCAGCCGGTGCCCGGCGCATGTGAACACCTCCGGCGGCAGATGCCGCGCCTCGACCACGTCCGCCCGCGACGCCGCCTCGCGCACCACCCGCCTCAACTGGCGCACGTTCTCGGGCCACGCGTACGACGTCAGGGCCCGTACGGCGGCCGGGGTGAACGTCACCTCGTGGCCCCGGTGCCGGCGCGCGATGCGCTGGGCGAGCGGCAGCACGTCGTCCGGGCGGTCCCGCAGCGGCGGCACCTCGATCACGGTGTCCACGAGTGCGGCCAGCTCGGGCGGGATCGCGGAGTAGTCCGAGGCGGTCAGCGCGAACGGCTGCGGACGGGGGCGGAGACCCCCGGCCGTGCGGCGGGCGCGGGCGAACAACCCGGCCAGCTCGGCGGCGGCCCACGCGGGCAGCGCCTCCGCGCCGCAGACGATGACGCAGGTGGCGTCCTTCGCCAGTTCCGGTGTCCACAGCGTCAGCCACGCCCGCACGGCCTCCGGGGCCGGCGCTCGCGCCACCAGCACCCGTTCGCGCGGCGCGATCCGCCGACGCGCCGCCGAGATCAGCGCCGTCCTGCCCGCGCCGGGTTCGCCGACCGCCGCCACCACCCGCCCTTCGGCGAGCGCCGTCCGGGCCGTCGTCACGCGCCGCGTCCACGCGGCGGACAGGGGATGCTCGGTGTCGTCGTCCGGCTCGGCCTCGGCGTACACGCGGAACACCTCGCCGCGCGGCAGGGGGCGCACACGGCGGCCGGAGCCGCGCGCCAACATCAGCGCCGTGGTGCTCCCGGCGGTCGCCTGGGCCAGCGCCAGCAGGAGCTGCGAGGAGGAGTCAGACCAGGTCGTGAGGTTGACGGTACCGGCGATCTCGCCGCTGACCGGGTCGAGGACCGGCGCGGCGGCGCAGGTGTAGCCGCGCAACCCGGTGCAGAAGTGCTCGTCGGCGCGCACCAGCGAGGGGGCGCGGTCGGCGAGGGCGAGGCCGAGCCCGTTGGTGCCGGCGTTGGACTCGGCGAAGTAGAAGCCGGGCGCCAGGTGCACCCGGTCCAGGGAGCGGTCGATCGCCGCGTCGTCGCTGAGCCGGCACAGCACCAGGCCCTCGTGATCGGTGATCATCAGGCTGACCGGTTCGTTCGCCAGGGTGTCGCGCAGGCCCCGCAGCACCTCGTGACCGCACTCGTACAGCAGTGATCCGGTGTCCACGGAGCCGGTGAAGACGGGCCGCATCTCCTCCGGCGTCAGCCCGTACGTCTGGCTGCGCTGCCATGACGCCCGCAGGCGCGCGGGGAGCGCGGCCGCCTCGCCGCCGGCCGTGAGGGAGACGTCCGTGTGCGCGTTGTCCACTTCGACCTCCGCAGGACGCTTCGTCGCGTCGACCCCTGCCACGCTAGTGGCCCACGCCGCGGTCCTCGCCCGCCCGGACGTCTCAAAGTGAGACATCCCGCGGCTGCCGCCGCCCTCCCCCGGCTCCCTACGGTGCTCACCAAGCCTTGGGCGACAGGGAAGGGACGCCATGTACCGCAAGGACGGCGAGAAGTACTTCATCGTGGACGCGCACGTCGCTCTCTGGGACGCGCGGCCCGACAACCAGCTCACCCTCCACGGCAAGCAGTTCATCGACTGCTTCTACGACTACCACCGCAATCTGAGCCCGGCGTCCGAGCTGTGGCCGTACGAGGAGTTCCTCTACTACGGCGGCGAACGGCTGATGAAGGACCTGTTCGTGGACGGGTACGTCGACCACGCGATCTTCCAGCCGGCCCGGCTCGGCGCGTTCTACCGCACCGGTTTCGGGCAGACCGAGGAGGCCTTCGCCCTGACCCGCAGGCACCCGGGCAAGCTCACCTACAACCACTGCTTCGACCCCCGCTTCGAGGAGGCGGGGCTGAGGCGGCTGCGGGAGGACGCCGCGCGCTTCGGCCTCAAGGGCGTCAAGCTCTACACCGCCGAGTGGCAGGGCGACTCGCGCGGCTACAAACTCGACGACCCGTGGACCTACCGCTACCTGGAGGCGTGTCAGGAGCTGGGCATCAGGAACATCCACGTCCACAAGGGCCCCACCATCCGCCCGCTGGACCGGGACGCCTTCGACGTGGCCGACGTCGACAAGGCCGCCACCGACTTCACCGACCTGAACTTCGTGGTCGAGCACTGCGGTCTGCCCCGCCTGGAGGACTTCTGCTGGATAGCCACCCAGGAGCCCAACGTGCACGCCGGGCTCGCCGTCGCCATCCCGTTCATCCACACCAGGCCCCGCTACTTCGCGCAGATCATCGGCGAGTTGCTGTACTGGCTCGACGAGGACCGCATCCAGTTCTCCAGCGACTACGCACTGTGGACGCCGAAGTGGCTCATCGAGCGGTTCGTCGACTTCCAGATCCCCGCGGACATGGACGAGTACCCGCCGCTCACCGTCGCCCAGAAGAAGAAGATCCTCGGCCTGAACGCGGCCGCCATGTACGGCATCGACGTGCCCGCCGAGTGCCGGCTGCCCGAACCGGAGGTGGCCTGACATGCGGGCCGTACGACTCCGGGCGGCAGCCCGCGCCGCGCTCGGCACGGTGTACGACCCCGAGCTGGACGAACCCATCACCGACCTGGGCTTCGTCCGCTCCCTGACGGTCGACGACGGCCGCATCACCGTGCACCTGCGGCTGCCCACCTCCTTCTGCTCCCCGAACTTCGCCTACCTGATGGCCTGTGACGCCAAGGACGCCCTGACCGCGCTGCCCGGCGCCCGTGAGGTCACCGTCCTGCTCGACGACCACCACGACTCCGACCTGATCAACCGGGGCCTGGCCACCGACGCCGGGTACCGCGGCACCTTCGGCCACGAGGCCGAGGAGGATCTGGAGGACCTGCGGCAGATCTTCCGCCGCAAGGCGCACACCGCCGCCATGGAGCGGGCCCTGACCGCACTGCTGCGCGCGCGGAGCGACCTCACCGAGGACCAGCTCGGCGACGTGGTCCTCGCCGACCTGCCCGACACCGCCCCCACCCGCGCGCTGCTGCGCCGCCGCGCCGCGCTCGGGCTCGGCACCGCGCCCACCGACCCGGCCCTCGTCGGCGCCGCCGGCCGGCCCTTCCCGCCCGGCGAGATCCCGCTGCGGCTGCGCCTGGCCCGCTCCGTGCGGATCTCCCTCGACGGCAACGCGCACTTCTGCCGGGGGCTGCTGCGCACCCGCTACCCCGACGCCGCCGCCGACCAGGCGCCCCGCGCCTGCGACGGCGGGAACCCCGCGGGCCCCTCCCCCTACCGGCCCTCCTCGCGCCGCTTCCCCGACCCCGTGCACCTGCGGATCGAGGACGTCCCCGAATTCCCCTACGCCGACCGGCCCGCGCGGCTGCAGGACCTGCGGGAGCGGGCCGGACGGCTGCGCGCCGCCGTGCTCCACGAGGGCGCCCTCATCGACCGGGACGCGGTGTGGGACCTCAAGCGCCAGGCGCTGGAGGAGGTCGCCCGGGTCCCGCTCGGACCCGGCCGCCGCGCCGCCTACGCCGACTTCCTCGCCCGGCACGGCCAGGCCCTGGAGGACCACGCCACCTGGTGCGCCCTGGCCGAGGTGCACGGCCCGGACTGGAGCCGCTGGCCCGAGGGGCTGAAGGACCCGCGCTCGGCCGCCACCGCCCGCGCCCGTGCCGACCTGCGCGACCGCGTCGACCTCCACTCGCGCCTGGCCTGGCTCACCGACGAACAGCTCACCGCCGCCCAGCGCACCGCCCGCGAGGCCGGCATGCCCCTCGGGATCGTGCACGACCTCGCGGTCGGCGTGCACCCCGGCGGGGCCGACGCCTGGGCCCAGCAGGACCACTTCGCCGCCGGCATGTCGACCGGCGCCCCGCCGGACGCCTTCAACGCCCGCGGCCAGGACTGGGGCCTGCCGCCCTGGCGCCCCGACCGCCTGGCCGCCTCCGGCTACGCGCCCTTCCGCCACCTGCTGCGCGCCCTGTTCCGCTACGCCGGCGCGCTGCGCATCGACCACGTCATGGGCCTGTTCCGGCTGTGGTGGGTCCCCCAGGGCCGCCCGCCCACCGAAGGCACCTACGTCCGCTACGACGCCGAGGCCATGCTCGCGATCCTGGTCCTCGAAGCCTCCCGGGCCCGGGCCGTGGTGATCGGCGAGGACCTGGGGACGGTGGAGCCCGGGGTGCGCGAGACCCTGGACCGGCGCGGGGTGCTCGGCACGTCCGTGCTGTGGTTCGAACGGGACTGGGACGGCGACGGCCGCCCCCTGCCGCCCGAACGCTGGCGGGCCGACTGCCTGGCCACCGCCACCACCCATGACCTGCCGCCCACCGCGGCCCGCCTCACCGGCGAGCACGTCACCCTGCGCCACCGCCTCGGCCTGCTGACCCGGCCGCTGGAGCAGGAACGCGCCGAGGCCGCCGCGGACACCGCCGAATGGCTGACCCTGCTCACCGGGCTGGGCCTGCTGCACGGCCCGGGCGACGGCCGCCGCGCCGTGTCGGAGGAGGCGGAGATCCAGGCGGTGCACCGCTTCCTGCTGCGCACCCCCGCC
Organism: Streptomyces mexicanus; assembly: GCF_902506575.1. Taxonomy (GTDB): domain Bacteria; phylum Actinomycetota; class Actinomycetes; order Streptomycetales; family Streptomycetaceae; genus Streptomyces; species Streptomyces mexicanus. Next base: position 44,163 of record NZ_LR732544.1, on the reverse strand, counting down.
CGCATGGTCGGACTCTGGCTCCCGGACGCCGTCGGCGACCGCCGCCCGCAGAACCTTCCCGGTACCTGGGACCAGTACCCGAACTGGCGGCTGCCCGTCGCCGACGCCGAGGGCCGCCCGGTGACCCTGGAGGACCTCGCGGCCTCACCCCGCCTGCGCGCGCTGACCGACGTGCTGCGAGCGGGGGTGCGGGCAGAGAAGGCGTAAAGCGGGGTGCGGGGGAGAAGGCGTGAAG
>NZ_LR732544.1:39701-43827 GCF_902506575.1 Streptomyces mexicanus | reverse complement strand
CGTCCGTCTCCTCGTCCTTCGGGGTCTCGTGGGCGTGCTTGAGGGCGCTGCGGGCCGCGACGCCGTCCGGGCCGGTGAACTGGGACCAGTACCGGTGCGTGGTGACGAACACCGCCAGCTCGTGCTCCCGCCGCCGGAGCTTTTCGACCTCGGCCTGTTCGTCGGCCGTCCAGCCCGGGGAGGCGGGGCGCTCCACCTTGCGCCAGCCGCCGTCGTCGCTGAACCCGTCCAGCGGCTCGACCGACCACGGCAGCCGTTTGAGCAGGGCCGACAGCTCGGCCCGGACCTGATGCAGCTCCTCCTGACCGGCGAGGAGGTCACTCGGGAAGTCATAGGGCGTAGCCACGGAGCAATGCTACGCCTGTTCGATTTGAGGGTGCGACGTACCGGGGGAGGGTTCATCTGTTCGAGGGATACGCGAAGGACCCGAGGGGAACTGTCGCCCCGGCCGGCGGGCGAGGACACTGGAGCCATGTGCCGGAGCATCAAGACGCTGCGCCCGCCCGCGCTGCCCGAGGAGGCGACGCAGGAGGAGATCCGCGCCGCCGCGCTGCAGTTCGTACGGAAGGTCTCGGGCTTCCGTACGCCCGCGGCCCACAACCGCGAGGTCTTCGACCGCGCCGTGGAGACGATCGCGGCGGCGACGCAGGAACTGCTGGCCGGCCTGGAGGTGCGGGGCCAGGGGGCAGGAGCACGGCGCGCCACGGAGTGAGCGACGGGCGGCCTGAAGCGGGGGAGTGAGCGACGGGCGCCGGAAGCCGGGGAGCACCGGAAGCCGGGGAGCACCGGACGGCTGCGGCGGGGCGGCCGTGCGTGGCCGGACAGTGCGGGCGCCCGGACGTCACGGGTGCCGGGACATCATGGGAGCCCGAAAGAACCGCGAGGGCCGCAGCCGCTGGGCGGGTGGCCGGAAGCCGCCTGCGGCCTCCGGTCCTCCGGGGCCGGGCTCAGTCCTCGGGAACGGGGACGGTCCTGCGCATCAGGTAGGCCGCTGCCGCGCCCGCCCCGAACAGTGCCGCCACCGACACGCCCGTGGCCAGCCAGGCGGCGCCCAGCCAGCGGGTGCCGAAGTAGCCGAGGACCACGCTGTACGTGGCCCAGGACAGGCCGGCGAGCGCCGACCAGGGCAGGAACTCGCGGACGCGGCGGTGGGTCGCCCCGGCGCTGAAGGAGACGACCGAGCGGCCCGCCGGGGCGAACCGCGCGACGACGACCAGGGCACCGCCGCCCCGGGACAGGGCGGCGCCGAGCCGTTCCTGCGCCGTGCTGAGCCGCCGGGAGCGGGCGATCGCCCGGTCAAGGCGCGCGCCGCCGCGCCAGGCCAGCCGGTAGGCGACGAGGTCGCCGAGCACCGATGCCGTCGCCGCGCACAGCGTCAGCGCCAGGATGTCGGGCACGCCGCGCGGGACGTGCCCGGTCGCGGCGCCCGAGCCGGCGGCGGCCGCCGTGGCCGCGGTGACGATGAGCACGCCGCTGGGCAGGACGGGCAGGAACACGTCGAGGAGCACGGACAAGGCCACGACGGCGTAGATCCACGGAGTGCCGCTGAGCGACCCCACTTTCGCCACACTCTCCAGCACCGACGACTCCCTGAACTCCCCCGTTGACCGGGACCGTGCCGCGATGTCGCGGGGGAGCGGCAGGGGCGGCCTGTGAACAGCCATACAGCGTACGCCCGGGGTGTGACAGAAGGTGCAGTGGGGGCTCATGTGTTCGCCACCGTCCCGACACGGGACGAGTGGGGAGGTGCCGGGCGCCGCGCGCGTCAGGCCGTCGCCGCCGCCCGCTCGGGCGCGGTCTGCTCGGTCGCCGGCCGGCCTCGCCCGCCGGAGCGCCGGGCCAGCAGGCCGTCCACCGCGAACGCGCCGGCGCCGGTGAACACCAGCAGCAGGAAGGCCCAGCAGAACAGCACCGGCAGCTCGCCGCCGTTCTGTATGGGCCACAGTGCCGCCCGCTGGTGGACGTCGAAGTAGGCGTACGCCATGGAGCCGGAGGCGACGAGCGCGGCGGCGCGCGTGCCCAGGCCGAGCAGCACGAATGCGCCGCCGACGAGCTGGATCACCGCCGCGTACCAGCCCGGCCAGGTCCCGGCCGGGATCGTGCCGCCGTGCGTGCCGGCCGCGCCGCCGAGCACGCCGAACAGCGAGGCGGCGCCGTGGCAGGCGAACACGAGGCCGACGACGGCGCGGAACAGGCCGAGGACGTACGGCTGTGCGGAGGTGAGGCGTCCGGTCAGGCCGGTCATGTGGGGGGCTCCTTCGGTGGGGCCGGCCCTGGGGAGGGCCGGCCGGGGACGGGTCCGAACGGGTGGCCCAGGTTAGGTGAACCTCAGAAGTGCTTGCAAGTTCAACATTCAGCCATTTGGTCCGGACCAACGCCTCTGCCCCTCCGGTCGCGTGCCCGGGCGGCGCGGGGCCCGCACCGCGCCGCCCGGCCGGTGGCTCGGGACGGGCGCCGGTGCGGGCCCCGGTGGTGCGTGCCGCGGCGAGAACGGGAGGTCAGCAGGCGGCGAGGTAGTTCTGCAGGGCGCTCTTCTCCGCCGGGTCGACCGCGAGGTCGTAGTAGTACTTCACCTGCACCCAGGCCCGGACGTAGGTGCACACGTACGCCGAACGGGACGGCACCCAGGTGGCCGGGTCCTGGTCGCCCTTGGCCTGGTTGACGTTGTCGGTGACGGCGATGAGCTGCGGCCGGGTCAGGTCGTTGGCGAAGGCCTGGCGCTGGGCGGTGGTCCACTTGCTCGCCCCGGAGTCCCAGGCCTCGGCCAGCGGCACGAGGTGGTCGATGTCCAGGTCGGAGGCGGCGGTCCAGGTGGCGCCGTCGTAGGGGGAGTACCAGCTGCCGCTGGTGGCCGCGCAGGAGGAGTCGGTGACGACGTTCGTGCCGTCGCGCTTGAGGACGGTCTCGCGGGTGTTGCAGGTGCCGCTGATGGTGATCCAGTGCGGGAAGAGGTCGCGGTCGTAGCCGGTGCGGTTCTCGGCGGCGACCGTGAGCTGGGAGAGGTAGCCGCGGGCGGTGGCGGCGCTGACCGGCGTGGGCAGGGCGGCGGAGGCGGCCGGGGACTCCAGGAGCGCCACGGAGGCGAGCAGGGCGGTGAGCGCCGCGAGTATGCCGAGGCGTCGACGCGCGTAGAATCCGGACAGGGATCTGGGCATGCGAACTCCCTTGTGGGGAATGGGTGTTGGGGTGCGAGCGGGGACATGCTCGCGGCACCGGGTGGCCGGCGGGGGTGCGTTCGGTAAGACGTTAGTGACGTGCACATGACACGACAAGGTTCCTGTGCGACTTTCCGGTCCCGTACGATGGACGGCGCAGAAGGGGAGTAGCTCTTCGCCGGACCGTCGACACACTGCTCAGCTCGCCTGAGCCGGCGCCCGGAGGCAGGCCTTGCACCAGGTCGGCCAGCGAGACCTTCGGCAAGCAGTGCACGCCCGTGCCCATGGCACGGGCGACCCGTGCGCTGCCCTGCCGAGGCTCTGGTCGCGAAGGCCGCGCAGCACTCTCGGCGGGGCAGCCCCGACCGATTGAGGAACAGTGATCAGTCTCAGCGTCCTGGCGCTCGTCTTCGGCGTCGTCTTCCTCGCCGAGCTGCCGGACAAGACGGCGCTCGCGGGGCTCGTCCTCGGCACGCGCTACCGCGCCTCGTACGTCTTCGCGGGCGTCGCCGCCGCCTTCCTGCTGCACGTCGCCCTCGCGGTGGCGGCGGGCAGCGCGCTGACCCTGCTGCCGCAGCGGATCGTGCACGCGCTGACCGGCGTGCTCTTCCTCGGCGGCGCGGCGGTGCTGCTGATGAAGAAGGACGACGACGAGGAGGAGGTCCGCCGGCCCGAGGACCAGTCCTTCTGGAAGGTCGCCGGGACCGGCTTCATGCTCATCCTCGTCGCCGAGTTCGGCGACCTCACCCAGATCATGACCGCCAACCTCGCCGCCCGCTACGACGACCCCGTCTCGGTCGGCGTGGGGGCCGTCCTGGCCCTGTGGGCGGTGGCCGGCCTCGGCATCGTCGGCGGAAAGGCGCTGATGAAGCGGGTGCCGCTCGGCCTGATCACCAAGATCGCGGCCGCGCTGATGCTCGCGCTCGGCGTGTGGAGCCTGTGGGAGGCGGTGGCCTGAGGCGGGGCGGGCG
>NZ_LR732544.1:15392-39600 GCF_902506575.1 Streptomyces mexicanus | reverse complement strand
CGCCCGCGCCCCCCGCGGCGGGGCCGGGCGGGGGGCGGCGGGGCGGGCGGGCGCGCCGCGGCCGCGGCCGCCGCGGGGGCGGGGGGGCGGCCCGTGGTCGGGTGGGCGGGGACCAGCTCGCCCAGGTCGGCGAGCACCTGCGTGCCGTGGTCGCCGGTCAGCTGGAGCACGTTCCAGGAGGTGCACGCCCCGGCGCGGGACGCCGGGCTGGCCAGCGGTCCGGTGACACCGTCCCGCAGCGCCAGGGCCGGGGCGGCGGAGGCGGGCCGGAGCAGGTCCCGCGCGGCGGCCTGCCGCACCCACGGGGCCGTCAGATAGCGGACATTGCCGTCGGAGCGGTCCAGCACGAGCGCGGCGGCCTCCGCGCCCGCCGCGCCGTCCACGCGGGCGAAGTCGAGCGCGGCCCCGGCCGTGGAGCCCTTCGGCTCGGCGTAGCGGACGATGCGCAGCCCGTCGTAGAGGATCACCACATGGGCGTTGTCCACGTCGCCCGCGTACAGCAGCTGCGGCGGACCGGCGGGGCCGCCGGAGGCCGTGCCCGGGGTGGCGGTGACCCGGACGGACTCCCCGGGCCGGGCCCACACCGCCAGCGCCCGGCGCAGCAGCGCGCTGTCGCCGGTCAGGTCGCCACGCGCGGGCCACACGGAGAAGTCCAGGCGCGCGGAGGTCCGCCAGGCGGCGGGGGAGATGCGGGTGAGCCTGGCCGGGTCGAGCGCGGCCCGGGCGGAGGGGTTCTGCGCGTAGGCGGGGGCGGCGGCGCCGTCCGGGCCCCAGCCGCCGCCGGGCAGGGCGACCAGCGCGCCGCACACGGCCAGGGCCGCGGCGGCGGCCAGCGCCGCCTTGGTGTGCTGCCGGCGCCGCAGCAGATCGGTGGGGCGGGCCTGCAGCGAACAGGGGTCGAACTCGGGGGAGTCCAGCAGCGCGTACTGCGCGGGCACGCGGTCGGCCTCCCGCAGCGCGGCTGCCGGGTCCGCCACACCTGCGGCCGACAGCACCTGGCGCACCTCGGCGTCGGGAAGCCGCTCCAGGCCGCGCAGCACGTACGCGGCGCGGGCCGGACCGGACAGTGCCCCCAGCCGCTGGTCGAGGGCGAGTTCGTCGGCCCCGCCCGAGCGCGGGAACAGCTTCAGCCCCCACACCTGCGGCAGCAGCGGCGGCAGCCGGCCCGGCCACCGCCCGCCGCGTCCCGCCCGGCCGGCCTCCAGCGCCGCACGGACCACCCGGATCCGCAGGAAGGCGTAGCCGGGATCCGCGGCCGCCCCGGTGGACTGCGCCGGAATCACCGAGGGGGCGGTGCGGCCCCGGGGCAGGGCGCGCTGGGTGAGCGCGTGGGCGGTCAGGACGCGCCGGCTCCGGCCGAGGCCGGGCGGCAGCACCAGGTGCGCGAGCCGGACCAGCCGCGGATAGTGCTCGACGAGGGCGGCCTCCGCCTGCTCGACGTCGACGACCGGCTCGGGGGCGGACGAGGGACGCGGGACGACATCCTGTGACTGCACGTTCAGCAGAACGAGCGAATCGTCGGATGGTCACCGCCACGCGGACGAAGTCACCCGCCGAGTGCGGCCGGGGGAAGGGGAATTGAGCGCCGCGCGCGGCACGGCCGTATGGAGGGGCGGGCCCCGGCCGGGGCCCGTGCGGCGGGCGGGGGGGGCCGGGGGGGGAGATGGGGGGGGGCCGTCCCGGGCGCGCGGGGGCCGGGGCCGCGGGGTGCCGGGCCGCGGGGGCGGGGCCCCCGGGGCGGGCCCTTTTCACCCCTTACGCCGGCCACGGCCCCCCTCCGGGGGGGCCCCGCGCGCCCCCCCTCTGCACCCGGCACGGGCCGCCCCGCGCTACGCGCCCCGCACCTCGCACCCCGGCCCGCACCGGGCCTTCACGGCGGCCACCACCCTCGCCTTCGCCGACCCCGGCGCCTGGGCGACCCTGCCCGCCTGGGCCCGCGCCGAGGAACCCGCGTCGGGGCCCGGCGTCCTGTGCCACGGCGATCTGCACCTCGGCCAGCTCGTGCGGCACCCGGACCCGGACGGCACCTGGCTGCTCATCGACGTCGACGATCTCGGCACCGGCACCCCGGCCTGGGATCTGGCCCGCCCGGCCGCCTGGTACGCCTGCGGTCTGCTGTCGCCCGAGGAGTGGAATCGTTTCCTCACCGCCTACCGCGCCGCGGGCGGCCCGGCCGTCCCTCCGGGCGGCGACCCGTGGGCCGCCCTCGACCCGGCCGCGCGCGCCCTGACCGTGCAGAGCGCCGCCCGGGCCGTCACCAAGGCGGCCGCGGCCCGCCGCCCGCTGGACGAGGTGGAGCAGGCCGTCGTGGACGCCTGCGACCGCATGGGCCGTCTCCCGGCCCCGCCGTCCCGCACCCGGGACACGTAGGGTGCAACCGACCGGAGCCGGACGGCAGTCTGTCCCGGCGAGGTCACAAACCGATCCGACCGGCGAGGAGTTGAGCCGAGCATGCAGTGTCCGAAGTGCCATGCGCCGATGCACACCTACAACCGCAACGGCGTCCAGATCGAGCAGTGCAGCGGCTGCCGCGGCATCTTCCTCGACTACGGCGAGCTGGAGGCGCTCACCCGCCTGGAGGCCCCGGACCAGGAAACAAGCCTCGCCCTCGCGGGCCCCATGCCGTGGGACACCGTGACCCCCGCCCCCGCGGGCGGCCCCACCGTCGGCCAGCAGTGGTGGGTCGTGTCCGGGCGAACCGCCGACGGCGCCGCCACCGGCACCTACCGGCTGGTCAACCGCTACAGCGGCCTGGTGATCGGCCTGTCGGCCCGGCCCTCCCGGCCCGCCGAGACGGCCCCCGCACGCTTCTGGCAGGACACCGGCGGCAGCGCAGTCGGCGGCTCGCGCACCGCGGCCGAGCAGACGCTGACGCTCACCCCCACCGGCCCGGCGCCCCGCCACTGACCCCTCGCACAGTGCGTCGTCACGCGGCGGCCAGGTCCCACGTGAACCTCACCGCCGCGCGGCCGATACTGGAAGGTGAGGCCCCGCGGCCGGTCCTGGGCGGGTGCCCCGCGGCCGGTCCTGGGCGGGCGTACGGAGGAGGTGGGGCGGCCATGGCGACCCTGGCCATCCACGACCTGCACTGCCAGGTGCAGACCGATCACGGGCCGCGGGAGATCCTCCGCGGTGTCGATCTGACCGTACGGCAGGGCGAGACGCACGCGCTGATGGGACCCAACGGCTCCGGCAAGACCACCCTGGCCTACGCCCTGGCCGGCCACCCGAAGTACCGGATCACCTCCGGCACCGTCACCCTGGACGGCGAGGACCTGCTCGCCATGAAGGTGGACGAGCGCGCCCGCGCCGGGGTGTTCCTCGCCATGCAGTACCCGGTCGAGGTCCCCGGCGTGTCCATGGTCAACTTCCTGCGCGCCGCCGCCACGGCGGTGCGCGGCGAGGCCCCGCGCCTGCGCACCTGGCTCAAGGAGGTCCGGGAGGCGATGGCACGCCTGCAGATCGATCCGGCCTTCGCCGAGCGCAACGTCAACGAGGGGTTCTCCGGAGGCGAGAAGAAACGCCACGAGATCCTCCAACTGGAGCTGCTGAAGCCGAAGATCGCCATCCTGGACGAGACCGACTCCGGCCTGGACATCGACGCGCTGCGCGTCGTCTCCGAGGGCGTCAACCGGGTGCGCGCCACCGGGGAGGTCGCCACACTGCTGATCACCCACTACACACGCATCCTGCGCTACGTCCACCCCGACCACGTGCACGTCTTCTCCGCGGGCCGGATCGTCGACTCCGGCGGTCCCGAACTCGCCGAACGGCTGGAGGAGGAGGGCTACGAGGCGTACGTGAGGAGCGGCGCGGGCGACTGACCCGGCCCGTGGTGCGCGCCGGTCGGGCCGCGGCCGCAGGCGCGCGGGAGGACGCGATGGAACTCGTCGAGGAAGACCGGTACCGCTTCCGCATCGCCCGGGAAGGCGACATGCGGGTGCCGGGGGTCGTGTTCGCGACCCGCGGGCTGCTCGCCGACGCCGAGAAGTCGCTGGCGCAGGTGGTCCACGTCGCCACCCTGCCGGGCATCGTCGCCGCCTCCTACGCCATGCCGGACATCCACTGGGGCTACGGCTTCCCCATCGGCGGGGTCGCGGCGACCGCGGTCGACGAGGGCGGCGTGGTCTCGCCCGGCGGGGTGGGCTTCGACATCTCCTGCGGAGTGCGGCTGCTGGCCGCGGACTGCGACCGGGCCGAGCTGGCGCCCGCGCTGGAGGAGGTCATGGACGTCCTGGGCCGGACCGTGCCACGGGGTGCCGGACCCGGCGGGGTGTGGCGGCTGACCGGCCCCGGTCAGCTGGAGCGGCTGCTGCGGGGCGGCTCGCGGTACGCCGTCGAGGAGGGCCACGGAGAGGAACGCGACCTGGCGCGCTGCGAGGACGGCGGGGCGGTCGCCGACGCCGACGCCGGACAGGTCGGCCCCCGCGCCCGGGAGCGCGGGCTCGGGCAGGTCGGCAGCCTGGGGTCGGCCAACCACTTCCTGGAGGTGCAGCAGGTCGCCGAGGTGTACGACCCGCCGGCCGCCGACGCGTTCGGCATCGCGGCCGGCCAGGTGTGCGTGATGATCCACTGCGGCTCGCGCGGACTGGGGCACCAGATCTGCACGGACCACGTCCGCGCGATGGACCGCGCCATGGCCCGCTACGGCATCCGCGTCCCCGACCGGCAACTGGCCTGCACCCCGGTGGACTCCCCGGAGGGCCGGGCCTATCTCGGGGCCATGGCGGCCGCCGCCAACTACGGCCGGGCCAACCGTCAGCTGCTCACCGACGCCGCCCGCCGCGCCTTCGGCCGCGTCGCCGGGCGCCGGCTGTCGCTGGTGTACGACGTCTCGCACAACCTCGCCAAGATCGAGACCCACGAGGTCGCCGGCCGGCGGCGCCGGCTGTGCGTGCACCGCAAGGGGGCCACCAGGGCGTTTCCGCCCGGCCATCCCGACCTGCCGGAGGATCTGCGCGCGGTGGGTCAGCCGGTGCTGATCCCCGGCACGATGGGCACGGCCTCGTACGTGCTGGCCGGGGTGGCGGGCGGCGGGGCGTTCTTCTCCACCTGCCACGGCGCCGGCCGCCGGATGAGCCGGCACGAGGCTGCCCGGAAGGTCAGCGGCAGTCAGCTGCGGGCCCGGCTGGCGCAGGACGGCATCGCGGCGCGCCCGTTGTCGTGGCGCGGGCTGGCCGAGGAGGCGCCGGAGGCGTACAAGGACGTCGGCGAGGTGGTGGCCGCCAGCGAGGGCGCCGGTCTGTGCCGCATCGTGGCGCGACTGGTGCCGCTGGGCGTGGTCAAGGGATGACCGGCGTCCGTACGGCCGAACCCGGCCTCCTGGGGTGTCGCGCCGTCCGGGGCCTCCTGGGGTGTCGCGCCGTCCGAGCGGGACGACCGGCGCGGCCCGCGCGAACCGCTCGTCCACCGGGCCCGCACGCCCCAGGCCCGCCGGCTCTCACACGTCCACGGTCACCGCGCACGACCAGCCGTACGGATCGGCCCCCATGTGCAGCCCGTGCCAGGACACGGCCTTCGGCGCCGCGCCGGTGATCTCGACGTCCGCCAGGGGCACGACGCCCAGCCGCACCTCCAGATCGCCGTCGGCCACCGTCTCGGCGTCCACCTCGACGGGCACCTGCCCGTGGACCTCGACCCGGTAGACGACCTCGTCCAGCAGCGCGGCCAGCAGATCCGCGTCGTCCGCCCGCGCGAACCGGATCCGTTCCAGGTGGGTGGGGCGTACCGCGGAGACGTCCGCGAAGCACTCCACCATGCCCCGCACCGCCTCCGCCAGGCAGCCCTCCCGGCTCGGAGCCCATGCCTCGATCCGCAGGTCGGCGGTGTGCGGCGCCGCGCGGTGCCCGCCGGCGCCCTCCCGCCGTATCTCCCTGACGTCGTCCGTGTCGCCGACCATGCCCACCGCGTGCCCCGTTCGACCGCCGGTCACACCGGGAGGTGCCGAGGTGAGGCAGGGCCGAGGGCGGTTACCCGGGTTGCCCCGCAAACGCACGAGGCAGTCGACGAGGACAGGAGCGCGCCATGGTGCGCAGGAAGCCGGAACCGGCCGGGAACCCGGGGGCGGACCTCTCCGGACAGAGCGCCGGCAGGCCGTTCACCGAGCCCGGGCGGCCGGGCCGCAGCGAGCGGCACGAGCGGGTGTTCCAGGCGGTGAGCGCCGTCCAGGAACGCCACGGCGGGGCGGCGGGCCACCTGGAGGAGATCGCCCGCGCCTGCGGGCTCCCGCCCGAGGAGACCCGCGGCCTGCTGCACGACCTGGCCCAGACGCACGGCCCGGTCACCGAGCTGGCGGGCGGCGACGAGCCGGACCTGGGGCCGCGGTTCGAGGTGAAGCCCCGGCTGTGAGGCGGCCCCCGGTTCCGGCCGTTTCCCGGAGCCGGGGGCCGGGCACCCGGGGGCCTGCACCACCTGGCCCGGCCGCGGGAGGACGCGATGAGGCTCGAAGAATTTCTCGATCGGGTGCGCGACCGCGGGGAGTACCGCAGTCTGGACGAGGCGGAGAAGGTCAGCTGGGCGGTGCTGTGGGTGCTCGCCTCCCGGGTCGGCCCGCAGGAGGCCGAGGACCTGGCGTCCCAGCTCCCCGCCCCGCTGAACGAGGCCCTGCGGCTGGAGCGCGGGCGGCCCGAGGACTTCGACCAGCAGGAGTTCCTGCGGCGGGTGGCCCAGCAGATCAGCGCCCGGCCGCGCACCGCGCAGTGGGACGTGGGGGCCGTGCTCTCCACCGTCGCCGACGCGGTGGGCGGCGAACGCTTCGACCACCTCTGCGAGGAGCTGCCCTCCCGCTACGCGGATCTCTTCGGCGCCCGGGAGCGGTGACCGGCGGGGCAGCGCGCCTGCCCGGCGCGCTCGCCACCGGTCTCACGCGACGGGCCCGGCACCGGCGCGGCGCACCTGAAGGAGTGGCCGGCCGGCGCCCGTGACCGGCAGCCGGCCTGCCGCGCCGAGGGCGAAGACGACTTGGAGGCCGTCGAGACGCGCGGCCGGGGTCGTTGGCCGGCGGGCGCCCGGACGACGCGCGGCCGGGGAACGCCGGGCGTCCCGCACCGGACGGCGTGTCCGCTGCCGCGTCCGCGCCTGCGCTGAAGCGCGACGGAACCGACGGAACCCACGGCGCGCCGCCCGATCCCGACTGCGCGGAACTCCCCGTGAGAAGGCGATCTCGGCCGCGCTGTGTGTCGTGAACGCCGCACGGTGACACGTCATAGGTGACCTTCGCTGCCGCACCGTCGATACTGCCAGGAGTACAGAGACACCAGACGACGGGCAAGAGACAGCGGACAGGGCGGCGGCCGACACCTGCACCGGGCACCGACCGCGCCTGCCGTACCGTCACCGCCGGCCCCGGCCGGCAACAGCACCGCCACGACCCGCAGTGCCGAGCCCAGGAGGAGACGCCCATGAAGATGCTGATCAACGTCGCGGAGACCGTCGTCGCGGACGCTCTGCGCGGCATGGCGGCCGCCCATCCGGAGCTGACGGTCGACGTCGAGAACCGGGTGGTCGTACGGCGGGACGCGCCGGTCGCCGGGAAGGTGGCGCTGGTCTCCGGCGGAGGTTCGGGGCACGAGCCGCTGCACGGCGGGTTCGTGGGCCCGGGAATGCTCTCGGCGGCCTGTCCCGGCGAGGTCTTCACCTCCCCCGTGCCCGACCAGATGGTGCGGGCCGCGGCGGCCGTGGACAGCGGCGCGGGCGTGCTGTTCGTGGTGAAGAACTACACCGGTGACGTCCTGAACTTCGACATGGCGGCCGAGCTGGCGGAGGACGAGGGCGTCCAGGTCGCCAAGGTGCTGGTCAACGATGACGTGGCGGTGACCGACAGCCTGTACACGGCCGGGCGGCGCGGCACCGGCGCGACGGTGTTCGGGGGGAAGATCGCGGGCGCGGCGGCCGAGGAGGGGCAGCCGCTGGGGCGGGTGGCGTCGATCGCCCGGCAGGTCAACGACAACTCCCGCAGTTTCGGGGTCGCGCTGAGCGCGGTGACCACGCCCGCCAAGGGCACCCCCACCTTCGACCTGCCGCCGGGCGAGCTGGAACTGGGCATCGGCATCCACGGCGAGCCCGGCCGGGAGCGGCGGGCGGTGATGACCTCCGGGGAGATCGCCGACGTCGCGGTGGACGCGGTCCTGGAGGACCCCCACCCCCGCAATCCGGTGCTGCTGCTGGTCAACGGCATGGGGGCGACCCCGCTGCTGGAGCTGTACGGCTTCAACGCCGAGGTGCACCGGGTGCTGGCCGAGCGCGGGGTGGCCGTGGCCCGCACCCTGGTCGGCAACTACGTCACCTCCCTCGACATGGCGGGTGCCTCGGTCACCCCGTGCCAGATCGACGAGGAGCTGCTGCGGCTGTGGGACGCGCCGGTGAACACGCCGGCCCTGCGCTGGGGCGTGTGACCCGGTGGTCGTGTCCGACGTATCAACGCACCTATCACGCAAGGGAGTTTTCGTGCTCGACACCGACTTCTTCCGCCGTTGGATGACGGCGGCCGCCGCGTTCGTCGACCGCGAGGCGGACCGGCTCACCGCGCTGGACTCGCCGATCGGGGACGCCGATCACGGCAGCAATCTGCAGCGCGGGTTCACGGCCGTGCGGGCCGCGCTGGAGAAGGAGGCACCGGACACGCCCGGCGCGGTCCTCACCCTCGCGGGGCGGCTGCTGATCTCGACGGTGGGCGGCGCCTCCGGGCCGCTGTACGGCACGCTGCTGCGGCGCACCGGCAAGGCGCTCGGGGAGGAGGCCGAGGTGAGCGAGGAACAGCTCGCCCAGGCGCTGCGGGCGGGTGTCGAGGGGGTGAAGACGCTCGGCGGGGCCGTGCCGGGCGACAAGACCATGGTCGACGCGCTGGTGCCGGCCGTCGACGCGCTCGGTGACGGCTTCGCCGCCGCGCGCGCGGCCGCCGAGCAGGGGGCCGAGGCGACCACGCCGTTGCAGGCCCGCAAGGGCCGGGCGAGTTATCTGGGTGAGCGCAGCATCGGGCACCAGGATCCGGGGGCGACGTCGTCGGCGCTGCTGATCGCGGCTCTGGCCGAGGCCGCGGCGGGATCGGAGGGCGTGCGGTGAGTGACGACAAGCTGGTCGGGATCGTGCTGGTGTCGCACAGCGCGGAGGTGGCCGCATCGGTGGCCGAACTGGCCAAGGGCCTGGCGGGCGGCGCGGCGGCGGTGCCCGTGGCCCCGGCGGGCGGCAGGGAGGACGGGGGCCTGGGCACCAGCGCGGAGCTGGTCGCCGCGGCCGCCGCGACCGTGGACCGGGGCGCCGGAGTGGCGGTCCTGACCGACCTGGGCAGTGCGGTGCTCACGGTGAAGGCGCTGCTCGCCGAGGGCGACGAGCTGCCGGAGGGCACCCGCCTGGTGGACGCGCCGTTCGTCGAGGGCGCGGTGGCCGCGGTCGTCACGGCGGCCACGGGAGCCGACCTCGACGCGGTGGAGGCGGCGGCCCGGGAGGCGTACGACTACCGGAAGGTGTGAGGGACGGCCGGACGGGCGGGCCGCGGGCGGCGCGGTGGTGCGCGACGACTGCGGCACGGCGTGCGGCGGCTGTTGCTCCGGCGCGCGGGCGGCCCCGCCCGCCGTGGTCACGGGCCGGGGGCGCGCGTGCTGCCCGGCCGTGGCCGCCGGCGCTATCCGGCCGGGACGGCGGAGGCGGCCACCAGGCGCCGCGCGAGCCGCTGCCCCTGCGCGACGGCGGCCGCGTGGTCCTCGATCCGGCTGATCCGGGAGTCCTCGAAGACGATGTAGGTCACGCCCGAGCGGACCCCGCCGCGGTGCGGGTCGGCGGGGATGCCCGGCCGGCGGGCGGTGGCGTAGGAGGCCTCGCCGATGATGTCGCGGGGGCCGTAGTCGCCGACGACCGCATACTGCACCCGGCCGCGGTAGACGACCGCGGGGACGGAGCCGCCGCCGAGCCCGCGGGCGCGGTGGTTCCAGATACGGCTGGGGGCGGGCAGCACGATGTACGGCAGGCGCTCGGCGTTCAGACGGCGGCCGTCGGACTGGGCGTGGGCCGCGGCGGGCGAGAAGTACGGGTCGGTGCGGCGGTTGCAGCGCTGGGTGGGGCGTCCGTCGCAGTCGATGTCCATGTCGGCCTTCCAGTAGACCGCACCGGGCAGCGCGCAGACCGGGATGGTGGCGGGCGCTCCGGCGTCGGGGCGGTAGCGGCCGCGGGAGACCCGCTCGCAGCCCCGCGCCCGGGCCAGCAGGTCGGAGGCGCGGACGGCGCCCGCACTGCGCGCCGGCGGCTCCTGCCGGGGCCGCGGCGGCTCGGCGGCGGGCAGGGTCGGCGGCGCGAGCAGGGCGGCGCTCGCCGCGACGACCGTCAGCGACTGGACTCGCACAATAAGGATCCCTCTCCTCGGGGACATGGACGGCACCTTCGTCCCCTGGGGGTGAAGGTGATCGTGCGGCCCACGTTAGGGGACCGGGCGGCGCAGGGCCCGTAACACCTGCCGGGCGGTCGGGGCACCGGGGCCACGACGGCCGGGGCCCCGGCCGCCCGTGCCGGCGCGGGATCAGCGACGACAGCGGTCCGCGCCACGGCGTGAACTGCCCCTCGTGTCCGGGCAGTTCGGCCGGGTTGGTGTTCAGCATACGTAACCGGGCCCTCAAGTCACCCCTGGCCGCCCCCTTGATGGGCTCCGAACGGAACGGCATATTGGTCCGGACCATTGACCCGAGCGGTGACCGGGCCTGTCCGGCGCCGCAGTTGACGGGGAGGCAGACCTCGTGCGACACGTTCCGGAGCCCACCCGCCGACGTCGCCTCTTTCCCGGGCGTGTCGTGACGCTGGGCGCCGCGCTGGCGCTGCTCGCCGCCTGCGGCCGGGGTGTCGCGGACGACGCCGAGGGCGGCGCTCCGGGGGCGCCGACCGGGGTCACCGCCGCGGCGGGCAGCGCCACCAGCGTGCACGTGATGTGGAACGCCGTCGTCTCGAGCACCGGCGTCCGCGCCTACGAGGTGTATCGCGGCACGGCGAAAGTGACGGAGGTCCCGGCGTCCACGCACATGGTGGACGTCACCCGGCTCTCCCCCGCGACCACGTATGTCTTCACCGTGCGCGCCCGGGACGCCCGGGGGCGGCTCGGGCCGCGCAGCGCCCAGGTGCGGGCCACGACGCCCGCCGCCGTCGCCGCGGACCGCACCGCCCCGACCCGGCCCGCCGCCCCGCGGGGCCGGGTGGTGGGCAGCCGGGCCGTCCAGCTGTCCTGGTCCCCGTCCACGGACGACCGGGGTGTGGTCTCCTACGACATCCACCAGGGCGCCGCGAAGATCCACAGTGTGAGCGGCAGTCAGACGGCGACCGTGGTCACGGGGCTGCGCCCGCACACCCGCTACACCTTCACCGTCCGCGCCCGCGACGCGGCCGGCAACCTCTCCGCCGCCTCCGCGCCCGTCCGGCTCACCACCGCGCCGGGCTCCGACGCCGGTCAGGGCACCGCGCCCACCGCCTTCCACGCCGGCACACACCGTGCGGACGGGGCGTACTACCTCGACCTCGACTGGCTGCCGCCGCGCGTCGACGGTGCGGTGACGGAGTACCAGATCGAACTCGACGGGCGGCCCGCCACTTCCCTCGTCTGGGGCGGCACCGCCCCGCGCGGCCGGGCGACGTACAGCTTCTACCTGGGCCGTCAGGCCGGGGTGGACCACCGGGTACGGCTGCGGGCCAGGCTGCCCGACGGCACCTGGGGCGGCTTCTCCGCGGAACGGACCGTGACCACCGGGCCGGGCTCGTCGCACACCCGTCCCTGACCGCGGACGGCTTCGTCGCCGAACGGCCGTCACCACCGAAGCCGCCCCTGCACCGGGGAACCGGCCGCGACCGCGGGGACGGCCTCGTCGCGGAACCGGCCGCGACCGCGGGGACGGCCTCGTCGCGGAACCGGCCGCGACCACGGGGCGGCCGCTCCGCGGGGCACGCCGGGGGCCCGCCCCGAACCGGTCGCCGCGGCGGGCCGGATGCCCCGGACGGACGGCTCGTCACCCGCGCGGTCCGGCCCGGCGTGCGGGAGGCGGCCGGACGGCGTTTGCTGCCCCTGAGGCGGCACGGGCGATCCCCTTTCTCCGGCGGCACCTGGGACGATCCGCCGACCGTGCCTCCGGAGGACTGTCGCATGGGCAACACTCAGCCACACCTGCGCCCCGGCCCGGTGGCGGCGGCCGCCGCCCTCGCGCTCGGACTCGCCGTCGGCCCTGCCGCCGCCGAGCCGGGGATCTTCGTGAGCACCAGCGGCTCCACGGTGTCGGTGACCGCTGTGTGCCCCGAGATCGACGGCGTCTGGGGCACGGCCTCCCTGCTCGCCGCGGGTCAGACCAGCGTCGCCGAGGGACGCCGGGCGGAACTGACGGGAGGGGCGACCAGCCAGTCGGCCGCGTGGCAGGACGTCCGCCCGGGCACGTACACCGTGCTCGTGGTCTGCGCGGACAACACCACCGCCGGCACCCAGTCGATCGCCGTGCCCGCCCCGTCCGGCCCGGCCGTTTCCGCCGCTCCGGCGGCCTCGCGCGGCCGGCCGGGCGGCCGGAGCCCCGGCGCCGACGGCCACGGGCCCGTCCCGCTCGTCGCGGGCGGGGCCCTGGTGGGGGCCGCGATGATCGGCCCCGGCTGGTACCTGCGCCGCCGCTCCTCGCAGCCGTACCGGCTGTGACCGGCCGGTCGCGCGGGCATGGGCGAGCATGCGCACCCGGCCGGGGCGGGGGCCGGCTCAGGAGCCGTCCGGCAGGTCGGCGAACTCCTCCAGCGCGTGGCGCAGCCAGCGGGTCCAGAAGGTCTCCAGGTCGATCCCGGCCCGCAGGATCAGATGGTGCAGCCGGTCCTGGGCGCTGTCGCTGCCGGGCGGGAAGTCGCGCCGCTCGATCTCCCGGTACTCGGCCAACTGCCGCTCGTGCAGCTGGAGATGGCGCCGCAGGTCGTCCTCCAGGCCGGCGGTGCCGATCGCGGCGGCGGCGCGCAGCCGCGGCAGCAGGGGGTCCCGCAGCGGCTTGGGGTCCTGGGAGGCCGCGGTCCAGCGGCTCAGTTCGGCCCGGCCCGCGGGCAGCACCTCGTAGCTCTTGCGCTGCCCGCGGGCCGGCTGCTCGGACGGCAGGGCCCGGATCAGCCCCTCCCGCTCCAGCCTGCCCAGCTCCCGGTAGATCTGCTGATGCGTCGCCGACCAGAAGTAGCCGATCGACCGGTCGAAGCGGCGCGTCAGCTCGAGCCCCGACGACGGCTTCTCGAGCAGGGCGGTGAGGATCGCGTGCGGGAGTGACATGGGGCCATCCTAGGGACGGCCGAACGGGGTGCTCCCTGCCCGCGCCGCGGCCGCTACAGGGCCGCCGCCAGCTCGGTGCCCTGCTGGACGGCGCGCTTGGCGTCGAGTTCGGCGGCCACGTCCGCCCCGCCGATGACGTGCGCGGCACGTCCCGCGGCGAGCAGTTCCTCGTACAGGTCGCGGCGCGGTTCCTGCCCTGTGCACAGCACGACGGTGTCCACCTGAAGCACGGTGGGCTCGCCGTCCACGGTCAGGTGCAGCCCGGCGTCGTCGATCCGGTCGTAGCGCACGCCCGGCACCATGGTGACGCCGCGGTGGCGCAGTTCGGTGCGGTGGATCCAGCCGGTCGTCCGGCCCAGGCCGGCGCCGACCTTGCCGGGCCTGCGCTGCAGCAGGTGGACGGTGCGCGGCGGGGCGGGCCGCTGCGGCGCGGCCAGGCCGCCCGGCGCGCGGTAGTCCATGTCGACGCCCCAGTGGCGGAAGTACGTCTCCGGGTCCTCGCTCGCCTTGTCGCCGCCGTCGGTCAGCCAGGCGGCTACGTCGAAGCCGATGCCGCCCGCGCCGAGGATCGCCACCCGGTCGCCGACGGGTGCGCCGCCCCGCAGCACGTCGAGGTAGCCGACGACGCTCGGATGGTCCACCCCGGGGATGTCGGGGGTGCGCGGGGTGACGCCGGTGGCGACGACGACCTCGTCGTAACCGGTGAGGTCGGCTGCGGCGGCCCGGGTGTCCAGGCGTACGTCCACGCCGGGCGCGTCGAGCCGGTGGCGGAAGTAGCGCAGCGTCTCGTCGAACTCCTGCTTGCCCGGCACCCTGCGGGCGACGTTCAGCTGGCCGCCGATCTCGCTCGCCGCCTCGAAGAGGGTGACGGCGTGGCCGCGTTCGGCGGCGCCCACGGCACAGGCCAGGCCCGCCGGGCCGGCGCCGACGACGGCGACGGACTTGCGCCGCCGGGTAGGGGTGAGCACCAGCTCGGTCTCGTGGCAGGCGCGCGGGTTGACCAGGCAGGAGGTGATCTTCCCGTTGAAGGTGTGGTCCAGGCAGGCCTGGTTGCAGCCGATGCAGGTGTTGATGGCCTCCGGTGTCCCGGCCGCGGCCTTGGCGACGAAGTCGGGGTCGGCGAGCATCGGGCGGGCCAGCGACACCATGTCGGCGCAGCCCTCGGCGAGCAGTCGCTCGGCGAGGTCGGGGGTGTTGATGCGGTTGGTGGTGACCAGCGGGACGGTGACCGCACCCATGAGTTTCCTGGTCACCCAGGTGTAGGCGCCGCGCGGCACGGAGGTGGCGATGGTGGGGATGCGGGCCTCGTGCCAGCCGATGCCGGTGTTGATGATCGTCGCCCCCGCGGCCTCGACGGCCTGCGCGAGCGCGATCACCTCCGCCAGGGACGAGCCGTCCGGGACCAGGTCGAGCATGGACAGCCGGTAGACGATGATGAAGTCGTCCCCGGCCGCCTCGCGCACCCGGCGGACGATCTCGACGGGGAAGCGCATGCGGTGGGCGGGCGAGCCGCCCCAGCGGTCGGTGCGGTGGTTGGTCCGCGCGGCGGTGAACTCGTTGATGAGGTAGCCCTCGGAGCCCATGATCTCCACGCCGTCGTAACCGGCCTGCCGGGCCAGACGGGCGGTGCGGGCGTAGTCGTCGATGGTGCGTTCGATGTCGGCGTCGGTGAGTTCGCGGGGCACGTAGGGGCTGATGGGCGCCTGCAGCGGGCTGGGCGCGACCAGGTCGCGGTGGTAGGCGTAGCGGCCGAAGTGCAGGATCTGCAGGGCGATCCGGCCGCCCTCGCGGTGCACGGCGTCGGTGACGAGCCGGTGCCGGGCGGCCTCCTCCTCGGTGGTCAGCTTGGCGCCGCCCTCGTACGGCCGCCCCTCGTCGTTGGGCGCGATGCCGCCGGTGACGATCAGGCCCACTCCCCCGCGGGCGCGGGCGGCGTAGAACGCCGCCATCCGTTCGAAGCCCCGCTCGGCCTCTTCCAGGCCGGTGTGCATCGAGCCCATCAGGACGCGGTTGGGCAGGGTGGTGAAGCCCAGGTCGAGCGGGCTCAGCAGGTGCGGGTAACGGCTCATCGGCCCCTCCGTGCGCGGTGTCGTCCCCGTAGTTGTAGAGGACGCCGACGACTTTATGCAACTAGTTGCATAACGGGGGGCGGAAGGGCGGGCCTGCGTGGGCGTGCAGAGGGCCGCCGCCCCGGAGGGACGGCGGCCCCGTAGGTCACCCGGCCGGATGCGGGCGTCAGCGGCCCTGCAGCCGCACGTGCAGCTCGCGTTCCTGGTCCCCGGAGGCCGTGCACAGGTCCTCCACGGTGAACAGGGAGTCGAGCGCGGCGCGGAACCGGTCGATCGCCCAGTAGCCGCCCTGCACGTCCGCCGTCACGGAGCCCCGAAGGTGGGTCGGGCCGCAGGACCCGTGGGCGTCGGCCACGTCGAAGGTGCCGAGCCACACCGTCGGGCGCGCCTCGTGGAAGTCACGAGGCACGTCGTCCGCGCGCCGGTCGGACGTGAAGCAGGAGCGCAGGGCGTCGAACACGGTCCGGGCGTCCTCCTTGCTGCATCCGCTCAGCTCCACCGAGACGGATTCCGGGTGCTCACTGTCCATCGTGATCGCTCCTCTCGTGGCCGCGCTGCGGTACCGCTCGCGGGGTTCCCCCCGAGCCGCGTGCCACTCCTCCCCGCGGTGTTCCCTTCAGCAAACACCGGCGTCCCGAAGAGCACCACCCCCCGCGCGGGGGCCGCGGCGAGCGGGTCGACCGGCCGCGTCGGCGGGACGGCCGGCCGGGTGCTGAGGGATGGTGGAGGAAGGCGACGCCCCCGGCGAGGAAAGGTGGCGGCCCCGCGCGGGAGAGGCGGCGGCCCCTCGGCGAGGTGGGTGCCGACGCGGTACAACGGGGTGTAGTCGGCACCGGGGACGACGAATCGCACGGACGGACGAAGGCGGTGCGTGGGATGACGGCAGCCGGGGCTCCCTCGGCCCAGGGCGGCAACGCGCCCCTCGGCCCGGCGCAGCCGAGCGGCCTGCTCGACGTGCTGGGCGTGGCGTCGGTCGTGCTCGACGCCACGGGGCGCATCGTGCTGTGGAGCCCGCAGGCCGAGGAGCTGTTCGGCTACTCGGCGCAGGAGGCGCTCGGGCAGCTCGCCGGCCGGCTGATGGTGCACGAGGAGCACCTCGACCTGGTCATCAAGCTCTTCGCCGATGTCCTGCGCACCGGCAAGGGGTGGGCGGGCGCCTTTCCCATCCGGCACAAGGACGGCAGCACCCGCCTG
Source organism: Streptomyces mexicanus (assembly GCF_902506575.1). Lineage (GTDB taxonomy): Bacteria > Actinomycetota > Actinomycetes > Streptomycetales > Streptomycetaceae > Streptomyces > Streptomyces mexicanus. The sequence goes on along the minus strand of NZ_LR732544.1, from coordinate 23,091 downwards.
GTGGAGTTCCGCAACATGCGGCTGCTGGACGACCGGGGGGACGTCTACGCGCTCGGCCTGGCCGCCGACCAGTCGACGGTACGGCGCCTGGAGCGCGACGTGGCGCTGTCGGCGCGGATCGTCTCGCAGTCCCCGATCGGCCTGGCCGTCCTGGACACGCACCTGCGCTACGTCTCGGTCAACCCGGCGCTGGAGCGGATCGACGGTGTCCCGGCCGAGCAGCGCATCGGGCGGACGGTCCCCGAGGTGCTGCCGCACCTGGACGCCGCCGAGCTGGAGTCCGCCGCGCTCCGGGTGCTGCGGACCGGCACGCCCCTCGTCGACGTCTTCGTCCTCGGCCGCACCCCGGCCGCGCCGGACGAGGAACGCGCCCTGTCGGTGTCGATGTACCGCCTGGAGGACGCCGTCGGCACGGTGCTGGGCGTGGCCGTGTCGGTCGTGGACATCACCGAGCAGCACCGGGCCGGCCTGGAGGCCGAGGCGGCGCGCCGGCGCCTGGCCCTCATCGCCGACGCCTCCGCCCGGATCGGCACCACCCTGGAGCTGGACCGCACGGCCCGGGAGCTGGCCGACGTCGCCGTGCCGGAGCTGGCCGACGTGGCGGCGGTGGACCTGCTGGAGGCGGTCGTCGCGGGCCGCCGCAGCAGCCTGGGGCCGCACGAGCCCGCGGTGATCCGCGCCCTGGCCGTCAGGGCCGAGGGCGCGGCGGAGGCGCTCCAGGCCGCCGACCCGACCGGTCAGATCGCCCGCTACGGACCCGAACGCCTGGTCACGCAGTGCGTCCGCACCGGGCGCCCGGTGCTGGTGGCGCAGGTGCGGGAGGAGGATCTGGCCCGTATCGCCCGCTCCCCGGAGGCCGCCGTGCTGCTGCGCCGCGCGGGGGTGCACTCCTATCTCGCCGTGCCGCTGATCGCCCGCGGCGAGGTGCTGGGCGCCCTGGACCTCAAACGCACCCGCAATCCCCGTCCCTTCAGCGCGGACGACGTCCTGCTCGCCCGGGAACTGGCCGCCCGCGCGGCCGTGCAGATCGACAACGCCCGCTGGTACCAGAACGCCCGCGACACCGCCCTCACCCTCCAGCGCAGCCTGCTGCCCCGGCACCCGTCCGTCACCGGCGGGCTGGAGGTCGCCTCCCGCTACCAGCCGGCGGGCGCCACCGTGGAGGTGGGCGGCGACTGGTTCGACGTGATCCCGCTGGAGAACGACAAGACGGCGCTGGTCGTCGGCGACGTCATGGGCAGCGGCATCGGCGCCGCCGCCACCAGGGGACGGCTGCGCACCGCGACGAAGGCGCTGGCCTCGCTGGACCTGGACCCCGCCCGGCTGCTGGAGCACCTGGACCGGATCACCGACGGCCTGGACCACTCCATCGCCACCTGCCTGTACGCCGTCCACGACCCGCGCCTGCGCCAGTGCCGCATCGCCAACGCCGGGCATCTGCCGCCGGCCCGCGCCCGGCCGGGCCGGCCCCCGGAACTGCTGGAGCTGCCCACCGGGGTGCCGCCGGGCGTCGGCGGCGTCGCCTTCACCACCACCACGGTCGACCTGGAACCCGGCGACCAGCTGGTCCTGTACACCGACGGGCTGGTGGAGACCCGCAGGCACCCGCTGGACGAGCGCCTGTACCTGCTGCTGACCCTGCTGGACGCCCCGGGGCGGCCGCTGGAGGAGCTCTGCGACCATCTGCTGCTCTCCCTGCGCCAGCCGGACAACCACGACGACGTGGCACTGCTCGTGGCCCGCGCGCAGACACCCGGGTAGCGGCGGGCCGCAGGCCGGAAGACGCCGCGGGGACGGACCGGCCGTCCTCAGCCCCGGGTGCCCACGACGACGGTCGCCTCCAGCTCCCCGCAGACCGCCAGGCGCGCGGTCAGGCCGCTCGCGGTGAAGGCCGCGAGGGCCGCGGGCGCCTGGCGCGCGCTGGTCTCGACGAGCAGGCAGCCGCCGGGGGCGAGCCAGTCGGGGGCGCTGGCCGTGACCCGGCGCAGCACGTCCAGGCCGTCCGGGCCGCCGTCGAGGGCGACCGCGGGTTCGTGGTCGCGCGCTTCGGGCGGCAGGAGGCCGACGTCCCCGGTGGGCACGTAGGGGACGTTGGCGGCGAGGATGTCCACGCGACCGCGCAGGGCGGCCGGGAGCGCCGCGAACAGGTCGCCCTGGTGGACCCGCCCGCCCACGGGCGCGAGGTTGCGCCGGGCGCAGCGCACCGCGGCGGGGTGGACGTCGGCGGCGTGCAGCTCGATGGCGCCGAGGGCGGCGGCCAGCGCGGCGCCCACCGCACCGGACCCGCAGCACAGGTCCACCACGACGGACGCGTCCGGCGCCTGGGCCAGGGCCTGGTCGACAAGGAACTCGGTACGGCGCCGGGGCACGAAGACATCCGGCTCCACGGCGATGCGCAGCCCGTGGAACTCGGCCCAGCCCAGCACCTGTTCCAGGGGCAGCCCGGCCACGCGCCGGGCCACGAGGTCGGCGAGGTGGTCCGGGGTGCGTGCGGTGGCCAGGATCGACGGGGTGGGCGACCTGTTCCACCGCCCGTTCGCGGTGGGAGTCGTCGATGCGGACCCGTGCCTGGAGTCCGAGGCGGTCGGCGCACGCGAAGGCCGCGGCCAGGTCGTTGATGGGACCGCAGGGCACGCCGACGGCGGTGAGCGCCTCGAACCAGGCGTCCGCGGTGCGGGTGCGCAACGGGCCGTCGAGCGCGGCCAGCAGTTCGGCGCGGTGGGCGACGCGGTCCGGATTGGTGGCGAAGCGGGGATCCTCGGCGAGTTCCGCAAGCCCCAGTTCGGCGCAGAGGGCCGCGAACTGCCGGTCGTTGCCCACCGCGAGGGCCAGCGGACGGTCCTGGGCGTGCACCACCTCGTACGGCGCGATCGACGGATGGCGGTTGCCCATGGCCCGCGGCACCACGCCCGCGGCCACATAGGCCGATGCCTGGTTGGTCAGCGCGGACAGCAGCGAGGTGAGCAGGGACACCTCCACCCGCTGCCCCGTGCCGGTGCGGTCCCGGTGGCGCAGGGCGGCCAGGACGCCCATCCCCGCGTGCAGACCGGTGACGACGTCCACCAGGGCGACACCGGCCTTGGTGCCCTGGCCGTCCGGTTCGCCGGTCACGCTCATCAGCCCGCCCATGGCCTGCACCAGCAGGTCGTAGCCGGGCAGCGCGGCTCCCCCACCGGTTCCGAAACCGGTCACCGAGCAGTACACCAGCCCGGGGTTGACCGCCCGCAGCTCCTCGTAGCCGAGACCGAGGCGCTCCATCGTCCCGGGCCGGAAGTTCTCCACGAGCACGTCCGCGCGCGCGGCGATCTCCCGGGCGGCGCGGCGGTCGTGTTCGTCGGTCAGGTCCAGGACGACGGAGCGTTTCTTGCGGTTGACACCGAGGAAGTAGGTCGCTTCCCCGTCGGCGTACGGGGGACCCCAGGCCCGGGTCTCGTCGCCGCTGCCGGGCCGCTCGATCTTGATGACCTCGGCGCCGAGGTCGGCGAGCAGCATGGTCAGGTACGGCGCCGCGAGCACGCGGCCGAAGTCGGCCACGACGATCCCGGACAGGGCCCCGGACGGCACCGGGTGATCAGACGGCATGCGGCTTCCCTCTCGTGTCTTGGCAGGCACCGGGCGTCCAGCTACGATCCGGATTGGATCCAACATCCGATATCCAGATCCTAGTCGCAGTGCGTGTCGTTGTCAGCCGCTTGCCGGCCTCCGGTCAGCTGTCTTGTCAGCCGTCTCGTCAGCTGTCCTGGCGGCTCGTCAGCTGCCCCGTCGGCCGACCGCCTTGTCAGCCGTCGCGTCCGTGTCGACGCAGCCACCAGGAGATGCCCGTGACGTCCCCGTCCCTCCACCCCTTCGACCTGTTCGGGATCGACACCCTGCTGAACGACGAGGAACGCGACATCCGCGACACCGTCCGCGCCATGGGCGACCGCGACCTGCGTCCCCACGTCGCGGAGTGGTTCGAGCGGGGATCCGTTCCGGCGCGCGAACTCGCCGCCCGACTGGGCGAGTTGGGCGTGCTCGGCATGCACTTGCAAGGCTATGGCTGCGCCGGTACCGGTGCCGTGGCCTACGGCCTGGCCTGCCTGGAACTCGAAGCCGTCGACTCCGGCCTGCGCAGCCTCGTCTCCGTCCAGGGCTAGTGGCTGCCCGGCATGGCGGCCGGCCGGTTCATCGGCTGCTTCGGGCTGACCGAGCCGGACGCCGGCCCCGACCCGGGCGCCCTGCGCACGCCCGCCAGGCGGGACGGGGGCGACTGGGTGCTCAACGGCACCAAGATGTGGATCACCAACGGCTCGGTCGCCGACATCGCCGTCGTCTGGGCCCGTACCGACGACGGCGTGCGCGGTTTCCTCGTCCCCGCCGGTACCCCCGGTTTCACCGCGCACGACATCCGGCACAAGGTCTCCCTGCGCGCCTCGGTGACCAGTGAACTCGTCCTGGAGGACGTCCGGCTGCCCGCCGACGCCGTGCTCCCGGGGGCGCGCGGCCTGTCAGGCCCGCTCGGCTGCCTGAACGAGGCCCGGTTCGGCATCGTCTTCGGCGCTGTGGGCGCCGCCCGCGACTGCCTGGAGACCGCGCTCGCCTACGCCGCCGACCGCACCGTCTTCGACCGCCCCCTGGCCGGTTTCCAGCTCACGCAGCAGAAGCTGGCCGACATGACACTCGAACTCGGCAAGAGCATGCTGCTCGCGCTCCAGCTGGGACGCCTGAAGGACGCCGGCCGGATCACCCCCGAGCGGATCAGCCTCGGCAAGCTCAACACCCTCCGCGAGGCGCTGGAGATCGCCCGCCAGTGCCGCACCCTGCTCGGCGCCAACGGCATCACCCTGGAGTATCCGGTGATCCGGCACGCCAACAACCTCGAGTCCGTCCTCACCTACGAGGGCACCAGCGAGGTCCACACCCTCGTGGTCGGCCGTTCCGTCACCGGCATCCCGGCTTTCCGGTGACCCGGGTGTCGGGCGGGCTCGGCGCTCCCGCCCGGGCTGCGCGGGAGAACGTGCCGACGGCGGACCCGGGCGCGGACGGGCGACGTCTCCGCTGCCCGGCCCGCAGGACGCAAGGGGCGGCCCCTGCCCAGGGCGCTGCGTGCGGGGACCGCCCTGACCCTGCGTCCTGTCATCGCAGGCACTACGACGCTAAGGCCCGTCGACTCGATCCGCGCGTCCGGACCGTCGGTCGGGTGAGGGCGCCCGCGGTCGCGACGGTCGTCGGTTCAGCGGGGACGCCCCGGGGGCTGCGCGCGCTTGTCGCCTGCGCGAGGGCGTCGCGCAGGGAGCGCGGCCCTTGACCTCGGCCTGCGCCGGGCCCCCGCGCGATCCGCATGCCGGATGTGGGGCGTCCAGGGGCTGGACGGGCCACCGGGCGCACCGGCGCGAAGAGGCTGCCCGCGTCGGCGTGTCAGGTTGCCGGGCCGCCCCTGTCGCCGTGGAGCTGGATCGCGACGGGCGCGGCGGTGAAGACGGAGGAGTACGTGCCGACGGCGATGCCGATCAGCAGGGCCAGGGCGAAGTCGGTGAGCGCCGATCCGCCCAGCACGGCGAGCGCGATGAGGACGAACGCGGCGCCCGTGCCGGTGTTCACGGTGCGCGGCAGGGTCTGCAGGATCGCCTGGTTCGCGAGGTCGGCCAAGGGTGTGCCCGGGGTCCTGCGGACCAGTTCCCGGACGCGGTCGAAGAGGACGACGGAGTCGTTGACCGAATAGCCGATGACGGTGAGCAGGGCCGCCACGAACACGCCGTCGACGGGTTTGCCGAGCCAGGCGAATACGCCGACCAGGATCACCACGTCCTGGGCGAGCGCGACGACCGCCGCGGTGCCGAACACCCAGCGGAAGCGGGCGGCCAGATAGAGGAGTTGCGCCCCCAGGGCCACGGCGAGCGCGATCAGCGCGCCGCGGCGCAGCTCCTTGCCGACACTGGGGCCGACCAGTTCGTCGCGGACCTTCTCCGCGCCGCCCACCAGGCCGCGCACGGTGCCGGTGACCTGTGCCTCCTCGGCGTCGGTCAGCGGATCGGTGCGCACCGTCAGCGCCGTGTCCCCGGAGGACTGGACGACCGCGCGGGGGAACCCGGCGCCGACTAGGGCGGTGCGGACCCGGTCGGGGTCGACCGGGCCCGTGGTGGCGTACTCGATGAGGCGCCCGCCGGTGAACTCCACGCCCAGGTCGACACCGCGCACCGCGATGCCCGTACCGGCCAGGACGAGCACGGCGGCGCAGGTGGCGAGCCAGCGGCGCGGATGGCGCATCAGCCGCGGCTCGCGCCGGGTGAGACGGTCGCGGACGGCGCCCGTGGTCGCGATACCGGTGAGGCGCGGACGGCGGCGTACGCCGGGGCGGCCTGCGACGGACTCGGCGAGCACCCGGGTGATCACCAGGGCGCTGAACATGGAGGCGAGCACGCCGATGCCGAGGGTGACGCCGAAGCCCCGTACGGGGCCGGAGGCGAGGAAGAACAGCAGGGCGGCCGCGATCAACGTGGTGATGTTGGAGTCGGCGATGGCGCCGAGGGCGTTGCGGAATCCGGCGGCCAGGGCCGAGCGGGCGCTGGGGCGGCTGCGGCTCGCGTACTCCTCCCGGGCCCGTTCGAACACGAGCACGTTGGCGTCCACGGCCATCCCGATGGCCAGCACGAACCCGGCCAGTCCGGGCAGGGTCAGGGTGGCGCCGAGCAGGGCCAGGGCGGCGTAGGAGACGAGGCCGTAGCAGACCAGGGCGACGGTGGCCAGCACGCCCATCAGCCGGTAGACGACGATGATGAACAACGCGGTCAGCGCCGTGCCGATGACGGCGGCCCAGGCGCCGGCGGTGATGGCCTGCGCACCCAGGGTCGGGCCGACGGTGCGCTGTTCGACGGTCTCCACGGGGACCGGCAGGGCGCCGCCGTTGATGAGCGACGACAGCTCCCTGGCCTCCTCGGGGCCGAAGGAACCGGTGATCTCGGTGGCGCCGTCGCGGATGCCGGTCCCGCAGGCGATGGAGGGGGCGACCTGCGGCGAGGAGATGATCTTGTCGTCGAGGACGATGGCCACGCGGCGCGCCGGATCTCCCGGCGGACGGCAGGCGGCCTCGCCGGTCAGCCGGGCCCAGCCGTCCCGGCCGGCGCCGTGGAAGCCCACGGCGACATGCCATCCGGCGCCGTCCTGCCCGTCGAACCGCGCGGCGGCTTCCTTGACGTGCTCGCCGGTCAGGGTCGCGGCGCCGAGCCGCAGAGGCGTGCCCGCGTCGTCGGGCAGCACCCGTTCGCCGGGCCCCTGCCGCTGCGCCCGGGCGGTGGTGTCGTCGGCGGTGCCGAGCACCGGGTGGAACGTCAGCTGGGCGGTACGGCCGAGGACGTCGGCGGCCGTGGACGGGTCCTGCACGCCGGGGAGTTCGACGATGATCCGGTGGTCGCCGGAGCGGACGAGGGTGGGTTCGGCGACGCCGAGCGCGTCGATCCGGCGGCGCAGCACCTCCAGGGTGCGGTCGGTGGCCGTGCCGTCGGCGTCGGCCGTGGGGGTCGAGCGGGTCTCCAGGACGAGTTGGGTGCCGCCGCGCAGATCGAGTCCCAGGCGGACCGGCACGGTGACGGCGATGTACAGGGATGCGGCGATCACGGCGAGGGCGAGCAGCGCCCTCACCCGCAGGGAACGGTTCACAGGGGGCCTCCGGCAGGCGCCGCCGCCGAGCACGCCGGCGCGGTCGGCGGCGTGGTCGAGGAGA
>NZ_LR732544.1:0-15291 GCF_902506575.1 Streptomyces mexicanus | reverse complement strand
GGGGGCGCGGCGCGCGTCCGCGGCGGGAGGGCGGAGCGCGCCCGCGGGGGCGGGAGCGGGGGCGGGGGGGGGCGGGGGGGGCCGGGGGGGGGGGGGGCCGCCGGGGGGGGGGTCGGGGGCGCAGACGGGGAGGGCGGGCGGCTTGCGTCGGCAGGTCCGCGGCTGGCCCGGGCGGGAGGAGCGGGGGTGGGCGGGGGGGGAAGAACGGCGGTGTGGTGCTCGTGCCACGGTAGGCGACGGCGCGCGCGGCGGTGCGGCCGACGCGGAGCCGGGAGGACACGGAGGGGCCCGAGGGGATACGGAGTGGCCCGATCCCCGGATCCGCAGGCCCCCGGCGAGCGGGGTGAGCGGGACCCACCGCGCCGGCCGGATCCGCGCGCACGGGATCCGGTCGGCCGAGCCCAGCGGGAAGCAGGAGCGGCGGACGGCGAACTCGGTGCCGGTGCACGCCGGCGGATCGTCGCCGTCGTCCCGGGAAGCGCGGCCCGGGCCGTCGCCCCGCCGGAGCGGAAGACGGGGCCGGTGCGGCACGTGCGTGCGGGTCGCCGCGGGTGCGCCGGGCGAGCCGGCCGGGTCCCCGGGGAACACAGAGGCCGGGGGAAAACGTTCATCAGCTTGCAGAGAAGGGTGAGGCACAGATGAGCAACGAGGTACAGAAGGCCCTGCTGGCGGGCGGCTGCTTCTGGGGCATGCAGGAGCTGATCCGCAAGCTCCCCGGCGTGGTGGACACCCGCGTCGGCTACAGCGGCGGTGAGATGTCCCATCCCACCTACCGGCGGCACGACGGCCACGCCGAGTCGATCGAGATCGTCTTCGACCCGGCCGTGACCGACTACCGCACCATCCTGGAGTTCTTCTTCCAGATCCACGACCCCACGACGAAGAACCGGCAGGGCAACGACATCGGCTCCAGCTACCGCTCGGCGATCTTCTACCTCGACGACGAGCAGCGGCGCATCGCCGAGGAGACCATCGCCGACGTCGACGCCTCAGGGCTGTGGCCGGGACCGGTGGTCACCGAGGTGGTCCCGGCCGGCCCGTTCTGGGAGGCAGAGCCCGAGCACCAGGACTACCTCCAGCGCTACCCCGACGGCTACACCTGCCACTTCCCGCGGCCCAACTGGCGGCTGCCCAGGCGCGCCGCGTCCTGATCCCGGGCGGAGCCGGGGCCCGCCGGGCGCGCCCGGCGGACGGCCGGACCACTTCGGTGGTGCGGCGCCGCCCCTGTGTGGGTATCCCCATCGGGCGCAGCACGTTCGGGTCGGCTGATGCCACGGGGGAGGGGCGGACCGGATGGGGAGACAGGGGTGGACCGGCAGTGCCGGGCTGGAGGCGGCGGACGCGGTCTTCGAACTGATGAGGCGGCTCATCGACGACTTCCGCTCCGGTCCTCCGGTGACCCCGCTGGTGGTGCTCCAGGCGGAGGAGGAGGACCCCACCGGCCTCCTCGACCGCCGCGTGGCGAAGGTCGTGGAGTTCGTCCACCAGAGCCAGCTGCCGCGCGGCCTGCTCGGCAAGCGGCTCGAGGGAGGCGGTGGCCCGGACGCCTACTCCTCGGCCATCGACATGGTGCGCCAGCTGTGCGAGCACTCCTGGGACAACCAGAGACAGTCCCAGTACAAGCCGTTCACCTTCCCGCGCTCACGGCTGCTGCGGGCGATCGAGCAGGCCGCGCCCGAGGTCGGCGCGGACCAGCCGACGGTCTGGACGGCCGCGCAACGCCGTGAGCGGCTGATGCGCCGGCTGGCCGAGCTGCGCTGGCGGCCGGCCGGCGGCGCGGACGGTGTGGACGGTACGGGCGGCCGCCGCGCCCTGGCGCTGGCGGAGACGGTCGGCGCCGTGGTCAACCCCTCCGGTTTCGCCGGAGCCCTGTTCATCGCCTGCCTGAGCGTGCTGCTGGGCGAGGGCGGCTGGCGGACCGCCGTGTGGGGCGGCGCCCTGGCCCTGATGGCGTTCGGCCTGGCCCACCTGCTGGCGCGCAGCGCGCCGCCGCTGCTGTGGCTGCGCCGGGCCAGCCGGTGGTTCGCCACCACCACCTTCCTGGCCCCGCTCAGCGACCGGCCCGAGGCCGCCGACTGGTCCCGCTGGCGGCCGGCGAAATCCTGGGAGACCATCCGCGGTCGGGCCTTCGCCGTCGCCCAGCAGGTGGCCGCCGCACAGGCGGGCGACCCGACGGCCCGTCAGTTCCATGTCGAGCTGCGGGTGCTGGCGCTGCTGGAGGATCTGCGCCACAACTTCCGGCCGCTCACCTTCGACCTGCGCCGCCGCAAACGCACCGTGCCGCCCGTGGTGTACCTGCCGCGCGCCACCGAGGAGGACGGCGGCCTGCTGCTGCTCCGCAGCATCAGCAACGTGCGCAGCCGGCGCAGCGAGGTCGATCCGTTGCTGGTGCTGGCCGCGGTCCCCGCCGCCGAACGCCTGCGCCCACCGGGCGCCGACGCCGACCCGGCCGCCACGCCCGTCACCGGCTCGGGGAGCGACGAGGAGCAGGCCCACGGCGCGGACGCCCGGTACCAGCGGTGGGTGACCAACCTCAACGTCGGCCAGTCCCCGGGCCGGGCCGCCGCCCTGCCGTGGATCCTGCGGATACCGCTGTCCACCGAGGAGTTGCGGCACCGGCACTCCACCCAGCACTCCACCACCCGGATCCGCCGCACGGCGGCCTGGCTGCTGTGGTCCCGGCCCTGCCTGGCCGTGGTCCTGGCCCTCGCCCTGGGCGCCGGCTTCCTCGGCAACCGCTGGCTGGCCCAGCACTACTGCGAGGGCCGGCTGCTGGGCTCCAACACGGACTCGGTGCGCGACGACGGCCAGTGCATCGGTGTGGCCACCGGCGACGTCCGGCTCGCCCGGGGCAACCGGCTGAGCCTGTTCGGCGTCGGCAAGGGCGTCACCTTCGACGCCGTCGAGCAGGCGATCAGAGCCGAGAACGCGGCGATCGGACCGAAGGAGCCGCACGTCACGATCGTCTACGCCGGCCCGGTGACCGCGGCCGACCCGGCCGACACCCGCAAGGGCCTGGAGGAGATCACCGGGGTCTACCTCTACCAGCACTACGCGAACGTGAGCACCGACCAGCCCACCAAGATCAAGGTGCTGCTGGCCAACGCCGGTGAGAACATGCTGCACGTGCTGCCCATGGCCCGGCACATCGCCGACCTGGCCCGGCGCGACCGGTCCGTCGTGGGCGTGGTCGGCATGGGGCGGGACACCACGGAGACCGAGGCGGCGGCCAGGATCCTCAAGCGTGCCGGGCTGCCCGTGGTGAGCACCACCAACTCCGGCAGCCACCTGGCGCGCCGGCTGTCGAACTGGTTCGGGCTGGCCGCCACCGACGAGGAGGAGGCGGACGCGCTGCTGGTCCTCGCCCGGCAGCTGGCCGCCCGCGAGCACGGCGCGCAGGCCGCGGTGCTCTCCCGGACGGTCGGCAGCGAGAAGGACTTCTACACCACCGAGCAGGCCAGGGTCGGCCGGCGCATGCTGGTCGAAGCCGGCTTCACCCTGGCACCCGCCCGGACCTACCGGCTCAGCTCCCAGGGGGAGCCGGAGCTGACCACTCCCGTCGGCGCCATCTGCGCGAGCGGGACCGTGCCCCGGGCCGTCTACTTCGCGGGCCGGGTCGAGGACGTGCCCAACCTGATGGCCCAGCTCGGCTCCACCCCCGGCTGCTCCGGCCGCCGTATCACGGTGTTCACCGGCGACGACCTCACCAAGAGCGCCTACGACGAGGGCGAGAACCTGCGCATCCCTCCCGAACTCACCCTCTACCACTTCTCCCTGGCCCCCATGGACCTCGCCGCCGCCCGGGGCTTCTACGAGGACGCCCACCAAGCCCTGACCGCCCTGCTCCCCGCCGGTTCACCGGCCGCCGCGCTCGCCGACCCCGCCCGGCCCTGGCGCGACCCGCTGTTCTCCAGCGGGCAGACGGTGCTGTCCTACAGCGCCACGGCGGTGCTCTACCGGGCCGCCAGGAACGGCGACATGCCGCAGACCGCCGCGGAGACCTGGGCGGATCTGCGCTGGCACCCCAACCCCAACCTGCCGGTGGGGACGGTCAGTTTCGTCGGCAGCCGCCCGTACGCCGACCAGCGCGGCCACGGGTACGAGATCACACGGGTGACCTACCGGGACGGCCGGGTGCGCTCGGAGAGCGTGTGCGGCCGGCCGGCGGGCAGCGAGGAACGGCTCACCGCGCCGCCCGGTGCCCCGGGGGCCGACCCGCACACGGTGTGCCGCCTGAACTGACGGACCGTCGCGGCCGTGGCCCGGCCGGCCACCGGGCCACGGCCGGCCCGACAGGACTGCCGTGCGGGGGTCATGACGGCGGGACAGGTCCCGCCGTCACCGGCTCCGCGCGCCCAGGTGCGCGGCGATCCGCGCGATCGTCCCGGCGTTGTCCTCGAACAGGTGCGCCTGCATGCCCGCCGCCCGGGCGGCCTCCACGTTGGCGGCGGCGTCGTCGATGAACAGACACCTGTGCGCCGGCACACCCAGTGCGTCGCAGGCGGCCTCGAAGGCCCGCGGGTCGGGTTTGCCGACGCCGATCTCGTGCGAGTAGACGATCCGCTCCACCAGCGCGTCGAAGCCGTACGCCGCCGTCTCCCGCTCCCGCGCGCCGACGAAGCTGTTGCTGAGGATGCCCAGCCGGCATCGCCCCCTCAGCCCGCGGACGTAGGCGATGAGGTCCTCGTTCGCCGTCCCCAGGTACTCCGTCCACAGATCGGCCATGAACGCCTCGACCTGCGGCGCGTCGAGACCCAGGCGTGCCGCCACCTGCTCGTGCACCTCCTGCTCGCCGATGTGTCCGACGCTCCCGGCCTGCCACACGTCCCGCATCCGTTCGTGCACGGTGCCCGGCGGCCACCCCAGCCGCTCCTCCCACCGCGACTCCCATCCCGTCTGCGGCGTGATCTCCAGGACGCCGCCGATGTCGAGAAGGACGCAGCTGTCCCTCACCGAATCCCCCCTTGCCGCTTGTCCGGGCCAGCCCAACGGGGCGTCGTCATCCCCGGGGACGGCGGCCGCTGCGGCGCGGTGCGGGCTCTTCGCCGTTCAGCAGCGAGCGGCGCCGCTCCTCGCCCTCCTCCTCGACCTGGAGCACCACGCGGCGCAGTCCGTCGGCGAGGGCGCGGCACTCGGCGTCGCTCAGCCGGGCGGTGACGAACGCCTCCTCCTCGTTGAACGCCGGGAACACCCGGCGCATGAACTCCTCGCCCTCCTCGGTCAGGGCGAGCAGCACGAGCCGCCCGTCCGTGGGGTGGCCGGTGCGCCGCAGCAGGCCGCGCGACTCCAGCGTGCGGGACACCCCGGTCAGCGTGCCCTTGGAGATACCCGCCTCCTCGGCGACGTGCCGGGTCTCGGACTCGCCCCACACCCACACCACCCACAGCACGACGAAGGCGGTCCAGGTCAGGTCAGAGCCGCGCAGCACGGAGTTCTCCAGGTGCTGGCGGACGGCGGACGCGGCCCGGTAGATGTTGGCCACCGCCGCCATCTGCTCCCGCCGGACGGGGATGCCGCCGAGCTTGGCCTCGGCGAGCTTCTCCGCCTCGTTGATGGACCGCTGGCTGGGCACGGGCGCTCCCTCACGTCGTCGCCGGACCGCGGAGCCTGGCCGGCCGGCGGTCGTTCGGTGTCAAAGTGTACGGGCGGGCGCCGGCCGTGCGGGTGCCGTGCGCGGTCCGACCATGGCGGTGCGGGCCACTGCGCGGCGGTGTGTTCAGCGTTCGTGCACGACGCGCCCGTCGAACACCGTCAGGTCCACCCGCACCTCGGTGAACTCGTGCGCGCCGAGATCCAGCAGGGGCCGGTCCAGCACACACAGGTCGGCCACCTTGCCCGGCTCGATCGAGCCCTTCCACGTCTCCGCGAAGTCCTGGCCCGCCGCGTTCACCGTGTACGCCCGCAGCGCCTCCTCCAGGCCCACGCACTGCTCCGGGCCGCCGGGCCGGCCGCCGGCCTTCGATTCGCGCAGCATCCGCGCCTGCGGCCCTCAGGCGAGGGTGACCTCGACGGGCAGCTTCTTGATCCCGTTGACGAAGTTGGAGCGCACCCGCGGGACGTCGCCGACGAGCCGGATGTCCGCCAGGCGCGGGATCAGCTCCTCGAACATGATGCGGATCTCGGTGCGGGCGAGCAGGTTGCCCAGGCACAGGTGGGGGCTGCCCTTGCCGAAGGTGACGTGGTCGTTGTTCTGCCTTGTGACGTCGAAATCGTAGGGGTTGCCGAAGACCTCCTCGTCGCGGTTGCCGGAGGCGAACCACATGACGACCTTGTCGCCTTCCTTGATGTGCTTGCCGCCGAGGTCGACGTCCCGGGTGGCGGTGCGGCGGAAGTGGTAGACGGGCGAGGCCCAGCGCAGAAACTCCTCGACCGCGGCTGGGATGAGGGAGGGGTCCTCCTGGAGGCGGGCGAGCTGCTCGGGGTGTTGCAGGAGGGCCAGCATGGAGTGGGTGATGGTGTGGCGGGTGGTCTCGTTGCCGGCCACCACCAGCAGCAGGAAGTAGTTGTCGAAGTCCTGCGGGGACAGCGGCACGCCGTCGCGGGGAATCTCGTTGACGAGGCGGGAGATCAGGTCGGTGCCGGTGCCGCCGCGCCGCTGCCGGGCCAGCTCACGGCCGTAGGCGAACACCTCCAGGGAGGCGGGGGAGCGGAAGGGCAGGTCGCGGTACTTCTCGCTCTCCTGGCTGTGCAGCAGCACATCGGCGTAGTCCGGGTCGGTGTTGCCGATGATGCGGTTGCCCCAGTCGATGAGCTGCTGGTTGTCCTCCGGGGGCACGTCCAGGAGGCGGGCGAGGACGTTGATGGGGAAGTCGGCGGAGACCTCCTTGACGAAGTCGAACCTGCCCTTGGCCAGGGCCGCGTCCAGGGTGGTGGCGGTCAGGCCGCGCAGGAAGTCGGCGTAGCTGCCGATGACGCTCGCCCCGAACTGCCGCTGCAGCAGGCTGCGCAGGGCCCGGTGGCGCACGCCGTCCAGTTCCAGGAGGGAGGCCCGCTTCTTGATCTGGTCGTCGTCCACCTCTTCGAGGTTGACGAACTTGGTGGAGGTGAAGGTCTCGGCGTCGCGGTCGACGCGGGCGATGTCGGCGTGCCGGGTCACCGCCCAGAACCCGGAGTTGGGCGCCTGCTCGGGCTGCCAGTGGACGGGGTCCTGGTGGCGCAGGGTGTGGAACATGCGCCACGGGGTGATGCCGTCGGCGAAGTTGTCCAGGTCGGCGAGGTCCACCTCGTCCAGCGGCAGGGGCGCGGCGACCAGGCGCGGTCCCAGCGGGAGCGGAAGGCGGCCCCCGGGCAGGGGGGGGGGCCCCGGGTGGGGCGGGCCCCGCCCAAGCCGCCACATCGTGGCGCAGGTGATCGACGACCTCAAGGGCCACACGGGTCGGGGTCGGGGTCTGCGAGCCCGAGGTGCGGATGCCGGTCACCTCGCCGTGGCCGCCGTCGAAGACGACGTCCGAGCAGGAGAAGAAGTTCTCCTGGCTGTCGGAGCGGACCCACTGGATGAAGACCAGCGCGTCACCGGAGCGCCCGGAGGGCAGCTTCAGGTCCCAGTAGTAGTGGCCGCCGTCGGTGCCCGGCGAGCCCACCTGCGGCGGGTTGGTGACCGTCTGGATCAGCTGCAGGTCGTCCCAGCGCAGCTCGGACGTCGGCGACCAGCCGGGCTGGGTCAGGTAGACGCGGAACGAGCCGGGGGGCGCCGCCCAGTTGCTGTACTGGACCTGGATCGTGTCACCCGAGGTCAGGTGGGTGCGCGGCCAGTCGGCGCGGGCGGCGTTGTAGGCGGAGAAGTCGTACGGCGAGCGGTTGCCCGCGCTGCACAGGGTGCCGTCGGGCACGTATCCCGCGCCCCGGCCGCCGGCGTTGGAGTCCAGCACGGCGAACCAGTTGTACAGGGCCGTGGCCCCGCTCTTGGCCAGGGCGTCCCGGCAGGCGGGGTTGGTCGGGTCCAGGCTGCCGGTGGCGGTGCGGGCGTCCAGGTAGCACAGGTAGGTGCGCGAGCCGGGCAGCATCGCCACCCCGTGCGCCTCGGCGCGTCCCTGACCGAGGAAGGTCAGGCCCAGCGCCGCAAGGAGGGTGGCGAAGGCCGCCGCCACCGAGAGGAGTCTGCCGCGTCGCGTCACGGTGCTGTCCTTTCTGCTGTACGGAGTTCGCTGGACGGGTCGGTGCGTGGTGGTGCCGGTGAGGGTTTGCGTGCTGCGTGCTGCGTGTTTCGCGGTGCGTGTGCGTGTGCGTGTGCGTGTGCGTGTCACGTGGTGCCGGTAGGTGCGGTGGGGGCGCCGGTCACGCGCTGGTGCAGGCGGCGCCGTTGAGGGTGAAGCCGCTCGGTGCGGCGAAGGTGCCGCTGTAGGTGCCCTGGAAGCCGAACGTCTGGCTGCCGCCGGGCGCGATGTGCGCGTTGTGCGGCAGAGCGCTCGCCGTGACGGTGCCCGACGACGGGGAGACGGTGGCGTTCCACGCCGAGGTGACGCGCTGCCCGGCGGGCAGGGTGAAGACGAGCTGCCAGCCGTCCACCGGTGCCGAGCCGGTGTCGCGCACCGTGACGTCGGCCGTGAATCCGCCCGGCCAGACGTTCGTGTCGTACGCCACCTCGCAGGTGGCCCGGCCGCCGGACGCGCCGCCGGTGCGGACCTCGGAGGAGAACGACGTCACGGCGAGCCCGGCACCGTTCTGCCAGGGTTCGAAGCCCGCCTGCACGCTCGTCAGGTACCAGTCGTTCCCGGCGAGCCCCCGGGAGACCGCCTGGCGGACGAAGTCCATGACGTCGAAGCTCCAGCCGCCGATCGCCGAGGGGGCGACGAACGACAGGACGTCGTTGGAGCCGTTGTTGCCGGACCACACCTGCCAGGTGCGGCCGGCCACCGTGGCCGTGCCGGTCTGCGCGCCCACCGGCTGGATCGGCCCGACCTTGTTGAACCAGACCATGATCTCGGTCCGGTTCACGCCGTCGGTCCGGGGCGTGGGGTCCAGCCAGATGTCGTAGGCGGCGTCGTAGACCGCGTCGCTGACGTAGCTGTAGGAAATGCTGGTCGGCGCGGAGGAGATGGTGTCGAGCCGGGCCGGAAGGGCCGTACCCGGCGAGCAGTTGGTGTAGTGGCAGCCGTTGTAGACGGACGGGTACGCCTTGGGGGCGCCGTCGGTGGGCACCGAGCCGTCGGCCCGGCTGAGGCGGAAGCCGGAGTCCGTGACGGTGACGCACTGGGCGGCGTCGGTGCCCCAGCGGTTGTTCTGGACGACGTAGCGGCCCTGGATCGTGGTCGATCCGAAGGCGTCGCAGATCTGCGTGTCGGCCCGGGCCGCCGGGGCGGCCGCCGTGAGGGCGGCGAGCAGGGCGAACGCCGCGAGCAGCGCGCCGAGCAGGCCGCGCGCGGGGTCGAGCCGGTGGTGCATCGGTCGCATGGGGACCTCTTCGACAGACGGCGATGTGGGGGGAGGGGGCGCACCGTCACGCGCGACAGCGCTTGGGAGCGCTCCCATCGGTTCGTGCGGGACTGTAGAAGTTCCCCATGCCCCTGACAAGACTGTGCGCGGGCCCCCGGCGCGAAAGGCCGGAAAACTGCGCCGCGCCCTCGGCGGCGAGGCGGACGGGGGCCGGCCGGTGCGAGCGGACCGGCCGCCGGGCGAGGCCGTCCGGCGGAGGAGGCCGGCGGGCGGAGGCGACTTGAGCGTCCATGTGAAGGATCCTCGACCCGGCGCCGACAGCGTCACCGCATGCCGCGGGAGGAGGTCCTCAAGCTCATGCCGCCGCTGACCGTGCACCGGAGGAGCCCGAGGAAGGGCTGTGCCTGCTCGCCCGGGCCGTGCGCGAGACCGCCTGACCCGTGCGCCGGGGGCGGTTCGCTCCCGCGCCCCCACGCGGGGCGCAGGTCACACGCCGGCGGTGGAGGCGCGGTGCGCCCCCGGTGTGGAGCCGAACGTACGGCGGAAGACCTCGATGAAGGCACTGGCGGACGACCATCCGCACAGGTGCGCCACGGCGGTCACCGGGGTGCCGTCCGCCAGCAGGACCAGCGCGTGGTGCAGGCGCAACTGGGTGCGCCACTGCGGGAAGGTCATGCCCAGGTCCGACCGGAACAGCCGGGACAGCGTGCGGCTGCTCGCGCCCACCCGCCGGCCCAGCTCGGCCAGGGTGCGGTCGTCGGACGGGTCCGCCCGCAGGATCTCCCACAGCGCCAGCAGCAGGGGCGCGGTGGGGGTCGGCAGGCACAGCGGCTCCTGCGGGCAGGCCCGCAGTTGGTCCAACAACACCGCGCGCATCCGCCGCTGTTCGGGGCTGTCGCGGTCCGCCGCGCCGGTGTGGGCGAGGATCAGCTCGCGCAGCAGCGGGCTGACGGACAGCACGGTCGGTTCGTCCAGGCCGAGCGGATTGTCGCCGGCGGACAGGCCGACGAGGTGCAGTTCGAGCTCGCCGTGGGCCTGGTGCGAGTGCACCGTGCCGGCCGGTACCCAGATGGCCCGCGTGGCCGGCGCGATCCAGGACCCGGCCTCCGTGGTGACGGTCAGTACGCCGCGGCCGGCGTACACGATCTGGTGGTCGTCGTGGCGGTGGGCGTCGATCCCCGCTCCGGGGGCCAGCCGCTGGCTGCGGGGGGGCGCCAGCGGCACATGGCGGGGTTGCGTCATCGACTGGCCGTCTATCGAAAACGCGACAACCGCACGGCGGTGACGATGGCGGCATGTCAAGGAACCGATCGATCGTGCTGATGTCGGCAGGGCACGCCTGCGTGGACGTCTACCAGGGCGCGGTGGCCTCCCTCGTGCCCTTCTTCGTCGCCGAACGTTCCTACGGCTACGCCGCCGCCTCGGGCATCGTGCTCGCCGCGTCGCTGCTGTCCTCCGTGGCGCGGCCGGCCTTCGGCGCGCTGACCGACCGGCGGGCCATGCCCTGGCTGCTGCCGGTGAGCACGCTGCTCGGCGGTCTGGGCGTCGCGGTGAGCGGCCTCATCGGCTCCTATCCGCTCACGCTGGCCTTCGTGGCCGTCTCCGGCGTCGGCGTCGCCGCCTACCACCCGGAGTCCGCCCGTGTCGCCCGGCTGGCCAGCCGGGGCAGCCACAGCGCGATGGGCTGGTTCTCGCTGGGCGGCACCATAGGTTTCGCTCTGGCGCCGCTCCTGGTCGCCGCCGTGGTCGGCACCGGTGGACTGCGCCTGTCACCGCTGCTCGTGGTGCCCGCCGTGGCCGGCAGTGTGCTGTGCCTGCCCGTGCTGCGCGCCCTGGAGACCGCCGCGGGCGCCGACGGGAAGGGCGGGGCCGCGGTGGGGGAGGACGACACCCGGTCCTTCGTGAAGCTGTCGCTGGCGGTGGTGTGCCGGTCGATCGCGTTCGTCGGCCTGAGCACCTTCATCGCCTTCCACGCCCGGGAGCAGACCGGAGGGGGGACCGCGGCGGGCACCGCCGCACTCTTCGTGCTGTATCTCGGCGGTGCGGTGGGCACCGTGCTGGGCAGCCGGCTGGCCGGCCGCTGGAACCGGGTCGCCGTCGTGCGCGGGGGCTACCTGCTGACGGTGGGCGCCCTCGCCGGCGTGGTGTTCGTGCCCGGGCCCGCGATCTACCTCTTCGTCGCCCTGACCTCCATGGGCCTGTACGTGCCCTTCTCGCTGCAGGTCACCCTCGCGCAGGACTACCTGCCCCGGCGGATGGGCACCGCCGGCGGGGTCGCGCTCGGCCTGATGGTCAGCGTCGGAGGGCTGACCAGTCCCGCCATCGGCGCCCTGGCGGACGCGACCTCCCTGCGGACGGCCCTGACGCCGCTGATCGTGATGCCCGCGCTGAGCTGGCTGCTGTTCCGGACCCTGCCCGAGCCGCCCGTGCCCGGGGCGGTGGTGCGCCCCGCACGCGTGGACGGCCCCGGCCGGGAGCAGGCCGCCGTACCGGGCGGCGGCACGTGACCGGCACCACGCCCCGGCCGCGCACGTCGGGTCCGGCGCCCGGTGAGCGCGCCGCCACCAGGGCCTTGCGGAACTGCTCGATCACCGGGGCGTGCGAGGTCGGCGTCGGTCACCACGTGCAGGGTGACGTCGGTCGGAGCACTCGGCGGGACCGTAGGCGTTGACGAGCCGGACGTGGGGGAGGGCGTCGAGCACCCGGGCCGCGACGGAGGGGAACAGTTCCTCCCCGGTGGACAGCAGCCACCGCAGGTGCCGCAGCGATCCGCCGCCCCGGCGCCGCACCTCCTCTGTGTGTGCCGCACGCGTCACGGTGGATCGCAGGCGTCGGCGTACGGCCCGCACGCGTCAGGGCGGGGTCCGGTACGGCCGGACCCCGCCCTGACACCTTGTCGCCGCGAGCCGCGAGGGTGGGGGTGTCACCGGTGCGGCGCCGCGCCCGCGGTCACTGCTGCCGGCACGCGGCGGCGGTGTCGCGCAGCCACTCGGCGCTGGCCTTCGGGGTGCGCCGTTGCGTGGCGTAGTCCACGTGGACGAGCCCGAAACGCTTGGCGTAGCCGTACGCCCACTCGAAGTTGTCCATCAGGGACCAGCAGAAGTAGCCGCGGACGTCCGCGCCCGCGCCACGGGCCCGGCCGATGGCCTGCAGGTGCTCGGCCAGGAAGGCGATCCGCTCCGGGTCCTGGATCTGCCCGGTCGCGTCCACGGCGGCGCGGGTGTCGTCGAAGGCCGCGCCGTTCTCCGTGATGTACAGCGGCAGGCCGGGATACTCGCGGCTGATGCGCACCAGCAGGTCGGTCAGCCCCTGCGGATAGATCTCCCACGGCATCGCCGTGGAGGGACGGTCGGTCTGGGGGACGCTGCGGTAGCCGCGCGGCTCGTCCCCGGGGCGCACCACGTCCCGGAAGTAGTAGTTGACGCCGAGGAAGTCCAGCGGGGCCGCGATGGTCCGCAGGTCGCCGTCCTGGACCGGCGGTTCGGCGCGGTGCGGCGCGAGGTCGGCCAGCAGGTCCTCGGGGTAGCGGCCGTGCACCAGCGGGTCCAGGTACAGGCGGGTGCCCAGCGCGTCGGCGCGGCGGGCGGCCTCGACGTCTTCGGGCGCGTCGGAGAAGGGCTGCGCCACCACGGGGTTGACGGTGATGCCGACCTCGGCCGGCCGTGCCGCCCGGGCGCGGACCTGCTCGGCGGCCAGACCGTGGCCGAGCAGCAGGTGGTGGGCGGCCTTGGTGAAGTCGGGGAAGTGCCTGCGGCCGGGGGCGTGGACGCCGACGTAGTAGCCGAGCATGGCCGAGCAGTAGGGCTCGTTGAGGGTGATCCAGTGGGTCACCCGGTCACCCAGGGCGTCGGCCGCGATGCCGGCGTACTCCGCGAAACGGTGGGCGGTGTCGCGCACCGGCCAGCCGCCCTCGTCCTCCAGCTCCTGCGGCAGGTCCCAGTGGTAGAGCGTCACCCAGGGGGTGATGTCCCGGGCCAGCAGTTCGTCGACCAGGCGGTCGTAGAAGGCGAGACCCCGGGCGTTGGCCGGGCCCTTGCCGCCCGGCTGGATCCTGGGCCAGGACAGGGAGAAGCGGTAGGCGTCCAGTCCCAGGTCCGCGAGCAGCGCCACGTCCTCGGGCATCCGGTGGTAGTGGTCGCAGGCCGCGTCGCCGTGGTCGCCGTTCGCCACCGCACCCGGAGTGTGGCTGAAGGTGTCCCAGATGGACGGTGTGCGCCCGTCCTCGGCCACGGCCCCTTCGATCTGGTAGGCGGAGGTGGCCGCGCCCCAGACGAAATCCGCGGGCAGCCCTTCGACGGCTCGGGTCCTCAAGGGTTCGGTGCGCGCAACGGTCATCGGTGACAGCCTCCTGGTGACGTCGGGTGCGCGGTCGCCCACGGAACGACATGGTTGTGGGAGCGCTCCCACAGAGTCCGCCACCGCCTCCGCGCTGTCAAGCGGGAAGGTTTCCGGCCATTCGGCATAGCTATGCGGCCTGTTTGGAATGGCCGGTTGACACTCCCTCAAGGTTCGGCCACCGTCTTGGGAGCGCTCCCAGGTCTCAGTACTCCCTGTCGTGTCCCCGCGTCGTCCCTCCGTCCCGTCGAAACGGAAAGAGACCGCACGTATGCCTGACAGCACCTCTGATCAGCCCGGATCCGCTCTCGGTACCCAGTTCGTGGAGCGCAGTCTCGACCTGACGGGCAAGCTCTACCAGAAGTCCGTGTACCCCGCCGTCCTCGACGTCGCCCACGGCCGGCGCCTGTCCTCGCCGCTGGTCGTCGACCTGGACCCGACGACCGTGTGCGACCTGGCCTGCCCCGAGTGCATCAGCTCCCAGGTGCTGCACCACGGCCAGATCGGACAGGACCGCATCGTCCGTCTCGCACACGAACTGGCCGACTCCCAGGTGCGCGCGGTCATCCTCATCGGCGGTGGAGAACCGCTGCTGCACCGTTCCGTCGGACGCATCATCGAGGTGCTCCACGAGGCCGGCATCCGCATCGGCCTGGTCACCAACGGCACCCAGATCCACCGCCACCTCGACCGGCTCGCCGGGATGCTGTCCTGGGTGCGGGTGTCCGTGGACGCCGCCGACCCCGACACCTATCAGGCCTTCCGTCCCAGCCGCGGCAAGCGCAGCGCCTTCCCGCAGGTCATCGAGAACATGCGGCTGCTGGCCGCGCGCAAGAAGGGGCGGCTCGGCTACTCCTTCCTGCTCATGCAGCGCTTCGACGACGACGGCAAGGTCACCGACTCCAACTACCACGAGGTGTACCGGGCCGGGGTGCTCGCCCGGGAGATCGGCTGCGACTACTTCGAGGTCAAGGCGATGCTGGACGAGGACCACTACACGGTCAACCAGCGGCCCGAGGACATCGAGGAGGTCGAGGACCAGATCGCCCGCCTGCGCGCCCTGGAGGACGACTCCTTCCACATCCTGCACTCCTCCAACTGGCAGGCCGTGCGCACCGGCGCCGACCCGGTCCAGCCCAAGGACTACCGCACCTGCGCCGTGGCCGAACTGCGCACCACCGTCACCCCGACCGGCGTCTACGTCTGCCCCTACCACCGGGGCAACCCCAAGGGCCGCATCGGTGACATCCAGGACACCGGCTTCGCCGAGCTGTGGTCGGCGGCCGACACCTCGGTGATCGACCCCAGCGCGGACTGCCGGTTCGTGTGTGCCCGGCACGCCACCAACCAGGAGATCGAGCTGCTCGCGCAACGGCCCGAACCGGCCGTCCTGGTCGAGGACTTCGACCTCTTCATCTGACGCCCGCCGGACCGTCCGGCGCGCCGCGCCCGCCATGCCCGCCGGCTTCGGCGCACGCCGCCGGCCCCTTCGGCGCGCCGCGCCCGGCCGCCCGGCGTACGCCGTCCGGCCGTCCGTCGCTTCGCGGGCCGCCCTCCGGCCGTCCCCGTCCCACGGCCCCACCC
>NZ_LR732665.1 GCF_902506575.1 Streptomyces mexicanus | reverse complement strand
TCGTTTTTTTTTTTTTGCAACCAGAAGGGTGCTAGCGGTCTTTCTCCCTGTCTCGGGGGCGGGAGGATGTATAAGGGGGGCGGCAGGGCCGCCTTCTCCGCCGTGGGGCGCGGTGCCGGGCCGGGGGCCCCCGCCGGCCCCGCGCCCCTGCGCCCCCGGGGAAAAGTGGCGCCCTGCACCGCCGCGGCCAACAGGATCTCGCCCCAGCGGCGGTCCTGGTCGAGGGCGTCGGGCGCGTCGTCCTCGTGCCGGATGACCTTCCACGCGGCCCGGAACGCCGTCCCTGCCAGCGCCCCGCCCGCCCCGCTCAGCACGAAGCCGATCGGCTGGTAGGCGAGGGGGAGTTTGTGCTTCTTCTTGGCCACCTGTGTCTCCTTGCGCGTACGCGGGTCGGGGTCGGAACGGGAAGGAAGGGGGCAGGACCGGCACCAGCGGTCAGGGCCTGCCCTGCGGCGGGATCGCCTCGGCCGGACGCACCGGGCCCGGAGGCGTGCCGTCACCGAAGGGACGGCCGCCGAGTTCCTCGCTGTGATGCGGGGTCAGCCAGCCCGCGAGATCGGGGCCCAGCGGCACGATGCCGGTCGGGTTGATGCCCGTGTGCACCTGGTAGTAGTGGCGCTTGATGTGGTCGAAGTCGACCGTGTCGCCGAACCCGGGCGTCTGGAACAGATCCCGGGCGTACGCCCACAGCACCGGGTGCTCCGCGAGCTTCCAGCGGTTGCACTTGAAGTGTCCGTGATACACGGCGTCGAAACGGACCAGCGTGGTGAACAGCCGGATGTCCGCCTCGGTGAGGGTGTCGCCGACGAGGTAGCGCTGCCGGGACAGCCGGTCCCCCAGCAGCTCCAGCCGCCGGAACACGCCGGAACAGGCCGCCTCGTACTCCTTCTGGCCGGTGGCGAAGCCCGCCCGGTACACACCGTTGTTGACGTCCTCGTACACCTCCTCCATCACGGTGTCGATCTCGTCGCGCCGCGCCTGCGGGTACAGGTCGGGCGCACCCGGCCGGTGCAGCGCGGTCCACTCCGTGGCGAAGTCCAGGGTGATCTGCTGGTAGTCGTTCGTCACCAGCCTGCCGCTCGGCACGTCCACGATCGCCGGCACGCTCACCCCGCCGGGGTAGTCCGTTTTCCGGCGGTCGTAGGCCTCGCCGAGGAAGCGGATGCCGAGGACCGGGTCGCGGCCGTCGGGGTCGAGCGTGAAACGCCAGCTGCGGTCGTCCTGGATCGGATCGGCCACGGCCACCGACAGGGCGTCCTCCAGGCCCAGCAACCGCCGCGAGACCAGCGACCGGCTCGCCCACGGGCAGGCGCGGCTGACCACCAGCCGGTACCGGCCGGGCTCCACCGGCCAGCCGTCCCGGCCGTCGGCGGTGATCCGGTCCGTGAAGTGGCTCCTGGACCGTTTGAACGCCTTGCGTCCCAGGGCGCTGTTGCCGTCGCCGCCGTCGCTCATGCCTCGTTCCTTCCACCGTACGGGTCTTCTGCGCGGACACGTTCCCCGAATTCAGCCGTCGGCACGGTATGAGCCGTGCCGAACGGGGCAGTCGGCGAACGTGAGCGGGACATCCCACCGGACAGCCGATCAGCCAGCGCAGGATCCCACGACGGACGCCGGCGCGGGCGCGACCTCCGACGGCCGCACCCGGGTCACCGTACTGGTGGCCCTCGCGGCGAACCTCGTCATCGCGCTCGCCAAGGCCGTCGGCGGACTCCTCGCGCACTCCCCGGCTCTGCTGTCGGAGGCGGCGCACTCCGTCGCCGACAGCTGCAACGAGATCTTCCTGCTGGCCGCGCTGCGCCGCAGCCGCCGCCCCGCCGACCGCCGCCACCCGTTCGGCTACGGCAAGGAACGGTTCTTCTGGTCGCTGCTGGCCGCCGTCGGCATCTTCGTGATGGGCGGCTGCTTCTCCGTCTTCCAGGGCGTTCAGGCGCTGCGCAACGGCGCGGAGGAGGACTTCACCGGCTATGTGGCGGGCATGAGCGTGCTCGGTGTCGCCCTGCTGGCCGAGGGCGCCTCGCTGCTGCGCGCCCTGTACCAGGTGCGCGCGCAGGGCGGCGGCAGCGGCCTGCGCGACCCGGCGCTGCGCACGGTCGTCGCCGAGGACGGCACCGCGGTGCTCGGCGTCACCCTCGCCCTGATCGGCATGGGGCTGCACATGGCGACCGGGCAGGTCGTCTGGGAGGCGGCGGCCTCGCTGGCCATCGGCGTACTGCTCGGCTACGTCGCCTACCGGCTGGGCCGCGACGCCCGCGACCAGCTGATCGGGGAGGCGGCGGACCCGGAGCTGAGCGGCCGGATCGGCCGGCTGCTGCGCGAGCAGCCCGAGATCGACAGCGTCGAGGCGCTGTTCACGATGAAGACGGGCCTGGACTCGCTGCTGGTGGCGGCCCGCATCGACCTGGTCCCCGGCCTGGACAGCGAACGGGTGGAGGAGGTCGCGGTGCGCATCAAGCGCGCGATCAGCCTCCGCGTCCCCGAGGCGGAGCAGGTCTTCCTCGACGTCACCGACCGCCGGGCCGGAGAGGCGCGGGAAAGCCCCGCCGCGACGGGGGAGCGCGGCGGGGCCTGATCTACGGGTGCCCCGGGCACCGCTCCCGCATGCCTGCCCGGCCCGGATTGTCACCGGACGGAGTCCCGACAGGGTCACCGCACGCAGTCCCGATCGGGCCGGGCGGCCGGTTCACCGCCCGGTCACGGGCTCCAGCACGAACACCGGGATCTGCCGCGAGGTCTTCTCCTGGTACTCGGCGTACGGCGGGAACGCGGCGACCGCCCGCTCCCACCACTCGGCCCGCTCCGCGCCGGTGACCTCACGGGCCGTCATGTCCTGCTTGACCGGACCGTCCTGCAGCTCGACGTGGGGGTCGGCCTTGAGGTTGAAGTACCAGAACGGATGCTTGGGCGCGCCGCCCTGCGAGGCCACCACGGCGTAGCGCCCGTCGTGCTCCACGCGCATCAGCGGCGTCTTGCGGATCTTTCCGCTGCGCGCGCCCCGCGTGGTCAGCACGATGACCGGCAACCCGGTGTCCAGCAGGGTCGTGCCCTTGGTGCCGCCCGAACTCTCGTACAGCTCCACCTGCTCCCGCACCCACTGCTCCGGGCTGGGCTCGTACTCGCCCTCAAGTGGCATGGCGTTTCGTCCTCTCGTCGCGTTCGGTCGCTGACGGTGCACCAGGATCAACAGCGGCGCCCGATCGGTTCATCCTTACCACTCGTCGCGGCCGGCAGTCGGCGTGATCCGGCCGGTCCGGGCCCCTGCCGGACCGCCGTATCGCGCCGGTCCGCCACCGGCCCCCTCAGCCCGGCGGCACCAGCATGCTCGCCGCCGGCGCCGTGATCACGGCGCTGGACAGCAGCGCGGTCACCAGCCGCCCGCGGCGGCCGGCGAGGGCCCGCCCGAGCAGGGCGCCGCCCCCGGCGAGCAGCAGCTGCCAACCGGCGGACGCGGCGAAGGCGGCCACGACGAACGCCCCGCGCGGAGGGGGTGCCGCGCCCGCCGTGCCGCGGGTGCCGCCGAGGACGAGTGCCGCCAAGCAGAGGATCGTCGCCGGGTCGAGCAGGGTGATCCCGAGCAGCCCGAGGTACGCCCGTGCGGGGCCCGGCGGGGGCGGTGCGGCGCGGGTGGCGGTGCGCTGCGTGGTACCGCCGTACGGCGCCGGCCGCGCCGTGCACGGCCAGGGCGGCCGGCAGGGCGTACAGACCGTCCGCGGTGGCCACGCCGAGCGCGGCGCAGGCGCCGGTCCGCAGGGAGGTCCGGGCGGTCAGGGACACCGGATACGCCCCGACGGCCCCGGCCGGCACGGCGATGCCGTAGCCCGCGACCAGACCCGCGACGAGCGCGCCCGTCACGGTCGCGGCGGGCCGCAGCGGCGTGGCCGACCGGGCTGCTGCCGGCCACCGGCGGGCGGCGGCGGACCACACCGGCGGGAACCCGACGGTGGCGGTCATGGCCGGAAGCTGCTGCCCCGGGCCCCGTCCCGGCAACCGGATTAGGATGCGGAAGGGACGATTCCTGGCCAGATGTGCCGCAAGGCCGTTCTGGCCGAACTTCGCGTCGCACGATGGATGCCCCAGGCATCTAATGAAGATCGGCACGACGCACCCTTCGTCTGCGAGGTCTTCCATGCCGGACCCCACCACCGCACCGCCCCAGAC
>NZ_LR732664.1 GCF_902506575.1 Streptomyces mexicanus | reverse complement strand
GAGGACCGCTCATGCCCATGCCCACCCTCACCCCCACGGTCACCCACGACACATGGCTCCAGCGCGCCGAGCACCTGCGCCCGCCGCGCACCCACTTCATCGACGGCGCCGACGAGGCCGGTGGCGGCGCCACCTTCCCCGTGGTCTCGCCCCGGGACGGCCGGGTGCTGACCGAGGTCGCCGACGGCGGCACCGCCGAGGTGGACGCCGCCGTGGCCGCCGCCCGCCGCGCCTTCGACTCCGGTCCCTGGCCGCGCCTGTCACCGGCCGACCGCGGACGGGTCCTGCTGCGCATCGCCGACCTGCTGCAGGAGCGGCGCGCGGAACTCGCCCTCACCGTCAGCCTGGAGACGGGCAAACCGATCACCGACGCCCACGACATCGAACTGCGGGCGGTCATCGACACCTTCCGCTGGTACGGGCAACTGGCCGACAAACTCACCGACACCTCGCCCCACACCTCCCCGGACGCGCTCGCACTCGTCACCCGCGAGCCGGCCGGCGTGGTCGGCGCGGTGGTCCCCTGGAACTTCCCGCTGACCCTCGCCGGCTGGAAGGTCGCCCCCGCGCTCGCCGCCGGCTGCACGGTCGTCCTCAAACCCTCCGAGAACTCCCCGCTCTCCGCGCTGCTGCTGGGCCGCGTCGCCGCCGAGGCCGGGCTGCCCGCGGGCGTGCTGAACGTCGTCGGCGGCAACGGCCCGGTGGCGGGACGGGCCCTGGGGCTCCACCCCGACGTGGACGTCCTGGCCTTCACCGGCTCCACCGCGGTGGGCCGCCACTTCCTGCGGTACGCCGCGGACTCCAACCTCAAACGCGTCTGGCTGGAGCTGGGCGGCAAGTCCCCCAACATCGTCCTGCCCGACGCCCCCGACCTGGCGACGGCCGCGGCCACCGCCGCCTGGGGCATCTTCTTCAACCAGGGCGAGATGTGCACCGCCCCCTCCCGGCTGCTGGTGCACACCTCCGTCGCCGAACAGGTCACCGACGCCGTCGTCGAACGCGCCCGCGCCCTGCGCGTCGGCGACCCGCTCGACCCGGCCACGCAGATGGGCGCACTGGTCTCGGAGGACCACCTCGGCCGCGTGCTGGAGCACATCCACCGCGGCTCCGGCGACGGCGCCCGGCTGCGCACCGGAGGCGCGCGGACCCTGACCGAGACCGGCGGCGTCTACCTGGAGCCCACCGTCTTCGACCGGGTCGGCCCCGACAGCGCCCTGGCCCGCGAGGAGATCTTCGGCCCCGTGCTGTCCGTGCTCACCTTCGACGACCTCGACCAGGCCGTGACCCTGGCCAACGCCACCGAGTACGGCCTGGCCGCGGGCCTGTGGACCTCCGATCTGTCCACCGCGCACCAGGTGTCCCGCGCGCTCAGGGCCGGCACCGTGTGGGTCAACTGCTACGAGGAGGGCGACCTGACCGTCCCCTTCGGCGGCATGAAGCAGTCGGGCAACGGACGCGACAAGTCCGCGCACGCCCTGGAGAAGTACACCGAACTGAAGACCACCTGGATCCAGCTGTGACCTCCCGCCCCCTGATCGCGATCCCCGCCCGCTTCTCCGCCACCACCTCGGCCCTGCGCCACGCCGCCGAGGTCAACGCCCGCGCTCTGATCGAGGCGGTGTGGCGCAGGGCCGAGGTGGTGGCGGAGAAGCGGGCGGGGATCGCGATCAGGGGGCGGG
>NZ_LR732631.1 GCF_902506575.1 Streptomyces mexicanus | reverse complement strand
GCCCGGCTCACGACTCCCCCCGGTCGTCCCGCGCCCCGCCCTGCCCGGGCACCGGGGCGGCGCCCAGCATCTCGGCGGCCGCCTGCTGGTAGCGCAGCACCGCCTGCTCCGCCACCCGCAGGTCGCACGGCGCGCTCCACAGCATGCGGCGCGCCGTGTCGTACCGCTCCACCAGCAGCGGGTCCTCCGCCAGGCCGTGCCGGGCCACCTTCGCCCGGTAGGCGTCCAGACGGCCGCGCAGCTCGGCGCGGACCGCCAGCGGCGCGGTCACGGCCGTCAACGACGCACGGGCGCGCTCCAGTTCGTCCTCCGCCTTCTGCTCCAGGGAGTCCAGCAGCGGCGACAGCCGGTGCCACTGGGCCTGCCGGCGGTACTCGGCGGCCGTCGCCAGCTGCTCGTGCAGCGCCGTCGGCGGCCCGCTGACCACCGGCACCTCCGTGGCGGCGATCTTCGCCAGCACCTCGCCGCGCGCGGTGCGCGCCTCGGCCAGCGTGCGGTCCGCGCGCGAGAGCACGTCCCGCACCTTGATCAGCCGCTGCTCGGCGTCCTGCCGCACCCCGAGCACGGCGTCGATCTCCCGGCGCACCTCCTCCAGCGCGCGGGCCTCGCGGTCGTACACCGTGGTGTCCGGCCGGCCGCCGCCCGGCGCCGCGCTGCCCTTGGCCGGGACCCAGAACGCCAGCGGGTCGGAGATCACCTGCTCGCGCAGCCTCGTCAGCGTGCGCGTGATGCGCTCCAGGTCGTCGCCGGCTGGGTGCTCGCCGGGCCGGACCCCCACGGAGTGCGCCAGCCGGCGGGTGCGCTGCAGCTCGGCGGCGAGCAGGTCGATGCGGGCGGGCAGCGCCGACCACACCGCGTCGGCGGCCACCACCACGTCCAGGCCGGCCGCGTACAGCTCGTTCATCCGCTCCACCAGCGCCGCCAGGGTGAAGCGGCGGCTGAGCCGGCCGGGACCGGACGCGCCCGCGGCGGCCTCGGCCGCGCCGGGCACCGTCACGCACTCGCCGCGCAGCAGCTCCGTCAGCTCCGCCAGGTCCTCGCGGCTGGACCAGCGGCGGCGGGCCCGGATCTCACGGGCGGTGCGCAGCGCGCCGCTGTAGGCGTCGAAGTACGCCCACAGCAGCGTGATCGACGCCTCCGTGCGCGCCCAGCGCTCCTTGGTGACGCCGGTCAGCTCGGCACCCTCCAGGAGTCTGCGGCCCGCGTGGTCCTGCAGGGCCAGCAGCGAGGTCTCGATCGCCTCGTGCTCCGCGCCCAGCCGCGCCAGCGCACGGTCCACCTCGTCCCGGTCCAGCACCGGCCCGGCGGGGTCCGTGCCGCCCATCGATCACCTCTCGCTGCTCGTGATGTTCCGTCGGTCGTACGCCGGCCGCCGGCGGGCTCGCCCGCCGCCCCCGTGCGGCACCGGTCATCGGTAGACCGGCGTCGGCGGGGTGGCCGACGCCGATTCCTTACCCAGCGTGGGGAGCAACCACTTGTCGTACGACGCCTTCCAGCCCCCGTCCTTGCGGTAGTCCTCCAGTATTCGGTTGACCTGACGCACCAGGTCGTCCGCACCCAGCTTCATCGCCACGCCGTAGTACTCCTTGGTGAACGCGGGACCCTTCAGCTCCACCGTGGGGTCCTGCGCGGCCTGGCTCGCGGCGAGTGCGCCGTCGGTCACCACCGCGTCCACCTCGCCCAGTTGGAGCCGCACCAGGCAGTCCAGCTGGTTGGGGACGGTGGTGGAGATGTCCGTGGACGCCGGCAGCCGGCCGTCCTTCTTGTCCGCGGACAGGTGGTCGTAGGCGGTGGAACCGGTCGCCGAGCAGACCTTCTTGCCGGCCAGGCTCGCGTCGTAGCCGGTGACGGACGACGTCCTGGGGGCGAGCACCTGCTGGCCGGTGAGGAAGTACGGCGCGGAGAACGCCACTTGCTCCAGCCGGTCGCAGGTGATGGTCATGGTGCGCACCACCATGTCCACGCGGCCGCTGCGGACCGCCGGTATCCGCTCGTTGGTGGGGATCGCCCGGAACTGGACCTTGTCCGCGTCACCGAGGAGGTCCTTCGCGATGCGGTGCACCAGGTCGATGTCGAAGCCCTCCAGCGCGCCGGAGGCGTTGTTCGGATTGCGGTAGCCCCAGCGGTAGCTGTTCTGGTCGACGCCGACCGACAGGTAGCCGCGGGCCTTGATGGCCTGGACGGCGGGCCCGGTGGCGCTCGCCGGGGACGGGCTCCGGTTCTGCGCGGTGGCGTCCGTGCAGGTGCCGGCCCTGGCCTGGGTGGCCTCGGTCGTGTGTCCGTGGCCGAGGGCCGGGCCGCCCGGAGTGCGCGCCTGGGTGCCCGGCAGCAGCAGGACGAACGCCAGCGCCAGCGCGCAGACCACCGCCATCGCGCCCACGCCGCCCCAGCCCCGCAGCCGGGCCCGCAACCGCGCCACGCGCATCCTCACGCCGCCTTCCACCTTGCTCTCGCCTCCTCTCACCGGTACTCCGACAGCCTGCGGCCGATGCCCAGCACGGCACCGGCCGCACCGAGCACCGCGAGCACCGCCGACCCGGCCGGCAGGCCGGTCAGCGCACTGCGCCCGTCCCGCGCCGCCCGCTGGAACTCACGGGTCTCGTGGGCGAGCGCCGCGGCCAGCGAGGCGTCGACGTCGTCGAAGCACACGCTGGTCGACTCGTCCTTGTCGGCCCCGATCACCCGGTCGCGGGCCGTCTGGTAGTCACCGGCGTCGTCGGCCTGCCGGGCCCGCGCGTGCCGGGACGTCCACACCGTCATCGACGCGTTCGCCGCCCGCACCGGCCGGCGGCCGGCCTCGTCGTCGGCGAGGGAGGACGCCCGCGCCAGCGTGGTGCGCAGGGCGGCGATCTCCTGGTCGTAGGCCCAGTCGTAGGCGTCCGTGACCGTGCCGTCCGCGCGGGTCTTCGTCTCGGCGCCGCGGCTGACCAGCGTCAGGTTCTCGTCGCTGCGCGCCTTCAGGGAGGCGATCCGGGCGTCGTGCAGCACGTTCAGCGAGCGCACGCCGTGCGCGTAGGAGCCGTCGAGGCCGGCGCGGGCGACGCTGTGGCCGACCACCAGCCACAGCAGGACGGCGGTGGTGGCGGCGGTCGCGGCGACCAGGCCCTGGTTGAGTACCCGGTTTGTGCGCCGGTAGGTGCGGTGCTGCGCCCACGCCAGGGCGGCCAGGGCGAGGACGCCCAGCGCGATCGCGGCCCACGGGTAGGGGGTCGCGTCCCCGTAGTCGGCGCGCAGCCGCTCGTTCTCCCGCTGGTACAGGTCCTCGGCGGCCGGCAGCATCCGGTTCTGCATGGTGTCGTTGGCGGTGCGCAAGTAGGCGCCGCCGACCGGAAAGCCCTGCCGGTTGTTGGCGCGGGCGGACTCCACCAGGCCCTTGTAGCGCGGCAGCAGCTGGTTGAGCGTGTCGATGGTGGCCGCGGAGGCGGACCCCGGGGCGGAGTTGGCGGCGGCGGTGACCAGCTTGGCGGCGGCGGTGCGGATGTCCGCCTCGTAGCGCGCGCGGGTGGCGCGCGTCTCCTGCGGGCCGGCCAGATAGCCGCCGGCCGCCATGGTGTTGGCGTCGGCCAGGGAGCGGTAGATGTCGGCGGCGTCGGAGCTGAGGGGCTGGCTGCGGTGCAGCACGTCGTCGGCGGCCGACGCCCGTGCGGTGGTCTGCCAGGCGGTGACCGCGCCGAAGGCGACGACGAGCAGCGCGAGGACGGCGCCGATGGCCCGCAGCCGCCCCGGTTCGGTCACGGCGGCGGCCCGCAGCCGGTCCACGCCCTCGGCGAACGCGGTACGGCACGCGGCAGGCGGGACGGCGGTGCCGGGCGGGGC
>NZ_LR732630.1 GCF_902506575.1 Streptomyces mexicanus | reverse complement strand
CTTCCACACCGCCCACCGCACCGCCTACCGCACCGCCCGCCGCACCCGGCGGCGCGCCACCGCCCGGCCCCGCCGGTCCGCCGCACACCGCCTCCACGCCCCTCACCGCCCACCCGGACGGCGGCCCGCGACGCTGGCGGCTGACGGGGGAGAAGTGCTGGATCTCCAACGCCCCCGAGGCCGACTTCTACACCGTCTTCGCCCGCACCACGCCCGGCGCCGGATCGCGCGGCATCACCGCCTTCCTGGTCCCGGCCGACCGCCCCGGCCTGACCGGCAGCGCGCTGGAGATGCTCTCCCCGCACCCCATCGGCAGCTTGCGCTTCGACGGCGTCCCGGTCACGGCCGACGACGTGATCGGCGAGGTGGACCACGGTTTCCGCGTCGCCATGGGCACGCTCAACCTGTTCCGGCCCAGCGTCGGCGCCTTCGCGCTCGGCATGGCGCAGGCCGCGCTGGACGCCACCCTCGCCCACACCGCCCGCCGCGAGGCGTTCGGCGGCCCGCTCGGCGACCTGCAGGCCGTCTCCCACCAGGTGGCGGAGATGGCCCTGCGCACCGAGGCCGCCCGCCTGATGGTCTACGCGGCGGCGACGGCGTACGACGCCGGCGCACCGGACGTGCCCAAGCGCGCCGCCATGGCCAAACTCCTCGCCACCGAGACCGCCCAGTACGTCGTCGACACCGCCGTCCAGCTGCACGGCGCCCGCGCCCTGTGCCGCGGCCACCTGCTCGAACACCTCTACCGCGAGGTGCGCGCACCGCGGATCTACGAGGGCGCGAGCGAGGTGCAGCGCACGCTCGTCGCCAAGGAGCTGTACAAGGAGCGGGACGGCCGGCGCCCTCAGCAGCCGGGCAAGGAGCGGCCCGCCGGTCCGCCCGCGGACCACCGGGAGGCCCCGTGACCGCCGAACCGTCCACGGACCACCGGGAGGCCCCGTGACCGCCGAACGCGTGAACCCCGCCGAGCTGTCCCCGCCCACCGGCTTCTCGCACGCCGTCGTCGCCACCGGCTCCCGCGTGGTCTTCCTGGCCGGGCAGACGGCGCTCGACGCGGACGGCAAGGTGACCGGCGACACCCTCCCCGAGCAGTTCGAACGGGCCCTGGCCAACCTCCTCCCCGCCCTGCGCGCCGCCGGCGGCACCCCCGCCGACCTGGCCCGCGTCACCGTCTACGCCCCCGACCTCGCCGCCTCCCGCGCCCACGCCCCCCGACTCGGCCGCATCTGGCAGCACTTGGCGGGGCGCGACTACCCGGCCATGGCGGTGGTGCAGGTCGTCCGCCTGTGGGACGAGGAGGCGATGGTGGAGCTGGACGGTTTCGCCGTGCTGCCCTGAAGGAGGGGACGGGAACCGGGGGAAGGGCTCGCCACCGATGGGGTGAGATCACGGCCGTGGCGCGCCACCCACGGGTACGGGTGGAAGACCTCATACCTGACTTCCTGACCCCCTGATTCCCCAGGGGTCACCCGGCTGACCGCTCGTCACCCACCCTTGGAGGCCTTTCCCGATGCCCGTCACCCGCGTACGTTCCGCACGGGGCGCCCTCGGCGTGGCCGCCGCCGCGCTGGTCCTGACCGCCGTCCCCGCCCTGCCCGCGGCCGCCGCGGCCGAGGGCGAGAGCGTGACCGTCGACCGGACGGCCCGGCTGGCCGCCGACGGCACCGTCACGCTCTCCGGCACCTACCGCTGCCCCGGCGCCACCGGCCCCGTCTTCGTCAGCTCCGGCATCAGCCGGCAGGGCAGCGGCGTCCACTACGGCATCGGCGGCACCCGTGCCGTGTGCGACGGCGCCGAGCACACCTGGTCCAACACCGGCACACCCGCCGACCCGTTCGGCCCCGGCCCGGCCCATGTGCAGGCCGCCGTCATGGAGCTGACCTCCCACGGCCTGCTCGTGCTGCCCCGGTTCCACGCGGTGCAGGAGCAGGACGTGACGCTGACCGGGGCCTGAGCGCGCTGCCCGCGGCCGGCCGGGCGTCACCCCCCGGCCGGCCCGGCGGCGGGACCGTCGTACACCAGCAGTCCGTCCGCGCGCAGCCGCGCGCCGGCCGTCGGGACGTGCGGGCTGATCCGGCCGTCGTGCAGGAGATGCGCCACCGCAGCCCCGCGCGCCAGCACCGCGAAGTCGGCGATGAGCCGGCGGTGACAGCGCCACCACACCGTCTCCCCGCACATCACCGCCGTCGGTGTCTCGGCCGCCTCCCCGAGCAGGCGGTCCATCGCGGCGACGAACTCCGGGGAGCGGGTGTGCCCGGCGTACCCGCGGAAGGAGTCGTTGCGCCAGAAGGTGTCCGGGCTGTCCGCGGCCGGCTTGCGGAACCCGCCGAGGCCGCGTTCCCCCCGGTGGGCGATCCCGCTGTCCGGCAGCCACACGGCGAGCCGCTCCCGCAGCAGGTCGGCATCGCGCCGGCTGCCCGGGGCGGTGCGTACGTCCACCACCGAGGCGACCCCGGCGCCCCGCAGCAGGCCGGTGATCCGCTCGCGGCCGGCGGTGCCGTGCCCGAAGGTGAACAGAGGCGTCTCCATAGGCCGACATGGTGCACCGATCCCCGCCGACCCGGCATCCGCTCGGGTGCGGGGATCGGTGCACCATGTCGGCCTATGGAG
>NZ_LR732663.1 GCF_902506575.1 Streptomyces mexicanus | reverse complement strand
CCGTGAACGTCACCCACCACAGGCCCCGCACCACCCGGACCGCCCTGGCCGCGGCGCTCGCCGCCGTGCTGCTCGCGGCCGCGGCCTGCAGCTCCAAGGCCGGCGACCAGGGCGGCGGCGATGGCGCCGACGGCGTGAAGACCGGCCGCGGAGTCAGTGCCGAGACCATCAGGCTCGGTGCCCTGACCGACCTGACCGGCCCCTACGCCACCCTCGGCAAGTCCATCGTGCAGGCCCAGCAGATGTGGGCCGACGAGACCAACGCCCGGGGCGGCATCTGCCACCGCAAGATCGAGATCGTCGTCAAGGACCACGGCTACGACGTGCAGAAGGCCGTCACCGCCTACGCCGACATCTCCTCCGACGTGGTCGCCCTGCCCCAGGTCATCGGCTCACCCGTGGTCGCCGCCTTGCTCGACGACATCCAGCGCGACAGGATCCTGACCTTCCCGCAGGCGTGGGCGGCCTCGCTGCTCGGCAAGGACGCCGTCCAGGTCCTCGGCACGACCTACGACCTCGACATGATCGCCGCCGTCGACTTCCTCACCCGCACCGGGAAGGTCGCCGAGGGCGACACGATCGGCCACGTCTACTTCGAGGGCGACTACGGCGACAACGCCCTGGAGGGCTCCCGATGGGCCGCGGGGAAGGCGGGTCTGAAGGTGGTCGGGCAGAAGATCAAGGCGACCGACACCGACCTGTCCGCCCAGGTCTCCGCGCTGCGCAAGGCCGGCGTCAAGGCCGTCCTGATCAGCGCGGGACCCGCCCAGACCGCCTCCCTCGCCGGTGTCGCCGCCTCCCGCGGCCTGCGCGTGCCGATCGTCTCCAGCGCCCCCGGCTACGCCCCGCAGCTGATGAAGACACCCGCGGCGGCGGCCCTGGAGGCGATGGTGCACGTGGTCAGCGCGGCACCCGCGGTCAGCTCCGACCTGCCCGGGGTCGAGCGGATGGTCGCCTCGTACACGAAGAAGTACCCCGGCTCCCCGGTCGACTCGGGTGTCCTCTCCGGATACAACGCCGCCCTGGTCCTCGGCGCGGACCTGAAGAAGGCGTGCGAGCGGGGCAGCCTCACCCGCGAGGACGTCGTCAAGGCCCACCGCTCCCGGAAGAACGCCGACACCGGCCTGGGCACCCCGCAGGACTTCACCGACGTCTCCCGGCCCGCCGCCCGCTCGACCTACGTACTCAAGCCCGACCGGAAGGCGGTCGGCGGCCTGGTGACGGTGGAGCAGGCCCACGAGGCCCCCGGCGTCGAGGAGTACCTCGCCTCGCACGACGGCTGACGGCACCGCCGACGCACCACCGGGGGACCGGCCCGCACCCCGGCTCGGCGCGACGACTGCTGAATCCTCGTCACCGCTTCGACGTAGGCCCAGGAGCCGATCGACCGGGCGGCCTCGCGCAGGGCGCGGTTGTGGGGCTCGACGCGGTCGGGGGCCACGAGGGGGAACCCCGCGCCGCCGATGTTCCACAGCGTCGTGAACGCCGCGAGGAACTCGTCCGGTTCGACGCCGCCGCCCACCGCCTCGCCGCGGGGTGCGGCGCCGCACAGGTGGCCGCCGACACCGGCTACGCCGACCAGTCACGCCTGCACCGGGACGTCCGGGCCGTCGCCGGAGTGACACCCACGGCCGTCGCCGGCGCGGCATGGCTCTCGGTCGACGGCATCGCGTGGGCGTCCCCCGCCTACCTCACGTAGGAGCCGCGCAGTGGCTCGCTCCGGCACTCTTCCCCCGCGGGAGCGTGGCTAGGAGAAGAAGGGCCAGAGGGAGACCATGGCCGCGATACAGCCCGTGGCCGAGATCGCGATCCAGTACAGGGAAAAGGTGTTGAGCGGCACCTTGGTCAAGGGGTTGCGTTCCTGTTCCAGGATGTCGGCAGCGACTTTCTTCCCCACGGGCGCCAGCATGATGACGAACATCAACAGGCCGCAGCTGTACAGATACAGAGTGAAGGAGACGGAGTAGCCTCTTGCCGCCGCGGCGGGCACCAGAAAGACGCAGCCGGCCAGAGGGGCCAAGGACGTCTGCCGCCGCGCCTTGGGCGTCGGCATGCACCAGCGCATGGCGACGAGGTGGACGACGGTGGCCACGGCGGCGACGAGGACCCACTCGTTTGTGGTCAGGGGCGACATGCTCGTGGGCTCTCCCGGGGCGGAACACGATGGATCTCTTCGACGGGACGACCGTGAGCGGGGCGACGACCCGCAGGCGTGAGGCGTCTGCGGACCCGGTTGCGCTCGGCGGAGCCCGACCCGACGACCGTAGGAGCAGGGGCATCCGCCTGTGAAGGGTGACGTCGGGCACCGTGGTCCGGCCGGACCTTGCCGCCCTCCGGCAACCTCGTGGGCCGGCGGATGCAAGCCGCTCGTCGCAGGAACGGCGAGGGGCCGCACGCGGGTGCGGCTCCTCGAAGGCGTCGGGTGCGGGTGATGCCGGTCCGTCGGGTCGCGTGGCGTTCAGGCGCCGGTCGAGGTGCGGTCGCGGCGCAGGAAGGTGGCGGCGATCAGGACGCCGAGCAGGACGAGGGCCGCGTTGACGGCGATGGCGACCGTCACGCCGTGCAGGACGGCACCGGCGGTGGTCGCCCCCGCGGTGGCGGTGACGACCGTGGACATGATCGGGGTGCCCAGGGTGATGCCGATCTGCTGCGACATGGTGGCCAGCCCGGTCGCCAGGCCCTGCTCCCGGTCGGGCAGGCCCGAGGTGGCGGTCACCATGAACCCGACGATGACGAGCATGTTGCCGACACCACCGAAGAAGGTGGCGGGCAGCAGCAGCCCCATCCACGCCGTGCCGTCGCCGAGCAGCACCAGGACCGCGGTGAACACCGTCTGGATCAGGCCGCCGGCCACGAGGGCGGTGAGCGTGGAGGTGCGCGCGATCACCTTGGGGGCGAGCATCCCGCCGGCCACGGTGCCCAGGCCCAGCACGCCGAAGGAGACGCCGGCGGCGAGCGCGGAGAAGCCGAGGGTCTTCTGCAGGTAGAGCGTGAGCAGGTAGACCAACGAGGTCTCGGTGACGAACGCCAGCAGACCGAGGATGTTCCCCCAGGCCACGGTCCGCCGCCTCAGCACACGCAGGGGGACCAGCGGTTCGGCCACCTTGCGCTCCACGAAGGAGAAGAGCGCCAGCAGCGCGGCGCCGGCGAGCAGGGCGGCCAGGGCGGGGCCATAGGTCCAGCCGTGTTCTCCCGCCTGGGTGAGGCCGTAGACGATGCCGAGCAGACCGAGGGTGACGCTCAGGGCGCCGGGCAGGTCCAGTCGCGGACGCGCCTCGGGGCGCGACTCCTTGATCACCGCCGGGGCGACGAGCAGGACGGCGAGGGCGACCGGCACGTTGATGAAGAAGGACCAGCGCCAGGAGAGCAGGTCGGTCAGGATGCCGCCGAGGACCGCGCCGGTGGTGAAACCGGCCGACATCAGCGCGCCGTTGAGGCCGAGTGCCTTTTCCCGCAGCGGTCCTTCCGGGAAGGAGGTCGTCAGCAAGGACAGGCCGGCCGGGGTCACGGCGGCGGTGGCCAGTCCCTGCGCCACCCGGGCGACGATGAGCACGGTCGGCGAGGTGGCGAGCCCGCCGAGCAGGGAAGCGGCCCCGAGGACGGCGAGACCGGCCAGGAAGATCCGCTTGCGGCCGACGAGATCGCCGATGCGGCCGAAGAACAGGGTGAACCCGGCCGCGCAGAGCGCGAAGGCGGTGGCGATCCACTGCAGGTTCGCCAGGGAGAAGCCGAGGCTGTCGCCGATCTCGGGCAGGGCGACGTTCAGGATGGAGAAGTCGACGGCCAGCATGAACTGGGCGACCAGGAGGACGGCGAGGACCACCTTCAGGCGGCCCGTGAGCCGCCGGCCGGGATCGGCCGAGGTGGTCGGGGCCGGAGCGGCGCTCACGGGCGCGGGACGTGTCGTAGACATGACTGATCGACCTTTCGGAACCGTTGGGACCGATGGGGCTGACTGGGGATGGGACCGATGGGGCTGGACGGGGAGAGAGCTGATGAGGTCAGGGATGAGGTCAGCAGGGAGATGGATGTGCTGTCAGGGCAGAGGGGCTGAGGGATCCGGTCGTCGCCACGCGGGGCGCCACCGCGAGGACGCGCCGGAACCGACCCTCCAAATGGGCCTGTAGTTCCATTACGATGCGAGACGATAGCACCGCACGCCGCAGTAACGGAACAGGAGTCCCGATAAGATGTCTGACGTGCCCGACGGCCCCACTCCGCCGCCGGCCGGACCGGAGCCGGCCCAGTCCTCCGCGCCGGGCACCGTGCGCCCGGGCGGGCGCACCGCCCGGGTCCGGGCGGCCGTCCTCGACGCAGCCGGCGACGTCCTCGCCGAGGCCGGGTTCGAGGGGCTCGACCTGGCCGACATCGCCCGGCGGGCGGGGGTCGGCAAGACCACCGTCTACCGCCGCTGGGGAACTCCCGCGGCGCTCGCCGCCGACCTGCTGGAGGACATGGCCGCCCAGTCCCTGCCGCGCACCCGCGCCGGCAGCCTCGCCGAGGACCTGCGTGCCAACGCCCGACTCGTCGTCAGGACCCTCACCGACCCCCGTCAGGGCCGGCTCTTCCGGGCCCTGATCGCGGCCTCGCTGTGCGACGCCCAGACCGCCGAGGCGCTGCACCGGTTCTACGCCGTCCGCATCAAGGAATGGGCCGGGTGTGTCACCGACGCCATCGCCCGCGGTGAGGTCCCCGAGGACACCGACGCCCGGGCCGTCATCAGCGCGGTCTCCGCGCCGCTCTACTACAGCCTGCTCAACACCGGCGAACCGCTGGACGAAGCCGCCGCCGACCGGGCGGCGGACGCCGCGCTGGCCGCAGCCGCCGCGGGTGTGTACCGGACCCCGGCCCCGCGGGCTGGTGCGCAGGCATGACCGGCCGCTGAACGGCACCTCACAGCCCCCGAGGCGGCCCGCTCCGAGGCGCTTCCCGAGAACGACGTGCGGACCGGACCGTGGTGTGCGGGCACACCCACATGCCGTACCGACGCCTGGTCGACACCCGCCTCGTGGTCAACTCCGGCAGGGTCGGCATGCCCTACGGCCGGCCCGGCGATTCCCGGGCGCTGCTGCACGGCGCGCAGGTGCACCTGCGGCACACGGCGTTCGACCTCGACGACGCCGTGCGGCGGGTCGTCGAGGAGTCGGGCTACGGCGACGGCCAGGCCTGGGCCGAGCACTCCGGGGGCACCACCGACGCTGGGGCGCTGCGCGCGTTCGGCCCCCGGGACGGCCGGGCCGTGTCCTGACGCCCCGGGGGCGGCGAACGTCCGCCGTGTGCCCGGACCGTGCAACGCCACGCCGCTCACGCCCGGATCGTCCAGGGTCAGGTGGGTGGCCGCGGGCAGCACGGCCAAGCAACGGCCAAGGGGCGGCGGTTCGGCACGGAACGTACGGGCGACGGACGGCAGGCGGCGGGCGAC
Organism: Streptomyces mexicanus; assembly: GCF_902506575.1. Classification (GTDB taxonomy): domain Bacteria; phylum Actinomycetota; class Actinomycetes; order Streptomycetales; family Streptomycetaceae; genus Streptomyces; species Streptomyces mexicanus. The sequence continues at coordinate 12,688 of NZ_LR732663.1, read as the reverse complement.
AGACGATGGGCGTCCTTCTTCCGTCCCGTTCTCCGGGACGGAAGAAGGACGCCCATGTCGTCTGCCCGCCCGACGGAATCAGGACGTGCGGGTGCCGGCCTTGCGGGTCTGCGGCGGGAAGTCCGGGTCCTGCGGGGCCCAGGCGGCCACCAGGTCCAGCAGACCGGGGAAGCGGGCGTCGAGGTCGTCGGCGCGGACGTGGCTGCGGCGTTCGAGGCCGTACTGGCGCTGCCGGATGATGCCCGCCTCGCGCAGGGCCTTGAAGTGGTGGGTGAGGGAGGACTTGGGGCGGTCGATGCCGAACCAGCCGCAGGGGTGGTCGAACGCCTCGCGCTCCAGCAGCAGCTTGCGGACGATGAACAGCCGCAGCGGATCGCTCAGCGCGCCGAGCACCGTTTCCAGGCGCAGCTCCTCGCGCTCCGGCTCGGGCAGCGGGGCCGGCAGGCCGTCGGGTTCCGGCACCGGCCGGCGGCGCGGCGCGGTGGGCGGGGTATGCGCGGCGGTCGCGGTCATAGGCGTCTCTCCATCATCCGAATCCTATGTACGACTCTGATCGTACTGCATGCTAAGTTCGAGTAGAGTCGTACTGACCCCGCCGGAAGCAACCGGGAGGAAAAGTCATGTCCGAGAGTGGAACCATGCCCGCGAAAGCGGTGCAGCCGAGGATCGACGAGCGCGTGCAGTCGCCTGCCGCGGTGGCACCGACCTGGTGGGTGTGGCTCGCCGCCTGGCCGGTGACCGCGGTGTTCGTGCTGTCCAACGCGGCGACCCCGCTGTATGTGCTGTGGCAGCGCGACATCGGTTTCTCCAAGGGCACGCTGACCGTGATCTTCGCCTTCTACATCGTCGGTCTGCTCGGCTCCCTGCTGGTCTCGGGTGTCGTGTCGGACCGGCTGGGACGCAAACCCGTCCTGCTGCCCGCCCTCGGGCTCGCCCTGGCCGCCTGCGTCATCTTCGCCACCGCCGGCAATGTCGCCGCGCTGATCGTGGCCCGCCTCTTCACGGGCATCGCCGTCGGTGCCGTCGTCTCCGCCGGCATGGCCGCGGTGACCGACGTGGCAGGCTCCGAACGCAAGCGGCTCGCGGCGCTGCTCGCCTCCTGCGCCATGGTCTTCGGCGCCGGCCTCGGCCCGCTGCTGGCGGGCATCCTCTCGGAGACCCTGCCCGCGCCCACCGTCACGGTCTTCGTCGTGGAGATGGCGCTGCTGGTCACCGCCGTGCTCGCCGTGCTGCGCATGCCCGTGCGGCGCCCGCAGGCGTCCACCCGGCGCGGCGCCTGGGTCCGTGTGCCGGGCGTCCCGCGCGGCAACGGTCCGCAGCTCACCCTCGGCATCGCGGTGTTCGCGCCCGGCATCACCGCCACGTCGTTCGTGCTGTCGCTCGGACCCTCGCTGCTGGCGGGCCTGCTCGACACCACCAGCCGGATCGTCTCCGGCGCCATGGCGTTCGTGATGTTCCTGGCCGCCACCGGAGTGCAGTTCGCCGTGCAGAAGCTGCGCCGGCGCACCATCCTGCTCGCCGGTGCCGTCGCGACCACCCTCAGCATGACCGCGCTGATCACCGCCGTGCACACCTCGTCCGTGCCCGTCCTGATCGCCGCGGCGCTGCTGGCCGGGGCCGGTCAGGGCATGGGCCAGCTCGGCGGTCTGTCCCTGCTCAACTCCACCGTGCCGCCGCACCGCCTGGCCGAGGCCAACGCCGCTCTGAACGTGGGTGGTTACGTCCCCGCGGGCCTGCTGCCGGTCTCCGCGGGCTACCTCAGCGACGCCGTCGGCCTGACCACCGGCGCGACCGTGTTCGCCACCACGCTGCTCAGCCTGGCCGTCATCGGCGGGATCGTCGTCCTGGCCGCTCGGCGGCGGGTGCCCGAGCCTGCGTGAGAGGCGGCGGGGACAGCACCGGCACCCCCGTGCGACCGGCGCACCACAGCTCGTCCGCGGGCTGTGGTGCGCCGCCGTGCCGGCTCCGGCGCCGCTCGGCGTCCGCGGCCGGCGACGCCCCTGCGGTGCGCCTCAGCGGGCGCGGATGGAGTGGAACAGCAGCTCGCTGACCTCCGCCCACCGCTCGACCACGTCCGTTCTGTCGTGCAGCACGTCCGAGATGTGCTGGGCGCCGAAGAAGGCGGCGACCAGCGACCGGGCCGCCGCCCCGGGCACCACCCCCTGGCGCAGTTCACCCGCCTCGCGGGCGGCCAGCAGCAGGGACGTCAGCAGTTCCGTCCAGTCCACGTACGGCGTCGGCAGCTCGGCGTCGATCTGCGGACGCTCTATCTGCAGGCGCGCGCCGGCCTGGACGATGCTGTCGTCACGGAAGGCGCACGCCGCGCGCGCCAGCAGCTGGACCACGGTGTCCAAGGGCCCGAAGCCTTCCGCCGAGACCTCTTCCAGCAGGTGGGGCCAGCGCGCGTAGTGCTCCTCCACCACCGCCACGGCGAGCGCCTCCTTGGTCGGGTAGTGGAAGTAGACCGCTCCCTTGGTCATCCGCACCCGGTCGGCCACCGCCTGAATCGACGTCTGACGGAATCCCTGACGTGCGAACAGCTCGGCTGCCGCGGCGAGGACCAGCAGCTTGGTGCGGGCGGCGCGGTCCTGCTTGGGGTCCGGCCCTCTCCTGGTGACGATCCTCTTCGTGGCGAACACGGGGGCGGCGGGGTGTGGCTTCGGCATGGCTCTGCTCCCTGCGGACAGCGGCGTCTCACGTGTGGGGAGGCGGCTCGTTGAGACCCAGTGGACGGTTTTCGGTCAAGGTGGCGAACAATCCCCCTCGGCAATAAACCTTCCCGAAGGTATATTCCTCGGTGTCGCTTCCCTTCGAGCACGGACGATAGCGGGTGCTGCACGATCGCGACTATGGGGAGGGGAAAAACTTGCACGTCGCGCCGCCGTTATCCACGACTTTGCCGAAGACCGCCGCACTGCGTGTGCCTGGGCGCAGGGCAACCCTCGACTCGCGCGTACCGCGCGCATCGGTCCACAAGGCCTCCGACGACGAAGTCATGCTGTCCGACGCAGACCGCGTGGCAGACGACCACTTCCGCGTCACCGCGCTGTGGCACCGGGACCACTACCTGGGCCACATGAACAGTGACGTGTGCGATCCCGTCCTGCTGGCCGAGACGGCGCGGCAGGCGGCCATCCATCTGTCCCACCGCTTCTACGGGGTCCCCTTCGGCCACCCGTTCGTGATGCACGAACTCACCGTCGACCTCGACACACCTCTGCCGGGTCTGTCCGCGGATGCGCCGCCCGTCACCCTGGAAACGCGTTTTCACCGGCAGGGGGAAGGCCGGCGGATCGTCACGACCATGGAGTCGGTGGTGGACGTGGGGGGCCGCCGACTGGGCCGTGCCCGGGTGCGCTGGGCCGTTCTCGACCCCCGCCGTTACGCGCTGCTCAGGAAACGCGCCGTAACCGCGGCGAGCCCGGGGGCGGTGGGCGGCGACGCCGCGCCCCTGGCTCCGTCCCGCGTCGGCCACCGGCTCGACCGCGACGTCCTGCTCGCCGCCGATCCCGCGCACCCCGGTCAATGGTGGCTGCGCCTGGACCCCCGCCATCCTGTCCTGTTCGACCATCCCTCGGACCACATACCCGGCATGGCTCTCGTCGAGGCATTCCGGCAGATGTCCACGGTGCTCGCGCAGGACGCACCCGCAGCGGGGGCGTCCGCCCGACGGCACCCGTCCGCGCTGTCCGTGGCGTTCACGTCCTTCGGCGAGCTCGACCTCCCGGTACGCCTGACCGCGGAGCCCGCCGACGACGAGGAAGCCGTACCCGGTGCCGTCCTGCTGCTGCGGGCCGTGCAGGCAGAGCGCGAACTGGCGCACGCACGGGTACGGCACCCGGCGCTCCACGGCACCCGTTCCCGTCAGGAGGCGGCATGCTGACCGCACAGCGCACCCGAAGCACGCCCGTCCTGGCCGATGCGGACCTGATCGCGGCCGCGCGCCGCGACGCGGCGGCCGCCGAGGCGGCAGGCCGCCTCACTCCGCAGGGCGCCGCGGCGCTCCCCCGCGCCGGCTTCCCCCGCCATTTCGTGCCGCGCGACCGGGGCGGCGCGGCCGGTGAGTTCGGCCCCCTGGTGTCCGCCACGGCGCAGGTGGCGGAGGCGTGTGCGTCGGCGGCCTGGTGCGCCGCGCTGTTCGCGGCACACGGCCGGCTCGCCGCCTATCTCCCGCCGGCCGGCCGGCGCGAGGTCTGGGCCGACGGCCCGGACCAGCGGATCGCGGCCGCCGTTGTCCCGCCGCAGGGACAGGCGGTGGCGCGGGACGGCGGGTGGCGGCTGGGCGGCGCGTGGCGGCCCGCCAGCGGCGTCGACCACGCCGACTGGGTCCTGCTCGCGTCCTGGACGCCGGGCCCCGCGGGCAGGCAGCACCGGATCTTCGCCGTACCGCGCTCGGAACTGGCCGTGGAAGACACCTGGGACTCCTGCGGGTTGCGGGGCACGGGGGGCAACACGGTCAGGGCCGAGGGCGTGCGGGTGCCGGAGCACCGCTCGATGCCGGTGGAGACGCTGCTGCGCCCGCGGCCGGGCGCGGCACGCTGCCATGCCGTTCCGTTCCCCATGGTCGCCGCCCTGATCTTCGCCGCGCCGCTGCTCGGCATCGCCCGCGGTGCCCTGCGCACCTGGACGGCCGAGCGGACCGGCGGCCCGGCCCCGCATCCGGCCACGCACACGGTGCTGGCCGAGGCATCGGCCCGGATCCACGCCGCCGGGCTGCTGCTGGACGGTGCGGCCGCACGCGCGGACCGTGGCGAGATCACTTCGCTCGCGGTGGCCGAGAATCGCCGGGACGCGGCGACCGCGGCCACCCTGTGCCGCGAGGCGGTGGACTCGCTCTTCCGCGCTGCGGGCCTGCGCGCGCACGCGCGGGACAGTGTGCTGCAGCGGGCCTGGCGGGACGCGACGACCGTGGCCGCGCACGGCACGCTCGACGCCGATGCGGCGGCCCGGGCGTACACCGAAGCCGTGCTGACCCCGGACGGAGATGATCCGGCGTGACACACGTGTCATGGGAGCCCCGCTCCGGGTCCGTCCCCGGTCCCGGTGCGGGGCGGCTCCCACGCCCTGCCCTGGCGTTCTTCGACGTCGACGAGACCCTGCTCGCCACCAAGAGCATGCTGGACTTCTGGCACTTCTGGCGGACGGTACGGCACGAGTGGCCCGCCGTCGGTGACCAGGATGACCACGACGGCGAGGTGCGCACGACGGGCGCGGACCGGTCCGCCCTGAACCGCGCGTACTACCGGCGTTTCGCCGGAGTGCCGGCCCACGCCGTGCGGGCGGCGGCGCACCGCTGGTACGACGCCCACCGCCGACGACCGGACGCGTTCGTCGTCGGGGGACTCCAGGCCGTGCGGTGGCACCGGTGCCGGGGACACGAGGTGGTGCTCGTCTCCGGCTCGCTGCGCCTCGTGGTGGAGCGCGTGGCCGAGGACCTCGGCGCCACCCAGGTGTGCTGCACGGAGCAGGTCGTCTCCGCGGACGGGGTGCTGACGGGGGAGGTGGACCGCCCCATGATCGGGCGGGCCAAGGCCGACGCCGTCGCGGCCGTGCTGGCCGAGCGCGGGGTGCCCGCCGCGCAGTGCTTCGCCTACGGCGATCACGACAGCGATCTGGACATGCTCCGGTCGGTGGGCAACCCGGTGGTGGTGGGTGGCACGCCCGCGCTGCGTCAGGAGGCCGAACGGTGCGGCTGGCCCGTCCTGAGCCCGCGCACCGGCCCGTTGGGGGCCCTGGCGGACCGACGGATTCCGGCCGGGGTGAACGGCTGATGTCGGGCCGATTTCCCTCTCGTCAAAAGAATCCTTCTCTTCGGTATGTTTGTGCCCTCTCAAGATCGGAGGGCATGCGCATGGTCAAGCAGGAGCGTGCCCGGCGTACCCGGGAGAAGGTTCTCGACGCCGCGGCCGAAGAATTCGCCGTCCGGGGCTACGACAAGGCCACCCTCGATGCGGTGGCCCGGCGGACCGGCATGACCAAGGGAGCGCTGTACGGCCATTTCTCCTCCAAGGCGGACCTCGCCGCAGCCCTGCTGGTGCGGTGTCAGGAGGTCTGGCGGGAGCTGGTGCCGGCCGGGGGCGAGCAGGGCGTCACGGCCCGGACGGCGCTGGAGTCCCTGGCCGCCGGCCTGTTCCGGCGGCTGCGGGAGGACGTACGGCTGCGGGCGGCGCTGCGGTTGTCCAGCGACTGCCCGAATCTGGCACGCAGCGCGCCGGACGTCCTGCGGGACGTGCACCGCGTTCTGGAGGACCTCGTCCGGCGCGCCCAGCGGGAGGGCGACATGCCGCCGCACCCGCCCGAGCTCGTCGCCCGGCTGCTGCTGGCGGTGATGTACGGTGCGCTGCACCTTCCGCCGGGTCCCGGGGGCTGCGGCCGGACCTCCATCTGGCCGGCCGAGTGGCGGCTGCTACTCGACGCGCTCTCCGGCGAACCGGCGTGGCCGCACGCCTCTGCTGTTCGTGACCATCCGGTTTCGGGACCGTAAAAAATTCCTTCTGGGAGGTATTTTCTGTCATGCTGACACCGTCCCGGTCGCGAGGGGCATCCACTCCGCCCGGCAGTGAGGCCGGACAGCGGTCACGTCGGCACGGACGGAAGGACGTTCACGTGAGCGTGCTCCACACACGAGCGGAATCGCCGGCCCTGAACCGAACCAAGGCCGGCGAAGCCATGCGAGACGGCTCGGCCCGCGACGGCCTGCGGACCGCCGCAGCGCACGCCGAACACATCGACGACTTCGACATGCGGCACCTTCGGTATTTCCTGACCGTGGTCCGGGCCGGCACGGTTTCCGCAGCCGCCCAGGAATTGCGGATATCGCAACCCAGCCTGAGCCAGCAGATCAGACGCTTGGAACGACGCATAGGCGCCCCGCTCTTCATCCGGAGTTCTCGCGGAGTTGAACTGACGTCGGGTGGCCGGGCATTTCTCCGGGAAGTGCAAGGAATTCCCGGGCAGCTGCGCTCGGCCATCGCGGCGGCGGCTCCCACGCCGCGCACCTGGCCGGTCGGCGTGTGCGGGGGAGTACCGGCCGAGGTGCTCGCGGAGGTGCAGGCCGGCCTGGCCGGACAGCACGCCGAGCAGAGCGGCGCACAGCCCGGGCCGCGGCTGCCGATGCGCGCGGTCGACGCGGCGGACCAGCAGGAACTGCTCCGGCACGGCGAGATCGCCTTCGGCATCGTCAGGCTGCCGCTGCCCGCCTCCGGCCTGCTGCGGGCGGTGGTGTGGGACGAACCGCTCGGCATCGTCCTGCACTCCGGGCACCCCCTGGCCGGCCGATCCCACCTGGGCTGGGACGACCTCGCCGGCCAACGACTGCTGTGGTACGACGACGGCTGCGCGCCCGGCTACGCCGACTCCGTCCCCGCCCAGCTCGCGGCGCTCGGCTGGCACGCCGAGCTGTTCCCCATGGACCAGGACCAGCACGCACTGTTCGTGCACGCCCTGCAGACCACCGCCGACCTGGTGGGCCTTCGGCCCCGGCGCGCCGTGCAGGGCGCCGCACAGCTTCTGTGGCGCCCGCTGCCCACCCCCCGGCCGCCGCGGGAACGGCTGGCCGTGACCGCGCTCGCCGACAGCCATCCGGCCCGCGTCCTGCGCCGAGCCGCCGCGCAGCGCGATTGGCACCTGCCGGCCTGATCCGGCTGCCGCCGGAGAACCCTCCCGACAATTCCACACTTTCATCGGCCCGGAACTTCTGGTTCCGGGCCTCTTCTTTTCGTGGGGCGCGGCCATAGGTCCCGCCGTATGACTCCCACGGGTTTTACGTCTTGGACGCTGCCGTCCGATCGGACCTAATCTCATGGACCGGAAACGCGAGCGGCCGCACTGTTCGCCCGGTACCCGCATCCGTTTCGTCAATTCCTTTCACATTCATGGACCGGCCGCGCCGAGAAACCGAGGAGAAACGTGATCTCGACCAAGCTCACAGAGCTGCTGGGAATCGACCACCCGGTGGTCAGCGCACCGATGGGCTCGGTGTCCGGAGCCCGGCTCGCGACCGCCGTCACCCAGGCGGGCGGCCTGGGCCTCGTCGGCGTCAGCTACGGTGACGCGGCCTTCATCGACGAACACGTGGCCCAGGCCACGAAGGGCGGCGGAGTGTGGGGCGTCGGCTGCGTCATGTTCACCTTCGACGAGCGCCCCGGCCTGTGGGACAAGGTCCTCGGCTACGCGCCGCCGGTCATCGCCCTGTCCTTCGGCGACGAGGACCAGGTCCGGCGCTACGTGGCGTCCGCCGCGGAGAGCGGAGCCCATGTGGTGGTGCAGGTGCACGACACCGAGCAGGCGGTCGTCGCCGTGCAGGCCGGCGCCTCCGTGCTGGTGGCCCAGGGCGCCGAGGCCGGCGGCCACCACAAGATCCGGGCCACGCTGCCGCTCGTGCCCGCCGTGCTCGACGCCACCCAGGGCGCCGTGCCGGTGGTGGCGGCGGGCGGATTCGCCGACGGCCGGGGCCTGGCCGCCGCGCTCGCCCTGGGCGCCGACGGCGTGATGATGGGCACCCGCTTCGCCGTCACCGAGGAATCACTGGCCACCAGCGGCTTCAAGAACACCCTCGTGTCCGCCGCGGCCACCGACACCGTCAACACCCGCGCCTTCGACGTGGTGCGCGGCATCCCCTGGGACGAGGTGTACCAGGCACGTTCGGTGAGCAACGACTTCACCCGCGAGTGGACCGGACGCGACGCGGAACTGGCGGCGCGCCGGAGCGAGATCGAGCCCGCCTGGACCGCCGCGGTGGCCCGTGACGACACCGGTCAGCGAGCCCTGTTCGCCGGAGAGGTCCTGGACCTCGTCACGGACGTGCGGCCGGCCGCGAGCGTGGTGCACGACACGGTGGCGGAGGCCGAGGACATCCTGCGCCGGCTCGCCGGACGCGTCCGGCCCTGACCGGCCACCGCACACCCGTCCCCTGTGACCCCGACCCGCCCGGCGACCGTACGCCCCGGGCCTGCGCCCACACCACAACCGGAGACCCCGTGATCCACGTTCTGACGCTCACCTACCTCAAGCCCCGCGACGTCGTCACCGCCCACCTGGCCGAGCACAAGGCCTGGCTGCGCGAACACGCCGACCAGGGCCGCATCCTGCTCAGCGGCCCCCGGCCGGACGGCGGTGCCGTCATCGTCACCGCCGACCTCGACGAGGCCACCGTGCGCGACCTGATCGAGACCGACCCCTGGCACCGGCTGGGGATCGCCTCGTACGAACGGACCTCCTTCGAGGCCCGCACGGCCAGCCCCGGCGTGATCACCGCGGCGGAACCCGACGACAGCGTGGTGCTGATCAACGTGGCCACCACCGAGGACGCACCCGCCACCGTCGACGCCCTGGCCGAGGCGGTGCGGCACGTCGCCGCCACCGCCGACGGATTCCGCGGCTCGCGCCTGCTGACCGGCGTCGACGGCGACGCCGTGGTGAACCTCGCGTCCTGGAGCGACGAGAAGCGCTTCCGGGCCATCTTCGACGACCCCGAATTCACCCGCCGCTACGAGGACTTCGCCCGCACCACGACCGGAGCCAAGTACCGGCTGTACCGCACGAGCCGCGTCATCACGCCCAACCGCTGACCCGGGGCACCACCCCGAACCGCTGACCCGCCCCCTCACCCACCAAGGAGACAACGATGACCACCGCGCCCGCGTCGGCCCCTTACGACCTCATCGTCGTCGGATTCGGCGCCGCCGGCCTCTCGGCCGCCCTGTCCTTCGCCGAAGCGACCCTGGACTGGCCGCGCCCCTCCCGGATCGCGATACTCGAACGATCCAGCCGCGAGGAGCGGGGCGGCGCCACCCGCTGGACCGGTGCCTTCCTGCGGATCAACCAGGACCGGGAACTCGACCCCGACTGGCCCGAGCACGTCAGCCGGGTCTCGGGCGGCCTGGCCGACCTCGAGTACTGCCGCACGGTGCAGCGGGACACGCCGCAGACCCTGGCGTTCGTCGAACGACACGGCGTCGAGATCCTCTTCCAGGACTTCCCGCTGCCACACACCTTCGACGGCGGCACCCCGTCCATGACACCGCCCGCCAGTCCCCGCGGCGGCGGCGCGTCCATCGTCGAGCGACTGGGTGCCGCCCTGGACGACGACCCCCGCGTCGACATCCGCTACCGGACCGAGGCGCTGCACCTGACCACGGGCGAGGACGGAGCCGTCGACGGCGTCGTGGTCCGCGGCGCCGACGGCCGCACCGAGCGGCTCGCCGGCCGCACGGTGGTCCTCGCCTGCGGAGGTTTCGAGGGCAACGCGGAGATGCTCACCCGGTACGTCGGCGACCGCGCCTGCGACCTGCCGCTGATCGCCCCGGGCGTGGCCCACAACCGCGGCGACGCCCTGCGCATGGCCCTGGAGCTCGGCGCGGACACGGCCGGCCAGTTCGACGGCATCCACGCCGAGCCGGTCGACCGCCGTACCCGTAAGGCCGACGCCGTGCTCTACGGCTTCGCCTGCGGCATCTTCGTCAACGGCCGCATGCAGCGCTTCTTCGACGAGGGCCGCGACACCTGGGACAACACCTTCGAGCACGTCGGCTACGAGATCTGGCGGAACCAGGACCAGGAAGCGTACTGGATCGCCGACGCCAAGACCCTCGCCATCCCCGGCATCATGAACTCGCTGCTCAGCGACGTACCGCCGGAGCAGGCCGACACCCTGGAGGAACTCGCCGACAAGCTCGGCGTCGACGCCGAGGCACTGCAGAAGACCGTCGCCGAGTTCAACGCCGCCGTCGGCCCCGGGCAGTTCGACCCGACCCGGTTCGACGGCAAGAGCACGGTCGGCCTGACCCCGCCCAAGTCCAACTGGGCGACCCCCCTGGACACCCCGCCGTTCATCGGCGTGCCGGTGACCGCTGCGATCTGCTTCACCTACGGCGGTGTCCGCACCGACCTGGACGGCCGGGTCGTCACCCCCTCCGGCACCGCCATCCCCGGCCTGTACGCCGCCGGCGAGGCCACCGGGCTCTTCTACCACGCCTACCCGCCGGCCACCTCGGTGCTGCGCTCGCTGATCTTCGGCCGGCGTGCCGCCCACCACGCGGCCGGCGCCCTGAGGCCGGCCTGACCCCACCCACGTCAGTTTCCAGGAGGACCCATGAGCATCGTCAACATCGACGTCACCCTCCGCGACGGCGGTTATCGCAACGGTTTCGCCTTCCCGCTCGCATACGCCCGCAAGCACGCGAAGCTGAGCGTCGAGGCCGGCTTCGACTGGGTCGAGATCGCCTACCGCAAGGGATCGTTCGCCCCCATACCCGACCTCGGGCTGACCGGCCGCGGCGACGACGACTACATCACCGCCATGGCCCAGGAGATCGGACCCGAGCGGGTGGCGATGATCCTCCACCCGAAGAACATCACACGCGACGACCTGCCCGCCATGTACGCGGCCGGAGCCCGTCTGGTCCGCATCATCCTGCCCGCCAAGGGCTACGAGACCGGCCTGGAGTACGTACGCCAGGCCAAGGACCTCGGCTTCACGGTGGGGGTCAACTTCGCCCGGATCAGCCAGTGGCCGGCCCGTGACGTCGTCGAGGTGGCCACCGCGGCCACCGACGCCGGCGCCGAGTTCGTCTACCTGGCCGACTCCAACGGCAGCCTCTCCCCGGTGGACACCACCGACCTGACCACCCTGACCCGGTCGGTCACCGGCCGCGCGGTGGGCCTGCACGCCCACAACAACCTCGGGCTCGCCCTGGCCAACGCCATCAGCGCCGTCGCGGCCGGCGCCACCTGGATGGACTCCTCGATCCAGGGCATGGGCAAGGGCCCGGGCAACCTCATCGCCGAGCAGTGGCTGGCCCACCTGGACCGGACGGACCCCGAGGCAGCCGCCCGCCTGAGCCTGGCCCCCCTGCTGGAACTGGCGGACCTGCTGCTCGCCAACATCCCGGAGGGCAGGCCCTCGCTGCCCCTGCCCGACCTGGTGCTGGGCCGCTACGACCTGTCCGTGGAGCACCGCAAGGACCTGCTCGGCGGGCACGGCAAGGCCATCGCCACCGCACGTGTCCTCGCCGGCGTCCAGTGACCCACACCCGGCCGGCCGTGCCGACGGCGGTGTTCACCCCGCCCACCGCCGTCGGCACGGCACACGCCCTCGTCTTCGCGCCGGTCACCCCCCACTGGGACGAGGGGGCGTTCTTCGCCCCGGTCATCCGGGCCCTGAACCGGGCCGGGCTCCGGGTGACCGTGGTCGACACCCTCGCCCTGTGCGACGGGACGACCGACTCGCTGGCCCGTGTCACCGCCCGCTGGCGCGCACTGCTTCCGGCCTTCGGACCGGTGGACCTGCTGTGCGGGAACGCGCTGGGCGGCGCGGTGGCCCAGGCGCTGCTGCCGTACGTCGACCCGGCCACGGCCGTCCTGCTCGTCTCCGGGCCGGCCCGCACGGACGCGGTCCTGGAGCAGCGGCTCGCCCGGATCGCCGACCTGGCCGCGGCGGGCCGGACCGCGGAAGCACTCGCCCTGCTGCACCGGCGGGTGCTGCCCGCAGACGCCCCGAGCCCCCGCCCCCCCCCCGCGCGGACCCCCACCCCCGCCCCCCCCGGCGGCGGCCCGCGCGCGCCCCGGGGGCCGCCCCCCCCTCACCGGGGCTGCCTCTCCGCCCCCGCACGGGAACGCACCCGCCCCCCTCCCCAGTCTGTGCTCTCCCGCTCCCCCCTCTCTACGCCTCTCCCCCCTCCCCTCCTCG
>NZ_LR732629.1 GCF_902506575.1 Streptomyces mexicanus | reverse complement strand
GTCTGCAGGGGTGCGGTGCGGGGCGTCAGCCGGCCTTGGCCATCTCCATGACGTACTGGCCGTAGGAGGAGTGGGCGAGGCGGCTGCCGAGCCGGTAGCAGGACTCCCGGTCGATGTAGCCCATGCGCCAGGCGATCTCCTCCAGGCAGGCGATGCGCACGCCCTGGCGGTGCTCCAGGACCTGCACGTAGTCCCCGGCCTCCATGAGCGCGTCGTGGGTCCCGGTGTCCAGCCAGACGAAACCGCGGCCGAGCGGGATCAGCGTGGCCTCGCCGCGCTCCAGGTAGACCCGGTTCAGGTCGGTGATCTCCAGCTCGCCGCGCTCGGAGGGCCGCAGCTGCCGGGCGATGTCCACCACCTGGTTGTCGTAGAGGTACAGCCCGGTGATCGCCATGTTGGTCTTCGGATTGGCCGGCTTCTCCTCCAGGGCGATGAGCCGGCCCTGCTCGTCGAGGGTGCCGACGCCGTAGCGCTCGGGATCGCGCACCGGGTAGCCGAACAGGACGCATCCCTTGATGTCCTGCGCGGCCCGCCGGAGCATGGGCCCGAACTCGTAGCCGTGGAAGATGTTGTCGCCCAGCACCAGGGCGACGGAGTCGTCCCCGATGTGGTCCTCGCAGACCAGGAACGCGTCCGCGAGACCGCGGGGCTTGTCCTGCTCCGCGTAGGTCAGGGTGATGCCCAGCCACGAGCCGTCGCCCAGCAGCCGCCGGAACATCTCCGAGTCCTGGGGCGTGGTGATGATCTCGATCTCGGTGATCCCCGCCAGCATCAGAGCGGAAAGCGGGTAGTAAATCATCGGCTTGTCGTAGACCGGAAGCATTTGCTTGGAGACTCCGAGAGTGATCGGGTGGAGCCTCGTGCCATTGCCGCCGGCCAGGATGATTCCCTTCACCGTGGCGCCTCCTCAGTAACGTCGTGCCCCTAGGCAGTGCACGCACTTTATCGGTGTCGGCCACGGGGCCGAAAGGCTCACCGGAATCCCCGCCCCGAAGGGCCGATTTGTTGACAGACACGGGTCCGCTTACTCAGGCTGACGGCATACCGGTTCAGGCAAGCGCATTTACTGTCGTCGTTTAGGTGGACCAGTGGAAATCGACAATCTGACGCCCGTTCTCGAATCTGAGCAGAGGGCCGGTATCGGCATCATCGGGTGCGCCGACATCGCCGTGCGCCGGGCCCTCCCCGCGATCCACCGGTCGCCGTTCCGCCTCATGGCGGTCGCGAGCCGTTCTCGGGAGAAGGCCGAGGGCGTGGCGGCCGCCGCCGGCTGCGCGGCCGTCGAGGGGTACGAGCGGCTCCTGGACCTGCCCGGCATCGACGCCGTCTACATCCCGCTGCCCAACAGCGAGCACGCGGTGTGGGCCCGGCGGGCGCTGGAGGCGGGCAAGCACGTCCTGCTGGAGAAGCCCGCCGTGCCCGCCGAGGAGACGGCCCGCGACCTCGTCGCGCTCGCCGAGAAGAACGAGCTGGCCGTCATGGAGAACTTCGCGTTCCTCCGGCACCCCCAGCACGACCGGGCCCAGGCCCTGGTGGCCGACGGCGCGATCGGGCAACTGCGCTCCTACACCGGCTCGTTCGGTATTCCGCCGACCGATCCGCGCGGGATCAAGTACCAGGCGGACCTGGGCGGCGGCGCCCTGTGGGAGGTCGGCTGCTACCCGGTGCGGGCCGCCCAGGAGTACCTCGGCGCGTCGGCGCGGGTCCTCGGCGCGGGCCTGAAGTTCGACCCGGAGCTCGGCGTCGACGTGGCCGGGGCGGCCCTGCTCGGTGACGACGACGGGGTCACGGCGCACTGCTCCTTCGGCCTGTCCCACGGCTACCGGTCGGCCTACGAGCTGTGGGGAAGCGAGGGGCGGCTGGTCCTGGAGTGGGCGTTCACGCCCTCGGCCGGCGCCCGCCCGGTGCTGCGGCTGCAGCAGAAGGACCGCGAGACGCAGATCCTCGCCCCGGCCTCGGACCAGTTCCTCGGCGTGTTCACCACGTTCCACGACGCGGTGCGCGACCCGGCCGCGCGGGCGGAGCACCACGGCGACCTGGTCCGCCAGGCCGGCCTGATGGCCCGCATCCGCGCCCACGCCCTCACCGAGGGACCCCGCTGAGCGGCGGCCGGCGGGGCCCGCACGGCGCGTGCGGGAACACGGAGAAGGGCGGTCGGCGTCCGCAAGGACACCGACCGCCCCTTTTTTCGCTTTCCGCGCTCTACAGCCCGCCCGGCACCGCGGCCGGCGGGTGCGGCGGGCACTGCTCCCAGGTGGGCAGCAGGCCGGCCGCCGCCGCCTCGGCCAGGGTGGGCGCCGCCGCGTCCTTGTCCGAGCGGATCGGCGGCTCCTTCAGGTCCCAGGGCAGGGCCAGCTCGGGGTCGAGAGCGTCGATGTCGATCATCGTCCCCGGCACGTACTCCTGCGAGCACAGGTAACTCATGCACGTGTCGTCCGTCAGGGCGAGGAAGGCGTGCCCGACTCCGTCGGGCAGGTACACGGCCGTCCCCGTCTTCGGGCTCTGCAGCGTGACGTCGTAGTGGCCGAACGTCGGCGAGCCGACCCGGAGGTCGACGGCGATGTCCAGGGCGCTGCCCCGCACGCACGTGACGAACTTGGCCTGGCCCGGCGGCACCTTGGTGCCGTGGATGCCCCGCAGGGTGTTGCGCCGCGACACCGAGTAGTTGACCTGGCGGACCGTGAACTTCCAGCCGCTCGCCGCGAGCAGCGCACCGGCCCGCACCGATTCGAAGAAGTGGCCCCGGCGGTCGCTCAGCGGCTCGGGCTCCACGCGGTAGGCGCCGGGCACCGTCATTTCCGTTATCCGCACCGAAGGCTCCTCACCGGCTCAGGCGGCGGCCGGGGCGCCGGCCGCCCTGGCGATGCGCTGCCGCATGGACGCGGTGTCGTTGGTGCGCGGGAACTCCTCCTGCGGGACCTCGACACCGAGGTGGGCGCACAGCGGCTCCCAGCCCTGCTGTACGTCGTAGACGAGGACCCTGTCGGCGCCCAGGGCGCGCACCACGTCCTCGTTGTGCCGGTGGTAGACCTCGATGGCGTGGTCCTTGTCGGAGAACCGGCCGCCGAACAGCCCGTCCCAGACCATGGTGGTGGTGATGCGGAAGAGCCGGGCCTGGGGGCTGCCGGGCTCCGGCGGGTTCGCCGTGCTGCGCTGGGCGAACTGGTACAGGGTGTCGTGGGTGCTGCGGTACCAGCTCTCGGCGTCGCGCACCGTCAGGATCACCTTGGCGTCGGGGAACGCCTCGCTGATCTGCCGGTAGTACACGGCGCACGGGCCGTCCACCGCGGAGCGGTAGCCGTCGAACACGGCCGCCCAGGCGGGCCGCTCCCCGTCACAGACGATCTTTTCCCACTGCTGGAGCCGCTCCGCGTCGCCGACGATGTCGAACATGTGGAAGGAGGGGCCGAGGCCGAGGCGGTCCAGGGCCACCTTCAGCGAGGTCGTGCCGGTCCGTCCCAGACCGGCGTTGATGAGCTTGAGCACGGTGTCTTCCCCTCCTCAGCGCCAGGCCGCGTCTTCCTGGCGGGTGGCGACGTTCACCCGGTTCCAGAGGTTGACCAGTCCGATGTGCATGACCAGCGCCCCGAGTTGCTCGTCGGTGTAGTGCTGGGAGGACTTCTCCCAGACCTCGTCCGACGCCATGTCCTGGGGGTCGGTCATCAGCGTGACGGCCTCCGCCATCTCCAGGGCGTGGCGCTCGGCCTCGTCGAAGCAGGACTCGGTCCGCCAGTGGGCCACCCGCCGCAGGCGCGGGTCGGTCTTCGCCGCCTGGTCCGGGTCGTCGGGGAAGGTGTAGCCGCGGCCGTTGATCTGGCTGACGCGCAGCCGGATCAGGTCCAGCGTGGTCTGCGGCACGCCCACCTTGCCGATGACCTCGGTCAGGTCGAGCAGGGGCTGCAGGGCGCCGGGAACGACCAGGGAGGGATTGTCCATCCGTGGGGTCATCGGGTCTTCTCCTGTGCGGTATGCGGGAACGAGTCGGGTGGGTGCGGTGGCCTCAGACCGGGATGCCCTCGATGACCGAGATCGGCGCGCTGGTGGGAACGGCCCTGGTGAGTTTGAAGCCCGCCCGCGCGAACAGCTCGGTGTACTCGGCGAGCGTGCGTTCCTGGGCGCCGAGCATCAGCATCAGCCAGAGGTCGATGGTGTTGCCGAGGTGCTGCTCGTTGTGCTCCGGGATCACGTACTCGATGACGAGCAGCTTGCCCCCGGGGGCGATCGCCTCGCGCGCGTTGCGCAGCGCGGTCACGGCGTCGGCCTCGGAGAAGTCGTGGATGATGTGCTTGAAGACGTAGGCGTCGCCGCCGGCGGGGAGCTTGTCGAGGTAGCCGCCGTGCTCGATGGTGAGCCGGTCGGCGACTCCGGCCGCCTCGAAGAGCGCGGGCGAGTCGACGGTGGCGATCTTGGAGTCGTACAGGACGCCCTTGGTGTCCGGCGCCTGCCGCAGGATGCCCGCGAGGAGGTTGCCGCGGCCGGCGATGACGTCCACGACCGTGCCGAACCCGGAGAAGTCGTAGGCGGCCAGGATGGGGTCGGTCTCCGAGGCCGACAGCTCGCCGAACGCCTGGAAGAACACCCGGGCGTAGTCGGGGTTGGCGTGGAAGAAGTCCAGTGCGCCCATGCCGCGCAGCTTGGGCAGGTTGGGCTCGCCGGTCTCCACGGTGTCGTACAGGTGCCCCCATTCCTCCCACAGGGTGGGGTGGTTCATCAGCAGGGCGAAGCCGCGCATGGTGTCGGGGGCGTCCTCGCGGAGCTTGTCGGACAGCGGCGTGTTCGCGTAGCGGCCGTCCGGGCCGACCGCGAACACCCCGTGGCCGGCGAGGGCGCGCAGGACGCGGTGGGTCGCCTTCGCGTCGGACCCGACGCGCGCCGCGATCTCCTCGACGGACAGCGGGCCGCCGGCCAGCACGTCCGCGACGCCGAGCCGGGCCGCGACCGAGACGGCCTGGGTGACCACCGCTCCCTGGATGAGGTGGAGCAGTGCGTAGGAGTCTGATTGGTCACGGACCTCGGGCAGCACGGACATGCTTTTCCTCTCGGAGCGCCTTTTTGCGGTTTCTCGCGGATTCCAGACCATAGGGCGGCCATTCTCAAGGCCGCAACTTATCCATTCCCGCAATGCCACCCGGGCGTTCGACCGCGGAATTTGAGCGGTTGAACAGGGCCTGTCCAGTCCCGCTCCAGCGGCATTCCGGTGCAGCTCGTCAAATTGACCTGGTCCGGCTATGTCGAGGAGGCCCCCTTGCGGCACGACACCCCCACTCCGGTGGATTTCTGGTTCGACCCGACCTGCCCGTGGGCCTGGATGGCCTCCCGGTGGCTGCTCGACGTCGCCCGGCAGCGGTCCCTCGACGTGCGCTGGCACCTGATGAGCCTGACCGTCCTCAACGAGGGCCGCACCGGCCTGCCCGAGCGCTGGCACCGGGACCTCGCCGTGCGCATGGAGCCGGTGCGGGTGTGCGCGGCCGCCGAGCAGACCTACGGTCCGCAGGTCCTGGGCGGGCTGTACACCGAGCTCGGCACCCGCTTCCACCTGGAGCAGGCGCCCAAGGAGCACGCCACCTACGCGGCCGCCCTCGGCGCCGCCGGCCTCGACCCCGCCCTCGCCGACGCGGCCCGCACGGACGTCTACGACGACGCGGTGCGCGCCTCGCACCACGACGGCATCGGCCGGGTCGGCTCCGACGTCGGCACGCCCGTCATCGCGGTCGGCGACGTGGCGTTCTTCGGCCCCGTGGTGAGCCCCGCCCCGCGCGGCGAGGCCGCGACGCGGCTGTGGGACGGGGTGCTCGCCGTGGCGGCGACCGACGGGTTCTTCGAGCTCAAGCGCACCCGCACCCGCCGGCCGATCCTCACCTGACCGGTGTCAGCGGGCCGCGGCGGCCACGGGGGCCGTCCAGTTGTCGGCCAGCCACCTCTCCAGCGTGACCAGGTGGGGCCGGGTGCGGCGCAGCTCCTCCAGGTCGGCGCGGTAGCCCTCCCGCTCGAACCAGTCGAACATGTTGGCGAGGTCGGGGCGGGCGTTGCGCAGCGGCTCGATCGGCAGCTGCTGGTAGCGGGTCGGGACGCCGGAGACCGCCTCGAAGGCCGCGGCCATCTGCGGCCCGGTCAGACTGTCGCCGGCGATCTCCACCGTCCGGCCCAGCCATGCCCCGGGGTTCTCGAAGGCGTCCGCGGCGAACACGCCGATGTCGCTGGTCGCGATGAGCTGTACCGGGATCCGCGGGTCCAGCCACATGGCCAGCACCAGTCCGTCGCCCGACGGGCGCGGGGCGATGTCGAGCAGGATGTCGTGGAACATGACCGGGCGCAGCACCGTGACCGGCAGGTCGAGGGTCCGCAGGTACTGCTCCACGCGGTGCTTGCTCTCGAAGTGCGGGACCTGGGTGTCGCGGTCCGCGCCGCCGACCGAGCTGTACACGAAGTGCCGCACCCCGGCCCGCACCGCGGCGTCCGCCACCGCCCGGCCGTGGCGCTCCTCGGCCTCGACGCCGCCGGGCCCCCGGAAGGTCTGGACGCTGAACACCCCGTGGACCTCGCGCATCGCCGCCGTCAGCGAGGCCGCGTCGTCCATGTCGCCGCGGACCAGGACCGCGCCCGCCTCCTGCAGCGCCTTCGCCTCGGCCTTGGCCGGGTCCCGGACCAGGGCGTGCACGGTGCGGCCGCGCCGCAGCAGTTCGCGGGCCACCGCCCCGCCCTGCCGGCCGGTCCCGCCCAGCACCAGGATCGTTCCGTCAAGCGCCACTGTCTTCTCTCCATGTCTCGTGCCCGCCGGGACGCGCCCGGGCGGGCGGTGGGATGCGGCGGCCGCGCGGCGGCGGCCGTGGGTCAGGGGGCCGCGTGCTACCAGGGGACGGGCCCCTCGTCCGCCAGGCACACGCCCGACGGGCCGGACTCGTCCAGCAGGGCGAGCCGGACCACGACGGCGGCTCCCTCGACGGGTGTGCGCCGGCCGCGGTGGTGGTTCATGTCCGTGGCCACCACGCCGGGCAGGGCCGCGTTGACCTTGACCGGGGTCCCCCGCAGCTCCTTGGCGTAGGCGGCCGTGACCGCGTTCAGCGCGGTCTTCGACGACTGGTAGGCGATCATGTTCACGCCCGCCAGCGGAGAGTCCGGGTCCGCGTGCAGGGTCAGCGACCCCACGTGGCTGGAGAGGTTGACGATCCGGCCGGCCGGGGAGCGCAGCAGCAGCGGCAGCATCGCGTGGGTCACCGTGACCACGCCGAAGACGTTGGTCTCGTAGACCTCCCGCAGGTCGGCCGCGGTGGCCTCGCTGGGCCGTCCGGTGAAGGCGCCCGCGGTGCCGGCGTTGTTCACCAGGATGTCCAGGCGGCCGTGGCGCCGTTCGATCCGGCGGGCGGCCTCGGCCACACCCTGCGGGTCCGTCACGTCCAGCCGCAGCGCCGTCGCGGCGATGCCGTCGGCCGCCAGCGCGTCGGCGGCCTGCTTGCCCAGCGTCTCGTCGCGCGCGCCGACGATGACGACGGCCCCCCGCTCACCGAGCTGCCGCGCCGCGGCGAATCCGATGCCCTTGTTGGCACCGGTGACGAGTGCGACCTTCTCGTCCGTCACGTCAGCTTCCTTTCTGCGGCCGGTAATGCGCACATTCACCGGGTGAAGAAGAAACCCGAAGGCACCCGACGATATTGCTGCGGCACGGACGCATGCTCAAGCGTTCATCTCCCGCGTTCAATGGCACCGCTCGGCGGTCGAACGCCGCACACCCCCGAATTCCCGATCGTTGCGGCCCGGGATGTGTCTGAGTAGCTTCCCAATGGCCAACTATTGCCGCAGCGCAGAGGGCCTCAAAAGAATGAAGACAACTGACGTCATAGTGGTCGGTGCGGGGCCGGTGGGCCTGATGCTGGCCGGAGAACTGCGCCTGGGCGGGGCGGAGGTGGCCGTCTACGACCGGCTGCCCGCCCCCACCGAGGAATCCCGGGCGCTCGGCTTCAACCGGCGGGCCGCGGAGTCGCTGGACCAGCGCGGGCTGCTGCCCCGCCTGGGCGCCTTCCGGTGGGGCCCGATGGGCCACTTCGGCGGCGTCCGCTTCGACCTGGACATGCTGGACGAGGACCACAGCGGGGTGCTGGGCCTGTCCCAGACCAGGACCGAGGGGGCGCTGGGCGGCTGGCTGGCCGAGCTGGGCGTGCCGGTGCGCCGTGGCCGCGAGGTGACCGGCCTGCGCGAGACCGCCGACGGTGTCGTGGTCGCCTTCACGGGCCCCGACGGCCCCGGCGAGGAGAGCGCCCGGTACGTCGTGGGCTGCGACGGCGCCGGCAGTACGGTCCGCGAGCTGGCCGGCATCCCCGTCATCCGCTGGGAGTCCACCCGCGGCATGTACACCGCGGAGATCACCGGCGTCGCCCCGCGCCCCCGGCCGATCGGCGAACGGCTGCCCGGCGGGCGGATGGTGGTGTGCACCCCGCTGGGCGAGGGCCGCTGCCGGGTGGTCGTTCACGATCCCGAGCTGCCCGCCCGGCCGGAGCCGGGCGCGCTGACCTTCGCCGAGGTCGCCGCCGCGTGGCGGCGGCTGACGGGCGAGTCGATCGACGACGCCCGGTGCCTGTGGCTGTGGGCCTCGGGCAACTCCTCGGCGCTGGCGCAGCAGTACCGGCGCGGCCGGGTGCTGCTGGGGGGTGACGCCGCGCACGAGATCCCGCCGCTGGCCGCGTGGGGCCTGAGCGCCGGGCTGCAGGACGCGGCGAACCTGGGCTGGAAGCTGGCGGCGGTGGTCCGGGGCCGGGCCCCCGGCGACCTGCTCGACACCTATGACGCCGAACGCCGTCCCGTCGGCCGCCAGTTGATCCGCAACGCCCGCGCGGCGGCCAGGCTCTACCTCGGGGACGAGGCCATGGACCCGGTGCGGGAGGTGGTGGGCGAGCTGCTGGCCCACAAGGACGCCGCCGAGCAGGTCGCCGGCGTGGTCAGCGGTCTCGGCATCCGCTACGACCTGGCCGAGGGCGACCACCCCCTGCTCGGCCGGCGCATGCCCCCCGACACCCTCGTCACCCTCGCCGACGGCACCCGCCCCCGCGTCGCCGAACTCCTGCGCACCGGACGCGGCCTGCTCCTGACCGCCGACGAGGCCACCACCGCCGCCGCCCACGGCCACAC
>NZ_LR732628.1 GCF_902506575.1 Streptomyces mexicanus | reverse complement strand
GCTGCTGACCGCCCTCGCGGGCGTCCGCCCCGACGCCCCGGCCCGGACGGTCACCCTCCGCCCGGTGCGCAGCGCACCCCTCGGCGAGATCGGCGTAAGAGGACTGCGGCTTGCCGGCGAGCCCTTCTCCGTGCGGGTGAGCAGACTCGGCCTCGCCTTGGTCGAGGAGGCGGCCGACGGACTGCAACTGGGAGCCTGACCTCGTACGACGCGGCACCGCACGCAGAAGGGAGGCGGAGCGTGAAAACCGGGGCCGACCTCAGCGGACCGACCCTCGCGGCGGCCGGAGAAGGGAGTGTTTATCGTCAGGCAGACGACTATGATCGCGGCATGCCCTACGACCCGTCAGCCTTTCCGCCCTTCGCCGTGACCGTGGACCTGGTCGTGCTGACCGTGCGCCGCCACTCCCTGTGCGCGTTGGCGGTGCGCAGGGCAGAGCCCCCCTTCCAGGGGCGCTGGGCGCTCCCCGGCGGCTTCGTGCGGGCCGACGAGGACCTGGCGCAGGCAGCGGCGCGCGAGCTGGCCGAGGAGGCGGGCCTGCGTGTCCACGACCCCTCCGCGCCCGCCGAGGACGGCAGCGCCCACTTGGAACAGCTCGCGACCTACGGAGATCCCAAACGCGACCCGCGCATGCGCGTCGTCAGCGTCGCGCACCTCGCCCTCGCGCCGGATCTGCCCGCTCCCCGGCCCGGCGGAGATGCGGACCGCGCCCGGTGGGCGCCCGTGGAGGAACTGCTCCAGCAAGGCGGCTACGACCGCGACGGCGAGCCGCCGGCCCCACTCGCCTTCGACCACGCCCAGATCCTCGCGGACGGAGTCGAACGCGCCCGCTCGAAGATCGAGTACTCGTCCCTGGCGACCGCGTTCTGCCCACCGGAGTTCACCGTCGGTGAACTGCGCCGGGTCTACGAGGCCGTGTGGGGCGTGGCCCTCGACCCGCGCAACTTCCATCGCAAGGTCACCGGCACCCCGGGCTTCCTCGTGCCCACCGGAGGGACGACCACCCGCCAGGGCGGCCGGCCGGCCCAGCTCTTCAGGGCCGGTGGCGCCACGTTGCTCAACCCGCCCATGCTGCGCCCCGAGGTCTGACTGCCACCACGCCCGTCGGCCGCGCCGGAAACCGGCTTTTCTTGCGAAGGGCGAACATCGGAGCGGGCCATGATGCCCGGCCGTCCGAACGCGCGCCGCGATACCCGAAAAAACGGACATAAAGCGCTATCTTGCTGCGGGTGATCCAGGCCTTCGGATTGACCAGCGACTCCCGCAAGGGCCTTCCGCCTGCCGTCGACGACGTTTCCTTCGAAGCGCACGCGGGACGCGTCACCGCGCTCCTCGGGACGGCGGGCGCGGGCAAGACGACCACGCTCAGACTCATGCTCGAACTCCAACAAGGCCGCGGCATCACCTACTTCAGGGGGCGTCCCCTGCACCGCATCCCCCACCCCGCGCGTGAGGTCGGTGTCCTGCTGGGCGACGTCCCCGGACACCCCTCGCGCACGGTCCGCGGCCATCTGCGCATGCTCTGCGCCGCGGCCGGGCTCCCGGCCCGCCGGGCCGACGAAGTCCTGGAGGCCGTCGGTCTCGTCAGCTTCCGGGAAGAGCGCCTGGGCACCCTCTCACGCGGCCTGGACCGGCGGCTGGGCCTGGCCTGCGCCCTGCTGCCCGAGCCGCACACCCTCGTGCTCGACGACCCGGCCGGTGGGCTGTCCGCACGGGAGGGCCGCTGGCTGCACGGCATGCTGCGCGCCCACGCGACCCAGGGCGGCACCGTCCTGTTCACCACCGCCGACCCCAAGGAAGCGGCCCGCACGGCCGACCGGGTCGTCACGCTCGACCGCGGCGCTCTCGTCGCCGACCAGGAAGCCACGGAGTTCGCCCGCAACCGGCTGCGCCCGCGGGTGGCCGTCCGCAGCCCGCACGCCGCTCGCCTCGCCGCCCTCCTGACCAAGGAGGCACGCGTCGCCCACCGCTCCGTGGAAGTCGTACGCGAGGACGGCAACCGCCTGTCCGTCTACGGCAGCTCGTGCGCCGACATCGGCGAGTCCGCGTTCCGGCACGGCATCCTCATTCACCAACTCGCCGACGAGGTGGGGGACATGGGACCCGGCGCCGGTGCCGCGCCCCCGGCCGGGCAGACGGCCGCGGAGCCTCCGGCGACGGACCCGGGCGCCGCGGTGGGGCGGCAGGGACCGGCACGGTCCGCGGGCGCGGGGCGGGACGAGCGCACGGGCGAAGACGCCCCCGAGGAGGCGGCGGTCTCCGCCCGGGCCGGCAGGCGTGCCGCACCGGCGGCGACCGGCGTGCGCGGCACGGGCCCCCGCGCCCCCGCGCACCTCGACGACGGGCACGCCGCCCATGCCGCTGCCCGGCCCGACGCGCCGGGCCCGTCGGCGGCCTCCGCACGCCACGCCGACGCGAACGGCACCGTGCCCACGGCATCCGAGACCGCCGTCGCGGCACGGCACCCCAGCCGCACCGCCACCCCCGGAGAACCGCCGAAGACCGCCGTCGCGGGAGAGTCCCCGAAGCCCCGTGCGGCAGGAC
>NZ_LR732627.1 GCF_902506575.1 Streptomyces mexicanus | reverse complement strand
CGCCTGCCCTGCCGTCCCCCCACCCTGCCGTCCGCTCGCGCTGTCGTCCGGTGCCTGCGGCCCGGCTTCCGCCGCCTACCTGCCCTGCCGACGACCCGTTCCGGACCCCAGGTCACCGCGTGCTGCACACCGATCGCGGTGCCGCCCTGCTGCTCGCGCCCTGGGCGCGCTGGGCGTTCTGCACGCGTTGCACGTCCTGCAGCAGGGCCGGGACGTCGGGGTCCTGGCCGGCGGCGACCCGGGCGAGGGTCAGCAGGACGGCCTCGTAGAACGCGTCGCGCACGGCGGGGGCCATGACGTCGGAGGCGTCCAGGCAGCGCGGTCCCTGACGCAGCCGGCGGACGATCTCCTGCTCCACCGTGCCGCCTTCCGTCCGCACCTGCTGGTTCGCGGAGAAGACACCCGCCCGGCCGACCCACTTCTGCTGTCCCTCCCGCGAGGCCAGCCGGCGGATCAGGGCCCGGGCCCCGGGGCGGTTGCTGAACAGCGCCGCGAAGTCACCGGTGACCTCGTGGCCGCGGACGCGGCCGCTGCCGCCCGGCAGCAGGGGAGCGGAGTCCGTCAGGGCGGCGTCCGAGGCGTCACCGGCGTAGAAGGAACGGGCGAAGGAGCCCTGGTGCTCCAGGTCGCATCCGCCCCAGCCCTCGAACAGCAGCCCGTGGCCGCCCGGCGTGCCGCGGTGGTCGGTGAGCAGCGCGTGCCGGGCCGCGGCCTTGTCCTGCCCGAGCAGCCCGGCCCACGCCTCCCAGGCGTCGTGGATCGCGGCGCTGCGCCACCACTGCGTCGGACCGCTGCCCAGAGCCCACTTCTCGTAGGTGTCCGGGCCCTGCCGTTGCAGGACGAGGTCCTCGATCCAGTCGGTGCCGGGCCAGCCCGAGGCGCCGTCGTCCCCCATGCCGATGCACCACCTGTCCAGCGGCGCGGGCGCGTTCGCGGGCCGGTGGCCCCGGCGGTACCAGACGATGCTCTTCAGGTCCGCCTTGACCGGCACCCAGTAGACGTGCTCGGAGGAGGGCGCGGGTGACTGCCAGGGTGCGCCGTACTGCCGCGGGTCGTACAGGCCGTCCAGCGGTTCGAGGCGCTTCTGGCCGGCGTACTCGGCGAGTTCGCCGATGCCCGGCATGATCACGATGTCCGGTGGCTCGCCCGACTGCACCTTCGACAGCAGCACCTCGCGCTGCGCCGCGGTGCCCTGGTACCGGAACGGGATGCCGAAGTCCTTCAGCAGGGCCTTGAACTGCTTCTCCTGGTCCCCGGTCCACGTCCCGAGAATGGTCACCGGTTCGGTGTCGTCGCGCTGCACCCACCCCACCACCGCGCCACCGGCGGCGATCAGCAGCAGGACCACCGCGACCACCAGCACCTTGAACCGCCGCGTCACCGCCGCCTCCAGTAGTCGCTGTCCAGCCGAAGACCGAGCCCCAGCGCGGGCAGCACCACGACCAGCAGCCCGCCGACGAGCGTGCCCCGGTACACCCGGCCGGTCCAGGCGTCGGCGACCAGCTGCCGGCGGACCTGCTCCGACGTCTCCGCCACGCTCGCCTGCGCGTCCGCCAGTGCCGGGCCGGTCCGCCGGGACACCTCGGTGATCTGCTCCAGGTCCCGCAGCGCCCCGTCCAGGGCGTGCTCCACGGAGAAGGTCGTCACCAGCGGGACCACCGCGAGCAGCACGGTCAGGACGAGCGCCGCCAGCAGGTACACGTTCCAGTCGCGCCCGCACCGGTCGCGCAGCACGAACAGCGCCGAGACCAAGGTCAGCGCCAAGGCCGCCAGCGCCACCTCGGCGAACCACCACCCGACGCGCTGCCACGGCCCCGGGGCGGCCGTCGCCCTGGCGTGCCGCAACTGGTTGCGCTGCAGGTCGTCCAGGCGCGGGGCCAGCCCCACCGTCTTGCGGGTCAGCAGCGAGTCCGCCTCGTGGAGCTTCTGCTCCCGCATGAGGGGCTGGTCCCGGTACAGGGACGTGCCGAGACTGAGGGAGTTGCTGTAGGTGGCGAGCAGCCCGTTGACCGTGCCGAGGTCCTGGTCGGTGCGGTCGGCGATCCGCGACAGCCCCTGGTCGGCGGCGGACAGCTGGGACCGGTACGTCTCGCCCGAGCCCGCCACGTCGACGAGGTGCATCTCCACCAGCGTGTGGGCCTCCTGGTCGGCGCGCAGCGCCGCCAGCCGGGTCGCGGCCAGCCCCTGCACGGCCGGCGCCTCACGGGAGGCGAGCGCCTCCGCCCCGCGCTGGGTCTGCCCGCAGCACAGGAACAACGCCGTAGACGCCAGGGCCGCGCACACGAACAGCACCAGCAGGTGCGCCTCCAGCAGCCGGCGGGTCCGCCAGGGCGCGAGGCACCCGCGCCAGAACGCGGCGGGCGACCAGCGCGTGGAGGAGCCGGCGCCCGCCCTCACGCGTGTGGCCGTCCGTCCCGTCGGTGGGGCGGCCCCTCCC
>NZ_LR732626.1 GCF_902506575.1 Streptomyces mexicanus | reverse complement strand
GGGCGGGTGCGCCGGCGGCCTGCGGAGCGGCCCCGGTGAGGGGCCGCTCCGGGCCGTTTCGTCGGGTCGGCGGTAACGGGGCCGTTCAGTCCGTTCCGCTCCCGTAGGGCCGGGTCAGGATCTCCAGGCGGTGTCCGTTCGGGTCGTCGAAGTAGGCGCCGCGGCCACCGTCGTTGTGGTTGATCTCGCCCGGGTGGTGGTGATGCGGGTCCGCCCAGTAGGTCAGGCCGGCCTGCCGGACCCGGGCGAAGATCGTGTCGAATTCGTCCTCGGAGACGAGGAACGCGTAGTGCTGCGGGGTGATCGGGTCGGCCGTCTCCATGTAGTCCAGGGTCACGCCGTTCGGCACTTCCACCGGGACGAAGGGGCCGTACTCCGGTGCCACCTCCAGGCCCAGCAGATCCGCGAGGAACCGGGCGGACGCCCGCTTGTCGTGTGCGGCGACGATGGTGTGGTTGAGCTCGACTGTCATCGGTCGGCCTCCTTGCCTGGGTGCCAGAACCACCTTCCACGCTAGCAACCGCCCCGAGGGCTCGATTCCTCCCGCTTCGGTGCGGGCGCCTGCACCGGTGCCGAGGCCACGACCCGCGTCCCGCGGCGCCGCCCGGCGTGCGCGACGAGGCCGGTCAGCACACCCGCGAGCAGCCCCCAGAACGCGGACCCGATGCCCAGCAGGGAGACACCGGAGGCGGTGGCGAGGAAGGTGACGACCGCGGCCTGGCGCGAGGCCGGGTCGGACAGCGCGGTGGCCAAGGAGTTCTCGATCGTGGCCAGCAGGCCGACACCGGCCATGGCGAGCACCAGGGCGTGTGGCATGGCGGTGAGCAGCGAGGCGACCGTGGCGCCGAACACGCCGACGCACAGATAGAAGATCCCGGCCCACACGGCGGCGGCGTACCGCTTGTCCCGGTCCGGATGGGCCTCCTCGCCGGTGCAGATCGCGGCGGTGATGGAGGACAGGTTCAGTCCGAACGCCCCGAACGGGGCGAGCACGGCGTTGACCGCTCCGGTCCACGTCAGCAGCGGCGAGACCGGCACGCCGTAGCCGGCGCCGCGGAGCACGGCGACCCCGGGAAGGTTCTGCGAGGCCATGGTGACGACGAACAGCGGCACCCCGACGCTGATCAGGGTCTTGCCGTCGAACTCGGGCGTGACGAGGACGGGCGTGGCGAGCGAGACGTGCAGCTTGTCCAGATGCCACCCGCCGGTGAGGGCGGAGGCGAGGACCCCGGCGGCGATCGCGACGAGCACCGCGTAGCGCGGTACGATCCGGCGCGCCAGGAGGTACAGCGCGAACACCGGGAAGGCGATCGCGAAGCTGCCGTGCATCGAGCTGAACAGCCCGGTGCCGAACCGCAGCAGCACCCCGGCGAGCAGCGCGGCGGCCAGCGGTACGGGTATGCGGTCCATGGCGCGCGCGAACCACCCCGTCACCCCGCTGAGCAGGATGAGCAGCGCCGAGAAGACGAAGGCGCCGACGGCCCGCCCCATGGACACCCCGGTGAGGCTGGTCGCCAGCAGGGCCGCGCCGGGTGTCGACCACGCGGTGACGACGGGGGCGCGGTAACGCAGGGAGAGGCCGACGCAGGTGACGGCGAGCCCGACACCGAGCGCGAGCATCCACGAGCCGATCTCCCTCGGGCCCGCGCCCGCGGCCCTGGCCGCGGTGAAGACGAGCGCGGCGGAACTGGTGACACCCACGGTGACGGCGATCAGCCCGGCGGCCACCGCCGACGGCGGTGCGGCCGCGCGGAGGCGGGCGGTGAAGGAGGACATACGGGCAACTTCCAGGAGCGGGACGGCGGGGAGCAGGACGGCTGGGTGCGGTGGGCGGCGCCGGGCGGGGCCGAGCCGGTCCCGCAGCCGCCGACGTGCGCGGCGGCCGGGCCCGGTTCGCCGTTCCCGGCGTCGTTCCATAAACGGAACGTTCTGTTTGTGGAACACTAGAGAGGAGCAACGAGACCGTCAACCAGGGCGAGACGACACCGGGAGCGCGACCGGCGATGGGGCTGAACGACGAAGTGGGCCGCAGGCTCCGCGAGCTGCGTTCCCAGCGGGGACTGTCGCTGTCGGAGCTGGCCCGGCGATCCGGTGTGGGCAAGGGCACGCTCTCGGAGCTGGAGAGCGGCACGCGCAACCCCACGCTGGAGACGCTGTACGCGCTGACCACGGCGCTCAACCGGCCGCTGAGCGCGGTCCTGAGCGACGAGCGGCCGCCGCGCGCCGAGCAGCACGAGGGCGCCGTCTCCGGCAGCGCCGTCACGGCCGCCCTGATCGAGCGGCACGAGGACGACGAGACGGTCACCGACGTCTTCCGGATCACCATCGCCGCGGGCGCCACCCAGGAGTCCGCCGCGCACGTGGCGGGCACGACCGAGAGCTTGATGGTCATCAGCGGCACGGCCGTCGTCGGCGTCCTGGACGCCCCGAGCAGCGTCGGGCCGGGGGAGTCGGTGCGCTGGCCGGCCGACACCGCGCACGTCTACAGCGCCCCGCACGGCGATGTGCACGGCATCCTCTTCGTGCGCTACCGGGCGGCCGCGCTGTAAGGCCGGGGGCGCGGCGGGCGGCGGTGCGGCGGGCCGCACGGAGCCGCCGGGTGGCCTCGCGGCCGCCGGGCCTCAGGTGCGGGCCTCGCGGCCGCCGGCCTTGGACGCGGGGCGCGCGCCGCCTGCCTCAGAGACGGGGCTCGATGTCGAGGACGAGCGCGCGCAGGTCGTCGGCGGCCCGGCGGCGCCCCTCGGGGGTAAGGGCCCGCAACAGGTCCGACTCGAAGGCGTAGTGCGCCTCCAGGTCCCGGTCCAGGTCCGCCACGCCCTCGGGAGTGAGGCGCACCAGGGTGGAGCGCCCGTCGTCGGGGGACGCCGGGCGGGTGATCCAGCCGTCCTTCTCCAGCCGCTTCAGCCGGCCGCTGAGCCCGGCTCCGGAGACCAGCATGGCCTGGCGCAGCTGGGTCGGCGTCAAGGCGTAGGGGGGACCTGAGCGGCGCAGGGCGCGCAGGACGTCGAAGTCGCCCAGGTTGTGCACGGGCATTCCGGGGCGCCGGCGCAGGCGGCGGTTCTGGGCCTCTTCGATCAGCCGGCCCAGACGCTGGATCCGCGCGAGGACCTCGCCGGGCGTGACGTCCAGGCGCGGGCAGGCCGTGGCCCACTGCTGCGAGGCGACGTCGATGGCGTCGCCGTCGGCTGCGGACATGACGTTCGCTCCCTTACTGTCTCCCGCGCCCAGGCTATACGCCCCGCCTCCTCTCCCTATTTGCTTCGTTCGCGAACTAACTATACGGTGCGGGCATGAGCAGCGACCACCCCCCAGTTCCGGCACCGGGCGGGCCGCGGACACCACCCCCG
>NZ_LR732625.1 GCF_902506575.1 Streptomyces mexicanus | reverse complement strand
GGGCGGGGACGAGTTCCGCGTCGAGGCGGCGGTCCAGGGCCGCCGTCTGGACGCGTTCGGCGCGCACCCACTGCACCAGGATCGCCAGCAGGAAGGGCAGGGCGACCAGCTCGGCGATGCTGAGCATGGCGCCGCCGCCGATCTGCTGGTCGTGGTGGACGTCCGTGTCCCACACCGGGGCGTGGTGCAGATACCAGGCGCCCGCGATCAGCGTGCCGTGGGTCATGACGACGAGCCCGGGCACCGCGTCGACGACGCCGTCGAGGAACACCAGCACCGCGCGCACCGGGTGCGTGCACCACGACGGCAGCGTCTCCTCGCGGGTGAGCACCGGCACGACGAACAGGCATCCGGCCACCAGCAGGTGCAGGTACATCAGCTCGTGCAGCCAGCCGACCCGCAGCGCGGTGGCGAAGTACGGCGTGAAGTACACGACCAGCTCGGTGGCCAGCACCAGCGCCGTGCTGACCAGTGGAAACGTCAGCAGGCGCACGACGCGGCCGGTCATCGCCCGGCGCACCCGCGCGGCCTTGGCCCCCGGCAGCGCCTCGACGGCGAGCCGCAGCGGATCGCCGAGCGCCAGACCGAGCGGCGCGAGCAGGTCCAGCAGGACGTTCTGCACCGCGGCCGGCCAGAACAGCACGTGGTCGTAGGCGGCCAGCGCGGACATCGTGGCCACCACCAGCGCGCCCAGCCCGAGCAGGGCGAAGGCGGCGACGCGGGCCGGCGGCCAGGTCCCGCCCCGCCGCCGCACCCGCAGCACTCCCCAGCCGTACAGTCCGCCGAGGACGGCCACGAGGAGCAGGGCCGGCACGTCCGGCTGCCACGTGGACAGCAGCCGGCCCACCGTCGGTGGCGCCGGTGTCCCGGCCGGCAGACCGGTCACGGCATCGGCAAGCATGCGCATCGTTCTCCTTCGCCCCCCACCGGACGGACCGGGACGGGTCCACTGCGGGACGGTAGTCCCCCGGGTCCTTGGGACCCGCGCCGGGGTGGCCGATGCACCGCACGCCGGCGGAGGCGCGGGCCGCCCGGAGCGCGAGGCAGGCCGTCGCGACACACAGCGGCACACCGCCCGCCGTCCCCGCCGGACGTCAGGGCGTCGGCGGGGCGGGCCGGCGGGGAGGGCGGGGGGGGCCGTGCCCCGGCGGCACGGGGGCGGCCGGCGGGGCGCGGGGGGGGGCGCCCCCCCCCCGGGC
>NZ_LR732624.1 GCF_902506575.1 Streptomyces mexicanus | reverse complement strand
TCCCAGAAGGCCCCCGCCGACCGGTGGCGGTGGGACGCCCTGCTGAACCTCTTCCGCGGTGGCGAATGGATCCAGACCCTCCTGTACTGGCTGGCCTCCTTCGGCGGACTCCTCCTCGTCTACGGCGTCGCCACCTGGCTGCCCACCCTGATGCGCGACGAGGGCTACAACCTCGGCTCCGCGCTGACCTTCGTCGTCCTGTTCAACCTCGGCGGCATCGTGGGCATGCTGGTGGCGGGCCGCGCCTCCGACCGGTTCGGCGCCCCGCGCGTCTCCGCCATCTGGTTCGCGCTCACCGCCGCCGGTGTCTTCCTGCTCAGCGTCCGCATGCCGCTCGGTGTGACCTTCCTGGTGGTCTTCCTCACCGGCGTGTTCCTCAACAGCGCCCAGGCGATGATCTACGCGACCGTCTCCATCCGCTCCACCCCGGACAGCCGCGCCACCGCCGTCGGCTGGACCTCCGGCATGGGCCGCTTCGGCGCCGTCTTCGGGCCGTGGCTCGGCGGCCAGTTGCTCGCCACCGGCAACGGCGACTGGGGCTTCACCGCCTTCGCGCTCGCCGGAGTCGCCTCCATGGTCTTCATCGGCGTCGCCGCGCTGCGCACGCCGAGGCGGGCGGTGCGCGACGACGCCCCCAGGCCGGTGGTGGTCGCCGGCTGACCGGCCGCCGCGCCCTCTCTCCTCAGGGCACCCGGCCCGAGTCCGTGCCCAGCCCGGTGCACGCCACCCGGCCGTTCACCTGCGCGCACGCCTCCACCCCGCGCGGTGAGCGCACGGCGAGCATCGGGCTGGTGTCGCCCTGGGCGTCGTCGGCGGAGTACGCGGCCGTCAAAACGTCCGAAGCCGTCCGTACGGAGATCACCCGGTCCACCGCGCCCCGCACCCGCAGCTGCGACCACGCGGTGCCGCAGGCGGGGGAGTAGCGCAGCCGCACGCTGTACGTGGCGTCACCCACCAGGCTCTCGGTGCGCGCGTCCCCGGCGCACACCGAGCGGCCGGGCAACTCGCCCTGGCAGGTGGGCCCCTGGCAGTGCCGGGCGGCCGGCGCCCCGCCGGGCGCCGGCGCCGGGCCGCCCGCGGGCGCGGGCGGCGGGCCGGGGGCCGCGCGGGCGCCCCGCCGCCGCCGGCTCT
>NZ_LR732623.1 GCF_902506575.1 Streptomyces mexicanus | reverse complement strand
TTCCATGCCCCTTCTCCCCTCCCGCACGCACCGTGTCGCACCGGCCCCACCCCTGACGCAACCCCGCTCGCGTGCCCGACCGGGCGGTCATACGCTCCCGAATGTGACGTCATCCCGGTTCCGGGCGGTTCGGCCACGGCGCGTGACCTCTGGGTGGTCCGCGACGCGGGTGACGCGTGCCGTGCTGGTCGGCACGGTGGGGACCGTGTGGCTGGTGTTCCCCTCAACGACGATCAACAGCACCTCCGCGGTTGCGCTGCCCCGGGCGGGACCGGTGGCCCCCGCCGCCGCACCACGGCAGGACGGGACGTCGGGCGACGACCTCGTCCTGCCGCTCGTCGCCGTGGGCGCGGCGGGGATCCTCGCGGGCTACGGGTACGTACGGCGCACCCACCGGGCACGGACCCGCACGACGCCCGGCGGCGGCGACCGGGACGGCGCGGACCGGCACGGTGCGGACCGGGACAGCGGGGGCGGCGGGCCGAGGGCCGGCGGACCGGGCCGGCCGCCGCTGGCCGCACTCGAAGCGCGGGCCTGCGACGCGCTGGTCCTGGCCGACGACTGCGTGCGCACCTCCCGCGAGGAACTCGGCTTCGCCGAGGCACGGCTGGGCACCGAGGCGTGCGCGCCCTTCGCCCGCGCGGTCCGGCAGGCCGAGACGGAGGTGACGGCCGCCTTCCGGACACGGCAGCGCTACGACGAGGGCGTACCGGACCCCGCGGACGGCCGGGCCAGGCGCCGGGCACTGGCCGACATGACCGGGCGCTGCGGGGAAGCGGGGCGGCTGCTGGACGCGGCGGCGACGGAGTTCGACGCGTTGCGCGGCCTGGACCGGGAGGAGTCGCTGGGCGAGGCGCTGGTGCTCGCGGAGACGCGGTTTCGCGAGCTGGCGGGCCACACGACGGCGACGGAGCAGATCGTGGCCGGTCTGCACGAACGGTACGCGCCCACCGCCTGCGAGCCGGTCACGGGGTACGTGGAACAGGCCAAGGACCGCCTGATGTTCGCCACAGCCCACCTCAACCAGGCGCGTCGGTCCGTCGACCGGGGCGGGCACTCCCGTGCAGCGGCCGAACTGCGCGCCGCCGAGGGCGCGGTAGTCCAGGTGGCCGTCTTCCTCGACGCCGTCTCCTCTCTCGCGGAGGACCTGGACGAGGCGGCCTCGCTGGTCCCGGCCGCGCTGAGCGGGGCGGAGGCGGCCAGGGCCGGGGCGGAGGAACGGCTGACGGGCGTGCCCGCCGGGGAGGTACGGGCCAGGGTCCTGCACGCCGATGCCGTACTGACCTCCGTACGGCTCGAGTTGACGTCCGGGCGGGCGTACGACCCGCTGGCCGTGCTGCGCCGGGTCGTGGCGGCGACGGCGCCTCTGGGTGCGGGACGCGCGGGGGTGCTGTCCGTCGCGGCCCTGCTCACCGCCCGCAGTGCCGTCACTGCGGCGGAGGGCTTCATCACGACCCATCGGGGTGCTGTGGGCGCCACGGCCCGCACTCGCCTCGCCGAGGCCCAACGCCTGCTCGCCGCCGAGGACTCGGCGGTCCTGCCCCGTGCCGACGCCCTGGCCCGCACCGCCCGGGAACTCGCCGAACAGGACGTCCGCACCCACGGAAACCCGTACGCCGAGGCGGACGCGCAGACCCCCGGCACGGCCGGCGCCCTCCGCGGCGGAATTCTCCTGCCCGGCCCCTCCCCCACCGGCGCCGCACCGAGTTACGGCGGCCCCGTAAAGCGCAAGCGCCGGGCTCCGCAGGTCAGCTGACGCCTCGTCACCCCGTTTGTATGATGGTCCGATCTTGAGCAGGTCGGTCCGGATCAGCAGACGGACAAACGGGGGCAGTGACACGTGATCAATCCGGAGGAGATTCCGCAGTTCACGGGGAATCTGGAGCTGCTGGAGCAGGATTACGCAGCGCTGAAGACGGATGCGGGTCATGTCCGGGACACGGGCCGGGATGTCCACAACCGTTTCCAGGGCCTGTCGGCGTACTACACCGCCCCGGAGGCGGAGCAGCTGTTCGCGACGACGAAGCCGGTGAAGGACCGTGCGGATTCGTTCGCGGACGGTCTGGAGACGGTCTCGGGCGCGTTGGCGGGGTATGCGACGGAGATCCGCCCGCTGGTGAAGAAGCTGGAGGATCTCAAGCGCGAGGCCACGACGTTCGTCGCCTCGGTCAAGGACGATGACGACTGGGAGTACGACGGGGACAAGGTCGCGCATCACAACCGGATCCGGGACGAGGTCACGCGGACGGTGGCGGCGTTCTGGGCGGCGGAGCGCACCTGCCACAACAAGATCACAGCGTTGTGGCACGGCACGCAGATGGTGGCCGGGGACGGCTCGGACAAGAAGAACCAGTACGGGTTCGACGCGGAGGACCTGAAGAACGCCAAACTCCCCTGGGGCGACCCGGTCGAGGAGAAGCATCACTGGTACGAGGTCGGCCACTGGGTGAAGTCGTTCGTGTGGGACGGCCTGATCGTGGACGGCGTGTGGGGCACGATCAAGGGCCTGGGCACGCTGGTCGGTTTCGGTGGCTGGGAGGCGATGGGGCAGGCGTGGAAGGGCCTGGCCCAGCTCGCCACCGGGCTGGCGATCTCGTCGATCCCGGGTGTGGGGGCGATGTTCTGGGCGCTGCCCGACGACAAGCTGCCGTCCTGGATCCGTGACTCGCGTACCGCGATGAAGCAGACGGGCAAGGCGCTGGTGGCGTGGGACGAGTGGGGCAAGAACCCCGCCCGCGCCGCGGGCGCGGTGACCTTCAACGTGCTGACCACGGTGTTCACGGGTGGTGCGGGGGGTGCGGCGTCGGGCGCGGGCAAGGCCGGCGCGGTCGCGAAGGCGCTGTCGGTGGCGGGCAAGGCCGGCCGGGTCATCGACCCCATGACGTATGTGAGCAAGGCCGCCGGGGCGGGTCTGTCGAAGATCGGTGACATCGCCAAGGGCCTGAAGGGCATCGGCAAGATCGACATCCCCAAGCTCCCGGACAACGCGATCACCCTGCCCGAAGGCTCGCTGAAACTCCCGGACGGCACGGTCCACCTCCCCGAGGGCACCCCGATCCCCGAGGGCGCGACCAAGCTCCCGAACGGCACCGTCTCGCTGCCGCACGACGCCCCAGTGCTGCCCGAGGGCACGACGAAACTGCCGAGCGTGGACGGCTCCCCGGCCCAGTACATGGACCCGCACGGCAACCTCCTGGACCACCAGGGCAACCTCGTCCAGCACGCGGACCAGGCCCCCACCGACATCATCGACAAACCCCACCCCGAGACCGGCACCCCGGCCTCAGGCGCGGACACCCCCCAC
>NZ_LR732662.1 GCF_902506575.1 Streptomyces mexicanus | reverse complement strand
GTCGGCGCCCTCCGGGCTGTACTGGTTCTTCGTGGGCACGCTCGGACCGGCGCCCAGGGAGGCGATGTACGCCGCCAGCTGGTCGATCTCGGCCTGGTTGTAGATGACCTTCTTGCGCGGGATGGCGCACACCCCAACCGAGGAGGCCGGATGCCCGATGCCGTGGCCGCGGAGGGCGCTGCCCGCCCCGCCGCCGTGGACGCTCCCGAGCCGCCCGGCGGCGGCCGGTCCCGCGGGCCGCACGCCGACGGGTCGCGCGCGGTGGAGGCCGATCCGTCGAGCGCGGTGGACGTCGACCGGTTGAGTGCGGTGGCGGACGCCGTGCTGTACGAGGGCTATCTGCTCTACCCGTACCGCCGTTCCTCGCCGAAGAACCGGGTGCGGTGGCAGTTCGGGGTGGTGCTGCCCCGGGACTGGGTGGAGCGCGACGGCCCCGTCACGCCGGGTGTGTCCGGCGCCGCCGACTCCTGGTACCAGCGCACCGAGTGCCTGGTGCGCGTCCGGCGGCCGGACGCCGCCGTGACGGTGCGGGTGCGTTTTCTGCACCAGCAGCGCAAGCAGGTGCAGCAGGCCGGTCCCGACGGCGCGTACCACCCGGTCGACTCCCTGCGCACCGCCGACGGCACCGCGCACCTGACCTTCGACGAGGCGGTGCCACGCGAGGCCCACTTCACCGTCGCCGTGGACGACCTGCTGCGTCGGGAGCACACCGCCGGGTTCGGGGCGGCGGCCGGGCAGGACACCGAGCCGCTGCCCTCGGGCGCCGGGCGCGTGGGGCGGCGCCGTGAGGAGGTACGGGGCCGCACCACGCTCACGGCCGAGCGGCTCGGCCCGGATCTGGTCCGGCTGCGGGTGCGCACCGAGAACGCCGCAGCGTTCCCGGACCCGGCAGCACCGCGCGAGGAGGCGCTGCGCCGGGCGCTGGTCGCCACGCACACCCTGATCGGCGGCACGGGCGTGGAGTTCGTCTCGCTCATCGACCCGCCGGCCCAGCTGGCGGAGCCCGCGCGCGGGTGCCGCAACGCGTTCGCCTTCCCCGTCCTCGGCGGTGCGGCGGCCGCCGCGCCCGAGGGCGGGGGCGGCCTCGGCCCTGCCCTGCTGTCCTCGCCGATCCTCCTGCCCGACCGTCCGCAGGTGGCACCGGAGAGTCCCGGGGACCTGCACGACGCGGCGGAGATCGACGAGATCCTGACCCTGCGCACCATGCTGCTGACCGACGCGGAGAAGGCCGAGGCCCGCGCCACGGATCCGCGGGCCGCCGACATCCTGGACCGGGTGGAGGCTCTGCCCACGGAGGTCTTCGCCCGGCTGCACGGCGCCATCCGCTCCCTGGCACCCGCCACCCCGGACGCCTCCGACACCGTGGACCCTTCGGACGCCATGGACCCTTCGGACGCCCTGGACGCTTCCGACGCCGAAGCCCCCGTCGCGCCTCGCATTCCCGCCGCCCACGACCTCCCCGCCGCGCCGGAGGGTCCCGGCGCGGCCGAGCGGCCCGCGTGGTGGCAGGAGCTGGGCGGCGACGGCCTGTCCCCGACGACGGACACGGTGCTCGTCGACGGGGTGCGGGTGGGCGGCGGCAGCCGGGTGCGGCTGCGGCCGCGGCGGGGCGCCGACGCCCAGGACATGTTCCTGGCCGGGCGCACCGCCCGGGTCGCGGGGGTCTTCCACGACGTGGAGGGCGGCGTGCACCTCGCCGTCACGGTGGACGACGACCCGGCGGCGGAGCTGCACACCTGGTACGGC
>NZ_LR732661.1 GCF_902506575.1 Streptomyces mexicanus | reverse complement strand
GCGCGGCGCGCGCGGGGGGGGCGGCGGCTGGTGGGCGGCCGGGGACGGGGGCGGCGACTCGTCGTCCGGCGGCCATTCGGGCGGCCACCATTCGGGCGGCCACTCCTGCGGAGGGCACTCCTCCTGCGGAGGCTCGTCCTGCGGTTCCTCGTGCGGCGGCGGATGCGGGGGAGGCAGCTGACCGGGGAACGCGCTCACTCGGGGCCCGGCGTCCGGTTCGGACGCCGGGCCCCGACCCGTGGGGGGCGTCCTGCGCGCCGTCCTGTGCGCTGCTCTGTGCGCCGCCGTGCGCGCCGGGGCGTACGCCGTGGTTGAACAGTTGCGCACATAGGCCCACTCAGGGATGTAAACCTCCCGGACTTGGGTAAAAACGCTGTGCGGCACGGCCGTTCGTGGTTCTCTCTAACTCGCCGACGCAGCCCCCAGGACGACCTGCTCACACCCTTTCCGAACCAGGCTGACCGGGCCGTTCGCCCCGAGTCGACCGGGGTGCGCCGGCCCAACTCGCCTTTTTTCTTTGCGTGCTAGCGGAGCCGATCCATGCTCACGACCCTCACCACCTCCTACACCGACACGCGCGCGGCGGACCTCGCCTGGGCTCTGGGGCGCGAGCCGCTGCCCGCGTTGGCCACCCTCGACCTCGAACTGTCCGGAGCGAAACTGCAGTTGAGACTGCTCGGCGCCTCTCACCAGGTCCTCCTGGAGGAGGCGTGGGGCACGTGTTCGGAGACGGTCGCGTGCATCCCGGGCTCCAGTACGCCCCTGCCGCTGGGCGTCGCCAAGCGGGCCGGCGACTGGGAGTACGAGTTCGCGGCCCGCGTGGAGGTGCTCTCGCCGGGGTCGTTCGCCGGGCGGGCCCAGGAGCTGCTGGCCCTGGTCTCCGACCATCCCAACGGCCTGGCCGGCGTCTTCCCGGGCAGCCCGCACGCCTTCACCGCGATGCTGGCGCAGCGGCAGGAGGGCCAGGTGCACTGGCGCACCTGGCACGCCTACCCGCAGGACGGGCAGCTGGTGGCGACCCGCACACGGGTGGGAGCACGCACCACCACAACGCCACCCTCATGCACCGACGCCCCCTCGTTTCACACGTGTGGGTGACGAAGCGGTCGCCCACCGTGACGTAACGTCTCAGCGTGATCGAACCGCCCGCCCCGGCCCCGCCCCGCTCGGCGCCCTCCTGCCCGGCGCCTCCCGCGAGCGGTCCGGCGCGGCTGCCCGTGCGGCCGGCCACCGGCCGGTTCCTCGTGCTGGCCGGCGTCTTCGTCTGCGCGGCCTGCGGGCTCGTCTACGAACTCGAACTGGTCGCGCTGGCCTCGTACCTGATCGGTGACTCGGTCACGCAGGCGTCCGTCGTGCTGTCCGTGATGGTGTTCGCGATGGGCATCGGCTCGCTCGCCGCGAAGCGGCTGCGCCGGCACGCCGCCATCGGCTTCGGCGCCATCGAGGCCACGCTCGCCCTGGTCGGCGGCTGCAGCGCCATGGCGCTGTACGCCGTCTTCGCCTGGACCGGCGCCTGGGGCGGGATGTGGACGGGCGGACCGCGCGGCCTGCTGGTCGCCTTCTCGCTCGCCATCGGACTGCTCATCGGCGCCGAGGTGCCGCTGCTGATGGAGCTGATCCAGCGCATCCGCCGGCAGGACGCGGGCGGTGCGGTCGCCGACCTGTTCGCGGCCGACTACGTCGGCGCGCTCGTCGGCGGCCTCGCCTTTCCGTTCCTGCTGCTGCCGCTGCTGGGCCAGTTGACCGGCGCGCTGCTGACCGGCGCGGTCAACGTCGTCGCCGGCGGCACGCTGGTGCTCGGCCTGTTCCGGCGCGACCTGACCCGGCGGGCCCGCTGGCTGCTGCTGGTCGCCAACCTCGTCGTGCTCGGCCTGCTCGCCTCCGGCGCCGCCCTGGTCGGCGACTTCGAACGCGCCGCCCGGCACGCGGTCTACGGCGCCGACGTCCGCGTGGCGCTGCAGAGCGACGTCCAGGAGATCGTCCTGACCGGCGGCACCCGCGGCCGGCCGCTGGACCTGTTCCTCGACGGCCGGCTGCGCGTCAGCGGCCAGGACGAGCGCCGCTACCACGAAGCCCTCGTCCACCCCGCGATGGACGGCCCGCACGCGCGCGTGCTCATCCTCGGCGGCGGCGACGGCCTCGCCGCCCGGGAGGTGCTGCGCCACGGGGGCGTACGGCGGGTGGACGTCGTCGAACTCGACCCGGCCGTCGTCCGCCTGGCCCGCACCGACCCGGCGCTCGCCCGGCTCAACGACCACGTCTACGACGACCCGCGCGTCCACGTGAGCACGGCCGACGCCTTCGGCTGGCTGCGCGGAGCACCGGCGGCGGCGTACGACGTGGTGATCGAGGACCTGCCCGACCCGGGCATCACGGCCAGCACCAAGCTGTACGCACAGGAGTTCTACGGCCTGGCCCGGCGCACCCTGGCCCCTCGGGGACGGCTGGTGGTGCACGCGGGACCGGTCACCACCCGGCCGCGCGCCTTCTGGACGGTGGAGGCGACGATCCGGGCGGCGGGACTGCGCACCGTTGCCTACCGCGTCAGCGGCCGCGACTCCGGTTTCGCCGCGGGCCCCGACCGCACGACCGGCGCCGCCCGTGCCGCGCGTGACTGGGGGTTCGTCCTGGCCTGTCGTACGGACCCGGTGCTCGCGCTGGACCCCGCGGCCCCGCGCCCGCGCACCCTCACCGCGGCCTCGCTCGCCGCCGACGCCCGCGCCGCGCTGCGCACCCGCGTCACCGGCCTTGCGGCCTCCACACTGGTGCACCCCCGGTACACCGGCTGACCCGCCGCCTGCCCTGTCGCTCCGACCGGCCTGCACGGACCGGCCTGCACGGGCCGGCCTTCACCGACCGGTCGTCAGCGCACGGGCCGGCCTTCACCGACCAGCCTTCACCGCGCGGACCGCAGCGCGCGATGCCGAGACGCGCGGGATCGTGACGCGCGGGACCGTGACGCAGACGGCGGCCCGTCCCTCCCTCCCCCCGGAGCGGGACGGGCCGCCGTCTGCGTCACGGT
>NZ_LR732660.1 GCF_902506575.1 Streptomyces mexicanus | reverse complement strand
GTGATGCCCTGCAGCGCCAGCACCCGCTGGGCGCACACCCCCCACACCAGCCCCAGCGCCAGGCCCAGCACCGCCCCGAACACCGCGATCACCACCGACTCCAGCCGCACCATCCGGCGCAGCTGCCGCCTGGCCAGCCCGATGGCCCGCAACAGGCCGATCTCCCGGGTGCGCTCCACCACCGACAGCGCCAGGGTGTTGACGACACCGAGCACCGCGATCACGATGGCCAGCCCGAGCAGCGCGTACACCAGGTACAGCAGCACCGCGATCTGGTCGTGCACCAGCTTCTTGTAATCGGCCTGGTCCCTGACCTGCACGTTCGGATAGGGGACGAGGGTCTTCTCCAGCGCGGAGCGCAGCCGCGCGGTGCTCGTGCCCGGGGCCGCGTTCACGTACAGGGCGGCGTCCGCGGCGCCCGGCACCTCCCTGACGAACGTGCCCAGGCCGAGGTACAGCCCGCCCTGCACCCCGAACCCCTCCGCCTCGTCCTGGTCGGTGAGCGCGGCCACCGTCAGCCCGGCCCGGCGACCGCCCTGGAACTCGGCCGGCAGCACCGTCCCCGGCCGCACGCCGTGCTTGCGGGCGAAGCCGGCGTCCATGGCCAGATGGCCGTCGGCCAGCGCCGCCGCGGTGTCCCCGGCCGCGTACCGGATGTGGGCGACGGAGTCCAGCTGCCGGTCGTAGCCGGAGACGACCGTCTCCACCCGGATGCCGTCCGGCAGCCGCAGCGCGATCGGCGCCAGCCGCTGCCGTACGACGACGCCCGCGCCCGGGGTGTGCCGCACGGCGTCGGTGACCTGCTGCGGGAAGGGCACGAAGGTACGGTTCTGCACGATGTAGTCGGCGCCCAGCGTCCGCTCGATCTGGCGGTCGATGGACCGGGTCAGGGAAGCGCCGGCCACCGACATCCCGGCGACCAGGGCCAGGCCCACCATCAGGGCGGCCGCGGTCGCCCCGGTGCGGCGCGGATTGCGCAGGGCGTTGCGCTGGCTCATCCGCCCGACGGAGCCGAACAGCGCCGGGAAGGCCGCGCCCAGCACCCGGATCAGCGGGCGCACCAGCAGCGGTCCGGCGACCACGGTCGCGATCAGGGTCAGCACCACGCCGACGCCCAGCAGCGAGGCGGCGATCGCGGTGCGGGACACGGCCGTGCAGGCCCCGAGCGCGGCGGCACCCGCCGCGCCGACCACCGCCCCCACCACGGCCCGCACCGTCAGCGGGCGCCCCACCCCGGCGACCTCGGTGTCGGCCAGGGCCGCCATGGGGGAGACGGCCGCGGCCCGCCGGGCCGGCAGGTAGGCGGCCACGAACGTGACACCGCCGCCGACGACGTAGGCGGCCACGGGCGTGGTCCAGCCGATGACCATCTGTGTGGCGTCCAGGTTCATGCCGAACAGGCTCATGAGCCGGATCAGCCCGGCGGCCAGCCCGATGCCGGCCGCCAGGCCCAGCGTGGAGGCGACCATTGCGAGCAGCACCGCCTCGGTCAGCACCGACCGCCGCACCTGCCTGCGGTCGGCGCCCAGCGCGCGCAGCAGGCCCAGCTCCCGGGTGCGCTGGGCGATCAGCATCGAGAAGGTGTTGACGATCAGGAACACGCCGACGAGGACCGCGATCCCGGCGAAGCCGAGCATCACATACTTGATGATCTTCAGGAACGAGCCCAGGCTCGCCGCGGCCGACTTGGCATGCTCGGCGGCGGTCCGCACGTCGTACGCGCGAGTCCCGACCGCCGCGGCGACGCGGCGCTTGAGCTGTGCGTCGCTCACGCCCCGCGCCGCGTCGACCGAGATGCCGGTCGCGCGGGCCGCGGAGCCCAGCAGCCGCCGCTGCGCGGTCGGGGTGTCCAGGTAGACCACCGCCGTGCCGGGGTTGGTGGTGGTGAACGTGGCGATGCCGACCACCCGCACCCGGAAGGTGCCCGGCTGCGCCTGCACCGTCAGCGCGTCACCGATCCGCACGTGCTGGTGCGCGGCCGTGTCCGCGTCCAGCACCGCCTCGCCGTCGCCGCGCGGGGTGTGACCGGAGGTCAGCTCCACCGGCCTGCGGCCGGTCTCCTCCCAGTTGCGGGCGACGGTGGGGGCGCCGGTGGCCGGACCGACGGGCCGGTTGTGGCGGTCGACGACCACCACGTTCTCCACGGAGGCGTCCACATGGGCCGCCGCCACGCCGGGCACCTCGGCCACGCGCCGCGCCAGCGCCGCCGGCAGCGTCTGCACCGTGCCGGTCGGCAGCGGGGACCTCAGGTCCTGCCGGGGCGTGACGGACACATCGGCGGCGGTCGAGGCGAACAGCCGGTCGAAGGTCCCCGAAACGGTGTCGGAGAAGATCAGGCTGCCCGCGACGAACGCCACGGACAGCGCGATGGCCAGGGCCGACAGCAGCAACCGGCCCTTGTGGGCCAGGAAGCTGCGCAACGTCGCCTTGAGCACGTCCCTCACGCCTCCTCGACGGCGGGGGCGCTGCCGGCGCGGTCCCGGCCGCCGCCCGAGGCGAACAGGCGCATGCGCTCCAGCACCGCCTCCGCCGTGGGATGCGCCATCTCGTCCACGATCCGGCCGTCCGCGAGGTAGAGCACCAGGTCGGAGTGGGCCGCCGCACCCGGGTCGTGGGTCACCATGACCACCGTCTGCCCCAGGCTGTCGACCGCCTCGCGCAGGAAACCGAGCACCTCCAGGCCGGCCCGGGAGTCGAGGTTGCCCGTCGGCTCGTCGGCGAAGACCAGCTCGGGCCGCGAGGCGAGCGCCCGCGCGCAGGCCACCCGCTGCTGCTGCCCGCCGGACAGCTGCGAGGGCCGGTGGCCGAGCCGGTCGCGCAGCCCCAGCGTGTCGATGATCCGGTCCAGCCACTCCCGGTCCGGCCTGCGGCCCGCGATGTCCAGGGGCAGAGTGATGTTCTCCAGGGCGTTCAGCGTGGGGACCAGGTTGAACGACTGGAACATGAAGCCGATCCGGTCCCGGCGCAACCGGGTCAGCTCGCGGTCCTTCAGACGGGTGATCTCCGTGTCCCCGATCCACACCTGTCCGGCCGAGACGGTGTCGAGTCCCGCCAGGCAGT
This sequence comes from Streptomyces mexicanus, assembly GCF_902506575.1. Classification (GTDB taxonomy): domain Bacteria; phylum Actinomycetota; class Actinomycetes; order Streptomycetales; family Streptomycetaceae; genus Streptomyces; species Streptomyces mexicanus. The sequence continues at coordinate 2,072 of NZ_LR732660.1, read as the reverse complement.
GCATCAGCGTGGACTTGCCGGAACCGGAGGGCCCCATCACCGCGGTGAAGCGGCCGCGCGCGATGTCCACGTCCACCGAGTCCAGCGCGAGCACGGTGGTCTCGCCCGACCCGTAGGCCTTGGTCAGTCCGCGGGCGCGGGCGGCGGTCGCGTCGGCAGTCGCCGCGGCGGGTGTGGACACGGCGGCCTCCTCGCTGGTGCCTCGATGGGGAACGGCCTCGGTCATGAGTGCTTTGTCCCCCGCCGAGCCTAATGTGACCGGCCGCACACCCGGTATCCCCCGTTGAGCCGAGCCGGTCTCCACCTGCGCCGAACCGGTCTCCACCCTGAGACGGAGCGGGTCCGCGTCCGCGGGCCGGGCCGGTCTCCACCCCCCGGGGCCTTGCGGGTGCTAGCGGCCCGGCGCTAGCGTCGAGGCATGGCGAAGACGCAGCTGAACGTGCGGGTGGACGAGGGCACGGCCCGTGCCGCCCGGGAACGCGCCCTGGCCCGCGGGATGAGCGTCAACCGCTACATCGAGGAACTGGTGCGCCAGGACACCGGAGAGGCCGGCCGCACGTTCGTGGAGGCCGCCGCCGACTTCATGAAGAGCTACGAGTCCGTCTTCGCGGAGGAGTTCGGGGCCGACCTGGAAGGCCGCCGCGGGCATCGCGGCGAAAGCCGTCACTGAGCCGTTGAACGACCTCAGAATCGACCTCGCCTGGCTGCTCATGCTCGCCGAGCGGATGACGCCGGGGGACCCCCAGGTCACCGACTGGGGCGCGCTGGTCGCCGCGGTGGCGCGGCACCGGGCCGAGATTTTCGACGTCCCCGTCTACGACACCCCGCACGCGCGGGCCGCCGCGCTGCTGCACCTGCTCGTCCACGTGCCCGCGCTGGAGCGCTCCAACGCGCTGTTCGCCTCCGCGGTCGCCTACGCCTACCTCGTCGCCAGTGGCCTGAAGGTCGTCGTCTCGCCCGAGCAGGTGCGGGACCTGGCCCGGCTGGTGAAGTCCGGCGAGGCCTCCGTGCACGACATCGCGCGGGAACTGCGCCAGTGGAGTCTGTGAGCGGCGGGTTCAGCCCTCCGTGAGCAGCGGGTCCGCCGCCGGACGCCAGGCGGTGCCCAGCGAGCAGTACGAGCTGGGCAGGGCCGGTCCCGACTCGGGCATCAGCACCCGGCGGTAGGGCCCGAGGGCGAACCCGGCCTCGCGGAGCGCCGCGACCGGGTCGCGCGAGAGATGGCAGCCGCCGCCCAGCACCGGCCAGACGGTTCGGTCCAGGACGCGCTGGGTCAGGCGCATGGCCGCGCCGCCCCCCGCGCCGTGCTCGAAGACCCGCCCCTCGCCGCCCGGCCGCAGCACCCGCCGCACCTCCCCGAGCGACCGCGACAGGTCCCGCACGCTGCACAGCACCAGACAGAGCACCACCGCGTCGTAGGCCTCGCTCTTGACCGGCAGCGCCTCGGCGCAGCCGGGCACCACGTCGACCGGGACCTCGGCGCGCAGCGCGGCCGCTCTGGCCTTGTGCCGCAGCGGGCGCTCCGGCTCGCCCGCGACGACCTCCGCGACGGTGCCCGGGTAGTGCGCGAAGTTCAGCCCGTTGCCCGCGCCGATCTCCAGCACCCGGCCGCCGAGCCCGGCGAGCAGCCGCTCGCGCACGCCCGCCATGCCCAGCCGCGTCTCGGCGGCCACGCTGAACCGGGCGTAGCAGCGGGCGAACAGCGGATGGTGGACGGCGTCCCGCGCCATCCTGCCGGAACCGGTGGGCGACAGCGGCATGACGACCTCCTGGACGGGGCCGGACCGGGCGGGCCCGCGCAACGGGCCCACGGTGAGTGTCCCCCGTCCCCGCGCGCCGCACGCACGCACCCGCCGTCCACTCGCCGCCGCACGCACACCCTGCCGTCCGCGCGCCGCCGTACGCACGACCTCGCTGTCCGCTTGCCGGCCCCACGCCTGCGCTCGCCCTCATCCGGCTTGGCCCGGCGCACGCGCGCCCCCATCCTCCGCCCGGCGCGCGCCTGCGGACGCGTACGAGCACCCGGCGTGCGCCCGCCGTGATCTCGGGCGCCTTCGCGCCCGCCCCCACAC
>NZ_LR732659.1 GCF_902506575.1 Streptomyces mexicanus | reverse complement strand
GCCGACCACGGGCGGGCGCTGGCCGTCGAGGTGGACTACTCGCAGCAGGCGGGCACGATCGCCGGGCTGGACAACGCGATCCTGTGGTCCTCGGGGCTGGCGATCGGGGCGCCGCTGGCCGTGGTCAACAGCGCCCCGGAGGCGGCCACCAGGGCCAGCCGGGCGAGCGGGGAGCGCAGGGACATGGAGAACCTCCACCTGTGGCGATGACGCCCGCTGTAGCGGACAAATCTGACCAACGCCACATTAGGGACGCCGCTGGCCGGATGCCCGCGACACCGCGCCGTCGGCGAGGCTGTCACCTGAAACGGCGTCAACGCCCTGCTCCCCGCGCCGGCCGCCCCCCGCCGTCTGCGGCGGGCGCTCGGGCAGTGTCAGGCGCGCCACCGCCCCGCCGTCCGGCGCGTTGGCGAACTCCAGCCGGGCGCCCAGCACCTCCGCCTGGCCCAGCGCGATGGTCAGCCCGAGCCCGTGCCCGCGTGCCCCGCCCTCGGTGCGGAACCGCTGCGGCCCGTGCTCCACCAGATACGCCGGATAGCCCACGCCGTGGTCCCGCACCGTGACCACCGGCCCGTCCACGGTCAGCGTCACCGGCGGCCGCCCGTGCCGGTGCGCGTTGGCCACCAGATTGCCCAGCACCCGCTCCAGGCGCCGCCGGTCGGTCTCCACGTAGACGTCCCGGACGACCCGGACCTCGGCGTCGGCGCCCGTGGCGCCCGCCGCGGCCCGCACCACCCGCTGCGCGACCGCGCTCAGATGCTCGCCGTCCAGCTCCAGCCGTTCCCGCCCGGTGTCCAGCCGGGAGATCTCCAGCAGGTCCTCGGTGAGGGTGCGCAGCGCGGCCACCCGGTCGCGCACCAGCTCCGTCGGGCGGCCCGGCGGCAGCAGCTCGGCCGCCGCGTGCAGCCCGGTCAGCGGCGTGCGCAGCTCGTGGGCGACGTCGGCGGTGAAGCGCTGCTCGGCCAGCAGCTTGCTCTGCAGCGAGGACGCCATCGTGTCCAGCGCGGCGGCCACCGCGGCCACCTCGTCCTGCGGGCGCGAGGGGTCCCGGCTGAGCGGGTCGTGCACCCGCGCGTCCAGGTCGCCGGCGCTGATCCGCCGGGCCACCTGCGCCGTGGCGTGCAGGCGCCGTGTCACCCGGGTCACCGCGAACGCGCCCACGGCCAGCGTCGCCCCGATCGCCAGCCCCGAGGACCACAGGATCGCGTTGTCCAGCCCGGCGATCGTGCCCGCCTGCTGCGAGTAGTCCACCTCGACGGCCAGCGCCCGCCCGTGGTCGGCGGGCCCGGCCGCCCACATCGTGGGCCGCCCGTGGTGGCGGGCGACCATCGTGCCGCGCTCTCCGTGCGCCGCCAGCCGCCGCAGCGGCGCGGGCAGCCCGTCGGGGTCCAGGCCCGCGCCCGGCAGCAGCGTGTCCCCGGACTCGAACGCGCTGGTGGCGTCCTTGAGCCGGACGAGCGCCAGCTCCCGGGCCTGGCCGACGGTCTGGTCGGTCACCGACACATGGACGAGGACGCCGAGCAGCGCGGCCAGCGCGCAGCACATCACCGTGATGAAGGCCGCGGCCTTCACGGCGAGCGTGCCCGTCCACCGGGGCAGGGGGATCCTCATCCGGGCCGCCTCACCGTCCGGTCGCCGAGGGGGCGGCCCGGATGAGGATCCCCCTGCCCCGGTGGAC